>CAVQPS010000013.1:0-56532 GCA_963714795.1 uncultured Ignavibacteriales bacterium | reverse complement strand
GAAAGGGGGCTCTACATCCCCGGCCTGAAGTCCAGGACTTTCCGCCCCCTCTCGCCTCTCCCCCATTCGGGTAATCAAAGAAATTTTAGAATTTCAGCAAATTGCGCCCATGATGAGAACAGGGCTGTATTTGAATAAGACGAGCCCTGAAAAGAGGAAGTATGTCAAACAACAAGAAACCCAAAAGAGCCAAACCGCCAGTGGTGCACAGTGAAGAGTTCAAAGGGCTAGAGCATGTCGGCAAATTGCTTGACTCTGCAGAGAAAGCAGCTCTAACACACCACCCAAAAAGAAGAAATGAGATGCGCGGTAAAGGGTTTATGGCCTAGCCGAACGACCTTTCATCTCCGACCAGGAGGAACTGCTATCAATGTCCGGCCTATAACAGCTCTTTCTAATTGGCAGTCAGAAACACCTACTAAACAAACTGAGTACAGCCCAAAAATCCTGAAATTAGGAGAAAAACCAATGACACTGCAACTTGTTAAGGAAACCTTGCGCAATCTGAGCATAGATATGCTTTCCAAAGTCAATGGAGGTAAGGGCCGAGATAGCTGGACTTGCCCCACCGTTGAAACTTGCCCGACTGTAATGACTTGTCCAACTGTAATGACTTGTCCAACTGCATTGGCTTGCCCGGGTGATCCTACTTCACCAACTGCTGCTACTTGCCCGACTGTAATGACTTGTCCGACTGTAATGACTTGCCCGACTGTAATGGCATGTCACTAATTAGGAATTTTGGAATAGATACAGCCACCAACGTAAACATCACCCTCGGATATAGCAATAGAAAAGATATAGAGGTGGTCTATTGAACCATCAGGTGGTTTGAGGTTGATCCAAATACAACTTCACGCTGCAATTTTCCCCAACACAATACGCCTTATACCAGCGGCGAGGCTGAGTGCAATCATTGCCTCGGCCTCGCCACACCATTGGAAAAGATACTTTTAGCAGTAATAATTCGACGTTAAGTTGTTATTTAGCAGCCACCTTACCAATTCCGACAGTTGGATCGCCAAAGTAGTTCGATTCAAGGATGTCCCAGCGATTACGGGTATTCGTCCTGTGAGAATACTCATTGCATTCACTAACTGTCTTCAGGTTTTTTCTCCACATGGCATCAGCGAATGCCTGATGAACTTGATGGGAGGAACCTCCTGTAGCATTTCCAGGGTTATAAAACCCATAACGTGAATTGAGAACGGCACCCCATGCGCCTGTCCGGCTGACAACTGTCCAATGTTCAGCCGCACAATCCCGGTCAAAAGCACCAGGAATGCAACCCTGTGACTTTACAAAGAAGAATTTCGTATTTTTAAGAGGACAGGATTTTTGCCAGGCATCTCTGGTGGATTTGACCTTCATGAGGATATTCGTGTTGCAATGTCCGAAGTGGTCAATAACGCTATATTTATTGATATTTGTAACCTCAAATATGCCTTCTTTGCTTTTCCAAGTGCCATCGGCCTCCGAGAAAATACCACAACTCCAATCCTTGGAGTAGGTTCTTTGTATGGCATCAATTGAAGGTTTGGCCTGTGTTTGTGCATCCAGTTTTTCGCTTGCACCCACTTCAGATTTCATATACGGATCACTGGTGGGCATGGTCTCGTAGGCCATTGATTTGTAGATCTGGTTGGAGAATTCTTTCTCATCCTGAGCGGAGATTCTGCCAATAAATACAGATCCTTCATAGTCATTATTCCATGAGTCCTTACTAAGGCATTGATAGGGTAGATCAGTCGGTAAATTATCAGAATGCCCGCCGTTGGAACAATTAACGGTTTTCAGGGGAATAATTTTCGGCTTACCGCCTAACAATACGTACTTGACGTTCCATTTGTTATACGCATCTTTTAAACATTTGCGGAGTTTGTCCGTATCTTCACGGTCTGAATAACTTTTCAAGATATCTTCTATCGCTTCTACTTTAACTGTTTGGCCCATCTTCGTTTTGTGCTCCACAAAATCCTTAAGACTTGGTGAAGTTGTGGCATTGATGATTGCCTTGCTTGTGATAATCAAAAGGGAATAGCTTTCAGCGGATTCTCTAGAGTTAGGATCGTCTGGAATCACTTTATCTGGATACGTATTAAGAGTTTCCGGATTTTCCTCTGTCAGGCCATTTCCCTCAAAACGATCAAGCCTGATTCGAAGGTCATTTGAACCAGGGCTTTGTTGCAACTCGGTTTCAATTTCGAGGCTGAAGCTCTTCCAATATGTAACACTCTGATATTTAGGAACATATTGCACAGGATACACATAAATTGTTGCAATGGAAACACCGCAACGGTTATTAATGCAAGCTAGTTCTGCGGTCTTTTGAGGATAGATTTCAGCAGATTCATAGACGGCATCTTTTGCAGCCGTCCTTTCAACAACTTCTGAGGAAATAGGAATTGGTGTTTCACCATAAGTAAGCAAGTGACGTCCATCCACTTGCCTGCAATCCGTCGGAATTGCATGGATAGTTTTGACTGTGCAGCCGTATGGCAGGATTATTCTTGCTGTAATGTAAGGCAAAAATGGCTCCCCTGGTTCTCCATACATCCAGGCGTTGCCAAGTTTGCAAAGCTCAGTGTTCTCACCACGGTAGCTTTGTTCAAAATTCAGCTCAAATTTCGGCGCCGGGACGGCATAGTCCACCTTGATGACACTACCGCGATCCGACGATACCTTTTTCAGGATGCACTCGTCCTGATCCAACGTCATCAAAGCTGCTGCGGGTTTCCATGTACTATCAGCCATGGAATATTGAGTAGCCAGCAGAGTCGTCATCCCTAGGATGAGACTTTTCATTTTGCCTTGATAATTGCTTCGCATACCCAGGCTCCTTTTTGAAGAACAATGGAACTAAGAAACCGAAAAACCACTCAATTAAACATGAACAGCCTTCAATGCTAGAAATTTTGTCTTGAATCTTTTAACAAATACAGTTTAAAGGCACCGTTAGACTGCATGATTTGCAACTATTATTTTTTGACCATCCACACTTGCTTCCTCAGCACGTGCCTTTATCCGAACCAGATGGTAACTTAGAATTGAAGTTAATAATTGCAAAAAGATGTTTAAAACAAACCGCATGAATAATAATTCATCACTTTTAAGTAAAATTTTATTATGTTTAATTTATATTATAACCATAGATTTAACGACAACGCGATAAAAGCTGCATTGCAGTGGGTGTTTACACCGGCAATGATGAACAATGGTCCGGTTGCCGTTTGGGCAATGGTTCCGTTTCATTTTAAGCTGAACAAATAGTTTTCTGTTTCCAGGAATTTGACGGTGCAGGAAAATCGGTGATGAATGAAACAATCTACATTTTCTGCAGGTATGTCGAATGTTGTGCACTCATGTCGAACAATCCGAATGATTGATCATGAGTGCACAACTTATACTTCGCATTGTCGGTTCAATCACAGCGGGTCTGGTATTGATTGTGGGAATCATCATTCTCACGGGGTCGTTGATTCCTTCGTCCGTGCCTGAAAATTATCGGGTCGTACTCGGTATTGTGATGGTTGTCTACGGAACATATCGCGTCGTGATGATCTGGATGAAACAACGGCAGGAGCGCAATAAAGATGCGTAGAACGTTTACGGTTTTCTGTATCCTTTCGGTTGTTCTTTTCGGATGCATGGAAGAACGAAAAGAAACACCGACGAAGGGAAATGCTTCGGTTCTCGTTGCAGAATCGGTTGCCCCGCTGATGGAACAAGAGCAACTGAAATTTCAGGATCTATATCCGGATGCTCATGTTCAACTCGCGGTGATGTCGGATCGCGAAGCGATCGCACATTTTTTCAACGATACGACACAAATGATTATTTCTTCCCGACCGCTGAATGATGAAGAACGCCAGGTGGCAAAACGAACCAATTTCGTTTTTTCGGAATATAAAGTCGCCATCGACGGTATAGCGATCATCGTGAATGAAATGAATCCGGTAACACAACTCCGGACGACGGAACTCGACAGTATTTATTCCGGGAAGGTAACGCAGTGGAAAGATGTCGGCGGAAAATCATATCCGATCGAAATTGCGCTTCCGAGCCCGAACGATGCAAACTGTGAAGTTGTGGGACAAAAAATTCTGCACGGTCAAAAATTTATCGGACCGACAAAAGAAACCCGGTCATCCCGCGAAATGCTGGAGTTCGTTTCCGGACGTCCGAATGCAATCGGCATGGTGGGAATCGATTGGATCGATCAGAAAAAAGATAATGTCCGTGTGTTGCAGTTGATGGATCCGTTCGCTCCCGATTCACTCGATATCAAGGGCGAATATTTTTCTCCGGTGCAAGCATATCTGTACAAAGGATTTTATCCTCTCACGAGGGTAGTGAATATTTACAGCAAGGCGGATAGTTATAGTGTTGCGACGGGGTTTACGGCGTTTATTACCAGCGCTCCGGGACAAAAAATTGTATTGAATAGCGGACTCGTTCCCGCCACGATGCCTATTCGACTTGTCCAACTAACAAACAAAGGTGCTCAACAGTGAAACTGAACCGTTATTTCATCTTTTTTCATCGTCCTTATTCTTCTTATTTCATCTGCGGCGTATGCCGACGATCCGATCACCGTGGGAAAAGCCGCATTAGACAAAGGCGATTACCCGGCAGCGATTGCTGCATTTCGTGAAGCAGTGGATAAGAATTCAAAAAATCCTCAAACGTTTATTTTGCTGGGAACAGCCTGCCTCAAAGGAGATTCGCTCGATGCCGCAGTCGCAGCGCTCGTTCAGGGACGCGAACTCGATACTGCGAACGCGCAATTTTATCTGCTCCTCGGCGATGTCTACGCGAAACAGAAAATATTCGTTGCCGCAGCGGAACAGTATAAAAAAGCGACTCTGCTTGACGGTAAAAATCTTAGTACATTTCTGAAATTGGGAGATGCCGAGCGCCGCTCTCATCAGTATAACGATGCGATCACCGCATTTCAAAATGTTCTCGCGATCGATTCGAACAACGTGACCGCGCTGACGGAAATCGGAAACATTTTCATGCGGGCGAGAAAGTATGTCAACGCCGTGCCGGTGTATGAACATCTCATTCGCCTGGAACCGGATTCGATGAGTGTCCAGTTGAATTACGCAAAAGCTTTATTCGAAACCAGAAACTATCAGAAGTTTATTTCCGTCGGCGAAGCAATTTCTCAAAAGGATGCATCACAGACGGAAGTACAATCGATGCTTGCCAACGCGTACAGCATCCTGAAATTGGATTCGTTAACCGTTCAACAGTATGAAAAATTGAAAATCGATACGCTCGGTGTCGACAATCTTCTCCGGTATGCAAAAGCTCTGAAAGCGGTCGACAAGATCGATAAGTCGTTGGAAATTTTTCAGCGGGCATACATGAAAGATTCTACCCGGTGCGATATTCCGTATGATTTCGGAACGACATATATGAAGGTGAAGAAATATCAGGAAGCGATCCGGATGTTCGACAAAAAAATCGCCTGCGACACATCTGCCGGCTATCAGTTCGCGTCGCATTTGAATGAGGCAATGTCGTTGATGCAGTTGAAGAACTTCAAGGACGCCCAGGGTCACATTCAGAAAAGTATTCAGTATCGACCTGATAACGTTCAGGCATGGCTGGTGCTGGCGCAGGATTACGGACAGATGGAAATGACCGACGATGAAGTGAATTCCTATAAGAAAGTGATCGATCTGGTCACGGCATTATCGGAAAATGCCGATGTGTCGAAATATAATGGTCAAATGGTGGAATCGTATCGCATGGTCGGTGTTCGCTATCTGATCAAGGCAACACAACTTCAAAAAGAGGGCGATGAAAAATTGCCGGAGGCAAAGAAAACATTCGCTGCGTCAGTCGACTATCTGAAAAAAGCTCTTCAGTATACTCCGAAAGATTGCCAGGTCATGTTATGGATTGCACAGGCAAGCCAGAATAGCGGCAGTAAAGAAGAAGCAAAGCGGTATTACTGTAAAGTTTTGCAACAGTGCCCCGATTCCAAGGAGGCAAAAGATGCCCAAAGCGGCTTGGATGCTTTAGGAGTGAAATGCGGTGAGTAAGTCGTATCGCCGGTAAAATTGATTAAAAAAGACTCGACTTTTACTTTTTTTTTCACTACATTAAAAACACTTTCCAACTATAGGTACGCCAGTTTCCGGCACGATACCTACAATTGTTGATTAATTATTGAATCATTCGCCCGTTGTAAAAAAAACACGGGCGAATTTTTATACACCGAGTCAATCGGTAAAACGAAAGGAACAGAATTTCGCTATGGAATTGACGCTCATTTTCGGGATCAGTATTATCGGTCTCTTGTTCGCCGTGTACCTGATTCGTGATGTCCTCCGCAGAGATACAGGTACGGAAAAGATGCAGGAGATTTCCAACGCCATCAAGCAAGGCGCCGAAGCATTTTTACGACGGCAAAATCGCACTATTGCATTTCTCGCCGTTGCTCTTGCGTGCCTGATTTATATTCTCTATGCATTCGTTCGTGCTCATAACGAGCATGATCCTGCCAGCACAGCCGATCTTGCACTCTGGACAACTCTGTCATTCGTTTTCGGCGCGGCATGTTCCGTTGCCGCCGGATATATGGGAATGTGGGTTGCCATCCGCAGTAATATCCGCACGGCTTCTGCTGCACGAAAGGATATGAACGGCGCGTTACAAACCGCTCTTCGCGGCGGCGCTGTTTCCGGATTTTTCGTCGTGGCGATGAGCTTGCTCGGCGTTGCCGGACTGTTTGCTCTTGTCAAAACTCTTGGAGTAACGGATGATATTACGAAAATTCCGTTATTGATTGTCGGCTATGGCTTCGGTGCAAGCTTCGTTGCGTTGTTTGCACAGCTTGGCGGTGGAATTTATACGAAAGCCGCGGACGTCGGCGCCGACCTTGTCGGTAAAGTGGAAGCCGGTATTCCGGAAGATGATCCGCGCAATCCTGCCGTCATCGCCGACCTTGTTGGAGATAATGTGGGCGATTGCGCAGGCCGTGGTGCGGATTTATTTGAATCCACTGCCGCTGAAAATATCGGTGCAATGATTCTTGCTGCCGGATTGTATCGTGCGAACACAGCGTATTTTGAATCGAATGGACTTGCATTGCTCGGTGTCATTTTATTCCCGCTTGTTGCGCGTGCATTCGGTATTATCGCATCGATTGTCGGTATTCTTGCCGTGAAGACGAAAGAAAATGAAGATCCGATGAAAGCGTTGAACCGCGGTTATTTTATTACCGCTATTTTGGCTATGGTCGGATTCTTTATCGCATCACGATGGCTGCTCGGCGAGCAATATTATTTCAATTTCTTTATCTGCGGCGTGATCGGTGTATTGACATCCGTCGCATTCGTGTACATCACGCAATATTATACCGAATATACCTACCGGCCGGTGAAATCGATTGCGGAAGCATCGCAAACCGGACCGGCGACAAACATCATTGCCGGCATCGCAGTCGGCATGGAATCGACCGGCTACCCGATCCTCGTCATCGGCGCGGCAATTGTGAGCGCGTATTTTCTCGGCTCGCATTCCGGTATGAATGACGGCGGATTGTTCGGCACTGCCGTTGCAACGATGGGCATGCTCGGCACTGCGGCATATATTCTTGCCATGGATACGTTCGGACCGATTACGGATAACGCGGGCGGCATCGTCGAAATGAGTCATCAGCCGGAAGAAATCCGCGAACGTACCGATCGTCTCGATTCCGTCGGAAACACGACCAAGGCATTGACGAAAGGTTATGCGGTTGGATCTGCGGCGCTTGCGGCATTCTTGCTGTTCGGCGCTTACATGGATGAAGTTCGTAATTATATGCCTTCATTCCAGCCGGTCATCAATCTCAACAAGCCGGAAGTATTTGTCGGCGCGATGCTTGGTTCGGTTCTTGTCTATATATTTTCATCGCTGGCAATCAAAGCTGTCGGTAAAGCGGCGTATGCGATTATTAACAATGTTCGTGAACAGTTTAAGAACAATCCGGGAATTATGCTGGGCACATCGAAGCCGGATTATGGACAGTGTGTCGATATCGCGACAAAAGCCGCGTTGCGGAAGATGGTTCTTCCCGGTTTGCTCGTCGTCGGCATGACGGTTGGCGTGGGAGTTATTTTCAAATGGATTTATTATGCCGGCGGACAATTACCAACCGGCGCGAGCGGCGCCGAAGTCATCGGTGGATTTTTGATGTCGGGCACGATCACCGGAATCCTGATGGCGCTGTTCCTCAATAACGGCGGCGGCGCGTGGGACAATGCGAAAAAATATATCGAGACCGGCGCGTACGGCGGCAAACGCTCCGAGCCGCACAAAGCGGCAGTTGTCGGCGACACTGTCGGCGATCCGTTCAAGGATACCGCAGGTCCGTCACTGCACGTGCTGATTAAATTGCTTTCAACCATCACGCTCGTTCTGGCTCCATTATTTATCTGAAAAATTTGCCTCCAAGCTGGGAGGTAGTTCTACTACCGACCACTTGTTCAGGTCATTTGAAAAGGGTTTCTGTGAAAACGGAAACCCTTTTGTATTTTTATAGGATCCAAGCTGGGAGGTAGCTCTACCATGCTGGGAGGTAGTTCCACTACCGACCTTTTGCCCGGTATCTGGTCGGAAGTGGAACTTCCTCCCAGTCAAGATACTGTTTTTTCACTTGTAATTGTAAAGTCATTTTTTCACTAATTGATTTCCTATCAGATTTTTGGTATCTTCAATTAACATCGATTTCTCAAAAGGAACTCCTCTATGAAACTCTTCAAAGAAAGTATCTACAAGCTCATCGTTGAAACTTCTTCGAATTTACCGCCCGATGTTCGCCGCGCACTTGCACGGGCGATGACTACCGAAACTCCCAACACGCAATCGTCGCTTGCACTGCAGATGATCGCCGTCAATGTCGATATGGCTTGCGACGTTGCCGTCCCGATTTGCCAGGATACCGGCATGCCGACGTTTGAAATCAAAACGCCGGTCGGTGCAAATCAAATCATCATGAAAAAAGAGATTCAGGACGCGATCGTGCAGGCAACGAAGGAGGGAAAACTTCGGCCGAATTCCGTCGATTCATTGACCGGTAAAAACAGCGGCAACAATCTCGGTGAGGGAACGCCTGTTCTTCATTTTGAACAATGGGAGAACAACGAAATCGAAGTGAAGCTGATCTTAAAAGGCGGCGGATGCGAAAATAAAAATATTCAATACTCGGTTCCGGTTGAACTCCCTAATCTCGGTCGTGCGGATCGAAATTTGGACGGCGTCCGGAAATGCATCATGCACGCGGTGTATCAGGCGCAGGGACACGGATGCAGTGTCGGCGCAATCGGCGTTGCAATCGGCGGCGACCGCGCAACGGGATATGCATTTGCCAAACAGCAATTATTCCGCACGCTGGACGACGTCAACCCGAATCCGGAGCTTGCGAAACTTGAAAATTATATTATGGATAACGCCAACAAGCTCGGCATCGGGACGATGGGCTTCGGCGGAAAAGTTTCTCTGATCGGATGCAAAGTCGGAGTGTACAACCGCTTGCCCGCGAGTTATTTTGTCACGGTTGCGTACGATTGCTGGGCATTCCGGCGGCTCGGGGTGGTTATCGATGCATCGACCGGCGCAATCAAGCGATGGCTGTATAAAGACGATACGCCGGCGAGACACATGGCGAAAGAATCGGGACTTCCGACGACCGGCAGGGAAGTTGTGCTCACGACGCCGATATCCGAAGAACAAATCCGCAGTCTGAAAGTCGGTGACGTCGTTCTGCTGAACGGCGTTATGCATACCGGTCGCGATGCGATGCATCATTATTTATTGACGCACGATTCTCCGGTCGATCTGAAAGGCGCGGCGCTCTATCATTGCGGTCCGGTTGCGTTGCAGAAAGACGGCAAGTGGTTCATGAATGCCGCCGGTCCGACGACGAGCAGTCGGGAGGAGCCGTATCAGGCGGACATCATTAAGAAATTCGGCATCCGCGCAGTTATCGGCAAAGGCGGAATGGGAGCGAAGACGCTTGCGGCATTAAAAGAAAACGGCGCGGTCTATCTTAACGCCATCGGCGGTGCGGCGCAATATTATTCGAGATGCATCACCGAAGTTACCGGCGTTGATTTTCTGGAATTCGGCACGCCGGAAGCGATGTGGCATATCAAGGTGAAAAATTTTCCTGCGATCGTCACAATGGACGCTCACGGCAACAGCTTGCATGCGGATGTGGACAAAGCGTCGGCAAAAGAATTGGCGAAGTTTGCAGAGCCGGTGACACTCGGTTAAAAATTCCGGTTGATTCCAAAGAATTTTTCATTGAAACCGAAAATCCAACGCACTCCCGCACAGAAGCATATTCTTATCTGGGATGTTGTTCGAAAAATCCCCAAAGGAAGAGTATCGACATACGGGAAGATTGCGACACTGTGCGGACTTCTTGGTCACGCACGGCTTGTCGGGTATGCGTTGCATAATCTTCCGGGAGGTTCCAAAGTTCCGTGGCATCGTGTTATCAATTCTCAGGGAAAAATTTCCATTTCGAATCTCGACGGATATGCTGACACTCAACGAAAACTCTTACGTAAAGAGGGGATCGTGTTTATCAACGGCACGGTAAATTTATGGAAATACGGTTGGCCCAATGATATGAAGAAAAAAGGAAGTCGATAATGTCGAAACAGGAAATTCCGATGACGCCCGGTGTGCGCATGCTGATCGAAAAGAAGATTTCCTTTGTTCCACGTCTATATCGATACGAAGAACATGGCGGAACGGCACATTCTGCAAAAGAACTGAATGTTCCGGAACATAGCATCGTCAAAACATTGGTGATGCAAACCGATGAACGGAAACCGCTGATTGTATTGATGCACGGTGACCGGGAAGTATCGGCAAAAAATCTTGCCCGCTTCATGAATGTGAAAAGTGTTCAACTCTGCGAAGCTGCAACGGCACAACGATTTACCGGATATCAATTCGGAGGGACGAGCCCGTTCGGCACGCGAACTCCGATTCCTGTGTTTGTCGAGAAATCGATTTTTGCGCTCGACAAAATTTATATCAACGGCGGCAAGCGAGGATTTCTCGTCGAAATCAAGCCGGACGATTTGCGTACTGCTTTTCCGGTGACAGAGGTGGAAGTCGCGATAACGATTTGATTTTTTTCTTGGAAGGTAGCCACAACGAGGCTGTCCAAAAAGTCATTGCGAGCGGAGCGAAGCAATCTGAAAGTGCATTTTCATAATCGAATTGTGAGATTGCCCCAAAGGGGTCACTTCGTGACTTCGTCGCTCCGCTTCTCGCAAAGACAGTTTAAGAACTTATTGGACAAGTCCTATAGGTGAGGTCTGAAATTGAGACGCCGCCTAAACAAAATTCTCACTTGAATATCTTCCCAAAATTTCCTATTATAAACCATCAAAAGATTGTTCTAAGGAAGAATACATGGCAGAAACGCAACCAATTGCACAAGCTGCGGTAAAGCCGGCGGCACCGGCGAGAAAAAAGCGCCCCAGAGAACTTGCAGTCATCGATCAATCGGGATGTACCGGATGTGAAGTGTGCCTGGAAGTCTGCCCGGTCGATTGCATGTATGTCGTTGCCGGACCGGATTACGATGTGTATAAAAAGCTCGTGGAAATCGATCTCGATGCCTGCATCGGTTGCAAACTGTGCGTGAAATATTGTCCGTGGGAAACGATAGAAATGATCAGCAGTGATCAGGCCCTGGATGTTGCACGGGATTGGACATTACGCACGGTGATGCCGGCAAAAGAGTGGATGAAGAATTCAACTATCGATACCGGTGAAATCTTCCCGACTGCTTTTCACGGCGACAGGCCGAGCGTTCCTTAAAAAATTGCTGAAGTAGCTCAGCTGGTAGAGCAGCGGTTTCGTAAACCGCAGGTCGTCGGTTCAAATCCGACCTTCAGCTCCATTCTGTAAGCCTTTCTAATATTTTCACTTCAAGTGGTTACAAAATTGGTTACTCCGTGCCTCCGAAATGAAGGGGGTTGTTATGTTTCTCTCCAAACGTTCCAACGGGGTCTTCTCTGGTTCATTGATGAGGCAGGTCAACGGCAAAAAATCTCAACCGGAAGCACACTCAAGCCGTATGCGATAAAATTTCTAAGAGAGTTCAAAGAGGGGGAACGAAGCTCAAATCTCATCTAATCCTCAAATCGCTTTCTGATTTCTTTTTGGCTATCAACATATTCAAGAGCATACATACCCCAAGACACGGCATTCGGTGCCAGTGCGTTTAAGGGTTTATCAGGGTGGTGGGTGACCAAAGCTGATAAGATAGGAGTTCGCGATAGAGGCTTCCTTGCCCAGAGAGAGGAGGCAGTGATGGACTGCTCGGAATACTATATTCATCTTGCAGCGCATTCGGACGGCGACGGTGGATTATATCAAGATCTATTTCGTAAGTGGCGACCAAGCAGGGACTCCAACCTCTTTACCTCGCAAGGTCGATGGAAACTTCTGATGCAATTGATGACATTCATTCAGAATGTTTGTTTTGTGGCGTTGTATACCGGCATGAGGTTGGGTGAATTGCTCAATCTTCAATGGTGTGATGTTGATTTGGTTTCAAGGGTCATCCATGTAAGAAATTCAGAGACATTCACAACGAAAACGAGAAAGAACCGTTCCATACCAATGAATGACCAGTTACATGCCCTTCTTTGTGAGATGAAGGATAGACGAGTTCAGAGTTGGTACTACGTTCTCGGGGAAATATCTTTCTCCAGACAACGTATCGAAAAGATTTCAGGGTTACATTCGTAGAGCTTCTTTGAATGATAAACTCCATTTCCACAGTCTCCGGCACACTTTTGCAAGTTGGCTTAGTGCAGGATGGTGTTTCCCTCTACGAAGTGCAGAAACTCTTAGGGCATAGCAATATTGCCGTTACTCAAGTATATTCTCATTTACAGCCGGAGGGGTTACACGCCACAGTAAATAAGATTTCGGTTCAATTGAATTAGAGATTAGAAATTACTACATTCAAAAATAAATTATCTTCTCTAACATGGAGGGTGCAATGAAATATCAATTTGTATTAATTTTCGTTATCGCTATTTCCATAACGGGCTGTGCTACCTATTCCCAATACTTCATCAATTCGAGTGGTAGTACTGCCTTTTGTAGTTCAACGGGTCAGGGTGTTGCAGGAATGGCAACAGCATCGGAAATGCTACAAATGATTGTATTCAAGGCATCGGAAAGTGAGGGTTAAACCTTGAAATTGAAAGAGCGGGGACTATCGGAGTAGAATTCTCATCAAGTAAAAATGACTCAGGTGTTCGAATAATTAGGGTAGCAGATAATTCACCCGCGCAAGTGGCTGGAATTGTGGCTGGAGCAATATTAAAAAATGTCAATGGACAATATGTAAATAACGCTGAAGATGCAAGATTACTTCTTTTCGGAATAAGGGGTACAGACGTAAAAATAACAGTGATGCAAGATGGAACGGAAAAACAATTTAATTTAACAAGAGCATCCTATGTAGGCATTTATGGTACTGGTAGTGGCACGCGAAGTAATGCAGATATACTTGGAATCAAATGTGATGGACACGGAGTGATAACAGATATAGACAAGTCAAGTTCTGGTTATAAAGATGGATTAAGGATGGGAGATAAAATTGAGGAATTTAATGGTTCAACATTTTTTAACATTAGTGATATAGACATGAATACCACGACTATTTTAAAGGTTCACAGAAATGGTGAAGATATGCACATCACTTTAAAACCAAGTCATTGAGGATTTGACATTTTCTGGATATTTATCCTTGACAGAAATGCTATGATTTTTTCCATGAAATTTCGATTTTTATTTTCTCTTACACTTGTCACTTTTTGGGTTGTCTCTTGTGATGCCCCAAAACCAACTGCTGAAAAACCAAAACAAGTTACAGTTGGGATGACTTACGATGAGGTTGAGAAGATTTTTGGCAAACCATCAAGTCTCACACGAGGCGTTAATCAGATTAAATTGAGAGAGCCAAAAGATTGGACTGCTGAAGAACTTAAGGATGTTGTCCTTCCGGACACAACACTGAAGGATTCCCTAACTCAATATTGGGTTACTCCAACCATCGAAACAACTGGACAACTGATGTATGTTACATGGGCTTATAGCGATATGACTGATACAGTAAAATGCTTCATGCTGAAGAAGAAAGAAATATCCGGCAAAGTTCCGATAAAAGTAAGAAATTATTATAGCAACGGGAAGAAGGTAACATTAGAAGATTATGACTGGTTGGTTGTTGCCAAAAGACCCAATACCAAACTCGAAATAAAGATTTCCATAGATAGTACAATGGGAATAGTTAGAACGGATACAGTCAGAACCAACTATTATATTAAAAGAATATTCTGTATCGTTTTCGACGCATCGAGCGGAAGGGTTGTAACCTCAAATTACTGTCCATACGAAATTGTTTTGGCGCGATGAATTTCCCAATTCTAATAATAATTTGTGAAGGGATTTAATATATGAAATGTCCTAATTGTAGTTATGAAAGTGCTGTTTTTGATTTTTCTGAATGCCCGAAATGTTCATGGAAAGAATCTACGCAGATGTAAGGCATGTGGTTATGAATTGGGTACGCCACAATACACTTGTCCACAATGTTCATGGACTCCAACACTTGAAAAATTTATGGATATGAACAAATCAAAACAATATAATTTTGATGAACACATGCCCGCTTCAGCTATAACAAAAACGGTTCATGTTGAACCCATGGATGTTCAGATTCTAAGCACACTGAAAACAATTAAGGCGTGTGCTATCATAGTAACTTGGATTATAGTTATCCCAATTATTATTTATGTGCTGGAGACATTTGCCAAATTGCTCAAATAAATTTATTGGCAGGGATGTTAGTTTTTTCCAAGAATAGATTTAATGGAGAAGAAGATAATGGTTAATGATGATATACCAACTCCTGCTAACTTTGAGGTGGACTCCCCTGATTTATCATTGAAATTCTTCAGAGAATTTGGCAACTATCTGGGAAAGGTAATACGTGGTGAAATCGAAATCATAGATTCCGTTCCCCCTACTCCAATTTCAGTAACTCGACAAAGAGTAAAGGGCATAGGCGATACAATTTCAATTGAGATTGGTGCTTTCTGGATTTTGTGTTATAATTGTTATAACCGAGGAGAGAGAGCTGTGTTTAAGCAAATTGATGAAGCATATAGACAAAATCGTATAAAAGCAATTAGCGATGTTCTCCCCGTAGTCGAGGCATTATTCTCAAAACATAACGATAGTCTGAAGTTGAGTGAAATGTCGAAGTACTTTAAGAATCTTTCAAAAAGTCGCGGAATAAAAACTCACACGGATTTCAGACTATCCGAATGGGAAAAAGATAAACTCAAAAAAGTTCTGTCCGGTTGCATTCGTTTTCAATCAGGAAAGAAAAAAGGTAAATTTAATCTAAGAGATGTGAGTCGTAAAGCAAAAAAGGAATTTCCGCACGGAATTAATGGTAGGAAGCTTGACGACAAATATGTGAAGGATTTACTAAGTGTAAATAGAATCATCTAAAAGAATATTTTGCGGAAACGATTTTCCGCAATCTCCTGTAAATGCAAAAGCCTTTGTTGTGCTAACCTAAAGCATGACAAGGGCTTTTGTGTTTTTCGGAATGGCACAGAAGTGGAACTACTTGGCAATATGTATTTTGACGGATGCAATAAAATATCAATTGTTTTAAGTTTTAAGTTATTATCTGTAAAGGATTTGCGAAGGTTCAATTCCTTGTTTATCCTCTCGGAATTATTATATTATGATGTAGCTTCTGTTTTAGAAACATCGCAGAAGTTACTGCTCAAAAAGATTTGGCTTCACTGGTGCTGGCATAGCAGCGGCATCGGTGAAGCTTTTTTGTTTTTACGATGAACGAGCCATCTCCAAAATATCACGAAGCGAAAATGTTTGAAATGACATTGGCGGAAAAATATTCGCGAGAATGGCATGAACCCGTATTCATGTCTATTGGCAGATTTAGTGATTATGACTTTTGTTCCCAGTCAAGAAAATATAGCGTCGAGGTAAAGTGTGACAACTCTGCTGCCCGTACTGGAAATTTTGCAATCGAATATTGGAATCCGAGTTTAGATGAGGCAAGCGGAGTAATTTCAACAAAGGCAACCCTTTGGCTTCAATGTGTTGATTACGACGGGCAAGTAATATGTTATGAGTTTGAAACGAACACTTTGCGCCGGTGTGTCATTGAAATGGGTTTGGTAAAGAGTATAGAGAATGCAATTTTCAAGATAATTCCCATTGAACAATTGCGAAAGTTTACAAAGCGGGAATTTAGATTAGCAAGGGCGGTGTCCTCAATGGCATCAGTTGATACCTGAAATGTGCGCTGTGCTTGATGCTTAGAATTTGACCAGTACAGTGCCAGCCCGCTCTAAGTCAAAGGAGCAGTTATGAGTAGGATTGAACGAGAGTGCGAGGTTCTTGCAACCTTGATAATGTGTGAAAATGCTTACCAAGAATTGCCGGAAGAATTTAATGTTACTGCATTTGAATCGCATGATTACCAAATTATCTATCAGTTAATTAAGGATGAATTTATTGACAAGAGGAAACCCGTACAGATAACGGAAATCCTCAAGTTGAATTCAGACCTGCAACCCCTTCTTGATGACGTACTGTATGGGCAAAAGCCGCTCAATGGAAATCTAAAACCTAAAGCGAAAGCACTGCTCAGACATTCATCGGATATTTCGGTAAGCCGGATGAACGTAGAAGAATCTCCGGTACTTTCAGACACGGCACAGAATCAAACACTCAGTCTTTCAGAGGTTGGGAACGCCGAGCGATTTGTTCAACTCCATTCTTCTAAACTCCGGTACGTTAGTAAATGGGAACGTTGGCTAATTTGGAACGGCAAGTATTGGAAACAGGATGAGAAAGGAGAGGTCTTTGAGCGTGCAAAAGAAACAATACGTGGGATATACGGCGAGGCAGAGAATTGTCAAGATGAGAACCAGAGAAAAGCACTTGTCAAGTTCGCACTTCAATCGGAAAGTCATCAACATATTTCCAGTATGCTCAAACTCGTTCGTACTGATAGGAGTGTTGCAATTAACGCTTCAGACTTGGACAAGAATCAGTTTGTTTTGAATCTGGAAAACGGAACTTTTGACCTCAACCTTGATGTCTTATTTCCTCATATGCCGGAAGACCTGATTACAAAATATATTGATGTTACCTACAAACCAGCAGCAGAAGCAACCCACTGGAATGATTTCCTTCTCAAGATTTTCAATGGCAATTCAGACCTAATCAGATTTGTTCAACGATGTGTTGGCTATTCCCTCAGCGGTGACACATCAGAGCAATGTCTTTTTTTCTGTTATGGATCAGGTATGAATGGAAAGAGTGTGTTCTGTGAGTTGACAAAAATGTTGATGGGTGACTATGCACAGAAAGCACCTTCCGAAATGTTGATGCTGAAGAGAAACGAGACCATCCCAAGTGACCTTGCAAGGTTGCAGGGAGCAAGGTTTGTTGTTGCTTCAGAAATTCAACAAGGAAGAAGAATGAATGAAGCAAAGGTCAAGGACTTAACCGGAGGTGATACGATTGTGGCAAGGTACATGTATGGCGATTACTTTGAATTTACTCCCACACATAAGCTCTGGATGTACGGAAACCATAAGCCTGTCATCAACGGAACAGATGAAGGCATTTGGAGACGTATTGTACTCATTCCTTTCAATGTTACTATTCCAGAAAGTGAAAGAGTTCCAATGGGAGAATTCCTTGACAAGTTCAGGGGAGAATTATCAGGCATTCTTAATTGGGCTTTGGAGGGATTTCGAGAATATAAACGTGCCGGCTTGCAAAAACCAGCAGAGGTAAGTAGAGCAACCGAGAACTATCGGAATGAAATGGATGTGTTAGGTGAATTTATGGAAGAGAAGTGCATTGTTGACCATACAAAATCCGTTAAGGCAAAGGAGGTGTTCAACTCGTATCAATGTTGGTGTAATGATAATGGTGAGACTCCGGTAAAGAGAAGGGAATTTGATAATTCACTGAAGGAACGAGGAATGCACTCCGAGAGGGGAACTGGTAATAATGTTGAGTGGAGGGGAATTGGGCTGGCAGAGAGTTACATTTAGTTACTCTCGTTACTCATTTTCCATAAAATACAAATATATACTCTCGCGTAAATACTTTCTGGAAAATCGGTAACTAAAGTAACTATAGTAACTCAATCAACAACACAAACTCTAAAATTCACAAATATATGATTGCAAAATACTTAAAAAGGACATTTGAAAAATGAATGAAGATTATACTAAACAAGGCAAACTTAGTACAGAAAACAGAGGATTTAAGAACTGTCATCCGAAATTTGGAGGTCGTAAAAGAGGAACGAAAAATAAATTTACCGTGTCTGCAAAGAAAGCATTTGAGGAAGCATTTGACGAATTAGGAGGAGCGGAAGGTCTTACGAAATGGGCTATAGACAATCAAACCGATTTTTACAAACTATACGCAAGGCTTATTCCGGTTGATGTAAAACCGGATGAGGAATTCACAAGCTTCGAAATAATTATACATTCTCCGGAAGAGCAGTTGGAGCAAAAGAAAATGAAGTTTTTGAGTACCCCAGTTGGCACAAATTGATACCTTTAGTTTAAGTAAGGAGGGTTGATTAACGTATTCCAAATTAGTATATTTGGGTAGCACAACGAACGCAATTCTGGACAAATAATGAAGTTTAACACTCGAAAGAGTGTGAGTGCCGAGTGCCAATGGTTTCCAGAGCCAGCGTTCTCTCGGCATTTTTATTTGAGGTATGTGGTTACCAAAGTGGTTACATTAGTGGTTACATTCCCTTGAGGATTTTTTGAAGGGATGCAGAACGATAAGTCTCGGTTAATAGAAATGGCACGAAATTTTCAATTTTTAAGTGATAAATTCTCTCGCCATAGTAGCTCAGCTGGTAGAGCAGCGGTTTCGTAAACCGCAGGTCGTCGGTTCAAATCCGACCTTCAGCTCCATTCTACATGATGTATCATTTCTTTTTCATGCTATTCCGGAATTACCCGTCATGTTCATCATTGAGTAGAAAATTTTGTCACAACATCGAATATTAATTGCGGATGATGATAAGGAACTTGCCATCATCCTTGAGGATGAACTGACATACTCGGGGTATGATGTTCAGGTTGCCGACAATGGAGAAATAGCTATCGCTATTCTTCAGCGAGATAATTTTGATGCGGCGATTCTGGATATCCGGATGCCGAAGGTCGACGGATTCGACGTGTTGAAATTCATCAAAGGAAAATTTCCGGCAATGAAAGTGATCATGCTGACCGGTTTTGCCGATCTAACTAACTCTGTGAAATCGAAGGAGTTCGGTGCAGATGAGTTTATGGAAAAACCGTACAACCTGGAAGTGATTCGTTACACGCTTGATACTCTCCTCGCACAATAAAGTCTGATACAACAAAAGCCCGGCACCTTGCAAGCCGGGCTTTGTCTGCAACAATCTAACATTAAGGAGGATGACAGTGTTGGCTGTCATTTATAATTTAATCTCGAATGGTCCGGAAGTCAAGTTAATATTTTTTTAGAATTCGAAATGTGCCGATAGGCGTTGGTTCGATGAAATTGTAGGTTTGTGTATTGTTGCAAATTTATGTACAATAAATTGTGATCCTGTTCCGGTAGATCGGGCAGGATTTTTTTATGAATGAAGGAAATATTTATGAATACGATGTTCGATATTATTATTATTGGCGCCGGTCCGGCAGGACTTTCGACGGCTATCGAAGCCAAGAAGGCAGGGTTTTCACATCTCATCATCGACAAAGGAAGCATTGTCGACGGGATTCAGCATTACCAGCGGGATATGTTTTTCTTTTCAACGCCGGAATTGTTGGAAATCGGGAATATTCCGTTCGTTGTCCCGACAACGCGACCGACATCGCTTGATTGTGTGAATTATTATCGCCGTGTTGCCGAACAGTATCAATTGCAATGCCGCTTTCATGAACGCGTGGTTTCGGTCGTTCGCAAAGACGGAATATTTTTTCTCAAAACATCAAAAGGAAACGAATATCGCACCAAATTTCTTGTTGCCGCAACCGGATATTTTGATTGTCCGTCGCCGCTGAATGTTCCCGGCGAAAAACTTCCGCATGTTTCGCATTATTACAGCGATCCGATGCCGTATTTTCAACAGGATGTGCTCATTGTCGGCGGAAAAAATTCTGCCGTGGAAGCAGCGCTCGATTTGTGGCGGCATGGTGCGAATGTGACGGTGGTTCACCGCGGGGAAAAATTAAGCAGTGGCGTGAAATACTGGATACTTCCGGACTTTGAAAATCGCGTTGCTGCCGGTTCGATAAAAGTTCATTTCAATTCGACAGTAAAAGAATTTCAAGCAGAAAAAACGATTGTGAAATCGCCGGAGGGTGAAGTGCCGGTGAAAACGGATTTTGCTTTTATTCTTACCGGCTATCGTCCCGATGTGGAATTTCTCCGGTCGCTTGGCATTGCAATTGACCCGGATTCTCTTGCGCCGGCATTCAATCCTGAAACCATGGAAACGAATGTCCCGAACCTTTTTGTCGCCGGAGGGTTGGTCGGCGGAAAGTTCAATAATAAAATATTCATCGAAAACGGACGCAAACATGGTCCGCTGATTGTTTCCGCACTTCAGAAATCCTCACGAAACATTTCGTAATTATTTTTTCTGAAGATTACTCATTTGTAACTGAATTTCTTTCGCCCGCGGGCTATTCGGCGGTAAGATGCGCTCGTATTGTTTAAGAATTGCGAGCAATGCGGGTTTATCGTGTTCTTCCGTGTAGAGCGTTATCAGGTCTTCGTATACCGGCTGACTTTTGGTATTTACCGACAGCGCTTTGAGCAGTGTCGGTGCCGCTTCACGATCATGATGAAGCATCAACAGTGCGTGGCCGGCAAGTGCGAATAGTTGCTGCTGGTTCGGCGATGTTTGCAGCGAGTGCTGAAGCTGCGTCAACGCCGGTTCATACTTACCTAAATTGATTTCCACCTGTGCCAGCATATTTCGTAATGGATAATTTTCAACTTCGACGGAAAGAATTTCCTTCAATATCTGTTCGCTCTTGTCAGGTTTTCCTTTTTGGACACAAACGGTGTTCAGGTCTTTCAGAAACATGCTGATGCGCGTACTTTCGGGAGATGCTTCCAGTCTGGAAAAAACCGACGGGTCGATGAAATTGCTTTTCAGGGAATCCGGACACCGGTAGAACCAGAGAGCGGGACCAGTTTTGTCATCCGATGGTTCGAGCGAAAGCAGATTCGTCCATTTACTCCTCAACGTGTCATAGTACGGTAAAAAATCGGAGTAGCGTTGGGGCTCGCTGGCATATCGCGCGTAATCATAATCCGAAGCGATCAACAGATCGACATCCTGATACCAGCGCGTGTCGTAAAACGGTGCAACACGTTCCGATTCGAAACCGAGGAATGGAATTTGAAGCGTAAAATATTGGCTTTCGGGAAAATCCAGACCATACGGGCCGGTGGCAATGACCGACCCCCGCGGAATGTTTTTCAAAATCCAATTTTTCGCAATCGCTCTTGTATCCGGCAGGCCCAACGGACGGAGATACCGGTATGTTGCCATGCCCGGTTCAATAGCGACGAGAAGAATCAGACAAACCATGACAATCTGTTGAAGAAGTTTGCCGTTTGCGGCAGGCTCTTTCGATTCTTTTTCCAGGAATTTTTTTGCTTCCTTCCAGAGCAACGTGAGTCCGAATGCTCCGATCAAAATTAAGCCGGGCACAGCCGGAAGTGCATATCGGTCGGCACGCATTTCCCACGTCGAAATAATGATCAGGTAAATAATCGGGAACAGTAGTATGATCAGTTCATTTTTTCGTTTATGAACAAAACAATACATGATCGTTCCGATAATGACGATGAATAATCCCCAGCCGAAAACGGACGGAAAGACGTCGAGCAAATAATAAAATAACGTGCTTTGAGAACTGTTGACGCCGAGGTGCCCTGTGGCAATATGCTGCTGTTCAAATGCAAATCCGTCGTGAAATTCCTGAAAGCTGAGCAGGACATACGGATCAAGGATAAGAAAAACAACCGCTGCAATGGCAATGCTGAAATATAGTTTCCGGTCTCGTAAAGAAAGAAATGCTTTTCGAAGCGATGACGATTTCATCATGTGCACGGCAACGAGAGCGATAATGAAAAATGCACCGGTATATTTCGATGCCGCGGCAAGCCCGATTGTCAGGCCAGTGAGATAATACCATTTTGCTTCGCGGTCACGATAGCAGTGATACAGAAAAATCATCGCTACCACACAGAAAAATGTGAGCGGTGTATCAACCTGAATCAGATGTGATTCTTTGATGTGTAACGGATTGATTGCGAGCAATCCTGCCGCAATGATTGCCGTCGTTTCATTGATGGTGCGGCGGGCAAGAATATAGAGTGCCGCAACCGTCCCGAGATCAAAAAGAGCGGTAACGATTCTTGCCGTGACGACAAGTGCCGGAAGGTCTTTTCCGAACGCATCCAGATTCGGATATATCCCGAACAGATGCCCGATTCCGTAATGAATCAATTGGGCGATGAAATGAATATAAAATGTTAGGGCCGGATAATTGAAAAAATGCGGATTGAATGTAAAACCAGCACCCTGCCAGAATTTGAATGCCGCCATCATCGGGGTGGCTTCTTCGTATAATTCCGGCAAGCCCCACTGAATCGACCAACAGCGGAGAACCGCTCCGCCTAACATAATGGCAATCAGTATCCGGTATTCTTGAAATATTTTTTTCATACGGTGAAGAGAATTGTGTTATGGATTTTCATGTAATGCGCGAAGCTGTTCATCGATCTGCTTTGCCGTTTCGCCGTTTGGTTCGACAATAGATTTGTGCAGGCGAAGAATGGCGACCAACTGTCGGTGGTCGCTCCGTTCTCTGTATAACGTTTCGAGATCGAGATACGGCAATTCGAGCAGTTTGTTCATTGCGATCGCGCGGTGTAAAGTCGAATCTGCTTCATCAAGTTTATTCAGTTTCAGGAAGATGCTTCCTTCGAGGGCAACCATTTCCGGTTGATTGCCGTCGATTGCCAATGAATGTATAACGAAAGGAAGGGCTTCCTCAAAATCATTCCGTTTGTAGAGTGTCCATGTAAGTTCTTTCAGCAGTCGCGTGTTATTGGGCTCGAGAGAAACGGCAAAACGCATGAGTTGCTCACTTTTGATGAAACGGTTTTTGTAAAAAAGTGCGAACGCAAGGTTTTCGCTAAATGTGACAACCAGCGTTGTCTCTGCAAGGATACTCAAATTTTGAAACAATTCCGAATTGAATGCTTCCGGCGTTTGCGAAGGCGGCTTATAAAACCAGAACGTGTATCCTTGCTGGTTCTGTCCGACATTGATTTCATGAGTCAACGACCATCGCGACCGGAGTGTGTCGTAAAAATTTAAAATCGAATGGAACCGTTTCGGATCCTGGGCAAACCGTCCGTAATCATAATCGCTCGCGATCAAAAGATCAAGATCTTCATACCACCGGGGATCGTAAAACGGTGTGAGATTTTCCGAGCCGGTCGGGCTGAACGGAATTTCCACCGGTAGATATGTCCCACGAGGAAATTGGATGCCGAACGGTCCCGTTGCATAAGAAGATCCTTCCGGTAAATTTTTCGATATCCAATCTTTGGCAAGAATCCGCGTGTCGGGATTGGAAAATGATTTGTAATACGAAATATCGTTCTGAATCGATGGAAAAAAAATCAGAACAAGCGCGACCGGCGGCAGTACGTACCGGAAAACAGATACAAAATGATTCTGTTGCAGATATGACCGCAACCGGTTCCATCCCTGCACGATGCCATCGGTTCCGATGATGATCATCATCGGTAACAGCGGCAGAACGTACCGGTCGGCTCTCATCTCCCACATGCCGATAATGGCGAGAGTAATTACAGGGAACAGAACAAGAATGACGCCCGGTTTATTTCGTTCAAAAAAATATGATATTCCGCGTACCATCACCGAAAGAAAAAGAATCCATCCCAAAACCGACGGCAGTATATCGAGAAAATAAAATGAGAACGTGCTTTGGGAACTGTTCAGCCCCAAATGTCCAGCCGACATGTGATATTGTTCGTACGAGAAGTCCTTCCAGAATTCCTGCGGACTGAGAAGGATGTAAGGATTGAACAGAAAAAAAACTACCAACGAAACACCGATCGCAAGGTATAATGCAGGATGAGCAAGAGAACGAATCATCTCGGCAACGGATCGCTGTTGCATGAGATGTGCTATCACCAATGCAGCGAGTAAATATGCTCCGGTATATTTTGATGCAGCCGCAAGACCGATACATATTCCGGCGATCAGGTAATTCTTTCGCGTCGGATCATGGAACATTCTCCAAATATACAACATGGAGATCATCGCGAAGAATGTCAATGCAGTATCGACATTTATGAAGATGTGCTTGTTTGATATGCAACGTATTGACGGCGATCAGTCCGGCGGTGAGTAATGCCGTTGCCGAACCGAACATTGTTCGCGTAAGTTTGTACGCCGTCACAATAGTCCCGGCATCAAATGCGATTGACAGTAACCGGATGACGACGATTGAAGATGAAACATCGTTGCCGAACGAAACTAAGGTCGGATAAATTCCCAGAAGATGTCCGATGCCGAATTGCGCAGCTTGAACGGCGAAGGTCAGGTAAAATGTCAGGGCAGGATAATTAAAAAAATGCGGATTAAAGTCGTAACCGCTTCCGTTCCAATTCCAGAATTTCGCTGCGATGTGGAACGGGAATGCTTCTTCGAAAATTTCCGGCAATCCCCATCCGATCTGCCATAGTCGCAGTACAATTCCGGTAAAGAGAATGAACAAGAAACCAGTTCGTTCTTTTTTCTCATTCATGTTGAAATCAATTGTCATTCGTTCCGTAAAAATTTATTCGATACCTAAATGTGAAATAAGATAAGGTTTTTTATTGTGTGAGCCAAAAAGAATGTGAACATCTTTGCTTCTTTCGGTCAAAATTCATATATTATCGGCGCCTTTCAAGTATTGAGAAGCATTTCCGCTGGTGTTTCGATCCGTTGCTGTCATCAAAACTCTGAGAGTCGCCAAAAATTCGCAAAGTTCTATAATCATTAAGAAATAAAGGAATTCCATGAACGAAGGCAGTGTCATACAAGTAATCGGTCCGGTTGTCGACATCGATTTTCCGAACGGGAAGCTTCCGTCAATATTGAATGCCGTGAAGATTCCACGAAGGAACATTGAAGGAATTGACGAAGATCTTATTTGCGAGGTGCAGCAGCATCTCGGTGAAGACCGCGTCCGGACGGTAGCGATGGATTCGACAGACGGCCTCGTTCGGGGAATGAAGGCATTCGATCTCGGCGCACCGATTACGGTTCCTGTCGGACCGAATACGCTTGGCCGGCTTATCAATGTTCTCGGAAAAGGTATCGACAGTCTGCCGCCGATTACATCGGATAAAATGTATTCCATTCATCGCCCGGCACCATTGTTTGAAAATTTAAGTACGAAAAAAGAATTATTCGAAACGGGAGTAAAAGTTATCGATCTGCTTGAGCCGTATTCGAAAGGCGGAAAAACAGGTTTGTTCGGCGGAGCGGGAGTTGGCAAGACGGTCGTCATTATGGAATTAATTCATAACATTGCATTGCATCACGGCGGTTACTCGGTCTTCGGCGGTGTCGGCGAACGAACGCGTGAAGGAAACGACTTGTGGCTTGAAATGAAGGAGTCGGGCGTGCTCGATAAAACGGCACTGGTGTTCGGTCAGATGAACGAACCACCCGGGGCGCGCCAACGTGTTGCATTAACCGCTCTCACGATGGCGGAATATTTCCGCGATGATGAAGGAAAAGATGTTCTTCTGTTCATCGATAATATTTTCCGGTTCGTGCAGGCAGGTTCGGAAGTTTCCGCTTTGCTCGGACGAATGCCGTCTGCCGTCGGTTATCAGCCGACACTCGGCACCGAACTCGGTCAATTGGAAGAACGCATCACTTCCACGAAGAAAGGTTCCATCACTTCCGTACAAGCAATTTATGTTCCGGCAGACGATTTAACCGATCCGGCGCCGGCAACGACATTCAGCCATCTTGACGCGACAACAGTGTTGAGCCGCCAGATTTCTGAATTAGGAATTTATCCTGCCGTCGATCCGCTCGATTCCACATCGCGTATTCTCGAACCGGGAGTTGTGGGTGAAGAACATTATGCCGTTGCAAAACGCGTGAAAGAAGTTCTTCAGACATATAAAGATTTGCAGGATATCATCAACATTCTCGGCATGGATGAATTATCGGACACCGATAAAGTGACTGTTGCCCGTGCTCGAAAAATTCAGAAATTTCTTTCCCAGCCTTTTTTCGTCGCCGAACAGTTTACCGGAATTCCGGGCAAGTATGTGAAGCTGGGAGACACGATCCGCGGGTTCAAAGGAATCATCAACGGCGATTACGATCATATTCCGGAAAATCATTTTTATATGGCCGGAACGATCGATGAAGTTATTGAACGATCGAAGAAAGCGGCGGCATAGAGCCCGGTATGAGCGATAAAGCATTCAAGCTGGAAATCGTTACGCCGCGCAAAGTGATATTCAGCGGCGATGTGGTCAGTTTTACGGCCCCCGGCGTAATGGGCAGTTTTCAGGTGCTGACACATCACGCGCCGTTGCTTGCGATGATCGGTGTCGGTGAGGCAAAATTGCGCGAGCCGCAGGGCGATGAGATTCGCTTTGCTACCAGCGGCGGTTTCGTCGATGTAAAAGATAATCATGTCGTCATGCTTGCAGAATCTGCCGAACGTTCCAACGAAATCGATACATCCTCAGCGCAAGCCGATCGTGAACGGGCGTTAAAAATCATCCGGGAACATGGTACGCCGGAGAATATTGCACAGGCCAAAATTGATTTAGAAATAGCGGTGAATCGTATTCGGGTTGCCAATAAGCAATAACACGTGCTTTTCATGAACGAATGCCCCACAACCGAACGGTTTGTGCGGGCATTTTTATTTTATCGAACTCATTGTTGCATTGACATTCACGGGCAGAAACGGTATATTTTCCATCGTTTGAGAATAAGGTATCCATTATGAAAGTAACTCAGCCGCATGCGCCTGACGAGAGTTGAGATCAATCTTACCGCTTTACAACAGAATGTCGATGCGGTACGGCGCCATCTCCCGCGCGGCCTGAAGATGATGGGATTGGTGAAAGCGAACGCGTATGGACACGGGCTTGTCGATATTGCACAAGCGCTTGTTCGGTACGGGATCGATTACCTCGGCGTCGGGTTTGTCGAAGAAGGTATTACGCTTCGGGAACGCGGCGTGACCTGCCCGATTCTCGTTCTCGGCGGTGTGCTCGGTCATCAACTGGAAGATTTTTTTCATTATGATCTCGAGATTACGATTTCATCTCTTGAAATTGCCCGCCATGTTGAAGAAGCTGCAAAGCGGCGCGGCGGCTATCAAGCCCGCGTTCATCTCAAAATAGATACCGGGATGGAGCGCATCGGCGTTCGTGCCGAGAGGGCGGTGGCGTTTGTTGAACAGGTCAAACTGTTGCCCCATCTTGAAGTTGTCGGACTCTACAGTCATTTTGCAACTTCCGATGAGCGCGACAAGTCTTTTGCCCGGGAACAAATTCACCGGTTTACCTCCGCAGTCGATCGGTTGCGGGAAAAAAATATTCACATTCCCCTTGTTCATATTGCCAACAGCGGCGGTATTCTGGATATTCCCGAATCGTATTTTTCCATGGTTCGTCCCGGAATTATTTTATACGGCATTTATCCTTCACGGTCAACGTCGGAGTCCATTCCTATCGTTCCGGTCCTTTCGTTAAAATCAAATGTTGTCTTTGTCAAAGAAGTTGAAGCGGGAACAAGCATAAGTTATGGACGAACGTATACGACGAAAGAAAAAACGAAGATTGTGACGATCCCGATCGGCTACGGCGATGGATACAGCCGCCGTTTGTCGAACTGCGGAGAAGTGTTGATGAACGGTAAACGGTTTCCCGTTGTTGGAACGGTATGCATGGATCAGTTGATGGTGGATGTCGGTTTGAGTACACCGATCCATGTCGGAGATGATGTTGTTCTCATCGGCAGCGATGGTGATGAGTTGATTTCTGCATGGGATGTTGCGGACAGGATGGGCACAATTCCATACGAAGTATGCACCGGAATTACGGCGCGCGTACCGCGCATATATATTCAATAAAGAAAAGAGGAACACGATGCCAAATGTTTATGCAGTGATTATGGCCGGTGGAGTGGGTACGCGATTCTGGCCCCGGAGCCGGGAAAAAACGCCGAAGCAGTTGCTGGAAATTGTCGGTAAAGGAACGATGATTCAAAATACGGTCAAACGTGTCAGTAAACTCATTGACCCGAAGAATATTTTGATCGTGACGAATAAAGTTCAGAAACCGATGGTGCTGAAACAGCTTCCGAAAATTCCGGAAGGGAACATTATTGTCGAACCGATCGGTAGAAATACTGCTCCGTGTATCGGGCTGGCAGGTTTATTCATCCGCCGCGCGGATCCCGATGCCGTGATGGTTGTCCTTCCGGCAGATCATATCATGCAGGATGAAGAAGAATTTCACCGCGTTCTGAATCTCGCGATCTGGGTCGCGTACGAATCGAAAAAATTAATAACCATCGGCATTCATCCGACAAGACCGGAAACGGGGTACGGTTATATTCAGGTCATCAATGAAGATGATGGAACCAATCCGTACTTTTCCCGCGGTGTATTTACCGTAAAAACATTTGCCGAGAAACCGAATGAGGCGACTGCCCAACAATTTTTGAAGAGCGGCGATTTTCTCTGGAATAGCGGTATGTTCGTGTGGCGTGTCGATGCAATCATGAGTGAAATCCAACGATTGCTGCCGGATATGTATAAGGAACTCGTGACGATCGAGGACGCAATCGATGATAAATCGTACGATCATGCGGTCGAAACTGCGTATCGCATTATTCGGGGAATTTCCATAGATTACGGTGTCATGGAAAAAGCGAAGGATGTGTATGTCCTCCGTGGAAATTTCGGTTGGAGCGATGTCGGTTCCTGGGACGAAGTGTTCAGAATCTCCGGGAAGGACAAGGACGGAAATAATGTCACGGGCAAAGCGTTGTTGCAGGATACGAAAAATACATTGATCTATTCCGGTGATAAATTTATTGCAACCGTCGGTGTGGAAGATTTGATCGTCATAGCGACGGATAACGGAGTACTGGTGTGCAAACAGGGGAAATCTCAGGAGGTGAAAGAAATTGTCGATTTTCTCCGCCGGAAACAGCTTGCTGATTTTCTCTGATGCATAATTTCGTCTACATTTGTATTGCCGGCATCTGTGCATTCGGATTGATCGGTTGTATTGCGTCCCCGCGTTTTACATCGGCCAAGACCTCGTCGTCCGGTGAAAGTGAGATGATGACGGTGGAAGAAGGTGTTGCATCATATTATGCCGATGAATTTAACGGAAGGATAACATCCAACGGTGAGAAATACGACATGAATCAATTGACTGCAGCGCACCGGACGCTGCCGTTCAATTCCCGCGTTCGTGTCACCAACACGGATAACGGGCAATCGGTCATCGTTCGTATCAATGACCGCGGTCCGTTCAAAGATGACCGGATCATCGATCTTTCACTTGCGGCGGCAAAAGCAATTTCGTTAATTATGACCGGGACAGCGCATGTTCGCTTGGAAGTGATCGAACGCGGGGAATCTTCAACGTCCATAAAACCATAAGGAAGAATATGAAATGACTCCCAAACTCATTTCAGAACAAACGGTTATCGAAGCGGCAAAACGGGGTGATACATCAATTGTCATTGATAAAGGGATGATTGTCACCGATGCCGCGAAGGATCGTGCCGCGCAGCTCGGTATCACGATTGGAATAAAGAAAGTAGCTGTTACCAATGAAGCGGTTGCCTCGTCGGGCGCTGCGAAGCCGCAAGGACTCAAAGAAACCGTTGCCATCGGATGTGATCATGGCGGATTTCAGATGAAAGCGATTCTGAAATCTCTGCTTGAAGGATCCGGACATACCGTCGTCGATGTCGGTACCTATTCTGAAGAAAGCTGTGATTATCCTGATTTTGCCTATGCCGTTGCGCGAATGGTTTCCCTCGGGGAAGCAACGAAAGGAATCATGATCGATAGCGTCGGTATCGCCTCGGCAATTGTGGCAAATAAGATTACCGGAATTCGGGCAGCATGTTGTACGGATGAATTTATGGCGCGAAGCAGTCGGGAACACAATAATGCCAACGTTCTTACGCTTGGGGGCAAAACACTCGGAATTGAAGTTGCAAAAGCGATTGTATCGGTTTGGATGGAAACCCCGTTTGGGGGCGGAAGGCATCAAAAGCGAATCGATAAAATTCATGACATTGAAAAAAGAGCTAAAATTTGATGTTTTTGACACAAAGTGATTTCCATCATAATTTCGATACCATGATTTACCCGATAAGTTTTTTTGAAAATTGACTGTCATCGGAAAGAAGTGTATATTTTTTGTACCACTGCTGGAGATCATTCCCCTTTTCAATTCGTTTAGGGTAAATTTTTAGGAAAATGCTGATGATGCTGAGAACTATGGTCGTTTCCATACTCCTTTTTGCGGTTTCTGCTGTCGGTTTCGAACCGAGAAAAGATGATACGATAGCAAAGAACAAATTGCTGCCGTGGCATGATTTACATTCACTTATGGCAAAAAGTAATTTTCGGCAGGAAAAAGGCCTTCTTTCTTCCGAAAATTTTCATGCCGTGGATCAATATGCAAAAGAGTATGGTGTGGATGCGTTGCTGATATTGTCTGTCATTCAGCAAGAATCGCAATATAACCCGGATGCTGTCAGTGACCGCGGTGCTGTCGGATTGATGCAAGTTATGCCTGTAACGAATGCTGAAATTCTGGATGTTTTATCTGCGGAAGATTTGCATCTCCCGAAAGAAAATATTCGCACGGGAGTGTTTTATTTTTCACGGCTGCTCGATTTATTCAAAGACAGCGAACCCGATGATCGGATACGACTTGCACTTGCCGCCTATAATGCCGGGCCTTCGAGAATTTATGATGCACAGGAAATGGGAGCGTATCTTGGTGAAAATCCTCATTGCTGGACTACGATTCAACATATGCTGCCTCTCTTGTCGAAACGATATTATTCTCTTCATGAAATAATCTGGGAGAGCGGGAAGCCCCGAAGCGGCTATTTTGGGGATTGGAAACAAACGACAGCCTATGTCGAGAGTACAATGGAAATTTATTCCCGCCTTGTCAAAGAAAGTGAATGATTGTCTCAGATTCGCCCAATCGTAAAAATTAACGATTTAATGAAGTAAATTTCTCAATGAGAAATTTTTTTATTAAATCGTAATCTTTGCTTGACAAAAAGGTAAGGGTTTTTTACATTGAAAAAGTTGTTCAGGGAGAGTGTAACCGTTCTTATCGATTTCCAATTCTAATCAAAAGCCCGTTTTAAGATTTTCTTATTCTTCATCATGAAGTCGAGAAGATTTTGTACGATGGATTGCTCGGGAGGTGGTTCATTGACACATGACGTCTTCTCGACTTTTTTGTTTCATTCCTGCTCACATCACGGTAAAAGGATTGCACTGGCGAGAACGGTTGTCCAAAGTCCGTTTTTATCGCCTTCCGCTGATTGCGTTATATTGTACGTCTTCACGATTTTTCCGGACATCTTGTAGATTTTCTCACGTTCATCCCATGCCGTATCGGGATTAAATTCGACGCCGAGAGTACTCGCGAGCATTGTGGCAGCGAGATCTTCCGCGTACTCACCTGCACGCTCATCGGTTTCGCCAAAAGGATGATGTTCGGACAGATAACCGTATTGCGAATTATCGGCAGGAGTCGCAACGCCGATCGATGCCGCAATGAGCCGGTTCGGTTCGTTTGTCGCGTTCCGTGCAAGAACGACAAATGTGATCTGACCGGGTTGCAGCAATTTCAATCCTTCTTCTGCCGGAATACGTTTGCACCCGGGCGGATAGATGCTGGAAACGGTCACGAGATTACATTTCTCGATTTTTGCGTCACGAAGCGCTGATTCAAACGATTGCAGGTAATCTTTGTGGCGACCAACGCCCTTGGTGAAAAACATTTTAGTCGGTACGTACACGTCTTACTCTCCTTTTAGATTGAATGAACATAGGTAATTGAACTCAACAAATAATTTTTATCGTGCGTAATCTCTCCGGAGCTGCCGTTCCATTTCGCGTTTTGCAATTGCTTCACGTTTATCGTGCACTTGTTTGCCGCGCGCAAGACCTAATTCCAATTTCACAATGTTATTTTTAAAATACACCCGGAGCGGAACAAGTGTCGTTCCCTTGTCCGATGTTTTACCAATCAACTTGCGGATCTCTTTTCGATGCATCAACAATTTTCTCTCCCTTTTCGGATCGTGATTGTTGATGTTACCTTTTTCAAACGGACTGATATGTAAACCGATCAGCCATATTTCACCATTCCGAACCATCGCGTACCCGTCCTGAAGATTGGCACTTCCTTGCCGCAACGATTTGACCTCCGTTCCTTTCAGAACGATTCCGGTTTCGAATCTCTCGAGAATAAAATAATCGTGGAGAGCCTTGCGGTTGGTAACGACTGTACGCTCCGTGGAGTCTTCCGTGGTCATCTCGATACCAGCATGGTGAAAACAATGATAGTGAATTCAAAGAATAAATGCAAAAGAAATTTAAACAATTTTCCTGCCCGCGGACAACGATTCTTGTCCAGGGTTTCTTCGAAATTTTATCGCGGTAGACGGTTATTCTGAACGTCGCTTCAAAAAACAGTTCTTTGACTTTTCTCCCACTATTTCATATATTTTTTCCTATGAATAATCTGCCTGTCGCAGCGTTTTTCATTCTTTAGGGTTCAAAACCCTTTTTTTTATTCCTTAATTTCTGGAAAAATATGCCGGAACGACAATTTGATATCCTTGTAATCGGCGGCGGCCCTGGCGGGTATGTCGCCGCGATTCGTGCTGCACAACTCGGTTTGAAAACCGCCGTTATCGAACGCGACCAGCTCGGCGGTATTTGCCTGAACTGGGGTTGCATTCCCACCAAAGCATTATTAAAAAATGCCGAAGTGTATACCCAATTCAAACATGCCGGTGAATGGGGAATTTCGTATAAAGATCTGACATTTGATTTTTCGAAGATCATTCAGCGCAGCCGCAATGTCGCCAAAATCAATTCCAAAGGTATCGAATATCTTTTCAAGAAAAATAAAATCGAACATATCGCCGGTTTCGGAAAACTGATCGGGAACGGTAACGTGGAAGTGAGCAAAGATGGTAAGCCGTTGGAAACTGTTTCCGCAAAACATATTATCATTGCCACCGGTGCACGACCGCGATCGCTTCCGAATATCACCATCGACCGCAAACAAATTATTACCAGTTCGGAAGCGATGAGTCTTCCATCATTGCCGAAATCGATGGTGATTATCGGCGCCGGAGCGATCGGCGTTGAGTTTGCCTATTTTTATAATGCCTTCGGTACGAAAGTGACGCTGGTGGAAATGATGCCGAACATTCTTCCCATCGAAGACAAAGAGATTTCCAAATTGCTCGAAAGTAATTTTAAAAAATCCGGTATTGAAATTCTTACCGAAACAAAAGTGGAAAGCGTAAAGACCGGCAAAGAAGTGAACGTGACTGTTGCAGCAAAAGACGGAAAGAAAGAATTGAAAGCCGACGTCACGTTGATGGCGGTCGGAGTCCAGGGCAATGTCGAAAATATGGGATTGGAAACCGTCGGCGTTAAAGTTGAAAAGGGCTGGATACAGGTCGATGATTTCGGCAAGACCAACATTCCCGGTGTGTATGCAATCGGTGATGTTGCCGGACCGCCGTGGCTTGCGCATGTCGCTTCCAAAGAAGGAATCATTTGTATCGATGCGATAGCGGGAAAAAATCCTCAACCGATCGATTACGAAAATATTCCCGGATGTACATACTGTCAACCGCAGGTTGCAAGCGTCGGCATGACGGAAGAACGGGCAATTGCTACCGGGCATCAGATCAAAGTTGGGAAATTTCCTTTTACCGCGAGCGGTAAAGCGCGTGCCATCGGCGAAACCGACGGGCTGGTAAAATTGATTTTCGATGCGAAGTACGGAGAACTACTCGGCGCACATATTCTCGGCTCGGAAGCGACGGAAATGATCGCCGAACTTGGCGTTGCAAAATCGCTCGAGACGACCGCATCCGGAATTTACAATACAATTCATGCGCACCCGACACTGTCCGAAGCGAGTTATGGAAGCTGCGGAACAGGCGTATGGACATGCAATTCATATTTGAGGCAGAACTCATTTGATGAAAACAGTTTCTGTTGTTGATCTCGGCATTACCCCTTATCAACCGACGTGGGATTTACAGCGGCGCCTTTTCGATTTGCGCGTTGCCGGATTGATCGGCGATGTTCTGTTGCTGAATGAACATCACCATGTTTATACCATCGGAAAAAGCGGCAACGACGATCATCTGCTTGCGAATGAAACCGAATTGCAAAAGACGGGCGCAGAAGTATTTCATATCGATCGCGGCGGCGACATTACCTACCACGGTCCGGGTCAACTGGTCTGTTATCCGATTTTAGATTTGAACCGGTATTATCTCGATGTCCGTCGGTATTTGCGCGATCTCGAAGAAGTTATCATTCGAACGCTGGCGGAATATGATATTCATGCACATCATGACGAACAGTTCACCGGTGTATGGGTTGAAAATGAAAAGATCGCCGCCATCGGCGTGAGGACAAGTCATTGGGTGACGATGCACGGATTTGCATTCAATGTGAATACCGATCTTTCATTCTTTGAGAGAATTATTCCGTGCGGAATTTTTCATAAAGGTGTCACTTCCGTTCAGCGATTATTGAACAAAACTCTTCCGATGGAAGCAGTTTCGGAAAAAATCATACGTCATTTCGGCGATGTGTTCGGATGCACGATGATGCGGAACGATCGAAACGAATTCTTACAATCACTTCAAATGATGGAAACTACAGAATGCCTTCAGTAAAAAAATCGGCCCGGCAGGATACTATTTCAACTTCTACAAAGAAGATGAATGGGGAAATCAGACAGCCGTTACAAATGAAGACAGGTCAATCCGCTCTTGCCTTCGAACGACTTGTTGATGCGTACCGCGTGATGTTCACTGCCAGGAAAACCGACGATAAAATTCTTCTTCTTCTGAAACAGGGAAAAGTGTTCTTCCATATCGGCGGGTCCGGGCATGAAGCAGCGCAAGTCGCTATGGCATCCGCGATGAAACCGGGTCACGATTGGGCGTATCCGTATTATCGCGATCTTGCGTTTTCTCTGTCGTTCGGATGCACGGTGGAAGAGATTTTTTTGGAAGCGTTGCACCGGGCGAACGGTCCCAGCAGTAACGGTTTTGCCATGCCGTTTCATTACGGACACAAACAGTGGCGCATCGTTTCTCAATCGAGTCCGACCGGAACACAATACCTGCAAGCCGTCGGCACGGCGCTTGGCGCTGTGAAAGAAGGCAAGGATGAAGTCGTGTACGTTTCTTCCGGCGAAGGTTCGACAAGCGAAGGCGAATTTCACGAGGCAGTGAATTGGGCAGCCCGCGAAAAATTACCAGTTATTTTTTTGATTCAGGATAACAAGTATGCAATTTCCGTTACCAAGAAAGAACAAACTGCCGCGCAATCCATTTGTCATCTGACCAGCGGATACGAGGGACTGAGCCGGTACGAGGTCGATGGCTGCGATTTTATTGCATCGCATCAAACGGCGGTTGAGGCGGTTGCGAAAGCACGAAAGGGAGATGGTCCGAGTTTGATTCTTGCGCATACTGTTCGACTACTTCCGCATTCCTCGTCTGACGATCAGCGGAAATATCGTTCTGAAGACGATTTGGCTCGTGACCGCGAAAAAGATCCGCTGCCACGCATGGAACAATATCTTCTTTCGAATAAAATCGTTACACCGGAAAAATTGAAATCGATTCAGCAGGAAGTTATCGATCGGATTAATCTTGCAACAGACACTGCCGAAAATGAGGAACAACAGGATCCGGAAAACTTATTACGCTACGTCTATTCTCCGACTGTTACCGTTTCTGCCGATGGGTTTGCGGAGCGAAAACATTCCGGCGAGAAAATCGTTCTGGTGGATGCGGTCAATCATGCATTGTCAGAAGAAATGGAACGCAACCCGAAGATGCTGATTTACGGAGAAGACGTTGCCGGCGATAAAGGCGGTGTCTTTACCGCGACGAAAGGTTTGACGAAAAAATTCGGATGGGATCGTGTATTCAATTCACCGCTTGCCGAAGCGAGTATAGTCGGAACGGCATTCGGACTTGCCGTTCGCGGAATCAAACCGGTTGTGGAAATTCAATTCGGCGATTATATCTGGCCCGCGTTCATGCAGTTGCGCGATGAAGTTGCGATGCTGCGGTTCCGCTCGAACAATCAATGGTCGTGCCCGATGGTGGTGCGTGTTGCCGTCGGCGGTTACATTCACGGCGGGTTGTATCACAGTCAAAGCATCGAAGGATTTTTTACACATATTCCGGGACTCCGTGTGGTGATGCCCTCCAACGCTGCCGACGCAAAAGGATTGCTGAAAACTGCATGCCGGTGCGATGACCCGGTGATTTTCTGTGAACACAAAGGATTATACCGTGCAAGTTTTGCATCTTCGCTCGAACCGGATGCTGATTTCTGTTTGCCGTTCGGTGTTGCAAATGTCGTTCGTGAGGGAAGCGGATGTTACGATCGTAACGTGGGGAATGATGGTTCAACGTTCACTCGAAGCCGCACGAAAATTGGAAGATGAAGGAGCGAATGTTGAAGTGATTGATTTGCGCACACTCAATCCGCTCGATACGGAAACAATTTTTAAGAGTGTGAAGAAAACCGGAAAAGTTTTAATCGTTCATGAAGATACACTGACGAGCGGCTTCGGTGCGGAAATTGCCGCATTGATTGCACATGATTCATTTATGTATCTCGATGCACCGATCAAACGGGTCGCCGCGAAAGATGCACCGGTGCCGTACGGTCCGACGTCTGGAGAACGCGATGCTGCCGCAAACAGCGGATATCGTGAACGCGCTCCGGTCATTAGCTTCGTTTTAGGATTATTGATGCCGACTGTCACTGAAAAATCAAAAAAACAAAAAACGATTTCGAAAACTGTCCAACCGGTGAACGTTGGACTTAAACCGGATGCATTGCTTAAGCTGTATTATTTTATGAAGCTGATGCGTGAGGTTGAAGATGCCATACTCCGGTTATACCAGCAAGGAAAAATCGTCGGCGGGGCGTATTCCGGAAATGGAAATGAAGCTACTGCCGTTGGAAGCGCGTTTGCTTTGGAGAAAAACGATTATCTTTTTCCGATGCACCGCGATATGGGCGCGCATTTCGTCAAAGGGCAATCGGTTTTGAATTTGATGTTGCAGCATCTCGGCCGCGATACAAGTCTGACGAAAGGGCGCGATGGAACGACACATTATACCGATCGGAAACTTCGCATTTACGGAAATATCAGTCCGCTTGGTGCAATGATTCCCGTTGCTGTCGGCGTGGCGCTTGCTTCGACATTACGAAATGACAAAACCGTGGCGATGACGTACATCGGTGATGGCGGGGCGAGTGTCGGCGAAGTGCACGAAGGTTTGATGATGGCTTCGGTGATGCATTTGCCGTTCGTGCTTGATCATCGAAAATAATCATTACGCATATTCGACACCGATTGATAAACAATTTATCGTCGAAAAATTATCGGATCGTGCAATCGGTTATGGCATTCCCGGCGTGACCGTGGATGGAACGGATGTTCTCGAAGTATTTCGCGCATGTAAGACTGCAGTTGACCGTGCCCGTCGTGGAGATGGTCCCTCGATCATTGAAACCGTCACGATGCGAATGCAGGGACATGCCGCACATGATAATGCATGGTATGTGCCGAAAGAATTGCTGGCGGAATGGAAACGAAAAGATCCGCTTGTTCGTTTTGAAAAGAAATTAACGGATGTCGGTATTCTGACAAAATCAAAACAGGAATCGATTTCAGCCGATATCAACCGGCAAATAGAAGATGCGATGAAGATCGCTCTCGATCGACCGTATCCTCCGGCGGAACAAGCGTCCGAAGGTGTGTTTGCCGAATAAATCCCATGCCGAAAACTATTACATATATCGAAGCGATCAGCGAAGGTCTGAGGGAAGAAATGCAGAGGGACAAATCGGTATTTCTTCTCGGTGAAGATATCGGAACATATGGCGGCGCTTTCAAAGTGACGAAAGGTTTTATCGAAGAATTCGGCGACAAGCGCGTGATCGACACGGTCATTGCGGAAGCTGCAATCATCGGCGCGGCAACCGGTGCGGCCATTGCCGGCATGAAACCGGTCGCGGAAATGCAGTTTGCCGATTTCGTCACGAACGGATTCAACCAGCTTGTGAACATAACAGCGAAATATCATTACAGGAATTTTGTCCCGATCCCGCTGGTCGTGCGTTTGCCGTTCGGCGGCGGAATTCGCGGCGGGCCGTTTCATTCATCCTGTCCGGAAGCGTGGTTCTTTCATACGCCGGGATTGAAGCTTGTCGCTCCGTCAACTCCGTACGATGCGAAAGGTCTGATCAAATCGGCGATCCGCGATCCGAACCCGGTATTATTTTTCGAACATAAATTTTTGTATCGTCATATCAAAGCGGAAATTCCGGAAGAAGATTTTATCGTTCCGATCGGCAAGGCAGATATCAAACGGGAAGGTTCCGATATTTCGATCATAACATATTCGTCCGGTGTGCATTGGTCGCTGGAAGCTGCCGAAATTTTGTCGAAAGAAGGAGTGGAAATAGAAGTTGTCGATCTCCGCTCGTTGATGCCGCTGGACAAAAACACCGTGCTTCAGTCGGTGAAAAAGACCGGAAAAGTTCTTATCGTTCATGAAGATACACTCACCGGCGGAATCGGCGGCGAGATAGCGGCAATCATTTCGGAACATGCATTTGAATATCTCGATGCGCCCATTAAACGTGTGGCGTCGCTCGATACTCCTGTTCCATATGCTCCGACGATCGAAGATTATTTTTTACCGAATACGAAAAAAGTTGTCGATGCGGCCCGAACATTAGCCGCCTATTAATTGTATCGATTTTTTATCATCATAAAAAAGTGAGAGAATATTATGGCAAAAATTGAAGTGGTCATGCCCCAGCTTGGTGAAAGTCTTACCGAGGGAACAATCATCAAATGGCACAAGAAACCGGGCGATAAAGTCAAAAAAGACGAGACGCTTCTCGAGATCAGCACCGATAAAGTCGATTCGGAGATCCCGTCGCCGGCGACCGGCATTGTGACGAAGTTGTTATTTGAAGAACAGAAAACCGTTGCCGTCCGTACCGTGATTGCAGAAATCGAAACGGATGAAAAAGCCGCGGTCGTTACCGAGACGCCGAAGACTTCCGCACCCGCACCGAAAGCAGAATCACCGAAACCTGTTATTGCCGAATCGAAACCTCTTTCTGTTACTGTCTTGCCATTCGTTCCGGCAGCAGGAAGATTTTATACACCGCTCGTGATGAATATCGCCCGCGAAGAAGGAATCGGCATGGCGGAACTTGAACGTATTCCCGGTACCGGTGAAGGCGGAAGAGTTTCCAAAAAAGATATTCTCGCGTACGTGCAAACACGGAAAGCAGGCGGCGGAGTTTCTGTTTCGACATCTCAACCGGTTTCATCCGGCGGAACTGCCGCACCGCGCATTGAAAGTCAGTTGAAGCATGTTGAGACCGGCGATCTTGCCAAAAAATATCCCGCGCCGCAGTATGAGATTTTGCAGATGAGCAATATCATTCAGAAAATGGCGGAACACATGGTGAAGAGTAAGCAGACTTCGCCGCATGTGTACGCTGTTCATGAATGCGACATGGCGAAGGTTGATGTCGTCCGCGGAAAAAATGCTTCCGCATTCGAGAAACGGGAAGGATTTAAATTAACGTACATGCCGTTCATTTGCGATGCGGTGGTGCAGGCGTTGAAGCTTTTCCCGCTTGTCAATTCGCAAATTGAAGGCGATAAGATCATCATCAAAAAATTCGTTAATCTCGGAATTGCCGTTGCAACCGAAAACGGATTGATCGTGCCGGTGATAAAAAATGCCGATGAAAAGAATTTTACCGGACTTGCCCGCAGTGTGAACGATCTCGCCGTGCGTGCGCGTACCAAGAAATTGACGCCGGCGGATATCGAAGGCGGCTCGTTTACAATTACGAATTTCGGCGCGTTCGGGACGATGGAAGGAGTTCCCATCATCAATCAACCGCAGGTGGCGATTATCGGTATCGGCTCGGTGAAGAAACGACCGGTCGTTATCAACGATGCGATTGCGATCCGGCCGATTTCATATTTCACGCTTTCGTTCGATCATCGGATTGTCGACGGCGCGCTGGCAGGAAATTTCCTGAACACCCTCATCAAGCGGATCGAAACGGTCGATGAAAACTTTGTGGTATAACTGAAATGAATTTTATCATACAGGAAATAAAAACATCGGCGAATGCCGAACCGGTCCGGCTGAGCAGACCCGCGTGGCTGAAAGCAAAACTGCCGGCAGGTGAAAACTTCGGTCGACTGAAAGGCATCGTCGATTCGCATAAACTGCATACGGTGTGCGAAGAAGCCCGCTGTCCGAATATGGGAGAATGCTGGAACAACGGCACGGCGACGTTCATGATCCTCGGCGACGTTTGTACACGGAGCTGCGGATTTTGTGCCGTGAAAACCGGCAAGCCGGTCGAGCTGGATGCCGACGAGCCGGCGCGCGTTGCCGAAGCGGTGAAACTTCTTGGCGTGCGGCATGCCGTAATCACATCGGTGAACCGTGATGAATTGTTCGATGGCGGCGCGCAAATCTTTGCCGAAACGATCCGGCAAACCCGCGCGGTAAATCCCGGAACGACAATCGAAGTGCTCATTCCCGATTTCAAAGGTGATGAGTTCGCGTTGAACATCGTTCTCGATGCGTTTCCCGATATTCTGAATCATAACACGGAAACGGTTCCGCGGTTATATTCGATTGTTCGTCCGCAGGCAAAATATGAAAGGACGCTCGAGCTTCTCGACCGGGCAAAACGCCGCGGCTTCCGGACGAAAACCGGATTGATGCTCGGAATCGGTGAGCGTATCGATGAAGTGGTTTCTGTTCTGAAAGATATTGCTGCCATTAATTGTGATATCGTCACGTTGGGACAATATCTCCAGCCGACGAAAGAACATTTGCCGGTCGATCGTTTCGTTCATCCCGATGAGTTCAGAGAGTTGAAAGAAACCGGCGAGCGACTCGGCGTGAAGCATGTGGAATCGGGTCCGCTTGTGCGGAGTTCGTATCATGCTGAAAAGCAGATGTAAATCCTTCTCAAAAATCCGCATAAAGCATTTTAACTTTTCAATGCTTCACTTGACATTTCTCTAAAAAAGTTGTAGCTTTTCCCGGTATCTTATCATCTAACGTGTTTCCGGGAAGACAGCGAAACACGTATTCCGTTCTTCGCTTTAAATCACAACTTTGTTTTGCTTGAATTCGTTTTCTCGATGGGAGAAAACTTATTTCTCTTGGTTAAATCACAGAAGGGTTGATTGACGAAGGAAAAAGTATGACACTTCATAAATTTATCTTCATAGCAATCGGGATGATGTTCATGCTATTACAAACCAGCGCCTTTTCTCAAGTTACAATTCGGGATACAATTGTAATAAATTCTAAAAGCTCAAGATCTTTAAGTGATGCTAGTAACCCACTTGTGGTTACTTTCCGATACATTTATCATTCTTGTGGAACATCTCCGCTTCCTGTTTGTTCACTTCAAGGGCCGTGCGATTCTTACACCCAGACCAAAACGGGGAATACTACATACCCGCTAAATAATGATATAACGAATACTATCGAATTTGATTTTACTCCTTATGACCCCGGAATATATAGGATGATAGTACAAACTCTCCCGCCCCATTGGTCAGATGCCTATTGTGGCAGCGGTTCCGCAAACACTGATGGGAAGTTAGACGTTGTGGACAATCAGGGATATGAGAATTATACGAGCGCTGGAGGAGTTGGAAGCATGATAGGTTATGTTTATAATGGAAATTGCGTAGCATCCGATCTCCAGCCACAAACTGCCCAAGACCTAAACATAGAAAAATATAATGAGGGTAGTTATTTTGATCCTCAAGATGGGGGGTTGTCTTACATTGTCTCTGGATGCCCACTTCCGTCGAGCTGGTTTAATTCAACTTCTGATGATACATTGGGCGTGACATTTATGATTAAATATATGCCAAACAATCTTCCGCCAAACAACCAAACCTGGAGCCCGATCCAAAGCAATAGTCTGACTCTTTGTTTTGATGCCGCTCAAAACGTTTGGCGTATTCGTTTACATGGCCTAAGAATTCCGATCTTTTCATCAGCATGTTTCAATAAATACGAAAATATTAACGATGGTTGTAATGATGCTGTCCTTGCTCAACATATAACAAGCAAATCTTTGTATGAAATCGCATTACATGATCTTCGATGGTGGCTAGAGGGATCCTACTCACACCCCAATGAACACCCAGAGCGATTCTATTTTCAAACCGGAATCGAAAAGCATGAAAGTCTGCATTTTACTCGCGATTCAGCTGCGGTGGTAAAGGAATACTCATTAGCATTGCAAAATATCTTCAATTCTCCGATCCCAAAAGCGACTAACCCATGTTATAGTGATGCTTCCACTGGAGGAAGGGTCGTGGTAAATCCAATGCTCACAAACGCCTGGAACGCCGCGTACAACCGGTTTGGAGATAACAAAATAGAAGTTAACCAAAATAAACAAAAAGAGGACGCGGATGCGGATCTGAATGCTCGGTCCGAGTACACAAGAATATTGGGATGTCTTACTACTTGGGCAACAACTCAAGTGTGGTATAATAACTGAATAATGATTTGAGGATTAGAGTATGAAAAAGACGCTGTTGTTTTTGATATACTTCTTACTTATTCAAAATCAGACAAATTCACAATCACTTTGGAATTTAGGTTATCGACCTGGAGAAACTTGGGATGTAGCAGGCGATACATCAATCCAAAATTTGGTGAATATTCTGAATGATACATCTCTAATAAGCCTCGATTTCCCTAACCAAGAAAGATATTTAAGTGCCGCTCAAATACTCGCAGTGAATCACGGCAGTTCTGAAAGGAGTTTCATCTCAGCTAAACTCAATCGATTTGCCAATTTTAATTCACCAAACTTTAAATGGGAGTATTATTACAAATACCAACAGATACGAGGTTTTCTAGGAGACAGTGGGGCTATTGCAGGTATGGATTCCATTGTTCGCTTTTCACCAGAACTTACCTATAGATTAAATGCCATTGGTTATCTTTCTGTCGTAGGAAAATTTGAATACTATGACACAGTTAAAAAGACGTTTCTCACGGGAAGTGCTGATGAAAGAGACAATGCCATTGAACTTCTCGGCTATTATGGCAAGGATAGCCGGTTTAGCGATGAGGCAAGTAATTTACTAGGAGAAATTGTCAGCGACTCAACGACACGAGTCGGTCCGGGGGGGATATCTGCAATATCAACAGCATCGGTACTTGCTAAATTCAATAAACCTAGAGCAATCCAACTTCTTAATCAACGATTTCAGTCGTCGATTGGTGAAGAACGACTCGATTTCTTCATAGAACTTCAGAGTCTTGATTCAGCAGGTCAACCTGAAAGAAGTATGTATGTTGTTCCCCTTGAATCGGATGAAATTACTCGGAGTCTTTATATTCCCATTTATAGCATGATTAAAAATAATAATTATACAAAAAGGTTTATTCAGCCTTTTTATATCAAGTTCGTAAAGGATCAATGGCAGACTGAAACTTCTACAATGATAAAATGGAATATCAAAGATTTTTTAGATGCTTTTATTCCAACGAGATTGCCTGATACGGTTGCTTTGTCTTCGTATCTGGATACATTGATTTCCCTTAAGAACCAAGTGACAAATTATGGTTGGCTGGGTGACAGTTTTTTTTCAATTCAACTTGACAATATTCTTACCACTATTCATAATTATATAGTCGCCGGAGATTCAAATAACTGTGGCCGTCAGATAAAATTTTTCCAACAAGGCGTTGACTCAGTATATAATGACTCCACCCATGCAAATAATAGGTTTCTGACACCCGAGGGTTGGAAATTTCTCCATTACAACGCTCAATATATTTTAGATCGGTTGCCTGTTCCCCCGTCCCAATTTAAATTAAATATGAATATCAATGGTAATGGCGGTGTAAACAAATCCCCGAATTATGATTTGTACGACAGTGCGAATACCGTTCAACTCACGGCAATTCCTTCGACGGGATACTTCTTTTCAAGTTGGAGTGGAGATGCGAGTAGTTCTACAAATCCACTGCCGCTTGTGATGAACGGCAACATGACTGTCACTGCCACATTCATACAAAGCACCTTTGTCATTACCGCATCGACCGGTGCAAACGGAACGATTTCTCCGAGCGGGGAGGTGAATGTCAATTACGGGGCAAGCCAAATCTTTACCATCACACCAAACACCGGTTATCACATCGATAGCGTTTTTGTCGATAATATTTATGTCGGCAACTTGCCAATCGATACAATCAGCAACGTGACAGCGAATCATTCCATCTCGGCAAAGTTTGCAATCAACCAATACACATTGACCATCCAATTAAACGGAAGTGGAACGGTGCTGTTAAATCCCAATCAATCGACGTACAGTTACGGAGCGTCTGTTCAGTTGACAGCTAAGGCCGCAACCGGTAGCGGAGAACAAATTGTCAAACCGCAGTTACCGGCCCCAAAGGGCTGGAAATTCGATCATTGGGAACTGGATGCATCAGGAACGGCGAACCCGATAACTATTACGATGAATGCGAATAAGAACGTTCGCGCAGTATTTGTGCCAACGTATTAAAAGGGAGTTTGCTATGAAGACAATTATCATCAGCGTAACAGTACTTTTCTGGTGCGGCACACTGCGTGCGGCAGATCCGCAGATGCACCAAACGAAATCATCGAAACAGATTGACCCGGCAACAGTTACGATGTACCACATACCGTTTGCATCGACGGGAAATAAAATTGAACTGACGATAGCGAACTCACAGCCGCAAATGGTTGCCAATATTCAGGTGGGGATTTCAAAGCTCCCGAACTGGCTGCATATCAGCCCGGGAGATCAGACCGTGCAGTCGTTGAAAGGCCAGGGAGAACACACAGCAACATTTACGTTCTCGGTGGATAGATCGGCTCCGGTGAAAAAAGAAACTACGATTTCACTAGATGCTACCGGAACAAACGGGCAAAAGTGGACCAAGAATATAAATATTATTGTCGATGTACCGAAACAATTTGAATTGATGCAGAATTTTCCCAACCCGTTCAATCCCACGACTACAATTTGGTATGATCTTCCCCACGACGCCAAAGTTACATTGAAAGTTTACAACACGTTGGGCCAGGAAGTGAAGACGTTGGTTGATGAACAACAAGAGGCGGGCGGGCAATCGGTGAAGGTCGATGCATCAATGCTTTCTTCCGGCGTCTATTTTTATAGATTGCAGGCCGGAAATTTCTCATCGGTTAAAAAAGATGGTGGTGGTGAAATGAAGAATTATAGATACGGGTTTTAAGTTTAGTTCCTCATATTTTCCTTGCCTCTTTGTCAAATTTTCATTAGATTTACATGCTGTACTTCTAATCTTCTTCAAATTTCATCATTTTCAAGGATTCTACTGTGGCGTTATCTCAAAGATTGACCTATCACTTCAAAGAAGTTGAGGTCACACGAAAATGGTTTATCGTCGATGCCGGCGGACAAACGTTGGGCCGTATCGCAAGCCGCGTCGCTCATATCCTTCGCGGAAAACATAAACCGATATTTACTCCCAATACCGATTGCGGTGATTTCGTTGTCGTGATCAACGCCGACAAAGTGAAAGTGACCGGTAAGCGCGACGAGTTGAAAACATATTTTCATTATACCGGATATCCCGGCGGTGCGAAAGTAGACACGTTTCGCCATCTGATGAGAACCAACCCGGTCAAAGTTGTGACGCATGCCGTCAAAGGTATGATTCCGCATAACCGGCTTGGAGCGCAAGTTGTGAAGAAATTGAAAGTGTATCGTGGCACGGAACATCCCCACGCATCACAAAAACCAGAACCGATAAAGTTTTAAGGAAACCTCATGATCACACACACACATGTCACTTCCACAATCGGACGGCGCAAAACGTCCGTTGCCCGTATCATCATGAAACCCGGTTCCGGCATCGTCAAAGTTAACAACCGCACGCTGGAGAGTTATTTTCCGGTGGATACGCTTCGTACGGCAATTCTTTCTCCGTTTGTCGTTACCGAAACTGTGGGAAAATATGACGTCGTCGCGAATGTCGATGGCGGTGGATTGACCGGACAGGCAGGATCAGTGAAACTTGGTATCGCCCGTGCACTGCTCGAAATCAATGCCGAGTGGAAACCGAAACTGAGAGCAAGTGAAATGTTGACACGCGATCCCCGAATGGTCGAACGTAAAAAGTACGGTCAGAAGAAAGCGCGAAAGCGATTCCAGTTCTCGAAGCGGTAAAAAAGTAGATGAGTAGATAAGTAGTTGAGTAGATGAGTATGTGAGATAAAAAAATCTCAGGTACTTTATACTCAACGACTCAAATACTCAGATACTTAATCAATCAAACATACTCTCTGATTTTGCCGGCAGTGTCTTGCGTGTTCAATCGAACATGTCGGATTCCGGCGGAAGACGACGGGAGTAGAAGAATCAACTAACATAGAAGGAGTACAAACCAATGCCACAGGTAGAGCTGGCAAATCTCTTAAGTGCAGGTTCCCATTTCGGACACCTCACCCGCCGTTGGAATCCGAAGATGAAACCGTTCATCTTCATGGAGCGAAACGGTATCCATATCATCGATCTCAAAAAAACACAAGCATTACTCTCCGAAGCGTGCAGCGCGATCACCAACGTTGTTGCCGAAGGAAAGAAAATCCTTTTTGTCGGAACGAAAAAACAGGCAGGTCAGGTTATACAGGAAGAAGCATCGCGTGCCGGTCAGTTTTATGTTTCCGAACGCTGGCTCGGCGGTATGCTGACGAATTTTACGACGATCCGGAAAAGCGTCAAGCGCCTGACGAATATTGAAAAGATGGAGTCGGACGGGACATACGATAAAATCACGAAGAAGGAAACGCTCGTCCTCGATCGTGAAAAAGAAAAACTTCACAATATTCTTTCAGGTGTGGTCGAAATGACGCGGCTTCCCGGAGCGCTGTTTGTGGTCGACATCAACAAAGAAGAAATTGCGGTGAAGGAAGCACGACGACTCGGCATACCGGTCTTCGCGATCGTCGATACGAATTGCGATCCGACGATGGTCGATTATCCGATTCCTGCCAACGACGATGCGATCAAATCGATTCAGACAATCACGAGACTTATTGCGGATGCGGTGATCGAAGGTTCGGAACGAACGAACGCCCATCTGGAAGGCGCTGACTCGGCGGCATCCGGTAAAGAAGAAAAAGCAAATTAATTTAACGGAACGAGAATTATGGAAATAACTTCAGAACAAGTAAAAGTATTGCGCGATAAAACCGGCGCCGGCATGATGGACTGTAAAAAAGCTCTTGCCGAGACCGGCGGCGATCTTGAAAAAGCGATCGAGCATTTACGAAAGAAAGGCGCGGCAACAGCGGAGAAGCGCGCCGACCGGACGACGAACCAAGGTCTTGTTGAAGCATACATTCATGCCGGCGGCAGAATCGGTGCGATGGTGGAAGTCAATTGCGAAACCGATTTCGTCGCAAAGACCGATGACTTCAAAGCGATCGCCAAGGATATCGCGATGCAAATTGCAGCGATGAACCCGATGTACATCGGCCGGGATGATGTTCCGAAAGATGTTGTTGAAAAGGAACTCGAAATCTACCGGCAGCAGGGGCGCAACGAGAAAAAGCCCGAGGCGATACTGGATAAAATTGCAACGGGAAGACTCGATAAGTATTACCAGGAATTTTGTTTGCTGGAACAAACCTTTATCAAGGATTCCGGCCGGACAATTAAAGATCTCATTCTCGACATGACGGCAAAGACCGGCGAAAAAGTTACGGTCCGGCGTTTCAAGAGATTCCATCTCGGAGAAAATGTCTGAACGAATTCGTAGGCGTCTTGCAACCGTTATGCCGTTGTTCATGTTCGATTTTCCACATCGGGGCACATGAAAAAATATAAACGTATCCTGTTAAAAGTCAGCGGCGAAGCGCTGATGGGAGAGAAACCGTTCGGTATCGATCCGAAAGTGCTTCACAGGTTTGCCGTGGAGATTGGCGAAATCCAGAAAAAGGGCGTCGGGATCGGGATCGTTATCGGCGGCGGCAATATTTATCGGGGTGTCGAAAACTCTTCCGACGGTGTCGATAAAGTCACCGGCGATCACATGGGAATGCTTGCGACGATCATTAACGGGCTTGCCCTCCAAAGCGCTCTCGAGCATGAAGGAATTTTCACCCGCCTGCTTAGTCCGATCACGATGGAAGAAATTGCGGAGCCGTTTATCCGTCGCCGCGCAATCCGCCATCTGGAAAAAGGACGTGTCGTTATTTTCGGTGCGGGAACCGGCAATCCCTATTTTACAACGGATACCGCCGCGGCTCTTCGTGCCGTGGAAATAAATGCCGACGTTATTATTAAAGGTACGCGCGTCGACGGTATTTATGATTCCGATCCGGAAAAAAATCCCCATGCGTTCCGTTTTCAGGAAATTTCCTATCAGGATGTTCTTGAAAAAGATTTGAAAGTGATGGACCTGACAGCCATTACACTCTGCAAGGAAAACAAGATGCCGATCGTTGTTTTCAACATGAATATTGCGGGCAATCTGAAAAAATTGATTGCGGGAAAAAAAATCGGTTCGGTTGTTTCTCCATCTCTTAAATCCAAACGAGCGTGAGTCGATCCATTCCTCATGAAAGGGAACAACAATGATTAAAGAAATTCTCAAGCAGACAGAAGATAAAATGCACAAAGCGGTGGAAGTCATCCGACAGGAATTTATCAAGATCCGGACGGGCAAAGCGACGACCGCGCTTCTGGACGGTATCAAAGTGGATTATTACGGGTCCATGACTCCGCTGAGTCAGGTCGCGAATGTGAGCGTTCACGATGTTCACACGATCGCTGTTCAGCCGTGGGATAAAAATATGGTCGGTGCGATCGATAAAGCGATTATTGCAGCCAATCTTGGATTGAATCCTGTTGCCGACGGCCAGATTGTCCGTGTTCCCGTTCCGCCGCTGAACGAAGAACGCCGTAAAGAACTGGTAAAGCTCGTGAAAAAATTTGCCGAAGAAGGTAAAATTGCCATCCGGAATATCCGCCGGGATGCCATTGAGCATCTGAAGAAATCCGAAAAAGCAGAACATTTTTCCGAGGATGAACGCAAACGTGCCGAGATTGATGTGCAAAAGATGACCGATAAATTTATCAAAGATGCTGACGGGTTGGTGGTCATCAAAGAAAAAGAAATCATGGAAGTCTAACATTGAATGTGATGATGAGCAAGCTGTGCCGATTGATAATCGTTTTCAATCGGCATTTTTATTGAATTTGGCGTAGCGGTTTGATATTGAACGAAACATTTGATAAATGGCAACGTAAGCTGTAGTAGAAGGTTATGGAAACAACGAATAACATAGATCCCGTAAATCCGCCCGCACGGAAATTATACAAGTCCCGGCGCAATCGTTTTATCGACGGCGTGTGCGGCGGTATTGCCGAATATTTTGAAGTCGATCCGACCATCGTCCGGTTATTGTGGGTGATGATAACATTGCTCGGCGGTTCGGGTATCATACTTTATATCGTCGGGATGATCGTCATGCCGGTAAATCCCGAGCATCTCATGAATCCGCAACCGACGTCGGCGACACAAACTTCCGCATCGTCTGCAGACCGGCGAAGATTTTTCGGCATATTGATCATGCTCATCGGTGCTTTTATTTTGATGATCAATCTCGGCTGGTTCGAGGAATTCAGCTGGTGGGGCTTTTCGCGGACCGTTACATTGCCGGTTCTGCTGATCCTTATCGGCGGATTTTTCATCTATATGCACACGACGAAAGATTCCCGGAAATCACAGCCAACCGGGGCAGCGGAAGTAGACGGAAATTTGAACCAATCGCCTCCCGTTCACAAAGAATTCAGACGGTCGATTTCCGACCGGAAATTGTTCGGTGTCTGCGGCGGTCTTGCAAAATATTTTTCTATGGATTCGACGATCGTTCGCCTCATATTTGTCCTGATGGTGCTCGGCTCGGTGGGGTGGGCACTGTTGTTGTACATCATCCTCGGTGTCATCGTTCATGAAGAAAAACCAACGATGACTTCGATATAAGGAAAATCCATGATGAGTAAAAATTCTCAAAAAATTCCCTGGGTCGGCATCGTGTTGATTGTCTTCGGAGTATCGGTTCTTCTCCGCAAGCTACATGTCATCGAGATCGGTTTTTTCACGATCTTCTGGCTGTTGATGGTGTTGATGGGATTGGTGATTGCCGGCCGCGGGTTTTCTGCGAACCGCCGGGGGAAAATTTTCTGGGGAACGGTGTTATTTCTTTATTCGCTCTTTTTTGTCTTGCGCTCGTCGGAAATCATCGAGATTGAAGCACACGTGTTTGCCCCGGCGACATTTATCGTGGTCGGGATCGGGTTTCTGATGCTTTTCGTCAACAATACACGCGATTGGTTTTATATCATTCCCGCTTTGCTCTTTGCCGGTACGGGCACGGCGTTTTTTTTAGCCGACTACGGCTATTTTTATTACTGGGATATTTGGTCTGCCGTGCGAATGTATTGGCCCATCGTTCTTATCCTCCTCGGGCTGGGAGTGATTTTCCGGCGGCGTACCGAACCGCCGCGTGTGTAAACACCAAAATTATTTTTTGATTTTATCCAGCGCTTCCGCAATCCGAACAATTCCTTCCCGAAATTCTTCCTGCTGTATTCCTAAACCGATCCGGATGTGATGCGGCATTTCAAAAAATCTGCCCGGTACAACCAATGTTTCGTAGCGGTCATGGAGCAGAGTGCAAAATGCGTCGACATTTCCTTTCAGCAGCCGCGGGAAAACGGTAGTTCCGAATTTCATGCGGGAAGTTTCCAGATCGTCGCGGGAATCGAGAAACTGATTGAGGATCGTTCGGTTCGATTCGAGAATCGATTTCGTGCGATTCAGAATTTGATCGATGTTTTGTAATGCGATAACGCTCGAGCAATTCGGAAGGATGGGAATGATTGACATTGAACAGATCGTTCAGCAGCCAGAGCCGTTTGATGATTTCCGCTCCCGCAAGGATCCATCCGCACCGGAGGCCGCTGAGATCCGTAGACTTTCGTCAAGCTGTTCGTCACGATAAATTCATTGCCGAGATTGACCGATGAACGCGGGCTGACGTCGTACGCAGCTTCCAGGTATACTTCATCGACCAACACTTTTGCATCGCTCACGCGTGCGATTTTTCCGATTTGTGTTAGCGTTGCTTCGTCGGTATACGCGCCGGTCGGATTATGGAGATTCGTAATGACGATCAGTTTTGTCCGGGGCGTAATGGCATGCGCGAGCGTATCGAGGTCGATCTGAAAATGTTGTTCGGCGCGGCGGGGAAACCGTTTGATTGTTAAACCGAGATATCCGGCAGTCGACAGCAGGAGCTCGTATGTCGGTTCTTCGATAAGAATTTCATCGCCCGGTTCCAGCATGACCGCCATGGCAAGATGGTTTGCCATCGAGGTGCCGAGTGTCGTGAAAATACGATCGGTCGTTACACTGCAATGTTCCGCCAGCGCTTCGAGAAGCGGAGGATATCCGTAATAACTGTTGCCGGTAATTTCCAGGTCGTCCAGGGAAACGGGAAGGTCGGACAACGGATAATTGATGATGCCGCTCGTTCCGAGATTGTATTTCGCATGTGCCTGACTCTTTGCCCATTGCATGTACGGTGAACTCATGACCCGCTGCGGTTGTTTCATTGCTTTGTTCCCTTCCAGAAAAAGTATACAGGAATTCCTGTAACCATAATACCGATGCCGATGAGACTGTTTGCCGGGTATGTCAGAATTGTACTCAAAACGACAAGCCAGCAAACGATGATAAAGAATAGTGTGGTAAACGGATGCCACGGTGTTTTGAAAGCATCATCGTGCAAGCCGTTCATTCGTTCACGTTTTCGAAAAACGAAGATGGTCGTGGCCGTCAAACCGAAAAAAATGAAATCGGTCGAGACGACGAAGTTGAGAATTTGTTCGTACGTGCCGGACAGCGTAATAATGATTGCCATGATGCCCTGAACAACAATTGCGATGACGGGAGCTTTGGTCCGCGGATCAATATGTGCGACACGTTTGAAAAAAACTCCGTCTTCCGCCATGGCAAAATAGACCCGCGGTGCCGTCAGCATCCCCTGACTTAAAAATCCGAGCGTTGAAATCGTGATGCCGATAGAAATCAACCGGACGCCCGGTTCGCCGATTGCCCGCCGCATCACTTCCGTTGCAGGCGTTGACGTATGAGCAAGATCGTGAACCCCCAACACCGCAATCGAAAGAATGTTGACTGCAAGATACAGGATGATAACGCCGGTAACACCCAGAAGAAGCCCGCGCGGCAGGTTTTTTTTCGGTTCCTGAATTTCGCCGGCAATAAAATTGGACGTCTGCCATCCGCCGTATGCAAATAATACCGGAATCATCGCAGCGCCGATGGCGGCAAGCAAACCGAATGAGAGCGGTTGATCGATCGCCGGCGTCAGGGAAATATTGGACCCGTGTGCGGCAGTGAATCCGATAATGACGAGCATCGCTATGGCAAGAATTTTTAATATCATCATGATATTTTGAAACGTGCTTCCGGTCCGGACACCGAGGCAATTGATGATCGTGAGAAAAGCTAGTGCCAGCGAGGCAATCAGCCAATCAGGCATCGGGATCTGCGTTAACTGGATGAAATATCGCGCAAACGTAATTGCTACTGCAGCCATTCCACCGGTTTGGGTAACAAGCAACAGCGCCCAGCCGAAGACGAAAGCGACTGCGGGATGATATGCTTCCCGCATGTAGGCATACTGCCCTCCGACCTTCGGCAGAATCGATGCAAGCTCGGAATAAATAAATGCACCGATAAGACGCCGTAACTCCTCCGAGAAGCCACACGCCGAGAATTAATACCGGTGTATGAACCTGTGTCGCGACGACATACGGATTGATGAAAATTCCGGAACCGATGATTCCGCCCATGACGATCATCGTCGCATCGAACCATCCCAGCCGGCGGGCAAGCTGAGACGGGTTTTGCTATAACGGTATGTGTGTTTTCGTTTGACATTGTCTGAAAAATAAATATTCCGAATATAGAGAAATAGGAAAGGATTATCAAGAGGGTGGAAATGGGGAAAGAATGATGAAAAATACCGGTGCTTAATGAGCTTCCAGCCAGTTTTTCCCGATACCGATTTCGACATGGATCGGAACCGATAGAGGCAAAGCGACTTTCATTTCATTCAAAATAATTTTCGATGATTGTTGTTCTTCATCGGCGGGTACTTCGAATACCAATTCGTCATGAACTTGCAGGATCATGGCTGTCGACATGTTTTTGTTCTTCAACGTCTCATGAATTCTGATCATCGCAAGCTTTATCATGTCTGCCGCAGTTCCCTGGATCGGCATATTGATCGCCTGCCGCTCGGCGTTTCCGCGGATATTATAATTTTTACTGGTGATGTCGGGAAGATACCGCCGCCGCCCGAGAAGCGTGCTGACGTATCCGTCGGCACGGGCTTTCTGAATCGTGTCGTGGATATATTGATTGACTTTCGGAAACCGTTCGAAATATTTTGTAATGATTTCTTTTGCTTCCGACTGTGCGATGTCGAGCCGTGTGGCGAGTCCGAACGGACCGATGCCGTACATGATGCCGAAATTGACTTCCTTTGCTTTGCGGCGCATATCGTTCGTCACGCCGGCGAGCTGCACACCGAACACTTTCGCCGCCGTGGTGGCATGAATATCTTCATCGTTGCGAAATGCTACCTGCAATCCGTCGTCACTGCTGACGTGCGCCATGATGCGCAATTCGATTTGCGAATAATCCGCCGAAAGGATGCGAAAATTCTTTTTCTCGGCAATGAATGCCTTCCGGAGGCCGCGCCCCATTTCCGTCCGGATCGGAATATTCTGCAGGTTCGGATTACTGCTCGAAAGCCGTCCCGTTGCCGCAATCGTCTGGTTGAACGAGGTATGCACTCTTCCAGTTTTCGGATTGATGAGCGCCGGAAGCGCATCGACATACGTCGATTTCAATTTCTGAATCTGGCGGTATTCCAGCATCTGTTCGATGATCGGATGTTCGTGGCGAAGCGTTTCAAGAACACCGACATCGGTCGAAAAGCCGGTCTTTGTTTTCCGCACCGTCGAGAGCTTCAGTTTTTCGAACAATATTTTGCTGAGTTGCTGGGTGGAATTGATATTGAATGTTTCTCCTGCCATCGAACAAATTGTCGATGTCAGATTATCGAGCGTGCGTTCCATTTCTTTCGAAAGATCGGAAAGATAGCGGACATCGAGCGCGACGCCGGTTTGCTCCATCTGTGCAAGTACGGAAATGAGCGGAAACTCGATTTCATCGCATAACTTTCCTAATTGAACCTGTAACAGTTTTGGTGAAAGCGATTCATACAATTGCAATGTAATGTCGGCATCTTCGGCGGAATATTCCGCAACTTTTTCGATCTCAATTTCACGGATATCCTTCCGGTCTTTTCCGGTGCCCGTGAGATCGTCGAACGAGATCGGACGGTAGGAGAGATGTTCCATCGCCATGGCATCCATGTTGTGTTGCCCGTCCGGGCGTAGGACGTAATTTGCGACCATCGTGTCGAATGATATTCCGTTCGTTTCCATTCCGTGCGAAGCAAGAACGAGCATATCGTACTTAATATTCTGTCCGACTTTTTTTATTTTCTTGTTTGCAAAAATAGGACCGAGAATCTCTCGAATGAGATCAAGCGGTAATCCGACCGAATTTTGTTCATCTAATTCCGTTGAGCGGTTTTTCTTTTTTCCTTTTTCCTTTTGACTTGGTGGAAGGAATAAATCGTTCTGCTCGTCTGTATCGATCTCCGAAAAAATTTTCTCGTTTGTGTGAACCGGAATATACCATGCTTCGCCGGCTTTAATCGAACAGGAAATGCCGACCAACTCCGCAGTAAGAGCTTCTGTCGACGTTGTTTCGGTATCGAAAACGATGACGGGGGATTTGCTCAATGTTTTGGCAAGTGTCCGCAATTCTTTCTCGGTGGTGACGGTGTGATACGTGTGGGGAGTATCGAGAATGGTTTTGTATTCCAATGTTGCCGTATCGAATTCTACCGGTTCCGGCACGGATTCTTCAGACAATTTTCTTGTCAGCGATCGGAATTCCAACGAGGTAAATAACTGAATAAGACGTGATGTATCTTTCGGTTTTGCGTTGAGATGATGGAAATCGATATCGACCGGAACATTGATATCGATCGTCACAAGCTTCTTCGAGAGAAAAGCGTCATTTTTGCGGTCGTTCAGTTTTTGCCGAAGTCCCTTCTGCGGAATCTTCTCTATATTATTGATGATGTTTTCAATCGTTCCGAATTCCTGCACGAGCGGTATCGCCGTTTTTTCGCCGACGCCGTACACGCCGGGCACATTATCCGATTTATCCCCGATAAGTCCGAGCACGTCGATCACGAATTCCGGTTTCACGCCGAATTTTTGGAACACCGCCGTTTCGTCGAGTACTTCCCATTCGTCTCCCTGTTTGCCCGGCTTGTATATTTTTATCAACGGCGAAACAAGTTGCATGAAATCTTTATCGCCGGTAACGAGATATGTTTCGATATTTTGCCGTTCCGCGCGGCGGGCGAGTGTACCCATAACGTCATCCGCTTCGTATCCCGGTTTTTCGATAATAGGAACATTGAATGATTGAACAACTTCCTTCAGCTTATCAAGCTGTCCAGCCATGTCTTCCGGCATTTTCTCGCGTGTCGCTTTGTACTGGTCGTACATGATATGGCGGAATGTCGGTTCTTTGGTATCAAACACGACTGCGATATGATCCGGTTTATCGTCATTCAGAATTTTCATCAGCGTATTGACAAAGCCGAAGATCGCACTGGTATTTTCACCTTTCGAATTGATCAACGGTCTGTTGATGAACGAAAAGTATGCACG
>CAVQPS010000012.1:0-19493 GCA_963714795.1 uncultured Ignavibacteriales bacterium | reverse complement strand
GTTCTTCTTTACACCCTCCAAAAGGGATTGCTCAATCGTCATAAGAGGATCAAGGGAAGCTGTGTGGTTTTGAAAAAGGAGCTGGATATCGGTTCCGACCTCTTCCCTATTTGGTATAAGTGGAAAAATAGTAGTCCCCCGAAATTGAATTGCACCGGCAGTCGGCTCTAAAAGCCCTGCGATACATCGGGCAAGAGTTGTTTTTCCACAACCGCTTTCTCCGATCAGACCGAGTGTTGTACCTTCATCGATCGACAGATTGACATCATGAAAAATGGACTTTCGGTTCTTCGCAAAGACCCGGTGAGATTGTATTTCAAATGAAAGGTTCTTTACTTCGAGCAGAGACATTATACGTGATATGATTCATAAACCGGAAATTGTTTTATTTTTTCCCCTCGAAGTAATTTGGAAACCAGCATTCGGGAGTATGGGTGGATCGGTCGATCAAGAAACTTCTGAGCCGGAGATTTTTCGACAATTCTCCCGCCAAACATAACGATGACCGTATCGGCATAACGGCGGGCGATATGGAGATCGTGTGTGGATATGATCAGTCCCATGCCGGCGGATTTACAATGAGAAACTAATAATGTGAGAATTCGTGACCGATGATTTGCATCAACGGCGCTGGTCGGCTCATCCGCCAGAAGAATCGCCGGCTTCGATGCAACCGATATGGCTATAGCAATTCGTTGCAGCATTCCGGTACTCAATTGGTGTGGAAATAACCGAAGAACTTCCTGAGGTCGTTCCATTCCGAGTTCTTTGAGAAAACAATACACGTCGTTTTGTACTTCATTCGTATTGTCGGGAAATAATAGCCGTAATTGAGATTCAATGCGCAATACAGGGTTGAACACTAATGCCGGTTCTTGAAAAATGTGTCTGATGGAAGTATGCCGTATCTCATTTAATCTGTCATCGGACATTGTAAGAATATTTTCACCCCGAAATTCTATCTTACCCCGGATGGACAAATTCGAGGCCGGAGAAAACAATCGGGTAACCGATCGAAGGATTGTTGTTTTGCCACACCCGCTCGCACCCACGACCACAACAACCTCACTTTCTTCTACAGAAAACGAAACATCGTGAACCAAAGTTTTCACGTTGTCCTGGTCGCAATGTTCAACATCAACATTTTTCAGATCTAATAAACCCATTTGTTCCGTTCCTTCACCAAAATAATTGCAGAATCATGGTAGTCAAAACTGATTCAAATTTCAATTTTGTTGTAACGAAATGTGACACACGTAACAGAATATTACATCATTATTGACAAACCATCGAAAACTCATTAGATTATGACAACTTTTTTATCAAAGGTGACTTTTATGAATTTAGAAGTCTTTGTTCTTCGTTCAACATATTGCAGGATGTCTAAACTTATCTTACTCGTAAGTTTAGTGGTTCCAATATTTCTTTTAGGTTGTTCGAAAAAGGAAACCGATCAAAATCCCCAGACCGAATGACCACATTATCGTGGGAATCGAGGGAGATATTGATAGTTTTAATCCTCTCTTCGCTGAAGATGAAAACGCTGGCGAGATTAACGACCTCCTCTACCCTGCACTCACAGGCTCCAGTTTCAATTCAAATAGTGGAAAATTAGAATATCAACCGTTGATTGCCCGGTCTTGGGACTTTTCCGGCGACGGGAAGGACATTATTTTTCACCTTCGGTCTCACATGGTTTGGTCCGACGGCGTCCCATTAACGGCACATGATGTTCAATATTCTTATGAATTATATGCTGATACGACTGTTGCCAGTGTCCGTCAATCTTCTGTGGAAATGCTTCGCAAATCACACGACGGCATTTTAAATATTAAAGAAGCGATTGAATGCATCAACGACAGCACGATCGTATTTCATTTTGACCACGTATATCCGGGTCAACTTTTTGATGCAGGATTGCCGATACTGCCTTCCCATATCGTCGAAAAAATTCCGAGGGCTTCACTTCACGAAGATTCCATCAGCCATTACCCGTTGAGCGCCGGACCATTTATGTTGAAATCATGGAAACCGATGGAACAAATTGAGCTCGCAGCTAACCGTACCTGCATGTTGTTGTCGCCGGCAAAAATTTCAGAATTAATCTATCGCGTTATTCCGGATTACCACACACGGCTAATGCAGCTGACGTCGGGTGACATCGATATTTTCCCGTACATCAATGTCGAAGACGCAGTGAGGATCCAGAAAAAAAATTCAAATCTCGATATTATTTCCATCGGTGAGCGATTTTATGATGCGATCAATTGGAACAATATCGATCCTTCCGCATACGAGCAATCAAAAGGTAGGAAGGTAATCTCCAATCCTCTTTTTGGAGATCTTCAAGTCCGGCGGGCATTAACCATGGCAATCAACAGGAAAGAAATTATTGATTCATACCTTCAATCCTATGGACGTGAATCGATCGGTCCCATTTCTCCTTTATTCCGATGGGCATACAACGATACCATACAACCGCTTCCTTTTGACCCTGATGTTGCGAGCAGTCTGCTTGCCAAAGCGGGATGGCATGACCCGCAGAACAATGGAGTACTGGAAAAAAATGGAAAAAAGTTTTCCTTCACTCTCACCATACCATCCGGCGACGAATTCCGGTCGACGATTGCAACGATCGTTCAAAGTCAGCTCAAAGCAATCAAGATCGAAGTAAAAATTGAACAATTAGAACGATCGGTATTCTGGAACAACATCATGGAAAAAAAATTCGATGCTTGTATAGCCGGTTTCAGTGTACCACTGCAAATGCAGCTCGACGAATTTTGGGGAAGCGATTTGCAGAAGGCCCGATTCAATATTACATCATTCCGGAATAAACGAGTCGACGAAATATTAACCGGAGCCCGGCAGATCGGCAAAGAAACGGACTACGCAGGCGAGTGGAAGGAATTTCAAGTCATACTGCACCAAAACCAACCCTGCACGTTCTTGTATTGGATGAACGATCTTGTTGCCGTCAACAAACGAATTCACGGTACTCAAATGGGCATATTGGGAGTTTCGTATCATGCCGGCGATTGGTATATCAAATGATGACGAAAAAAATCCATCACGAATTATCGTTATATGATAAATGAGAACCGATAATACCGACATAATAAAATTCGTCGTTAAACGAATTCTTGGCGGGTTCATCATCCTGGGATGTTTAGTAACATTTGTCTTTATCATGGCTCATATGGCTCCCGGCAATCCCGTTTCTTCAATACTATCACCGACGATCCCACCATCCGTCGGCAGAGAATTGCAAAAAAACTTTGGCTTAGATAAACCCCTTGTAACACAATACATGGCGTGGATAAAGAATTGTTTTTCAGGAAATCTCGGTATTTCGATCACACACCGTCGTCCTGTCAGCGAATTGATCGGTTCATTTCTTCCAAACACGGTCATACTCACGTTGGCAGCTCTTGTCATGGAGCTTGTTATCGGTATTTCGCTCGGAATAATTTCAATCCGGCATCCGAATAATATTCTCGATCGGTGTATTTCACAAACCAGCCTGCTCCTTTTCACGATCCCGACGTTTTGGATCGGTTTAGTCCTTTTAGCACTGTTTTCCTTTTCGTTCCGATTATTCCCTTCATCTCAAATGTTTTCGATAAATGCCGGCGAATTATCTGCCGGAGAAAGATTCATCGATTTTCTTAAGCATATCACTCTCCCCGCTTTGACCGTTGCTTTTCCGGGAGCGGCAGCAATGACCCGGTTTTTCCGAACAAATTTATCGAAGCTTCAGAATGAAGAATTTATAACGTATGCCCGAAGTTTCGGGATATCGAAACGAAGATTATCGTATTATTACGAGCTTCCCAATGCTCTTGGACCAGTCCTGACACTTGTTGGACTCGAACTCGGGACGCTGCTCACCGGAGCCCTGGTCACGGAAACCATTTTTTCCTGGCCCGGAATGGGCCGGCTTACCGTCATGGCTATTGTGTCAAGAGATTATCCCCTCATCATGGGATGCACAATTGTGTCGGGCGTTGTCGTCATCATCGGCAATTTTGTTGCAGACTTTCTTTACGTCATTATTGATCCTCGAATTCGAATGAAAGCATGAAGATGCCCCCCGCACATCCGGCTTTGACATCCGGTCAGCATCTTGAATTTCAACAGCGAAATCAAAGGAAGCTTGCTTTCTATGCACTCGCCCTGATTCTTTCTATTGTTTCATGGTGGAAATGGAATATTATTTTGGCAAGTGTTGCTTCCGTGATTCTCTCAGCCGGTTTTCTTGTTGTTTCAATTTTTGATCAAGAAAACATTCTGCGATGGCACGGCCTTGTCGAGTACTGGATCGCAGCAGTTGTTTGGGTATTCATCTGGATCTCGGTTATCAGAAATGTATTCCGTAACCGGTCTGCATTGAAAGCTCCCGTTTCAACGAATAATTTTATCAGACATATTTGTCAAAACAAGGGTGCTGAAGTTAGCTTCTTTATCATCATAGCATATATATTCATTACAATCGAAGCTCCTTTCATCGCCCCCTGCAATCCCTCTTTGCAGAGTGATCTTCGGACAACGCGTCTTCTCATGCCATTCGAACATGGTTATATTGCTCATCAGATGCCATCCTCCCATGTCAAACAGTCGGGTTTGGAACAAACGAATAACGGTATCATTGAAAATTTATTAACCAAAGTAAATGCCGATCTGCTTGACGAGGAGCAACAATATATTTCCCGATCGGCAATTGATGGTTCCGGTAAAACAAATATTATTTTTCTTTTAGGGACCGACAATCTGGGAAGGGATGTTTTCAGCCGGATATTGTACGGAATACGGATTTCTCTTCTGGTCGGTGCAAGTGCCACGGTGATTTCCCTACTCTTCGGAACGACTATTGGATTCCTCGCCGGGTATGCAAGACAAAAATGGCTTGACAACATACTCATGCGAATTGTCGATTTATTTCTTGCCGTTCCTTCACTGTTTCTGGTTATTGCCGTCGTTGCTTTTCTTGGAAATTCCACATCGCTGCTTATTCTCATTCTTGCGGGCACCGGGTGGATGAGCATTGCACGGATGATTCGCGGTGAAGTCGTGATGCTTCGTGACAGAGAATTTATCGTTGTCGCTCGCATGCTCGGCAGGTCAAGAGTGCAAATTATATTGCAGCATTTTATTCCCAATATATTACCGACAATTGCGGTTGCCACGGTGTTACAACTCGGTAATGTCATTCTTGCCGAAGCATCGTTAAGCTTTCTCGGTCTCGGCATCCAGCCGCCGACTCCAAGTATCGGGAATATGATCGGCGAATCTCTTGCTTACATTCAAACTGGATGGTGGGTTGGAATATTTCCGGGAATTGCCCTCACGCTCTTCATGCTCTCTGTGAATCGGTTTTCAGAGGAATTTCATCAGGGAAGAAACGTTTTTGCCGGTGGTTCGGATGATTAACCAAAAATACAAACTTTTGGAACAAATCGGGGAAGGAGGCTCCGGAGAAGTATTTCGTGCATACGACAGTGTCGTCGACAAAATACTTGCAATAAAATTTATCAATCCGGACCGAGCCGTCAACGAAGAAAATATTCGAAAAGAGTTTACGATACTTTCTCAGATCAATCATCCAAATCTTATCCGGGTATTCGAATTCGGAAAAGTGTTGAGCTCAGATGAGACCCGGTTCATCAACCGTTACTATTACTCAATGGAATACCTTCCGGGATGCGATGCTTTAGCATATTTTCAACAAATCCCTCAAGGAAAAACAAAGGCAGCCTTACTGGAAAAAGCCTTCATCCAAATTCTTCTTACTCTCGATCTCATGCATCGAGAAGGCATAATCCATTATGACATCAAACCACAAAACATCTTCATTGTTCATAATGAAAAAAATTCTGAACGTGAACCATCATTCATCTCATGCAAACTTATCGATTTCGGTTTCAGCACTGCGAGAACTGAAGTGACGGAAGATGTCCAATTGCGTGGAACACCGGACTATGTTGCGCCTGAATTACTCCAGGGAAAACCATTTGACGAGAGGATCGATCTGTACTCACTCGGAGCAACGTTCTACCATCTCTGGGAAGGAACATGTCCATTTCAAGGAAATACTCCGGTCGACCTTTTCAAGAACATTATCACAAAGAATTTGCCGAAACCGAATCAATACAATGAAGCATCATCACTTCTTCCGGAAATTATCGAACGATTGTGCAAAAAAAATTCCGATGATCGGTATCGTTCGGCACGTGAAGTATTGACAACATTCGCTTCGTCCAAACATGAAAGCGAGATAAAAGAAGGATTGATCACTGTATTGAAAAATACTGTTATCGGACGAGAAGCAGAAAGAATCGGTATCCAAATAGAACTGTCTCAACAAGAAGTCAAAAAACTTTATGTTCGAGAATTCGGTACCGGAGTAATTTCAGAAGAGTTTATAGAAAGGAATTACGAATTGTACGGGGGAAACCCTCACATTGTGATCGAGGAAATTCGTTCTCTCGTCAGCGCTATTCCATTGGCTCTTTTTCAGAAATCGGAAATCCTCAGAGCAATGGAGTCGGAACTTTGTCACCTTTTCTCACAAAACCTTGCGAATATTTTTTCAACACAAACGAAACGATTCCAAAAAGACGAAATAACAGTTTTGGAAACCATGTCCTGTTTCGATAATCCGCCGTGCATCGAACTTCTTCAATCGTTACTCCCTTTTGATCAAACTCGGTTGAATAACATTCTCGTTTCACTTGAACGCGAAGGAGTTTTACTTTCTATTGAAAACGGACAGCGGTATAAAATCCGGCTCCGTGGCTTTCAGAATTATCTCTATTCTCTCCTTGATCAACAGAATAAAAAAAATCTGCACTTTGCTATTGCTACACAATGGGAGAAAATGAGAAAAGCAAATAACTGGCCGGATTATTCCGAGCTTGCGCGGCATCATGAATTGTCCGGTGAACGTGAAAAAGCGAAAGAATGCTTTATCATTGCTGCGAACCTCGCCGGCATGGAAGGGAATTTTGCTGCTGCGATAAATTTGTATAATAAAGTTCTTACTTCGAACACAGTGTGCCGCCAAAATGAAATCTCTCTGCTTCAAAAACTTGCACAAAACGACATGTCTGCGGGCCGAGATGCAGATAGCATCAAGATTTACGAAGAAATCCTGACATATTTGCCGACAGAGGATATGCAACATGTCCATATTCACAAGAATCTCGGCAAATCATTTACCCGAATCGGCGATAATAGTATGGCATTGCATCATTTTGAAAAAGCCGCGCAATTCTCGATCGATGATTTTGACAGATTCGACATTCAGCAAGAAATCATTTCGCTGAAAGTTGCAGAAGGATTTTTCGAGGACGCTATCCGGCTTGGAAATATTCAAAAGAATCTTGCTTTGGGATTTTCCAATCCGCACCGCGTCGCTTTAGTCGAAACAGATCTGGGTATAGCCCAATTTTATCAGGGCAATTTTCAAGAATCTCTCGAACGCTTCCGGTGCGCATTGCATATATATCAGGATTGCCACGATACAGGAAAAATTATTTCGTCCTTTAATAATGTCGGCAACGTAATGAGTGCCATGGGAGATAATCAGGGAGCTTTGGAATCGTGGGGAGATGCGTTACTTCTCGCCACCGATCAAACCATGCAGCATGATCGGGCACTGATACTCAATAACATCGGTATTGCACACTTCAAATTACGGGATTATGAAAATGCACGGGTACACTACAGACAGGCACAGGAGATCTTTTCTCTGTTGCAATCGAAAAAAGGCATTGCCTTCTCATTAACCAACCTGGGCGAAGTCGAATATGCTGAAGGAAACTATGAATTGTCGTGTACGCACTGGAATACCGCTCTTGCTATCTACACTGAAATGCAAGAAGCAATCGGGATTTGCCAAACACTTCTGGAAATAGCGCAGGCAAATTTCAGTATCGGGTTAATGCCCACAACGCAAATATTCCTTGAGCGAGCGAACGAAATTATTCAAAGGCAAAAACTTTCGACACTTATTCCTTTTTATCATTATTTGAAGGGCCATTGGCACAGAGATCGGGAAGAATACCAGGCAGCATTGGAAGAATTTGAGATTTCCACAAAAGAATTTTCTTCGATCGAAGGCGCTTTTACCTGTGGGACGGAAAGTGCGGAAGAGAGAATCATCCAACTGTCCCTCCGAAAAGCCGAAACGTTTCTCCGTCTTGACCGTATCGATGAAGCGACGTTATTGGTAAAAGAAATTGCCGATAACAAGATTCAGTCTTTACCTCGGTTTCTTCAGGCCGAAATATATTACCTGTTAGGTTGTCTTGCCCGCCACAAAAGAAAACAGAACGGTTTCGATCAGCCGATTATGTATTTCCGCCACGGCGTCGCTGCGCTCGAAAATGAGCATGTTATTGAGATTACGTGGAAACTCTATGGGGAGCTTGGAAAAGAATACGAGCATCGCGGGAATTTGGAAAAAGCTCAGGAACATTTCGGCATAGCACAATCCATCATCGACTATTTTTCATCAAAGATCACTTCGACCGAAGGGCGTGCAATTTTTCTTGCTTCGAGAACACCACATCATATACACCAACAGGCGATTGGAACCGTTGCATTGTCCAATGAAGGAGATATCGCATTATGAGAGTGTCAAAAGCGCAATTTAAAATTTTGTTGTGTGGAAGAAAAGAACTCATCGGCAATGTCCGGAAATATCTCGCCGAAGCGGATGAAATTCATATCCAGTTTACATCATCTCCTCGTTTCTTGACGAGCCGGGCGATGTTCTCTCCGCCGAGTATCGTATTTATCGATGCATCGCTGGATAATGGAGTTATCAACGATGTCGTACCGGAGTTCCGGACACAATTTCCCACTATTCCATTCTTCATGATTGCAACGTCCGCAAATCACCGTGAAGTTGTCGATTTAATGAGTTTAGGGGCTTCGGGATATTATGCTCTCCCCGAAGACTCACGACAGTTGGGAGAAAAAACACAACAGCTTTTTCAAGAATGGCAATCGACGCAAAGCCATAAACGGTTCGTCGAACTTCAACACCAGGCATTCGACTTTAGCCAGATCATCGGAACCTCACCTCAACTTCGCGATATCCTTCACCGCGCGAAGAAGGTTATTGCAAACCCTTTGATGACCGTATTAATCACGGGCGAAACCGGAACGGGAAAGGAACTTCTCGCAAGGGCGATTCATTTCAATAGCAGGAATAGCTCGGCTCCATTTGTCGACATTGCCTGTTCCGCCCTGCCGGAAACGCTCCTCGAATCGGAGTTATTCGGATTTGAAAAAGGTGCTTTTACTGACGCACGGGAAAAAAAGCAAGGCCTTTTTGAGATCGCGGGAGACGGAAGCATTTTTCTCGATGAGATAGGCGATATCTCCATGGGAATGCAATCGAAACTCTTAAAGGTCATCGAGAGCCGAACCATGCGACGGTTGGGAGGAATAAAAGACATACCGGTAAAGGCAAGAATTATCGCCGCCACAAGTGTCGACCTCGATGCAAAGATGAAATCCGGCCATTTTAGAAAGGATTTATATCACCGGTTGAAAATTATTCCGTTGGAAATTCCCCCGCTCCGGAATCGAAAAGAAGATATTCCTTTGCTTGCGGATGTCTTTATAGGAATTTTCAACAAAATTTATGACAAAAAAATAGCCGGTATAACGCCCGAAGCATTTCATGTTTTGCAGGAAAACCCCTGGGAAGGAAATATCCGGGAACTCAAGCATAGCATTGAACGCGCTGTCTTATTAGAAGAGCACGAATGGCTCACGGAACAAGATTTTGAATTTTTGCTTTCATCGGAAAATAAGAATTCAAACAGCAGTGCAGATGGACAACGAGTTCATATAAATGGCTTCCCGCCTGACAATGACGTTCTTACGCTGACCGTTCCTATGAAGGAAGCTGCGATAGACGATGTCCAGCGTAAATTGGCTCTGATAGTTTTGGATCATGTCGGTGGAAACAAAAGCAGAGCGGCATATATTCTCAGAATTTCGCGTCCCCGTCTCGATCGTATTCTCCATAATGCTGAAGATTAATACGAATAAAGAAACTCTCATGAGCATTTGTAATAAAACAATACAAAACTTGATAGGGGTCAACATGAAACGGACAATGAACACCGACCTCAAAAACCAAAATTTTCCATTGTTGGTGAAAAATGTGTTTACTGTCACCGGACTTCGTACACTCCCATGTGGTGTTACAGAAATGTTCAATTGCTTTCCTTTGAAAACATGTTCTTTTACAGAATTGCCACAGGAAATTTCTTTGGCACGGTCATTGTAATTATTGGTAAGAGAACAATTATTCATCTAAACACAACATCAAAGGAAAGACAATGATCAAAAAACTTGTATTATCTCTGAGCTTCATCGGAATTGTCATCCTCTTCATGAGTGGATGCCGCACCGATAACATGACCGCTCCGGATGTTTCCGGAGGAACTGCTGAGAATACATCGGCCCCGGTCACGATACCAAGCCTGGTCAATAATTTATTAACGGTTCATCTTATACCGTTACCTCAAGGAAAAGGCAAGGGCAATCTTGTGTCGTCGACGCAACTCGTGACTCCGGAGTTTGGCGGTAAAATTACTTTGCTGGCAAATTACAGAGCTTCCAATGGAAACCTCGTGAGCAGGGCTGCCGTATTTACTATTCCTCCACATGCAGTGAATCGGGCTGTTTCGATTACGATGACATTTGACACGACGGATGCCGCCGTTCAGTTTGAGCCATCAGGGTTGGTCTTTAACAAACCTGCCTCTCTCGATTTCAACGTAACCGGCCTCGGGCTGCTTCAATCCGGGATAGGTTTCTATTGCATCGGAGATAATGGAAATGTCCAGCTTGAACCGGTTCTCAATCTTCTGCTCAATCTCTTAACAGGTTCGATCGATTTAGAGGGCGGAACAGTTCCGCACTTTTCACGATACGGGTTTGGTCGATAACCTGAACATAATTTTGCCGGCGGCATACGGTATAACACAATGAACAGAGAAAGTAAAAATAATATTTTTTACGAAGGTGAGGAAACAAATCAAGAAATTCTCACTTTCGTAAAAAAGCGTTGCGGCTCGCATATTGTCAATAAATTCATCGAGTGCCGAAAAAAGGAACGCTCGATGGAAGAAATGGTACTGAAGAACATCAGCACTCCGGCAAGGATTGCGGAACCTGTTTCTCACAAGCAGACATCACTCGATCATCTCTTGACCACATGCCGGGAGAGTCTCGGGAAAATTGAATATCAAGACATTCTTCTGGGAATCGCGAATGTTTGTACATTGCACGGTGATTTGCGAAGTGCAGAAAAGTTGCTCGCCGAATCGCTTGACTATGGTAACCAGACAAACCGGCCTGAATTTATTGCCGAAGCTCTCTACCATCGCGGAGATATCTATTGCCGCCAGGGGAAATGGAAGGATTGCGCAAAAGATTTGACGGCGAGCAGAAAGGTTTTCTCCAAACTGCGTGATGTTGCCTCTCTGGCAAAAGTGGATAATCTTTTCGGCACGATGTATGGAGAGCAGGGTTTGCTGAAACGAGCAGGCAAATCGTTTTCTCATGCTCTTCACAACGCGGAGCGGTCTCATCAGCATGAACTCGCAGCAACAATATCTATGAACCTCGGTATCATCGATAACATCACCGGGAATTTCGATAACGCTTTGAACAATTATAAACGGGCGCTTTCCCTGTTTGAATCTACCGGGAATCTCGTACGCATTTCCGAAGTCGAGCATAATATAGGGATGTCGTTCTTTTCGAAAAAAAATTACTCAAGTGCTTTGCGGGCTTTTGACCGAAGTCTCGAAGGGTCCGTCAAAATCAACAATCCCGGTCTCATAGGAATTGCACAATTAGGCAAGGCAAATATTTATTTTAGAAAAATGGACAGTGCTCTGTCGTTGGCGCTTTGTAACCAGGCGTTTGAACATTTTGAGAAAACCGAGGACCGGCTGAGCATCGCCGATGTGTATAAATTGAAGGGAATGATTTTCCGAGAAATGAAAGAATACGGACTTGCAATGACATACTTTCAATCCAGCATGAGAATCAACGAGGAATATCACAACAAGCTTAATTTGGGCGAAACCCTCTACGAGATTGGCGTCATGGAAAAAAACCGCAAGAGAAAAAGATCTGCCATCGAATCTTTCAGGAATGCTCACTCTTGTTTTAAAAAAGTCGGGGCAATGCACGAAATATATAATACAGCTGAACAAATTAAACTCTTGGAGAAATAGACCTATGCGAATACATGAACTGATTTCTCGCCAACAGGTTTCTTACACCGGTGCTATCGAACCAACCAATGGAACACGCGCGGAGGATTTAGAAACGATTCTCAGCATCACCAGAAAAATCAACACTTCTCTGGTCGTTTCAGATGTGTTATCTCTCGTTATTGATCATGCAATACGAATCACTCATGCTGACCGCGGGTTTCTTATGCTTGCTGATAAAAATGGGAGCCTCAAATATGTCATCGGTCACGATAAAAACGGGGCATCGATTCATCCGGACCATTTTCAGGTCAGCGCCAGCGTTCTTGAAGATGTGTATCACACCGGTGAATCCGTCTGCATCGAAGATGCTCTCCACGACGAACGGTTCGAGTTGCGGCAGAGTATAATCAACCTCGAACTTCAAACGATATTGTGTTCGCCGCTGACCACGAACGATGCACCCATCGGCGTTATTTATGTCGACAGCCGGTTCATCCAGGCAATCAATAGAAATGAGATCCTTCGGTTGTTCGAAATCCTCGCGGGTCAGGCTGCAACGGCTATACAAAATGCGCGCCTGTACGAAGATTTAAAGAAAACCTATGAAGAACTGAAAGAAGCCAATGACCATATCATCAAATCGGAACGAATGGCGCTACGCGGCGAGATGGCTGCAGAAATCAGTCACGAATTAAACAATATTATCGGAATCGTTTCTCTTCAATCGCAAGCATTACAACGTTTTATTCAACAGGGCGATAAACCGAGCTCCCAGAAATATGTGAGTGACATACAAGAATCGATAATTAAGATTCACACGTTCGCAGAGAATCTCCTTGTGCGGTCAAGTATAAAATCCCAGTTATACCCCATGGATCTCAATGCGTTGGTGGATAAATTTTCAATTTTTATACGATCTCTCAAGAAATTCCGGAAAGGAAAGATCGTACTTACAACTGATGAGAAGCTTCCTCATATCAACTGCGATAAGGATCAGATTCAACAAGTCTTACTGAATCTCGCGAATAATGCTATCGAGGCAAACGCAGAAGCAACAATAACCATCAAGACTGAGTACAGCGCGGAAAATAAATCCGTTCGTCTCATTGTTGCGGATAATGGACCGGGTCTCGATCCATCGGTTAAAGAAAAATTATTTACGGAAAGAATAACCACGAAACCAAACGGACATGGATACGGGTTACCAATTTGTAAAAAAATTATTCAAAATCACCATGGGGAAATTACGGTAGAATCAATGTCCGGACAAGGTACAACATTCATCATTTCTATTCCTGCCGAATCATCAAAACAAAACTGAACAATTGCACATTTGAAAGGCATTCGCTCATGCATTTTCGCATGAACGGTTGGCTGGCAGTGAGATGGACAATACATTACTAGTAAATAATAATCCAATTTCTCTTCACTGAGTGGACAGGGGCGGAATTGAACCGCCGACACACGGCTTTTCAGGCCGTTGCTCTACCATCTGAGCTACCTGTCCATGTTGCTTACTGTTTCTGGAACGTGAGAAGTTCCCGGCAATCCGACGACAATGACCGGATGCCGCGCATTTCGGAAACATTCTGATTCGAACGATTGGTCGAATCTCCAGACCGTCGCGGGAGATACACTTTCCCGATCTGTTTAAATCCGGCTTCACAAAATAATTTCGTAATCTCCATCGGGAAATCGATGAATTCCGTAACCGAGAACGCCGGTTCGATTACCATCGAAACCTTGCCGCCGGATTTTAACACCCGCGAGCATTCACGTACAATTCCTTTAAACTTCAAACTGAAATCGGCTCGGGTAGCTTCAAGACTTACGGCAAAATCACTCGATGCATCACGATGGGTGAAATCCATGGGAGGATCAAGAAAAATATAATCAACCGTTCCCGACTGTTCCGGGATGCCGGTCAACAAAACATTATTATGTGTGATGCGATCTTCCAGAGGATTGGCATCGTACAATTTATATTTCCTGTCCTGAAAATGCGGAAGCGTATCGATAATATCGGCAACTGTTCCACTGCCGGCGAATGGATCGACTATGTAATCGCCCGGTTTCGTGTAGTAATATAAAGCATTGGCAACAATTTGTCCCGGAATTCGTCCCTTGTAATTCGGTTTCCCGAAAACGGGGATCGGGAGTTTCAAACATCCACACATTTTTTTCACGGAGATCGAAACCGTACTTCGTGCGTTCGTCGATTCTGCGTGCGACTTCATCGTCATGGATTTTTTTCCGCAGATCGGAAATCGTCCAGTGATAATCAATTGCCTGTTTTTCGTATTGATCCCGTCGTCGCGATTCATCCACTTTCGTCGCTAAATCGAAATAGAAAACTTCCGGGAGAGATCGCTTCTTGACGTCGGGATAATAGCTGTAATATTGCTGACACTGTTTTAACATCGAAAAGGGAAATTTGACACCCGGATGTGCAGACACCATCTTCAATACCTGATCTTCAAACATTCCCTGTTTTCGGGCAACAGGCATAACTTTATCGACTAAAAACCTGCCGAGATCCCAGTAATTGTCGACGTTGAAAGAGTTTAACTCGCGCACAAGATCAGCAACAGAAAATTCTCTGGGTTCGACGCGAACTGCCGGCGTTCGCTTTGCCGGAGCAGCTTTCTTTTTTGTCTTTGCCATAAAAACTCCTTGTTCGGAAATTTTGTACGATCGCGCTCTCGAGAGAAAACTCGGGGGACAACCGGAGTCAATGAATGTGTAACGGGTTCAAATATACGAAATGCAGGGGGAAAAATCAATTAAATTTTCGTGCGAGCATGCCTCACTTTTTACCGGATATATCTCAATCGATCCGCGAACCTGTCTCCTGACCGACGAAACTGACCTTATCTTCCCCGGCATCGACACCGATAACATTCCCCGAAATAAAATAAGCATCTTCCTGACAGAGTAATGCAACCGCACGAGCGACATCGGCTGGTTCCGTTGCACGCAGTTGGGGATTCTTCGCACGGGCAATCGCCAGCATTTCCGCCGCGCCGGGAATTTTTTTCAAAGCGGGAGTGTCCGTTACCCCGGCAAGAATCGTATTGACGGTAATGCCGTAGGGACCAAGTTCCATCGCAAGCTGACGGGCATGAGATTCCAATGCCGCTTTTGCGGCAGACACGGCACCGTAAAACGGAAGAACGGAATGACCGCCCGAACTGGTCATACCAAAAATTCTCCCGCCGCGCTTCATTAACTTGTGGGACATCACTCCCTGCGTCCAATACACAAAACTATTCGCCATGACATCGAGGGTCATTTCCACCTGCGCTTGATTGATCATCTCATCGGGATTTTGTGCGATAAACGGTTTCAACGTGCCGAACGCCAGGGAATGGAACAACACTTTAATCGTGTCGGACGCATGATGAGAGAATTCTTTTTTAATCTCATCGAGAACTTCGTTACGCTTGACGGGATCGGCTGCATTGATATTAAAAAAAACCGCTTTACCTCCGGCATCATTGATATGCTTGATGGTCTCTTTCACCACCGGCATCGTTGCCTGGCGATCAAGATGAACGCCGAAAATGTTCATACCGCGTCTGGCAAGTTCAACAGCACAACCGGCACCAAAGCCGCTCGAAGCACCCAAAATAAGCGCCCATTCCGTCGGCTTAAACCGAAGTTCACGACTCATGCAATATCCTTTCCCTCATTATCGTTTTCATAGCAAAACAAAGATAGAAAATTTGAATAAGAAAACAAAAACAGTTCACTCGACAGTAACGCTTTTGGCGAGATTCCTCGGTTGGTCGACGTTGCATCCCCGCGTAACCGCCATGTAGTATGCCAGCAATTGCAACGGGATCGTATTCACGATCGGTCCAAAGAAGCTCAGCGTGCGCGGAACTTTAATCACATGATCCGACAGTTTATCGATTTCCGTATCATCTTCATTCGCAATGGCGATGATTTTTCCGCGGCGGGCCCGCACCTCCTGCATGTTGCTGATAACTTTATCGTAGATCGTATCTTTCGGAACGATAAAGACCACCGGCATATTTTCATCGATCAATGCGATCGGCCCATGTTTCATTTCTGCGGCAGGATATCCTTCGGCATGAATATAGGAAATTTCTTTCAGCTTGAGAGCACCTTCCAGTGCCGTCGGGAAATTGCTACCACGACCGAGGTAAATAAAGTTTTGCACGTTGCGGAACTCTTCGGCAATCGATTTGATGTGATCCGTTTCTTTAAAAATCGATTCCACTTTCTCCGGGAGCGCCAGAAGATCATTCGCTAAAATTTGACCGCGTTCCCGATCCATTCCGCGCTGGCGGGAAAGCAATAACGTAATCAATGACAGAACGGAAATCTGCGACGTAAAAGCTTTCGTCGACGCAACGCCGATCTCCGGTCCCGCATGAATGTAAACACCGGCATCGGTCTCCCGTGCAATAGAACTACCGACACATTGACAACACCGATCACCGTTGCGCCTTTCGATTTCGCTTCGCGCAGGGCGGCAAGAGTATCGGCAGTTTCACCGCTCTGGCTGATGACGATAACGACATCGTCGGGACGAATCACCGGGTTGCGGTATCGAAACTCCGAAGCATAATCGACATCCACAGGAATTCTGGCAAGCTGTTCGATCATGTACTTTCCGACCAGCGCGGCATGCCATGAGGTACCGCAAGCCGTGATAAGAATGCGTTTAGTCTTCTCCAATTTATCCATGACCGATTCCAGCCCTCCGAGTTTCGCTGTTCCCTCATTCACCCGCAAACGTCCACGGAGTGAATTACGAATCGATTCCGGCTGTTCATGAATCTCCTTGAGCATGAAATGATCGTATCCCTTTTTTTCAATCTGCTCAAGATCGAACGTAATTTCTTCCACTTCCTTGATAATTTCTTCGTCATAAATCGTTTTCGTCACCAACGAATCTGCAGTCAAGCAGGCTACTTCACCATCTTCAAGGTAAATAACCTGACGTGTATGATCGACAAGCGCAGCGGCATCCGATGCAACTAAATTTTCATTCTCACCGACGCCAATGACCAGCGGACTTCCTTTTCGGGCCGCAATAATCTTATCCGGCTCTTTCGTGGACACGACCAGGATGCCGTATGCTCCTTCTACTTCCAGTAAGGCCTGACGAACGGCGGTAAAAAGATCGTGCGACCGTTTGTACATTTCTTCGATCAAATGAACGAGTACTTCCGTGTCGGTGACCGTGCGAATCACATGTCCGTCATGTTCGAGCTTCCGTTTCAGGGTAGCATAATTTTCAATGATGCCGTTGTGAATGATGGCAATTTCTTTATGGCAATCCCAATGTGGATGGGCATTCGCATCGTTCGGCTCACCGTGAGTTGCCCACCGTGTATGCCCGATACCAATACCGGATGACAACTCCTTCTTGCCGATCGCTTTCACAAGATCGGCAACTTTACCCGCTTTTTTTATGATCGTCAAACCGTTTTCATTGATCAATGCTATTCCGGCAGAATCGTAGCCGCGATATTCCATCCGGCGAAGACCTTCCAGTAAAATCGGTAACGAATTTTTAGGACCAATATATCCGACAATGCCACACATATTTCCGTTTCCTCATTTGAATAAAATCAAACAAAAATGTACCAATTTATAGGACGAAAAACAATGCCGTAAATCACGCTAAATCAATCATTTCCCGACGAATCCATACGACAAATGACAGCCATCATCCTGCCGGATCGTTTACCGTCACGCCGGTAGGAGTGTAGCAACGCGGGACTGCAAATCGTGCATTCATTTGCTACCTCAAGATTCGTATCCTGAACTCCATGCTGAAGAAGAATATCCTTATTCATTTTTTGAAGATCAAGATGCGGTTTCGGAGAATTTGTCCGGATAACATATTCCGCCGGAAAGGATTGTGCAACCTCTTCCCCGACTTCATAACAGCACGACTTCGCGGCCGGCCCGATATAACAGATAAAGTCCGAGGGATCAGCTCCGTAGGTTTTCTGCATCAGAGCAATTGCTTTTGCAAGAATTCTGGCACAACTCCACGCCATCCGGAATGAACCGCGGCAAGTGAAAGCGTGACCGGATCAAAAATAAAAATCGGCAGACAATCCGCAATCGAAACACACAGTGCAACGTTGGAACTGTTCGTTATGAGTGCGTCGGTTTGTTCGAACATTCCGGGTCCATCCACCGCACGGACAACTTCGCCATGAACCTGCCGCGGAATGGCTAGCATTTCAATCCCGATTCCGAGCGAAGATAAAAACCGATGACGGTTCTCTTTGACATTGACTTCGTTGTCGCCGACGGAAAAACTGAGATTCATCCCGAAATCACCGTCGCCGACGCCACCCAATCTCGTACTCATCCCGAATTTCAGTTCAGGAAATTTGCTGAAAAGTTTTGATTGAATCACCGGCAGGGCGCGTTCGTTCGTTATCGGCATCAATGGACGATCATGATTTGAAGATCGGAAGTATCATAGTTACGGTTGTCCCTTTCCCAATTTCACTCACTAAAGAAATTTCGCCGTTCAAATCTTTCACGGTTTGTCTGACAATGGCAAGCCCGAGTCCGGTTCCTTCAGTTTTCGTTGAGAACGCCGGTTCGAATAATCGTGCCTGAATTTCTTTTGGAATACCGGGACCATCATCGATGATATCGATCAACAGATGATCGGAATCGTTATGAGTTTGAATGATCACGGTACCGGAATCGTTCATTGCCTGCAGGGCATTCCGGATAATGTTGATGAATGCACGACGTAATTCTTCATGGTCAGCGCGAACGACAGATTCGGCTGCGTCGATTCGCATCACAAAAGTAACTCCCGGAACCTGTTGAAACAACTGTTTTGTCTCTTCGAGAATTGCGTGAACATTGCACACTTGAAGGTTCCGTTCCGGCATTCTGGCAAAATGGGAAAATTCCGATGCAATCCTGCTTAACGTTTCAATCTGATCCAGTATCGTCGCCGATACTTGTTGAAGAATCGCTGAAAAATCTTTTACCTGATCGTGATATGCCTCTCGCAGATGTTGCATGGAAAGCTTCATCGGCGTCAGGGGATTTTTGATTTCATGGGCTACCTGTTTTGCCATTTCTTTCCACGCAAGCTCGCGCTCATTTTTCACGACCTGTTCCTGAGATTGCCGGAGGTCGGAGATCATTTCTTTGAAAGCGGATTCCAGTTGTCCGAGCTCGTCGCTTTTTCCGAATGGGTTTACTCATCTCACCGCGCGACAG
>CAVQPS010000011.1:0-94070 GCA_963714795.1 uncultured Ignavibacteriales bacterium | reverse complement strand
GGGATTCATCGCGCAAACAAGCATGAAGTTTGCAGGAAAATCGAGCGACATTCTCGATCGGCTGATTGTTACATGACTTTCTTCGATCGGCTGTCGAAGAACTTCCAGCACATTGCGTGCAAATTCCGGAAGTTCATCCAAAAAAAGAACGCCATGATGGGCAAGCGAAATTTCTCCCGGTCGCGGTATCGTTCCCCCGCCGACAAGCGCACTGTCGGAAATCGTGTGATGCGGTGACCGGAATGGTCGCGTGGAAATCAACGCCATGTCGGGCGGCAAAAGTCCGGCGACCGAATGAATCTTTGTCGTTTCAATTGCTTCATCGAACGAAAGGGGCGGCAGAATTGTCGGCAGCCGTTTGGCGAGCATCGTTTTTCCCGAACCGGGCGGCCCGATCATAATAATGTTGTGCCCTCCGGCGGCAGCAACTTCAAGAGCGCGCTTAACGTTTTCCTGTCCTTTCACATCGGCAAAATCGATATGATATTTTTGATCCTGATTGAACACCTCGTGCATGTCGATGTGGAACGGTTTGATCAGTTCGTGTTCACCGTTGAAGAAGTGTACTGTTTCAGTAAGAGAATCGAGCGGGTAAACATCTAACCCATCAACCATTGCGGCTTCTTTTGCATTTTCTTTCGGAAGAATGATGCCGCGGATTTTCAATCTCTTCGCTTCGACGGCAATTGGCAGTGTGCCGTGAATCGGGCGAAGAGTTCCGTCGAGCGCAAGCTCTCCGAGCAGGATAAAGTCTTTGAGCAAATCGGTAATGACCTGATCGGTGGCTGCAAGAATTCCGATGGCAATCGGAAGATCGAATGCCGATCCTTCTTTTTTTATATCTGCCGGGGCGAGGTTGATGGTAATCCGTTGTCCGGGCCATCGAAAGCCGGTCGTTTTAATCGCTGCATAAACGCGATCTTTACTTTCTTTTACGGCGTTATCCGGCAATCCTACCACTGCTATACTGTGCGATGCAGGGGCAATATGAGTTTCGACCTGCACCAGGTGAGCATGGATGCCGAGCGTTGAGGCACTTAAGACATGAGAAAACATGAAAAAACCCTCCCGGATATTTCAATGAAGATACTCATTCTTGAGAAAATACACAAGAAAATATATATCATTACGGGATTTTTTTTATCGAATAAATTGTTCTTTTCTATAGAAAAGGATTGCTTTTCCACAAATAATTCTGTATCATAATGAAGGTTTGATGAATTCCATTTCTACACGCTACCCGTTTGTGACCTCATTTCTCACGAGAAGATTTTTTCGGGTCTTCTCCATTCTCATTCTTGTCATCATTTCCGGCTGTTCGACGTACAAAAATGTTACCGCATACTTTAATACGTATTACAATGCGTCGAAACTTTTTTCCGATGCGGAACGGGATATCGATCAAACACCTCAGAAGGATCGCGACACGAATTATTTTGCCGCGTATAACGTCTCGAAGACCACTGAAGATAATCTCGATAAAGTGATTGAAAAGTGTTCCAAGATTCTTCAGAATTATCCCCAGAGTTCGTGGACCGAAAATGCCATTATGATGATCGGAAAATCGTATTTTTACAAAGGGAAGAATCAATCGGCTGTCAGGGAATTCACGGAACTTCTGGATAATTTTCCGGCAAGCGGTTCCCGGTTCGAAGCGAAGTTATGGTCGGCAAAAGCATTATACCTGATGAAAAAAGAAGATAAAGTGCTGCCTCTTATCAAAGACCTTTTAGATGAAGCCCGGCAAGAGGGAAAAAACGATATCCTTCTGGAAGATCTGCTGCTGCAAGGACAGATATATTTTGAGCACGACGAATACGATCAGGCATCGGCGACGTATGTACTTGCCGTTGCGGTTTCCGGTGACGATAATCTGCGCGCCATTGCACAAAGTCGTCTTGCTACCTGTTATGAACTTCTTGGCGATAACAAACAAGCGGCAATGGCATACGGAAAAGTGGCGCATTTTCATCCGAATTTTTCGCTGGAGTTCCAGGCACGCCTGAAAGAAGGAATGATGTATTCGATGTCCGGTGATCACCAGCATGCCCTGGATCTCTTTGACGATTTGCGGCACGAACCGTTGAAAACAGATCAGCACTCTCTTGTCGATCTTGAAACGGCCAATGCCTATCGCCGTCTTGGCGACACGGCTCGTGCGTTCGGATGGTACCGGTATATCGATACGACGTATGTTCATTCCGATGCGGCTGCTAAAAGCTACTATGAGTGCGGCAAACTGTACGAGAAAGGTATGCGAGATTACAAATCAGCATTGAAATATTACGATAAAGCCAGATCGGAAAATACAACGTCGGACATTATCCCGATCGCGTTGCAAAAATATACCGTATTCTCTAATTATTTTGTATGCTATAAGAATTACATTTATTATGATAGCCTCTTCGTCAAGGCTCTTCATCAGGATAGTATCGCACAGGCAAAAAAAGATTCCCTGGCACTCTACGGCAGTTTGCTGACGCAGGATATTCACAGCGATACGACTACGGATAAGAACCGGTTCATTTCCGGTTTGAACGATTCGCTGAAGACCATTCAGAATCTTGCTGTTGCAAAAATCGGTTCCGATTCATCCTTACGAAAAATCGATTCATCAAAATTACGACCAAGCCAGGCACTTTCCGATTCTACCCGTTCAGCATTAAAACCACCGGATGTTTCTATCGGTCAGCGGCAACCTCCGGCGGACGATGAAGATGATCGCGAGCATCTGGAATCACATCATGGGAGAAACGGAAAAGGGGCGAACGATCCCCGTCTTGCCCGGGCGGAAGCCGGTGCCATGAATTTGAAAAACCTTCACGATGTTCCGTTGGGTAAAAAGGATTCCGTGGGGAACCAGCAAAAACTGGCCGGCGCAATCCCGCCTTCTGCATTGTCCAAAGATACGCTTCGTTTCCTGACTGCTCAATCACAATTCGAACTTGCAGGATTATTCTTTTTGCAATTAAATATACCTGATTCCGCTCTGTTCTGGTACCAGCATGTCGTTGACGAATTTCCGAATTCTCCTTTTGTCGTGAAATCCCTCTATGTCATGTCACAAATCTACCTTACTCTTCCGGATTCTGCCAAAACGGATTCGATGTATGCAATCATTCTTAACCGGTTCGGGAAAAGTGCCTACGCACGGGAGGTTAAAAAATTACAGGGTATTGATGTAAGCATCACGGAGCAGGATTCTCTTGAACAAAAATATCAAAATGCCGAAAAGAATCTGCAGGACGGAAAGGTTCGCGATGCACTCGCAAACTACCGTGAAATTGCCGACGGTGATTCGACCTCTCCGTTCACTCCCAAAGCAATGTATACCGTTGGTTGGATTTATGAGAGTCTCCTTTTTAAAAATGACAGCGCAACATCATGGTATAAACGTTTGATGAAGAAGTTTCCGAATTCTCTGTATGCTTCCGCTGTTCAGCCGAAAGTTGCCGTGAAGGAAAATCCTAAATCCTTATCCCAGTATATCAAGATCAAAGAAATCCCTTTGATGAGATCTGTCGGAAATACGAAAGCCGATTCGACGGCAATTCTGAAAGAAGCCAAAGGTGTCGATGAAGAAAATACAGACGACGATGAAGAATTGAAACAGGGGAGGCACGGCAGCCGTGACGACGATGATGAAGATACCGATACCAATGATGACGATACGACCAATACCGACGATGATAATAATTGATATTGCCCTCATCCATGATGCAAACAGTATGTCGGGTTACTTCGAATCTCCAGGTAGGACCGGCGATTTATGTTTTGAAATTTCACTCTCCTGAAATCGCTTCTGCGGTACAGCCCGGACAATTTGTCAACGTCAAAGTGAACGATGCATTCGTTCCGCTGCTGCGTCGTCCATTCAGCGTTTATTCTGTTGAAAAAGAAGAAGTCGCTTTGATTTTTAACGTTGCGGGAACCGGAACGAATATCCTTTCGAAAAAAAAAACAGGAGAAACTGTCGATGTCATCGGTCCGTTGGGATGCGCTTTTCGGCTTGATGATCGATACGAAACTGCTCTGCTCGTCGGCGGCGGAATGGGAGTTGCTCCATTTCCAATCATGACGTCGAAGTTGCAACATTCTTCAAAAACCATCGTGACATTGTTAGGCGCACGTTCAAAAGACTTTATTATACCGGCATATTTGAAAAATATTTCCGTTGCAACGGATGACGGGTCGATCGGTTTTCACGGTACTGTCGTCGATCTTCTTCGAAAAGGATTATCCGGTCGGATGTATGTGAAACCAAAGATTTTTGCATGCGGTCCGAACCCGATGCTGAAAAATGTATGCGCCGTCGCAGAAGAATTCCGTGTGCCGTGCGAACTTTCTTTGGAAAGCGTGATGGGATGCGGGGTCGGCATCTGCCAGGGATGTCCGGTCGAACGAAAAGATGGCGAAAAAAAATATGCGTTGGTTTGCAAGGAAGGTCCCGTTTTTGATTATACCGCCGTTCGTGTGAAATAAGAATGCAAACTGAAGTAATCATAGGATCGTTAAAACTTAAAAATCCTGTTCTCGTGGCATCCGGTACGTTCGGGTATGGAGATGATTGCCGTGACCTTGTCGATGCAAGCAAGCTCGGCGGTATTATTACAAAATCGCTTTCGCTTCGGCCGCGCGACGGCAATCCGCCGGTACGCATTGTTGAAACGGCGAGCGGAATGTTGAACTCCATCGGTCTTGCCAATATCGGTGTTGAAAAATTCATTCAGGAAAAATTACCGTACCTGAAAACACTTGATACCGCTGTTATCGCGAACATTGCAGCAAGTTCTATTCAGGAATATTGTACTGTTCTTTCGATGCTGGAAGATCAGGAAGGAATCGATGGATATGAAATCAATGTTTCCTGTCCGAATGTGAAAGAAGGCGGGCTGAATTTCGGAACGAATTCTGCAATGACGGCTGAAATCACGCGCGCAGTTCGCAAATTAACCCGCAAGTCATTGATTATCAAGCTGACGCCGAATGTTACGCACGTTTCTGAGTTCGCGCGTGCCGTGGCCGGTGAAGGCGCCGATGCAATTTCACTCATTAATACTGTCATCGGCATGGCGGTCGACATTCGGACGCGCACACCGAAACTCTCGACCGTCACGGGCGGACTTTCCGGTCCGGCAATCAAACCGATCGCTCTGGCAAAGGTATATGAAGTGGCTCAAGCGGTAAAAATTCCTCTGATCGGCATCGGCGGTATTATGACTGCCGAAGATGCGATTGAATTCCTTCTCGTCGGTGCATCGGCAATTCAGGTCGGTACGGCAAATTTTATCGATCCGTCGGCCGGCGTGAAAATTGCCGAAGATATTGTTCGATATGGAGAACAACACCATATTGCTTCGGTAAAAGAACTGGTCGGTGGACTGCATGTAGTCAAAGGGATGTCGGTTGTTGAAAGCTGGTTATAAATACTTTCCATAAGTATTCATGGCGTCGTTGAAGAAGACATTGCAATCGTTGTACGACCTTCAAATGTTCGGAATGAAGGTCGGATTACAAAACATCTGGTCGTTATCGGAGAGATTCGGTCACCCCGAATTACAGTTTCCGTGTATTCATATTGCCGGAACAAACGGTAAAGGTTCGACTTCCTCGATGATTGCATCAGTTCTGACAGCGTCGGGATATCGCACAGGATTGTATACATCGCCTCACCTGGTTCATTTTGCTGAACGCATCCGGATCGACGGCAAGCCGATACCGGATCGCGAGATTGCCCGCTACACAAACGACATGATGCCGGCGATAAAAAAATTACAAGCAACCTTTTTCGAAGCGACAACAGCGATGGCATTCCGGTATTTTGCCGACCAATCGGTCGATATTGCCGTCATCGAGACCGGATTGGGCGGGAGACTCGATGCAACGAACATCATTACTCCGTTATTGAGTGTGATCACCAATATCGGATTCGATCATACGGAACATCTCGGAAAAACACTTTCAGCCATTGCCGGTGAGAAAGGCGGTATTATTAAACCGTTTGTCCCGTGTATTGTCGGCGTGAAAAATGTCGAAGCTCTTCGACGGCTGAAACAAATAGCACGGGAACAGGAATCACCGTTTATACAATCCGAAAAAGTAACCTCGATCCGGCAAAAAAACGTTTCCTTGCAAGGGACGCACACAGAAATTACGGTGAACGGAAAAAAGTATGACGATCTTTCCATTTCGTTACCGGGAGCTCACCAAATCGGGAATGCACGGATTGCGATGACCGTCATTGATGAGCTTCAGAATCGTCTTGGGTATAAAAAAATTCGACCGGCGACCATTGCGAAAGGATTGTCGAGCGTTCAACGGTATTCCGGCCTGCGTGGACGGATCGATCTCATTTCCACATCGCCGATTATCGTTGCCGATGTTGCGCATAATCCTGATGGAATACGAACTTTAATGGATGCGCTGCGAAAATTAGTTTCAGGCAAAATATTACTGGTCTTTGGTGTGATGGCAGATAAAGATTATAGTGAAATGATTCGTTCCATGAGACCGTTTGTACGAAAAATGATTGCGGTTAAGCCGGAAACTTCCCGAGCTTTGAATACCCGATCCATCGTAAGAAAAGCTCATGAATACGGCATCAAGGCGGTGGATGGAGGATCGGTGAAAAACGGGATTTCAGCAGCTCGTAAGGATTTGCGGAAGGATGAAACAATGCTTATTGCCGGTTCGCATTATGTTGTGGGGGAAGCATTGACGTTTCTGAAAATTGCTTCCAAGACTTGACTTTGTTGAGGAAACCAATTATATTGACACATAAATCGCACAGCGTGTTTGTATGTGCCCAATTTGTCAACCGCCTTTTTGCACATCAATTTTTAATCCTCAATAAAAAGTTATTGTTATCAAGTCATCATTTACCATGCAATTGTTAGCGGGGGTTTTTTTTCTCTCAGCATGTTATTCACTTACATTATAGGAAAGCATTAGCATCATGCCCATGGACATCACCGAACTGAAATCGAAAAAGATTTCAGAATTAACAAAGATTGCCAAAGAGCTGAATATTGCCGATTACACCGATTTGCGCAAGCAGGATATGATTTTCAAAATCCTCGAAGCACAAACGGAAAAAGACGGGCTCACATTCAGCAAAGGTGTTCTTGAAGTACTTCCCGACGGTTACGGGTTTCTCCGTTCCGTCGATTATAATTACCTTCCGTCTCCGGACGATATTTACGTTTCACCATCGCAAATAAAAAAATTCAATCTGCGCACCGGCGATTCGGTGAGCGGACAGGTCCGTCCTCCGAAGGAAGGTGAGCGGTTCTTTGCACTGTTACGTGTCGAAGCGGTGAACGATGAAAATCCGGACAAGATACGCGACCGCGTATTGTTCGATAACCTTACGCCGCTCTATCCGAACAGCAGGTTAACGCTGGAAACCTCTCCCGGAGAATACGCCATGCGTATCATGGATCTTCTGGACCCGCTCGGGAAAGGGCAGCGCGGAATGATCGTCTCTCCTCCGAAAGCTGGAAAAACCATTCTCCTTCAGAAAATCGCCAACAGTATTTTACGCAATCATCCGGAAGTATTTCTTATTGTATTGTTGATTGATGAACGTCCGGAAGAAGTAACCGACATGGAACGATCGGTGAACGCCGAGGTCGTCAGTTCGACGTTCGATGAACCGCCGGAACGTCACGTTCAGGTCGCCGATATGGTTCAGGAAAAGGCGAAACGATTGGTTGAAGCGAAAAAAGATGTCGTCATCCTGCTCGATAGTATTACCCGTCTGGCTCGTGCTCATAACACGGTGGTTCCTCACAGCGGAAAAATTCTGTCCGGCGGCGTGGACGCGAATGCATTGCATCGCCCAAAACGTTTCTTCGGTGCGGCACGTAACGTTGAAGAAGGCGGAAGTCTCACAATCATTGCCACCGCGTTGATCGAAACGGGAAGCAGAATGGATGAAGTTATTTTTGAAGAATTCAAAGGTACGGGAAACATGGAAATTATTCTCGACCGCAAGCTTGCCGACAAACGTATCTTCCCGGCAATCGATGTGAACCGTTCCGGTACGCGAAAAGAAGAGATACTGTTTGAACCGGATGAATTGAACCGGGTCTGGATTTTGCGCAAATTCCTCAGTGATTATTCTACCGTGGAAGCGATGGAATTTCTTGTTGAAAAGATGAGAGGAACAAAATCCAATAAAGAGTTTCTCAAGTCGATGAATAGTTAGTGGAAATATTCGCCAAATGTAAGATTTTGAAGAATTTAGACAAAAATCCTTGACTTTATCTTCATCAACTCTTACATTGGGCTGTGAACCATAATTCCTTTTTATGTCCATTCCAAAAAAACGGTTACTCGCGGTTCTGATTTTCGTCGGGATGACATCCGTCACTGCACAGGACATTACCAACTCGTTGGGAGCCGGTGCATCGTTCGGTTATTCCGTTGCCCGGACGGATATTACGGAAGCGAAAAACACGCCGTTTACCAGAGCATTCCTCCGTTATTACGCGACATCAAATGTTGCCGTGGAATTTGGAGTTGGGATGGGGACACTGAAAGCCGATAACGGATCCCAGTTTTTTAACTCGCCGATTTATCCTGTTGATGGCCGCTTGCTTGTTCAACTCTTCAAAAAAGAAAAATTCTCTCCGTATGCATTTGCCGGAGCGGGATTTATGTTTTTCAATCCGAAGGATCAAAATAATTCACCGTTACCGCGTAATGCCGCGGGAGAATACGGTCATTTCACAGTGACTGTGCCGGTCGGTGTCGGCGCTCAAATACCGATTTCCGATCAGACATTTTTGGGCTTCAACGCCGGTTATAATTTAACGTCATCTTCCAATCTTGATGACATCAATAGCGGCTCCAACGACGGATTCTGGAGTTTTACGATTAACATATTTGCATTCTTCAAATCGCAAAATCCCGATCTTGACGGCGACGGTTTAACGAATGATTATGAACGGAAGATCGGAACCAATCCCCTGAATCCCGATACCGATGGCGACGGCTTGAGCGATGGCGATGAAGTTCTCAAATATCACACCGATCCTCTCAATAAAGATACCGACGGGGACGGCTTGACCGACGGTGAAGAGGTTCTGATTTATCATACCGATCCTCTGAATAGAGATACCGACGGAGACGGTTTGTCGGATGGTGATGAGGTCCATTTGTATCATACGGATCCGTTGAAAGTAGATACCGATGGAGATGGTTTAAGCGATGGCGATGAAGTCCTCAAATATCATACCGATCCTCTGAATAAAGATACCGATGGTGACGGTTTGACGGATGGTGATGAAGTTATGAAATACCATACCGATCCCCTGAACGTCGATACCGACGGCGACGGGCTGAGCGACGGCGATGAAGTTCTCAAGTATCATACCGATCCGTTGAAAATGGATACCGATGGCGGCGGCATGCCCGACGGAAAAGAAATTCAATTAGGACTCAACCCGCTCGATCCGACCGACGACGTACCGATCATTAAAGTGGGTGAACGGATTATTCTCGAAGGAGTAAATTTCGAAACCGCGAGAACGACACTTCTTCCGAGCTCAAAAGTCATTCTTGATCAAGTTGCATCCAGTTTACTTTCATCTGCAAGTGCTGAAGTTGCAATTCATGGACATACCGATAATGTCGGCGGTGCCAAATATAATATGAAACTTTCGCTGGGGAGAGCCGAAGCGGTAAAAACATATTTGGTCAGCAAAGGTATCCCTGCTGCGCGAATTACTACCAAAGGATTTGGTTTTACTAAACCGGTAGCAGACAATTCGACGCCGGAAGGGCGGGCCAAAAATCGCCGCATCGAATTCGTTCGTATGAAGTAGGATTGTTGTACTCAATTCTTTTTGATCCTGGTCAGATGTTTTGTATCAATCTTTTTGCAGTTCTTGCAAAATTATTGTACCTTTTCAACATTAACTTCCACACAGCAAAATTTTTCATTCTCATATGTTACGCGACGCAGTCATAGTTAGCGCATGCCGTACGCCGATTGGATCATTCGGCGGGGCATTAAGTTCATTCACAGCTCCGAAACTCGGAGCGATCGTCATCGATGAAGCGGTACGGCGGGCGAAGATTCCAAAAGAACGGGTCGATGAAGTGATCATGGGCTGTGTTCTAACTGCCGGTGTCGGGCAAGCTCCGGCGCGGCAGGCGGCGCTCTTTTCCGGTCTGCCGGTTTCCGTGGAATGCCTCACGGTGAACAAAGTCTGCGGCTCCGGATTGAAGTCGGTGATGCTTGCCGCTCAGGCGGTGATGCTTGGTGATGCAGATATCGTTGTCGCCGGCGGAATGGAGAGCATGTCGAATGCTCCGTATCTCCTGGAGAAAGCACGTACAGGATACAAGATGGGGAACGCCCAGCTTGTCGACGAAATGATCAAAGATGGTTTATGGGACGTCTATAATGATTTTCACATGGGAAGCGCCGCCGAGTTGTGCGCAAAAGAGTGTCATATTCCCCGTGAAGCACAGGATGAATTTTCGGTGATGAGTTATCGCCGGGCGCTGGAAGCACAAAAGAATAATCTGTTCCGTGACGAAATTGTTCCCGTTTCCATTCAACAAAAAAGCGGAGATCCTCTTGTGGTCGCGGAAGATGAGGAACCGAAGAAAGTTAAATTTGAAAAAATTTCTTCCTTGAAACCGGCATTTCAGAAAGACGGAACGGTGACTGCGGCAAATGCGTCCAAAATTAATGACGGTGCCGCTGCCGTTGTGGTGATGTCGTCTGAAACAGCGAAAAGTTTAGGTCTGAAACCGCTGGCGCGCATTATTGCGTACGGTTCAGCGGCAAAAAAACCGGAATGGTTTACCACCGCTCCGGCGGATGTCATACCGAAAATTCTTGCAAAAGCCGGTCTTCAAAAGAACGATATTGATCTTTTTGAAATCAATGAAGCATTTGCAGTGGTTACCCTGGCGGTAAATAAACAATTGGACATCGACGTTGCGAAAGTGAACGTTAACGGCGGGGCGATCGCATTAGGTCATCCTATCGGCGCAAGCGGTGCACGGATTCTTGTAACGTTGTTACACGCAATGAAACAACGAAATGCCCGTCGCGGAATGGCGGCAATTTGCCTCGGCGGCGGCGAAGCGGCTGGAATGATAATCGAACAATGACGATGAACACAATAAAAAATATTACGGTGATTGGTGCCGGGACGATGGGCAACGGGATTGCTCATGTTTTTGCTCAGTTTGGATTTTCGGTGACTGTCAATGATGTGAAACCGGAATTTCTTGAGCGGGGTCTTACTACCATAAAAGCAAATTTGGACCGGCAGGTCAAAAAAGGGATTCTGACCGAAGCGCAAAAACAGGAAACACTCGCTCATATCAGGACGACGACATCGCTTGAAGAATCCGCTCGGCAGGCGGATATCGTTATTGAAGCGGCAACCGAAGATCCGGCGATCAAAAAGCAGATTTTCCATACGCTCGATTCAGCGGCTCCGGCGCATGCAATCCTTGCATCGAATACGTCGTCAATTTCGATTACGGAAATTGCGGCATCAACGAAACGGCCGGAAAAAGTCATCGGCATGCATTTTATGAACCCCGTCCCCGTCATGAAGCTTGTCGAAGTGATACGCGGAATTGAAACCAATCAGGAAACGTTGGATTGCACGATGCAGCTTGCCCAGCGTATCGACAAAGTTCCTGTCGAAGTGAACGACTACCCCGGTTTTATCGCGAACCGCATTCTTCTTCCGATGATCAATGAAGCAGCGTACTGCGTGATGGAAGGCGTCGCATCCCCGGCATCGATCGACACGGTTATGAAACTCGGCATGAATCATCCCATGGGGCCGTTGGCGCTCGCGGATTTTATCGGTCTTGATGTCTGTCTTTCCATCATGAATGTGTTATATGGCGGCCTGGGTGATTCCAAATACCGGCCGTGCCCGTTATTAAAGAAAATGGTTGCCGCAGGCCATCTCGGCAAAAAATCAGGCAAAGGTTTTTATGATTATCAGTAAGAGAGAAATAGTATTATGACATTCGATTTTACAGAAACTCAGTTATTGATTCAGGAGACTGCGAGAAAATTTGCAGAAGATGAATTGGCTTCTTCCGCCGGAGAGCGGGATGAAAAAGAAGAATTTCCTTACGAAGCCGTTAAAAAACTTGGTGAATTGGGATTTATGGGAATGATGGTGCCGGAGAAATACGGCGGAGCCGGGCTGGATACCGTGAGTTATGTTCTGGCGATGGAAGAAATTTCGAAAGTCGATGCTTCGTGCGGCGTTATTATGTCCGTCAATAATTCGCTGGTCTGTTTCGGCTTTTATAGCTGGGGGTCGGAAGAACAAAAGCAGAAGCACCTTGTTCCTCTTGCTTCGGGAAAAAAGCTCGGGGCATTTGCGCTTTCCGAACCGGAAGCAGGCAGCGATGCCACCAATCAGCGGACAACGGCGGTCCGCGATGGCAATCATTATATTCTCAATGGAACCAAAAATTTTATTACGAACGGGGCAAATGCCGATATCGTCCTGGTTATGGCAACGACTGATAAAACCAAGGGATCTTCCGGTATCAGTACTTTTATTGTCGAAAAAGGGACTCCGGGATTTTCCGTTGCCAAAAAAGAACGAAAACTCGGTATCCGAAGTTCCGATACGGTTTCACTGGCATTTCAGGACTGCAAGGTTCCTGCCGAAAATCTTCTCGCAACGGAAGGGTTTGGTTTCAAGTTTGCCATGAAAACGCTGGAAGGCGGAAGAATCGGGATTGCGGCACAAGCGCTGGGTATCGCACAGGCTTCGCTTGAAGCATCGGTGAAATATGCGAAACAGCGGAAGGCTTTCGGGAAAAAGCTTTCCGAACTGCAGGCGATTCAGTTTAAGATTGCCGATATGGCTACCAAAATTGATGCTGCCCGTTTGCTGATTCTGAAAGCGGCAATGTTGAGGGATGCCGATCGCCCGTATTCACAGGAAGCGGCTATGGCAAAACTTTTTGCCTCGAAAACTGCTGTCGATGCCGCTCTCGATGCAATCCAGATTCACGGAGGTTACGGTTACATCAAAGAGTATCCCGTGGAACGGTATCTCCGGGATGCGAAGATAACGGAAATTTATGAAGGGACATCCGAAGTGCAGCGGATCGTCATTTCCCGGGGGCTCTTAAAAGATTAATCGATATTGTACTTGCAGATGCAAAAGAAAATCATTTATTAGTTAAATTGGTTAATCAATCATCATCACTAAGGAGAATGCAATGAATAAATTTACAGGCTTTTTCATTGTTTTGTTAGTCTGTTCTTTGATCGTTACCGTCAATGCCGTTGCCCAGAACAATGAATGGATTGTCGGGATGCGTCTTGGAATGTCGATTGCCACGGGCGGACAAGGAACAGCTCAATTCAACCCCCAAACCCTTCGGGTTGAGAAATCAAGCGGTACAAGCGTAGGAATGCAATTTGGACCAACGGGGGAAATTATTTTCGATAAACAATATGCCATTGTCGAAGAGTTCAATATTAATACGCAGTCCGGAACTCCGATTGAATGGGGAAGTTTTTTTAAATATTACTTCAATATTCCCAAATCGGAAATAAAACCGTACGCGGATCTTGGTTTCAGCCTGTGGTTTGTCACCGGCGGCCCCTATGTCGGAATACCGTTTGGCGGCGGTGCAATGTTTCCCGTTGCCAAGAAAATCTATATTCCGGCTGATGTTCAATTCGGACCTCTTTTTGCAAACGGCAGTACAGTTTTTTCGATTGAAATTACGACCGGTATCCGGTTTGAACTGCCCTAATCCAAGAATTTACATTATACATATTTCAACATTTATTCATAAAGGAAGACACATGAAATATATTTGTTTGTTACTACTTGGAACCCTTTTGTTTGTGATGGGAGTTTCAGCTCAACATAATAATAATGAAATTTCATTCGCGTTCGGTCCGCGGTTTGGGTTTAATCTTGCCAATGGATCGTGGAGTCCAGATCTTCCGGCGGGAATCTCAAAAGGATCACGATTTGGAATACTATTTGGTGGGGTCGCCGAAATGCATATCGCTGATTTCGCTTATGTACAGATGGAACCCACGTACATTCAAAAAGGTGACAAGCTCACTGCCACGGAAGATTTGCAACAAGCGGATGGATCAATTCTTCCGAATGGTACGGCCGTTACGGATCAATTGAGTGAACTTGATATTCCCATTCTCTTCAAAGCAAAATTTGAGACCAAAAGCCCCATTCGTCCCTATGCCATTGCAGGTCCAACAATTGGATTTGTTCTTTCTTCTAACCAGCATGTTGAAGTTCCGAATGGTCAGACATTAGACAACGACCAGGGAAGCACGACAAGTTCAATCGATTTTGGACTCCTTTTTGGCGCGGGTGCGGAATATGCCATTTCTCATAACATCGGCTTGACGTTCGATATTCGGTACCAGCTTGGACTTAGTAATCTCGACAACCAACCGGCCGCTCAGCCCGCGCAAGGACAACAGGCACAACCGAGTCAATCTATTAAATCGGGGGGAATTCAATTTGCGATTGGTGCCTTGTTCAGCATTTAAATTCATTTCTTATGTTTTTCCTCAATAAGGGGGGGTATAACCCCCCTTTTTTTTTACCCTTCTGACACAAAACGCATTGTTTTTCGTATAAAACCCAAGAATCATTATTATGTAGAATATCTTAAAAATCGCTATTTTTTTTGAAAATTTTGCATATTTAATTCTATATTGCCTAAATAGCACAATAGGTTCAAGAAAGAAGTGAAAGTAATACTTGACAAATTATTGTTTTTTTACTATACTCTTACCGTTCATTATAATACGCGCAAATAACATTTAATTAACAATTTTTTAAAACGATATTCGAGGGTATCATGAAAATTGGTTCTGTGGTGTTCTTGCTCTGTATTCTTTGTAGTGTTAGTGTTTTTGCACAGTCAACATCAAGTGGAATGTGGAATCTTGGCGTAGGAGCTGAAGTGGGCGTTCCTATGGGTGATTTTAATAATTATTCCAGCGTCGGTTTTGGAGGAATTGGAACTGTTGGCTACATGGTGGATGAAAACTTAACGGTGACCGGAAAAATCGGCTTTTTATCTTTTAGTGGGAAAGACCAGACTATTACGGTTCTTGGCCATTCGACAACTGTTTCTGCCGGAAGCGTAACGGTTATTCCAATTCTTGTTGGTGGACGCTATTTCTTCATGCCTCCGGCCGATATGCGCATTTACGGTTCGGCTGACATCGGTATTTACAGTATTGGTAACGGCGGAGGATCTAAATTTGGATTTGCACCGGCACTGGGAGCGCAATTCAAAGCCGGAGAAAATATGAAAGTTGATGTTCATGCAGATTACACCTATATTTCCACCGATGTTACATCAACAACATGGTTGGGTATCGGTGTCGGATTGGTTTTTGATTTGAAATAAATGTTGTTCGGTAAATATAAAAAGCTAGCAAAAGTTAAAACAACATAATTAACAACAACCCAAAAGGAGATATATGAAAAACTTAGCTATCGTGACACTTCTCGTGTTGGCAATGGCAAGCAGTGTGTTTTCACAGGCGATATCCGGTGGACAAGCCCGTGAAGCAGCAATGGGCGGATCTCAGGCTGGAAGCGGTTTAGTATTAAACCCTTTCATCATGAACGATCCTTCGGCAATGTTTATAAACCCTGCCTATCAGGCAAATTACCATGATTATGCTTGGTCAAATATTGCTGGCGGCAATATCGCTGGTACTACCAACACCGCCCAGGATGGTTATGGTTTGCAAAATGCAGGAATCGCATTTAGTTTGAACAGCGACTGGAACATCGGCGCCATTTTGAGCTATGATCCTTCAGCCGCAAATGCGGTTTCTCAGTCGATTAATTATTCCGGGATGGTACAACGTGAAAACGGAGCCCAGAATATTCCTGCTATCCAGAATGCAATGGAATTAGTTGCTTCCACACATATGAGTTCGATGAGTCTTGGTTTTGGTCTTTTGTATGGTTCTTCCAATGCAGATGAAACTACAAGTTCAACGGCGGGTACATCAACCTCAACACAAGCATCGTCTCATGTGTGGGGATTCCGTGCAGGTATCATTGATGATCTTGGCAACGGCAATGCATTTGACGCTAGCGCTACATTGAGACTCGATAAAGCAACGGATAACTGGGATGGTTCGCCTGCTGCACAGAATCAGGGTGATTATTCTGCCTCAGGAACCGAATTTCAAATCAATGCGCGTGGAAAGTTCAAAGTTTCCAGCAAATTTAATTTCGTTCCGGTAGCGAATTTTTCATCGATTTCCGCTCAACCTCAGGAAGATGCTCCTCCGAACGGCGATAAGGCAACCAATGTTTCTGATAAGTTCACATTTACCTCGTACACTATCGGTGTTGGCGGTGAATACCGTGCGGCGTCGCTGTATGTTGCCGGTGGTATAAGCTGGGTTTCCGGTCAAATTGAAGAAGATTACACTCCGAATCAAACCGATCCGAAAGCTTCAGAAACGTATACAGGCAAATATACGGCATTGCCGCTTATCAATGTCGGCGCCGAATGGTCATTCCTTGATTGGCTTGTCGGTCGTATGGGCTACTTCCGATACAATGGTAATGTGAATGTGAAACAGCAAACATCAACCAGTACGGACGAAACCAACAATACAGCCGGACAAAGTGCATTTGGGAATTTTATTCCCGGTACGATGAGCAACCTGATCCTTGGCAACTTAAATCCGGGTACGTGGGATGGTATTGTGACGTTAGGCGTCGGATTCAAGTTCGGCGGATGGGCAATGGATGCAACGGTGAGTGATGAAGCTCTTCGTCGCGGTCTTGGTCTCATCGGCGGCGGTACCGATAACATCAATACATTCGGATACATTACTGCAAGCTATAATTTCTCCGAATAATTTTTTTGAAGTACCTTTATTCAAAGGCGACCGGTTAACGGTCGCCTTTTTTATTTTTGTTGAACACCAGCCGAATTCTTCGTACATTTTGTTGTCATAATTTCTTTCGTTCAATCCAAAGGGTGAAATGGTACGGCGTCAATTTTCTACCGGTCTTCAAGGTTTCGATGAATACCTCGGCGGTCTTTTTGGAGGGGATACAGTCCTTTCATTAATTTCTCACCCGAAACAGATCCACGAAATATACCGTTCTGCAATTCAATATAGCATCGCCTCCCGGATTCCTGTCGTTTATGTTTCCACCACAGGCTCATTACGCCCGGCCATTGGTCAGGATGTTAAAAAAATAACAGAATATCCTTTTCATTCAAAAAAACAAATTAATGCATTAAAGCGTTTTGTATCTGCCAAAGCCGCAGGATCCTATATACTTCTTGATGAGTTGTCGCTCTGGAAAGAACTGCTCGGAAAAGAAGAACGTGTCGTAGAATTATTTCAAGATTTGACAGCGATATGTTCGCGGAAAAATGCCGTGGTTTTTTCTGCCGCATTACGGTCCGAGTTTTCTCACGAACATCTTGCCGGCATGAAAGACAGCGCCACGGTCTGTCTGGATTTTGTCACCCTGCGAAATGAAACATACTGCGTCCCGTTATCCCTCAAAGGACGCTATCTTCCTTCTTCGTTATTGCCGTTGAAGTTTGATATACGGAATTTGCAAAAGAGCAAGCGTCCGGAAGAATTACCGCCGCAGGAACCGGTGGTTTTGGGACAACAGGAATCCGTTCTCGATACGTTAACGGCTTTACTGCAGCCCGATTACGAGAAGACTTTTCGTTTTGCCGGTGAGGCAATGGTTCTGTTTGATATCCGTGGCGATAAAATTATTGCGAACGAACGATGTGAACAGCTTTTCGGTTATTCTTCAACGGATTGGAATCCTCGCAATCTCATCAATGCAGTTTCTCAGGAGAAAAAATTTGCCGCTCTGCGTTTTGTTGCTTCGTTGAAAAAGAAACAGCGGAAAGCAGTCCTGATTGTTCCCGTTATCGCGAAGAACGGAAAAACAATAACGGCGGAATTTTCCGTTTTCCACGTTTCCGATACGGTTTATTTCGGTGTTCTCCGGGATGTTTCGGAACAATTTCGGCTGGTGTCCGCATATCAACAACGGGAAGAAGAATATCGAACCGTTCTTGATCGAATGCAGATTGGTATCATGATTGCGTACAATAACTCCATCGTATATTCGAATAACGCATTGCGAACGATGCTCGGGTATCCCGGCGCAAATGAATTGCATGCTGTATCCGTCCGGAATATTTTTTCTCCTGATGCTATCCGCAAATTGCAGAAAATGCAACGGGACCCAAATGCCGGTCATGAATCTTTTGAATCACATATCGCGACGACGACCGGTGCAACTCTGGCCGTCCGTATTTCTGTTTCGGAAATACAGTTTCAAAAGAAAAATTGTTTTCAGCTTTCCATTTTCGACATCAGTAAGCAGAAAGAAATTCTGGATGTTTTGAATTCTTCCGAAAAACGATTCAGAACGATGGCGGAAACCACGGCTGAGGCGGGTGCAATTATCCGGGATCAAAAGATTGTCTACTCCAATAAGGCATTTGCCGATCTGTTGCACGTCGAACAACAACAAGCCGCCGTTGGAACCGATATTGCTTTTCTTATTGAAGAGCCGAACCGGTCAAAATTTTTGGAAAAACTTCATAAGCGGACTTCAAAATCTACCACCATTGTATATGAAGGTATTGTTCACCGCAACGATGAAACAGATTTTGATGGTGAATTTGTTTTCGTTCCGATGAGTGAACAGGATATCGGCGATCATATTCTTTTTCTCCATGACCGGACGGAACAAAAAAAGATTTCCGCAGAACTTCATCAACAGTCTGAAGAAATGGAATTGCTGCGGCGCGTCATTCCTGCTCTTCAAGGGTCAATCGATTTTCAAAAGCTTCCTCACACCGCACTGAACAGTCTGATGGATGTTCTGTCGTGGAACATGGGTGCAATCTATCTTGCCGACGATAAGTTCGTTACGCTCCGGCTGACACATCAGAAAAATTTTTCCGAGGCGTCGGGAGAAAAACTTTCCCTGTTTGACATGAACGAGGGCATCGGTGGCTATTGTGCCAAAACACTCGAGCCGCATATTTTCCGGATTGAGAAATATCCCGCTTTTCTTCCGCATCGCCGGTTGTTCAAAGATGCCGGCATTCAGGAACTTTGCTTGCTTCCGCTGGTGAGCAATGACGTGCTTGAAGGAATCGTTATCCTGGCTTCGAAAAAAGATTTGCTCGACAGGAAACATTCTCCGGCTCTTCTTTCAGCCATAGGAAATAATTTAGGAAGTACGCTGGCAAACGCCAGAATGCTGTATCAGATGAAAGAAACTGACCGTTTCCGCAACCTGCTCATCGAATCGAGTCCCGATGTTTTGTATTCGGCATTACCATCCGGAGGATTTGTGCATGTCAATGCCCGCATGGAACGCCTTGTCGGTTACGCGCCGAAAGAGTTTTATCGCGATCCGGCACTCTGGCTGAAGTTGATTCATCTGGAGGATAAACGAATTATATTGGAACGAACCACAAACCTTCATCAACTCGGGCATCAGGTTGTGAATGAGTATCGTGTCCTGCCGAGAGGAAAAGCTTCATATCGGTGGGTGCGCGACGTCGTTTCCATATCCAAAAATAATCATGGAGACGTCGTTCACCTGTACGGTACGATCACCGATATTACCGATCAAAAGAATCTGCTCGATCGGTTACAGCACGACCAGGCCCTTCACGCGGGCATCCTCGATGAATTGCGTGACGGGGTTGTTGCAGTCGATCGATCCATGAAATGTATTTTTTGGAATGGCGCAATGGAACGGTTGAGCGGCATTGACCGTCAAACAGCGATCGGGTCTGCGGTGACAACATTGTTGCCGGTGGAAGAAGAAATATCGGTCGACCGGCTATTGGCGAATGTTTTGGAAGGGGAAATACGAACTTCCGCTCCAATCCGGTATCGCCAGACAGGTGCTGAGCGATATTTTATCGGGAATTTTTCTCCGATGCATAATCAGCATGGAGAAATTATCGGTGCTGTCGGAACCGTTATCGATATTAGTTCGCAAAAACATCTTGAAACGAAAATGCGTGAGTCGGAACAAACCCTCAATAATGTCATCGATACGATGGGAGATGTTCTGCTCATTACCGATTTGGAGGGAAAAGTCCTGGAGGTGAATCGCACGTTTCTTCGCGTTCTCGGTTATTCACGGCCCGATGTCGTTACGCGTGAATTCCCGTATCCGTGGCTTGTCGATGAAGAAATGGGAAAATATGTCGAATGGATAGCCAATCTCCGTGAACGAAATTGGCTTCATGATTTCGATATGACCTGGCGTACGAATGATGGCCGGCTGATTCCGATGAGCGTCAATACGACCTTACTGCGTAACTCTCTTGGTGAGCCGATCGCAATGCTGAATACCGCACGCGACATTACGGAGCGTGTCCGCCTCTCGAAGGATCTTGCCGATCGAAATAAACAGATTGAGATGGTCAACCGCATTATCAGTAAAGCAAACCAGACGACTGATTTCGACGAAATTGTTAATATCATCGTCAGGGAAATTCGCGGGTTTCTCGATGCCGACCTTGTGGCTATTGAAATATTCCATCCCGATCGTCAATCATTACGATCGTATGTTGTTGCGGGAAAACTGACATACTTCAAGAATGAATCTGTTCCGGTGGACCATTCTGCGACTCAATTTGTGGTACCGTCGGGCCAACCGTTGATTGTGTCCGATCTTCGCTCCGAATCACGCTTCCGCAACCTGTCGGGTGTTTTCAAGGATGTGCGGTCTCAAATCATCATACCGGTGAACGTTCAGGAGAGGATGATCGGAACGATCACGATCGGCAGTAATGAACCGTACTTTTTTTCCGAAGAGCACATTCAGCTTTTTGAGCCGATGGCACACCATATCGGTTCGATCACCGACCGTATCAATTTAATCAATCAAGTGACGGAAGATTCAACGTACATCCATACGCTTCTCGATTCGATTGATAGCGTCGTGTTTACGGTCGATATGCAGATGTGTCTCCGGGAAGTGAACACCGCATGGTATTCCTTTATGAAGGAATTGGGGTATACCGGGAAGAAAAATGTTCCGGGGTTGAACTTATTTGATGTTGTGCCGGATGAGCAATTGAAAATGGTTTACCGGGATGCTGTCAATCACCTGACCGGCGATTCGATACGCATGGTTTCGCAGGAATTTGGTCATCGCATGCCGTCCGGGGATCGTACATACCATCTGGTTATTAATCCGATGATGATTGATGCGAAAGTGGCTGGGCTTGTTTTTACACAGACGAATATCACCGAGCTAAAAGAAACTGAAGCAGATCTGAAACGAAGTCATGAACAGCTCATCATTTTGAATGAGATTTCCACCTCGATCAGTACGTCGTTTGAGATACAGCAGGTTTTGCAGGAGGCGCTTGTTTTGCTCAGGCGAATGACCAAATCCGATGGAGCCATTGTGTATCTTACGGAAGAAAATTCGGAAGAACTCGTTCTTGTAAATCAAATCGGTTTTGATATTGTTTCGTTTCCCTCGATACTGCGTCTTAAGCGAGAACAATCGGTGACAGGCGACGTCGTTACGGGGCAAAAAGGGATCTATATCGAGGACCATGTCGTCGATGATGAACGCGTGAATTCTCAAAATCGAATCGTCTTGAACAGCCATAGCATGCGGGCGATGGCCGTGGTTCCGTTGCTTGCAAAAGATAAAATTCTCGGCGCGCTCGATATTTTCTACGCAACCCGCCATGAATTTTCGGAACGGGAGCGCCAGGTGCTGACGCTGGTCGGAAATCAACTGGGTGTCGCAGTGGAAAGTGCTCAACTGTACGGTGAACTTCGGTCTCAAATCGATCGTCTCACACTGCTGAATGATTTCAGTCAGAAACTCACCTCGACCCTTGACCTCGAACAAATATTCCGGATAACGTACGATCACGTTCAACAGGTCATTCCGTTCACGACATTTTCGATCGATCTGTACGACGAACTATCGAAAATGAAAACGCCGGCATTTTCCGTCGAAGGTGGTGTGTACCATCCGGTTTTTGTCGCTGTTTCCGGCAAACCGGTACCTCTCGATCCGGCAAGCATTGAAGGCAATGTTGTCATCGGCAAAGTCGCGTATTATTCCGAAGATCGGAAGACCATTTGCATACCGATGATGTCGAAGCAAATGATCATCGGGATTCTGACGATGACGTCTGTTGAACCGATGAAGTACGGCGATACACACCGGCAACTTCTCGAAAGCGTGGGAAATCTCACTGCGATTGCTTTGGAAAAAGGTCAGCTGTATGAAGAAACTCTTCAGAAATCTTCCGAAATCGAGCGGCGTAATAAAGAGCTTGATGATTTTACCTATGTTGTTTCGCACGATTTGAAAGAGCCGCTCATCAGTATCGAAGGATTCAGCCGGATATTGCAGTCGGATTATAACGATATTATCCAGCAGGAAGGAAGAGAATATTTTGAATCGATCGTCGGTGCGACAACGCGGATGAAAGGTTTGATTGACGATCTTCTGCTGCTCTCCAGGGTGAGCCGCCCGTCAGAATCGTTCAAGAATATCTTCGTCAAACAAATTCTTGACGATATTACAACCGATATGGAGTTCACGATAAAACAAAAAAAGGTGAACTTCATCATACCGGATAACCTGCCGGTGGTGTACGGTAACGAGACACAATTAAAGATAGTCTTTCGCAATCTTATCGGAAATGCCGTCAAATTCAATGATAAAGCCGAACCGAGTATCGAAATAGGATTTCATAATACCGAAAATAATTCGTATCTTTTTTTCGTCAGGGATAACGGCATCGGCATTGACCGTGAGTTTTATGAAAAAATATTCGTCATTTTTCAGCGGCTGCACCGGCGGGAACAGTACGAGGGAAGCGGAGCAGGACTCGCTATCGTGAAAAAAATTATTGAGTCGCACAAGGGATCGATTTGGGTCGAATCGGAAATCGGAAAAGGTTCGACATTTTTCTTTACCATCCCGAAATCTCTCGTCACGGAATCTTAGGATCATTTATGGATCAACTGAAATATCGGATCTTATTGGTGGAAGATAATAAAGACTTTGCAAAACTCGTGCAAGTCTATCTTCAGCGTTTTGACAAGGGCAAATTTGAAATTGTCTGGAAAGAAAACTATGATGATGCCATTGCCATCCTGAATGACGATAAGAATTTTGATATCATATTAATGGATTATTTTCTCCCCGGAAAAAATGGACTTGAAATTACGCGTGAACTGAAGGGGCGCAAAATCGGCATACCCATCGTGTTTCTGACGGTGAATAAAGATTTCGATCTCGCCGTCGATGTGATGAAACTCGGTGTCGAAGATTATCTTGTCAAAGAAGAAATTTCATCTCCGGTCCTTCCGAAAACCGTTTTGACCGTTATTGAAAAAAATAAATTACAGGAACAGTTACAGCAGCTCGAGGTCAGCCGGCAACGATTGAAAGCTGTTCACGAAACATTGCGGACGATGGTAAAAGATTTTGAAACGCCGCTTTTGGAAATGCGTTCTCTCTCGTCCGAACTGAAAGAATCTCATAATACCGATCCTTTGAAAAATTACGTTAAGATTATCGATGAAAATGTCAACCGGATCATCGCGAAACTGGAAAAACTTCTATCGTTAAAAGAATATAAAACGATCAAATATATTAAAGATATCAAGATGATCGATTTAAGTTAATAACATTTCCTTGTACCTTTCTCTACGTGTTTCTTTTTGGATATGATGAAATTCACACTTGCCGTTGCTCAAATCGATAATACGCTCGGCGACATTCAGAAAAATATTGCACGCCATCTGGAGATCATCCGGCGGGCAAAAGACGGCGGCGCGGATCTTGTCGTATTCCCGGAACTCAGTCTCAGCGGATATTCGATTAAAGACAGCAACTGGGATTTGGCAATTCGCTCCGATGACAAAAAACATGTAGGGGGTCTTCTCGAAGAAAGCAAGGAGATTTCCATTATTCTCGGTTGTGTCGAGGAGTCGAAAGAATTCGGCATATTCAATTCTGCGCTGTTGTTCGAGAAAGGATCGGTGACAACCGTTCATCGAAAGATTTATCCGCCCACGTACGGCATGTTTGAAGAGCTCAGATATTTTAGTCCCGGTTCGACCGTGCAGGCATTCGATTCTGTTCATGGACGGCTTGGTGTGCTCGTTTGCGAAGACTTATGGCATGCACCGCTCCCGTATATTCTTGCAAAAGATCGTGCAGCAGGTCATCATCGGCATTGCCGCAAGCCCGACACGGCTTGCCGGGCAGGAAGCTCTGGAAATCGCGCGCGTCAACACCGAACAACATCGGGCGTATGCGCGGTTACTCAGTTCCTATGTTGTTTTTTGCAACCGTGTCGGATTCGAGGACGGTGTGAATTTTTGGGGCGGATCGGAAATTATCGATCCCGGCGGAAACGTGCTTGTTCAGGCGAAAACGTTTGATGAAGATTTGATCTTTGCAGAAATTGACGAGAATGAAATCCGCCGTGCACGAAGGCTCTCACGTCATTTTCTGGACGATGATGTTCGTCTCGTCCAGACGGAATTGGAAAGAATTTTGACAAAACGGCAATTGTAATTTCAACTTTTTCTTAGTGTGAATCTGTACGAACAATAAGCGGCTTTAGTCCTGCCTTCCGCAACCGATCATTCATTTTTGTCAGTTTCGAATTTTTCAAATCCATCCATTGCGCCATAATCGTTTTCAAATCTTTTTGAGACTGTTTTATTCCTTCGACAGTCTGTGTGGTTGCCGGCATATCTGTTTCCTGCAGTATACTGAATAATGTTGCAAACGCATTTTCAATATTTTGAAAATTATGAAGTTGACTTTCTTCAGAAGGATTCTTGAGCAACGTCAACTGCCGGTCGAGAAGATTCAGGTCGGAGTGTAGAGAATCCGTTGACGTCGATGATAATGCTTTTATTTGAGTTTGCAAATCGGTTATTTCATCCAAGATTGTTCTTACCTGTTTTCGCCCCTCGAAGCAAATTAACGATAAATCAAATTGTTGCTGCAATTCTTTAGCCGTCGTCCTAACACGCGGATCCATCTGGATCATCAACTGTTGATTGTACTGTTTGCCACTGACGGTCAATGTCACCTTGTACCGGCCGGGCATTACCCACGATGAACTTGCTTCCGGAGCAGTATTTTCAAAAACTGCAGACATGGGATAATCGATCGGTACATGCAAGGGTGTATAATGTAAATCCCATATAAACCGATGCGAACCGGCTTTCGTCGATAAAAATTCCTGGGGACGAATCCAGTACAACGGAATATTCACTTTTGGAATATCATACGGTTTATCTTCGCTTGAAAAATGATGAACGATATTTCCTTTGGCATCTGAAATATCAAGCGTGACGGAACCTGTGACATTATCTTTGAAATAATAATCGATGATTGCACCGTCCGGCGGATTTGTTCCGGCAGGTTCATCCGGCGGTAACGGCGTATCGGTGTTCAAGCTCCACCGGACACGGTATGCTGTTTCCGGTTTGTATAACATTACTTCTTCCGAAGCGTTTCTGGAAGATATTTCACGAAGCGGCATTATATCATCTAAAATCCAGAATGAACGTCCATGGGTTCCTACCACGATATCGTCATTCTTAATGACCAAATCCCTTATCGATGTTGCGGGCATATTGAGGCGGAGACTTTGCCAGTGATCGCCGTCGTCGAACGAAACATAGACCGCACGTTCCGATCCGGCAAAGAGCAGTCCTTTTTGCACCGGGTCTTCCCGGACGACATTGATCGGATCATCCGGCAAGCCGTTGACAATCTCCTGCCATGTTTTTCCGTCATCATGCGTTCGGAAGATGTGAGGATGCATATCGTCCAGCCGGATGCGGTTAACAGCGGCATAGGCAGTGTGATTGTCGCTGTGCCCGGCATCCATCAATGATACCTTACTCCATGATGTTATTTCAGGAGGAGTGACGTTCTTCCATGATTTGCCGCCATCATGTGTTATCTGTATCAAACCATCATCGGTTCCGGCCCAAATCGTATTAATGTCTTTCGGCGAAGGAGCGACGGTATAAATGACTCCCCGTTGTCGCATCTTCTTCATTTCTTCTGACCGGTAAATACCGATAGTTTCCGGAATATCCCATGTCGTTCTCGTGAGATCCGGACTGATGACCTGCCATGAGTTTCCGCCGTCGCGGGTTTTGAACAGCACATTGCCTGCAAAATATAACGTCTTCGGATCGATCGGCGAAAAAAGAACCGGCGCAGTTCTTATGAACCGATATTTTCCACTTCGGACAGATTCGGGAGAAATATCCTGAACCTGACCGGTGCGTTTGTCGTACTTTGAAATTTTTCCGCCGTAAATAATATTCGGGTCGAGCGGGTCTGCAGCAACATAACCGTATTCTTCCGCGCCGACGGGATGCCAATCGCGAAAAGTAATTTCTCCGTCGTTTCCACGGCTGGCAATGCCGATAGAACCGCTCTCTTGTTGGCCGCTGTAGACGTTGTACGGAAACGCATTATCCGTGCTTACATGAAAAAACTGTGCCGTCGGCTGGTTATACCAGGAACTGAATGTTTGTCCGTCGTTTACGGTGATGATGGCTCCCTGATCGCTGGCAATTAAAATGATGTCGGGATTATCCGGATTGATCCAGATGCGATGGTAGTCGTCGCCGCCGGGCGCACCGCGGAATCCTGCCCACGTTTTCCCGGCATCGGTCGATTTCCATGTTACGACATTGGCATCATAAATGACATCAGGATTTTTCGGATCGACTTTCAGTTCACCGAAATCATCGCCGCGGCCCCAGAAACGGTTATCATCATTAATTAATGCCCATGATTCTCCGGTGTCATTACTGGAATAGACGCCGCCGAGTTTTTCAGCATCGACCGTTGCGTACAATCGTTTCGGATCGCTCGGTGCAATGCAAAAACCGATCCTTCCCAATCCTTCTTTGGGCAATCCGTTGACAAGCTTTTTCCATGTTGTGCCGCCATCCACAGATTTGAACAAGCCGCTTTCCGTGCCTTCCCACTCACCGTTTTCCCACGGGCCCTGCCGCGCTTCCCATAGATCTGCATAAACGATATTGGGTTTGCTTGGATCGATTGCAACCTGAATTGCTCCCGTGTTTTCATCTTTGTATAAAACATGATCCCATGTTTTGCCGCCGTCGATTGTTCGATATACTCCGCGTTCGGGATTGGGACCATACGGATGTCCGAGAACTGCAACAAAGACGCGATTTTCATCGTGCGGATCGATGGCAAGCCCTCCGATTTGTTGTCCATCGTGCAAGCCGACATTCGTCCACGTTATTCCGGCATCGGTGGATTTATAAATGCCGTCTCCGACGGAAAGATCAGGGCGTTGTATTCCTTCACCGCTGCCGACATAAATAATATTTGGATTGGATGGTGCAACTGCCACGTCGCCGATGGAGCCGGTCGGCTGATCGTCGAAGATCGGAACCCAGGTTCTGCCGAAATCGTTTGTTTTCCAGACTCCGCCGTTATTCACACCGATGTAGAAAACATTCGGCTGTTGAGGAACACCGACGGCTCCGACCGTCCGTCCGCCGCGGTGCGGACCGATCATCCGCCATTTCATGCAATTGAATAATGAAGAATCGAACGGCTGTGCAATGACAGATGTGGTTTGAATTGTTGCGGCACAGAAAAGAACGAAAAGGTATGATGTTACCTTCATAAAAATTCCAGGTTGATTTTGAGCGGATAATTTTAAAAAATGGTTATCGGAGATTCATGAAAAAATGGAAAATAATCTCCGGCATATTGATATCGTTATTAATATTCCCAAGTCTCGGTGGCCACAGGCGAAAGGTTGGATTCGCATAAACATGCCCGCCGTTGATAACTTTGATCAATTCCACTGTTTTGTCTGTTTGGATGCACTGGTAGGTGTATTGTATCACCGTCGAGTGATCGGTCGTATCCAAATCAGGAAAAGCGTACTCACTTCCGGCAATCGAATCGCATTTGTCCAACGATAACCAGTATGCAAGAGTTTGTTCCGTGCTGATGACGTTGCCGCGGTTCATTCCATCGCCGGTAACGACCGGACCGCCGTTGTAAGGATTAACCGGATCCGAAGTTCCGTTTATCAAAAGCATCGAGACAGGTTGCTGTGTCTGGAAGCAGTCGTCATTATCGACGACAGGAAGATTTCCGCAAACAGGGGCAAATCCCTTGAACAAATCGGGACGTTCTTTAGCCAGTTTAAAGCACATGTGTGCGCCGTTCGAATAACCGGTTACAAAAACGGAATGTTCGTCAATGCCGTACTTTTCGGAAAAATATTTTATCATGCTTTCAAAGAAACCGACATCATCGACATTGAGAGCTTTCGTTTCGAACAAAGCTGATTTTCTGCAATCATTCCAGAATTTCTTGTACCCTTGCGGATAGACAATGATGACATTCTTCGATGAATCGGCAAGCCGCGTGAATTGCCCACCGGTGACCGATTGCATTTCTCTTGCTTCCATCGAAGAGCCGTGAAGTACGAATATCAGGGAAGGATTGTTTGAAAGCGGTTCCGGTACATGATAATAAAAATCTCTTTGAAGATCATGAACAACGACCAAACCCGATTGTAATCGATTGGAATGTTTGAGATGAATGACGTACCGTACACATATTCCAATCATCAGGAGGATGATAACAGTAATGACGACACGTTGAGAACGAACTCGCGGATTCATTGCGGGATTGGGGCAAGTAATCGGTACCGATTCCGGAATCCCGCTCTGCGGAGAGCGGAATTCCGGAGAACGGAATATTACCAGATTTTTGCGCGGGTGCTGTCAGGCCTCCACATCGGATCGCCTTCTTTGATGCCGAATGTTGCAAAGAATTCCGGCATATCGGTTAATGGGCCGATGACGCGGAACTTCGCGGGAGAGTGTTCGTTGCTTCTCACCTGATTCGCAACTGCTTCCGGCCGCTCATTGACCATCCACGCGAAACCATAACCGAGGAAAAATCGCTGGTCGGGATTCAATCCTGCAATGACCTGATGATTTTTGTATTGATCGGTTTTCTTGAATGCTTCATAACCCATCATGATGCCGCCGATGTCGGCAATGTTCTCACCCTGTGTCAGTTCGCCGTTGATGTGTAAACTGTCGACGGCAATGTAATCGTTAAATTGTTTGACGACCATTTTGGTCTTCGCGTAAAACCGTGCGCTGTCTTCCGGCGTCCACCAATTGTTCAGGTTTCCTTTTTCATCATATTTGCTACCCTGGTCGTCGAAACCGTGTGTCATTTCATGACCGAACGTCGAACCGCCGATAACCGAATACAGAATCGCATCGTCGGCTAACGTGCGCTCGAAACCGGGCACGATGATATTGCAACCCGGAACCACGATCTCATTGTTCGAAGGATTATAATATGCATTGTACGTTTGCGGCTCCATGTCCCATTCAGTCCGGTCGACCGGTTTGCCGAATTTTTCAATCATATAATTGAAGCGCCACCGGTTTGCATTCATCACATTATGGACGTACGATGAGCGGTCGATTTCTAAACTGCTCATGTCTTTCCATTTATCCGGATATCCGACTTTCATCATGATACTGCTCAGCTTGTTCAATGCTTTTTCCTTTGTCGGTTCGCTCATCCAGTCGAGCGATTTAATTCGTTCGGCATAAACGTTCTTGATCGCCATCCCGATTTCCTGCAATTTTTCTTTCGTTCCTTTCGGCAAATATTCTGCGACGTACACCTGTCCGATCAGTTCACCGAGCGAGCCGTCGGTCTGTTCGACGACACGTTTCCATCGCGGTTTCGGTTCTTTGACGCCGCGGAGAACGGTCGAATAAAAATTGAATGATTCCATATATGTCTTATCGTCCACATATCGCGCAATTCCGCGGACGAGATGGAACTTCAGATAAACTTTCCAGTCTTCGAGAGGAAACGATTTGAAATAACCGTTCAGCGCGGTTAAAAATTCCGGCTGACCGACGATAACGGTATCGACATTTTTCAAACCCGTTCCTTCCATGAACACCGCCCAATCGATGTTGGGTGTCGCTTTCAGGAATTCTTTGAAATACATTTTGTGATAATTTTTGATCGGATCGCGTGTGTCTTCACGTTTGCGTGATGTTTTTGCGATTGCTGTTTCCAGCGCCATCAGATGATCGGCTGCTATCTTCGCATGATCGGCATCGTAACCCATAATGCCGAACATATTCTGAACATGTTCCAGAAACTTCTGGCGGATCATGACCGCACGGGGGTCGGTATCGAAATAAAAATTCCGGTCGGGCAAACTCAAACCGCCCTGACCGAAAAAGATCGCATTCTTGCTGCTGATTTTATCATCCTGTCCGACGCCGAAACTGAACATCGGCGAGCCGGCAACGGTGTGAACATACGATGCCGCTTTGATCAGACCGCGCAGATCTTTTATCCCATCGATCATTGCAAAATCGCTTTTCAGATCATCCAGTCCTTTTTTATTGAGACTGACGCTATCCATGCCGGTAAAAAAGAAATCGCCGATCTTTTGCTTGTTGCTTCCTTTTTCCGCGTTGGTAAGTGCAGAGGACGATTCGCACACATTTCGTATTTGTGCGTTGATCGTATCTTGAATCAATTGCCAGAGTCCGTTACTTTGTTCGCTTGCCGGGATCGGATTTTCCTTGAACCATTTTCCGTTCGCGTACAGGAAAAAATCGTCGCCGGGCTTGACGGTCTTATCGATATGGGATGCGAGCGGGTCGGCTGCTTCGTTATTATTCGAACAGCTCATATTGATTGCCGCAAAGGCAAAGAGGATCATTATCAAACTGAAATTTTTCATAGCAATGCATCTTTATGATGTGATGAGATTGTTGTTAAATATCTTCTGAAGTGCAGGTATCAAATATACGATTTTTTCTTTTGAATTGTAACTTTGAGGAGGAGAAATTATCCGCCAAAACGGGTGTTTGACGGTAGCTTAATCGATGAAAATATGTAGTAATTACAACCCTTTTGAAAGATTCCAGAACCAGTTCAACATGACGACCACGATCGCACCAAAAGAAACCCAATGTTTGCGTGCGAAAAGAGATTCCATTTTCAAAAAAGATCTGTAAAAGCTGTCGTTGCGTTTGATGATGTCGATGAGAATCCAGAATGGAATGATGATTAACGCGAATGCGCCAACGATGCCGAACGGATTGACGACCAGCGATTCACGGAAATTTCCTTGCATCAATGAAATTATTGCACGGGTCGTGCCGCAGGATGGACAGGGAAGTCCCGTCACTTCTTTGAACAAGCAGAATGTCGGTGCCGATGCATGCATGTTTGCATCAACGAGATTCCAACCAAGCCAGATATATCCCGCTATCGAGAATCCGAGAAGAAATATGTACAGATGTTTTTTGCTCACTTAGTACATTGCCATCTGCAAACGTTGTACATTGATTTCACGGGTCCGTCCCATGATGAGAAACCAGTCGACGATCGTCCAGACGCCGAGACCGCCGCACGTCAGCAGTTTCGCAATGCCCAATCCGGTTTCACCGAGTAAAAACCGGTCGATGCCGAAATGCCCGCCGATGAGCGAAACGATGAGCATGATGGTCGGGTCTTTGAGATTTGCTGCATGAAGTTGCATGTATTTTGAATCGTCGAGTTTGATCAATTGATCCCGGATTGCCGGCAAATGATACGACTCGAAATATTTGCTGTACGTCATTAAAAACATGTCTATTTTTTGCTGATCCATAAAATTTCCTTTCTATGCTAATCTATTGTACTTGTCTGAAAGACGAAATGTTTCATTCCAAAGCTTCTCCGATTTCGATGAGCCTTTTCATCGTGTTGAAATTTCTCGTCGTTGCCCGGACCTTGAGCGTTTTTTCCACGAACACATTATTGAAACGGGTATTGCCATAACCGTTCCTGGTGAGCAGGTACATTGTTGTTCCCGCAATGTTGAATTCATCGGCATCGTCGATCGACTTTAATTTTTCTATGCCTTGCTTGTCCGGCAAAGCGGACAGTAACGTGAAGTGAATCTTTTCATTTTCGGAGAGCTTCGATTCATCGTACGGACAATGTACGACAATCTTTTTAAGTTCGCCAATCGTATAAACGAATACATCCACATCGAATTTGAATTTCTTCGCTATCGCATCTTTGATCGATTTCTGAATTGATGCCGGTTTCTTATCCGATTTGAAGACGATATTGCCGCTTTGTATATATGTTGTAACATCTGAGAATCCCAATTTTGTGCAAAGATCACGCAGGACTGCCATCGGAATAATCTTCTGTCCGCTGACGTTGATTCCTCTGAGTAATGCGATATTGGTTGGCATGGAGAGTTTTCTGAAATTTGTAAGATTATTCTACCTGTCCCTGTATCTTTGATGCGATACGTTTCGGAGCTCTGTTTACCCAGGCAGATTCGAGCGCTTTGCGCAGCGACTCTTTTTTCACGGCTCGAAGATAGACGTTGGTGCCGCCTTGCCGGCCCCACGCACCTTTGACAGGTATAAACACGTCAGGTTCCGCATCTACGAACAGTGCCTGTTGCTTTGGCGTAAGCTTGACCATGCCATACGATTTATTCGGATAGCCGAGTGTCGCGAAGATTTTTCCCGACACACGAAAATCCGGGTGATCCATATGCAAAGCTTCCGTAGCTTCAGGGAGACTTAACGCCATCTTGCGGAATTCGTTTTGGGTCACGTCCTTAATTTATCTTTTGTGAAACCCGAGTTGCAGTTTCCTCAAGAGCAGGAAGAAATCCTTTCCCGAAATCATTAAGCACTTTCAACTTTACCGCTTTGCCATCTTTGTACCACAGTAACTTTTGATCGAAGGGATGTTCCGGCATTTCTACTTTCGTTTGCAAAACGAGCGTGTCACCGACGAAGTTACCGTGGTATGTCGGGTGGTCGCCAAAATTGTTAAACATCGACAGAACAAACTGATGCATTTGTGCATCGTATCCGAGCATGCCGTGCCCTTTGTAATGACCGAGAAGAGAAGTGACGTTTTCATTTTCTATCGAGAGGAACATAGAATCGAGAGCCCATGAAATAACCGCTGTGCCTTTTCCGGAGGCGCCTTTTGGCATCGAAGTACTCGGTGGAATGTTCGTGATGGTGGTAAACGATCCCACGAGAAATTCAACTTGTGAGCGCAAAAGAGCAGGACTCTCTGAAGTGGTTTGTGAGTGAGTTGCGGACAAGCAAAAGATGATGGCAATTGTCAAGATGGCAATCTTTGTCAAGCGAATCATTCGTGTTTCTCCTATAAATTTTGTAAGTGAATCCCTCCAAGTTTCTTCGAGTATACCAATTTTTTGTGTGCAAATCAAGGATAAAGTGGTGTCAGGTCTTCCGACCTGACACCGACAGCGATTAGCGGAAAAATGTTACTTTCTTTCCGAGAAAGTGGCAACGCCATCCCGTTGGGAAAAGTAACCAAAGAAATCTCTTCGAAATCGAAACGCTCGTGTTTAACTAACCAGTGCGATATTGAAAGAGTTATCTTCTGAATGTCGTTTTATTATCATTCGAGATTGCCAATTGAACACCAACCGCACACTGCTGTCGATTTCGATTCCAACTTCACAAAAGAGTATCCAAAGGTTTACCTCGAAGGATTCTCTATTCGTAGGTGAAGTGTTCCTAAAAATGAAATACTTTTTGGACTCAGCATAACAACGTTAAACTGTCCCCGTTTTTCAGGGTCAAAATATCAATGCGCATTGTTAACGCTTATTGTATTATCCTCATTGGAATCTTCATTGCAATGTTTTCTTCCGAAGCCGTTGCACAGGGCTTTTACATCCAAGGGAAGATACTCGATGAAAAGAATTTGCCGCTCTCCGGCGTGAATGTTCGATTGGTTAATCTTGCAGATTCTTCCGAAGAGTACCGCACGGACACAAATCCGGATGGCATATTTTCGTTTTCAAAAATCCTTCCGAAAAAATACCGTCTCGATGCGACCTCGGTTGGTCACCAGAAAATCTCCAATACCGTTCAGGTCAACGGCGACCTTAATCTCGGTCAATTGGTGATGACAGTCTTGCCGGTTCAAATGAATGAAGTTGTCGTGCATGGACGCGTTCCGGTGGCTCTCCAGAATGGCGACACGACGGAATTCCGTGCCGGTGCAGTCAAGGTGAACCGCGATGCAACGGCAGAAGATCTTCTTACAAAACTTCCCGGGATTACCGTCAATAACGGTACAATCACCGCGGGCGGGGAAACAGTGCAGAGAATTCTTGTCGACGGCAAACCGTTTTTCGGTGAGGATCCGACTCTTGCCGTCCGCAATCTTCCTGCCGAAGTGATCGACAAAATTCAGGTCTTCGATCAGGCAAGCGATCAGGCGCAATTCACCGGCTTCGACGACGGGCAATCGTTGAAAGCGCTTAATATAATTACTCGGCGCGATAGAGGTAATCTGCATTTCGGGAAAGCGACTGCAGGTTATGGTGAGAATGATCGATACGAGGCGGGCGGAAATGTCAATTTATTCGACGGCGACCGCAGAATATCTCTTGTCGGTCTTTCGAACAATATCAATGAGCAAAATTTTTCCACGCAAGATCTTCTCGGTGTTACATCGGCGAATAGCCGGTTGCAAACTCCGGGAGGTGGCGGTCGAAGTGGTGGAGGCGGTCGGGGGAACCGAAGAGGCGGAAATCCGTTCGGCAGGTCGGGCAGTGCAAGCAGTTCACTCGTCGGGCAACAGCAGGGAGTCAATACCACGAATATGATCGGCACGAATATGTCCGACAGTCTCGCATCGAATCTGTTTGCCCAGGGAAGTTATTTTTTCAATCGAGTCGACAATGAAAATCAGCAAATCGATCACCGTCAATATCTTCTCGGCGGCGATTCGACAAGTCTTTATGATCAAAACAGCAAACCGACGAGTAAGAATTTCAACAATAGAATCAACACGCGAATCGACTACATGGCTGATCCTTCGAACATGATTACGGTTCTTCCGGTGTTATATTTTCAAACGAACAGGGCGGATAATTTTCTGAACGGAGTTACAACACAAAACTCAGGCGGAACAACAGCGCAAACGACAACTGATGCACTGAATACCGGGTATACACTTTCCGGTCATGCGATTGCCCGGCATAAATTCGATCTTCCCGGTCGAACGATTTCTCTGGATTTTGGCGCTGGCGCAAATAAGAAACAAACCGATGGTGTTCTCAACGCCTGGAATCAGTTTACGGGAATTAATGCCGCTCCGAATGATACCGTCGCACAACAATCCAACTTTCTATCGAATGTCCACAACCTGAGCGCGAATCTTGTTTATACCGAACCGATTGAAGTGAACAGCATGGTTCAGGTTTTTTATAATCCGTCGTTTACACGAAACAGTGCCGACAAGAAAACATTCGATCTGGACAGCATCACGCATTTGTACACCGATCCCGACCTGCCGCTGACTGATTCGTATCTGGACGATTATTTCACGCAGAATGCCGGCATCGGTTATCACTGGCGAAATTCCGACATGAACCTGACCACCAGCGTCTCGTACCAGCTTGCACAATTGCACGGCAGTGATCCGACGCTTGCCACTGCCGACCTGACGAGGAATTTTTCAACCGTCATGCCGAGCGCTTTGTTTCTGTATACCATGCCGGATCATCGAAGTTTGCGGATTTATTACAGGACGTCGACAGTAGCGCCGTCGGTAACTCAGCTTCAGCAGGTCATCGATAATTCCAATCCTCTTCTGCTGAATACCGGAAATCCTGATCTCGTTCAATCTTATTCGCACACGCTTTTGGCGCGGTATTCTTTGACATCTTCTGAACATGCGCAGAGTATGTTTCTTCTGTTGTCCGGTGTGTATACTGCTCATTACATTGCGAATGCAACGATCATTTCTTCGAAAGATACTGTATTATCCAACGGTACAACTCTTACGCCCGGAACTCAGTTGACATATCCGGTGAACCTCGACGGTTACTGGAACGTGAGGACATTTATTACCTACGGTTTTCCGTTCGATCTTCTGAGCAGTGCGTTGAATCTCAATTCGGGAATCACTTACACGCGGACTCCCGGCATGGTGAACGATCTTCGCAGTATCGTGAACGCAACCGCGCTCAATGCCGGATTCGTGCTTGGAAGTAACATCAGCGAGAATTTCGATTTCACGATTTCGTATGCGGGAAGTTATACATTTTCTAAAATATCCACCCAGCCGGATACGAACAGCAACTACTATTCGCACACGGTGTCGTTCAAGTGGGTCTGGACATTCTGGAAAGAGATCGTGCTGAGGAACGATGTCAGCAATGCATACACGAGCGGGGTGTCGCAGGGATTCAATCAGAATATTATTCTGTGGAATCTCAGTCTTGCGAAGAAATTCTTTGCCGACGACAAGGGAGAATTAAAAATCGGTGTTGCCGACGTTCTCGGACAGAATAAAAGTTTAGTTCATACCGTCACCGGCACGTATATCGACGACACGCGCAACGAAGTTCTTGCCCGATACGCTATGGCGAATTTTACCTATACGCTGAGATAAAATTTTGTTGGAGAAAAGCAACCCGGCGGATTCCACCTCTTGAGATTTTACCGGTTCATTATTCAACAGCTTTCTTATAAACTATTTTACCCCACCGTATTTTATCCCAGATTCGTTCATGGAAAAAATAACCGACTGTCGTATAAATATTACTGATGATCATAAAACCAAACGCTATCTTAGCTTGCCCGGTAAACAAATAAATCGAAGTAAAGTCGAGAATTAAAATAACCGCCCTGTAACTGATGGTTTTTACGATAGACCTGCGAAGTGTTTCTTCTGCATGGTGGGTTTCAGGATGAAGTTTTTCGATCATGGCGTGACTGGTTTTGTGAATAATAGTTTTTTGACGTGGACGGAGTTATCTCAAACCCGGATTGATTGTGGTCCCTGTAAGAGTTAGTATGAATGTTTAATGACCGGCTTTTTATTCCGGAAATGTTTCACATCATTTCTGTGCCAGCTTCTTAATATTTTTTACTTCGAGCACCTGCTTATCATATCCATACCCAACTGAATGAATCATCGCAAGTCCCAATTCTCTCAATGAACAAATGCTGTTCGGCAATATCAATCTGATCAACGGCAACAGCCAGCCGATATATCGATACGGTTTGAGCGTGTTCTTCAATCCTTTCGTCGGTTCGATGATTCCCGGACGGAAATTATAGACGCTTTTAAACGGAAGCTTCGTCAAATCGCTTTCGGTTTTGCCCTTGACGCGTGCCCACATCATTTTTCCATGTTCGTTGGTTCCGGCTCCCGAAATATAGCAGAACGTCATGCCGGGATTCAGCCGCGAAAGTGTTCGTGCGACATTCATCGTCAAGTCATATGTCACACGGGTATAATCTGTCTCACTCATGCCGACGGATGAAACTCCCAGACAGAAAAAACATGCAGTGTATCCTTTAAGTTGATTTTCGATTGCGGAGAGATTAAAAAAATCTGGAAGTATGATTTCTTTGAGCTTTGGATGACTCATACCGCCCGGTTTTCTGTTGATAATCAAAACCTGATCGACATTTTCGTGAAGCAAACATTCATGTGCGACTCCTTCACCGACCATTCCCGTCGCGCCGGTAATGATGACCTTCAGTTTTTCACTTGATTTGTTTTTCATAGTATCGATTTATTTTTAGTCATTACTGCTTGCTTCGCAAAATATTCAAAGTTTTCAACTGCCGGATCCATCGGGAATGTTTCTTTTCCGCAGGGACAATAATTTGCAACGGACCCTCTTTTGAATCTAACATCGCGCCGTTTTTCTTATCGGCAACAAGTATTGTATTGTTGGTAAAAAGGGTATCGATTTCCGGCAAAGCATAAATAACTTTGTATCCGTCCAACGCTTCGGCTTGAAGATAGAGAAGAAGATTTTTTCCATGTAAACTGTCTCCCGTCGGAACACCGCCTTTGGCAAGGAGGTTGTATAGCGACACGCCTTCATATTCGTTCCGTTTGCCGTCGTGATCGATTCCGAAAACGGTGGTCCGGGGAAAGGATGAAAAATCTTTTGGCGTAAGCGTTTGAGGATTTTTCATCTCTCCGGTCAGTTGCAACGTCCAATCCTGAGCGAAAAGATGAGCATTGCTGAAGATTGCGAGCAGGAGAATAGCGCTTCCGATGAATTTGAAACGTGCTTTCATAGTAAGTCCTTTGTTCAAAATTTTTTAAATAGTATTTAAATGTATTCGGATTGATTGAGCATTGCGTTCGAACTTCCGAATATGGTGTTTCATTTCAGTCGAATCATGATATGATTGTTTTCTTTTGTGATCTCGGTTTTTACGCTCGCTAAATTGAATTCATCCGTATCCAGTATATCGCCGGAATATGATTCAATATTTGCGGGAAGTGTAGCAATTGCAAACGATATTTCTTTCTTGGATTTGTCAAGATAAACCGGGATAACTTTCTTCATTTTGAGCACGACATTCTTATCGAAATGAACCTCGACCGGGACCATGTCATAAATTGCCGATCCCTTGCCGACCTGCGTGACGCCGAACGGTGTATAGGACATACCTATCTTATCAGGATACTGAAGATATGAAATAGTTACCAGCGTATTCTTTGTATTGAGGATGACATTCAACTGTTCCTGTATCTTTTGATTTCCTTCCTGTTCGAATTGTAATTTTTCCTGATAGATCCGGTCGTATCCGTAATCGGCTTTTGCCTGTTCCAGATATTGTTTATTTTCTTGTTCGTTTAAATTAACGGAACGTTTCAACAAATCGCACAAATAAACGCTGTCTTCAAAAATTTTCGTTTTCCATGCAGGCATAATATCGTCGAGCAAAAGCGCCTGGCAAGCTCCCAAATAATATAACCGGTATCGCATCGGTCCGGCTCCGAATTTGTTCCCAAAACGGTTGTCGCTGACGGAAACTATTTTAACCATATCCTCTATTTCTGTTTTAAATTGTCCGGATAAAATTCCCTTGTACCCGTTGAATCCGTTTTGATAATGCATTTCGTCGATGGGTTTCACCGTTTCTCCGGTTTTCAGAAATTTGTACTCGATATATTTTGCGGTTCCCTCGACATATTCATTCAGATTTTCGTAATCGGTCATGTCGGATTGCAAGAGCGATTGACGGTACGTGCGGACTGCGACAAATTCATTGATCTTTTCCTTTTTCGTCTTCGCATCTTCAGCGAAGAGGGCATCGCGCAATATATTTCCTTCCAATACATAGAGTGCATTATTGACCGGATCAAGAAGAGGATAGGAGGCGACCATCGCTTCGTTCGCATATTTATTCGGTGCTTTCTTGTCTTGATAAACATGAAATCCTTCATGCAAGATCATTCTGATTTCATCATACGGGGACGGAATAAAATTCCATTTATTGAGCCAGTCAGAAATGAAATCGCTGTCCCGGTTTCTGATAATATCCGTGAGCTGGTTTCTCATTCTGGAATAATAATCAGCCACGACAAGAACCGGTATACCTTCTATATCGGTGCTCGTGTTCTGATCATCGATAGAAAACATGGTCGTGTCGTTCCTCACATAAATAATTTCATCCGTGAAAGGACTGAAACCGTTATAGATGGAAAATCCTTTCGGCTGGTGAGGATAATTAATAAGAATTTCCTGTACATTCGGTCTGTAAAACAGAACCGGAATCTTTGCGTAATCCAATCCCGGATAAAATTCCTTACCCAATGTCCGGGTGATGTTGCGGACTTCTTTGAGCGATACAAACTGCATCGGATCAATTCTTAACCCGGACGTATTTTGTGAAAAAAGTATATTGCCAGCAAACAGCAGAAGAATTATTGTAATAGATATCGCGACGTGAATTCTTTTCATAAATAATTTCCTTTTTTCAATTTAGTAGAAAGGGTGTAGCAGTGATGTAAAAAAACCGCTCCCACATTCGGCAGGAGTGAATATTGAATGAATTCTATGAGCTTCTTACCTAACGGCGTTCAGTCCCGCTTCCGGGGCTTTCCTGTATGAGGTAAAGACGATTGTCTTCCACGCGGTACATCAACGGGGCGACCAGAATTTTGGGGTACCGCAACCGCAATCGTTTTACTTCACTCAATATAAAATCGACTTCATTGCCGATCTCGAACATCGGGGCGAAGTGAAAAAAATGTTCTTCGGCAGATTGCTCTTCCCAACCCGCAGCTTTGACAAGTCCCTGAACGAATTGCTCTTTCCGCGCGATGAGATTGACCATTCCGCATTGCGTATGCCCGATTAACGCGATGCATCGCACGCCGCCGACGGAAATCGCATATGAGACTTTGAATTCGCTGTACCGCAAATTAGCTCCGCCGGTGCGGATGATGAATGCAAAATTATCCGGAATGTGAAGATGCTTCCGGTTATCCATGCACATGCCGATTAACAACTCGGCGCTTGAATACGATTTGAATTCCCGGTTGAGATTGTGATATTCGAGCAGATGCCCGATCGGGGTTTCACGATATTGGGGAAGAATATCCTCCCTCGATGCGACAGTCAGTAATCTGTTCATAGAGTTTTTGTGTTTTTAGTATTGTGCTTCTACTGTATTATTTGTTGAGAAAGATAACAAATTGTAGAACAAAATGTTTGGAAATGGGAAGTAAATTCTGATTTGTTTTTAATATGAATAAGGATTGATGAATTGTATTTCACTGAGAATGATATCTTAACGGATTATGGGTATCCGCATTGTCTTATTCGATATGAATGTTCCGATCGGTTCCGACTGTAGCGTGTCGTGATAAAATAAACCCCGCAACGTCAGATTTATTGTTGCGGTATCGACATTGATGAGACTGTCGCGAATCCAGAAGCCGCCGTCCCATCGTTTGAAAACATTTTTCGGATCCGGAGTTTTCGGTTTGTTGACAAAATCGGAGTTTATTTCCAGGTAGGTAAATGAAAGATTTTCGAGCGTTCCGGCGAATTCCGTATAATGATATTTCACGATGCAATAAACGCGTGCCCAGCGGACGCTGTCGTGATACGCTTCGATGGAAATGGAGGGAATCAGTGTATCGACAACGAAATTCGCGTTCGACGGAAAGTTGCCAATAATGTTACTCCTGGGGCATCCGATAAAAATGGAGAACAACAAAAGTGCAATTATGATTTGTGCTATTCGAGTCATTGTACATTTGATGGGATTGGATTTCTTTATCTGATGAATCGTCGCGATCGTTATTTCCATCGGCTTTATTTCCCGACAATGTTTTTTGCTTGTTTCTTCCACCACCGTCGGATGCGGGTGCGTGCCCACAAGTAATGCGCTGCTGTGCTTGCCCGGAGATAATCGTTCAATGTCCATGAAGGACCGGTCCATGAAAATCGCTCCAGAGTTATCAGGTCAGTATCGGATAGATTCTTGATGAGGGCGACGATTCGCTCATGGTATGAACGATAGTCGTCCAGAACCGCCTGAAGCGACCGGCGATGGTGTTTTCGGTAGATCATCCCGTTGAGACGCGGGAGATCTCTCAATGTAAATCCCGGTGCAGGCATTGCAGGTTTCTCGCCCCGGAGTCCTGCAGCATACCAGTTGAGATTCATTTCCTGCCATTCGACAAGGTGTGCAAGGATGTCTTTGACCGACCAGCCGCCGCGTGTCACGCCCGACTTCGTCATCAGGCGCGCCGGAACAGATGCAAGTGCCTCATCCAACATTTTACGTTCGAATTGGATTTCCTCGAGAAGTTCTTTTTGCCGAAGCCGCCGGCCCATATGATTATTAGTTTTCTGTTTGTTGGTTTCAGTGAATGAATGTGTGAACTGACAATAGAGAACTTCGAATCATTTGTAAGAACGTTGGATGGAATGATGCTCCACGGTGTTTTCTCCGGCTATCCTCCGATAGTCGAAACGAACATACTGAAAATCGAAGCTATTGTCAAGACTGTATAACTGTCTTCTGTGAAGTTATTGGTCTCTCAATCCAAAGATAATAAATCAACAAAGATCCGATAAGAAAAAGTCCAATGCCGGTAAACCCGCCGGCAAACCCGTCGAAATATTTCCCGGTCATGATGGTTGCGATAGAGTGGCCAACACCTTGCAAAGCCATAAATGCAGCATAGATCATACTCAGCATGTATGCCCACCGTTTATTCTTCAGAACAAAATAAAATAAAATGACCGGAATGCAGAAAAGAAGCGCATTGATTGTTAAAAAAAAACCGAGACCGACTCTATTCAATATCCAGAATCGTCCCCAGATTTCTTCGAAAACGTGAGCCACATGATTAATGAACATGATGAGATAAAGAATAATCACTTTGTTCTTGTTCATAAGATCCTCCGGTGGTTCCTATGCCTTGGAGTAACCTTCGTTGCCGGCGATAGAATCTGCCGCTTTACCGATGAATCACCATTGTAACTTCATTGTCTCGTCTGAGGGTTTGACATACTCCAGTATGAAGTCCCGGTGGCCGACGAATACTCCGTTACTATCTTTTTTTAATTGTATTATGGAAGGTGTCCCGCCGCGATTGTGATTGAGCTTTGCGCGATTTTTATCGGTGATCAATTTATCACCTTCAAAATAATAGACAAGTGGATACTCGGGAAAGCCTGGGGCAGAGATATGTCCGTGAACGTGTGCCGGAGTGCTGTTGCTCGGATATGGTCCCGGCTTAATAGTACGAAACTCGTATTTGCCGTCAAAACCGGATTTCATTCTTCCGTGAATACGCGGATGTTCTTCGCCGGCTCCGCCGCCGCCTTCGACGTAATCTCCTTTTGTGCAGTTTGCCAAACAGAAAGTATTGCATCTTTTGCAGGAGTTTTTCCGTCCGGCAAAGAAATTGTCCCGGAAATGATATTCTCTCCGGTTGTTTTTCGGAAACCAGTCATTATTTTTGATGAAAGGTTCAGTGTGTCGTTGCCGGCGGATCCAACATGATTCAAGTTATTTGTTTGTCCGAAACTCATCAAACAACCTGCCAGCAGAAAAATAAGTGTCAATGTTGATTTAATCATTGGAGATCTCGCTTCAAAAATGGCACATGACTTCTTGCAAAAGTACCAAATGCTGAATCGAATTCCAAAGATTATATTTCAATGAAGCGGGTGTATTGCCGGAAGGATCCGTTTGGTGATCTGGCTTTATTTACCGGCGAATCAAACCATGCCGGGCGTAATATCATTTCACAAAATCGTCGAGCTTACGCAATTGCACGCCGGCGTCATCGGCAATGTCCTGCCGTAACCATCCGAAGATGACCGGAGCCATAGATTACCAGAATTCTTTCGTTCGGAGATTCGATCAGGTTCACGATATTATTATAAATGCGAATGTTTCTCTGATACCATGCCGCCAACAGGTCAGGCCCTGCATACTCAGACGGATCTCCGAAAGAAACGGTAGCGTAATACAACGACATGTCTTTTGCCGCCCTCGCATCGGAATTCATGTACTCCAGCGTTTCGAGTATAGTGTGCGATTGCAGGATGTCGCTTTGCTCCTGAACCAGCTTGCCCCAGCCCGCACTGATCGAATCGAGCTTTGCCGAGATACCATTGGCTTTTGCGTAATTGGCAAGCCGTTGCCAGGGGAAATCGCCCTCGACATCGACCGGGTAGATTTCGTGATGGCCAAGTTCTTTGGCGAGCCGGTATCCGATTTGATTGGTCTCGTTGTTCGTCAGTGTATATCTTCCGGCGAGATAATCGGAATATTCTTTCTCGACCCGCTGACTGCCGACCCCGGCCTCAATCGCAATTTTTGTCGGATGGAATTTTTTCAACACGTCGATGAGCCGGGTGATTTCGGTTTGGCGTTTCGGGGCAAGAACGTCGTCGGCTTTCATGTTGTAAATGTCGTGCCCCGGATTTGCCATGTGGTAGACTCCGAGCACCAGAATTTCGGCACGCCCGGCGGTTGGTTGCTGTGACAGAGCGCTGATCAGGCTTCCAATCACCAGAGCGAATATCAAAATGTATCGATTTGTCATTTGCAGGCACCTTTCAATGTGATCTTTCGGAGGGTTTCTGTTCCGGATACGATTACTCTCCGGTTTTGTTTCATTGAGAGGTGACTCAAAATGCCTTATGGTGTGAGTTTTTGGTTGCGCATAACTTTTTTGCGCTGAAAGTATTCCGGGACTACGAAGTAATTGAATAACGAATTCTAGGTATCAGCTTGACTTTCTGCCGACTCAGCCATTTCAAGCATCATTGCCTGTGAGCCTCAAAACTACCCCGACCGGTCCAACCGATTTCGCTCATCCAATTCCATGTGCCAACATATTCATTCGACGTGAAACGACCATACAAGAACACGATGTTGTCGACGAAGTTTGGATTCAGATCGATTGAGAGAATACTATCCTGAAAATGTCCCGATAGTTGTCCGTCTCCGACTTGAGGTCCGGAAATGTTATGAGGACCGTTGATATTTCTGAAATGCCATTCCCCGCTGATATGTGAGGAATCGTGAATAATGAGTGTGAACCATCCGGTGATGAGCGGCGTTCCGGTTGTGTCATATGCTTTATATTGAAATGAACCGGCCGGGATCGGTTCTATTGTAGTATTCTTCTGACATCCAATAATAAGCAAGAAGGTGATGGCGGTGAATAGTGTGTAAACAATCGCTTTCATGAGAAATGCTTCAAGATTACATATCCGAGGCGTCAGTTTTCAAACTTTAGGTTTTCTGTCTTGAATGACAATAGTTTCGGCAATACGATCATGCACGGTCCGTCTGTTCGAATCGATAAAATATTGTAAAAAGCCAAAGCCAAGTTCTAAAAATGATGCGCCATATCCAAGCGCCCGTTCCACCGCGTGCCAGAAACTGATCTTTTCATGAACAACAGAAACGACTCTAATGCCCATAAGCCGTTTACCGAGCGTTTTCCCATTACCGAAGTAGATCGAAAGTGAAAAATATGCAACAAGAGGAATAATGCTGTACCAATGCTCGTAATCAAATTCTAAATGTAAATCTTCTTTTACAAGATCAAAGTTCTGCAAGAGTTTGGCACCGAACATTAAGATAGGAACAGATACGACGGCAGTGATGAGAAAATCCACTATAAAAGCTCCTGCACGGCTTTTAAACGATGCGAGAGGCAGACCATGCAACTCTTGCATGCGGTGAGACTCTGTTCCATTGTACGTGCTATTCCTTATTGTGGTCATAAAGAAATTTTCCTTTTGAACAATTTATTGATGCTAGCGCCAAACACTTGCAGTAGTTCTTACCTGATCAGAACGAGCTTCTTCGTTTCAATAACTTTACCGGCTTGAAGGCGATAAAAATAAATCCCGCTTGACATATTGGAAGCATTCCATTGCCGGGTGTACGTGCCGGCAGATAATTCTCCGGAGGCAAGGGTTGCAACTTCTCTTCCAATTATATCGAACACCTTCAACGATACGAACGATCTTGAAGGAATGCTGAATGATATCGTCGTCGATGGGTTGAACGGGTTTGGATAATTTTGAGATAGTGAATAATTATTGGGGATGCTTCCCTTATCTGCTGAGACACTGGTTATATTCAGAAGAATGTATGAAATATTAATAGCATAACCGGTAAAATGATAGGTAGAGCCGTTTACAGCAAGAGGGAAGTCGTAATCTGCCGGTACCCATGAAGTACCGGACCACAATGTATTATTTCCCGTAATTTCATTCCCATGCGCATCGTAGGTTAACGTGGATTGCCGATAATTTGTCCACAGCCCATTGAGCCATTCCTGGGTTAATTCATTAACCATATTTCCATTGGGATCGATCGTGTATGTGTAGAGCACTCCATTCATCCACGCTCCGTTTGTCCATGCCTTGTTCCAATCGGTAAGCATTTTTCCATTCGCATCGTAGGTGTACGTGTCGATCATATAATTTGTCCATTGGCCATTCGCCGAGGTCTGCATAAGAAAACTCAGCATATTTCCGTTCGGATCGTACGTGTAGGTGGAAAATGTTTCATTATCCCATTGTCCATTCCAGCCCTGCATCATGCGGGTAAGCATGTGCCCGTTTCCATCGTACGTATAGGTGAAGAGTTCTTGATTTTCCCACACTCCGCCAGTCCACCCTTGAAACAACGATGTAAGATTGTTCCCGCTGCTGTCATTCGTGTAGGTAGTGCGATCGTGATTAGTCCATTGCGTATTTATCATGTACCAACCGACATTCGTAAGCATACTCCCATGTGCATCGTAGGTGCGACTACTCAGGATCGAATCCTTCCATACTCCCTGGGACCAGTACTTGAACAAATGGACGAGCATATTGCCGCGCGCATCATAAGTTGAGCTGTCCTGCTCTAAATTCGTCCATTGCCCATTCAACCATGTCTGTATCAGATCTAGGCTGTTATCATTCGTACCAAGGTATGTCCATGTGTTTAGCGTGTAATTGGTCCAATGCCCATTCACCCACATTTCTGTTAATCGTCGAGTATAATAACCCTTTTCGTTATACGAAGCACTCATGCGAAACGTATCACTCGTTGAATAAAGAATTAATGTATCGGGAAAGTAGGATTGACTATTTAGAGCGGCAGTTTTCCTTAATCCTGAGTTGAACTGATCTTGTTTGTTTAAGAAAACTCCGTTGACATTCTTTTGCTGAGCCGTCATGTTCAATCCATGAGCGCCCTGTGCTCTGAGATTCTGTGAAGGTACAATAAATGACATAACTGCGAGAATTGCAATAAAAAATTTCATAACATTCACCTTTTCGAATAACAAGTTAAAAAATGAGTATTGAGATTAATGGATAAAAAGCCGCCTTTTATATTTTGAAACTTCTGTTGTACTTATTCCAAAGTTTTCCAATCGTCAACCAATTTGATCGACTTTATTTAGATGTGGGGGCAATTGCACAGAACGTCTGATGCAGTCTACTATTTTACCATCAACATCTTCTTGACCAGGTGCTGATTACCGCTTTCAATCGAATAAAAATATACTCCAGATGAAAATTGCGAACCGTTAAATGGTATAGAATAAATCCTACCTGCTCGGGCAACATTCTCGTATAACGTCGTGACTTTGCGTCCTAAAAGATCAAATGCTTTGACAACGACTCTGCCATCCTTCTCGACCGAGAACTGTATTGTTGTTGTTGGATTAAATGGATTCGGATAATTTTGCAGAAGAGAAAGTGTTCGCGGCGTACCAATTGGTGCTTCTTCGACAAATGTTGGTGAGTTTGAGGCAAGATATGGATATCCGTTATTTACACTTGAATTAATAGACCAGATCGTTGTAAAATCCCAGGTTGCATTGGTAAACGTACTTTGTTTTTTCATCTCGGCTGTGCTTTTACCGATTCCCAATGCGCTCGTGTCATTGCCCGATGAAGTGGTATCCCAAAAACAGTTCGATGCACTGCAAAATATTTGCATTCCGATCAAACCGCCCACATTGGTAGAACTAATTGTTCCGGTTACTGGACCACTGCTGTAACAGTTTGTGTCGGTACATGAATTTTCACCACCGATCAGGCCTCCGATACTAAAAGCACTATTTGTCCCCGTTACAGAAGCCGTGCTGTAGGAATTCTTTACGGTAGAAGTTCTCGAAGAAATTCCTATCAAACCACCAATGCCGCCACCTGAACCTGTGACAGAGCCACCACTGTAGCAATAGTTTGTCGTCGAAGAGGCATCTTGCGCTCCGATAAGACCGCCGACATCAAACGTGCCTGAGACGGAACCAGTGCTGGAACAATTCGTAGCGTTGGAAGAGTAATAGAGATAGCCGACTAGGCCGCCGGCACAATTATCGCCACCTATTATCTGACCTTGTTCGACGATCACGTTTTTTAGTGTTCCACCGCTGACAAATCCGAAGAGTCCATTATACTGCGAGGTACGATTTATATACAAACCAGTTATTTTGTAAGTTTGCCCATCATATGAACCGGTGAAAGCATTCGTGCCATTTCCAATTGGAGTAAACCCTGCACCTGTTGCCCAGCTGGAAGTAGAATCGGCATCAATATCTGCAGTTTGAATAAAATAACTGCTCCACGAACTGCTATTTTGCGAAATCCAATAGAGGTTATTGAGCGTTGCAATTTGATAAGGATTAACTGAACCACCGTTCCCTCCTGAAGGTGGGGTAGCTGTTTGGCCAAATAAATGTGCTTACGAAAAAAATGAGAATAATAACTAATAACATGTTTTTCATATATCTCTCCATTTTAATTCGTTGTAAAGAGCAATTGCGTCTAATAGTGTGCAGGCATTACGCCGTGCCGTTTGTTACTGTGATAAACAAATTCTGTCTGCGGTAAACGGCATGGAGCGAACACGCTAATTCGATTTTCAATAAGAGTGAACTTTGTACCCCTGGCTGTTAAGCGTCGTTTGCCACATTTCAAACAACACCTCCGACTTGCCGGCATCGATCGCCGAAGTAAAGTTTCAGTCGACTGATGCGTGTAAATAGCAATCGTCCTGACGACATAGAACAATAATGTTTATGTCGTCAATGCTGAAAACACGTTGATGTTTTTGGGAGAAAGTTTAAAAGTAAGAACTAAAACAACTGATGTGTGTTTTGCTGATTTTGTAGAGGTTCCTCTACACGCTGTTTCTCCGGCTATCCTCCAATAGTCTAAAACGAACATACGGAAAATCGCACCTATTGTCAAGATATGTCGCATCTCAATTTTCTCATATTTTCTCATTCCAAGCCAACTCAGTTTAGATTCCGAATAGGGGCTTTTCGGAAAGACGGGACGCTCTGAATTGAGGCACCACCTCATTGGGGTTTTTTGCTCCTCTCTTATTTCTTTCGTATATTCACAAGTTCATTCATTAACGCTAAATTTACGTATGTCAAGAATTTATATAGAAGAATTATCGAAGCACGTCGGTGAAGAGATCTCCATCAGCGGATGGCTTTATCATAAACGGTCGAGCGGGAAAGTCCGCTTCCTCGTCGTTCGTGACGGAACAGGTTTGCTCCAGTGCGTCATGGTAAAAGGCGTCATTCCGGACGATGTATTTCTGAAGTTCGATGAGCTGACTCAGGAATCGTCCCTTACCGTAACCGGTAAAATCAAAAAAGATGATCGTGCTCCCGGCGGATATGAAATGGATCTGACAAACGTCAAGATCATTTCCATTGCAAAGGAATATCCGATCACTCCCAAAGAGCATGGCGTCGACTTCCTGATGGATCAGCGGCATCTCTGGCTTCGCTCGTCGCGCCAGCATGCCATTCTCCGCATCCGTCATCAGATCATTATGGCGATACGGCAGTTCTTCGACAACCGCGGCTTCACGCTGATGGATGCACCTATCTTTACTCCGGCTGCATGCGAAGGCACAAGTACGTTATTTGAAACGGATTACTTCGATCTTGGTAAAGCATATCTTACGCAGTCCGGACAGCTTTACGGCGAAGCGGGTGCGATGGCGTTGGGGAAGATTTATGTCTTCGGTCCGACGTTCCGCGCCGAAAAATCCAAAACACGCCGGCATCTTACCGAGTTCTGGATGGTTGAACCGGAAGTTGCTTTTAACGATCTGAACGATAACATGGAACTTGCCGAGGAATTTCTGGAGCATATCGTTTCTTCAGTCTTGAAGTATCGTCAACCGGAACTCAAAGCGCTGGAACGAAACCAAAAGTTTCTGGAAACCGTCAAGAAGCCGCTTCCGAAAATTTCTTATACGGAAGCTGTCGACATTCTTAAGAAAAAAGGGAATAACTTCGAGTGGGGAAACGACTTCGGCGCAGCCGATGAAACGATAATCTCGGAACAATTCGATCGTCCGGTCATCGTTCATCGCTACCCGACGAAGGTAAAAGCATTTTACATGAAGCGCGATCCAGAGAATGCCGATCTCGCTCTTGCGATGGACGTGCTTGCTCCCGAAGGTTACGGCGAAATTATCGGCGGCAGTCAGCGTGAAGATGATTATGAAGCTTTGCTGAGCAGGATTCATGAACATAACTTACCGCAATCCGCATTCGAATGGTATCTTGATTTACGACGGTTCGGTTCGGTGCCGCATGCCGGTTTCGGACTCGGTGTCGAGCGAACGGTGGCGTGGATTTGCGGTCTCGAGCATGTTCGGGAAACAATTCCGTTCCCGAGAATGATTTATCGCATCACTCCATAAAATATGCTGACAGTCTCTCATCTTCGAAAAGCGTACGCAACGGTTGTTGCCGTGGATGATGTTTCGCTTCAGGCGAAACCCGGGGAAATTCTCGGCTTGCTCGGTCCGAACGGAGCGGGGAAGACGACGACCATCCGCACCATTCTCAATATGATCACGCCCGACAGCGGTTCGATTTTGTTCGACGGAAAACCGTTCGACGAAACAATTCAGAACACGATCGGCTATCTTCCGGAAGAACGCGGATTGTACCGGAAGAATAAACTTCTGAACGTGATTCAATATTTTGCCAGTCTCAAAGGCATCGATGCCGCGCTTGCGAAACGCCGCGCATACGAATGGCTGAAGCGGTTCGACCTGCTGTCGTACTATCAGCAAAAAATTGAAGCGCTTTCCAAAGGCAATCAGCAAAAAGTACAGTTCATCATTTCGATTCTTCATGAACCGGAGCTTATTATTTTGGATGAACCGTTTTCCGGACTCGATCCGATCAATCAGATTTTGTTGAAAGATATTTTACTCGAACTGAAACAGCAGGGGAGAACGATTATTTTCTCTACACATCAGATGGATCAAGCGGAAAAATTGTGCGATGCCATTTGTTTGATCAATAAAGGCAAAGTGGTGCTCGAAGGAGCCATCGGTGAAGTCAAAAGCCGCTACGGTAAGAACACCGTTCATATTGAATTCGACGGTGATGGAAAATTTTTATCGTCTCTTCCGTCTATTCTTACGGCAAATGTGTTTGAAAATTACGCGGAACTGATTCTTCGCGACAATTATCCGCCGCCGCAGCTTCTTCGCGACATTGCCGCAAAATTAGAGATTCGACAAATTCGAGACGACGACGCCGTCGCTCAACGCGATATTTCTGAATGTCGTCGGCGGTACGGCAATCGGTTCCGAAAGGACTTCGTCATGAAAAAAACGTTTGCCGTCGCCCGATGGGAATATATCGAAAAGGTAAAATCGAAAGCATTCCTGATTTCGTTATTGCTGACGCCGTTAATCATGGTCGCTGTCGGTATTATTCCATCCCTGCTCATGTCACGTCCCGATACCGAAAGCCAATCGATCGGTATTCTCGATCAATCGGGAGTGATCGCACAGCCTCTGGCGAAATACACCGGAGAAAAATACAAACTTCCGAACGGTCTGCCGAACTACGCTGTGCAATCGTTTCCGGCAACGACGCCCGAAGATTTTGCCGCATCGAAACGGCTTGCCGATACTCTCGTCCTGAGCGAACAATTGGAAGGATACATGATCATCGGCAAATCATTCATGACCGATTCGACGATTGAGTATCATTCTCAAAATGTCGGCAATGTCAAAGTGGTTGAGCGGTTTAACAACGCAATCCGTGACGTTATTGTGGAACGGAAATTGGAGGCGAGAGGATTTGACCGCTCCATTTTGAACGACCTGACGGCTTCCGTGGAGATGAAAACGATTAAGCTTTCGAAATCGGGAAACGAAGAGAGTGCCGGCGTCGAGCAGGTTTTCTTCACGTCGTACGGATTCATGATGATGATGTTCTTTTTGATTATGACGTCCGGCCAGATATTGGTTCGCAGCATGCTGGAAGAAAAATCGAATCGTGTCGTGGAAGTATTGATGTCGTCCTGTTCTGCCAATCAATTGATGGCGGGTAAAGTGATCGGTTTGAGTTTGCTGGGATTGACGCAAATGGGATTGTGGGCGGTTATCGGCATTGCCATCAGCGTGAAGTTCGCGATAACATTGATTTCATTGTCGAGTGCGTTACTCTTGTTCTTATATTTTATTTTCGGTTATTTACTCTTCGCGGCCGTTTTTGTCGCCGCCGGAGCTCCGGTTTCAACGGAACAGGAAGCGCAGCAGATTAACAGTTATCTGGTGATCGTACTTATTCTGCCGATTATGTTTGCATTCACGATCATGCAGAATCCGAATTCCACGCTGGCGAAGGTTCTGACATTTATTCCGTTCCTCACGCCGTCGATGATGGCGATACGGATTCCGATACAGATGCCGTCGGTTTTTGAAATTGTAGGATCGCTGGCATTGCTGATCGTGTGTTCATTCGCTGCAATCTGGTTTGCAGGAAAAATATTCAGGACAACGATTCTGCTTTACGGAAAGCGTCCGAGTTTGAAGGAGCTCTTTGCAATCATCCGGTCAAAATAATATGAGAACACTAATTCTTATTTTGGCAACAGTTTTTTCTATGACGATTGCTGAAGCCCAGGTAGTGGTTCAAAATCAGGAATCGAGAATGGTACCGCGATCGATTTACGGTCTCGGATTAGCAGCGGGGTTTGCCAGCGGTTTCGGATTAAGCTTTCGTCACCATCTTCCCGGTTTTTTTTCCTACCAAATTATTGCCGGTGTTATCAAAGTTGATAAGGAAACGGATTACAATGTTGGTGGCGAATTGCAATTCGATATTATGCGCGGAGATATCTCTCGTTTTTTTGCCGATGTGGCGATGGGATATTTTTATTCAGGCGATAAAGGCAGGAATAAACTCGACGGTCCGTATCGAGAGGGCCTCGGTTTCGGCTGGGAGTGGATGACGGTCGGTCCGATGAATTTTACTACTGAGCTTCTCTTCACGAACTTCAGCGACGGCACTATTCTGCCTCTCCCGCAGTTCAGCGCGCATTATTATTTCTTTTGAAAATTACGGAAAATTTGGTATCTTGTCCGAACTCGGTTTACCATTGTTGAAAAAGTCTTAATTTGTGAATGAACGTTGAAGTAGTTTTCTTTTATGTCGTTGCGGTTGTCGCTATCGCTTCCGCGTTGTTGATGATTACCCGCCGCAATCCGATGCAAAGTGTGCTGTTTCTCATCGTGAACTTCTTTTGCCTGGCTGTTCTCTATCTTTTTCTCCACGCTCAATTCATTGCCATCGTGCAAATCCTGGTGTATGCCGGTGCGATTATGGTGCTGTTCCTGTTTGTCATCATGTTGCTGAATCTCGGTGACGAACAGATGCCTCCGGAAAAAGTTTCATTCAGAAAAATTATTGCCTATTGCCTTGCGGGTATCGTCCTCCTGCAAATTCTTGTCGGCATCGACCTTCCCATGGGTATGACCTGGGGTGGTGTATCACCGCGCTCGACAGAAATCGGAACGGTCGAGTTTCTCGGTAAATCGCTCTACACGGACTACCTGTTTCCGTTCGAAATTACATCGATACTGTTGTTGGCGGCAATCGTCGGCGTGATGGTTCTGGCAAAGAAAAAATTCAATTGAATATGGAAATCAGTTCAATTCCGTTGCATTATTATTTAGGACTGAGCGCAGTCCTTTTCGTCATCGGCGTTGCGGGCGTTCTCACGCGCCGCAATGCAATCGTCGTCTTTATGTGCGTCGAGCTGATGCTGAACTCGGTCAACCTGACACTTGTCGCGTTCTCATCCTATCTTGGCACCACGACCGGACAAATTCTCGTTTTCTTCGTCATGGCAGTCGCTGCGGCGGAAGCTGCCGTCGGTCTTGCCATTATCATCGCGTTATTCCGCAACAAGCAGACGGTCGACATCAATCAAATCAATATCATGAAATGGTGATGCAGGAATAAATGTATAATTATGTCGGCTATATCGTCCTTGCACCGTTTATCGGATTCCTGTTGAACGGACTTTTCGGAAAGAAAATCAATTCCGAAAAACTGAGCGGCTTGATCGGCGCCGGAGCGGTCGGACTTTCATTCGCCGGGGCTGTTTCGATTTTTTTTGAAATGCTGAATTCTCCGGTCGAGGGGCGTTCGCACATCGTTACCATTTTCAACTGGATTACGGCTGGATCATTGTCGATCAATGCGGCGTATCAGGTCGACCAGCTTTCCATTTTGATGACGCTTGTCGTGACGGGCGTCGGTTTTCTGATTCATGTCTATTCCATCGGTTACATGCACGGCGATCATGGATTCTGGAGATTCTTCGCGTACCTGAATCTCTTCATCTTCATGATGCTGAATCTCGTTCTCGCCAATAATTTCCTTGCTGATGTTCTTGGGATGGGAAGGAGTCGGTTTGTGTTCGTTCCTTCTGATCGGATTCTGGCACGACCGGAAATTCGATACCGGCGGTTACAAACCGGGTTCGGCGATGACGTCCGATGCCGCGAAGAAAGCATTCATCGTCAACCGCATCGGCGATTTCGGATTTCTCATCGCGATGTTCATGATTTTCCAATACTTCGGAAGTTTGACGTTCGATGATGTTTTTTCCCGTGCCGCCGCGGTCGGAACGGCAGGGGATAAAACATTTTTCTGGATTACACTTCTGTTGTTTCTCGGTGCGACCGGAAAATCGGCGCAAATTCCGTTGTATATCTGGTTGCCGGACGCGATGGCAGGTCCGACACCGGTCAGCGCACTTATTCATGCTGCTACGATGGTCACCGCCGGCGTGTATATGGTTGCGCGATGTTCAATTTTGTTTGTGTTAGCTCCTGCGACGATGAATATCATCGCAATCGTCGGTGTTGCGACAGCAGTCTTTGCCGCGACGATGGGATTGGTGCAAAACGATATCAAAAAAGTTCTTGCATATTCGACTGTCAGCCAGCTTGGATATATGTTTCTCGGATTAGGCGTGGGAAGTTTTGCATCCGGTATTTTTCACGTGATGACGCATGCCTTTTTCAAGGCATTGTTGTTCCTCGGAGCCGGGGCGGTTATCCATGCAATGCATGATGAGCAGGATATTCAGAATATGGGCGGATTGAAATCGAAAATGCCGACCACGTACAAAACATTTTTCATTGCCGCTCTGGCAATTGCCGGAATTCCGCCGCTGTCAGGATTTTTCAGCAAGGATGAAATTCTCTTTCAGGCATTTTCTCACGGCTCGGTTCTGTTCTGGGTGCTCGGCTGGCTCACCGCCGGTCTGACGGCGTTTTATATGTTCCGTCTCGTTTCTCTGACGTTCGAAGGAACGGAACGCTGGGGACATGACAAACATCCGCACGAAGCGCCGAAGGCGATGACGATTCCGTTGATTATTCTTGCCGTGCTTTCCGTCGTTGGCGGACTTGTCGGAATTCCTCTCAGTCTTGGCGGCAATAACGCAATCGAACAATGGCTCGATCCGATCTTTGAACATGCAAACGTTCGACTGCTTCTTGTTCCGCAATCCGATTCTTCCATCGAATATCTTTTAATGGCTCTTTCCGTTGCGATTGCAGTTGCCGGAATTTGGTTCGCACGGAATATTTATTTGAAGAGACCCGAAATTGCGGAGAAAGTTTCCTCGTCGTTCCGCGGCATCTACAAATTATTGTGGAATAAGTATTATGTGGATGAAGTGTATGATGCTGCAATCGTGACACCGACGGTGAAAGTATCCGAGAAATTATTGTGGAAAGGAATCGATGTCGGAATTATCGACGGTATCGTCAACGGATCGGCGACGGTGACATCATGGGCGAGCAATAAGCTCAGGAAGATTCAAACGGGCTTCGCTCAGAATTATGCGCTCGCCATCGTGGTCGGCGTTATCGTTATCCTCGGCATCTTATTCGGACGATGAAATAAATAATGGCAGACATTCTTACATATCTTATCTTTTTACCGGTTGCCGGAATATTCGTTCTTCTTTTTTTGAATAAAGAGAAAGCCGGGTTGTTGAAAGGTTTCGGCATTGCCGTCAGCGTGCTGACGTTCGTCCTTTCACTCTGGCTTGCGTATAATTTTGATTCCTCGAATTCCCACTTTCAATTTGAGCACCGTGTTGTGTGGATTCCTGCGTTCAACTCTTCGTATCATGTTGGCGTCGACGGGCTTTCGATTCTGCTCGTGTTGTTGACGACTTTCCTGACGCCGATTGCCATGCTCTCGTCGTGGAATTCGATACAAAAACGTGTGAAAGAATATACGATCATGCTCCTGTTATTGGAAACCGGCATGCTCGGCGTGTTCTGTTCGATCGATCTGTTTTTGTTCTACATTTTCTGGGAAGCGATGCTGATCCCGATGTATTTCATTATCGGCATCTGGGGCGGTGAAAACAGGATTTATGCCGCGATAAAATTCTTTTTGTATACGATGTTCGGCAGTTTGCTGATGCTGGTTGCCATTCTCTGTCTGGGATATTTCGCCACCACACAACCGACCGGACAATTCACAACCGATCTCCAAACGTTATATAATATCGGACCAAGAATTCCTCTCGCAATTCAATCGTGGATGTTTCTTGCATTTACATTAAGCTTCGCCATTAAAGTGCCGCTGTTTCCGTTTCATACGTGGCTTCCGGATGCGCACGTCGAAGCGCCGACTGCCGGAAGCGTTATTCTTGCCGGCGTGTTGCTGAAAATGGGAACATACGGTTTGCTTCGTTTTTGTCTGCCATTGTTTCCGCAGGCGACCGTTGTCTTCATGCCGTACATTTGCGCACTTGCCGTCATCGGCATCATTTACGGCGCGCTGGTTTCGATGGTGCAGACCGATATCAAGAAACTTGTCGCATATTCATCAGTGAGCCATTTGGGATTTGTCGTTCTCGGCATTTTTGCATTGACGCCGGAAGGAATTCAGGGCGCAATCATACAGATGGTCAACCACGGACTTTCAACCGGAGCGTTATTTTTGATTGTCGGAATGATTTATGATCGCCGCCATACGCGTCTCATTTCTGAATTCGGCGGGCTTGCCAAAGTGATGCCGGTTCTTTCGACGATATTTTTAATAGTTTCACTCTCTTCGATCGGCTTGCCCGGATTGAACGGCTTCATCGGTGAGTTTTTGATTTTACTTGGAGCATTTCATTCTGCGTTCATCAGCAACTGGTATACGATTTTTGCGGCAACGGGAGTTATTTTCGCCGCTGTGTATCTGTTGTGGATGTACCAGCGTGTGATTTTCGGAAATGTGACAAACTCGGAAAATCGCGGACTGAAAGATGTTTCGAAACGTGAACTCGCCGTGCTGATTCCGGTTCTTGTGTTTATCGTGTGGATCGGTATTGCACCGAATTCATTCCTGAATATGTCTGCTGCAAAGTCCAAACAGATTGTTGCCGTTGTTCAGACATTTGTCAGTCATTCATTCGCGTCAACGCAAGGGATCGGTGCGCCGTAGCGTTCAGATGACTCTGCGACGGACTGCTTGTCTTTTCGATTGTTATCTTAATATTCGTTGCAAGGAGGGACACATCGCATGATTTTTCCACAGACTAAATTATTGAAATTCATTTTCCTCTGTTTGCTTTTCTGGATTTTAGAATCAAACAACTTTACTTCTGTATGTTTAGCCCAATCGGAACTGGAAAATGAAACTAAGATTGATACCGTATTAATCGCTCACGGTCTTCCTCCATATATTATCAAGCACACTTTTCCACGCGAGAGTTCGTTTCACGCAACTGTAAACAGGTTTGACATTTTTCAAATTAACAATCCTAAAATTCATCAGACAATCCTTGACACCGGTGATGAAGTCCATAACTTTGAGCTTGTTGATATCAATTTCGACGGCTATAACGACCTTAAGATTGAAGCCGGGAATGTCGAGTATAGTGAATTTAGCACAATCTATTTATTCGATACTTCAAAAATGATTTTTGTTTTTAATGAAGAGTTTAGCGGACATCCTAATCTCAGCGTCAATCCTAATAAGCAGGAAATCAACACTTTCGAACAGTTCTTTAGAGGCAGAGAAAGCGAAGAATGCTCATACAAGTTTCTCGATGGTCATCTTAAGATGATATACAGGGATCATTATTCTGAAAATGTTTCCACAATAGAGAATCTGGTCGATGATTCATTAATAGTGGTAAAAAGAATCATAATTTCCGATGATAGTATTAATACGCCCACGTTTACAACCTATGAACGCGTCGACGATACACTCCAAATTGTCTCAAAAATAACAAAGGTAGGGTTTGAGTATGCTACTGATGACCAAAAGCGTAACGGGGTAAATGTATCTGAAGAACACTTGCCTTGGTTTCTCTTGAAAGAAAAAATTTATGACTACTCCACTGATGAACATGGGAAAAAATTTGTTGACATTACTATCAAAGAAGCAAAAGCCGGCAAATGGGTTATGAAAAAACACCAACGAATTCCTCGTTAGTGAATTTGCGTGCACGTGTTTAACAACTTATATTTGGCGGTGAAGAATTGAACTCCCAACCTGTGGATTCTTTCATGATGATTCCGTTCGTACTTCTTTTGCTTGCCATTGCGGTTATGCCGTTCGTTAGCAAACGATGGTGGGAGAAGTTCTATCCGCACGTTTCGTTGTCGCTGGGAGCGATTACGGTCGTTTATTACATCTTCTTTCTCGGTAATCCGGACCGGATGGTGCATTCCGGAACGGAATATCTCAGCTTCATCATTCTCATCGGCTCGTTGTTTGTGGTGTCGGGCGGAATCCATATACGCATCAAAGGGAAGTCGACGCCGCTGACGAATGTCATTCTTCTCTCCATCGGCGCGATCGTTTCGAATGTTATCGGAACGACCGGCGCTTCGATGATTTTGATCCGTCCATACCTGCGCGTCAATAAGTACCGGCTTCGGGGATTCCATATTGTCTTTTTTATTTTCATCGTGAGTAATATTGGCGGCGCGCTCACGCCGATCGGCGATCCGCCGCTGTTTCTCGGATATCTTCGCGGCGTTCCGTTTTTCTGGCTGGTCGGAAATGCATGGCACATCTGGTTGCTCGCAATCGGTTTACTGTTGGCAGTGTTTTATGGTTTCGATTATTTCGGTTTGAAGAAATATGAAGCCGAAAAGCGTCATCTTGCCGAAGCGGAATTGCATGAAGAAGCGGAAGTGAGCGGCTTACATAATGGAATTTTTCTTGCGATGATTCTGCTTGCGGTGTTTATTCAGCATCCGCCGATGCTTCGTGAGGCAATTATGCTGCTTGCTGCAGCAGGTTCTTATTATGACGACAAAGAAAGAAATTCACCGGAAAAATGCATTTTCATTTCTTCCGATCAAAGAAGTTGCGATTTTGTTTTTGGGAATTTTTGCAACGATGGTTCCGGCTCTCGACTGGCTCGAAATGCATTCGGCATCGATCGGCATCAGTTCAGCCGGACAATTTTACTGGGGCACCGGAATTCTTTCCAGCGTGCTCGACAACGCACCGACATATTTAAATTTCCTGAGCGCTTCTATCGGATTGTTTGTCGATCAGAATATCATTCAGCAAGTCCAACACCTTATTTCAACACACGGATCGGATCTTGCGGCTGTTGCAGGCGCTCATGCCGAAGAAATCCGGAATACATTTACAACATTGATGAAATATCATTCAGATCTTGTCGCTTCCGGAAATGTTCCGGTCGATAAAATCAATGTTTCGTACCTTATCGGAAATTATCCGGTGTATCTGAAAGCAATTTCAATCGCTGCGGTGATGTTCGGGGCGGGAACGTACATCGGCAACGGTCCGAATTTTATGGTGAAGTCGATTGCAGAACAGAGTGGGGTGGAAATGCCGACGTTTGCCGGATATGTTGGTAAATATACACTGCCTGTGCTGCTTCCGATCGTTGCGATTATCTGGTTTTTCTTTTTCCGATAAAAAAAATCCCGGCCCTCTTTTCGGGGAACGGGACTTATTTTATCCAATGACGTGCGACTCACTTTCTTTGTGCAACCTTGCGAAGGTGAGTTTATCCCGCTTAAAGCGGGATAAATTACCTTCGCAAGGTTTAGGACTCGCAAAGTGAGTCGCACATCTCGATTTATTTATTCATTCGATTCAGAATCTCTTCTATTTCATCCATCACGCGGTTCATTTTTTTCATCGTCAAATCGAACGGGGCGGAGGTCATCATATCGACGCCGCGCTTTCTTGAGCAAATCAACGGGATACTCGGAACTGCCGGACGAAATGAATTTGAGATAGCGGTTTCGTTGTCGCTTCATCGCCGGATAATACTTTCTCCGATAACGCCGCCGACGCAGTGAACGATGTCGCATACTGGAACACATAGAAATCGTAATAAAAATGCGGAATGTATGCCCATTCCGATTTTATTTCGTCATCGACGATGCAGACGCCTTTATCGTGCCCGTAATATTTCTTCGTGATTCCCATATACACTTCGTCGAGTTTATCGCCGGTCAGCGATTCTCCTTTTTCAGCAAGCTCATGAATCTTCAGTTCGAATTCCGCAAACTGTGCTTGGCGGAATACCGTTCCTTTGATTCCTTCGAGATAATTGCCGAGCAATGAAAGCCGGACTTTATCGTCTTTAATCTGCTTCAACATGTATTCGATGAAGAAAGCTTCATTGAATGTCGAAGCGACTTCTGCGACGAACGTTGCATAATTGGAATTCACGTACGGCTGATTTTTATTCGAATAATAGCTGTGCATCGTGTGACCCATTTCGTGGGCGAGGGTGCTCACATCGTCGTACTTGCCGTTGTAATTCAACAGCATGTACGGATGAATGTCGTATGCTCCGCCGTTGGAATATGCGCCGGCACGTTTGCCTTCCGTCGGATAATAATCGACCCACCGTTCACTGAGCGCTTTCTTCACGACGGAAAGATAATCATCGCCGAGCGGCTTCAACGCGGCGAGAACATTTTTTTCTGCTTCATCGATCGTGTAATGAAGATTGGTTCCGGCGACGAGCGGTGCATACAGATCGTAGTAATGCAACGTGTCGACGCCGAGTATCCGCTTCCGTAATTTCAGGTAACGCTGGAATGTGGGAAGATTTGCATCCACATTGTCGATCAAGCTGTGATAGACCTGCACCGGAATATTGCTTCCGTCGAGAGCGGATTCGAGAGAAGAATTATAATTTCGCGCCTGCATGTAGAACATATCTTTCTTCACTTCACCGTAAAGTTGCGTTCCGAATGTCCGGCGGTATTCGTCGAGCCGGCCGAAGAATGTTGCGAACGCTTTCTTGCGGTCTTCACGGTTCGGGCTTGAGCGGAGGACGGCGAGATTCGGTTTATCGACCTTCATCGTTTTGCCGTCGCTTAATGTCACGTCGGCATAAGGAAAATCGGCATCGGAGAAACATGCCGAAAATATTCGCCGGTGCATCAGCCATCAATCCGGCGTCGGCGATAATTTTTTCTTCGCCTTCGGAAATGTGTGGGCTTTGCGGCGGAGAATGTCGCCCAAATAATGAGCATAAATTCCTAACTTCGGTTCGCTTTTCAGAAATCCGTCGATGGTCGTTTGATCGATCTTCAGAATTTCCGGTTCGATGAACGATGCCTTGGCGGCGAATGTCGCTCCGATTTGACCCATTTCCTGTGACATGGCAAGATATTTCGATTCGCGCGTATCCTGATCCGAGCTCATGCTCGCATAGACGGACAGGCGGGAATAATCTTTCGACAGCAGGTTAACGTAGTCGAGACAGCCGAGCAGTTTTTGCGCCGATGTTGCGAGCGTTCCTTTGTACGCCTCGATTGCCGGAATATCGGCAACGAATTTTTCCTTTGCCGTTTTCCACGCATCGTCGCTCGGATAAATGTCGGCAAGATTCCATTTAAACTTGTCGGGAACTTTACTGCGGTCGCGTTCCTGGCTAAACATGGTTTGTCCTCCGAACAAAATGATTGTGAGGACGATAAGAAAGTATTTCTGCAACTGCATAGATGACCCTTTCAATAATGGCGAAACGGGAACGAACTCTCATGATTTGATTTCATATTGTTACGGTATACTTGAATTCGGCTGTAAAGTTACAAAAAAAATCGTTAATGACCAATTTTCGTAATCGGGCTGGGAGGCAGTTCCACTGCCGACCCTATGCGGCTATGCTGGGAGGTAGTTCCACTACCGACCATTTACGGAAATCCCTCGTCTTGCTGAAATGTCACAAAGTGATCCCCTTGGGACTTTTATTCAGCATTTATTCCGAGTTTGCGGAGTTTAGATCCCGACCAGAAGCATGTCGGGATGACGATGCAGCCGACTACGCATCAGGATTATTGGTCGGAAGTAGAACTTCCTCCCAGTTACTATGTTAAAAACTTAAATGGCCGGTCATTCCCGAACGCTTTTATCGGGAATCCAGTCTGAGCAATCTAAAATGCCTCCGGACATGGTTCTGCCGAAGGCATCTCCGCAAAGGGATCCCTTTGGGACCTTCGGGAGACTACCCTCACCATGACGGGCTGGTATTTATTCCCATCCTTTGTTTTTCATCAGAAAAATTCCTATTTTTGAAATCGTCAGAAGAAATTCGTGCTTCACATCCCAAATATTAGGACTTACATCAGTTGAATGTTATGTCATTAGATTTTATCGGCGCGTTGCCTCTTATTTCGTTGGTATCATTATCATTACTGGTATTGCTGATCGAAGCGCTTGTTCATGAAAGCGAAAAGATCAGTTACTGGATTTCGTTGGTTGGTTTGATCGTTTGTATTGTTCTGAGTGCGACATCGATTTCGAATTCCGGATTTGCATTCAACAATATGATTACCGTCGGAGGATTTGGCGCTTTCTTTTCGACACTCTTTCTCATTGCCGCATTGCTCACGATCGTTCTTCTCCGCGATTATATCAAAAAAGAACATAAAGATTTCGGTGAATTTTACCTTCTGATTTTATTTGCAACAACCGGCATGATACTCATGGCTATCGCCGCCGATCTTATTATTATTTTCCTCGGTCTGGAGTTAATGTCGATTTGTCTTTATATCCTCGCCGGTTTCATCCGCAATCGTCCCATCGCAAATGAATCGTCATTGAAATATTTCTTGCTCGGCGCATTTGCAACCGGATTTTTGCTGTATGGAATCGCATTGATTTACGGAGCAACCGGTACGACACGTCTTCAACCGATTGTGCAGAATTTTGGAGTTCTTTCTTCATCGCCGTTCTTCTGGAGCGGTATCGGATTATTGCTTGTTGGATTTTCCTTTAAAGTGGGCGCCGTTCCTTTTCATATGTGGATTCCTGATGTTTATCAAGGTTCGCCGACGCCAATTTCCGGATTCATGTCGACCGGAGCAAAAGCTGCCGCGTTCTCGGCTTTCATTCTTGTCTTCGCTCATCATTTTGAGAATGCAGAACGTTTGAAAATTGTTCTGGCTGTTCTTGCCGCCGCGTCGATGATCGGCGGCAATATCATTGCCATCGCCCAAACGAATATCAAACGGATGCTTGCCTATTCGAGCATCGCGCATGCTGGATACATGCTTGCCGGACTTGCCGCCGCGAATCAGCTTGGTCGGAACGGAATTATTTTTTATCTCGTTTCCTACACGTTCATGAATATCGGCGCGTTCGGCGTTCTTTCATTTCTCGAACGTGAAGAAGAAAAGAGCCTCGAGTTTGCAGATTATGCCGGGCTCGGAACGAAACGTCCGTTCCTTGCCCTCGTCATGACGGTCTTTATGTTTTCTCTTGCAGGCATTCCGCCGTTCGCGGGTTTCATCGGGAAATATTATATCTTTCTCGCCGCAATCAATGCCAATCTTACATGGCTTGCCATTGTCGGCGTGATGACGAGTTTGATTTCAGTCTATTATTATCTTCGTCTTGTCATGATCATGTATTTTCAGGATGGAGAAACTTCTCTTTCCGACAGCCGGCCTTCGTTTCAGAGCATTGCCGTCGTTGCGATTGCCGCGTGTGTCGTGCTCGAGCTTGGCGTTTTTCCTTCGTCGATTCTCTCTCTCATCACTAATCTTTACTGACCTCCGTGGAAACTGTCGTCACATCGGCTGAGATGCAGGCATGTGACCGCTTTGCCATCCGGCAATTACACATTCCCGGTATTGTTCTCATGGAACATGCCGGTAAAGGTGTCGTTGAGGTGATGAAGAATTATTTCGGTTCGTTATCCGGCAGATCGATTCTCATTCTTTGCGGAAAAGGAAACAACGGCGGCGACGGATTTGTTGTCGGGCGGCATCTTGCGAACCTTGGTGCAAACGTCAATCTTGTTTTGATCGGCAAAAGTTCCGCATTGAAAGGCGATGCGTTAACGAATTGCCGGATCTTCAAAACATTGGTTCATCAGAATAGAACGAAACAATCGATTCAATTCAGTGAAATTCAATCGATACGAAAAATTGGAAGATTACCAAAATGTGAAATTATCGTTGATGCATTGTTCGGGACGGGATTCAGGGGAGAAGTTGAGGGAATCTACAAAAAAGTCATTGAATGGATCAACAAATCATCTGCAAAGACAGTTTCGATTGATGTTCCGTCCGGAATCGATGCGGATGACGGATCTGTCAAAGGTGTTGCCGTCGAAGCGGATGTAACTGTAACGATGGGATTGAAGAAGATCGGGCTTGTCGCGGGCGATGGAAAACATTATGCCGGTTCTGTTGAAGTTGTGGATATCGGGATTCCAAAAAACGTCTTTGAGAAATATTCCGGTAAGGTAAGAGTTATTGAGCGGGAAGATGTTGCACGGGTTTTGCCTGTCCGTCCGGTTAATGCGAATAAATATAGCGTCGGGAAAATTCTTGTCATCGCCGGATCGCGCGGATTGACCGGTGCCGCTGCCATGACCGCAGTTTCTGCGATGAAATCCGGAGCCGGAGCTGTTATTCTTTGCGCTCCTTCATCGGTCTATCCGATTTTATCCAGAAAATTAACCGAAGTCATGGTGGAACCTCTGCCGGAGACGGCTGATGGTTCGTTATCGATGCTCGCATTCGGATATCTTCAGAAGAAAGCTTCATGGGCTGATGTTGTCATTATCGGTCCCGGACTTTCAAAGAATCCGGAAACTCAATTGCTTGTCGGAAAACTTATCGGAACAATACGAAAGAATATCATCATCGATGCAGACGGACTGAATGCCTTTTCAGAAAATGAAAAAATACTTCGGAATCATCGCAGTAAGAATGTCATCATCACCCCGCATGCCGGAGAACTTTCGCGGCTGATCAATATTCCTTCATCGGAAATAGAAAATCAGCGCGTTGCAATTTCCCGTGAAGTGGCGAAGCGGTTCGGACTGACTCTCATTTTGAAAGGCGCTCCGACAGTTACTGCGAATGAGAAAGGCGATATCTTTATAAATTCAACCGGAAATTCCGGCATGGCAACTGCAGGTTCCGGCGATGTGCTGACCGGATGTATCGGAGGATTATGGGGACAAGGGATGGAACGAACGAGCGCGGCGCGAGCCGGCGTTTATATTCACGGACTTGCCGGAGATTTTGCGCGTAAAAAATTGGGAACAAAAGGAATGATGGCAACCGACATTCAAAATTTCCTGCCGAAAGCTCTGGTTGAAGTGGAAAATACATTATCGGCATGACACAGCAAAACAAGAGGTTCTTTTTCGATCAACTCCCGGCGTTTATTTGGGCTGGAGTGATTTTTTACGTCTCATCGATCCCCGGCGATAAACTTCCGCACATTGTTCATTACTTCAACGATAAATTCCTTCACACAGTTTTCTTCTGCATTTTCGGAATATTGATTTATCGTTTGTTGAATTCATTTCAATCGCCGGATATTTTCCGATGGAAGAATGTCATCATCGAAATATTGATCGTGTCCATGTACGGAGTCTCGGATGAATTTCATCAATCGTTTGTCCCGGGGCGAACGCCCGATGTGAAAGATGCAACCGCCGATACGTTTCGGTGGATTGCTTGGCGGCGCTTGTCGTCTATTTTTACTTTCGCTGGAAAACGCGGTCGAATTGATAACGTTGCATTTTCGTCTATAAATGACTAATTTGAAGTATGAAATTTGAAATTCGTCATACCGACGGCAATGCCAGAACCGGCGAAATTTCCACAGAACACGGCACATTTCACACACCAGCGTTTATGCCTGTCGGAACGCAGGGAACCGTCAAAACCGTTCCGCAGCAAGTCTTGCACGATCTCGATGCTGAAATTATTCTCAGTAATACGTATCATCTTTTTCTCCGGCCCGGGACGGAAATCCTTCATCACGCCGGCGGACTTCATAAATTTATGGGATGGAACGGACCGATTCTGACCGATAGCGGCGGCTACCAGATTTTCAGTTTGTCCGACCTCCGGAAGATCGAAGAGAACGGCGTCGAGTTTCGCTCGCATCTTGACGGATCTCTTCACACATTCACACCGGAAAGTGTCGTCGATATTCAGCGCTACATCGGTTCGGATATTATGATGGTGCTGGATGAATGTACGCCATATCCGTGTGAACAGGAATACGCCGAGCGATCGAATGAGTTGACGATGCGGTGGGCAGAACGATGTCAAAAGCGTTTTAAAAGCACACAGCCCTTATACGAACATGTGCAAGCCCTTTTTGCAATTGTTCAGGGGAGCGTTTTTGAAAATATTCGGAAACATTCCGCATCGTTTTATCGGGAATGGATTTTGAAGGATATGCCATCGGCGGGCTCGCCGTCGGCGAACCGAAAGAAATGATGTACGAAATGGTTTCGATTTGTACCGATATCTTACCGAAGCAAAAGCCGCGGTATTTGATGGGTGTAGGAACGCCGGAAAATCTCCTGGAAGCGATTGAGCGCGGCGTCGATATGTTCGATTGCGTTCTTCCGACGCGCAACGGCCGCAATGCAATGCTCTTTACGAAACACGGCTCGATGACGATCACCAACGCAAAGTATAAAGAAGATTTTTCACCGGTCGATTCTACGTGCGAATGTTCGACATGTAAAAATTATTCGCGGGCATATCTCAGACATCTTTTTCAGGTAAAAGAAATCCTCGGTTTGCATCTTGCGTCGGTTCATAATCTGTATTTCTATCAATGGTTGATGCGGACGGCGCGGGAAATGATTCGCCAAAATCGTTTTCAGACATGGAAAAAAGAAATTCTTAATTCAATACATCAGGCAGAAAACACATATTCACAAATTCAGGAGGTTTAATTGACTTCAATTATTGCAATGGCACAACCGGGCGGAAATCCGATCACGACGATCATCCCGCTGCTTCTTGTTGTTCTTATTTTTTATTTCATGATTCTTCGCCCGCAACAGAAGAAACAGAAAGAACGGACGCAATTACTGGAAAGCGTTCAGAAAGGCGATAAGGTTATTACGGTCGGCGGCGCGCACGGAACGGTTGTCGGTTTGGAAGAAAAAACCGTCGTCATCCAGATTGCCGATAACGTCAAAGTAAAATATGAACGATCCGCAATCTCAACGATTTCCCGCACTACGGAAGCGGTTGGAAAGACGAGCTAATCGAACATACGAATTATGTCACCGGGCAAGACATATTGTAACACGATTGAAGAAGCTGTTGAAGATATTCAACAGGGGAAAGTGATTATCATCGTTGACGATGAGGATCGCGAGAACGAAGGCGATTTTGCCATCGCCGCGGAGAAATGCACACCCGAAATCATTAACTTCATGGCGCGGAAAGGCGCAGGGATCATTTGCGCGGCGTTAACGTCGGAACGCGCCAAAGAACTCGCACTCGATATGATGGTCGACAGCAATACCTCTCTTCATGAAACTTCCTTTACCGTTTCGGTCGATTATATTCATGGCACGCAATCGGGAGTTTCTGCGTTCGATCGTTCGGCAACGATCCAGTCGTTGATTAATCCGCTGACGAAACCGGGCGACCTGGCGAGACCCGGACATATTTTTCCTCTCCGGGCAATGGAAGGCGGTGTTCTCCGGCGTGCGGGTCATACCGAAGCAATTGTGGATCTCTGTAAGCTCGCGGGAGTATTTCCTGCCGGGGTTATTTGCGAGATCATGAACGAAGATGGTACGATGGCCCGCTTTCCGCAATTGATGGCTCTTGCGGAACAATTAGAACTGAAGATTATTACCGTAAAGGACCTGATTCATTATCGCATGCAACGGGAGAAACTTGTGCAGCGGATGGTTGCAACAAAGCTTCCGACCAAGTACGGGGTATTTGAGATTTTTGTCTACCGGAGCGAAACGGACAGTAAGGAACATGTTGCCCTGGTGAAAGGTGAAATATCTCCCGACAAGCCGATCCTGGTCCGGGTTCATTCTGAATGTCTGACCGGAGACGTTTTTGGCTCGATGCGGTGCGATTGTAACGACCAGTTAATTGCCGCGATGAAAATGGTCGAAAAAGAAGGAAGCGGTGTCGTCCTGTACATGCGTCAGGAAGGACGCGGCATCGGGTTGTCGAATAAGATAAAAGCGTACAAACTTCAGGACGAAGGATTGGATACGGTTGAAGCCAATGAAAAACTTGGATTTCGTCCGGATCTCAGGGATTACGGCATCGGAGCACAGATACTTCGGGATATCGGAGTGCGGAAAATACGGTTGATGACGAATAATCCGAAAAAAGTCGTCGGTCTACATGGTTATGGGCTGGAAATTACCGAACGGGTTGCGCTGGAGATCGAACCTCATCACCTCAATGAAAGATATTTAAAGACAAAAAGAGATAAAATGGGGCACCTGATATTGATCGATAAAAAAGGAAAGTAAACTTTTTTCTTGCTTTTAAGATTTTGATATTGTAGATTTATAACAATGAGTTTTCACTGGCCATCACAATAGTGATGGCTTTTATTTTTATCTGTCGGCAACGTTTTCAATCATTTATTGCAATCATTTTGGCGAAATATTTATGACAGACAACAAGAACAACGGAATTGTCTATCTGACACGTGAGCGTTTGGTCGAGCTTGAAAAAGAGCTCCACGATTTGAAAATACACGGCCGGGCGGATATGGCTCAGAAAATCGGTGAAGCGAGGAGCCACGGCGACCTTTCGGAAAACGCGGAATACGATGCCGCCAAGGAAGCTCAACAGCATCTCGAGCTCCGTATTGCAAAACTGGAACAGACACTGTCGCGCACCCGGATTATTGACAGCAAAGAACTGCCGAACGACAAAGTCTATATTCTTTCCAAAGTGAAATTGAAAGATCTTAAATCGAACGAAACGGTAATCTATATTCTCGTCTCGCCGGAAGAGGCGGACTTTGAGAAAAATAAAATTTCCATTACCTCGCCCTTGGGAAAAGGTCTTATTGGAAAAGTAGAAGGCGAAACGATTAAAATCCCCGTTCCTGCCGGCACTCTTGAATACAAAATTTTGGAAATCACACGATAGCTGTTGACTGTTGCCGAATCGATTTTCAAAAAATATTCTCCCCACATCAAAAGAAGTTATCCGCTTCTTTCCATGCCGCGTAATTTAGAGGTCAAAGCAAAAATTACAAGCATTCAGGATTGCATGACAGTAGCAGAAGCTCTTCATGCCAAACACTCCGGGATCTTGCGCCAGACCGACACGTATTTTAAGGTTTCCCGCGGTCGGTTAAAGTTGCGTGAGATTCACGGCGATCATTCCGAATTGATTTTTTATGAACGGGAAGAAACTTCCGGCCACCGTATGAGTCAGTTCGAACAATTTCCTGTTTCCGATCCCGACCGGTTGAAACTTCTTTTAACAAGTGCTTGCGGAATCAAGGGAATTGTTGAAAAAGAAAGAATTCTCTTTTTATATAATGAAACAATTCGGATACACCTTGACAGCGTGAGGAATTTGGGAGCATTTCTTGAATTTGAGATACCGGTTTCGGATTTTCCCGATGCGGAAGAACGGATGGAGATGTTAGTCATGCATTTTCATATTCGTCCGGCTGACTATGTCATTACATCGTATATCGACCTTATCGATGAATCGGCTAAAATTCGGTGACCGTTGACATGATAATTCTACTTTTTATCGATCCTTAGTTGCTTTATTAATGAGAGAAATCACTTTCAATATTCGTTGATATCGTATAAAATTCAACGACTTCTGAGGAATTTTCTTACGAGATATTCAAAATGATGGCTTTGGGAATTCTTCATTTGCGTAAAGTGTAAAATTTCAGTATATTATCGACCGCGTTCATGCGGGAATAGCTCAGCTGGTAGAGCGTCACCTTGCCAAGGTGAATGTCGCGGGTTCGAATCCCGTTTCCCGCTCAATACGATTGAAGGGGTTTTGAGCATGATTAAAAATACCCCGGTGCCCCGATGATTTGTGTTGAAAATGTTTTGTTGAAAATGAAATGAATTACTGGCGCCGTACCCAAGTGGTAAGGGAGAGGTCTGCAAAACCTTTATGCGGCGGTTCGAATCCGTCCGGCGCCTCACCGACAATGAGAAAGTTCAAGCGACGTTGTGTGCGTGTCCACTAAGAACATCCTTTGCTTTTTATAATCTTACTTTTGATTTGTCAAATGCCGGGGTGGCGAAACTGGTAGACGCACAGGACTTAAAATCCTGTTTTCCGCAAGGAGAGTGCCGGTTCGATTCCGGTCCCCGGCACGTCCATCTCGTACGTTATCGGGCTCTTAGCTCAGTTTGGTTAGAGCGCTTCCTTGACATGGAAGAGGTCACAGGTTCGAATCCCGTAGAGCCCACACGAAAGGAGAGTGTTCCAATTTCATTATTGTCTTCGGTCATTCAACACGGCTTGTCAATTGAAATCGGACGTACTCCGATTTTTTTTATTCTTTTTTATGCCCAATATTAAACTCACATTTCCCGATGGAACCGTTCGTGAATACGAACAAGGTATTTCGGGACTCGATGTCGCAAAAAGTATCAGCAATGGACTTGCTCGTGAAGCCCTTGCTGTTGAAATTAATGGTGAAGTCCGGGATCTGAGTCGGCCGATTCAGACGGATAGCTCCATTAAGATTTTAAAATGGCAGGACGGCGGCGGGAAATATGCCTACTGGCACAGCTCTGCCCATCTCATGGCCGAAGCGATCGAGTCACTTTTCCCGGGAACGAAATTCGGAATCGGTCCGCCGATCGAAGAAGGATTTTACTACGACATCGATATGGGCGATCATTCTCTCTCGTCGGAAGATCTGCTGAAGATCGAAAGCCGTATGGTCGAATTTACCAAAAGAGATGTTCCGTATCTTCGTGAAGAAAAATCGTGGGACGATGCGGTCGCTTATTTCAAGAAAAAAGGCGATCCGTATAAATTGGAATTGCTCGATGGATTGAAAGGAGAAACCATTTCCTTTTATCATCAGGGCAATTTTACGGATCTTTGCTACGGTCCGCATATCCCGTCGACCGGCAGGATCAAGGCGATCAAATTACTGACCATTGCCGGCGCGTACTGGCGCGGGAATGAAAAAAATAAAATGCTCCAGCGCATTTACGGTGTTACCTATCCGACCCAGAAAGAACTTGATGAATATTTATTCCGGCTCGAAGAAGCAAAGCGAAGAGACCACAGAAAACTTGGCACCGAGCTCGAATTATTTCTGATCACGCCGAAAGTCGGCGGCGGTCTTCCGATCTGGCTTCCGAAAGGTACGATTCTTCGCGAGACGCTCGAGAATTTTTTGCGTGAAGAACAACGCAAGCGCGGTTATTTACCGGTTGTTACTCCGCATATCGGGAATATCAATCTGTATAAAACAAGCGGACACTATCCGTATTACAAAGACAGTCAATTTTCTCCGATCAAAGTCGAAGAAGAGGAATATTTGCTGAAGCCGATGAACTGTCCGCACCACCATCAGATTTATATGGCGAAGCCGCGCAGTTACCGCGACCTTCCGCTGCGGCTGGCGGAATTCGGAACAGTCTATCGCTACGAACAATCCGGCGAGTTGAACGGACTTACGCGCGTTCGTTCGTTTACCGTCGACGATTCGCATATGTATGTTCGGCAGGATCAGTTGAAGGAAGAACTCTGCAGTGTCATTGAACTCATTCAACTGGTATTCAACACGCTCGGGTTTAATGATTTTAAGACACGCCTTTCATTCCGCGATCCGAACAATAAAGAAAAGTACGGCGGCGAAGATGCGATGTGGGAACAATCGGAAAAAGATATCAAGAATGCAGCCGATGAGATGAAGCTCGATTATTATATCGGCATCGGTGAAGCGGCTTTTTACGGTCCCAAAATCGATTTCATGGTGAGAGATGCTTTACACCGGACATGGCAGCTTGGGACGGTACAGGTCGATTATGTCATGCCGGAACGTTTTAATCTCGAGTATACGGGAAGTGACGGACTCAAACACCGGCCGGTCATTATTCATCGTGCACCGTTCGGTTCTCTGGAACGGTTTATCGGTGTTTTGATCGAGCATTATGCAGGCGATTTCCCGCTCTGGCTCGCTCCTGTTCAATGTGTTTTACTGCCGATTACCGATGGACAGCTCGAATACGCCAAGGCGATTGCCGGACAATTGCGGTCGAAAGGAATTCGGGTGGAATTGGATGACCGGAATGAAAAGATCGGTTACAAAATCCGTGATTGGGAAACGAAAAAAATTCCCTACATGCTTGTTGTCGGAGAAAAAGAAAAAGCGAATAATACCGTTGCGCTTCGTCAGCATAAAAAAGGAGATGTCGGCGCAGTACCGGTCGAAACACTGATAGAAAATCTCGTTAAAGAAATTTCACAAAAAACCATCACCGTCGAGGAGAAAAACAATTAAAGGATCAGAGCGCGTACGTATCAATGAAGAAATTCGCGCACCGAAAGTGCGTGTCATCGACGACCAGGGACAGGTCGGCGTAATGCATCCGTCCGAAGCATTTAAAATTGCACAACAGCGGGGATTGGATCTCATCGAGATCGTTCCGAACGCAACGCCTCCGGTGTGTAAGATTATGGATTTCGGCAAGTTTAAATATGAACAAACGAAGAAGGATAAAATTCAACGGAAACATCAGCATGTCTCGCAGTTGAAAGAACTTCGTTTTCATCCGAACACCGATGTCCATGATTTTGAATTTAAAACAAGACATGCGCGGCGGTTTTTGGAAGAGGGGCATAAACTCAAGGCGACGGTCGTTTTTAAAGGAAGAGAAATTACATACAAGGAACATGGTGAAGATCTTCTGCATCGGCTGACGGAAGCTCTCGCCGATATCGGCAAGGTCGACCAGGAAGCAAAACTGGAAGGGAAAAGTATGGCGATGATTTTTGCGCCGGAGGGCGGCAAGAAAAAGAAATCGGAGCCGAAAGCCGAGGAAACAAAAGCAGAACCGAAACCGGAAAAGAAAGTAATCGCGAAATCAAAGACTAAAGAAACGAAATAAGGGAAACCATCTATGCCAAAAATGAAATCGAATTCCGCTGCGAAGAAACGCTTCCACAAAACGGGGTCGGGAAAACTGAAACGTCACAAAGCGTTTCGGAGTCATATTCTTTCGTCAAAATCCTCGAAGCGCAAACGTCATTTGAGAAAGTCGACGTTAGTGTCGGAACAGGAACAGCATAAATTCGCAATGCTGATTCAGTCGTAATACGAATGTAATTCACTGATTCATTTAACCAAGAAAGGAGTGAAGAGCAACTATGCCACGTTCGCAGAATAAAGTTGCCTCCCATCGCCGCCGCAAGCGCATTTTATCGCGTGCGAAAGGGTACTGGGGTGCGAGAAGTAAAGTCCTGACGGTTGCAAAGCATCACATCGATAAAGCCGGACAGCATGCATACCGTGACAGGCGATTAAAGAAACGAGAATTCCGTTCATTGTGGATTGCCCGCATTAATGCCGGCGCCCGTTTGCACGGAACAACCTATTCAAAACTGATTTCCGCGATGCACAAGAAAAATGTCGATATCAATCGAAAAGTTCTTGCCGATCTCGCATCCAGAAATTCAGAAGCTTTTGCTGAAGTTGTGAAGTTTGTATTTTCGTAATAGTTCTTCATTTAGAACAACATCGTACAGGGGCTGCGGTTGTCGTGCCCCTGTTCGCATTTTAATCACAGGGAAAATCTTGTGACAAAAAATATCTTAGAAACTATTGAACGGATCAGCGCCGAGGCACGTTCCGAAATCGGGCTTGCGAGTTCGATCGATGCCCTGGATGCATTTCGCATTAAGTTTCTTGCGAGAAAAGGTCTGATTGCCGAGGTGTTCGATGCATTAAAGTCTATTGCTCCTGAAGACCGGCCGGCAGTCGGAAAATCCGTAAACGAATTACGAAATTCCATTCAGGCGTTGTTTGACGACCGGAAAATTGCGCTTGAAAAAGGGTCACACACCGCAGCCCCGGCAATTGATCTGACACTGCCGGGACGACCGCAATGGATCGGATCCCAGCATCCGATCACCCAAACTCTTGATGAGATCAAACGGATTTTCGTCGGCATGGGCTTCAGTATTGCAACCGGTCCGGATATTGAGGATGATTATCATAACTTCGAAGCGTTAAATTTCCCCCCCGATCATCCGGCACGGGATATGCAGGATACTTTCTTCATTTCAAAAAGCATGTTATTGCGTACACACACGACTCCCGTTCAAATCCGCATCATGGAATCGCAGAAGCCTCCTATCCGGGCAATCATGCCGGGACGCGTGTACCGGAACGAAGCGATCAGCGCACGCAGTTATTGTTTGTTTCATCAGGTGGATGGGATTTATGTCGACACCGGCGTCACCTTCAGTGAATTGAAAGGAACACTCGTTTCATTCGCAAAACAATTTTACGGGAGCAGCTTGAAATACCGTTTCCGTCCGAGCTTCTTTCCATTTACGGAGCCAAGCGCCGAAATGGATATTACCTGTTATCTCTGCAACGGAAAGGGCTGTCGGGTTTGTAAACATACCGGATGGCTTGAAATTCTGGGTTGCGGTATGGTCGATCCCAATGTTTTTCATGCCGTTCAATATGACAATGAACGCTACAGCGGTTATGCCTTCGGAATGGGAATCGAAAGGATTACCATGCTGAGATATGGCATAGATGATATTAGAATTCTGTTCGATAATGATCTTCGTTTCCTTAAACAGTTTGCATAAAGTATTACAGCATGAAGATTTCATTCAGTTGGCTTAAAGAATATATCGATATATCCTTGTCCCCCGAAGTTCTTGGTGAGAAGCTGACGATGGTCGGTTTGGAAGTGGAAAACATCGAGCGGCTCGGATCGAAATACGACGGCTTTGTCGTGGGGGAAGTCATCGATATGCAGAAGCATCCGAAAGCCGATAAACTTTCCATTTGTAAAGTAAACACCGGCAACGAGGTTATTCAAATTGTGTGCGGTGCTCCCAACGTTTCTGCCGGACAAAAAGTGCCGGTCGGTCTCGTTGGTGCTATTGTTCCCCGAAATCAACATGATCCGGATGGGAAACCGTTTACGCTAACGCATGTGAAATTACGGGGTGAAGATTCATACGGAATGATTTGTTCCTCTTATGAACTCGATCTTGGCGAAGATCATGACGGAATTATGGTTCTTGATTCGAAAGCAAAAGCGGGTGATTCTCTTTCAGGATATTTAGGGTTAAACGATACCGTTTTAGAAATCGGGATTACACCGAACCGGCCCGATGCAATGAGTCATATCGGCATAGCTCGCGAAGTGGGGGCGATTCTCAAGAAGAAGCTTAAATTACCTGCCGTCAAGCTGAAAGAATCAAAAAAAGGGATTAAAAAGTTTGCTTCCGTTACGGTTGAAGGATCGAATGATTGTCCCCGGTATACTGCGAGAGTAATTTTAGGAATCACGGTTGCTCCTTCACCGCAATGGTTACAGGAGCGGTTGAGTGCAATTGGTGTTCGTCCGGTAAATAATGTGGTCGATGTAACTAATTATGTTTTAATGGAATGTGGGCATCCATTGCATGCATTTGATTATGATACATTGAATGAAAATTCGATCATTGTGAAGCATGCAAAAGCCGGGGAACAGTTCACTACTCTTGACCATAAGGTTCGGATACTGAGTGACGATACGTTGATGATTTGTGATGGGAACCGTGCAGTTGCGATTGCGGGAGTAATGGGTGGTGCTGATACGGAAATTTCCGGAACTACTCGGAACATTCTTATCGAAAGTGCTTACTTCAGCCCCCAAAGTATACGCCGGGCGTCGAAACGATTCGGTTTAAGTACGGAAGCATCCCAGCGATTTGAGCGCGGAGCAGACCCGGAAATTACGGTTTGGGCTGTCAACCGGGCTGCAGCCATGATTCAGGAGATTGCCGGCGGAGAAGTTTTGGGAGGATGCATTGACGTCTATCCTGAAAAAATCAAAAAGAAAAATATTTCACTTCGTCCTGAAAAGGTTTGTGAGATCTTAGGAATAAATATTAACAGGAAAGAAATACCATTATTATTGAAAAGACTTGATTTTACAGTAACCGCTTCAAGTAAAAAAAATAGTTCTTCATTCTCCGTTACCGTTCCCACGTTTCGTCCCGATATCGAACGGGAAATCGATTTGATCGAGGAAGTCACACGAATGCATGGTTACGATAATATTCCAGCTCAGAATAAAGCCACAGTACATTTTTCGGAATCGGCTCCGGCTATTGAATTGGAAGATCGTCTACGCTCCATGCTCATCGGAAGCGGAATGAATGAGATTGTTGCCAACAGTATGCAGCAAAAAGATATTGCCTTGTTAGGTTCAAGTGATATCGTCGAAATTATTAATCCCATTTCGAACGATATGGCCGCCATGCGGACGAGCCTGGTTCCCGGGCTATTAAGCATTTTGAGAAATAATTTTTTCCATCAATCGACAGACCTCCGGTTGTTCGAAATCGGAAAGGTGTTTTTCTTCCGAAATGGAAGTTATATTGAAAAATCTCGCGTAATAATGGTCATTTCGGGGAATTCGAACATTCTTAGTTGGGATCAAAAACCGCGCCAGGTTGACATTTTTGATATGAAGGGTGAGGTGGAAGCATTGCTTCGCAAGATTTCGCTTGACAAAATTAAATTTATTCCTTATCCTACTACCAACGCTTTAACTGAGAGCGGTATAAACGTTGAATTACAAGGTGAACGTATCGGTTTCCTTGGACTGCTTCGCAGCGATCTCAGTGCAAAGTTTGAAATTGACAGAGAAGTATATTTTGCCGAACTTGAAATTGATTCTCTGTCAAAGATCGGAACAGTCGTAAAAAAGTTTAAAGAGTTACCTAAATATCCGTCGGTTGCGCGTGATATTGCTTTGATCGTCGATCAATCGGTTGCGGCAGGGGACATTGAAAAAGAAATTTATGATGCCGGTTCACTGTTGCTCCGGTCTGTACGGTTATTCGATTTATATGCCGGCGATCAAATCGGAGAAGGAAAAAAGAGTTGCGCGTTTGCTTTACATTTTTTATCGGAAGATCATACACTGGTGCAAGATGAAATTGATAATGTCATGCAAAACATTATTGATCGTCTGGCAAAAAAATTCAATGCTTCAATTCGAAAGTAGGAAAATTTTGCAATGAATCAGCCTCAGATTGACACCGACGTGAGTGTATCTCGAGAAGTCGATACCGTTGAAGCCATTGTAAAAACATTTTGGGACAAAGCGCGGGCCGCGACAGAACTCATCGGGCAGTTGCGCGAGGAAAAAAAGGGGTTGTTAAATCGCGTCAACGATCTTCAGCATGAAATTCGCTCCGTTCGTTCGGTACTGATTGAACGGGAAGAGGAACTCAAACGGCTTCATGCCGAACAGGCACAATTCATGAATACAAACGGTCGTGAGTTTTTTTCCGGAGAAGAACGGGAAAATTTCAAGATCCGTGTACGGGATTTGCTGGCGAAGATCAATTCGCATTTGTAACGATTTTTGTAATTCGTAGTATGTTTGATTGAGCAGATAAAATGTAACCTTCAGAAGAGGAAACTTGAAACCTCCTATGGCATCAGAGAGCAAGAGCATTAAAGTAAAAATATTCGGTTCAGAATATCCCCTTCGTGGTGAGAGCGAGGAGCTGACGAAGAAAGTTGCCAGCTACGTGGATCAAATGATTAATACGATCCACGAGAAGATTCCGGAGCAGCCGCCATTAACGGTTGCCGTTCTTTCGGCGCTCAACATCACCGAAGAATTATTCAAAGAACGGGGGAAATATCGGTCGCTTGCCCTGCTCTTGGAAACGGAAGTGGGAAAAATCAACGAATATTTTGATCAACATTTGAATTCTGAAGCGTAATATATTTCTTTCTGTTCTTTTCCATAGTGGTGAGGTGGTTATTCTGCTTTGAACAACCGCACCGTCTGCATTCATCGGAGTGGATGATATCCCTCCGGTAATTGAGTCAAACATATTAAAGAATCTGACAAGTAACTTTAATAGGGAACTCGACTCATGTGCATCGTATTACAGGCCTCATCCCGTGCAAACGGGACCTATCAGGAACAGGATTTCTGTTACCGGCAGGCAGTGGACGTAAGAAATGCTCAGGGGAGTACCCACTGTGTTTTGAAAAGAGATTCTTCAATACACCTTTGACTCACAGACAGCGTGCGGTTTTTTTATTGATGTAGCTACATTTGAGAATTTTTTGGAGAGATTATGATACTCGATCTTTATATAGTAATACCCATCGTGGTCGTATTGGCTGGATTATCATTAGTTATCGGCTGGTATGCCAATAAACGTAGCGGTGAAAATAAAATCCACAGTGCCGAGGAACGTGCTAAAAAAATACTGAGTGAAGCGGAAAAAGATGCCCTGAATGTAAAGAAAGAAAAACTGATCGAAGTAAAGGACGAATGGCATAAAAAGAAACAGGAATTTGAGCAGGAGGCAAATTCTAAACGCGGCAAACTTTCCGCATTCGAAAAACAACTTGCCAGCCGGGAAGATAACCTTGAACGGAAAGTTGAACTGGTGAACAAGAAAGACCGCGAACTGAATAATTTGAAACATTCTGTCGAAGAGAATAATAAACAGGTTGAAGAGAAACAACAGCAGCTCGGCAAACTCATCCAGGAAGAAAATCAAAAACTCGAGCGTGTCTCCAATCTTTCCCGTGAAGAAGCAAAGAAATTGCTGATCGAAAACATGATCATCGAGGCAAAGACCGAAGCAGCACAAACGTTGAAAGACGTTCGGGATAATGCCAAACTCGAAGCAAAAAAAGAAGCGCAAAAAATAATCATTTCGGCAATCCAGCGGACGGCAACCGACCATTGTGTCGAGACAACGGTAAGCGTTCTTCAAATTCAAAATGATGAAATGAAGGGACGCATCATCGGAAAAGAAGGCCGCAATATCCGCGCATTCGAAGCCGCAACCGGAGTCGATGTTATTGTCGATGACACACCGGAAGCGGTGATCATTTCCGGTTTCGATCCGCTCCGGCGCGAAGTGGCAAGGATTTCTCTGGAGCGGTTAATTACCGACGGCAGGATTCATCCCGCTCGAATTGAGGAAGTTGTTGAAAAAGTCCGTAAGGAACTTGACGAAGAACTTCTGCATACCGGAGAAAATACTATTCTGGAAGCCGGATTGCATGGCGGTCACCAGGAATTACTGAAGCATATCGGTAAGATGAAATACCGTTCAAGTTACGGGCAAAATTTGCTTTCTCACAGTTTGGAAGTTGCTTATCTGACAGGTTTGATGGCGTCGGAGTTTGGTTTCGATACCAATCTGGCAAAACGTGCGGGTCTTTTGCACGACATCGGCAAGACCGTTGACCGGAGTGTTGAGGGACCTCACGCTCTTATCGGCATGGATGTCGCGAAGAAATTTGGAGAGCATGCAGTTGTCGTGAATGCCATCGGCTCGCATCATGATGATATTCCGATGGAACATCCCATTGCCGCCCTGGTGCAGGCAGCGGATGCCATCAGCGGCGCCCGCCCCGGCGCACGCCGCGAGTCGGTCGAAGGATACGCCAAGCGACTTGAACGTCTTGAAGAACTTGCAAAATCATTTGACGGCGTCGCAAATACGTACGCCATCCAGGCAGGTCGTGAAATCAGGGTCATTGTGGAACATGATAAAATTGACGACCTGATGGCAGACCAGCTTGCCCATGATATCGCCAAAAAAATCCAGTCGGAAATGGGATACCCCGGGCAAATTAAAGTTGTCGTTATTCGCGAAACCCGCTCGGTCGCCTACGCAAAATAATTGATCATGATCTTCAAAAATCAAAGCCGGCATGTCGTTGAGAAGCATGCTGGCTTTGTGTTTTATTTATGAAATCATTCTCCCATACCCGGACAGTAGCAGTCGGCGTTGCCGGCGGCATCGGCAGCGGGAAAACCGAAGCGTGCAAAATGTTTGAGTCCTTTGGCGTCCGGATTCTTTTTGCGGATCATATTGCACGGGACATTATCGATTCCGATGCCGAAGTCAAAAAGAAAATTGTAAAATTATTCGGCGAACATGTGTACGTCGACAATCATCTGGACAGAAAACTTGTTGCCAGAATGATATTCAGCGACGAACATCTGCAACAGAAAATGAACGACATCGTTCATCCCGTTGTTATACAGTATATCGACACCATCGTGCAACAGGTGAAACATGAATGTACGGAGGCAATCATGATGGTCGAAGCAGCTTTGCTGTTTGAATCCGGCGCCGATGCGATGCTGGACTATGTGATTCTGATCGATGCCGATGAAGAACAACGAATTGAGCGTGTGATGAAGAGAGACAAGATAACCCGTCAGGCGGTCCTTGAAAGAATCAAGTCGCAAATGCCTGCTCAGGAGACACGCCGTCGTGCCGATTTTATTATTCACAATAACGGAAATCTCTCGCAGTTGAAAGAGCAATCACAATTTCTTTTTCGATTACTGATGGGCATTTCCCGGGGACCGACATCGAACTGATCTATGGAACGACGATCTGATTTTTTGATTATCGGGAGTGGCATTGCCGGACTTTCATTCGCCCTGAATGCCGCCGAACTTGGTACCGTTTCGATTATCACAAAGAAGTCCCGCGCAGAGTCGAATACGAACTATGCACAAGGCGGTATTGCCGCTGTTGCCGATGAAGACGGATAGTTACGAGCTTCATATAGAGGATACATTGAATACCGGTGTCGGATTATGCCACCGTGATGCGGTGGAAGTACTCGTCACGGAAGGGCCGTCGCGTTTGGAGGATCTGATCTCGATCGGTGTCGAATTTACAAAAAAAGAAGGGAAGCTTGATCTGGGCCGTGAAGGCGGCCACACCCGCAATCGCATCGTTCATGCCCATGATCGCAGCGGATGGGAAATTGAACGCGCTCTTCTGCTCGCCATTGCCCATCATCCGAATATTTCGGTGTATGAAAATCATCTCGCCATCGATTTGATTACCGAACATCAGGTCAGGAAATCGTCCAACATAGAAACGAATATTCATTGTTGGGGGGCGTACACGCTCGACGTCGATCATAACGTCATGAATGCATTTCTTGCGCCTGTTACCATATTGTGTACCGGTGGTGCCGGACAGGTTTACCTCCATACGACGAATCCTTCGATCGCAACCGGCGACGGCGTGGCGATGGCATACCGTGCCGGCGCCGTCATCGGCAATATGGAATTTATCCAATTTCATCCCACTACGTTGTACGATTCCGGTTCGCCGGCATTTCTCATCTCGGAAGCCGTCCGCGGATTCGGCGGAATCTTAAAAACCAGGCAGGGCGTGGAATTTATGCGCCGCTACGATCACCGCGAATCGTTGGCGCCGCGGGATATCGTTGCCCGCGCAATCGATTCGGAACTGAAACGCAGCGGTGACGATTTTGTCCTGCTCGATCTTCGTCATCTTCCCGCTCACGGCGTGAAAGAACATTTTCCGCATATTTATGATACATGCCTGACGAAATATAAACTCGATATAACAGCCGAACCGATTCCTGTTGTTCCGGCCGCTCACTATTCTTGCGGCGGTGTCGTGACGGATCTGGAAGGAAGAACATCCATTCAGAATTTATATGCATGCGGTGAAGTTTCGATGACCGGTGTCCACGGCGCGAACCGGCTTGCAAGTAATTCATTACTCGAGGCGGTCGTTTTCTCACACCGGGCTTTTGAAGATGTCAGGCAATCGTTTCAACACCGTTTCCCGGAAATTCCGTCTGTTCCGCTCTGGGACGACAGCGGTACATTCGATGCGGAAGAATGGGTGTTGATAGAACATGATAAAAAAGAAATTCAGCAAATCATGTGGGATTATGTCGGCATTGTTCGATCGAATCATCGACTGCAACGGGCTGCCCGCCGCTTAAATATTATCCTGGATGAAATAGAGAACTTTTACAAACGCACGAAGGTCGTCGAAGGATTGATCGAACTGCGCAATCTTGCAACGGTTGCCGATCTGATCGTGCGATCGGCACGACAGCGTCATGAAAGCCGCGGACTGCATTTCACGACCGATTATCCGCAACGCGACGATGAGCATTGGCTTCACGACACATTGATTTCTCTCAAGAATTCTTGAGTTCTCCCGTTTTTTTTTGTACTTTATCAGTATGAAACCTTTCGAAATTTATTCTCCGGTTCCGGTACAAAGCGATAAACCTCACGATCATTGCGGTATCTTCGGTATTTTCGGTCATCCGCAAGCTGCGCAGATGACGTTTTACGGTCTGCAGGCGCTTCAACATCGCGGTCAGGAAGGTTCCGGGATCATCACATCCTGTTTGGATGAGAAGACCAATAAACACCATTTCCGGATTCATAAAGATTTCGGATTAGTGAATGACGTATTTAACGACGACACTCTTTTGACCGAAAAACTGAAAGGCGATTCCGCGATCGGTCATAACCGGTATTCAACAGCGGGGGCCGCCGACAATAAATTAAATATCCAGCCGTTGGTGGTCAATTACCGGGACGGCAATATCGCTATTTCTCATAACGGCAATCTCACCAACTTCAAACAGCTCCGGAAACAATTGCAGGATGCCGGCACAATATTTCAAACTACATCCGATACGGAAATTATTCTTCATCTCATTGCCCGCAGTCGGGAGACCAATCAGGTCAAACAAATCATCGAAGCGCTCAATTTGGTGGAAGGTGCTTTCTCCATCGTTATTCTGACGAACGATAAATTGATTGCCGCACGCGATCCGTTTGGCTGGCGGCCTCTTGCGGTCGGGAAATTGGGAGATGCGTTTGTTGTCGCGTCCGAGACATGTGCATTCGATATTATCGATGCCAAATATGTAGGTGAAGTGGAACCGGGTGAAGTTCTGGTCTTCGATACAGAAACAATGCGAACCGGCGAAACAAAATCATTTCATCTGAAGAATCGAACCGAGAAACCGAACTATTGTATTTTTGAATATATTTATTTTTCGCGTCCCGACAGTTTTATCTTCGGTGAAAGCGTCGATCGCGTCCGCAGAAATCTGGGGAAATCGCTTGCCGAGGAACAACCGGTACGGACTGACGGAGAACCGGTTGTCGTTATCAATGTTCCGGATTCCAGCAATACCGCAACGCTCGGTTTTGTTTCCCAAAATCTCAAATTGGGAAATAACAGTAAATACGAAATCGGTTTAATCCGGAGTCATTACGTCGGCAGGACGTTTATTCAGCCGGAGCAAGGCAGGCGCGAAATTAAGGTTCGGACCAAATTCAATACGGTAAAAGCAGTTCTCAAAGGGAAAAAAGTTGTTATCGTTGATGATTCTATTGTCCGCGGGACGACATCCAAGCAACTGGTGAATCTTGTGCGTGAGGCAGGAGCAAAAGAAATCCATTTCCGCATTACGTCGCCGATGATTCGTTATCCCTGCCATTATGGAATGGATTTTCCCGACCCGAACGAACTCATTGCCAACTGGTGCGGCGGTGATATCGAAAAAATTCGCCGCGAATTGGGTGTCGATAGCCTCGGTTATCTTTCTTTGGAGAAATTATTGCAATCGGTTCCGCATGAAAATGGTGAATCGTACTGTACGGCATGTTTCAGCGGCAAGTATCCGACGGAAGTCGACGGTAATTCATCGAAAGAAGAACACGAAGTCTGACTCTTCATGGCTCATCGCATCTGGACAATCTCGAACGGACTCAGTTTTCTCCGCATGCTGCTTGTCATTCCTATTGCCGTTCTTTTATTGCAACCGGAGCACCGGATGCTTGTTGCCGGACTCCTTCTGTTCGCGGCATTGACCGACCTGCTCGACGGCTACCTTGCCAGAATAATGAATGAGGTAAGCGAATTCGGCAAGATCATTGATCCTCTTGCCGATAAAATTGCCGTTGGCGTCGTTTGCCTGATTCTGATGGTTCAGGGAAAAGTGCCGTTCTGGTTTTTCCTTGTTGCCATTGTTCGCGACGTGTTAATATTTTTGGGAGGATTATATATCCGGCGCAAACGCGGCATTACATTGCAATCGAATATGTTCGGCAAGTGGACGGTAACATCGGTTGCGTTTTTTGTTTTGATTTCCGTCGTCGATGAACCATCGTTGTTGGTTGTGAAAAATGTGTTGATGATTGTTTCTACATTCATGCTCTTCGTGTCGTTCTGGTTGTATGGTAAACGCTTTTTCAAAGTCAATCGCACTTAATTTTAAAAATAGAATATGGGTTTTTTCGATAAATTTAAACTGAGTAAATTAAAAGAAGGACTTTCCAAGACACGGGATAATCTTTCCGGCAAGATTCGAAAAATCCTTCTCGGTAAAACAAAAATCGACGACGAGCTGATCGAAAATTTGGAAGAAATTCTGCTTGCGGGTGATGTCGGCGTTGCCACAACGGCGACGATTATCGATAACATCCGTGCGCGGGTGAAAAAAGAACGATATGAAAATCCTGAAGCTCTCGATTCGTTACTGCGCGATGAAATACAACAATTACTGAATGTGAACGGCGCTTATGATGAGAATCCGTTTAACATTCCGGCAACTCACCAGCCGCACGTGTTGATGATCGTCGGCGTGAACGGTGTCGGTAAAACGACGACCATCGGCAAGCTTGCCTATCAATACCGGACGGCAGGGAAAAAAGTTATTATCGCGGCGGCGGATACATTCCGTGCTGCGGCAAATGAGCAATTGGAAATCTGGGCACAGCGCGCGGGTGTGGAAATCATTCAGCAGTCTCACGGAGCCGATCCGGCATCGGTGGCATTTGATGCCCTGCATGCCGCAATTGCCCGGCAAGCCGACCTGATGATCATCGACACGGCCGGCCGCCTGCATACAAAAATAAATTTGATGGAAGAACTGAAAAAGATCAAGCGGGTGCTTCAAAAAATTATGCCCGATGCACCTCACGAAATATTCCTGACCCTGGATGCATCGACCGGACAAAATGCCATTCAGCAGGCAAAGCAATTCACAGCCGCAGTCGGCATCACCGGACTTGTTCTCACGAAGCTCGACGGAACGGCAAAAGGCGGAGTCGTGCTTGCCGTCAGCAATGAATTGAAGATTCCCGTTCGCTTCATCGGCATCGGCGAGCAGATCGATGATTTGCAGCCGTTCGACCGTAAAGCATTTGTCGATGCGCTTTTTGAGAAGTCATCTTGAATATCCGCTTTCATATCGTCGATCTTCATCTCAGACATCCGTTTACGATTGCCCGCGGGTCAAGCGCTGTTCGTCAAACGGTTATTCTCGAACTTGAACATGACGGCATCGTCGGTTTCGGGGAAGCGGCGCCGCTTCAGCGATATGATGAATCGATAAAAACCGTGTCGTCTTTTTTCGAGAAAATCGATCGCCAAAAATTTATCGATCCGTTTTCTCTCGATTCGATTTTACAATATGTCGATTCAATTGCCCCACAAAACAATTCGGCAAAAGCAGCAATCGATATTGCGTTGCATGATTGGATCGGAAAGCGGCTGAACATTCCTTTATGGAAGTTGTGGGGACTCGATAAACGGAAAACACCTGTTACATCGTTTACTATCGGCATCGATTCGCCGAAGGTTATCGAACAAAAAGTTCATGAAGCTGAAAATTATCCGATCCTGAAAGTCAAACTTGGCGCAGCCAATGACGAAGAGATCATCAAAACGATTCGGAAGATGACCGATAAACCTCTTCGCGTTGATGCGAATGAAGGGTGGACCGTCAAGGAATTGGCGCTTGACAAAATCCAATGGCTTACCTCGCAGAATGTGGAATTAGTCGAACAGCCGATGCCGGCGGGCCAGCCGGCGGACGATCTTTTGTGGCTGCATGAAAATGTTTCGTTGCCGTTGATCGCCGATGAAAGCGTGAAGACGTCCTCCGATATTCCTTCATTAAAAAATATGTTCGATGGCATTAATATTAAATTGATGAAGTGCAAAGGAACGCGGGAAGCGATCCGGATGATTCATACCGCCCGTGCACTTGATATGTCGGTTATGATCGGATGCATGATTGAAAGTTCGGTGGGAATTTCTGCCGCCATGCATCTTTCATCGCTGGTCGATTATGCCGATCTCGATGGAAATCTGCTTATCACCGACGACCCGTTCAGCGGTTTGGAAATGAACGGCGGGTCGATGATATTGAATGACCGGCCCGGATTAGGAGTATTTTCCAAATAATGGAAAAAACAATTCACATATTGCCGCAGCAGCTTGCCGACAAGATCGCCGCGGGGGAAGTTGTCGGCAGACCGGCTTCCGCAGTAAAAGAGTTAATCGAAAATTCAATCGATGCAAATGCAACGTCCATCAGCATCGTGATCAAAGACGGCGGGACCTCGCTGATTCAGGTGATCGATAACGGGACCGGAATGAGCGCCGAGGATGCGCGGCTTGCATTTGCGCGGCATGCCACCAGTAAAATTGCATCGTATGACGATCTGGAAAATATCCGGACGCTCGGGTTTCGCGGCGAAGCGCTGGCATCGATTGCGGCTGTTTCTCATGTTGAATTGCGGACACGCCTTCAATCGTCGGATGTCGGGACAAAAGTAAAAATCGACGGTGGCGAACATCTTGAAATTGTTCCCGAAGCCACAGCACCCGGGACAATCATTTCGGTACGGAATTTATTTTACAATACGCCGGGACGGAGAAATTTTCTCAAAAGTCCTCAAACGGAATATAAATATATTGTCGATGTCTTCCAGCGCGCTGCACTTGCTCATCCTTCCATAGCGATGAAATTGATCAGCAACGACGAAACGATATTTTCTCTTCCGCCGGCAGATCTTATAAATCGCGTAAAAGAATTATTGGGCGAACAACTCTCTTCGACGCTGTTGTTTTTTGAAGAGAAAACGGAATTTGCCGCGATACAAGGATTTCTCGGCAAACCGGATTTTGCGCGCAAAACCAGAACCGAACAATATCTCTATCTGAATAACCGGTCGATCGCAAACCGCAACATAAATCACGCGGTCTATCAGGGTTATGAGAACATGCTGGAAAAAGGGAGCTTCCCGGTTTTTATTCTCTTCATCAATATCGATCCTCATCGTGTGGATGTCAACGTCCATCCTTCAAAAATGGAAGTGAAATTCGAAGATGAATCATCGATGTACCGGTTTGTCCTGACGTCCGTTCGCAAAGCGCTTTCGGCGAATGATTTGATTCCTGCCGCCGGTTCACGGGAAGAACATCGGTCAGGAAATTTTTCCGATTTCCGGATGACCACACAACCGTCCGGTGCCGGTCAGCGATCTCCCCAATGGAAAGAATTATTCCAACCTGAATCATCTTTTCAGAAAAATTCTTTTCCGCAACCGGCAACGACACCGTCCGCCGGAGAAATATACAAGCAGCATGATCTTGAGCTGAATAAAGCTGGTGACAAAAATGATTCCGGTGCGCAGCGATCCTTGTGGCAAGTGCACAATAAATATATTATCGTTTCGACTGCCGAAGGAATCATGCTTGTCGACCAGCATGCCGCCCACGAACGGGTGTTGTATGAGCGTGCGGTTCTGAGAATGAACGGCGGTGAACATCCTTCACAACAATTATTATTTCCTCGATCGGTCGAATTAAGTGTCGGCGATGTTTCGCTTGTTTCCCAACTTCTGCCGATGCTCGAATCGCTCGGATTCAATTTGAAAATTTTCGGAAAAACGACGGTCATTGTCGACGGCGTCCCGACCGATATCAAACCGGGCGAAGAAGGAACGATTCTTCAACAACTTATCGACCTCTACAAAGAAGATGAACAAAGCGTCAAGCTTGAGCCGCGCGAACGACTTGCGAAATCATATTCATGCAAAGCTGCAATCAAAGCGGGCGATCCTTTGAAAGATGAAGAGATGCATGCATTGCTCGATCAATTATTTCAAACGGAAGTTCCGTTTACCTGTCCGCATGGCAGACCGGTCATCATCAAATTATCCCTTTCCGAGTTGGATCGCCGTTTCGGCAGAACTTCCTGATTCTTTTTCCGATTAAAAACGATTAATTCTGCAAAACACAATCCACTTGATTGCGGTAATTGTTTTCGTTATTTTTTAAGATGTCATGAAGGCGATATCATTTTAAAAGGACACGGATGCGAACGTTCTTTCGGTTATTGTTTTCAGGTTTCTTGATCGGTGTGCCGTGCTTATCCGGATTTCTTTTCAGTCAGGAAATTGTCGGTATTCCATGGACAGGCGAAAAAGGTATCGCGAAGACAACTGCAGAAATTATGCAGCAAGAAGTTGCAACTGCCGTTCAACGACCGGCAAATTATGTCCGGCCTTCGGTTGAATTTGACGCAAACCGTCATGGTCTTCCGCATAATCCTCTTTCTCCCAGTGTTTCACAATGGCCGCCGAAATCGTCTTCCGTTAACCCCGATCATACGTTTTCTGCTTTGAGTCCGCAAACATTGAGTTTAAGTTTTACTGTCGCAAACCTCGGCGATACTCAGGCATTTCCGCCGGACGATATGGGTGTTGTCGGTCCAACACAATTTATTACGGATCTGAACGGACGCATTCGTTCATTCAATAAAACAACCGGTGTTGCGGACGGCGTTCTGGATGTGAATACCGATACGTTTTTTAATTCCGTGATGACTCCTCCGACGAACCAAAATTTTACCACCGATCCGCGTATCCGTTATGACCGTTTGACCGGAAGGTGGTTCCTCATTATGATTGATGTGCCGGGAGGGGCAGGCGCTAAACCCGATCGGGTTATGATTGCCGTGAGCAACACCGCAACGATTACGAATAGCACGATCTGGACATTTTTCTATTTTCGACAAGATACAGTATTACCGGCCGGTGATACCGGAATGTTTGCAGATTACCCGACGCTGGGAATCGATGTCAACGCATTGTATATCGGTGTGAATATTTTCAATTCTGCGGGATATTTTCAAGGAACAACAGGTTTTGTTGTTAGGAAAAATTCGATTCTTGGTTCGGGACCAATAATTGTTTCAGCTTTTAGGGATTTGACTACATTTGCCGATCCGCCTGCTGATACTATTTATACTAGTGGCCCCTATACTCCGCAAGGCGTCGACAATTTTGATTCAACAGCGACAGTCGGATATTTTATCGGCGTTGACGATTCATTATATGGATTGTTGCAAATTCGACGAGTGACAAATCCGGGTGGGATACCGACAATGTCCGGAAATATTCCCATCACTGTACCGGCGACATTAGATCCTGCTTCAGTGAATCATCGGGGAAATTCCGGTGGAACCAATGGATACCTCGACGGAATTGATGAACGATTGATGAACGCCGTCATCCGAAATGGAAATCTGTGGACAGCACATTCCATTGAAGTAAACAGTAGCGGTATAGTCAATTATACAAATGAGACCCGGGATGCTGCTCGATGGTACGAGATCAATAATTTAAACGGAACACCGACTCTTGTTCAGTCGGGAACTGTCTACGATCCGACCACGCCGAACAATACGAGTCAATTGAACTACTGGATCCCGAGCATCATGGTTTCCGGACAGGGACATGTTGCGATGGGATTTGCAGATGCCGGGCAACAATGCTTATGCCAACGGCGCAACACTTGGCCGCCTTGCAAGCGATCCCGCCGGAACGATGGAAGGTTCTCCCGTTCTTGTCACCAACAGTAATGCTTCATACAATCCGCCTAATGATCCGGGCAGTTCCGGTGCGAGGCGGTGGGGTGACTATTCGTACACATCTGTCGATCCGAATGACGATATGACCATGTGGACGATACAGCAATTCACCGATGTAACAAATTCGTACGGAGTACGGGCAACGAAATTGCTTGCACCTCTGCCGGCGACTCCGGCTTCAGCTTCGCCGAATTCTGTTGTCGGCGGCAGTACCAATTTCAATGTCACCATTACCGGAACGTCTTCCAGTGGCTCCGGATTTTTCGATCCCGGTGCGAGTTTCCCGAATCATATTTCCGCGGCAGTGAACGGTGGCGGAGTAACTGTCAATTCTGTGACCTATACAAATCCGACACATGTTACTTTGAATCTTTCGGTTGCGAACAACGCAAGCGCAGGCGCAAGAACGATTACGGTTACTAATCCTGATGGTCAATCGCTAACAAGCTCAACGGGCATTCTCACAATTTCCAGCAATTGTCCGACAATTACTTTATTACCATCAACGTTGCCCGGTGGTTTCACGGGAACTTTTTACACACAGACAATTACCGCAAGCGGGGGGAAATTGCCGTATACGTATTCGTTGCTGAACGGAACTTTGCCGAAAGGTTTATCGCTGACGTCCGGTGGGATTTTTTCGGGAACACCGTTAAATGTCGGTATTGCAAATTTTAAAGTTGAGGCGATTGATTCCAATGGATGTTTTGACAGCATTGCGTATAGTGTCAATATCGATACGCTTATCCCGCCATCGAATCCGTCGGCAATCGGCGTGGCTGTGCCTGATACTGTTTCAGTGGGTGATTCGGTATCGTTTATAGTTACTGTCCATCCCGGATTGAATCCGACGAGCAGTGGAATTACCGTCAACGGAAATTTATCATCGATAAGCGGTTCATCATCACAAATATTTTTTAATGATGGAACTCATGGCGATGCGGTTGCCGGAGATAGTATTTTTTCATTGAAAACGATCGTCGATACCGGAACAATTACCGGATGGAAATCAATTCCGATTATTGTTACAGACACGCAATCGAGAAGAGATTCGATTGCCGTTCAATTGAAGGTTCGGCCGCCCTGTCAGCCGATAACAATTTTTCCTGCACAATTATCCGGCGGATTGGTGAATTCTGCATATGCGGAAACGTTATCATCTTCCGGCGGATCCGGTCCGTTAACGTATGGAATTTCAGTCGGACTATTGCCGGCGGGAATTTCGCTGTCGCCAACCGGAATTCTGTCGGGAATACCGTTGGTGTCCGGAGTAAAAATTTTCACGGTAACGGCGACTGATTCTAATGGCTGTGCGGGATCGAAAATCGATACGATCATTGTTCAGGAACCGTCCGGAATTCTTGTGAATGTCCCCATCAGTGCACAATGGAATATGCTTTCTAATCCGTTGACTGTTGAAAATGATTCTGTCCAAATTTTATTTCCGACAAAAATCAGCGATGCATTCGGTTACAACGGTAGCGGTTATGTCATCAGCAATCAGATTGTCAACGGCGCAGGGTACTGGCTGAAATTCGGAGTCGATCAAACTGTTCCTTTGATTGGTATGGGTAAATCGGTGGATACTATTCCGATTACTTCCGGATGGAATCTTATCGGATCGATTTCGACGCAGATTCCCGTTACTTCTCTTTTGCCATTTGGGACGACGATTCGCTCGCAGACCTTCGGCTACAGTTCCGGCTATCATCCGACGGATACGATCTATCCCGGACTTGGATACTGGATCAAATGCGATTCGGCGGGAAAATGTGTGTTGCAAAATTCCGGACCTTCAGCTCTCTTACGTCCCAATAAAATCCAGCCAACCGACCTTTCATCTTTAAATCGATTGGTATTGAAGGATTCGAAAGGATTCAGTCAGACATTGTATTTCGGTTCGAACGGCAATCTTATTTCCGATTCCGATCAGTTTGCGTTGCCGCCTGTCCCGCCTGACGGCAATCCTGATGTTCGGTTTGCTTCACAGCGAACAGCTGAATTTATTCCTGATCAGTTGCAAAGTAAAACGGATATTTCGATTGAATTACATTCGCTGAATTTTCCTCTGACGGTCGAATGGATAATTCTGAAAAATGGTCGTGACCAATTTCATTTGCAGGAAACCGGAAATTCATCCGGCGGGAAAGAAATAACCGGAACCGGAAGCATGACTGTGGCATCATCGAATACCGGAAATCTTTTGTTGCGCGTGGAAGATGTCTCGCAATTGCCGAAAGCATTTGCGCTGCATCAAAATTATCCGAATCCGTTCAATCCGACGACCACGATCAGTTTCGATGTGCCGGAACGAGCGCTGGTTTCGATTTCCATTTACAACACGCTCGGCGAACGCGTTGCCACGGTGCTCAATAATGCTGCATTCGATCAAGGCGAGCAGACGGTGGAATTTAATGCAAGCGCTATTTCGTCCGGAGTCTATTTTTACCGCATGACTGCTCTCGCACAAAAAGGAGTCGGTGCGACATTTACCGATGTGAAGAAGATGTTGTTGCTGAAGTAAGGATTTATGTGATGAGGATTTCCAAGAATAAAGGATGGTCTTTGCGAGGGACGAAGTCCCGAAGCAATCTGACTACTTAGAAAAACTTCAGCGGTTGAGATTGCTTCGCTCCGCTCGCAAAGACAGGAAGGTGGCTTTTGTTTGATGGAGTCCACTTAAGAAGTGGACTCCATCTAATCCTCGCTTGCATCATCAATACTAAATCTGTATATTAAAACAGGAAAACGATTATATACCTTTAATTCGATCCTGAGAGGTCGGAAAGAATATAAAATGGTTTTGAATCTAGTTTTACAGCAAACCTCCACCCTGATGCAGGGTTCGGGGGTTTTTTCATTTTGGTGCACCGATGAATATTAAATCCCGTCTCATCGATCATCAGGGATTTCAGCGCACATTAACGCGTCTCGCCCATGAAATTCTGGAATTAAATAAGGTACCGAAACGATTGCGCTTGTCGGGATCCGGTCCTGGAGAATTTCTTGCACGCCGCCTCACCGAAAAAATCCAGGAAATTGAACACCGCGAACTGCCAGTTGGGTTTTTGGATATCACGCTCTACCGTGACGATCTTCGCGGCAAATTGAACCAGCCGATCCTGAAAGGAACGGACATCATGTTCGATATCACCGGAAAGAACATTATTCTGGTTGATGATGTCTTGTATACCGGTCGGACCATTCGCGCAGCCCTTGATGCTTTGATCGATCTCGGCAGACCTGCCACGATTCAACTTGCCGTGCTGGTTGACCGCGGACATCGAGAGCTTCCGATTAAAGCCGACTTCATCGGAAAAAACTTGCCCGACATCACCAAACGAAGAAGTCCGCGTGTTGATGCAAGAAATCGACGAGGAAGATGCAGTTGTGCTCGTCGGGAAAGGACGGGCGTGATGGCATTGGCAAGTCGTCATCTTCTCGGACTTGAAGGAATGTCACGACAAGACATTCAATTGATTTTAGATACGGCAACATCGTTCCGCGAGATACTCGATCGACCGATTAAAAAAGTCCGACACTGCAGGGAAAAACTATTGTCAATCTTTTTTTTGAAAGCTCCACGAGAACACGCACATCGTTCGAGCTTGCCGAGCGACGGCTTTCTGCCGATGTGGTGAATTTTTCAGCCGACGCAAGCAGTGTCCGCAAGGGTGAATCGCTGAAAGATACCGTCCGGAATTTTGAGATGATGAAGATCGATATGGTCGTGATCCGTCATGCGGCGGCTGGGGCTGCGCATTTTCTCTCGAAAGTTATCGATGCCAATATTATCAACGCCGGAGACGGAGCGCATGAACATCCGACACAGGCATTATTGGATATGTACACGCTTCGCGAAAAACTTGGAGCGATTGAAGGACACCATGTCTGCATCGTCGGCGACATTTCCCACAGCAGAGTTGCACTTCGAATATTTACGGATTACAAACGATGGGTGCGCGGGTTTCTGTGTGCGGGCCCAAGACATTGATCCCGCGATGTATCGATCAGCTTGGCGTTCAGGTGTATTACAATATCGATGAAGCAATACACGATGCCGATGTTTTAAATGTTCTTCGCATTCAAAATGAACGGCATGGTGGTACCTTGTTTCCGACGACGCGTGAGTATCGACGGTATTTTGGAGTGACGCGCGAACGCCTTGATGCATCGAAAAAGAAAATTCTCATCATGCATCCCGGTCCGATTAACCGCGATGTGGAACTTTCAGCCGATGTTGCCGACGGTGAGCAG
>CAVQPS010000010.1:0-662307 GCA_963714795.1 uncultured Ignavibacteriales bacterium | reverse complement strand
ATTTCAACGGTGACGGCAAACCAGATATTGCAGTGCTCATACAAGAAACGAAGAGTGGGAAAGAAGGTATTGCTATTTGCCATTCATTAGGTGCGAAGGTGTTTATTCTTGGAGCCGGTTCGACTTTCGGAAGTGGGGGCAATGACTTTCGCTGGATGAACGTATGGACTGTATATCCCAAAGGACTAGTTAAGCAAGGAGCCGGAGAAGACAGCATACCAACTCTACGTGGCGAAGCCCTGCAAGTTGAACAGACTGAATCGTCAAGTGCATTGATATACTGGAATGGTAAAAGATACGCTTGGTATCAACAAGGCGATTAATTCGCAATGGCGGCAAACAAACAATATTAACCTGATCCCCAAAAAGTATTCCGATTATGATTCGGCCGTTACAAAAATATCTTAATCCAAGGTTATTAGGAGGCATATGGAAAAAGACAAAGTAATTCATCCTTCAATCGGGACTCACATTCTATTGGGTGGAATCTGGCTGGCATTTTTCGTTGTCTTTCTTTATGGTTACCTCTTTAAATCACTAGAATTCAGTTTTGTATTAGTATCGGGAGTGGTTCTGCTCTGTTTTGTATATTGGCTCAAGGCCGAGAGTGTTACTCTTACGTCCGATGGGATTATTCATAAATCTGGATTCAGACGCGAACAAGCCTTTCTTGGTCTGACATAGGAGAAGTGACAACAAAAGCGGAGCTCTACCTTAGCAAAACGCGAACGTATGAAACGACTCTCCTAAGCAATACACCATCTAAGAAAGATATAAAAATTAATATCAAGCTTTATGGTAAGAGAGACCTAATGACATTTGCTTCGAACATTCTTGAAAAAACTAAGTGCCCAATTGACGAATCTACGAAAAGAATGGCACAAGGCAAAATGCCATTAGCAATATCTTCCTAATAGACTCCCTCAATAAATCCGGTGACGCATGGCTGTAAATCTCTGTCACTGTAGCACTTCTCGGTTGAGTTTGGAATATTTTAATGATATATTGAAATGGGTTATTTGAGGATGGAGTGGAAAAGACCTTGTCTAAGTGATTTCGATAAAAGAAAAACAAAAACGTAATATTGCATCATTAAAAAGTTATATGCAATGCGTATTTTCGTCATTAGATAAATAGGAGGATTTTTGTAATGACCTTGAATAGAAAATGCTGTCTCCCCTTATTTGTTGTCGTGTGCGTCCTTACTTACCTGTGTTACTCAAATCCGCTTTACTCTCAAGCAACCACTGTTCCAATGCACTTGGCAAAGCTCACCTACCCCTTAACGTTCGGTAAGATCTCAGTAAGGGAGTTCTCCGATAAGGATAGCGTTTGTCAAATTCTACGGGACAGGTTTCTACATTGATGACGGAGTTCCTGAAGGTAGTTCATACTGGACAGATCCCAGCATGCAGGTGGTAATGCATGTTGAATGGGGGACAGATTGGCACACTGATCACATATCGTTTTCATATGGTGATAAGGATGACCTTCCCGATTCTATTAGCTCGATTAAGCAACTTCCCAAGTCTGCAATTTCGCACCGTATCAACAGTAAACTCGCGCTCGATGATGGAATCACACTTGGCATGACTTCGCAAGAGATTATTCGGAAACTTGGAACTCCCAAGTCTGACACGACTGCAAATGGCATGCGATGCATTTCTTATGAAACAGACTACAAACATACTGAAGATGTCTGTTCTATGAAGCTTCCTTCAAATTCAAAGATGACCACCTTGTGAGGCTCGAAATATATAATGGTGAGTAGTTGTCCAATTATTACAAAAATATCTTTCCAATTGACTCCCTCAGTAAATCCGGCGATGCGTGGCTGTAAATCTCCGTCACTGTAACACTGCTGTGTCCTAACAGTTTTGACATTGTAAAGATTGATATTCCATTCTGAACTCCCCATGATGCAAATGTATGTCGTAAACTGTGAAACTTAAATGCAGGATTCAGTTCCAATGCACGAATCTGCTTCTTAAATGTATGTGCCACACCGTTCCTTTCTAACTTGAATCCATTCCGATGAAACACTAAATCACATGGGTGTTTTTCTGTGATTCTCTGTTGCAACATTTGAAACAATGTATCATTGATTGGAATAACTCTTTCATTACCGGATTTCGTGGTGAAACCATCCGAATTACTGATTAAAATTATCCTCTTTTTAAGGTCAACGTCTTTCCATTTCACCTGTAAGCTTTCAGACACTCTGCATCCAGTCATGACAGACCAGAGAATCAAATCCTTGAACGTCTGATTAGTTACATTATCATACAGTTTCTTGAATTCTTCCTTTGTCATATACAGTGGAAAACTACTCGGCACTTTTAACTGCTGAACTTTACGGAAAACATTGTTTTCAATTATTCCCCATTTCTCTGCCTTATTAAACACTGTTTTAAGTCCTCGTAAGGAAATATTCAGCGTAACAGGTTTAACCTTTGCAAGTCTGGCTTCTTTGAATCTGTCAACATCGGATAGTGTATAATCGGAAAGTAGTTTATCGCCAACTACATCTATGAACTGAGTAACAGCGTAACTGTAACCATCAATTGAAATTTTACGGATAACTCCCTGCATTCTGTTAGAGAATATCGGCATGAAATTCTGTAAGGTAGGAACTGCTTTACTTTCAGCTTCACGCAACTCATTCTCTTTGATAAAACGAAGAGCTTGAGACTTCAATTTACACTTGGTAGTTTGCCAGCGAATTTTATGAGAACCGGAAGTGCGATTACCGTAATAATAGATACCGTTTTGACGGCGAGTGAGATACAGTCTTGTGTCTTGCATGATAGAACCCTTTCGTTGAAAGTGAATGAAAAAAAGGCTCTACATGTTTGGTGACAGACTGACAGAGGGTGTAGAAAAACTGTAGAACAAAGTTCACAATATTCTACACTTTGTGCGGCTCGTGAAAGGTGATAATCGATGAAAAGAGTGCCCGGAACAGGACTTGAACCTGCACGACCTTGCGGCCACTAGACCCTGAATCTAGCGTGTCTGCCAGTTTCACCATCCGGGCAATGAAATTCCCTTTGTTCTCCATATTCCGATCTAAATCCAGCGGAGAACTCTTTAATATATGAAATCTTTACAAAATATGCAGACCGGTAACATAGCGTTCATCCAACCGTCGGTTGAAGTCGATCCGATATAGTTGACTTCCACTTATTATTTGAATATTATACGGAAAATCATTCAATGGACAAGGAATGTACAATGCCGTTTGATAACACTATTCTGATCGTGGAGGATGAAAAAGAACTTTTGATGACGCTGGCAGAACAGTTGTCGCTGGAGGGCTATGAAATTGCAACTGCCGCAGACGGCGAGGAGGCGCTCGCGGTTCTTCAAAAGAAAGAATTTTCTCTTGTCGTACTCGATTTAAAATTACCGAAAATCAGTGGCTTCGATGTGCTGAAATTCCTTAAACAAAAATCGTCGAAGACGAAAGTGATTGTGCTGACGGCGTACGCCGATCTGAAGAATGTTACCATGGTCAAAGATCTCGGGGCGGACGACGTTATCGAGAAGCCGTATGAATTAGGCGACCTGATCGATGCAATTCATTTTGTGATGAAAAAGTAATTCAACGTTTTGACCGACGGGATTTCTTTGCCGAAAATTCAGGCGGTGATTTTTGATTGGGGCGGAATCCTTATTGAAAATCCATCCGCGGCAATTCTTGCTTTTTGTAGCCGGGCATTGAATGTTGAGCCGTCGGTTTTGTCGCCGGTTTTGCAGGAACATGAACCGCTTTTTCAAACAAATGCAATAACCGAAGACCAATTCTGGGAGCGAGTTTGTGCCACACTGAAAGTTCCGAAACCTTTCCATCGATCGTTGTGGGATGAAGCCTTACGGCATGCCTATCGACCAAGAAATGATGTGTTTGAGCTTGTCGGGAAGTTACGAGGAGCCGGAATTGGTACCGCTCTTCTCTCCAACACGGAAATGCCGGCAGTCGAGATCTACCGGGAAAAACATGACGGGACGTTTGACGTTGTCGTCTTGTCGTGTTTAGAAGGAGTTCGAAAACCGGATCGACAAATTTATCATCGTACGGTCGGGCGATTGAGAGTAATGCCGGAGGAAGCGCTTTTTCTTGATGATCGGATCGAAAATATCGAAGGGGCGAAGCAAGCAGGGTTGAATGCTTTTTTGTGCGCTTCCAGCAAAGAAATCATGGATGCTGTGCATACATTTCACCTGATCACTTCTCCATAAATTTCTATTGATCTGCACCATCAACGTTTTGGAAATCTCGGTTCGGAAACGATCGTCATTAAAAGGAATATTCCGATCGCGGAGCTTGCCGCACCGATTCCGAATACCATTCCATACCCCGCTTTGTCGATGAGCCAGCCAGCAAGCAGGCTGAGAGCATAGAACGGGGCGAGAAGTGTATTCATCAATCCGATATAGGTCGATCGTTGTTCGACCGGACCGTATTCAATGGCAAGGTTTGAACGAATCATCGATTCGGATCCGAGATTCATGCCGGAAAAAATGAACACCAATTCGAATACAATCAAGGATGAGGCAAAGAGTGCCCACAGGGAAGCAAGCACCATTGCCGCGGAAGCAACCAGTAATGCCTGCCGGTTGCCGAAACGATCGGCGACGAACCCGATCAGTAACGATCCGATAAATTGACCTGCCACGATTGCAAGCGTAAATTGTCCGACAACGCTTTCATTCCCCTGAAATCGTTTTAATCCATAAACGGTAAAAAAATTGAGCGGTATTGTCGCTACGATTAAAAAGACAGAGGCAGCCAGAAATGAACGGAATGGTCGGTTGTTATGAACGATGCCGGGTAATTGTTTGAAATATTCCGTCAACGGTTGGCGCGGAAGTGTTTTGCTGGAATATTCTTCCACCAATCGGGATTGTAAAAGAATGGAAGTGAATTGAAAGAGGAATGCTCCGGCAAAAACAATGCCGTAATTGAAAGGAAATCCGAACCGTGCGAGTATCCATGTGAGCGCAAATCCGCATCCGAACGCACCGATGCCGGCAAATGCCGTGCGTACCCCGATAAGTCTCCCGCGTCGATGTGCCGGCGTCATTTTTGCATACATGTCGAACCAGCCTGGAGTCGTGATACCGGTAAGAATTTGATTGACCGCAAACAACGAGAGGATGATTGTGAGATTGATGGGTACCGAGAAACTGCGGGAAAATATAATAGCGGCGGCAATACAGAGAATCGCAAAGCGTTGTGCAGCGCCAAACCGAACTGCCCAGGGTTTCTTCCATGGAAGAGTTTGCGTATATCGCGCCGCAAAAATCTGGGGCAGTAACAATCCCAGCCATACGATAACGCCGAATGCGCCAATGACTGTGTTGTCTCCTCCGAGTTTTGAAATCAGTGCGGGAAATACGGTCTGCGATGAAATCAACGACGAACCGATGACAAAAAAAACTCCCTCGGAAGCATTGAAGAAAAAATTCCGACGATCATAACGACCGGAGGTTTCAATCATGGAGAATCGACTTATTCTTCAAGCGTCGAGATGTCTCCTTCGGATAATCCCTGGGCACGGGCTTTCAACACTCGGCGCATGATCTTACCGGAGCGTGTTTTCGGCAGTTTATCGACAAACGTGATTTTTTCGGGCTTGGCGATTGGGCCGAGATGTTGTGCAACATGATTGCGTACTTCTTCCGGAAGAGATTCTGTTGCTTTAAATCCTTCTCTCAGAATGCAATATGCAAAAATAGATTGTCCTTTTAGTTCATGCGGCAGACCGATGACAGCCGCTTCGGCGATTGCCGGATGGCTGACGAGAGCGCTTTCCACTTCTGCCGTACCAAGCCGGTAGCCGGAAACTTTAATGACGTCATCAACCCTTCCGATAATCCAAAAATATCCGTCTTTATCTTTTTTAGCGGAATCGCCCGTTGTATATTTCCCCGGATATTTTCTCCAATACTGGTCGACGTATCGGTCGGGATCGTTGTAAATCGTCCGCAGCATCGCGGGCCACGGTTTTGTCAGAACGAGATAGCCTTCTTCGCCGTCCTTCACCGGTTTTCCGTGCTCATCGACGATCTCCGCCTCCTGTCCGAAAAACGGCCGCGTTCCGGATCCGGGTTTTAACGGCACCGACGGTGTCGGTGTTATCATAAACATTCCGGTTTCCGTTTGCCACCACGTATCCATGATCGGGCAGCGTTCTTTCCCGATCACGCGGTGGTACCATTTCCATGCTTCCGGATTAATCGGTTCACCGACCGAACCGAGGAGCCGTAGCGAAGAAAGATCGTGTTTGTTGGGCCACGATTCGCCGAACCGCATCAAACCTCGAATTGCCGTCGGGGCGGTATAGAGCACATTGATGCCGTACTTTTCTATCAATGCCCACCAACGGTCGGGATATGGAAATGTCGGAGCGCCTTCATACATAAAAGACGTTGCACCGAGCAACAGTGGTCCGTACACGATGTATGAATGCCCCGTCACCCATCCCGGATCCGCAGCACACCACCAGCGATCCTGATCCTGCAAATCGAAAACATATTTTAACGTCGAATACACACCGACCATGTATCCGCCGTGTGTGTGAAGAATAGCTTTCGGTTTTCCGGTCGTTCCGGATGTGTACAATATATAGAGCGGGTCCTCGGAATCCATCACCTCCGTCGGTGATTTTCCGTTGGCAATCGGAAGTTTGATAAGTTCATGATACCAGTAATCTCTTCCCGGTTCCATTTTTACAGTATTCTCCGTTCTCCGGACAACAATGACGGTTTCCACCGACGGACATTGCTTCAGCGCGTCATCCACCGTTTTCTTGAGCTCGACAATTTTTCCATTCATGAATCCGCCATCGGCGGTGATAACGACTCGCGTCTGGGAATCATCGATCCTGCCCTGAAGCGCGTCGACACTGAATCCGCCGTACACCACTGAATGGATGGCGCCGATTTTCGCCGAGGCGAGCATTGCGATCACAATTTCCGGAACACGCGGCATATAGATGGTAATGCGGTCTCCTTTTCGAACTCCCATTGCACGAAGGACATTGGCAAATTGGCCGACTTCGCGATTCAATGCAAAGTATGAATACGTTCGGACTTCATTATTTTCTCCCACCCAGACGAACGCGAGTTTATTTTTCCGATACGTTTTCTGATGTCTGTCCAGGGCGTTGTGAACGATATTCACCTGTGCATTCACGAACCATTTGTAGAACGGCTTTTTGCTGTCGTCGAGAACAGTATCCCATCGTTTATACCATTCTAATTCATTTGCTTCATCAGCCCAAAATCCCTCCAGATCTTTTGCCGCACGCGCGGCAAGCTTTTCCCAATCTTTTACGCGGGAATTTTCTACGATGTCGGTGCCGGGATAAAATACTTCCCCTTCAACGAATTGTTTTTGTGCCATCGTTCTTTTTATCCTTGATTGTGAATGATGCGAATTATGGAATACAACATGCAGGTTGTTGGATCACAATGTGATAAAGTAGGGAGTAAGTAACCGAAAGTCAAGCGATACCGTCGATTTTTTACAAATTACGACAATACCCTTCGATTCGTTTGTATCCTTTTGAATCATTTTAAATAGATTGATGAAACTCACATCGATAAGTATTATTACAGCATTACAGCTAAAATTTTGCTATAATATTGAAATTTTGATTTCATTGCCCGGCTTTTAAGATCGACATTAATCATTTCCATATTGAATGAAGGGGACACACCATGATCGTGTCGTTGATATCGTTTTGTAATCGTGTTGTTATTCGAAGTTTTGTTGTATTCGTCTGTGTTGTCTGCACCCTGGGATTATCCCAAATGGCATACTCCCAAAATACTCCGCCCACCATTTCAGCTATTGGGAATCAGACAACAAACGAAAACAATCCGACCGGTGCGATACCGTTTGTCATTGGAGACCTGGAGACTCCGGCGGATAGTCTTTTGCTGTCGGTGCAGGTGACGAATTCGACAATTGTTCCAATCCCGAATATTGTGTTTGGCGGAAGCGGCACGGACCGAACACTCACGATAACACCGGCAACGAATACGTATGGAGTGGATACTATTACCGTCAATGTCAGTGACGGTGAACTTACGGCAGGTTCATCATTTGTTTTTACGGTCAATCCCGTTGTGGATTCGGTTTTGAATTTCCGGTTTATTCCCGCTCCGGAACAGGCTCAATTGTTATGGAGCCCGAACCAGCAACCGGATTTCTATAAATATTATATTGCTGCAGATACGGCTCCTAATCCGACATTTATACAAGACAGCACAACAGCCTTGAACCGAAATGATACTACGGCGAATTTTTTTGGATTGATTCCCGGTAAAACGTATTATTCACGCATCGCTGCAAGCGATACGCTGGGACGTCTTGGTCCTTTTTCCAACCAGTTATTGTACACCGTTCCGTTCCATGTGCCCGATGTATTTACGTTTCCCGCGACCGATGTTTCTACTGCCGGTGCTGTCCTTAACGGTAGAGTTAATCCACACATGCTCGGCGGTACCATGTGGTTCGATTATGGATCGACGCCCTCTTATGGACTATTAACCCCCGTTCAACAAATCGATAGCACATCGACATTTCTTTCCGTTGTCGATACTCTCACAGGTTTGCTTCCCAATGCAACGTACCATTTTCGGATCAGCGCGACCAATAGGGCGGGAACAGTATCCGGAGCAGATTCGACATTCACAACTGGAATGATAGCACCGACAATAGTAACGGAATTTGTGGACAGTGTAAACTCTGTGTCGGCGAAGTTCGAGGGCAGTGTAAATGCAAATAATGCAACGACAACGGTAAAGTTCGAGTATGGACTGACAACAGGATATGGAAGTCAGGTAACGGCCACACAAAGCCCGGTGAATGGGACAACAGCAACAGCAGTAAGTGCATCGATAACCGGCTTAACACCGAACGCAACGTATCATTACAGAATTAGTGCAACGAACGCAGCGGGGACAACAACCGGAACAGATTCGACATTCACAACACACACTCTGGTGCCAATCGCAACGACACTATCGGCAGATACGATCAGTGCCACGGGAGCAACAGTTCACGGTAGTGTGAATGCAAACAATGCAGCGACAACAGTAAAGTTCGAGTATGGGCTGACGACAGGATACGGAACTCAGGTAACAGCCACACAAAGTCCGGTGAACGGGACAACGAATACACCAGTGTCTGCACCAATTACGGGTCTTATTCCGAACACGACATATCATTATAGAATAAGTGCAACGAATGCGGCAGGTACAACAACCGGAACAGATTCAACATTCACGACCGGGACGATCGCTCCGACGATAGTGACGGAATATGTGGACAGCGTAAACTCTGTGTCGGCGAAGTTCGAGGGTAGTGTGAATGCGAACAATGCAGCAACAACGGTAAAATTCGAATATGGGCTGACGACAGGATACGGAAGTCAGGTAACGGCAGCACAAAGTCCGGTAAACGGGACAACAGTAACAGCAGTATCTGCACCAATAACCGGCTTAACACCGAACACAACGTATCATTATAGAATCAGTGCAACGAATGCAGCAGGTACAACGACCGGAACAGATTCAACATTCACAACGGGGACAATCGTACCGACGATAGTGACGGAATATGTGGACAGTGTGAATTCTGTGTCGGCGAAGTTCGAGGGTAGTGTGAATGCAAATAATGCAGCGACAACAGTTAAGTTCGAGTATGGGCTGACGACAGGATACGGAAGTCAGGTAACGGCAGCACAAAGTCCGGTGAACGGGACAACAGTAACCGCAGTATCGGCACCGATTACGGGACTCATTCCGAACACGACATATCATTACCGGATTAGTGCAACGAACGCAGCGGGAACAACAACCGGAACAGATTCGACATTCACAACACACACTCTGGTGCCAATCGCAACGACACTATCGGCAGATACGATCAGTGCCACGGGAGCAACAGTTCACGGTAGTGTGAATGCAAACAATGCAGCGACAACAGTAAAGTTCGAATATGGGCTGACGACAGGATACGGAACTCAGGTAACAGCCACACAAAGTCCGGTGAACGGGACAACGAATACACCAGTGTCTGCACCAATTACGGGTCTTATTCCGAACACGACATATCATTATAGAATAAGTGCAACGAATGCAGCCGGAACAACGACCGGAACAGATTCGACGTTCACGACACACACGCTGGCACCGGTAGCAACGACACTATCGGCAGATACGATCAGTGCCACGGGAGCAACAGTTCACGGTAGTGTGAATGCGAATAATGCAGCGACAACAGTAAAGTTCGAATACGGACTGACGACAGGATACGGAATTCAGGTAACTGCAGCACAAAGCCCTGTGAACGGAACAACGGTAACGTTAGTATCTGCACCAATAACCGGCTTAACACCGAACACAACATATCATTACAGAATAAGTGCAACGAATGCAGCGGGGACAACAACCGGAACTGATTCAACATTCACGACACGGACACAATCGCACCGAGATAGTGACAGACATATGTGGCAGATACGATCTAGCGCCATCGGACGAAGTTCGACGGTAGTGTGAATGCGAACAATGCATCGACAACAGTAAAGTTCGAATATGGACTGACGACAGGATACGGAAGTCAGGTAACGGCAGCACAAAGTCCGGTGAACGGGACAACAGTAACGGCAGTATCTGCACCAATAACCGGCTTAACACCGAACACGACATATCATTATAGAATTAGTGCAACGAACGCAGCGGGGACAACAACCGGAACAGATTCGACATTCACGACCGGGACAATCTGTACCGACGATAGTGACGGACATATGTGGACAGTGTAAGATTCTGTGCCAGGGGCAAAGTTTAAGGTAGTGTGAATGCAAATAATGCAGCGACAACAGTAAAGTTCGAATATGGGCTGACGACAGGATACGGAACTCAAGTTACAGCAGCACAAAGTCCGGTGAACGGAACAACGAATAACAGCAGTATCTGCACCAATAACCGGACTTACACCAAACACGACATATCATTATAGAATCAATGCAACGAATGCAGCCGGAACAACAACCGGAACAGATTCGACATTCACGACCGGGACAATCGTACCGACGATAGTGACGGAATATGTGGACAGTGTAAATTCTGTGTCGGCGAAGTTTGAAGGTAGTGTGAATGCAAATAATGCGGCGACAACAGTAAAGTTCGAATACGGGCTGACGACGGGATACGGAAGTCAGGTAACTGCAGCACAAAGCCCTGTGAACGGAACAACGGTAACGTTAGTATCTGCACCAATAACCGGACTTACACCAAACACGACATATCATTATAGAATCAGTGCAACGAATGCCGCCGGGACAACAACCGGAACAGATTCGACGTTCACGACACACACGCTGGCACCAATCGCAACGACACTATCGGCAGATACGATCAGTGCCACGGGAGCAACAGTTCACGGTAGTGTGAATGCAAACAATGCAGCGACAACAGTAAAGTTCGAATACGGACTGACGACAGGATATGGAAGTCAGGTAACAGCCACACAAAGCCCGGTGAACGGAACAACGGCAACGTTAGTATCTGCACCAATAACCGGACTTATACCGAACACGATATATCATTACAGGATCAGTGCAACGAACGCAGCCGGGACAACAACCGGAACGGATTCGACATTCACGACCGGGACAATCGTACCGACGATAGTGACGGAATATGTGGACAGTGTAAATTCTGTGTCGGCGAAGTTTGAAGGTAGTGTGAATGCAAATAATGCAGCGACAACAGTAAAGTTCGAGTATGGGCTGACGACGGGATACGGAAATCAGGTAACAGCCACACAAAGTCCGGTGAACGGGACAACAGTAACACCAGTATCTGCACCGATAACCGGCTTAATACCAAACACGATATATCATTACCGGATCAGTGCAACGAACGCAGCCGGAACAACGACTGGGGCAGATTCAACATTCACAACTGGAATGATAGCACCGACAATTGTAACGGAATATGTGGACAGTGTAAACTCTGTGTCGGCGAAGTTCGAGGGTAGTGTGAATGCAAATAATGCAACGACAACAGTAAAGTTCGAATATGGGCTGACGACAGGATACGGAACTCAGGTAACAGCCACACAAAGTCCGGTGAACGGGACAACGAATACACCAGTGTCTGCACCAATTACGGGTCTTATTCCGAACACGACATATCATTATAGAATAAGTGCAACGAACGCCGCCGGTACAACGACCGGAACAGATTCAACATTCACGACCGGACGATCGCTCCGCACCGATAGTGACGGACACTATCGGCAGAGTAAACTCAGTGCCACGGGAGCAAAGTTCGACGGTAGTGTGAATGCGAACAATGCATCGACAACAGTAAAGTTCGAGTATGGGCTGACGACAGGATACGGAACTCAAGTTACAGCAGCACAAAGTCCGGTGAACGGGACAACAGTAACAGCAGTATCTGCACCAATAACCGGCTTAACACCAAACACAACCTATCATTACAGAATCAGTGCAACGAACGCAGCCGGAACAACAACCGGAACTGATTCGACATTCACAACACACACGCTGGCAGCGGTAGCAACGACACTATCGGCAGATACGATCAGTGCCACAGGTGCAACAGTTCACGGTAGTGTGAATGCAAATAATGCAACGACAACGGTAAAGTTCGAATACGGACTGACGACGGGATACGGAAGTCAGGTAACAGCCATACAAAGCCCGGTAAGCGGTACGACAGTAACAGCAGTATCTGCACCAATAACCGGCTTAATACCGAACACGATATATCATTACCGGATCAGTGCAACGAACGCAGCCGGGACAACAACCGGAACAGATTCGACGTTCACGACCGGAACAATCGTACCGACGATAGTGACGGAATATGTGGACAGTGTAAATTCTGTGTCGGCGAAGTTTGAAGGTAGTGTGAATGCAAACAATGCAGCAACAACGGTAAAGTTCGAATACGGACTGACAACAGGATACGGAAGTCAGGTGACGGCAACACAAAGTACGGTAAGCGGTACAACAGTAACCGCAGTATCTGCACCGATTACGGGGCTCATTCCAAACACGTTATATCATTACCGGATCAGTGCAACGAACGCAGCCGGTACAACGACTGGGGCAGATTCAACATTCACAACTAATGCGATTGGGGCATTAGTTTCTGGAATTGTTTCGGATAGTTTGTCTTCTTCAACAGCAATTCTTAAAGCAAATATTAATCCGAACAATGCGGCCACGACCGTTCGGTTTGAGTACGGGCCAACAACGGCTTACGGTTCCGTTGTCAATGTTTCCGGAAATCCTTTTTCCGGTATCAATACGGTAACCGTTGAAGGATATCTTACAGGTTTATTGTCAAACACGGTATACCATTTTCGTGTAACGGCAATCAATATTGCGGATACGGTTCATAGCGGAGATCAAACATTTTTGACGCCACCCAACGTGCCTCTCTTAGCAGCTCCGGCCGATAGTTCCATCAATCAACCTGTTACTCTTTTTCTTTCTTGGAACTCGAACAGCGGAAGTTCCGATACGTTGCGATATCGATTACAGGTTTCCGTTGATAGCAGTTTTACGACGACCTTTGCCGATGATTCGAATCTTACAAATCTTTCGCAACAGGTAGGACCGCTGAATTATCATACGACATATTTCTGGCGTGTGAATGCAAAAAATCCAAGCGGGGTAAGCTTGTATTCTTCCCCCAGAAAATTTTCCACGATCATTGCTTCACCCGCGACTCCGGTCTTGGTTTCACCGGTAAACAATGCATTGAATCAACCGGTGGCATTAACAGTACGTTGGAATAATTCACTCAACGCCTCAACGTACTTGGTGCAGGTAACGACCGATTCATTGTTTGTTTCCGGTTTTGTGAAAAACGATTCTACCGTAACGGATACCTCGGTCGGTGTTGCCGGCTTGGTAAATAATACCCGGTATTATTGGCGGGTCAGTGCAAAAAATATCGGCGGACAAAGCGGCTGGTCTTCGATATATTCCTTTACCACCGTTGTTGCACTGCCGGCAACAGTCAATCTCGTTTCTCCGGCGGCAGGTGCGACAATCAATGGGGACAGTGTTTTGTTCGTTTGGAATCGAGCGCAACCCGCTGTTTCACAATACGAACTTACATTTGGTTCCGATTCGTTGGTGACGGCTGCTCTTCTCGATACGGTTGTGACTGATACATCTCTTCTTATACATCATGTCGCGGGATCTCAACCGTATTGGTGGAAAGTGCGGGCACAAAATGCAGGCGGATGGGGACCGTTCAGTGCAAGCCGGAAATTCGTTCATATGGTAACCGGTGTCGTGGATGGATCGGGAATTCCGCGCGAATTTAAATTGAGTCAGAATTATCCCAATCCGTTCAATCCATCGACAGTGATCAAGTACGATCTTCCGGCATCGACAAGGGTGCGGTTGGTTGTCTATAATTTGCTTGGTCAGGAAGTCCAGGTTTTGGTCGACGGGTTGATTGAGGCAGGATATCATCATGCAACCCTGAACGCTTCGAATTTATCAAGCGGAATTTATTTCTATCGCATCGAAACCGAAAAATTCGTCGATGTCAAGAAAATGATATTGTTGAAATAATCCGAATCTGTTTTCCCGGCATAAAAGCTCCGGACCACAATCCGGAGCTTTTTTATTTTTCTTCCTGCGAAAATTTTTAATTCAGAGTGGCAGCAACATTTTCTGTTTTCATCCGTACAATCATCAAGAACGAGGTTGACTTTGGGGTCTTTGAAAGGTATATTGATGTATATTGTGTTTTCGTATTAGGAAGGCAAGACGACGTGTCGAAAAAGATAATTTTATTTTTGGAAGATGAACAGGAACTCCTGGATACCGTCGGCCAGGTATTGAACGAGAATGGCTATGAGGTGATCGGTATGACGACGGCCGAGGAAGCCCTGCAACGTCTTCAAAAACTTTCTCCCGATTTAATCCTGGCTGATATTAAATTACCCGGCATCGACGGGTTCGACTTTTACAAGGCAGTTCGTCAGATTGCCCATTGCAAAGACACACCGTTTGTCTATTTAACTGCTTTCAATGATCTTCAAGCTGCCATCACCGCCAAAGAAGAAGGAGCGGCGGAATATATCACCAAACCGTTTGATTTCGAATATCTGGTATTTCGTCTTAAAAGTATCGTCCCCGTTTCATAAAAAACCTATCCGGCTTTTTTCCCCTTTGTGATTTTTGTCACTTTATTGTATTCCCCGATTTCGTATGTTAAAGAAGCACTCACGCGTCAAAAATATTTATGGAAGAACGGGACACACTAAAATCGGTTTTGAAATGGGCGGGCATCGCGGCTCTTGTCGCTATTCCCATTGTCGTATTATTGAAAAAATGGAAAGACTATCCGCAGGAAAAAGTCGCGGAAGATGATTCAAATATTTTTGCCTCCGAACTGGAAGAGTAAGTAGCTCTCCGTATCAAAAATTGACCGAATTCTTTTCCCCCTCATTCGAATTCCTGCTTGTGTGTTTCTGACATTTCCCCGGTAAATATTTTTTGTTGAAGATTTCGGTCGTACGTTCCGGACAAAACGGCGTGGCGAGTTTTTTTGTTTCGACACAAATCGTATCCTGTTCTACTCCGTCCGGCTGTACAAAATATTGCAGCGGCAGGCTGATCGTGCGGTCGTCATAGACATATTTCATAAAACGTCCCCAGATCGGAGCCGCCGCATGACCGCCCTGTCCATCGCTTGTTGTAAAATGGATTGATTTGTCATCGAAACCGACCCAAACTCCTGCAGTCAACCGTGGTGTAAATCCGATGAACCACGCATCGGCATATTCTTGTGTGGTGCCTGTTTTTCCGGCTGCCGGAAGGGCGTAAAAATTGCGTACCCGTTGGCCGGTTCCGTCCCCATTCACATTTCCTTCCAGCATACTCGTCATAAGATATGCCGTTTCCTTGCTTAGCACCTCTTTTTTGTTGGGCTGGTTTTCTTCAATGATGTTGCCGTCTTTGTCTTCAATTTTTAAAATCGAAATCGGTTCGACATAAACCCCTTCATTGGGAAACACACCGTACGCCGCGGTAATTTCCAACGGCTGCACTTCGCCTGTCCCGATTGCCAGCGATTCATACGGCGGCAAGTCTGATTTAATTCCCATCTTGTGTGCATATTGGATGACCTGTTTGACAGGAGCGATTTCCATAATGGCGCGAATCGCGACAAGGTTAATCGAATACTTCAACGCATCACGAAGGGTATATTTCCCGCCGAATGTATGATCGAAATTTTCGGGTGCCCATCGTTTGCCGTCGGCCATGACCAGCGTTACCGGCTGGTTCAGCAATTCGAAACAGGGCGGATAACCGTTATCGATTGCAGCGGTGTACACAAACGGCTTGAACGCCGAGCCGGGCTGTCGCCGGATTTGCGTTACGTGATTCAATCCGTATTTGAAATTTTTAAAATCCGATCCGCCGACCATGGCAACGATATTGCCGTCCGCATGATCGAGAGCCACAAACCCAACTTCGATGCGGGTTGCAATATTCTTGATGGAATCGATAAAAGCGGGTTTGTTTCTCAATGCATGCGCAATGCTGTCCCGTTCCTTCCGGCTGTCGGCGTCACGATACGCATCCGATGTCCGGATCGCGTTTGCAATCGTTTGATTTAATTCGTCATGATGGACTTTCCAGTTCCATTGCTTCCGGAAGTTATCCTGATAGGTAGCGAGATGTTCTTCTACTGCCCGGTTTGCATAGCGCTGCATGCGGCTGTCGAGTGTCGTGTAGACGGAAAGCCCGTCACGGTAAATATCGAATCCGTATGTGTCGGCCTTTTGCAAAAGTTGCTGACGGATCCATTCCACAAAATGCGGAGCGATTCCGGTTCCGACATGTTCCGTCTCTGCCTCAAATTCCGGTTGTTCGTTTTCAGCCGAGTCTTCCTGATCCTTTGTTATAAACCCGTATTTGATCATCTGATCAAGAACGGTATTGCGCCGATTGATCGCGCGTTGCATATGGCGGATCGGATCGTATGCCCCCGGACCTTTCAACATCCCGACGAGAAGAGCTCCTTCGCCGAGCGTAAGTTCGACCGGAGTTTTTCCGAAATAAATCTGCGATGCGGAAGAAATGCCGTACGCGCTTCTTCCGAAATACGAAATACTGAAATACATTTCCAGGATTTCTTCCTTGGTGTAATTACGTTCGATTTGAACCGCCGTGATAAACTCGCGGATTTTTCTCGACATCTTTCCGAAAACGGATTCGTTTGCGACTTTGAGATCATACAAATTACGGGCAAGCTGTTGTGTGATCGTGCTTGCTCCTTCCCGGAGATGAAGCGTGAGAATATTTTTGACCATCGCGCGGAAAAACCTCGGCAAATCCACACCCCAATGGTCATAAAAATTTTTATCTTCGGTTGCAACGAGGGCATTGACAAGATTGGGGGGAAGTTCACGGAATGAAATTCTCGTCCGGTTTTTTATGTAGAATTGATCGAGTACTTCGCCGTCGACCGAAAAGACTTTCGTTGCAAGCTCCGGTTTCGGGTTTTCCAGTTGTTCGAGCGAGGGTAATCCGGAAATAAGGTAAATACCGTATATGATGAAGAGTGCAACAATCACGGTGCCGGCAATGAAAAGCCGTTTTCGTTTTTTGAAAATATTTTTTATGCTCATGTGATTGTTATTTCCAGTGACGAAGGGCGATTTCGTCGTCGGTCAATTCAGCATACGTGTTGTGCGTGATCCAATCGCCGAGATTGATATAGATTCCGTTACCGATTTTTTCAGAAACGGGTTTGTGGCGATGTCCCATCACGACAATATCGTATCCTTCGCCGATTTTTTGTTTTGCAAATTTCATCATGCCGTCTTCGTTGCCGTAATCTTTTGTTTGTGTGTAGTTCCGGCTTTTTTTCGACGAAGATTGTGCCAGTGCCACACCGATATCCGGGTGAAGCCACGAATACAGCCAGATGGATAATCGGTTCCGGAGGATTATTTTTAATAATCGATAGCCGGTATCGTTTTGGGCTAAACCGTCACCATGATGGATAAAGATTTTTTTGCCGTTCACTATTATATCAAACGCATCGTGAAACGTTTTCATTCCCAATTCATCGCAAAAAAAATCACGAATCCAGTAATCATGATTTCCGGCAAGATAATAGACTGCAATTCCATGACGCGTAAGATCTTCCAATTTTGTAAACAGCCGGTGAAATCCTTTTGGAATAACCGTACGGTATTCAAACCATGCATCGAACAGGTCGCCGACAATGAACAAATGACTCCCATCGGTTTGAACGCTGTCGAGAAAGGCAAGAAGCCGCTCTTCTTTTGCACGTTCCCGGTCTCGGGATTCCAAGCCAAGATGAACATCAGATATGAAATATGCTTTTCCCATGCTGCTTACGGCGCGACCGTTACCTCGACGTTAAATGATTGTTTGAAGCGACTGCACCATCCTTCTGCGTCCGAACAATAAAAATAGACAAACGACCCTTTCAGAAATATCTTACCCGGTTTCGTGTCCCTGGCAAGCGTGAACGATTGTTTTATCGGTTTCGAAGAATCGAGCAACTCCAGTGTGTCTCTTTTTATCGCGGAGAAAATCATCGTTCCGGAAAGAGTTGCACCGGAATCGTCATCCAGGGTTACACTCAACGGCGGCTGGATGTTGACGTGAATTCCTTTTCCGGGTTTTACGGAAAAAAGAAGGTGACCGGTTGCTCCGGGATGTAATTGTTTTTGCTGAACGACAATGTCGACTTTCACATATTTATTTGTTGTCGGCGGTTTTTCGCCGGCGAGTAAAAACGATGAAGAGATGATCGCGATTCCCGCCAGAATAAAAATTTTGTTCATATACTCACGTTGATAGTTGATCGCTTTGTAAAATTAAAAGTTTATATAACAATAAACAAGGTTTACGAAATCGTTGATGACTGCCGCATCGGCTCCGGGACACCCTGGAGAATAATAAGACCGGCGATAAAAAATGTGCAGATCATAAGAGCGGCAAACCGCTCGTTGGTCAAATCAGCTATCAGCCCGTATACAAACGGTCCAAAAACCGCGGATGCTTTTCCGCAGAGACCGTCATAGAAACCGAAAAATTCTGCTTCATGCTCTTTCGGCGTCAAAAGAGCCATGAAACTCCTGCTTGCCGATTGTGAAGAGCCGATTGCCGTGCCGGCGGCGATTGCGACAATATAAAAGATGGCAACCGTCTGCACAAAGTAAGCGCCGATGGCGATCAAAGCCCACATCACCAGAGTGATCATGATCGTTTTTTTTGGTCCGATTTTATCGGTAATGATTCCGAAAACAACCGAACCGATGACCGCGCTGGTCTGCACAATCGCAAAAAAGATAATGATATCCTTATCACTCATGTGCAGAACATGTTCCGCAAAGATTGCCGCGAAGGCGATCACCGTCAGGATACCGTCGTTATAAATGAAGAATGCAAGCAAGAATCGCGCAATGGACGGATGTTTGCGATCGATAAATAATGCGCGAAATGTTTTTCGGGATTGTCGTATTCCCGCGATCAAATATGATTCAGTGGGAGCGGAACTATGCGGCGGTTCCGGAACGAACAGAAACATCGGCAGAGAGAATACAAGGAAAAATCCGGCGGCTATGATAAACGATAAACGGACGTAAAAAAGGTATTCCGGACTGGAAGATTCCGGCAGGAGAAACATGACAATGACGAGCACGGCAAGAGCTCCGAGATATCCCATCGCGAAACCGTATCCCGAAACCCGCCCGTACGATTTCGGAGAAGTGATGCCGGGAAGAAACGCATCGTAAAATACCAGACCACCCTCAAAACCGACGTTGGCAAGAACAAATAATGTGAAGCCGGCAATCACCATGCCGTTCTGTACGAAAAAAAGGAGAGCAGTCGGAATAATACACAGAAGCGTAAAGAAAAGCAGGAATCGTTTCCTGTTATGAGAATGATCTGCGGCGGCTCCCAGAGGAGGAGAAAGAAGCGCGGCAATAATCATCGATGTGCTGACGGCAAGTCCCCAGAGCCAGCGCTCTCCGCCGCTAACATGGTTGATGAAATAGCGGGAATAAATGACGGTAATGACGATGACGGAAAAAGCGGTTTGGGCAAAATCGTATAACGTCCATGTGAAAATTTTTCCGCGATTCACCATGGAAACTCCGGACGACATTATTTGCCTTTCACAGGCTTACGGGGTGCCGGTGAATGGGGTTGCTCAGGATGGGGCGATTCGTTGATTAATCCGCGGCCCGTTTTCTTGATCGAATCTGCCGATGTCAATTCTTCCAGAATGGCATCAAGAACACCGTTGATAAATTTTCCGCTTTTTTCCGTGCTGAATGTTTTTGCAATTTCGATCAGCTCGTTAATGGTGACTTTCGGAGGAATGTCGGGGAAGTAGAGCATTTCACAAATTCCCATGCGAAGGAGTAATCGGTCAACAGTCGCGATGCGATCGAATTCCCAGTGTGCTACTTTCGCCCTGATATATTTTTCAACCTCTTCTTCGTGATGAATGACCTCAGCCACAAGTTTTTTGGCGAATTCAAAATCGTCTTTTTGTGATTTGAGTTCGCCGAAGACATTGGCAATGACATCCGTAATCGGTTCTTTGGAAAGCTCGTACGCGTACAATGCCTGCAGCGCCTTTTCACGAATCAACCGTCTTTTGTACATCGTCATACTATTCTCACCGGGAAAAACTGCATACGCTCGTTCATTATTTACCGTTTTTGATATTCGCCAGGTGTCCGTCAAATTCAGATTTTCCGGCATACAGTTTCCGGATATGACCGATCTGTGCGATACGTTCTTCCGCCAGGCGGTTCGAAGCTTCGAACGTGAGGATCTTTTGTTTCTTTGCGATTTGAAAAATTTTAGAAATCGTATCGTAAATACTTTCTGCCTGTTTCATGGCGCGTTCATGCGGATGGCCTTCGAGTTCGCTGGCGACGCTCATCAATCCGCCGGCATTGATGGCATAATCGGGTGCGTATAGAATGCCGCGTTTCAGCAGCATAGCACCATGCTTCTTCTCGTCGGCGAGCTGATTGTTCGCACCGCCGGCAACGATTGCCGCCTTGAGCTTGGGAATTGTTTTATCGTTCAGAATTGCACCGAGCGCACACGGGCAAAAAATATCCGCATCGACGGAATAAATCTTATCCGGCGGAACATATTTCGCTTTGGTCCGCTCGACGACCGCCTTTGCTTTCTTTTCGTAAATATCCGTGACGAATAATTTCGCTCCTTCTTTTGCAAGATGATCGCACAGGTAACTGGCGACATGACCGGTTCCCTGCACGGCGATGGTTTTGCCTTTCAACGAATCACTGCCGCTGAGTTCGTTCATCGCTGCTTTCATGCCGTGATAAACGCCGAAGGCGGTCACGGGTGAAGGATCGCCGCCGCCGCCCAGTGCGCGGTCGAGTCCGGTGACATATTTTGTTTCCATTCGGACCAATTCCATGTCCTGCACACTGGTGCCGACATCTTCGGCCGTGATATACCGTCCTGCAAGTCCCTCGACGAATCTGCCGTATGTGCGGAACAGTGCTTCGGATTTATCGTTATTCGGATCGGCGATAATGACTGCTTTACCTCCGCCGAGATTCAATCCTGCAACGGCCGCTTTGTACGTCATACCGCGGGAAAGCCGGAGCGCGTCGCTTAAAGCATCGGCATCGGAAGAATATGTCCACATACGTGCTCCACCGAGGGCAGGGCCGAGTGTGGTATTATGAATGGCAATGATGACCCGGAGGCGGGCTTTCGTATCCGAGCAAAATACCACCTGCTCATGCTGATTGAGCTCCAGTTGTTCGAATAAATTCACAATGTTCTCCGGTCGAAAAATGATTGAAAATATTTGATTTTAATGTACATAAAATCCCGTTTCTATCCAAAAGTATCTATGCCTCTCGTTGTCCGACAGTTGAACTGTCGGACAACAGGGAGTCGGACATACCGGACTTGACGATGTCTTAATCATTGTTTATACTCTAATATTCGTTTCCTAACGTAGGGAGGGTTGTCATGGAAAAACCTTATATTATCACTGCTGACAGTGAAGTGTATTTCTGTACCGATGTCATTGTCGATTGGTTGTATGTATTTACCATGCCCGATTATTTCCAAATGATCATCGAGGCGCTTCAATATTGTCAAACGCATAAAGGGCTCCGTCTGTATGGTTATGTCGTTATGCCGAACCACATTCACACGATACTATCGGCTCGCGAGATGAATCTATCAGATATTCTCCGGGATTTTAAACGATTTACATCCCGGCAAATTACGGAGATGCTTACGTTGCAAAACAATTGGAAAATATTGAAAGCGTTTTCGAAAGCAGCTCGGGTCGCAGGAGAGGGAAATGACTTTAAAGTATGGCAGAACGGCAGTCACCCCATTGCCGTCGCATCGAATAAATTCTTCGAACAAAAATTGGAATATCTTCACAATAATCCGGTTCGAAAGGGTTACGTCCGACAACCGGAGTATTGGTTATATTCCAGTGCAAGCAATTATGTTCACGGCGACCATTCTCTTATTAAAGTTGATTTCCTTACGGAATAAAAAATTCATATCTTTGGGTGTCCAAGTGTATAACACTCGGACAACGGCAGGGGATTTCAAATCAATGAGGGCAATATGACAATTAAGCAGAAAAGGAATCTGCTCATGTTTGTAATTTTTCCGGTGGGAGAGCTTCTCATCGGTTATCTAGGGATCAAAATTCACCCAATGATTGCCATCGTTGGAGGGTTTCTGTATATGGGCATTCTATCGTTGGTGGGATTACGTATTCGGTGCCCTCGCTGTCAAGAACCTGTGAGTTTCAGTCAAAGGCAGTTCGGCGCGATCAAACTGAAAATGCCAGCTGTGTTCACACCAAAGAGCTGTGCGTTCTGTGGGTTCAAATTTGACTGATTTTACTCCTCTGTTGTCCGAATGTACAACATTCGGACAAAGGGGGACGAATAAAATTCATTTCATGTTATGATACACTGCCTGAACATCTTCGTCTTCTTCGAGCCTGTCGATGAGCGCCTGCACCGCTTGTTTTTTTTCTTCGGTCAGGTCGTTTGTCGAAAGAGGGATGCGAAGGACTTCGGCATTGGTAATAGCAATTTTTTTCTGTTCCACCGCGCGCTGCATGCCGGCAAAATCCGCGAAGTTTGTATAAACGTAGACCGATCCTTCTTCCACGATGAATTCCTCTGCCCCGTGATCGATCAGTTCAAGCTCCAGTTCTTCGGCGTTCAAATTTCCTACCGCGAATTGAATAATGCCTTTGCGTTCGAATAAAAAATCAAGCGAACCGGTCGTTCCGAGTGCGCCGCCGACATGAGTGAAATAACTGCGGAGATTTCCCACAGTTCGGGTCGGATTGTCCGTTGCTGTTTCCACGACGATAGCAATACCGTGTGGTCCATATCCTTCATACACAACTTCTTCCAGCGATGCTTCTTTGGATGTTGCCCGTTTGATTGCGCCTTCAATTTTGTCTTTCGGCATATTTACCGCTTTGGCGCTTTCGACGGCAACCTTCAGCCGGAGGTTTGTTTCCGGATCGGCGCCGCCGACCTTTGCCGCAAGCGTGATTTCTTTGCTGAGCTTGGTAAATGCCACCGCCATTTTACCCCAGCGTTTTTCTTTCCGCGCCCGGCGGAATTCAAATGCTCTTCCCATAACGTTATTGCTTTCTCCTTACCATTTTCTTTGCATTATCGTTTTTGTTTTATTTGAAGTTTCTTCCAGATCGAATCGAGTAATTCTTTGATGCCATCGCCGGCGACGGCAGAAATTGCAATCACCGGAATATTCTTTTTGAACGAAATTTTCTTTAACTGTTTTTGCAACTTGTCGTCGGCAAGATCGATCTTCGATAATGCGATGATCTGCGGTTTTTTCAGCATCGCTTCGTTGAACGATTTCAACTCATGCACCAGCGTTGTATATTGTTCCTTGGGATCTTCGCCGGTGCATTCGATCAGGAATACCAGGACTCGCGTTCGTTCGATGTGCCGGAGAAATTGAATCCCGAGTCCTTTCCCTTCGTGCGCGCCTTCGATGAGGCCGGGCATGTCTGCGACAACAAAACTTTTGTACTCGCCGTACCGGACGATACCGAGATTCGGTATTAACGTCGTGAACGGGTAATCTGCAATTTTGGGCTTTGCGGCAGAAATGCGCGCAATGAGTGTCGACTTTCCTGCATTGGGAAAACCGACAAGCCCGACGTCGGCGAGCAATTTCAATTCGAGTTGGATGTTTTTTTCTTCTCCCAGTGTTCCGGGAGTGGCAAAACGCGGCGCCTGTTTCGTCGAGGTGGCAAATTCAGCATTTCCTTTTCCGCCTTTACCGGCGCGGGCAGCAAGAAATTCCTGATTGTCATCGACGAGATCAGCTAATATCGCTTCCGTGCCTGCATCTTTGATGATGGTCCCGGTCGGAACGCGGATGACGACATCATCCGCCGATTTTCCCGTTTTGTTGGAACCCATTCCCGGTTCACCGTCACCCGCTTTGTAATTTCTTTTGTAACGGAAATCCATCAGCGTTGTCAGCTGAGCATCGGCACGAAAGATAATGCTTCCGCCGTTGCCGCCGTTGCCGCCGTCGGGTCCGCCTTTCGGGATAAATTTTTCCCTGCGGAAACTGATAACCCCGTTTCCACCTTTTCCTGCTTTGACATAAATTGTTGCCTGATCGATAAACATCGGATGGTTAATATTCTATTATGAATGAATGAAAAGAATTAATCGAACCACTATCTCATGCAGAATGAATGGAAAATCTTTCGTGATCATTTCGAATCGTTTTTGATGACCGATTTCACACGATTGATTTCTTTTTTTGCGGCGCTTTTGAATGTTGCATCGATTCCCGGCCGGTCGATAATTTGCTGATACATGTCGATTGCCGCATCGAACTTCGACATTTTTTCATACGATTGTCCCGCCATATAAAATGATGTTGCCGTCCAGTTGACTTTCCCTTGCCGGGAAACGAGATAGGGGACTTTGAGGAATTCGAGTATTGCCTGCTGGTAATCGCCTTTATTATAATATGCCTCACCGATGTCGTACCGCAATTCGGCTTCGAGAAGACTTCCTGCTTCGCTGATGAGATTTTGGAAATACAGCACCGCCTGATCGTAATATCCCAACTTTGTGTACAGCGTGCCGAGTTTGATTTTTTTATCGATGATATTCTCGTCGTTCGGAAATCGATCGATATAATCCCGCGTGGTTTTCAACGCGGCGTCGTACAGTTTGGTCGATTCGTACGCTTCAATAAGATTGTTCATCGCGTACGAAAGAATATCGCCCGCACGGTCCGGTGAGGCGGTTATCTGTTGATAGTATGTGATGGCGTCTTCATAACGTTCCGCGTTAAAATGCATGTTCCCGAGAGATAGTAAAACCCGCGGAATGACATCCGATGTCGGATATTTCTGCAGTACAGACGTATAGGTCGTTGCGGCATCGCTCAGTTTGTTGTTGACTTCTAAAATTTTTCCGAGATAGTATTTTCCCCACGGGCCAAAGCGTGTGTTTTCGTAATCGTTGCCAAGATTCTCAAATGTTTTTTTTGCATTTGCGTAATCTTGTTTGCGGTAATAATAATTCCCAGTTTCATAGAGAAATTCCGCGGATGCCTGTTCATTTTTTCCGAATGAGGAATTCAACTGATCGATTTCGTGCTGGGCTTCGGCAAGTTTATCTGCCCGGAGTGTTGCCACGATCGAGCGGATCTGGTACCGCTCTTTTGCTTCGGCGGAATCGGCAGACAATGCAAGTTGATGGTATTGCCGCGCTGCCTCCGGATATTGTTCGGTCTGAAACAACAAATCGGCGATATCACTCGTTGCGGTTGTAGAATTGCCTAATGCTGCCGCTTGTTTGAAGTATGTTGACGCAAGATCGTTTCTGCCCTGGTTGCGTGCGAGAGCGCCGAGTGCATAAAAACATTTTCCCGCAAACGGACTTTTGCGATCGCGTGACAGGCAGAGGTTGTAATAACGGGTTGCCTGTTGCCGGTCTCCTTTTTTCTCGTATGCAGTCGCCAATTGGTATGAATAATCCAATGACGAATCTTCACTCATCAAAGAAGTAATCAGATTAATGGCATCGCCATATTGATTGTTGGCAATATATGCCTCGACAAGAGATTGCCGTGCGGGATCCGCCGCCGATGTGTAGAAAAACTCCGATGTCAATCGTTCCCACAATGCGATCGCTTCCGGAATATGCTGTCGATGCCATTCGAGATCGGCAAGGTCGGTGAAGGCAAGGACGGTTGATGGAGTGATTGTCCGGAATTCGGATGCACGCCGCCAGCTTGCCGCCGCTGAATCAGTTTGATGCATGTAGGAAAATAATTCTCCGCGTCGTTCTATAATAATCCCTAAACGGTTCGATTGCGGAAATTGCGTAATGAAGCTGTTGAGTGAATCTACCGTTCCGATAGTGTCGTACGTTGCGGTCATACAAAGATCGAAAAGGCATTGTTCGCGGTGGGATGATGCCGGGTGCTCGGCGAGAAAATTCTTTGCCAGTGTCACGCGGTTGGCGGAAGCACGGTTGCGGCATTTTAAAAGATAACTGTCAAAAGCGGCATCGTCCGCACGGGAATCGGCAGGAAATTGTTTCAGAAATGCATCGTAATACGTGATCGCCTGCTGGGCGTTGCCGGAATCGGTTTCCGAGAGAAAATCATACGCACGCGCACGCTGGAAATATGCCTCGGAAAATTGCTGTGCATCGAGCCCGCCGTCGATGGCAAGACTGAATTGTTGTGCCGCAGGTTCATAGTCTTTCAAATCGTTAAAATAAATTTCTCCCAGCTTCAGCGAAAGTTCCGCTTTTGATTTTTGCGTTAAGACCTCGCCCATCAAACGTGCCAGCTTGCTGATGCCGGCATCCCGGTCTTTCAGCATGTGTCTCTGCAGATAACCGATTTTTTCCTGAACGATTATGAATTGATCGTGTGCCGGATATTGTGATTGAATGTCGGTGAGCGTTTTAATCCCATTCTCAATATCGCCGAGTGTGATCTGGCATTCTGCCGTTCCCAGCGATGCATCGACAATATATTTTGAATGAGGATAACGCTGTGGGATTTGGTCGTAGACCGCGATTGCTTTCCGGCAATCATGCAATTGGCTTTCATACAGTCGGCCAAGTTCAAGAGCATAAAGCGGCGTGTGCTCATCTTCGGCGAACTCATTGATGAGTGAAGTATAATATTTCACGGCATCGCTCAGTTGTCCGCCGGCGACTCCTGCATGCGCGGCGAGAATGAACGCATCGTACCGTAGTGTTGTCGAAGAACCCTGCAAGACTTTCCGTGCGTACTGCGATGCCGTTGCCGGTTTATTATTCAAAAGTGCGGCGTTGCCTGCCCGAAGAAATGCTTCGTCGTTCATCCTGTGTTGCGGAAATTTTGCAGTAAATCGTTCAAATATCTTTTGTGCATCGCCGTACTGGCGCATGTTCATGTACGTTTCTCCGGCATGAAACAACGCCGCTGCCTGAAGGGAATCGTCGGCCGATTCATCCGATGCGACTTTTAAGAGGGTTTCGATCGCAAGAGAATAATTATGATCGCCGACGGCGAGCAGTCCGAGTTCATACTGTGAAGCGACTGCTGATGGAGTTTTTTTGTACGATGTGAGGATGGACGTAAATGTCTGTTCCGCGTCGTCGAACAGGCTGTTGCTCATCTGGAGTTTCCCTAACGAAAAAAGAGCGCTCGCACGAACTGCCGGTGGGGCATCGCTTTCACTGACGTTCCGCGCTTCACGTTCCGCGAGATCGGTTTGTCCTTCTTCAGCATACATTTCGCTGATGGCAAGTCGTGCGGCGAGGACGCTGGAACTTGTCGAATAATCCTGAATGATGGAACGAAAATTCTTTTTTGCATTTTCTCGGTCCCCGAGCCGGCGATAGAGTTGACCGGCTTTCAATAATGCCTCCGGCACCAGCGGGCTCTTCGGATGGAACACTTTTACCCGTTCGAAAGCAGATGCCGCCTCGTGTTCGTTTTTCAATCCCAAAAATGCATTACCGACATTGATCCATGCTTCCGGCGCTTTGGGATGATCGACATAGGATAACGCGAAATTTTGAAATGTAATGCGTGCCTCATCGAACTGTTGTAATTTCATCTCCGTTTCACCGAGATAAAACCGCGCTTCGATTCCTTGCGAGGTATTCGGATACGATTCCGTAAAATTTTTAAACTGCTGTAAGGCAAGATCGTACATCCCGTCGTTATACAATCCGACGGCCAATTTGAATTCGGCATTCTCTTTCGAATCTTGCGCATATACCGGTGTCGCAGAAATTGCTGCGAGAACCAGTAAGCATTGTAAAATTCGAAATGTATAATTGTGAATCGGTTTCATGAAATATTTTCTGAAAAGTCAATCAAAGATAGGCTTAATTTGTGAGTTGTGCAAACAGGATGGTTCTGAAAAACTGACGAGTTCTTGATTTTCATACAAAATGTCAGCATATTATACCGATGCAGTGTAAAGTATATTACGCATTCCTGTTCTGTGTCCTGGGGGCAACCGGTTGTTTTGTCCCGAAGACTGCCGATCAATCGCAACATTCTGGCAACGACAGTACAGCCGTTGCTGCATTTCCTGAAATCCATCATGCTCCGAATGCGGTACAGCAAAATGTTTCTTCCGTCGAGGCAGTTGTCGATTCTGTATTTTTGATCGATGAACAGCAATACAAAGTTTCTGTCCTTGTTCGCACGCTTTTATCGCCGGAAGGTGGTTTTGCTTCGCCCGGCGAACACCTGACGCTGACACCGCAGTTTGTGTTGACCGATTCATCGACCGTCGATATGACGAACCCTAAAAATCTTTCGCTGTTTTCGGTGCGATCATTGAAAAAAGGAAATACGTTCAAAGGAAAAATCTCTCTCAATCAACAACGATCATGGATTTTGTATGAAATCTTCAATCAATAATCATTACCGACAATGAAAATCCGTTTCGTTCTTATCGTCATTACCGCAATTCTCTTTGCCGTCGTTTTGTGGAAAACTGTCGGGTTGCGCAATGAACCATCCGGGCGTGAGTCGGTACGTGAAACCAAAGAAGAGGAACAGCAGGAGGCAAAATATGCACTCGAGGCGTTCCGGTGGTATAACGATCAGCGGGCGTTTCCATCCGGCCATATTCCTCAGGACTGGCACGAAAAAGCGACTTCAAAAATTCAAGAAATGAATTTCAAGGATAACACGCGTTCTGTCAACGCGATATCGTGGACATCGGTCGGTCCGACAAATATCGCCGGGCGCATGCGGTCGATTGCGATCGATACGCTTCACCACATTCTGTACGCCGGATCGGTAAGCGGCGGCATCTGGAAAAGCACCGATGCCGGGGGATCCTGGAATCCGCTGACCGACCTTGCAAACAATTTAGTGATCGGATGTCTTTCTCTCGATCCGACCAATCCGAATATTATTTATGCCGGCACAGGGGAAGGTTATTACAACATCGATGCATTACGCGGGATCGGTGTGTTGAAATCTACCGATGGCGGCGGAACATGGACAGTTCTGAATAATTTCGTGGGAGCGTCATTGCCGGTTGTCTTCATCAACAAAATTGTTATCAATCCTTTGAATTCGAACACAATCTATGCGGCGGTATCGGCAGTCGATGTCGGTGTGTGGAAGTCAACGGATGCCGGTGCAAGCTGGGCGAAACTTTCTTCTGCCGGCGGTACGGTGAGTGGCGGAAGTTTGAAATTCTGTACGGATCTTGTCATGGATCCGACCAACCCGAATGTTTTATACGGATCGTTTGGATTATTCAATAGCAACGGTATCTGGAAAACAACAAATGGTGGAACAAGCTGGGCCAATATATCCAAATCTCCGTCGGTCGGTTTCCCTTCGACATCCACCAAATATACACGCATCAGTATTGCTATTGCGAAGACTAATCCTCTACGATTGTATGCTTGTTTAGCAGATTCCAATTATTATACTCAAAGCATTCAGACATCAACGGATGGCGGTGCGACGTGGTCTGCCGTTGCAACGCCGTTCGATAGTGACCCGTTGGTCAACGGTACTCATTTAGGAGGACAGGGATGGTATAATAATGTCATTGCTGTCGATCCAACGAATGAAACTGTTGTGCTGACCGGCGGGATCAATATGTTTCGATCAACCAACAGTGGGACATCCTGGGCGCGCATCAGCGACGGCAATGCAGGCGGTATGCATGTCGATCAGCACGCGATCGTTTATGATCTGTCTGCTCCGACAACCGTATTTGCCGGTAATGACGGCGGGGTTTTCAAATCGCTGAATGCAGGAGTCAGTTTTACTGCCGTTAATTCCGGACTGACAACGGCACAGTTTTACAGCGGCTCTTCCGATCCCACTGCCGATATTTATTTTGGAGGGACGCAGGACAACGGCACATTGAAAACATCTTCCTCGACGACATGGAATGAGGTTTTTTCCGGTGACGGCGGAGTAACGATTGTCGATCCGAATACTCCAACCACAATTTATACAGAGTATGTTTACCTCGCTATTCAGAAATCGATAAATTCCGGCGTTTCGTTTCAGCGATCGATAAACGGGATTCCCACATCCGGACCGAATGCAAGTAACGGGACATCGGACCGGTGCGGATTTATCGCTCCGTTTGTTTTGGATCCGTCGAATTCACAAAACCTCGTTGCCGGAACATACCGGGTCTTTCGATCCACCGACGGAGCAAATTCCTGGAACGCAATCAGCGGCGATCTCACCGGAGACGGACCGGGAAGCACATCTTCATCCGGTTCGGTGATTACCGCATTGGCAATTGCGAAAACTTCTACCCAGACAATATATGCCGGCACCAGCGGGTACGATACTCTTTCTTCGCGCATTCAAGTGACAACCAATACCGGCACGCTCTGGACAAATGTGACGAAGTCTCCGTTACCGAATCGGTATGTCTCCGATATTGTCATCGACCAGTCGAATGCAAGCCGGGCGATCGCAACCTTTTCCGGCTATAATACAAACACACCATCGTCACCGGGACACGTGTTTCGGACAGTCAATCGCGGAGTATCGTGGAGCGATATCAGCGGCAACCTGCCGGACATTCCGGTCAATACCGTTTTGCTCGATTCCGCGAATGCAAACCATATGATGATCGGGACCGATCTTGGAGTTTTTGAATCGATCGACGGAGGCGTTACGTGGCTGGTACAGAATACCGGCATGGCAAACGTTTCTGTCGTCGATCTGGATTTGCGGAAGGACGGTTATGTGTTAGCCGCAACGCACGGCAGGGGAATGTTCAAAAGCACGATTCCGTTCGGTGTTACATCGGGCGTGCTTTCCATTATTATTCATCAAAATTCGATTCTTTCGAAGTTCGTCGATTTCTTTATCACGTCGGCCGAATCGCTTTCAACCGTTCCGACATTATCGGTGACGGTCGGCGCGAATCAACCGCAATCGGTTCCGATGACGCAAAATTCTTATCGTGTTTTTAAAGGAAGTTATCAATTCACCGGCAGCGGTATTCTCACGCTCAACAGCTCTGCGGAAGATTCCAGCGCGCACACAGTGATCGGTTCACGCGGTTTTCAGGTACAACTGTTGAAGCAGGATGAAGGAGGGACCGTTCAGACCGAATCGAATGATGCCGCATTGAATGTTTCACCGGGTGCTCTGACGGAAGATACGTATGTTACCGTCGTTCAGGAACGATCGTCGATGATATCCGATACCGTTCTGGGAACTCCGTACACATTCGGTCCCGCGAAAGAATTTGCGGGAGCTGTGTCGATTCAATTTGCTTACACCGAAGAACAACTTGCCGGCCGCGACGAACGTCACCTGACGGTTCTGAAAAATACGGGAACGGCATGGGTTCCGGTGGAAAGTGAAATCGATGTTCCGCACAAACAGGTTCGTGCAAATATCTCACAGCTTGGAATGTTTGCCCTTGGATACCTCAATCAGGTTGTTGCGCCGTCTCTTCCGCAAGAATATGTGTTGCGTCAAAATTATCCTAATCCGTTCAATCCGACGACGACAATTTCATTCAGTCTGGTGGAGCGCGGTTCCGTCCAATTGGAGATTTATGATATAACCGGAAAAAAAGTGACTACGCTGGTCGACGGTGAGCGCGACGCGGGAAATTATTCGGTCGTGTGGTCCGGGCAGGATGGTTCAGGCAAGCAGGTTGCCAGCGGTGTCTATTTTTACCGGCTGAGTTCACAATTGAATGGTGCCACCCGGTTTACCGGTGTCGGAAAAATGCTTATGGTGAGGTGATCAATGACGAATATGAGAATTTTTCTTATAGGATTGTTCTGTTGTATTGCGATAACCGGTTGCCAGAAAGATACGACCGGAACGCCAAATAAAACCGCGGCGCAATACACAGCCGACGGTTGGGGCGCTTTTAGCGGTGCCAGTTACCAGGCGGCACTGACGAGTTTCAACAGCGCAATCAGCGAAGACGGGAATTATGTCGATGCGTATAACGGCGCCGGCTGGGCAAATGCGAAATTGAATTTACCATCCTCGGCGGTTTCCAATTTTACGAACGGGTTGACCAAAGACACGAACGCGCCCGACAGTCTGAGCGTGGAAATGAATGCGGGACTTGCGTTCGCGTACAACGCTCAGAAAAATTATACTCAGTCCATTTCCTCTGCACTGTCGGTTTTGGGATCCAACAGTAATTGGGCTTTTGTTCACAATGCTTCCATCAATGCTGCCGAACTTCATCTGCTCCTTGCCGAGGATTACTTCGCGCAGTCATCTCCCGATTATGTTTCCAGCCTCCATCAGGTACAGATCATCGATCCCGCTTTCGCCGCTGACGTATCTACGGTTGCGGGACAAACCGCTCTTGCCGGAGAAATCGAACAACTGAGAAGTATTATTTAACGGTTATATTTGAGATTTACGGGTGGAGTGTCCCTGTTTTCCGACAGTTGCACTGTCGGACCACCAGTGTCCGAGTGTACAACACTCGGACAACGAAGGTATTCATGGAGTTGAAACCACACAATCCATCTCTAAAGTCATTTCTGCTTTAATTGTACAGTTCGTCACAATGATGATTCCCATTCTTGTACAACCATTAAATCTATCCCCACTTTTTTTTTCATAATAGAAAATCCTATTGGTAGGATATAAAGATGGTTCAATTGTTTTCCAATCAGCAGTTATTCTCTTCATTTCATTATTGAAGAAGTCAAGCGCAGCTTGAGAATGTCTTAAAGATTCATCTATCCACCTACCACCCACTATATAACGATGTGACACTTCCTTGAGTGCATAATTTATGAGCCAGAATGCTATGCTGTCTGACGTAATTTCCTCTTTCACGGAAGCAACGGTTAGGTTGGTAATGTGAACCGAAGTATCACTTGGGGATAAGACTGGACAATCCAATGAACTTCCAAGATTCTTAGTGCTTGTACATCCGCAAATTAACAATGCCCAAAAAACTGGATAAAGGAAAATCAAAAAGAAAAGTGTACGCATGGGACATTTTTTAGATTGAATATTCTGTCCAAACCCATCAAACATTGAAGAACTTACTTAATAATCTGTACATTATCAAGATGGTAACATTGCTAAAACACTTCATTCTCTCAGGGTGTGTAATTCAATGATAGAATGCAACATGTGCCTATTTGTGGAGGGATTTCAGTGCGTGAACGATTTCATCAACGGTAATGCCGACACGTCGATTGTCCGTTGCAATCGTGAGGTCTGCCGCGGCATAAAACGGCTCACGCATCTCCAGAAGTTTTTGAATGCGAAGCTGAAGTTCCTGATCGCTGACGGTTGTCCCGTCGGGTGAGCGGAGAAGCGGCCTGTCTGTTTTATATTTCATCCGTTTGAAAATCTGTTCCGGTCCGACTTTCAGATAGATCAGAATGCCGGTCGATTTTATCAGTTGAAGATTTGCATTGCTGGCAATCGTTCCGCCGCCGAGTGAGACGATGCAACCTGTTTGTGTGCTGGCATCGTGAAGGATGGAAGATTCAGCACTCCGGAAATACGGTTCACCTAAATCGGAAAAAATCTCCGAGACTTTTTTCCCGGTAATTTTCTCGATCTCTTTATCGATATCGATATGCTGGTAGCCGAGGGTGTTTGCGAGGATCGGAGCGATGGTACTTTTGCCGCTTCCCATGAAGCCGGTAAGGTAAACGAGATGTCGACGATCGTCTGCCATTATCGTTAAGAGATAATTCCAGAGTGAAGATTGATCACGATGCCAATGGAAAACAAATTCGCCCGATTGCCATACCGAATGGAAAGACAATCAAGTCGTCTGCCCGGATAAACTTTTTATCGAAATGTCTTACTCGCGGTAAAACGTATCGCGGTTATCGACAATATCGGCTTTCTTTTTCAAATCTTCGGTCCATTCGGACAAGACACGATTCCGTTTTTCCGTCAACACCTGAGATCGTAACGTCTCGCGCTGTGTCGTATAGGCAGATGAATCGAACGGTGTTTTATTTTGCAGTTGAATGAGGTAAATACCGCGCTGGCTTTCGACCGGCTGGGAAATTTCGCCGGGCTGTATCTGACTTAACGTTCCGATGAAACTCAAATCTCTTCCAACGCCGGGAATAAATCCACCCAACGTCACATCGTTACAATGCTGAACAGCCGGAATACCTGTATGCGTCAATATGATTTTTCCGAGACTATCGCCTTTGGCAAGAGATTGCCGCATACCGGCAACCATCGTTTTTGTCTTTTCCATCTTTTTATCCCGTTTGACGCGGGCGTCCAACGTAGATTTTACTTCGTCAAACGATCGCATGCCTGCTTCCTTGACTTCGGAAACCATGAGTACCGCCAGACCGTTTTGGACCGTGATCGGATCGCTGATGGAGCCGGATTTATTATTGAATGCAAATTTATTGATCGCGTTGTTCAAACCGAATCCGGGAACGACCGCATCCTTCTGGAAGGGAAGAGTTTCCTGCACTCTGTATTTACTCTGTTCGGCTTCTTTCTCGAATGAACCTTGTTTTGCCAGATAGATAAAATCCTGAGCACGCTGGGAAATATCGCTTTGTGTCTGTGAACTGATGTGAACCGCCATGTGGAGATCCGCGATTTTTACATCACGGCTGTCCTTGGCAAGAACCTTGATGATGTGATATCCGAACTGTGTCCGAACGGGTCCCACGATTTGACCTGCGCTGGCTTTAAACGCCGCTTGTTCAAACGGCGGCACCATTTTTCCCTTGCTGAACCAGCCGACATCGCCGCCCCGTGCTGCGGATCCGGGATCTCTGGAATACTGCATGGCAAGCGCTGCAAAATCTTTTCCGCTCTTTGCCTGTGCCAAAACATCTTTCGCCTGTTTTAAGGCGGTTACGCTGTCATTATTTTGGATGCTGATAAGAATATGACTTGCATGAACCGCCGCATTCGATCCGTTGCGAAAATCGAGAACCTTGATAAGATGATAACCGTCGTTCGATTGTATCGGACCGAGAACATCTCCATCCTTTGCGGCGAAGATTGCATTTTCCTGATCCTGCGGGAGATCGCCATGCTTGTAGTATGTATCGGAGATCGGTGTTTCGGATTCCTGTTTTGCGAGGTCGAGAAAGTCTGCGCCAGCGGCTACACGTTTTTGAACATCGTCGAGCGCTGATACAACACTTTCAGAATCGCCGCGTGACGGTACATTGCTGAACATCACGTATTTGAGTTTGCGGGTCGCCTCAACTTTAAATTCGTCGGAATGTTCGTTATAAAATTGTCTGAGGTCGTCATCGGTTACTTTAATCTCATCGTCTTTCACAAGAACGTTCGGATCGAAATAGAGAAAGCCGGCATTGAATTTTACATTTTGATCGATAAAGCGCTGGCGAATTTCATTTTCATCCGTCTGGATGCTGGTGGTAATGAGGCTTTGAAGTTTTTCCCGTTCCCGTTGTTTCCGAAGACTGGACTCGATGCTCACCATGATCGCTTTGTTTTTTGGGTCCATGATGGTAGCATCGTATGCCTGCCGGTTGAACGTACCGGTTGAATCTGTAAATTGCTGTTTCAAAAATGCCGGCGGATCGTTGCCGCGTACCCAGTCGATAATTTCCTGATCGGTGACGGTAATGCCTAACCGTTTAATCTGATCCTCATACAATATATCGTCAACCATTTGATTCCAAACCTGCTCGCGGAGAGTCTTCAGCTGATCTTCGTCGGGTTCTGAACCGGTTTGGGACTTCTGGTTATCGGCGGCACGGCGGACGAGGTCCGAAAAATCCTTGACGAAAATTTCGTGGCCATTGACTTTTCCAATTTCCTGTGATTGCGTGCGATCGCCCCGGCGTCGTCCGGTTATATCCATTCCCCAATCGAGAACCATGTAGACGACAAACAAGACGGAGAAAACCAAAAAGAATGTTCCTAAGCTTTCGCGAATTTTGGTCATTAAAGGCATAACGGTATAAATCCTTTGAAAAAAGTAGTGGAAATGAAATATCTTAAAATATACGAGAAAAATGCCTTAGAAGCAACGACATTTCGTCGGTAGGATTTTCCCATGGGCGGTCTTTTGCGGTAAAAAAAAACCGCTGCAAATCTCTTGCAGCGGCAAAAAACTCATTCTTCTTCACCTCGTATCGAATCTATCTTCTCACGAACCACCATAGGTCGAATGAGCTTTCACTTTACTAAACATCGATTCAAATATACCGGTTCCCCGCCGGATATATTTCTGTGAAATATTTTATGGAAAAAGGGGTGATAAGTTGACTTTTTGTAAAGACTTTTGTATGATTAAAAGTTATTCATAATAAGTCATTTCTAACCTTTCAGGGATTGCTATGCAAATCAAAGAAAAAATGGAGAATGATGTTGCCGTTATTACGTTAAAAGGCGATCTCCTTGGCGAACCGGATACGACGACAATTCGGGAAAAGATTCATAGTCTTGTCAACGACGAAGTGAAACGGATTGTCATCGATCTCGGCGGAGTCAATTACATGAATAGTTCCGGATTAGGAACATTGATTTCCGCGTTGACGACCATGCGCAATGCCGGCGGGGATCTTCGTCTTGCCCGCGTTGAAGGAAAAGTGCAGAACCTGTTCGTCATGACACAGCTTGTGAAAGTGTTCGATACGTACGAAACACTTGACCGGGCACTTGCGAGCTTTAAGTCAAAACCCAAATAATTATTTTCATTCGGGACTAATTTTCGGTACCACCGGTGTTTCCCGCGTCGGGTACAGTTTGTATCCTGCGCGGGATTTTTTTATCGTTTGAAAACCATATACAACGATTCCCGTTTTACTTCCTTTTCCTTGTTCCAACCAATCACGTAAAAAGTGAAATGTTTGATCTGCCGCACGTCGTCTGATTGCGGAAGGATGTACCTTGAGGTAGTTCCTTGTATCCGTCATGTCCCGCTCCCGCACATGATGGTCCATAACGGGTGATAATAATCTTACAAGTTTCATATGATAAAACCGACGGCAAGAGAAGCAGCGGAATTTTTTCACTACGTTGCCCGGCAGAGCGCCGAAAAAGGGGACCGGGATATCGCCCGGTTTGCGTACCGTAACAGCGTTCAGTCGTGGTACGAAGCGACGGTGCAACAACCGGCCTTCGTTGAAAATCTTCGTGCTGCAGAGGAAGATTTTTCGGAGTTTGCCAAAAACGATCCGAAATATCGTGAACTGCTGAAAATTATTAAAGCATATGCCGTCCAATATCCCGGCATCAATGAATCGGTCTTATTCACGATCCTTGATCATATCCAGCCGGAAGATATCAGTTACGTTCTTCACTTCGCACAAAAGCACGGCGAACTTTTCCAATCCAAAAAAGGTGACATTTTTCATTTGAAGTTGCCTCCCACAATGTCCGAACACGATACCCAGTAACTTTTTTTCCGTATCAGGGGTTCCACCAGTAGCTTGCCTTAACGAGGAATACGTTATCCCCGCCCTGACGTGAGAAGAGATTTCCGAAGTCTCTGTTGAAATTGAAATTTCCCGGATCATCATAATTATTACGGATTTGTGTCCAGACGAAATACAATGTCGATCCGGGCAAATATTCCCACCGGAGAATTGCGTTGACCTTCAGCGATTTAGAATTGAAGTCGGGATTGGCAATAGTAAAAGAAGGTGCGCCGGCAGGAGAAAAAAGATATTCGCCGGTGCTGTCAATGTACGTTATCGCCGAACCGTTTTCACCATAATTGTTGAATGTGTACGTTCCGGGTTGTTTTAATTCTTTGAATTCGGAATACGTTCCGACGCCGATCAACGGCTGCATGTAAATCTGGAGCGTCAATTTGGGTGTAAAAGTCCAATCGATTCGAATATCGGATGATACGCTTCGATAATCCAACTTACCGAAAACATATCGCGTTCCGTACGTTGCCTTGGCAGCCGGGTCGGGAATATTGTCGACCCATTGTGCAATAGTAACGTCACGCGTGATGTCGGGAGAAATCGTGATACTTAAACTTGCCGACGGATGCCACTCGATACCGGGATCGAACTCGACATGGTATCCGCCCGATTCACTTCGCTCAAGATTCGTACCGAAGCTATACACCAATGCCGACCGTGAATCGGTATTCAAATAAATATTTTCAAAATACTGGTTGGTGCTCATCATTGCAGGACCGCCCCGGGTGTTAAGATTATCCACCGTTCCCGGATAATAACTCATGCTGCCGTTGAGGAACCAATAATTCATGAATTGCCCGTTGTAAAAAAGAAAATATCCTTCTCCGGTTTTTTGTCCCCCAAAATCGAAATTGCGAAAAGTTGCAACATCAAACGATTTACTGCGAAACAAACCGTCCGGTTGAAACCATTGATAACCGAGTACAACATGACTATTGATTTCATTTGTGCGAAACATAAAACCGACATCATTAACATCAAATCCGGGAGAGATAACGCCTATTGCCGCGTTCAGATAGCTGTTCCCCTTTTGCTTGTTGATTGCGACGCGTCCCGCATAGCCGGAAAGCGATGTCGCTGTGGAATCCAAATGGACGTAGTTGATGTCCGGCCGCTGGTAATAATGAAGAGGAGATTGCTGTTGTGTGAGAATATCCGTTGCCGATCCCTGGAGGTTAGTTCCGGCAAACCAACCTGTCGCGACCCACGTACTGGAACTGTCGAGTGTTGTCCACCCGTCCAAACCGATCGTCGAAGATTGCCGGTTGAAACTGCTTTGAAGATAATCATGATTCAGATCCCGATCGACAAACGTTCCGAAAAATCCGATGGCATGCCGGCCCTGGCCGAAGTCATGCAAACTTCTCACGACGCCGTAATAGCTTAGTGGTTCGACGACATCGGAAAACTGCACACCGGCACTGTCGGTTTTTCCGTATTCACGGGCTGTCACCGCCTGTGCGGCGCCGATCGTCCAGCTGTCAGAAATTTTTCCCGTGAGCTTTGCTGCGCCGATAATGGTCGTATGATCGGGAATGTCGTAGAACATGTCGTTGAGACCGTCGTCCGTTGTGTGTTGTACGCTTCCTTGCGGTGGACGTCCTATCCGCCTGCTGTAGAAAAACGTCGGCGCTCCCCAATTGAATCCCCAATTATTGTTTGCACCTCCCGACCCGAAGTCGAAAAAGTTCGATCCTTCGACAAAGAACGGGCGTTTTTCATCAAAGTACGTTTCGAATTGTGTAAGATTAATGACTGCCGGATCGACTTCCACCTGTCCGAAATCCGGATTGATCGTCGCGTTGAGTGTCAGATTGCTTCCTAAACCTGCTTTCAGATCGCCGCCGAAATTTTCCGAAAGATCGTGTCCGGAATTGTACGGATCGCCGGGTTCGTGAAGAAGAAATTTACCGGTGGAAACTTCATACGGAAGAATTTCCAGTTTGAGGGGCGGATTAATGTCGTGTAAACCGGTAAGGTCGGCAAACCGCGACACCCAGCCGCTTTCTTTTTTCGGAACGAGCACGAAATCGTCACGCTCGTTGTTGCGGGCAATGGTGCGAATAAAATTGATTCCCCACACATATTGATCCTTTTTCGTAAACCGTAACTGGGAAAAGGGAATGCGCATCTCCACAGTCCATCCCTGATCATCGATTTTCGTGGCGGCATCCCACACACCGTCCCACGTATTATCATCCCAGGAATCGTTGTACAATGTTCCGTCGGTCATTGTTCCGCCGGCATACACGCCAAAATAAAATCCGGTGAGTTTGTCGTGATACGAATCGATTCCGACATAGAACCAATCGGAAGTCAGCGATGCATCTCGTCTGCCGATGCGGCTGACGATCGAATCGGGGTGCGTGTCGTACATCCGCGCAGCGATATACATTGCCGCGTCATCGTACGCGACCCAGACTTCGGTTTTTTGCGTGGGCGCAATGCCTTCAATGGGATCCCGTTGCGTGAATTGGGTAATTCCCGGCCGTTGCCATTCTTGTTCCGAAAGAACGCCGTCGATGGTTATCGGTTCGGTTGCCCGGACTGCCGTAACTTCAGCTTTCTGCTTTGTCGTGTCGGGAACCTTGCTTTGATCGTCAGCGTGAGCGCTAACCGCAGGTAAAAGTAATTCGATTATAACAGCGAAGAATACTGCCGGTAGGATGAAAGATTGAGACTTCACAGAATGTTCAATAGTTGGTGAACGGATTACAGGTTTAGACGAAGCGAAGTGAAAGAAAGTTGCAAAGATTGTTCGATTTTTGCAAATTTGTTTGGTTGCGGAAAGATAATTATGTTTGATAGAAAACTGTATGACCAATTTTGAATTAGCAACGTTCGGGGGCGGGTGTTTTTGGTGTGTCGAGGCGGTTTTTGAGCGGCTTGACGGCGTCCAATCGGTCGTTGCCGGGTATGCCGGCGGAACGACACTGAACCCGACATACAAACAGGTATGCTCCGGCACAACCGGTCATGCCGAGGTGGCGCAAATCTCGTTCGACCCGGCGAAGATCACCTACCGGCGGTTGGTGGATTTATTCTGGGATGCCCATGACCCCACAACAATGAACAGGCAGGGAGCGGACGTCGGGACACAATACCGCTCAGTCATTTTCTTTCACAATGAAGAGCAAAAACTCATTGCAGAACAATCGAAGCAGGAAGCACAGAAGAATTTTACGCAAGCCATCGTTACCGAAATCCAGCCGCTGACAAAATTTTATCCTGCGGAAAATTATCATCAGGATTATTATCGCAGCAATCCGCAAGCGCCCTATTGCCAGTTCATCATCAAACCGAAGTTAAAGAAGCTGGCTTTGGAATAATGACAATGTGCCGGGCCATCGCGCACCGCATCAAATGTTGTTATGACGGATATTTCGATTTCAATTTTTTCAATGTCTTCGCGATTTCTTTGGCAATGAAATAATTTCTGTACCACCGGTGATCGGCCGGCACGATGAGCCACGGGATTTCCGGACTGCATTGCCCGATGATGCGTTCATACACGCCCATGTAATCGCTCCAGTAATTCTCTTCTTTCGAATCGGAAGCGCTGTATTTCCAATGCTTGTTTGAGTCGTGAAGACGCTCCCTGATCCGTTTCTTTTGTTCCTCTTCCGAGATGTGCAGGAAAAATTTCAGCAACACGATACCGTTATCGACCAGATATTCTTCAAAATGATTGATGGCGTCGTATCGCCGCTCGAGTACTTTTTTCTCGAACGTTTTGTGAACGGATGGAAATAAAATATCTTCGTAATGCGAGCGGTTGAAGATACCGATCATTCCTTTGGCGGGAACATGCGGATGCACTCTCCACAAAAAGTCATGCGACGCTTCTTCTGCCGTCGGCGTCTTAAACGATCGGACGGTACATCCCATCGGGTTGACGCAGGAGAAAACGTGATGGATGGTCCCGTCTTTTCCGGCCGTGTCCATTCCCTGAAGAACGATCAGCACGCCATGTTTTCGTTCGGCATAGAGTTTATCCTGAAGCGTAAATATTTCTTCTTTTAATTGTTCTGTTTCTTTTTCGGTGTGCTTTTTTTTCAGATCCGGATCAGGACCTGTCGGTAACTTTTTTAAATCGATCATACGGTGTCACTTTCATAATGCTGTTGACGGGATTGTACCTAAAATTAAAGGATACTTTTTCAGATAAACAAGCCCTGAGACATCATTTAACCGAATATTCGATGTATTCATCCCTTCAAAACCCGTATTACCATGTTGTTTGTGCCGAATTCTTTTCTTACATTGTTCGCGATTTCACTCCAAACGTTCTTTGTCCACCGAAACCGAACTTTTCGTACGAAAAATCGTATACATAAATCATATTTGGATTTTCCAATCGCTTTCTAATAACAATGGAGTAAGGATATGAAAAAAATTTCGTTCTGTCTTTTCCTCGCGGCAATGTTCCTTCAGCCGCTTTTCTCGCAGGAAGAATCGAGATTGCTGCGGTTCCCCGCCATTCACGGCAATCAAATTGTCTTTACGTACGCCGGCGATCTCTATACCGTTCCTTCAACCGGCGGCGTTGCGCGCAAGCTGACCGGCGATGTCGGGTTTGAAATGTTCGCGCATTTTTCTCCCGACGGAAAGTGGATCGCTTTCACCGGACAATACGATGGCAACACGGAAGTATACCTGATTCCGTCGGAAGGCGGAGTTCCCAAACGCCTGACCTACACCGCAACACTCGGCCGCGACGATGTTTCCGACAGAATGGGACCGAACAATATCGTCATGGGATGGATGCATGATAATACTCATATCATTTTCCGTTCGAGGATGCGTGAGTTCAATGATTTTAAAGGACAGCTCTATCTTACTTCAATTAATGGTGACATTCCGGAACAACTGCCTCTGCCGCGCGGCGGATTCTGCTCGTATTCTCCCGACGATAAACAGCTTGCATACAACCGGATCTTCCGGGAATTCCGCACGTGGAAACGATATCGCGGCGGCTTGACCGACGATATCTGGATTTACGATTTCGATTCGAAGAAAACGACTAACATCACGAACAATCCGGCCGGCGACATTTATCCGATGTGGAGCGGCAATAAAATTTATTTCCTCTCCGATCGCGACAGTCTCAAACGGATGAACCTGTATGTCTATGATCTCGCTTCGAAAGAAACCCGGCAACTGACTTCATTCACCGATTTCGATATCAAGTTTCCGTCGCTCGGTGATGCCGCGATCGTTTTTGAAAATGGCGGATATATTTACAAGTTCGATCTGGCGACCGAGAAAACGGAAAAGGTCTCAATACAAATTCATGAAGATCTGGTGAGCGGACGGGGTGGCATTAAAAAAGTCGGCGACGGGGTTTCGAATTTTGAAATTTCTCCCGACGGAAAACGTGCATTGTTCGGCGCCCATGGCGATATTTTCACGGTGCCGGCGAAAAACGGTGCGACACGGAATATTACCAATACGCCCGGCGTGCATGAGCGGGATTCAAAATGGTCGCCCGATGGAAAATGGATCGCATTTATCTCCGATGCTACCGGCGAAGACGAGATTTATATCGAACCGCAGGACGGAAGCGCCCCGGCGACGCAGTTAACCAAAGGAAGCGACAACTACAAATACCAGATTTATTGGTCGCCCGACGGCAAGAAAATTCTCTGGGCGGATAAAAAATTGCGGCTCCGGTATGTCGATGTCGCTTCAAAATCGATCGTGGAAGTCGCACAGGCGCAGGCATGGGAATTCAGCGAGTATACCTGGTCGCCCGACAGCAAGTGGATTGCTTATGGAAAGACCGAAGTGGAAATGATGTCGAAAGTCTATCTCTATTCTCTGGAGAAAAAAGAATCGTATCCGGTGACCGATGGCTGGTATTCTGCCGGCACTCCGGAATTCAGCTCCGACGGCAAATATCTGTTCTTTGTTTCCGACAGAGATTTCAACCCGACCTACGGATGGAATGAATTCGATTACACGTACCAGGATATGTCGAGAATTTATCTTGTGACGCTGACGAAATCGGTCGACTCGCCGTTCAAACCGAAAAGCGATGAAGTGGCGGAAAAATCCGATCAGCCGAAATCCGATGAAGCAAAACCGAAAAAAGATGGTGATAAAAAAGAAGCAACAGTAACGGTGAGTGTCGATGTCGACGGTTTGAAAGACCGTATTGCCGCACTTCCGATTCAACCGTCATCCTACGGGGATCTCAAATCGGTCGGAACCGATCTCTATTATATGCGCCGCGGCAGTAAAGATGAGAAACCGCAATTTCAGATGTACGATCTGGGAGAATTGAAAGAAACAAATCTTGCCGATATCGGAGGATTTGAAGTCTCTGCGGATCAGAAAAAATTTCTCATCGGGAAAGACGGCGCCTTTTATATTATCGATGTGCCGAAAGGAAAAATCGATTTCAAAGATAAATTGGACCTCTCCGGTATGGAAGTGAATCTCGACCGTCATCAGGAATGGGCTCAAATTTATAACGAATGCTGGCGCCAGATGAGAGATTTCTTTTATGCACCGAACATGAACGGTGTCGACTGGACAGGCATCCGCAAAAAATATGAACCGCTCGTTCAGTATGTCAACAACCGTGCAGACCTTACCTATATTCTCGGCGAAGTGATTGGCGAACTCAGTTCCGGTCATACCTATGTCGGCGGCGGAGATGTGCCCGCACCGAAACGGATCATGACTGGACTTCTCGGTGCACAACTGGAACGCGATAAAAACTCAAAATATTATCGCATCAAAAAAATTCTGAAAGGCGAGAACTGGGATAAGTCGACACGCTCACCGCTGACCGAAATCGGCGTCAATGCAAAAGAAGGCGATTATATCCTTGCAGTCAATGGCAAGCCGACGGATAAAATGACCGATATTTATGAATCGCTCGTCAATACCGTGGATAAACAGGTGACACTCAAACTGAATTCGTCTCCCGAAATGCAGGGAAGCCGCGATGTCGTGGTGATTCCGATCGGCAACGAAAGCAGTCTCTACTATTATAATTGGGTTGAAAATAATATCGCCAAAGTTGAAAAAGCCACCAACGGCAAAGTGGGATATATCCATGTGCCCGACATGGGAACCGACGGACTGAATGAATTTGTCAAACATTTTTATCCGCAATTGAGGAAGAAAGCGTTGATTATCGACGACCGCGGTAACGGCGGCGGCAATGTTTCACCGATGCTGATCGAGCGACTGCGGCGGGAAATTTCGATGATCGAAGTTGCGCGCAATACCGCGCCGTCTACGAATCCGAATGAACTGCTGTGGGGACCAAAAGTCTGCCTGATCGATGAGTTCTCCGCATCCGACGGCGATCTGTTCCCGTATCGGTTCAAGAAAGCGAAAATCGGACCGCTCATCGGCAAACGAACGTGGGGCGGCGTGGTCGGTATCCGCGGAAGTTTGCCTCTGCTCGACGGCGGTTTCCTCATGAAACCGGAATTTTCTCCGTACGATGCCGACGGCAAAGGCTGGATCATTGAAGGACACGGCGTCGATCCGGATATCGTTGTGGATAACGATCCCGCAAAGGAATTTGCCGGCGATGATGAGCAGTTGAATAAAGCGATCGAAGTGATTATGGATTCGCTGAAAACACAGGAACACGATATTCCGCCGGTTCCGGATTATCCGATCAAAAAATAAATAATCCGAAATAGTGAACGTTTGAAAAGTCCCGGCACGCTCTGCCGGGATTTTTTTTAGAAGTGATATGAAAGTGTTATTGCTTCGCCCATACTGCTGATCGATGGAGAAAAAGTTAATCCGGATGATTCATTTTCAGCCGGTTTTGAATCTCCGGTGATTTCGGGATGAGCCGCCACCATGCCGAATTGATAACCGAGGTAAACGCCCAGCGGAAAATCGCTCCACCAGTGAATGCCGGTCGTGCAGAGTGCCGCACCGACGGCTCCGACGATGACGTAGCTGATCGGCTGAAGCCACGGTTTTGTTTCCGGATAATTTTCCAGCAGAACGGTCAGTGTGGTCATTGTTGTGGCGATATGTCCCGACGGGAACGCGTCGTAATGCGGAACTTTATTTGCGTAATCGATCTGGTTCGGAAATAAATCCCACCGGCCGTTCCGTTCCGTTGAAACGAACGGGCTTTCCCTGCCGGTAAGATGTTTCATGACCTGGATGACCGCACCGCAGGCGAGTATCGCTTCGGTCATCTGGCTGGCGGTGCGCAACGCGCGGTCGCTGTGCGTCAGGAAACCGCCGACAGCGAACGCAGCGGAAAGTCCGAATTGCGGCCGACCGTCGCCGACATACTCGAAGAAATCGCTGAAGTTGCGTATGGTCTGATTGTGAAAATACGCGTGCGTCGCGTAATCTTCCAGCGGCTGGTCGGCGACGACCATGACAAGTGTGAGACCCGTGATGACTCCTATCGTCGGCAGCATCGATTTGCTGATGGAAATTTTCCAAACCGTATTCCAGTCGCCGGGAATCCGCTGAAGCATCGTGTACCATTTCAGCGGTTGCGCGTGGTTCGACGTATCGGCAGTTGAATCCTGATTGAACAGTGGTGAGGCGGAAACGTCGAAATCATTGTCGGAAAAGAAACGTTCTCCGGCAGATGGTCGGTCGTTGAATGCAACAGTGCCGGTTTCGGAGAACGAGGAAATAGTTTCAGAATGTTGCGAAAAAGCGGTTGTTATGAATAAACAAACAAGGAAACAATACTTCATAAGCAATAGGTTAAATATATTTTACGAGCATCAAATATAATTAATCGGGAATACAATGACAAGAGAAAATAGGTTGTCGCTGAAGATTGATGAAGACCTCACCTATAATCCTCTCCTTATTTAAGGAGAGGATGTTATGGCAATTGCCGACGAGGTAGAACCGAGACGGTTTTTTTATAGTTCCAAAATTGAGACAAAACCGGTTCTTGAGGTTTGACAAAAGAAGATGTATATTTGCGGAAGGGGGAGAAATGGATTCTTTTCCTAGTATTGCACTGCATAGCATAAGAACTAACAACTTTTAAAAAAGGATAACAATGAAAACAATACCTATGATTATTTGTTTTTTATTGTTGCTATTTTTTGAGGGATGTCCATCCCCAATGCTTCTTCAGGTTGTCGAGGTTGGTTCAACTAATTGCCGCTCTCATGACAACTATCTTTTCTTTGAAAATGATACTTTACGAGTTGTTTATATGTTTTGGGGTGAAAATGGTGTTATGGGAATATTTATTCACAATAAAACTGAATACCCGCTTTATATCGACTGGAAAAAATGCTCATTTATTACGGGAACAACTAAGCATGATTACTGGGACGAAAGTATAACGATGGCAACGAGTGGCAGTACTTCGACCATTGGAGAAGAGCAGACAAAAGCAGTCAGTTCGTCCGAGTATTGGTTTACAAACTTTCTTCGCGGGTTTGTAAATGGAGATGAAAAAAAGACAAACAAAAGTTCCAGCGAATGGTTTCAACAAACTTTCAGTAACTCATTAACCCGCATAACTAAACCTGAGCGTATAACTTTTATTCCTCCTCATACCACAATATCTCAAGCAGCTTATAATCTTGTTTCGGGTGAAATTATCTTAATGCCTTCATACCCTGTGTTGTCAAGTGATACTCTAATTTATTTTCCTGAAGAGGAATACCGACAAGAATATCGAGAAGAATATTCAGAAGGGCGGCACTTAGAATTTCAGGTAGATCATACACCACTGCTGACACCAATTCAAATTGCAAATTTCGATTCATCCAATTCCCCCGTCGATTTTCGTTCATTTATTACTTATTCTACAGATGAAAAATTTACGGTAGAACATTACTTGGATAGTAAATTCTATGTTGCGCGGATATTGGAGTTATCACATTCTGCCTTTACTGCACGATCAGATACTACATTTATTGAGCAAACCGAACATAATATGTGGGCATCTCCAAGTTCTTTTTATGTCTTTACAAAAAAAGGTCTTAAATGAAATTTAAAATGATAGACATATAACGGATTCGAGATGAGAGAAAGGTCGTACCAATGTCTCATAATGATGAGATCAAGAACATATTAAACGATTTTGGTCAAGTGGTTCACGCAATCACTGGCGTTTACTTTGATTCACTTCGTGGCTTTGATCTCAACCTTATTGAAATTGAAAAATTCCAAAAGAATTTCCTGCAACAATCCCAAACCGATCAACCGGTTGAAATTCAAAAACAATTTCTGGATTCGGCGTGGACCATCTACGGTGATGGTGATCCGAATAATCCTGATGCAGTCCGCTATCATCAAAGCACTCATCAGGACTTCAAATCCCGGAATAGCGGTGGTGGAACTAATCATATCTTTATTGGAAATATGGCATTCGTGTCTATCTATCAATATTGGGATGATCAATCTCGACAAAGGATCGCAGATTTGTTTAAAGTCGAGAAGAAATTCGTGGAGAGTATTGTTTTTGGAGACATGCGCCTCATCAGACGTTCAATTATCCACAATAGAGGAGTCGGAATAGATGAAATAAAAAATTGCAAAATACTTCAGTGGTTTAGACCGAACGATGCCATATTTATTGACCAAGAAAAATTCAAGCATCTACTTCGTTCTCTCAGTCGAATAGAAATTAAAATTATAAATGAGACCACCATGCCCTCAAAATTCAAATCCTCCAGAGACATTATCATCCGAACCAAAAAATGGCCGGAGGCGATTCAATTTTATAAATCCGTGCTTGGTTTGCAGGTGACCAAAGAATATCCGGAAATCGTCGGCTTCGAGACCGGATCGTTTTGTTTATTTGTCGAAAAGGGAGATGACCACGGACCGGTGTTTGAATTTCTTGTTCAGGATATTCAGGCGACGAAGAAAAAACTTGTCGCCGCCGGTTGCATCGTGATCGAAGAGGATCCTTCCGTGCCGCGCTGTTACATCAGAGATCCGTACGGAATGGTGTTTAATATCGGACAGGCATCGGCTTCCAAATAAATTTGTGAGTCGCGAGGACAGGAATTCGAACAATATTTCCTAAATTCGTTGAAGGGCGGTGCTGTCCTAATATGAAACGGATCTGGGTGATGTCAGGTCTTTTCCCAAGGGGATCCCTTCGGGACGACCTGATATCAGCGGGTTTCGGTCGGGTCGAAAGACCCGACCGCACAAATTAGGACAGTACCTGAAGGGCAATATGTTTGTTATTATTCGTACAATCATTTATGCGACGATCTTTATCGGTCTTGTCCTTATTTATGTTCCGGCACGTCTTTTAACTTGGTCGGGTATTGTCCGCCCAACGGTGATTGAACTGCCGCAGGTTGCCGGGATGGTTGTCGGAATCGTCGGTGCAGTGGTTGCGCTGTCGTGCATTTTGACATTTGTATCAACCGGAAAAGGTACGCCGGCACCATTCGATCCGCCCCGGAAACTGGTGATTCAGGGTCCGTACCGATTCGTCCGGAATCCAATGTACGTTGGTGCGATCGTTTCCATTGCCGGTGCGGCGCTTTTCTATCAATCGTTGTGGCTTCTTGGTTATACCGGGATACTCTTTCTGTTATCACATTGTTTTGTCGTTTTTTATGAAGAACTTACTTTGCGAAAAACCTTCGGACAAGAGTACGAAACATATTGCCGTCAGGTAAACCGTTGGTTACCAAAATTAAAGGAGTGATAAATGAACGACGATAAAAATTCTCCCGATGTACCGGCACGAAAAACCGGTAGTTTCATGTTAAGAGGGATAGGGCTCGGTATGGCAATCGGCGCGGGTGCAGGAGTGGCAATGAATAACCTTCCGATTGGCGTCGGATGCGGCATTGTTATCGGCATGGCAATTGGTGCGCTGATAGGTCGGAAAAAAATGTGAAGGAGTAATGTTAATGAAAAATTTCAATAAAATATTGACAATAATCTCATTTGCCGTCGCAGTTTCGTCGATGGCAAGCTGTCAAAATAAAACGGAGGCGACATCAATGAAAGATTCAACCGGAAATCCATATTATTCACGAACCGATACCACGGTTTTGAAAATCACGAATGCCGAATGGAAAAAGGTTCTTCCCGAAGATGTGTATGCTGTTGCGCGGGAAAAAGACACCGAACGTCCGTTCACCGGAAAGTATTGGGATTTTACGGGCCTCGGCACATATTATTGCGCTGTGTGCGGCAACAAATTGTTCCGGTCCGATACGAAGTTTGCAAGCTCGTGCGGCTGGCCCAGCTTTTTCGAAACTTTTAGAAAAAATGCAGTTATTTACCTGCCGGACGATTCGTATGGAATGAACAGAACGGAAGTGCAATGCGGGCGGTGCGGAAGTCATCTCGGGCATCTGTTTGACGACGGTCCGCCGCCGACCGGAAAGCGTTTTTGCATGAACTCCATTGTTCTGGAATTCGTGCCTGACGATACGACGCATCAGAAAACGGAGTAACAATTATGGATTGGGCGCGTTTATTTCCTGCGGTCAATCAAGAATATTCAGGTCCGAAAATCCCTTTTTATTTTTTGATTGTGATTGCAGTTGTCAGTACGGTTCGGAGTCTCATTCATATCTTCGCGCCGGACGGAGGAGCGAACTCTATTGCAGGAATTGTCGTTGACGTGCCGGGCGGGACAAACATAATTGCGCTATTCGCTCAATGGGGAGCGTTACAATTCTTGCTTGCGCTGTTTTACTGGCTGGTGATTTTCCGGTACCGGTTTTTTGTTCCGGCGATGCTCGGTGTTTCGGCAATCGAACAGATTTTGAGAATTGCCGCCGGTCATCTGAAGCCGTTGGAAATTGCAAGCCCGCCGCCGGGTGCAATCGGCAGTGAGATACTTCTCCCGTTAGCGATCGGTGCTTTTTTGTGGTCGTTGTTTGGAAATGCACGAGGGACATAATCGATGAAGTTGATATGAACCTTGAAAAATGTTTCTCTCAATTCGGAGCTGTGGTGATCCTTCTTTTTGTGCTGACGAGCATGGGAAGCAGTCAGGAACAAAAGCCGGACAGTTCTTTGAGGGAGATAAACACATTACGTTCAGAATCGTTATTCGTCAAGCCCACTTTTTCTCATCCCAATTCATTGTGGTTTTTCGATAATCCGTTTGCCGTTCAATCGCCGGATGTCTTCGGCAATGTTTTTCAGGGAAAACCCGATCTCATGTCTCCCTGGAAATTAGAAATGGAAAATCAGGAAAAATTCGGGACATGGCAGACCATTTTGCAGTCGATTGAGCTTGGCGGAGTTTCTTATATCGGATATGAACATATCAAAAAGTACGGTTTGAAATAGGAATCAATGTTGGACGCTCAAGCCGTTTAATATTGTGAAAAACAGTGTATATTTCGCCATTTTGGCGACGTGGGAGTGAAGAAAAAGGGAGAGTAATTTAAACTTCACGGCTTGATTTTGTCAACAAAGAGCGGTAGATTACCGTATCACTTCCTACCTGTTCCTGCTTTTTAATCCTCTTGCTGTCGACTTCTTTCGAAGGGAGTTTTTATGAACTCTTTCTACTTCTTTTCGGGCGCATCCCGCTACGCCATTAAAATATTAATTCTCATTATTGCACTGTTCCTGTTCGCCACAAACTGTTTTTCGTTTGCAGCCGAAAGTGCTCGCACAATCAAACATCCGCATCCTCAACGGGTTTTGAAGACAGCAAAAAAAACAATCAAGCAACAGATCCGTAAGAAACATAAACCGCAAGGTCTGAAAACTTCTTCGAAGAAGGTAACTCACAACGCGAAGATCGTTTTCAATAAACAGGCCAAAACTTCGAGCGGAGTTTATTTCCTCGACGACATGGAGAGCGGCATTAACGGATGGACTGTCGACACGCATGCCGATACTCTTTGGCATCAGGATACGGCATCGTACGTCTCGCCCACACATTCCTGGTGGTGCGGGATCGACAGCACCGGCAACTACAATACCGGCAGCCGAGTCGATCAGTCTCTCGTTTCCCCGCCGATCAATCTTACCGGAGCTACATTACCGATCCATCTTTTGTTCAATGAAAATTTTAATACTCAGGGTGGAAAAGATTTCTGCTCGGTCGGTGTCAGCACCGACGGTGGTGCAACATGGAATGACACCAATTCCAGTTCCGGCAACACTGCCGGATGGATCATTATGGATGTCGATCTTAGTGCCTACGCTAATCAAACCATCAATATCCGTTTTCACTTTGATACCGGAGATGAGCTCAGCAATGATTTTCCGGGATGGTACATCGATAACGTTATCGTATTTACCGGCGGAACGATCAGTGGAGTTGCATATTTTGACATCAACCAAAACGGCCTCCGGGACTCTGAATGATCCGCCATTGAATGACGGAGATTGGATGATTACTGCAACGGGAAATCTGTTTTCGGAAACCGCGTGGGCTGATGGCAACGGTGCGTATAGTTTTTATCTGCCGGCAGGTACATATACCGTCAGCGATCAGGGCGATTCTGGCTGGACACCGATTTCGCCTCCGTCCGGAAGCCGGCAAATTACTCTTGCCACACCGGAAAGTACCATCACGGCGAATTTCGGGAATTGGCATCAGTGTGCAATACTCTCAGGATATGTGTTCAGCGATGCGAATGATAACGGCATTCGGGATAGCTCCGAAATATTGGTTCCCAACCAGGAAGTTGAGATTGATGGACCGGACTATTTTGATCTATACACGGATTCCACCGGTTATTTTTCAGCCGCCGTTGTCGATACCGGTGAATATTATATTTATGATGATGCCGGTTACCAGACATTTCCTCTCAACGGCAGCGCGTATGATATTTTCGTTCACGATCTTGTAACAAATATTACCGGTCTCAATTTCGGCAACTATTATCCGCCACCGTACGGAAAGACGTGCGCCATCGGAGGATTGCTGTTCAATGATCTGAATAAAAACGGTGTTAGGGACAGTGGTGAAGCCGGGATCGCAGGGATTGAAGTGGACCTCACCGGCGATGACAACCGCACCGTATTTTCGGACAGCACGGGTCATTTTATGATTGATAGTCTTTATCCCGGATCCTACATCGTGGCAGCGAACTCTTATTATTGGTATTTCTCGTCGCCGCCATCGCAGTATTATGAATTTGACAATCTTCTCGGCGGCATCACGATTGACACTGCAAATTTCGGCGGTTTTCTTTCCAGCAGGAGTTCGTCCATCGGTGGATGGTTATTCTACGATAGGAATAAGAATGGAGTTAAGGACAGCGGTGAAACCGGTATCGCAGGAATCGAGGTGGACCTCTACGGTGATTACGACCGAACCACATACTCGGACAGCACAGGTCATTATATGTTTGATAGCCTTTATTCGGGATATTATGAAATTGATGCGGGCAGACCTTCCGGTTGGATCATGATCTCGCCGGTCGATGGCTATTATGATTTTGATTTGTCCGAGAGCGCGCACATCGACACTGCGAATTTCGGAGAAGTCCCAAATAATGGTGCAATCATCAGCGGTCATTGCTATGCAAACGGGCACAGCGTTGGTAGCTGGACAATTACAATCAACGGGAATGATTGTTTTGGCATCCCATTTCAGCGGCAAGTTACTACCGACAGCAGCGGGAATTACTTCATCGATTCTCTTTGCAGAGGAACATACATTCTTAAAGAATCTCTGCAGTCACGCTGGGTACAAACGGTTCCGCCGAACTTTCAGCCGATCGTTGTCAAACTTAGTACCGGAGAGTTTTACACGAATGCCGATTTCTATAACAGTTTTGACAGCACATTCAACCTCGGATATCGTACGTTCATGTCGGACAGTATCGCTCTGGCAAAAAGCTCGGATGGGAAAACGTACGGAAAGGCGATCAACAAATTACTCGTTTCTCAGGCGTTCTTCGCAACGGGATTGCAGAACCTTGTCAGTACATGGTATACGACCGCTGTAACAGGTTTGAAGATTACGTTCAAGTACGCGATCGTTGATAGTTTGGTGGTTCAGCCCGCTGCGACGCAGACGTACGACGCCGCGAGATTAACGGTCGTACTGAGTTTTCCTGATGGATTGCTTTATGGCGATACCGTGCAGATCCAGGGTGTGTGCATGAGTCCCAAACCGGGAACATCGCTCAAGCAAAGCGTCAAGCCGGTTTGGACATTCCCCGGTGGTATAAAGTCGGCGAAGGCCATGTACATAAATTCCACAATTTACCAATACACGAAACCAAACGCTGTTGATATGCTGATGGCGGTAATGGCAGGGCATACTATTCAAATCGGTCTCACTCGCGATGTGCATTCGTCTCATACGGTCCTGATGAAGAAATATACGGATGTCGTCAAATCGCTCGTCGACAGCTGGGGGAACATGCACACGGGGTCACCGACGTGTCTCAGTCCGATTTCCAAGGTGGTGAGTTCATGGCCTCCATCAAAACAAAATAATATACTCTTTGCCGAAGCAACCGCTCTCAAGGTTAATCTTCTTGCAAGTCTGTACGGCGTTACCGCGTTTGGTTTCGGCGATCTGATTTTCGATGAGGGTGGTGCAAATCCGCTCAATGGAAAATCGATTTATGTTATTACCGATGTGCTCGATCAGTACATGTCGTCTGTGAACGGAATTTGCCAGATGCCTGCCGGATATGATTCGCTCGATGCGCTCAGTCTCTATCAAACCATACGGAAAATCGATTCTGCTTTCTGCGGACCGATTGATTACACGTATTGGAAGCCGGGGGGAAATTCTCCGAAGTTAACATTGACAGCGGTCAGGCCTGTGACCGATATATCGTACCTCCATATCGACAGCTCATCTTCGGCATCTCACAGGACTCCGCAGGTGATAGCGACAATACCCATCCCGAAGCGGTTCAATCTCCGGCAAAATTATCCCAATCCGTTCAATCCTACGACGACCATCGGTTATGATCTGCCCACAAGTGTTCATGTGCGGCTGATGGTCTATGATGTGTTGGGAAGACAGGTAACGATACTTGTCGATGAGTTACAGCAAGCGGGGAGTAAGTCGGTGGAGTTCAATGCAAGTAATTTGCCGAGCGGATTATATTTCATCCGTTTGAACGCCGGAACATTTTCCGATGTGAAGAAGATGATGCTGGTGAAATAAGAAATAATGAGGAAGGGACTTCAAAAGCCCAACACAGTTTATAGTGAAGAAAGATAATCACGCGGTCCCGCGTCGAGTTTGGTTGTACTTTCTTTCCCGCGAGAGTCTCGTGAATTTCCGAGAAAGGAGTTCATGATGAAAAACATCTGCAAAATATTTGCAATCTTAATCGTGGCTGTATTATTTTCTCCAGCCACATCGATCGCTCAGTGGGTGCAAACCCACGGACCCAGTGGTGGCACAGTTTATTGTTTTGGAGTGAACGGTACGAACCTCTTTGCCGGTACAGGAACAGGAATTTTTCGTTCCAATGACAACGGTATAAGCTGGACTTCGGTGAATCTGGCACAGCCGAACTACACCCCTGTCTATTCTCTTATTTTCTCCGGTGCGAGTGTGATTGCTGGGGGCTACACTTTACTGCTTTCTACCGATAACGGAATGACATGGATATCGTTGAAGGTAGGTGTTGCCAATGCTTTTGCAGTCATTGATACTATGGTCTTTGCTGGAATCGGATATAGCTATGATGGGATATATCGTTCTACCGATAATGGTTCAAGCTGGAATGACGTTAGCTCCGGATTGACAGACCTTAATATCCGTGCGCTTGTCGTGAGCGGCACGACGATTTTTGCCGGGACTCCCAGCGCGGGAGTTTTTCGCTCCACCAACTATGGCACAAACTGGACTCGCGTCAAATCAGGATTGACGGACTTCGATGTATATGCTTTGGCGGCGTCTCCAAACGGGGCGGGCGGGATGAATATCTTTGCAGGTACCGGCGAAGGGAATGTCTTTCTCTCGACTGACAATGGTTCGAACTGGTCTAATGTAAGTACTGGCTTGACGGGCTATTCTGTCTCGTCATTCGCAGTCTCTCCCGCTAGCGGCGGGACAGGCGCCACGAACCTTTTTGCCGGAACAAGCGGTGGAGTTTTTCTTTCTACCGACAACGGAACGAGCTGGACTGCCGTCAATTCAGGATTGACGGGAAATGTCAATGCTCTGGCCGTTTCTCCGGTTGGTGACGGGTCAGGAAATTACAGTATCATTGCCGGGACGGGGAACGGAATTTTTCGTTCTACCGACAACGGCACAAGTTGGATATCATCTGCTCTGCCAAACACCGGTGTCTCAGCAGTTGCCTCTTCTCCCACCAGTCTCTTTGCCGGACTTGAGACGGGGGGATTGTTCCGATCTACCGACAATGGAACAACTTGGACTACATCTGGATTTGAAGGAACAAATTTCAATTCTTTTCTCGTCTCTCCTGCCAGTGGCGGGACAACCGGTTTTACACTCCTTGTGGGGACGAGCAGTGGAGGAGTTGGTCGTTCTACCGATGACGGCACAAGTTGGACTGGATACGGGTTGGGAAACGGTAATGTGTCTTTTGCACTCAGTCCTGACAGCTCCGGAACTATCTTTGCCGGAGTGGATAGCGGCGTCTTTCGATCGACAGACAATGGCGCAAGCTGGACTACCGTCAATTCAGGGGTAACAAATACTTCTATCTCTGCTGTTGCCTTCTCTTCCCCTGACTCATCGGGGTTGATAAATCTTTTTGCCGGAGCTAGGAATGCGGGGCCTTTGGCTGGCGGTGTATTTCGATCGACCAATAACGGTACAAGCTGGACTGCCATCGATTCCGGTTTGACGAGCACTGATGTCAGTTCCCTTGTCGTCTGTCCCAATGGGAAAGGGGGAACTAATCTTTTTGCATGTACAAATGACAATGGTATCTTTCGTTCCACTGACAACGGTACAAGTTGGACTGCTACCAGCATGGCGGGCGGTTATTGTAGTCCTATCATCGTGGCCAACAACGGAACAGGTGGCACATATTTTTTTACAGCCACTTATGGTGGGGTGTGTCTTTCCACCGATTACGGTGCGAGCTGGACCGCACTAAATTCAGGATTGTTGGGTAATCATGTGAATGCTTTGGCTCTCTCTTCTCCTGGGGGAACAGGCGCGACGAATCTATTTGCAGGGACTGCCGCCAGCGGTGTGTGGAGACTTCCCTTGTCGGAAATGATCAACAAGGATACAAGCTGGACTGCAGTGCAACCTGGTCTGACGAATTGGTATATCAACTCTTTTACTTTTTCCCACCCCAACGGAGGTTCTGGCATGAATGTTTTTGCCGTGAGTAGTTACGACGGGATGACCGGCGGAGGACTTTATCGTTCGATCGACAGCGGCAAGAGTTGGACTGTTTCCGATTCGGGATTGAACTACCCAGTGACTTGTATTTCCGGAATTCCATCTGGTGTAGGATCCGACACGAATCTTCTTGCCGGAACATATAGTAACGGAATCTATTATTCCACTGATAGCGGCTTAAGCTGGTTTATCCCCGGCTGCCCCGGCGGTATCAAGCCGTGTAAAGGAGGTCCGACAAAGTGCATAGAGGCATTTGCCGTTTCACCCTCAACCAGTGGAGTGGGCACTACCATCTTTGCCGGTGGTAAGGGCATCTACCAATCCACGGATTACGGCACAAGCTGGACGCGTGACACCAATTGTATGACATCCGCATGGGGTTTTGCAATCAGCGGTGCAAAGGTCGTTGCCTACTATAAGAACGCGGCTTGGCTTTCCACCGACAATGGAGCAAATTGGGTTAATATTCGCGGAGGGATGACAGGTGTACATCAAATCCACTGTGTTGCTGCTTATGGTTCGTATTTATTTGCCGGATTGGAATACCGCAATGTGTGGGATGATGAAGGTCTTTTTCGTTCCACAGATAACGGCACAAGCTGGACCAATGTCATTTCAGGATTCATACCCTTCTATTCGCTTGCAGTCTTTCCTAACGGGGCAGGCGGCATGGACCTCTTTGCAGGAACGAGCGGCGGAATATTTCTTTCGACCGATAACGGTGCAAGCTGGACCACTATCAATTCCGGATTGAAGAGCAACTGTGTTCATGCTCTTGCGGTTTCTCCGGATTCGTCGGTCTCGGGAACTCTTTTTGCAGGAACTACCGGTGCCGGCGTGTGGAGATGGCCTTTGTCGCAGGTGGCAAGTTGCTCGGCAATCAATCTTGCTGCATTTGGCACTTCTCCCAGCACTGCGGCAGGCAAAAATGTCATTGACCTGAGCAATACTAACGCTCTGGTGATGCGACCTATGTCGGTATCAGGCAAGCCCTCATCGCGGAAACTTGCCTCAGTTCCCGGAAACGGAATAATAATGTTGAACTGGACCAGAGACCATCATCCTGATTTCATGCGCTATCGTGTTTATGCCGATACGGTGCCTCACCCGACGATTCCAGTCTATTTGACAACGGGAGGTGTAACCGATACAACAAAAGTTGTCACAGGGCTTGTGGACGGTAAGAAGTATTACTTCCGGATCACGGCATTGGACAACACCGGCTTTGAGAATGACTATTCAAATGAAGTTAATACGACATCGGGTCCGCCGATGTATCTCACTGCAATTTCCGGAATTCATGAAATTATGTTGCATTGGGGCAAGGATGATCGAACTGACTTCCTGCGCTATCGCATCTACGGAGATACCTTGCTGCACCCGATCACTCTGCTCGATTCGACGATCGGCGGGGTAACCGACACGACAAAGATTTTGAATGAACTTGCCAAAGGCATTACATATCACTTTCGTATCGTAGCAGTCGACAGTGCAGGCGTTGAAAATGATTATTCGAACGAACCTGCTGCTATTCCGGGTCTATTTCAGCCCAATGTCAGTGCGATTCCGGGCAACGGACAGGTCTTGTTAAATTGGCACAAAGACAACCACGCCGATTTCATGCGGTATCGCATTTATGGAGATACCGTGTCTCGCCCGATTACTCTCATTGATTCAACGACGGGGGGAATTTCAGATACGACGAAGATCATCCATGGACTCATGAATGGCTATACATATCACTTTCGCCTTACGGAAGTCGACAGTGCTGGTTTTGAAAGTGAATATTCAAACGAAATCGTAACCATACCCGATGTATTTATTTACTCCATGAATATCGGATGGAATATGGTGTCGGTACCATTAACAGTTCAAGATTATCGTAAGTCGGCTCTCTTTCCTTTTGCTGGCTCTAACGCATTCTTCTATGAAGGTTCATATGTCATCAAAGATACACTTGTAAATGGACTCGGTTACTGGATCAAGTTGAGCAATAATCAATACGTTTCAATGAATGGAGATATCCTGGCACAGGATACAGTGGATGTCCGTGAAGGATGGAATATGATTGGCTCCCTGTCAATGCCAATCGCTGTTTCGAGAATCACTTCGGACCCGGGTGGTATTGAGACTTCAACTTTTTTTGCATATGCAAAGGGATATTCTACAAGTGACAGCATTCAGCCGGGAAGAGGTTACTGGGTGAAAGTAAATCAGGATGGGAAACTGATTCTTGCATCTTCAACAAGTGCGGTGAGTGCATCAAAACGTATCAGAATTGTGCCGACCAACGAACTACCGCCAGCAGCACCAGGGGACAAAGAAACGGCAAACATAATTCCAAAGTCGTTTGCCCTTGAACAGAATTATCCCAATCCGTTTAATCCTACCACGATTATTCGGTATGATCTTCCGAAAGATTCTTATGTGCGCCTGACGGTGTATGATGTGTTGGGAAGAGAAGTAACGAAACTCGTCGATGAGTTACAGCAGGCAGGGAGTAAGTCAGTGGAGTTCAATGCAAGTAATTTACCCAGCGGATTATACTTCATCCGGTTGAATGCCGGAACGTTTTCCGATGTGAAGAAGATGATTTTGATCAAATAAAAGTAGAATAACGTAATCCCATTTTTTGCGGGGTTGTTAACAAAATAATTGAAGGAGAAATACCGTGAAACAAATATATGACTTACAACGAAGCTTTCCAGGGTTGGGAAGGCTAAAAATTTTATTCGATAGTATGGTGTTAGCAGTGATTGTCGTTTTCTTAACGCTTCCACAGATTGCATACACTGCACAACCCCAGGTGCACAAGAATTTCGCACTTCAGGAACGTTTAATAAAAGCGGCAGAGCAATTACGAGTGTACCAAAGTCGTGTTGCATTCAATAAAATGAACGGAACAACCTTTGGTACGGCACACTCTGACTTCGGCATTAAGATTAATAAAAGCATGCAAACAAGCTCGACCATTTTTCTGTACGACAATATGGAAAACGGAACGAATGGCTGGACAACAGCAACGTACGGCGGCTCTGCCGACATCTGGCATCAAACGACACGTGATGCAAGCTCGCCGACTCATAGCTGGTGGTGCGGAATTGAAGATTCCGGAAACTACAATACAGGACATAGAGTTAACACTGCGCTTATTTCCCCGTCAGTAAATCTTTCAGGAGCAATCGGTTCGGTCAAACTCGTATTTTATGAGAATTTTATCACAGAGCGAAAATGGGATTACTGTATGGTCGATGTAACGACAGATAACGGCAGTTCGTGGACTCATTTCCCGGGAAGCCTGACCGCCGGCCGTACGGGCAACAGCTTGGGATGGCAAATCACTTCTTACGACCTTACTCCGTATGTCAATCAAACTATAAAAATTCGCTTTTACTTTGATACCGGAGATTCGGTGGCTAACAATTTTCCCGGTTGGTTTGTGGATGACGTGGTTATCTTCGACCAGGGCGGGACAATCTCCGGTTATACATTCGGGGATGAGAACGGAAACGGTATCTGGGAACCTCAACTGAGTGAAGTAGGATTGAGCGGATGGTTAATAAAAATAAATGGCCCGGTTATCTTTACTATGATTTCGGGCTCCGCTATTAATCCCACTCCTGGTTTTTATCAAATTCCACTTCCTCAAGGAAGTTACACGATAAGTGAAAGCTTACGGACCGGATGGACACAAACATCTCCTCCGGGCGGTACATGGAATGTTTCTCTGAGTACTCCCGATACGATAATCGATAGCCTCAATTTCGGCGCTCACGGTTCACTCACTGTCATCCAGGGCATGAAGTTCAACGACCTCAACCACAATGGCGTGAAAGACGCAGGCGAACCGGGGATTCCCAATTGGGATATTCATATTGAGCCCACCGAGTGGGGTATTGACCCGGACGTGCTCACCGATTCTCTCGGCAATTACACATTTAATATCTATACCCCCAATAATTATCTCATCTCGGAGTCAGATGAATTATGGTGGCGACAATCGTATCCCGGTGGTTCAACGTGGGGAATTACAACGACTCCATCGGGTGGAGTAATGCAGAATATCGATTTTGGCAATTACTATATTAATCATTCTTCTTCGATTGCCGGCACTGTCTTTGATGACACAAATCGTAGCAGCAATCGAGATGGTGGCGAGCATGGTATCTCAAACTGGGGTGTAAATATTTGGGGACCGTTCAGTGCATTTTTCTCTGTCGTTACAGACAGCAACGGCCACTATCGAGTGGATTCGCTCGAACCGGGAAACTATTCCCTTAGTGAAACTCAACCACCAGACGGATGGTTGCAATCGTTTCCCCCAACGAAAACCTGGTCATTGTCACTTGACAGCAATACAATTCGGGATTCGGTTGATTTCGGAAATTATACAATTTCAAAGACAGCGGCTATTCGGGGCACAATTTATAATGATGCCAATCGTAACGGCTTGCGAGATTCCGGAGAAACATCGCTTGCCGGGTGGACTGTATATTTAACTGGTAAAAGTGGTGGAACGACTATGAGCGATAGCAGCGGCTCTTATTTATTTTCGGGACTTTGGCCCGGATCGTATTTAGTATACATTAGCTATCCACAAGGATGGTGGTCTCAGTCGTCGGCTCGTGGGGTTTCTCTTTTGCCGGAAACGACATTTACCCACATTGACATAGGATCTTACCAAATTGTTCCCGGCTCAGTTCGGGGAATCGTCTTTCATGATGCGAACGGCAATGGAGTTCGGGATTCAGGCGATATGCCTCTTGCAAACTGGCAAGTCTTTCTCTCTGGCGACAGTAGTGCAGCAACTACGACAAATGATTCAGGCATTTTCATATTTAGCAGCTTATGGCCCGGGAGCTACACCGTGAGTGAAGAAACACGAGAACACTGGTCGCAAACTTCTCCGCTGCCTTCTCATTCTTATTCAGTATGGTTAGGCCCGGAAGAAAACAGAATAGGGATAAATTTCGGCAATGTTGAAACAAAGTTTTTGCCGAGTTATTTCAGGACATTCACTCCCGACAGTCTGGCGCTCGCGGTTGACCTGAAGAATAAGCACAAGTCTGTCCCGGTTAAACCCTGGAAAGTTTATTTCAGTTCATCGTTTACAATTTCCCCGTTCGATAACGGCTTGGGAATGAATGGACTTGTCCTGAAGTTTGGCATTCCTGTCGATAGCAGTATGGTTGTTGTTAATCCGCCGTTCCCATATATAACGTACGACAACAAATACAAGGTAGCGACGCTCAGCGGGAGAACAATAGCGGACAGCGAGGTTATCACTATCAGCGGAGTAGCATTAGCAGCAAAGAATCAGATGATAAAACTTTATACGACACGAAACGATACGGTGGTGCCGAGAAACAATAAAACTAATCTCACGGCTTCGAATACGTTTCTTTACCCGCTGCCGAACGGTATCAATGTGATTGAACGTGCATGGGCAGGACTATACGTTGGGTTGGGTGGAGCACATTCAGTTGTGTTCAGCAAAGCAGCGGATATCTATAATTCATTGTATCAATCTCCGGGTCATTTGCACACCGGCAATGCCCGGTGTCTTGACAAATTTACCAATACAAAACCTATTAAAACACAACAGAGATCCTTAAAGCCATCTCAGCACAATAATAAATTATTCGCAGAAGCGATTGCGCTTAAAATCAATATTGCCGCAAGCGACCTGTATGTGCTTCCTCTTGGTTTCAAATATCTCATGTATAACGATACGTCTGATACATCAAATCCACTCAATAATAAATCCATCCGGGCTATTGCCGCGGTTCTTGATACATTTATGTCATCCTATAATACTGCCTCGATGCAATGCGTTATGCCTCCTTCTTTGCAGAGCATGACACCGGAAGACCTGTTCAATGTCATCAGGAAAATCAATCTGGCGTTCTCAGGTCCCATAGATACAATGAGCTTCGCGGGATCCGTTGGCTTCCGTCTGGCCGGGGTTCGTGACGTGGCCGATGTATCGTTCTTACATGTTGACACTTCCGGAATAGTACCTGCATTCAATCAATTACCGCATCCGTCTCAACCGAGTGTACCCAGAGAATTTGTATTGAATCAGAACTATCCCAACCCTTTCAACCCGACTACGACCATCCGCTTCTCGTTACCTCAGGAAGCAAAAGTGACGTTGAAGATCTTCAACATCCTTGGTCAGGAAGTGGCTACGCTCCTGAATAGGGAGGACATAAGTGAAGGAGACCAGGAAATAGACTTTGATGCTTCGCACCTTTCATCAGGAGTTTATTTCTATCGCATCTCCGTTGAAGGGATAACAGATGAGAATGGTGTGGTGGGCCAAAGCTATAATGCTGTAAAGAAGATGATCTTGGTAAAATGATAATGAAGTAAGAAAGAAACATCCCGATCGATTTAATTATCGGTCGGGATTTTCTTTTCAGTAGGTTACTTCTCCGAATTCATCGGGATGTTTCTGTTTCAATTCCTCTATCAGTTCCACCGTGGAACGCTGCTTCTGGCAATCCAGGGCGGTCATGATCGGTAACGATAATGTCTGCTGAAACTCCGCCATTGCATCGTTTTCTTTATCCTGCAGAAGATACACTTTTCCCAATTCAAGATGATTCCGCATGACATCCGGGGCAAGCTCGATCGCTTTTTTGAACGCGATCACCGATTCATCGTAACCACCGTCGGGAAGCCCTCCCAGAAAAACATTTGCCAATTGTTTTTCAATCCAGCTCACATCGCCAAGCGCTTTGTAAAATGAACCGAGAATTGAATATGCAAGTGCATTCCGGGGATTGAGCTGTAATGCCCGATCGAGTTCCCGTTTTATGGCATGGGACAGTTTGACCTTCGTTTTTCCTCCTTCGAACATTGCAATATTTCCAATCGATGCGGCAAGCCATGTGTGTCCATCCGAACTGAGCGAGTCTGCCTCAACCGACCGTTCTGCAAATTTCTTTGCCTCGGTATAAAGTTCAAGTCTCTTCTGAGGCGCCGAGATATCACCCTCGCAGATCGATACCCTCGCAAGCTTCCAGAGTACGACGGCGGAATCGTTTGAGGTCGTGAGGATGGAATCGTATATCGCATATGCACCGGCGTAATTTAACGACGCAAATTCACGGTCCGCAACGGCAACAGAAGGTGCGTTGTTTTCCGAACGATGAAAAACGAGAAGGAGCAGGACGAGGTTCAGCATATGGTTCAATCGGAAAAAAGATCACTTAATTTGGAGTTAAAAGGTTCCGGAACACTTTAACAGCGTGCAGTTCGTTGATGACGGTAATTCCTTTTGCTTTCACTTCCTTGAAAAATGTATCGAGTTTCTTCGATCCGTTGATGCCGATGGAAAGCTCTACACCGGCGCCGAGTTTCTTCTTCGCCGAAGTATCCGTCGTTTGCGCCGGCCGAACATGCTCAACCGGTGTGAGCATCAGCAGAGGTGAATCGAACCCGATGGAGGCATGGACGAGTTCACCATCCCGGAAACTTATTTTGTCGGAAGATCGAAATCCGAGGGGCTTCGTGTAGAAGTCCAGACTCATTCTCATGTCTTTGATTCTCATGATGATTGGTGCGATTGCATCATTTCTGCGTGCTTCCATACCGTAGTAACTCCTGCCTGAGATGTTGCCCGTGAATAAATGGCGAGTGCGAAAAAAAATCGTGTATGTAATGTAGCACATTCTTTAGGCTTATCAATCGCCCAAAGGGATGAAAAAGGAGCTATGTCTTGAGAGGGGGACACCTTTCAGAGTTGCAGCCCCGATGACCGAATACGCCTCCTTTTCAAAGTAGTAACCCACATTTCATCCTATTGGATGATTGATTCTCGGAACGACAAAGTTGTATCTTGAGGAAATGAGAGAATTGCAGAAATATGATTTAGGGAAACCGGTTGTCTGCTTCTTCAACGTTCGAATACTTGTTGAAGATCAACAGCTACAATGCCGTCACGCGTCAAAAAGGAATCGTTATGCATACATGGTATAAAACTATTCTCGGTGATCGCGATATTCTTCATGGAAAGCATTTCGACATTCAGAATAAATTCGAAGAAATATTCGCGTTGATGCAGTCTCCCGATGAAATGGCAATGTTCAGGAATACAGTCGATAAGCAAACATATTACTTCATTGTGCCGGCGGGTTCAGAATTGTCGATGGATGGTTTTTTTACGAACTACTCCGCTCGGCTTTGCTTTAAGCCGGAAAAATCGGAATGTTCGCTGCTTGTCGGGGATCAACGAAAAGCAATGACCTGGTTGAATTAGGGCATGATCGAAAGGATCACTACGAAAAAAACTTTTGCAACGCTTTTCAACGACCGGTTACTTTAAGAGATTCTGCGTATTCCAATTCCCTTTCGGCAAAAGAAGGCGAAAAAGCTTCGTTCCACATTCACTGCACGATAAAATATTTGACCTGCAACCATAATAAAATCACAATAAATCCTGCCTCAGCATGAGAGTATGATGACCATCATGCTCTCACTCGCCCTCATCTGAAACGCCGTACGAGATAAATTCAGTGGGACATCACATCATGATTTTTAATGAAGATGATAAAAATCCTTGAAACGGATAATCGGTTCAAACTATTGCCGGTAGCGGTTTGGCGGCAAACGTCAAATTATAGATTCAAACAGCCCTCGAATAATTCCTCAACATCTGTGCGATAATATTCGCCGCGTTCCTTGTCGAGTTCGTATCCTTTTTTGTAATTGCCGCGGGCAATTTCCGCAAGCGCCGTGCAAAGTTCGTCGACCTCGTCCGTTGTATTGTAGATGCCGAAACTGACGCGAACGGTGCCGGGTAAAGCAGACCGGTCCCGTTGCAATATGCGTTTTTCCAGATCGCGCGAAGCATCTTTGTCGAGATGCAACAGGCTTTTCACGTACGGATGAGCACAAAAACAACCGCTGCGCGTTCCGATACCGAATTCATAACTCAGGATTGCGGCTGCGAGCGCATGCGGTACCGAATCCACATTGAGCGGGATGACGCCGAGTCGATTGCCGGAATTTTTCGGATCGAGATCGCCGTACATTTGTACACCTTTAATATGCCGAAGTTTTTCAATCGCATACGCCGTGATTTCCGTTTCATGCCGGATGATGGCATCCCAACCGATGTCGTTAATGAAATTGAGGACGGTTCCAAGAGCAACAGCCCCGACAATATCCGGCGTTCCTGCTTCCTCTTTATCGGGAAGATCGGTCCAGTATGCATTTTCGAGTGTTACGATATCGACGGACCCGCCACCGACGAGGTTTGGGTCGCCTTCCTCGAAAATATCTCGGTCACCGACCAGCACACCGATGCCGAACGGTGCATACATTTTATGGGCAGAGAATGCCAGATAATCGAGATGTTCCGGATCGCCGGAAGCTTTCATGTCGATCGGGCGGTGTGGTGCAAGCTGAGCGGCATCGATAAATATTTTTGCGCCGGCTTCATGTGCCCACCGGGCATAGCTGTGAATCGGGTTAATATATCCCGTAACGTTCGAAGCGCCGGTCACGGATACCAGAGCAACCCGGCCGCGGTATTCGCGAAGTTTTGTTTGGAAATCCTGATTGTCAATGCGTCCGTCCGGCAGGACGTTCACATGAACGACGGTGGCAACCTGGCGCCAGGGCAATTCATTGGAATGATGTTCCATGACGGTCGTCAGTACGACGTCGTCTTTTTTGAACGGGAACCGGTGAGCGAGATGATTAATCGATTCGGTGGTGTTACGGGAAAAGAGAACGATCTTGTGGTCGGGTGATGCGTGAACAAACTCATAAATATGTTGCCGTGATTTGTCGAATGCCCACGAGGATAATCTGGATTTGTAACCGGTCCCGCGATGAACATTGCTGTACCATTTTGAGAACTCATTCACCGCGTCGAGGACTTGTTTGAGGGCAGGCGTTGATGCCGCATTATCGAAATTGATGTATTTCCGTTTCTGTCCGCCAATCACGGGGACCATTTCATCAATACCGACAAAGAGAGACCGGAGCGATGTTTCCGGAACCGAAAGTTTATTCCATAAAACCGACTGCATAGATTTTCCTCGTGCTATATGAATGCCAAATAACGATAATCACTGATGATATAATATGAGGAATTCTTAAATCTTATGCAAAATCTGGTAGTAGGTCAGTTTGAAATATTTCAAGCAAAAAAGTCGTCTTTGCGAGGCACGTAGTGCCGAAGCAATCTCAACGCAGTTCAAATTGAGCCAGTACCCAAAATCTTGATTGACCGTACTAAGCGAAAGCAACCGAAAAGAATTTCGGAAAAGGAATTAATGATTGACGGGAGACCACTATAGCTGGAAAAGCTGGTAGCGCCAACGGGAATCGAACCCGTATTTGAGCCTTGAGAGGGCTCCGTCCTCAACCGTTAGACGATGGCGCCGGTCGAATGAAAAATTATTTTGGATGAACTTCCGGTTTGACAGATATAATGTACCGACTCCTGCCGACTTTTACAAATTCATGGCCGGGCCGGCGGCGTCGGAAGATCAAGCGGGGGAATTGTTGTGCTCTGATTTCGGGAAACAAGTAACACAATCAATCCGCCGGTCACCGCCGCAGCTCCGACGATGTAGTAAATGAGCTTTGAACTTTCCTTGATCATCTTGATATGAATTTCAAAATAATATCCGCTTCCCTGTAATCCCTGCGGAAAATCCCGCCGGTAATACCACCGGATTTCTCTTCCTGTGCCGGCAAATAATCCGACGCCGATATCGCCTTCGACGGCACTCGGAACGACCGCAAATGATTCATCACCCTCGCGCTTCATGATGATTGAAACGTCGTATTTTTCTTCCGTTGGACTGTTCAAATCATAATTAATAATGATCGTATCTTCTTTTGTCGACCATTTTACGTTCGTCGGTTTTTCTTCGTCGGAAGATTTTTCCTGCGCAAATGCCGGGACATCGATGAGTAAAGCAAAGAGCAGCGGCAGCAGGCCGAGCAGAATCGGCTTTTGATATCGCAAAATTTTTGTCAGCATCATTTATTCACCTATTTTGTAAGAACCATTTTCTTTGTTTGAAGAACCTGCGTTCCTTCGATCAAACGATAGAAGTACACGCCGCTCGCAGTAATTTTGCCGGATGCGTCTTCCCCGTTCCACCAGAATGTGTGAACACCCTGAGAGAATTCTCCATCCGCAAGAGTTTTGACAAGCTGACCGAGCACGGAATAAATTGCGAGCCGGATCCGGCTGTCGTGCGGTAATTGTACGCCGATCGCCGTCGAAAGATTAAACGGATTCGGGTAATTCTGTTCGAGTTCAAATGTCTTCGGGACCAACGATTTAATCTGTTGCGTTACATACTCTTTTGTTCCGACGATAATTTCGAATTGCATCTCCGGACTGATTGTTTGATAGACATAGTTCGAATTTTTCCTCAGATCCACCGGTGAAGAATTCAAACGATCGATCAACATAACTTCCATTCCTGCCGGAACGTTCTCAATTCCGTTGACGCGAATCGTACTCTTGGATTTTCGAGGATTTGTAACCTCGAAATTCCAGACTTGTCCTTGATCGAGCGACGGTCGAATGTCGGAACTGTATCGGCTGTATACTTTATCCCATTCCGGTCGGGAGAAATAGAGGAAGCTTTGATCCTGGAATAACGGCGGCTTGTGTTTGTTGAATTGGTTTGCGCCGGTTGTTGCTGTTGGTGCAATGCCGATGTAATTCTCTGCGTCGGTATTAATATCGGATTCCGTGGAAAGCTGGAGTTCCCAGGAAATCTGCGGAGTCGTTGCCGGTGCGATTCGGGATGAGCCGAATGGATACGGCATTTTAAGAATTCCCGCATTCGAAGTGTTGAAATAATAATAACCCTGGAACGGCGCAAGAGAAAAGCTTTGTGCATACGATCCGTTATACCCGAGAACAGCCGTTGCCGGCGGAAGGTTGTTTGCGTCGAGTACCGCTTGCCACGGTATCGATTCGTCGAACGGATCGCCGATGATATTCCATCCGCTATGAAGCGGGATGCCGAAGGTCGCCGTAGAATCCAGCGGCGGCATCACCATTCTGTACGTCGGAATATTAAGATTGCCTTTCTTGATCAGCCAGTATCCCGCACCGGTCTGAAGGAACGAGCTGGCGGAAAGTTCCGTCAAATAATTTTCAACACTGCCGTCGTCGCTGTATATCCGCCAATCGGTTTTTTGATTTCCGAAGAGGAACGAACTGACCCGGATGGTATCGACAAGACCAGGACCGCTGAAGAGCCGGTATTCGGTCGAAACTGACGGCGCGCCGGGGAATGGTATCAATGTCGTAAGCGGTACCGCTGTCGGCAGATGTCCTGAAAGAATTGCAAAGGACGAACTGACATCAAAAATATTCGCATTGAGTGCCGATTCTACCCTGATCAAACAATTTTGAGAAATATAGACCGTGGAGTCCGGAATTCTCCATATTGTATTTCCGGTATTCGGATGATTTTGTTGTATGATTTGGTACGAATTCCCGCCGTTGTGGGAAAGTTTAATCGTGACCGGTCCGCTTAACGATGAACTTGACCATGTAATCGGAAATACGTATCCGGTTGCCCAATTCACGACAGGCGTTGCCGTCGTAATAGTAGCTCCGAGCGTCGTGAATGTCCAGGCAGATGAGAATGTGGAAATATTATTTCCTGCCCTGACGTCAACATGCCAATAATAGTACGTCAAGTTTGCAAGAGGATCGGTTTGTACTTGTGTTGTCGTGATCAATGCACTATCGAACGCCGGATTTTTAAATGTTCCATCCGGATTGACCGATGAATCGGACGAAACCTGAATCCGGTATGATGTCGCGCCCGGATACGGATTCCAGCTCAATACCGGCTGAGTCGCAACGTTGACGGAATCATTGGTCACGCCATGAAGCGTGGGCGGCGGAAGGATTAAGCCGAATGTCGCCGATTCGCTGACGGGCCCATGCATCAGGACAGTGGCAAAAGCATTTTGTCCGCTGTAGGAATCTAGTCCGGTACCGATCCATTCAACAAATGCATATCCCGAATCCGGCAGAGCGCGGATCTGGAATGATGTATCTTTCGGGAACCAGCCGTTTGATGGTACAACAATTCCATGGCCGTTGCCGCTGATGGTAAAATAATATTGCGTGAGGAATGTGGCGGTAAACGTCGCCGTGTCTTTCACGGAAACTTTATGGACGATTGCGCCGCTGTCGCTCCACTGCTTCCAGGTGTTCTTGATCCCCGTAGTTCCGTTTTGGATCGCCGTTGTTCCGATGGAATGGAGTGTATCTTTAATCCAATAGACAATTGCGGGAGTGGTGTATGTTGAATCATCGATGATAACCGATTGACCCGGCGGATTGGAAGCAATCGTGACTCGCAACGCAGGAGCAAAGCTGGCAGAATCACTGATCGGTTCATTCATTTTGACTGACGACGGATTTGCATTCCCTGAATATGATCCTGAGCCGGCACCGGACCATTGACTGAATGCATAGTTTGCATTCCCGGTCGCAGAAATTACAACGGTTGAGCCGGAGTCTTCCCAGTTGCTTGCGGGTGAGACGGTTCCGTTCGGTCCTGCCGTAGTCGTCAGGTAAAATTGTTTACTGAACAATGCCGTATAAGTTGTGTTGGAGTCCGGTATGGTGATGGCGTGAGTTTGCAGACCTCCATCGCTCCAGTTTTTCCATACATATTGTATTCCGGCATCGATTAATTGCGGAGATGCCACTGAAAGATAATGCTGATCGCCCGGATTTACCGTTCTTGTTTGTGCCGTTGACCAAGTGGATCCGTCGAGTATAAACGGTCTGCCGGGTGGATTTGTTTGAATCGTGATTTGAACGGGCTTTCGAACAAAGTTTGCTGTTTCTGTAATGGGACTGTTCATGGTTACCTGCGAAAGGCTGATGTTACTGTTCGTTGACCCTATGCCGCCTCCGCTCCAACCATTGAAATTATACGTACTGTCGGGCATAGCAGTGATCGTTACCGTTTGGCCACTATTATACCACCAGCTTGCAGGATTGACGGTTCCGCCGACATTGGCAATCATCGTGAGATAAAATTGTGTGATGTAATTTGCGGTGAATGTCGTATCGTGAACCGTTAAGACCGTATGTGTTCTCAATCCGCCATCATTCCACGAACCCCATGCATATCGACTTCCATTATTTCCTGCAGTAGTATCGATTGAACTGATTGAATGCGAACTTCCCGTTGTCCATGAAAATGTGTGCGGACTTGTATATGTTGTCCCATCCACAATGATAGACAATCCCGCCGGAACGGTTTGTACAGTGGTTTGAGCGGTAAATCGACTAAAGCTTGCCGTGTCGTAAATCGGCCCATTCATCGTTACTGTTGACGGATTCAGTATCCCGGAATATGATCCGGAGCCGCCGCCTTTCCAGGCTGCAAATTGAAATCCCGAATTTGGCGTGGCGGTGATGGTGACGACCTTGCCGCTGTCCTGCCAGCCGATTCCCGGCGATACGGTTCCGCCGGTATCGGACAATGTTGTCAGATAATACTGCGGGATAAAGTTTGCCGTGAAAATAGTATCCCGAACAGGGATGACCGAATGTACTATCGTACCTCCATCATTCCATGTCTTCCATGAATATTGAGTTGAAGCAGAAAAATTTTGCGGCGTCGACGTTCCGATTATATGCGTCGATCCATATTGCCAGATGAACGATTGAGTCGACGAATATTTTACCGAATCCACAGTAAATGTTCTTCCCGCCGGATTTGTCCGAACGGTAACATGAATCGGAACCAAAACAAAGCTTGCGGTTTCTGTAATCGGCCCGCTTATCGTGACGGATGTATCGATTTGCGTTCCGGAATATGATCCTGAACCGGTTCCGTTCCATCCTCCAAAATTATATGTGGCATTCGGTGTTGCACTTATCAAAACTCCGCTTCCGGCATTGAACCAATTGCTCGAAGGTGAAACGGTTCCTCCGGAGCCGGCAATCATCTTCAAATAATATTGAGTTGTATAATTGGCGACAAATGTCGAATCTCCGAAGACGGTAACTGCATGAGATTGTGAGCCGCCATCTCCCCAGTTATTATAGATATACCGGGTTGATGTGTCCCCTGTTTGCGTGGAAGCGATCAACGTGTGAGTCGTTCCCGAAACCCAATTGAATGTTTGTGTCGTATCGTACACTGTTCCATCAACGGTAATCGGCTTTCCAGGGGGGTTGGATTTGACCGTGATATGAACTGTAAATCGTGAAAAACTTGCCGAGTCCGACAACGGCGCATTCATCGTAATCGTTGCAGGGTTATTGAATCCGGTATATGAGCCGGTGCCTTTTCCAGTCCATTGGAGAAATGAATATCCCAGATTGGGAGTCGCTGTCAGAGTGACAACACTGCCGCTGTCTTCCCATTGGCCGGTCGGCGGTGTAACGCTTCCGCCCGGTCCGGCAGCGGTGCTTAATAAGTATTGTATTCCGAAATTCGCGATGATGGCAATGGATGAGTTTGTGTCGGGAATAGTATATGTGGAATACTGTGCACTTCCGGTATTCCAATTTTTCCAGACATATTGAATATTCGATTGTCCGGGAATATTTTGTGGCGAATTAGCACCGAGATAAATCAATGTTCCCGGCAAAAACGAATTAGTTTGCGGAGTAGTATATGGCGTTCCGTTAAATGTGAATGCGAGCCCGGGCGGATATGTAGAAATTGTTAATTGAATCGGTTTATGCTGGAAGCTTGCAGTTTCGGTCATCGGCTGTGTCATCGTAACAATGGCTGTATCCAGCGAGCCGGAATATCCCGGTCCGCTCCACGACGAAAACAAATGATTCACATCGGGAATGGCGATAATCGTCACGACTTGATTTCGGTTAAACCATCCGCTCGGAGGTGATGCACTGCCTCCGACATTTGCAGCCATGGTAAGGTAATATTGCGTTGAGAAATTTGCCGTAAATGTACTATCGGATGCGGCGCTAACCGAGTGAGAGATTGCACCATTATCGTTCCAACTGCTGAATATGTATCGTGTTCCCACGCCGCCCGTTTGCGTATCCGGCACCGCTATCGTGTGGAATGAACCTGTCGTCCAGTTGAAGACTTGCGGACTTGAATATGATGTACCGTCGACAATAATGTGTTGTCCGGCGGGATTTGTCTGTACTTTTACCTGTGCACTGAAACGTGTGAAGTGAGCGGTTTCCGTTATCGGGCCGTTCACAGTTACCGATGATGGATTCAAAGTATCCGACGTCGATCCTGTTCCCGTTCCGCTCCACGATGCAAATTTAAAACCGGGATTTGGAATGCCTGTAATCGGAACGACCGCACCGGAATTTCGCCAACTGCTTGGCGGTGTAACTGATCCGCTGTCGGCATTCGTGGTCAGGAAAAACTGAGTAGTAAACGAAACGGTGAATGTCGTGTCGCCGGCAATCGTTACGGAATGAGATTTTGCCCCGGCATCATTCCAACTTAACCATGTGTATCGGGTATTTGCCGCACCTGCCTGTGTATCGACAGCCGCAATCGTGTGTGTCGAATTGAATAACCACGAGAATGTGTGTGGACTGGCGTACGTCGTGCCGTCAGCAGCCACCAACAGTCCGGCGATATTCGATTGAATCTTTACCGTTTGCGTATTCGGTGCAAACGTTACCCGGATCGTGTGGTTGGCACCGATGTTCGTGAATTGGTATGTCGGTGTTACCGCCGTCGAAATATTATCGATAAACAAACTGTCGTTATGATAACCAGAATTCGGCGTTATTGTGAATGATTGATTCGCTCCCCCGTTGACACCGATTGCTCCGGACGGTGTAATCGTACCGTTCGCTCCTGCCGTTGCCGTAATCGTGTATCCGTTCAAGGTAAAGCTTGCCGTGATCGTATGCGCTGCCGTGACATTGGTGAATTGGTACGATGAAACGGCTCCAACTGACGAGCCGTCGACGACGACATCGGAAATATGATACAAACCGATCGGTGTGATGGTAAAGGTTTGATTACTGCCGTACGGTACTTTGACACTTCCGGAAGGAGAGATGGTGCCGTTTGCTCCTGCGGTAGCGGTGATGATCATGGTATCAACAACGAAGAACGCGGTATCGTTGATGACGCTTTTCATAGTAACGGAAGCCGGGTTGTTGGTGCCGGAGTAAGAACCGGTACCGGAGCCGCTCCATTTCTTAAAAATAGAACCGGTATTGGGAGTTGCAGTAAGTGTGGCAACGGAACCGGAATCCAAGTAACCGCTTGGGGGAGTAACAGTACCGCCCGTTCCCACGGAAGTGACAGCGGTTGTCAGTAAATATTGGGTACCGAAATTCGCTATGATGGTGATGCTTTTGTTCGTATCAGGAATTGTATACGTAGAGTATTGGGCACTGCCGGTGTTCCAATTTTTCCAAATGTACTGTATGCCTGCCGATCCGTTTTGCGGTGAGTTTGCTCCAAGATAGACTAGCGTTCCCGGTAAAAAAGAAACTGATTGCGGAGTGGTATATGGTGTTCCGTTGAATGTATAGGCGAGGCCTGCCGGATAGGTAGTAACAGTTATTTGTATCGGATTGTGTTGGAAGCTTGCAGTTTCGGTAATCGGTTGGTTCATCGTAACAGTTGCAGTGTCAAGCGAGCCGGAATATCCAAGTCCGCTCCACGATGTGAAGGCATAATTAGCATTTGGAGTTGCAATAATCGGTATAACCTGCCCGCGATTGAACCAGCTGCTCGGAGGCGTTACCGTGCCGCCTTGATTGGCAACCGTTGTCAGAAAATATTGTGTCGTAAAACTTGCAGTGAATGTTGTATCGCTGAGAATCGTGACGGCATGAGATTTTGCTCCGCCATCATTCCAACTGCTATAGAGATATCGAGTACCGGTAGCGCCGCTTTGAGTATCCGGAACCGCAATGGTATGAATAGAGCCGGTTATTAAAGCAATCGTATGCGGACTTGCATATGTCACACCGTCAATAGTGACCTGCTCACCGGCCGGATTTGTTTGAACAGTTACCTGAGCGCTGAACCGAATGAAATGAGCGATTTCCGTAATCGGGCCGTTCATAGTAACTGATGGTGAGGCGTTCAGTGTGTCGGTCGTAGATCCTAACCCGGTGCTCGTCCAGGATTTAAATTTGAATCCGGGGTTCGATGTTGCTGTCATCGGAACAATACTACCGGCGTTTTGCCAGCCACTTGTCGGAGTAACCGAGCCGCCGCTGTCAATTCCGGTTGTGAGATAATATTGTGTTGAAAATGTTGCAGTTAAAGTCGTATCATTTAATGCCGTGACCGAACTTGAAATCGGTTTACCGTTATTCCAGCTCGACCAGAGATATTGGGTCCCGGTTGTTCCGGCCTGCGGACTTGTTGTGCTGAGCGTATGAACTGTTCCGTACGACCATGTAAAGTTTTGAGAAGTTGAATATGTTGTCCCGTCGACTGTAAACGAGCGACCGGAGGGATTCGTGTTCACTGTAACATGAATCGGAGTCAATGTGAAGGATGCCGTTTCCGTAATCGGGGCATTCATTGTTACCGATGGCGTGGCATTCGACCCGGAGTATGAACCTGTGCCGCTTCCTACCCACGTTGAAAATGTATATCCTGTTGAAGGAGTTGCAGAGATGAGTACACTCTGGCCAGCATTATACCAGCTGTTTGCCGGAAGTACCGTCCCGCCTGTTCCGGCATTCATGGTCAGGAAAAATTGAGTGGTAAACGAAGCGGTGAATGTCGTGTCGCCGGCAATCGTTATGGAATGAGATTTTGCACCGCTATCACTCCAGATTAACCATGTGTATCGGGTATTTGCCGCACCTGCCTGTGTATCGACAGCCGCAATCGTGTGTGTCGAATTGAATAACCACGAGAATGTGTGTGGACTGGCGTACGTCGTGCCGTCAGCAGCCACCAACAGTCCGGCGATATTCGATTGAATCTTTACCGTTTGCGTATTCGGTGCAAATGTCACCCGGATCGTGTGGTTGGCACCGATGTTCGTGAATTGGTATGTCGGTGTTACCGCCGTCGAAATATTATCGATAAACAAACTGTCGTTATGATAACCAGAATTCGGCGTTATTGTGAATGATTGATTCGCTCCCCCGTTGACACCGATTGCTCCGGACGGTGTAATCGTACCGTTCGCTCCTGCCGTTGCCGTAATCGTGTAACCGTTCAATGTAAAACTTGCCGTGATCGTATGCGCTGCCGTGACATTGGTGAATTGGTACGATGAAACGGCTCCAACCGACGAGCCGTCGACGACGACATCGGAAATATGATACAAACCGATAGGTGTGATGGTAAAGGTTTGATTACTGCCGTACGGTACTTTGACACTTCCGGAAGGAGAGATGGTGCCGTTTGCTCCTGCGGTAGCGGTGATGATCATGGTATCAATAACGAAGAACGCGGTATCGTTGATGACGCTTTTCATAGTAACGGAAGCCGGGTTGTTGGTGCCGGAGTAAGAACCGGTACCACTACCATCCCATTTCTTAAAGATAAACCCGGTGTTTGGAGTGGCGGTAATATTGGTGACCGATCCCGAATCTAAATAACCACTTGGAGGACTTACGTTTCCATTAAGACCTGCGACAACTGTAAGATTATATTGTTTCTTGAAGTTTACCGTGTATGTCGTATTGGAATCGGGCGCAATCACATGAAAAATAGCTCCACTATCACTCCAATTATTGAAGACATATTGAATATTTGAACCGCCTGATTGGGGGCTAACGGAATTGAGGTTATGTTGATCACCCGGATTTACTGTCCTCGTTTGAGGCGTATTGTACGATTGCCCATCGTAATAAAATGTCAGACCGGAAGGGCTTGCCTGAATGGTAATTTGAATCGGCTGTCGTACGAAATTTGCAATTTCTGAAATTGCATTATTCATCGTGATCGTTGCCGGGTTAGTTGAACTGCTGATAGAACCGTTTCCACTTCCGGACCATGTTTGGAAATTATATTTTGCCGAAGGGAATGCTTGAATTTGAACATTCTGTCCGCTGGTAAACCAACCTGAAGGAGGCGTAACCGTTCCTCCGGCATTTGCCGTATCTGTCAAATAATATTGCGTGATGAAATTTGCAATGAAAGTTGTAGGAACAATCGGTGAAACTATCTGCGATTTTGCTCCGTTGTTACTCCATGAGCTCCAGACAACCCGAGATCCCGTTCCAGTAGAAACCGTGTCAACCACTCCAAGTGTGTGATTGGTGCCGACAATCCATTTTACCGTTGCAGGACTTGCTGCAGTATTACCGTCGACAATAACATTCAATCCTGCCGGAATGGATTGAACCGTGATCGTTAGCGTATCGGCTGTAAACGCTACAGAGACGGTATGATTTGCCGTGACATTCGAAAATGTGTACGATGGTACTGTTCCCTGTGAAATGCCATCGACAAGGACATTCTGTATTTGATAACCGGTATCGGGTGTAAACGTGAATAGTTGATTTGATCCATACAGAACAACGACACTCCCCGCCGGCGTAATCTTTCCATGGGTGCCCGTAGAAGCGGTAATGGTATACTGGTTGATCGCAAACTTTACGGAAATAGAATGATTAGCGACAACATTGGTAAAATTATACGGCGAAGTGTTCCCGGCGTAACTACCATCAACAAAAACACTATCAATATGATAACCGGTACTTGGCGTTATGGTAAATGATTGACTCGATCCTGAATTTACCGGCGTCGTGCCGTTGGGTGAAATTGTTCCATTTAATCCGGCACTTGAGGTAATAGTATATATAGTGACGGAAAAATATGCTGCGATGGTATGATTGTTTGTAACATTCGTGAAAGAGTATGTTGTATCCGGCCCTTTATTTACTCCATCAACCACGACACTGTCGATATGAGAGCCGGAGTTGGGCGTAATTGTAAATGTAATGTTTTGATTTCCGCTTACTGATTGTGCTCCTAATGGGGAAATGGTTCCCGTACCGTTTTCCGATGACGTAATTGTAAAATCTGAAATAGTAAATGGATTGCTTGTTACAGAAATCAGTCCGGAACTTGATGCAACAAGTTGTTTTGAACCGTTTTGATTAAAACTCAAATTGTTAAATGTTGCCAAGCCGGAAGCGTTCGTTGTTTGCGTTGTTGTGCCGGATAAGTTTCCCGTGTTACCGCTTGCCTTGGCGACGGAGATGGAGATACCCGATGTTGTTACAGAATTTCCGAGAGAATCTTGAACCTGAACGGTCACCGGCGGAGCGATAACAATGTTCGTATTGGCGCTCGTCGGTTGCTGGACAAATATTAATTTCTTAGGTGCACCTGGAGAAACTGAAAACGCGCTTGACGTATCAGAAGTCAAGCCGGAACTTGAAGTAATAATATTTTTGGATCCGACGGTATCGATACTCAGATTGTTGAATGTTGCAAGCCCGGTTGCATCGGTTGTCCGCGATACTGTTCCGAAAAGGTTTCCGGTTCCTACCAATGTAAGCGTGACCGTGATTCCCGCCGACGGAACATTATTACCTGACGCGTCCTTGACCTGAACCGTAACCGGAGATAGTATCGCTCCGGAAGTTGTTGACGATGGTTGAGCGGCAAATTTTACACGTGTGGCACCTCCGGAAATAATCGTAATGGTTCCTGAACTTGTCGCGGTGAGAACTCCGGATGTCGCATGAATCTGTGTACTGCCGGCTGAATGACCGGTGAAAACAGCACTTTTCGAATCACCGTTTGGAATGAGATCCCCCGAAACTATTCCACCGGTACTATTTTGTAATGACCAGGAACTTGCCGCGACATTGGCAACAAAATTATTGGATGCGTCACGCGTGATTGCATATGCAGTGAGAGAATTTCCTGCCGGTAGACTCTGTGAAGGAACGATTGTTCCGCTTCCGTCAACTGCCGTTTCAACGCGTACCTGGGATGGTGCTCCCGCAATAACGGAAATTGTTCCGGATGCAGTACGGGTTAGCCCTCCATAATTTGCAATGATTTGTCCGGTTCCGATAACGTGTCCGGTAAACACTGCTTTCGTGCTGTCACCGCTTGGTACCACATCTCCTGCTGCAATGCCGCCGGTCGGGTTTTGGATAGTCCAAAAACTCGCTCCGACATTTGCAATAAAATTATTAAAGGCATCCCGTGTAATCGCATATGCCGTTATCGAATTTCCCGAACTGACATTTTGTGCCGGTACTATCGTGCCGGTTCCGTTGGCTGCAGTTTCCATCCGAACAACGGCGGCGACGGCCGGTGTTACTGTTACCGTATTTGAAGTTGCCGATGTTAAACTCCCGCTCGCGAATTGAATGGTGATATTTTCCGCGACGGTATAAGAAAGATTTGAGAACGTTGCCAAACCGTTCGATGCCGTTGCGGTCGTTGTTCCCTGCAACGTACCAGTTCCGGAAAGTCGTGTTGCCGTGACAACGGTGCTGTTATCGGTCGTGATGATATTGCCGCCTGCATCTTCAATGGCGATGACCGGTTGAGTTGAGAATGCGATGCCTGCCGTCGCATTTGCCGATGGCTGTGTCTGAATTCCTAATTTTGCCGCCGGTCCCGGCTGATACAGGTTTGCAACCGTGGAGCTTTGATAATATTCCGAGCCCGGCGCTGGTGTATACGATGTTCCTCCGATTTCGACATACCAATCTCCGATCCCGCCCGCTGTGAATCCGGTCGGCGAAAGTTCGATGGTTCCCGTTCCGCTTCCGCCCGAGATTGTGATTGTGCCCAGCGTGTATTCCGTATTTGCGGTCCAAGTAATGGGTGTCGGAGAGGTCGTTACATAATTTTGATAATTGAATGAGCCGGATGTTTGAATTCCTCCATCTTTCAAAATTCCAAAAGAATTTGTCATATCACTAACACTGATATGGTATGAGGTATCCCATCGGATCGAAAATGTCAAATTCGATATACTTGTTCCGCTGAAACTCTGACTCGGTTTCACGCGGATCGACAAAACGTTCTGGCTTGAAAAAATTCCGCCGGCAACCGTTTGGGAGTATATGTATCCTGTGTTTATACACAGCAGAACAAGCAATACAATGATCTTTTTCATAAGGGTTCCGTGTCTATTGAATAAATTTTTTCAGAATGATTCAGGGCGGTACCTGTGTTGAAATTGTAGCACTGACCGATCCGCCGCCGATGTTGACGTAAATGATTGCCCGGTCATTTTGTGCACCGCTATATTTCACAATGCCGTTCATATTCGTATCTTCGGAAAAATATCCGTTCACAGTAGCGCTGACCGATGCCCCGCCGATTCGGGCGTAAATTGGTCCGCTGTCATTTCCTGAACCGCTGTATTTCAATGTACCGTTTCCATTGACATCGCCGGCGTACATTCCAAATGCCCCGCCGGATAATGTTGCCATCGGCGTTGTTCCGTACCCCTGTGATTCTGATGTCGTAAAATCATAAAGAGAACTTGCTTCGTTGATCGTCGCAGGGTTAGCCGACATGACGGCAAGATGATTTCGATGCCTGACCACGATGTAGTACGTTCCGAGAGTGATGCCGGGAAAACCGACCGGGCTGATGCCGTCAATATCTACAACCGATCCGTCTGCCCGTATGAACGCAGCCCGTGTCGCGATCTTTGTCGAACTGCTTGTTCCCGTTCGGAGTTCGATTAATATCCAATCGACAACATTTGCCGGGATGGATGCAACCTGTTCTGTTCCGGCATAATTCCACGGAGAAGAATGATATGGTTGGGTCAGGGGAATGAATCCGCCGGTGCGCAGAGCTGTTGTCATGCTGCCGCTGGAAAAAGGTCCCTGTAAGAAAACTTTGATGTTGACGACGGGATTTCCAACGGTCAATATTTGTACGTTGGAAATACCGCCTCCGGGTGCAGGAGAGAAGACAGTAATCGAGGGCGTTCCTGCGGCATTGATATCCGATGATAAGATGGAAGCCGTTAATTGAGAATTATTGGTGAATGTTGTCGGGCGATTCAATCCATTAATTCGAACAACGGAAGAGGAAATAAAATTTGTCCCGTTGACAGTTAATGTAAATCCGGAGTCGCCGGCCGTTTTTGTTGTCGGAGAAATATTCAATGTGGTGGGAACGGTATTATTCACCACGAAACTATTGCTCGTACCTGCCGGACCTCCGCCGGTCTGTGTGGCTGTGATCGTAAATGTTCCGCCTTCAAGAATTGTGACCGGTTGGGATGAAAGTATTCCCCCGGAAAAACTTGGAGTAGTCCCGCTTCCCGATGAAAGTATTCCGGTCGATGAGATGTCAACTGTTCCCGCGAATCCGGTAACGGTATTGGTATGCAGATCCCGGGCGGTAATTTTTATCGAGAACGATGTTCCGGCTGTTTGCGTCGGAACAATTCCTCCGGCAGAAGTTTCGACCAGGAAATTTTGAAGCGGACCCGGTAAGATTGCAAACGAAATGCTTGTATCGTTGGTGAGACCCGTACCGGTAATAAGAAATTGTTTCGAACCGGTGAGGTCAATGCTTAAATTTGAAAATGTTATCACGCCGTTGCTGTCGGAAAGAATGGTCGTTGTTCCGCCAAGCGTTCCCGATCCGATTAACGAGGCGGTAGAAGAAATTCCCGGTAGTGCAACGTTATTATGGCTCGCATCTTTTAATTGTAAGGAAATGGCCGGAGTAATGACAGCGCCGGAAACAGTATTCGTCGGTTGTTGAATAAATGAAAATTGTGTTGCATTCCCGTTCTTTACCGTTATCAAGTTTGAGTTGAAGGAAAGCAGGGAACCGGATGTCGCGTGAATCTGAGCGTTTCCGACGACATGCCCGGTAAAAGCTGCACTTTTATTGTCACCGCTTGGTACAAGATCACCGGAAATGATTCCACCGGAAATATTTTGGAGTGACCAGCTGTCTGCTGCAATATTCGAAATAAAGTTGCCGAGTGAATCTCGCACAACAGAATACACGGTGATTGAATTTCCTGAAACGATTGATTGTGCCGGAACGATCGTGCCCGTTCCATTCGCCGCAGTTTCCACCCGAATCGTGGCTGGGGCTCCGGGAGTAACTGCGAAACTGTTGCTGGTTCCGGTTTCAGTTCCTGATGTGTGCGTTGCAGTAATGGTAAACGTTCCGGTATTGCTTATCGTGACCGGAACCGGTGTGAGAATACCGTTCACAAATGGAACTGTTGTTCCACCGCCTGCTGATAAATTTCCCGAAGAGGAAATGTTCACCGTTCCGTTAAAACTCGTAACAACATTTCCCGCTGCGTCTACAGCTTCAATGGTCAAGGGAAAAGGAGTTCCGGCAATTTGTGTCCCGATGGGGCCATTGCCAGGTCGCGGAAACAAGAAATGTGTTCAATGGTCCGGGTGAGATTGTAAAAATATTGCTCGTGACTGATGGTAGTCCTGTACTTGAAGCGGTTAGTTGTTTCGATCCCGCAAGATTGATGCTGAGGTTATCGAATGTCGCTATGCCGTTTGTATTCGTTGTTCGCGTTACCGTTCCTGCGAGTACGCCCGTTCCGGAAGAGATCGAGAGTGTTATGGAAATGCCGGATGTATCGACAGTATTACCGAGCGAATCGCGAACCTGCACTGCGACCGATGGAGTGATCGTCGATCCCGAGGTTGTGTTCGCAGGTTCTTGAACAAAAACAAGTTGTGCCGGATGTCCGGGGAAAATTGTAAACGAATTGCTGGTTGCAGAATTTAAAATTCCCGACGATGCTGTTATCGTCGTGGTGACAGAGCTATCGATGAAAAGATTATTGAAGGTCGCCGTTCCGTTTGCATCAGTAAGCTGTGTCGTTGTCCCGTTTAATATTCCGTTTGATGAGGCAAGCGAAATGGTAATACCAGAAGTATGAATGACATTGCCGGCTTGATCGGTAACTTCTACTTTCATTGCAGGACTGATGATCGATCCGGCTTGTACATTCGACGGTTGCTGAATAAACGTAAGAGCGGATGCCGGACCGGGAATGACTGTTAATGTACCAGATCCTGTTGATGGTAAAGTTGCGGCATTTACAGCAACAAACCCGCTTCCGATCAACGCTCCTGTAAATACAGCACTTTTTTTGTCGCCCGAGGAAACAAGATTGCTGTTGGCAACTCCACCGGTTTTATTTTGCAGCGACCATGAATCAGCAGCAATATTCCCTATAAAATTTCCGAATGAATCTCTTGTCACGGCGTACATCGAAATGGAATTTCCCGATACGACATTTTGAGGAGGTACAATTCCGCCATTGCCATCCGGAGCGGTCTCGACATTAACTGATGTCGCGGAATTCGGGCCGACTGAAAAGCTGTTACTCGTTCCCGTTTGAGTTCCTGCGGAATTGGTTGCACTGACTGTAAAGGTTCCAGAGTTGAAAAATGTTACTCCAAAGGAATTTAAAACACCTTTAACGAAAGCAGGAGTGAGGATGCTATTGGGAGTCATTCCAATTGAGGCGACTCTAACTTTTCCCTGAAACGCAGTGTCAATATTGTTCATGCTGTCCTGTGCAAGCACTTCGATAAACAATGGTACTCCGGCAGTCTGCGATGAAATCGGTCCACCACCCGGTGCCTCAACAACGAAATGATCGAGTTGTGCCATACTCCCCGCGATGGAAATCAATGAGAGAAGCAATATGGTGATTGGCCGATACATTATTTGTCGACGGCACTCAATGCAATTGAAATCTTTTTGAGAAGCGATTCTACGTCAACCGGTTTCTGAATGTAATCATACGCGCCGGAACGCATTGCCAGAACGGTCGATTCGACAGACGGATAACCGGTGACTACAATTATTTTTGCTTTACTGTCGATCTTGCGGAGCTCCTTCAGCACTTCAATGCCGCTCATACTCGGCAATCCCAAATCGAGGAGAACGAGATCGAACTTATGTTTCTTGAAAATGGTGATTCCTTGAGGTCCGTCAGCGGTTGAATGGACGGAATATCCTTCCTCCATCAAGATCGACCGTTGAAGCTGGAGTTGAACTTCATCATCATCAATAATTAAAATTTTATTCATATAACGTGAGAAATAAAAAAATGATTAAATATCGTTTATTTATTGTCGCATACCATTATGATTGCTTTTCAAATGCTTTGACTGTGTGATCCCGTGTGGTCCGAATCCATTCCTGATCCGGTTTCTTTCGTATTAATTTTGCGTAGAGCATGATTTTCCAAATTGCATACCGCGGAATATACAGCACCGCCTTCCATAACAACCGATCCGCCCCGGCGGCAATTAATCCCACCAAAACGTGGAGAAATCCCAGCATAACAACCAAAAACCACCAGAAGGTGAAGTATTTTACGAAATCTATTCCCAATTGCCAAGCGATTGCGTGAAGAATGAAAATGAAAAAAGACGCCCCGAACATATTGACAAATGCCGGTGTAATAAGTTCGACGAAGGCATCGAACGATTCGAAAGAAAACCTGGTAAATGCCTTTTTGAATAACTTCGGTCCATAGATTTTAATGACAGGAAAACGACCGCGCTCCCATCGCGACCGCTGGCTTTCGGCGTTGCGCGCACTGGAAGGCATGATGGCGAAAACTTTTGCTTCCGGTGCGAACTCGATTGAAATTCCGTTGAGCAGAAGAATTAAGCCGTATTCCAAATCTTCGTTCAAGGAGAACGTATTCCATGGAATTGACTTCAATACCGCGGTGGAAAAGCAGATGCCGTTTCCGCGAACTCCCGCGGTACAATGGATAACGGACCGACCGAGAGGCCGAACATGATTATACAACGTGAAGCCGAGCCGGGTTGCTTCGGAACTCCACGCATCCGGTTGCGGTTCCACCATGTCACTGCACTGGACCGACTTGGCTCCATGTTCAAGATGTCGATTCATGACAGTCAAAAAATTTTTTGTCGCCCTGCTGTCGGCATCGATGATGATGACAGCCTCGTATGCATGAGCATCGTCGAGTATCCGATCGAAACACCACCGGAGTGCATAACCTTTTCCTCGTTCCGTTATATTCGTCCGTTCAAGGACAACTGCTCCCTCTTCGCGCGCAATTTCAGCCGTGCGGTCTGTACAATTATCCGCAACGACGATAACGTCGAAAAGTGATTTTGGATAATCGATTGCACGGAGACTTCGAACGGTTCGCGCAAGGACGAGCTCTTCGTTATGAGCGGGAACAATGAATGCAAATTTTCGCTGCAATTTTGTTCCGGACGAGACGGTAGTGCGCGCGAATAACGCAAGGATACTGAGCAAGGCAAGGTATCCCTGAAAAAATCCGAACATTAACAGTAATCCTATTTCTGCAATTGAGATAACCGTCATAATTTTAATTCAAATTCACCATGAACATTGTCGTAATAATTTATTGCAAAACATATTCCCTGTGATGCGAATGTGTTGTTGCCTGTTCCGGCCGGGCCGGCTTAAAGATTTTACGAACGGTTCGTTCGATGCCGTTCTGCCAGATTTTTTCGGTAAGAATTCTTCGAGCTGCCTGTAATACCGAAAAAATATAAATCGGGATTGTTTTATTTCCTTTTTTCCAGATATTTGCCTTGGAAAATGCCGTTGGTTTGCCGCCAAGCTGATATTTGTATTTTTCCGTCCCGCCCTGAAAATCAAAGGTTGCATATCCTTCATCGATAGCATCTTTGATGACCATACTCAGCAGGGTTTTGCCGGGGCTGTAATGCGTGAGCTCGTGTTGCCGATCCAGTCCGCTTAAATAAAAGCAGCACTGATCGTTTACAAAAAAAGCCTGGACAGCTGCAAACCGCACGCCGTTTTTTTTCAAAAAATAATAACGGACCATATTCATGTTGCGAAGAATGAACGTCATAGTCTTTTGAAATTCTTCGAATTGTTGTGACGCGCCGAAATAACCTTTGACCCCGCGTTCCATCCATGTCGACGTATGGAGGCGAACAAAGTCGTCGAATTCCTTTTCGCCGATTGTTTCACCGGATACAACTTCCAATTCTGCCCCATGACTCAACAGTGTTCTGGTGCGCCGCTTGATCATGTGTTTCTCGTTCGGGGAAATGCCGTTCAGGTAGTTCTCCCATGTTTCCGGAAGGTCCATCGTCACGCGGGCGACACAGTTTTTTGTGTACTGTACCTTGAGTCCTTTCTTTCGAAGGGAATCGAGCAAGAGATTCATAAATTGTGACGTGGCGGAGAAGCGGAAAAAAGAAAACATGTCGCAAACATTACCATCGATTGCGCGGATACATTCGGTTACCATCGCATCGGCAAGATCGTTCATGAAAAGAGGATGTACCACCGGAGCGTATTCGCCGTAAATTCCATAGACGCCAAGAAACCGCATTCGTGAAAACGTGAATATTTTCAGGTTGATTGTTTCCTTGAACATCGGTAACACGCCGATCAATTGATTTTCATTCCAGAATGTCAGAACGTGTAATTGAAATTGATCGCGACGGTAAATGTTCCACCACTCAAAATTCCATTCGAAGGTCTGAAAGATTGTTCCCCGGGCCGCGCCATGAAGCTCAGTCCACGGATCCTTCAGTGCGGCAAAGTCGGTTTCTGTTAAAATTATCTTAACGTTCATGGCTGTTGAGTCGGTTGACAATACAGGATATCATTCTGCCATCGCTGGTGTACCTGTTTGATAACGACGGTATATTGTAATTGTTGTAATGAATCCGCAAGCTGCTGAACGCGTTCAATTTTCACGTTATCGCTTATCGATTTTTGGAGAACAAGAGAACCGTTCGGTTGAAGCAGGGCGGAATATTGTTTAATCAGTGCGAGATCTTGATCTTTTGTTGTACTTGCCGGATCAGTGAAGATATCGTCGATAATCAGATCGAATTTTGTACCGGCGGCCTGCATCCGTTTCAGTGTGGTCCGGACATCGCCGATGGAAAGCTCGACATTTGGAATTTGATCCAGTCCGAAATACTGTTTTGCAACTTCAACAATCTGAGGATCTTTTTCAATGACAGTTATCTGTGCCGGATGAGTGTCTTCATGAAGCAGTTTGAGTATGGAACCGCCGCCGAGTCCCAGAAGGAGAATAGTGGAACCGGAAGGAGAACGAAACGGTGATTCCAATATTTGACCCCAATATTCTCTTCGCACTTCATTCCACGATCCCCGTTGAATAGCCAGCGATTGTATCTTACCGTTTATGGTAAGCTGGCGTTCCGGCCCGAAATCAGCGACGCAAATTTTTCCCGAGATCGGAGAGTCGATTTCTGCAACAACCTTTTGACCGTAGCGGTACCGACGATAACGGGCAAGAAGGCGGTTCTGCCGGAATTCGCGGACAAAACGACTGAGTCCTATCCGGATTTTTTCCGTTATCGTCAATCGTTGTTCAGAGTTATTCGATGATTCATTGAACAGCTCCTCATGTGCCGACCGCTGTTTCACCTGGAGTTTGTGGACTGCTTCAATCGGTACATGGCGCACAGTAAAATTGTACCCGAGAATAAACAAATTTGTGACTTTAATGACAACGTAACCGAATTTTTCAAAGATTGTTCGCGGTTTGATAATCGTAAACCGTTTGAATTCAAATAATTCACGTCGAGTTCGTACGGATGCTTTCTGAAAAAATTCTCGAGTTAAAAATAACAAGAGCCGTAGACGTAAAAATCCGGACGGAGATGATAACCGTACCAGATAGTTTTTGCTGTTGGTTGCATTCCATTCTTTATATTTGTACGGCTCGTCGCCGCGTAAATAATCGAAAATACTCAATCCCTCGTTGATGCCGCCGACCATGGCGATATTACGGATAAGGAATCCGGGGCTGCACTTCATCACTTCTTCAGATCCATGTGCGTTGCTGTGATACATATAGACCCGCTTGTTGTAATGGAAAGTAAAGCTGACCGCTACCGGTTTTTCATCGACGTTCAGAAAATACATTCTTAACCAGCCGCGTCGTGCGAATTTTTTGGAGAACTCTTCGTGAAATACTTTTTGGTGTTCATCGTCGAACGCGCTCGGGTAGCCGAGACTGTTCCACCGTTCACCGTGGATGCGGGCAAAATGATCGATTCCTTTTCGGATATCGTCCGTTTCGTGTTGAATGACCTCAACGGTCGCATTGAAACTCTGTTGTAACCGTTTGAATTTTCGTTTGAAGTGATCGCTTTTTGACGGACCCATGCTTTTTGCAAGCGGTTCGCCGGCAGCGGGCAATGCAATTTGCGGGCAGACATTTCCCTGGTATTGATAGGTTCGAATGCCGGCGTTTTTCAACAGAGGAAGAAAGCTTGTAATGATTGCGGATGATTCATTCACATCTTCGATATCGAGAACATCCCACTCGCGGGCATGAGATTGAAGAAAACGGATAAATTCTTTGTAAATGATTTCTTCATATCCCGATTGAATGATACAATCGATATAATCCGAGAGACCATTGGCGATAAATTGAATATGCACTACCGGTGCGGTGCCGAAGATTTTTTTTGTCCGCCGGTACAACGGTGCAATGCCGATGATGTTATTGTCGGATTCAAAGAGCAGGATAAATAAACTATCGGAAGATTGTGCAAAATATTCCCACCAGGTTCGTTGCCATTCGAATGTCTGATAAATTGTCGAATCCGCCTGGTCTAACAGTTTATTCCACGGTTCTTCCAAACCGTCAAACTCTGAGGTTGATGAAATAACACGCACAGAGCATTGGATCTGATCTGTTACATCAGACGTTTCGCGTGTTCCCGTTGCAGTATTTGTCGGCGTTGAGCTTGGAATTAATGTCATGTAGTATTATAATTTCAATTCTGACTGCTTTGAAAAATCTTCAATAATATTTGTTATGATATTCACTGTGAACGATCTGCTATTTCAGGAAATTCCGTGTCCAACGGATTGTACGGTTCCTTCAATCAGTTGCTTGCGTAATTCATGGCGTGCAATAACATTATTAATTCTTGGAAACCGGTCGACACGATAGACGATGCGCGGTATCTTATCTTTTTCTAAACGATTCGAAAGACTGGACGAAAGTTCGGATGAAATAATTTTTTTACCGTTATCTGCAATGCAACAGAGGACGGGGATTTCACCGACGATTCCCGCCGGATCGGGCAAGCCGACCACACAAATTTCAATATCGGGATATATCTCATGGATTTTTTCTTCTACTTCAACGGGTGAAATTTTAAGCCCGCCCATGTTGATTATTTCATCTTTTCTGCCGAGAACACAAAGATACCCTTCCTTATCTAAAAATCCGATGTCGCCGGTATTGAACGAAAGCGGTAATTCCGGTTTTGAAAATCCGTTAGTGTTATGCCAGTATCCGGAAAAACTGTGCTCACCACTGATAACAATCTGTCCGGCCTGTCCTTTCGCTAACCGGTTACCCGTTTCATCGACGATGAAGATGTCCGCGTACGGTGCCGGGCGGCCCATCGTTTGGTTTCTTCGCCGATCCTGTTGGAAATTCATATACGTACTGCGCGGGACTTCCGTCAAACCGTAATGAAGATAAATATGTGCGTCGGGAAATGTTTCCGTGATGTGTTTCTTTTCTTCAGCGGTGATGGATGCCGTACCGAATTCGACAAGATGAATCTGTTTGCCGATTTGTTGTACGAACGTTTCGCCGCAGAATTCCTGTATGGAAGCAAGAAATTGTTGCGTTGCGGAAATGCCGGTGCAGGAAAGTTCCAGCATGTGACGGATCAATTGTTCTGTCGGAGAAACCTGGTCCTGAAAAAGGACGGCCGTTCCACCGGCAAAAAGAACGTTGCGTAATCGTCCGAAACCCATTGATTGAGAAACCGGAAGCATGATGAGCTCGCACAGAGTATGACTGATTCCGGTGAGTGAATTGATCGCCAGAGAACTTCGTATCAAGCTTTTATGAGTGAAGACGGCGCCACGCAGATGGCCGTCGAGATTGGCTGTATATAAGATTAAGGCGTCGTCGCTTTCCGTCAATCTCATTAATTTAGCAATGTGGTTCGCAGATTCGTTCGATTCGATGTGGTCGGAAGAACTGTACACAGAAAGGGAGTGCGGTTTTGATTGAACGGTTTCGTCTATGAAAAGAAAATGGCAGCTTAATTTGTCGCGTAATAGCGGATAGTGAAGTAAGTCCGTATGACTTGTAATCACGGCAAATGGCGAGCAATCTTTGGTAATAAATCGAATGGTTTCCAGTGATGTTCTTTCCGTTATCGGAACCGCAATGCCGCCGACACGCATAACGGCGTATGCCGCAATCGTGAATTCAATTTTATCATGCAGCAGGATGAGAACGCGATCGCCTTTTTTCAGACCTTCGACAATACAAACGTCGCCCAATGCGTGAATATTCGCGATGAGTGATGAATACGTCATTTCCCGATTTTCGGAAATGAGCGCGCGTCGTTCCGGATACCGGCGGCCCGACTCAAGAAGATATTGATGTACCAGTTGCATGTTTCCTCGCTGACGTGCTATTATAAGGTGTCGCATGAGATTCGATCGGTTTCTTGACCAGTTCCTCGCTGAACGATTTTATGTTATCGATGAACTGTTCCCATGTGTTATGAGTTTCAATATATTTTCTTCCGGCAATTCCCATGCGTTGTGCCTCTTCCGGATGGGAATATAAATAGTGGATTGCGTCGCGTAAGGCTTTCGGATCACCTTGCGGGACAAAGATCCCCGTTTTTCCGTCCTGAATAACATCACGTTGCCCGGCGGTTCGCGAACAGATAACCGCCTTTCCCATTGCCATTGCTTCCAAAATTGTGGTCAACCCGTTATCCGATTCCGACGGCAGGAGTGGAATGACGACAAATCGGGACCGCGCGTATAATGCCCGTAATTCGGTCGCTCCGAGTTTGCCGACCGTGACATTCGCGGGCAGGGGACCATGGTTATAAATTGCTGACACCGTAGAAAAAAACCTTCCACGCGCGTGCCCGGCGGCAATATGGCACTTGATATCGAGTCCTCGCATCGCTTCAATCAGTGTCGGGTAGTCACGCATTTCAATACCCACGGAAGAAATCGTATCATCGTCGCCGGGCATCGGTCTCCAAAACTGCTGATCGACGTAATACGGGATGAACCGGATTTTTGTCGGAGGAATGCCGAGAGTGTTGATTGCAAAATCTTTGTGCGCGGAAGTCCACAGGACAATCGTATCGATGTGGGAATATACCCGTTTTAATATTGCCGCTTTTTTCGGTTTTGAAATCCAAAACATCAGGGCGACAAACGGAACCCGTCTGCCGGTCAGTTTGAGCAATGCAGCAAAAAGAAGCGTGTGAGGATCCGACCAGGAAATAACCACGTCATACCGTTTGCAGATACAATATGCCTCAATCACTTGTGCCGAAACTTTCGGAAGATATTTGTAGATCCGGCGTCTCCATCGCGGAGCGTTTTCGAGAAACTGTTCGTCGAGCATATCCGTATCGATCATTTGTTCGTACAAAGACGCGCGAGGATATTCGTCTGCCGCTTCTTTGCGCGGATCGGAACGTAACAGCCCGGTTGTTAATAGTGTCAGTGTTTTCATGATTGAAGGATTACGAATTTACATTGTTCGGTTGCTCGTGACCGGAGTCGTTCGGATTTTTACCGGATTGAGACAAAACCGATGTCATTTTTCGACGAAGCCGGGGGGTTCTGAATTGTATATAGCGAACAATACACCGGGGGAAGCCGTGCTGGCGGAATTGGACACCGAATAATATCCGTTCCCGTTTCGCCAGGAATATTCCCAAACGAATTTTATCTGATACTTTCGACCGAAGAAAATTCGATTTTCGAACGGATAACCGGATGGTTATGTTCCAATTGTATCGCGATTGTTCCGTGAGTTCGAATTTATACGGTTCATCGCCGCGTAAAAAGTCCACGACGGTATAGTGTTGCATCATACCATCTTGTATCATTGAAAGAAGCAATGCTAATCCGGGCCGGCGTTTTGCGGCAACCGCCGAATCGTCGAATCCGGACAAGTAATCGTAGAATCGGTTTCCGAATTGAAATGCAAGCCGTGCAGCGATGCAAGAATCGTTCGTGTTTGCCGTTTTGCACCAGAGCCATCCATTTTCATGGAATAGCCGGAGGATGTCGAACTGGAATGCCGTGAAACGTTTGTCGGCAAACAATCCGGGAAAACCTATACGGTTCCACCGTTGTTGATGCAATGTTATGATACGATCCAGCACATCTTCACATTCTTTCAGCGTGGCGGATTTCTTTATTGTATATAACGATTCTTCCGTTGATGCCCGTTGAGCCTGATTCAACCGACGGCGTACACTGGCGCTCAGAGACTGAAAATATTTTTCCAGCGAATCGGGAAGAGTGAGGTATGGACAAATATCCGCTTGTCGTACCTGACAAAACACTCCGCGTCGTTGGAACTCCGGAACAAAATGTGTTTTTAGAATGCTCATTTCCGGAACGTTGACAAAATCAATCGAATCGATTTGAAGTTTTAGTTCAAGGAGATAATCGATAAATAGGCGACAGACGGGTGTTTCAAATTCCGGCAGAACGATGATGTCGAGATAATCGCTCGGTCCATTATCGAAAAACATACCGGACGATGTATGATACGCATCTCCTTCGCCGATGAATCCCAGGCGTGTCCGCACAATCGATCCCCAGGAAGAAACCTGCTCTTTATAGAGAGGCAAAATACCGACCATTTTATCCTGATGGAAAGCAGTCAGACAATGGAGCGTTTGACCCTTTCGATTTCCAAAATGTTTCCACCAGCATTCTGCCCACTGGTTTGTCTGGTAGATGGATGCTGATGATGCCTTGACCAGATCATTCCATGTTTCGCGCGATGATTGAAGCTCCGCCAGATTGGTGATCAGGCTGAGTGTCAATTCTGCGGAATCATGGTCTGTTGCCGGGTCATTCATCGGTTCGTCCAGAGGTTCAATTGTCAGGTCGATGATTTTCATTGATAAGCAATTTTCTTACGCGAATTTTTCCGTCGAAACAATTTAAATAAAGAACGGTGTTCGTCATCGGACGAGATACCATCTTTTCCGAGGATCGCGATTTTTGTTTTCCAGCGAGCCCATGAATAATATTCATAGAGCGTAAGCATTCGCATGGCGATATTTAAAGTATCCATTGAACCGGACATCAACGTGCGACGGATTTCAAAATGGTCTGAGCCGAATACCGGCGGTCCGGAGTGCGTTGCGCATCCGATGGAATACCCGGCATCCGGGAGCATTTTCTTTGTATCTTCCGTGACGGAACCATACGGAAATGCAAACGTTCGTACCGGTGCATTCAACAGAATTTCCAACCGCATGCGGGATCGGGAAATCTCGTCCCATGCTTGTTCATGCGAAAGTTGATGCAGTCTGGGATGCGTCATGGTATGTGAACCGATCTCAAAACCGGCCGCATGGAGTTCGATAATTTGTTCGTCACTCATCAACGGTCCGACCGGGATCGAGGAATGCAAATCCCAAGAATTTGCTTTAATTTGACGATCGCCCATCGCAAAAACGACTGCCTTCATACCGAATTCCTGGAGGATTGGAAAAGCGTCTTCATACGTATCCACATATCCGTCGTCGAAAGTAATGATAACCGGTTTCTTCGGAAGATTAAGTTCTCCCGATTGAAACAACCGGTAATCGTCGAATGTTATCGCAGTAAATCCCCACCGATCTAAAAGATTCAGATGATGCCGGAATGCATCAACATGGATGCACAATTCCGGATAGCTGAGGCTTAGACTTATTGCATTGACCACCCTGTGGTACATGATCACTTTGATTTTTTGAGGATTACCCTCACCGGGATTATTCAGCATGCCCACTTCATTTTGATTCATGCGCGAACTCTCGATTTGATGGTGTGATATTACGTATAATTTTTGCCGGAACGCCGCCCGCAACGGTATGAGGCGGAATATCTTTTGTTACTACTGCACCGGCGGCGATGATTGCGCCGGTTCCGATGCGAACGCCTTTGAGAATAATACAGCGGCATCCTATCCAAACGTTGTCTTCAATAATCACCGGTCTGGGATCGTATTCTTCTCCCGGAAGCGTATGAAGATCTGAATCCATGATGACGACATCCCATGAAATCCTGCAGTCCCGGCCGATATCGACACGCTTGTTTGCAATAACCACGGTATTCCGGTTTAAATATGTTCCGTTGCCGATCTGCAAGACGGCTTGCGTTCCGACTTCCAAGCGAACGCCGGAGTAGAATTGGCAATTGTCAACATAAATTTCCCCGCCGGTGTTGATTACTTTGGGCGGTGGAAAGCCGCCGCTGACCACAATGATTCCGGCCCTGGAAAATTTTCGCGCGAGTAACAAGCCGCGGATGTGTTCAGTGAATGAATGACGTTTCAAACGGTTTTGCGCTCGCGTTATGGTTTCAGACAAATGCATCTGTTATGCCGGTATCCGTTGTTTAATGTTCCGTGTTTGTTTTGAGCAAAGCGTTTGATAAAGAGTTTGTACCTGTTCACCGATGATTTTCCAATCGTACTGGGTCCGCATGATTTCGTATCCGTTGTCGGTAATTTTTTTACGAAGCGTCTCATTCCGTAATAACTGAACCACGGAGTTTGCGAATTCCTGCGGTTCATCAGCGATGATTGCTGAATTGCCGTTCACGATTTCTATGCCTTCGCATCCAATACTGGTCGTAACGATCGGTTTTTTCATCGCCATGGCTTCAAGAACTTTGAGCCGGGTTCCGCCGCCCATTCGCAACGGGACGACATAAACGCTGGAACGATACACATACGGTCGAACGTCTTCCACGTAATCCGTGACGATGATGTTGTCCGATGTCCGGCGGCGTAGCATTCCCGGAGGTTTACTCCCGACGATATAAATTTTTGCCTTTGGTTCTTGTTGTAGGATGCGCGGGAAAATATCATCCAGAAAATATAACACGCCGTCGTAATTTGGCACGTAGGACATTGCCCCCGTAAAGACGAGAGAATATGGTTCAGGCGTTTCCTGCGATGGAATAAAATAGGAAGAGTCGACGCCGTTTGGAATGACGTATTTTGGAATTTCGGGAACATCTCCGTCGAGAATTATTTTATCACGTTTGGATGTCGTAAAAACGAAATCGTATCGCCGGCAGGCAGCCTGCTCTTCATTACAGAATTTCTTGTACTCAAGGTAATAGTGCAACCGGCGCAATGGTGTATGTGCGTTTTCATAGATCCGTCTGAAATTATCGTATTCCACGTTATGAGTGTCAAGAATTTTCACTGCATTCGTTGGAAGATCATACGCTGCGGTATGGGAAAATTCTGTTTGAACGATATCGAAATCGTTTTCTGCAAGAAGGCGTTCTAATATACTTTTCATCTCTTTGCTTTCCACGAGCTTGTAAAAAAAGCTGTGTTTGGTAAAAAGAGCGTAAAGTTGTCCCGCACGGCGGAAGTTGCGGACCCAGGGATCAGAAACGACGTGAACTTTTATTCTCATATCGAGGGCTTTCCGTAAAGCACGTTCCTCTTCCGGTGTCCCGAATGTTAAAATCGTCACATCATGATGTTCGGCGGCGATTTTTATCATGTGGGAAACGCGTATTGCTCCGCCGAACGTCAGCGGTACCGGAATGTACGGTAGTGTAAAAAGAATTTTCATACGTTCGTTTCCTTCTTCAATGTAAATGTACTGCGGAGGTTTCGTATCGACAAAAAGTTTTTCATAAAATCCAATTCCCGTGAAGTAAACGTTTTCAATAACAATAAGGAAGTTCCATAAATTCCAAGAGCAATGACAATTTGAATATACCAGACAACCGAAAGTTCGTGCATAAACCACACTCCGATCATCATCAAAACGCCCGATCCGATTGCTTTCAACGATACCAGAGTGTTGGATCCATCGAGAACCCATTTGGGCATGATAACTAAAGCAGAAAACATGACAAAGAATTCTGTAATGATTGTTGCAACTGATGCACCGATTCCACCGTTGCCGAAGTGGATTTGTGTATACGGGATCATCAATAAATTTAACGAAATGTTGACGATGACGGCAAAGAATGCTACTGCGGCCCAATGACGTTGTTTATCACAAGCAAAGAGGGCGGTTCCTAATACCATATCGATGTACACGAGGAGTAATCCGACGGCAAATATTTGCAAATTGATAATCGATGGTGTATAGTCATGCAATCCGAAAAAGAATTTTATGATTTGTTCGCCAAGGTGAAATATCAAAATGCTGATGGGGATTCCTGCAATCATAATAAATTGGAGACTTTTTTGTGTTGTCCGCGCGAGCATGTGCGTCTTCTTTTCCCCACATTTTCGATAAAACGGGAAGAATCGAAAGTGAATAAATTCCGGGTAGGAACGCCAGGACATCAAAAAATTTATATGATGCCCCATACCATCCCACGACGGCTTCGGGGGTGAGAAAAGAAAGCATGACACTGTCGATACGGTAGTATACGATCCCGAAAATTGTCCAGAGAAGATAGGGAATCCCTTCGCGGATCATCGACTTTGTTTCAGTCCAATCAATTTTGGACCGTATTTTGGAAATAAATCGCGCGTGCATATCGTGCGCAGAGTAAAAAATTCATAACGTTCCCGAGAACAAAAATGATTGCTATGCCGATGACGTGTATGCCGAGTAACAATGCACAGATACGACTACGGAAATGAAACACTCGTTCGGCGATATTACCGATAGTGGAATAATTCACTATTTCGTGTCCGAGGAAAAGTCCCCAGAGAATTGATCGAAGTCCCAGCCACAGCATTTCGATGCCAAAAATGAGCATCAGTAATCTTTACGATCGGGGGATAATCCGCAATCAGGCGAAGGTCATCATTCCGGTAAACGCAATGACCCAAAATAATACCCGAAAACCTGAGGCGTTGACCATGGTTTGCCCATCGTTTTCGGGGGAACGAGCGATACGTTTTGCAATACCGATACGCCCGTCAAAATCGACCAACATAAAGAAAATTGCGGCAATGGATGTCGCAAGGTAAAGCCGACCGAAATTTACCGGACCGAGATTACGGGGAAGGAACATCATGAAGGCGAAACTTGAAGCCCATGTGATGATTTGCTGCATCATTTGTAGCGCAGTATTTTTTGCTACGGATTGTGCAATTTCAATATTCATGCAATGTTCCGGAAGAAAAAATGTTCATAAGTACCGCCATGGCAAATCGCGGTAATGCAAGCATCCGGCGCCAGCGACTAGGCTCTTTCGTGAGTCGATAAAGCCATTCGAAGCCTGATTGTCTGTACCCAACGCGGGGCCCGTGTGACTTTTCCGGCGATAAAATCAAATGTTCCGCCGACGCACATGGCTACGGGGATATGAAGTTTGTGAATATTTCGTGCAACCCAAAGTTCTTGTTTCGGTGCACCATATGCCACGAAAAGAATATGCGGTTGAACCTCGTTGATCCTTCGGCAAATGTCCTGTTCGTCTTCGGGACGCGGAGATCCTGCATATGTTCCCGCGATGATTAATCCCGGATATTGTTCCTGTAACCTGCGAGCAGCAAGTGCGGCTATCCCCTCGGCGGCACCAAGAAGAAAAATCTTAAACCCTCGTTGTTGGGCAAGAGAGGCAAGGTGTTCAACCATATCAACGCCGGGAATTCGCGAGGGTATCAACTCGTTAAACATTCTTGATGCCAGAATAACACCGATGCCGTCCGGAAGTACGAGCGATGCATTATTGATTATTTGTCGAAATTCGAAATTCGTCTGAGCTGCCATAATCATTTCCGGGTTTACCGGAATAATGAGGTGTTGATGAGAACTCTCAATCATTTCCTCAACGGATGCAACCGTATTCTCAATGGTTATCTTATCGATTTGCACACCCAGAATTGTAACTGTAGTCCGTTTTAGTGTTTTCATAACCTGTCTTGACCCATTGTCGGAATATATCGGCAATTGTATGGATTCAATGCACAATGAGGAAACATTCGTTTCAATTTGCATGGTTGACATTTTTCACGTGCAATAATTTTTGATTACGAAGCCGCTGGACATGGGATTCCGCAAGGAAAAAATAGTTGATGTCTTTTTCGCCCGGATTTTTGGGCCGGAACTGTGTTCCATCAAAAACATACAACTCGTATCCGAATTGTTTAAGAAAATTCACGGTAGTCAATCCTGCCGATTGGGTGTCGTCAAGGTCTCCCCATATTTCTATGAGCCATGCCGGATTGCATTGTTTGATAAATGAAACAGCACCCTTGAGACAACGAAGTTCATGTCCTTCAACATCACATTTGACAAACGAAACTTTTTTCCCGGGTTGGAGAAAAAGAGAATCTATGGTTCGTGTTTCGACTGTCACCGTTCGAACGTGTGTCGCGTCGGTTGATGATTCCGTAATTTTTGCTTCGTATAAATTTTCTTCACCCGAAGTTTGGATCGGAATTTCCATTGTCACCGTTTCATTTGCGTCAGAAATTGCATAATTCAACAGGCTGACATTGATAAGATTGAGTTTACTCTTGACATGAGAGAGTATCTGGAAACTGTCGGGAATCGGTTCAATGCTGTACACTGCCCCTTGTTGTCCAACCTTTTCCGCTAAGAATTTTGTATAAAACCCCATGTTTGCCCCGATATCGACAACAATATCCCCCTTGTCGATTAAATGGCCGATTCCGCGAAAATCATTATTACTTTGGTCAGTCAACGCACGGATTTTTTTTGTGTACCGCACTTTTTTTATTGCCTGGACAATCGGTTTCGGCAGCCGCTGTTTTAAAATATTTTTAATTTTCATCGCACTTCGTATCCTGAAAAATTGTGAACTATGAAAATGGCAGTTGTGGTTTTTGGATGGCTTCCGAAATAATATCATCTCCTTTTGCATCGAGCGATCTCAGTGCCGGAAGCAACCCCATGCACAATCCAAGAAAAATCATATTGCGATAAAATGTCAGCTGGAGATCGACAAACGAAACGATGATTTGTCCCAAAATGGCAATGATCGCTATTGCACAAATGGATTTGAGATAGGGGTCTTTTATTTTCGAAAAAGTATGTGCAGCGTGAAGAACGTAGACATCTAAAAACAACCAGAAAAAGAAAAACCCCAGTGCCCCTGTTTTTACGAGCAGCCAAAAAATTTCGTTGTGCGGGATATAATCGCGGAGCGAAAAAGGAATCGCAGGAAGAATAATCGGCTGATCATATTTTTTCCCGAAGCCGATCCCGATGAACGGCGATCGCTTGATTGTTTGTGAAAGATTGTAATTCTCGAATTCCCGGTAGAGATTTGAGTAATATCGTTCGCCGGCAGTTTCTTTATCATTGGAAAAAGAAGACTTGACAAGTTGTGCAGGAAGTGCAAGTGTACTATCGCTGCTCCAAAACATGACAAGATATATAATGAATGCGATCAAACAAGGGATAATGACTTTGAACATTTTGTTGCGTTGTTTGTTGGAAATGAGCAACATGAAAGCTATGATTCCGGCGCCCAGGGCAATGTAGGTGGCACGGCGTTGTGCAAGAATAAAAACGATAAAAGAGGGGACCAACATCCAAAGAATGACCTTGCGCTGTTTTGTTGCAGCGCCAAACAACATAAAACCAAATACTAAAATATAGAGGGAAACAAGAAAAAGAGGGTCTTCATGATTGGTTAATTCCGTCCGGTCACCGAAATGAAATCCTAATCTGATAATTCTTATCAGACCTTGAAAAACTTTAAACGAAATCGTTCCGATGAGAATCCAAATAAGCGTGTTTATTTGCTCCCGCGTCTGAATGATTTGCGGAACAAAAAAATACATGATGCCGAAATAACAAAGCGCCCGAAGTTCCCAGAGTGCCGGAAGGAAATCTCCCCCCGTTGCCATCCCGTATCCGGCTGAAAAAATCAACCAGCCGAAAAACAACAACGCGACTGGCCACAACGGAACGTGCTGGAGTTTGACCCGTCGACCCATTGCGATCAGCAGGAACCAAACGGTGAAAAGAAGTCCTAAATGAATTTCCAGCGGGTTGATCGCGGCAAAATCAACCGTGGAAAGGAAGCTGAGAGATTTCAAATTCTCAAAATATTCAAGACCGATGATCGAGGTTTCATATCCGCGGGGCGGGAATTGATCAAAAGCCATCACCATGCCGATAAACAAGAAAAATCCCCAATCTAATCGGTAAAAGGAAATAGCAATCATCAGGAGCAAGCCGATAAAAGCAACCGGCCCGAATAAGCTGCCGTCGGATGCCAACAGGATGAGGGCGAGAATCGAAGAGATGATAATGATGAAAACGATGGTTCGGAAGTTATTATCCCGTTTTTTTGAGTACGAGATTGATTCGTCCGAATTCGAAAGAACGGTATGTTGAAATCGTGTATCCATGATTGCCAAAAGGCTTATTCTGTCGGAATCTGCATCGTATACATAACATACAGTACGATCCCGACTTGTATGACGGCAATGATTGCAATAATAATATAAGCCACCGGGGGAATTTTTTTGAAATTTTTCCCGATGAGAATGACAATCATCAATAATCCTATGGTGCCTGCGACTGCCATTGCTGATTCCTATGATGACAGACGTTCATCAAAACGGTTAAGAACGAAACCGAGTACCTGCCGCTCGTTCATCTGGCGAAACATGGTGTCCAGTTCTTCGCGTCGTGTTTTGCCGCTATCGACAACCACAATGACGCCGTTCAGTTGTTTTGCAAAGAGGACGGGAACGCTTTCATTATTGATCGACGGCATGTCGACGATAACAATATCGAATTCCTGTTCCAGAGAATAAATCACATCCCGAAAAGCGGAGAGCTGGTTCAATCCGAGGCTGGGCTTAAAAACGGGTTGAATGAGTTGGCCGTCGGAAATGCCGAACGGCACTTCTTTTTCTTCCTTAAACGGCATGAAGTTTCCGACGGGTAACACCGAAAGATTTTCAATAGCGGTTCGCGATACATGGATTTGACCGTTAAAAAAAGCTTCCGCCAGGCCGGGTGATTGAGGAACACCGAAAATTTCATGGAGCTGCGGGTGAGAAATATTCAGATCGACCAATATGGTTTCTTTTTGAGATCCGAGTGCCAAAGAGACAGCAAGATTACAGGCGACGAGTGTTTTTCCCACGCCGTCTCTCGGACCCGTTATGCCGAAGGCGAGATGGATATTCTCATGTTCCTTGGAAAGGAACGAATAATTGAAAGCGTTGTAATATTTAAACTGAACTATTGATTCGTCGACGTATTTCCCCGGTTCGTCATTGATCACGATGGATTTGATGAGTCGAACGAGTTTATTGTCGCTCTGCTCCTGGCTAAATTTTTCGTTAAGATCTGAATCGTTTGTGTTCATAGTTAAGACATTTTCGTTTTGCATGGACCATGATGATTGTTTTTGATTGCCTGCGAATACATAGGAACAGAATTAACGCAATTGTTTTTCATTGCCGTCGGTGATAAAAGCAATCACCGGCTTTTGATATACTTCAATATCACGGGATACCCGGACCGTGGTGTCAAACATTTCTTTAATCACAACCGAAAGAAATCCGATAAAAATTCCCAACCCAAGTCCGCCCAGAATAATCATTAAACGATTCGGTTTTGAGGGATGTGACGGGATAAGCGGCGGATCCAAAATAATAAACTGAGCAGCTCCTTTATTACCCAGGTCTACCGCTGTTCTTGCTTGCTCTAATTTCACTTTCATTTCATCGTAGAGCTTTCTGTAGATATCGTAATCGGATTCTTTATCTTCGTCGACTTTTTCGGAAATGGACGATTGTTTAATATTGTTGACAAGGTCCGCGCGGTGTTGTTCGAGATCTAAAAGCTGCGGTTGTTCGTTATCGATTTCCTGTTCGAGGGCTTTTTGCATCCGCGTCAGATGGTCGACAATTTGTTGCTCGAGTTTTTGTACTTCAGGATACTCAGGGGTAAATCGCCGTAAGTATTCGTCATATTTTGTAAGAAGCGCCCGTAAATCTGTTGCAAACGGAATCTCTTGCCTTTGAAGATCGAATAATGCCTGTTTGCCTTCATCGGTATGTATTGCGCTGGGAAAAGTTTTTAATATGTCAAGTTGCTGCTGATTATTTTTAATTTTTAAATCAAGATCATGGATTTGTCTATCGATATTTTCTACCTGCGTGTAGGCCATCCGGCTTTCCGTCGGCATCGCGTTGAAGTGCTGCCCGAGTAATGAGAGGACTTCCTTTTGGCTATCTTCAAATTTTTGCCTGATATCCTGCAGTTTTTTTTCATAAAATTGGGCCGCGAGTTCATTACGTTGGCCTTCAACACTGACAACCGTGTTGATAAAAAGATCGGTTAACAATGCCGCCGCACGTTGAGCGCGGACAGGATCGGTGTCGAGATAGGTGATCCGGAATGAATCTCCTCCCATTCTTTCGACGGTAATGTTATGAGAAACAGCATCAACCAGCAACTGTCGCTGGTCCTCGGTCTTTGCTGTTGCACCGATTCCGAGACTGTCGATCAGTTTCTGTATGGTGGTTCGACTATAAATAATTTCATTAAAGGTCCGTAGCCGGTCTTCCGAAGCCATCGTCATTGCTTCTTCATAAGATATGAGCGGATTCAGGCTTTCATCATGCTGGACTAATATTGTCGTCGATGACTCGTATTTACTGAGGAGTAGAAATGAACCAGAACCGCATAATACGGTAATCACGATCATCGGAATCAATAACATTTTTTTCCTACGCCGGAACATGAAAATAAACTCTCTCATTGTAAATTGAGCCGAAAGCACAGGTTTACCCCTTTTTAAAAAGATTGACGTTCTTGAATTGTATTTAAGATTAATAAACTAATATGACAATTTATGTGCCATAACTCACGTGTTACGGAATTACACGAATTAGTCATAAACTTTAAAAAAGCCTCAAAAGTTATTAATAAAATGATGTTCCAATTTCCCGAAATTCATATGTATAATATTTTCACACAAACAGAATTTTAATGATTCGAGATGTGTAAATTTTACACACTTTCTCGATAAAGCGTGTTTTAAAGAGAGTTTTTTTTACTCAAGTCTTACTAGCATGGCCATATTATTATAAAATAGTGCCTCTGCAAACAGAGACAGAAATTCATTTTTCAGTCAAGATTAAAAGGTATTTTCATCAAGAATATATTAGTTCATTGGCATGATACTTGTCACAACTACTTACGATATTTTATCTAAATTCTCAATATTATTATAATAAAAATATTGATCTTTGGAGATATTGAGTTGTCTTGTTTTTCATTTCTTCCAAGGTCTTTTCATTAATTTTTGGCATCATCACTATCATGAAAAAATTTTTTCCTTTTTTAATTGCAACACTTCTCGGTTTGATTGTCGGATGTTCTTCTTCCGATGAAATAGCAAAAAATAATCTCACGCAGATTATCCGTTCAGGGAGTCGCCCGATCGAGGCAGAGATCCAGGCAGATAGTTATGTTATCCGTCAATCCGACACGGTCGAAATTTCTGTTTGGGGTTATCCGGAATTCAATACGAAGGCACCGGTGAAAGAAACAGGAATGGTCACAATTCCTTTGCTCGGCGAAATAAATATTGCAGGATTCACCAAAGATCAATTTACTCAACAGCTGAAGAAAAAGCTTTCGGTGTATATTCAGGGTGAAGTAAAATTAACGGTGACGGTGACGAGTACATTGACACAAAAGGTTGCCGTGTTGGGCGAAGTGACGAGACAGCAAAATTACCCTTTGACGACCGATGCAACGCTTATCGATATACTTTCTGCCGCGGGCGGCGTGACGGAAGAATCCGATTTACGTCACATCAAGATTCTGCGGAGCGGGATGAGACGTCAGCCCATCGATGTCGACCTTACGTGGTATATGGAGAGCGGTAATCTTGATGCCGTCCCGATTATCCATCCCGGGGACACGATATTTGTACCCAAAAAAGAAAATGTTATTCATGAACTCTCCGATTTTATGCGTGATGCAATTTTTATTTTTGGTTTCTTTAGAATTCTTTATTAATTCTTTTGAACTATGGATTTCAACGTAATGTTCCGGAACATAAAGCTCGTTTTTTTATTGACATTGGTTTTTTGCTGCTGCAGTTTCGCACAAATTATCGTGCTCTACAGTTCCAAGCCTTCCCTGGTGGGGGCGCGGGCAGAAGGTATGGCTGAAGCATATACTGCCGATGCAACCGATGTGACAAGCATGTATGCAAACCCGGCTTCCCTTGCGTTTCTCATGAGACAATCGGTCGTCGTTAATCATTTGATGGATCAATCGATCAACGGAATGAATGAAAACATTTCGTTTCCGCTCCGATTCGGAAACGGAGAGCAGGTTGGGATCGGGTTTACGGTGAATCATGTCGGCTATTGGGAAAATTCGGACAATACGGATTTTCACGTTATTCAATACGGGTATGATATTGCTTATGCGAAAGAAATCTTTCCTGCATTGAGTATGGGCGCCGGTGTCAGCGTGCGCTACGCCCGGTCTGATTCAACGAGTCTTTGGGGAATTTCTTCATCATTCGGTTTTTTGTATTGGCCCTCTCCGGAAATAAGTTATGGGATTTCCTTGAGTGATGTGGGTTCCGGTATTCTCTATATATCGGATCGGGTGAAAACGAATTTGAGTTCAGAAAATTTACCAAGAGTTCTGCAGGCCTCGATAACGATGCATTTTCCATCTCCGCCGGACCAAACGTTCCTGACGGTTTCTGTCGCGAATCAAAAAGTGTTCGGTACAGACGGCATTTTGTATAATGGCGGCATTGAGTATTATCCACTGTCTTTTGCGGCATTGCGATGGGGCTATATCTATCAACTGAATCTTGTTAATACGGCAACGTACGGTATTGGATTTCGCACTAATAAATTCCAATTGGATTATGCCATCATTCCGAGTGCCCTATCACCCCGATCATATCAGTTTTCTTTCGCATTCTCTTTATGAAATTTGCCCGAAACAACATAAAAACAGCAAAAACATGGAAGGATAACTTGGTGTTCCTTGTCACGATATTCTATGAGAAGCTTATGTACTTTCTTTATAGTGTAATATATGATGCAACGGCGACGATTATTTTCATCCGTTGATTCGCTTTTCGGTCCCCAACCGACTCTGCTCATCCGCGACATTATCGGAGCAGTCGAGCGTGTCGCAGTAAGCGACTTGGGAATTTTGATAACCGGAGAATCAGGAACAGGAAAAAAATGGCTTGCTCATCTTTTGCATAAGTTGAGCGGACGACATGAAAAAGAAGCGATGACCATAGATTGTTCCCGGAGTTCTATGGATGATATCGAACAATCGTTGTTCGGTTTGGAACGAATAACATTTGCAGACAATGAAATCCATCGAGGTATTCTCGAGAAATCGGCAGGTGGAACTCTTATTCTCGACCGTATTTCGGAACTGCCGGAACAATTGCAATTAAAGATTGTGCGCGCAATGGAACATCAGGATTTTCATCGCATCGGTGGAAAAGAAAATATCCGACTTAATATTCGGTTGATTACGACGATTCGCAGAGCCTTTGGTGAGTTGCAGACGCATGGAGAACTCGGAAAAGAAATTTATCATCGTATGTGCCCGATTATGATAAATCTCCCTCCATTGCGAGAGCGACGAGACGATATTCCGTTTCTCATCGAGCATTTTATCAACGAGACAAGCATTGAAGGGAAACAAAAACCCAGAGGAATTACTGCCGATGCGTTACGAGTGTGTATGAAATATCATTGGCCCGGTAACATCGGAGAGTTGCAAAAGGTCGTTTTCGGTGCGGTAAGGAGTTGTACCGGTCAGTTTATCGAACGAAAGGATTTACCGGAATATCTTTATAAAACGAAAATCGTTCCGGTATCGTTTGAACTTTTAATGTCATAGACGATGTTATTATTGCATGGTGTTTTTATTCACCAATGCGAAATCCGTGTGGATGATATGAATGTACGGTGCGAATAGATACAATTGAAACATCTCAAATGGTTAGCACGTTTACAATGACAGAGAGAGAAAGATATTAAAATAAGAACGAAAGAAAAAAAACACTTATGATGTTACAATTATATATCATTTTTGTCATTCCTTTGGTCCTGGCTTTGATACTTACGCCATTGGTCATCCGTTTTGCGAAAAAGATCGGGGCAATGGATCAGCCGAATGAACGAAAAGTGCATAAATTTCCGATTCCACGTCTCGGTGGACTCGCTATTTATGCGAGTTTTTTTCTTTCCCTCGTACTTTATATTTATATCGATCCCGGGCTTCACCCCTTTTCTATGACGCATTTGCATGCCGGTATCATGCTTGCGGTATCACTCACACTTGTTTTGATCTTGGGGATTTGGGATGATCTTCGACAGCTTACTCCGGGTCTAAAATTTTTCTTTCAATGTCTTGCAGCGGCAATTGTTTATGTCGCCGGGTTTCGTATCACCTTCGTTACGCATCCTTTTAATCAGAGTGTGCTCGATCTCGGTATCCTCAATTTTCCTGCGACCATTCTCTGGATTGTCGGTATCACCAATGCTTTTAATTTGATCGATGGCCTTGACGGGCTTGCTTCCGGTGTTGCCTTTATTGTTTCATTGACTATATGTATGATTTCGTTTATGAAACAGGACATGCCGACGGCAATGACTGCCCTGCTTCTTGCCGGTGCAATTCTCGGATTCTTGCGATATAATTTTAATGGTGCGAAGATTTTTTTAGGGGATTCCGGAAGCCTGTTTCTCGGATTTTCTCTTGCTATCCTTTCCATGCAAAGCTCGACGAAAGGGTCGACTGCCTTTTCAATTTTAGTGCCGATGCTGGCTCTCGGTTTGCCGATTATGGATACGTTATTGTCGATGGGTCGAAGGCTTTTGCGGTCCATCTTCCCGGAACAGGAAGAATCAAAATCGTTTGTAAAAAAACTGGTTACGATGTTCTTGCCGGATCGGGGACATATTCATCATCAATTAATTGCCCGCGGTTTATCGCATCGGACAGTTGTGCTGGTCCTGTATGTTGTATCCTGTATTTTTGGAGCAATGGCTTTTTTAGTCACCGTATCAAATAGTTTTTATACCATTCCAATTCTCATCGGCATCGGTATTGCGATGGTCATCGGTTTAAGCCAGTTGCGCTATAAAGAAATGGCCATTCTCAGAAACGGCGTCTTTCTCCCGATTTATGAATGGCCGTTCATGAACAGTAATGTATTTCAGGGATTTCTTGATCTGGCATTTACTGTTCTTGCATTTGTGACTGCATATTACGTTGCCATGAAGTCTGAAATTCCGATTGTCTATGACAGTCAGTTTTTGAAGAGTTGTATGCTGGTCGCAGGAATTCAATTGTCGGTATTATATGTCGGCGGTCTTTATAAGGGAACGTTCCGGCAATTGGGAATGAGTGATGTGCTCAAAATATTGCAGACCGTTATATTATCGGTCATTATAACGTGGATTGTATTTGCTTTTCTCCCGAATTCATGGAACATCACGAACATCACGATTCTCACACTGGATTTTTATTTTTTGCTCTCCCTCGTTATGGGTGCACGCATATCGTTCCATGTTTTAAATTATTTATCGCGGCGAGATCAATGTGACGGCAAACGAAAAGCACTTATTTATGGTGCGGATTCGGACAGCATGCTCACGATACAAAAAATGCTTCATGATGAACGAATGAACCTTTGCCCGATCGGTTTCCTGGATGATGATCCCAAGCTCCAGGGCAAACGACTGAACGGTTACCCGATATTTGGCGGGCACTGGAAACTGGAACGCCTGCTCCAAACAATGAAAATTGAAGAGATAGTCATTTCCAGTGATACCATAAAGCCGAAAGTTCTCGAACGGATTACGCACATCGCCCGGTTGTACGGAGTTGGTCTCCGTCGTTCCGAGTTACGGCTGGAAGCATTGCCGCCCACATCTTTTTCCCCGAAACCGCACATGTCAGTCAAATCGGGTTATACAACTCCTCATGTGAAGGTATAATATTTTGGTAAAAGTACTTTGACGTATAAATAATTATTTCCCCGGATACCGTCCTCACCCCCCCGTCTGCTTTCTTAAAAAAAATTAACCAAGAATTAATCGTTTTTTTGACCTTCCCGGTTTTCTTTTTCTTATATTCTACCACATTTATTCCATGCAATCCGCTGTGCGTGTCCTAACGCCGTGATATTTATCACGACTGCTGTTGTTCACGTTGGGATACGAATGGATGCAACTGTGATGCGCATCATTTTTTGTCTTGAAGGGCACATGTCTTTTCGTTATCAATGATCGTAAGAATGATTACGAGGATAGCATGTACAAAATTTTTCGAAGGACGTTCATCATGAAAATTCTTTTTTTTGCTTTCTTGAATTTGTGTTTGCTGATTCAATTAGGATTCGGTGGAAGCAATGTAGCGAAAACAGGGCAAGTACGACCGATTAATAATTCCGCGAGCGGGCTGTCTGTCGTAGCCTATTATACGGTATGGTCGTATTGCGATATGCCGCCGCAGGATGTGGATTACAGTGCGATAACGCATTTAGTATTATTTGGGGGAGCGAGTTCCGGGATCACGCCGAATGTAAATACGGCACCGTATTTTCCGCCGGCGACGCCGGGAAATAATTCATTCAGTATCACATTTACGGGAACCCCCGGGTGGTGTGCCAATCCGATTGCAGGAAAAAATCATGTACAAGTGATGCGGGATTCGTGTAATGCGCACGGAGTGAAATTACTGTTGGATCTTGGAGGGGAATACGGGACACCGGCGAGTGCATTTGCAGCATTGATTGCTGACACAACAAAGTTTGATACATATATCAATGCAGTAGATTCGATCACACGCCATAACGTTTATGGCGTACAGTTCGATGGTGTGTCGATCGATTGGGAGTTTCCGACGGAAGGAGCAACGGGACGGGCAAACTATACATTGTTTCTGACGAAACTCCGCGCGAAGCTGGATACATGGACACCGAATAAAGGACTCATCGGGATGGCAGTACCGACATGGTATTGGTGGGATACGAAACATACCGATCCGGTGATCGATCTATCGACGTTGAATACGAAAGTTGATTTGATCAATCTGATGGAATATGGTATGGAAAACACATCGGCCATCAGTCATTATTCACCGTTATACAAGAATTCTGCAGTGAGTCAGGAGACATGGGACCTTCGGGGAATCAATGAATGGAAGGGAGCGGGAGTGGATCCGTCGCGGATCGTGACGTTGCTACCGTTTGAATCGATAAAGATGACGGACAACTCCGGGATAACACCGGTAGCGATCGGTCATGCCGGTGGATCGGCATCATGGATCGGGATACGGGATGTACCGGCAGGAGTGACGGTGCATTATGATTCGATATCGATGTGCAATTGGGCGGAGTCGGGTAACTCATTTTATTCCTATGAGAATGCAACATCATTGGCTGCGAAAGTACAATATGTACGGAGTAAGAGTATCGGTGGACTTGGGATCTGGGAATTATGGCGCGGATGGTTGCCGAATGCAGCGGCAGGACAGCATGATCCGTTACTGCAGGAATTGAAAGCGGCGGTTGGTGGTATTATTATTCCTCCGGACACGATCAAACCGGTTGTGACTCTCACATCTCCTGCAAACGGTGATACCGTTACAGGTACCGTTACGGTGAATGCAACGGCATCAGACAACGTCAGTGTTGCCAGTGTACAGTTGTTGGTCAATGGTATAGTGACAGCGACCGACAATGCGGCGCCCTATACGTTCTCATGGAACGCAAGTAGTTTAAGTGGAACACAAACCTTGGCGGTGAAGGCAACGGATGGCGCGGGGAACAGTGCAACAACATCACCGGTAACGGTGTTTGTTGTCAAAGCCGTCCCGGATACGATCAAGCCGGTTGTTGCTCTTACATCACCCGCAAACGGAGATTCACTGACTGGTATTGTGACAGTAACCGCAACGGCAAGCGATAACAAGAGTGTTGCCAGTGTACAGTTATTGGTTAACGGAGTAGTGACGGCAACGGATAATGTATCACCGTACACGTTTAGCTGGAACACAGCAGGTTTAACCGGTGCACAGATCCTGGCAGTGAAAGCAACAGACGGATCAGGTAACAGTACTACAACATCACCCATTACGGTACAGGTAAAGCCTTCGTCTGCACCTGCATTATCGTGGATTTACGCAGATACATTGGAAGCACCGTGGAGAGATACATCGTGGAGTTCAACCAACGTTTACAACAGCAAAGAGCAGGTGTATGCGGGATTATATTCGTTAAAAACGTCGCAAACTGCTTGGGGTGCAGTAAGTGTACATAGCGGCAGGACAAATTCTGAAACCAATCTCGACCCGAAACTATACTCACAATTCCAGTTTGCGGTATATAACACGGCGGCGAATCTGGTATTGAATGTGTACTGTTATAACGACAGTGGAAATGTTTTTCCAAACGTATTCCAAAACAATGTACCGGTGAATCAGTGGACGATCATTTCAATACCGATGTCCCAGCTTGATCCGAATAATTATAAAATCACTCGTGTCAATATTCAAAACTACACACAACTTAGTCCGACATATTATATAGATAATGTTCATTTTGTCGATTCAATTTTACAGGTTCCGGTAATACCTTCAATGGGATATCCATTACCCAACGCGGTTGATCAGTCAATTTCACCGGTGATTTCGTGGGCTACATCACCCGGTGCAACGACATACGAATTGCAGGTATCATTGGATTCTACATTCGCTTCCATAGTGTTCGACGATTCATCGATCGCAACGACGTCAAAACAGGTTCCTGCGCTTTCCAATAATGTAAAATATTACTGGAGAGTTAGTGCGAAAAATTCTGCGGGTGAGAGTGTATTCTCCCAAGCATCAAGCTTTGTTACTGCGGCAGGAAATTCCATATTGACGACGAACTCGACTTTTTCGTTCAGCTCAATTCATCTCGGTGTATCGGTAACGGATAGCACTGTCATCCATAATACCGGTAATTTCAACCTGATCATTAGCAGTATTCAGTCGACCAACCCCGTATTTACCATTACTCCGTCGACAGCGATAATTGCGCCGAGTACCAGCATGGTCTTCTCGGTCACGGCTCATCCGACCGTACAACAACAACAGACTTCTGGATATCTTATTTTTTCGGACAACAGCCCCAACGCTCTGGATACGGTCAAAGTGCAAATCAGCTCGGTAACATCTGTTGTAGTACCGAAGAATTTGCCGACAAAGTTCTCGCTTGAACAAAATTATCCGAATCCGTTTAATCCATCGACAACGATTGCATTCGGTTTGCCGGTTGCAAGCCATGTTTCATTGAAAATTTTTGACGTACTCGGGCGGGAAGTCAAAACAATCGTCAATGAATTTCGAGAACCCGGAGTATACAAGGAAACATTCAACGCAAATCATCTTTCCAGCGGCCTTTATTTCTATCAAATCCGGGCCGGTAATTTTATACAGACCGGAAAGATGCAACTCGTGAAATAGAAACAATCCTTATCAGTCGGTTCGCAGAAATTTTCGAACCCTAAGAAATACGTGATTTACGTGTTTCTTAGGGTTTTTATTTTTAAAAGAATTTTACAATCCAGTGGATTGTCATTTTATCATCAATTAGTGAATTCTTTTTAATCCATCAATTATTCATTGTTATTCTTAAAAAAAGTTATACATTACACTATCCCCTTTAATGTCAATCAACCAGAATTATCTTGATCAATTTGCGCAGATAATACAATGGTGAAAAATTTGGCTAAGTTATTCTTTGCGTTATTCGTCTTTAGTTTGGCATCACAGAGCTTTGGACAAGAAGCCAATAGGCAAGCTATGTCTGCTTCCCGCCCGCAATCGGTTTCGTCTACACCATTAGCGGTGGTAGCCTATTATACGGTATGGTCGTATTGCGATATGCCGCCGCAGGATGTGGATTACAGTGCGATAACGCATTTAGTATTATTTGGGGGAGCGAGTTCCGGGATCACGCCGAATGTAAATACGGCACCGTATTTTCCTCCGGCGACGCCGGGAAATAATTCATTCAGTATCACATTTACGGGAACCCCGGGTTGGTGTGCCAATCCGATTGCAGGAAAAAATCATGTACAAGTGATGCGGGATTCGTGTAATGCGCACGGAGTGAAATTACTGTTGGATCTTGGAGGGGAATACGGGACACCGGCGAGTGCATTTGCAGCATTGATTGCTGACACAACAAAGTTTGATACATATATCAATGCAGTAGATTCGATTACACGCCATAACGTTTATGGCGTACAGTTCGATGGTGTGTCGATCGATTGGGAGTTTCCGACGGAAGGAGCAACGGGACGGGCAAACTATACATTGTTTCTGACGAAACTCCGCGCGAAACTGGATACATGGACACCGAATAAAGGACTCATCGGGATGGCAGTACCGACATGGTATTGGTGGGATACGAAACATACCGATCCGGTGATCGATCTATCGACGTTGAATACGAAAGTTGATTTGATCAATCTGATGGAATATGGTATGGAAAACACATCGGCCATCAGTCATTATTCACCGTTATACAAGAATTCTGCAGTGAGTCAGGAGACATGGGACCTTCGGGGAATCAATGAATGGAAGGGAGCGGGAGTGGATCCGTCGCGGATCGTGACGTTGCTACCGTTTGAATCGATAAAGATGACGGACAACTCCGGGATAACACCGGTAGCGATCGGTCATGCCGGTGGATCGGCATCATGGATCGGGATACGGGATGTACCGGCAGGAGTGACGGTGCATTATGATTCGATATCGATGTGCAATTGGGCGGAGTCGGGTAACTCATTTTATTCCTATGAGAATGCAACATCATTGGCTGCGAAAGTACAATATGTACGGAGTAAGAGTATCGGTGGACTTGGGATCTGGGAATTATGGCGCGGATGGTTGCCGAATGCAGCGGCAGGACAGCATGATCCGTTACTGCAGGAATTGAAAGCGGCGGTTGGTGGTATTATTATTCCTCCGGACACGATCAAACCGGTTGTGACTCTCACATCTCCTGCAAACGGTGATACCGTAACCGGAATAATTACGGTGACAGCCAATGCAACGGATAACAACATTGTTGCGAGTGTACAGTTGCTAGTCAATGGAGTGGTTACAGCGACTGATAATACATCACCCTATAGCTTTGCATGGAACACAACTAATCTCAGCGGATCACAGATATTGGCGGTGAAGGCAACGGATGGCGCGGGGAACAGTGCAACAACGTCACCGGTAACGGTGTTTGTTGTCAAAGCCGTCCCGGATACGATCAAGCCGGTTGTTGCTCTTACATCACCCGCAAACGGAGATTCACTGACTGGTATTGTGACAGTAACCGCAACGGCAAGCGATAACAAGAGTGTCGCGAGTGTACAATTATTGGTAAACGGGGTGGCCGTTGCGATCGATAATACATCACCGTATACATTTACTTGGAACGCAACTACACTCAGCGGTGCCCAAATATTGACAGTGAAGGCAACAGACGCCGCGGGAAACAGTACAATAACATCACCCATTACGGTATTTGTGAAACCGTTTCCGGTAACACCCGCTCAACCGTGGATATATCAAGATATCTTGGAAGCGCCGTGGAGAGATACTTCCTGGAATTCGGCAAATATATATAACAGCACCGACCAAGTGTATGCAGGATTATATTCACTGAAGGTAACACAAGTTGCTTGGGGTGCGTTCAGTGTTCATACTGGCTCCAATGGCTCAGGAATCGGAATTAGTCCATTCCAATATTCCTTGTTTCAGTTAGCTGTATATAATACGACTCCGAGTTTAATATTGAATATTTATTGTAATGATGATAACGGTGATGTGTTTCCAAACAACCTCCAATTTGATGTGCCTGTTGGCCAATGGACGACAATTTCTTTACCAATGGATCAGCTTGATCCGAATAATTACCCTATTACTCGGGTTAATATTCAAAATTATACTCGGCTTAACCCGACATATTACCTGGATAATATCCGGTTTGTCGACACAACTCTTAAACCACCGCCGGCACCGGTATTAATCTCGCCGATAGGTGGGGCATTGATCAACGCAACGACGGTAAATTTTTCGTGGAATTCAGCCCCAACGGCGACAGAATATTTTCTTGAGGTTGGACGGGACTCGACTTTTGCAACAATATTGTTCGGCGATTCAACACTAACCGCGACTTCCCAACAAATCGGGACATTAACAACGTACCCGACTTATTACTGGCGCGTACGTGCGAGCAATGCAAACGGTTCAAGCGGGTGGTCCACTGTACGACAATTTCAGTTCGTGAATATCACTCACTGGGTTTTGGTTTCCTTACCACTTAATGCACAGGATCCGCGAACAAGCGCTGTCTTCCCAACAGCTCTCTCAAATGCGTTTGCCTATCGATCAGGTCAATATATTATCAGCGATACTCTTACGCCAGGAGCAGGATATTGGATGCAGTTCGGATCGGATCAAACAATGGTTGCAACAGGCTCCCCGATTTCGAAAGATACTATTAATGTTTCTACCGGCTGGAATCTTGTCGGATCGATCAGTGCAGCGATTAGTACGAATTCGATTGTTTCTGTTCCACCGGGAATTGATGTTTCCGATATTTTTGAATATGGAACCTCCTATTCGATAGCGGATTCCATCCGGCCAGGACAAGGATATTGGTTGAAATCGTCTCAACCCGCAAAACTCATTTTTTCTTCTAGCTCATCCTCTACACTTGCCGGGATTGTCAGGTTATCATATGATCTCGAACAGCCGCCGCCGCCGCCGGACAATCAAGTGCCAATAGAAAAACCAAAGGAAATACCAAAATCATATTCGCTCCTGCAGAATTATCCTAACCCGTTTAATCCGACAACGACCGTTTCCTTTGCAATTCCGAACAACGATTTTGTAACCCTGAAGGTTTACGATATTCTCGGACGAGAAGTTGAAGTGCTTGTCAATGAATGGCGTGAAGCCGGAACCTATTCTGCACGCTTTGAAGCGAACCGGCTCGCCAGCGGCATTTACATCTATCGCTTAACTGCGGGAACCTTCGCCCAAGTCAAAAAAATGGTTCTTCTCAAGTAACATAACCCGGAAGTGTATATCATGAGAGCCTCAATGAAAACAATATTGTTTCATTGGGGCTTTTTTCCTGAATACCGGATCGGAAAACAGGGAAGTCGTTTTGAGCGTTGATAATTTTTTTTGAACTTACATTGTAAGTTATTAATATGTGTGGTAGTTTCTTGAACGCATCATCATTAACGGATTTCCAGAATGGAATATGGTCAAATCGCGGAGAAACAATGAATACCAAAGTCCGAATTTTTGTTTTTATCATCATTGTGTTATGTGTCTTTTTAGAAGGCCAAGCCTTTTCTCAAAACAAGAAAGTTTTTGGAAATATTCAAACGCAACCTCCGGCAATAAGTAAAATTCAAAATTTTGCGGTGATCGCTTATTATCCGATCTGGAGTGTTTGCGATATGCCACCTCAAAAACTTGATTGGAAGGCTTTTTCTCATCTAATTTTCTTCTGGGGTGAGCCTACCTCTACATACCCATATTTCAATTTGGTTGCAAATTCGTGCGATTCAACAATTTTTGAAAACGGCGGAGTCTGTGGAGGAACAGGCTGGTGTTTGAATTCTCTGGACAATGGATCTAACGGGCGTACACATCAGGCGATTCTTCACGAAAGTGCAAAAGCAAATGGAGTAAAATTACTATTATGTGTTGGCGGGGAAACGGGTAATCCGGCTTCGATGTTTGCCGATATTATTGCGGACACGGTAAAACAGGATGCATTCATTCAAGCGGCGGTTGGATTTGCGTCTCGTCATGGTTACGATGGTATCGATATCGATTGGGAATTTCCAACCCGAGGTGCCGTGGGCCGCGCAAACTATACCCGGTTTCTGACGAAACTTAGAGATCAACTTAATTCCTGGCAGACTCGAGGATTGTTAGCCATGGCCGTACCGACATGGTTTTGGTGGGACCAATCTAAAACGGATCCGGTAATTGACGTTGGAACACTCAATAGTGCGGTTGATTTTATCGATTTGATGGAATACGGGATGCAAAATTCCAACCAAATTAGTCACTACTCTCCTTTGTATCAAAATCCCGAAGTCAGTCAAGAAACATGGAATCTTCGTGGAATAAACGAATGGAAACAAGCAGGTGTAGATTCTTCCAAACTCATTACGTTAATTCCGTTTGAGTCGCTCCAGATGACCGATAATAGTACCGTTCTCCCGGTGGCTATTGGTCACGCCGGCGGTAAGAACCAATGGATTGGCATGAGAGATATTCCGTCTACAGTAACTTTGCATTGGGATGATATTGCAAAAGCAAATTGGGCAGAGCAAGGAAATACTTTTTATTCTTTCGAGAATCAAACGTCAATAATCGCGAAAGTGCAATATGCAAGGAATCAACATATTGGCGGGGTGGGTATTTGGGAATTATGGCGAGGGTGGTTGCCTAATGCACCGGCAGGTCAACAAGATCCACTGCTTCAGGCATTAAAAAATGCGATACGTCATTGACTTCGACAGGTCTTCTCGTAAGGAAAGAAATTTATTTCTGTGCGAACAACTGCAGTTTATTGTGAAGAGTCTTTCTGCTCAATCCTAAGATTTTTGCGGTCTTTGCTTTGTTGTTTCCTGCCGAGGCAAGCGTTTGTAAAATAAGAATGCGTTCCGCTTCTTCCGCTGAACTGCCGAGCGGAATGGTAATGTGCTGCAGGGGGATGCGATGTTGGATGCGTTCCGGGAGATACTGACGGCCTATTTTATTGTGAGGACAAATCACGATTGCCCGTTCGATCACATTTTTGATTTCACGGACATTGCCGGGCCAGTCGTAATCGGAAAGCATCGTGAGGCATTCTTCACTGAATTCCTGCCGTTGTTTACCGTATTTTTGTGAGAAGAGAGACAGGAAATAATCGATCAAGAGGGGTATATCCTCTTTGCGTTCCCGTAACGGCGGAATGAAAATTTCAATAACACTTAAACGGTAGTATAAATCTTCGCGGAGTTCTTTCGATTTCAATGCTGCGGCGATATTTTTGTTGGTCGCGGCGATCATGCGAACGTCGACACGAATTTCTTCCTTGCCGCCCAGTCTTCTGAATTTTTGTGTTTCAATTGCCCGCAATAATTTCGCCTGTGTTTCCGGACTCATCTCTGCAATCTCGTCGAAGAGAAGCGTTCCGCCGTTGGCCATCTCGAAACACCCGGGCTTTTTTATTAATGCGCCCGTGAACGCCCCGCGCTCATGACCGAATAACTCGTTTTCGATAACATCTTTTGGCAGCGATGCACAGTTTAATGCGACGAACGGTTTTTTTGCGCGGCTGCTTTGTGAATGGATGAGACGAACGACAATTTCTTTGCCCGTGCCGCTTTCTCCTGTGATAAGAACCGTCGTCTGTGATTTTGCAACAAGGTTGACGGCGGAACGGATCTCGCATATTGAGGAACTTTGTCCGATAAGGACGCAATCTGTTTCCGTGATCTGGTCAGAATTTTGTACCGGCTGTTGGGGATGTACGGCATTCGGAACAAGCTTCACGATCGATTCAGCTAAGAGCGTACTGTTGCAATCGCCTGTAAGAAAATCCGACACGCCTGCTTTCATTGACCGGACTGCATCATCGACACTTCCCGTTGCTGCGCTAACAATGATTTTTGTTGACAATTTATGCTGACGAATAAATCCCAAAATACCGAATACCGTTTCGTTCAACGTCTGAGATCGCACGATACAAACGGGACGATGATCGGAGGTTAATACTTTTTCCGTCTCGGCGAGAGATTGATTTTCAATAATCCTTATCCCGGCAGTGAGAAGTTGCTCCGAAATGTAATTACTGGATTCCCCGGTGAGGGATAAAAAAACAACAGACGTCATAAAATTAATTTCTTCCTGCGATAACTATGCTCACAATGGAATACTACTTCCTTTTGTTGTATACGATCAATTCTAATGAAGTGCCCTCTAAAGAATTTTAAAGACGACAAATTGGAGCGAACATTCGTCGATTTTAAGATTTGTTGCCAAAAGTGATGGTTTTACCTACGGATCTCTGTTGTCCCGCAGGGTACTAAGATGCAAGTTCTTTGAATCATTGTCAAGTAAAATTAATTGGAAAGGCATTCATGTGTGGTGATGAATGTCACCGATTGCTCCAACCGACAACGATTGAATAAGTTTTGCTTGTTCGTTGAAGAATTTGTTGTGATGTCGTTACAGAAGAGAATACATATCATTGGTTAGACGGATATTGAATTTCGGCTTTTTATTAAAATCGTGTTATTTTTCAAAAATTTATAAAAGATTGTTTCGGAATGAAAATCCGTAGAAATCGCGTTAAAATATTGTGAAAGACCTATTTTGAAAAAACAGAGCATGGAGAAGAAAAGGAGCATTTTTTTTTGAGTTTCACGCTGTCTATCGTTACATTGTCATTTATAACGAGTTCATAATGATCTTCTTCGATTATGTTTCGATGAAAGGAAAACATCATGGTTTGGAGAAATAACTTTACCGGTTTCCTGGTTTTAATATTAAGTATTCCAGTGATTATTTTTTTCGGATGTGCCGGTTCGAAACAGGAAAATTTTGACCGTGGCAGTTATAAAAAAACTTTTGCCACTCACCAGGATACCGTGTGGGCAGATGTTTCTGCGTATCTCAAAGAGAACGATATTCCGGTAAAAGAAGCAGATCAAAGTTCGGGAATGATTGTGACTGAATACTGGCATGATCCGGCATGGACGGAAGATGACATCGTCGGTGCCGATTGCCGGGAGCCGGATGGATTACCGGAATATAAATCATTGAATGTCTCGGTTCAGTTCAGCATCTTTGTCAAACCGACGGGAGAAAATCAAACAAGCGTTCAAGTGAATGCTGTATTTCGAGGCATCTTGAAATATCAATCAACCTTCGGTGAACCGATTGAAAAAGAAATCGGTTGTTTCAGCAATGGAAAACTGGAAGCAAAAATTCTCGACTATGTTTCCGGGAAAATGTAGCGGGGAAAAGAAGCAAGGGAAACCACCACCGTATATTACCGTACTGCCTGTAACGAAGCTGCCCGGCTAGGATTTGAACCTAGACTTCCTTGATCCAGAGTCAAGTGTGTTGCCAGTTACACCACCGGGCAATTCAAAAACGCCAATTTTTCTTCTCGAAGTTGCAAAAAAGGTGCAAATCGTCCTGGACTTGTTACCAATTTGCAACCCGATGTATACAAATGTAAGAAATAGTTTTGGATGTTGCAACCGATTTGCAACACATTGTCAAATAGTTCCTAAGCAGTTTCTTTTCCCCGAATCACTCTTCCTTGGCAATTCTAAAATGTTCGGTTTAAAGCAGTATCCTTGCTGAACACTTCAGACGCCGGATGAATTCATCAGAAGCATCAAACCACAATCGATTTCGGCTGCTTGACTTTAATCACAGATTTTTTCTCATTCAGTTTGGATAAAAGATGGGGCAGGTACCATATTGAAAAATTATTAAGTTATCATTGGTATAGAATTCAGTGGCAGGTCAGAGATTATATCTCGGAGAACCGGTAATAAGGGAAAGCTTGGCCTGTTGCCCGGGAAAACGATGAACGTCCATTGTAAAAATCGAGAACTATTTCTCCTCACCACTCTTCTCGTTTTAGTTAGCTGCCTGTCTGGCATCGTTCTATATTTTATGGACACACATTCTTTTCTCTATTTCGGTGACGCGGTTTCTCACATTGTCAGAGCCCGAGAATTTTTCGACTCGCAGCGTCCGGGTTTTCATAACATCGGCACCGTCTGGCTTCCGCTGCCGCATCTCTTTTTGATCCCGTTCGTGGCGATAGACGCGCTCTTCTATTCAGGAATTGCCGGATCGGTTGTTGGCATTCCCTGTCTCGTGGGAACAAGCATCCTGCTCTTTCTGATTGTCCGGAATATCACCGGTTCGCCGCGAATTGCATTGTTTAGCGGATGCCTTTTTGGTCTCAATCCGAATGTGATATATATGGCTCTGACACCGATGACCGAGCTCATCAGCATTTTTCTCATCACACTCTCCGGATATCTTCTTTTACGTTGGCTCCAGGATGATGATGAATACTGGCTTTGGGCCTGTGCGGCGATTGTTGCTCTGGCAAGTCTGTGCCGATATGAAGCTTGGTTCCTTGTACCGTTTATATCTCCCGTGATTATCGTGAGAAGGAGACTTCTGTGGCATCGCTCGGATCGGAGGGGCGTTGTCCGATCGATTATCATTGCTGCGCTCTGCTGGACCGGCATTGCATTCTGGATTTGTTGGAACAAATTCGAATATGGTGATCCATTCAAATTTGCCCATTGGACATATTCTGCTACTCAGGGATCAACTTTCGGGAACGAGCAGCAGATTCCCTTTGATGCTTTTTTGATCTTCGGTAAAGCGTTGCTGTTTATTTTTGGTCCGTTCATTCTCATCATCGCATCCGGAGTATTTTTCCGTTCTCACCTCGCACATTCAAAACGGATTCCTCGCATAATATTGCTTCTTTTCTTCGGTCTGCCGGCTGTCTTCGCACTTGTTGCGATTCTTGCAGGTTTCGTACAGGTCGATCAGTGGCGTTGGAACTGGCGGTATGTTTTAACAGCCGGACTTTTTCTCTCGGTGGCAGGGGGAATTGGTTTGTCCGAGTTCTGTTATTATGTAAAATCAAAAATCACACGGGTGTTGGTAGTTGTTTGCCTTCTCGCCATGCCTCTCGTTCAAATCGCTCTTCCATCGGTCGGGGTTGCAACTTTTGATGATGCTAAAAGGAGCAGTTCTGACGAAACACAATTCGGGATCGCTCTCGGTGAACAGCTCCATCAAATCTACACCGGAGGTTCTATAGCCCTTTTGACCGGATTCGGCCAAGCTCAAAGAATAATGATTTCGAGCGGATTACCGTTGAAGCAATTCCACATCATTTATAATTCTACGGAAGGAGACATCCTGGGTTCGCTGCAGCATTCCGAGTATTATATCGTCATTGGAAAGGATCGAACCCCTGAATCGGAGAAATACGTTAACGATTGGCTTTTACGAAAGAATGAATTGCTTATCCATTACAATGTTCGATGCGAGAACAGTCATTATATCTTTCTCGAACGAAAGCCTGTCGATTGATCTCTCGCGGCCCCGTGTTTCGGTGAACCACCATAACACAAATATCGTTGGAACAAAAAAATATCACACCGGTTTTATTGCTAAGTCTCTTTAAGGGCTTGATGATGATTAAATTGTTTTGGGGTTGGATTAAGGATGAGGAGATAAGAAACCAACGTTGACGGCAGAGTGTGTGTGAGTCTGGCGCAAACCGAAGATGATGTTCTGTGTCAAATCTGCTTTTGTCGATGTTGTTTGATTCTCTGCGACGGAGTAATCGTCAAAATTCGCCGTTGTGGGGGCGACTGTTGCCTTCATGCTGTTCTGTGTGCCGAAGTTCGATGCTCCGTACAAAACCACAATTGCAACCATTATCGCTCCGATGAAAACAATCAGGTTTTCAGGTCGGTTGAGGATCAGATTTATTCGCGGTGCATCGTATCTGTGTGTTTTCAATATGTGAAACCCCTTGAAATAGAGAACATGATAAAAGTGGTGAACGACAGTTTTGTGGTGGATAAGCAGCGAGAATGCTGTTTTACGGGATGACCCCTGTGAGCTTAAGAAATCCTCGGTTGGATGGATACGCGAGCACAGATGACCAAAACTTTGTGTATGTAATCTAACCTATTCTCTTGTCGAATCAATCGCCCAATGGGATGAAATAGTAGTTACCCCCTTACTTGAAAATACGAGAGTCCGCTTTTAGGGCGGACTCTCACTTTCTGTTTTCCAGTAATCCTGACACAATTTATTTGATCGCAATTACCGTATCAATTCGTTAATCTTCCGGAAGATGCTTCGAGAGCCACACACTTACGCGCTCCAGGACGGGACCGGCAAATGGTTTGACAAGCGTAACGATAAACAGGTGCGCACTGTCGGTGAGGTACGGCAGGATTTTATTGAAAACCGTTCGGGTCTTTTCATCCGTTTCGATTGCATAAGTACCATCGGAAAGCTGAACATGTTCGTATTCGTTGACAACGTTAAAGATAGGATCAACTTTCGGATCTGCGTTGATGTCATTGTGTGTAATTAATAGTACCGACATAGTTCTCTCCTTCTCATTTTCTAACAGCTTCGTTGGAATTCTCTTCATGGTGAATCACATGTAATAGCAGGCAGCAATACTGTTGATATAATAATGTAACCGTGTTTTGTTTTAATAGCGAGGCATTAATTTAATTAAATGAAAACATCGCCTGATTATATCGGATTCAGCATCATTCATCAATACGCTTTTCCAAACGGAAATCGTCTTACGGTTAATGAAATATGCTGATTCGGTGATCGAACATCGAATGTGATTTTCATTTTCAAAGGTGTAACCCCTTTATCATCCTTTCAGACTATTGTGCTTTGCGGGCGTCTTTGGTAGCTTTAGTCAGGAATAATGCTCATTGGAAAATTATCCAACATTATCCGGTCGTTTTTCCGATCCAGTACAGCATGAAAAGTTCATGGAACGACAAGAGTTCATCAGTTACAACGAAAGGACGACCAGTTATGAATAAATCGAAGTTCGGATTCTTCCTATTCTGTGCAGTGATATGTGCCGGAATAGTATTCTCTTCCATAAATTGCGCAGGCACGGGGACCATGGGCGGAAGTGTTGGAATGAATATCACGGATCAGCCTGTTTGGGGACCGACAGGGTATGATCATGCTGATTTCTATTATATCCCTGATATAGACTGCTACTATTCTGTTTCGGAACATCAGTATATTTATAAGGATGGATCAGATTGGAAACATGCCGCAGCACTGCCGGCCAGTTACGGTAGTTTTGATCCGTATACATCGTATAAAGTCGTCATCAATAAAGACAAGCCGTATCAAAATAACGATACGCACAAGACTCAGTATAGTAACTTCAAAGGTGTAAAGGATCAGCCGACAATTCGCGACAGCAAAGATCCGAAATACTTTGTGAACAAAGATCATCCCCAGCACGATACTTGGGCGAAACAACAACAGCAATAAACCTTCTTTCCGGTATATGCGCCCGTGCGGATATAATAATAGGATCGGCATGCTGCGCATATCTGAGTTACATCGATAGAAGAAATGGACATCCGCAATGTGTACATCAGATTCCTGAGTCGATGAATATGCAAAACGTTTCAACGATGAGACGGTATGCGATCCGATGGTTTTATTGAAGTGCCCATGTTTCTTCACTGGTAAAAGAGTGGGTAAACTAGGAAAAGGCGAACCCTCAAGTAACAGGGTTCGCCTTTTTATTTTCCGCACTTCCTGCATTGTATCATTCCTTTTTAACCCATTCTCCCCAATATTTTGTTTTTAAACCTTCTTTTATGTAATTTATTACGCTTACCTCCCCCGTGTTCCATTCTCAGATTTGAGACTGGAGGAGTGCACAGTTTCTTATAAAATTGTTCCAATACAAAACAATGAAAAAAATCCGACTGTTACTGATCGAAGACAATCGACTTTTGCGTGACGGCATTGTTGCGTTGCTTAAGAAGCACAGTGACATCGGAGCGATCGCGACACTTATCGCGCATGATCAATTGACGGAGAAAATGCGAAGTTTCAAACCGAATGTTTTGCTTCTCGATCTCGGTTTACGAAACCAGAGCAGCATTCGACTCGTGAAAGAAATAAAGATTCATTATCCGAATGTGCATATCATTGCCATGGATCTGATTCCAACGCAGGATGAAGTCCTGGAATTTGTCCGTGCCGGAGTATCGGGGTTTATCCTGAAGGATGCGACCATTGAAGAATTTTTGAAAACCATCAGAACTGTTTATCATGGAACAAAAGTATTGCCATCACTCTTGACGGGTTCACTCTTTTCTCAGATTATCGAAAACGCGATGAACGGAAGAAAGGAGTCTTCCTCTAAAATAATGGAATCGGTGCGGATGACAATTCGTGAACGGCAAGTGATTATGTTGGTTTCTCAAGGTAAAACAAATAAAGAAATTGCGCAGAAGCTTAATCTTTCAATCTTTACTATAAAGAGTCATATTCATAACATACTTGAGAAGTTGGCTCTCCATTCTCGGGTCCAGATTGCCGGGTATGCCCACACCTCAAAAAACTTTCAGGATGTTTCCAGTACTATTTCCCTGATCAACGAGTAGCTTCCCTTCTTGACGGATTAATCCCGTTTTCATCCTTTTGGGTGATTGATTACCTTTTCGATTTAGTCGTATTTTTTCTGTTGTGGTGGTGGATTAGTTGAGACCCGGCTTTTTTGTGCCGGGTTTCACGTTTTCAGGTGAAGAATCCTATAAATTGATAAACATCGATGAGGATCGACTCCTTCGTCATTTACTTCCTTCTTGAGACTTAACCCTTCTTTCATTCCTCTGGACGATTGATTCTCTCTTCGATATTGAAGTAACTTGTTGTATGGTGGATTAGGTGAGACCCGGAATGTGATGATGATTGAATGAGTGAGAACCGGGTCTCGTCTTTTAAGAACTTCAGAATATAGGAGATCAGTATGTTTACGAATACGAAACGACCGGTTGGAAATTCAGAAGGAGCGTTTCTCGGATGTCAAAAACTTGATAGGGGAACAACCACGCCGCCGGATAATATTAACCGAATCGATCATCCGTCGAACGACTTTACTGTTTTTGAAAATACCCTGCCTGAATTTAATCTGCAGGTTCCACAAGTTCCATCTTTCAAAAGAGGGTCGAGTAGCTCAGTCCCTCATTAATCAATTGAACGCTGAATCTTCACAAGAAAGGATATTTTTATGTTATATATCATCGCTGTTGTTTTGCTTGCACTCTGGCTCCTCGGAGTCGTCACATCGTATACCATAGGTGGCTTCATCCATATTCTTTTGGTGGTAGCCATTATCGTCGTCTTAATCCGACTGATTCAGGGACGCAACGTTCTCGGAAAAAAAGCTTGAGTTCGTCAATACGAGTGGTATGATTTAATTTTCGGATATTATTCAATGTATAAAGGATTGAATACATGAGCGCATTCCTTCTTATCGGAAGAATTATTCTCGGGGGATTTTTCATCAATAGCGGAGTTCATCACTTCATCGGATTTGGAATGATGACGCAGTACGCCAAAATGAAGGGAGTCCCTTTCCCTGCAATTGCACAGGGTCTGACAGGACTGATGCTCTTGCTTGGCGGATTGAGTGTTGTGTTTGGCGTATACCCTTTTGTGGGTATCGTCCTGCTCGTTTTGTTTCTCGTCCCGGTAACGTTTATGATGCATAACTTCTGGAACATCGAAGATGCCCAATTGAGAATGGCTGACAAGATCAATTTTACAAAAAATCTCGCATTAATCGGTGCTATCCTCATGCTTCTTGCCATACCATCACCGTGGCCCTTCAGTTTGATGCCGTAGCTGTTTGCGATGCATCAAGACGAATCAAAAAAAAGGAATCCTCATTTATGAAAGCATTAGTATATCACGGTGCCGGTAAGAAGGCGCTTGAAGATAAACCAAAACCGGCGATACAATCACCGACCGATGCCGTTGTCAAAATCAATCGCACGACGATTTGTGGGACAGACCTTCACATTATGAAAGGCGACGTATCTACTGTCACCGATGGCCGGACGTTGGGTCACGAAGGAGTTGGTGTTATTGAAAATGTCGGTTCGAGCGTTTCAAATTTCCGAACCGGTGACAACGTTCTCATCTCGTGCATCACTTCCTGCGGGAAATGCGATTATTGCAGAAAAGGAATGTATTCTCATTGTGAGCATGGAGGTTGGATCCTCGGGAATATGATTGATGGTACTCAGGCAGAGTACGTTCGGATACCCCATGCCGATACGAGTCTCTACCATGTTCCTGACGGCACCGATGAGGAAGCTCTTGTGATGTTAAGTGACATCTTTCCAACCGGATTTGAATGCGGGGTTCTGAACGGTCAAATCAAACCGGGAGATACCGTCGCCATCATTGGAGCGGGACCGATCGGACTTGCGACACTTCTGACCGCACAATTTTTTTCTCCCGCTGAAATCATTATGGTCGATACGGATTTGAACCGGCTTGACGTCGCGAAATCGTTCGGGGCAACGAGACTTGTTCATGGCAATGCCATTGACGAAATAATGAAACTCACACACGGGAAAGGTGTGGATGTCGCTGTCGAAGCTATAGGCATACCCGAGTCTTTCGACATTTGCCAATCGATCATTACGCCGGGCGGGCATATCGCCTGTGTTGGCGTGCATGGCAAAAGCGTTGAGCTGCATCTGGAAAAACTTTGGTCGAGTAATATTACCATCACAACACGTCTGGTCGATACTGTATCAACGCCGATGTTGCTGAAAAATGTTCAATCCGGGAAGCTCAAACCCCGGCAGCTTATTACCCATCATTTTTTACTCACCGAAATTATGAAGGCGTACGATACTTTCGGAAATGCAGCAAAAGAGAAAGCCCTTAAAGTTATTCTCACGAATTAAATAAAGAGAACATGGATGAAAAAAATCACAATGCTCGTCTATGGAGGAATCTTCTGATTTATGGACAACGAAGTACCAGGGAGAATTGATTTGGAGTGCCGCGAGTAAAACGTCTGCGGCAAATTCAACGCAAGCAGTCCGGCCTGAAATTGTCGAGCATGTTATATCTGAATTAACAGAACGAGGCATCATCGCTCCCGATCGGTGAGAATGTTCCATTGCACTTTGCAAAAAGCCCGGTGCAAATGTTTGTCAAAGAAAAATAGGACACCAAATGAAAACAGCCGGAATCGCCATCCTCATCATAGGTCTGTTAATGACCCTGTATACAGGTTTTACGTATATCACGAGAGAGAAGGTAGTAGATTTGGGGAATCTTGAAATAACGAAGGATAATCATCATGATATAAATTGGCAGCCATATATGGGAATTGGAGTAATGGTTTTTGGTGGTACTATTCTTGTCATGGAAAAAAGAAATCAATAATCAATTGACCATCAGAAATCAAGGGAATAGTCCGATCCTTTCCGAAGAAGAAATCAAAGCCTATAGTAACGGCACCCCAACAATGGGAGAGAAGAAATTGACGGAATGAAACTATTAATGATCGGAACACCGTCCGGTTTTTCGTTGCTGACCGATTATTCCGTGCTTGCAATATCATCCACAGTGCTTGTACTCATCGGAGGCGGTTTGTATAAACGGGTTATCATATAATTTTATTATGATTTTGATGAATACGTAGCGGGTTTTCAGTGAAGTAGTGCTTCTTTCATCCCTATGGGCGATTGACCTTCAATACACATCTCGATACCTTACAATATGTATCACATAACGTTTCGTCCGGCATAATCATGAGAATTATTATTCCCTGTATTTTGTCGAGGAGAACAACTATTACAGTCTGGGTGGAGATGACCATAACGATCTGGAAGAAGATCGGGGAGACTAAAATACGTTTCGATGTACCCGAATGCTGAACCGTTGTTCGGTAAGCAATATTATTCTGAAAATCAAAAAGCTATTCGAAATTCTGGTGTTTTGGGGCGACCGATACCTGTTATGAAATGGGAATTAAGAAAAAAATGAGTTTGAGAAAACTTACCAATATGTTAACAAAGGAAATTTTTTATAAAATCTGAAAAAAAAAGCAAAAGGAGAACGCGTATGAAAGGCAATAAAAAATTAATGACCGTGCTTGACCAGCTTTTGGCTGATGAACTGACCGCCATCAATCAGTATATGGTGCATTCTGAAATGTGCGAAAACTGGGGATATAAAAAACTTCACATGGATATCAGAAAACAGGCAATGGACGAAATGCATCATGCCGAGTGGCTTATCGAGCGGATAATATTTTTTGAGGGTACACCGACGGTTTCAAAACTTAATCCGATGAAGATCGGCAAAACGGTATCAGAAATGATCGCCAACGACAACAGCGATGAAGTGGGGGCCGTGCGCTCATATAATGAAGCGATCAAGCTCGCTCGTTCGGTTGACGACCAGGGCACTATTGACCTTCTTTCTACGATACTGAAGATGGAAGAAGGACATGTCGATTGGGCGGAAATCCAGCAATCTCAAATTGAACAAATGGGTCTGGAAAACTATCTGATCAATCAGACTGAAGACGTGACGAGTCATTAGAAAATCGGCCTAATCTCATCTACTATCTCAAGAAGGGTACTATGGAAACACAAATGTGTGAGAACGACCAGAATTTGTTGCCACCGGCTGATTTGGTCACAGAAATTGAAAAATTGAATGAGAGTCTGCGTGTCGAGCGTGACCGGCACCTGCGGACGCTTGCAGACTTTAAAAACTACCGTCGTAACGTTGAGCGTGAAGGCAATAAGATTGCTGCCGATAGTAAAAGGGAAATGATGCTTCTCCTGTTAGACATTATTGACGACATCGAGAAAGCATTGCAGTACGCAGACGACGCAGATCAACCCACGGAGAAAGGAGTCCGTGTGATCTATCGAAAATTTCTTTCGATGCTGGCAAAGCACGGAGTTATCCCGTTTGAAAGCGTCGGGACTCAGTTCAACTATGATCTCCACGAAGCAGTCGCAATGACGAGACATAACGGCACCGAACCGGGAACTGTTGTCGACGAGTTGCGTCGCGGCTATCTCTGGAATAGTGAATTACTCCGTCACGCACAAGTTCGAGTTGCCGGATAACGTTCGAAGATCAGCAAAATGAATACATGAAGAAAAGGATGTTATTGGATTTTGAATGAAGAACGCATGGTTATTTATGACTGATCAGAATCATTCTCATCGGGCGATGCGCTTTCTCATCATCGCTGCATCGTTCGTGATAATCATCTGGGGAATCAATCAGGCACAATCGGTTGTTGCCTTGTTTCTTGTTTCCGTTTTTCTCGCTCTTATCGGAACGCCCGCGGTGCTCTGGATGGAACGAAAACATATTCCATCATTTGTGGCAGTGATGACCGTGATGGCATGTATGATTGTTCTTCTGCTGATGATCGGGGGGATTGTCGGTGTGTCACTTAATTCCTTATCTAACTCGTTGCCTTACTATCAGACAAGGATACAAGAGCAAGTTTTGGCAATCAAACCCCTGTTGGCAAGCAAGCATATTGTCATCACCGACAAGGTCCTCCTTGAGTATTTCAATCCCGGGCCGATGTTGGGACTTGCAGTCGGCTTGCTTGCGGGAATGGGTTCAGCGGTTTCCATCATCGTTCTGATCCTGCTCATGGTAACATTCATATTGCTTGAAGCCTCAAGTTTTCCCGTCAAACTCCGTGCTGTACTCGGCAATCCTCATCAGGTCTTTCCCCAGTTCACAAAGTTTGTCCATGACATCAAACGTTATATAGTCATCCAAACCATCCTGAATTTAGTCGGTGCGGTCATCATAGGGCTATGGTTGTTTTACCTTGGAGTGGATTATCCGGTGCTGTGGGCTTTCCTGGCGTTTCTGCTTCACTTTGTACCCAATCTGGGTTCAATTGTTGCCGCTATTCCTGCAGTGTTATTGGCGCTCATTCAACTCGGTGTGGGACCAGCGTTACTTGTCGCGGCTGGCTATCTTGTTATCGGTTTTATACTTGGAAATGTAATAGGGCCGCGGGTCATGGGTCGCAAACTTGGACTATCTACGTTGGTTGTCTTTCTCTCTCTGATCTTCTGGGGAAGCCTTCTTGGCCCGATTGGTGTGGTTCTGTGTATTCCGTTAACTATGACCTTGAAATTTGCCTTTGAGAACAGTCAGAGCACGCGATGGATCGCCATCTTGCTTGGTTCGGAAAATGCCGCTGACGGCACTCCGTCGGTTTCGAAAAAAGGAATCTATTCTGAAAATTGAATGTGTTTTATTTGGATCTTTGGATAGAGAAAATCTTTGGAGAGATCGGAACCGGAAATTGTGCCGATGACTTTCTTCCTAAAAGGATTGATTATTGGATTTGCCATTGCGGTACCTATTGGACCGATGGGAGTAATGTGCATCCGCAAGACATTGGCTGAAGGGCACGCACGCGGAATGATCGTCGGCATTGGAACTGCAACCGCAGATTCGTTGTACGGAAGTCTCGCTGCGTTCTGTCTCACGTTTGTTTCGGATGTCATCGCCACACAACGCGTTTGGCTGAGCCTGGCCGGTGGAGGATTACTCTTGTTTCTTGGAATAAGGACGTTTCGTGCTAAGCGTAAGGATCCAATCATTCTCTTCGACGACAAGAGATTGCTGGGATCGTATGTATCCGCCTTTCTTTTAACACTGACCAATCCACTGACCATCTTTGCCTTCGTCGCCTTATTCGCTGTCTTTGGGTTGGGGCACAAGCTTATTATTATTTCAGCGGTCATTCTTGTTCTGGGGATATTTATAGGTACATGTTTATGGTTTCTGATTCTCAGCTACATTGCGACAATCTTCAGAAAGAAACTGAACTCGGCCGGACTCAGAATGGTCAACAGGACTGCCGGAATCATAATCATGTTATCCGGAGTTGCTGCTTTTGTCAGTTTGATTTGATCCCGGTAACCATCAAATATTCTTTCTGCTCTCCCTTGTGAATGGAATAGTATTTGCAATTGTGATTAAGAAATCAATGTGCAATGTGACAGAGCTAATTCAAAATACGCATCCACAATGAAGCGAAATGGTGTTTTTCTTGATGGCAACGATATGCTGAAGTTCTTGTTTCCGTATCTGCTCTTTATTCTCTGTACGTTCAGTACTCAAGCGCAACAGAGAACTACGACCCTCACTCAATCCATACTTGATGAAACAATACTCATTACCATGGATCAGCCGATGTATTATCCCGACGATACACTTCGCCTGACTATTCAACGTGAGGACAGCACAACTTCTGCAAATGTTACACCGATCGTTGCTATCGAAGGTATGAAGCTTACACCGATTGGGCACGGTACCTTCATCGCGGTCATTCCTCAAACTGTCACGCCGGGATCATATCGTATTCTTCTTAGAATTGTGGATTCCAAAGGGCAGCGATTTATTTATGAAACAGGTCGCGTTGTGGAAGTAGAAGAGTATCAGGCCGTTGAGGAAATTAACAATTATGTGAGTATCGTCCCGGTGGATGGTAGTACCGATCCGAACAAGGCGATCACACTTGATCGTGAGCAAATACGAACTCTCCAGGTATTATTCCGGCGGAACAGTATTCGGTTGAGGATGGGACCACAGTTCGTCATGATTAGAACAACGGTGCTGTTGCGGGATGGAAAAACATCAGAAACATTCGATCGGCGTGTGGTGACATTTCGAAGTCATGGCGATCCTGAACGGGATCGTGCAATGTTTATTCAATATCGTACTGCCTATGGTCCGTATGCCGGAATCAGCACGGACGAACTTGAAGAAGTACGCCTGCCGTTAGATTCACTGCCTCCCTGGGCAACAATCAAAGTACAGATCGAGCCGGATTATACAATTAAAATTGGTGCATATGACCGGTCCAACTCAGTGACACGATATTTTCGCGTAAAAGGTCCGACCATTGAGATCGGTTTCTCGTTCGGCATTCCCGAGGTTTTGTATGATACACAGGCAAAGGATACGATTGAATATGGTAATACCAGTGCGATGGTGCAGTTTTATTATGTCGATGCGGAATCAGGAAATCGGTTTCCTGTCAGTTTGGGATTGGGAACGTTTGGGGTCGATTCTCCGCTTGATGTGGGGATCGGTCGGGGAGGATTTGCGGTATCGGCATTTCTGGATCTTGTCGAGCTTACGAGGATCAACGATATCGGATTCCTGAAGAAAGTCAGTGCTGGTTTGGGATTTACTCCCTTTTTTCCAATCGAAAGAAAGGCGCGTTTTTTGATTATCGCGCAAGTCGGCTTCTCAATCTAATTTTGCGAAAAGACAAAATTGAAGCATTCCTTATTTTCACACATCAGGATTTTGCGGAAAGAATTCCCTCGGGAGACTGAGGTGCCGATTCGGAGCGAGCTCTTTAGCATCGAACGACTCGAACAACATGCAGAGAGTCTTGCAACTGCTCAGCGCGTTACGGTGAAGAGCGTGACTGGCCGGCCGCTGACAGCACGGCTTGGAGATAATGGCCGGGTGTTGCTCCATGCATATCGCACTATTGCTGAGGCTATCAGGGAAAAGCAAGTCATTATGCCGGCAGCGGAGTGGTTAGTTGATAATTACCATGTCGTGGATGAACAGATTCGTGAAATTCATGATGATCTCCCGCTCGGCTATTATCGCCAGCTTCCCAAGCTTGCCGAGGGCCCACTCGAAGGCTATCCCCGTGTGTACGGGATCGCCTGGGCATTCGTCGCACATACTGACAGCCGTTTCGATCTTGAAACACTGAGCCGATTTGTGAGTGCCTATCAGCGAATCCAACCCCTCACTATCGGTGAACTCTGGGCGGTAGCAATCACTCTCCGTATTGTCCTTGTTGAGAATTTGCGTCGTTCTGCCCAGGGAATCATGACGAGCCGCGCAGAGCGTCGGGAAGCTGACGGTGTGGCTGACCGTTTACTGGGAGTTGGCAACCATGAAGCTGAATCACCCGATGTAGCTCTCCGGCGGTTATACGGAATGCCACTACCGACAGCATTTTCTGCCCAACTCGTCCATCGCCTGCGAGATCAGGATCCAGCGGTAACCCCTGCCCTTCACTGGCTGGATGAACGACTGACAGCCCAGGGAACCACTTCTGAGAAGATAGTCATCGGAGAACATCAATTTCAAGGCGCGACGAGTGTTACAGTGCGCAATATCATAACGAGCATGCGTCTCATGTCGTCTGTTGATTGGACAAAGTTTTTCGAAAGCGTGAGTCTCGTTGATGAACTATTGCGTGCGAATAGTAATTTTGCCGCGATGGATTTTCCCACCCGTGACAGTTACCGGCATGCTATTGAAGAGCTTGCCAGAGGCTCAAAGCAAACGGAAATTGTAGTAGCTCAAAAGGCAATTCAGCAAGCACACGCTGCCGGAACGGAGGGGCAAAACGGTCCTGAACAAGATCCCGGTTATTATCTTCTTTCGAAAGGACGATTGGTCTTTGAGAATCAAATTAACTATAGAATACCTCTGAGGGTTTGGTTTGCCCGTGCGGCAGCAGGCACCGGAATGCGGGGGTATCTTATAACGATTGCTTTTGTTGGCGGGCTGATACTTTCTTTACCGCTGCTCGGCATTGTGAAAGCCGGTGCAGCAGGAAATGATCTTTACCTCTTTGCGCTTCTTGCTATCCTTCCGTTATCGAATGTTGCGGTGGCGATGGTCAATCATTGGATTACAAATCAGTTCGGCCCGAATGCCCTGCCCGGTCTGGAACTTCGTAACGGCGTTCCATCGACCCTGCGTACCATGGTCGTCATGCCTACCCTCCTGACGACACGTGAAGAGGTCGAAGAACAGATCGAAAGACTTGAAGTCCACTTTTTGGCAAATCGGGATGGTGATCTTTACTTTGCACTTCTTTCGGATTGGAGGGACTCTGTCACAGAGACTATGGAAGGAGACGAGGAGCTTCTCCGCGTTGCGGCCGAAGGAATTGCTCGCCTGAATCAACGCCATAGACCGGTGGCGGGAGATGAACGATTCCTTCTTTTTCATCGGAGACGTTTATGGAACAACGGAGAAGGAATATGGATGGGGTGGGAACGCAAGCGCGGAAAATTGGATGAACTGAATCGATTATTACGTGGAGCTACCGACACGAGTTTTTTAATATCGAATGCCGGTAAGCCTCTCGTATCCTCGAGTGTGCCTTCGGGCGTTCGTTATGTGATCACCCTTGATGCCGATACGCGACTTCCTCGCGGAGCCGCCAAGCGACTTGTCGGAAAGATGGCACATCCGCTCAATCGTCCGGAGATTGATGTGCACACCGGCCGTGTGGTCGAAGGATATGCCGTACTCCAGCCGCGAGTGACTCCGTCGTTGCCAACGGGTCGTGCAGGTTCTTTTTTTCAGCATATTTTTTCCGGGCCGGGTGGGATGGATCCGTATGCGTTTGTTGTTTCTGACGTGTATCAAGACCTGTTCGGTGAGGGTTCCTATAGCGGAAAAGGTATCTACGATGTGGACGTGTTCCAAACTGCTCTTGACGGGCGTATTCCCGAAAACACGGTTTTGAGCCATGATCTTCTGGAGGGAATTTTTGCCGGGTCGGGGTTGGTGTCTGATATCGAGCTTGTGGAGGAATTTCCGTCGCGTTATGATGTTGCCGCTGCCAGACAGCATCGATGGGCGCGTGGTGATTGGCAATTGGTTCCATGGATTCTTGGGATGAGGCGGGGCACAAGCACCCAGGCGAGGCGAAGTAAAATTCCATTAACGGGCCGATGGAAAATGATCGATAATCTTCGTCGATCCTTGTCGGCACCGGCAACATTTCTTGCATTGTTAGCAGGATGGACGCTTCCTTTTGCCTCTGCGGCCGTGTGGAGTGGATTCGTTCTCGCGACAATAGCCCTGCCTCCACTTCTCCCTTTTTTTGCTGGTATTATTCCGAGAGGGCGAGATTTTTCGAAACGGAGTCACGTGCGCGCTGTCGGCAAAGATTTGTTGCTTGCTCTTTCACAGATTGGTTTTCACGTCGCGCTCCTTGCACATCAGGCGTGGTTGATGACTGATGCCATTGTGCGGACACTCTTTCGACTCTTTGTCAGTCATCGGCACATGCTGGAATGGGTAACAGCAGCTCAAATGAAGTTCGGGCTTCCTCTCAATATCCGCGGGTTCTACCAACGGATGGCTGGCGGTGTCGTGCTTTCATGTGTTGCGGGAATAATTATTGCATGCGCACCACATGAGTCTTGGCTGACCGGGGCTCCATTCGTTGTTCTGTGGCTGTTATCACCGCTGGTGGCACAACGGGTAAGCCGTCCACGAGCGAATGACTTCCCAAAACCGATCTCCGCTGTTCATGCACAAACACTGAGGCTTGTTGCACGAAGGACATGGCGGTTTTTTGAAACTTTTGTTACCGCAAAGGAACACTCGCTACCTCCGGACAACTTTCAGGAAGAACCAGAGCCGAAGGTAGCTCATCGGACTTCCCCCACAAATCTTGGATTGTACCTTTTGTCCACCGTTGCCGCAAATGATTTTGGTTGGATAGGAACGCTTGAAACGGTAGAAAAATTGGATGCGACTCTTACCTCAATGAACCGGCTTGAGCGTTTCCGCGGCCAATTCTATAATTGGTACGATACTCGTGATCTTCGTCCGCTCGATCCAAAATATATCTCTTCCGTCGATAGTGGAAATCTTGCGGGACATTTGATTGCCATGGGAAATGCTTGCAGCGAGATGATCAATCGCCCTTTGGTGGATTTGAAATGGATGGATGGAATTACAGACGCGTTGATGCTCGCGCGAGAATCTCTGTCTGATTTCGTGGATGGTCGACAAACGAAGATGATGACCCGAAAACAGTTTAGCGAGGAACTCGACACATTTTTAGCATCGCTGAGAGAAGTACCCGCGGTTTCTGTCGGAGTTGTCAAAAAACTGGAAGAATTCTCGAACCGTGCTGACGCCCTCGCTGACACCGTGAGGATGATGATTGAAGAGGGGACCGAAGCAATGAGCGCTGAAGGTGTGCCGGATTTGCTTTTCTGGACCGAAGCTGTACGGGCAACCATCAAAAGTTACCGGCGCGATGTTGAGTTGTTAAAGCCTTTTTCAGATCTTGCCGATGCGGCGAAGCTCGACCCTGAGATTTTTTCCGCAAGTATTTTCAGGTTCTCCGCAGACTCAATTCCCACACCCGCCGATTATCCAAACCGATGTGCAGAGGCAATTTCCTTGTTAACATTCCTTCGGACAAAACTACGTGCGGAAGGTGACAAACGAGATACACATGTTGCCCAAATAGATGCTCTGATAGAATCCTTCAATCGTTCAGGTCGTATAGGACTATCATTAGAACGACGTCTAATGTCACTTAAGAATGTGGCGATGAGGCTGTTCTCAGCAATGGATTTCGGATTTCTTTTCGATGCAGCGCGCCAACTTCTCTCAATCGGTTACCGGGTTTCCGACGGCAATCTCGATACCAATTGTTACGATTTGCTTGCCTCGGAAGCGCGACTGGCAAGTTTCGTCGCAATTGCAAAGGGAGATATACCGGTGCGAAATTGGTTTCGTCTCGGCCGGTCACTGACTCCCGTTGATCGAGGTTCGGCATTGATATCATGGTCGGGATCAATGTTCGAATATTTAATGCCTTCGCTGGTCATGCGCGTGCCGGTGGAGAGTCTGCTTGGGCAAACCAATCGATTTGTTGTTCAACGGCAAATACAATATGGCAGAGAGCTGGGCGTACCGTGGGGCGTTTCAGAATCGGCTTATAATGTTCGCGATCTTGAATTCACGTATCAATACTCAAATTTCGGAGTTCCGGGACTTGGACTCAAACGAGGTCTCAGCGGAGACGCCGTCATTGCGCCGTATGCCACTGCGTTGGCTGCCATGGTCGATCCGAAGTCGGCTGCAGAAAATTATGGACGTCTTGCTGAAGCAGGAGCACGAGGCAAATTCGGATTTTACGAGGCTTTGGATTACACGCCCACGCGCCTTCCTGAAGGCGAGCATGTTGCTATCATACGCGCCTACATGGCGCATCACCAAGGAATGATTGTGGTTGCGATCGGCAATATACTTTACGACGGAGCAATACGTACCCGCTTTCATGCCGAGCCGATTATTCAGGCAACCGAACTATTATTGCAGGAAAAAACTCCCCGCGACGTCGCTGTAGCTCGTCCAAGGGCGGAAGAAGTAAATCTGCCGGCAACTGTCCGGGATATAATACCATCGGTGTACCGCAAATTTCATTCACCACATGACAGCGTTCCACGGACACATATACTTTCAAACGGTAATTATGCAGTCATGATTACCAGTGCCGGGTCAGGATACAGCCGCTGGCGGGATCTTGCGGTCACGCGTTGGCGCGAGGATGGAACCTGTGATTCCTGGGGTTCATACATTTTTTTGCGCGACACTGGCAGCGGGGATGTGTGGTCGGCAGGGTACCAACCGACATGTGTCGAGCCTGACAGTTACGGAGTGGAGTTCTCCGAGGATCGGGTCGAAATCACCCGGCGTGACAGAACGATTGCAACAACAATGGAAATTGCTGTCTCTCCCGAAAGCGATGCTGAGGTGCGACGTGTCTCGGTGTCTAACCTGGGAAGTCGGGTTCGGGAGATCGAAATAACTTCATACGCGGAAGTGGTATTGACTCAGTCACCTTCCGACATGGCACAACCGTCGTTCTCGAAACTTTTTGTCCAAACAGAATTCGTTGCTGATATTGTTACTCTTCTTGCCACGCGGCGGCGCAGGTCTCTCAATGAGCCTGAAATTTGGGCGGCTCACCATGCTGTCATTGAAGGGAAAAGTGCCGGTGATGTCCAATTTGAAACCGACAGGGCACGATTTCTTGGCCGAGGGCGACAGATTCGTTCTCCAATTTCCATGATGGATGGCAAACCGCTTTCCAATACAGTTGGAACCGTGCTTGACCCGATCTTCAGTCTTCGTTGCCGGGTGCGGGTTCTTCCCGGAACGACTGTGCGCGTTGCATTTTGGACAATGGTTGCGCCATCGCGCAAAGAAGTACTCGATCTGGCGGATAAGCATCACGACCCGACGGCATTTGAGCGTGCGGTTACGCTTGCGTGGACTCAGGCGCAGGTCCAGCTCCATCATCTTGGTGTCAGTGCTGAAGAAGCCCATCTCTTCCAGCATCTTGCCAGCAACATTCTTTATTCAAATCCGGCACTCCGGCCTTCATCGGAAGTCCTTAAGCGAAGCGAGAGTGGACAATCTACCTTGTGGGCGTGTGGAATTTCCGGAGATTTACCAATCGTTCTTCTGCGAATCGATCAACCAGAGTGTTTGGATATTGTCAGGCAACTGTTACGCGCACACGAATATTGGCAGATGAAGTTGCTTGACGTCGATCTGGTAATTCTGAACGAGCAACCGCAATCCTATAATATGGATCTTCAGGGCGCGCTTGAAACGGCTCTTCGGACAAACGAGTCACAGTTGCGACCGCAGATCGAGGGAAAAGCCACCCAGGGAAAAATATTCGTTGTCCGTGCGGATTTAGTTTCGCTTGATGTGCGCATGTTGCTCCAAAGTGCTGCACGAGCCATGCTTCTCAGCCGTCGCGGTAATCTTTTCGATCAACTTAATTCCCTGGTGGAAGTCGAACCTGTATCCCCACAGCGGCGCGCTCCATTTCCCCTCAATGCCAAGGAATGGGTCAAAGAAAAATTGAGCACCGTGCGAACAGAGGATGCTCCGGGGGATGCTATTGTACCGCTTCAGGCGATGGAGTTCTCCAATGGCCTTGGTGGCTTTATTGGCGACGGAAGCGAATACATTACAATCTTGAGAGCCGGAGAATGGACGCCAGCACCATGGATCAATGTCATCGCCAACCCTACGTTTGGTTTCCAGGTATCGGTTGAAGGTTCGGGTTATACGTGGTCTATGAACAGTCGGGAAAACCAAATCACACCACGGTCGAATGATCCCGTTGGCGACCGGCCCGGAGAAGTGCTTTACATCCGGGATGAACAGAGTGGAGTGATCTGGTCGCCAACTGCTCTTCCGATCAGGGAAGAAGTCGGCCAATATGTTGCACGACATGGCCAGGGTTACAGCCGCTTTGAACACTCATCGCACGGAATTTCACTCGAACTATTACAGTATGTACCGCCAATCGAATCCATCAAGATTTCGCGTCTGAAAATTAAAAACAACTCCCGCCGAAACCGGCGCCTCTCGATCACCGCGTATATCGAATGGGTACTCGCCGCTTCGCGCGAGATATCCGCTCAGTTTGTCTCAACCGAGATTGACCAACGAACAGGAGCGATGTTCGCTCGGAATCCATGGAGAACAGAATTCCGTAATCGTGTTGCGTTTGCCGATCTTGCAGGACGCCAAATGAGTTGTACGGGCGACCGGAAAGAATTTCTGGGGCGCAATGGAACGCTCAACCGGCCTGTTGCTCTTGCCGGAGGAGTACCGCTTTCTAATCGTGTCGGTGCCGGACTTGATCCCTGTTGTGCCATGCAAACGCGGATTGAACTCAAACCGGGAGAACAAACGGAAATTATTTTCTTTCTGGGTGAGACAACGACGAAAGAAGAAGCTCAATCCCTGATCCTGCGATTTCGGAACATCGACCTGGATGCAGTGTTCAGTACTGTAACAACTTTCTGGGGCAACACGCTTGATGCAGTGCAAGTGAAGACACCCGATCGTTCGATGGACATTCTGCTTAATCGTTGGCTTTTGTATCAGGCAATAACCTGCCGGGTATGGGCTCGTTCGGCATTTTACCAGGCAAGCGGTGCGTATGGATTCCGCGATCAACTTCAGGATGGAATGGCGCTTGCGTTATCGATGCCGGAATTAACACGGGAACATCTTCTTCGTGCAGCCGGACGCCAGTTTATCGAAGGAGATTTTCAGCATTGGTGGCTGCCAGCTTCGGGCCGCGGTGTCCGTACCAGGATTTCCGATGATCCGGTTTGGTTGCCGTATGCTGTAGCTCATTATGTGGCAGTTACGAATGATCATGGGGTGCTGGATGAAATGATTCCGTATCTCGAAGGGCCGGTGCTCCGCACGCACGAACACGATTCCTTCTTCCAGCCGATGGTTTCAGGTGAATGTGCTACGTTATTGGAACATTGTTCCCGTGCCCTCGACCAGAGTCTTACCTCCGGTGTTCACGGACTGCCGTTGATAGGGACGGGGGATTGGAATGATGGCATGAATGAGGTTGGTGAAGAAGGAAAGGGCGAAAGCATTTGGCTCGCATGGTTTCTTCATACGACACTTTCAAGATTTGCTCCGTTAGCGAACGCCCGCGGGGAACATGTGCGAGCCACCGCATGGCTGCAGTATGCTGTGACTCTGCGAGAATCTCTTGAGCGAAATGCATGGGACGGAGACTGGTACTTAAGGGGATTTTACGATGACGGCATCCCGCTCGGTTCAGCTTCAAGCGAAGAATGCAGAATTGATTCAATAGCACAGTCGTGGGCGGTGATCTCCGGAGCCGCTGATCCGGCACGCTCCACGAAAGCCATGGCATCGGTGAATGAAAATCTTATTCGCCGCAGTGATGGACTGGTATTGCTGTTCACACCGCCATTTGATCGAACCCCGCGCGAACCAGGCTATATTAAAGGATATCCGCCGGGTATCCGCGAAAACGGCGGGCAATATACTCATGCCGCAATCTGGTCGGCGATTGCCTTCGCAATGCTCGGTGATGGAGACAAAGCTACCGAGTTGTTTTCAATGTTAAACCCAATTAATCATTCAGGCACGCGCTCTGCGGTTGAGCGCTATAAGGTCGAGCCGTATGTTATCTCTGCAGATGTCTACTCACAATCTCCGCATGTCGGACGGGGGGGATGGACTTGGTACACCGGTTCTGCAGCATGGATGTACCGCCTTGGTCTTGAATGGATTCTCGGATTTCGAGTTCAAGGCTCGATGCTGCTGCTTGATCCGTGTATATCGAAGTCGTGGAAAGGTTTCGAAATGACTTATCGTTTCCATTCAGCGCGTTACAATATTGTGGTTGAAAACCCAAATGGAGTCAGCCGTGGAATTATGAAATGCATGATTGACAATGTCGAACAATCGACACATCAACCGGGAAATCCTGCGAGTATAATTTTAACAGATGATGGTGCCACTCATCATGTACACATTATACTTGGAGTTTCGAAATAATTCCTACACGAAAAGGGTTAATCCCTTTATCATCCTTTAGACCTATTTCATTTAATTAGCCTAATGGTTATCTAATAAAGGATGTGTCTGTTGCCCAAAAGACGCATCAGAACATTGAATCTGAACCCTTTTGTGAATATCCGGTCGAAGTTATATCTGCAACAACGAATTGGTTTGTCGTTGTCAAGCACGAGGCACTCGGTTGTAAATATCAAGCGGTTTAGCTTCCGGGAATAAATACACAATGGTGAGTCAATGACCTATAAAGATTATTACAAAGATTTGGGTGTTGAAAAAACGGCAACAACCGCAGAGATCAAGAAGGCGTATCGAGAGCTTGCCAAAAAATATCATCCTGATAAAAACAGCGGAGATAAGTCTGCTGAGGAACGGTTCAAGGTTATCGGTGAGGCAAATCAAGTCCTCAGTGATCCCGTAAAACGAAAAAAGTACGATCAGTTTGGTGCGGATTGGAAACATTACGAGGAATCCGGTGCCCAGCCCGGAGGATTTGATTGGTCGAAGTACGCAAGCAGTACAGGAGAGCGAACTCATGGGACGAGATCAAATGAATCAGGCGGGGCTTTTACCGACGAAGGCGTCAACGATCTTTTTGAGATGTTGTTTGGACAACCCAGTAGCCAGCGGCAAGGACGACGGAGTGTTCTCATTAAAGGTGAGGACTTAGGGATTGAAACTGCTCTTTCGCTTGAAGAGGCGTATCACGGTGCGATGCGGCTTATCAAACTCAATGGCCAAACAATTAAGGTGACGATCAAACCAGGCGTCGCAGACCAGCAGATATTGAGAATTGCCGGTAAAGGCGGCGGCGGATTCAACGGAGGTCCAAATGGTGATCTCTTTCTCACGATCAGGATTACAGAACATCCGGAATTTCGCCGGAAGGGGAATGATCTCTCCTGTACGCTTCCCGTTGCATTATATACTGTTGTGCTCGGCGGAAAGACTCAGATCAAAACATTCAAAGGTGAAGTCACAATCAATATTCCGAAAGGAACTCAAAACGGCAAAGAACTCAGGCTTCGGGGGCTTGGAATGCCGGTCTACGAAAAAAAGAATGAATTTGGAAATTTATTTGTGAAAGTTGACATCATTCTTCCGGAACATCTCAGCGAAGATGAAGTAGAACTGTTCAAAAAATTAGCGGCATTACGGAAATAGTCATTTGTTCTTTAACGCAATATGCAAACAAGGAAGTGATAATTGAAAACCGGGGATAGTAACACTTTATCATAAAAAGGGGAAAAATATGTATTACGCTATTGCTGTTATACTCGTCGTTTTATGGCTTGCAGGATTTGTCGCCTTCTACACCATGGGTGGCCTGCTTCTTGTTCTTCTGTTGATTGGAGCAGTGACTGTCGGTGGCAGGTTCATGCGTAAACAAAATGCTGGTGGACCCACGAAATATCTTGGCCGCCGGTACGATAATTGAAAGCATGGTCATTATGTGTTTTCGGCCAAGAGTGAGGTTCGTCATGACGCATCACATACAACATATGTGAAAATTTTGAGATTCACCGGCCGTTGACTTATCGATATGGAGATAAGTGATATTCTTATGAAGAAAAAAAATGAGAACCGCAGCATACAAGCTAACAGTATTCAGACAAAACAAATATTAAAAATTCTCTTCCTGATCCTGATCATAGTCCACGAGGAGTATCTTGAAATTCACAAGTGATTTCCTCTCATGGGTAGGTGTTGCGCTCATAACGCTCATTCCAATTATCAATCCCGTTAGTACGGCTGTCCTCCTTCTTGGTATCGGTTCACACTTGAGCAAAGAAGAACGGAACCGGCAAATCACGCGGGCATGTATCTACATGACGGCTATCCTCATCATATTTCTCCTCTTGGGGCATCTCGTTATGATTGCTTTCGGCATATCAATACCCGGCATTCGCATTGCTGGTGGGTTGGTCATCGGTCTTCTCGGGTTCCGAATGTTGTTTCCCGATGAAGCCAAAATCAGTGCTGAAGTGAAAAAAGAAACACAGCCGAAATTAGATATTTCGTTCAGCCCTCTTGCCATGCCGAGCTTGAGCGGTCCCGGAGCCATAGCGGCAGTCATTACCATGTCATCATCTATCAATGGACGGCATGGTATCGACAAACTTTTTGCGTATGCCGGAATCGTGCTGGCAATTGTGATAACAGCAATACTCTCGTGGCTCGTTCTCCGCGGCGCAGGAGTCATGCGTCGTATTCTCGGTGTTAATGGAGTCGACAGTCTATCGCGAATTATGGGCTTTCTTCTCATCTGTATCGGTGCTCAGTTCGCGATCAATGGAGTAAGGGATCTGGCGTTGGATACGGAATTCTGGAAATAGTGTAATAGTCATATCCTCCGAAACAAAACTAGGATTATTGCAATAGATTTCTAAAAAAATTATACGGAGGTTTCGATTGAAAACACCAAGAGGAGGATCGAAATTATAAAACCGGTCCCACTCTTCCAACTTCTTGTTTAAATCCCCGTCATCCTTATTCGTCGGTAACTGATAGAACACTTCCTGGTTCGAACAATGTGATCTTTTAACTTTAGGTCTGGTATATCTGCAACCCGAAGGGGTTAGTTCCTCTTTCATCCCTTTGCCCGATTGTCTCCCGTCCCACATCTCTCTATCTTATTGACACAACCACAGAATTATGGATATCCATTCTCAACCAAACCAAATTGGAGAATTTATGAAAAACCGAATCAGTATTTTTGTAATGATTGCATTAACGATGTCACTGATTGCATACGGCTGTACAGCGAGTGGAAGCGTGAGTACAAATAAGCTACAAAACCAAAAATCTTCCGCTTCACATCGATAGAATTCACGTCAGGACGCATCTGGCAATTTTTTACCTTTGATCGTTCCGGTGAACGTGTCAAAGATTTGTGTTACGACAATAAAAAGAAGGGGTATATATGAAACATATTTTTTGTTCAGTTATTGCAATTTTTTTATTTTTTGCGGTTCAGGTCTCGTTTGCACAAGATCGGACTTTCGGGCTTGGTGTCATTCTCGGTGAGCCGACGGGATTGAGTGCAAAACTATGGACATCACCCACCACGGCATTCGATTTTGGTCTCGGCTGGTCGGTAGGAGGAGACCGAATCGGCGGCCACTATGATGGTTCCTATAACGGCGGAAGCCGTGTCCACTTCCACATGGATTATCTCTGGCATTCATTTGATGCTATCAGTTCGACCGAGCGATTCCCGATATATTACGGTATTGGCGGACGCATCAATTCAGGCGCCGGCTATAATAGTTCGGCAGCCGTCCGCGGTGTGATCGGCATTGCATGGATGCCGCGTCAAACACCGATCGACATTTTTCTCGAAATTGTTCCATCGCTTCAGGTGACATCAACATCGGGTTTTGCGATTGACGGAGGTCTCGGAGCGCGGTATTATTTTTGATGATCGTATCATCATAAATCATTATTGATTCATTTTTCACAATGGGAAAAACCATGAAATCGTTCATTAAAATTTTAGCGCTTGTAATTATTCTCAATGCAGGCGCATTGATAAGTCCGCAAAAAATATTTGCACAAGAAACATCCGTCAACTTCCAGCTTTTTTATGATCAATTGAGTCCCGATGGCATGTGGGTGGATTATCAGAATTATGGATACGTTTGGATTCCGAATGTCGACAGAGAATTTAGTCCTTATAGCACCGACGGTCACTGGATCCTCACCGACGAAGGTTGGACGTGGGTCTCTGACTATTCGTGGGGATGGGCGCCATTTCATTACGGCCGGTGGGATTACGATAATGCATATGGCTGGCTTTGGATTCCCGGCGACGAATGGGGTCCTGCGTGGGTATCGTGGAGAAGATCGTCCGGATATTATGGCTGGGCACCGATGGGACCCGGTATCAGTGTTGAATTGTCTCTTGGTGGTGGATATCGTGTACCGAATGAACGCTGGACATTTGTCAGTGATCGGGATATAAATAGGTCGGATATTGATCGCCATTACATTGAACGATCCAAAAACGTTACGATCATCAACAATTCTACGGTTATCAATAATACGTACATGGATAATAGCCGGCATGCGAAATACGTTGCAGGTCCCGACAGAGAAGACGTCCAGAAAATTACCGGCACGGTAATAAAACCGGTTTCTATTCGGGAAAATAATAAACCGGGTCAGACCGTCAGCAGTGATCAGCTCCAGATATACAGGCCGAAAGTTCAAGCGAGTAATAATGGTCACAAACCGGTACCAGCCAAACTGGTGAGCTTGAAAGAAGTGAAACCGATCTCTGAAAGATCACCAGCGAATCAGCAACGGAATGAAAATCCGCCGGCGAATAGTAAAAATCAATCTGCACAACAGCCGAGTGCAAAGCTGTCCGGAAATCAGCCTGCAGGAAATCATCTTCTCGCCGTCAAGCAAAACGCTCATAACAAGACCGTGAAAGATCCGGTGAAACCGATTGCCAAACTATCCGATAACCGGGAGAAAAAACAGCAACCACGGATCACCAATCCGCAAGCCAAGAACAAGATCGCACATCAACAACCGAAACCGAAAATTGCCCATCAACTGAATGGCAGAGGTCCGGCTCCGAAAAAGGCATCTCCGCCACAAAATCCACATAAGGACCAGGGCTCTCCTTCTCCAAAAATCGAATAAACAATAATAAGGCTGTACAAATAATCTTGCACAGCCTTATTCGATGCAGTGAAGCAGTCGCGGCACGGCATGAAGGAATGGATAAACGTGAATCATTTCCGTAATTCAATAATCGTATGCTGTCTATTCCTTGCCGTTCAGGTGTGCAGTTCTCAGAATGGCAGCGTCGGACTGAGTGTGAACCCCGTTCAACCGGCAAGAGGTATTGCGGGTTCCCGGGTATTTCAGGAAAACCAATTCGGCATGGGTCTCGGTTGGTCTCAATCGTCACGGTGGTATCCTCACAGTGGCTCAAAATTGGACACGGTGCCTTCAAAGACAGACAGTCTGCCCCAGCATACAGAAGGAGTCAGTACGGTGAAGCCAAAGATATCGTACAGGGATTCAGCGGTTTCCAATATTTACGGTGATTTGCTCGATGACGACCCGATTGCGAATCCAAGATCCCCGGTGTGGGTGCCGATTTTGGAAACTTTTGGAGGGAATGTTTTTCTTTGGTCGATTGACAAGTTCGTTTCCAATGAGGATTTTTCGAATATCGGATTTCAATCCTGGAAAAGAAATATTAAAGTGGGCTGGGAGTGGGATTCCGACGCATTTGAAATGAATCATTTCTTTCATCCGTATGGCGGTTCACTGGCATTTGACGGTGGTCGTGCGAACGGTTATAGCTTTTTCGAATCAGCCTTTTTTTCATTCGGCAGCAGTTTGATGTGGGAGTATTTCGGTGAAAATACTTTGCCGTCGTATAACGATCAGATCAATACGACACTGAGCGGCATGTTCGGGGGAGAAATACTGTATCGATTGAGCTCGAATGTATTGGATGATCGAACCACCGGGGCCGAGAGATTTTTTCGCGAGCTTCTCGCTGCTGCTATCTGTCCCAAAAGAGGTTTCACGAGATTTGTCCAGGGGCGGCTTTTCCGCGTGAGTTCCGAAGAAGTATATCAGAAAGAGCCGCTGAATGTTACGTTCTCCCTTGGAGAACATAATGTCAATAATGGTTCAAGCTTTGGAACAGGATCCACAAGCGTTTTGGCAAACGCTCAGTTCGTCTATGGAAATCCGTTTGAAGACAGAACCCGAAAGCCCTTTGATTTCTTCAACCTCCGTTTCGACATGAATTTCGGGGCGGGTGATAGAATCATCGATAACATTACAGGCTATGGACTTCTCTATGGTTCCAACGGCACGGCGGGAAATTTCAAAATAATGACCGGAGTATTTCAGCATTTTGACTACTGGGACAATACCATTTATCAATTCACGACGCTCGCTTTCGGTGGAGGAATAGTTTCTCAATTACCAATACTGAAGGAATATACGATGGAAACAACTATTCACATGGGATTGGTACCGTTAGGCGCTGTCAGCTCGCCCAATGTTTCTGTCGGCGATAGGAATTATGATTACAGCGGTGGAGTTGAGACTAAGTTCGGGAATGTTCTTGATTTCGGGTGGGGAAGCCTGACCACCGATTATTTTTTGTACTGGCTTCGCACCTATGTCGGAGCCGCAGGATACAATGTTGTCAGCATATTTAAACCGAGATTTGCCGTGCACCTTTACAGAAATATGAATGTAGGATTTGAGTACTTAGTCTACCAGCGCAGCGGATATTTTGACAATTATCCGACTTTTTCTTCGCTCCACACCGAGCAAAAAATTTATTTTACCATGAACCTGGAAAACTTCGGGATCAAGGACTGAACGAATGACATTGTACTTTACAACCTCACGATATTCACTTCTTGTCATCTTCCTTGCGGCAATTTGCGGAAATTTCCTTGTTGCACAAAATGAGTATAATTCTTTAGGGACCGGAGACGAAACAGTGAAGCAAGCAATTGTCATCGATCTGAAAGTCCCAATCTCTGTCTTTGATGTCGTTGGGCTAAATGTCGATCAAAAATCCAATGGGTATCTTATACGGATTCATTGCACGAAACAACTGCCTGATTGTGAAAGCTGGCTTAAGCCGGTTGGCGACGATACGTGGCTCTATATTACTCTTGCCGATGCAAGGGCAGATATTGTCGTGCTTCAGGTTTTTAAACCGACAGAATTCGTAAAGAACGTCATTGTTTTCCAATCGGCGACTTCTGTCCAGTTGACTTTCTTGCTCAAAGGTTCAATAAACAGTACCGAACTTATTCCGGCCGGAGGAAGTCATGACATTCTTGTTACCGTCTTCACGCCGACGGAAGAACAGCTTGCGATTCGCAAAACCAAATGATAGTCCTTCTCAATTTCAAATCGAAACGTTCTTAGAAATGAACACTCAGAACTCATTCTCAATGAATTCGTATGTCAATAAAATCCTGCATGATTCCGCATTGAATGCTTTTGTATCCACTGAAATGCTTGGCTGCAAGAATTAACCCCTCTTTCATCCCTCTGCACTATTGATTACACCTCCGATATAGTTGTATCTTACATTCGAACCACTATACAGTCTTACGTAACTCATAAGCTTACCGGAAGGTCGGTGTATTTCAATCATATGAATCATTCAAGGAGAAACATCATGCGTTACATTTTTCTCATCATAGCAGCATTGCTCTTCATGGGCACGGTACATGCACAAGTAGGCGCCAGCATTAATCTTAATATCGGTACGCAGCCAGTCTGGGGACCGACCGGTTATGATCATGTTGACTACTATTACTTACCTGATATTGATGCGTACTACAACGTTTCCCAACACCAGTTCTTCTATAACGAAAATGGCCGATGGATCGGCCGGTCGCGATTACCGGCTCGCTATCATTCCTACGATATCAATAATTCTTATAAAGTAGTCGTGAATGAACGGGAACCGTGGCGAAATGATAAAATGTACGTCGACAAGTATTCCATATATAAAGGTCGTCACGATCAGGAGATGATTCGAAATAGTCATGATTCAAAATACTTTGTCAACAAAAACCATCCCGAGCATAACAACTGGGTAAAGCAACAGAAGCTCGATAAGAATAACGGCAAAGGAAAAGATCATGGCGACAACCATGATAAAAATGGCGGTGAAAACAAACACGGGGACCAAAAGAACTAAGAGCGAGGTGTGAATTCAAAATGGAATTTCAAAACTCCGGTGAATTCGCACCACAACTTTTATCCGATGTCCTGAAGAACAAATTTTTACCAAATCATGATGTCTTCTGTTGCCACGGTGTTTATCGGAAGGAATAAGAAAATGAATACGAATACGAAAGAACAAAATCATCCGCCGGTGATGGACCGAATCTCGATGCTTGCCGGTCAGCATATCGGTGAGACTGCTGAACAGATACGGGAGACTGCCACGCAAGCCAGTGAGGGCCTGGAAGAAAGCCTTGACAACATCCGGATGAAATTCAATGATGTACGGGACACCGTTACCGATACATCGAAACAATATTCGCGATCGGTTAACGATTATGTCAGCAAAAATCCATGGGTTGCAATCGGCATTTCCGCCGGATGCGCGTTTCTTGCCGGGATGTTGATCGGCCGGAGACGGGATTACTAATAGGTTGAAGGAATCGGTGATGTCATGTTTGTGAAAATTACAGTGTATACAGGAATGATTGTGCTTGCATGTTTGCTCGCATTCTTTTTCCTGCCGGATGCCTATCTCGATAAATTCCTGAAAGGCCGCATTACCGGAGCTCTTGAAGATGCATACCCGGCATACTCGATACAAATTGCCGGGCTGCATTACAGCATCATAGAGAACCGGCTTGAATGCGATTCGGTTAGGTTGATGAGGGTCGACTCAACTTTTTCATGTAGTATCGTCAGATTCTCCGTAAGCGGTGTCGGGCGAATTCAACTTCTCTGGGGTGGAGGGGTTGCCCCTGATAATCTCGTTAGCTCCGATGCGAGTGCGGAAAACATTGTGCTGACGTTTCCTTTGTCCGGGTATGAGCTGCGTTGTGCGCAAATGCAGATTTCGGTGCCTGATTCAGAAATTGTGGCTGATAATTTGGAACTCAGGACTTTGACGGATGATGATCAATTTTTCGCGGCAAGCAGATTCAGGAGAACCCGGTTCCATCTCGATATACCGTATTGCAGTGTGAAAGGCTCGGCTTGCCTCAGTCTCATTGCAGGAGAAATACAATGTGCCCGCGTAGCAGAAATTCGGGACCCGGTTTTCGATGTTCTCATCAATAAGGACAAACCGTATGCCGTAAGTTCTTTACGTCCTCCAATGCCGAATGAACTTCTTCCTTCGATCATGAAAACGATCCAGCTCGATAGTGTCAATATCACGAACGGACGGATGACGTACGGCGAAAGATATCCGGGCGGTTCGAAGCCGGCCCTGTTGACGTTTGATAGTTTGCAGATTTTAGCGGGAGGGTTTTCAAATCATGTAAATCACAGCGATACATTAGTGATCCGGGCGGAAGGAAAGCTTATGCAATCCGGTATGCTGACTCTGTTCATGATCATTCCTGTTGCATCTCCGGAATTTTCATACCAATACTCCGGCTCGCTGAGTGAAATGGATCTCAATAAACTCAATCCGTTCCTTGAGATTGCGGAACACAAACGCTTTAAGACCGGATTACTTCATTCCGTCGCATTTGATATCCATGTTATCGCCGGACAAGCAACGGGCAATGTGCGCGCATCGTACAAAGATTTGAAACTTGTCTCCATTGACGGCCGCACGGGGAGTGAGTCCGGAGTCGGTAATACAATTACTTCGTTCCTTACCAACAACATCAAACTTCGGACCACCAATTTGCCGGATAAATCGGGCTCCATGAAAATCGGTGAGGTGAAATATACACGTGCACACGACGACGCTTTTTTGCAATTTTCCTGGTTCGCACTGCGAAGTGGCGTCGGTGATGTTGTCGGGTTTTGAGGTGTAGTCCCTTTTTCATCCCTTTGGGCGATTGTTTCATGGAACAGGTTTTTGTTCATTTCATTGAGACATAATGATAAATGCCAAAATGCCTTCCATTGTATCATATTGTATTGCATTGTCAACAAATTGATAGTATCGATTCCTGAAATTTATAAAGACAATTTTTTTAAACCACATATGAAAACAACGATAAAGAAAAAAGAAACACGGGCGCACCGTAAGGTACTTCCCAAATCTCCGACAAGTATTCAAGGATTGGATGAAATCACGGGCGGTGGATTACCGAAAGGCCGGCCGACGCTTGTCTGCGGCGGTGCAGGCTGCGGCAAAACCCTCTTTGCTATGGAATTTCTCATCCGGGGAGCATTGCTGTACAATGAACCGGGTGTTTTTATGTCGTTCGAGGAAAATGAAGAGGAACTTACCGCGAACGTTGCTTCGTTGGGTTTGGATTTGGACAATCTTATCAAACGCAAACTGATTTGGCTTGAGCATATCCATGTGGACCGCAGCGAAATCGAACAAAGCGGTGAATACGATTTAGAGGGATTGTTTATCCGAATCCATCATGCCATCGAGAGCATCGGCGCTAAACGTGTCGTGCTGGATACCCTGGAATCACTTTTTTCCGGTTTGCCAAATCCGCTTATTCTCCGTTCCGAACTGCGCCGGTTATTGCAATGGCTCAAACTGAAAGGCGTCACAACGATCATTACGGCAGAGCGGGGAGACGGGGCATTAACGCGACAGGGATTGGAAGAATATGTTTCCGATTGTGTCATTCTGCTCGATCATCGCGTGACCGATCAATCATCCATTCGACGCTTGCGGATTGTCAAATACCGCGGCTCTACGCACGGTACGAACGAGTACCCGTTCCTTATTGATGAAGATGGTTTTTCTGTACTGCCGGTTACTTCCCTGGGATTGAACTACAATTCATCCCTGGAGAGAATTTCCAGCGGTATTCCGCGTCTTGACACAATGCTTTCCGGTAAAGGTTACTTTCGCGGAAGCACGGTGCTTGTTTCAGGCACTGCAGGTACGGGCAAGACGAGTATGGCTGCGCAATTTGTTGACGCGGCATGTTCACGAAAAGAACGAGTTCTCTTTTTTACATTTGAAGAATCTTCCAGCCAACTGATGCGCAATATGCATTCCATTGGAATTCATTTAGAACAGTGGATACACAAAGGGTTACTTCAGTTTCACGCAACACGTCCCACGCTCTATGGCCTGGAAACTCACCTGGCGACGAGTATCAGAATGATCAATAAATTTAAACCCGACATCGTGGTCTTCGATCCCATTAATTCGTTCGTGATGGGTGATAACCAAACAGAAGTCAAAACAATGTTGTTGCGCCTTGTCGATTTTTTGAAGATGAAACGAATCACCGCATTCTTTACCAATCTTACATCTGCCGGCGACAATATGGAATTTACCGATGTGTATATCTCTTCCTTGATAGATACCTGGTTGCTTCTGCGTGATATTGAAATTGGAGGCGAACGGAACAGAGGATTGTATGTGCTGAAATCACGCGGCATGGAGCACTCCAATCAGATTCGCGAGTTTAAACTGACAAACCGCGGCATCGAACTGCTTGATGTCTATGTCGGCTCGGGCGGCGTCCTGACCGGCTCAGCGCGATTATCACAGGAAACGAAAGACGATGCGGAACAATTACAGCGACACCAGGAAATCGGACGCAAACAATCCGGATTAGAGCGCAAGCGCGAAGCGATGGAAGCTCAGATTGTTGTTCTGCGATCGGAATTTGAAGCTGAAGAATCGGAAGCGCTGAAGCTGATCGAGCTTGAAAAAACAGCGAACAGGCATTTCTCTCAAGACAAGGAAAAAATGGCTAAGAGCCGGAAAAGTGATGTTAATGTAAAAACGACCGTTAGGAAAAAGAAGGTAAATATTTGAAAGCACAGGATGTGAAAACCAAACGTGCGGGATCGAAAAACGGTACGCGAACAAAGCGGTCAGGCAAAAGCGACAGATGGATATTACGTTTGTATATTGCCGGGCAGACTTCCAGAGGTATCACTGCTTTAAACAATCTTAAAATAATTTGCGAAGATCAATTGAATGGCAAATACAAAATAGAAGTCATCGACCTTGTGAAGAATCCGCAACTTGCACGTGATCATCAAATCCTCGCCGTTCCGACACTCGTGCGAAAATTACCCTTGCCGACAAGGAACATTATCGGTGATCTCTCCAATACGGAGCGCGTATTGGTCGGATTAGATCTCATCAATCCAAAAACATTGAGAGTTACCGTATGAATAAAATTCGATTATTGCTCATTGAAGACAATCGCCTTTTGCGTGATGGTATTGCAGACATGCTAAAAGGGCACCGGGACATTAAAGTCGTAGCCGCAACCGGAAATGGTGAAAACAGCATTCTCAAAATTCACGAATTGAAACCCAGCATTATTCTGTTAGATTTGGGATTGCGAAGTCAAAATAGTTTACGTGTGGTGGAAATCGTGAAGAAAGAATTTCCTCAAGCGAAAGTGATTGTGATGGATCTTTCTCCCGCACAGGGAGATATCTTACAATTCGTGAAAGCCGGAGCTTCGGGGTTCATCCTCAAGGATGCAACAGTTGATGAATTTCTGACGACGATACGTTCAGTTGCAGAGGGGGCAAAGGTGCTTCCGCCTACCTTGGGCGATTCGCTCTTTTCACAAATTATCGAACATGCGATCGAAGGGGGCAAAGCGAATATCAATAAGGCTATTCGCATGACAAAACGGGAACAGGAAGTTATCGGATACATCAGCGAAGGGTTAAGCAATAAGGAAATAGGACAACGACTGCATATTGCAACCTACACTATCAAAAGTCATGTCCATAACATTATGGAAAAGCTTGCGCTTCACACACGCCTGGAAGTTGCCAACTATACGTTCACCGATGGCACACTCACCAAAGAGGTCGCTAAGAGTATTGCATTGATGCACAATTAGATTTCTTTTGTTACAGTGTTTTGTTCTGCTGATGTGTACGTCCATTTATTCCATTCAGGCGTTCAGCCGCATCCCCAAAAAAAATTCAACACCCATACGATAAAACAGAAGGCCGATCTTGCGACCGGCCTTGTGGTGATTCCTTCCCTTGTGCAAATTACTTTGTGAGCAGCATCCTCATCATTTGTTGATAGAGACGGTTACCGTTGTTATCGGTGACCGTAAGGCGTGCAAAATAAATACCGCTGGCCCGGTTCTCACCGTTCCAGATTGCAGTATGGAGTCCTGCTCCTTGTTCACCTTCCACCAGACGGCTCACTTCACTGCCGAGAATATTATAGACCGTGAGCGACACGTGAGCATTTTCTTTCAACTGGTAATTAATCCGCGTTGTAGGATTGAACGGATTCGGATAATTTTGCATGAGAGCGAATTCATGCGGCGCTTCGGTAAGAGGCGCGGGAATCGAACCGTCTTCCGCATCCACCTTAACAGTTGATGAAGGCGCTACCAGTCCGACAAACCGAACATTATCGACGTAAAGCGTTTTCGAGCTTCCCGTACCGTTCTTAATGGTCAGGTATGTTATCGGTAAATTGTTCGGGTTGATCGTGCTCATCGGGTAGGATATAACCACCCATTGGTTGACCGGCAAATTTGTGTAGACCAATTGCTTAAACAAAGACGTCGCATCATTGCCGACCGAAATGTCAAGCTTTGTATATCCCGATGTTACATAGATTACAAACTCCACAGTCGAGTATCCGGCAGGGTTCACATTCACTCCGCTGTGAAACCGGAGAGTACCACCGCCACCGAGGACAGTTTTTATGGAGGTAATGGCTGCGGAATATAGTACATCCGTGCTTGAAAACGTATTCGTGGCGGACTGTGATGCATCTACCCATGGCGATACCAACCCGTTGTTATAAATCCACTGGTCGGTGGTTGCCGTCGGTTGCGTTACGAAACTCCAAGCCGCCGAATAGGTGCTCCACCCGGCGCTGCTCTTTGCGCGAACGCGCCAGAAATAGGTCGTACTCGTATTGAGTGAAGAGACCAGTCGTGAAGTAATCGTAACCGTTGAATCATCGAGTATGGTTGTGGCAAATCCGGAGCTCACTGATGCCTGTACCTGATACGATATTGCTCCGGCAGATGCATTCCAACTTACCGTTGTTGAAGGAGCGGTTGCCGTTACACCATTGGCAGGTAATAATAATACCGGAACTGGTGGCGGCAATACAACCGGTGAACTCGATACAAACCGAATGTTATCGACATAAAACGTTTGCGAGTTGCCTGTATAATTTTCAATGGTCAAATAGGTCATTGGCAAATTGCCCGGATTTAACGTGCTCAGGGGATAAGATATAATAACCCACTGGTTGACCGGTAAATTTGCATATACAACTTGAGTCAACATAGGTGTGGCATCGTTGCCGACCGAGATGTCGAGCGATGCAGATCCTGCTGTTGCGTAGACTGCAAACTCCAAAGCCGAGTATCCGGCAGGATTCACATTCACCGGTGTGCCCCACGAACCGCTATGAAACCGGAGAGCGCCCCATCCGCCCAGGACGGTTTTGATGGATGTTGTTCCGGCGTATATGACACTCGAACTTGAAAATGTGTTCGTGGCAGACCATGACGCATCTATCCAGGGGGATACAATTCCGTCGTTAGAAATCCATTGATCGGCGACCGAAGATGATTGCGTTGTGAAACTCCATGCTGCCGAATATGCACTCCATCCACTGCTGTTCTTTGCTCTGACACGCCAGAAATAAGTCATGGTGTTGGCGAGTGACGTAACCTGACGGGAAGCGGCCGTAACCGTCGAATCGTCAAGTACGGTTGTGGTAAAGCCGGAGCTCACCGATGCTTCTACCTCATATGCAGTGGCGCCGGAAGATGCATTCCAGCTTACCGTTGTTGATAGCGCAGTGATCGTTGAGCCGCTGACGGGCAACAGTAGTATTGGTACCGATGGAAGCGACTGTACAGATATAGATACTGTTACGGTTGTGGAGACGCCGACATTTCCTGCCGCATCGTAGGCTTTCGCCGAGAGTGCTTGAGATCCGCTCAGACTGCCGGTATTCCACGCGTAGCTATACGGTGATGAACTATCCGAAGAAGCAACAGCACCGTTGACCAGGAAATCTACCCGCTTAACACCGACATTGTCGGATGCATTCGCATTGATTGTCGTCGTTCCGGAAACTGCTGAACCGTTGACGGGCGATGTAATGCTCACCGTGGGCTTGGTGGTATCCGCCTGTTGTGCAAGGATACTCACAGTCACAGAAGCTGAAGTCCCGACATTGCCTGCAGCATCATAGGCTTTTGCCGAAAGTACCTGAGACCCGATAAGACCGCTGGTATTCCACGAGTAGCTATATGGAGATGCATTATCTGAGGAAGCAACAGTACCATTGACCAGAAAATCTACACGCGTCACACCGACATTATCGGATGCGTTTGCAGATATGGTCACCGTACCCGAAACAGAGGCTCCGTTGGCAGGTGCAGTGATACTGACAACCGGTTTGACCGAATCTTTGGGGGAAACAACTCCACCGATCACCGCGGCAATCGCATTTTGATAAGAATTCAAAGGCTTGTTGACAGACGTAGCACCATTGCCGTCATTGGAAGCGAACGTTGAATAATAGCCAATGCCTCCAAGCCCATACGACTGGGCTATTTTAATTTTTTCATTCGTCGATGCACCCGTTTCGAATGAATACCACGTGTTACCACTCACTGCATAAGCCGCCTTCGCAACAGGATCGAGGACTGCCGTGCTGAAAATCTGATTTACGACCGGTCCGCTTCCCGATGCCGTTGTTGATCCGGTTGCCGGAGCGCCGGGAACGGCAGAACCGACGATGGTTTGTTTTAAAACTTCGCCGGAAGTTCCGAGTACGACAATTTTCGGATTCACTCCGTTGGCCGTATACTGAGTTGTTGCACGGTCATTCCATACCTCGACGCCGGTAATACTTGGATCCTGATATACCTGTGCCTCGAATCCTAGCTCACTGGTATTGAACGTGTTGTACCCCATGATGAACAGCCAATCAAAATACGCATTGACTGTAGAGGGGGTAATATAAGGTGTTGATGGATTATTCGACCATAAGAACCACATCGCCGTGGCGGCACCGATCTTTCCGGGTTTTGGCCATGTATTGAGTTTTGCTTTAAATGCCGCGATGAAATCAGTGAAGTCCTGCCGGTTTTGTACCGTACTTCCGAGCCATTCAATGTCGAATGAAATACCATCGAAATGGACACTGTCCGGGTTACTTTGGCAAACGTCACTTACTGCGTTAATATAGGCAGTCCACTTCGTTCTGTCTGAAATGAGACTGTTGAACGCCGTGGCAGGCGCTCCATACTCTCCGCCGAGATCAAGATACAAATCGGTGCCGTGTGCATTGCAGGAATCACGAATCAATTGCATCCATGTTTTGGTCGTTCCCGGAAAATATTTTGACATGTTTGCCCATCCGTCACCGTGAAATGTTGAACGATAGGCGAAACTTGTATAATCTCTTGCCGGGAAATACGGAGACGTCGTGCTCGGTGTTATGCCCGTCGTTGCTCCCCCAAATATGACAAGTTGCTTGATTCCGTTATATTGCATCCGGAATGGCGGATATTGATCGTAAGACCAAACATCATACCATACGACTGACTTGAAATCTGCCTGCGCGACTTGTGCCTTAACAGTGATGTTCGAGCACAATACGGCAAGACCGAATATCATGGTAGCTAATAATTTTCTGGTAAACATCGTTTTCACCTTTTTTAGGTTGAACATGGTTTCAACTTGCTACATATGTATGTAGCACATATTTTTGCCGCACTAAATTAAGGGAAGATTAAAGTAGTATTAACAAAAAGAAATAGGCAGAAAACGACGAGGGTGAAAAAAAGATCATTGTATCATATAAAGTCATAAACCGATCGATATGATTACATGTTCTGATGGCAGATGTTCCGGACCTTGTGAGATAAATATTGTTACATTGTTAGAGACAATTTTGAGGTAAATACAACGAGCAAGGTTTGGTCAGCACTATATATAAGAAGGTCGTTTTGGAGTACGTGACTCTTGATGGGAGTGCAGTGAAATCCTGTCGACGGTTGATGTTTCACCCCGCCGACGTTTTATGAGTGGAAAAAAGCACACGCAAAGGCTGGATAACCCCCCGGTTCAGCAGTGGGCAGTGGGTCAATTTACAAAATCCCGTCTTTCCGAAACGATTCTATTCGGAATCTGAACGAAGCAAGCTCAGAATAGATGCTGAATAAAAGCAATTCAGCAAGACGGGGGATTTCGGGTTATGGGATCTTGGGAAATTGAGGCACTACCGTGACGTTGGTTGACTTTTAGAGCGATTTTTCTTACTATTAGGTGCACATGAAGACAATTTTAGAGAATTTCCACACAAATATTGATACTTTTTCTTGAGTTTCCATAGGAAAAGCTTGTGAAACGGGGAACTCCTATCCAACTCTTTGATCGATCCGGAAAGACATATTATCAGACCGAAACAGCCGACTTTATCATCCAGGATTTCAATTCTATAAGTTCTCCCACTGTTAAAAAACTTTCCAAAAAAAACGGGCTTGATGTGTTGCGAAATACCATTTCGTGTTATCTTTTTGAATATCTGGAAGAATTTCGGATCGCCACTCATTTTGCAAAAAAAATTTCCACAGCGGAAATGCTGGTAAAAAAGACGGAAGCTATTCCTTTGATAATAAAAGTGTATAATGTAAACGATGGCGTTCTCCTGCAGCGGTTTCATCGTAATGAAAAAATGAATTTGGATTTTCCCGTGATAGAACATTATTATCTGACGGGTGAGTCGACGACAACATGGGTCAATGAATATCATGTGTATGCTCTCGGGATTGCATCGCCCGAAGAATTTAAACAGATGAATCGTATGAGCTCCAAAGCGAATGCCGTCATCCGCGGTTTATGCGATCGCCGTCAATTGACGCTGGCAGAGATTCAATTCTCTTTCGGACGATCAAAAGGCCAGGTTGTTCTGACCGACGAATTGTCCCCCACGACCTGCCGGTTTACCGATCGCGACGGAAAAGATGAAGTAAACCGATTCGATCCCGGACAAGAACATGCCGGCGACGCAATCGCCGAGTTGTGTGATCGCTTAATGCTGAAAGTCTAATAACCGGAACACCCCACTATGATAACCGAATATGGTGTTGCTGTCGTACGAAATATTTTTATCGCGGTGATTGTTCTGCTGATTTGTGCGTGGCTGTTTTTTGAACCGGGGCCCGTTCAATACTCTGTGGTCGGAGTTCTTGTCGTTTTTTCGGCTCTGGTATTGTTTTTTTTCCGCGATCCGAATCGCGCTACGCCGGTGATCGATAATTGCGTGATTGCACCTGCCGACGGAAAGGTGATTCAGATTTCGGATGTTGTTGAAAATGATTTTTTGAAAGATCAGTGCGTGCTGGTGAGTATTTTTATGTCGCCTCTCAATGTTCATGTCAACCGGTTTCCGATCACGGGAACGGTCGGTTATTTTAAATATATTCCGGGAAAACATCTTGTCGCCTTCGACGAAAAATCGTCGGAACGGAATGAACGGACGTTGATTGGTATTGCCGATGGCGAACAAAAATTATTGTTTAAGCAGATTGCCGGTGCGGTTGCACGGCGGATCGTCGCGAACGTCCATCTCGAACAGGACGTGACGAAAGGCGAACGGTTCGGGATGATTCGGTTCGGTTCGCGGGTCGATGTCATGATGCCGAAAAATTTTCATCTCAACGTTCAACTGCACGATAAAGTGAAAGGCGGAGAAACCATCATCGCGTATTATCCCTCCGCGCAATTGAATAAAGGAATGCACCGATGAAAATTACTCGAGCAGTCGTTCCGAGCTTGTTTACGGTGTTGAATATTTTTTGCGGTTTTCGTTCTGTCATCCATACGGCACAGGGGGATTATGTCCTGGCTTCGTGGTTCATTCTTCTTGCGGCGGTATTCGACGTTCTTGATGGCATTATGGCACGTATTACGAAATCCTCAAGTGATTTCGGAGTCGAATTCGATTCGCTCTCCGATGTTGTTTCGTTCGGTCTCGCTCCTTCGTTTCTTGCGTACGCAATGTATCTTCATACCATGGAAGGCATCGGAATGTTGATCAGCGCCATGCCTCTCATTTTCGGGGCATTACGGCTGGCGCGGTTCAATACGCAACTGATCGGTTACGATAAAGATTTTTTCAGGGGCTTGCCGATTCCGGCTTCCGCAGTAACCGTCAGCGCTTTTACACTGTCATTCTATAGAGAAGGAGTTCCGTTGGGCGGACTCGAAGCGTCCCTGCTTGCACCGATGGTTGTTGTACTTTCATTGCTCATGGTGTCCACGTTGAAGTATGATACGGTTCCGAAATTTTCCCGGCGTGGAATCAAGCAACATCCCCTGCGGTTTACGATCGGCATTATCGGGATTACGGCGATTGTCATAACGAGGGGACAAGCCCTGTTCCCGTTTTTTATTTTTTATGTCGCAACCGGTCCGTTGCGCTATATGTTTCAATTCGCACACCATCTTCTTCATCCTGAAGAAAAGAGGAGTGAAGAAAAAGATACGGAAATCAGCAGCGTCGATATTTAACAATGGTGAACACGTCGACATATCATGCAAAAATTACCGTGACACTCAGAAAATCTATTCTCGATCCGCAGGGAAAAGCGATTCATCATGCGCTGGAAAATCTCGGCTTATCGGGGGTTGAGGATGTGCGGCTCGGAAAATATATTGAAATGAAAATTCAGACCGGTTCGAAAGAAGAGGCGGAACGTGTAACCCGCGAAGCGTGTTCACGACTGCTGGCAAATGTCGTGATGGAAGATTTTTCATTCACGGTAGAAAAAGAGAATATATGACAGCGTTGAAATTCGGTGTTGTCGTTTTCCCCGGCTCAAATTGCGATCACGACGCGTATCATATTCTCAAACATGTCATGCACCAGGACACACGATATTTGTGGCATAAAGATTCTTCGCTGGAACATGTCGACGTTGTCGTACTGCCCGGCGGATTTTCGTACGGTGATTATCTCAGGTGCGGCGCTATTGCGAGGTTTTCGCCGATTATGAAAGAAGTCGTTTCTTTTGCAAATTCAGGAGGAACCGTCATCGGCATTTGTAACGGCTTTCAGGTGTTATGTGAAGCAGGATTGCTTCCGGGTGTGTTGTTAAAGAATGACAATATGAATTTTGTTTGTGAATTTGTGAACCTTCGCGTGGAAAATCCCTCGACACGGTTTACCGCACAGTGCCGGCAGGGGGAAGTGCTTCGAATTCCGATAGCTCACGGCGAAGGAAATTATTATGCCGATGCAGAAACATTGAAACAGCTTGAAACCGGAGGCAGGGTACTTTTCCGGTATTGCGAAAAGGATGGTTCGGTCACAACAACCGCCAATCCGAACGGCTCCATCAATAATATTGCCGGCATTATGAATGAACGGGGAAACGTCATGGGCTTGATGCCTCATCCGGAACGGGCTGCCGATCCGGAGATCGGACCGACCGACGGTCAAAAAATTTTTCAATCACTGATGCACTGTATAGTTACTGATTCGCATATTCATGAATTTGCTGCCATAGAAAGGAGCTAACGTATGGGTAATTTAGGAACACCTGAGATTCTCGTTATCGCGCTGGTGGTTTTGGTGCTGTTCGGCTCGAAACGTATTCCGGAATTTATGCAAGGTTTGGGTAAAGGCGTCCGGGAATTCCGCAAAGCCGCGAAGGATATTCAGGACGAAATCGAAAAACCGTCAGAACCAAAGAAACCCGACCAGAAATAATTCTGTATTTCTTTCACCGTTCATGAGTGCGTGATGGTCGTAAACGATTATTCGCATCATGATCCATTCATGTTATAGCGGCATGGTAACCACTCCTTGCATTCAGAATGAAGTCACTGAAGGATTTTGAAATTCTCCGGAAGCAGCTCGCTTCCGGAGAAACGTCGTGTGAGAATATTACCGAAGAGTTTTTGGCCCAAATCGGAAGAAAGCATCATCTGAATGCTTTTCTCTCGGTATTTGCCGACCACGCGCGGTCGCGCGCCCGCTCTGTTGATGTCAAATTGCAGAATGGTTCTGCCGGTCCGCTGGCAGGCATGGTCATTGCGATAAAAGATGTTATTTGTATGAAAGATCACAGCGTTACGTGCGGATCCCGGATGCTTGAACATTTCATTGCTCCGTACGATGCGACGGTCATACAACGACTCCGCGATGCCGATGCGATTTTTATCGGAAAAACAAATATGGACGAATTTGCCATGGGGTCGTCGACAGAAAATTCGGCATTCGGTCCGACGCTCAATCCGGTCGATGAAACCCGCGTGCCGGGCGGATCGAGCGGCGGTTCTGCCGTTGCCGTTGCATCCGGGATGTCGACTACGGCACTGGGAAGCGATACCGGCGGTTCGATTCGTCAGCCCGCATCGCTTTGCGGCGTTGTCGGTTTGAAACCGACGTACGGAAGAGTGTCACGCTACGGCCTTGTTGCGTTTGCATCGTCGTTCGATCAAATCGGTCCGTTCGGAAACACGGTTCGCGATGTCGCTTCCGTTCTTCACGTTATTGCCGGATATGATCCGTCGGATTCCACTTCCGCACAAATACCGGTTCCGGATTATGTCGATGCACTGAACGGTAACGTCCGCGGACTGCGGATCGGAATTCCGAAAGAATATTTTACATCGTCGTTGAATACAGAAGTTGCCAAGGCAATTTTCGAAAAGATTGAAATGTTGAAACAATCCGGTGCGGTCGTGAAAGAAATCTCTCTGCCGAACTCGGAATATACGATTGCAACGTATTATATTCTGTCGACTGCTGAAGCATCATCGAATCTTGCACGCTACGACGGTGCCCGGTATGGTTATCGCAGTACTGAACCGGGCGATCTCCTGGAGATGTATGTGAAATCCCGCAGTGAAGGATTCGGAAGCGAAGTGAAACGCCGCATTATGCTCGGCACATACGTCCTTTCGGCAGGATATTATGATGCGTATTATGCGAAAGGACAAAAAGTCCGGCGGTTGATCAAACAGGATTTCGATAATGCGTTTATGGAAGTCGATTGTTTGTTGACGCCGACCGCTCCGTCGACGGCGTTCCGGTTTGGCGAGAAAATTTCCGATCCGCTCCAGATGTATTTGTCGGATGTCTATACGGTTTCCGCGAACCTTGCCGGCATTCCGGGTATCAGCGTTCCGTGCGGAACAGATTCGAAAGGATTGCCGATCGGACTTCAGCTTCTCGGAAAGCAATTCGATGAAGAAACGATTTTGCGCGTGGCAGATGTCGTTGAACGCAACTGATAGTAAAAACCAATGTTTTTTAAATCACTTTTTTCCTTTTGAAATTTTAATTTTGAATTGACATGAGCATACTCGTCGATAAAAAAACTCGTCTCGTCGTTCAGGGAATCACCGGCGGCGAAGGAACATTTCATACGCAACAAATGATCGCATACGGAACAAAAGTTGTTGCCGGCGTTACGCCCGGAAAAGGCGGCTTGCAATATAACGGTAACGATCAATATCAGTTTAAGAAACCGGTACCGGTTTTCAATACCGTTGCCGATGCGGTCAGGAACGAAGGAGCGGACGTATCGATAATTTTTGTCCCGGCTGCCTTTGCCGCCGAAGCAGCGCTCGAAGCGGCTGAAGCCGGCATCAAATTGATCGTGACGATTACCGAAGGTATTCCCGCCCGCGACATGGTCAAAGTGTACGAATATATACAGCGCAAGAACGTCCGTATGATCGGACCGAATTGTCCCGGCATTATAACACCGGGAGAATGCAAGATCGGTATCATGCCGGGATTTATCCACCGTCCCGGAAAAGTAGGTGTGATTTCCCGAAGCGGAACCCTCACATACGAAGCAGTGTGGCAGGTGACCGGTCTGGGAATGGGTCAGTCGACCTGCATCGGCATCGGCGGCGACCCGATCGTCGGTACGCGCTTTCTCGACGCTCTTAAATTATTTAATGAAGATGACCGAACAGAAGCGGTTATCATGATCGGTGAAATCGGAGGAACTGCCGAAGAAGAAGCGGCAGATTATGTGAAAAAATATTTTAAAAAACCGGTGATTGGATTTATTGCCGGAGAACGGCGCCCCCGGGACGAAGAATGGGACATGCCGGCGCGATTATCTCCGGCGGTAAAGGTACGGCCGCTGAAAAAATGGCGGCGATGAAAAAAGCCGGTATCCATGTCGTCGAAAGTCCCGCCATGATCGGCGCGATGGTGGAAAAAGTGCTGGGGAAAAAACCGAAGAAGAAATTCATCGTTGTTACAAAGAAAAAATCAATAAAGTAAAAAGGAAAAAATAAAAACGTATGAAACATTCTCCTGCGTTTTTGAAGCTTGTTGATGATGCAAAAAGCCGCGTCAGACAAACCATTCCTGAAGAAGTAAAAAAACGACTTGATAACGGCGACAAATTGTTGATCGTCGATACCCGGGAAGATAACGAATGGGAAAAAGGCCGTATCGCCGGAGCCCTTCATCTCGGAAAAGGAATCATCGAGCGGGATATCGAAACAGCAGTTCCCGATAAACGGCAGGAAATCATTTTATATTGCGGCGGCGGATTCCGCTCGGCTCTTTCCGCAGATAATCTGCAGAAAATGGGATACAAAAATGTGATCTCGATGGATGGCGGATGGCGGAAATGGAAAGAGTTGGGATATCCGACGGAAGTATAAATTCAAAAGTCAAAAATCAAAATCATCGAATGGAGTAAAATGTGACTGAACGAACATTAGCAATTCTCAAACCTGATTGTGTCAGAAAAAATCTTATCGGCGAAGTGGTAGCTCGTATGCAGAAAGCCGGATTCAAAATTGTTGCATTGAAAAAAGTGCGGTTGACGAAAGAAACCGCGGGCGGATTTTATGCCGTGCACAAAGGAAGACCGTTTTACGACGGGCTGGTGGAGTTTATGTGTTCCGGTCCGGTTGTTCCGATTGCACTGGAAAAAGAAAATGCCGTTGCCGACTTCCGCGCATTGATCGGTGCGACCGATCCGAAAGATGCCGCTCCCGGAACGATCCGGAAATTGTATGCCGACAACAAAGGCGAGAATATCGTGCACGGCTCCGATTCCGTGGAGAATGGAAAAATTGAAATCGGGTTTTTCTTTTCACAGAAAGAATTGATTGAGGTTGGATAATCATTCTAACGAATACAGCACTGTGATTAAGGAAAAGAGCCTGTCTAAAAGTTGATAAGGGAGTTTTATGAATGATAATGCTAAACATTATTTGGGGTATTTGGACAAAGAAATGAATATTATGGGAGTTCTCTCGGCTTTTTGTGTTACTGTTCCTGCTTTGGTTCTTGAAAGACTTGCGTCGTAGATAACAGGTAATTTATTGAATTGGTGGTTAAGCGGTAAACACTATTTCTGGATGGCATCCGGTCTCATGTTTGTCGCAGCGGCATTTTTTTATAAAGAACGTTCGCTACTCGCGTTCCACTATAATGGAATTGCTAAATCAATGTCATCAGTGTAAAATTTCCTCAACAAGATGAAGCCACCTTGAACAAGTTATTGCAAGATGCTGACTCGTGGACGACTTGGATTCCTTATAATTTAGGATTTTGGACTGGTGTCGGGGCTATTTTATCTATTTTTTTGGATTTATTTCCTCTATTACCCATCCATTTGGTATCCTATCCCGTGCTGGTTGTACGTAATTTTGGTTTTTTGGGTGGTTATGATTATCACAACGGTAAAAATTTATGGAGACCGACCAATTAACTGGGATGGTAACGCGTGGAAAGACTGTTATAATAGAAAATTTAGAAAAATGATTAAGTGATGATTTCCAAATTACCTCATTATAAAGTTTACACTAGAATTGCTCGACTCGAAGATCCACGGTGTAGGTGTAATAGCAATCTGTCCAATCAAAGAAGGGACATATATATGTTTATAGGGATGACGAAAATATTGCGTTGGATAAAAAAAGGTAGATTACATCTTTATCTAAAGAGATTAAGAAATTATATAGTGATTTTTGTATCAAGCGAGGGAAATTATAAGGTTGTCCACAGAGCTTCAATAAAATGGCACCTGCTTGGTATTTAAATCATTCAATTATATCCTAAATGCTGCGATGATCATAATTATAGGTTTTATGTTTGAAAAATATTAAAAAGGCGAGGAGATCACAGTGGATTACCGTCACATGTTCAAAGTGCAAGACCGTTATACGAAAGCCGATTTTTTTTGAAAATTCAGCTTTCAACGTTTTTCTGCTGTTCGGTGTTTTCTTGCTTCATATAAGAACACAGCGCTCGCACTGGCAACATTCAGCGAATCCGTTCCATTCATCATCGGGATCGCCACCAAATCAGTGCAGACGTCGAGGATGGCTTGTGAAATCCCCTCCCCTTCGTTTCCCAAAACAATACAAACATTTCCGGATACATTTATTGAATGAAGAGATGCTTCCTCGTGAGGATGTGCGCCGATAATTCTTGTTGCATAGTTCGTCTTGAGTTCGGTTAATGATTCTGGCGAGATTGTCGGCATGAACGATCGGAATCGTAAAAACCGTTCCCATCGAATTGCGTACCGCACGGCGGAGATACGGACTGCTCGAAGTTTCACCGACGATGACCGCATCCACGCCGAATGCCGCGCAGTTTCTCATCACCAGTCCGACATTCTCCGCGTTCACCAATCCATCCAGCGCAACGATGAGATATGGCTTGGCGACGGATGAAATTATTTTTGCAAGCGATTGCTGTACCGGTAATTTCGCAATCGCCATAATTCCCTGGTGCAAATTATATCCGACAATCGATTCGACCAATTCTTTTTCGGCAAGATAGATTGCCGGTTGTTCGGCGTTGTTTTGTCGACGAAGCGGAAGCTCGTGATCGGGGAAAAGTTTGACGCACCATTCGTTCGTCATCAAAAAAGAAATGATGGTCAGATCGGAATCAAGTAATCGTTGGACGACTTTTGCGCCTTCGGCGACAAAAATTCCATCTTTCACATGTTCCATCGGTCGACGGAGCGTCCGGTACGGATGCAGAGCCGGAATGTCCAGTGATGTTATTTGCTTTGTCAGCAGCATAAAATTTCTTTTAAGATACTTTGCAAAAGATTCATAATCAAACATCGATTTTTTAAATTTGGTTTTTGAGCTTGTGTTGATTATCGTAGAAAGCCGATAAGGAGGTCGTTATGAAAATTATCATTGCCGGCGGGACGGGATTCATCGGTACCGCTTTAATTAACGATTTGACCGCTTCCGGTCATCACGTCACACTTCTGACAAGAAATGCTCAACGTGTTCAACTGCATTCATCCGGTCTTCTCGATGCAGAGCAGTGGGATGGTGCCACAATTGGAGCGTGGTCGCAACGGTTAGACGGCGCTGATGCCGTTATCAATTTAACCGGTGAATCGATCGGCGGCAAGCGATGGAGTTCTAAACAAAAAGAGTTGTTGACAACGAGCCGGTTGAATGCGACAAACGCAATTGTTCAAGCAATCAGCCGTGCTGCGAAAAAACCGGAAGTGCTGATCAGTGCCTCTGCCGTTGGGTATTACGGTAATGTGGATGAGGGTGATGTCGATGAAGATTACCCTTCCGCCGATGATTTTCTTGCGACGCTCTGCAAACGCTGGGAAGAATCGGCGATGGCGGCGAAAAAATTCGGTGTGCGTGTTGTGACACCGAGAATCGGGGTTGTGCTGGATCGGGACGGCGGTGCGCTGAAAAAAATGTTGCTGCCGTTTTCCCTGTTTGCCGGCGGACCGCTTGGTTCCGGGAAGCAGTGGTTTCCGTGGATTCATCGTGATGATGTGGTCGAGTATTGTTCGTTTTGCACTTTCGGAACGTGCGCTTTCCGGACCGGTGAATGTCGCCGCGCCGGAATATGTGAACATGAAACAATTTTGTGCCACGCTCGGAACGGTTATGCACCGGCCAAGTTGGGCACCGGTTCCTTCGTTTGTTCTTCAAATGATGCTCGGTGAAATGTCGACGATTGTTCTGACCGGACAGAAAGTTGTACCGCAAAAACTACTGCAGATGAAGTTTCAATTCAAATATCCGTCACTTGTATCCGCATTGCAATCAATTTTCCAAAATAGATAAAAAGATTACATGTTGCCGCCGGATGGACATTGTTGCACTATTATTTTGGGAAAAAAAGCAATTTTTGGTATATTGGGGACGCCAATTGGAAAATCTATTCACATTTACTTTACGAGGAGAATATCGTGAAACGTTTTATCGGAATATTTACTCTTTCATGTCTTTGTTTCATGGCTTCGGCCCAACAGGGGAAGACGCCGGATCAAATCCAGGCAGAGAAAGATGCACAGGCACGTGCCGCCAAGGCGACGATCGATACCGTGAAAACGTACGGGTGGAAACACAGCGTCGTGACGGGATTGAATCTGACGCAAGTGTCATTCAAGGATTGGGTCGGCGGCGGCGATAATGCACTGGCATACACGGCATGGTTGAAAGGAGAATCCGTTCAGGATCTTGAACAAACAGAGTGGGCGAATTCTTACCGGTTTGCTTTCGGACAAACGCGGCTTGCATCCCAGGGACTTCGCAAAACGGACGATGAAATTTATCTTCAAACTCTGTTAATTTACAAACTCGGTACCACGGTCAATCCCTATATTTCTGCTTCACTGCGTACGCAGTTTGCAACCGGTTATACCTATACCGATACCAATTCACTGGCGATTTCGAAATTTTTCGATCCGGCATACCTGACGCAAAGTGTCGGCATTGCATATCAGCCGGTTACGGAAGTCTCGACGCGGCTCGGTGTGGGTGCTCGTGAAGTCATTACATCGGAATTCAGTCAATATTATAACCATGGTGAAGACAAAGTGCAGGGTGGTTTTGAATCGACAACCGACGTCCATTGGAATTTTGCGGAAAACATGACCTATACAGGAAAACTGGAAATGTTCGCTGCGTTCAAAACGTTGGACCAGATTCTCGTGCGGAGTGATAACACGATTTCCGCGAAAGTCAACAAGTACATCAATGTCAATTTTAATGTTCAGTTAATAAACGATGTAACCGCTTCTCCGCTCACGCAAATCAGAGAAGGACTTGCGCTGGGGATAAGCTATATTTTAATATAATATGTTCAGATGCAAAGCAATTCTTTGCACAAACAACAAGAACACAATCGGAAAGGAATACCGTTATGTCTATGATGAAGGAATTCAAAGAGTTTGCCATGAAAGGAAGTGTCGTCGATCTGGCAGTCGGCGTGATTATCGGCGGAGCGTTCGGAAAAATCGTTACGTCGCTGGTAAACGATGTGTTAATGCCGCCGATCGGAATACTTGTCGGTGGATTGGATTTCAGCAGTTACGCGTTGATATTGAAAGAGGGTGTCGGAACAGCACCTGCAGTCACTCTGAAATACGGTAACTTTATCAATTCAACTATCGATTTTATTATTGTTGCATTTTGTATCTTCATGGTCATCCGGGGCATGAACACGCTCCGGCGAAAAGAATCGTCGCCTGCCGAGATTGCGAAAGCGACAACAAAAGAATGTCCGGAATGTAACATGACGATTCCGATTAATGCAAAACGCTGCGGTTATTGCACTGTTGTTCTGACAAAGTAATTTTTCTTGGAGAGACATTTCAATAGGCATTGCCAAAATTCAGGATGAAATGCCGGAAGCGTTGAAGTATTCAAGGGGAAGAAATAACAACATCGAGTGTGTTTATGTGTCAATGCTTTATTGCCAACCTTTACTTTAAGGAGGAAAAATGATTTCGCAAATATTGCTAGCCATCCTTTTTTTCCTGCTCCAGCCGTCTCAAGGGTGGGAAGTCAAAGAAATAAAAGGTCGTTCGGTAATTTTTAAGAATGGTGATAAATTTTAATTTTAACCACATTGTACGACCTTGAATATATTGGACAACTTCGTACGAATAAGAAGAAACCCTATCTTATTCTTTCCGGTAGAGGTTGTAAAGCTTGTGATGCGAATATTTCTATTTATGTCCATTCTCCGAGCGACGGAGCGATGAAGAACGAAGCAACCCAATCAAGATTCAGTTATCCCGGGAAAGAATTCGACTACGAAAATGATTCCCTGCTTTCTGAAATAAGAACATTTTATGGTGAGGTGTTGCCTAATGTTAGCAACGGAATAATGTGGTATCAAAAAGATCGACAAGATGATCTGATATATAAACAATCGGTTTATCTTCTTCAAATTGAGGACGATACACTTAAAGAATCTCCAATTTACCGATTCTTTGCCCAGCATTTCGTTAACACTAAAGCTACTTGAACAAGGAAAGTGTAAAGAAATTGTTAGGGTTGATCAAACAAGCGAACCTTAGTTGATGATCTTGGAAGATCACAGCATTTTATATTTAAAGACAACTGTACAAAAAAATATCGAACTGAATATACTATCTCGATGCTTCCCCTCCGCGTCGGTATCAGCACGTGCCTGCTCGGTGAAAAAGTCCGGTTCGATGCCGGACATAAAAAAGACCGCTACATCACCGATGTGCTGGGAGAATATTTCGAGTGGGTTCCGGTGTGTCCCGAACTTGAAGTCGGGATGGGCGTTCCGCGCGAACCGGTCCGGCTCATCGGCAAAAAAGATTCGCCGCAGATGGTCGGTATCAAAACCAATACCGATTGGACGGAAAAGATGTTGCGGTATAGTGAACAGCGTGCAAAAGCTCTTGCCGGTTTACACCTCAGCGGATATATTTTTAAAAGTGATTCCCCCAGTTGCGGCATGGAACGCGTCCGCATTTATCCGAAGAACGGCATTCCGATAAAATCAGGGCGCGGATTGTATGCCGATTTTTTTATGAAGGCGTTCCCGCTTGTTCCTGCCGAAGAAGAAGGAAGATTGAATGACGCCGGACTGAGGGAAAATTTTATCGTTCGTGTCTTTGCCTACCACCGGTTGCAGAATTTAGTTCTGAATGATTTTTCGCTCGGAAAATTGGTCGAGTTTCATACCATTCACAAATATCTGATGCTCGCACACAGTCCGAAACATTATGATCAACTCGGACGAATCGTTGCCAACGCGAAAAAAATCTCCCGCGCAGCGCTCATCAACGATTATAGCCAGTTATTTATGGAGGGATTGCAGGCAAAAACGACCGCCAAGAAGAACGTCAACGTGCTTCATCACGTTTTCGGATTCTTAAAAGATCATTTCACGGGCGAGGAAAAACAAAGCATTCTTTCGGTCATCGATGATTATCACAAAGAGCTCGTGCCGCTCATCGTTCCGATAACTCTGCTGAAGCATTATGTCGCGAAATACCGGGTCGATTACATCAGCAAACAGATCTATCTCAATCCTCACCCGAAAGAGCTGATGTTACGGAATCACGTATAAAAAATCCGAATTTTGCTTACCGCATTTAATTCTATTGTTGTGATACCAATTGCCGGCTGACCGGGATTTTACCGCCCGGTCAGCCAGTCCATCGAAAACAATGAAGCTACGATCGGGAGAGATCGAAGCGGTCGAGGTTCATCACCTTGTTCCATGCCGCGACGAAATCATCGACAAATTTCTTCTGCGCGTCCGAACTTCCATAGACTTCTGCTTGGGCGCGGAGCTGTGAGTTTGATCCGAAGACGAGATCGACACGCGTGGCGGTCCACTTGAGAGTGCCCGTCTTACGATCACGGCCTTCGAACACGTCAGAGTCTTTGGAGACTGCTTTCCACTCCGTGCTCATGTCGAGCAGGTTTACGAAGAAGTCATTGGTCAGCGTTTCCGGATGCTTGGTGAAGACGCCGTGTTTGGATTTTCCGAAGTTTGCATTTAAGACACGCATTCCACCAAGAAGAACTGTCATTTCAGGAGCGGTCAGTGTAAGCAATTGCGCTTTGTCAACCAGTAACTCCTCGGCTGAAACGGCATAACGGGGTTTCCGGTAGTTGCGGAAGCCGTCCGCAATCGGTTCGAGTACGGCGAAGGACTCCGCATCGGTCTGCTCCTGCGAAGCGTCCATGCGCCCCGGTGTGAACGGAACCGTTACTTTGTGGCCGGCTTTCTTCGCGGCCTTCTCGATACCCGCGCAACCTGCCAGAACGATCAGGTCGGCCAGAGATACTTTCTTGCCGCGTGACTTCACCTTATTGAACGCGCTCTGGATTCCCTCCAGCGCTTTGAGTACTTTTGCCAGTTGAGCCGGCTGGTTGACTTCCCAATTCTTCTGCGGGTCAAGACGAACACGGGCGCCATTTGCGCCGCCGCGCTTGTCGGAGCCGCGAAACGTTGATGCCGATGCCCATGCAGTTGAAACCAGTTCCGGCACTGAAAGTCCGGAAGCGAGGATCTTCTTCTTGAGTGCGGCGATGTCTTTCGCATCGATCAGTTTGTGATTGACTTTGGGAATAGGGTCTTGCCAGATGAGCTCTTCTTTCGGAACCTCCGGGCCGAGATAGCGTGCGCGTGGTCCCATATCGCGGTGAGTCAGCTTGAACCATGCCCGTGCAAACGTGTCCGCAAACTGATCCGGATGTTCCAAGAAACGTCGCGAGATTTTTTCGTAAGCAGGATCGAACCGCAGTGATAGGTCGGTGGTCAGCATCGATGGCGCAATGTGTTTCGACGGATCGTGGGCGTGCGGTACCGTACCGTTGCCTGCGTTCCCCTTCGGCTTCCACTGGTTTGCACCGGCGGGGCTCTTCGTCAGCTCCCATTCGTAGCCGAACAGGTTTTTGAAAAAATTGTTGCTCCACTTCGTCGGTGTCGTGGTCCACGTGACTTCCAGACCGCTTGTGATCGCATCACCGCCTTTGCCCGTGCCGAAGCTGCTTTTCCAGCCAAGTCCCTGTTCTTCGATCGGGGCTGCTTCCGGTTCGGGTCCTACGTTGGAGGCAGGACCGGCGCCATGGGTTTTACCGAACGTATGCCCGCCCGCGATGAGGGCTACCGTTTCCTCATCATTCATCGCCATGCGAGCGAACGTCTCGCGTATATCCCGTGCCGCAGCAATCGGATCCGGGTTGCCGTTCGGGCCTTCCGGGTTGACGTAAATCAGTCCCATCTGCACGGCAGCAAGAGGATTTTCAAGATCCCGGTCGCCGGAGTAACGCTTGTCAGCCAGCCACTTGTTTTCGGATCCCCAGTAGATATCCTTTTCCGGTTCCCAGATGTCTTCACGTCCACCGCCGAAACCGAAGGTCTTGAACCCCATCGATTCCAGAGCGACGTTCCCGGTGAGGATCATCAGATCTGCCCAGGAAATTTTCCGGCCGTATTTCTGCTTGATCGGCCAGAGCAATCGGCGCGCTTTGTCGAGGCTTACATTGTCGGGCCAACTGTTGAGGGGTGCGAAACGCTGGCTGCCGTTGCCTGCACCACCGCGTCCGTCGCCGGTGCGGTAGGTGCCGGCACTGTGCCAGGCCATACGGATAAATAACGGTCCGTAGTGGCCGAAGTCCGCGGGCCACCAATCCTGTGACTTCGTCATCAGATCACGAAGGTCTTTCTTCACGGCCTTCAGGTCGAGACTCTTGAACTCTTTTGCATAGTTGAAACCTTCATCCATTGGATTGGACTTGGAGGATTGTTGGTGGAGGATATCAAGATTTAACTGATTCGGCCACCAGTCTTTGTTGGTGGTGCTGCTGCCGGTAGTATGTATCGGACACTTTTCTTCATTGCTCATGTTACATTGCTCCTTTCGTGCTGAACAGCCTTACATCGTTTGATAAACAGTTTCTTGTGTTCGTTATTATTATCCAAATCGAATTCGAATGAACGAATCAACAATTCCAAAAATGAGTTTCAAGCTTGGGATACAAGAATATACGAAAATTATGTATGTTTTGCATCCATTTCCTGTAATACCATTCTGCATAACGGAACAGCGTGCGAATGTGAAAATGAAATCGTTGAATAATGCAAAGTTACGATAAAATCAACAGGATTATTTTTCACATTGACCTCCTTTGATGGTGAAAAATGTTTATTGTTGCCTGATAGAAATATGCTGTTGAAGAATGGGATTCAAGCGGAAAAAATTGTAATCCCGTCCTAAAAATCATATATTAATAAAGTTTTTTTTTATCATCACACTCAGATTTTCAATATGGCTTTGCAGGCGTGGAAACGACTTCGGATCGAATTTGAATTGAAGAATCCCTGGTGGACGTACCGGAAGGATGAGGTTGTCTTGCCGTCCGGAAAACATGGAGAATATCATTATGTCCATGTGATCGGTTCGAGCATGATCATTCCCGTTATGAATGACGGAAAATTGATTCTGGTGAACCAGTTCCGGTATCTTATCGGCCGCGAGAGTATTGAATTTCCCTGCGGCGGCGTGAAAGAGCATTCTACATATGATGAAACTGCTGAACATGAACTTGCAGAAGAAACCGGTTTTCAGGCGGATGAATTGCGATTCGTCGGTGAATTCAATCCGTACAACGGCGTGACGGATGAAATGTGTCATGTCTATATTGCTCGAAAATTGAAACCTGTCCATGCTCATAAAGATGAGACGGAAGAATTTGAATATCTGTATTGCTCACCGGCAGAAGTGGATGCGATGATTGCATCGGGAAAAATTTGGGATGGCATGTCCCTTTCAGCGTGGTCGTTAGTAAGACATATTTTTTTAAAATGATGCCGAACACTTTTTGGGAAAATAAAATCTTGTCCGCAAAGAGTTTCTGTATCTTTCTTTTTCTTCTGTTGGCAGTGACTCATGTGAATGCTCAACGCGTTCGCATCGGTGCGGAAGTGCTTCTGGAAAAATACGTCGACTCGCTTGCCGGTAAACGATTGGGTATTGTCTGCAATCAAACATCGGTACTTCCAAACGGCGTCCATCTTGTCGATACACTCCTTCGACGCGGCATGAAGATCACGGCGTTATTTGCACCGGAACATGGTATTCGCGGAACGGTGCCGGCCGGGCAGAAGGTCGCGCAGGATATCGATCCACAAACCGGCATTCCGATTTATTCGTTGTACGGCGGAACGCGTAAACCGCTTCCGTCGATGCTCGAGAATGTCGACGTAATTCTTTTTGATATACAGGATGTCGGTGCGCGGTTTTACACGTACGCGACTACGATGGCATACGTCATGCAGGCGGCGGCGGAGAACGGAAAAAAATTCATTCTTCTCGATCGCCCCAATCCTATTAACGGTATCGACATCGAAGGTCCAGTTCTTGACCTGACATTGATTTCGTTTGTCGGATATTTTCCTATTCCGGTACGACACGGATTGACGCTCGGCGAACTTGCCAGGATGACGGTCGGTGAAGGTTTCATTAATCCTTCGACCGTCGATCTCACCGTCATTCCGATGGAAGGATGGAAACGTTCGATGTGGTACGATCAAACGGGGTTGCCGTGGATACCGTTATCACCCAACATGAGAACGCTTGCAACCGCTACCGTCTATCCCGGAATGTGTTTGTTTGAAGCGACGACATTTTCCGAGGGCCGCGGGACGGATAAGCCGTTCGAATATATCGGCGCACCCGATTTGAACGCAGAAAAATTTGCCGGTTATCTCAATGACCTGAAACTTCCCGGTGTGACATTTCTTCCGACAGGATTCACTCCCAAACCGGATTCGTTAACCGATGCGAATCCGAAATTCAAAAATAAAATTTGCGGCGGAGTGTATGTTCAGGTGACAAATCGTAATACATTCAAACCGGTTCTGACCGGCGTTATGATGATCGCCGAAATTTACAAACTTCACCCGCGGAAATTCGAACTCATCCAGGGCAGGTTTGATCATCTGATCGGTGATGCAATCATCAGTGATAAGTTGATGAAAGGTTCCCTCGATCTGCATGTCTTCGATATCTTCAAATCTCAAATGAGTCAGTATAAAACCATTCGTAAAAAATATCTTTTGTACTGAAGAATGTATCCGGGAGAGGATATTTCTTTGACATTTTGCCAAAAAATCATTATATTTTGTGCCGTTTATCTATTTTTTAAATAGATCCTGATAACGATGTCCCCTGAAAATGTTCGTGAACGGAAGCAAAAACGCCGGTATACGTTTATTGTCGTGCCGGATGCGAAATCGCAAACGACACGGACTTTTTCAATGTCCCGGTGGGCATTAATTGCCACGGTGCTGTCTTTGTTCATTGTCATTGTTGCTTCGATTTTTGCCACCATCATTTATACACCGCTTGGTGCGCATTTACCGATTTCCAATCCGGAATTGGTCCGGCAATATGGAAAACAGATCGGCGACATTCAGAAAGACCTGAGTGTGCTCGTGCAGCAGATCAATGTTTTGAAGTCGTACAATCTTAAACTGCGACGAGCGATGGGCGAAGATGTAACTAAACCTGACAGTCTGGGTTTAGGTAGTGCGGATTCATCGATGATGATAACGTCGGTTCCTGATTTGCAATCGACCGGCAATCAAGAACTTTCGCCGGCAATATTGTCCGAACCGGCGGGAACGACCGCCGGAGTTACCGGTGCAAGTGCCGGACAAACCGGAAAACGATTTTCGAAAGAGATTCCGTTTATCATGCCGGCTGAAGGATTGATTAGCAGAGTGTTTCAACCGGATCAGTTTCATTTCGGAATCGATGTCGCGGGAAAACAGGGAAGTGCGGTTGTTGCGGCGGCCGATGGCAATGTTGTGTTTTCCGGCTGGACATATGACGACGGATTTACGATCATGATCGCTCATGACGAAGGATTTCTGACGGTCTATAAACACAATCAAACTCTTGTCAAAAATACAGGTGAAACCGTGTATCGGGGCGAAGTAATCGCTCTTCTCGGTAACACCGGAAAAACAAGCACCGGTCCGCACGTACATTTTGAAGTGTGGAAAAACGGCATCGCGCAAAATCCCGATAATTTTTTACTGAACATTCAGTAAAGGAGATTGTTATGGCAGCGAAGAGTGAGAACGGAACAGAACTGAATTTGATTACCGGTGGAACCGTCTTTGAAGGAAAACTTCGCACGCCCGGAAGTATCCGGATCGACGGAAAAATTGTCGGTGAGATCGTCGCAACACAGAATGTTTCCCTCGGCAGTGCCGGGGATATAGACGGGAATGTTTCCGCCAGAAATGTCACAATCGGCGGGAAGATCAAAGGAACTATCGTCGCGCAGGAAAAACTAGTATTTGAATCGAAAGCGGTTGTGCGCGGTGATATCAAAGCGGCAAAATTGGTTGTCGATGAAGGCGCCGTATTTGACGGCAGATGCGTGATGGCAGAAGCGAAACCGGCCGGAATGCCGCCGCATCCCAAACCCGACAGCCAGCAAACAGAGACAAAATAAATTTTCATGAAGAATCCTCAACCATCGGGCAACGATCCGGAGGATTCGGGATATGGAAAAGAGTTGCGTGCTGCCGGACCGCTTCTGACGGCCGGATTGCAGATGGCGTTGGCGATTGTTGTGTTCGTGTTTGTCGGTCGATGGTTGGATGAAAAGTTGAATACCATTCCCTGGCTTATGCTGGTGGGAGGTTTCATCGGTGCGGGCGGCGGATTATACAAATTTATCAAGACGGCAATAGCATCCGGTTCTTCCGAATCTATCAAGAAAGAATCACAGCAAGAATGAAATTGGATTGGTCGTTTCCCAAACAAATTCTTTTGGCGATTGCCGTGATCGTTGCGGTCGGAATTTATCCCATGATGGTGTTCGGAACAACGCAGATGCTGATTGCCGCTTCGGTCGGCGCAGCATTAATGACCATCAATGTGTTGCTCGGGTACTTTGCAGTCGAATATTCGTTTGAAAAGTCGACGACCATATTTCTTCAGTATGTGCTCGGCGGTATGACTGTCCGGATGCTCTGTCTTGCCGGAATTCTGGTCGTGTTGATTAAAGTATGCGGACTGCATGTCGGTGCGCTGGTTGCATCGATGGGAATTTTTTACGCGGTGTTTCTCTCGTTAGAAATACTGTATATTCAGAAAAAAGTAGATCATAAACATCATCAGTAGGAATTTTTTTAGATCACATGCAAGAGTCCATGGCGATTGATACGCTGAAAACGGCAACGGATACGTCCGGCGGCGCGTCGGCAAGCAGCAGCATGTTTACGGAATTGTTCGAACATGCCCACGATAGTCACGAACTTGAACTGCCGTTCATCGGGCACATCCACCTGCCACAGTTTGAACCGGTGCATCTTGCCGGCATGACGATCGATTTTTCGATTACGAAGCACGTTGTTTTTCTTTGGGTTGCCGGATTGTTGCTCTTGTGGGTGGCCGTGAGTGCTGCACGAAAAAATCGTATGTCAAAAGTTCCTCGTGGAATCGGCAACTTATTCGAAATGGTCGTTGTCTTTGTCCGTGATGAAATCGTTCTTCCCAATATGGGAAAAGGCGGCTTGCGATATCTTCCATATCTGGTAACGACACTGTTTTTTATTCTGCTCATGAATTTGATGGGAATGATTCCCTACGGTTCAACATCGACCGGAAATATCAATGTTACGGCCGGTTTGGCGATTGTCGCGTTTATCATGATTCAAATTTCGGCAATTCGTTCGCAGGGCTTCGGACATTATCTCGCGCATCTTACCGGCGGCGTTCATTGGCTTCTCTGGCCGATCATGATTCCGATTGAAGTGCTCGGTCTCTTTACGAAACCGTTCGCATTGTGTATCCGTCTTTTTGCGAATATGACCGGCGGTCACCTGGTGATTATTTCGTTGCTCGGTCTGATTTTCCTGTTCAAATCGTATATCGTGGCACCGGTTCCGGTCGCTTTTGCCGTCGGAATTAATTTTCTGGAATTATTAGTTGCATTTTTACAGGCATATATTTTTACCATGCTGACTTCTCTGTTTATGGGACTCGGGATTCAGGCGGGTCATGCTGAACAGGAGAACGGCGCGCACGGACATTAACGAACAAATCTATCACTCATCATTTATAGGAGATACTTAGAATGGATCCAAAGTTATTTGCATATCTTGCCGCAGGACTCGGTGCCGCATTTACCGTTATCGGTGCCGGCATCGGTATCGGAAAACTTGCAGCTGCCGCGATGGAAGCAAGCGGTCGTCAGCCGGAAGCTGCCGGTCCCATCCGAATCTCGATGATCATTGCCGCAGCTCTTATCGAAGGCGCAACATTTTTCGCCCTCGTTATTTGCATTCTGCTTGCGTTGAAGTAATCGGTTGAATCAATAATTTGTAACCGCACATCAAGCGGTTGATTTTATCATTTATTAAAACAATACAGATATGTTAGATCCTAATCCCGGATTGATCCTCTGGACAATCGTGACGTTTCTGGTGGTTGCATTTCTGCTGAAGAAATTCGCATGGAAACCGCTCCTTCAATCACTGCAACAACGCGAAGAAGGAATTCAGCATGCCATCGAACGTGCAGAGCAAGCCAAGCATGAAGCAGAACAGTTGCTTGAAGAAAATCGCAAACAACTGGCGCGTGCAGAGCAGGAAGGTCATCGGTTGCTGACGGAAGCACGCGTTCTCGCGGAAAAATTAAAAAGTGAAATTGTCGAAAGCGCTCAGCAACAGTCGCGCCGCGTGATCGATCAGGCAAAACAGGAGATCGATCGTGATAAAGAAGCTGCTCTGTTGCAGCTGCGTGGTGAAGTGGCGAACCTTGCCATTCAGGTAGCGGAAAAAATTCTCGGCGAAACATTGGATGATAACAAGCAGCGCACGATTGTCGATCGGTATCTCAAAGAACTTCCGAAAAATTAATATCCTATGAGTGACATTCGAGTTGCGCATCGCTATGCTTTGGCGGCAATCAGCGTTGCGGAAGAAATGAATATCGTCGATATCGTCAGCAAAGATTTTGCGCTTGTCGAGAAGATGTTTGTTGATATCCGGGATTTCGGAATTTTTATGAAAAGCCCGGTCATCCATACGGAAAAAAAGAAAACCGTGCTGACGAATGTCCTGCAGGGGAATGTTCACGATTTCACATTGAAATTCATTCTTCTTCTGACGTCGAGAGGACGGGAAGCCGTTCTGCGGGACGTGTGTAAAGAATTCTATCGCCTCCGTGATGTGCGAAGAGGAATATTGAATGTGACCGCGCGGGCAACCGTGACGTTCACCGATGAACAACGGCGACAGCTTATACATCAGATCGAACAGGTCACGAAGAAAACCGTTCATTTGAATGTTGAGCTTGATACTTCGTTGCAAGGCGGATTTACCGTTCAGTATGAAGATACCGTGTGGGATGCCAGCGTCCGCCACCAGCTTGAAATTCTTCGGCAGCGATTCGTCGAAGGAACGATCTAAAACTCAGTTGAATTACCATTAAATGTAAAGGAATATGCAATGGCAGAAGTAAGACCTGATGAAGTTTCTGCATTTTTACGCAAACAACTTTCCGGTTTTGAAAAAGAAGTCGATGTCTATGATGTCGGTACCGTTTTGCAGGTTGGCGACGGTATTGCGCGCGTCTACGGACTTTCGAAGGTCATGGCGAGCGAACTTGTCGAATTTCCGAATGATGTGTTCGGCATGGTGCTCAATCTTGAAGAAGATAATGTCGGTTGCGTTCTCTTCGGCGAAAGCACGCTGATCAAAGAAGGCGATATCGTGAAACGAACGGGACGCGTTGCATCGATGCCCGTCGGCGAACAAATGCTCGGACGCGTCATCAATCCGCTCGGACAGCCTCTGGATGGGCGCGGACCGATTAAGACAGAAAAGTTTTTACCGATTGAGCGAAAAGCTCTCGGCGTGATTCAACGCCAGCCCGTGAAAGAACCGTTGCAGACGGGAATTAAAGCCGTCGACGGCATGATTCCCATCGGGCGCGGGCAGCGTGAATTGATTATCGGCGACCGCCAGACCGGCAAGACGTCCGTTGCCATCGACGCGATCATCAATCAAAAATATACGCACACGGAAGAAGCGAAGAAACGCGGCATCAAACCGATGTATTGTATTTATGTCGGTATCGGTCAGAAAGGTTCGACGGTTGCACAGGTTGTTGCGAAGCTTGAAGAGTTCGGTGCGATGCAATACACAACTATTATTTTAGCACGTGCCGATGATCCGTCACCGATGCAATTTATCGCACCGTATTCCGGCGTAACCCTCGGCGAATTTTTCAGGGATAATGGCAGGCATGCACTGGTTGTGTACGACGATCTTTCAAAACACGCGCAGGCATACCGGCAGGTCTCGCTCTTACTGCGGCGTCCGCCGGGTCGTGAAGCATATCCCGGCGATGTCTTTTATCTTCACTCGCGGTTGCTGGAGCGTGCTTCGAAACTCAGCGAAGAACTTGGCGGCGGCAGTCTAACGGCGCTTCCCGTCATTGAAACACAGGCAGGTGACGTTTCCGCATACATTCCGACGAACGTTATTTCCATTACCGACGGACAAATTTATCTGGAACCCGGTTTGTTCAACTCCGGTGTTCGTCCGGCAATCAATATCGGTATTTCAGTGTCACGCGTCGGCGGCAACGCGCAGATCAAAGCGATGAAAAAAGTTGCCGGCCGGCTTCGGCTCGATCTGGCACAATACCGCGAGCTGGAAGCATTTGCAAAATTCGGTTCCGATCTCGATAAGGCGACACAGCAGCAATTAACGCGCGGTTCGCATCTGGTTGAATTGCTGAAGCAGGGACAATACGTTCCGATGCCGGTTGAAAAACAGGTCGTCAGCATTTTTGCCGGTACGAACGGATATCTTGATGAAATTCCGCTTGAACACGTTCAGCGTTTTGAACGCGACCTTCTGGAGATGATGGAATTGAAATACCGCAATGTTCTCGATGAGATCATTGAGAAAAAAGATCTCTCCGACGATCTTCAGAAAAAATTGCATCAGATTTGCAAAGATTTTGTTCAGTCGTTCAAAGTCCTTTAAACGAAAACGATCCGGTAAACCATGGCAACACTTCGTGAAATCCGCCGGCGCATCAGCGGTGTAAAAAGCACGCAGAAGATCACCAAGGCAATGAAGATGGTTGCCGCGGCGAGACTTCGCCGTGCACAGGACGGCGTTCTTTCCGCCCGGCCGTATGCCCGCACGATGTCCGACCTTCTTCAACATCTTGCCGGCAAAGTCGATGTGTCTGCAAATCCGTTGTTCGAAGTTCGACCGGTTCATAAAGTGGCTATAGTTGTCGTGACAGCAGACCGCGGGTTATGCGGGGCATTCAATTCCAATGTTATCCGGACCGTAACGCACCATATCCGTACGAATTATGAAGAGGTCGTCAACAAAGGCAATCTTCATCTCGTCACTGTCGGAAGAAAAGGATTCGATTTTTTTCAGAAAAACAATTACCGGATTGCCGATAAACAGGTCGGCATTTTTTCAGGTTTGAAGTTTGATCATGCGAATGCCATTGCGAGTAAAGTCGTTGAGGGATTTTTAAACGGCGCGTATGACCGTGTCGAACTTGTGTATAACGAATTCAAATCGATTATTCATCAACACGTTGTGATCGAACAGATGTTGCCGATTCCGACCGAAGCAATTGCACAACCTTCCGATGTCAAACAATCGACATCTCAAATCGATTATATCTACGAACCATCCAGCGATTCAATTCTTTCATCACTCGTGCCGAAACATCTTCGCTTTCAGGTCTGGCGTGCGCTGCTCGAATCGAATGCCGCCGAACAGGGTGCGCGCATGACGGCGATGGACAATGCTACGACCAATGCGTCCGATCTGATCCGTGATCTTCAATTGTCCTATAACAAAGCGCGACAGGCATCGATCACAAAAGAATTGCTGGAAATTGTGGGCGGTGCAGAAGCGCTTACTGCTGCCGATTAATTCCGTTTCTACGTTAAAGTTAACCGCTGGACTTTGTGATGTAATTACGTTTATCCCTTTCGCTAAGGCAATTCTTTGAGAAAGGAATGCCAGTGACTTAAAGAATTGTCTTGAATTAACTGAATTTTAAACTGTTCTTTCGTTAAGTTTGATTTTGACGGTTTAAATTATTACCATCTCCTATCATTCGTTACCTTCTTTTCCTTTTCTTGTTCTTCTTTTAAGGCCGATCATTTCAAGATTTCCAGATTTTGGAGGAAGTCTATGAAACTTCTAAATTGATGGGAGCAACCTGTTTGAAAAGAAATTTTCTATATACATTGCTCATAATTTTCATCGTTGCGAATGGAAGTCCATTGTTTGCCCAATGGACTCGACTCACTTCAGGATTGACGAGTAACTCTCCTATATCTTTGGCGACCAGTGGTGCTAATATCTGTGTGGGCACATTGGATAAGGGCGTTTTTTTATCAACTAATGATGGAACAAACTGGACCCAGGTTAACCCGGGTTGGGGGGTTGGTCGAGGAAAATTCAATCCATGGAGTCTCTTTCTCAACGGAACGGACATTTTAATCGGGACTAATGGCGGCGGAGTATTTCTCTCCACGAACAACGGCACAAGCTGGACTGCAGTTGACTCCGGTTTGACGAACTGGCGAATCAACACGCTTCTTGTTAACGGAACGAATATCTTTGCCGGAACTGGTGGCGGGGCGTTCCTTTCTACAAACAACGGCACGAACTGGACTTTGGTTGATAGTGGATTGACAAATACAGATGTCAATGCGCTTGCCGTATCCGGAGGGAATCTCTTTGCCGGGACTGATCAAGGAGTTTTTCTTTCGACAAACAACGGGACAAGTTGGACGTCAATCGGAACAGAATTATCCTTCACTAATTATGGTGTTAGTTCTCTTGTCGTCAACGGAACGAATATCTTTGCTGGAACTTATGGTGGCGGGGTGTTTCTATCCACCAACAATGGAACAAATTGGACTACAGTTAATTCAGGTCTAACGAATCCCAACGTTTTTTCTCTTGCTGCCAGTGGAAGCTATCTCTTTGCCGGGACGACTACCGAAGTTTATCTTTCCATCAACAACGGGGCAAATTGGACTCAGATTGGTCTAACGAATATGGATCCCTTTAATGTTGCTTCCAATGGATCGTATATCTTCGCTGTTACAAACGGTGCCGGATTATGGGGGCGACCCTTCAATAATCAATCTCAAGCTCCCGAACCGGATTCTCCTCCTAACGGAGCTGCCCATCAAGTTCTCACCCAGATAAAGCCGGGACAATTTTCCGTAGCATTGCAATGCAATTATCTTAATTATATTATTATCGCTTCAGCAAGAGTTCAAGCCGGAACCGACTCTACATTCAACTCCGAATTGATGCTGGATACCACACTCGTTCAAGGTATTACATTAACATCAAATACAGTCGCATTATATAACGTTCTTCCGAGGAAAACATACTACTGGCGCGTGAACGTTAATTTTGATGATTCAACATCGACAGGTTGGACGGGTCCATGGAGCTTTACAACCGGAGGTGCATCGATAAACGGCTCACTGTTCGACGATGATAATGGTGACAGCGTACGCGATTTTGGTGAAGCGGGTCTGGCAAATTGGCGCGTGGATATCAATGGAAAAATTCAGGAATCAACTTATGCCGATTCCAACGGTGTATATAGTTTTGGCGGACTTGATTCCGGAACATATATTGTCACGCAAGAACTCCAAACAGAGTGGAGAAGAACATTTCCTTCATTCACCTCCTATGTGCTGACCATTGGCGTGAATGGCAGTGTCACAGGGATTGATTTTGGAAATGCGTATCCATGGAACTCAATAGAAGGAACTGTGTATCTCGATATGAATGAAAACGGGGTGAGGGATATTGGCGAGCCGGGGTTAGTGCATTGGCTGGTAACATTATTCGGTGTAGATTCAAATGCAGTCGGTCAAACGGATTCACTCGGTCATTATAAATTCAAACATGTTGATCCTGGGACGAACACAGTTGCTCTTTCCGTACAGTCGTCATTTGAGCAGGAGACGCCGAGGTATGGGCAGGGCTATACATATGATGTTCAAACGTCTGGGGATCAATATGGTGGTTTTGATTTTGGCGTGATAAAATTTCCTGTGCATGTAAAAATTCCTCTGACCATTTATGATAATACGCTCGTTAACCGGCGCGATATCTGGTTTGGGATTCGACCCGGTGCGACGCGTGGAATTTGGGGTGTCGACCCGACGGCAACGAATGTTGATTTTTCGGAAGGTGAATTTGAAATTCCTCCACAAACAGCGGGTTTATTTGACGCGCGCTTTCAAGACCCTCATGGCGGCACTGCTCATTTCGGAGCCGGTTCGTGGACAGATGTGAGAGATTTTTTTTCGACCACCCAGCGTGACACATTTCTTGTAACATTCACTCCCGGATATTATTTTGGTGGCAACTATCCGATGACTATTCAGTGGTCGAGGTCGGATATCCATTCCGCTTTCCCGACAATTGATCCGGTTCTTATCGATCCAAAAGGAAATCGAATAGATATGTGGAACGGATCCGGTGATACTGCACGCGCCGTGATAACCGATTCAACGATTTCCTCGATGTGCATTATCACACAAAGTCCAAACATTCCGGCCAGCGCCGCCCGACGATGGAATATGGTTTCGATTCCTCAGAATATTCTTGATGATTACAGTAAGAATGTATTTACGACGGTAAACTCACATGCATTTGCCTATGCACCGGGGACGGGATATATTATTCAGGATACTTTGCTTCCCGGCAAAGGATATTGGATCCATTATTCTGCGTTTATAGATTCTTTGAAACCGCTTCCTCTCGCGAGACTTCACGACACGATTTCGATACAATCAGGATGGAACTTGTTCGGTAGTTTAAGTTCGCTGCTCGACGTCAACAGCATAACAACAATACCATCGGGGAGCATCAGCAGTGAATTTTTTGTATATAATAAAGGTTATTCGATGACCGATACACTCTTGCCAGCAAAAGGATATTGGATCAAAGCATCTCAACCGGCAAAAATGTTTCTGAACGCATCCGTGGACTGCTACCTAAAGCAGTTATCGAAAATAATTTGTTCACCGCATCAAACATATTATCAATTCAGGATAATGCCGGCAATAGAGAACAATTGTATTGTCGAACAATTCAGAGCGGGAGACACGAACGATTTGTTTGAAGCTCCGCCGCTTCCGCCGGACGGGGAATTCGATGTCCGGTTTTCTTCGAACCGGATTCTGGAAACGATCGGCGAAAAACAAACGGGCAAATTTCCAATTGTCATTCACGGTGCGGAGTTTCCAATCACGATGTTATGGCAATCGAATTCAAATTCGGTGAAGGCATCAATCGTGATCGACGGCAACGAAACTTTCTTGAACGGAAAAACGACGATTCGGATCACAAATCCTTCAAGCAATATTTTATTGAAACTCTTGGGAATCCCGGCTATCCCTTCCGCTTTTGCACTTCGAACAAAATTATCCTAATCCATTTAATCCCTCAACGACGATCCGTTATAATTTACCGGTGACTTCGCGTGTGACCATAACAATCTATAACACTCTTGGTGAGATTGTCGCAACGCTTGTCGACAAAATTCAGGATGCCGGCTACCAAGCGATTGAATGGAAGGCGGGGAACTTTGCAAGCGGTGTTTATTTTTATCGATTACGGGCAACGAGCAACTCTCATGATGTTTTTTCGCAAGTTCGGAAAATGGTATTGATACGGTAAATGGTGTAGATTTTGCAAGGTTTGCGGGCTATTTTTCTCTTGCATCCCTTATAATTTTTCCGTAAATTTAACGGCTTATTATAATCGCCAGGGGCTTGAAAACCTGGCGTTTTTGTCTTTTTCTCGCAAGTTTTCCGACATTGTTACCATGTTCGAAGATCTCAGTCAAAAGCTTGAGTTGGTATTTAAGAAAATTCGCGGTCAGGGCAAAATTACTGAAGCGAATGTCGGAGAATCTCTTCGCGAGGTTCGGCGCGTACTGCTCGATGCCGATGTCAATTATAAAGTCGCCAAGCAATTCATCGAAGATGTTCAGAAGCGGGCGATAGGGCAGGAAGTTCTTCAGAGTATTACGCCGGGGCAACTCATCGTCAAAATTATTCACGACGAGTTGGTCAAGCTGATGGGCTCGGCGCAGACGGAGATGCGGTTCTCTCCGAATCCTCCCACGGTAATATTGGTTGCCGGTCTTCAGGGTTCCGGCAAGACGACATTTTGTGCGAAGCTTGCTCGGTATCTGAAAGGAAAAGGTCGATACCCGTTGTTGGTCGCTGCGGACGTGTATCGTCCCGCTGCCATCGATCAGCTTGAGATGCTGGGCAAACAGATTCAAGTGCCGGTTGTCGCCGAGCGCGGCAAAAAAGCGATTGAGATTGCCGAAGGTTCGATCGACCAGGCACGCAAAGGTGCGAGGGATGTTGTTATCATCGATACGGCAGGCAGACTGCATGTCGATGAAGAGATGATGCAGGAAGTTGAGACGATCAAGGCAAAAGTGAATCCACACGAGATTCTCTTTGTCGTTGATTCGATGACCGGACAGGATGCCGTCAATACGGCAAAAGCATTTCATGACCGGTTGAATTTCGACGGTGTTGTCCTGACGAAACTCGACGGCGATACGCGTGGCGGTGCGGCGATTTCGATTCGGGCCGTCGTCGATAGGCCGATTAAATTCGTCGGTACCGGAGAAAAGCTTGATGCGCTGGAGGTGTTTCATCCAGATCGCATGGCTGCACGCATTCTCGGCATGGGCGATATCGTTACGCTCGTTGAGAAAGCGCAGGAGCAATTCGACGAACAGAAAGCGATCAAGCTTGAAGAGAAACTGAGAAAATCTCAATTTACGTTTGAAGATTTTCTCGACCAGTTGCACGAAATAAAAAAGATGGGTTCGCTGCAACAACTGATGGGAATGATTCCCGGCATGAACCGGATGGCAGCCAATAATCCGGTTGATGAAAAAGCACTCGTTCGCGTTGAAGCGATCATTCAATCGATGACGAAAGAAGAGCGGCAAAAACCGAACATTATCAACGGCATGCGCCGTCGCCGGATTGCATACGGCAGCGGAACCTCCGTGCAAGAAGTGAATAAAGTGTTGAAGCAGTTCGGTGAAATGCAAAAAATGATGAAGACGTTGACAAAAGGCAGGATGCCAAAAATGTTCCAGGGAATGAAATTACCCGGGTAACATAGTTTTTATTATTAATTATTCGAGAGGAGTAGGACATTGGTAAAGTTACGATTGCGGCGGGCAGGAAAGAAAAAACAGCCATTTTATAAAATCGTTGCGGCAGATTCACGGGCGTCACGCAGCGGCAAATTCATCGAGGCGGTCGGACGATACAATCCGTTGGTTCATCCGATGGTTATCGATATTAAAGAAGACCGTCTCTTTGCATGGTTAAAGCGCGGTGCGCAACCCACGGACACGTTACGCAGTCTGTTACAGCGTAAAGGTCTCTGGCTGCAATGGGGTTTGATGAAAAAAGGCGCTGATGAACCGACGATTGCTGCTGCCGTTGAAAAGTGGCAGTCATTGCAGGAAGAGAAACAGCGTCGGGAAACGGAGAAAAAATCCCGGCGTAAAGCGGCAAAGAAAGCAAAAGCTGCGGCAGCGATCAGAAGCCGCAGCCCCTGCGCCTCCCGCACCAGCTGCAGAGCCCGCGGCAACGCCAGCGGCGTAATTCAAGACGGTACAAGCGTTGATCTGCTCACGAAGTTTGATTTGAAACTTTTAACTCGTACCTGGAACTGTTCCGCACCGGTCGGTAAGAGGAATCTCGCAGAAGCAGGCTGGAACGAAGCGGTTGGCTTGCAGAGATTCAATGGTTTCATCGTTTGCACGGAGGGTGTATGAAAGATTTCATCGAATTCATCGCCAAGCAGCTTGTTGACCAGCCGGAGCAGGTGGCCATCGAAGAAGGAACACTCGACGATAAACTTGTTTTGAAAGTAAAAGTTGCACAATCCGATATCGGTAAAATTATCGGCAAGAAAGGAAGAACGGCATTTGCCCTGCGAACGCTTGTCGCTGCCGTCGGGAAAAAAGCAGGGAAAAAAGTTACGGTCGAAATACTCGACTGATTGCCGTTCTAACCGGTTTTCTATCCGGAGTTTGCAGTGAGCCGTTACGCGATCGGCACTCTCGTCAGCGCGTTCGGGCTGAAGGGATATCTCAAACTTCTTCCGGCATCTCACGATACTGATCGGTTCTCCGGTTTGAAACGCGTCTTTATCGGTCATGATGAAAAAACGGCATCGGCAACGACGGTCGAAGACGTCATCAGTAACCGAAAAGGATTGTTTGTAAAACTTTCCGCCGTACATGATCGCACGGAAGCGGAACAGTGTGTGGGGCAATATCTTTTTGTGGATGAAAAGAATGTGCGGCGTCCGAAAAAAGGCGAGTATTTTGTTGATGATATTATCGGATGTGTTGTGAAGACAACGGAAGGGAAAGTTGTCGGTATTGTTGAAGACGTCGTGCGATCACAGGCCCAGGACTTGTGGGCGATTCGTGTCAATAAAGAAATCGTTTACATTCCTGCAGTGAAAGAATTTATCAAAAAAGTAGATATTGCCGGCAAAATAATTGTCGTTTCCATTACCGAAGGTCTGATCGAAGAGCAGCAGTGACATGAGAATCGACATTGTCACGGGATTTCCAAAGTTATTGAGAAGTCCGTTGAATGAAAGCATTATCCGTCAGGCGAAAAAGAAAAAATTAGCCGCGATCCGGGTACACGATCTTCGAAAGTTTACGCACGACAAACACAAAACGATCGACGATACGCCGTACGGCGGCGGTGCCGGAATGATTCTCAAACCGGAGCCGGTGTTTGAATGTATCGAGTCGTTGCAACGCAAACGGCAGTATGATGAAGTTATTTACCTGACTGCTGACGGCGAAAAGTTTGATCAGAAAATCGCCAATCAGCTTTCGTTGAAGAGTAATTTGATGCTGCTGTGCGGACATTACAAAGGGATCGACGAACGGATCCGCAAGCAATTGATTACAAAAGAAATTTCTATCGGCGATTATGTGCTGACAGGCGGCGAACTTGCCGCTTTGGTGATCGTCGATGCGGTGATCCGGTTGATTCCCGGAGTTCTCGGCGACGGTGAATCGATGTTGACCGATTCGTTTCAGGAAAATTTACTCGACAGCGAATATTATACCAAGCCGGCAGAATTTCGCTCGATGCATGTCCCGGAAGTTTTGTTGTCCGGCGATCATAAAAAAATCCGGCAGTGGCGGCAGGAAAACCGTATTGAGCGGACGAAACAGCGGCGAAAAAATTTATTGTCATAAAGGAGAAATAGTACATGGATAAACTCAAGTTGGTAGAAGCAATGCAGATGAAAACCGGTATCCCCGAATTCCGACCGGGCGATACGGTGAACGTTCATGTTCGCGTTATCGAAGGCGACAAAGAACGAATTCAGCAGTTTCAGGGTGTGGTTATGGGGCGGCGGGGTGAAGGATTGCGTGCCACGTTTACCGTCCGGAAAATTTCCAACGGCGTCGGCGTCGAACGAATTTTCCCGTTGCACTCGCCGCGTGTCTCAAAGATCGAAATGGTGAAAGAAGGCAGAGTGCGCCGCGCAAAAATGTATTACCTGCGCGAGCTTGCATCGAAACAGATTCGCCAGAAGACAACCGCTTCATAGGTTTATGGCGAAGCGGGTCGGCATTCTTCCGGAAACATTTGCCCTGCCGCTTTCCGTTCCCTTGAAGAACCGACGGGATGATCTGTTTACTATTACAGAGCAGTCTCCCGCAGAACTTGCCATCGCGCTCCGCAAGCATCAGCTTGACGGAGCGCTGTTGTCTCCAATCGATTATGCAAAAGATTACGCGATGTACCGCATCGTGCCGGGAGTCGGCATTGCATCATCCGGAGAAAGCCAAACGATACTTCTCGTCTTTCATGAATCCCTTCGCGACATCAACACGATTGCTGTCGATCCGCATTTCACATCCGAAATCGTTCTTGCGAGTATCATTCTTTCGGAACGATATGATTCGCACCCGAAAATCGTTCCGTTCAGCGGAACAGCCGAGACAATGATGCAATCCGCCGATTGTGCTCTCGTTGTGGGAAATGCAGCAATCCGGCTCAGCAATCATTCCACCAAAATCGATCTTGTCGACGAATGGAGCGACATGACGGATCTCCCCTTTGTGCATGAAATCTGGGTTTCCCGTGAACAGGATTTGACCGTTCGTGAAAGGGAAGCATTGAAATATCATCAGCCGCCGGAAAAACTTCCTGAAGAAGCAAATCGGTTTCTTGATCCTTCCTATTTTGCATATTTCCGGTATGATCTGAACAACGAGGCAGTTGCCGGTCTCAATGAATTTTTTCGAATGGCGTACTTTCACGGCATTCTGAATGATATTACCGATGTGAAATTCTTTTCCGAGTCCGCTGACGGCGCAGCGCAATAATTTTCAATGTTCGTATTGAATTTAGAATAAAAATTTGTACATTGTTTCCGTCATTGACGATGGATTTATGCTCCAATCTCTTCTCATAAAAAATTATGCACTGATCGAAGAACTTGCCGTCGGGTTTGAATCCGGTTTGAATATCATTACCGGCGAAACCGGCGCCGGCAAATCGATCATCATCGATGCATTAAGTCTCGTTCTGGGCGAGCGTGCGGATTCTTCAGCCGTTCGCAAGGGGGCTGAAAAAGCTGTCGTGGAAGCGACGTTCGATGTTCGTCACAACGCAACCATCAAACCCATTCTGGTACAAAATGAAATTGAACCGGGTGACGAATTGATTCTCCGGCGTGAAGTTTCCATCAAAGGACAGAGCCGGTGCTTTATTAACGATTCTCCGGTGAACACGACGGTACTGAAGACATTCGGCGATATGCTGGTCGACCTGCACGGGCAGCACGAGCATCAATCGCTCCTGAGAACGGAAACACATATCGATTTGCTCGACAACTTCGGCAGTCTGGAAGGATTGGTCGGGGAGTTTTCTGAAGCATACCGGGCATGTTCCGGTACACTGCACGAAATCCGCGATCTGCGTTCCAAGGAACGTGAATTGATGGAACGCCGGGCATTGTACGAATTTCAAATCAATGAGATCGATGCGTTGAGTCCTCGTGCCGGCGAAGAAGAAGAACTGGAAAACGATCTCAATATTTTGGAAAACGCCGAGAAGCTTCACGCGGCAACAGAGCGTTTGTACGGCATTTTGTACGAAAGCGACAGCTCCGTTCATGACCGGCTTGTGCTCGCACGAAACGAATTGGAAACTCTTGCCGCGATCGATACGGCATTTCATGCACAAACGAATGAAGCATCTTCCGCCGCTGCGATTGTGGAAGAACTTGCAAAATTCATTCAGCAATATAATTCGAGAATCGAATTTAACCCGGAACGGCTTGAACAGATTCGCAACCGGCTCGGTCATCTGACATTGTTAAAGAAAAAATACGGCGGCTCACTTGACGCATTGATCGATCATCGTGCCAAAATCGGCCGGGAGTTTGAACTTGCAAATAATTTTCAGATCGAAATCGCCTCGCTGCAGAAAAAATTTGATAAAACGCGCAGCGTTGCTTCAGAAGTGGCACAACGGCTTTCAGTAAAACGGCACGACGTATCACGGAAAGTGAATAAATCGATTGTGGAATCGCTTGCAGAGTTGGGAATCCAGCATGCGGTTTTTGAAACGAGAATCACGACGCAGCCGTCGCCGAATCGCGATGAAGCATTTGTAAAACTGGGAAAAGAATGGCTCGAATGCACGCCGAAAGGATTCGATCGCGTCGAGTTTTATGTCTCGACCAATGTCGGTGAAGATCCGAAACCGTTGATAAAAGTTGCTTCGGGCGGAGAGATTTCCCGCATCATGCTCGCATTGAAAATGATTCTTGCAAAATCGGATCGTTTGCCGTTATTGATTTTCGATGAGATCGATGTTGGCGTCAGCGGGCGTGTTGCGCAGGCAGTGGGGAACAGCATGAAGAAGCTTTCCCGTTTTCATCAGGTTATCGCAATCACGCATTTGCCGCAGATTGCCGGTGTGGCGGATACACATTTTGTGGTGGAAAAAATTGAAGCGAATAAACGTTCGACAACACGTATGAGAAAGCTTTCCGTCGAAGAACGCGTTGTGGAAGTTGCGAAACTCATGAGCGGTCGTGAAGTGACGGAATCCGGACGGAAGAGCGCAAAAGAGCTGATGGGTTTGAAATAAATTTTTACAGTGAACATTCCAATCATTAATCATTACTAACTCCAATGCCGTTAATACTGTATAACACGTTGACCCGTCAAAAGGAAGAATTCAAACCGGCGCGCGAAGGATATGTCGGCATGTATGTTTGTGGTCCGACGGTGTACGGGCACTCGCACATCGGTCATGCAAAAAGTTATGTGTCGTTCGATATCATCGTCCGGTATCTCCGGTATCTCGGATATAAGGTGACGTATGTTCAAAATATCACAGATGTCGGGCACCTGCTCGGCGATACGAACGAAGGGGAAGACCGGCTCCTGCGCCAGGGACGTCTCGAGCAAAAACATCCGATGGAAATAGCGGAATCATATACAAAAAGTTATTTTGATGATATGGATGCGCTTGGGGTTGCGCGTCCCGATATTTCCCCCCGTGCAACCGGACATATTATCGAGCAGATTGAAATTATTAAACTTCTGATCAAAAAAGGATTTGCATACGAATCGAACGGATCGGTGTATTTTGATGTATCGAAGGACAAAGAATACGGAAAACTATCCGGCCGGAGTACGGAAGAAACGGAATCGGGCACGCGGGTCGAAGTGAAATCGGAGAAACGCCATCCGAACGATTTTGCTTTATGGAAATTTGCCCAGCCGGAACATATCATGCGCTGGCCCAGCCCGTGGGGAATCGGATTCCCCGGCTGGCATGTTGAATGTTCGGCAATGTCGATGAAATATTTAGGTGAATCGTTCGATATTCATGGCGGCGGCATGGATAACCAGTTTCCTCATCACGAATGTGAGATTGCCCAAAGTGAATGTGCTACCGGAAAACCGTTCGTGAAATATTGGATTCATAATAATCTTGTCACCGTCGGCGGACAAAAAATGAGCAAGTCGCTCGGCAATGTGATTATGCTGAAAGATGCGTTCCAAAAATATTCCCCGCTCGTCGTCCGGTTTTTCATTTTGCAAAGTCATTACCGCAGTACACTTGATTTCACGAACGAAGCGCTGGAAGGCGCCTCGAAAGGATTGGAGAAACTTCATAATACCGTTCGCAATGTGCGAATGGCGATCGCACGCCAGTCAAATGCCGCATCGACCAGCGGGAATGCGACGATCGATATTGCGAAACTCAAAAGTCAGATGCTCGACGCGATGAATGATGACTTCAATACGGCACAGGTCTTGGCATTATTGTTCGATCTCAGTCGCGATGTCAATACACTGCTGGGCGGAGGAAATGTTTCTTCGAATGTGCTGAATGATGTCAATGCGTTGTTCACCGAAATCGGCGGAAATGTTTTGGGCATTATTCCGGAACAAATCGATTCCGGCGTATCGGCAAATAATCCGATAGAAGCCGATCTCGTTCAATTGATTATCGAATTACGCGCCGAAGCCAGAACACAAAAGCTCTGGTCGATGTCGGATAAAATCCGTGACGGTTTGACAAAAATGGGCATTACGCTCGAAGATAAAAAAGAAGGAACGACCTGGCGGCGGACGCGGTAGCTACGTTTTTTTCCACTCCCATTCGTATACTTCGTAGCCGTCAATAACCCTTCCGGCAGGTTCGAACCCACCGCGGTCATCCAACGGTTCGATCGCCGGTTTTGCAACGCTCACGCTGTTCGGCTTTGCGTGTTTTTGCATGTGTCCCGCAATGTCGATCACACGATCGCTGATCTCTTCGAGCGGAACCGATTCATCGAAATAGACAAATCCGGAATTGACCCCGCACCGTATCATAAAATCCCGGCGGATTGTTTTCACATCACGGTTGAAAATTTCCAGCTTGCCGATGATTTCGCGCGCCGCACGTACGGCAGCATCAACGGTAGTAAATGCGCTCATCGCCCCGTCGGGTGTCCACGTCGACTTCAGGCATCCGAACGTGTTCAGCGTCCGCTCCACCAATCGTTTATATTCTTTGAAATCGTGTTCGATGCTTGCACGTTCTTCTCCCTGCTTCATACCGGTTGAATCGACGACATCAATCGCGAGGAAGGCAACGTCCCGTCCCATTTCGTCTAACTTTTTCTTTGTTTCGACAAACTCACGTAATAGCTGATCGCGGTCTTTTTTCTTTGCCGTTTTGAGTCTGTTGAGCTTGTCGTTGATCGGTGCGAGAACGATGGCGTTATCGGATAAATGCATATCCGCTTTCCACTGATCGACAGAAAATTTGAATTTTAGGTATTGCGCTTTCTCTTTTGTTCGTTCCGCCCAGCCCATCAGGGAGCTGCTGAGAAAGAACATACCGACAATCACGATCCACCGCGTCATATCTTTTCCGGCAATCTTGGTCGGAATATTCTGCTTTACGACCGTGTTGATAGTCTGTTCTGCCGTCAACGCGGAGCGGACATATTGGAACGAATTCGCATTGTCGACGTACGGGACGATCATCGGAACGACAAATAACAACAGTATGCCGATGGCGATAGCGCCGACGATTCGCGCGAGAATGGAAATTGTTCGCAAATAATATATCCGGAACGACGGGACTCTGTTGTTATTCATCGCTGGTTTGTAAAATGTGAATTACATTGTACCGAACTCTTGACTGAAAATCAAATCGGCATGTCCTGGAGTTGCCGGAGATGCGCTTCGACGCTGCGGGCAAGTGCCTCAATGTTATATCCTCCTTCCAGGATCGAAACGATCCGTCCCGCACAATGCAGGTTTGCCGTTTCTTTGACGAAGGCGGTCATTTTTGTAAATGATGATTCGGTCAGATTGATATTTGCCAGCGGATCGTCTTTGTGCGCATCGAATCCTGCAGAAATCATGATAAGTTCCGGACGGAAACGGTTCAACGCCGGAATGATCTCTTCCGTCCATGCTGCCATATATTCTTTTTCGCCGGCTCCGGCAGTCATCGGTATGTTCAGTGTGTAACCTTCGCCCCGTCCGCTTCCTTGTTCTGAACGCCCGCCCGTTCCGGGATAAAATGGAAATTGATGAAGACTGATAAAAAATACTGATCGATCTTCATAGAAAATCTGCTGCGTACCGTTGCCGTGATGGACATCCCAATCGATAATCGCAATTCGTTCGATCCGGTAGACGGCTTGCGCATATCGTGCGGCAACGGCAATATTATTGAGGAGACAAAATCCCATGACGGTGTTTGCTTCCGCATGATGCCCGGGAGGGCGGACGGCACAAAATACATTGTTCAGTATCCCGCGCATGACAGCGTCGACGCCCGTGAGAACTCCGCCGACAGCAAGACGTGCTACGTCGTAAGAATCGGGGCAGGCGTGCGTGTCGCCCTGATCCAGAATTCTCCGCCCCTGCCGGCATGCATCACGAACAAATCGTATATGGTCCGGAGTATGAACTTTGAGAATCCATTCCTCGTCGGCTTCGTCGATAAGCAGGTGCTGAAGTTTCTGCCAGAGCGAAATTTCTTTCAAATGAGAAACAACACTGCGCAACCGGTCGGGCCGTTCCGGATGTCCCGCTCCGGTATCGTGTTCCAGAAATCGTTCGTGATAGACAAATCCGGTTTTTGACGACATGATTATCCGTTCGTATAAGTGAACAAAATGAGAATGATAACATTAAGGATATGAACCGTAAAACATAATACACAACGTACTTTCACTTTTATGATGAGAACATACGCCAGATAAACGCTTGCTGCGACGGTGCCGATCGAGCTCAGAATGATGACTTTGTTGATGAATAGATTCGTACGCATTCCACCGACCAAGACAACGATGCAAATGATCGTGTAAAAAATTATGCCGAATACTGAATTCGGTATTCCGAGTAATTTTGCATAGGAAGTATGAATAACGTATTCGCACGTTTGTTCATCCATCCGGCACAGGGAAGGGATGAAAGGTTGATTCGCTCTCATGATGTTGTAATAAACCAACAAAAAATAGAGAGAGATTAAAAACCCTGAAAGGGCACATACTATAAGGAAATAAGGAATAAGCATGCTTAAAAGATACAGAACGAAACCTTCAGCGTCAAGGGGGTTTGCTTCTCAGCGGACGGCTTTCTATATTGAATATCATGCCGGTACGGGTGATAGTGTACGTCCATTCTCATGGAACATGCTCCCAAACTCCACTGTGACAAAGCTTTCCGATCAATGACGGAAAAGATATTGGTTAGTTGATTCCGGAAATACGTGAAAAATCCGGCACGCGTTTAGGTCTGCCGGTGATACTGACAGAGAGAATTGGATATCGATCATCTATCGAATAATTGACGAACTCTTTTCGATGATGCGATATGGTTCCCGTTACCACAGGATACTGCCGGAATTTGATTTTGCCATCAATGCATCGATGCCGATCCATCGTCCGGAGCGGGCGAGAAATGTTGCAAGAAGCCCTGCGAGCAGCAGGCCAGCCCACGGGGATCCGAAAAAATTCCATGAGAAAAGATTGCCGTTTGCCGCGCTGAAATTCAGGACCATAAAAATGGCAATCAGAGATGAAAGTCTGGTGAAAAGTCCCAAGAGGAGCGACACAGCAACACTGAGTTCTCCAATGGTCATCAACCTCGACCACATTCCGGCGTAAGGAATTGCGACATAATTAAGATACGTCAACTGGATCCCCGTCGCATGCTGAAGATAGTGTTGAAGAGATTCGAGAAGAACTTGTGAGCTTGACAGCCATCCGCTGTGATATTTATCCAGCCCCATATTGAGAAACAATCCGCCGATAGCAAGACGGATGAGAAAAATTTGTATGTTGGTGACTTTCATAAAAAGATTCTCCGATATTTTTTATTTGAAAAGATACGGAATTTTTTATTCAATTGATTGATGAAATATGAATGACAACGTTGTTACAGGAATGGTGGAATTAGAAGGACGGTTCGGCGGTTTTCTGCGTCAGAAGACAATGGAAATGAACCGTCAGCAGAATGACCCGCGCGTTTCCGCGCAGATCATTCAACGATACCGACTTCGCGATGCAACTTTTCTTGAATGCTCGCTGCGCAATGCCGGCCGCGGAAAAGAAGTTGCCGAAGTATACACGATCAACGGCCTGAAGCCGGAAGAATGGAACGGCGTCGAAGAATTTTCCCACCGCACGGCAATCGATCCAAACGAACGACTCAAACTGACGACGGGTTCCGGCGATGTCTCAATGAGAGTTGTCGATTTATTATGCCCGGTCGGAAAAGGACAGCGTGCGCTGATTGTCTCTCCGCCGAAATCGGGGAAAACAATTTTGATGCAACAGTTCGCTCATGCGATCAGTGCAAATCATCCGGAAGTTGACTTGCTTGTCCTGCTGGTCGACGAGCGACCGGAAGAAGTGACCGACATGAGCAGGACAATCCGCGGCGAAGTTTTTGCGAGTTCGAATGACAGCGACCGCGATAGCCACGTTCATCTTGCCCGGTTGGTTTTGGAATATGCTAAACGAAAAGTCGAAACCGGAAAAGATGTCGTCTTGTTGCTGGATTCCTTAACGCGGTTGGGCAGGGCTTTCAACGCCGTGCAACGAAGCAGCGGCAGAACGATGTCGGGTGGTGTCGATATCCGCGCTCTTGAAATTCCGAAACGGATTTTCGGTTCCGCACGCACGCTGGAAGGCGGCGGGTCGTTGACAATTATTGCTACGGCGCTGATTGAAACGAATTCACGGATGGACGAGCTGATTTTTCAGGAATTCAAAGGCACCGGCAACATGGAACTTGTCCTGAGCCGCGATCTTGCCAATGAAAGAATTTTTCCCGCCATCAACATTCCGGAATCCGGTACCCGGCGTGAAGAACTGCTTTTTGGCAGTGATACGCGGATGTACCAATCGCTCCGCCGAGCATTGCATCGCATGAAGCCGAAAGAGGCAATGCTGACGATGCTCAAAGCCGTCGAGCAATATCCCACCAATCGAAAATTGCTCGCCCAACTTTCACGAGTTCATGAGACCGTATGATTCTGAGGGTTTCCGTCCCCGCGGATTTTAGGCTGTTGCCGACAATCTTTAGCCACGGCTGGTGCTCGCTTCCCCCGTTTCATGTCGAAAAGAACCGTGAAGCATTGGAACTCATCGTTGCATTATCCCCAAAACATTTTGTCCTTGTCAGTGTCACCCAGTCGTCTCGCACTCTCATTATCAATATCAATTCTTCAAAGAAATTAGGGAATGCGGATCGGCAATATGTCCTTGCCACCGTTCGATCGTGTCTGCGGATCGATGAAGATTTATCCGGTTTTTATGATGAGGCAAAACGCCATGCCCGGTTCCGGTGGATTCCGAAAATCAAAGCAGGACGTTTGCTCCGGGCGCCGACGGTTTTTGAAGATGTCGTGAAAATGATCTGTACAACGAATTGCAGTTGGGCGCTGACAGAAATTATGGTTGATAATTTATGCTCCAAATTGGGCGATCAGCTCGATGGGAAATATTCTTTTCCAACGCCGGAAGCAATTGCCGATCGCTCGGAAAAATTTTTGCGCAAAGAAATTCGTGCCGGTTATCGGTCGCCTTATGTGCTGGAACTTTCCCGAAAGATCGTGAAAAAAGAAATCGATCTTGAATCGTGGAGAAGTAGTCCCTTGCCGACGGCGGAACTGTTTTCGGAAATACATTCGGTGAAAGGAATCGGTCCGTATGCCGCGGGAAATATTTTGAAGCTTCTGGGCCGTTACGATTATCTCGGTATCGACAGCTTGTGCCGGAAGAGATTCTTCGAGATACATAAGAACGGCAGAACGACATCCGACAAAGTTATTGAACGGTTTTACGAACCGTTCGGTACGTGGCGGGGATTGTTTTTCTGGATGGATATTACAAAATCCTGGTACGATCGGAAATTTCCACTCTAAAAAAAGCCATGACCCGAAAACCGAAAGCATTTGATATCTGGAAAGAAATGAAACCGGCGGGCTTGCGACGCCTGGCCACTGCGGTGTTTCTCCTGTTCGGCGTTTTTGGACCGCTGACATTTCTGATGGAATCCAAACTTCATATCGTATCGTGGAGTTTTATCATTATCCAAACCATCGCCAGCGGAGGAATGGCCGCAAGCATTATTCTCTTTGGAAGAAACCGATGGTGGGCGATCATGTTGGTTATAGCTTTTTGGGGCGGGGTGATGACGTTTAATTCGGGCGGTCTTGGTATTGTTTTCAATAATGAAGGGATGAAAATACAACTCAACGGGGTCAATGCTTCAGAAAATGTTGAAAAGAAAGAGGACATATCCGCACTTACGACGGAACAACTGAATGCCATCTACACCCAACGCGGTATTGTCGGTATTGCTGCCATCGCACTTCTCTCTTTTGGATATGCAATGTTCATCAGAGTCATTCACGCTGAGGTTCGCCAGCGCTCGCGGCTGGAAGCTGAAGTGAATATTGCAAAGAGCATCCAGGAGTCGCTCTTACCGGATGCGGTGTTACAAACTTCGTGGGTAACTATTGTGGGAAGTATGACGCCCGCGGAAGAAGTCGGCGGGGATGTCTATGATGTTATTCCGATATCCGACGATCTGGTTGCCGTCGCAATTGCCGATGTGTCCGGACATGGCGTCGGTGCCGGAATATTGTCAGCAATGACCAAAAGTGCATTGCATTTACAGCTTCAGCATGACGCATCGCCGGTTGCCGTTCTCGAACATCTGAACAAAACGTTGTTTGAAGTTTCCGATGAAAAAACGTTTGTGACCTTCGGTTACATGCTCATCGATCATGCACGGAAAACCATCGCACTTGCCACGGCCGGACATCCGCCTGTTTTGCAATATGATTCCACAGCGAATAAAATAAATTTTTATCGAACTGCAAATATCGGTCTCGGCATGCGCCGGGAAACATCGTTTTCATATCTTGATTTGCCGTTCCGCTCCGGCGACACGTTTGTTTTGTATACCGATGGCGCCGTGGAGACCGCCGACCCCAAAGGCGAGCAATTCGGCATTGAACGGATACAGGATATTATGAGGTCACACCATGGCAGCGTACAGGATTTGTGTTCCGTCATGAATGAACGTCTTAAAGAATTTACTGCCGTCGGAACATTTCAAGATGATGTGACGATTGTTTGTGTGCGTTTTATCTGATTTCTGTTCAGAAGCAGACAGTATCCGATCGTCGTTGCGGTAATAGAAATTTCATTCCACACATGATCTCCGATTATGCAATCAAGAGAATATTATCTCGGTAAGATTCAGCAGGAAATTTCAACAGCGCGTGAATCTGCGGATGCGGGGAATGAAGGGAAAGCCCGCGTCTGTGCCCGCCGAGCGGCCGGCTGGGCAATTCAGTGGTTTATCTCACGCAATGCACGTCCCGATTGGCGAACCGATGCCATGAGCCAACTCAGACATCTTCAGGGCGATGAATCGTTTCCGAATGACGTCCATGATGCAGCGCGACGGCTTTCGGCAAGAATTTCCGATCGTTTCGAATATTCTCCGTCCGCCGATCCGATTGACGATGCAATCATCATCATCAACGAAATAACACGAATACTGGACCGCGATGCTGATCGATGAATACAAACGATCGTTGAAAATGCCGGAAGCGGAGGAGTTGTTCGATCTTGGTTTCTATCGGCCAATCGCATTTTTATTTGTAAAAGCCGTGTATCGTTCACCGATAACGCCGAATCAGGTGACGTTCCTTTCCATGGTTGCAGGACTTGTCGCTGCATGGTTCTTTTCTATTGGTTCTGCCGCAGTTCTTTCCTGGGCGGCATTGTTCTATGCTGTCGCCAATATTTTGGATTGCAGCGACGGACAACTTGCGCGTCTTCAAAAAAGCGGAACACTGATGGGACGTGTTGTCGACGGCGTTGCGGATTATATTTCCAGCGTTGCCATTTTTCTTTCTTTGGGAATCGGGTTCGCTCGGAACGCCGATCCGCAATGGCTCCTGGTGATCGGTGCAGGGCTCAGCAGTGCTCTTCACGCATTCTTTTTTGATCATTACCAAAGTGAATTCATGTCGATTGTCCGCTCTGAAAGGAATTTTTTAGAAAAAGAGATCGAACAATTTACCCGAGAAATTCACCGGCTCGAAAATGAAAAGGTCGGAACGTTAAAAATATTAGTTCTGCGAATTTATTTACGATATCTTAACTATCAGAAACGAGCCAATACAAAAGATGAGCGTCAGTCGTTTGATCCGGTGAATTACCGGAAAGAAAATCGAATCATGATTCGGCTCTGGAGTTTTCTGGGCCCGACGACAAATCGTACTTTGCTCATTGCTTGTGCCCTCGCAGGTCGCATCGATCTGTTCCTCTGGTCTGTTTTCATTTTCGGAAATTGCTGGCTTCTTGTGTGCTATTTGCTTCAGCGAAATATTCATCTCCGTCTTCAATCAGTGAGTTGAACAGTATGTCTAGACCGAGTCCGCTAGCATTTTTTAAACAGTCGCTGAAATCGGAAGCATTTTATGCCGATGAGATCATCAATATTTATCTCATGCGTCCCCTTGCGGCGATCGTCGTGTGGTTCTTGTATCCGACGAGCATTACGCCGAACCAGGTAACGATCATTGCCGTTCTTATCGGATTTGCTGCAGCCTTTGTGTACACGTTCGGAACACCGGTCGCGATTGCTCTGGCGGGTTTGTTGGTATCGGCAAAAGATATTTTTGATGATGCCGACGGACAACTTGCGCGTGCAAAGCAATTGTATTCGCGTCGGGGCCGTTTTCTCGATTCTCTGGGTGATGTAGCGGTGGATATTGCAATTTTTTCCGCGATAACGTTCGTTCTCTATCATTCATATCCGACTCCGGCAACGATTATTCTCGGTATTCGCCGGACTCTTCGGTATTACGTTGCGGGTTTCGTACCATGTGTATTATCAGGCATCATTCCTTCATCTTGAAGATCACTACAAACTTAATAGGATTATTGAGCGTGTAACGGAAGAAGACAAACGGGGCGATCCTGTTGCTTTACGTCTGCAAATATTGTTCAATATCGTTTACGGATGGCAGGATCGTTTGATGTACCGGATCGATTCCTGGTGCAAGGGAAAATTTTTATCCGAACAACATGTCAGGTCGTGGTATGCCGACCGGACCGGCTTGCGAATTTCCGGACTTCTCGGCTTCGGTACCGAGTTTGCATTGCTGACAATTTGTTCGCTTCTGAATGCTCTGCACGTCTATCTCCTTTTGAATCTGTTCTTGATGAACGGAATTTTATTACTCAGTATTTTATATCGCAGAATAATCCTTCGCCCTGGATTGATGCGGTAGGAACCGTCGATCCGTTCGTCGATCATCATCTTTTTTAGTAGCATTTTTTATCAAAGTTTTTCGTATTTTGTACGATATCCATTTGAAGGAAGGCATTATGAAAGGAATTATTTTAGCAGGCGGCAGCGGGACACGGTTGTATCCGCTGACACTTGCCGTCTGCAAACAACTGCTTCCGATTTACGACAAACCGATGATCTATTATCCGCTGTCGGTTTTATTGCTTGCCGGGATCCGGGAGATTTTGATTATTTCCACGCCGCGCGATCTTCCGAAATTCAAAGAAATTTTCGGCGATGGATCACAATTAGGACTGAAATTTTCATACAAGGAACAAGCAAAACCGAACGGACTTGCCGAATCGTTTCTCCTCGGAGAAGAATTTATCGGGAAGGATGATGTCTGTCTCGTTCTCGGCGACAATATTTTTTACGGACACGGCTTGACCGGTATGTTGCAAAAAGCAGTGAAGGATGTCAAATCGAAACGCGGCGCGACGGTGTTCGGATATTATGTGAAAGATCCCGAGCGCTACGGCATCGTCGAGTTCGATAAACATGATAAAGTACTTTCCATCGAAGAAAAACCGAAACGTCCGAAATCGAATTACGCCGTGACGGGACTATATTTTTATGACAATAGCGTCGTGAAGGTTGCCAGGAACATCAAGCCGTCGCCGCGTGGTGAACTGGAGATTACCGATGTCAATAATGTCTATTTGCAGCGTGATGCGTTGCGCGTCGAGTTGATGGGTCGCGGTTATGCATGGCTCGATACCGGAACCGACGAAAGTCTTCTCGATGCCGGCATGTTTATCTCCACAATGGAAAAGCGTCAGGGACTGAAAATCGCTTGCATCGAAGAAATTGCCTACACCCAAAAATTTATCGGCAAAAAGCAGTTGCTTGCTCTTGCCGAAACGATGAAGAAAAACTCTTACGGTCAATATTTATTCAACCTTGCCAAGGAAGAGGAATAGCGTATGCCGTTTACCGTTTCCCGGCTTTCCATTCCGGAAGTGTTATTGATCGAACCGACTATGTTCCGCGATAGCCGCGGTTTTTTTCTTGAGAGCTATAAACAATCGGATTTTGCGAAACTAGGAATTACCGAGAATTTCGTGCAGGACAATCATTCGCAATCTGCAAAGAATGTGTTGCGTGGACTTCATTATCAAATCCATCCGAATATCCAGGGCAAATTAGTGCGGTGTCTGCGCGGAAAAATATTCGACGTGTGTGTCGATATAAGAAAAGGGTCGCCGACATTTTCCAGGTGGGTCTCTGCCGAATTAACCGAAGAGAATTGCCGGATGATGTATGTGCCGCCCGGTTTTGCACACGGGTTTGTCGCATTGACGGATCGAGCAGAAATCATGTATAAATGTACAAAAGAATTTTCCCGCGATCACGATCGCGGTATTTTGTGGAATGATCCGGCTGTGGGAATTCAGTGGCCTGTTGAAAATCCGATTCTGTCGGAAAAAGATAAAGCAAATCCAAAATTGAAAGATGCCGATAACACTTTTATGTTTTAGCTTTCCAATATCCCGGCGTTGGAGGTCCGTAAAGAAATTGGATAAATTTTCTTATATTGTTTTCATAAATATTTAAGCAATCAAATGAAAAAAGCCCTTATTACTGGAATAACCGGACAAGATGGTTCGTATCTTGCAGAATTATTATTGTCGAAAGGATACGAAGTGCACGGCATCATCCGTCGTGCAAGTACATTTAACACAAGTCGTATCGAACATCTCTATACCGATCCGCATGTTCATGGTGTTAGTTTTTTCCTTCACTACGGTGATATCAGCGACTCTACCAATCTCATCAAACTTCTCTACCGGCTTCAACCCGATGAAGTATATCATCTTGCCGCGCAGAGTCATGTCCGTGTCAGTTTCGATGTTCCGGAATATACCGGCGATGTGACGGCAATCGGAACCGTTCGGTTGCTTGAAGCGATCCATGAAACGGGAGTGAAGACAAAATTCTATCAGGCATCGAGCAGTGAAATGTTCGGGATGGTACAGGAAACTCCTCAAAAAGAAACCACGCCGTTTTATCCACGCAGTCCGTATGGATGTTCAAAAGTCTACGCATATTGGATCACGATCAATTACCGCGAGAGTTACGGCATGTATGCCTGTAACGGGATTCTTTTCAATCATGAATCACCGCGGCGCGGCGAAACATTTGTAACGAGAAAAATTACGCGTGGGATTGCGCGCATCAAAGCGGGTCTTGACAAAGAATTGTATCTTGGAAATCTTGATGCAAAACGTGATTGGGGATATGCAAAAGAATATGTCGAAGCGATGTGGCTTATGCTGCAGCAGGAAAAGCCGGAAGATTTTGTGATTGCAACGGGAGAAACGCATACGGTGCGGGAATTTTTGGAAGAAGCATTTTCGTATGCCGGGTTGGATTGGAAGAAATATGTAAAAATTGATCCGCATTATTTTCGGCCGGCAGAAGTCGACATTTTAGTCGGTGATGCAAGCAAAGCGAAGAATAAAATCGGGTGGGCACCGAAAACCACATTCCATGAATTGGTTCGATTGATGGTTGATGCGGATTTGGAGCAAGTTCAAAAAGAACATCATGTGAATCTCTCAATGTGACGAATGGGTTCCATCCATCATGGATAAACATGCAAAAATATTTGTTGCGGGGCACCGGGGACTTGTCGGTTCGTCGGTTGTTCGCGCACTACAACAGCGTGGATACGGTAATATCATTACGGTGACGCATGAAGAACTCGATTTGCGGCGTCAAAATGACGTGGAGCTTTTTTTTGATAAAATCAGACCGGAGTATGTTTTCTTAAGTGCTGCAAGAGTCGGCGGCATTCTTGCCAATAATACGTACAGGGGGGAGTTTATTTATGATAATCTCGCCATTGCTCTGAATCTGATTCATTCCTCGTATAAATCCGGCGTAAAAAAATTATTGAACTTCGGATCATCCTGTATTTATCCGAAATTTTCTCCCCAGCCGATGAAAGAAGAGTATTTGCTGACCGGTATGCTGGAACAAACGAATGAGCCGTACGCTGTGGCAAAAATCGCGGCGATTAAATTGTGCCGCTATTACAATGAGCAATATGGAACGAATTTTATTTCAGCGATGCCGACCAATCTGTACGGGAGCAATGACAATTTTAATCTTGAGACTTCTCACGTGCTTGCCGCATTGATCCGAAAATTCTTTCTTGCAAAACTTCTTCGCGAAAAGAATTATGAACGTATTCTTCAGGATGTCCGCCGTTATTCATTTGGTTTCGGTATACGTTCCGCCAATAATGATATCGCGTCGGTGATTGCTTTGCTGGAACAAATCGGTATTACTGCCGATTATGTTGAATTGTGGGGAACGGGCACTTCGTATCGGGAATTTCTGCATGTCGATGATCTTGCCGACGCATCTCTGTTTCTCATGGAAGGATATTCGTATAAGGATGTCGGTGAGTTTGTCAATATCGGCACCGGTGCCGATCAAACAATTGCTTCGATTGCGGCAACGGTGAAACAGATGTCCGGTTTTGACGGGGAGATTCGGTTTGATCACACTCATCCCGACGGAATGCCACGGAAATTGCTCGATGTAACCCGCCTCTGTTCACTCGGCTGGAAACCAAAAATTTCTCTCGACCAGGGTTTACGTCAGACCATTGGATGGTACAGTGCACAGCGAGAGCAGTTGCAACATGCCGCCCCTTAGAATCTCCGTCGTAACTCCATCCCTCAATCAATCCGAATTTCTAGAAGAAAATATCCTGAGTGTCCTCGGGCAGAATGATCCTGCATTCGAACACATTGTGATAGATGCGGCGTCAACGGATCATACCGTAGAAATTCTCAAGCGCTACCCGCATCTCCGATGGGTATCGGAGCCGGATAGCGGTCAGTCGGCGGCATTGAATAAAGGTTTCCGGATGGCTGACGGCGACGTCATCGGATGGCTCAACGCCGATGACTGTTATTGTCCGGGCACTTTTGAGCGCGTTCGTGAGCTTTTTCGTAATGAACAAACGATGGTTGTGTATGGAGATGGTCGGGAAATCAACCAACATGGAAATGTAATAGGGAAAATCATACCCCGGGGGATTTCTGCCAGGGAATTTATTTGTTATTGGCGATGGAAATATTCTTATTGTCAGCCGTCTTTTTTCTTCCGGCGAATAGCGTTGGAACAAGTTGGATATCTTGATGAGTCTCTCCATTATGTCATGGATCATGATGTATTCATCCGGTTAATTCTCCTGTATCCGTTTGTCTATGTGCCGCAATGCTTTTCTTCGTTTCGTATCCATCCGGAATCAAAAACATCAAAGTCGTTGCGGTTCATGATCCCGTCTTCATTGCGGGAACTTCATCGCGTTTCACGCCGGTATTGGGGAACAACGGATCAGGTGCCCTATTTTTCGGCCGTGTGTTCTTTTGCCGGTGCAATCGTGATTTCGTTCTTCAAAAACATTTTTTTTATCAGGGAATCAAAATTGCGCGAGGCAACCCGTCGTATTGTCCGGTCAAAAAATTAAGAAATCGTTTTCATGATAGATTATTTTTCGCCACAGGCCCGATCGATACGGATGTTGTTGTCCCTTTTTTCATTTTCCTGTATCGTATTGGCAGCGGCATTCGTTGCGTTTCCTTCTCTTGCGGAACTCCTTCAACAGTTTGTTCATTCCGATATCGACACCGATCGATGCTGAGATTGAATGAATATTTTCTTATCTTTGTATGGTGCAGTATGACTCTTTTGTATCTTATATATTTCGGTTCGCATCGTTTTCATGTTCCATATACGTTGCTTTTGATGGGTTTTACCGCTGCGTGGATTTGTGACGGATTGATAGTCGGGAAAAATTCACAGTCTGAAGGAACGAATCGATAGATGAAATTCACAACGGATTACCATCCTCTCGTATCGATCATCATTCCGGTAAAAAACGGAGCCGGAACGCTGGATTATTGCTTGCGTTCCATCAGGCGTTCGTATTACAAGAATATCGAAGTGATTGTCGTTGATGATCATTCGACGGACGGCACGTGCGAAATTGCCCGCCGTTTTGATTGTACACTCTTGGAACCAGAAAACGGCACCGGAGCGAACAATGCCCGGAATGAGGGAGCGCGCTGCGCACGGGGAGATGTTTTTGTCTTTCTTGATTCCGATATTATTATTTATCGCGAAACAATACTCGGCATCGTCGAAACACTGGAAGATGAATATACCGATGCGGTTGTCGGTATATACACAGCGAAACATCGTCATGAATCGTTTGTGAGCCAGTACAAAAATTTGTGGGTCCGGTATTCATACATGAAAAGTTCTCCGGACATCGACTGGTTGTTCGGGGCGGTTTCCGGGATTAAACGTCAGGCGTTTGAAAAACTGGGAGGATTCAATACCACCCTGCTTGCCCGCCGCGGTCATGACGATATCGAATTAGGAAAACGCTTTGCCCGCGCACATCTGAATATCATTCTGAATATGGATATTGAAGTCGAACATTTGAAGCAGTATACGGTGTGGTCATTCATGAAGAACGAATATTTCCGTAGTGTCGGATTTTCCGAGATGGCAATGCGTTTTGGCGAGACAGCGCGGTCCGTACAAAAGGGTTTTGTGAATGTCTACCCGGTGTTTATCGTCTCAACGATTTTTTCGGTTTTTGTTCTGGCGCTTGGTGTGGGCGCAGTTGTAAAAATCTGTTCGCCGGTCTACGTTGCCGTTGCGACAGGTCTGTATCTGGCGCTCAACATTCGATTTCTTAATTATCTGGAACAAGTCCGCGGAGTATTCGCGATGACGGTCATGGTGCCGTTTTTGTTCATCGATCACATTGTCTGTTTATCGGGAAGCATTGTCGGAATTCTGAAAAGTTTTAGGAACCGTTCTCATGGCTAACCCAATGCATGCAGAAAAAAACCGAGAGCCGGAAATGAAGCCGGATGTTGCACATGTTCTCGTTATTAATGAAATTTTTCACAGCATCCAGGGCGAGTCGAGCTTTACCGGTTTGCCGTGTGTGTTCGTCCGATTGACATATTGCAACATCCGGTGCAGTTATTGCGACACCGGGTATGCTTTTTACGAAGGAAAGGAAATGTCCGTCGATGACATTCTTCAAAAAGTAGCTTCGTACAATTGTAAACTGGTGGAAATTACCGGAGGGGAGCCGTTGTTTCAACAGAATGTTCATGAATTGATGAAACGTTTGTGCGACGAAGAGTATGACGTCCTTATTGAAACGGGCGGCAGTCTGGACGTTAGTACGGTTGATCGACGGGTAAAAAAAATCGTGGATTTTAAATGTCCTTCCAGCGCTATGATGAAAAAAAATCTTTGGAAGAATGTGGAATTTCTTCAAAAAAATGATGAAGTAAAATTTGTCATCGGCACGCGGGAAGATTATGAATGGTCAAAAAAAATGATGCAAGATTTTGCGATCGGACAAAAATGTTCCGTGCTGATGTCTGTTGTTTTCGGTGAACTGGAACCCGTCCGGCTTGTTGAATGGATTCTTCAGGACAAACTCCGTGTTCGTTTTCAACTGCAGGCGCATAAATATATCTGGCATCCGGCGATGAAGGGAGTATGATTGATTCAAAATTTATTTTCCATCGGCAAAACAAATGTTGAAACCTGAAATTGCCATTGTCCTTGTCAGCGGCGGGATGGATAGCTGTGTAACGGCGGCAATCGCCGATCAGCAATACCGGCTCGCATTTTTGCATTTAAATTACGGTCAGCGGACGGAACAGCGCGAGCTCAAAGCGTTTCACGATATTGCCGATTATTACCGGGTTCAACAGCGGCTCGTCGTCGATGTCGGACATTTAAAACAGATCGGTGGTTCCAGTTTGACCGACCATGACATTCCGGTGGAAGGGGCCGATCTCACCCGGGATGTCATCCCGACATCATATGTCCCTTTCCGTAATGCGAATATTCTTTCGATCGCTGTCAGCTGGGGGGAAGTGATTCGTGCAAAAAAAATATTTATCGGTGCGGTCGAAGAAGATTCTTCCGGTTATCCCGATTGTCGAAAAGAATTTTACGATGCCTTCAACCGTGTTATTTCATTGGGTACGAAACCGGATACATCGCTGGAAATCGTTACGCCCATTATTCATTTGAAGAAGCATGAGATTGTGAGAAAAGGGATTGAGTTGGGATCTCCGTTCCAGTTAACATGGTCATGCTATCAGTCGGAGGATCTGGCTTGTGGCGTGTGCGACAGTTGTGCTCTGCGTTTACGGGGATTTCAAATGGCCGGCATAGAAGATCCCGTGAGATATATCACGAAACCTACCTATCATTAAACTTTTCAATTCCCTGTTCTGTCAAATTATCAATCGGTTTATACCGTAATGTTGTGATTTTATAAAAAGATAATTTGACAATTATAAGGTTATTTGTTATTTCGTTCGTTTTTTTGAAAAAACATAATTCACGTATCAATCACAAGAACCGAGGTTCGTTATGGTGAAAAGGTTACATTTTTATGTTTTGATGGTTTTGATGCTCGTTTTGATGACGAATGTCTATGCTCAGGCACCATTGCCGCCGACCAATCTTGTCGTACGGGCGGGATTAGATGGTGGAGCGGTGTTACGTTGGGATTCAACGGCAAATACCATCGGTTATAAAGTGTATAGAGCTATCGATGCTTCTCCATTTGAATTGTATGGCGAGGTATTTCATCGGGAATTTATCGATTGGTACGTATTTCCGGGACGAGTATTTCATTATTATGTGACTGCAGCAAATTTGCAGGGTGAAAGTGGTCCAAGCGATACTGTTGACTTTCATTTTGAAGCCGATCATCCGAAGCCTCATCAAGGAGTCATTACCGGACGAGTTATCGATAGTCTCAGCGGATTGCCGATTCAGAATGCTGTTGTTCGGTTCTTCACCAATGCAGGAATGTGGACGGAACGGACACACACAGATTCCGGAGGAGTGTATTGGGTGCCGCTGGATACGGGAAATTATATTGTTCAGGCTCGGGCGGTCAATTATTTCGATGAATGGTTTAACAATGTTAAACGGTTAGATAACGCGACAGTCATTCATTTGCATCAGGATACGGTCACTGCAGATTTTGCAATGCATCTGGTTCCCCAACCTATTCCTGTCACTGTCAACGGGACGGTAACTGATAGCGTGACCGGACTGGGAATTCCCAATGCCTTTGTCGCATTTTTGCGACCGCTTCGTTATCTTCGTGAACTTGAAGCAATAACAGGCATTTTTGGCGGTTTCCCGCTTGAACGATGGTTCCTTCCGGAACTTGGCGAACTACACGGTGCTGTTTGGTTTGGTAGGACAGACTCATCCGGTAATTACACAGCGCATTTTCTCAGCGACCAGCATATCCGCTATATCGCTATTGCCGTTAAAGCCGGATATATTGAAAAGTTTTATGAAAATAAATATAGCCCTTTGGATGCGACCCGGTTGTTCTTAAATCACGATACATCGGGAATTAATTTTGCACTTCTCCCGAATCCGAATGCCGTCAATACATTGTCCGGAACGGTTTCCGATTCAGCAGGAGACGGAGTGCCGTCGTTCTTAATGTTGTTCCGCAAAACGATCTTCGGACGATATCCCGTGCGTTTCCGGATGACCGATTCTTTGGGCAATTTTGATTTTTCACATTTAGTAGCAGGGACATTTTACCTCAGAGCTCTTCCCGTATCCGATTACGCACCGGCATGGTACAGCCAGTCCGCGTGCGGCGTTTATAATTGGAAAAATGCGGACAGTATCAGTGTGTCTGGAAATGTTTCCGGCATTAACATTTGTGTCGGGCCTGCAACCGTTTCCGGTTGCGGCGGCATTGCCGGCGAGGTTGTTTTGGGCGGCGGCAATTCTCCTTTGGCGAAGAAAACGTCGACAGCGAGTTCCGGATTCCAGGGAGTGACGGTATATGCTGTTTCAAATACCACGGGGCAAGTTGTTGGATATGATGTTACGGAAGATGACGGTTCCTATTCAATCGAAGATGTTGCTGCTGATTCGTATCAGCTTGTTATCGATAAAGTCGGATATTCGGCCAGTTCCGTTCCGACATTTACTGTTGCCGATACCAATAATTATCAGGTGAGTAATACATCTCTGACAGTTTCACCGGATGTGACAACAGGTGTCGTTAATGGTAAAGGAAATCTCCCCGCAGAATTCCGGCTGGATCAAAATTATCCCAATCCCTTTAATCCGTCAACGCAGATCCATTTTGATATTCCCAAAGCCAGTCTTATCAATCTCAAGATTTATAACGTGATTGGTCAGGAAGTGGCGGTGATTACCAACACTGCCTTCGGTGCCGGTTCATATACGGTGAAGTGGAATGGAACTGATTTTTACGGCAATTCCGTTTCGAGTGGTGTTTATTTCTTCAAGCTTGTTGCGACTCCTATTGACGGCAGAGAATCGCAGTTTACTCAGGTCCGCAAGATGATGCTTATGAAATAACCGATATTCTGGCTTCGAAAGTCGACGCATAACGATCTCTATTAAAGGGCGATCTGCTGAAGGTCGCCCTTGTTTTTTATAAAATCAACAATTTCCTCCATTTGTATCGGCAAAATCTGCCGCATCTCCTGTAAATTTTTCCGAAGAGATATTCCCTTCCCCACCCGCATCAAAAATATCGATTAAAAGGGGTGGAAATTTCCCAAAAACGTAATTTGTTTTCCGAAATGCTTGGCATGGCGGTTGTACTTAAGAAGGTAATTAATTATGAAATCAATAGTTCAATAAAAACCATTTTCCAATAACTTCATAGGAGATACGTTATGGGTCAACAGCAACTTTTACTCATCATTTTAGGTGTGATCATTGTCGGTATCGCAATAGCAGTCGGTATCTCGCAATTCGGTGCGCACAGTCAGCAATCAAACAAAGACGGTTTAACGTCAAACCTTGTTAATATTGCTGCTAATGCATATCAGTACAGAATTCGACCGAATACCATGGGTGGTGGAAATGGAGCGTATGACGGTTATGTGATCCCTACGAAAATGGCGTCGGATAATAACGGAACATATGCGATAACAAGTGCAGCCGGTCCGACAGCAGTATTTACCGCAACCTCCGCGATGAATGGCAGCTGGACTGCTACGTGCACGGAAGATTCAAGCGGAAATACGTCCCTGACATTTACCGGATGGTAAAAGCGGTAAATTGGTAATACAAATTAACTTGCCATGAATAGGGGAATGAGAGGGGAAAACCTTATTCTTGGCAAGTTTTTATGAGGTTATTGATAATATTTTTTGATGTTCAACTAATATGAGTGTTTATACGATCAATATTAATCGAATGATAAAGAATTATGATGAAAGATGTCCCGGAAATTGTTGCGGTATTTAAAGGATTTCGATAAAGATGAAAACCGAACGTTTGAATAATTATGGCACTTATCTGAAAAGGTATTGCCTATCTCACACGTCTGTTGTTTTTTGTAGAATCCGTCTCTACATTATTTCGGCTTTGAAATATACTCTGTTTCATCGATTAAAAAGAGAAAAAGAAATGTACATAAACCTGGAGATGTGGTATGGCTGAATTTAGAGTCGAGGGGTTGTCGCTGGCGGGTAAAGCCGTTCAAGGAGTTATTGAAGCGGAAAACACGCGTACGGCAAAACAAAAAGCGCAGACGATGGCGACGCAGCGGAAATTTAAATTATTGCGCGTCCTGCCTCGTGCCACATTCTTATATAAAGTACAGCGCGGAACGGAAAAACCTCTGTTGGGCGAGCAGAAGGCTTTTACCAAAGAAGAAGTGCAGGATGCACTTTCGAAGATGGGCTTCCGGGTCCTGAGCGTAAAGAAAAAACCGTTCAATTTCAGAATGAAACCTCCGACCGCGGAAATAGTGACATTTGTCCGCGTCAGCGCGGATTTAATTCGGCAGAAATTGCCGTTCAATGAAATTCTGCAGTTGTTGGTCAATGACGTTGAAAACAGTGTCATGCGCGACAGTTTACGCGAAATTAATAATGAGTTGAAGCAAGGAAAAGACAGTGAAAAAGTGTTTGTCAAGCAAGAAGCGGTGTTCGGAAAATTCACCGCTCATATGTTAGGTCTTGCTTCCAAGAGCGGAAACATGGCAGAAATTTATGACAGTACTGCTAAGTTTCTCGAACGTCAGGCGGAATTCCGTAAGAACCTGAAGAGTGCCTTAATCATGCCGGTTGTGACTTTGATAGCGCTTTTCGGGGCATGTCTCTATTACGTAGGATTTATTTTTCCCAGCATGGCAGAAATTTTTGTTCAGCTGAAAGTTCCAATGGAACAATTTCCCATGACCAATGCTACCCTGAAATTGAGTTACTTCTTGCAAGCCAATTATATTGTTATTCTTATTGCCGTTTTGGTGCCTTCATTATTTCTTGCCAGGTTTTTGACAACCGAACGCGGACAATTTCTTCGTGATAAGTATTTTTGGAAATTGCCGGTCATGGGTAACCTCTTGCATAAAACAGCCATTGAAATATTTTGCCGGGTATTTTATGCTTTGTACAGCGGGGCAGGTGAAAATATCGATGTCATTAAAATGGCGGCTGAAGCGTGCGGGAACAAATATATGGAACATCAGATAAAAACCATCGCAGTTCCAATGATGGTTGAAAAAGGTGCCGGCATCACGGAAGCATTCGAGGCCTCCGGCGTGTTTACCAGAACGGCAATTTCCCGTTTTCATTCCGGTGCTGAAACCGGAACGGTGAAACATACCGCTCTGCAACTTGCGGAATATTATGAACGGGAAACAAGCTATAAGATGCGAAACGCAATCGATTTCATACAGTTGTGGATTAGCATGATCATCATGGTTGTATTAACGTTGCTGACACTTGTTTCTTCGGAAACGGCAACGTTCCATCCGAGTTCGGCTCCCGGTGGCGGCTAATATGCCGGCGGAGTCATTCTCGGATATAGGGATTATCACTTTGGAGATGGTGGAATGGCTGATATTGACATTACTGATAAGATCGGATATACACTTCTAAAAAAAGGTATAATCGATTACGAGACTTTGGAAAAGTCTCTGCATGTACGGGAAGCCGAAGATAAAAAAAATCGACGGAATCTCGGTCAGATTCTTGTCACTGATTTTAGCGTCGATCACGACCTCGTGTTTCGCGAAGTCGCGAACCTCTACGCGTTCCGTGAGGTTTATCTGAATGACGAAGTTATCGACGACGCACGCATTGAATTTATTAAAAAATATGTCGATGCGCTTCCGGATATTTATCGTGACCTGTTAATTCAAATAAAAGTACTACCGCTTCGGTTTGATGAAAAACAGACCGATAAACTTATTCTTATTGCCGCCGATCCTACCGATCGTAATATCCCTTCAATTGCTCGCAATTTTGGAGTAAAAAAATATGAGGTGTGCTACTGCCGGCTGAAAGATTTTCAGTCCCTCATAGAAAAAGTGATACCGCTCCAGAATGAATTTCTCAAACTGTTAGCGGATGCCGATGTTGTCATTAATTCATCCGAAGACGATTCGGCTCTCGATGAGGAAGTTCTTGAAAATGAAATAAGCAAGAGTGCATTAGTTAATTTAATTGAGGGAGCACTCGTTGAGGCAGTCAGACAAGGGGCGAGTGATATACATGTCGTTGGCAAAGAAGGCAATCGGACAGAATTTTATTTTCGTGTTGACGGCAATCTGAAAATTTGGCACGTTCAGGAAAACACGATGCCGGAAGCCGTTGCGGCAGTAATCAAAGATCGGTCAAGAAATGTCGATCGGTTCGAACGTGAAATGTCTCAGGATGGTTATATCCAGCGTTTAATTGATGGCCATCAGATCCGGTTTCGTGTTTCTATTATGCCGATTGTTGGATTGGAGTATCGACATAAATTCGAAAGTGTTGTCATTCGTGTACTGGACGATCGTAAAGTCATCACGGATTTGAATAAACTCGGCCTTCAGGGACCGGCAAAGGACTTTTTTAATAAAGCGATTTCGCGACCACAGGGTATCATCATTCTTACCGGACCGACAGGGAGTGGAAAAAGTACGACATTGATTGCCGCGCTTCATCAGGTTATCGACCCGACCGTCAATGTCCTGACAGTCGAAGACCCGGTAGAATATATTATTAAAGGAGCCCGTCAGCTAAAAATCGGGTCCAAAATGAATTTTGAAGAAGCCATCCGCGGTATCTTACGTCACGATCCGGATATTGTTTTGGTCGGTGAAATGCGCGATAAAGCAACGGCAGAAATTGCTATCAAACTTGCCAACACAGGCCATCTGACATTTTCCACGTTGCACACCAACGATGCTCCCAGCGCAGTCTCCCGGTTATATAAAATGGGAGTCGAACCATTTCTTATCGCATACGCAATTAATATCGTCGTTGCTCAACGGCTTATACGTACGCTCTGCGAGATTTGTAAAAAACCGCTGACGTTAAACGAAAAGGATAAACAAATCTACTTGAAATTTGGATTCACGGAAGAAATGTTGGCGAATACAACTCTCTATGGCCCCGTCGGTTGCGACAAATGTAATAATGGATGGAAGGGCCGCGCGGCTATTCATGAAGCGCTCTATTTTACAAAGGAGATTAAGCAAATAATCGTAAGCTCCGGTTCTGATGTCGATGAAAATGCCATCAGGGATCAGGCGTCGAAAGATGGTATGTGGACTCTCCGTCGGTCCGGAATGGAACGCATGCTGCAGGGCGTAACGACGATGGAAGAAATTATTTCGACGACTATGGAAGATTAATTTCACAATGTTGATTGTCCTCACAGCATGGTTGCAAAATTAGAGAATTTGAGATAATTTATCAGGAATTTTAAAACGGATAAATCGAGAAGTTTGCGCTCAAATACTCTTAAAATGGAAAAGGACGAGAATCAATTACTTTTTAAAAATCCTCAATTCCATTCGTTTTTGAAGATTTTTTGCAATTAGGAGAATTTGGAAGGTTTTAATTAATAAGATGGTTTGACAACAGCGGAACTTTTGCATATATTTGACGCCAAGAATATAAGGGTTTTTAATCGGTTATCTAAAGTTTGACTTGAAACAAAATAAAAACGAGTAAAATGGACGAAGCAGTATCAATAATAAGACAAATGGTTGCTAACATCCCCGAAACGGCATACGGGGTCGAGCGACAAATGCTTATTGGCGATCTCGTTTCACGTCAATCACAAGAGGAACGCGTAATCATTAAACGAATGTTTGACGGCTTCCTCTTGAAAATGTTTGAGATTACTGCTTCGGATATCGATTTGGGTGGCTTTGGTTCTCAAGGAAAAATTTGGTATCGCATTCATGGTTCAAAAAAACCCGATCTGACGATCCCGGTCTTTACGTTTGATGAAACGAATGTTCTCATTCATACTATTCTTCTTGAACGCCAGCGTCAATTTTTGTATGAAAATCGAAATCTTGATTTCTCGTACACGATTTTTCAGAACGATCAAATGCATCGGTTCCGTGCCGATGCATATTTCGATTTGGACCAGATTGCTCTCAACATGCGGGCAATCAACGCAGTCGTTCGTCCGTACAGGAGTCTTGAATTACATGCGAATGTGACTCGCATCGTTAGTCTTGCTCATACCAAAGAAGGTCTTATCCTGGTCACCGGGATTACCGGTTCCGGAAAAAGTTCGACGCTTGACAGTATTATTGACGCCAATAACCATTCCGTTGATGCACATTGTGTGATCATTGCGGCTCCGATCGAATATGTGCACAAATCGGATCGGTGCATTATCAGGCACCGTGAAGTCGGACGGGATGTTTTGTCGTTTAAAGAAGGTACCGTTCAATCATTACGGCAGGATCCTGATATCATCGTCATCGGCGAGTTGCGTGATCCCGATACGATTCTTACTGCCCTCGAAGTAACTGATAGCGGCCATAAAGTTTTTTCGACACTCCATACTTCGTCTGCAGTGGAAAGTATCGACCGTATCATCGGTGAAGTTCCGCCGATCGAACAGGAACGGGTTCGGAACCGTCTTGCCGACATTATCCAATGTGTGATGTCACAAAAGCTTGTTCCCAGCCTGGATAAAAAACGCGTATTGGTAAAAGAAATTATGGTGGCGTCGCCGTCGGTTCGCGCAGCGATAAAAAATAATAACACCGGCGAGATTTATCAGATGATGTCGGAATCCGGCGATCTGGGTATGATCACGATGGAACAGGACTTAAAACGATTATATCTTGCGAAGAAGATTACTTTGGAAACAGCAATGAATTTTGCAAATAATAAACGGAGATTGCAACAAATTCTTAATCTAACGCCGTCAGGGGATTAATTTTAGCACACAACGAGGATATGTAGCATATGTCATCACTCAGGGGAAATAAAAATACATCGGTAGGCATATTTGTTGATGGATTAGATCTCAAGCTTGCCAAGCTTTCGTTAAAAAAAGGTCATATCTACATCGACGAACTCCATTCAGTCGCGCTTGCGCGGAAATTGGAAGATCGCCAGCAGCTAAATACAGAGGTTGACAATTTGAGCGGGGGCGGTGAAACATTTGCGCTGAATACAGGCGGGGCATCGCAAGAAGAGGCAGTGGGGGATAATAACAATATTCTCCTCGGGTTGTTGTCGAAGTATCCGATTTCCCAATATGTCCTTAGTTATGCCATTGCCGAGCCGAGCATTTACTACCATATTCTGGAAAGTGATTTCGGACTGAAAGGGAAAAAACTAAAACAGCAAGTTGTGAATGAGTTACGCAACGTTCGTTCAGTTCAACCGCCGCTGGATGCCATTGATTTCTTTTATTCTGCCGAGAAGAATCTCGTCTGCGTCGTTCGGGAAGACGGGACAAGCATGTTAAGTGCTCTGGAAGAAATTAAACCGTTTTTGGGAAAGCGTTTGCCGCGAATTGCCCTGATCGAAATTGCGGATATTGCATTGATGAACCTTGCCCGGGCGAATTATGGATTTTCAGCCGACGAAATCACCACGATTATTTATGTGGGCGTTGAATTTACCAGATTAATTTTTATGAAGGGGACGGAATTCTTTCACTTTGCTCCTGTGCTCGGGGAAGGTTATGATTCTCCGAGTATTCAGAATACGGTATACAGCCGTCTTCTTCTCGAGCAGGATAATATGGGAATTCCGAGAATCGATAAAGTGCTTCTTGCCGGAGAAAGCCGGCGTATCGGCTTTGACGAATTTATCCGCGAACAGTTGCCCGAAGTGGATGTTCAATATTTAAAAACGCCTTACCTGGATGCCAGCGCTCTTTCACCGGAACAGCAGGAGCTTATTCCGGAATTTGCGGTTGCAATTTCTACCGCATGGAGAGCATTGGACGAGAATCATCCGGGATTTTATCAGGTTAATTTATTGCCGGAAGCTGTGCGCGAAGGCCAGCGTACATTCAAACTTGCCTGGCATGGCTATGTTCTTTTGGTTCTCGTGTTCCTTGCAACGTTTTATTTTACAACCCGGTATGGAAACATGCAGAAGGACGTAAGGACAAAAAAGCACACACTGGAACAGCTTCAGGACAAAGTGGATGAGAATGAAAAATTGAAAGTGGCGATCTCCAACTTGAACGACCAGATTACGCGTTACAATAAAGCATTGGCTGTGTACGATTCGCTTGTACCGGGGGCCGACCGGTGGAACCGGACGATAGCCCAATTGACAAAAGGCGTTGAAGACCTCGGCGCGGTTTGGATCACGGAAATTAAATCCCTCGGCGGCGGTGCAATGAGCGTTCAGGGGTACGCATTATATCGCGGACGTATTCCCCGGATTGCGGCATTATTCGATAACGCAACGCTGACGAAAGTCGAAGTAAAAGAAATTCGTGAAAAAGTACCGCCGGTGTATAATTTTGTGATATCGATTCCGCCACAGCCGGAAAAATCCGGAAAAAACGGCGCGGCACAATAACAATTAACAATCTTATTACTCGGAGATACCTGTGTCATATATAATTCGAAATACGATTATTCTCGGGATAACTCTTGCGGTGATTCTCAGCCTGGGTTCGTTTCTTATGTTCTTTTCTCTGCCCAAACAGCTCAAGACAACCGATGCTGAGATCAAAAGAATTGAAATTGAATTGCAGAACACGCCCGATCTGGCAAATCAATACAATACAACATCGGCACAACTCGATGCGATTAAAAAGCATTGGGAAACCCGCAATAAAGATGTTCCGCAAAAAGACATCACCGGGGAAACGTACGGCTATCTGAGCAACACGATGGATGTCAGCGGCGAAGTGAAAATGGATCTGACATTTGTCGGTCCCCATGATTTTGGAAACTTCGGTTACAATGTCTACTCGCTGAAAGGTGAGGCGCCCTTCAGTAATCTCTATAAATTTATCTGGTACACGGAAAGCGGGCGCCGGTTGTTTAAAATTTCCAACCTGAGCCTTCGGGGATACGAATCAAAAAGTAAAGAAGGTAATGATACAAAAATTCTTGTCCTGTTTGAAATGGAATTGCAGGCGTACTATTCGTCGATTGCGGAATTAAATAATGCTCCGGGGCAAATCAATACCGTTGCCGCCACATTGACGTCGAATCCGTTTTCTCCTTTGATTCTGCATGAAATTCCTCCACCCCAAGCCGATGAAATTGAAATTGAACGGTCGGATCTGAAAGCGGTTATTCCCGGGAAAGCATTTATTATCGATCAAAATCAGAAATCTCGCACGTTGGAAGAAGGCGATAAAGTTTATCTGGGTTATGTAACGCGCATTCTTCCGAACGAAGGAAAAGTAGAATGTTTATTAAATAAAGGAGGCGTGGCAGAACGCTACGAACTCACAATTCGCGTTGGTCAACCTGTTAAGTAATATTATCACGGAGTATCCATGAAAAAGCACTATATCGTAGTTTTGTTCTTGTTCATTTCCTGTGTTTCGGGAACGTTCGGGCAGTCGCGTGATGACCGAATGCGAACAAAGGGGTATGTTAATCCCCAGGAAATCGTTTCACTTGATTCGACGATGCGCATGGATCAGGCGCTGTTGGTGATCGGAGAATTAAGCAAACAATTCGCCGGAAAAATTATCATCGATCTGGAAAAACGAACGAACCCGATCGGTGTCTATATCGTCAATCAACATTGGCGTGATGCGCTGGAAATCATTCTTGCGCGAAACGGCTTGACGTTCACGGAAGAGGCGGATTATATTCGCATCATGCAGGCCGGAGCCACGCCGACAACAACCGGCGGTCCTGTCGGTTCTTCAACTCCTTCGGAACCCCCGCCGACGCTTGATGCAAAAGATGTGAAAATTTCAGCGGCGTTCTTTTCAACGAACCTTGATAAGTTGCAAAGCTACGGCATCAGCTGGGATTTCTTCCGATCAAAATCGAAAGAGCCCGCGATGAATTTCTACAATAGTGCCGGCATTTCGAAGGGCGACACAACGTCTCCGATTCCGCCCACGTCAACGAGTCCTTCTCTTGATAAGGCACTCGGTATTATTTCATCGCCTCCGGAATTTACATTTGCCAATATTGACGCGTTGGTAAAATTTTTCGGCTCCAACCAACTTGGCGAAGTTATTACCAGTCCGGAATTGGTCGTTCGTAACGGCAAGGAAGGATATATTCAGATCGGTAAAAGTATTTTTATTGTGACAAAAGACGTTGCAGGAAATTCTATAAATACGCAAGTACAAACAGGTACCATTATCAAGGTTACACCGACAGTTTATACGCAAGCGGATACAAGTTTTATTTATCTCCAGGTAAGGGTTGAGCAAAGTTCAGCCGATGTAGGAGTCGTGGGCCCGGAAATAGATAAAACAATGGTGGAAACACATGCCCTTTTGTATGACGGCGAAGAAACGGTTATTGGTGGGTTATATACCACATCGGATCAGGAAACGCGGGAAGGTGTTCCGGTTTTGAAAGATTTACCCTGGTGGTTTTTTGGTCTTCGGTATGTCTTTGGCTCGGAAAATACGGAAAAAATCAAGACTGAACTGATCATTTTGCTCAAAGCGGAATTATCGCAACCGATTCGCGGACGTATGGTGAATAGGTTCAGTCAGCAGGAATTAATTGATGCCAAAAGAAAAGATTTAAAAAAAGAATACGAAAAGAAATGACGGCAATTAGATTTTTTATGAACACTGAATTCACTTTATTTCCAAGGAACTTAACTTATGAACTCTAGAATATTCGTTGTTCTGCTCGTTGCAGCTTTTACATTCGGTTTGTGGAGTTGCAAGGATTTGCCGCCAGCCACGACTGGAAATTCCAATACCTTGTCGATTAAAGCAGACATTAACGGTACCGTAACCGATGTGTCGACCGGAATTCCGGTTTTTAATGCCACTGTCTTCCGTAATTCCGGCGGATCGGTTGATTCCACTCATACGGATGCAAATGGCACCTTCGGTTTTGAGTATAATCAAGCCAGTGATTCCGTGCAAACAACAATTACGGTGAAAAAACAAGGATATCTGGTGTATGCAACCACATTCGTAATGGTTGGCAATAGTCAATTAACGTTGCCCATCCAACTTACGGTCGATCTGAGTACCTATGCCGTATTAAGCGGAACTGTTCGTGATAGCGCTACACTCTATCCGCTGCGCGGTTCGACTGTTATTTATGCCGTTCCCGGATTTTCCGATCAGGTGGTAACATCGATTGATGGTATGTTCATACTTCCGGTGAATCTTGTCGATAGAGATTCGCTGCCCGTTTCTGTCACCGTAAGCAAGACAGGATTTAAAACAAAACAATTGACGTATGAAGCCCACAAGGGGCAAACGACAAACCTCGGCAATCTCCTGATGCAGGTCGATCAGGGTTCAACCGTTGGTCAGGTGCTCGGTCGCGTGCTTGACGCATCGTCAAACCAACCGGTCATAAATGCAAGTCTCATACTGACATCAGCATTGGTGACCGACAGCGTTTTGAGTGCCACCGATGGGTCGTATTTGTTCTCTATCGACCTGAAAGGTCTGGCTTCGTTACCGGCAGGATTGAAGGTTATAAAAAACGGATATCTGTCGCAAACGTTTAACCTTACTTTCCAGGCCGGCAGTCCAACGTATCAAAATATCACTCTTGTTCGGGACACGACCACCGGCGTCGTACGCGATTCCGGAACCGGAGAAGCTCATTCAATCGCGCTTATTAGTCTTAGCAACAATCAAATTGCGGTCTATGGCGTCGGGGGAATAGAATCATCCATCATTACGTGGGAAGTGCGTGATTCGTTAGGATTCCCGATCGATATCGATCATCAGGATTCGGTATATTTTAAAATTGTTGGAACGCCGGTATCGGGCGGAGCGTACGTGTCACCATCAGCTGCACTGACCAACGCCTCGGGACGCGTGGCAACTATTATCAATAGCGGGACGGTGTCCGGTGTTCTGCAATTATGGGCATGGCTCTACCGAAAATCGGATGGGGCTCTGGTACAGTCGACTCCTGTTCTTCTCACGGTCAATGCGGGGTTGCCGGATCAGGTGCATTTCGACGTAGCACCCTTCCAACATAATTTCCCTGCATATGATTACTTGGACAAGACCGACGCTATCACTGTTCAAGTCGGCGATAAATACAGCAATCCTGTCAGAACAAATACTGCCGTATATTTTAATACTACCGGTGGTGTCATCGATGCGTCCGGATTTACGGATCCGACAAGTCATGCTACCGTTAATTTATACAGCGGTAACCCGTTGCCGTTTGATGCGTCGATCGGTCTACTGTTTAATTCGCCGGACGGTCATGGCTGGGCTAAGGTCTTTGCTACCACGCTTGGGCAAAATGGAGTTACTGTTTTCGATTCGACTATCGTTCTGTTCACAACGGCACCTCTTTTTCCAATAATCAATGCGGACTCGTTCTTTGTGCCAAGTGGCGGAAGTTCCGGAAGAATCAATTATCATATTACCGACGAGTTTGGTCATCCGCTGGCATCAGGGACAAGCATTACTGTTACGTTACAATACACTCCTCCCAGCGGAACCCAGATCAATCTGACCGTCAATGGCAATACAAATATTTTGTTGGGTGATACGATGGAGAAAGGACCCGGGACAACAGATTTCTGGTTCGATGTAGTGGATCAGACTCAGGGTGGTTTTGGAAATATTTCAATTCCCGCTTCCGTGGTGATCACGATTAATAGTCCGAATAGTAACGGCGGAGGTCAACCCTCAACGACGATTCCGGGAAGAATCGGAGGATAAAAGGATTCATCAGGTAACAAAAAAAACGCCGTCTCAAACGAGATGGCGTTTTTTTTTATAGCAATACCAACGAGATTACTTTTGTACTGATTTTAACGCTTTCTTGTTTGCCTTGATAGTTTTTTCAATATCAGATGCTGTATGGCTTGCTGAAAGAAACGCGGCTTCAAATTGTGAAGGCGGGAGATAGATTCCCTGCTCCAGCATTGATCGGAAGTATGCGGCAAACTTCGACGTATCCGATGTTTTTGCATCATCAAAATTAGCTACCGGTTTATCGGAAAAAAATAGCGTGAACATCGATCCGACACGATTTAACGTCCATGACATTCCGAGCGAATCCATGTTTTCACGGATACCGTTTTCCAGTATGGCAGATCGTTGCTCGAGAGCTTTATAGATCGATTTGTTCTTCAAAAGAATTGAAAGCAATGTGTAACCGGCCGCCATTGCAAGTGGATTGCCGGACAGTGTTCCTGCCTGATACATCGGTCCGCTCGGCGAAACCATCTGCATGATTTCCTTTTTTCCGCCGTACGCACCCACCGGAAGTCCGCCGCCGATAATTTTTCCCAATGTCGTCAGGTCAGGCGTAATATGATAGAGTTCCTGTGCGCCGCCGGGTGCAAGCCGGAATCCGGTCATCACTTCATCCATAATGAAAATGATTTTCTGCTCCGTGCATAATTCGCGAAGGTTCTTGAGGAAACCGGCTTTTGGAGGAACGCATCCCATATTTCCGACAACCGGTTCGACGATGATCGCTGCAATCTGTGACGGGAAATCTGCAACAAGTTTTCGGACAGAACTGATATCGTTATAACGGGCATTCAACGTTTCGGCGGCAAGAGCTTTCGGAACACCGGGACTGTCGGGAACTCCGAATGTTGCCGCACCTGACCCGGCTTTGATAAGGAACGAATCGCCATGCCCGTGATAGCAACCTTCAAACTTGATGATTTTATCTTTGCCGGTATAGGCACGTGCAAGCCGGATGGCGCTCATCGTTGCTTCCGTTCCGGAGTTGACCATGCGGACAATTTCGATCGACGGGACCATCGTCGTTATCAACTCCGCCATTTTTACTTCCAGTTCCGTCGGTGCGCCGAAACTTGTTCCGGATTTCATGGCTTGCTGAATGGCTTTCAAGATTTCCGGATGAGCATGTCCCAGGATCATCGGTCCCCAGGAACCGACGTAATCGATGTATTTGTTTCCATCAACGTCCCACAGGTATGCTCCTTTTCCGCGTTGGATAAATATCGGATTGATGCCGACCGATTTAAAAGCGCGGACGGGAGAATTCACTCCTCCCGGAATATGTTTCTGTGCACGGTGAAAAAGTTTTTCCGATTTTTTTGTCGTTTTCATTCCATTCAGAAAGTAAAAAAGAAAAAGTCAAAAGGAAAAAAAAGTATTTAGCTGGTGGAACCTCATTACAGTAATTTTGCGGCGTCTTTTGCAAAATAGGTGAGGATCATATCCGCCCCGGCACGTTTGATGCCGGTCAGCAATTCCATCATCACGCGTTGTTCGTCGATCCAGCCGAGCCGGGCAGCGGCTTTCACCATGGAATATTCACCGCTCACGTTGTATGCCGCCGTCGGCATTTGAAATGTGTCTTTGACGCGGCGGATGATGTCAAGATACGGCATCGCCGGCTTGACCATGACGATATCGGCTCCCTCGTCGATGTCTGCTTGCACTTCGCGTAACGCTTCATCGGAATTTGCCGGATCCATTTGATGCGATCGGCGATCACCGAACTTCGGCGTGCTTTCGGCAGCTTCACGGAATGGACCGTAAAATCCGGAGGCATATTTTGCCGCGTATGCCATGATCGGTATGTTATGAAATTTATGTTCATCGAGAATTGCACGGATGGCACCGACCCGCCCGTCGAACATATCCGACGGTGCAACCATATCCGCGCCGGCTTGGGCGTGGGTGAGCGCTTCCTGTGCAAGAAGTTCGATCGAGGCATCGTTCACGATTTCATCACCATTGACAATCCCGCAGTGACCGTGCGATGTGTATTCGCATAAACAGACATCGGTGATGACGACAAGTTCCGGCACTTCTTTCTTGATCGAACGGATTGCGCGCTGGACGATGCCGAGATCGTTGTACGCCTCACTGCCGACCTCATCTTTATGTTCCGGAATGCCGAACAGGATCACGGCGGGAATTCCTAATTTTTTCACCTCCACACATTCCCGAACGATCTCATCGATCGATAACTGAAAGATTCCGGGCATTGAAGAAATTTCTTTCTTTACTTTCGTTCCCGGATAGACGAACATGGGATAGATAAAATCATTTTTTGACAGTTCCGTTTCACGTACCATCGACCGGAGTGCTGCAGTCATCCGCGTTCGGCGAAGTCGTTGGAAGAATCGCGGTTCGGTTTGTGTGTTTATGTCGGGTGGAGATTTTTCAATGCTGTGCATGTGGGATTCCTTTCGTGTTCAAGTGATAATACAAATGTACCAAACTCCCGTTTCAACTTCAAATCGGGGAGTTCGGTTTCTTACCGTTCTGCTTTTAATTTCAATAAATATTCCAGGAGATGCTTGTTAAAATCTTCCGGATTTTCAAGGTTGCTCAGATGGCCGGCATTGTTAATGATATAAAGCGCTGCGTTGGGGATTTTTTCTTTCATCGCGTTGGCGGCGGAGGGAGGCGTCGTCGTGTCATGTTTGCCGACGAGAATTAATGTCGGAACTTTTATCAGATACAGTGTCGATGTCGTATCGGTGCGTGCGGCAAGCGCAAGTAACGTTCCGGTAACGGCAAGCGGATTGGAAGAATCGATGACGTTTCGAATGAGTTCGACCGCTCCCGGGTTTTTCTGAAATGTCTTTTCATAAAAAATATTTTTGAGAAACCCGGCGGCAAAGCTTTGCAAACCGTCAGTTTTAATGATTTTGACTTGCGCCATTCGGCGGATTTTTCCTTCATTGTTATCCGCTTCGCTTTTTGTATCGCACAGGACGAGTCCGCGAAAGCGATCGGGGTGCCGTTCGATTGCACGTAACGCAATATATCCGCCCATCGAAAGTCCCGCCGCAATGGCACGGGAAATTTTTAAGTGGTCCATGAGTGCAATCAGGTCGTCGACGAATAACTCGATGGAGTATTGTCCGTCGCCGGCATCACTCGCTCCGTGCCCGCGGATATCATACGTGACAAGGTAAAATTCCTTTCCGAGTGCATCGACCTGTGGTTTCCACATTTCCTTGCTGAACGGAAAACCGTGAATCAGTATGACCGGCAAGCCGGTGCGCGGCCCTTGTACCGTATATTCAGTTCCTATACTGTTCGATATCAATCGCATGGCAGGTTATTTCAATTGTTCGTTGATTCGTTTGCCCAATGCCCGTATTTGTTCTTCGGGAATTCGTGCCTCACACAATGGAAAGAATTCCCGTTCTTCGATGCGGATATGTGCTTCGAGGATTTTTCCGAATTGTGTCAGCAAATTCTGCAGTTTTTCTTCGGCCGGAAGGCGGAGAGATTCTGCAATCGATCTCATGTCGTTGTGCTGGTCAACCAATTTCTGAACCATACCGGAATCGTCGGGAAGATATTGCCGGGCAACCGGGAAAACGATCTCTTCTTCAACGGAAAAGTGCTGGCGGAGATTATCATCGAAAAATTTTATGACATATTCCGACTGCCAGTGAAGATCATGCGACCATAATCGAAGGAGAGCGTTCGATCCCTGCTGCAGCCGCGTTGCAAGAAGTAATCCATCGTGATGTTCCTGAGAAAGGGCGACAAACGCCGGATGTCGTTTCATACCGTTTTCTTATCGGCGATGATGGAAGCGATTACCGCAATTGCAAGAGTGCCGAAAATTGACAGGAGTGAATAGGAGATAGGGATTCCCAAAAACGGTTCAATCAACATTTTTATCCCGATAAAAGCGAGCACGACCGACAAACCGTATTTCAAATAACGAAATTCTTTCATCATTCCGGACACGACAAAGTAGAGCGATCGCAATCCAAGAATGGCAAAAATATTCGATGTATAAATGATAATGGTGTCGCGTGTGATTGCAAAAATTGCAGGAATGGAATCGGTGGCAAACGCAATATCGGTTGTTTCGATCATGACAAGGACGAGAAAGAGCGGCGTGGCAAATCTTGTTCCGTTATTCGTGACGAAGAATTTCGATTCGTGATACCGATCGGTAAGCGGAAAGATTTTTCGGGCATAGCGAACGAACGGATTTCGCTCCGGATCGACCTGTGTTTCTTCCTGGAGGGCAAGTTTGATTGCGGTGAAGACAAGAAACGCGCCGAGTGCATACAAAATCCAGTGGAATTTTGCAACGAGAGAAACACCGAGCACAATGAAGGTCGCGCGAAAAACTATCGCTCCCAGAATTCCCCAGAACAATACTTTGTGCTGACTTTCTTTCGGAACTGCAAAATATGTAAAGATCACGATGAAGACGAAGACGTTGTCGACGGAAAGTGCCTGTTCGACAATATAACCGGTGAGGAATTCAAGCGCCTTCGTCGGGCCGAGGTCGTACCAGATAAAAATATCAAAAAGCAATGCGAGGCTGATCCAGACTGCCGACCAGCCGATTGCTTCCTTCATTGCGGGAAAATGTGCTTTTCGCTGGACGATTCCCAAATCCAACGCCAGCATCAGAAGAATAAATACATTAAAAAGGACGAGAATTACGCTTTCGCTCAAGGAGACCGTTTCGGATGATTTCCGTTCATGGTTTATTATGCCCCGGTTTTGTTCTCTTTCTGTACGTCATCGCGCTTGCCCATCATGATATAATCACGGGTATCGCTGCCCAGATAAATCTGCCGGGGACGTGCGATTTTTTGGTCGGGATCGAGAAGCATTTCCTGCCATTGGGCAACCCAGCCCGGCGTGCGGCCGATGGCAAACAAGACAGGGAACATCTCCACCGGAAATCCCATTGCCTGGTAAATCAATCCGGAATAAAAATCGACGTTGGGATACAGTTTTCGTTTGATGAAATATTCGTCTTCCAGTGCAATGCGTTCCAGTTCCAGTGCAATGTCTAATTTCGGGTTTCGACCGGTGACTTCGAAAACTTCATCGGCAAGACGCTTGATGACTTTTGCCCGCGGGTCATAATTCTTATAAACACGATGTCCGAATCCCATCAACTTTCCTTTGCCTTCTTTCACCGACTTGATGAATTCGGGGATATTATTTTTGCTTCCGATTCCATCGAGCATTTCGAGAACCGCTTCGTTCGCTCCGCCATGTAACGGTCCGTATAACGCGGCCGCGGCAGCGGCTGTGGCAGAGTACGGATCGACCTGTGAACTGCCGACGTTGCGCATCGCGCTCGTACTGCAATTTTGTTCGTGATCGGCATGGAGGATGAAAAGCACGTCAAGGGCATGTTCGAGAACCGGATTGACCTTGTATCGAATCTCCGTCATCTTGAACAGCATGCTGAGAAAATTTCCGGCATAACTCAATTCATTGTCGGGATAAACGTACGGTCGTCCGACGCTGTGCCGGAATGCAAATGCGGCGAGCGTCGGCATTTTGCCAACGAGACGGTAAATCTGTTTTGTCCGTGATTCAGGATCATTGATATGTTTTGCATCGGTGTAAAATGTCGAAAGCGCCGCAACGGAACTGACCAGCATCCCCATCGGATGAGCATCATAATGAAAACCGTCGACAAATTTTTTGACATTTTCATGAATCAGCGTGTGCATCATGATATTGTTCGTCCAATCTTCGGCTTGCGACTTTGCAGGCAGTTCTCCGTAGATAATGAGATATGCTGTTTCAAGAAACGTACTTTTTTCGGCAAGTTGTTCAATCGGATACCCGCGGTATCGAAGAATTCCCTTATCACCATCGATGAACGTGATCTTGCTCTTGCAGGCCGCCGTGTTCATGAAGGCGGGATCGTATGTCATCAAACCGAAATCATCGGCATTGACTTTGATTTGCCGGAGGTCGATCGCACGAATCGTTTCATGTTCAATGGGAATTTCGTATTGTTTGCCCGTTCGATTGTCGATAATAGTGATTGATTGTTTGCTGGCCGCGGGAGGACTCGTTTTCTGCCCTGTTGACGTAGGCGCAGGAATATTGACCATATTGTGCTCCATGAAAAAGTGAAATTGAAGGGGGAAGTTTATTGATGTCAATGTACAAATTTTTTCGGAAAAATGCATGAACGAATTATTCAAGCAAAAGAGGATTTCTTGACTACCGCTTTAGGATTTGGTATATTTTTTCATCAATTTCTCAAATATGAAATGTACGGCAAATCACAACGGTTGTCTTTCATTTTGAATATATTGCGTTTTTGGATTTGATCAATCCGTTTTCCAAAAAGAAATTGTATTTATGAAATCAGATATTCAACAGAAGCTTCATCTTCGAACCGGTGACGTTGTCCGTGTAAAACCGTTTCGTGAGATTCTCCGGACACTCGACGATCAAAGTACGCTTGATCTGTTGCCGTTTATGCCGGAGATGCGCGAGTATTGCGGCAAAACTTTTCGTGTTTATAAACGTGCAGAAAAAACGTGCGTTGAACTGGCGGGCGTTCGCGGCATGAGCAACGCGGTGTTTCTTGAAAACATTCGGTGCAACGGCGCATCACACCATGGCTGTCAGCGGGCATGTTTGATTTTCTGGAAAGAAGCATGGCTGGAGCGTGTTGCGGAAAGAGAATTGTCACCGGCAAAAATTGAGAATGATGATTCCGGAATACGGCTAAAAACAAAAGTGGATGCCGAAACATATTTTTGTCAGTCGACGGAATTATCCCGGGCCACATACGATCTTCCCTGGTGGAAGATAAGTCAGTATGTTAATGATTATCGTTTCGGGCATGTTTCGATCGGGCATGTTATACGAACGCTGGCGATCGTTTTGTATAATAAAGTTCAACGGACGTTCGGCAAACCGGAATATGGCATGCTGCGCGGAACGCTCACGAAAACCCCGGATGTATCATTGGATCTTCGCGCCGGTGAAGTTATTGAAGTCAAGAGCAAGGAAGAAATCGCCGCGACCTTGAATGAAACCGGAAGAAACAAAGGAATGGAATTTTCACCGGAAATGCATGCGTTTTGCGGAAAGCAATTTCATGTTGCCCTGCCGGTGGATCGCATTATTCTTGAAGCAACCGGGAAAATGCAAAGGATTCAGAATACGGTTCTGCTCGATAACACGAATTGTGACGGGAGCTCGCATCGCAGTTGCCCGCGGAACAATTGTTTTATGTGGAAAGAAATCTGGTTGAAACGCGTACCGTAGAATTATAAGCTGCCGGCAAGATATTCCATAACGGTCTGAACTGTTTTTTCCGCGTTCATCACGCAATCCCCGACCGCAATTCCTCCGCGATAATTACTGCATAAGAACGTGCCGCGATAATTTTGTTCGAATCGTTCGATTGCTTTGATAGTCATGCCGTAACCGACATTGTATTGCGGGATGGCACTCTTCCAGCGGACGATTTTTACCAGCGCAGGCATCCCATCGATTCCCATCAATGACCGCAAATCGTCCATGACGATTTCCATCAGCTTCGCGTCGGTGGAGTCCACAAGGCCGGGTTGGCGCGAGCCGCCGACGAATGACGTCAGTGCAACATATCCGGTCGGAGCCCGGTCCGGAAACAATGATGACGACCAGATGCAGCCGAGAATATTTTTCTTTTCGACTTCAGGAACAAGAAAACCGAATCCATCCAATCGCCGCCGGATTTGATCATGTTTGAAACCAAGAAATATTTCCGCAACCGGAGGATAATAAATAGCATCGAGCATGGAAGCCATTTCCGGATCGATCGGCCGGATGATGTTTGAAGCGGCATATGCTGGAGTGCTGAGCACAACTGCATCCGCGTCGACTGAAGTTCGAATAGAATTGTTCGTAATCGAGATTGTATACTTCGGATAACGACCGGCTCGCATCGGAATGATATGTTCAACCTGAGTGGATAATCGGAGAGAATCACCCAGAGCTTCCGCAAGACGATTCGGCAATGTCTGCATACCGTTGGAGAATGAAAATAAACGCGCCCGGTCTTTGGCAATTTCTTTTCGTTTCTTTCGCTCTCGGCGGGATTTGATTGTTCCTTTCATCAGGCCTCCGTAATTTGCTTCCAGTGCGTATAATTTCGGAAAGGCAAACCGGACGGATAGTTTTTCCGGACTTCCCGCATAGACGCCCGCAACAAACGGGTTAATTGCATAGTCGAGAAATTCTTTTCCCAAACGGCGTGTGACAAATTCAGCGATCGATTCTTCCTTCAATGCTTTTTTGATGAACGGTTCTTTCAGCAGACGTAATTTTCCGCCGACCGACCAGAGCCGGGTCGAAAGAAATGACCCCAAACCCATCGGTAAGACATTCAACATGCTGTTCCTGACAATAAACCTTTTCGAAGCGGCATCATCGGCGTAGAGACGCTGATCGGTGATTTCCAGTTGGTCGAATAATTCGCGAAGTAACGGCGTCGTTTCGAGTGCGCTGTTCGGTCCGGTTTCAATTAACCAGCCACCCCTGCGAATTGTCTTCATCGTTCCGCCCGGTTCGCTGTCGGCTTCAAAAACGGTGACATTGAACCCGCGTTTTTTCAACCAATATGCAGTGCACAGGCCGGAAATTCCGGCCCCCACGACGACAATATGTTTTGAAATATTCTCCATTCGTTATTGTCTCGACGAATTCCAAAATGGACAAAGAATTGTCGGCTTCTTTTGATCATAGAGCGTTATCGCTTGCCGGCATGAGCCGAGTTCGATCGAAGTGTTGTTCACTTTTTTCATCACAATATCGGCAAGACATTCTATGAATTTCGGATGAGTGTTGAGAGCAGGCATCATTTCAAATTGCTTGACGCCGAGTTGGCCGGCCTCTGCACGTGTTTCAATATTAATTTCGTGAAGAGTTTCGATATGCTCGGTGACAAATGCAATCGGAATGACGAGAAGATATTTCCTGCCACCGGCGGCAAGCTCGTGAACTGTTGTGTCGAGAGAAGGCTTCAGCCATTCTGCCGGTCCGACTTTACTCTGGAAGCAGAGACGGTGCGGCGATTGCCATTGTCCTTTTTCCACAACGAGGCGGACGGTTTCCTGGATGTGCAGTTGGTATGGATCGCCTTCGTTTATAAGACTGACCGGAACTCCGTGAGCGCTAAAAATCAGGTCGACATCGTGCGGATTCAGATGAGAAAATTTCTGATAGATACGATTGATATTCTCCACGATCGCTTCGATATAGAGCGGGTGATTGTAATAACAGCAGATCGAAGATTCGAGAGTACCGACAAAATTATGGATTTTACACTGCCGGCTCCATTCCTTCATGCTGGAAATTGTCGTCGCCTTGGAAAATTGAGGATAGAGCGGAAGCAGGACGATATTTGAATATTGTTTTTTCTTGAGTTCGGCGATCACTTCCTGTGTTAACGGATGCCAGTAACGCATTGCGACAAAGACTTTCGCTTTGACCATCGTATTAAGTTTTTGCTCGAGTGCCGATGCCTGAGCGTTTGTCAAATCGACAATGGGAGATTTGCCGCCGATTTCTTTGTAGTGGTCGACAACTTTAAGGGAGCGGCGTCTGGAAATGAAACGCGCCAATGCTTTTCGTGCGAGGAAAGCTCCGGGAAAGTTAATGATATCCGGGTCGCAAAAAAGATTATACAAAAACGGTTCGACTGCTTCCAGTGAATCGGGTCCGCCAAGTTGAAAAAGGACGACGGCAATATTTCGGTCTGCATTCATATCCAGGATTGAGGATGTTGAAGAATCTTCATAAGACGTTCTTCCCGTGATGCCGGTTCGATCCGGAGATCGTATATCCAGTTTGCCGCGGGAGGGAGCGACATCAAAATGGATTCGGTTCGTCCGCCTGTTTCCAAACCGAACAGCGTTCCGCGATCATACAATAAATTGAATTCGACATACCGCCCGCGACGGACAAGCTGCCACTGTTTTTCACGTTCGCCCCATGGTTCCGCTGTTCGCCGCTTGACGATGGGAAGATAGCTATCCAGAAAATTATTACCGACATCCTGAATAAAAGAAAAAAAACGCTTCAGATCGTCCCGGTGGTAATCAAAAAAAATTCCGCCGATGCCGCGCGTTTCATTGCGGTGTTTGATCGTAAAATATTCATCACACCATTGCTTGAAGCGAGAATACCGATCGGGATCATATGTATCGCAAACTGTTTTTAATGTCCGGTGGAAATGTTTCGCATCGTCATCAAAGAGATAATATGGTGTGAGATCGATTCCCCCGCCAAACCATGCATCGCCACTTGCGAGTTCGAGATATCTCAGATTCATGTGAACGGTCGGTATCATCGGGCTGAACGGGTGGAGTACGAGGGAGATGCCGGTTGCAAAAATCGATTGCGGTTGCACGTTCATCCGTTCTGCGATTCGGTCCGAAAGAATACTGTCGACCGCGGAATAATTGACTCCGGCTTTTTCAAACACGCCGCCGTTCTGAAGCACACGGCTTCTTCCGCCGCCGCCGTTCTGATGCGACCATGAATCTTCGGAAAACCGGGATGATCCGTCAACCGCTTCCAGGTTTTTGCAAATCTTGTCTTGAAGAGATTTGAAATAATCTTGTGTTTGTGTACGAAGCAAGGATTGCGTGACGTAATTGTGATTGTTTGAAAAAATGCCGGCGGGAGTTTTTATTTCCGCCGTCACGAATTGAATGTTACATACCTTTGAGAATACGTTCGATCTGTTCGGCATGACTTGTTTCGTCGACGATCAATTCTTCGAGTTTAATTTTGAGACCGAATTCACCGGCTTCTTCGGCTTGAATGGCGCGCAGTCTGTAGTTTTCAACGGCTTCGCGTTCCATCTTTAAATCATACTTGAGCATGTTCTTAACGTCTTTCGGACTCTTATGCTGGCGCGGTTCTGTTGTCGGTTTTCCGCCGAGCGAAGCGATTTTTTCCGCTAAAAAAATTGCATGCTGCATTTCACCGGTAATTTCCGCTGAAAGGAATTCACGAAGTTCTTCTCCATCCCATCCCACGGCAGTGGAAGTTTGATAGAGGTACAGGATGGAAGCGCCCAGCTCATTGGCTAAGTCTTCATTCAAACCTTGAATCAATGCTTTTTTGTCCGCCATGATGATCTCCTAAATAATGAATGATGAACGATTAGTTATGATATGGTTGACTTTCTTCTTTCACTGCGCGGATGAATTCTTTTGCATGATCAACCGGAATGTCGGGTAAAATACCATGCCCGAGATTGAAAATATGCCCGCTGCCTTTGCCGAATTTTTTAAGGATCGATTTCACTTCTTCACGAATCCGTTCCGGCCGCGCATATAACATTGTCGGATCCATATTTCCCTGAAGTGCAACGATATTGCCAACCGAGCGACGCGCATCGCCGATATCGGTTGTCCAGTCCAACCCGACTGCCTGACAGCCGCTTGCTGCAATTGCATCGAGCGAGTGCCCGCAATCTTTACAAAACACAATGATCGGTGCTCCGTTGGTTTTGGTTTCGGCGATCACCTGCCGGATATATCGTAATGAAAATTCCTGAAACGCATCACGTGTCAGAATTCCGCCCCACGTATCGAATATTTGAACTGCCTGTGCGCCGGCTGCAATTTGTGCGGAGAGATACGCGGCAACGGTTCCGGCAAGTTTTTCCAGGAGTTTATGAGCGAGTTTCGGTTCGTTGTAAATCAGTTCCTTGATGTATCTGAAATTTCTCGAACCGTGGCCTTCAACCATGTATGCAGCCAGTGTCCATGGTGATCCTGAAAAACCGATGAGGGGAACTCTGCCGTTTAAATTTTTACGTGTCAGCCGGAGAGCATCCATCACGAATTTCAACCGGTCGTTCGGGTCGGGATTGACAAGTGATGCGATTGCATGTTCGGTCCGGAGAGGTGCCGGAAATTGCGGTCCGCCCTTTCCTTCCTCGATAATCAAATGCATTCCCATTGCTTCGGGAACGACAAGTATGTCGGAAAAGATTATCGCCGCATCCACATCCACGATATCGACAGGTTGTATCGTCACTTCTGCAGCAAGTTCCGGTGTTTTGCATAATGTCAGGAAATCCACTTTTTCACGGATGGCGCGGTATTCCGGTAAATATCGACCGGCTTGCCGCATCATCCATACCGGTGTGCGTGCGGTTGGTTTTCGAAGGAGTGCCTGTAAAAAAATATCATTCGTCATGAATACGAGTCCGGTCTTATCTGTTCGATTGAAAAAATTCTTCGATGGCTTCTACCAATGCGGATGTGGTAGAAACCGATGGTATAATATCGACATTTAAACCGAACGATTCAACTGTCTTTGCCGTGACCGGCCCGATGACTGCAATCCGTGCCGTGGTGCAGAACGATTTCATCTCTTGTTTTGAAAACAGCGCAGTAAAATTATTGAATGTCGAAGAACTCGTAAAGCTGAGGACGTCGATTTTTTTTTGTTCAAGCAATAAACGGATCTTGTCAATATGCTCGGTATTCGGCTTCTCGGTTTTGTATACAATCACGGAATCGATGCCGGCTCCGAGAAGCTTCAAGTTGTCAGCCAGAACGTTGCTGCCAAGATTTCCACGTGGGAAAAGAAACGTTTTGCCGTGAAGATCCTGCTGTTCGAGTTGTCTGGAAAGATCCGATGCTGTAAATTTTTCAGGCATCATGGCTACGGACAGGCCTGCTTTTTCCGTTGCCTGTTTTGTCTTTTCACCGACAACGAAGACTTGTTTGGATTGAAGATCCGCTTTAGGAATTGACTTTTCCGTGCATCGTCGGAAAAAACAATCGACCCCGTTGGAACTGGTGAAAATAATTCCATCGTACATATACAATCCCTGTAGCGCACGGTCGCAGGAGTCCCACGAATCGGGCGGAAGGATTTGAATTGTCGGAAACACAACCGGTGTACCCCCCCGCTGTATGATCAAATTGACGAAATCGCCCGCCTGATGCTCAGCGCGGGTAATAAGGATTGTTTTTCCGGTCAACGGTTTATCGTCGTTCACAAAGGTGGAGTTGGTGTATCGAAAAATTTATCCGGCGGCTGAAGATTTTATTGCCGGTACGGATCGGATTTGTTCAAGAATTTCTTTTCCGCCGCCCGAATACAATGTTTCGGCAAGATGCTTGCCGAGTTCTTCCGAACGGTCGGGTGTCCCGCGGGCTTTACCGCGTACAATCTTCTTGCCGTCGAGACTGCCGATCATGGCGTCGAGCAAAAATTCTCCGCGTGCGATGCGACCGTAGGCACCGATCGGAACCTGACATCCGCCTTCGAGGAACCGGAGAAACGCCCGTTCACCGGTTGTTGCGATCGTTGCCGCGCGGCTTGCAAGTGGTTCAAGAAATTTTTCAACCGCAGGATCATGTTCCCGGATTTCGATGCCGATTGCTCCCTGACCGACTGCCGGCATCATCTGTTCGATCGGCAACACCTGTGTAATACGCTGTTTGAAACCGAGTCTCACGACACCGGCGCGTGCGAGAATCATCCCGTCCCAATCGGAATGTTCAAGTTTTGCAAAACGGGTATTGAGATTTCCGCGAAGATCGATAATGCGAAGGCCGGGTCTCATACTCATCAATTGGCATTTTCTTCTCAGGCTTCCCGTTGCAATAGCTGCATCCGGCGGAACATCGTCGAATCGCTTGTACGGTTTGTCGGGATGACTGATAAACACATCGCGAACATCTTCCCGTTTTGAAATCGCACCGATTTTCAACCCGGCAGGTAACATGGTGGGAAGATCTTTCAAGCTGTGAACGGCGACATCTATTGTATGTTCCAACAGGGCGTGTTCAATTTCTTTCGTGAATAGTCCTTTATCACCGATTGCGGAAAGGGGCGAATCGAGAATTTTGTCGCCCGTTGTTTTGATGATCTGAATTTCGACATGCAGATGACGAAAATGAGTGTTCAATTCCTGTTTCACCCAGTTTGCCTGCCAGAGTGCAAGCTGACTGCCGCGCGTTCCGATGACGATCGATTGTTGTGAATTCTTCATGACCGTTGTTTTTTATCCAGTCCGAATAAACTCCGGACAATGGAAACTTTGGCGCGGGTTTCATCCTTGCCGGATTCATTGTCGCCGATTTTGAGGTTGACCATGGGTGTATGAAGAATTTTATTCACGATGCGTTTCGTGAGGATTTCGATTTCTTCCTGTTTGTCGGTGGGGAAATGATGCAAATGTTTCCCGACCTCTTCATGGCGAATAAGTTCGAATTGTTCCCGGAGTTGTTGAATTGTCGGTGTAACCTCGAGTCCATCGTGCCATAATTGAAATTGTTCAAATTCATCCCGGACAATCTGTTCTATCTTCGGAACTTCCGCTTTCCGGTGAGCAAGATTTTGATCAATAATATGGTTGAGTGCGTCGATATCGTGGAGGAACACATTTCCGATTTGATTAACTGCCGGATCGACATTCCGCGGTACCCCGATATCGATGATGAACAGCGGTTTATTTCCCCGCTGTTTCATTGTCTGGCGGATATCGCCGGCGGATAGAATATGCGTCGGTGCTTCAACGGAAGTGATAACGATATCGACCAGCGGAAGTTCGGTGGTCATCCGATCGAAATCGACAACGCGTCCGCCGAGCTGGGAGACCAGCTCTTCTGCTCTGGAACGGGTTCGGTTTGTCAATAATAATGTTCCAAGGTTGCGGCTTGTTAAATGCTTGGCGGTAAGCATGCCGGTTTCTCCGGCGCCGATAAGAAGCGCTGTTCGTTTTGTGAGGTCTCCGAAAATTTTGGATGCTAATTCCGCCGCTGCGTAGCTGACCGAAACGGCGCCTTCGCCGATTTCCGTTTCCGCCCGTGCCCGTTTTCCGACATGGAACGTCGTATGAAATAAACGATTCATCAACGTTCCCGTGCAGTGTTGTTCCTGCGCCAGCGTAAATGCTTCTTTCATCTGGTTCAGAATCTGAACGTCGCCGAGAACCATCGAATCGGTTCCCGATGCAACATCGAATAAATGTTGTACCGCATCTTTTGCCGACAAGGAATAAAAATGAGCTTCGCCGACTTCCTGTGTGTTGGTCTTGTAACTGGTAAGAATTTTCCAGAGCGGTGTTCCGTTCCAACCGGTGTCACGCGGAACGTAATACAGCTCAGTCCGGTTGCATGTGGAAATCAGTACAAGTTCCTGCATATATTTTTCATGCAACGATGATAGCGCCGAAGGGATTTCTTCCGCAGAGAACCAGAGTTTCTCGCGTATCCCGACAGGCGCCGTATGATGACTGATGCCAAGACAGAAAATATTCATGGACAAGTCCGGCATGTAAAAATCCGTATGAGTAAATTGTGCGTCATCGTCAGAAAAATTTATGGAACCCGCTCAAAAAGATATTGATGATCGTCATCGAGAACATCGCGATGGCAAAACCGAACATCGATAACACGATAATGCGCTTTCCTTGCCAGCGAGCTGCTTTCTTTGCCGTGAGTCCAACGGCGTAAATCAGCCAGATAGCGATCGTACCGAATAATTTGGGATCGGTGTACGGGATATTGCCGAAGACTTTCGGCATCCAGACAAGCCCGACCACGATTGCCACGGTGAGCAACAGGAATCCGAATACCGTTGCCGTAAAACTCATCCGTTCGAGCATTTCCAAATTCGGCAGTCGGTTATAAATCAATCCGAATTGACTCGATTTAATATTATGGTATAGCATGAGATAGAGAAACCCGTATACAGCGGAAATCGTAATTGCCGCGTAACCCAGCAGCGCGCTCGTGACATGAAAACCAAGAAGATTACTGCGCAGGAGTGCAGGGACTTCCGAATTCTCTTTGATGAACAGCGATGAAATAATTTGAAAGAAAAAGGGAATAATGAGAATGAAGTAACCGGTCGATGTATTTTTCGTTTTGAACTCGATGAACGTATACACAACGGCAATTGTAAATGCGATGAGAGAAAGAATTTCGAAGACGGATGTTATCGGCGGATGGTCGTATTCCGTTGTCCTGAGTATGATGTACAAAAAATGAAGAATGACAGTCGAATACAAAAGCGGCGTTTTCAGGGATTCGGCAGTTTTAACCCCGCTAAAAAAGGCACGTGCATATGCCCAAATCGTGCTGAAGTAAAGAACAGGGAGTAATATTTCTATTATGCTTATAAGCGTGCGCATATCAAAAATGAAAATACTTGTCAAGTAAGATACTCAAAACATCGGCCATTTTCAATATTTGGGTCGATTTTACAAAGATAATACACAAAAATCATGCCTAAAGTTTAACTTGCAACTCCCTTTTGGCTTTATTATATTGATTTACACTTCAGATATAACATCAATTCGTTTTGTTCGTTACCTTCATTTGACACAAAAGTATGGAACGCATTCTCAAATACATTGAACAAAATAGCAGTCGATATTTAGATGAATTAAAAACACTCCTCGCGATTCCCAGCGTCAGCACGAATCCGGAAAACGTACCCGATATAAAACGCTGTGCAGAATGGATCACCGATCATCTCAAAACAATCGGGATGCAAAACGTACAGATTTTTTCTACGGCAGGTCATCCGATCGTGTATGCAGATTGGTTGCAGGCGCCGGGCAAACCGACACTCCTGATCTACGGGCATTACGATGTTCAGCCGGTTGATCCGATTGAACTCTGGACCACGCCGCCGTTTGAAGCGACGGAGCGGGACGGCAACTTGTATGCCCGCGGGTCCGCTGATGACAAAGGGCAGGTATTCATCCATCTCAAAGGTATCGAAGCATTTTTAAAAAATACCGGCAAACTCCCGATCAACATAAAATTCATTATTGAAGGCGAAGAAGAAATCGGCAGTGAACATCTCGATCTTTTTGTACGGGAACACCGGTCGTTGTTGAAATCGGATCTTGTGCTGATTTCCGATACGTCGATGTTTGCAAAAGGTGTTCCGTCCGTTTGTTACGGCCTGCGCGGGCTTTCCTATATGGAAGTTGATGTCGTCGGTCCGAATAAGGATTTACATTCCGGCTCGTTCGGCGGTTCGGTTCACAATCCGGTGCAGGTGCTCGCGGAAATTATCGCGCGGCTTCATGATAAAAACGGGCGCGTGACCATTCCCGGATTTTATCAGGATGTCCGTGTGGTTTCCGGTCGTGAACGCGCCGCGTTAAAAAAACTTCCCTGGAACGATGCGCGTTATGCAAAAGAGTTGGGCGTAAAAAAATTGTACGGTGAAAAAGGATTTACGACACTTGAACGGTTGTGGGTGCGCCCGACCTTAGAGTGCAACGGTATCTGGGGAGGATTTACGGGGGATGGAGCCAAGACCGTTCTTCCTTCCAAGGCGTCAGCGAAAATATCCATGCGATTGGTGCCTGACCAAAACTCAACCAAAATTTCAAAACTTTTTGAAAAGTATATTAAGAAAATTGCCCCATCGACAGTTCAAATTTCCATTCGATATCTTCATGGCGGGGAACCGGCGATTACGCCGATGGATAGTCCCGGAGTTCAAGCGGCAGCATCGGCATTGGAAAAAGGATTCGGCAAGAAACCGTTGTTTCAACGTGAAGGCGGTTCGATTCCGATTGTCGTGCAATTCAAGGAAATTCTCGGACTCGATACCGTGTTGCTGGGATTCGGCGTTCCGGATGAAAACGCTCATGCGCCTGATGAATTTATCTGTCTCAATAATTTTTACGGCGGCATAAGAACGGTTGCCTATTTTTATAATGAACTGCCCCGTTTTATGAATAATGGAAAGAAGAGTTAGCCCGTCCTTCGTACGAAAATGGGGTTTACGGTTTTTTTTATGCATACACCTAATGAAATATTTTCTCATTATCAGATGAAGATGTTTGTTTGAAATCATATCGAGCAAAATATCGTCTTCTCGTTTTTTTTATTCTCGCTGCAATAGCGCTTTTCAATTCATGTAAAGTTGCAAGCCCTACTGAGTCGCAGAAATCGCCGTTTATACCCCCGCCGGTCAACACATATCGGCCTCCCGGTGCACCCGCGTATCTTAAAGCGAAATCGACTTCACTCTCTACTATTGAACTTGATTGGATCGACACATCCCGAATTGCTAACTGGTTTGTCATCGAACGAGAAATGACCCCTGATACGTTGTGGCAGATTATCGACAGTACGTCCGGATCAGTGACTGTCTATAATGACGCAGGATTGCTTTGCGGCAATACCTATAATTATCGTGTATACGCGGATAATAAAATCGGTCGTTCTTTCTACTCGAACATTGCCTTTGCCACGACACCGTTTGATTCGGTCGGTAAACAAAAGAGCGGATTTTATAATGACCTTTACGGAGCTGCATTTTTTGATAACTCCGATGGACTTATTGTGGGGACTGCCGGTCTTATCCTCAAAACTACCGATGCCGGTGTTTCATGGGATTCGGTGGCGAGCGGAACGGGACAAAATCTGGCTTTTATCAGCGTTCATGGGACGACCGGTATGACGGTCGGTGCGAATGGAACTATCCTGCGAACCGATGATGAAGGTGCTACGTGGGCGTCGCAAACGAGCGGCACGAAAAGCACTCTGAATTCTATAGCATACCTGGGATCAAACAGTTGGGTTGCCGTTGGTGATGGAGGTAGGATTCTGCGGACGACCGATGGCGGAAGTTTGTGGCTTCAGGCAACTTCAGGGGTCGGCACTAATTTATATTCGGTTTCTTTTTCAGGCACCAATAACGGCGTCGTCTCAGGAAGCGAGGGAACAATTCTGTGGACCACTGACGGAGGATTGGATTGGGTGAAACAGAATAGCGCAGGAGCCAATGTATTGTACTCAGTTGCAATGGTGAACCCCAACACAGCAACAGCTGTTGGCGACAACGGTACGATTATTCGTACAACAAACGGCGGTTCATCATGGACAGTCACACCGTCCGGTGTGTATAATTGGTTCTATACGGTTTCGTTTGCAGATTCCAATAAAGGGTTTGCTGCCGGCGCTTACGGCTTATTACTGCATACCAATGATGGGGGGGCTACCTGGGTGCAGCAATCACTCAATATTCCGAATCAAATTCTGTGCATATATTCCCACACGGGATTTGACGTGACGGTTGTCGGCATCTTTGGTGTTGTCCTCCGGATATTTTCCTGTAACTGATTCTGAAGTTTTTCCCAATACCTTTCTCTAAGTACTCATGAAGATATACACAAAAACGGGAGATGCGGGAGAGACATCTCTGTACGGTGGAAAGCGCGTACCGAAAAATTCCCTGCGCATCGATGCGTACGGTACGGTGGATGAATTAAACAGTGTCATCGGGGTTTGCCGTTCGTTGAACACCGTTAAAGAACTCGATCTGTTTTTTGATGAATTGCAGCATGATCTGTTTACACTTGGTGCAGATCTGGCAACGCCCGAAGAAAGACCAACGTCTCCTATCCAGCGTATTCAGGAATCGCACATTGGTCGAATCGAAAAAAATATTGACGGGCTGGAATCTCACCTTACTCCCCTGAAGAAATTTATTCTTCCCGGTGGGAGCCGCACATCGGCAATGGTCCATTTTGCGCGCACGGTATGCCGCCGCGCCGAACGCATTGTCGTCCACCTCGCTCAGGTCGAACCATCCATCGGGAAAAATCCCGTCATCTATCTCAACCGGCTTTCCGATTTTCTGTTTGTACTTGCCCGTTACAGTAATGCCTTGAGTAATTTTTCAGAAACAGAGTGGGATCCTTCGTAACACCGGTTTCATTCCGAAAATTTTTTTTGTGAAAAGCTCGTTGACGGCCCCCAAAAGCATCAAATAGGTGCGGTATTCCAACCTGGGAGGTGATGCCGGAAACCGAGGATCCTGCCGATGTCTACTCACAATAGAGATACTGTGCGAAATAATAAAAATCCAGAAATTCTTCCTGAACATCGATTGACGTCGCGGTATCATTATATAATTTTTTCTTTATGAAATTTTTTGACTTTCAATCTATTTCTTTCTATATTCCGATGCTGAAAAAAAGATAGTTCAATTCTCATTGCGAACGCTGGTCATGCTCACTGAATTCGGACGCGTGTTTATCTTCTTCATTGTCAGCGCAATTTTTGTTGCTGGCGGTCTTGTTTTCGCGTGGCTGATCCGACCGAAACGCTGGTATCCCAATAAATTAACTACGTACGAATGCGGTGAAGAGCCTGTCGGCGATTCCTGGGTGCGGTTCAACATTCGTTTTTATGTTGTCGCGCTGATTTTTCTCCTCTTTGACGTGGAAATTATATTCCTCTTTCCCTGGGCACTCGTCTATAAAAATCTCGGCATGTATGCTTTTGTCGAAATGCTGATCTTCCTTGCTATTCTGCTTGTCGGATACGCCCATGTCTGGGTGAAAGGCGATCTGGATTGGGATAAGCCGGAACCGGAAATACTCAAACACCATTCATCGTTCACAATCGAAGATCAACCACAGCAAAAAGAAGTTCCGGTATAATTGTATGGGATTATTAGATAAAGAATTCAATAACAGCAACGTCGTCATTACCTCGCTTGATAACTTGCTCAATTGGGCACGTCTTTCATCTCTTTGGGGAATGCAGTTCGGTCTCGCCTGTTGCGCTATCGAAATGATGGCAACCGGTGCTTCGCATTACGATCTCGATCGGTTCGGGATCTTTTTCCGTGCCACGCCGCGCCAATCCGATGTTATGATTGTTGCCGGTACGGTGACGTTGAAAATGGCAAGCCGGATCAAACGGCTCTATGATCAGATGTCGGAACCGAGATATGTCATTTCGATGGGAAGCTGTTCCAATTGCGGCGGACCGTATTGGGAACATGGTTACCACGTTTTGAAGGGTGTCGATCGCGTGATTCCGGTCGATGTCTACGTTCCCGGTTGTCCTCCGCGTCCCGAAGCGTTGATCGAAGGATTGCTGAAACTGCAGGATAAAATTCGTCAGCATAGCTCCGTCAAAAAGACCGCCTGATATCCAATGACCCCTCAACAGATTTCCGAAAAACTCAAAGCGCAGTTCTCCGACAAAATTCTTGACGTGAAAATTGAAGGAGTTCTCGAGCCATGTTTAAAAGTTTCGGCCTCTTCTATCAAAGAAATTGCAACGACACTTCGGCAGGATCCGGAATTGCTGTTTGATTATCTGATGTGCCTGAGCGGTGTCGATAATGGAAAGAATATTCTCAGTGTCGTCTATCATCTTTCTTCGATGCAGCATCGGCATAAAATCACCCTGAAGGTGGAAGTGCCTGCCGATAAACCGGAAGTGCCGTCGGTTTCCTCGATCTGGCCTACGGCAAACTGGCATGAACGCGAAGCATATGATCTCATCGGTATAAAATTTATCGGTCATCCCGATTTGCGGCGCATGCTGTTACCGGAAGATTGGGATGGGCATCCGTTGCGAAAAGATTATAAAGTGCCGGAGTTTTACCAGGGCATGAAAGTTCCGTATTAATTTTGCATTCTGAAATGTTCGAAACATCTCATCCAATAGTGAAAACATCGAACGGCCGCACTCTTCGTACCGAAGAGATGATCATCAATATGGGTCCGCAACATCCGTCAACCCATGGTGTGCTTCGGCTCGAGCTTGTTGTTGATGGTGAAATCGTTGTTGAGGTTATTCCTCATATCGGTTATCTTCATCGTTGTTTCGAAAAACATTGTGAAGCCATGACGAATTATCAGCAGGTTATTCCGTACTGCGACCGGCTGGATTACTGTGCTGCAATGAATATGGAATATGGCTTTGTTCTTGGCGCAGAACGGCTTCTTGGTATCCAGGTTCCCGAACGCGTGGAATACATTCGCGTGATTATGCTCGAATTACAGCGTATCGCCTCGCACTTGATTGCTCTCGGAACATACGGTCTCGATATCGGAGCGTTTACGCCGTTTCTCTTTATGTTCCGTGACCGCGAACGTATTCTCGATCTGTTCGAAACAACATGCGGTGCACGATTACTCTATAATTATATCTGGATCGGCGGCGTTTCGCACGATCTTCCGCCCGGGTTTATCGATAAAGCCAAAGCATTCTGCAAATACTTCCGGCCGAACATCAAAGAATTTAATGACCTTTTATCGTACAACGATATTTTCATCAAGCGTACGGCAAATGTCGGAATTTTACCTGCCGACGTGGCAATTGCGTACGCCTGTTCCGGTCCGATGCTGCGCGGTTCCGGCGTGAATTGGGATTTGCGGCGCGATGATCCGTACTCGGTGTATAATAAATTTCAGTGGGAAGTGCAGGTTGGGAAAGGTGACGTCGGCGTAGTCGGTGATTGCTGGAACCGGTATATGGTGCGCATGCGGGAAATGGAACAAAGCATTAATATTATAGAACAAGCGCTGGAGCAAATTCCCGACGGCGATGTGCACTCGGCAATTCCGAAACGGATTCGCCCGAATGCCGGCGATCTGTACGTTCGTACCGAATCTGCCCGCGGAGAAATCGGATATTATATTGTCAGTGACGGAACAGCGAGCCCGTACCGCGTGAAAGGACGTTCACCGTCGTTTGTCAACTTGAGCGTTCTGCCGGAAGTTTGCCGCGGTTATATGATTGCCGATATCGTTGCTATCGCAGGCAGTACCGATATCGTGCTTGGGGAGGTCGACAGATAATTTATGGAACAATTGTTAAACGATATTCTCCACTGTGATCTGCTGACGTACATCATCATGGCGTTCGTGCCTCTGTTGTGGATCGTTCCGTACGCTCTGGGCGCAGTATGGCTTGAGCGGAAAGTATCTGCCCACATGCAGGACCGTCTCGGACCGATGCGTGCCGGTGGGTGGCATGGCTGGGCGCAAACTATTGCCGATATTCTGAAGCTGATTCAGAAAGAAGATATCGTTCCCGCCGCTGCCGATAAGAAACTCCATCTTCTTGCCCCATTTGTCGTGTTCATCGGTTCGTATGCAACATTTGCCGCAATCCCGTTCAGCAGCGGGTTTATCGGAAGCAACATCAATGTCGGTCTTTTTTATATTATTGCCGTCTCATCGCTCGTTGTTGTAGGAATTCTCATGGCGGGCTGGTCGTCAAATAACAAATGGTCGTTGTTCGGCGCATTGCGCTCGGCCGCACAAATTATCAGTTACGAAATTCCGACTGCACTTGCACTGCTTGCCGTTGTGATGATTGCCGGATCGCTCAATCTTCAGCAAATCAATCAGGCACAAACCGGCTGGTTCTGGAATTGGTACGTCTTTCAGAAATTTCCGTTTGTGTTCGTTGCCTTTATCATTTATTTTGTCTCGTCTCTTGCGGAAACGAACCGCACGCCGTTCGATATTCCGGAAGCGGAATCGGAGCTTGTCGCGGGATATCATACCGAATACAGCGGGATGAAATTTGCACTCTTCTTCCTCGCGGAATATGCGAACATGTTTGCCGTATCGGCAATCGGTGCGACATTATTCCTCGGCGGATGGAACAGTCCGTTCGGCGATTTCCTGAGCGGTCCCATTTTCGGTATGTTCTGGTTTTTGTCGAAAGGAATGTTCTTCGTATTTGTGCAGATGTGGCTGCGATGGACATTGCCGCGCCTGCGCGTCGATCAATTGATGTATGTGGCTTGGAAAGTATTGATACCGTGGGCGTTTGTGTGCGTCCTCGGCGTCGGATTATGGATGATCCTTTAACGGACAATGAAACAATATTTTAAAGATATTTTTCAAGGAATCTGGACCGTGCTCGTCGGCATGAAGATTACGTTCAAGCATCTCTTCACGCCTGCCGTAACAATCCAATATCCCGACGTGAAATTGAAATTGCCGGAACGCGCGCGCAACCGGTTATATGTCAATATGGACGATTGTATCGGCTGCTTCCAGTGCGATATGGCATGTCCCGTGAATTGTTTTAAAATCGAAACCATTAAATCACTCCCGACGGATGATTTGGGAATGACTTCGACAGGGCAGAAGAAGCGGCTGTGGGTGACGGAATTCGATATCGATATTGCGAAATGTTGTTATTGCGGACTTTGCGTGTATCCCTGTCCGACGGAATGTATCAAAATGACCGACGTGTATGAGTTTTCCGAATACGACCGGCATAATCTTATTTATAATTATGCGGCAGTAACGCCGGCTGAAGTTGTCGATATCAAAGCGCGCGCTGCGGAATACGAAAAAGAACAAGCGGCGAAAAAAGCCGCTGCCGCGCAAGCTGCTGCCGCTGCAAAAGCTGCCGCTCCGGCAACACCGGCCGTAAAACCGCCCGACGCTCCACCGGCATCAACTCCTCCAAAACCGTCATGAACTTTTACGATATCATATTTTACTTTTTTGCGATCATCACCATTGGCTCCGGCATTATTGTCGTCTTTTCAAAAAATATTATTTACTCGGCGTTTTCGTTGTTGTTCACTTTTTTCGGTGTGGCGGGAATTTACGTTTTGCTGAATGCCGATTTTATTGCCGTCGCGCAGGTACTGATTTATGTCGGCGGTATTTTGGTCCTGTTGCTCTTTGGCGTGATGTTGACGAATAAAGTTATCAGCGTCGATATGAAAACCGGCACATTGCAAACGATGCCCGCGTTGCTGTTGATCATCGGCGTTTTTGCACCTTTTTTGTGTGCGATCGTGTACCTGACCGATTGGAAAATCGTCGAGGGTATTCCCGCTCCGCAATCCACGGCAAATTCTCTCGGCGAATTATTTGTCACGACATATTCACTGCCGTTTGAAGTTGCATCCATCGTCTTGCTTGTGGCGTTAATCGGAGCGGCAATGATTGCCCGAAAAGATAAGTTCTCAGTCGGTAAGAAATAAAATGGTTTTTTTGATTTTTTCATTTTGACTTTTTCATTTTTACTTTTGACTTTTAACTTTTGAATTGATATGCAGGTTGGTCTCACACATTATCTTATCATCAGCGCGATTCTCTTTTCATTGGGATTGTACGGCGTCGTCACTCGCCGGAATGCAATTCTCGTACTGATGGGCATCGAGTTGATCTTGAATTCCGCCAATATCAATTTTATCGCGTTCGCACGGTACGGCGGAATGAAACTGGACGGACAGGCGATCGCGGTGTTCGTTATTATTCTTGCTGCCGCTGAAGCCGCCATCGCGCTGGCGATCGTGCTGAATATTTATCAGCGCTTCCACACTGTGAATGTGGATGAAATCAATAAACTAAAGGAATAGGAATTTGTCGCCCGAAATCTTGATACAGTTTGCCGTTGCAATTCTCCTTCTTCCGCTATTGAGTTTTGTCGTTCTGATTTTCTTCGGGAAGCGATTCCCGCGGCAGGGCGATTGGTTCGGCACATCGATTCTTTTTGTTTGTTTGATCCTTTCCGTTATCATGTTGGTGCAGAAATTATCGATCGAAGGGCCGATCAATTATACATTCCAATGGCTTTCGTTCGGTGCTGTGCCGGTGATTGGTTCGCTTCAGGTCAATTTAGGATTGACGATCGATAACCTCTCGGCCATCATGCTGGTCGTGGTAACGTTGGTGAGCTCGCTTGTGCATCTGTTTTCCATCGGTTACATGCACGGCGATGTCCGGTACTCGCGGTATTTTGCATACCTCGGCATTTTTACGTTTTCGATGCTGATGATTGTTCTGACAAGTAATTTCTTCACGATGTACGTCGGGTGGGAATTGGTAGGATTGAGCTCGTATCTTCTGATTGGACATTGGTACGAAAAACAATCCGCGGCAAATGCATCGAAGAAGGCATTTATTGTCAACCGCATCGGCGACGTCGGCATGTTTACCGGCATCATGATTCTCTATTTAACATTTCACACGTTCGGCTTCCAGGAGATTTTCAGTGCCATCGGCAGCGGGCACATTCCGATGGGCAGTGAAGCATGGTTGACCGCTGCAGGAATCTTAGTCTTCTGCGGAGCGATAGGAAAATCGGCTCAGTTTCCTCTGCACGTCTGGCTTCCCGATGCAATGGAAGGTCCGACGCCGGTGAGCGCGTTGATTCATGCCGCGACCATGGTTGCCGCAGGCGTCTATCTTATCGCTCGTACGTTTCCGATGATGACCGCCGATGCATTGCTCGTGATTGCATATATCGGTGCCATTACGGCATTTATTTCCGCAACCATTGCCATCGCACAAAACGATATTAAAAAAGTTCTTGCCTACTCGACGATTTCCCAGCTCGGTTATATGGTGTTGGGACTTGGTGTCGGTGCGTATACTGCCGGATTTTTCCATTTGGTTACGCACGCAATGTTCAAAGCGGGATTGTTTCTTGGATCCGGTTCCGTCATTCACGCGATGCACAATGCATTACATCACCAGAATGATCATCATACCGATGCGCAGGACATCCGCAATATGGGCGGCTTGAGAAAGAAAATGCCCGTGACGTTTTATACGTTCCTGATGTTTACGCTGGCGATCAGCGGTGTGCCGCTGACATCGGGATTTTTGAGTAAAGATTCGATTCTTGCCGGGACGCTGGCATTCGGCCAATTGACCGGACATTACCTTATTCCCATTATCGGTTTCTTCGTTGCCGGGTTGACTGCATTTTATATGTTTCGCATGGTTATCCTGACATTTTTCGGAAAACATGTCGATGATCATCGTTTCGAACATCTTCATGAATCTCCCAAGACGATGACGATTCCCCTGGTTGTTTTTGCAACCCTCAGTATTTTTATTTTCTATTCGAACAATCCGATCGATGCAGGTAACGGCTGGTTTGCACACGCCGTCGAACGGCCAGTATCGGTGGTGCCCGCTTCCGTGCAGGCAGCAAGCAATGAAGTCTTCGAAGAAGCACATCATCAGGCACATTATACTGCGATGATACTTTCGCTGCTGGTTGCCGGACTTGGTATGCTTCTTGCCTTTGTCACATATTATTGGAAGAAGATTGACGCCGACGCCTGGGCCGCACGCCTGAACGGTCTCTATAAATTTTTATTGAACAAGTGGTATTTCGACGAATTGTACGGCGCCGTTGTTGTCGGCGGAACGCTTGCATTGACGCGTGCTCTCCGATGGTTTGATACGTATGTCGTCGACGGTTTTGTGAACGGCGTCGCAAGCTGGACAATCGCCGTTGTGTTCGGCTATGACGCGCATGCAAAAGGGAAGCGATTCAGTGCAACGGCATTTCTTATTGTCGGCGTTATCGTTGCAGGTTTGGTTGCGTTTTGGATCGGCGAATGGTTCTGGATGCAGCAATCGTTTGTCAGCGCAATTCTGATGGCGATACTCACCGGCGGGCTGACATTATTTTTCTTCTGGTCCGGTGCGGGCGGTTTCGATAAGTATGTTGTCGACGGTCTTGTGAACGGTGTTGCACTTTCTTCGGGGTTTACCGGTGCCGTGATGAGAAAACTTCAAACCGGAAGAGTGCAATCGTACATTGCCCTGGTTTTGCTCGGCATGATGATTCTGATGTTCGTTTTTTTGAAATAGTACCGGCGACATAACTGTTTTTAAAATCACTATGAATAATATGCTGTTTACTGGAAGGAATTTGTAACCATGGGCGTTTTAACGTGGATCACGTTTCTCCCGATCATTGGGATGATTATCGTTCTTCTTCTTCCGAAAGAGAATAAGAACGCATTTCGTTGGACTGCCGCTTTCATTGCCGGAGCGCAAGTAGTTCTTGCTGCTGTTATCTACATGAATTTTAATCGTGGCATGGCGGGCATCAATACGCAGGAAGGATTCCAATTTGTCGAGAAAGCATCGTGGATCGATATTAAATCGGTTGCCTGGTTCGGTCGTGTGCATATCGATTATTTTATCGGGATCGACGGTTTGAGCGTGTTGATGGTTATTCTGACGGCACTGATTTCATTCGTCGCAGTGTTTGCATCGTGGGGAATCGAGAAATCATTGAAGGGTTATTTTGCTCTCCTTCTGCTGCTCGATGCCGGGATGATGGGAGTTTTCGTTTCGCTCGATTTCTTCCTCTTCTACGTGTTCTGGGAACTGATGCTTCTCCCGATGTATTTCCTGATCGGCGTTTGGGGCGGTCCGAGGCGTGAATATGCGGCAATAAAATTTTTCCTCTATACACTGTTCGGCAGCGTATTGATGCTGCTGGCGTTGCTGGCATTGTACTTCAGTGTGAGCGTGGTTGACCCGGCAACGGGAGAAAAAATGCATACGTTCAACATGCTTGCTATGATGAATCCGGCAAACTTCGATGCGAATTCTTTACTCGGAGGGTTCAATACATCGTGGAGATATGTTGCGTTCATCGCATTGTTTATCGGGTTTGCGATCAAAGTCCCGATATTTCCTTTTCATACGTGGCTTCCGGACGCACACGTCGAAGCCCCGACGGCAATCAGCGTTATTCTTGCCGGCGTGCTGTTGAAGATGGGAACCTACGGCCTTCTTCGCGTCAGTTTACCGATGTTCCCCGATGCAGCCTTGCATTATCAGGTGCCACTGGCGATTCTTGGATTCATTAATATAGTGTATGGAGCGCTTTGCGCCATGGCGCAGGATGATTTCAAAAAATTAATCGCGTATTCGAGTATCAGTCATATGGGCATTGTCATCCTTGGCATTGCATCTCTGAACACGCAGGGAATTACCGGCGCCATATTTCAAATGTTCAATCACGGAACGATCACCGCAATGCTCTTCTTGATTGTCGGCGTGATTTATGATCGTGCACATACGCGGGGGTTGAACGAGTTCGGCGGCTTGATGAACCAGATGCCGAAGTACGCCGGCATTATGACGATTGCATTTTTCGCTGCACTCGGCTTGCCCGGGCTCAGCGGTTTTATCAGTGAAGCATTTTCATTCCTCGGTGCATTTCAATCGGAAGCGATCCGCTCGATTACGATTGCATCGACGCTCGGCATTATTCTCACTGCGGCGTATATGCTCTGGACACTGCAACGTGTGTTCCTTGGAACGATTCCGGAAAAATGGAAATCGCTTCCCGATATCAACGGAAGAGAATTATTCACGCTTGTTCCTCTTGCCGTAATCGTCATTTTTCTCGGCATTTATCCGTCGCCTGCTATTAATCTTATGACGTCGGCAGTCAATACGCTTGTCGATGTTATCAATAAAAGCGGTGCAGTCTCAATGCTTGTCCATTAATTCGATTATGATGAATTCCAATGCTTGATCAAATCCTCAATAGTGTTACACTGCTTCGGCCGGAAACGACTCTCGCGGTTACATTTTGTGTGCTGATTCTCGTCGATCTCTTTCTGAAGGGAACGCGCGCACAAATTTCTGCGGGGATTGCTATTGCCGGATTGATCGTGACCGCGTATTTTGTCGTCGAACAATCTTCCGGAACACCCAGCTCGATTTTCTTCCAGATGTTTGCCGTGGATGGATTTTCTATCTTTTTCAAATTCATCATTCTCGCAAGCAGTTTCCTGGTCATGATATTTTCTTTGCAATCGAAAGAATTGCAGACCGGTAAACGGCATCTCGGTGAATATTACGCCCTGCTCGTATCGTTAACCCTCGGTATGTTCCTCATGACCGGAGCGAGCAATCTCTTGATGATGTACATTGCTCTCGAACTGACGAGCATCAGTTCATACATCCTTGCCGGATTTATGAAAGATGAAAACGATTCGAGTGAAGCATCGTTGAAGTACGTTATCTATGGTGCAGTTTCCTCCGGATTGATGTTGTATGGCATTTCCTGGATGTACGGACTGACCGGTGCTGTCGATATTTACGGCATCAACAGGGCATTGATGGCAGGGGATGTCAATATTCTTGCCCTTATCGTCTCCGGTATTTTCATTATTGCCGGTTTCGGATATAAAATATCCGCGGCGCCGTTCCATTTCTGGACGCCCGATGTGTATGAAGGCGCACCGATCACCGTAACGGCATTTCTTTCCGTTGCATCGAAAGCGGCCGGTTTTGCCATGATGATTCGATTTTTTAAAGTGGCATTTTTTGATCCGGCGGTCGGCAATCTTGCCCCGGGCATGTGGGCAATCTTCCACGGGTTTGAATGGAATCAAGTGTTAGCCATCATCGCGGTTCTGACGATGACACTCGGTAACCTCGTCGCTATTTGGCAGCAGAATTTGAAACGGCTGCTTGCCTATTCCAGCATCGCTCACGCAGGTTATATGCTTTTGGGTGTTGTCGTTTTGAGTAATGAGGGTATCGCGGCGGTCATGGTCTATTTTTCCGTTTACCTCTTTATGAACCTCGGCGCATTCTATCTCGTGATGCTGATTGCGGATAAAATCGGCAGTGAAGATATCGATTCCTATAAAGGGCTGGGATATCGTTCACCTTTTGCCGGCGTCGTCATGACCATTTTTCTTCTTTCGTTAACCGGTATTCCTCCGACGGCCGGCTTTATCGGTAAACTTTATATCTTTGCGGCTTTGATCAATGCGAAATGGATCTGGCTTGCCATTGTCGGTGTGCTGAACAGCGTTGTCTCGCTCTATTATTATGTCCGCATCTTGAAAAATATGTTCTTAAGCGGTCCGCCGGAATCGACATCACCCATTTCATTTTCGGTCTCGCAGGTTATCGTCCTTTTGATTTTGGTGATTCCGATACTTCTCATCGGGTTGTATTTCGGTCCCCTCATTGAATTCGCTCAAGCGTCGGTTTCTATTTTCGGCGTACGATAATCGATCGTCCAGGATAAATGAAAAAGAGCATCCCGCGGGATGCTCTTTTGTTTTATACGAAGCGAAGCCGATCGTTATTTTTTCTTCCGGCGTGAATGTTCGAAAATTAATCTCGCCCCTTCCAGAACGAGTGTCGGCTGGATGTATTTGATTTCATGACTTAATTCTGAAATCAATGGTGCAAACCCTCCCGTTGCAACAACGATTGCATGCTTTCCCACGACACGTTTAATGCGCCTGATCATGCCGTCGGTTGCTTCGACAGCTCCGAAGAGAACGCCCGATTGCATACACGCAACGGTATTGTTGCCGAGAACATTGGCTGGAAACTGAAGAGCCACATTGGTGAGCTGGCTGGTTTTCCGGAAAAGTTCCGTTGCTGCGGTTTGAATTCCCGGCGCAATGACCCCGCCTAAAAATTCTCCCTTCTTGGAAACGGCATCGAAGGTGGTTGCAGTTCCGAAATCGATGATGATCGATGGTCCGCCATACCGTTGAAAGGCAGCAACCGCCGCGCAAATCCGATCGGCACCGAGGGTTGCAGGATCGTCGTACTGAATTGCCATGCCGATATCGAGCGTGCCGCTGACAACAACAGGTGTGTGATGAATATGAAGTTTTGCTGCCTGAGAGTAAGCCTCCGTGATTGCAGGGACGACGGAACTGATGACGATGCCCTCGATCTGTTTGACGGAAATTGTTTTACCGTCAAAAAAAGATTTGAGATACAGCCACACTTCATCCGGTGTCCGTTCGCGATGACTGGCAAATCGCAACTCGGCAAGGATTTTATTTTTCTGAAAAATTGCCGCATGAGTATTCGTGTTTCCGATGTCGATGGCAAGAATCATAAAATGATCTTTCAAGAAGTGATTGTTACATCACCGGCAAGAATTTTTACTTCCTTGCCGTTCGAGCGAATGACCAGTCCTCCGTCAGCTGCAACATGAGAAGCGATACCGTGGACAATCGTTCCGTGCTGGTCGATGCTGACCGGTTGACCGATGAATGAACTATATTCTGTCCATTGTCGTAGAATTGTGTCGAATGAACCCGCCTGAATGTCGGCATAGCTCGTTTCCATTTCCTGCAATATTTCGGCGAGAATTGTCCAGCGGTCGAATTCTCTTCCGGTTTCGATTGCCAACGATGTGGCTTTCCCGTGAAGTTCGGAAGAAAAATCTCTTTGATTAATATTGATGCCGATGCCGATAATCACGGGAGTTAGTGAACTGTTCGAGATGATAGATTCCGATAAAATTCCGCACACCTTCTTCTTATTCAGAAGAATATCGTTGGGCCATTTACAGCGAACAGTCTTATTGGTCAGTTGTGATATTGCACGTGCGATGGAAACGCCGGCATACAGGGAAAGAATTCCGAGATGTTGAGAAGCAATCCGCGGGCGAATGATGACGGAAAATGTCAGGTTCTTTCCTGCTTCCGAACTCCATGTTCTTCCTAATCTTCCTTTTCCGGCTATCTGGTTATCGGTGATAACGACTGTTCCTTCCGGGACGTTATCGAGAGCCAGCGATTTTGCTTTGACATTGGTTGAATCCAGGACATCAAATGCAAAAATCTTTTTTCCAAACATCTGCGTGAGGATGTACGGTCGGATTTCTTTCTCGTTCATAACGCTCTGATGGTAGCGAAAAACCTACCCAAAGTCAAGGCACGACTTCTGTCAAGAAAATCGGCTTAATGTCAGTATTTTTGGTCGTTTCTGACATGCTGACAGCAATCCTCATCAGGCAGATTTTTAAGAATCATTCAAAATGCATTAAAATCGAAATCTTTTTTAAAAAATCGTTGGCATGGGCATTGTAGGTTATAGTTCTAAAATAAAGTATTGATCCGGTAAAAGTATTTGCCGGACACTATATTATTGCAAAAGGAGAAAATGACAATGGCTGGAAAAATAATTGGAATCGATTTGGGAACGACGAACTCTGTTGTTGCTGTGATGGAAGGGACCGATCCTGTTGTGATCGCAAACTCGGAAGGAGCGCGAACCACTCCCTCAATCGTCGGATTTGCGAAAAGCGGTGAACGTCTGGTCGGGCAAGCGGCGAAGCGGCAGGCAATCACGAATTCGCAAAACACGATCTTCTCGATCAAGCGTTTCATGGGACGATTTTATAATGAAGTGAGTGAAGAAATGAAACTCGTTCCGTATAAAGTCGTGCAGGGCGAGAACAATACTGCCCGCGTGCAGATCGGCGACAGGATGTATTCGCCGCCGGAAATCAGCGCGATGATTTTACAAAAGATGAAACAGACTGCAGAAGATTATCTCGGCACGAAAATCACCGAGGCGGTGATTACCGTTCCTGCGTATTTTAACGATGCACAACGGCAGGCAACGAAAGAAGCAGGCGAAATTGCCGGCTTGAACGTTCGGCGCATTATCAACGAGCCGACGGCCGCGGCTCTTGCCTACGGACTTGATAAGAAACATAAAGATTCGAAAGTTGCCGTATTCGATCTCGGCGGCGGCACGTTCGATATTTCCATTCTCGAACTTGGCGACGGCGTGTTCGAAGTGAAATCGACGAACGGCGATACACATCTCGGCGGCGATAATTTTGATCAATGTTTACTCGACTATATCGCTGACGAATTCAAGAGACAGGAAGGCGTCGATCTGCGCAAAGACCCGATGGCGTTGCAGCGTATGCGTGAAGCTGCAGAGAAAGCAAAGATGGAGCTTTCGCAATTATTGCAGACGGAAGTGAACCTTCCGTTCATTACCGCCACAGCCGATGGTCCGAAACATTTGAACCTGACCATCACGCGTGCAAAATTCGAACAACTGGTAGAACATCTCGTTCAAAAGTGTGTTCCGCCGGTCGAAAAGGCGATTCGCGATTCCGGACTGAGCACGAATCAGATCGATGAGGTCATTCTTGTCGGCGGTATGACGCGTGTACCACGCGTGCAGCAATTGGTAAAAGATATTTTCGGCAGAGAAGGACACAAAGGCGTGAACCCGGATGAAGTTGTCGCAGTCGGTGCGGCAATTCAGGGCGGCGTGCTTTCCGGTGATGTTTCCGATGTCCTGTTGCTCGACGTGACACCGTTAACGCTCGGCATCGAAACACTTGGCGGTGTGATGACACCGATGATTACTGCCAACACGACGATCCCCACGAAGAAGAGCGAGATCTTTTCAACGGCATCGGATAGTCAGCCGTCCGTTGAAATTCACATCTTGCAGGGCGAACGCCCGATGGCAACCGATAACCGGACGCTGGGACGATTTCATCTCGACGGAATTCCGCCGGCGCCGCGAGGTGTCCCGCAGGTTGAGGTAATATTCGATATCGATGCGAACGGTTTACTGCATGTGATGGCGAAGGATAAAGCGACGAGCAAAGAACAGAGCATCCGCATCACATCGTCAAGCGGCTTAAGCAAGGAAGAAGTCGATAAGATGAAACAGGATGCTGCCGCGCATACGGCAGATGATAAAAAACGGCGTGAGGAAGTCGATACAAAAAATCAAGCCGACAACCTTGTCTTCCAGACGCGCAAGCAGATGAAGGAATTCGGCGACAAGATGCCGTCCGAAATGAAATCGAAAGTCGAATCGGCTGCCGATGGACTCGATGCTGCAATTAAATCCAGCAACATAGGGGACATCAAAGCGAAGATGGAGACATTGAACACAGCATGGAACGAAGCTTCCGGTGCGATGTACCAGGCGGCTACCGCTGCCGGACAGCCGGGCGCTCAGGGTGGTCAGCAACCTCCTCCGGGCGGTGCGCAAGGGTCTTCCGGTAGTGAGCAAAAGAAATCAGACGGTAAGGCCGTTGAGGATGCTTCCTTCGAAGTCGTGGACGACAAAGATAAGAAATAATCATATCGATGCCGAACGCGCGAGTCGGCGATGAGAATATCCAAAGCCGCCGATGTGTTGGTCATACAATACTGAAGCGGCTTTGATGTTTTAGGGTTGAATTTTATGACTGACTTTATTGTTTGGTGTGTTTTGATATTATTGGCAGTGAGCTTGGTGTTTGCCATCGCTTCCGGAAAATTCTCCAATCGGCGATCCGGAATTGCAACTCTGACCGCATTTCATGATTTTCAACCAAGAGACAAACAGGAAGCAGTCGAAGTCGTCGTAGAAGAAAAAGCCGGAAAGAAGATGGAAGAACAGGAATCAGGGAAAAATAAAAAACCTAATGGGGTTCTTTCCCTGAACGATCAGGAACAGAAACGAGACAACTATGAACTTCAATAAATTTACAATTAAATCGCAGGAAGCGGTGCAGAACGCACAGGAAATTGCTGCGAGCTACAACAATCAATCGATTGAGCCGGAACATTTGCTTGCTGCACTGGTGCAGGATAGTCAGGGAGTTGTCCTTCCTATTCTGCAAAAAGTCGGGGCGAATGTCGGCTACATAAAAATTAAAATCAATGAAGCAATCGAAAAGCTGCCGAAAGTCACCGGTGCGAGTGTCGGAAATCAATTTTTGAGTCAGGCAATCAACCAGCTTTTTGAAGCTTCCTTGAAAGAAACGACTTTATTGCATGATGATTATGTGAGCACGGAACATTTATTGCTGGGCATATTGTCCGTCAAATCTCCCGCAACACAATTATTGAACGATCAGGGCGTAACGAAAGAAGAAATTTATAAAGCATTGAAAGATGTCCGTGGAACCCAGCGGGTAACGGATCAAACGCCGGAAGAAAAATATCAATCGTTAGAGCGTTTCGGCCGCGATTTGAACGAACTCGCGCGCAAGGGAAAACTCGACCCGGTGATCGGTCGTGATGAAGAAATCCGCCGCGTCTTGCAGGTTCTTTCGCGGAGAACGAAAAATAATCCGGTACTGATCGGCGAACCGGGGGTCGGGAAAACGGCAATAGCCGAAGGACTTGCGCATCGCATTATCCAGGGTGATGTCCCGGAAAATCTGAAATCGAAACGTATCATTGCTCTCGATATGGGCGCATTGGTTGCCGGTACCAGTTTTCGTGGGCAATTCGAAGAGCGGTTGAAAGCGCTTCTCAAAGAAGTTACGGAGTCGGAAGGGGAAATTATTCTTTTCATCGATGAATTGCATACGCTCATCGGCGCGGGTGCGGCGCAGGGTGCTGTCGATGCCGCCAACATGCTCAAGCCGGCGCTTGCAAAAGGCGAACTGCGTGCTATCGGTGCGACGACAATCGATGAATACCGGAAATATATCGAGAAAGATCCCGCGCTCGAACGGCGATTCCAGCCGGTACTGGTTGACGAGCCGAGTGTGGAGGAGACCGTTTCCATTTTACGCGGCTTGAAAGAACGGTACGAAGTGCATCACGGCGTGCGCATTACCGACGGCGCGATCGTGGCGGCCGCACAATTGAGTTATCGCTACATCAGCGATCGGTTTTTGCCTGACAAAGCAATCGATCTTGTCGATGAAGCCGCATCAAAATTACGCATCGAGATCGATTCGATGCCGGAAGAATTGGATGAGGTGGAACGACGGATCAAACAGCTTGAAATTGAGCGTGAAGCTGTTCTTCGTGAAAAGGGAGAAGATACGACCGCTCGTGCCGACCAGATTCAGCGTGAGCTTGCCGAATTAAACCAGCAGCGTAGCGGCCTACGGGCTCACTGGCTGAATGAAAAAGATTTTATCAAGTCGATGCGCCGGATGAAAGAAGAAATTGAAAACGTTAAAGCAGAAGCAGACCGTAACGAGCGGGACGGAAATCTTGCAAAAGTGGCAGAGCTCCGGTATGGAGTTATTACGTCGCTGGAGAAACAGTTGAAAGCAGCCGGTGCGCAGCTTGCCGCCGTTCAAAAAGATAAAAAAATGCTGAAGGAAGAAGTCGATGCTGAGGATATCGCGGAAATTGTCGGACGTTGGACAGGCATTCCGGTGAGCCGCATGCTGGAAAGCGAGCGTTCGAAACTTCTCCACCTCGAAGACCGTTTGCATGAACGGATTGTCGATCAGGAAGAAGCGGTTCATGCAATCAGTGATGCCATCCGGCGGAGCCGTGCGGGGTTACAGGATGAAAAGCGCCCGATCGGCTCATTTATTTTCCTCGGAACGACCGGCGTCGGCAAAACCGAGCTGGCGCGCGCGCTTGCGGAATATTTATTTAATGACGAAAACGCGTTGATCCGTATCGACATGAGCGAGTATATGGAAAAATTTTCCGTCTCGCGCCTGATCGGTGCGCCGCCGGGATATGTCGGTTACGAAGAAGGCGGGCAACTGACGGAAGCCGTTCGGCGGAAACCGTATTCGGTTGTGCTACTCGATGAAATTGAAAAAGCGCATCCGGAAGTTTTCAATTTATTGCTGCAACTGCTCGATGACGGCAGGTTGACCGATAATAAAGGGAGGACCGTAAATTTCAAGAATACGATCATCATCATGACGTCGAATCTCGGCTCGCAGCTTATCCAGGATCGGCTTGGCGCGGAAGTCGGCAGTAACGGTGAATTGGAAAAAGTGTACGGAGAGTTGCGTGTTGCATTGTTTGAAATGCTCCGGCAATCGGTTCGACCGGAATTTCTCAATAGAATAGATGAGATCATTCTGTTCAAACTGCTCAACCGGGAAGAGCTTCGCAAGGTGGTCGATCTTCAGTTGAACCGCGTCAAGCATATGCTGGAAGGGAAACGAATGACGCTGGAGATAACGGAAGAGGCGAAAGATTGGGTTGCCAAGTTGGGCTACGATCCGACTCTTGGTGCCCGACCGTTGAAGCGGGTCATCCAAAAATATATCGTCAACAAATTATCCGAACGACTGCTTGCCGGAGAATTCACCGAAGGCGATACGGTTGTCGTCGAATTGAATAACCGCGGTTTGATTGAGTTTGTCAAGAAAACTCAACCACAACCGGTGGTTTGAAAATTCGTGTAATTCGAATTGTAAAAGGCATCGGATTTCTCCGGTGCCTTTTTGTTATATAAAAATCCGTTTCTACCAGACCAATTGACTATGACTCCATAATTTTGTACTTTACTGTACATTTCTTCATCACAAGAGCTTCCGGTGAACAATGTTCACCGCCTGTTTTCAGCGTTCTTACCCGAATTAACTTCAACCTATTCGTAACAATTTTTTGAGATAGACCTCATGAACATCACTGAAAGGAGATGACCGTAATGTCTACGAAAAAAGCTGATCTCGCAGGACCCGGTATCGGTAATTATGAAGATCTGGAAAAAGTTCTTCCCAATGATTACACGTCATGTTTGAACCCGAAAGAAACGCAGGTTGCTCTCACGGCGGTCAAGAGATATATCGAAGATCATATGTGCAAGGAATTGAACCTCATCCGCGTCGAAGTTCCTCTGATTGTCGATGTGGAAAGCGGTGTGAACGATATGCTCGATCGCGACGGTTCGCGTACGCCGGTGCAGTTTCATATCACAAACGATTACAATAAACATCCGATCGATGCGCAGGTGGTTCAGGCGGCGACAAAATGGAAACGCGTTGCCCTGAAGCAGTTCGGTATGAAGGCCGGCGAAGGACTCATCACCGATATGCGTGCCGTGCGTAAAGATTATTTTCTCGATCACGATCACAGCGCGTACGTCGATCAGTGGGATTGGGAACGAGTCATGACGGCAGATCAACGCAATCTCGATTTCCTGAAAGATGTTATCCGGAAAATCTGGAAAGTCATTAAAGGCGCAGACACGTTTGTCCGTTCCGAATTTCCGAAATTGAATAAAACGAAAAATCCTCCGTTGCCGGATGAGTTAATGTTCCTGCATGCCGAAGAAATTCTCGACATGTATCCGGACCTGCCGCGCAAAGCCCGCGAGACCGCCATTCTTCAAAAATATCCGGCGGTATTTATTCTTGGTATCGGCTGGCCATTGGAAGACGGCTACCCGCACGAAATGCGAGCGGCGGATTATGATGATTGGGTAACCCCGACAATCAAGAAAAACGGCAAGCTCATGCATGGACTCAACGGCGATATTCTCGTGTGGAATCCTGTTACCAAACGTCGTCACGAATTGACGTCGATGGGCATCCGCGTTACAAAAGAAACGTTGAAGATGCAGCTTGAGATGTCGAAACAGTTGGACTTTATGAAGCTCCCGTATCACAAGGCAATCTTGAACGATGAAATTCCGCTCAGCGTCGGCGGCGGCATCGGGCAAGCCAGAACCTGCATGTTGCTTTTGCAGAAGGCACATCTCGGTGAAGTGAGTGTGACCGTGTGGCCCAAGGTTCTGAGAGATATGTGTGCGAAGAAAAACATTAATGTCCTTCAATAATAGAACCTAACAATAATCCCGGCTGCTGCCTGTTGGCGGTGGTCGGGATTTTTATTGTTATTTCACCTTCCGTTTTTGATAGTGGGTCAGTTTGAAATATTTCAAGCAAAAAAGTCGTCTTTGCGAGGCACGTAGTGCCGAAGCAATCTCAACGCAGTTCAAATTGAGCCAGTACCGCGTTTATTCCTTCATTGATTCTCTTGTCGTTTTTTAGTATGTTATGATAATTAGGTTTAAACTATCATTATCACTTATTCTGTTCATGATTTCATTGATTGTACACGGCGGTGCGTGGGATATTCCCGAAAGCGAAATCGCCGCCCACCGATCCGGGTGCTCAACAGCGCTGAATATCGGCTGGAAAATGTTGCAGCAGGGGGCTTGTTCACTTGATGTCGTTGAAAAGGTCATCCGCAGTCTCGAAGATGACGAAACGTTTGATGCCGGGAGCGGTGCCCATCTGAATGCGATCGGTCAGGTCGAGCTTGATGCGAGTATGATGGACGGCAAGACGTTCCGCTGCGGCGCAGTTGCAGGAGTCCGGACCGTCCGGAATCCGATCTCATTGGCAAGAAAAGTGCTGGAAGAAAGCGAACATGTTATGCTCGTCGGGGAAGGTGCCGAACGGTTTGCGATGCAATATAATATTGCCGCGTGCCGGCCTGAAGATCTGGTTATTCCGCGGGAACAGAAGCGTTGGGAAATGCTCAAACACCGCGAGGATTTCAATTCGAAGGATGCATTCCGCAAATGGAGTCAGTCGAGTGATACCGTCGGTGCCGTTTCGCTCGATAGCGAAGGAAATATCTGTGTCGGAACATCGACCGGCGGGACATTAAACAAATATCCGGGACGTGTCGGGGACTCGCCGATCATCGGAGCCGGTACGTACGCCGATAATTCAGTAGGCGGAGTTTCTGTCACAGGATGGGGAGAAGCTATTATTAAAGTCGTTCTTGCAAAAACCATTATCGATCAGATGGAACAAAACGGTTTCAACTCCCAGGATGCAGCGGAAAAAGGGATCGTGGTTTTACAAAAAAAGGCAGAGGGATACGGCGGCGTTATCGTCATGAACAACAAAGGACAGTTCGGTATTGCTCATAATACCCCGAAAATGGCAAGGGCATTTATGAACAGCGACATGCGTGAGCCCGTTGTGTTAGTATGAACCCTTCTTCCTTGGTCGGTCATATCCTCGAACTTCTGGAGACGGTCGATCAGAGTACGCAACCTGCAGATCGACTCACAGCGGAATTCTTTCGTGCCCGAACATATTTGGGTTCGCATGACCGCCGTTGTATTGCAGGAACAGTCTTCGGCGTTATTCGCCATCGCAGGTTCGCAGAAACGCTTCTTGAACAATTTCTTATTGAGCATCCCGCCTGTGCCGACCTGAACGCTCCGCACGCGCGTTACCTTCCCGTTCTTACTGCCTATTCCGCCATTGACGGACAAGCGATAACCATTCCGCCGACGTTATGGAAAACTTCGTTCCCGAACCATGACCTCACAATATATCTTGACTGGCTTCATCAACACACGAATTTAGATTTTCTTCAAACGGAAACGGAAGAGGTGCGGTTCGGCGTCAAATATTCTTATCAGGACTGGATGATCGCGGAATGGAGTGAATGTTTTGGTCAGGAAACCGAATCGTTGCTCCAGGCACTCAACAAACCGGCCCCGATCACCCTGCGTGTGAATACAATGAAAGCAAGCAGGGAAGAATGTCGGGCGAGATTGCAGCAAGAAGGAATCAATACGGAACCGGCCAAGCTCTCGCCGGTCGGTTTGATTGCGGAGAAACGATTCAACAGCCAATCGTTATCTTCGTTCAGAGATGGATGGTTTGAAATGCAGGAAGAAGGAAGTCAGATTGTTTCCCTTCTTGCGAATCCTCTTCCGGGAAACATCGTCATCGACAGTTGTGCGGGAGCCGGCGGTAAAGCATTGCATCTTGCCGATCTCATGAAGAACGAGGGTGAAATTATTGCCGTCGACGTCGATGGAAAACGTCTGGCGGAATTGGAACGCCGTGCAAAGCGTGCGGGGATTTCCATTATTCGGACCGTAGTGCGGGAAGAATTGCAGCCGGAAAATTTTATCGGTAAAGCCGATCTCGTACTAATCGATGCGCCGTGCAGTGGAAGCGGTACGATCCGGAGAAATCCGGCGTTCAAATGGTCGATTGCGGAATCTATCGTGCAACATTATGCCGAAATGCAGTTAGAGATCCTGGAAAGTGATTCCCGATTTCTTAATCAGAGCGGAACGCTGGTCTACGCGACATGTTCGTTATTTGCCGAAGAAAATCAAACTGTTATTCAGTCGTTTATCGATCGCCATCGGGATCTTATTCCTCAACCGATTCATTCATTCACCGAAACGGAATCGCCCTTTGCCCTCTTGACGCCGCATCATCACGGTACTGATGGATTTTTCGTTGCGACATTGAAACGATCGTAATGATTTTGCTTGTTCGTCCGGCAATTTGTAAATTTATTGTAACTGTTTGATAGCTCCATTTCACAATTTACCAAAAGAAAGATTATCCGATGAAATATTTTTCATTTCTTATCTGTTTGATCATATTATCATCCTGTTCACGCAAAAGCGATTCTCAATTGTATAGCGAGGGAAAAGAAGCGGAATCGCAGAAAAATTTTACTGTTGCCTCCGACCGGTTCGAAGAAATTGTCGATCGGTTTCCCACGGTAGCGTACGCGGAAAGCTCGCTTTCACAGCTGGCAACGATTTATTCGAACGACATGAAAGATGAACAGAAAGCTTTACATACCTACCGGCGGTATTATACGATGTTTCCGAATAGCAAAGAAGCGCCGACGATGTTGTTCCTTTCAGGATTTATGTTCAATAACGAACTTCATAACACCGACAGTGCCAAAGCCATTTATCAATCATTTCTGCAGCAATATCCGAATCATGAGCTGGCGCAATCCGCGAAATTTGAACTGGAGAACATGGGGAAAGATCCCGGTCAGGCATTGCAGCAAAATGTAAGTACCTCGGATTCTTCCGATCAAAAAACAAAGAAATGAAGCCCTGATGGAAACGGTTCAGGACTACCGGAAATATCTTCAACCCGATGTTGTCGCGAAACTTTCCAACATGGAGCTGGTAGCACGTCTCGTCGTGGAAGGGTTTATCACCGGTCTGCATAAAAGTCCGTATCACGGTTTCAGTGTTGAATTTGCCGAGCACCGGCAATACATGCCCGGTGATGAGATCCGGCATATCGATTGGAAAATTTACGGCAAGACCGACCGGTATTACATCAAGCAATTTGAAGAAGAGACCAACCTCAAATCGTATCTTATTCTCGATGCGAGCAAATCGATGTCGTTTGCATCGGAGAATCGTTTAACAAAACTCGAATATGCCTCGTTTATCTGTGCTGCGCTTGCACAATTGATGGTTCAGCAGCGTGACGCTGTGGGATTTACCATTTACGACGAGACGGTCCGGTTTTCCATGCCGCCGCATGCAACAAAAACATATTTGCGCGAAATCATGCGACAGCTCGAATTACTCAAGCCCGGCAATAAAACCGGAACGGCAAACTCGTTGCATAATATAGCCGAGCGGATTAAGCGACGGGGACTGGTGATCATTTTAAGTGATTTTTTCGATAAGCCGGAAGAGGTGATGAGCGCTTTACGGCACTTCCGGCATAAAAAAAACGAAGTGATCGTGATACAGATCCTCGATCCCCTCGAGAGAAGTTTTGCATTCGGCAGCGATGCCGTCTTCAAAGATCTGGAAACCGCCGAAGAATTAACGACCCAGCCGTGGCATATCCAGAAAGCCTACCAGGAAGAAATGAAGCATTTCATTAATTCCCTTAAAAAAGAATGCCGCGAGCACAATATCGATTATGTCTTGCTCGATACGGCAACGCCGTTCGATGTTGCATTGTTCGAGTATTTGCATAAACGGCAAAGACTCGGGTAGACATAGTTCTTCAATATACACCCCCTTCGTTTTTCACCATTCAATATGTTTTCCCTGGTTTTTGTCACGGAATTGCATTTCAGTTTCCCGTTCAGTACCTTTGAACTATTGGGTAGAATCACATCTCGTTTTCCCTGTTCTTGCCGTTAGGTAATAGTTAGGTTTGAAGTCACTTAACCGCTGGAGGGTTTCATGACAAAAATTATTTGTTGTGCGGCAATATTCATTTTGGTGTTTCTTATATTGAGTTGTAAAGAAATTCAAGGTCCTGCCGGTCCGCAGGGTCCAGCCGGACCGGGCGATGAGTCGTTGACCGATCCGTCCATCATGCCGAAAGTCATCAACACGTATCCGCCGGCGAATAGTGTTGGTCCATATGATCCCTACTTTACCAACCAGCTCCAGATTCGTTTCAATAAAATTATGGACAGAACATTGTTGCGGCGTGCGATAAAACTCACAACTCCGGGTACGACAGTTCATATCGATACAACAACTGTTTATTCTGTCGGAGGTGATTTATTTTTTGCATATGCAATAGACAGTCTTTCTTTTTCCTATCAATGGAAGATCGGAAAGACCTATACCGTAAATATCGATTCATCGGCGAAAGATATCAATGGTAATGCGTTATCACCTTCATACAGCATGACATTCAAGCCCGAACCGTATTTTCGAATTCGAAGCATTTCGCCGGCAAATGGCGCAACCAATGTTTATACTTCTGCTCAAATTTCAATGACATTCAACGGTGCTGTCGATACATCCATATTTTCATCAATTCATCTGACGCCAAACGTCCCCGGCACATGGGTAGAAAACTGCTGCGGTGATTCAACAATAATTTACTATATCTCATCGACCCCGCTTGCCGCCAATACACCATACACAGTTACCGTCATGACGACGGCACACGACAAAGATGGTCATTACCTGCCACAGCAGTCTGTTTCAACATTTATAACAACACCGTTCCGAGTGAGTTATACGAATCCTCAAAATGGCAGTACGAATGTCTCGTTGTCTAACGAAATAGTGATTCAGTTCACGAGTAGTGTTGATACCGGTTCCATCGTATCCGCGTTTAAAATTAATCCTGCGATTACCGGTTATTTTAATTATAATGAGGGAGATTCTTACTTTTCCGTTTATCCGAACGGTGGTTTTCTTCCGGATACGCTTTATACAGTTACTATTGATACTTCGATGCGGTCAAAAGATGGAACAAAATTTTTGTCTCCCTATGTATTCTCATTCAGAACCGAACCATTTACAGTAACATCGACCTCTCCCGGTAACGGAACTACGGAAGTTTCGAGGTCCCTGTCCTCGATGTCAGTTGCATTCAATGCTCAAATAGATACTGGCACCGTACAATCGGCTTTCAGCATCCCGGGAGTCAGCGGTTATCTTAGTTATTCTGATGGAAGTTACTACTTTTATTATTATACAACGAACCTGCCGCTTTCGGCAAACACAACGTACATAGCAACAATTTCAACCGCGATGCGGTCAAAAAGCGGAGCATATCTGAAGACTCCTTACACGTTTTCATTTACCACGGGAAATTAGAATTGTAAAACCTTGCGGAGGTCTCTGAAAACCCTCCGCAAGGGTTTTGCTCCAATCTTTGCTTTTCATTCCTTCGTTTGATACTTTAGTGCTACGGTAAGTCCATCAATCCTTTTTCGAACATTTGGACGAGATTTTCCTTCCGTTAAACTTATTTAACACAAAATACTTGGTTTGGGATTAAACCCTGCATGTGATATTTATGTCAAGATGTAGATATTACCATCACCTTAGAGGAACCTATGCGAAACTATCTTTCGGCAGTACTTGTGCTTGTCTGTTCATTCATTGCGTTTCATTGTAAAGGATCGGATGGCCCTGTCGGTCCTGCCGGCGAATCGTACCAATCATTAACAGACCCGGCAATCAAGCCGTTGGTCATGACCACGTATCCATCCAACAAGAGTGTCGGACCATACCTTGACTACACAAATCGGGTAACGATTTGGTTTAATAAAATCATGGACAGAACTTCCATGAAGCATGCACTTCATCTGACGTCTTCACTCGGTGACGTGCAATTGGATACGACGAGTGTTTCGGTACAAAATACCAATGCCTTTACGATCACTCCTTTGGATGCACGTGGATCGTTGTATAAATTCCTTTGGAAGATCAACCAGCCGTATAGTCTGACGGTCGATTCCGGCGCCGTCGACGTGAACGGGAATGTTTTCAGTTCAGCATACACTATGACATTCACTCCCGAACCATATTTCCGTGTCATTTCGATGGCTCCCGTTGCCGGTACAGCGGAAGTCGGGACCACATCGACGATTACATTGACATTGAACAGCCCGGTCGATTCTACATTCTTTCAATTCATCCACATTTCACCGGCGCTTACCGGTCAATGGATTTATACGCCGGGATTTCCGGGACCCGATTCCACCATTATCAAATATAGTTTCAAAAATGCAATCAACGATACGCAATATACTGTTACCGTAGATCCATCTGCCAACGATAAGTATGGACATCATTTTCAAAACGGGTATTCATCGTCATTTACAACAACGACAATCCGGGTCTTAACGACCACGCCATTAGATGCAAGTATCAATGTTCCGGTGACAAATTCGGTTACCATTTCTCTCACTGCGCCAATCGATACCAGCACGGTTTTTCCGGCATTTTCTATCAGTCCTCCCATTGCCGGGAGCCTCATCTATGCGTACGGTGGAAGCTCATTCTCATTCAAGCCGGGGACGAGGTTTATGACGAACACTTTGTATACAATTTCCGTATCGAACTCACTCAAATCAAAGGGCGGTTCACCGTTTCAGCCGTATAGTTTTTCGTTCAGGACGATACCATTCCAAATTTCGACAAGTACGCCGGCTGATGGAAGCGGCAACATTGCGCTGAATTCAAGAATCACGATGACGTTGACCGATAATGTCGATACCGGAACTGTGCGCGGAGCGTTTTCGATCGTTCCGTCTATTCCCGGAACATTGTTATTGCAAAATGATTCGCCGGTATTTTCTTTTGTACCATCGAACGGATTCGGCGCCAATATGACGTACATGGTAACGCTTTCATCCGGATTGCATTCGAAGAGCGGTGATTCTCTGGCGTTGCCGAACAGCTTTTCGTTTTCGACAGCATCGGTCAATGTGACGTCGACAACGCCGGTCGACGGAACGGGAAATATCGCGTTGAACAGTACGATCACAGTCAATGTGGATGCACCTCTCGATACGACCGGCATACAGAATGATTTTATCATCACACCGTCCGTGCCGGGATGGATTTCAACGTTTGAAGGAAGCACGAGTTTTACGTTCCACCCGACTGCTGAGCTTGGGGAAAATACGAATTATTCCGTGACGATTCCGACGACACTTCAGTCAACGGGCGGCGGCGGATTGAGCAGTCCTTATTCATTTTCATTTTCGACAGGACCGTTTCAAGTGACAACCACATCGGTGACGAATGGAAGTGTGGGTGTTTCCAAAACGTTAAGTTCAATCATATTCACTCTGAATGGTAATATTAATTCCTCAACGGTTGCAGGAGCGTTCTCAAGTGGCCCGAATATTCCCGGATCGTTTAATTACGGAACAACTTCTTTTACGTACAATATCAGCGGCGCATTGCAGGCAAACACAACGTACAGCATAACAATTTCTACCGGTCTTCAGACGAAAGAAGGAGTTCATTTGGATAATCCGTATACGCTCACATTTACCACCGGTGATTAAATTCGATGTGAAAAAACATAGTAACCCCATAAAAATAATGATGTATGAAGATCGATTCTAAAGAGCGATTTACCAATAGGGTCAATGATTATCGAAAATATAGGCCGAATTATCCCGAAGAATTAATCGGTGTCATAAAAGAAATTTGCAGCCTGAACGATGAAAGCATTGTCGCTGATATCGGTTCCGGAACGGGAATTATGACCGAGATTTTACTTCCGCATTTCCGGAAGGTCTATGCCGTCGAGCCGAATGCCAACATGCGCATTGCTGCTGAACAACAATATAGCAGTAACCAAAAATTTGTGAGTATCAACGGCAGTGCCGAGGGAACGACCTTATCGTCGAATAGTATCGATCTCATAATTTCAGCGCAGGCGTTTCATTGGTTTGACCGATCTTTGTCAAAGAGAGAGTTTCAACGGATTTTGAAACCCAACGGATGGGTAGTGTTGGTCTGGAATACGCGTGTAATTAGTGGTGATCCGTTTCATATCGAACTGGAAGAATTCCTCCGTCGCGAAACACCCGAATATGGAAAAATTCATCATAAAAATATCGATATCAAAACTCTTTGTGAATTTTTTTCTCAGAAAGAAATTGTATCGAAAGAATTGCCGAACCATCAAATTCTCGATTGGGATGGAATGAAAGGACGATTCTTGTCCGCATCCTATATTCCTGCTCCGGGTCAGCCCGGTCATGAATTTATTGTCGACGGTTTGAAGAAGATTTTTTTGAAACATCAATCGAACGGAAACGTGACATTGAAATATGTGACGGAAATGTACGCAAGCCGGTTTGGTGCGACATGATGTTTTGCATTTTTCTTGCCTGTTTTATACATTGAAAGAGCAAGGCGGCGAAAGATTCGTCGCCTTTATTATTCCTTTCCATTCACGTGATTTCATTGGAACAAGAAACACTTATTGTTAAAGGCGCCCGCGTTCACAATCTCAAGAACATCGACGTTGAGATGCCGCGGGATCAGTTGATCGTCATTACCGGACTGTCGGGCTCGGGAAAATCGAGCCTGGCGTTTGATACGATTTACGCAGAAGGACAGCGGCGGTATGTGGAGAGTCTTTCCGCCTATGCCAGACAGTTTCTTGGTCTCATGGAACGTCCAGATGTCGATAAGATCGAAGGTCTGAGTCCCGCCATTTCCATCGAACAGAAAACCGTTTCTCATAATCCCCGCTCGACTGTCGGAACGGTGACAGAAATTTACGATTATCTCCGCTTGCTCTTCGCGCGCGTCGGCATCCAGCATTGTTACAATTGCGGTCGGGTTGTGCAGAAACAATCGGTTGACCAGATTATCGATGCCGTAATGGTATACCCGGAAAATTCGAATATCCAGATCCTCGCGCCGATCATTCGCGGTCGGAAAGGTCATTACCGGGAATTGTTTGAAGAGATCGTCAAAGACGGATTTCTCCGCGTGCGTGTCGACGGGGAAGTAAAAGAAATTCGAAAGGGGATGCAGGTCGACAGATATAAAGTCCATAATATCGAAGTGGTCGTTGACCGGCTTGTCGTTCGGTCCGACATGCGTTCCCGGATTGCCGATTCCATTGAAACGGCATTGCGGATCGGTTCCGGACTTGTCATTATCGAAAAAAACGAGGAGGATCAACTCTTCAGCCAGCATCTTGCCTGTTTGAACTGCGGCATCAGTTACGATGAACCGGCGCCGAATTCGTTTTCGTTCAACTCACCGTACGGCTCCTGCCCGACGTGCAGCGGTCTCGGTGAGACGAAAGATTTCGACATGGATCTGATTCTTCCCGATCCGAACCTTTCGATCAATCAGGAAGGGCTTGCACCGTTAGGCGCGCCGCGCGAAACATGGTTGTGGAATCAGGTTCGCGCAGTATCCAAAAAATACAATATCAATTTGAACGCTCCCGTCAAAAAACTTTCCCGGCAGTTCATCGATCTTCTGATTCACGGCGGGGGAGATGAGAAATTTGAAATTCCGTATACCTATTCCACCGGAAGGATCGTAACATACAAACAGCGGTTTGACGGAATCATCAATGTCCTCAAGCATTATTACGATGAGACTTCGTCGGAAGGAATTCGTCAATGGGTTGAATCATTTATGACGACCAAGCCGTGCCAGTTGTGTCAGGGAGGACGGCTGCGCAGGGAAAGCCTTGCCGTGAAATTGGTCGATGCAAAATCTAAAAAGACATTCAATATCAACGACGTTGTCGGCTTTTCGATCCGGGATGCATATGATTTCTTTGAAATGTTGCAACTGACGAGCCGGCAGTTAGAAATCGCCAAACAAATTCTGAAAGAAATCACTCAACGACTGCATTTTCTCTTGAATGTCGGTCTCGATTATCTGACTCTTGATCGGTCGGCACGGACACTTTCCGGCGGTGAAGGTCAGCGCATCCGTCTCGCGACGCAAATCGGATCACAACTTGTCGGCGTCCTGTATATTCTGGATGAGCCGAGCATCGGCCTGCATCAACGGGATAACATCAAGCTTATCAACAGCTTAAAAGAACTCCGCGACCTTGGAAATACGGTGATCGTTGTCGAACATGACAAGGAAATGATTCAGAGTGCGGATTTTCTGGTTGATCTCGGTCCCGGCGCCGGCGAGCATGGCGGGCATGTTGTTGCGACCGGTAAGCCGAATCAGTTGAAAATTTCAAAAAAGAGCAACGGTGTGAACCAGGGGATCGAATCCAATACATCCTTGTATTTGTCGGGCAAGAAAAAGATTGAAATTCCCAACCGGCGCCGCAAAGGAAACGGAAATACAATTTCTCTTCTTGGTGCACGCGGCAATAACCTGAAATCACTGACGCTGAATATTCCGCTCGGCACATTTGTCTGCATCACGGGAGTGAGCGGTTCCGGAAAATCGAGTCTCATTTCCGAAACATTGTATCGAATTCTTTCAAGAAAATTTTTTAAGTCGAAAGAAATACCTCTGCCGTACAAATCTATCGACGGGCTTGCCTATATCGATAAAGTGATCGATATCGATCAGTCACCGATCGGAAGAACGCCCCGTTCCAATCCCTCAACGTACACGGGATTATTCACATTCATTCGCGATTTGTATTCACAACTGCCGGAAGCAAAGATACGCGGTTACAAGGTCGGAAGGTTCAGTTTCAATGTAAAGGGCGGTCGTTGTGACGAATGTGAGGGCGACGGCGTGCGAAAAATTGAAATGAATTTCCTGCCCGATGTGTATGTCTTGTGTGAGGTTTGTAAGGGAAAACGATATAACCGTGAAACACTGGAAATATTGTATAAGGGAAAGTCGATTGCCGATGTGTTGAATATGACAGTCGCGGAGGCGGTTGAATTTTTCAGCGAGATTCCGAGTCTCACAGAGAAAATTGCAAACGTTGTATGATGTCGGGCTGGGATATATTCGATTGGGTCAGCAGGCAACGACACTTTCCGGCGGTGAAGCGCAGCGTGTGAAATTATCGACGGAGCTTTCAAAAGTCGGAACCGGCAAGACGCTCTATATTTTGGATGAACCGACAACCGGATTGCACTTCGAAGATATCCGGATGTTGTTATCGGTGCTCGATAAGCTCGTCGATAAAGGAAACACCGTGATCGTCATCGAGCATAATCTCGATGTCATCAAAACTGCTGACTGGGTTATCGATCTCGGTCCTGAAGGAGGAAAAAACGGCGGAGAAATTGTTGCTGAAGGCGCGCCGGAGGATGTGGCGAAGAATAAGAAATCATACACAGGGCAATTTTTGAAAGAGGAGCTGAAATCTTAGGGTCTTGAAACGAACTGGTTTCCTTTGATGTAAAATCTCCATCGTTTCTCAATGCCTTTTTTTATGCCGATCCTTGTTGATTGAATAATTTGTTTCTTCAAAATCGATTTGCCGGGTGTGATAAAGATTTTGACGCCAAGGAGGTCGGTTCCGTTCTCGTTTCGTGCTATGCCAAACGCTTCACATAATTTTGCCGGTCCGTTGGTAAGATTTATTTCCGGCTTATCGGTCGCAAACCCTCTGTTCTTTCTCATCAAATCAATTCCTTCAACCGGTTCGATAGCCCTCAGCAATACTGCATGTCCGATCCCTTCTTGTTCTGTAACGACATTCGCACAAAAATGCATACCGTACGTAAAATAGACATAAAGGTGCCCGCCTTTTTTGAACATGACCTCATTCCGTTTTGTTTTACCGCGGTACGTATGACTTGCAGGATCCTTCTTGCCGAGATATGCTTCAACCTCGACAATCTTTCCGACCAGCGTTTGTTTGCCCAAGGTTCGGACAAAATATTTTCCAAGAAGATTTTTTGCAACAGTCAGTGTTGGACGAAGATAGAATGAGCGCGGAAGTTTCTTATAGGGCATGACAACACGTTAGGTTTTTTCTGAACAACTGGTTAATCTTCTGAGGCGTGCATGGTGAATCCATGTTTTTCGAGAATATTTTGCAGCTCCTCCGAAAAAGGTTTCGTGCGATGGTGCTCATCCTGATTAAGGATGTAATTATGAACCCGATCCACATGGCCGGGACTTACCGAGAAAGCGCCATAACCCCGTTGCCAGGAAAATTTGACACAAAGTAGGTCTTGGGAATTGAGCCAATGCGATGATTCTCCTTTCAGCAGCTTGGGGATATCTTCAACGCGTTGATCACTTTGCAATTGTATGAGTAAATGAACGTGGTCCGGCTGCACGGCAAGCGATTCGATCTGGATATTGTTTTCTTTAGCATACATTTCAATATGTGTTTTTAGTGTCGGCCGCAATTCGCCGGTGAGAAACGGTTGCCGGAATTTTGTCGACCAAACAAGATGGATGAAAATTTTCGTGAATGAATGTACCATGAATGCCTCCCGCATTGCAATGATTTAACCCTTCGGTTTATCTATCCCATCGATTTATCCAGCCCCTCGATTTATCCAGCCCCTCGATTTATCGAGGGGCTGTGTGAACGCGACCGACCGCTAACCGATTCATCGGTTTGCTTGCATGCTAAACCGTTGGAAACGGTTTGGCATTTCGGTATGATTTGGCAGCACCATAATTGAATTATAGTGCCATCAGCGTTTTGAAAATTCCTTAATGATTTTATCGACCTCGTCCTCGGTAATCCCGCTGCCCAATTTTTGTCCTGATGGAACCGAACTTGGCGATTCTTCTTTGGGTTGTTTCACCGGGGCGTTGGTCGCTTTCAGACGAATGCGTTCGTCGATTTCTTCAATCCATGATTTCGATCCAACCGGTTTCGGTGCAGGTGTTGGAGTATTGTGACTGATTGCCGGTTTGATTTCAGGTTTTTGTGCCGGCTGCTGAACCGCCGTTCCGCTGGGAGGATTGATCGGACGTGTTTCAAACGCAAGCCGTTTGACATTGAACATATGTTTCGCCGATACATTTTCCGAAATGATCGATCCGCCGAATGTTCCCGGACCAAGCGTCAACGAGGGAAGCAATTCGTTCGTGTATCCCACGGCGCCGAGTGCCGATTGCGTATTGACCAGAATCCGGAAAGCCGGTTTCTCCAGCGCAAATTTCATGATGATGTCTTCATCCATCGAATGGATGACCATCGTGTGTCCGATGCCGCCGAATTCGAGAAGTTCGATACATCGTTCACATCCTTCGCGCCAATTGTCGACAGTATAGAACGAAAGAACCGGTGAAAGTTTTTCACGCGAAAGGGGAGTTTGTCTCCCGACATCCTGAAGCTCGGCAACCAATACTTCTGTCTCTGCCGGAGCATTGATGCCGGCATGTTGTGCAATGAATGTTGCCGGTTTTCCGACCATATCCGGATTGATGCCGCCGCGCTGATCAAACATCAATCTGCTCAGTTTTTCTTTTTCCTCGCCTTCGACAAAATAACAATGCCTTCGTTTGAATTCTTCGACGACAATATTTTTGACGGCTGAATCGACGACAACCGACGCTTCCGTCGAACATAGTACACCAAGATCGAATGTTTTCCCGGACACGACATCGGCAACCGCTTTCCGGATGTCGGCGGTTTTCTCAATATACGCCGGAACATTTCCCGATCCGACGCCGTATGCCGGTTTTCCTGAACTATATGCCGATCGCACCATCGGGTTACTGCCGGTGGCAAGAATGATGGAAACCAGTTTGTGCTTCATCAACTCGTTTGTTGCTTCGATGGTCGGCATACTCAAACATGCCATCAAACCTTGCGGTGCGCCTGCCGCTTCTGCGGCTTGAGCGATAACGTGCATTGCTTCGCCTGTACATTTTGCGGCCCGCGGATGCGGACTTGCAACGATGCCGTTACGTCCTTTCACCGAAATGATTGCCTTGAACATAACTGTCGATGTCGGATTTGTCGATGGAATGAGAGCAGCAACAACTCCCATCGGTTCTGCAATCTCAATGATCTTTTTTTCCTTATCTTCACGGATAACTCCGACGGAGCGAAGATCTTTAATCGATTCCCACACGCGGCGTGTAGCAAATTCATTCTTCTTTTTCTTGTCGCCCGGTTTGCCGAATCCGGTTTCTTCATGGGCCATTCTGCCGAGACGTTCGGCGGCTTCGAATCCCGCATCTGCCATCGCTTTGACGATGCGGTCGACGCGCTGCTGATCGTAACCGCGAAATTCCAGTTGCGCCTTTTTGGCTTTTTGAACAAGATCGCGCATTTCTTGAATCGATTGAAGATCGCTATCGAGAGCCATAACGGTTCCTTAAAATTCAGAATGATGTTTTATAAAAATTGTCCCGACTTCCACAAATACAAACCGGTCTTTTCCTCGTGAGACCTTACTAATTCTTCTCCCTCGAGTTCGTCGATAAAAACTTCCAGGGCGAAGAGTTTTGTGCCGGGAAGAACATGTCCGCCGAAAGCTTTTCCCTCCCTGTCACTGAGGACGATATGAACATGTACAAATGGTTTGCCGTCGCGGATACTGATGTTGCCGGTCAGGTTTAAAATTTCCATGCCGTCGGAAAATTCCATCGGGTTGTATTGTTTTGTATTCTGATCGTAATAGGCAACGACGGCATGTGTTGTTGCACCGATTGCATGAATGCGCCCGAGTCGTATATTTTCTTTTTGAACGATGGAAGTCAATCCTTCCAGCAAATCAGTGCCGAAAGGAAGTTGCCCCATGAATGTCCGCCGAACGGTATACATTTTCTAATTTGTCGTAGTCGTGAAACCGAGTTCCGCTTGTTTAGTCGGAGCAGAATGTTTTGTCAGATGAAAATGTTTGTAGACCAACTCTGTCGCTTCCCGTCCGCGCGGTGTGCGCACTAAAAATCCTTCTTGAATAAGATACGGTTCGTAGACTTCTTCGATCGTTCCCGGTTCTTCGCCGACGGCTACAGCAAGCGTGTTGACGCCGACAGGACCGCCTTTATATTTTTGGACGAGTGTTGTCAGAATGCGCTTGTCCATATCGTCGAGCCCGTGATCATCGACTTCCAATTTGTTGAGTGAATACACCGCAACTTCTTTCGTGATAATGCCGTGATGCTGTTTGAGCGATTGTTCGGCCTGAGCGAAATCCCTGCATCGCTTCAATAAACGGTTTGCGATACGCGGTGTTCCGCGTGAACGGCGTGATATTTCAGAACTGCCGTCGGCATCGATTTCCACTTTTAAAATATTTGCAGACCGTTTGATGATCGTTTGTAAATCATCGGCGCGGTAATAATCCAAACGGTTGGTGACGCCGAACCGCGAACGAAGCGGCGATGACAGCAATCCTGCCCGCGTCGTAGCGCCGACAAGTGTGAACGGCGGAATATTGAGCTGCACACTGCGGGCATTCGGCCCGCTGTCGATGACGATATCGATGCGGTAATCTTCCATGGCCGAATACAGATATTCTTCGACAATCGGATTCAGCCGGTGGATTTCATCGATGAATAACACATCGCCTTTGCTCAGGTTCGTCAGTACGCCGGCGAGATTGTACGGCTTATCGAGCGCCGGACCGGATGTCGATTTGATCTGCACGCCCATTTCATTTGCGATGATGTAGGCAAGCGTCGTCTTGCCGAGTCCGGGAGGACCGGTGAGAAGAACGTGATCCAGACTTTCGCCCCGTTTTGTTGCCGCGGTGATGAAGACATTCAGATTATCGACAATCTTTCGCTGACCGACAAAATCGGCGAACTGCAGCGGCCGCAGTGTTTGGTCGAGCTCGGTTTCCGATTCAAGTCGTTCCGGTGCGGTATGGTCCGATCGTTTTGCCATTGAATGTGAATTTACTGAGAAAGGGAATGAATAGCAACAAATCAAGAGTCAAAAACCAAAAATCAAAAAAACTTCAGGATACCATGTCACTTAGAAGTGTACTGCAACGCCCGCTTTATCATCTCTTCAACAGAAATATCTTTATTGACAGATTCGCTGACAACTTTGAGCAATGCCTGCTCTGCAGTTTGGCGTGAGTGACCCAATGACATCAGAGCAACAATTGCTTCGGAGCGGGCTTTCATCTGTTTGCTCGTGGGAATGACTGAAGATTCCGTCATTTCTGCTTTTCCAAGTTTATCCCGTAGTTCGATCACGATCCGCTCAGCGGTTTTTCTGCCGATGCCGGAAATGGATGTCAATGCCGCAAGATTGCCCTGAACGATCGCGTTGCGGATTTCCCCGGTGCTCATGCCGGATAATACGCCAAGTGCCATCTTCGGTCCGATGCCGGAAACAGTGATGAGTGCTTTGAAGATTTCGCGTTCTGTTTCAGTCGCGAAGCCGTATAACAGCATGGCATCTTCACGAACATGAAGGTATGTGAGGATTGTTGCTTGCCCGGAGGTGTGTTCGACTTTTTCAAATGTTGAAAGCGGAATCGTGACCGCGTAGCCGACCCCGTTAACATCAATAACGATTTCGGCTGGTGATTTGTGAACAATAATTCCTTTGAGATGGGAAATCATTTCGCCTTTTTCCGCTGTTGAGAAATTTTTTCCGGATGTGCTGTGAGGAATGCTTTCCAGCTTTTAAATGATTTCGCTTGAGGAGTTGTGCGGCGATGGAGATGACAGATGGAAACGGCAAGTGCGTCGGTAACGTCGTAATATTTTGGCACTTCTTTCAGTCGTAAAAGATTTTTTACCATGAACTGAACCTGCTCTTTGGAAGCATTTCCTTTGCCGACGATTCCTTTTTTGACTTCACGCGGCGAATATTCGTGAACCGGAATGTTGTGTGTGACCGCGGCAAGAATTGCGACGCCACGTGCGTGACCAAGCTTTAACGCCGATTGTGCATTCTTTCCGTAAAATGCTGTTTCGATTGCAAATTCATCAGGATGAAATTGTTCGACGATCGAATTGAGTGTTTCAAAAATACGCTTGAGGCGCTCCGGCATGGATCTCTTGCTGTCGTTCTTAATCGCTCCGCAACTGATCATCCGCATGGATCCTGATTTGGTTTCGATAATACCGTAACCGGTAATTAATGTGCCGGGATCGATGCCGAGAATGATCATTTTTCAAGGAAAAAGTAAAAAATAAAAAATAAAGAAAGATCGGTGAAGCCCAACTTATTCGCCACTGAATCCTGCCATGATTTTTTCATCGATGTCGAAATTTGCATAGAGATGCTGAACGTCGTCATGGTCTTCGATTGCTTCGATCAGCTTCATTACTTGTTCGGCTTCTTTTCCTTCCACTTTGACTGTCATTTCGGGAATGCGCTGGATCTCGGCTTCTTCCATCGCGATTTTATTTGCCTCGATGGCTTTCCGAACCGCTTCGAAATTTTCCGGTGCGGTGGTGATTTCATACGACTCGTCTTCCGTGCTCATGTCGTCCGCTCCGGCATCGATAATGATATTCATGAGCGCGTCTTCGGCGAACGCTGTTCTGGCAATTCGTATGATTCCTTTACGATGAAAGAGGCGGGAGACGGAATTCGCCGCGCCGAGTTTGCCGTTGTTCCGTTCCAGAATATGGCGGATCTCGGCAACGGTCCGATTTTTATTGTCGGTCACCGATTCGATAATCAATGCGACGCCGGCAGGACCGAATCCTTCGTACGTAACTTCTTCATACGAAATGCCGGGAAGTTCGCCGGTTCCGCGTTGAATGGCACGCTTGATATTTTCTGCAGGCATGTTTGCCGCTTGCGCCTTTTCAACAGCAAGCCGCAACCGCGGATTGTGGTTTAAGTTGCCGCCGCCGTCACGGGCCGCAATCGACATCTCTTTAATAAGGCGCGTAAAAATTCTTCCGCGCTTGGCATCGTTCACGCCTTTTTTTCGTTTGATCTTTGCCCACTTGTTATGACCGGACATAACTCATTTCCTTCTTAGTTCACAAAAGATTATTGGTGATTATGAAGCTTGTGGTGCTGATTGTATGGGAGCGCTTTTCCGGATATCCTTGATTTTTAATTGTGGAAATGCTTCCGTCGTTCCGGTCGCCGAGGACATGATCACTTCATGTTCATCGACCGAAAAAACGATATCGAGACTTTTACTGTTCGCCCGGACTTCCGGTAACAGATGTCCCAATCCGAATCCGATCGTGTCAAGTACATTGTTATGTTGTTTGACACGCATGCGCAAATGATCTTTCCCGACAATCTTCGGAACACCGATGGCTTCGACATTTCTTGCCAGGAAAACGGGACGCATGTTGCCCGGTCCGAACGGTGCAAATTCTTTGAGGATACGGACAAACCGGGGGACGAGTTCTTCGAGGTTCAGTTCTGCATCGATTTTGATTTCGGGAGTTTTAATTTCCTCCGCCATCAATTCCTTGACGGCAATGTTGAAAGCTTCTCGGAACTCATCGACGCGATCGAGGGCGACTGTCAGACCGGCGGCATATTTATGACCTCCGAATTGAATGACTTTGTCTTCCACGCGTTTCAATGCCCGGTGGATATCGAATCCGACAATGCTTCGGGCTGAACCTTTCGCAACGCCGTCGACCGTCGTCATCATAATGGTGGGGCGATAATATTTTTCCACCAGCCGTGAAGCAACAATACCGATAACACCGGGATGCCAGTTTTCATGGTGAAGCACGAGGGCAGGATCCGCATCGACGTGTAGCACCAGATCGGCAAGTTCCTGTGCTTTGAGGAATGTATCTTCGTCGATTTTTCTCCGCTGCCGGTTTTCATCTTCCAACACTTGAGCGATCTGCATTGCGGTGGACGGGTCGTCGCATGTCAATAATTGGACTGCGCGGAAGGCGTCACCCATGCGTCCGACGGCGTTGATGCGCGGGGCGAGAACGAAGACAATCTGGCCGGTCGTGATCTTCCCCGGATGAGTTCCCGAACTTTCAATCAACGCGGCAATACCAGGACGCGGTGAGGAATTGATTAATTCTAAACCAAGTTTTGTGATAATGCGATTTTCGCCGACGAGAGGAACAATATCTGCTGTCGTTGCGAGCGTTGTAAAATCGATAAATTGAAATGCGGTCTGTTCTTCGCCACGTCGTCGTGCGATTGCTTGAATCAGTTTAAAGCCGACACCGCAGCCGCATAAATATTTGAACGGATACTGGCAATTGGGTTTTAGCGGATCAAGGACGGCGTAGGCATTCGGCAGCCGTTCACCGGGTTCATGATGATCGCAAATGATAACGTCGATTCCGAGAGAGCGGGCATATTCAACCTGATCGATAGCGGTGATTCCGCAATCGATCGAGACGAGGAGAGTTGCTCCAAATTCCTTTCCACGGTCAATGCCGCTGTTGGAAATTCCGTATCCTTCTTTGACACGATCGGGAACATGAACGATCGACTCTAATCCGAGTTGTTTAAAAAATAAATAGAGCATCGCAACACTGTTCGTACCGTCGACATCATAATCACCGAAGAGTAAAACTTTTTCTTTCGCTTCTACCGCTTTCGTAATTCGGTCGACGGCTTGAGTCATGCCGTCCATCAAAAATGGATCATGAAGCTGGGAGAGCTGCGGCCGGAAAAATTCTTTCGCCTGCTGATATGTCGTAATATCGCGATGGATAAGAATGCGGGCAATTGACTCGGAAATGTTGATTTCTTTTGCCAGTTGTGCCGTGACCTGTGGGTCAGGTGGTGAAGCTAATGTCCAGCGATATTCTCTTTTCATAGTTCGTTGTTAAAAAAAAATGAAAGGCTGCGCATCTATAAGCCGAATTTTGTATCCCGTCACTCACACTGTGAGCGACGGGATTGCAATCATTTATCTGGTCCGGCACTTGCGTGCTGGATCTAGCGACCTACCCGTTTTGCGGTTCTTCGATAAAGAGCGGAATACGGACAGCATTCCACCGGTAGTACCGGTTCGCAAAACATACATGGTCTTGCTCCGGATAGGGTTTGTCGATCCACGTTATCTCTAACGGGATGGTGAGCTCTTACCTCGCCTTTTCACCCTTACCCCGTCCCGTTCAAAAGAACGGGACGGGACGGTATATTTTCTGTGACACTATCCATTGCCGCTTGTTTGCACAAACAGCATCCTTCAGTTAGGAGGTATCCTGTCCTTTGGAGTTCGGACTTTCCTCCCCGTCACTATTCGAAGAATAGTGACGGGGCGATTGCACGATGCGCAGTCTCTAAGGAGTTTGAATTAAATTTTGTCGTAAACTATCCGGATATGATGACCGGATAGAAAAAAATCAAATTGTAAGCGGTTGTCGGTTGTCGATGCCGGCATTTGCCAGAAGGTCGGCATCACGATTTTCTTCACGCATAACATGAACGATGCTGAAATCGAACGGTGCCGATGCAAGCATCTTTTGAACTCTTTGAAAATACCGTTGCAAGGATTTATTTTTTACCTTGTATTTCCCCTGCACTTGACGGACCATCAATTCGCTGTCGGAATGTACCACAAGTTTTTCGCATTGCAGGGATACCGCTTTTTGAAGACAGGCAAGTAACGCCTCATATTCCGCAACGTTGTTTGTGGCTGTCCCGATATAACCGCAACCGGCAAACAATTCCGCACCATTTTCATCGCGAAGCAGAATCCCGATACCGCTTTCGCCCGGATTCCCGCGCGAGGCACCATCCGTGTAAGCATACACTATCATGAATGGACAGCATTCACCTCAACAATATGATCCGATACAAGGATCCTGCCGCAGTGCTCGCACGTATACAGTTGTAAATTCTGCCGTATCTCTAAAATCTTTTGCGGAGGAACACGATTAAAGCAACCGCCGCAGGCGCCGCGTTTTACCGGAACGACCGCCATGCCGCTCTTCGCTTTTTTGATCCGCTCGTACCGCTCAAGATCCGCATCTTCGAGCCGTGCGAGTAATTTTTCGCGTTCGTGTTTGAGTTTCAATTCTTCTTTTTCGTGTTCCTTGTTGACTTCCTTTAATTCCTTGTTTCGTTCTTCAAATTCTTCCGTTGCCGTTTCCACCTGGGCGGTTAACGATTCAATTTCTTTTTTTGCCGCTTCCATTTTTCCTTCCAGCAACTCCATATCTTTTTCAAGTTTTACGGATTGCCGTTCCGCGTTTTCAATTTCTTTGGTCAACGCATCATACTGTTTATTGGATTTGACGTTCAGTTGCTGGCTTTTGTATTTCTCAACCTTTTCCGAATAATTGATGATTTCCACATCGGCATTGTCACGATCGATTTTGGCCTGCTTTAATGTCGCTTGAAGCTCTTTGAGTTTGTTCTTGCTTTCTTTCAATCGAGATTCCATAGAGCTGACAATGCCGGGCAGGTCGCCTTTTAATTCTTCGACTTCCTGAAGTTGTGAATCGACTTGCTGTAATGCAAAGAGATATTTTAACGTAGTTTCCACGGAGTTACCCTTCATGGTTAATAAGAAAAAACCGGATTACGAGTTTTTGATGATACACTGATTTCGATGCGTTCGTTCTGCCGCTGACATCCTGCCGAAAGACGTTGAACAATATGATGAAGAATCGGGAACTCGGTTTCATAATGCCCGGCGTCGACGAGCAGAATCCGGTTTTCCGCCTCTTGAAACCGGTGATAACCGACATCGGCTGTCACAAAGACATCGGCGTCTGCATCCATTGCCGCTGACAATAAATCCGATCCGCTTCCGCCGCAGACGGCAACCCGCCGGATTGTTTTTTTCCGCGTCCGGCTGAATCGAACCGTTTCGGCGCCGAGCCATCGCTTCACGGATGCGAGGAAATTTTGTGTCGTCATCGGCCGTTTGTATTCGCCGATTGCTCCGGCACCGAATTGGTCATGAGTATTGGCAAGATTGTAGACATCATACGCAACTTCTTCATACGGGTGAACGGATCGCATCGCCCGGAGAACATCCTCGACGAGCCACGACGGTGCAACAACTTCGATACGAACTTCGGGCGTTCGTTCCAGCGAACCGACGCTTCCGATAAACGGCTTTGCACCTTTCCGTGCACGGAACGTTCCCGTTCCTTTTGTTCCGAATGAGCACGCTTCGTACTTTCCAATCGCGCCGGCGCCGGCATCGGTCATTGCCCCGAACACTTTTTCCGAATAATCCAGCGGAACAAACACGACGATCTTTTTCAGCACTGCCAGATTTTTTTTCAGCACCGTGATATTGGTGAGTTTCAATTGTAACGCAAGCGCATGGCTGACGCCGCCTGCGGCGAAATCTAAATTCGTGTGGGCAGAATATACGCCGATCCTGTTTCGGACGAGTGATGTCACCATGCTGCCGGTGCGGTCATCCGTCGAAATGCGCCGCAAGTGATGAAAAAACAACGGGTGATGCGTGATGAGAAGATCGATTTTTTTTTGGACAGCCTCTTGTATGACTTCCTCGCTTGCGTCCAGGCTCACAAGAATTTTTCGGACCGGTTGATTTTTTGATCCGATTTGAATACCGACGGTATCCCGTTCCCATGCGATTTCCCGCGGGGCCCATGATTCCATAATACGCTGAACGTCACCGAGAATCATACACTTTGAGAACGGATGGAGAAAAAAAATGTCCCGTTGTTGGGCGGGACAAAATTACAGGTCGTACTCACTTTACATTATTCCTTGTCATCACATATCCAGTTGTAGCTTTTTTCTTGCACCGGGAGAGTTTTCTACCGCCCCCAAAACAATATCGTGGAAATAAACTCATAATGATTAATATAAAAAATTTTTAGCAAAAAATCAAGACAAACCGAAGCCGGTGATTACTTGAAGACCGGTACGGGCTGCGATTTTTCGGTCGGAAGATCCCGCAATTTGACGATTTGTTTTTCCAGCAGTGAAATATTCGAATTGAGTTTCGTTAAAATAGTCCGTTGTTCATCGGTCAACTGTTGACGGAGAATAATGTCCACGCTGATTTTAATGGCTGCGAGCGGATTGTTGAATTCATGACACATCGTCACGACGAGTTCCTGAACCGTTTCCGCAGTTTTTTGTGAAAATAGTTTTTGTTTTTCGGTCGTCACTAACTTATCGTTGAGCTGGCGGAGTTCGACAACGTTGATAATTGTTCGGGGAAGAATTGATTCTATCGTTTCTTCCTTTATAAGATATTCCCTGACCCCGTATTTCATTGCCTCGATCGCAATATGGAAATCCTTGTTCGAGGTCAGGAGGATAATGGGAATATTGATATTGCTGGCGGCGATTTTCTTCGCAATTTCAACACCGTTGGTCCGTTGTAAAAAATAATCCATTAACAATAGATCAAACGATGGCCCTGATTCGAGCATGGACAATGCTTTTTCCCCGTCGGTAACCCAGGTTATTTCGAATTGTCTGTTCTGGAAGGGCTTCAGTTGATGTTTGATGACGTCGACATATTCTGCGTCATCATCGACGAGTAAAATGTGGAGAGTATTTCTTTCGCTGTTCATTGTTAATGAATTATAACGTTTATGTGCTTCAATTGCAATTCGAATGATTAATTTTTTCCGTGAGAAAGATAATAGGCCAAATTTTTACTTTTTGAAGACTTTTAACTCACATTGACTTTTATCGTATAATTAATTAGATTTAAAGGTTTTCCAATAATATTTTATATCAATTTCGGCATTTCATGAAGAAAATTGCCAAAGTTTTAGAGTTTTTTCAAACTGCTTTGGGAGCAGGCGAGGGATTGTTTCTTGTTATTGGAATAGTTTCGGTCATTGTCGGTATTCTGGTCGATATTTTTTTTATACGCATACTCTGTTTAATTGCCCTGACAGGTTCGGGTGTTCTGCTCTTCACGACGTTCCGTGCAAAACAACTCGATATTCAAATCGGTTTCAGCAGCGCGAAGTCCTTTTTCCGTTCACATTCAAAAAGTGAGATGATGAAAAAATTAATCTTCGATGATTTTCAATCGCATTCTGAAGAAAATCCTGAAGGAAATTTTTCGATTGAAGCAATACCGGTGACACACCAGCCGACCGGGCTTCATGCATTTTCTCAGACTGTGACACAAACGAAGGCGGGAGCAGGTTCTCCTGAAGCGCGTGACGTCGAAGCAATGCCGTTGGCTTCCGTCATTCAGAAAGAATTTGCCGTGTCCGATTTTTTCGATATCGGATCGGAAATATATAAAAGCGATTCCGAACCGCGGACTGAATTTGATTTTCTGTTGAATAAAGTTCTTGCCGTTATCAAGGAAGCGTTGTTCGCTCACACCGTCGCATTCTTCTGGGCAAATCGTGAAAAAAATCAGATGGTGCTGGAAGCGCGCATAACGGAAAGCGCCGATTTTTTTGCATCGCGTCGGTTTCCCATCGGACAGGATCTTATCAGCAATGTGGCGTTAACCGGAAAACCGGAATTTATTAATGAAGTCAACCCGATGTCGGAAATGGAAATGTTCCGGTACTATGACCGGCCGGCGCTCGTGAAATCGTTTATCGGAGTCCCGGTCTATTTTTCGAAAAGCGGAGATCATCCCGCCATGGATCAGCCCGTTGCCGTGATCGCCGTGGATAGTAAGGCAAGCGATGATTTTGGACCTGAAACTCTCTTGACGCTCGGTAAATTTACAAAATTAATTTCCGCCCTGATCAAAAGTTATAACGATAAATACGATCTGTTGCTCGATTCGGAGTTGCTGAGTTCCATCCGGCGCCTGCAGGATCGCGTGAGAACCGATTTTTCTCTCGGAACAATCATTCAATCGCTTGCGGAAGAAACATCCAAGCTGATTAACTGGGATTTTCTTTCGATCGTTCTCTACGATGAAAGCAAGCACGCGTGGGTGACACAAAAGGTCACGAACCGCACAAGCGAAAGTTTCGTCCTGCCGGGGCAAATTATTGATTTTCCCGATAGCCTGGTCGGACAGGTGATCCGGACGAATGCCCATTGTAATATTGATGATGTCGAAACAACGTCATCGGTTCGGTATTATACCGGTGAAAAATTCGGATATGCCGGATCGATCTTGTCCGTTCCGATTATCTCGCTCAATAAGTGTTACGGCGCCCTGACAATTGAAAGCAAAGAGAAATTCAATTTCTCCCGCAGGGATGTCGAGATCCTTTACCGTTTGGCGGAAAATACTGCGTCGGCTCTGGAAATATATTATATGCAGGATGTCATCAATGAATATGTTATTATCGATGCGCAGACCGGTGTGTATTCAAAAAAATTCTTTCTTCAGAAACTTGAAGAAGAACTGGAGCGAGCCGATGATGCTGCCAATGAGCTTTCGATGATTTTCATTACGGTCGACAAAGCTTCGGACGTAACGCAGCGGTTCACGCGGGACGGGTTCGAGCGTGTGATGCTGGCGCTGGCAAAAGCTATCCGGGCGGGAGTTCGTTCGTACGATATCGTCGGCCGGTTCGATGCCAATCGTTTCGGCATACTGCTGGTCAATACCGCTGCAAATGATGCGTACTTATGGGCGGAAAAAATCCGGAAAAACCTTGCCGGTCTCGTCATCAATCTCGACGGAAAAACATTTTCCATCACCATCAGCATCGGCGTTTGCGGTGTGTTGGAAGGAATGAGAAAAGAAGACCTTGTCGGTAATACCGCAGCCGTGTTGAATAAAGCAACCGAAGCCGGCGGTAATGTAGTTCGAGTATATTAAATCTATCCAGTAATCAAAAGGAAAATTTCGTATGGCAAAACAACAATCGTTCGCGGATAAAGCGGCAAAGGCTGCGGCACAACCGGGGAAAAAATGTCCTCGCTGCGGAGCAATCAAACAGCCGGTTCTGTTCGTCAGTTCCGAACCGTCAAAAAAAGGAAGCATCCGGTTCAGTCATCACCGCGTGCAGGTCTGCAAGTGTAACGAAAAAGAAATTTACGCATAACATTCATCCCTGACGCCAATCGATGGAACGACGGTATCCTTCAATCGAATGTGAAGTAACGATCGATCAGGACGGTACGGTGAAACTGCCGCCGGCGTTCGCTCGCCGGTTTCGAACAGGCTCACGGGTCACCGTGCGCGTGACGGACGGAACCGTTTCTTCCAAATTGCGGAAGCGTCATGTAACGGAAGCGGAAGTGGAACATATTGCTACCGTGCAGTTAGAGGATCGTGAAGGCGTTATACAATTTCTTGAGGTCGAAGGAACGTTATCGCATCGGTCACCGTTTGGTCGCCGGGCACACACATTGTTCACTGCGCAATGAGCGCTTCTAAAATTGTTGTGCATACCGACATTTTCACGGAATATTTGCTTCATGATGGCGAGCAGGAATCGGTGTTACGGCTGGCGATGCAGAAGTTCTTTTGTTATACGACGATTTTCAATGCCATAGAATTGTTTTCCGTTGCACGCACTGAATCCGAACGGCGTGCCGTTGAACAATCGATGTCGGCAATGAAAATTCTCGGCGTCAACGCAAAAAGTGCGAAATATTACGGCAAATTAATTGCCGACGGTTTGAAATTGCCGAGAATGAATTCCATGATCGCGGGTATGTGTTTGGAAAGCAAACTTCCATTGTTAACCGGACAACCCAAAGAATTTTCCGGTGTCAAACATTTACGGATCGTTCCCTCGAGTGCAGTGAAAAAACATCGGTCAGCCGAAGAGATTCTCGGCCGGCAATCGTCGCTGCATCGATGACAATATCCGAATTTTCAATTAACGAAAAAGGATTTCTGTATGTTCCTCGGTAAAGTAGTCGGTACAATCTGGGCGACGCGAAAAGACGAAGAATTGGTCGGGATGAAATTTCAAATCGTCAAACATCTCGGCATCGATTATAAAGTCAAAGAGACATTCGTCGTTGCAGTCGATACCGTTCAGGCAGGCGTCGGCGATGTTGTTCTCGTGTGCAGCGGAAGCTCGGCGCGTCAAACGGCGGTGACAAAAAACAAGCCGGTGGATGCCGTTATTATGGCGGTTGTCGATAAACTCGATATTGAGGATTGATACAATGTTTTTCGCAAAGGTCATCGGAACCGTTTGGGCGACACGAAAAGACCAATCGTTGGAGAGTTTGAAGTTGCAATTTATACAGCCTTTAAATGCCCGGCGCGAAATCGTCGGCGATCCGATCGTTGCCGTCGATACGGTCGGAGCGGGACCGGGTGAAACGGTGTTTTACATAACGGCACGGGAAGCAACAATTCCGTTGCCGGTGGAAATGGCGCCCGTCGATGCAAGCATCGTCGGTATTGTTGATCGAATAGATGTCGGTACAAACGCCGTACAGGAATAATAGAATTTCAATCCGTTGAATGATGTCTTTAAAACGGATGACGAGTTTCAAAATGGGGATCATGCATGGCAAAAGTTAATAAACAGTATACCAATCGCGAAAGCCAATCGCTCGATAAATATCTTCAGGAAATCGGAAGAGTCGATCTTCTCGATCCGGAAGAAGAAATTGATCTTGCGCGGCGGATAAAAAAGGGAGATCAAAAAGCTCTCGAGAAACTGACCAAGGCAAATTTACGGTTTGTCGTCAGCGTCGCGAAACAGTATCAAAACCAGGGATTATCCCTCGGCGATCTGATCAATGAAGGGAACCTCGGACTCATCAAAGCGGCGAAACGTTTCGACGAGACACGCGGGTTTAAGTTTATTTCCTATGCCGTGTGGTGGATCCGGCAGTCGATTTTGCAGGCGCTGGCGGAACAGTCGCGTATCGTGCGTCTGCCGCTGAACCGTGTCGGTGCATTGAATAAAATCGGGAAAGCATTCAGCACGCTCGAGCAGGAATTCGAGCGCGAGCCGAGCGCAAGCGAGCTGGCCGAAGAGCTCGATATGTCCCTGTTCGAAGTTGCGGATACGCTCAAAATTTCCGGACGCCATCTTTCCATGGATGCGCCGTTTGCTCAGGGCGAGGATAACCGGTTGCTCGACGTCATTCAGGATGAACGCACGCCGCTTCCCGATCATTCACTCATTAAGGAATCGTTGAGCAAGGAAGTCGAGCGCGCGCTGGGAACGTTGACCGAGCGTGAGGCGGAAGTTATTCGTCTCTATTTCGGACTTGGCCGCGAACATTCGTTAACGCTCGAAGAGATCGGCGAAAAATTTCAGTTGACCCGCGAGCGGGTTCGTCAAATCAAAGAGAAAGCCATACGACGGCTCCGGCATGCTTCCCGCAGCAAACAGTTGCGTGCGTATCTCGGGTAAAAATGTGAGCCGTTTCCTTTCCGGTACGGCTCAACTGTTGTCGGTCTTCGTCATTATGATTTCACTCTCGGGTTGTACGTCTTCGTCATCCCGGTATCTTGCTGCACGCAATCATAAAGCGGATTCTGTCGATGTAACGGAAAATGAAATTCCCCCGATACGGATGTCTGAAGACAATCCCCGTATCGATCGCCATGTTCTTCTTTCATATGTGATGCCGTTGATGGGTGTTCCGTACGTCTCTGACGGATCCGATTCGACCGGCTTTGATTGTTCCGGCTTTACGTCGAATATTTTTGAAAATGTTTTTGGGAAAACACTTCCGCGTTCTACTCTTCAGCAATTTGATGAAGGGGAACCGGTCGAACGGCATGAGTTGCAGTTTGGCGATCTTGTCTTTTTTGCCATCGGGGGAGATACCCCGTCCCATGTCGGTATTTACGTCGGTGACGGTCTTTTCGCTCATGCAAGTGTTTCTCTCGGCGTCACTGTTTCGGTTTTGGACGGCAATTATTATAAAAAACGGTATTGCGGCGCTCGCCGCATCATCAAGTAAGCATTCGTTGCTTTTCAATTCTTCACTTTGTATCATTGATTATGGCGGTACTTCCCATTTATACATATGGCGCACCGGTATTGCGCGAAAAAGCCCGGCCGGTCAAAAAAATTTCTGACGATATTATCCAGCTTATCATGGATATGTTCGAGACCATGCATAAAGCGAGCGGTATCGGACTTGCCGCGACGCAGGTCGGAAGACTTGAGCGTGTCGTTGTGATCGATGTTTCCGATATCGAGGATCTCAAACATATTCCGCCGTTGACGCTTGTGAATCCGGAAATTGTTTTTTCCTCCGGTTCCGTTTCGATGGAAGAAGGATGTCTCAGTATTCCCGATGTTCGCAATGAAGTTAACCGGTCGGTTATCGTTACCGTGCGGTACAAGGATACGAATTTTGACGATACCGAATTGGAAGCCGGCGGGTTGCTTGCCCGCGTCATCCTGCATGAAATCGATCATCTCAACGGTGTATTATTTATCGATCATCTTTCGGCGGAACAACGACATGCTCACGCCGAAGAATTAAAGAAAATCCAGAGCGGTGAAATGGAAGTGAATTATCCCGTTGTCACAGCCGTCGATGTTGCCGCATAAATTTTGATTTCAGCTGATATTACATGCGAATTGTTTTTATGGGGACTCCGGAGTTTGCCGTTCCGAGTCTCAGGATTCTGCTGGAGAACCGTTACAATGTCGTAGCGGTTGTAACCGTTCCCGATAAACCGGCCGGACGGGGCCGGCAAACGACTTCCTCTCAGGTCAAACTCTTTGCCGAAGAACGCGGCATCACGGTTTTTCAACCTCAGAAATTAAAAGATCCGGCTTTCATCGATCAGCTTCGAACGCTATCGCCCGATCTGTTTATCGTTGTCGCTTTTCGCATCCTTCCGCCGGAAGTTTTTTTGCTGCCGAAGTCCGGTTCCTTTAATCTTCATGCATCGTTGTTGCCGAAATATCGCGGCGCCGCTCCAATTAACTGGGCGATCATCAACGGTGAACGTGGAAACCGGTGTGACTACTTTTTTTCTCAAGGAGACCGTCGATACGGGAAATGTGATCCTTCAGGCGCGGATACCGGTCGGGCCGGATGAAACGGCCGGAGAAATTCATGATAAACTTTCGGAGATTGGCGCTGAAGTAGTCCTTCATTCGGTCCGGTTGATCGAGCAGGGGAAAATCACACCGAAACCCCAGAACAATGAACTTGCTTCACCGGCGCCGAAAATTTTTAAAGACGATTGCCGGATTGACTGGAATCTACCGGCTGTCGATGTCCATAATTTTATCAGAGGATTATCGCCGCGCCCATGCGCTTTTACTTTGTACAACGATCTGTCGTTAAAAATATACCGATCAACGGTATCGACACAACAACGATCCGGAAATCCCGGAGAAATTGCTTTTGCCGATAAACGAATCGGCGTGCAAACAGGGAACGGTATCGTGGAAATCCTGGAACTTCAGCTGGAAGGTAAGAAAAAATTGTCCGCGGAAGAATTCCTTCGCGGTTTTCAGATTCATGTCGGCGATAAATTTCTTTAAACAGATGAACCGATGAAAAATATTATTCGTGAATCGTTCGTGATCGTGATTATTGCGGCAGGATTGGCGTTCGTCTATAATGCCGTTTCGCCCAAAAGCTTACCGCTCATCCGCAGTAAAGCGAAGAGTGAAGCCGTTTCCGATTCGGCATTATTTTCCCAATCGTCTCCGAAAACAACGGCGGATAATTCTTCATCATACGGTCGTGCGGAAACGATACTGTCGGACCGAATAATGTGAAAGTGATTGCGCCTCTTCACGACCGTGCTCTTGCGAGAAAAGATTCCATCGAAAAAGCGACCGGTAAAAAAGATGTGTTGGTCTATAAGATCATCACGCTCGGTCAACTGAAGCGGTTGATGGACCAAAAACGCGGAATACTCTTCGATGCACGCAACGACGATGAATATCGGAAAGGTCATATCAAAGGCGCCCGAAATATTCCCGCACTCGATGCCGGTAAACATTTTGCCGAGACTTGCCGTGATTCCCCGCGACACGCTGATTATCGTTTATTGCAGTAACTCGGAGTGTCCGCTCGGCCGGTCGCTTGCGGAATTTCTTGGCGTCATGGAATTCAAGAATCTCTTGTTGTATGATGACGGCTGGGACGGCTGGCAAAAAGCAGGTATGCCGGTCGATACGACCGTTGCCGGAGATCCGCAATGAAAAATTCCATTCTTGCCAATCCGTATCTCGTGCTCGTCACCCGCTGTATCCTCGGTTGTGTCTTCGTCTTTGCCGCCATCGATAAGATTGTTGCTCCGGATGCATTTGCGGAAAGTGTGTTTGCCTACGGAATTGTTCCGTACCCGATGATCAACCTGTTTGCATTGATCATTCCCTGGCTCGAATTGATCTGCGGCATTTTTCTGGTTGCCGGCGTTTCTCTGCGGGCGAGCTCGTTCCTGATTTCCATTCTGCTTCTGTTTTTTATCGTTGCAATCGTCATTGCACTCAGTCAGAATCTGAATATCGATTGCGGATGTTTCGGGAAAGATCATGCGACACCGGTAAGCTGGATGAAAGTTCTGGAAGATATCTGCCTGCTTTTGCTCGGATTACATATTTTCTTTTTTGATGCCGGATTTCTGAGGATCGAAAAGTGGCGCGACCCGGCGTAAGGCCTGATGCCGTTTGCTGTTCCGTGCTTTTCATTGCTTTCTGCATAAAAAAAATTTATATTGCTGACGTCTAAAATCACATAACCTTTCATTTTTACAGTAAAGAACTACCGTTGGATTTCGTCATTTGGGTTTGCCGCGTAATGCATCTGTTCGGTATGGTCGTTTGGTTCGGCGGTTTGATGTTTCAAAGCGCCGTTGCCGGTCCCATTGTTCAGCATGAGGGGGGCATCGCAAAAACTATCATGTCGCAGATCAATAAACGCTTTGTCGGATTTATCTGGATGAGCGTCTGGACGATGCTCGTGACCGGTGTGATCATGATGCTGCTGAATCCGAATTTTGTATGGCTGAAATTTCAGAACCGCTGGTCGATTCTTCTCGGGTTCAAACAATTGATTTTTATTCTGATGATATTTTACGCGTACGGCTATGCAAGAATGCTGGACTATCTTGGATCGCCGTCGTCCAATGGCGGTTTTAATGAACGGGCGGAACTCTACAAACATCGGATCGAACAATTCCGGAAAATTAGTATCGTGCTGGGAATAGTGGCGCTGTCTCTCGCGGCGGCAATGGAATAATGGGAAAAGTCGTTGCCATAGCGAATCAGAAAGGCGGAGTCGGGAAAACGACCACGGCGATCAATCTTGCCGCCGGTGTTGCCGTTGCGGAATGTTCAACATTGCTGATCGATACCGATCCGCAGGCAAATTCCACCAGCGGCCTCGGCGTTGACCCAAGACGTCCCGACAAAAATGTGTACGAAGTTCTCATCAACGATGCCGACCCGCATGACATTATTCTGAAAACCGAGATGCCGTTTCTGTCTATTCTTCCGTCCAATATCAATCTCGTCGGCGCCGAAATCGAACTGGTGGAAGTCGAGCATCGTGAAAAGGTGATGAAATCGGTCATTGAAAAAATCCGCAACGAGTACGATTATATTTTTATCGATTGCCCGCCGTCGCTCGGTTTGTTGACGCTGAACGGTCTCGTCGCATCGGATTCGGTTCTCATTCCCGTGCAGTGCGAATATTATGCGCTCGAAGGTTTGGGACAGCTTCTCAATACGATCAACATCGTCAAGAAAAATCTCAACCCGACGTTGGAAATTGAAGGTGTCTTGATGACGATGTACGATAGCCGGTTGCGGCTTTCGAATCAAATCGTGGAAGAAGTGAAAAAATATTTCGGTGAGAAAGTCTTTTCCACCATCATTTCCAGGAATGTGCGGCTCAGCGAAGCACCCAGCTACGGCAAACCGGTGCTGTTGTATGAAGCCGTTTCTTCCGGCGCAAAAAATTATATGGAGCTGGCAAAAGAATTTCTCAAACGCCAGCACCAACCTGCTGCACCGGTAACTCTTTAACGGGGGATCGTTATGTCAAAAACAAAAGGCGGTTTAGGAAAAGGATTATCGGCGCTGATTCATTCTTCGGAAGAGAATGAACGCGTTCCGGAGCCCGAGCGTGATCGCCCGGTGGTGCCGGTCGGTTCTGTCAGCGGTTCGACATTACAGCTCGACATCACGAAAATCCGTCCGAACCCTCTTCAGCCGCGTGCCGATTTCGATCAGCAGGCACTCGACGAATTGAAGAAATCGATTCAGCAAAAAGGGATCATCCAGCCGGTGACTGTCCGCCCGGTTGCAAACGGAATGTATGAACTGATCTCCGGCGAGCGCCGTATCCGTGCATCGATGGAAGTGGGATTGAAAACCGTTCCCGCGTATATCATCGAAGTGCGGACGGATGCAGAAATGCTGGAACTTGCCTTGATTGAAAACCTCCAGCGCGAGCATCTCAATCCGATCGAGATCGCGATTTCGTATCAACGGTTGATGAATGATGTCGGCTTGTCGGCGGAACAGGTTGCGCACAAAGTGAGTAAAGACCGCACAACGGTCGTGAATTTTCTCCGGCTTCTCAAACTTCCGGCTTCGATTCAGGATGCGCTCCGGAAATCGCAGATCACGATGGGTCATGCGCGTGCGTTGATCAGTCTTCCCGAGCAGGTGACGCAGATGAAACTGTTCGAGCAGATTATTAAAAAAGATTTGAACGTGCGGCAGATTGAAAAACTTGTCCGTGATGCCGGCAAAAAATCATCGAAAAAATCCGCACGACCCGTCAAAACGGGCCGGAACGGTCGAGGAAAATCTTGCCGACCGCATTCAGCAGATTCTTGCAACGCGCGTCAGCATCAAAACACAGGAAGAAGGACGCGGCGAAATCGTCATCGAATTTTATTCTCATGACGATCTCGGACGCTTGTTCGATTTACTTTCATCCATTGAACACTGAACTATTTTCAGAATATCCGATATGACTCTCACAAAAATTCTTACCAATAACGCACCGGCACCGATCGGGCCGTACAGCCAGGGGATTATTTCTTCGGATTTGTTATTCACGGCCGGACAAATTCCTCTCGAACCGCGCACCGGTCAGGTGATCCAGGGCGATATCAAAGCGCAAACGCGGCAGGTGCTGATGAATCTCAAAGCGATTCTCGAACAGGGCGGTTCTTCGCTCGGTCAGGTCGTGAAGACGACGGTCTTTTTGAGCGACATGAATGAATTTGCCGGCATGAATGAAGTGTACGGCGAATTTTTTTCCGCCAACGCACCCGCACGATCGACGGTTGAGGTTGCCCGCTTGCCCCGCGATGTCAAAGTGGAAATCGAAGCGATTGCCGTCGTTGGGAAACCGTGAACGTCTCCGTAATGTTGTTGTGAACGGATGAGCACACTGCTGAGAATATTGTTCATCGCAGAATTATCGATCCTCGCGTCACACATCTCTTTCTCACAAACGGATTCTGCCCGCGTGATCCGGGATACGACGATACATTACTCGCTTTCGGGCATCCCCGATTCTTCCAAACAATCTTCTTCCGATGAATATGCATTCCACATGAAAAAATCTCCGATGCTGGCGGTTGGATTATCCGCGGTGATTCCCGGAGCCGGACAAATTTACGACGGCGGTTACTGGAAGGCGCCGCTGATCTGGGGCGTCGGCGGTTACTGGATTTCGCAATGGATCGATCTGAATAATAAGTACCAGCAATTTCGCAGTCTGTATGCCGCCACCATTCCGTCCGGCGGCAACGCGCAATATCTAAGTTTGCGCGATTTTTACCGCGACGAGCGTGACCGGTTCGCGTGGTTTATGGGAGGTTTGTACTTCCTGAATCTTCTCGATGCGTATGTCGGCGCACAGTTATACGATTTCGAAGTGAGCCCCGATCTCGGGCTCGATGGCATGTCGCTTCCGAAAGCAGGTCTCGCCGTAAAGTTCCGGTTCTGAAATTTACATCACCATAATCGTCAGGTCGTGGGCGTGAAGCTCGTGGTATAACGCGTCGAGTTGCTCTTTGCTTTCGGCGGTAAATGTCACGGTCAGCGACCGGTACTTGCCGTTGCCGCTTATTGTCCCGGTGATCTGATCGTCCCGAAGCGATGAAACGTGTTTACGGATGACCCCGACGATCGTCACATGAAAATCCTCCGAGTTCTTGCCGATTACTTTCAGCGGAAATTCACAGGGAAACTCGAACGCTGTTTTTTGTTCATCAGACATCGCGGTGTACCGTTTCCGGCGAAAATGCAGGCAGGCACACGGCGAGGTATTCCGCACCTTCCGGCGTGCTATACTTGACCCACTCGCCTTTGTGCACGATGATGGCGTTGCCGGCATGGACCTCGAAAATTTTTTCTTTCGTGGTCACGCGAAGCATGCCGTGCAGGACGAGCGTGTACTCGTCGAATTCCGGCGTTTGTCCCGGCTCGATCCAGCCCGCCGGACTTTTCATCCGCGCGACGCTGACCCCGTTCGTTTTCGAGTTCACACGCCCGATAAATTCTTCAATGATTTTCGGCTTGTTGCCCGCCGATGTGATGATCGATGGTGTTGCAATAAATGTTGGCATAATTTTCCGTTTGTTGTTGATGTAATGTATGAAGAATGGAAGAAAAAAGCATTCCTACTAAGACGTCATCCGTTCAAAGGTCACGAAGTGATCGCCTTGGCAATCCCAACGGGATAACCTTCTCCTATCAATGCACTGAGGAGACCGTATCGATAAGCATTTCCCTGACTAGTCGAGTGTCGACCTGCAAAGGGGAAGATGAAGCAATCTCAATCTCTCTTTTTCGGAAAGGATTGTCGCGATGAAGCCGCTCGCAGAGACACGTTTTTTGCTTTTCAAGACCCGTTCTTGAGGTTTACGCAAAGAAGCCGTATATTTACGGAAGGGAGAAGGAGAAATTCTTTTCCAGTAGGTATTTTGCAAGGTGAAGTATGTCATGCTTTAAATTCTCACTATCCAACATGCGCAATTCCAAAGGAAAAAATGTATAAATCATTTTTTGATTTTATTGGGCGTGTCTCAGACGATGCAATATTTGCAACTGTTACTGCCTTACTAATTCTTTCTATTGGAGGTTTTTTTAAGTGGCTTTATGATCACATTAGACGAGTAATTTCTCGAAGATATTTGCGTAATTATTTTCTTGAGTATTTAAAATCACTGTTAATGCCATTAGAAAACCGAATCTCTGTGTATAAAGAATTGTCAGATAATGCGAAGGCAGAGTTAAAGGATTTTGTCTTCAAAGATATCTTTGTCCGATCAGACCATATTTCTCAATTGGAGCATACAGAATTATTTGCTTCCTTGGTAGGAGATTTCCACTGGAATAAGAAAAAAAGAACAAATGCATTTAATGAATTGCTCGAAACACTTGAATTTCTTACGCGCCAAATGTTAATTACCAAAGGACAACATGATTATTTCTATAACAATTATAGATTCTATTTCGATTCATGGAGAAACAGTGTAAATCAAATAATAAAATATCGCCGAGAATTAATTGCGTATGCTCATATTAATAATTTGAAAGAACCTGACGATCCATTTCTTGCCGAAATTAATCAAATCCATAATAGTTGGGGGAACCTTTCTAATAAGGATGATTATAAGATAGTCAATGAACATCTCATTGATCCTGTAAAAACAGTTTGCTTCAATTATCAAAAGGAACCTCGAAGAGTCATGTTTCTTTCAGATATAGCAGATGCAGAAATAGCTCGCGTAAATCTTTCAAGAATACTCGAAGTTATGTCTGAATATTTTTCCGAGCAGGCTCAAATGTCTTTAAACAAAAGAAAAATTATTGAAGGTTCAATTAGTATCTTGTTCTAGATCGTAACCGCCTGGCCATTTTAAAGAAAAAGCAAATGAGCGGAGAATTTCGATGTTAACAATAGTCGCGAACATAGTAAGATGGGTTAGTGAGATTCGTTTTTTCCGAAGGCATTCTCTTCCAGAATCATCTGGAAGAATAATTTTATGGTGGGAATCAAGACGGATTATTTTCAATACTATTGTTGGAATCACAGGCATTATAGCGGTAATGGTTTATATCGGAATTCTTGCATTGGCCGAATACGTTTTTAAGTTATCGGTTGAATTACCGGATCCGCCTCTTTTCGCGATGATGGGAGTTATTACATACGGAATTCTTGCCAATGTTTGTTATACTGGTGGTTGGATTGCCGAACTTATAGTACTTCGGGTATGGAAAGAAAAAGCAATATCCTTTGGTGAGATTGCTTTTTCGTTGGGAATGACGTTTTCTGTATTGCTGACCTTGAGTCCGATACTTCTTGGGTTGTTACAAATGATTTTTGCAATTGTCTTCCATCAAAAATAACTTAAGTTACTGTTATGGTTGTTAAGCAGTCCTCACCCCATAAGAGCTTCTTTGGGATAAGCTCTGGTCCGTTAGTTCGCAGAATTAGAGAATAATCTAAGGAAAATTAAATGACTCGACAAGAAAGAGCAACTCAGATTTGGCCTATCTTAACACTTTGTGCTAAAAAGAGACAATTATTAGTGTACGATGAATTGTCATGGCTTATCAGTGTTCCACTTCCCGGTCTTGGCCAACTTCTTGAACCAATTCAAGCATATTGTATTACTAACAATTTACCTGCATTGACAAGTATTGTTGTTAGAAGTTCAAATGGGATTCCAGGCGAAGGGTTTATTGCGGCACAAAATGTACCTGATGCACAATCAAAAGTATTTTCTTTTGATTGGCCACAACAGCATTGTCCGATGCCAAATGAGTTTTAGTGTTAATGTCTGCCGCCTCACCAAGCGCTCAATCTCCAAATGTCCAATCCGTTATCTTGCAATTTCATAAGACTTCACCATGCACCAAATAAAATGGTTTAACAGAAATTTTAATTTTACATCCGATCAAAATATTTTTCCTTCGATCATCGAGCGGCTCGCGGGAACGCCTGCACGGCTCGAGGAAAAATTTGCGTCGCTTTCTCCCGAAATCGTAACTGTCCGCGTCGACGGGACATGGACGATAAAGGAAAATGCCGGTCATTTGACCGACCTCGAACCGCTCTGGCAAGGTCGTCTCGACGATATTATCAGCGGGAAAACGGAATTGCGTCCGACCGATTTGCAAAACACCAAAACAACTCAGGCGCATCATGATGAAGTCCCGACTCAGGAATTGTTGCGCCGGTTTCGACAAATAAGAACGGAAACGCTTCAAAAACTTGAACGGCTCGACGAGAAACAAATATTCAGTTCTGCGCTTCATCCGAGATTGAAAACTCCGATGAGGACGATCGATTTATTTTTATTTGTAGCGGAACACGATGATCATCATCTGGCAAGAATAACCGAATTGGCAAGACTTATAAATCAAAAGAGATAACCTGCTATTGAGAGCAGTAAGGAAGCAGAAAAAAAGACAAAAATTTTCAAGGAGGTTTGATGACAACGATTACCGACGAATTTATGCGACAGATGCTTTCCACAACCAGGGAATATTCTATCGTTATTTTGAAAGCTACTCCGAAACGAAATGAACCCGGGGCGGACAAAATTGTTTGGGAACATGGAAGAAGAAATTTTGCTCTCCGTGCTGACGGCTTATTATCGATTGTCTGTCCTGTTGCAGGTGATGGTACGGTAAGAGGTGTGGCGATTTTTAACGCCGGTATTGAGGAAGTTAAGAAGATTATGGATGAAGATCCGGCAATACAAGCAGGGATACTTGTCTACGAAACATATTCCTGCAGGAGTTTTCCGGGAGACTCTTTACCAAAGTGATAACTTATTTCATCAACAAATCGACATGGCACACGAACCGGCCGCTTGAGTCCCGCAGGTTCGATTTCTTTGGAATTAGTCCCACTCCGTTCTTCAACGACAATTTTTTAAAGGACAACAATTATGACTTTAAGTAAACGCAAACTTGGCAACCAGGGATTAGAAGTATCGGCAATCGGTCTCGGTTGTATGCCGATGAGCCAGTCGTATGGTCCCGCTGATGAGAAAGAATCGATCGCTACGCTTCACCGTGCCATCGAACTGGGATGTAACTTCTTCGATACTGCCCAGGTCTATGGTCCATTCATCAACGAAGAGTTGCTTGGGCGGGCATTGAAGGACCGGCGCCACCGGGTGATCATCGGCACCAAATTCGGATTTCGTTTCAAGGCCGGAAAACAGGTCGGTACCGAAACCTCCAGCCATCCTGATAATATCCGTGATGCAGTGGACAGTTCACTGCACAGACTTCAGACCGATTACATCGATCTTCTGTATCAGCATCGTGTCGATCCAAAAGTGCCGATGGAAGATGTGGCAGGCACGGTAGGTGATCTGGTCAGGGAAGGAAAGGTGCGTTTTTTCGGACTCTCCGAAGCAGGCATCAACAATATTCGCCGCGCCCACGCCGTCCATCCGGTATCTGCATTGCAGAGCGAATATTCTTTATGGGAACGAAACCTGGAGCCGGAGATCATCCCGGTTTTGCGCGAGCTAAAAATCGGTCTCGTGCCCTTTTCTCCGCTCGGCAGGGGCTTTTTGACCGGCGAAGTCAAGCGCGCGGCAGATTATCCGGAAGGTGATTACAGACGGAACGATCCCCGTTATCAAGCGGAGAACTTCGATGCCAATGTGAAAGCAGCGAAGGTCGTATTCGAAATTGCCAAGGCGAAAAACGTCAAGCCAGGACAAGTCGCGCTTGCATGGATTTTGCAAAAGGGCGACTTCTTTGTTCCGATCCCCGGTACCAAACGTCGGAAATATCTTGAAGAGAATGTTGCCGCTGCGGCTGTCCAGCTTGATCCTGCACAGATGAAATTGCTCGATGAGGCACTGGCTCCGGGAAAGATTGCGGGGAAGCGGTACAACGACCGGATGATGTCGACAATTGACCGCTGAACGGGCTTTGATGGCTGACCGGTCGATCAAGTCCCGATCATTGACTTTGGAACTGGCTCCGGTCCATTATGTTGTTTTTCGTTTTCACTTATGCGAATAATTCCGATATTTATATTTCTTAGTTTTCTCCAATTGGCATGTTATGTCAAACCGAACCTCACGATCATTCACCAAAAATATACGGTTGTAAGTGTTTCACAAATTGATGTTCAGACAAAGACAATTATAGTCCCCGATGTGGGGTTTACACGTTTATATAACGACGAACAGATCTATGATCACGACAAACAGGTCTATGAGTATACTTTACAAATCGAAGTTCTGTTAGATCCGGATTATGAGACGTTCGACCCGGATCTTTTGATCCTATGCCATCCGCAAAGATCCGCCACGGCCTCTGTCCCGATCAATATATACGATATCGAGAGAACCGGACCAAACAGGTTTTCGTACACATTTGCACTGATGTTGGACGCAGACGATTCCGTGGGGTTCTCGGTTTGTGAACAAAATGAACTTTCGGGCCAACGCATCAAATACGATCGTGAACATTTGCAAGTGAATCAAACACTCGAACTTCAACATTAAATCATTGGAAGTAGTCTGACTTATCCGGTCACTCAAGTCCGAACAATTTCTTAAAATTTTTTTGTCACCCATGTCATCAAGAAAGGAAAACCTATGAAACTCGATCCGAAAAAGACGGTGATGCTGACTCTCGATTTCCAGATAAAGATTTTGGAAATTGTACCCGGTTCTGAAGCAGTCATCACGAATGCTTCCAGAGCCGTGGAATTTGCACGGAAGAAACAATATCATATTATACATGTTGGGCTCGGCTTTTCGCCGGGCTATCCGGAAATTCCCGACAGTTCGCCGATGAGTCAGCGTGTGAAGCCGAACAATCTTTTTATCAAAGGCACGCCGTCTGCAGAATTCCACAGCTCCATCGTTCGCCCCGATGATCTCATCGTCTACAAACAACGCGTCGGCGCATTTTCGGAAAACCAGCTTCATTTGATTCTCCGTTCTCTCGGCATCGAGAATCTCGTGTTCTTCGGAATTGCAACGAGCGGCATCACTCTATCTACATTAAGACGTGCATACGATCTGGATTACCGGTGCTTCGTTCTCAAGGATGCATGTTTCGACGCCGATCCGGAAGTGCACCGCGTTCTCACAGAGAAAATTTTCCCGAAGCAGGCAACGGTTCTGACCGTGTCCGACTTCATCGCAGAGCAGGGGGAATGACCGGTTTTGGAGAATTCCGACGAAACAATAGAACCATCTGAGGTCGAAAACGCCGGGCTGATCCCGGCGGAAGGATGGCGTAAAACTTTTTCGGCGTTGCGCAATCCGAATTACCGCTATTTTTATACCGGGCAAACCGTTTCGCTGATCGGCACTTGGACACGCACCGCGGCATTGGGCTGGGTTGCTTTTCAGTTCACGCACTCGGAATTTTTACTGGGCATCGTGTTCATGCTCAACTCGCTTCCAATTTTTCTTTTTTCGATTTATGCCGGTTCGCTCGCCGACCGGATTCCCAAAATCAGAATTTTTACATTGACAAGCTGGTTTTCGCTGTTGTCGTCATTGACGCTGGCAGTCATGTTGTTCCGCGGTCCGGTTCACATCGCGTACCTCATGATCTTTTCCGCGCTGTGGGGATTATCCACCAGCTTCGAGATGCCGTCACGCCAGACACTCATGGTGGAACTGGTCGGCAAAAAAGATCTGGTGAACGCCATCGCGCTGAACAGTGCCATGGTGAATTCGACACGCATCATCGGTCCCGCGGTCGGAGGTATTTTGCTCGCGTCATTCGGCGCCGCATGGTGCTTTCTTCTGGATGCATTGAGTTATCTCGCAGTGCTGTACGCGATTCACAAGATCCAGCTTCCCGCATCGCACTACGAACCGAAAAAAGTAAAAGCCGACTGGAAATATATTCTGGAAGGGTTCAAATATTTAAAAACGAATTCAACGATTGCACAAACGGTCACTCTATTATTTATTATGGGAATCGGAGGATGGGCGTATCAATCACAGCTTTCCGCGTTCGTGGTTACGCAATTGAATATGGGCGCGCAGGGATACGGCTGGTTGCTGGCGATGAACGGACTCGGCGCCTGCACTGCCGCGTTATTTGTTGCCTCCAGGGGATCGCGCATCGTCCGCACGAAAACGCTTTTCACCGGTGCGGGCATTTACGGAATTTTCATCGTTTTGTTCGGCTTCATGCATCAGCCGTACGGTGCGGCGTCGCTTATATTTTTCGCCGGCCTCGGCATCATTTTATTTTTCTCCATCGGGAACAGTATCATCCAGACACAGTCGCCCGACCATTTGCGCGGGAGGTTGATGGGCATCTGGGCGCTCGTGTTCGGCGGCGGCATGCCGATCGGCAGTTTCTGGATGGGACTTGTGGCGTCACATACTTCTTCCGGCTTTGCACTTCAAATGGGCGGACTCTTTTGCATCGCGGGAGCTTTTGCGATTTATTGGGTTTTCCGAAAACGCTTTCCTGTGCCGGTTAAACAGTAACTCAAGGTTTAAAAGAAACGAAAGATTTGGTGGTAGGTAAGTTTCCCAATATTGACTATTCCGAAATTCCCCGTCTTGCTGAAATGTTTCTGTTCAGCATCTATTCCGAGCTTGCTCAGTTCGGATTCCGAACAAAATCGTTTCGGAAAGACGGGGTATTGTAAATTTGAGATTTACGTGTTGCTGGTCGGAAGTTGAACTTCCTCCCAGAAGCGCCGCCTAGCGATGCTAGGAGGTAGTTCCACTACCGACTTTCGGCCCGTTTTGGTGACAACTCATTTCAAACTAATCCCATTGCAATTCTTCCAAAATCCTCATACATTATATTTATTAAGATTCCGAACCATCGAATAAAAATCCCTTATAATGGAAAACGTAACAGATAAATTTGAAATGACCGACAGCATGAAAATGGTGCAGTCGGCGGCACGTACATTTGCCGAAAAAGAAATTAAACCGCTTGTCATGAAATATGACGAATCGCAGGAGTTTCCGTTCGAAATCATGAAGACAACTTGGCGAGCTGGGATTTTTGGGAGTCATTTTTCCGGAAGAGTACGGCGGCGGCGGTTTCGGTTATCTTGAATATATTACCATCATCGAAGAAATTTCTAAAGTCGATCCTTCCATCGGATTAAGCATTGCCGCGCATAACAGCTTGTGCACGAATCATATTTATTCATTCGGCAACGAAGAGCAGAAGAAAAAATATCTGCATGATCTTGCCACGGGCCGGAAGATCGGCGCGTGGGCGCTGACCGAACCGACGTCCGGCAGTGATGCAGGCGGAATGCTCACGACCGCAACACGCGACGGCGATTCATATATTCTCAACGGCAGTAAAAATTTTATCACGCACGGCAGTGTCGGCGATGTGACCGTCGTGATGGCGAATACCGATAAGTCGAAAGGCAAAAAAGGAATTTCCGCTTTCATCGTCGACAACAAAACTCCCGGTTTCATCGTCAGTAAAAAAGAAAATAAACTCGGCATGCGCTGCTGCGATACGTCGGCGCTGGCGTTCGATCATTGCCGCGTTCCGGTAAAAAATCTTTTGGGCGAAGAAGGCGCCGGTCTTTCTCAGGCGCTTGCCGTGCTGGATGGCGGACGCATCAGCATCGCATCGCTCGCTCTCGGCATCGCGCAGGGTGCGCTCAATGCGAGCATCAAATATTCCAAAGAGCGCAAGCAATTCGGCAGACCGATTTCGGATTTTCAAGCCATCCAATGGAAACTTGCCGACATGGAAACCAGTATCCAGGGTGCCCGCCTGCTGACGTACCGCGCCGGCTTTATGAAAAATAAAGGACACGACGTTACCAAAGAATCGGCGATGGCAAAATATTATGCCAGCGAAGTTGCCGTGCATGGCTGCCAACGAAGCGGTACAGATTCACGGCGGCTACGGATTCATCAAAGATTTCCCGGTCGAGAAATTCTATCGTGACGTCAAGCTCGTGACGATCGGCGAAGGGACGTCCGAAATCCAGAAAATGGTCATCGCGCGAGAATTACTTGAGGTGTAACATTATCTTTGTATCTTTCCCATGCAGTACTCCCGCCTGAACGCGTTCATCGTTGTTTTTACATTGCTGAATCCAAACCATGAGAGTATCGAAATTTTTACGAATACATTAACCACAGAGAAAAAGGGAAGATTGTAATGCCGGCATTCGGAACTCCTATCGACAAAACAGTCACGTACGAAAAGTATGCGGATAATCTGCAAAATGCTTTGCGGATGATGAATGCGAAAGCGGATGCCGTCAAACTCGGCGGCGGCAATGGAGCAATCGACAAGCATCATAAGCGCGGGAAACTGACGGCACGTGAGCGAATCCAAAAACTGATCGATCCGAACAGCGATTTTTTGGAAGTGGGATTGTTTACGGCATACGGGATGTATGAAGAATACGGCGGCGCGCCCTCGTCCGGAACCGTCTTCGGCATCGGAACAATTCATGGGCGCGATGTTGTTATTGTTGCAAATGATGCAACGGTGAAAGCCGGTGCGTGGTTTCCGATGACGTGCAAGAAAAATCTTCGCGCGCAGGAAATTTCGATCGAGAACCGTTTGCCGATCGTCTATCTTGTCGATTCTGCAGGCGTTTTCCTGCCGATGCAAAGTGAAATTTTTCCGGATAAAGAACATTTCGGAAGGATATTTCGAAATAATGCCGTGATGTCGTCGATGGGAATTCCGCAGATCGCCGCGATTATGGGACCGTGTGTTGCCGGCGGTGCGTATCTTCCGATCATGTCCGACGAGGCAATGATTGTCGACAAAACCGGAAGCGTGTTTCTTGCCGGACCGTTCCTCGTGAAAGCCGCTATCGGCGAAGAAGCAGATCTTGAGAATCTCGGCGGCGCGGAAATGCATTGCGAAATCAGCGGCGTGACCGATTACAAAATGCCGAATGATGACGTCTGTCTTGAAACGATTCGCAGTCTCATACAGAAACTCGGCGCGCAGCCAAAAGCGGGATTCGATAGGATTGCACCGAAAGCACCTGCATTCGATGCGAAAGAAATTTACGGTTTGATTCCGGACGATCGTGCGAAACCGTACGATATGTATCAGGTTCTTGCAAGAATTGTCGATGCCGGAGAATTCGATGAGTATAAAGCCGGCTATGGCAAAACAATTATTACTGCGTATGCTCGCGTTGACGGATGGGCAGTCGGCATTGTTGCTAACCAGCGGTCGGTGACGAAAACGAAAAAAGGAGAGATGCAGGTCGGCGGGGTCATCTACAGTGAAAGCGCCGATAAAGGCGCGCGGTTTATTTTAAATTGCAATCAGAAAAAAATTCCGCTCGTATTTTTCCAGGACGTGACAGGATTTATGGTCGGGACGCGTGCCGAGCAGGGCGGCATTATCAAAGACGGTGCGAAGATGGTGAATGCCGTTGCCAATAGTGTGGTGCCGAAGCTGACGTTTATCGTCGGCAACAGTTACGGCGCGGGCAATTATGCGATGTGCGGCAAAGCGTACGATCCGCGATTAATTTTTGCTTACCCGACTGCGCAAATCGCCGTGATGGGTGGAAAACAGGCAAGTGAAACGCTTCTCAGTATCCGGGTTCAGCAACTGTCGGCAAAAGGTGAAAAAATTTCCAGAGAAGAAGAGAAGAAATTATTGGCGGAAATTTCCAACCGGTATAACAGCGAACTCGATCCGTTGTATGCCGCTGCGCGGTTGTGGGTCGACGGTATCATCGATCCGGTCGACACACGGAAAATTATTTCCCGTGGCATTGCTGTTGCATCGAACAATGCGCATCTTCCGCCGTTCAATCCCGGCGTTATTCAAGTGTAATGGATGCGTTTTGCAATTCTGACCATATTTCTGTTTTCTATAATTTGTCAGGAGGTTCAAAGCCAGCCGGAGCAACCTGCATCCGATTCGCTCAGCAGTTATTTTACGTTTGATGATCCGGCGCCGCTCAGTTGTTTGTACACTTGGCTTCCGCCGTTTTTTATTCAGCATGGCATCGAAATGAAATCGTTTATCCGAAGCCGCACATTTCGCAACATCCGGAAAATCTACGGCGACCGGAAGTCGGTGGATGCAATTTATATTCATGCGATGCAGTTGACGAACAATAATACCGCCGTGGCATTATTTCTTTCCGCGATTGCGACATTCGATCACCGAACGGTCGGATTCAAAATACCATTTCTGAGTTTATTTTTTCCGCTCTCCAATGAAAGCGATGAAGAATTTGACCGGCGGCTCCGTCATCTTCCCGTGCGGTTGTACGATGATACTCCGCCGGAAGGTGACAGGGATAAATTGCAGCACTTTTTCGGTTCAGCTTTTTTAACTGTGTTGATGGAATCTTCGCATCCGGCTGTGCGGATCGGCGATTTTATTGAAGTCGGGGAAGATGCCGTCATTGTCGGGGGTGTCGATGACATACGGGATAGACGTGCGAATAGACTGGGAAGCAGGTTCGGACTTGCGGTGCTCGATGATAACCACCGTCTCCCGTCGGAGTTTTTCCAAATTCCCGTTAAGAAAAATTCGATGCCGGATAGTCTTGATCATGGAGGAAAATAATGCGCACCATTCTTGTTATCGACGACGAAAAAAGTATTCGCGATTCCATTACGATGATTCTCGAATACGAAAAATATTCGGTTCTCTTCGCCGAGAACGGGAGTAAAGGAATTTCTGTATTCAAAGAACGACTGCCCGATGCCGTTTTGCTCGACATCAAAATGCCGTCCGGGATGGACGGCATCGAAGTGCTGAAAGCGATCAAGCAGGTCGATGCCGATGTTCCGGTGATTATGATTTCCGGGCATGGTACATTTGAGACCGCCGTTGAAGCGACAAAACTCGGCGCATTCGATTATCTTGCCAAACCGCTCGACCGTGATAAATTGCTGATAACACTCCGTAATGCTCTTGAAAAAAAGCAACTTGCTGCAACGGTCAAAGAACTCCGTACCAATGAACGTATACTTGGCAACAGTCCGAAGATCAAGGAAATTCTTGCCCTCATTCAGCGTGTGGGCCCGACCGATGCGCGCGTTTTAATTTCCGGCGAGAGCGGCAGCGGCAAAGAACTTGTCGCACGCGGTATTCACCGTGCAAGCCGGCGTTCGCCGATGCCGATGATCGAAGTGAATTGCGCGGCGATTCCTTCCGAATTGATAGAATCGGAACTGTTCGGACATGAAAAAGGATCGTTTACCGGCGCAACCGTCCAACGGATCGGAAAATTCGAGCAGGCGGACGGCGGGACGATTTTTTTGGATGAGATCGGTGACATGAGTTTGCAGGCGCAGGCAAAAGTGTTGCGCGTGCTGGAGGAACAAAAAGTGGAACGGGTCGGCGGCAACAAAACCGTTCACGTCGATGTGCGCGTCATTGCCGCGACGAATAAAAATTTAACGGAAGAAATCCAGGGAGGACGGTTTCGCGAAGACCTGTTTCACCGCTTGAATGTTATTCTGATTGCTGTTCCGCCGCTGCGTGACCGGCGCGACGATATTCCTTTGCTTGCCGCGGCATTTGTGGAAGAATTCAGTTTGCGCAACGGTATGGCACGAAAGCGATTGAACGACGGCGCCGCTCAAATTCTGAAAGGTATGGCATGGAAGGGAAATGTTCGTGAGCTTCGCAACACCATCGAGCGGCTGGTCATCATGTCGAACAGCAATAGTATCGACGTCGGCGATCTTGAGACGCTGTCGTATGCGCGGCCAGGCGATTTATCCGACCTGATTCAATCGAGCCGGTCGTTTCAGGATTTCAAAGACAAAGCCGAGGCGGCGTTCATCGAACATCAACTGCAAATTCATAACTGGAATGTTTCGAAAACTGCCGAAGCGCTCGAGATGGAGCGAAGCCATCTCTACACGAAGATCAAGAAATACGGTCTTGAGCGGGAAGGGGAAGAAAACAAAGAAAATGGGTAATAAAAAGGCTATCGCTTGATTTTGGTGTTCCGAATTGTTACCATTACCCATCACTTCTATTCCATCTCGTTCTTCTTGCGTTTCTAATTCTTAAGCCGTCAAGGGTTTCACAGTCGGGAGTTTCATGGTGAAATTTAGAATACTTGTTTTGGTTTCATTTCTGCTGATTTTTGGTTTTACAGTTCAGTCTCAGCCAAAATTCCCCAATCAATTTGAAAGATCTTTTGATACGCTACGAAATCAGTTTCGCATCGTTAAACCCCATCAACATGATTTTTACCATTCTCTATCTTCAACATTAGATTCAATCAAACAAAGGTTGGATGCTCATCAGAACAAAATTCGTTCAAAGAAAACGGTTCTTGCTGGTGGAATGATTGTTGTTGACATTTCTCAACAGTGGAATGACACTGTCTGGATTAATGAGTCGAAGGACAGTACCACAACCGATTCACGTGGTAACAAAGTCAATGAAGTAGGTGAGTCTTGGGATGATAGTGTGTGGGCATATGAATTTCAAGATATTAATATGTACGATGTGAAGGAAGGCATTACTAATTCTATATATCAAGTGTGGATGGGTGGGTGGTTGAATTACTCTCAGCATAGTTATTCTTATGATGCAAATGGGGATGAGACTAGAGATTTATTCCAAATATGGGACAGTACGGGGTGGGGTAACTGGAGCCAAAGCATTTTTGATTATGATGGGAATGGTAACGAAATCAGTTTTGTTGGCCAAAATTGGTATGCGGATAGGTGGGTGAGTTGGGGCAGGGATGTTTATGCCTATGATTCAAGTGGGCACCAAACTCAATTCTTGGAACAAACGTGGAATGACAGTGTGTGGGAAAATTCTAATCAGAACATTTATACATATGATTCAAACGGACATGAAACCAAGCAACTAGCTCAATCATGGAACGGTAAAACATGGGTGAACGATTTCCAAAGCAGATACACCTACGATGCGAACGGTAATCAAACTATTTCATTGGACGAACTTTGGGATGGTAGTGTTTGGAACAACAGCTACCAATTTATTTATACCTACGATGCGAGCAGACGGGAAACTAGCGAATTATACCAGGGCTGGCACGATAGTGCGTGGGGAAACATTTCATTAACCACGTTAACATATGATGCGAACGAAAACGAAACCAGTTATTCGGTAAAGGATTGGAATAACAATGCTTGGGTAAATAATATTCAATATATTTACACATTTGATGTAAAGGGGCATGTGGCTTCCGAACTGGTCAACAATGGAGATGGGGATGTTTGGGTATACGGGGATGAAATGCTCTATACATATGATTCAAACGGGAACCTAACAAGTGAATTGCTGGAGTTTTGGCGTAATGATTCATGGGTAAATTTTTCAAGATTCATAAATACTTTTCAGCATGTGACTGCTGTAAAAGAGCCCGGCCAGCTACCCAATCAATTTATTTTATCTCAAAATTATCCCAACCCATTCAATCCTGCAACACAAATTACTTACACACTTGCAAAGGCAAACTATGTTACTCTGACTGTTTATGATATTTTGGGTCAGCAAATTGCAACTCTTGTCAATGGCAAAATAGAACCGGGGGAACACTCCATTAATTGGAATGCTCTCAATGTTCCAAGCGGTGTTTATTTTTACAGGATTGTTGCGGGAGATTTTGTGCAGACGAAGAAGATGGTGCTAATGAAATGAATCTCTGAACGATTTTTCACATCGAAAAAAAGGCGCCTCGTTCGTAGGCGCCTTCTTTGTTTAATCTATACAACTTTGATCTTTTAGAATTTCTTCCGTTTTCTTACAACTTCATATAAAATTAACGCGCCGGCAACGGAAGCATTAAGCGATTCTACTTTTCCGTAAACCGGTATCTTCACAACGAAATCGCATTTCTCTTTCACCAACTGGCGGATACCTTTTCCTTCATTGCCAATGACCATCGCGATCGGCATCGTGTAATCGATTTCCGTATAAACTTTTTCCGCTGCTGCATCGGTACCGACGATCCATAATCCTTTTGATTTTAATTCTTCAAGTGTTGAGACGATGTTCGTCACCTTTGCCACCGGTAAATGCTCGCTTGCTCCGGCAGACGTTTTCGCAACCGTTTGATTGACCGACGCAGCGTGATGTTTCGGAATCACCGCGCCGTGAACGCCCGCGCATTCGGCAGTGCGGATCAGCGCGCCAAGGTTTTGCGGATCTTCGATTTCATCAAGAATCAAAACAAATGGCGGCTCGTTGCGTTCTTTGGCAACGGCAAGGATGTCGTCCATTTCAACGTATGCCTTGGTCCCGACGATGGCAACGACGCCTTGCGTCGTGGTGTCGCTGACAAGGTCGCGGAATTTCTGCTTTCCGACTTCCACGCACGGCACGCGGTTCCGTTTTGCCATTTGCCGTATTTTTTCAATGATATTGCCTTTCACGCCGGCAAGGATCACAACTTTTTCAATCAGCGTTCCGGCTTTGAGCGCTTCCATCACGGGATTTCGTCCCGCAATGATATTCGCCGTCGGTTTGCGGTCATGAATGACGCGTAACGGCGGCAGTATTTCCATTTCTCTCTGGTCTTCAAACATAATTACCTCACATAAATGACGGTTCGTAATACATCGGTTAATTCGTTAAAAAAATTATTTTCGGTGCTTCTCGAAGTATCGTCCGATAAAAAATACGGCGATGCCGCCGAGAAACAGGTACAACTCGCCCCATTCATCGCCGTAGATGCCGACGACGAATGCGATCATCAATGCTGCGATACCGACGGCTTCGAGCATCTTTGCAAACCACGGGTGTTTCATCGCGGCGACAGCGGGCTGTTGGATAGTTCATGTAATTTGTCGATGAATTCCTGTTCGCGGACACGGTACTGAAATGCAAATGTTCCGTTGATGTGAATGACGGGAATGCGCTCTTTGTATTTCTGCAATAAGGCATCGTCCTGCTCAATCGAAATGATCTTTAACTCGAACGGATGTTGCTGTTGAATTCGCTTCAACTCATCTTTTGCCACATCGCACAGGTGACAATCGTTCTTCGAATAGACTTCGACAAGAATCATGACGCGGGAATCGTCTCTTTCTTTTGTAACAAATGACGCAGGCCGAAAATTCCAAAACCGATAATCACGATCGAAATCAATTGCGCTTCCGAAAGTCCAAACAGTAATCGCGGATTTAATCTCAAAAATTCCACCAAAAACCGTGCAGAACCGGCGAAAATCAAATACCACATAAACAGAACGCCATTTTGTGTGATATGTTTTCTCATCTTCCACAGAATAATAAATAAAACGACAGCCATGAGGAATTCGTATATCGGTGTCGGGTGAACCGGGATCGTATCGGGCACAACGCCGTTGACGCCGTATTGTTTGACAATATCCGGAAAATCTCTGAATGCTGCGGACGGCGGATATGTTCCCTTGGAATATACGGCTGCCCAGGGAAGATTTGTGGGTGTTCCGTAATCGCCGTCGCCGGCAAGATGACAGCCGATGCGCGCAACGCCGTAACCGATCATCAAAGCAGGCGCGGCGGCATCACAAATTTTGAGGAACGGAATTTTTTTCCTCCGCACATAGAGCATAATGACGAATGTCGCGAGCAGAAAACCGCCGTACCACGTCAAACCGCCCGGTGAAAATGTCATGCTGATCGGCGCACGGATGAAATCGCTCCAGCTTTCGATGAGGAAGAGCATTTTGGAACCGACGACGCCGAAGATGACGGCTATCAGCGTGATCGTACTTCCCATGTTGGGATCGATATTTTTGCGACGCAATTCCTTCGTCAGGACGAAGCTGGCAATGATAAAACCGATTCCCATCATCAAACCGAAACTGTGGATGGTAAACGGACCTATCGAAAATAAATCGGGATACATGTTTTTAAATTAAAATTCTTGTTCGGTTGTCGTCACGTGAACGAATTTATTCCGCGGGTTTCCTTCCAAAAGGATTTCTTTGTCGGAAACGGAAATTGTAAATGTGTTTTTCTCGCGTCCCGGTTTGGACACGATCAGTTCGTATCTTCCATGAAGATTGGAGAATTTCGTTTCGAATATTGCCGGTCCGGAATGAGGAATTGTCACCTGCGGTGCTCGCAATCCGTGAATGTTGAATTGCAGAACGCGGTCAATAACGACCGGTTCCACAACGATTTCATACCGGAAGCTGGAAAACTCGTTCTCGGTACGCAATGCCATATATGTGAAAAATTGTTTTTCACGATCGTCATATTTCGGCAAGATGAGAAGACGATATTCGATGGGGAATACCGGCTTCACGCGTTTTCCCTGTTTCATCGGTTCGCCTGCAATGATGTTGCCTGATTCAATAAGTCATCTAATGCGACGGTAGTTTGGTTTCCGTCAGTCATCGATTTGATGTTCACTTTTTTCTCCTGAAGCTCGTTGCTTCCGGCAACGATGACGTACTGTGCCGACTGGCGGTCGGCCTCGCGCATTTGCGCTTTCAGACTTCTGCCGAGAAGATCGACTTCGCATGAAATGCCATGCTGACGCAACATTTGTGCCGTTGCCAGCGACCATTGTTTTCCCTCATCATCCGCAGCGGCAAAGAATATCAGAGGTTTTGCGGGAACGACATTCAACAGCGATTGTTTTTCCAGTGTCATCAACAAGCGCTCGATGCCTGCCGCGAAACCGACCGACGGAGTTTCCTTGCCGCCTAATTCTTTGACGAGCAAATCGTATCGACCGCCGCCGGCGAGTGCATCCTGCGACCCCAAATCGGTGCTGACGATTTCGAATGCGGTTTTGGTGTAGTAATCGAGGCCGCGGACAATTCTGCCGTCGATTTCATAATTGATCTGATCCGATGTCAGTAATGTCTGAAGTTCGCTGAAATGTTTCGAGCACTCTTCACACAAATGATCCTTCATGAGCGGAGCGTCGCGTGTCAATAATCGATCCTGTTCATCTTTCGAGTCTAAAATGCGCAACGGATTCGTATCCAGCCGCCGCTGACTTTCTTCCGATAATGTTGTCCGAACATTTTCGAGAAAATTTTTCAGAATGGTTTTGTATGCAGGCCGGCATTGCTCACATCCGACCGAATTGATTTTTACCGTAAAATTTTTAACGCCGAGCGATCGGTATGTTTCCACGGCGAGTGCGATAATTTCCGCGTCGATTGCCGGCTGGCTGCCGCCGATCGCTTCCGCGCCGAATTGGTGAAACTGACGCAACCGTCCGGCTTGAGGGCGTTCCTGCCGGAACATCGGCGCGATATAAAATACTTTGACGAGCGGTTGCTGTTCCCCGAGATTATGCTGGATGTATGCGCGGATGACGGATGCGGTCATTTCCGGTTTCAGCGTAAGGCTTGTTTCGCTCCGGTCCTGGAACGTATACATTTCTTTGCCGACGATATCGGTCAGCTCGCCGATGCCGCGCGCGAACAATGCCGTTTCTTCAAATGCCGGAGTCCGGATTTCACGGTAATTGTATAATTGCATGACCGAACGAATCTTCTGCTCGACGAACTGCCAGCGGTAAGTTTCGTCCGGGAGAATATCTTTTGTTCCTTTGATCGACTTAAATTTCAATAAAACTCCATGGTTGTTCCAATTCGATTGGAACGAGCGGAAAGGAATGCTTCCTACGGCAAACGATTACATTTCTGAATAGTTTGCTTCTTCTTGTTTGAATATGGTCAGAACATCCTGCGGCGTTTTGGCATCCAGCAGCTTGCCGCGGAATTCTTCCTTGTTCATTAGACGCGAAATGCGGCTTAACAGTTTAATATGAGGACCGACGAGATTTTCTTTTCCTACCAGCAAAAAAACCAGCCGGACGGGCTTATCGTCGAGTGATTGATATGCAATCGGCTCTGCCGTCACCCCGAAAGCCGCCACGATATCGGAAACGGCGTCCGTTTTTCCGTGCGGGATAGCAAATCCATTACCGACGCCGGTCGACATGATTTTCTCGCGCTCGAAAATTGCCGTCCGCATTTTCTCTTTATCCAACACTTTCGGCGATTGACCGACGAGATCGATCAGGGCGTTGATAATTTGGTCTTTCGAGTTTCCCGGGAGATTCGTTGCTACTAATTTTTCTTCAAGAATATCGCTAATTTTCATGCTCGGGTATTTCTCCTGCGAACGGATGGAACATTGATTCCATGTTCTGTTGGCTTATCAATATGTCGAAACGACGGGGAAACGAATAAACAGCAATTAATGTAACAAAAATAATTTATCTTAGCAACCACAATTATATTAAAACGGAAAAATCGTTTTTCAGGTCAGAAACGAAGCGCCTGCTCCAGATCATCGATAATATCATCCACATCTTCCAGCCCCACGGAAATTCTCACCAGCCCGTCGGTAACACCGATTGCACGCCGTCGTGCAGGCGGAATCGATGCATGTGTCATCGTTGCCGGATGCGAGATGAGCGTTTCCACACCGCCGAGACTTTCTGCCAGGGCACAGAGCCGGACACGCTTCAGGAATTTTTTCGCCGCCGTGAGATTGCCGAGATCGAACGAAATCATCCCGCCGAAATTTTTCATCTGCCGTTTGGCAAGTTTGTGCTGGGGATGATACGAAAGACCGGGATAAAAGACTTCTTTGATTTTTTTCTGGTCGGAAAGCCATACGGCAACATGCATAGCGCTTTTGCCGTGATGTTCCATCCGGACTGCAAGCGTCTTTGTGCCGCGCAGGCAGAGCCATGAATCGAATGGGCTCAATATTCCTCCGGTTGCTTTTTGGAAGAACCGCAGTCGCTCGGTCATGCCCGTGTGACTTGTGACGATCATGCCGCCGATCATGTCGCTGTGACCGTTCAAATATTTTGTCAAGCTGTGAACCACTGCGTCGAAACCGTACTCGAGAGGTTTTTGGAGATACGGAGTAGCAAACGTATTGTCCGCAACGGAAATCAATTTTCGTTTCTTTGCGATTTCGGCAATGGCACCGAGATCGGTAATTTCCATCGTGGGATTGGTCGGTGTTTCGACGAAAATCATCCGCGTCTGTTTCGTGATTGCTTTTTGAACGAGATGGAGTTGTGTTGTGTCCACAAATTCGAACTTCAATCCGAAATCTTCCCACACCATTTTTCCGATACGGTACGTTCCGCCATAAACATTTTGTGAAACGATGACATGACTTCCGGGTTTCAGTAACCGGAACAGAGAATCGATTGCCGCCATGCCGGATCCGAATGCGAGGCCGTTTTTTCCGCCTTCAAGAGCGGCGATGTTCGCTTCGAGTGCGTCTCGTGTCGGGTTGTTGACGCGGGAATATTCGTATCCTTTATTTTTTCCGAGCTCTTGCTGAACATACGTCGACGTGAGATAGACAGGCGTCATCACCGCGCCGCTGAGCGGATCGGGCCGTTGGCCTGCGTGGATTGCTTTTGTTGAGAATCGCATAATGTTTTTTTTAATGAATGGGAATTATCGTGCCATATATTCGATGACATCATACCGCGTGAGGATGCCGATGATTTTATGATCTTCTTCGACCAGTACGGCTGAATCTTTTTTCTTCAAGAAATCGATCGCATGTTCGATCGGTGCCGCTGCGCCGAGAACTGGAAAAGCCGGTTCCATTAATGTTGTGACCGGAGAGTCGAATTTCGTGTTGTCATCCAGCACTGCCGACATCAGATCGTTATCGATGATCGTTCCGATCGGCTTGCCTTTATCGATAACCGGCAACTGCGAGACGTCATTTTCTTTCAGGATGTCGAGCGCTTTTCTAACCGTTGTCGTCGGGTCGATGGCAATAAGTTGTTGCACATTTTTCGCTTTTGCCTGAAGGACGTAACGCAATGTGATACGGTCGGGGATAAGGAAACCGTTTTCGCGCATCCAATCGTCATTGAAAATTTTGCTGAGATAGCGTTCGCCGGTATCGGGCAGCAGAATGACCATGATGCTGTCGTCTTTCATCCGGTCGGCATATTTCAATGCACCGGCAACGGCAGAACCGCTCGAGCCGCCGACAAAAATCCCCTCTTCGCGCGTTAACCGTCGCGCCATCATGAATGATTCTTTATCGTTCACTTCGATCATATCGTCGATGACTTCAAAATTCAGTGTTCCGGGAATCCAATCCTGTCCGATTCCTTCCACTTTGTACGTCTTCAGCGTGTGCGGATATTTTTTTGTATAGAAATATTCCCGGAGAACGGATCCTTTCGGATCGATGCCGACGACTTTGATGTCGGGATTTTTTTCCTTGAGAAATTTTCCGATTCCGGAAATCGTGCCGCCCGTTCCGACGCTGGCGACAAAATAATCGATTTGCCCGCCGGTTTGTTCCCATATTTCCGGTCCGGTATGTTTGTAATGCGCTTCCGGATTTTTCGGATTGAAATACTGATTGGCAAGAATCGAATTCGGTGTTTCGCGGACGATCCGTTTGGCAACTTCCGTATAACTTTCCGGCGACTCGTGCGGAACTGCTGTCGGCGTGATAATCACCTCGGCGCCGAATGCACGGAGCAGTCTGATTTTTTCGATGCTCATTTTGTCGGGCATCGTGAAAATGCATTTGTATCCTTTGATTGCTGCTGCAATGGCGAGACCCATGCCGGTATTTCCCGACGTCGCTTCCACGATGGTTCCGCCGGGACGCAACCGGCCTTCATGTTCCGCTTCCTCGATGATCTCGATACCGATGCGGTCTTTTACGGAGCTTCCCGGATTGAACGTCTCCACTTTGGCGAAATAATGTCCTTTGTATCCCTGGACAAGCTTGTTGAGTTTGACAAGCGGAGTGTTGCCGAGTGTTCCGAGGATGTTATCATGAAATTGAATTTTCTTATTGTCCTTCAGCATATTCTCTCCAAATTTTTTTAATTGATGATCTGGCGATCACTCATGAACTTTTAAATGGATGTAAATATTATTGGTAATCAAAGAGAAGTTTCTGTGAGAGTTTCCTTATGATGAAATGAATCGATGGCGCAAAACCCATCGCTCTCGTGCGTTGAAAATATACTTTTTTTTGCGTCGAGAAACAAGGAAAAGGTTGTTTTGAATTTCGTCTTTTCCGTCTTTTTCTTGGAGAAACGTTGTCTATGGCAGTCTTGTTTCTTAGACGGTTTTTTACTATTTTGAGACTGAAAAACACAAAATCAGGAATTCATGCCGTACGTCCTTTGCATTGCGCTTGGTTATCTGCTGGGATCATTTCCGACTGCCTATATTCTGGTGCGGTGGAAAACGCGTGCCGATATTCGTACATCCGGCAGCGGTAATGTCGGCGCAATGAATACGTTCGATGTCACGGGCTCAAAAGTTCTCGGCGTTTCGGTGTTGATCATCGATCTTGTCAAAGGCATGCTTGCGGTGTTCTTATCATATGAATTGTTCGGAAATTCGTTCGTCATGGTAGCGCTGAGCGGGATCGGATCTGTTCTGGGGCATAATTATTCTCCATGGATCAAGTTTAAAGGCGGTCGTGGACTTGCAACCGCGACCGGTGTGATCGTGTTGATAAGCTGGACAGCATTGCTGTTGTGGGGAAGCGTCTGGATCATCGTTCATCAATTGTCGCGAAACATTCATATCGCAAACGCCGTTGCTTTGATCATGACACCGATTGTCGTTTGGATCCAGCCCGGTTTTTGGTTGGTGCATTTTCTTCCGGTTGAAATTCCGCCGACAGAATTAGCGATATTTTTATCTCTTCTTTGTTTTTTGATTTTGATACGTCATATCGAACCGATAATTCAACTTTGGCATTCATCTCATAAATCAATCTCTCACAACGATAGTGGAGTTTCATGAACAGCGCTGAATTACAAGAGATGTCGCGGCAAATTCGCCGTGACGTCATCAAAATGCTGATGATCTCGAAGTCGGGACATTCCGGCGGACCGCTCGGGCTTGCCGATATTTTTGCATCGCTCTATTTCGATATTCTGAAAATCGATCCGAAAAATCCTGCCATGAGTTCACGCGATTATTTTTTCCTCTCGGCGGGACATCTTTGCCCGGTCTGGTACGCGACACTTGCCCGGCGCGGATATTTTCCTCTGAATGAATTGACGACACTTCGGAAAATTAACGGACGTTTGCAGGGACATCCGGCGCCGGCATATACGCACGGCGTTCCCGGCGTTGAAATTGCCTCCGGCGCGCTCGGTCAGGGCCTGTCCGTTGCCGTCGGATGTGCGCTGGCTTTGCGCATGGATAAAAAACCGAACTGGGTGTATATTCTCACCGGTGATGGCGAACTGGATGAAGGACAATTGTGGGAAGCGATGATGACTGCTTCTCATCATCATCTCGAAAATATTATTGCCATCGTCGATCGCAATCATTGCCAGATCGATAATCGTACCGATAAAGTGATGGAGATCGAGCCGCTTGCCGATAAATGGACTTCCTTCGGTTGGGAAGTTCTTGAATGCGACGGAAATAATATCGAACAATTTTTGAAAACGGTGAAACAGGCGCAGGCAATCAAAGGCAAACCGAAAGTTATCATCGCAAAAACGATTATGGGCAAAGGTGTTTCGTTTATGGAAGACGATTACAAGTGGCACGGTGTTCCGCCGAACGAAGAGCAGGGAAAACAAGCGCTCAGCGAAATTCATCCGACGAAACATGGTGACTTCATCGAGTTCGATTGGGAAAAACAGTCCGTCGGCGTAAAATAAAATCTAAAACATCAGTCAATTAACGAAAATCATCATGGCAAAATTTCAATCGAAAGAATTAAAAGCAACACGACTCGGATTCGGCGAAGCGCTGGTCGAGCTCGGCAACGAGAATCCGAACGTTATCGTTCTTGGAGGTGATGTGACCGGTTCCGTCCGCACTGATCTATTTATGAAAGCATTTCCCGACCGATTTTTTTCCGTCGGAATTGCGGAACAGGATATGATGGGCACCGCCGCCGGTTTTGCGGTTGCCGGGAAAATTCCGTTTGCATCGACGTACGGCGAGTTTGCCGTCGGCAGGCCGTTCGATCAGATCCGGCAATCGATCGCGTACAGCCGGCTTCCGGTAAAAATTTGCGCGTCGCATTGCGGCATCACTGTCGGGCCGGACGGCGCAACGCACCAGTCGCTGGAAGATATCGGCATTATGCGCGTTCTTCCGCACATGACCGTCGCATCACCATGTGATTATCATCAGGCAAAAAGAATGGTGAAAGCATCTGTTCAATGGAATCATCCCATTTATATCAGATTTTTCCGTGACAATACGCCGGTGTTCACCGATCCGGCGAGTCCGTTTCAACTCGGCAAAGCCGATACACTCATCGATGGTCACGATGTTACCGTGATTGCCTGCGGTTTGCAGGTGTGGGAAGCAATTCTCGCCGAAGAAATTCTTTCGGCCGAAGGCATCAGCGTTCGCTTGCTGAATATGCACACAATTAAACCGCTCGACAATGATGCAGTCATCAAAGCCGCGAAAGAAACCGGAGCAATTGTGACGGCGGAAGATCATCAAAAACAATCGGGACTCGGCGGTGCCGTCGCCGAACTTCTGGCGCAAACCGTACCGACCCCGCAGGAATTCGTTGCCGTGAACGATACCTTCGGTGAATCGGGACCGGGTGATCAACTGATGAAAAAATATCACATCGCAAAAGACGATATCGTCGCGGCAGTTCGAAAGGTATTGAAACGAAAGAGAGGTTGACAATGATAAAAAAACTTCTTGCAATTCTTGTGGTCATCAGCGTACCGCTGCTGATGGGTTTTGCGATCGGCTATACGGTCGGCTACAAGCATCACGATTCGACTGAAATTGTTTCGCTCGACGATCAGCCGAATGCGACCGAAGCTGCATACTACCAATCGGCAAATCGCGACAGTATCGGCGATCAAATATCCAACCAGCGGCATAATTCTATAACGCGGGCGATTGCCCAGGCAAGTCCGGCAGTGGTCGGTATTACCGTGACTGCCGTTGAAGAGGTTAACCAAAGCCCTTTCGGCAATGACCCGTTCTTCTCGCAATTTTTCGGGAACTGGCCGCCGCTCAAACAGGAAGTGAAAGCCCTCGGCTCCGGTTTTATTGTTTCTGCCGATGGGTATATTCTGACGAACGATCATGTTGCAGGCAATGCGAAAGAAATTGTCGTAACATTGACGAACAAAGAAAAATATAAAGCCAAGCTCGTCGGGACAGACATGCTTTCCGATATTTCCTTGCTGAAAATTGATGGAAGCAATTTTCCTTATTTGAAACTCGGCAATTCCGACGACGTTATTATCGGCGAGTGGGCGATCGCGATGGGAAACCCGTTCGGACTTTTTGACATTAGCGACAAGCCGACGGTTACGGTCGGAGTCGTCAGCGCAACCGGAATTAATTTGAATGCGGAAGGCGGACGCTTTTACCGGAATATGATCCAGACCGATGCCGCAATCAATCAGGGAAACAGCGGCGGACCGTTATTGAATTCTCTCGGCGAAGTAATCGGGGTGAATGCCGTCATCTTTACGCCGAACCAGGGAAGTATCGGATTGGGATTTGCAATTCCGATCAACCGCGTGAAAATGGTGCTGAACGAATTGCGGAAGCACGGCAAAATCGAACGCAATTTCTGGATCGGCTGGGAAGTGCAAACCGTCGATAGCCGCGTGGCGCGGTATTTCGGTTTGGATAAAGCAGAAGGTGCGATTATTGCCGATCTTAAACGAAACAGTCCGGCTGACCGCGCCGGTCTGAAACCGGGCGATATTATCACGGAGATCAACGGCGAAACGGTTGTGAATGAAGATAACATTACTGCTATTCTCGTCGATGCGCATATCGGAGATGTTTTGAAATTGAAAATCCTCCGCGGTGGGAAAAACATGAGCGTGAATTTGAAAATAGAAGAACGACCTTCGTAAAAAATGATTCAGCGCTACACACGTCCGGTGATGGGAAAACTCTGGACGGAAGAACATAAATTCCGCACGCTGCTCGACATCGAAGTTCTTGCCTGCGAAGCGCAATCGGAACTCGGCATTATACCAAAAGAAGCGGTCAAAGTCATCCGCGACAAAGCAGCGTTCGATATCAAACGCATCGAACAGATCGAAGCGGAAGTGAAGCACGATGTGATTGCCTTTCTCACGAATGTCGGCGAATATGTCGGACCGGAATCACGCTTCATCCATCTTGGCATGACATCGTCCGATGTGCTCGATACCGGCTTGTCGGTTCAGATGAAACAGGCCGGCGAATTATTATTGAATGATTTACAAAAGCTCGAAGAAGTTCTTGCACGCCGCGCAAAGGAATTCAAATATACCGTCATGGTCGGCAGAACGCACGGCATTCATGCAGAACCGACAACATTCGGTTTGAAACTTGCTTTGTGGTACGATGAAACGCGCAGAAATATCGATCGGCTTCGTCATGCAATCGGAACGATTTCGGTCGGACAAATTTCCGGCGCCGTCGGCACGTACGAACATCTCGATCCGTTCGTTGAAAAATATGTCTGCGAGAAATTAGAATTGAAACCTGCGCCGGTTTCCACGCAAATTCTTCAGCGTGACCGGCATGCGGAATTCATGACGACGCTTGCCGTTATCGGCAGTTCGCTCGAAAAGTTTGCAACGGAAATCCGGCATCTTCAACGAACCGAAGTGCTTGAGGCGGAAGAATATTTTTCCAAAGGACAAAAAGGTTCATCGGCAATGCCGCACAAACGCAATCCGATTACATGCGAGCGGGTTGCCGGATTAGCCCGCGTTCTTCGCGGAAACGCACAGGCGGCGCTTGAAAATGTTGCACTCTGGCATGAACGTGACATCACACATTCATCCGTCGAGCGCATCATCATTCCCGATAGCTGCATCTTGCTCGATTATATGTTGGCGACATTTACCGACATTATCGACAAGCTGATCGTCTATCCTGAGAACATGAAAAAGAATCTCGATCTGACTCACGGATTGATTTTCTCTCAATCGGTTCTTGCTCGCGCTGACGAAAAAGGGAATGAAGCGTGAAGATGCATACGCCGCCGTGCAGAAACATGCGATGGATTCATGGCAATCGAAAAAAAGTTTCAAGGAATTATTACAATCCGATTCGACCATTTCATCCTATATGAAAAAGAATGATTGGGATGAACTGTTCGATCTGAAAAAGAGTTTGAAGAACGTGGATTATATTTTTGAACGAGTCGGTTTACATTAACCAAAGGAAAAGATCATGAAAAAATATCAGAATTTTATAAACGGAAAATGGGTTGACGCAAAATCAGGGAAAGACATTCGAGAACCGGAACCCGGCAAACTGGGATGAACTGGTCGGGACATTTCCCAAATCTTCGAAAGAAGATGTTCTTGAAGCGGTGAAAGCAGCACGGATTGCATTTGAGAAATGGCGGCTTGTTCCTGCGCCGAAACGCGGCGATATTCTCAAGAAAGTCGGCGATATCATGGTGGCGAAGAAAGAAGAAATTGCCCGCACCATGACGCGTGAAATGGGAAAAGTATTGCTGGAAACGCGCGGCGATGTTCAGGAAGGAATCGACACGGCATATTATGCATCATCGGAGGGAAGACGGTTATTCGGGAAAACCGTTCCGTCCGAACTGCCGAACAAGTTCAATATGGCGCTGCGTGTGCCGATCGGCGTGGCCGGCGTCGTGACGCCGTGGAATTTCCCGATGGCGATTCCGACGTGGAAAATTTTCCCTGCACTGCTGTGCGGCAATACGGTCGTCTTTAAACCTGCGTCCGATACGCCGGCAACGGCAACGATGCTTGTCGAGATTTTAATCGAAGCCGGCGTGCCGGACGGCGTTATCAATATTGTGCATGGCGGCGGAAGCGACGTTGGTATGGCAATTGTGGAACATCCGGATGTTGATCTTGTCAGTTTTACCGGTTCGACGAATGTCGGAATTAAAATTTCCGAAGTTGCCAGTAAAACATTAAAGCGCGTTTCACTCGAGCTTGGCGGAAAGAATGCGCAGATCGTGATGGACGATGCCGATCTCAATCTCGCGCTCGATGGTGTGCTGTGGGGCGCGTTCGGGACGACAGGTCAGCGATGCACGGCAACCAGCAGATTGCTGTTGCATGAAAAAGTGCACGAAAAATTTATGTCGATGCTGATCGACCGGACGAATAAGTTGCGGCTTGGTGATGGACTCAAAGAGACAACCGATGTCGGTCCTTGTGTAAACGAAAGTCAGCGGAAAACTGTTCAATCGTATGTCGAGATCGGGCAGAAAGAAGGAGCGAAAATTGCTGCCGGTGGCAGTATCGCGAGCGGCGACGGATTGAGTAAGGGTTGGTTCCATCAACCGACGATCTTTACCGGTGTCACGGCGGAAATGCGTATTGCGAAAGAAGAAATTTTCGGTCCGGTTCTTTCGGTCGTGAAAATTAAGTCGCTGGAAGAAGGCGTTAATGTTTTGAACAATACGATTTACGGACTTTCGTCATCCATCTACACGCAAGACATCAACAATGCATTCAGAGCGATTCGTGATATAAAGGCGGGCATCACGTACATCAACGCCCCGACGATCGGAGCGGAAGCGCATATGCCGTTTGGCGGCGTGAAGCAAACCGGCAACGGGCACCGCGAAGGCGGCTGGACGGTCTACGACTTCTTCAGCGAGTGGAAAACTGTCTACGTTGATTACAGCGGCGGTCTGCAACGTGCGCAGATTGATACGGAAAAATAGAGAGTCGTGAAAAATATTGGAATAAGTGGAAGAAGATTTTTTAAAGCAGTAAGGTTTTTCTTTTATCTTCTCATCAGTATATTTATTCTTGGAGGAGGAATTCATCCTTCCTTGTTGATTGCACAGGATTCTGCTTCGTTTAGTAACGGGTGGGAGAAAGTTACCGGTTCACGGGATGACAGAGACGGCCCTTACTATAAATACAAGTTCACGTGCGGATCAAAAATTTTATTTATGAAAGGGCTGGATTATAATCGTGCTTCGATGCAGGGTCAAGCTTGGCTCTATGATACATGCAGGAATGAAATAAATGATTCGGTTAGTTTTACACTCAAAACAATTTCAGATGGAAAAATCTACGCCCCTTCTTTTGTGTCGGGTTCCAGGGGGCAATATTTCTACCGGTTTGATGTTTCCCCTTCCACCGTCGATACGGTAGTGTTACATTTTGATTCAGACTCGATGCATTGTCAGATTCTCGATTTTAGGTATAATCCGTTTTATAATTCAATGCAGGGAGTTGGCTTTAATGCCGACATACAGCCGAACGAGATCGCACCAAACATCCTCATTCGATATGGTATCGATAAACATTTCAGCTATCAATTCAATCTACTTTCCTTGACAGTGATTCCTAAAGACGCGTATAACGGAAACTCAACAAGCGTATCTTTGTTTTCGGTTTATGGGCTTGTTCCATTTTTTGTCGGATCGTTGTTTACAGGGTACAGGGGAGATGATTTCGGAACGCTTCTTCCGGATTCAGGATTTATAAGGCCAGTATTGCAAACTATTGGAAATGTTTTGGTTTATGCATACATATTACCGAATACGCAATTGCATTACACTATTTTCCAAAGTTCCAATCCCGGGACCGGGTCGTTAGCTTCTTCGATCTTCGTGGATTCCCGTTTTGATTATTTTCATGGTTCGAATGAAGATTGGTTTCGGTTTACGCCGAGCGGCGGTGTTGAACTTTTTTTTCAACTTTCCGACGGCCGTCATGGAAGATTGTTACCGCCTGCCGCTATTTCCTTTCAAGCGGGAGAATCGAAACATATCGACTTCTCACACGATTTTCATGTTGATAATCCTTTTCGATTTTTCTGGGGAACAAAAATTTTCTTTGAAATTTGAAAATCTTCACAAGGATATTTTTAAATCCTTCGGCTGGTAGGAATTCTGTTTCTCAAGTTAGATCAGTTCGGTTAATTCGGTCCATTTCTTTCGCGCTGTTCCAAACATGTAGTAATATCCGACTTTGAGCAAAACCTATCTGGCACTATTGACGAATAGTCATAAAACGCAGACGGTAAGCCCTCTTTCGGGTAGCAAGCCTTGAAATTTATTCAATCTACTACCTTTCTGATTTTTTTTGCTTGACAGTGGTTTTGAAAATAATTATCTTTGGTCTAAAACATCTGTCAATACAAGTGATTGACAGAAGAAATGGACCAACGCGAAATTCATGGAAAAAATCATAAAATATTTCAAGAAAAAAGGGGGCTATGCACAGATGAAAGAACTTCGATCCCAATCCTTTCATTCAAGAGATATTGTGCGACTTCTTCATGATGGAGTGATTGAAAAAGTGAAACCTGGTCTATATAGACTTAAAGAATTGGAGGAATCGATAGGACCGATGACCGCATTCATTGATGTATGCAATGCTATTCCACAGGGGATCATCTGTCTTGCATCAGCTCTCTCCTTTTATGATCTTACCACATTTAACCCACCGGAAAATTATGTTGCAATTCCCAATTCCTCTAAACCTCATAAAATACAATATCCGCCGACAAAATTCTTCTACTTCCGGGACAGGTTTTACAAGCCGGGCATGACTAAAATTAAAACAACGAGTGGAGATGTGAGAATATACGACATTGAAAAGACAGTTTGTGACATGTTTCGTTATAGAAATAAGCTTGGCCTAGATCTCGCACTCGAAGGTCTTCGAAATTATCTTCAATTGAAAGATGCAAATATCAACAAGTTGAGAAGGTATGCTGAAATCTGTCAGGTCAAAACGGTGATGTTGCCATTTGTAAGAGCGATAGCCCGATGATGCATGCTTCTAATGATAAAAAAGTTCGGAATATTCATGCTTCTATTCGAGCAAAGCTCATGAATATCGCCAAAGAAACAAAAAGAGATTTCAATGCTGTTCTGCAGCAATACTTCCAGGAACGGTTCCTTTATAGATTGTCTGTTTCAGAATATCAATCTAACCTGATTTTGAAGGGGGCGTTATTACTTCTCGTATACCAAGCGCCGCGACTTCGGCCGACAAAGGATATCGATTTTCTTGGGAAGAATATATCCAACACCACCCAAAATATCCAAGCAATCATCAAAGCAATTACACTTCTCTCTTTTAATGATGGAGTGACATTTGATGCTCAAAAAATTGATGCTCAGCGAATTACTGAAAATGCCGAGTATGAAGGTGTCCGAGTAAAAATTCCAGTTATGCTCGGAAATGCAAAAAGCACTCTACAACTGGATATCGGATTTGGTGACGAAATCATAGATGGCCCACGAGAAGTTCCCTTTCCCGTCTTGGTTGGCGGAGATATTCCAAAAATAAAAATCTATTCTTTGGAATCATCTGTGGCTGAAAAATTCCAAGCATTGGTGAAACTGAACGTTATCTCTATCCGGATGAAAGATGTGTACGATATTCTTTTCCATGCCGGACATTCCCCCTTTAAATTTGATGTATTACGGAAGGCGCTGGAGACCACATTCCATAACAGGGGAACACCGTTTGAAGATTGTAAAATAGTGTTTGGAGAAGAATTTATGAGCGATCCTGAGAAACAAACTCAGTGGAATGCTTTTCTGAGTAGAAACAAACTTGCTTCTTATGATAATTTTCGGCAGGCAATGATGAAATTAAAAACTTTCCTTGAGCCGATTTGCTTAACTCCTGACAAATTCACGAAGGAAGTATGGGACGGAAAATTATGGTTATGGGTGTGATTTTCTCAGTGACGATGAATGTCTTTAGAGGATTTGACTATTGAATGCTACCAATATTACTCATTAACAGATTAGTAAATCAGTGGTGTCAGGTCTTTTCCCGACGGGATCCTCCAAAGGTCACGAAGTTCCCGTAGGGATCCCTTCGGGAAATGCCCTTGGCAAGTCCTTCGGATCTTCGGGACGACCTGACACCGACCTGTCTAATTTATCTCGGCCACAACCATCCGAACGTACCCGCCGTCAACAGCGCGTAGATTATACCGTCGATCGTAATTTTAATCGTTGTACTCCACGGGCGATGATACCAGACCGACATCTGCCAGAGTGCGGCTGTGTATCCGAGAAACGATGTGACAGCGGCGAATTTGAAGACACGAAGATATTCTATGCCGGCGGGCAATGCATGCCCGGTGATGTACGCGACGAAAATCCCGATAACGACGCTGTACAGGAACCAGAGAACAAGCGACGAACCCATCGAACCGGGACCGTTGGGCCAAATCGAGACCATCATGACAGGTCCCTTTTTCATTTTTTCCTGGAATTCGGGCGATTTCATATCTTTCATGCCCGAAGGGCGCGGGACCATATAATCGCCCGGCGGAATGTTGAGCGGGCGGAGAAGATCCATCACTTTATCTTCGTTCGGCAATTTTCCGTAATCCGATTTATGCCACGGCATTACGGTATGGATGACGGAACTCACGATGAACACGATCACCGATGACAACAGGATCGGAAGCCAGAGCGCAGCAAGTACTGCCATTACGATTCTCCTTATGTTGTTGGAAGTATTCCTTCAAATTTCTAATGATTATACAACTTCTTTTTTAATTTGTCAATAGTGAAAAATTCCATAATTCGTGACAAAAATCATAGAAATGGCATTAATATTGCCAGCCTATTGATTCGATGACGATTTTTTCGTATATTACCACATGAAATTCTTCGAGGTCGACATACATTCTCATCATCAATTAGACTCTTTCCGGGTTGACCTCGGACGTCCCTATATTATTTCCTTCTACGAGCACCAGGAATTTTTCTAAGTCAGAGATTCGTTCGCTGTTATAATCTCTTAAAACTTAGAACTAAATTTGAAAGGTGCGTTATGATTTCCAAAACAATTTCATTCAGAGTCCGTCCTGATACAGTGCAGGATGTTATCGGCAAGCATATGCTCGTCGATGTGCTCGATTTTACGCTCGATCTTAAACGAAGCGAAGGCGCGTACATTTACGACTCCAAATCCAACCGCCGGCTCCTCGATTTCTTTACATTCGTTGCCTCCATGCCAGTCGGTTTAAATCATCCCAAAATGATGACGCCGGAATTTCTCGAAAAGCTTACCTATGTTTCAGTCAACAAGCCGACGAATTCCGATGTGTACACGACTGAGATGGCGGAATTTGTCGAAGTCTTTGGTCGTGTTGCGATTCCGAAGTATCTGCCGTATGCATTTTTTATCGAAGGCGGTGCACTCGGTGTTGAGAATGCCCTGAAGGCGGCATTCGACTGGAAAGTCAAAAAGAATTTCGCCAAAGGATATAAGGAAGAACGCGGAACACAGATCATGCACTTCCGGCGGGCGTTCCACGGCAGAACCGGTTACACGTTATCGATAACCAACACTGATCCGATCAAGACTGACTTTTTCCCGAAATTCAAATGGCCCCGCATCGATGCACCGGCAATTCAATTTCCATTGAATGCAGAAAACCTCAAAATTGTTATCGAGGCGGAAAAGCGGGCGCTTGCGCAGATGAAAGATGCGATCAAGCAAAACAAAGACGATATTGCGGCAATCATTCTCGAACCGATTCAAGGGGAAGGAGGCGATAATCATTTCCGGAAGGAATTTTTTGTCGCCTTGCGGCAGCTTGCCGATGAGAACGAGATCCTGTTGATATTCGATGAAGTTCAGACAGGCATCGGGCTTACCGGCAAGATGTGGGCGCATCAGCATTTTGTCGAACCTGATATGATTTCGTTCGGCAAGAAGATGCAGGTGTGCGGATTCCTCTGCGGCAAGCGGATCGATGAAGTGCCGGATAATGTATTCAAAGTTCCGAGCCGGCTTAATTCGACGTGGGGCGGCAGTCTTGTCGATATGGTTCGATCGCAACGCTATCTGGAGATTATCGAAGAGGACGGACTCGTGGAACACGCGCGCATCACCGGCGATTATTTGCTGGCACAACTGCACGAACTGCAAGCGGAATTTCCGAAGATGGTCGGCAACGTGCGCGGAAAAGGATTGTTCTGTGCATTCGATATGCGGAACGGTGCCGAACGGAACGACCTGCGGAAGAAAGCATTTGATCGCGGTCTCGTCATACTCGGCAGCGGTGAACGCTCGATGCGTTTCCGCCCGCCGCTTACGATCCAGAAACATGAAGTCGATGAGGGAACAAATATCCTTCGGCAGTCGTTAAAAGAGATGAAAGCCTAAATATAGGGTAGGCAGGTTGGGTGGATTACTGTCTACTGTGGTGAGCCCCGATGAGTAGGGAACGTCGGGGCTTTTTTATTTTTCGGGGAGGAATAAACCAATTGCTTCCGTAATAAAGTTAATTAAAGCAATTAGAAAATTGTTCTCCGTTAAGTTACGATCCCTTGTCGTCTTGACCGATCTTATTCCGAGAAAATAAAAAATCGAGTGACCACTGACCTCCGCCGGCAATAAGAAGAAAAATAGATCCCAGGAGCATCGACCAATCCGTTCGGGCTTCGTGTGCCATCGCCCAAAATCCTTTGTCCATCAGCATCGGAATCTTCGTTGTCGAGATGGCAACGAGCATATCGATGATGAGCGGGATGACGGCAAGCCGCGTGAACAAACCGGCGAGGACGAGCAATCCGCATACAATTTCTACAACGCCAACGAATGGCGCCATGATTTCCGGCGCCGGGATTCCAATTTTGATGAACCGGCCGACTCCCTGCGCATCCACAAAAAGAAATTTTTGAATGCCTTCGGAAAGAAATACACAGCCGACAATCATCCGTATCAAAAGATTGGCTATCGGTTTCTTCTCCAATGCTGTCGAATCTCGGAATGTCATGGAATCGGTTCCCCTTTCAACTCAAATGTAATTCTATAATATTACTTCAACAACACCAACTTCTTTGTTGCCGTATAAGTTCCCGCTTGCAGACGATAGAAATATAACCCGCTTGCTAGATTATTACCGTTAAATGTGACAGACTTATAGCCTGCCTGTTCTGTCTCATTAACAAGTGTTGCGACCACCTGTCCAAGAACATTATATACTGCCAGCAAAACATGTGAAGCCTTCGGCAGTGAATAATGTATTGTCGTTACCGGGTTGAACGGATTCGGGTAATTCTGATACAGCGAGAATTCACTCGGAAGTCCAATCACTCGAGACTGCTTTACACCCGTGACTTGATTCGTGATAAGTATTGAATCAGTAAAGGATCCCGTGTTGTTATGATCGATGAAAATTTTGAGCGGTTGAATCTGTAAAGTATTCCAATTAGGGACAATATGCTGTGACGAATTGCTATCGATTTGAATAGCAGTATGAATAAATATCGATCCGCCTGTATATGAAGCAATATCCACGGTTAAATCGTACGTCTTCTGTTTCCCGTAATTTTCTATGAAGAGATCTTTTACGCTACCCGGGATAATGACAAGTGAATCACTGCTTTGCATGGTCGTATTTTGGATTTTAAACATCCATTCCGTCGCACTCGAAGGAAACACTGTGATAAGATTTATGGATTTAGAAAGATTATCGTGATTTGTCACAGATAACGAGTTTCCAATATTGATGTTATCGGTCTGATTTTGCAGAGCGCCTAAACGACGGTAGTCAAAGATAATCGAATCAGAGAACATCGTCAGGTATGAACTCGAATCTGTAAAATTTGAAAGTCGCACCGAATATTGACTAACCGGAAAAACATATCCGATAGGAGGAGCGTAATGCGATGTGCGGGGAATAATAGCCATGGCCCCCGGCACAGTTTGAAAAGAACCGGACACAGTAAAACCGGCACTATCGCCATATTGATCTTTTATCAGGACGGATGTATTCGGTGGATTATAAAGTTCAGCGTCACCGGTACCAAGTCCTATTGCCTGTACAGCGGTTTTTGCTAACGAGGAATGTCCATTGGTCGTTTTGATGCTTTGCTTATTGTTGCTGCCATTCAATAAAGCTACAGTTCTGTCAGCCTTTAGCTCATTTGAGGTCAACGGATGGCTGACGTATGAGTTCAATGGATCGGAGAGATAAATTCCTTTCCCTGTATATTTCCAGCCTGGAAGGGCGGGGTAGTTCCATGAATCGTTCAATGAGTCGATCACGGCGAATGTTGAATCTCCGGGGTAGTTGCAATCGTACATTTCTACTACATACGTGGAATCGCCCTGAGCCGCATACATCTTGTATGGAACAACAGCGTGCGCGGCTTTTGCGGAAGCAATGAAAGGAATGGAAGCAATGGAGTCAATGATAATGTAACTGGGATATCCCGCATCAGTAAACAGCAGGTTTTTTAGGTCCTGCAGAATTTCTCGTGGGGTTTCCTGAGAATTAGCGGTTTCACTAATGAGGTGTTCCCGGCCATATTGATATATGGAATATTGGTTTATCATCAAGCGATCAGTCTGGTTCGTATCAAGCTCATCAATATAGTTGAATGAGCCGAGTGCAGGAAATGAATCGCTCAATACTGGCTGCATGCTGAACTGAAAGAGCGAAGTAAGTGCAAATCCGGAACATGAACCGCCCCAGCTTTCTCTTATCCTCGCCCATTTTAAGAGAGCGCTTTCCCTGTACGTATGTTCCCATTCCCCATCGGTATTTTTCGGATTCCAATAGCAGCTCGGTACGGTAAATGCACGAACAAAGAGGGGCCAGTCCGGAAAAACAGAATCTCCCACAAACGCAAAATCCACCGGGTAGGATGATCCGGTATAGGGGTCATCCCCCAACAAATAATCGAATTGTTGCCACCAACTGTGGGGCCATACGTTGGTATCAGAGTTGTCAAACTTCCACCCGTCCTTCACGGGATCGAACCGTTCATAATTCCCATTCGCATCGAATCGTGTGAGAACATATCCTTTGATTTTAAAGTACGGTACTATGGCACTATCAAGCGGATTGTTAATATCCTTGAGTTTCAACATGCATTTACTTGAAAGCGTGTCGGGAACCTGCCATACCATGCTATCCGCAGCTGCCGCGAAGTGAGCAAAGGCCGTATAAAATGTCTTACCGCTATCAATGCTGTACGAGAATTCCAGCGAATCGATACCGTGCGAAACCCACCTGATAGTGTACGGTGCGCCTGCGTGAATGAGTTCGTGATATGCAGGTGCGGTGATCTGGAGTAAATTGGTAAATACCCAAGATGCGCCGTAGGAATAATCATTATATGGTCCTCCGACAATCGCCGTTGTGCCGTCGGAAGAAAGGCCAACGGACATCCCCTGGCCGGAATTGCCTATGGCTCCCGATCCCACCAGTTTATTACCAAGTTGTGACCAGACACCATTTGTTCGGCCGAATACCCATGCCGCGCCCAGTCCGTAATTATCTCCGGTTGTGTCATTGTCGTCCGGTACTCCAAGGATTGCAAGGTTACCGTCTCCCGAAAGAGAGGCTGAAACGACCCCCACAGGGCCGACTTCACCTGTTCCCACAAGGTCGGACTGCTTTGCCCAGACACTGTCGTTTCGTATAAAAACGTATGCGTGGACAATCTTGTTGGTATCCACCAGGTCTCCGATAATTGCGGTGTTGCCATCACCGGAAATCGTGACGGGAGCGCCCCAGGTATATACGGATGTCCATGGGAATTCAATCCTTGGTCCCTGCGGAGTCCACACGCCATTATTCCTGGCATATCCCCAGATAAGGGTTCTGTAACCTACCCCATACTTGCTCTGTTCACCGCTGATGATCGCCGTATTTCCGTCGGAGGCAAGGGAAACGCTGATACCAAAGTAACCCGAATCAGCAATATCCCCTTTGAGTATCGGACCCTGTTCTGTCCATGTATTCCCATTCCGCACGAATACGGCAACCGCATTTCGGAAACTATTTCCAATTCCCCCGCAAAACATTGCCGTCGCACCGTCACCGGAAATCGCAACTTGGTATATGGTGCTTGTGATCGAATCGTCGATCAGCAATTGCTGCTCTGTCCACACCGAGCCGCTTCGCGTGAATATCCATGCCCCTGTACTTGTCCCGCCTGAGCCGACTATTGCAGTCGTTCCGTCATAAGAGATTCCAACGGAAGACCCGAAATAATACGTTCTTTCAGCCGGCACAATCTTTGATCCAACCTGTCCCCACAGGCCATTCGCCCTGCCATAATACCATACCGCGCCTCTGCCGCTGTCATCGTTGGCACCGCCGATGAGGGCTCCGTTTCCATGTTGTGTAAGGGCGACCGATGTCCCTCGCTCTGCCGGTCCTACAAATCCAGAACCGAGAAGCTTCGAACCTTGCTGTATGAAAAATTGGGAACTTGCGGTTGAGACGCCCACAAGACAAATGAGTATGAGTGTGAGAACGGTATAGTGAAAAGAAATGGTCCGGCTATTCATAGTGCGATTTTCCCCGACAAATATTGAATGGAACAGTTGATGATAGAGCAATCGACAAAATTTTTATTTTACCAGCATCATCTTCTTTGTTTCAGAAAATGTTCCGGCTTGTAAATGATAGAAATAAACCCCGCTCGGAACGGTAGAAGCATTCCATGCTGAACTATAACTACCCGGTGGTCTGATCTCATTCACCAATGTAGCAACCTCTCTGCCGAGGACATCATAGATTTTCAATACAACGTGTGAAGCTTTTGGAATATCGAAGTGGATGCTCGTGCCGGGATTGAACGGATTTGGATAATTCTGTTCGAGTTTAAATGATGTCGGCAGAGGATGAGCATCCGGAAGCATACCTGTTGCCAGCCGTTGATAGTGCAAAATAATTCCGCTTTGTCCGACCGCCCATCCGTTGACCGCTGATGCGGCAGATGTGAAACTCACTGCTTGTAATGGAATAAGCCCGTGAAATCCGGGTGTGGCAAGCGTCCATGTTTTTCCAGTGTCTTTTGTGTACGAGATATTGTTTCCGATGATTGCCCAGTATTCACTATTGAGACCGGAAATACAATTCACAACATTGCTTCCTGCTGTGCCGCCGGAATCCCATGACACGCCGCCGTTTGTCGAACGGTCGGTCGAACCGTTTCCAAAACTGGCGAGCCCTGTTGATGAGGAATTAAAATGAAGTGCATTGATCGAATTTCCCGATATCGAATCGGAGTTCCAAGTTGTTCCGAGATCTGTCGAGCGATAAATTTTTCCATTGTCTGTTCCGAATGAAAGGGTGTTACCGGTCAGGTCGATACCAAATGTTGCGGATTCATCACCAACCTGCGGCGGTTCGTTCGGAATGTGTGTCCAGCTGCTTCCGCCGTTGGTTGTTTTAATGACCGTCCATTTTCCGGCGACAGGGATACCGACAGCATATCCTTCCGTGGAAGATTTCATCCTGATGCCCGCAATGATACCGCCGGTCTGACTGAAAACGTTTGTCCATATTGCTCCGCCGTTTGTTGTTCTATAAATGGTTCCGGCAGTTCCTGAATATGAGGCGACCAACGCGGTGTTTGCATCGACAGCATCAATGGAGAAAAGTGTGGCGGTGCCGATTGCTCCGCGGCCGACAGAGTCCCACGTTGCACCGCCGTTGGTCGTGCGAAGCACCCCGCCGCTTGAACCGGCAGCCCAGACTACATTATTGTCGACAGCTTTCACCGTGTACAATGTATCGGATGTGCCCGCCGGCTGAACTGTCCAGCCGGAATCGGTCTCCGTGGAATATTTCCAGATCCCGCCTCCCTGATAACCTCCGGTAAAAAGATAGTCTCCCAGGATGGCGAGATGCCATGGCCAAACCCCTGCCGTGCCGAGTTCCTGTCCGGTTTCCCACCATCTTGCTCCGTTATTCGTTGAAACATAAACCCCTGTCGAGGTAGCGGCAAAGATGTCCGGGCTAGCCGGGCTCGCGGCAAAAGCGGAAATATCAATACCTGAGAGGTCGGAGAAACCGTAGTCGGCTTCGGTCCATGTGGAACCGTCGTTCGTGGAACGATACACGCCGCCATACACGATGCAGGTAAAAAGGTTGGTGGTACCGAATCCGGATGTAACGCCGATGGCGCTTGCTTCACCGGCAGGCAATCCGGTATTCACCGGCGTCCAGCCGATTCCATCGGAGGTCGACAAAAAGATGCCGCCGGCAGTACCTGCAAAAAATTTCGACCCGGGAGCGTTGCCCGGCGGACTGACGCCGAACGAATATACATTGGAATCTGCATCCACGGTAAACCCGCCGTTTTGGATCGCCCAGTTTCCCCCGTCATTCACCGAGCGATACACTCCGTCCTGTCCGGGTTCCTGTGCTACAGCGCTCAGCAAGGTCGTGCCTGCCGAGCACAACGCGAGAATATTTATATCAAGGTGCAAGCCGGTATTTACCGGCTCCCAGCTATTTCCCTCATCAGTGGAGCGATAGATACCACCGTACTCAAATCCGGCATACAGGCAGGTTCCCCCGCCGGTCGATGCAGCTGAAATGATATCGTAAACCCACTCGCTGTAGAACGTGGGCAAGCCGCCGTTTGCGGATTCCCATGTTGCCCCGCCGTCCGTAGAACGGTAAATGCCATAACCCCATGTCCCGGCAAACAGGATTCCGTTATCAACTGCCAAAGCATGGACCCATCCGAGCGAATCGGGAAAACCGGTCTTGACCCATTGACTGTTAGACCTTTCGGTGGAAAGTAAAAGAAGGATAAGTGTAGTAAGAACGAGTAGAGATTTTTGCATGAACGTTATTCCTTATGATTTTTAATTCAGAATGTACAAGTCTTCCCATAGAAATTCAAATACGGAACTTCTCAATCGACGGGATTGTTCTATCGTCACGAATGAGTTTTGAACTTTTCTTCAAAAACAGTATTATAAAATATGAAAACGATATTTTCCTGGATTGTCCCGTTGCTGATCATGATTGTCGTTTCATGTGCGCAACAGGAAAAACAGTCATCACTACAACAACCTGAACAGCAAACTATGTCTTCAACATCACTCGATACGGCGACGCTGGCAATGGGGTGCTTCTGGTGCACGGAAGCCATATTTCAAAATCTCAAAGGCGTACAAACGGTTGTTTCGGGATATGCCGGCGGCACGGTAAAAAATCCTTCGTATGAAGAGGTGTGTACCGGAACGACGGGTCACGCGGAAACGTCGCAGATCATCTACGACCCGAAACAGGTTTCGTTCGACGATCTCCTGAAAGTATTCTGGCGTATGCACGATCCGACGACGCTGAACCGGCAGGGGGACGATGAGGGCACGCAGTATCGTTCCGCCATTTTCTATCATAATGAAGAACAGAAAAAAATTGCCGAACAGTACAAGAAGGAATTGGATTCGGCCGGTATTTATTCATCACCAATCGTAACGGAAATTACGCCGTACACGACTTTCTACAAGGCGGAAGATTACCATCAGAATTATTACAACCAGCACGGCAGTCAGCCATATTGTCGTCTTGTGATTCAGCCGAAAGTTGAAAAGTTCGAAAAAATATTTAAGGATAAGTTAAAGAAATAAATGAAAGCCGGTCAAACGACCGGCCTTCGTATCACGCCATCTTACTTCATCAAAACAACTTTCTGCGTTGCAGTGTAGATCTGTTTGCCCGAGGCGTTTGTTACCGTCATCCGTGCAAAGTATAAACCGGATGGAGCATCATTTGCATTCCATCGCATTGTATATACTCCTGCAGCTTTTGTTCCGTTGACGAGCGTGCGTATCTCCCGTCCCAACACATCATAAATTTTCAACGATACGAATCCCGGTCCGCTCAGGTCAATCGTCAATGTCGTCGACGGATTGAATGGATTCGGATAGTTCTGTTCAAGAGCGAATGTTTTCGGAATCAGTTTACCGGAAGCGCTTGAAGGTGCCAGCCGTATATCGGACGCCTGTGCAAGGGTTGCCGAACCGTTTCCGTGCAGTGCGATTTCTTTTCCGTCGATCTGCAATGCTGAACCTTCCGCATCGACAATTTTCCACTTTATACTCACCGGGAATATCGCAGAAGAAATGAGTATCTGCGCATCTTCAATTCCCGATGCAATGTTGAGGAGACTTCCGTTCGAGAACCGCGCATCGAAACCGCCATCGGGGGGAAGCGGCGGAAGCTCGTATCGATCACGTTCATTATTCAACGACGAATCTTGTGTGAAGTACAACGTCTGCTGTCGTTTTCCGGCATCGATAAAAGTTATCTGGTTCAGTTGAGACGGATTTGTTGTCCGGGCCGCGAGAGGTAATGCATGCCCGCCGGAAGAATTCACATACAATTGTCCCGGATTTTTTGCCTTTACCCAATAACCGGTATGCGGACGGAGTGAATCGGCAACCGAATACGCGCCGTTATATTGAAAATAACTGGATGAAATATTTCCCGACGGATTTTGTCCGATCGAAGAAACGGCAAACGGAGCAGAAAGCGAGCCGATCATATTCCAACCCGTAACGATGCCGATGGTATCGGCAGTTCGTTCCGTTCCCAGAATGAGAATGTTTTGTGAATTTGAAAACTTCAGCCAGTAGCCGATGCCGTTCGGAATCGTATCGATAATTTTGTAAGCATGATCGTAAATGAATGCCTGCGATTTGGCAGAGGGATATAAATCGGTTTTCAAATGGCTGGCAGGAATCTGCGGCAGCGACAATAAATTCCAACCGGCGACAACCGGATAGTTAAACTGAGCATCATAATAATTCAAGAACACCAATCCGCTGCTGTCGAGTCCGCTGCGCATCGTTACGGAATAGAAGCCGTTTCCCGCTGGGTACGATTGAAACCAATTCACTTGTATGCTTTCGCTTACTGTATAGACTCCGGGAGACAAATCCGAGAATGAATACCAACCCGTCGAGTCGGTCAGAACTGATTGCGGGGCAGGACCTGAGAGCCGGACTGTCCAATGAGCCAGTACCGAATCACCCGCGTCGAAAATGCCGTTTTTGTTCACATCATTATAGACATGCCCGCTGATGATGCCGTTCTGAAAACTTCCGAAATTTATCGCGGTGGTATCGGATGGATGGATAAGTAATATTGTCTTTGAACCGGTTGAGGATACCCACCCGCCCTGCGCCTGCTGGCTCAATGAATAATATGTGTCGATCGGAAGATTGCTGAACGTGAAATTACCCGAGCCATCGGTTACTGTCGAATCAGTCACTACTCCCGAAAGCCGGATCCGTATTCCGGACAATGACGGCTCACCGGCGTCCCTGACACCGTTGCCGTTGAGGTCATTGTACGCCGTTCCGCTGATACTTCCGAGCCCGAGCGATGTTACGCCGAAATATTTCAATGCGCTGTCGGCATTGATCACGCCCCAGCCATAGAGATTATTGGGCGTTGCAGTATTGTTGGCAGTTTGTTTCATTGCCTTTTGAACCTGAAGTGGTGTAAGTCCGGGATTTGCGGAGCGGATGAGTGCGGCGACACCTGCAGTAAGCGGACAGGCAAATGACGTTCCGCTGCCGACGACGCCGCAGCTAACAGTATCGGTAGAACTTGCAACCTCGTTGTTAACACCGACAGCCATAACGTCCGGTTTTATGCGAGCCGGAATATCCGTGGTTGGTCCGCCGGAACTAAATCCCGCCAGATTACCATTGACATCGACAGCGCCGGCTGTGAGGATGCTGTCTGCATCGGCAGGAGCGATCAATGTATTCGTAACTCCGTTGCTGTTTCCGTCATTTCCTGCAGCGTTGACAACGACAATGCCGAGAGCCGCACCGTGCGCGGCCGCGATGGAAATAATTGCCGTGTGCCCGTTCATATCCGCTGCTGTTAAACTTGTGTATGGTGCATCGAATGTAAGGTAACCGAGAGATGTGCTGGTGACGTCGACGCCGATACTGTCTGCCCATTGCAGTGCGGCAACCCAGTTATCTTCTTCGATCGGAGTTTCGCTGGAATCGTTTTCGGTGCGCGCAAGAAGGAAATTCGATTTGAATGCCGGTCCGATCAATGAACCGGGCCGATATCCGCCGATGATGGAAAGCGTCCACACACCGTGCGATCCGAAACCGGTGTTGGCGTCGTTCGGAATGACGCTTGTTTTGTGATCGACAAAATCATGCGTTGCGATGATGTGCATCGAATCGAATACCTGATGATACGGATTCCGGACGCCATTATCCATCATGCAAATGGTAACACCTTGTCCATAAATGCCGAGGTTGTGGACTGCCGGAATATTTTCCAGGTTGTCTTGAGCAAAGGATGCGCCGTAATTGAGCGTTGCGACTCCCTTGGGCTGGGGCGGCGCTTCAGTTTGTTTGATCAGTGGCTGAGTGGTTTCGGTTTGAGTTTTTTTCCATCGGTTCACAAGATCGATTTCCTTTACGAAAGGAAGCTGGCGCAATGCTTCGATCTGCGTTTTTGTTGCCGTGACGCTGACGGCATTGAACCATTTCAATTCGTTTCTGACATTGATAACCTGACCAGCAATCGTTTGAACGTATGAATGTTCGAGCGGGTAATCGGATTCATCGATTACACTTTCCGGAGAACGGAAACGCAACCGGCGGGCAATCGATTCCTTTGAAAGCAGTGTCGGTGCATCCATAACACTGCGCTGATGCGTTCCTTTATCTTTTAAATAGATCAGGACGACAGTCGGATCGTTATCGCCGATAATCGGATAAACTTTGCCGAGGTTCTTCCCGATCGGGGCGGGCTCTCCCGCATACATCGTGATCGAAAAAATCATAAGTGACAGAACGATACCAATCGATTTCATGACATCTCCGGATAAATACTATTAATAAAAGGGAATTATATATATGAATAGTATCAAAGTTTGGAAGGAAAGTCAAGAGTGAAATATGAGGAATAAGACAATATGGTAGTGAGTCAGTTTGAAATATTCCAAGCAAAAAAAGTCGTCTTTGCGAGGCACGTAGTGCCAAAGCAATCTCAACGCAATTAAAATTGAGGCACTATACAATAGTGAAATACGGGTAATAAGGCAATATTTGAAAGTTGAATTGCCGATTCCTTTTCACTATCTTCTCTCTATGGAAACTTCATCTACCGGTATTGCCGGTCTCAAACTCGATACCGAAATTGTCCGCAAACTGCTTGTCAATTTTATCCGTGATGAAACGAAGAATGCGGGATTCGATAGGGGCGTGGTCGGACTTTCCGGCGGTGTCGATTCCGCTCTGGTTATGTATCTTGCCGCCGAAGCTCTCGGCAAAGAAAATGTCCTTGCCGTTCTGATGCCGTACCAAACGAGCAGTCCCGAAAGCGCCGGCGATGCGATGCTTGTCGTGAAGGATCTCGGTATCCGTCACGAGCTGGTCGATATCAGCCGGATGGTCGACGGTTATCTTGCCACAAACGGCGGGCTTGATAATGTGCGCAAAGGAAATATTATGGCGCGGGCAAGAATGATCGTGCTGTATGATTTGTCGGCACGGGAAAAAGGACTTGTCGTCGGCACGAGCAATAAAACGGAAATTCTTCTTGGCTACGGTACGCAATTCGGCGATACGGCATGTGCTATCAATCCGATCGGCGATTTATACAAAACACAAATCTGGCAGCTTGCGGAAGCTGTCGGCGTTCCGAAAAAAATTGTCGGGAAAAAACCAACCGCAGATCTTTGGGCTGGACAAACGGATGAAGGCGAGCTCGGTTTTTCGTATAAACTTGTCGACCAGCTTCTCTATTATATGGTGGATGAGCGGCGCACCGATGAAGAATTGATCGAACGAGGATTTGAATTGCATTTCATCGAAAAAGTTAAGCGGATGATACAACGGAATCAATTCAAACGACGACCGCCGGTGATTGCGAAAATTTCTCACCGCACCGTCAACATCGATTTCCGGTATTCCCGCGATTGGGGAATATGAGCGAGATTGTTCAGGCAGGAACGCTGTATATCGTCAGTACACCGATCGGCAATCTGGAAGATATTTCATACCGTGCGATTCATGTTCTTGGCAATGTCGATCTCATCGCCGCGGAAGATACGCGGACAACAAAAATATTGCTGAATCATTACACCATTCAAAAACAGCTTGTCAGTTATTTTAGTTACAACGAAACCCGCCGCATTCCGGAATTAATTACACGATTGAAAAGCGGAGATTCGATTGCCGTTGTTTCCGATGCGGGCACGCCGGGGATTTCCGATCCGGCATTCCGTATTATCCGTGCCGCGCTCGATGAAAGAATTCCCGTCATCGCTGTTCCGGGGGCGAGCGCGTTTCTTCCGGCGTTGGTGACGAGCGGTTTCCCGACCGACCGATTTGTCTACGAAGGATTCCTTCCGATTAAAAAAGGGCGGACGACGCTTCTCAATCAATTGAAAATGGAAGAGCGCACGATCATTCTCTACGAATCCCCTCACCGTCTTTTGAAGACACTCAATCAACTGCTTGAAACATTCGGCGACAGAAAAATTTCCGTTTCCCGCGAGATCACAAAAAAATTCGAAGAGACATTCCGATCGACCATTTCCGGCGCCATCGAACATTTTTCATCGCAACAGATTCGCGGTGAATTCGTCCTCGTTATTGAAGGCAATCAGCAAAAAGATTGACAGATTGTCCGATTTTTTTGGCAAACAAACAGATAGTCTGACAAAAAGACGAACTCATTTCCTTCCCTCATTTTGTAATCCTCCAAAAGCTCGAAATTTCAAAAGAAAATATTAACATTGATTGGCACGTCGTTTGAATGTGTTAACGCAGTACAAAGCTTTGATGTAAACCTATCAATGTCCGAAAGTTCAAAATCTTGTTTATCGCTTTAAAAATGCGTATATTGAAAAACTCTCGTGGCGGGTAACTCTATACTCGATAGGTTTTCCCATTTCAGCGAAAATTCATTAAACTTCAGTAAATCAACAACTTAGAGGAGATGTATCTATGAAAATTAAGCCCTTAGCTGATCGTATTGTCATTAAACCTTCCGCGGCGGAAGAAAAGACAAAAGGCGGAATTATTCTGCCGGACACCGCCAAAGAAAAACCGGTTGTCGGTGAGGTCGTTGCCGCCGGACCGGGCCGCAAAGCCGATGACGGCAAACTCGTGCCGATGGAAGTAAAGGTCGGCGATAAAGTTTTGTACGGAAAATATTCCGGAACGGAAGTCACGCTCGATGGTAAAGAATTTCTGATCATGCGTGAATCCGATTTATTTGCCGTCGTCTGATTTCAGTAAGACGGCTTTGCAGTTTACCAAAAATTTTGAACAGCATATTTCATCATTAATGATAGGAGACGAAACAGTATGGGTGCAAAAATAATTACATTCAATACCGATGCACGTGCAGGCTTGAAGCGCGGCGTCGATAAGCTTGCCGATGCAGTGAAGGCAACGCTCGGTCCAAAAGGACGCAATGTTGTGATCGATAAGAAATTCGGCGCGCCGACGATTACGAAAGACGGCGTCACCGTTGCAAAAGAAATTGAACTCGAAGATCCAATCGAGAATATGGGCGCGCAAATGGTGCGTGAAGTTGCCAGCAAGACATCCGATGTCGCCGGTGACGGAACCACGACAGCGACCGTTCTCGCTCAGGCGATTGTTCGTGAAGGCATGAAGAATGTTACCGCAGGCGCGAATCCGATGGATCTGAAACGCGGTATCGATCTTGCCGTGACGAAGATCGTCGATGAGCTGAAGAATTTAAGCAAGAAGGTCGGCGACGACAAGCAGAAGATCGCTCAGGTTGGCTCGATCTCTGCCAACAACGATCATACGATCGGCGAATTGATTGCCAACGCGATGGAGAAAGTCGGCAAAGATGGCGTCATTACCGTTGAAGAAGCAAAAGGAACCGAAACGACGGTGGATTGGGTCGAAGGTATGCAATTCGATCGCGGCTATCTGTCGCCCTATTTCGTGACCGATGCCGATACGATGGAAACGGTTCTTGAAGATCCGTACATCCTCATTCACGACAAGAAGATCAGCGTGATGAAAGATCTTCTTCCGATTCTGGAAAAAACTGCCCAGGCAGGACGTTCCATTCTCATCATTGCCGAAGATCTCGAAGGCGAAGCGCTCGCGACATTGGTCGTGAATAAATTGCGTGGAACACTTCGTGTTGCGGCAGTGAAAGCTCCCGGCTTCGGCGACCGCCGCAAGGCAATGCTCGAAGATATCGCCGTACTGACCGGCGGTGAAGTGATTGCGGAAGAAAAAGGTTTCAAGCTGGAAAACATTCAGGTTGCGTTACTTGGAACCGCAAAACGTGTGACCATCGATAAAGATAATACCACGATCGTCGAAGGCGCCGGAAAGAAAGACCGCATCAAAGCACGAATCAATGAAATCAAAGCACAGGTCGAAAAGACCACATCCGATTACGATAAGGAAAAATTGCAGGAACGTCTTGCAAAATTATCCGGCGGAGTTGCCGTGTTGAAAGTCGGCGCTGCAACGGAAGTCGAGATGAAAGAAAAGAAAGCCCGTGTGGAAGATGCGCTTCATGCGACACGTGCGGCAGTCGAAGAAGGAATTGTTGCAGGCGGCGGCGTTGCGTACCTGCGCGTGCAAAGCAAGCTCAATTCCATCAAAACGGAAAACGAAGACCAGAAGATCGGCGTCGAGATCATCCGCAAAGCGATTGAAGAACCTTTGCGCACGATCGTCAACAATGCCGGTTTGGAAGGTTCGGTCGTGTTGAACCGCGTGAAAGAAGGAAAAGACGATTTCGGCTTTAACGCACAGACGGAAAAGTACGAAAATCTTATCGCGGCAGGCGTTATCGATCCGACGAAAGTAACGCGTATCGCTCTCGAAAACGCGGCAAGCGTTGCCGGTTTGTTATTGACAACCGAAGCGACGATTGTCGAAAAACCCGAGAAGGAAAAACCGATGCCGCAGATGCCTCATGGCGGCGGCGGTATGGGTGATATGTACTAATCGTTCGTTCGTCGAAACGCAGTACGACGAAGTAATTTACAAAGCCCCCGGTATGAACAATGCCGGGGGTTTTTTGTTTCTCGTTCCGCCGCTCCTGCGGCGGAATGCGTTACCTCCTGCTGGGAAGCAGTTCTACTGCTGACCGAACAATGCTGGTCGGAAGTTGAACTTCCTTCTGGTCACCAGAAGCTATGCTCATATCCGCCGGAGCGGACAATAAGGTACGCTCCACCGAAGGAGCGGGGGAGCGAGTCAATGTTGTTGTGCAGTCGGGTCTTACGACCCGACTGAAGGGGGAAATCATTTTATTAAGATTTCACTTGACAAGAAATAAAATTTTACTTATATTCGCACAAATGTTATTATGAGAGTTTTCGGGAGAAGACGCTTATCGAAGTTGCTCCATGATCCATCGTTTCATCTCAACGTTCCACTAATTCACATTCTATAAAAATTCATAATTATTTTTTGGGAGGCAGTATGGACGCGTTATTTTCAAAAACCGTTAAAACAAACGATCGCACATATTTTTTCGACGTCAAAGAAGCCAAGAATAAATCAAAGTATCTGACGATTGCAGAAACCAAAGCTGCGAAAGACGGCGAAAAGAAGTTTACGCGGTCGAGCGTCATGGTGTTTGATAATCAGATTGAGAAGTTTCAGGAAGCACTGCAGGAAGCTTTCGGCGAATTCAAGAAAAACTAATATCCGCTTCCGACAATACGCCGGCTGTTACGCGCGACTAACAAGCCGGCTGCCTGCGGGGAACGGTCGGTCGATATCGATCGACCGATGCAAAAATAGATCTGATTATCGGGATTGAAAAATATTTTCCATCAAGGATAATTCAGTAGCACCTGTAATGCACAGCATCGTCGACAGGATACAATGATCGATCGTTTCCCTTCGGGCAAAACCTGTTTTCTCGTCATTCACGGCATCGGCGAGCAGAATCCGTTCGAGACACTTGATAGCTTTGCGCGCGGGTTTGTAGGGTATTTCCAATCCCAAAAAATACCGGTTACACTGACGCATGAAATCAGGTCGTGTAATGACACCGGAGGCAAACAGTGGACGGACAATTTCGTCCGCATCGGGAATACATCTTCGGGAGGTTTCATCGATGTTCACGAATATTACTGGGCATATCTTACCGAAGAACAAATTACAACCGGTGAAGTGTTCCGGTGGGTACAGCAAGCTCTGTCGGGTGCGATGAAATATTACGAGCAGGATGAAGAACTCCGGAAGAAATATGAAGGAAGCACAAAGCCGTACTGGTGGCGATTACTTTCCATCATGAGGTGGATGCGGTACTGGTATTGGGCAATCCGGCTGATGTCGTTTCTTCTGCCGGAATGGAAACTGTTCAAGCCGCTGAAAAATGTTGTCAAAGGATTTGCAACGAATATTATTGTCGGATACATCGGCGAGATTGTAATCTACACGACGACCGATGAAAAGTCGCGGTATTGTAAAATCCGGCAGGAAATCCTGAATGAATGCCTTGCGTTACTGGAGTCACTTCTTGCCGGGCGGCAATATGACCGCATTATCATCGCTGGTCATTCTCTCGGAAGCGTTATTGCCTACGACACGCTGAATCGACTTAATATCAAGGCGAATCTTGAAAAAGCTGAGTCTCATCTGACCGGAGCGTTGAAAGGGTTGGTCACGTTCGGATCGCCGCTCGATAAAACAGCGTTCTTTTTCAGGGAACATACCGGTAAAGATCAATATATCCGCCGGCAAATTATTGAACATCTTTTCTCGTTCAAAGCGAAACCGCTCGATGTACAGAATAATGCAATCAATGTGGAAAATACGATTACACCGAAACTCGATTCTATTCGATGGATAAATTTTTATGATGATCTGGATCCGGTGAGCGGCCATCTGGATTTTTACCGTGTCGATGACAATATCAAAATGAATCTCGGGAAACCGTGGGGACTGGCGCATATCGGATATTGGTTGGATCTTCACATGTATGCGCGTATCGTTGAATATTTTCTTGCCAGGCCACCGGGCTGAAATTTGTTCGTTGCTAAAATTGAATGAAGTAGAAGAGAGGTACACTAAAGTCAAAACATATTTCACGATTCATAAAACTTACCAAGGGGGAGAGCATTATGAAGAACAAAACCGTCAAACGTCTCGGTTGGATTCCGGACGTGCCGGACCACCGCGATCACATCTATGCAGCACCTATCGAGTGGCTTGCCAAACTTCCGGCAAAAATCGATCTCACGAAAAAATGCCCGCCGGTCTATGATCAGGGTCAATTAGGAAGCTGTACGGCGAATGCAATTGCCGCCGCTATTGAATTCGATCAGATGAAACAGAAGATGAAAAAAGTGTTTGTACCGTCGCGGCTCTTCATTTATTATAATGAGCGGGTGATGGAACGGACAGTCGATTCGGACAGCGGTGCGCAAATCCGCGACGGCATCAAAAGCGTCGGCAGGCAGGGCGATTGTCCGGAACCGCTCTGGCCGTATGACATTGCAGAGTTTGCGGTTCAGCCGCCGGCGTCATGTTATCAAAATGCTATTCAGCATAAAGCTGTGCTGTACCAGCGTGTGAACCGCAACATGAACCAGATGAAGGGCTGTCTTGCGTCCGGCTATCCGTTTGTGTTTGGTTTCTCGGTGTATGAAAGTTTTATGAACGGTAGCGTGGCGAAAACCGGGCACGCGCCGATGCCAGCACCGAATGAAGAGCTTGAAGGCGGGCATGCAGTTCTCGCCGTCGGCTATGATGATGACAACCAGTGGTTTATCGTACGGAATTCGTGGGGGACGGGCTGGGGTATGAAAGGATATTTTACACTGCCGTATGCGTATCTACTCGATGGAAATCTTTCGGATGATTTCTGGACGATACGCGTGGTGCAATAAAGAAGTAACACCAATCTTCGACAAAGTGCCCATTTTTTCCAAGCGATGGAATGGGCACTTGTATTTTATGATGTTGTGTCACTCCCGAATGATCTTATCGGGAATCCAGAAAGGAGAAAGTCCGCTCACTGGATTCCCACTTAAGACGTGTCCCAAAGGGATCTCTTTGAGATGGGAATGACGGTCTGCGCCATTGTCATTCCCGAATGATCTTATCGGGAATCCGGAGGGAAGAAAGTCCGCTCTCTGGTTGCCCGCTTACAACATGTCCCAAAGGGATCTCTTTGGGATGGGAATGACAGTCCGCGCCAGTGTCATTCCCGAATGATCTTATCGGGAATCCAGAAGGGAAAAAGTCCGCGCACTGGATTCCCACTTAGAACATGTGGGAAAGACAGGAAAAAGAAGTGTATAAAAGTGACATGGTGGATTTGTGTATCGATCAAAGACATATCATGTGTATATCCTTGCCAGTGGTCGGAATGGTACCCTATACATTGGTTTTACGGGAGATCTGGCAAAAAGAGTTTATGAACATAAAGAAAAAACCATCGGAGGTTTTACGAAAAAATATAATATATCCATGTTGGTGTATTATGAAGACCATATGAACCCATTGGCAGGTATTCAGCGAGAGAAACAGTTGAAGAAGTGGAACCGAAATTGGAAGCTTCTTTTAATAGAAAAACACAATCCTGCCTGGAAAGATTTGTTCAATGATGGAGAAATTCTTCCATTGCCGATTGAATAGTCAACGTATTGGACGCCCGCCAACCTGTCTTTCCCGAATGCTTTAATCGGGAAACCAGAAAAGAGGAAATCCGCGCGCTGGATTCCCACTTAAAATATGTGGGAATGACAAGATGGGTTGGGCGTTTATCATCTCACCCTATGTGTCATTCCCGAATGATCTTTTCGGGAATCCAGAAGGAAGAAAATTCGCGTACTGGGTGCCCACTTGGAGCATGTCCCAAAGGGATCCATTTTGGATGGGAATGACCGTCTGTGCCACTCTCTTTCCCGAATCCTGTCCCGCAACGATTTATTGCCGGAGAGTCTATCGGGAATCCCGAAGGAAGAAATTCCACGTCTTCGATGCTAATTCTTCAACTTTTTATTATGATTCTTTTTCAGTAGATTTCTAATCGCAGTTTTGCAAGAAATCGATTGAATCCGGTCCGACGTATGTAATCAACCGTATTGGCCTCGTGAGCGGGAGTCCACTTGAGGCGTGGATCCGGGCGACATCACAAAGAGGATTAAGAAATGAAGATCGACGAAGCATTGTTATCTGTAGCATTAAATTCTGCCAACCTGATCGAGTATGTGAAAGGGTCGGTCGTCAGCAGGCAAATCATCAAGAGTGAAGCGGGCACGATCACGCTGTTTGCGTTCGACAAAGATCAGTCGCTCAGCGAACATACCGCCTCATTCGACGCCTTCGTGCAGGTTGTCGACGGCAGAGCGGAATTTGTCGTGGGTACGAAGCGGGTCATCACTGTGAAAGATGAGTTCATTATTCTTCCGGCGAATATTCCGCATGCTGTCCATGCAGTCGAGCGCTTCAAGATGATATTGATAATGATGAAAGGCTCGTAGTTCCGGGGGCAAGCGAAGTAAACGGTCGGGGCTTATAATGGCTGAAACCGTGAGAGTTGGATAAAGAAATTACCGTCACAGTTGATAAGAAATAAAAAACGTTAGAATTGTGATTAAAAAGGAATCGAGTGGAATTTCAAATCATCGAATGATACGGTTAATTTGTATAAGCATTCTCGTGTTCTATTCAATATCGCTGTTCGCTCAACAGGCGGATTCCACGGCAGGAAAATCCTTTACCGACTTCAGCCGTTTCAGCAGGAACAAACCGAACTATTTCCTGGTTACAACGATCAATAATTCCTCTCAGACAAAGTTCCAACTCAGCTTTAAATATCAACTGATCGACCAATGGGGTCTTTATATCGGGTATTCACAAAAATCATTTTGGGACGCATGGGATTTTTCACATTCTTCACCGTTCAGGGAGACGAACTACAACCCGGAAATATTCTATGATTTTTCCGCTGAGCCGCTCTGGTTTTTCAGCAATGAGCAAATAGGCGTAGAGCATGAATCGAACGGGAGGGACAGTGCGATCTCGCGAAGCTGGAACAGGGTCTATGCACAGTATCAATCAAATTGGTCCGATTCATTGATTGCCTTTCGCATAAAGTTTTGGGTACCTTTTCTGGTCGCGGATGAGAATGCCGATATCCGGCATTATCTCGGCGACGGGGATGTGGAATTTTCGTGGCGACCGCTTCATCGGCCGGAAGAGCTGAGTTTTACGATTGAATTGAAAAAGGGAACTGATCCCGGGCTTGATAAATCCGGGGTTCAACTGGACATGGCAATGAAACCGTTTGAATTGTTGCACCTGACTCAGTGGGGAGTATTGAATGCCTCGTACTATTTTCAGTATTACCATGGATATGGAGAAAGCCTGGAAACATATAATATTTCCGTGAATAATTTCAGAATCGGATTTATATTGCTGCGCTGAGATTGAGAAGCGATCCGATCGTTCTCGAAAAATCTGATTGTGGGTTTCGCAAATTCATAACAATGAGAATTTGAAAGGGTTTTATGACTGAAACTTTACTAAAAGAACCGCAATGCGTCGCGTGCAACCGCACGGGAATGCAGGTGCCGTTGATTACGCTGGAATATCAGAATCGGAAATTCTGGATCTGTCCGCAACATCTCCCGATGCTTATTCACGATCCGAAAACGCTCATCGGCAAATTACCCGGAGCCGAGGGGATGCAGCCGGCAGATCATCACGATTGAGGAAAATCGATGTCCAAAGAAGAGAAGCCGCTCGTCATCCGCTGCCCGAATTGCAAACAATTACGCGAACCGGATTTTAATGAAACAACAAGGCGGTACGTTTGTTCCATCTGTGCCGCGCCGGTAGATGCACAAGTGCTCATCGAGAAAAAAAAGCGGGGAATGAAGTAGTGTCGAAACCTTGCGAAGGTTTTCCGCCTTCAACGGGATAAATTTCCAAATTGACTTTCATCGGATTATTTGCTAATTATTTTATACAGTCTATCCTCTGATCCCGGCATTTTCACTTTGACGTGCCTCGCTGGGTAAGGGGAAAATTCTCGTTTCCTGCATCCTGTTTTTCACCATCAATCATAGAAGGAGTCCCGTATGAATATACACAAACAATTTTGTTCTTTTCTATTTTCGCTTCTCGTGTTGACGTTCTTACCCGTAAGGGCGCAAGTCGTTCAACAGGGAAGTAAACTCGTCGATACACATGTGATGAAGGAAGGATATCCAAAAGCTTCTGATTTTCTGCCAAAAGGATTTCCCGTTCCCGAAGTTAATGGAATCCATCCGGACCCTCTTTCTGCAACCTCGATAGATTCAATCAAAAAGAGATTACTTGCCGGACAGAATAAAATTCGTTCAAAAAAAACAATTCTCTCCAATGGCCAAGTTGTCGTTGAAATCTACCAAATCTGGGTAAACAGTGCATGGGTGAATTCCACGAAGGACAGCTCCACTTCCGACTCGCACGGGGAAGTCATTGACGATGTGACTGAGAATTGGAATGATAGTGCGTGGGTAAATTCTACTCGGGTCATGACTACCTATGACGCGAACGAGCATGGTACCAACCAATTGAACCAGACATGGAATGGCAGTGCATGGATGAATGTAAACCAAACGAGTTACACCTACGATGGGAATGGCTACCAAACGAATTTGTTACATCAGACATGGGTTAGCAGTGCGTGGTTGAATTCTTATCAGGAAAATTTTACTTATGACGCAAATGGCCACGGTACCGGTATTGTGTACCAGACATGGAACGTCAGTTCGTGGGTGAATGCTTTTCAATTCAGCTTCACATACGACGGGAACGGACGGGAGACCGGCGAAGCATACCAGACATGGAATGTCAGTGTGTGGGTCTATAGCTTTCAATACATCTTCACCCGCGATTCGAATGGATATATTATCACCGAAATGTACCAGACATGGAATGGTAGTGCGTGGGTGAATGTCTACCTATACAGTTATACGTATGATACGAATGGAAAACAAACCAACTCCTTAACACAGACCTGGAAGGATACTGTGTGGGTGAACAGTTCCCAAATCGTTCAAACATTTGATGGTCAAAATCATAGAACCAGCCAATTGCGACAGACGTGGAATGGAACTGCGTGGGTGAGTACGTTTCAACATAATTACACCTATGATGTGAATGGCAATGAGACCGGCGATTTGTACCAGACATGGAACATTAGTTCGTGGGTGAATAATTATCAATATACGTACACGTCCGATGGAAATGGCAATGAGACGAGCGAATCCTATCAGACATGGAATGGAAGTGCATGGGTAAATGTTTACCAATACAGTTACACATATGATGGGAGTGGCAACGAGACCAGTGAATTGTATCAATCCGGAAGCGGCAGTACCTGGGTGAATTCTTCCCTGACCAATTTTACGTTCGACGTGAATGGAAATGAAACTTCTCAATTATACCAAACATGGAACGACAGCGTGTGGGTGAATAATTACCGGGACATTTATTCTTATTCTGCCGTGACGGGAGTAAAAGAATCTCCAAAATTGCCGAATCAATATGCCTTGTCTCAAAACTTCCCCGATCCGTTTAATCCTGCAACACACATCAGCTACACACTCGCAAAGGCGAGCACTGTTACACTGACCATTTATGACATTCTCGGTCAACGGATAGCGACGCTTGTGAACGGAAAGAACGAACCGGGAGAACATTCTATCAGTTGGAATGCACTGAATGTTCCAAGTGGAGTATATTTTTACAGAATTGTGGCCGGGGATTTTGTGCAGACGAAAAAGATGGTGTTGATGAAGTAATTTCAAACAGACTTTAAATCAAAAAACCCCGATCGGAAACGATTGGGGTTTTTTGTTAAGCCGGTTTTATGGGATTGACTTTCATTGGATTATCAATTATCATAAACAAAATATCTTTTATTCCACTATCATGCATGTAAGGAGTGCCACATGAAAAATCGGTTTCGTTGTTCTTTGCTTGTTGTTTTTCTCATCTTCATCGTTTCAAGTGGCAAAGCACAGTTCACCCAACAGGGTGGTAAACTTGTGGGCTCAGGTGTTTCAGGCACTGCACAGCAAGGATTTTCTGTTTCTATTTCATCGGATGGAAATACTGCAATCGTGGGTGGCCCTTATGATAATCACAATATAGGTTCCGTTTGGATATACACGAGAAGCGGTGGAGTGTGGACACAACTGGGAGATAAGCTTATTGGAACAGGTGCAATGGGAAATGCACTTCAAGGTTACAGAGTTTCAATCTCTGGTGATGGAAATACTGCAATCGTTGGCGGGCCATACGATAATACTAATATGGGAGCTGCGTGGGTGTATACCAGAAGCAGTGGAATATGGACACAGCAAGGGAGTAAGCTTGTTGGAACGGGTGCCGCGGAAAATGCACTTCAAGGTACTTCTGTCTCAATTTCCGCAGACGGTAATACGGCTATCGTCGGTGGATATAATGACAGCAATGGAGTCGGAGCCACGTGGATCTATACTCGAAGCGATAGTGTGTGGGCACAACAGGGGAGTAAACTTGTCGGCACCGGGGCTATTGGACCTGCAGGCCAAGGTTATTCTGTCTCAATTTCCGCTGATGGAAATACGGCCATCGTTGGCGGGTACTATGACAAAAACTATGCAGGAGCTGCATGGGTGTATGCTCGAAGCGGTGGCATATGGAAACAACAGGGAAGTAAACTTGTCGGTGCTGCTGCAGTGGGCCCGTATGATTATCAGGGTTGTTCTGTCTCAATTTCCGCCGATGGCAATACGGCCATCGTTGGTGGGTATAATGACAGTAATGGTGTAGGAGCCGTATGGGTTTATACTCGGAGCGATAGTGTGTGGACACAACAGGGGAGTAAACTTGTCGGGACTGGTGCTGTGGGCGCGGCAGAGGAAGGTATTTCTGTTGCTCTTTCCGCTGATGGTAATACGGCGATCGCCGGAGGCTATGTGGACAACGGTGGCGCAGGAGCGACATGGGTGTATACCAGAAAAGATAGTGTGTGGACACAACGGGGAAGTAAACTTGTCGGCACCGGAGCCGTCGGAGTGGCATTCCAGGGGCAGTCTGTTTCACTTTCCGGGGATGGTAATACGGCCATCGTTGGTGGGTATAATGACAATGGTGGTGTAGGAGCTGCCTGGATTTATAATAACTCCGTTACAGCCGTACATGAACATTCCATTGCTCCTTTAGCTTATCGTTTATTGGAAAATTATCCCAACCCATTTAATCCAACAACAAAAATCAGCTACACACTCGCAAAGGTGAGCACTGTTACACTGACCATTTATGACATTCTCGGTCAACGGATAGCGACGCTTGTGAACGGAAAGAACGAACCGGGAGAACATTCTATCAGTTGGAATGCACTGAATGTTCCGAGTGGAATATATTTTTACAGAATTGTGGCTGAGGATTTTGTCCAGACGAAAAAGATGGTGGTAATGAAGTAAAGATATATTGCAAATGCCTAAACAAAAACCCCGGCCGGAAATGGTTGGGGTTTTTTGTTTCCATTCTCTGTGGCCCGCGTTTGGCAATTGGCTTGTGCAGAGTGGTGTTTCCCTCTACGAAGTGCAGAAATTGCTTGTCATTCCAACATCGCGGTCACTCAGGTGTATTCTCATTTACAGCCGGAAGGTTTACATTCGACGGTCAACAGGATAACGATACCGATGAATTGAGAAAATGAGTAGTTCGGGGAGAGTTGCATGGAACGGGTTTAGCTTAGTGATTAGCACCCTTTTCAAAATTTGCCCACTTCCCTCGATTATTGACATTTTTGAATATCCGCGTCACCTAAGACCATATTGACTTTCATTGGTCTTAGCACTATATTTCCCGCATCATACCTTCCCCTTAAATCCAGTTGAAACTCTCCGGGGGGATAGCTACAACAGTTCTTTCATCACTTTTCTCCGAGCGTAAGTCCTCTGTCATCTTTCACTGACTTAATTTATGCTGATGATTATATCCGGCATCTGTTTTTTACTAACAATACGAAAGGGATAATTGTATGAAGTATTCTATTTTTTTTATTGGCTTGTTTGTCCTACTCTTATCAGCGACTTTGACTGCCCAAACCCCCTCATTCCGGTGGGTTCAGAGTGCAGGCGGAACAAATTCTGATTACGGCCAAAGTATTGCCGTAGACGCATCCGGGAACAGTTATGTGACTGGGTATTTCTACAGCCCGACCATCACATTCGGTACGACCACACTGACAAACGCCAGTTCAGGAACTGCTGACATGTTTGTAGTGAAGTACGACGCAAGCGGTAATGTTGTCTGGGCGAAGAGTGCTGGCGGTACAAGTATGGATTTTGGCAATAGTATTGCTCGTCGACGCATCTGGGAACAGCTATGTGACGGGGTATTTTGCCAGCCCGACCATCACCTTTGGTACGACCACATTAACCAACGCCAGTTAGGACTATGACATGTTCGTTGTGAAGTACGACGCAAGCGGTAATGTTGTCTGGGCGAAGAGCGCTGGCGGCACGAGTAATGATATTGGCAATGGTATTGCCGTCGACGCATCCGGGAACAGCTATGTGACGGGGTATTTCGTCAGCCCGACCATCACGTTCAGTACGACCACATTGACCAACGCCAGTTCAGGAACTTCTGACATGTTTGTTGTGAAGTACGACGCAAGCGGTAATGTTGTTTGGGCAAGGAGTGCAGGGGGTACAAATTACGATTCTGGCGAATGGTATTGCCGTCGACGCATCAGGGAACAGCTATGTGACTGGGTATTTTCACAGCCCGACCATCACATTCGGTACGACCACGTTGACCAACGCCAGTTCAGGAAGTGCTGACATGTTTGTTGCGAAGTACGACGCAAGCGGTAACGTTGTCTGGGCGAAGAGCGCTGGCGGGACGAAGTATGGATTTTGGCTTTGGTATTGCCGTCGATGCATCTGGGAACAGCTATGTGACGGGGTATTTTCAGCCAGCCCGACCATCACCTTCGGTACTACTACATTAACCAACGCTGGAGTATAGTGACATTTTCGTTGTGAAGTACGACGCAGGCGGTAATGTTGTCTGGGCGAAGAGCGCTGGCAGCGCAAGTTACGATTATTGGTTATAGTATTGCCGTCGACGCATCCGGGAACAGCTATGTGACGGGGTATTTCTCAGAGCCCGACCATCACATTCGGTACAACCACGTTAACTAACGCCGGTTAGGAACTGCTGACATGTTCGTTGTGAAGTACGACGCAAACGGTAATGTTGTCTGGGCGAAGAGCGCAGGCAGCACGAGTATACGATTATGGTCTATAGTATTGCCGTCGATGCATCCGGGAACAGCTATGTGACGGGGTATTTCTACAGCTCTACCATCACGTTCGGTACGACCACGTTAACCAACGCCGGACCTGGTTGCTGACATGTTTGTTGTCAAAATTGATGGAAATCCACCTTCCCTCATCAGCGTACAGGATGTCCCCAATGACCAAGGCGGTCGGGTCATGCTTCACTGGACAGCTGCAGGGATTGATAAATTTGTTGAAAATACAACTGCGTATTCAGTTTGGCGCGCAATGTCTGATAACCAGACCCCAGCGTTGAATACCATTGTGGGTGGAACCATCTTCAATGCAGTCGGGAAGAAAATAAAACACTTCGACGTCAACGGATTAGGTTATTATTGGGAATGGATAGCCAACCAGCCCGCGCTTCTCTGGCCACAATATGGATATGCCGCATCGACGCTCTCCGACTCCATCTCTCCTCTTCAAACAGGAAAAGAATATTTTGTCGTCGTCGCGGAAACGAATAATCCCAATATATTCTACATATCAAACGTCGACAGCGGTTATTCAATTGATAATCTCGCACCGATACAACCGGCAGGTCTTCTTGCAAGTGTTCAGTCAGGTCCGGAAGTAAAACTCACATGGAACTCTCCGACTGACCCCGATGTCGGGTCGTATTCAATCTATCGATCAACAGCGAATGGATTTACGCCTTCTTCCGGAACTCTTATCGGAACAGCTAATTCTATAAATTTCACTGATGCAAGTCCACTGGCCGGGAACTTGGCTTACTACCGCATCATCGCAGTCGATGTTCACGGTAATAAGAGCTTGCCTTCTGCTCAGGTCACCGCAGCAATAACTGTCACGCAACAGTTCAACGTGCAGGGTAATTGGAATATCATTTCTGTGTCTCTGACAGTGAGTGATTTTTCAAAGACGGCACTGTACCCAACTGCCACATCAAATGCGTTTGGATATGCCGGATCGTATATCATCACATCAACACTTGACAACCGGAACAGGATACTGGTTAAAATTCAACGGCGCACAAAGTGCAAACACTCACTGGGTTATTACTTACTAATGATACGATCAATGTGGTGACCGGTTGGAATATGATCGGTTCACTCTCTCAACCGATTGCAGTCTCGTCCCTATCATCCGTACCCGGCGGAATTACAACATCAAATTCTTCGGTTATCAAGGCAGTTATTTCACAACCGACAGTATCCGCCCCGGAAAAGGATACTGGGTAAAAGCGACTCAGGGTGGGAAGCTGGTGATTTCTTCAACATCACAGGCAGCACCATCAACCGCTATTCGGATTGTTTCCGACTGAAGAACTTCCTCCGGCTTCACCGGAAGCGAACGATATGAAACTAAGAATAATTCCTACATCATACGCACTTGCACAGAATTATCCCAATCCATTTAATCCTACGACGGTCATCAATTATGCATTACCGGAACAAGCGTTTGTGCATCTTACTGTCTATAACACGCTTGGACAACAAGTAGCAACATTGGTGAATGAGATGCAGGATGCAGGGAATAAGAATGTGGAGTTTGATGCAAACAATTTCCCAAGCGGAATGTACTTCTACAAAATTTCTGCCGGGACGTTTAATGATATAAAGAAGATGATTTTGTTGAAGTAACAATTCCACAACAAGTAATGTTTATAAAAACCCCGACCGGAAATGGTTGGGGTTTGTTGTTGTGGGGTTGAAAAAGCTTTTGATGGCTGAAATATTTTAAGTACCGATTAAAAAACAATACGGCGTTTGGGGTTTTTAAAGAATTGTTACTTTCTTTCCGAGAAAGAAAGTAACCAAAGAAATCTTATCGAAATCGGAACGCGCACGTTTATTTATTCATCGCGAGGGTGCAGGAGTTAAGCAAGGTTGGTTTCATTATATCAATAGAGATTTCCAATGGAACGCCTGCCGCACATTCCTTTCGATTTCGAATCCGACCCACAAAAGACAAGGGAAGTGAGTAGACTATAAATCTTGTATAACTGAAAATGTCATCCAAAGAACCAGTCAGGATCTTAATTAATCTCCATCCGGTGAAGCAACAAACGCGCCTCGTTTTGGCCGGAGGCATAATCGATCCTTCACCGTGTACGGCTTGCCAGAGAATTTTGTTGAGCTCTTGTTCCGGGGCGAGATCGGCTTTCGAAAAATCGAACTGCGAAGATTTCTTCATCAGATTATTCATCGTCATATTTTTTTCTTCGAGATTTACTTCTGCAGGAAGAGCTTTGTATGGTGAATTGTCGATTGTATCGTTGAAGCACCGCCACATCGGAACAGCGGCGGCATCGTACTGGCTCATCGGCGGAAGCCCGAGAATCAGTTCCATCGTCCGTGATCATCGATGAAGTTGAATACATGGCATGATTGATCATGTGCCGACGCACATATCCGCCGGCAACAAACGCGATACTTCTGTGTGCATCGACATGGTCGGGCCCATCCTGCGCATCGTCTTCAAGAATAAAAATTACACTTTCTTTCCAAACCGGACTGACGGAAAGATGTTCGACCAGCTTGCCGAGAGCGAGGTCATTATCGGCAACTGCGGCAAACGGCGTGTATGCATTCTTCGATAACCCACTGGTGTGATCGTTGGGTAGGTAAATGATATTCATCGATGGCAAAGACCCGGCTAAAACCAGCGAATCAAAATCATGTTCCCAAATATTCTCACGTGTTGTGTCATGAATATCCAGATTCCATCCCGGATAGGCGAGACAGGTTTGTGAGGCAAGCACCTTCGGTTTGGGGATTCCGTCGTCTCCAAATTCCCCATAATTCCTGAACGAAATATTATGCTTTTGGCAATCATCCCAGATGAATCCGTTTTTCGGTAACGCAATTGATCGGTTGCCGATGAAATCATATTCTCCGCCCCGGCCGCCGTAACGTGTGGGCCATGTCTTTTCCACAAAATCATTGGCGTATGCAGCCATGCTCCAGTTATGGCCATCCGCGCTGACCTCGCCGTCGACATAAAAATTGTCGAGCAAAACGAACTCTTTTGCCAGCGCATGTTCGTTGGGAGTGATCCGTTTCGGGAATAAACAGAGTGACGAGTCGCCGTTTCCACTCGGTTCATCCCCAAGAATTTGATCGTATGTCCGGTTTTCTTTTATCACATAAAAGACATGCTTGATCGGAGACAGACCTCCGACGTTTCTTGGAATCGGATTGCCGGGTTCTCCTTCCGAAGTGTCGATCTTCGAAATATTGTACGGAGTATTATGATAGACCGCTTGCGAGTATGATCCGAGCAGTTTTTCGTCCGGTTCGGGAAAAATACTGACGGTTCCGCGCAGAAGGCTTCCGATATATTGTCGTTGTACGTGCGATTGTTCGGCTTTGCCGACACGTCGTGCAGGATTCGGCCCGAACGGATCGGGAAGTGAACTGAATCCTTTGCCGTTTGCCACCCAGACTTTTCCGTGAACGACACGAACCACGGTTGGGTACCAGCCTGTCGGAATGAATCCTTTGGAAATACTGTGTCCGGGATGTTCGATATCGAAAACGGCGACGCAATTATTATCGGCGTTTGCAATATATAATCTCTTGTCGCCATTATTGAGCGCGATGCTGTTGCTCGTACTGCCTTCCGGTGAATCGGGATAGAGTGCCGCATCGAGTGTTTCCAAAACCCGGAACCGCACGGCATCGATGACAGACACACTGTTGTCTTGCGAATTTGCTACAAATAAATATCTTCCGTCGTGTGTCAGACAGAGATCATTAGGATGACTGCCGGTCGGGATACGTGCTACGATTTTATCTGTTTTGGTGTCGTACACTATTATGTGGTCATTCCCCCATTCCGAAATATAGAGTTTCGTGCGATCTGGAGAGAGGATGCAAGTATATGCTTCGGAATCAAGTTTTTGTTGGCGGAGAATTTTCTTTGTGCGGCTATCGATAACATAGAGAGAATTATTTTCTTTTGTCACGACGTACAGTCTGCTGCGCGTGTTGTCGAGCGCAAGTCCGGTTGGAGATATTTTTTCTGGCCACGGTTTACCGAGAATAATGCTGTCCTTCAGTTTCAAGCCGGTTCCATTAACGCTGTAGATAAAAATGCGATTCAAATTTCCGCCGGATGCGTAAAGATATTTGTCGTCATCTGAAAACCGGATGCCGAACCATGATTGAGGAATCGAAATACTGTCGATGACACGTTCAGTTTTGACGTCCATCAATTCTATCGACTGGTCGCTTTCACCGTTGTTGGTGACGGCAATGAGATTACCGTTGTGGTTCACAGCGAAATTGAGCGGCAGATCGCCGACATGGATCGAATTGCCGGCCGGTGTTAAATGCCATCCGTTCGGGAGGTCGATTCTGCCCGCTTCAATTTTCTCAAGTGATTGAGTGTGTCCGGTATTGTGGGTTATTCCCGTCAGGAGAAAAACGAAAATCATGGTGAATGAAAAATGTTTGGATGATTTCGATGATTTCATAGAGAAGTCCTTCAAAATTCGATGGTGAAAAGACAAATTCTCGGTAAACAATACGACAATTTTATCGAAAAGTATCGGTTTACGGTATTAAATTTACGTTATTTTTTAATGGAAATCATTTTTTTCGTTCATCTTTCCGAAATGATATTTTTTGGAATCTAACGACTTTGCTTATGAAGAATATTTCAGTATATTTTTGCGGATTGAAAAAAAGATAAATAGTTTTCAATAAAAGGCCCACTCATTACTTGCCATGCCTCACCATTCCCATTGGGTTGAACTCATAACCGCTGAATCCGAAGAATCGCGCTTCGTTCGCCACCGCCGGATTATCCGCTTCCCGCAACTCACGATGCCGCTCCTTGCGGCGTACACACCGCCTCACTGGCGGGTTACGCACACCGACGAGATTGTCCAACGCGTTCGTTTCGATAGACCGTTCTCACTTGTAGCGATCACTGCCAACACAGCGGCGGCTCCGCATGCATACGGTTTGGCGTCACGATATCGTGAGCGGGGAATACCTGTTGTCATCGGAGGACCGCATGCGACGCTGATGCCGGACGAAGTAGCACAGTTTGCAGATGCAGTCGTCGTTGGTGAAGGAGAACTTGTCTGGCCGCGCATTCTTCGCGATTGTGAAAACGGTCGGCTTGCCAAATTCTATAACGAAGACCGTTTGCCTGATCTTCAAAGAACACCTCCGCCGCGATGGGATTTGATCAAAGGGCGGGTGTATGGCAAAGGAGTCTCCATTGCTACGCGCGGTTGCCCGTTCGCGTGTGATTATTGTACGATTCCGGCGATGTACCGTCGGCGAATGCGCTACAGACCTATCGGTGAAGTCGTCGATGAGATCCGCCGAATGCCGGGACGTGCGCTTATTTTATGGGACGACAATATCGGAGCCGATAAGGATTACGCAAAAGAACTTTTTAAGGCAATCGCTCCTTTGCGGCGATGGTGGACAAGTCAGGTTACACACGATGTTGCATTCGACGACGAATTTCTCACGCTCGCTGCTCAGAGCGGTTGCAAAGCGTTCTTTATCGGACTTGAATCGGTATCGCAAAAAAGTTTGAACGGCGCCAATAAAAAACACAACCGGGTTTCCGCGTACGGTGAAGTTACCCGCCGGCTTCATGAACAGGGTATTGCGATTCAGGCAGGAACTGTTTTTGGATTCGATCATGATGAAAAATCCATTTTTCGCAACACGGTGGAATATTTCCGCGAGATCGCAATCGACTCGGCAACGATTGGCATTCTTGTGCCGTATCCCAATACGCCGCTGTTCCGGCGGCTCGACGCGGAAGGCAGGATTCTGACTCGTGACTGGTCGAAGTATGACGGCAAGAAACATGTTGTTTTCCGGCCGGTTCACATGTCGCCTCAGGAATTATTGATGGGATCCGAATGGGCGGCGAGGCAATTCTATTCGGTCGGCTCGATCGCACATCGCATGTGGAAATCGCGCACCGGTCTCTGGTGGAATATTGTTCGGAATCTCGGATATCACCTCGCACTCAGGAATTATGGTAATCTGGGCTACTCTCCTGATGAAGTTAAATTGCCACATTCCCGTCAGTTTTGAACCTTTTTTTCATCATATCTCTTAAACTGAAACTTTTTTGAGAGATTTCAGTTTAACTTTATAGTTGCGTTTCCATGCTAAGTCTAACGTTTGATCCAGTTATTTCTAAAGGAGATTTGATATGAAACAGCTTGTTGCATTTGCCGCCGTCCTTTTTGTCTTTGCAGCCTTCCCCGGAAATTCATCGGATGATGTCAGGGGAACCTGGATGTCCAGAATGGTTGATCATAACGGGAAAATCCAGTTGACTATGCAGATCAGCGACAACTGGACATCGTCATTTGGAATTTCAGTGACGGAATTTAAAGGATTGAACGTACACACTATGGATGGAAGTACCGGAGATGTAGATTTTTCGCTCGGGCGGGAAGCAGGTACGGTTTCATTTCATGGAACTTTTAGAGAAGGAAAAGGGTCGGGCTTTTTTACATTCCAGGAGAACGACCAGTTTACACGCGATTTGATGAAGCTCGGTTTTGCCAAACCCGACGATGAAGAAGAATTTTCACTTGCACTTCACGGGGTCGGCATCAGTTATATCAAACAACTCGTTGATCTTCATTATACACATTTGACAATCGATGATCTGACCTCCATGTCGATCCATGAGGTAACGCCTGAGTATATCAAAGGATTAAACAGTTACGGATACAAAAATCTTTCCGTTGATGACCTTGTCTCGATGAAAATTCACGATGTGACATTGGAATTTATTCACGACATTCGAAATTATTGGAATGCACCGATTAGTGCCGATGATCTTGTATCACTCCGTATTCATGGTGCGACGACAACATACATACACGAGCTGGACGACCTTGGATATAAACATTGTTCGCCGGACGACATCGTCAGTATGTTGATCCATAATGTCACCATCGATGATATTAAGAATTTTGCTTCCCTCGGATACAACAATATTTCTCCCGATGATCTGGTCAGTATGGCTATTCACGGTGTGGATAAAAAATTTCTCGGTGATCTTGCCTCCCTCGGTTATGACGCTCTGTCGCCCGACGATCTGGTGAACATGAGGATTCATGGTGTGACCCCGGAATATATCAAAGAGATGAAGGATTTACAGGTCCGAAATCTATCTGCGGACGATCTTGTCTCCATGAGCATCCACAATGTTACCGTAGAATGGGTGAAACATTTGCAGGAACAAGGGTATACCCATCTCACGGCAGATAAACTTGTCGATTTGAGAATCCATGGCTCGGATGAATGAGTGTCGTTCGATCACCGTCAGCCACCGATCTTTTCTCCTGAAACCAAAAAGCCCCGGCGATTTTTTACCGGGGCTTTTTCTATGAATAGGTCGTGGGGTTATTTTACCAGTACCATTTTTTGAACCTGCATAAATGTTTCTGATGGATCGGCAATGTTAACGGTGACAAGCCGATAGAAATATACACCGCTGGAAAATTTACTTGCATCCCAAACCACCGATTTAAATCCGGCATCTTCAATACCATCCTGCAATGTGCCTACCACCTGTCCAAGAAGATTGTAAACCTTAAGCGAAACTTTGCTTTCAAACGGTAATTGATATCGTATCGTCGTTGTCGGATTGAACGGTGAAGGATAAGCCGGGTCCAACGCGTATTCTTTTGGAATTTCACCGGCCGTCGTTGACGATGCATTCGGAGGTAACGGCGGTCGTTCTGCTGTTTGAACAATTTTGATCCGGTTTTTGGGACTTGCCGATGAACCGGATGACAGAATAAATGTTCCATCCTGACTCACTTTGACCCAGTATGCTGCCCCCGGGGCAATGGAATCAGATATCACATAGTGTCCTTTGTATGTAAAGAAATCACTGGTTTGAATTCCAGGCGGGATACTGGCAATAGAAAAAATTGATATCGGTGTTGAAATCGAACCGATCATATTCCATCCTGAATTCATCGCTATACTATCGGATGTTAATATTCCTCCGGTTATCGGAATTGTCTGGCTCGAATCGAATTTTAACCAGTAACCGATACCCGTTTTCAAATTGTTCGAAATGACATACGAATTGTCATACTTGAATGCATTTGATATTGCGGGCGGGAAGACACTGAATTTGGATTCATTGAACGGGAGGACAGGCAACGACAGCATATTCCAGCCTGCTGAAATTGGAGTTTGAATTGTCCATAATTCCAGAACGTTAAATGTTACCGGGATCATTACGTTTCCGGTGGAAGAATCGTTGTTGAATATCGTTAGCAATGTATGGAATGTACCGTGGGGCTGAGTCGTTGCATTGAACAGTATATCTTCAAAAATGCTGTCGCCGGGAGCGAGCGTATCCGGTGTGCTGCTGAACGTCAGCCACGAATTTGATGATGTATCGGTTATCCTCCAGATCAAAGGCAATAGTCCGATGTTAAATATTTTGACCGTATCATGGGCAACGAGACCCGAATCGATTTCGACAGATAGGTTTGTCGGTTTGACAAGAATTCTGGTGCCGAGAGTGTTCAGCGTGACCGGAACATGTATTGCGGAATGAAGCGTGTCGTATCCGGAAATCGTTATCGTATCTTTGTACACGTTCCACGAAGTAAGACCGGCAGCATTAACCGTGAAATCAAAAAAAACAGAATCGGATGGCGGTACACTATCCGTGGAGGAGCTCAAGACGAGCCATGGCTGATGTGCGGAAATCGTGTAATGCGATACAGAGGTATCGAAATTCACGACCTTGAGCGATTCCCTTTGGGCGGAACCGGGATTCAGAGACACAGATTCACCGGAGGGTGAAACAGAAAGAACGGGGGGAGTATAGGGATACATATACGCGCGATAAGTATACATGCCTTCCGGAAAAGTCAGATCAAATATTTTTGTGCTGTCGGGTGCGACGAGCGAAGTATTTGGGTTGGTCGTGCCCCAGTCGATAAGAGTATTTCCGTCATCGAGGCGTTGTGCATATCCGGTCGAATAACCGTAAAGGTCGGGTGTGTTCCGGTATTGCCAGATGGTTGTTGCAGTTTTTTGGGTCTGGTCAAGTTGATATTCTACAGCGCGGGAAAAAGGAGGATTATGAAGATCTCCGTTATCAAAAAGCATGTAATTGCCGTTTTGAATGAGACGGGCAGCATGCTGGTATGTAAACTGCAATGTGTCGCCAAGGAATGTAAACTGATTGTTTTTCCCTCCCCATCGCCAGATGATATCTCCGGTATTGCGGTCGATCTTCGTTATCTCGCTCATGTTTCTGGTTGAAAACAAAATATTGCCGTCATAGTCCAGATCGAGAGAATTTCCATGGCAATAATCGATCGTGTTTGCAGTAAAATCAACCCCGATGGCGTCCGTAATTTTGTAATGATCCCAACTTCTCCATTGGAAAACTAAATTCTTCGATTGATCGAGTTCTTGAATGATGATTCCATCGACGACAGCATTGGGATTGCCGCCGGGCACGACGGTGTCCATATTAACCGATTCCGGATCATCACCCATGATGAGCACGTGACCGTTCGCAAGCATCTGGAAATCATGAACGTCGGTGAAATACCCGATTGCCCTGTAGGTATTGATGACAGTATAGAGTGAATCCATGACAATAAAGTCGAGGAAGTTTCGATCGTAATAACTCAATAAACCATTCGGTTGCCTCTTAAAGTCATACGCATAATTATTAGTTCTTTTATAGCCAAGAACTTTTCCGGATGTTGCTACATCCACCAAGTAATATCCTATAGAGGAAGTAGATTCATCATTGTCAATAAAAATCTGGCCTAAAGGAACGGGCTTGTATGTCGTAAACGTTATCGGAGGAAAATCGGGCGGCAATGTATCGGTTAACGCTCGTATTGTCCGTGAGATACCAGATTGAGGTTTCAGCCGTGAAACATTGTTATGCGGAACATCGTTCATTGTTTCAAGTTGAGGCTCAAAAGATATTTTTTGGGATTGCGTGGTGAACGAAAAAGTGAACGGTTGTAATGTTTCACCGGAGGAAGTCCGTATTCCTTCGCGAAAAGAAACCGAGACGTTTTCATTCAGGGCAAACGGCTCGTCGGGCTGAAAGACCATGGTTCGGTTGTCATCGGAAAGAACGGCACGAACGGAATGCGTCCCGCTTTTATTGCCGGTGACGAGCAGATATTTTCCGGAAATTGAAATACCGGGGTCGAGAATATTTTTTGATCTGATAATGATGCCTGTTTCGCACGAGACCATCTTCGCTCCCGGCATCGGTGAAAGATGATCGAATTGATCGGGTCGATTGTTTTCTGCACTGAGTTGATGAAAACTCAATACGATGCAGAATCCGATAGCGACGATAACAAATTTTTTCATGAAGACTTCCTTCTCAATATAAAGAGCGCTGTTTGCACATTGTGTGTTTCGTATCGTTCTGTAAACGATTTCAAAATACTTCGTTCGAGTTTTCTAAAGCTTTGAACCTCGGTTCAGATAACAAATTAATGTACTGTTGGGTTACGATCGGGAAGACAGGGCAGGCAGGTCGCGGGAAGGTGGAATATAAAACCGCGATGCTGTCGGTAAAAAATTTTTATCGAGGAAAAAGTTTCCTTTGAATTGTTCGGAATAAGGAATCGGTCGTAATTCGGCCATGACGATCGAAAAAACACGGAATCGGGCTTCCGGAAGATTGTGGCGGCGGATTTTCCATGGTATCGGTTCACCGAATCCATGAGAAGTTTTGTTTTGTTCGATGGTTACCGATTGCTTCAAACCGAACGAGCCTGCCATGTGGTTTGGCCCGCCTATGCCGATAAAAGCATACACACAGATTAACAGCAATGAAATGGTATGTACGAGAATTCTGTGATGAATCATATTCGTTCCAAAAAAGCTCTTAACAATTTAGATGAAGGATTATCGTTAAGGTTTAATTTAAAATAATGCAATCTGTGGCTCAACGGGGAATTATTGCTTTTTCTACGTTCATTTGATACATTGCAATATTGAGGCGGTAAGTCGCCTTGCCTTCTTTCTTCATATTTTTTCAAAAAAAAGTATGCCTCAACTTAACCGGGACCGCATTGAACTACGTGTGAACGACGGAACTATGATGTCCGCATACCTTGCACGACCGGAAGCCGGGCGATCTCATCCCGGAATTCTGGTTTTTCAGGAAGCGTTCGGGGTAAACGGTCATATCCGTGATGTTACGGACCGGTTTGCCCGTGAAGGGTATATTGCCGTTGCGCCGGAATTATTTCACCGGACTGCCCCGGGCTTCGAAGGAAACTATGCAGATTTTGAGTCGGTCCGTCCCCATTTGGATGCATTGAAGAATGAAACGATGGAAGCCGATATTCACGCTGCGTATCAGTGGATTCATGCAGAATCGAATGGCAGCATCGCATCCGTCGGTTTTTGTATGGGCGGAAGAGTTTCCTTCCTTGCCAATGCAACCGTGCCGTTAAAGGCGGCGGTATCGTTTTACGGCGGCGGACTCGATAAACGTATTTCTCCCGGCGATATCCGCGCAGTGACGGATGCCCTGAGGAGTGCGAAAAAAGATTTTACCAATATAGAATTTTCTTACGCCGATCACGCGTTCTTCTGTGATGCCCGGCCGAATTATAATAATACCGCCTCGATTCAGGCGTGGGAGTTGGTACGAAGTTTTCTGCAACAATCATTATAATCCATATATATGACGAATGTTGAATAAAGATATATTTTACGAAAAGAGGAATACGGATATGAATACAAGAACACTCGGAAAAAACGGACCTGTTGTTTCGGCGATCGGACTCGGTTGTATGGGTATGTCGGAATTTTATGGAATTCGTGATAATGAAGAATCGATCGCAACGATTCACAAAGCATTTGAACTGGGAATAAATTTTCTCGACACTGCCGATATGTATGGCGTCGGTCATAATGAGGAGCTCGTCGGAAAAGCGATTAAAGGGAAACGCGAAAATGTTTTTCTCGCAACGAAATTCGGGAACGTGCGCGGAGACAACGGCGAGTTTCTCGGCGTGAACGGTAAACCGGAGTATGTTCGTTCGGCCTGCGAAGCAAGTTTGAAACGGCTCAATGTCGATACCATTGATCTGTATTATCAGCATCGTGTCGATCCGAATACGCCGATAGAGGAAACAGTCGGGGCAATGACGGAACTGGTGAAGGAAGGAAAAGTCCGGTATCTTGGACTTTCCGAAGCGGCGCCGGCAACGATTCGTCGGGCGCACAAGATTCATCCGATAACCGCATTACAAACGGAATATTCACTCTGGACACGCGATCCGGAAAAAGATATCCTTGCTGCCTGCCGTGAGCTCGGCATCGGATTTGTCGCATACAGTCCGCTTGGACGGGGATTCTTTTCCGGCAGATTCAAATCCTCGAGTGATTTCGGGGAAAGCGATTATCGAAAAAATCATCCTCGTTTTCAACCGGACAATTTGAAGAAAAACGTTCGGTTCCTGAATCGAATCGAAACACTTGCCCGCGAAAAAAAATGCACTCCTGCACAACTTGCATTGGCATGGGTCCTGGCACAAGGCAATGACATTGTTCCGATTCCCGGTACCAAAAAACGGAATTACATTGAAGAAAATGCAAAGGCAACCGACATTGTATTAAGTACGGATGATATTCAACGTCTGAGCAATGCTCTGCCGGTCGGTGCAACTGCCGGTTCTCGATATCCGGAACGAGCGATGCAGGCTGTCAATCGATAATGTTGTTTGAAGTATTTCTGTAATTCACACATCAATCAATTTTTTTTCTTAGGGAATATTATGAGTTCAACAGAGAATACAATTTCACAGAAAACAAGCGATAAAATTCAGTCCATCCAATCGGCTCTTCGCGAACAGAAAATCGACGGCTGGCTTTTTTATGATTTTTGGAAGCGCAATGAATTTGCCCAGCGCATACTGGATTATCCGAAACATATTTTGAACACACGACGGTTCTTTTATCTGATCCCGGCGCACGGTGAACCGAGAAAATTGGTTCACAGTATCGAGCGCTGGAATCTTGATCACCTGCCGGGAGAAAAAACAATTTTCCTGAGCTGGCAATCGCTGGAAGAAGGTTTGAAAAAAATTCTTTCCGGGATGAAAACGGTTGCCATGGAATATTCTCCGGGCAATGCGATTCCGTATATTTCCAAAGTGGATGCCGGAACGATCGAGACGGTGAAAAAAGCCGGTGTGAACGTCGTTTCGTCCATGAACCTCACGCAATATTTTGAATCGCGGTGGACCGAAGCGGCGTACCGCGATAATCTTGAGACTGCAACGACCATGCGCAACGTGGTCGATAAGACGTTCGGATTTATGAAAGAACGGATCCGGAGCAAACAGCGCGTGACGGAATATGATGTTCAGCAGTTCATGCTCGATTTGTTCCATCAGAACGGGCTTGTGACGGATGAAGCGCCGAATTGTTCCGTGAATGCGAACAGCGGTAATCCGCATTATGAGCCGACCAAGGACGTGCATGCCGAATTGCACGAAGGTGATTTTGTCCTTATCGATCTCTGGTCGAAAAAGAACGCACCCGGCTCTACATATAACGATATTACGTGGGTCGGTTATCTTGGCACTTCTGTGCCGGAAAAGTACACGAAAATCTTCAACATCGTCAAAGGCGCACGGGATGCAGCCGTTGATCTTTTGAAGAAATCCTTTGCCGAAAAGAGATCAGTCCGCGGTTGCGATGTCGATGACGCGGCCCGCCATTATATTGAGCAGCATAAATTCGGAGAATATTTTATTCATCGGACGGGACATTCGATTACTGAGGATCTTCACGGGAGCGGTGCAAATATGGATAATCTTGAAACACGGGATGAGCGGACCATCATTCCGGAAACGTCGTTTTCAATTGAGCCGGGAATTTACTTCCTCGGTGATTTCGGTATCCGCAGCGAGATTAACGTTTACATCACAAAAAATTATGAAGTCGTTGTGCCGGGCGAACCGCGTCAGCAGGAAGTTGTTGCTATCTTAAAATAACAACCGGATTTCATAATTTCGATCCTCTGGATTAAATCAAAGAAGGGGTCTATTGTCTATTTTCTATTTACACAACTTGACAAAATCAAAATTTAATCATATATTGGAAACGTAATAAGTTTCCAAAGTTTCTAAATAGCTAATTTTGACTGCATTTGCAGTTTTTTTATTTAATTATGGAAACTAATAATACTTATAAAGTTTATAAAATGAACGAAATATCCAAGCAAAGAGTTATAGAACATGCGCGGGAAAGGTTTTTTGCCGCCGGATTCTCAAAGGTCACCATGGATGAACTTTCTCAGGACCTCGGCATCAGCAAAAAAACCATGTACCAATATTTTGAAAGTAAAGAAGAATTGCTGAATGCCGTCATCGACTGGCAGGTGGAAGAGATGAGCGGCAAAATGAAAAATATTTTGAATTCTCCTGATGACTTTATCTCGAAATTATATACGATGTGGACGGCGGTCGGACGCATGGCATGTCACGTCAGTAAACAGATGCTCGATGACGTGCGGCGCCATCGCCCGGATTTGTGGAAACGAATAGAAGAAATGAGAAAACAAATCATCCAGGACTCCATGGGCAGGATGGTCGATGAAGGAGTACAGCGTGATTTAGTGCGCTCCGACGTGAATAAGGAAGTCATGATTTTAATGTACATCAGCTCGGTGCAGGGTGTGGTCAATCCCGATATTCTTACGAATAATTCGTTCTCGACCGAAGAAGCATTAAAAACCATATTGCGCGTTTTTCTCGACGGTATTTTGACGGAAAGCGCGCGGAAACAATTCCACAAGAAAATCTTACAACATCATTATACGGGACAACAATGAAATATTTTCTTTTGATTTGGCTGTCGGTCATCATCATCGGTTGTTCCGGTGGCGATGGATCTGATATTTCCGCGTCCGGCACGATTGAGGGAACCGATGTGGACATCAGTGCGGAGGTTGCCGGTAAAATAAAAGAGGTCCGCGTTGACGAGGGAGTGCGCGTTGTTGCCGGGGATACCCTGGTCATCATCGACGATACGGAATTTCAAATCCAACTTCGTCAGGCGGTTGCAAACGCGGAGTCGTTCGAGTCTGCCTATAAGCTCGCCGTGGAGGGATCGCGAAAAGAGGACATCATCCAGGCCGAAGCGGAATATAAAACTGCGGAAGCAGATTATGTTCGTATGAAAGATTTACTCGCTTCCCAAACAATTACACAAAAACAATACGACGACGCCTACGCAAGATATATTTCCACTCAGCAAACCTACGAGAAACTGAAACAAGGTTTGCGAAAAGAAGAAATCGATGCCGCGCGTCAAAAGAGGGATAATGCGGAAGCGCAAGTCGATCTGCTGAAAAAGAAGATCCATGATTCGTATGTCACTGCGCCTTCGGCAGGAACGATTACCCTGCGTGCAGTCGAGCCGGGAGAATATGAAACTGTCGGTGCGAATCTTCTTCGTCTTACCTATCTTGATAAAGTGAAACTGACGATTTATGTCAATGACGAAGAGCTGACGAAAGTGCATCTTGGTCAGGAAGCGAAAGTGTATGTCGACGGCGCACCGAAAAAGGCGTTCGAAGGTTCCGTGACGTATATTTCTTCGATCGCCGAATTTACGCCGAAAAACGTTCAGACAAAAGAAGACAGAACAAAACTTGTTTTCGGTGTGAAAATTGAAATACCGAACACCGATCAAACCTTAAAGCCCGGTATGCCGGCGGATGCATACTTGTACTCGGCCGCGCACTGAAGTATGGGCATCATCGAAATAAAGTCCGTTACTAAAAAATTCGGGGGAGGGCGCGGCAAAGCAGAATTGATTGCCGTTGACGATGTATCTCTCGAAATCGAAAAGGGTGAAATGTTCGCTCTTGTCGGTCCCGACGGTTCCGGGAAAACGACGCTCATTCGAATGCTCTGCGGTATCACGGTTCCAACATCCGGAGAAATGCATGTCGCAGGGTTTGATGTGGCGAAACAGACGGAAGAAGTCAGGAAACGAATCGGATATCTATCGCAAAAGTTCAGTCTCTATGGTGACTTGACCATCGACGAGAATATCGAGTTCTTTGCAGAAATTCACGGCGTGTACGATTATACGGAACGAAGAAATGAATTATTGGAATTTACACGCCTGACACCTTTTCGGAAACGCCTGGCGGAAAAACTCTCCGGCGGCATGAAACAGAAATTGGCTCTCGCATGCACACTCATCCATACCCCGGAAGTCATCCTGCTCGACGAGCCGACAACGGGTGTTGACCCGGTTTCCCGGCGGGATTTTTGGAAGGTCCTTTCCAGTTTACTTAAAACAGGAATTACTATCATTATGAGTACGCCGTATCTCGATGAAGCGGAGCGGTGTTCACGCGTCGCTCTCATGAATAAAGGACAAATCATGAAAATGGGGCCACCAATAGACCTCAAAACTGAAATGCACGGGGATGTCGTTGAAATTGTTTGTGATCGGGTCCGTGATGGATTTATGTTGCTGAGGGACCATCCCGATCGACTGTGCCGGGAAGTACAGGCATTCGGCGATCGGTTGAATGTCATTGTGAATGATTCTTCGAAGGATATTTCCGCGATCGAATCGATTTTTCAAAAGAACGGCATTCAAATTTCGGGTTGGCGGGTGATTCCTCCTTCTCTTGAAAATGTTTTCGTTTCTCTTCTCACTCATACGGAACAAGCTGAGGTTTCATTATGAAATTGATTGCTGCATTGATCCTGATTCCTGTTACTCTTTTTGGGCAAATCCCACAACGGTTAAGTCTGGAAGACGCAATCAAGCTTGGACAGGAACGATCCAAAATGCTTTCCGTATCCCGGACGAAAGTGGACGCTGCTTCGGCACGATCGAGTGAATCAAATGCGAATTTATTGCCGTCGATAACCGTTGCCGGCGGGTATTCACGGCTGAGCGATGTTACCCCTTTCGAAATTCCTGCAGGGTTGTTAGGAAATCCGCAGCCCCTTGTCATTTCACCGGTGGTTCTCGATAATTATTCTTCACGAATTACCGTTCAGCAACCGATCTTTACGGGATTCAAATTACGGAGTAATGCGCGGGCTGCTGAATATATAGCGAAGGCAACCGAATCGGATTATAAAAACGATAAAGCCGAGCTGACCTTGAATGTCACTTCTGCTTACTGGTTGCTGTATCAAAATCTGGAGACAAAAAAATTATCCGACGAAAATGTTAACCGTCTCCAAACGTATCATAATGATACAAAAAATTTAATGAACGCAGGCCTGGCAACGCGAAATGATTTATTGAAGATTGAAGTGCAGCTTTCCAATGCAAAGCTTATGCAAATCGATGCTATGAACGATGTCGATGTTGCGATGATGAATTTAAACAACATTATCGGCCAGCCGATAGAAACCCAAATCGAATTGACATCGGCTCCGAATGATACGACTCGTATTTCCGGAAGCAGACTGTTTCCGGAGTTGTTGGAGCAAGCATTCAACTCCCGTCCGGATGTGCAGTCGTTGTACTCGCGTATCGAAGCATCGAAGGCGACTGTCACCGCGGCGCAGGGAAATTATTTTCCGCAAATCTTTCTGACCGGAAATTATTATTATAATCGCCCGAACGCCCGGTATTTTCCGACGATCGACGCGTTTAAGTCGACGTGGGATATCGGGGTGCAGGTGCAATTTGATGTCTGGAATTGGGGTGCTACCTCGTCGGAAGTCGATCAGGCAAAAGCGACACTCTCGCAGAACGAAATTCTCTTTGATCAGATGAAAGATAATATTTCTCTCGAAATTAAACGCAATGTCCTTGCCGTCGGGAGGGCAGGAGAAAAAATCGACGTTGCAAAAATTGGTGTCGACCAGGCGGAAGAAAACGTGCGGACAACAGGGGACAAGTATAAATCCGGTCTTTCCACGTCGACGGAATTGCTCGATGCAGATGTTGCCCTTCTGCAGGCAAAAACAAATTACACCAGCGCGCTTGTCGAGCTGGAAATTGCCCAGGCGACATTGAAAAAATCGATCGGTGACTCGTTGCCGGACGAAACGGAACTCCGCCGATGAGTTCGATCATCGAGGTCAAAAATCTTACGAAACGTTTCGGCGATTTTACCGCCGTTGATCATGTCAATTTCGAAGTCAAGCCGGGCGAAGTGTTCGGATTCCTCGGGGCAAACGGGGCAGGGAAATCGACAACGATCCGCATGCTATGCGGACTTCTTCAATCCACGGAAGGAACCGCACGTGTCGGAGGTTTTGACATCAACGATGAACCCGAGAAAATAAAAGCTGCCATCGGCTATATGTCCCAAAAATTTTCTCTCTACGAAGATTTAACGGTCGAGGAAAATATCAATTTCTACGGCCGGGTCTACGGAATGACGAACAGTGCCATTGAAGAACGAAAACAATGGGTGTACGACATTGCGAATCTTCACGGCAGGGAAAAGAGTATTACGGGAACGCTTTCGGGAGGATGGAAGCAGCGTCTCGCGCTCGGCTGTTCGGTTTTGCATCAGCCCAAAATTGTTTTTCTCGACGAGCCGACCAGCGGTGTGGATCCCGTTATGCGAAGAAAATTCTGGGAATTGATTTACGAGCTTTCCGCCCACGGCGTTACGGTTCTGGTCACAACCCACTTTATGGAAGAAGCGGAGTATTGCAACGATATTATCCTCATCAATGCCGGAAAAATTATTGCCGGCGGCAGTCCCAAAGAACTGAAAGAAAATTATATCAAAACGCCGATCCTTGAAGTCCAATGTTCGAAAGTTATCGACGCGATGTCGTTGATTGAAAAAGAACCGTGGGCGCTCGAGACATCGGTGTTCGGGACGTTTCTTCATGTCAGCGTGCCGGAAGAACAATCGGCAAAAATTCAGATCGATGCGTTGCTGAAAAAAAACGGGATCGGCTATAATAAGATCGAACGACGAAGCCCTTCGCTCGAGGATGTTTTTATTTACTTGCTTGATCAAGAAGCAAAGAAGGTAGCATAGCGTATGAAAATATTTCGTCGTTTGCGGCCCATTATTATAAAAGAATTTCGTCAGATTCGAAGGGACAAGCGTGTCCTTGCCATTCTGACGCTGGTGCCTGCATTGCTGCTGCTGCTGAACGGTTATGCGTTGAATTGGGATGTCCAGCATATTAAAATGGCCGTGTATGACGAAGAAAAATCTTCGACGAGCAGGGAATTTGTCAACTCATACATTAACTCCGGATATTTCGATTATGTCGAGATGCTATCCTCTTCATCCGAAGCGACCGATCTGCTGGATGATGGAAAAGTCAAATGTGCCCTGATCATACCGCATGATTTTTCTCAGCAACTTTACTCAAATCAGCCTGTCAATATCCAGGTGCTTGTCGACGGGACGGATGCGAATTCGGCAACAACCATTGTCGGGTATGCGCAGGTCGTTGCACTTCAGTATTCTCAAAAAATCATCCTCACAAATCTCGCAAAGATCGGACGAAAAAATTACATCCCGCTTCAGCTCGACGCGCGTATTTGGTACAACCCCGAGTTGAAAAGTGCAAAGTTTCTCGTTCCTGGACTCGTTGGATTTATTCTGGCGATCACCGGGGTTATCGCAACCTCGCTTTCTATCGTGAAAGAGAAAGAAAGAAACACGATCGAGCAAATCGACGTATCTCCCATTACTTCGGTGGAACTTATTGTCGGTAAAATGATTCCGTATGCGTTAATTTCGCTCGTCGCCGCAACGCTCGTCTTAACGGCGGCATATTTTCTTTTTGACGTGGTCATTAAAGGAAGCATCCTTCTTCTGTTTTTTGCTACTCTGTTGTTTATTCTTGCCGCATTGTCTATCGGTTTGTACGTTTCGGCTATTTCCGACAGCCAGCAAGTTGCTTTTCAACTGGCGTCTCTGTTTTCGATGTTGCCGACGATCATGCTTTCGGGGTTTATGTTTCCCCTTCGCAGTATGCCGTGGTGGCTTCAGGTAATTTCCAACATTACACCGGCAAAATTTTATCTTGTGATTCTTCGCAGCATCATATTAAAAGGTGTGGGGATTTCGGCATTTTGGGACCAAGTCGTTTATCTCTGCATCTTTATCGCGTTCATGTTGACGGTGAGTATACGGCGTTTCCGGAAGACGGTGGGATAACTTTATGAGCTTGCAGCGCATCATAGCAATATTGAAAAAAGAATTCGGACAACTGTTCAAGGACAAAAAGCTCCTGCCGATTGTCTTTGTTGCGCCGGTGTTGCAACTGACGCTGCTTGGATTCGCGGCTTCCGTTGACGTAAAAAATATCGCGATGGTTCTCTGTGATCTCGATAAGACGGAAAACAGCCGCCAGCTTGCCGAGAAATTTGTCACGTCGGGATACTTTACCATCGAATATGCCACCGACAATTACAATGCCGTGCAATCGTATCTCGACGATAATAAGGTTACCATGGCGCTTGTCATTCCTCATGATTTTGGAAATAAAATGTTGAAAAAGGAGCAGGCGAATGTTCAGCTTCTTGTCGATGGGAGTGAAGGCAACACTGCTACTATCGGATTGAATTATGCTACACAGATCGTTGCCCAATATTCGAATAAAATTCTTGCCCAAGGGTCAGGCGGGTCACAAATTCTGCCCGGTCAGCAAGGTATTAACACGCAAGTGCGGGCATGGTATAATCCTGATCTCAAGAGCAGAAATTACATGGTTCCGGGCGTGCTCGTGCTGCTGCTACTCGTCACGACGATGAACTTGACGTCCATGGCCGTTGTGCGTGAAAAAGAAATCGGTACGCTGGAACAGATCATGGTAACACCGATTCGTCCGTCCGAGATGATTATCGGAAAACTCATTCCGTTTACCATGATCGGTGCGATCAATGCAACGATCGTCGTGGTGGTCATGGTGTTCGGGTTCGGCATTCCCATTAAAGGAAGCGTTCCTTTGCTTATCGGATTATCGACATTTTTTCTGCTTACAACGTTAGGACTCGGATTGTTCGTTTCGACAATTACCCGCACGCAGCAACAGGCGATGATGGTGGGACAGTTCTTTATTCTTCAACCGATGATGTATCTTTCCGGGTTCACCTTCCCCGTCGAAAATATGCCCAAGATCCTCCAATTCATTTCCATCGGGATCCCGATGCGCCATTATCTCGTCGTGGTTCGCTCACTGATTTTGAAAGGAGTGGGGATCAGCGATCTCTGGGTTCAGGCATTGTTACTTCTCGGCATGGGAGTAGGCGTTCTCGGCGCGAGCATTTTGCGCTTCAAGAAAAAATTAGATTAACGGCGAGAGGCACGCCTTCCAAAAATTGTTGACTTGATCTTCAGTTTTCTCCGTGACGCCGGGGAGGATAATCCACGCCCCGTTTAATCAATTCTGTATATGGACCATCCCAGCCTTTGAGGAAAATACTCCGCAGTGTTGATGTAATTTTTCGATTGTATACGACAACCCCGACATTTCTCGTGTCGTAAAAATATCCTTTTTCCCAATTGGCAGTTCCGAGCCAGCACGATAAGCTGTCGACAACCAGATATTTGCAATGCTCGACACGCGCAAAGGAAACATAACCGCCCGACCAATCAGGAATGTCGCTGAATTTGATCTGGATATTCGGCGTTTCCGATAAACTGACCAACGAATCGATGAGCGGGTGATATTTCGACCAATCGGCGACGATCATGTGAACATGGACACCGCGAGCGGCCGCGCGTTTGAGCGCTTCGTTCAATACCGGATAATAACTTTTGCCCCGTGCAATGGGAGAGTAGGTGAGAAATTGACAAAACACATCATGCTGAGCCGCATCGATGAGCGCGACGATATTTCTTTCGTCCCACAACAAAGAATCGCTGATCAATCCTTTCGGGCTCATGGTCGGAAAAAATGTCAGCGTGTCATTTCCCTCTTCAACGATATGAAACGGGAGTTTGTATTGTTGCTGATGAACGACTGCCGGAATCATTGCCGCATCGTTTTTTTCCGCAAGCTGCCAATCGATATTGAAAACATCCTGATAAATGGCAACTGCATCTTTGTGTTTGATCCGAATCCCGAGTTCATGAATATGTTTGAGCGATCGCCAGTCGAAATTCTGACTCCCGAGGAAAATCTGTTCTCCATCCACGATAAAATATTTTGAATGCTGAACGCCGCCCGCAAGTTGTCCATAGTTGATGATTCTGACAGAAATATTCTGACATTTCCCGAGCATGTCGATGGTTTCCGGGTACGTTTTGTACATCCGCGAATCTGCGATCAACCGAACAGTAACGCCGCGCTTTCCGGCTTCCACGATTGCAGCAATAATGTCGTCCAGCGGCTCGCCTTTTTGAGTCGAGATATAGAATTCTTCAAGATCAATCGAGTGTTTTGCATTCTTGATCATTTCCAGCCAGACGTCATGTGCTTTGCGAATGTCTGCATTTGCCAAAGTTGTTCCGACCGGAATGCTTTCGACGATTTCAAAATCGGGATAGCTTGCCGTTTGGCTTTGTGCGCAGGGAATTATTAATAATAGTGTACAGCAAATAAAAAGTACGGTTCTCACGGTTTATTTTCCTTTCCATTGTGCTTTTCGTTTTTCAACGAATGCGTTCATTCCTTCTTTTTGATCCTCACTTGCAAAAAGGAGATAAAAATTCTTTCGTTCATATTCTAAACCGCCTTCGATCGTCGTGTCGAATGATTTCAGCACGGCTTCTTTTGCAAGCTGAACCGCAACCGGCGGTTTCGATGCGATCTCTCTGGCAAGTACTTTTGCTTCATCGAGATACGATTCGACCGGAACGACTTTCACGACGAGTCCCCACCGCAATGCTTCTTCGGCAGTGATCATTTTTCCGGTGAGAACCATTTCCATCGCTTTATATTTGCCGACAGCACGCGTCAACCGTTGCGTGCCACCGGCGCCGGGCATCACGCCGATATTGATTTCGGGCTGACCGAATTTTGCCGTTTCGGATGCAATGATGATGTCGCACGTCATCGATAATTCACATCCGCCGCCGAGTGCGAAACCACTCACGGCGGCGATGATCGGCTTTTTGATTTTCCGGATACGATCCCACCGCGCAAACTGATCGCGGATCAGCATGTCAACGGCAGACGCATCCGCCATTTCTTTGATATCGGCGCCGGCGGCAAATGCTTTTTCATTGCCCGTGATGATGATGGCGCGAACGTCATGATCTTTATCGAACGATTCGAGCGCATCGACAAGCTCCTCCATCAGTTTCATGTTGATCGCGTTGAGCACTTCCGGGCGGTTGAATTGCAAGACGGCATATCCGTCCTGTTTGCTCGTGAGAATATTTGTGTATGACATAATCGGTTTGATAGTTATTTGATGAACAGCATTTTTTTTGTCTGATGAAAATTGCCGGCAGTGAATGAAATAAAATATATTCCGCTCGGCAAATTGTCGCCACGGAATTGAATATGGTATATTCCGGCCGATTTCTGTTCGTTCAGCAATGTCCGGACTTTCGTTCCATCGATATTATAAACAACAATTTGCGCAAATGCAGCATGTGCTAATTGGAATTCAATAGTGGTCGACGGGTTAAATGGATTCGGATAATTCTGAAGAAGTTCCGTGTTCTTCGGAATTGTATTTCCGGGGTTCTTCACTGCTGTGACCGAAACCGGAACCGTAACCGAATTCATCAGAACGGGTTGCGACTTTCCGTGTGCCGCCCATGATGTCAATAATTTATCGCCCCACATATTCCAATCGTAAATATTGCCGACATTTTCGGTTTGTAAATAACTGATGAGTTCTTTGCTGATTGTCTGATAATACAGTAACGCGGTAACCTGGACGGTCGATGCCGGGAGAAAATATTTTGTGTCGTCCCAATATTGTCCGTCGGTGTAATTTGCCGCAACAGGGTTTGCTTTCCGTGATTGATATGCCGCGTTGGAGAATCCTTTCGGCGGAATGCGGTTATCGGAGAGTATCGTATCGTTCAAAACAAAATGGAATGAGGCACCGGCAGGAATTCCGGCTGTTGCAGAAAGTGAATCACTGATGCCTCCGACAATCTGATACACTTTCAGTTGTGAATCGTGAATGAGCTGTGCGGAATCCGGTGTATACACGCCGGAATGAAAAACAGTATCGCCGCCGGCACCGGTTCCGATCAGTTCAATCCACATTCTGCGGCCTTCCGGATAACCAGTCGGAAGTTTATGTCCGGTGAGATTCGTGATGCGAACGGTTGCAATGACACTATCGCCGACGTGTAAAGATTGAACCTGAAGATTTGCGGCGCTGTGAAGCATCGTGGTCGCTCTCTGTTTGGCATTTGCAAGTGCAGCAGTATCAAGACCTGTCCAAAAATCCTGAAGAATATCCGGCACGAACGTATTCCCGCCGGTCAGATCGTGCTTGGCCATCTGATCGCGATAAGAATACGAATACACGCACACGTAGCCCGATGTATCTTTCATGTGGCACGATTGACACGTTCCCGAATCACCCTCTGAAGCAAATGCGCTCAAAGCCCATTCGCTGTACGTGCGCTCCAGCGGACCGTATTCATATGGCGCTTGTTGCGTTCGATCCTGAGCTTGAAACGGATTGCTGACATCGTGACAAACGCCGCACATCTCGCTGGTTTTCTGAAAAGGATCGTACAATGTTGGATGAGGTCCACTGAGACTGTCGAGCGGTCCGCGCTTCGGATAGGCGGTTTTCTGAACGGCGTGCATTCCGTTTCCATATCCGGGGACGGAATAATTCGGGCTCGTTGATAACGATGTGTCAGGATTAAGAGGATCGCCGGCGCGGTGACAGTAATCGCACTGCACGCCGTCGAAGTCCGTTCCGGCAAGCGATTGTCCCGTAAAATCTTCCGAATGCCCGGCGAGCCAGCCGGTGGGCGAGTGACAACGGATGCAATATTCTCCCGATGTAGTATAAAGTTTATTGGAGACTGCAAGCGTCGCGTAAAAAATCGGGTCGCGGGCTGATTGTGCCATCATACTTCCCGCCCAAGAGTCGTAAATCGGGATCGGTTTTTGAACATTGTCGGTTTGATGGCATTGCTGGCATATCTGAACGCTTTCGGCCCAATTGATTGAGCCGGGTTGAGAGCCGGGAAGGAAGACGGATGTAGTTCTGTTCTGTTTTATTCCGGCAAAACCCAGCAATAAAATTGTCGTCAACCCGATCACTATTTTGTTGTAGTGATGCTGGATGAATCGATAACTTCCTTCGACAATTTTTTGAAGTAGATGGATCATACGGAAGCAATCATCATCTTCGCCGTTTGGTTGTTCGTGATTTTTTTGCCGATGAAGTTGATGACAGGTTCGATTGACGGAATTTCTTGTAATCGATGGGACGTTTTTCGACGAATGCCCGCACGCCTTCCTGAACTTCCGCCGAGCCGGTGTGTACGGTCAGCCAGTCTTTCACATGTCCGATCGTCATCGACCAGGAAAGATCGCGCCAGAAATTCAATTGCTGTTTCGCATAGCGCGTGCATTCCGGTAATTTGTTGATAAGCTTCTCGGCGAGTTCATCCACGGCGTTATCGAGTTGACGGCGCGGCACGACGCGGTTGAGGAGTCCCCATTCGAGCGCCTGCGCTGCCGGAATATTTTCGCAGAGCATCAGAATTTCCCGCGCACGGCGGTCGCCGACGATGATCGGTAGCCATTGTGTTGCACCTGCCGATGGGACGCTTCCGCGTGAAATACCGACATGTCTGATAAACGTATCTTCAGCGGCAACGGCAAGGTCGCATGACATCTGCAATTCGTTTCCGCCGCCGACCACCATACCGTTGATGCGCGCAATCGTCGGTTTGCCGATGTTGCGAAGCCGTTCGAATGCTTCAATGAACACGCCCATCCATTTGTAGAAATCTGCCGGGCGTTTCGAGAAATCTTCATTCCATTCTTTCATATCCGCGCCGGTGCAGAATGCTCTTGTTCCCGCGCCGGTGAGGATGATGACGGCAACCTCATCGTCCCACGACGCATCTTCAAATGCGGCGCTCAGTTCGCGGAGCGTGTCGAAATTCAAAGCATTATGAACTTCGGGACGATTGAGAGTGATGGTTGCGCGGTAGTTCTTTTTATCGTACAGAATATTTTTGAACCGGAACGATTTCGGTTTTCTCCCTGAATATTTGCTCATGCGTCGACCTCGCCGTAAAATAACGTCACGACGTCGGCGGCGAAGCTCATCAGATCACGTACAACCGCCTTGCCTTCCGGAGAGGCGTTGCCGGCGTTCATCGCTTCGACGGAATCATAATACATCTCCGCCATCAGGTGATATTTCGTTTCGCCGATCGGTGCGCCGATGATTTTTGTGATTTCTAATTTTCGCAGTCCGGGAGTTTTTTTAGCGAGTGGAATGTGAATATCGAAATAATGTTTGTCGAACAGCTCCGGATCTGCCGGCTTTCGGTAGAGGGCAATCAATTTGACCATAGAAATGCAATTTTGAGTTGGTGGATGAATGATGGAATTAATTTAATATACCGATGCGGTGGAAAAGAATCAAGCAAAGGAATAGCATTCTCAAAAAAACACCGTCAGTCTGAGCGGAGTCGAAGACTGTTCCCGCAGCCCGGAAAAGATTGAGGATATTTTGAAGGGATTGTATTAAGGGTCATTTTAAAAAGTTTAGTGGTTATTGCAACATGTTGTTACTTTCTTTCCGAGAAAGAAAGTAACCAAAGAAATCTTTTCGAAATCGTAACGCACGATTCAATCGCTAACGCTCATGCTGACAATCCCGCTTAAAAGCGAAGCGGGATTGGAACGCTTCGATTGAATCTTTCCCACCCACACCGCGAACGATTTCGATAACTCCGTTACGGGACTAGCAAAAAATAACCCGGTAGCCGCAGACTTTATGTCTGCGAAATGGTTCACACTATCCCCGGAATCAGTCGCTTCGTGCGTGCGGCGTATTCTTCGTATTGCTTCCCGAATTTCCCGATGAGCGCTTCTTCTTCTTTGTTGATGCGGTAGAACAACGCCGCAGTAATCGGAATCATGATGAATGCGACGTCGATCCATGTGCCGTGATCGATCGCCAGCCCGAGGAACATGATGAGCAATCCCGTGTACGACGGGTGCCGGACATATTTGTAGAATCCTCGCTGAAATAATACGTGATCGCTTTGGATTGAAACGTTCACCGTGAACATTTTTCCCAACATTAAAATAGAAATCCAACGGATAGCAAGACCGACAAGAAGCAGGCCGAGAGCTGTTGCCTCGCATGCAGTCCGTGAAAGCGGCAGTTCCGCGACCGGATGCCAGTTGCAGAATGAATCGACAGCAATGACGATGATAATAACACTCCAGACTATCAGGAACGAACCCTTGTCCCCTCTGGTCGATGCCGACTTGTCCGCTCTTTTCAGTATCGCCAATAAAATTTCCGATACCGGGAAAAGGATAATGACGATATGTGAGGATTGTTTTGAGGGTCATTGTGAGTTTAGTAGTGACTGTAAGTTGTTGTCACTTTCTTTCCGAGAAAGTGCCCGCTTCAAAAAAAGAAGCGGGACGATTGGATCTTTCCGACCGACACTGCTAACGATTTCGATAACCTTGCCGCGCAGGTGGTTCAACGTCCCTCTCTTTTAGAAAGTGAGGGACTATAGGGTGAGTAGGGCAAAGCAACGTATTTATTTATAATGATTAATTTATATCAATATTGAAATCAGCATTTTTAATCACTTGTCGTTTTGCCCACATTCAAATCGGTAAGTCTATCATTTTTAAATGTTGGTATAATCATTATAGACTCTTCAATAAAAGAGTTTTGAATATTAGCTACTTTATTACGGAACTCAATGTATCGGTCTGGCTTTTTAGAGTCTAAGAATTCTGTTTTACGATATTCTTGCTTGCTCGAATCATAATATAGCGAGCGGGAAACAACTTGAAGAAATCGTATTTCGACATACCAAGTCGAATACCAAAGAGATCTGTTTTTGACAAAAACACTTTACCATTTACAACGTACTTTTCCTTTAACTGCTTTAACGAAAAAGTAAAACTACCTATTGTTTCCCCACCATCCATTTCTCCAGAATCGAATGTTAAATACAAATCATCTTTTTTGATAAAATAATTTATCCTATGCGATGATGATGCAGCATCACCATCTTGATATTCCTTTGTTCTACCAAGAAGTTTTTGTGCTTCTTTAATAGTGGTCTTTTCAAGTACAATACCATATAGTTTTGTAAACACCCTACCAGTCGAATCAAAAGATTGCTGGGAATAGCAGTTTGTAAATAGAAATAACCACAATAACAAAATAATGTTTTGATGTTTCATACAAGACCCTAACTAGTAATTCTACGGCAACTATTTCAAATTGTTTTTAGTTATCTCGTCTCAATCCCCGGTGCGATGTCGACGTGGAGTTTTTGTGTCGCTTTTAACTTTCCGAAATTAAAATTGATCGTGTAATCGCCGGAGGGGACAAACTTTTGTCCTTCGCCGCCGTAATCGTTGAGCAGGTCTTTTGTCGGTTTCAAATCCCACGTAATCCGGTTAAAGCCGGGAGTTCCGGGACCGGAGAGATTTGCCACCGTCCGCCCGGTAGAATTTGTCACGTTGATTTTGATGCCGTCACCGGTGAAATCTTTTATATAATAATTGATGGTCGCGCCGTTCGTCGGATTGCCGCCGCGGTATGTTATCGGAGCCGTCCCATTCCACAGTGCCGTCGTTCGGATAATATCCGTACGCCGGATGAACGGGGAAGAGCAACGCCGCTTTCGACGATGAATCGGCATTGAACTCTTCCAGCGGCCGGATATCATCGAAGATAAACAAGCTTCGTCCATGCGTTGCGATGACGAGGTCGCGATCACGCGGATGAATGCAGATGTCATCGACGGCAACGGTCGGAAGCTCGCCTAACTTTACCCACTTTTTGCCAAGGTCACAAGAAACAAAGAGACCGAACTCTGTTCCCGCAAATAACAGGTCGGGATTGGCGACGTCTTCACGGACAACTTTTACCGGTCCATCGATCGGCAAATTGCCGACGATACTTTCCCACGATTTGCCGCCATCGGTTGTGCGGTACGCGAGCGGCTTGTACATTCCCGTGCGATGCGCGTCGACTGCAAGATATGCGGTATTCACGTCAAAGTGTCCCGGCTCGATCCGGCTGATCCATTGTCCTTTTACTTCTTTCGGAAGATGATCGGAAAGATCTGTCCAAGTTCCGCCGTCGTTCAATGTCATCCACAATTTCCCGTCGTCTGTTCCAGCCCAGAGCACGCCGGCAGTAATCGGAGATTCTGCAAGCGTATAGACGACGCCATAATTTTCAGCGCCGCTGCCGACAGTCATGATCTTTTTCGGATCTTGTGTCGAAAGATCGGGGCTGATCATTTTCCACTGCTCGCCTTTCTCCGTCAATTTGAAGACATGATTTCCGCCGAGGTATAATGCGCCGGCAGGATTTTTGCCGTTGATGAGTGGCGAATCCCAATCGAATCGGAATCCCATTTGTCCTTCCGCCGGTTGCGGACGAAGACCTTTTGCTTCGCCGGTTTTGAGATTGAAGCGATGGAGATAACCTTCCTGCGATTCCGCATAGACGACATTGGAATCGGTCGGATCGAATGCGCAATAAAATCCGTCGCCGCCGCCGATATCGATCCAATCGCTGTTGAGGATGCCATCCTTCGTCATTGTTCTGCTCGGTCCGACCCAATTCTGATTGTCCTGCAACCCGCCGGCAACGCGGTAGGGAGTGGAATTATCGACAGTCACGCGGTAAAATTCTCCTGCGGCGAATTTCGTAAGATGATTCCAACCTTTTCCCGCACCGTAACTTTGATATGCGCCGCCATCCGTGCCGATAATGATGCGTTTCGAATTGCGCGGATCGATCACGAGCGCGTGACAATCAGGATGCATTTTTTCAAAAAAATCTTCCTGGAATGTTTTTCCGCTATCATCCGAAACATGAAGCATATAGCCGAGGACATAAACGCGCTGTTCGTTTGTCGGATCGATTCGGATCTGGCTGAAATAAAACGGGCGTGGATCGAGCGGGCTCATCCGTCTCCACGTTTCTCCTTTATCATCCGAACGAAAAACACCGCCCCGTTTGCTGTGCGGGTCGTCGATGTCGCTTGTTCCGCCTTCATCACTCTGAACGACCGCGTAGACAACATTTGAATTTTTCTTGAACACATCGAGACCGATTCTTCCGGTACTGCCGGGAAGTCCGTGTGTAAGTTTTGTCCACGATGAACCGCCATCGGTGCTTTTGAAAATTCCGCCGAGATCTTCGCCCCCGGTTAATGCCATTCCGTATGTGAACGACCATGGCGTGCGCTGGCGAGCGTACAATGTCGCGTAAACAATATTGGGATTTGAAGGATCGATTGCGACGTCGCCGCATCCGACTTTATCTTCATGACCTTTTGCATGAAGAATATTTGCCCAGGTTTTTCCGCCGTCGGTCGTTTTATAAAGGCCGCGTTCTGCGTTCGGTGTCCAGAGATCGCCCATTGCCGCGACGTACACCGTATTTGTATCGGTCGGATGAACGACGATACGCGCGATCGTTTTGCTTTCTTTCAATCCCATATTCGTCCATGACCCGCCGCCGTCCGTTGAATGATACACGCCGTTTCCCCAACTCGAACTGTTGCGGTCGTTTGCTTCGCCTGTTCCGACCCAGATATGTTTCGCATTCGATGGTGCAACGGCAATTGCGCCGACTGCGGCGACAGCTTCCTTTTCGAATATCGCGCCGAATGATGCACCGTCGTCGGACGTTTTCATCACGCCGCCGGTTCCCAAACCGATGTAAAATGTTGCGGGATCGGAGGGATCCAGTTCAATATCGGAAACGCGGCCGCTCATGATTGCCGGACCGATGCTTCGCGCCTGAAATGTTTTTAAAAATTGAGGATCGGGAGTTGTAAAGCTTTCATCGGAAGATGATTTATGCTTCGATGATTGGCCGAATGATTCGTTGGAAAAAAGCATGAACGCACCAATCAAAACGATCAGCGGTAGGAACGCGCGGGCATGTTTCATAGAACATCCTTGTTTGGTGGAAGATGAAATTGATGGAAAGAAAATATAATCTTTCGGCGAAAAGGAATCAAGAATCAATTCATAAAATGAAGAAATTTGCTTTATTTTGAAAGCAAACGGCAATTTTTGAGAATTGGATTGAGCCTGTTCGGAATGAAGAAGTGGCGAACCAACTTGGATTATGGAACGTCGGCTGAGCCGGGCGAACGGTTCATGCCGCGTTCGGTATCGAGACGAAATTCCATCCATCCATCGACTTGATAATACTGAATGCGAATCTCATGTTTCCCTCCGGGTATCGAAGCATAATCGGGGCGCGAAGAGTGCGGCGTCCAATCGTCGATGACGCACAAACCGTCGACCCACACTCGAACAGCATCGTCGCTGATTGTTCGCAAGTTGTATAAACCGGGTGTAAGGTTTGCTGTTGTGGTTGCTTCCATCGCAAAATGTTCTTGCGGAAGTTCACGGAACGGCGGGCGGTACCATTCATAATCGAGGCGCAAAGGGTTCTGCATCAGAAGATATTTTGTTTGGCGAAGTGTGTCGAAATCATTAAGCCGATAGCGCGGATCCATATAACCGTTCCACGAATAAAATCGAACATTCCAATCGATCGGCGGTTCGAATCGGCTGTAGGAAAACCGGTACGGCTGTCCGGCTTTCTTTGCGACCCCTCGCGGTGAGACGGTTGCCGCCCCGCGGTATTCAAGCACCAGTTCCCAATCGCCGGTAGAATCCGGCCTGAGGCTAATCGTGTCACCGATCGCGCCGACAGGTTGCGAAAGCCATTCGATGCCTCGGCTGAATGCGACCTTCCAGTTACCTGCCGGTCCAAGTGTGCGGAGATGCAATGGACATTCGTGTGAGCTTTCGGCAGGATAGAGCATCGGCGAGCGCCAGTCGTACGGTCCCCATTCATTGACGATGATTGCCGAACAATCGCGGTGGGCAAGCCCGGAATCGGGGATTTTCTTTTTGGCGGCAGACAGTTTCGGTATCAGCCGTGTGTATTCCCGCGGTAATACCGGTTGAAATCCTTGTTTCGTGTCGAGAATTTCATTTTTTTTGATTTGAATCTGAGAAGTATCACTCGCCACTATGGTCGAATCGATTTCAAACCACCGATTGTTTGCCAATAGCACCGTGTCGGTGTTTTTTATTTTGACGCCGACTTTGTTCCGTTCGAATACATTATTCTCAATCTGATAAGAATGACTTTTCGTGTCGCAATATTTCGCATATCCCCAATCGGAGTTTTCGATCGGGTCAGCCCATAAACTGATTGCCGTGGTGTCTCCATCGAATCGGTTATCAGAAATTGTGTTGATCAAACCGTGTTCAATCGCTACCCCAAATCTGTTATGAGAAAAATTGTTGCCGATAATTTTCGATTCGAAACTGTAACCGCCCCAGACGCCGTAATCGCATCCTTCGGCGCGGTTGCTGATGAACGTATTCCGGCTGAATGTCGCTTCGATACCGTTTGCCGCCGCAAAACTGAAATCGTTATTGTAAAACAGGTTGTCGTTAACGCCGCCGGTGCCGCTGTCCATGGTGCTTTGACCTGCCCAGGCGAACAGTCCGTCTCCGCCATGCGTAACGGAATTGAACGCAACGACATTATGCATGCTTTGTTCATACATCAACAATCCAGCCGAATCCTGTCCGCGACGGAAGAAACGATGACTATATCCCCGGATATCGTAATCGATGCGGTTATGAATGATGGAATTGTACGATGAGCGGTAGAGCCCGATGCCGACTCCGGAATTGAATGAAAAATTATTGTCTTCGATGCGGAGATGTTCACAACGGGTCAGCATCAGTCCGTTCATTCCTTGAACGGCGCTGTTACCGGAAACCGTTCCGCGATGCACGTCGACGAGAAATAATCCGGCGCCGTACCGCAGCCATTCATTTTTTTCATTGTGATGGAACGAAAGCCAGTCGACCAAACTTTCATGCTCGGCGATGCTGAAGAGCCGCGGTTTCCAGTTGTAACTAACATCATTGTCGACAAGCTGAAGATCGTTTGTCTTCCGCGCCAGGATGCCGATCTTGAAGCCGCGAATGTGCCCGTGAAGAATGCGGATATTGCTTCCGCCTTCGATGCGCAGGCCGACACCTTGTGCCTGGTCCGGATCCGCTTCCGGATCGGTTCCTTCAATTGTTACACCGGAAAGATCAATCGTAATATTATTGCCGCGAACGATGATTGCTGCAGATTCGAGCGACGACGGTGCGGTAAGGCGGTATATTCCTTTTTTTATTTTTTCCGATTTGGTGATGATAAGACCGGAATGCAGACCGATCGTATTTGTCGGTATTTTCGGATGTGTTGCCACAGAAGCATGACTCACCGAGCATGTAAGAAAGATAATAATGCAGCAGTTAAAAATTTTCATAACGATAGATAATCATTCATGATGAAATTTCAAAATTCATTTGTTACCGTGAAAAAGTTAAGCCGATTTTTTTGCCATATTTTCGTGAATGAGCAGTTTCGTCCGTTCGAATGCATCCGAAAGACTTCCGCAAATATTATCTTCTCCGATCCGGTCAAGCAGTCCCGATTGCTGCATGGCAAACAGCGGCTGTTTATGAATTCCGGAAATGAGGAAGTGTGTCTTTTGATGCGAAAGCTGATTGAAGAGATCTTCCAGCGCACGTAAACCGCTTCCATCAATGGCAAGCAGGTGCTGCGTTTCCAATATCAAGGCGTGCGGTTTTTTTTCGATAGCTCTCATCGATTCCGTAAATTGATCCACTGCTCCGAAGAACAGTGTTCCGTAGACCTCGAACACTTCAACGCCGGCCGGAATGACAAGCTTGGCTCCGTTTTCTTTCTCGTCTTCCTGTTCTTCCTGTAAATCTTTTGTGATGGCATTGACCTGACTGACTTCCGACATCCTTCGCATAAAAAGGAGCGCGGCAAGAACAATGCCGACCTCGATGGCAACGGTAAGATCGACAAAAACGGTAAGGAAGAACGTAACGAGCATGACGGCAATATCGCTTTTCGGACTCTTGAGGACTTTCACGAACGAGTGCCATTCACTCATATTGTACGATACGACGATCAGGATCGCCGCGAGTGTCGGCATCGGAATAAGCGCCGCCCATTGACCGAAAAAAAGCATGATGAGCAACAGCGTTACGGAATGTATGATGCCGGCAATCGGCGTGCGCCCGCCACTTTTGATGTTCGTTGCAGTCCGCGCAATTGCCCCGGTCGCGGGAATTCCCAGGAACAACGGTGAGACGATGTTTGCAGCGCCCTGTGCAATGAGTTCCATGTTGGAGCGATGGCGCGTGCGTATCATTCCATCGGCGACAACGGCGGAAAGAAGCGATTCGATCCCGCCGAGCAAGGCAATCGTGATTGCCGGTGAGAATAAACTCGTAATGGTATGCCATGTGACCTGCGGAATGTGCGGCGACGGCAGGCTCGTGGGCACGCTTCCGAAACGGCTGCCGATCGTTTCCACCGGAATATGAAAGAGTTGCACTGCACTCGTCGCCAGCAGAATTGCAACAAGAGATCCCGGCACACGGTAGGTGATGCGTGACCAAAAAATAATAATCAATAATGAACCGGCACCGACGGCAAGCGCAATATAATTTACCGCAGTGAAATTCTCGGCATACGTAAGCCATTTTTCAACAAAATCTGCCGGAAGAGATTGAATATGCAATCCCAAAAAATCATTCAATTGCGATGAGAAGATAATGATGGCGATGCCGCTGGTAAAACCGACGGTCAGGGGATACGGAATAAACCGTAACAGCGTGCCAAGACGCGCCAGACCCATAATGATCAGAAGAACGCCGGCGATAATGGTTGCGACCGCCAGCCCATCGTATCCGTATTTTTGGACGACCCCATAGATGATGACAATGAACGCTCCCGTCGGACCGGCAATTTGTACCCGGCTTCCGCCGAGCACCGACACGATAATCCCCGCGATGATCGCGGTGTACAAACCCTGTTCCGGTTTTACGCCGGATGCAATGGCAAATGCGATTGCCAGCGGAAGTGCGACAATGCCGACAATAACGCCGGCGACGCAATCCGAAAGAAATTGCTGTTTGGAATAGCCCGATGTAAGGGTGGTGAATAATTTCGGTTCAAGACGTTTGTGCAACGATTATGTTCCTTTCGGGGAATTGAAAAAAAGGAGACTGAACGCAGCAGCGAACACGGCATACAGTATACATAAAATCCAGAGAGCGATATTTTCCGGCCGGTCGAAAACAGCCCGTGCCAGCAGGAGAAATCCGATGCAGAAATGTGCCATGTTGCCTGCCATGACCGGTCGGCCGTAAATTCCTCCGATCGGTAAGTTTCTGGAAATCCAGTTCGATGCCGCAGAGCCAAGAACGGCCGCTCCCAGCAATTGAATGAACGGTTTGCTCAAATATCCGGCGTTAAAGAAATTGAGAACTTCTTCCGGTGCGAAGAGAAAAATAAAACCGAGGATTCCTGCCGCGACTGCTGCAGATGACATCACTATTTTGCTGTTCATATTTCTTATGAGTATTGTTTTTTCAGAATTTCGATGACGACCGTTTTCGCTATACGGTCATGAATTGTCTGACCATTCGGATGGATGAAATAATAAGTATTCCGACGATAAAAAAATCGATTCTATATGCGAAAACGCGTGCTCGAAATGTTGCAAGCGGCATATTCTGTAAAGATTTGAGATATTCGATATGCGTGATTTGAAATGTTCGGTTCGGTTTCATCGGCATAATTACGTTCATATTCAAACAGAAAGAATAATTTTGTAAGAAAATGTAACGATATCATCTCTGAAATTCAAACTAAAAATAAAAAAGGCCGACAAGTTGTCGACCTTTTGAACTGATGAATCAGATTCGGATTATTCGTGCCCTTTTTCTTTTTCTTCTTTCTTACGCTTCGGCCCCGGACGAGCTTTCTGTCGCGGATGAGCAGGTTTTGACATCGGTTGATTCTGCGGCCGGGGTTTGTTGAATGTCCCTTGTCGGTTCGGATGATTATTCGGTACTGCAGCAACTTTTGATTGTCTGCCCGGAGCGCCGAACGGTTTTTCGGCCGGCCGGTTCTTCTGCATATTTGTCATTTGCCGGTTCGGCTGAACGTTTGCCTGCCGGACCGTAAGCGGACGAACGCCGGTTACCGCTCTTCGTTCATACATTGTCGGCGGCCTGTTGAATACCGGTCTTCTGTCGCCGCCGAGATTCCGTTCCGCACCAAACGGTCGGGCCGGTCTGTATCCTTCTGTGTACAAAGGACCTGCCCGGTGATAGTACATTGGCCTGTAACCGGCAGGGCCCCACCATCCGTGATAATATCCGCGGTTGTACGAAAACCATCCATTGGGTCTGCCCCACGCAGTGCCGATGCCGATCGTCCAGCCGGACCACGGATTGTAACGAACGCCGAATCCCCATGTGTATGGCCGCGGGTAATAATAATGTCTGTACCAGGGATGATAATAATATCCCGTTCCGTACACAACGGTCCGTCCGTAAACATAACAACCGGTATAACCGGCAGTGTAACCGACATAGACGACGTCCGGCGTGTAACGGTATACATGAACAAACCTTACATGGTAAACCGGGTATCGCGGAGGAATGGTATAAATAGCGTGTGGAACGTTAACGCAAACCGACCATGGTCCGACTGCATACGGCGACTCGAACCAGATTCCCTGATCGCAATTGTAATAATATCCGTTCACCATGATGACCGACGATGGTGTGTTCACCGCGTATTGCATGCCGGTATTTTCGATCGGCTGAAACTGCGGGTCGCCGTCATACTGAACCTGTGTTGTCGCACTGCTTCGCTGAACTGCAGCGGCTTCCGGGACGCTTGCATCGAGCACGGCATCGGTTGCGGGAACCGTTCCGGCGACATTCGCCAGTACGTCGTCCTTCGGAGAGCCGGGAGGAATTTTCGCAAAGTCCGCAGGCAATTTATCGGAAGAGACATACAACCACGGTCCATCGATTGCCGGCGCGGTGTACCATCTTCCAGAGATCAGTATAAAATATTTTTGACTGGTGATATCGAGAAATACATCTGCCGATGAATTGTTGATATAGAGAAGCTGCGTTTTCTCAATCGGAGAGAATGCCGGCTCGCCGTCCGTCGCAATCAGTTCTGCCGGCTCTGTACTGACGACGATGTCCGGAATCTTTCCCGTTTTCTCTTTCTCGTCGGTTGCCTGTGCATTTTGTACGGAATCTTCATTGTCCTTCATTTTTTCCGAAAGTGCGACAACTTCAAGCGGCGGATTCATCGTTTGATGCCATTCGCCTTTGATCGCGGTAGCGGAATACCAGACATCGCCGCCTTTCAAATAAAAGTTTCCCGATGAAGGATCGTTCACAAGGAAAAACGGCGTGTTCGAAACTTTCTTGAGCGGCGAGCCGTCCACATCGGTGAGAATCGGCTCTCCGTCGATTGTCACGAGCACAGCAGGACGTTTCAATACAAGAATTTTTGGAGGCGCGGTATCGTAACTGTTGTCGCTCTGAGTACTGACCGCCTGCCGCACATCATCGACGGGAAATGTAATGTGTTGATCGGCAAGTTCTTCCTGCATCGCGGAAGAATAGCTCGACAATTGGTCGTCGGTTGCATCGGGCAGTTTCATTTTTCCCACGGAAAGGGTCTGGACAATCAGATCGTTCGACGCCCGGTCCTTGGAAACAGTGCATTCCAACCGCGCCGCACCGAATTTCGGCTGGGGATCGGCGGCAGTTGTAACGGAAATTGCAGCATCTGCAACCAGCGTCACTTCCGAGAACGATTCGTATTGCGGCTGGTAAATCGTGATGGTCGCACCGCCCGAATTGACTTCAAGAGGCCATTGCGTTGTTGCAAATACCGGTATTGCTGTCAGCATCAAAAGGGCAAGAAATGCCTTTTTCATACATTATTCTCCGTTTTTTGATAGATTCGATTCTTTTTCCAGGCGTTCTCCGCCTGCGATTGTATGTTAGACTCTCACATCTGTGCCGGGTTTAGTATACGAAAGATTTAAGAATTTTAATACAACCGTAAAGATATTTAAGTTTTTTCGGGAAGCGTGTACTCGAAATCGTACGAATGTTTTCCGCCTTCGATGATGATATTCATCGTGCCGGAAATGCCGGTAAGCTCACCGGTGCCGGAATCCGGAACAACAATAATATTCAGATACGGAACGCCGCGCGTCATCGTTGCGTTGTGCTGCAGGACGAATGTGCCGCTCCGGCCGTTTAAAATTCCGGTAACAAGCTCGATGGCAACATAACCGGCTGAACCTTTCACGTTTGTGCCGGCGGAAAGCATTTCTCCGGTGCTGACCGCTTCGAGTGCGCCGTGAAATTGCTTGTCGATCGACATCCTGCCGAGCATTGCATTCCCGGACTTGTGATGAAGCTCCAGCGGATTTATCTTTACGTCGAATGGTCCCGTTGCATGTGTTGACATGAAAATTTCTCACTCCTCTCGTTTACAGACGTTTCTTTATATCCATTATGATAGAAATAATTATTTCAATTCCCAGTAATACTAAGAATACCTCAAAGGCACTTTTTGCCAATTCGGCAAGGTTGTCCCAATAAATAAATTGATTAGCATTGCCTAAAATGTTTTTATCCATTACCTGGTTTTCTTTGTAGATGCAATACAGAAATGCTGTGCCGGATAAAAATAAGAAAGCGACTGTTGTTGTGATAGAATATTTTATTAATTTTTTCATCTGCTTAACGGATCGTCGTTGCCTTTAGAGTTATCTTCTGAAGGGTCCTTTTGAAAATTAAGCGACAGTGTTGCAAGTACCAGAATGCAACCACTTAAGGTCTGCCTGTCAGGAGACCACCAATGAAAAAGCCAAATCCCAAAACAGATTCACAGTGTGGGCACGAGTACATGATTTCTTTTTTGACTATTCCGGCCACCTCTTTGTGTACTTCTTCTGTAAATTCAGCCGATTCTCTTTTGGTTTTTTCCAGAGTCACCGGTTGTTTGCAATACGGACATTTTGCCATCTGTTTTCTCCTTATATGTGTAATGATGTGTTAATAAGTTAAACTCTCTTCATCAATATTCGGACAGAAATCCCGTCCTGTGTAAACCTTCATTTTAGCCATAAACGGTTGCCGGTGGTTTAGTGTTAATTTGTACACACTGCAAGTAAGTCGATAGCTTTATCGCGAACATCGTTTTCGATAATGTTAAATTCTGTTATGCCGGTCAGTTGAGTTGCCAGTTTCTTCATTTTGCTTCCGCGCCGTAATAATTTGCCGACATGATAGAGCGGAGACTTCAGAAAAAATTCTCTCAGTCGGTTTTTGGAGGAGTACGCAATTCCATATATCTCAAATTTTGGAAAATGTTTTTTCATCACAGTGTAAAACTGTACATAGTTCATTTCGTTGACATGAAACGGATTGTCTGAAACTCCGGTATTGCTGGTTTTCGAATTTGGCGTCGTTATCAAAATCATTCCGCCCGGCGTAACTCTCTTCTTCATTTGAACGATGAAATTGTCGACATCGGCAATATGCTCGATCACTTGAAAAGAGACCGCCACATCGAATAAATTCGTCGAAGGTAAATTTGATGCATCGGTATGTATAAATTCGATGTTTGCACCGGAATACTTCGCTTTACAATACTCAATTGCACCGATATCGTAATCGATCCCTGTGACATGTTTCGCCTGCCCGGCAAGCAGGTGACAACCGTACCCCGTCCCGCATCCGATATCGAGAACGGTTTTATCGACGACGTATTTTGATGCGTACCGATAGGTAAAGAAGTGGCGGGAAAAGACGACGCTGACTTCATTTTCTTTTGTCGGAATGATCCTTTCTCCGGTATCGACGAGTGGTGGATTGGTCGGCCTATCCATTTATAAAATCACTAAGTATTGAAAAATAGTGAGCGTCCGGTTACTTCGTTTTTGATCCGGCAGATTTCCCTTCTTTGTATGCTTTTGCGAAAATTTTCCTGAGAACCGACGTGTTGACGTCTTCAAGCGACTTGATATAGAGACAGCCCTTTCCGGTTTCGTGCTTGCCTAATTTCGATAATTCATCCGGTACGTTGGCAATGCCGCCGGTCAGGTAAATGGCGATGTTCTGTTTTCTCGGCGCGAACCCGATGATCACCGTATCGCCTTCGCGGCCGCTTTCATAGACATAGTGGCGTGTTCCGAATCCGATGATGGAGCTTCCCCACATCACCGGCTCCGATTTGGAAACGCTCCGCATCATTTCGATCATGGCGGAACAATCGTTCCGTAATTTCGCATCCTTGATTTTTTTGAGGAACGTTGTGACGTTTGCACTTGTCGGTTTGGTTTTATTTTCTGGCATGGTAGTTTCCTGTCGACATCTATTTGGTTTTGAGATATTCAGCTTTAATGTCTTGCCATGAACGGCCCTGCGAAGGATTCTCATGAAAGGATCGGGAACGTTTGTCGAGTTCCTCCTTCTGGGCTTGCGATAATTCAAATGCTTCATTTTCGCGGGCAATGCTGTCCCAAATATCCTCGACGAGCAAGATGCGCTCGGGGATGCTGAGTTTTTGTATTTCGCAGTTTAGGTCATTATGCATATGAATCTCCTTGAATACAATAATATAATGAGTTCAAGAGAAAGTTGCTTGCAACATCACCGTAATAATCGTTCTTGCAATATTGTTTGTACATCCCGTCTCCCGTCCAGGATGCAATGAATATGTACCGATGTTGCCTCGATGGAGTACATGATTCTATACGACTTGAAATGCAGTTCGCGGAATTCAATGACCCCGATTTCAGAAAGCTCCGGCGGAATATTTCCGCGGAACGGTAATGTTTTGAGTTTGTAACAGGTTCGTCGCAGTGAAGAAAAGAGTTTGTCCGCCTGCTCGATGGAATCGTTCAGAGCGACATAGCTGTATATCTCAAAAAGATCCTCTTCTGCATCGACGTCGACGATGACATTATATTCTTTCATCGTTGAATGCTTTGATTCGTTTCTCTAAATTCTTGAACGTGGCATCCAGTGTTTTTGCTTTCCCGCGTTTGATGTTTTGCTTACTGCGGGTTAATATTTTGAGCAGTGCAAGCGTCTCGATCATGCGCTCGTACGACCGTATGTCCTGCACCACGACCTTTGCCTCGCCGTTATGCGTGACGATCAACGCTTGCCGGCTCGTGGTGATTTCCCGGATCAGTTCCGACGCGTGGGCTTTCAGATAGCTGATCGGTTTTACAGCAGTGCTTAATTTCATGAGAGTCTCCTTGGTATCGACTATAATATAGTCTTTATTGTGGTCATGCGCAACTGTTCAATATCCCATTCGATCGGTCGTTTGGTTAGGATTGAGACTTTGTATCGATTGAAAGATTAGGTTATCAACGTAATCTTGTCTTGAAATTTCTGAGTTGGTCAATGTTTTCATAAAATCGCTCCCGAAGTTATTTGATGACCGATGTATCATGAATATTTCCTTATATTTTAAATTTTAGAAATTTTTGGATATGGTTATATTATGATTTCTTATTGGAAATTGCAATAAGAAGTAGAATTAGCCAATCAATAAATAACAATTTCCCAGCTCGATGTTTCTCCTCTAATAATTGTTTTCAATCCACCTTATTGAATATTAAGCCTAAAATAATCTGATTAATTTGACGGCTGGTAATTTTCGCTTTTTTGAGATAATTTCATTATTTTTTGAATCTGCAAATGGTCTTCCACACTTAGGGCAATCCATACTGAATCAGAGACGGAGTGACCGCAATGATAAAACCATGAGCCCACAATATATTCCTTTCGATTCATATTATTGTTGAATGATTGCGATTTGAAAATAGAAAGCAAAGTAAGCTATCATTGAAATTGCTATTATTTTGCAATTGACGTTGGGAAATAATTCGGAACTTGTCCAAAATCTTTGCGACTGTTTCTGTGCCTATTTTAACCTTCGTGTCGCAAGGATTTAAGAAGTCTTTAGCTCAACAAAAAAATATTCGATTGTAACTGGCCTTGTCGTCCATCGTGAATTGAAAATATTTTCCCTTGGACCAGTCATTACGAGATAATAATTTGGCTGATGTTTAGCAACATCAGATTGTTAAGTTCTTTAAATAGAATTTCACATTTACTGATTTCGAGCAAGTGTCCGGTTTGAAATTTTCCGTCGCTTCCCCCGTTCGATGCGATTGCTCAAGCTTGATGTCAAAAATTTTGGAAGCAATGAATTCACTAATTGACCAGTTTCCTGGCTCTAATGATCGAATCGATTTTTTTATCGATTTTATTTCGAGCTATTATCAGTTCAGCCAAATTTTTCAATTTCATAACGGTACCGTCAATACAAAATCAAGCATTTTTTAAGATTGATGATTCTTCTTCACTTTCCCTCCGCCAACGGAAACATCGGTGCGATATCGGTCGGGAGGTCGTTCATTTTGTCCATCACCTTTTGCATCTCGGGACGGACCACGCCGTACTTGTCGAGCATCTCTTTCGCTTTGGCATAATTTCCTTCCGCCTGGGCGGTCATAATATCGCCGACAAGCTTCTTCACGGCGTCTTTCACTTTGTCGAAATTCACTTTGTACGTTCCGGCTTCGCTGTCGTACTGGAATGCGCCTTCGTCGGTCAAATAATTAAACTGCATCGCCATCCCTTTGCCGTGTGCATCGTTCGTGCCGAAGCGAACCGAGCGGAACGTGCCGGCGAGATATGTCGCATACAATTGCTGTTCAAACGTTTTCTCGATCACGCCTTTATCGATCAAATATTGCAGGCAGAAAAGCCCGGAGATGTCGGCTTTCGCTTCTTCGAACGCGGAGCTGAGTTCTTTCATTTCCTGCCGGACGGTGGTTTGCTTGCCGTTGACCATGATCGTGTGCGGACCGAGTCCGTGCATCAGCTCGTGCGCAAGGATATGCGTGAAGAACGGCTCGAATGAGACGAGCGAGCGCTGGCTCTGGTCGACCGCGATGTTGGTGATCGGGATAAGAATCTTGTTGAACTTTGCTTCCTGCACGTTCTTGAGCATGACGCGTTTACTTCCTTTTTCACGCGTCACACGTTCGTCGTTCGGGAGATTGAATGCCGCAGTCTGTATGCCGCCATGCGATTCGCCGCCTACCACAACTTCATCAACGACGCGGATCGGTGCGAGCGCACCGAGTTTCGGGTTGCGGTATTTCTTTTCGATCGGCAAATTGTTTTCAATTTCCTGGAGATACGAGGCAAACTTTGCGAGCTTGCCGGTTTCTTCGTCGTCGCGGATCGTGATGAACGCTTCGAATGCCGCTTTGTAGTTGAACAGTTCGTCCATATACACTTCGTACGGACCGATCGTCGGCTCGATGGGGCTGTCGAGGTCCATCCACGCGATGTCACTTTCATAATAATCGTTGCTGAGGAATGCATCGGCGCGTTTGGTGAGGAAATCTTTTAATGTTTTGTTGTCCGTGAGTGCCGCGGCTTCGTGCAGAAGTTTTGACGCGGGTTCGAGATATGTTTTATATTCGGTGCTGTAGGGAACGGTCATCAGCTTGCCGCTTTCGTCGCGGCGGATCGTGTAGAAAAATCCTTCCGCTTCTTTTTTCTTGTCGTCCGACAAAGTGGAATCCCATTTCATGAATTCATCCTTCGTCATATTTGCCGGATAATAATTTGCGCCGGCAGGATGTTCGGAAACGCCGTCGATGAACGGTTCGTCATGATCGAGCACCGACCACGGTCCCATATTGATATTGAAATATTTCAGTTTTTCTTTTCCGGCGGGAGTATTGTCGGCGCGCAGTTTCGCGAGCAAGTCCATGCTGCCGCTCCATTTCTGAATAAGGTACAGTGAATCCATAATCTTTGCCGCTTCGATCAGTTTATCGAGCGCCTGACGGTCGCCGTATGAAAGTTTGGAAACGTCGGCGGTGATTTCGGTCGGAACGAATCGCTTTGCCTTATCGGCAAGCGGTGACGGTGTTGATGCTGGTTGTTGTTGGTTCATACAGGATGTCAATAAAAAAATGATGGAACATGCGAGAAATGTGAACAGGGTTTTCATACAATACCTCAATTGTGTGAACGTAATGAACTATCGGGATGAATGAAGATAGGAGGTGGAGCGACAAAAAGCAAGCGTAAGCATAATGGTGGAGTGTCAATTAACAATTCCCCGTCTTTCCGAAATGTTCTTGTTCGGAATCTGACGGCGTTAGCGTTATCCCGAAGTTGAAAACCACGTTATAGATGCTGAACAATCCCGCTCAAAGAGCGGGACAGCAAGACGGGCGGGCTTTGTTACGAATTCGTTTATCGGAGCGAAAACGTAAAATCGACAGTTGCTATTGATTTCGGTGAGATTGTCACCTGTTGCGTCTGCTCGTACGGTTCTTCGAATATATATGATTTCACTTTTCCACGTTCCGATTCCTTATTTGCAATAGCCACACCTTCGTGCCACATGTGCAGGGTGTACGTTCCTGGTGGGATATTGTCGAGAGAAAAATTTCCGTTGTTGTCGGTAACGGTATAATAGGGATGAGGGGCGACCATGATATATCCGGACATCCACGGATGTCCTGCATCGCATTTTGTCATCATTAAGCCGCAATGATCGAGCGCTTTGGTGCATGATTTCAGTCCTTTGATCGGCTGCGCAATGTTGAAAACGGATTGGAAATTTTCAGTTGTATACGAATGGACGCTGTGCAGGACTGCATCTTCATTGACGATATTGAGCTTACTGCCGGCGGGAACCACCATCACATGCGGACAATATTCGCAGTTGCGTTGCGCGAGCAAACATGGTTGATCGCTGGAGAATTTCTTACCCGATGAAATTCCTTCCAGATAAATAATGGCATTTGCGACACCGCGGTCCTTTCCGACGACAAGCCGTGGGGATGATTTGCCCATGCCGCATGATTTTGTGTCCTGCGATATTTCCAGCCGGTCGATCTGTTTCGGAGGATGGTCAAGAAGTACTTTGCCGGTAATGGTTCCGCCGTCGCGGACTTCTTTCGGAATGTATCCCGTCTGACAGAAAAGAACAGTGCCGGAAATGACGAGTAGTATCACAAGGGCGACGAATCTCATCGCCCCTGCGTACGAAAAAATTTTCTTCACGGCTGAATTATTTCTGTGGTGGCGCTGCCGGTGGCACCGGATCCGGCACTGCGTTGGAAATCGGTTTCAATGATTGTAAATAAGCAAAGACTGCTTTCAAATCAGCATCCGACATTTGAGCGAAACTGGGCCACGGCATCGGTGGAAGAATATCTCTTCCGGTTCCCATATGTTTTCCTGTGCGCAATGCTTTGATGAACATCGCTTCGGACCAGCTTCCGAGTCCGGTTTCTTTATCCGGTGTCAGGTTCATTGCGAACGATGTTCCCCATGGTCCCGTCCACGCGGTCAAATCGGCAGTGGTAATTGCGCCCCATGTATTCGGCGACATTCCGACGACGCCGTTTGGAAGCGGCGGAAGAGTGGCTTTGCCGGGATGTCCGGAAAGCAGTTGTGTGGTATCCGGCATCGGTCCCATTGGTGTGAAAACTTTCGGTGAATGGCAATCGTTGCATCCGGCAATTGTTGTCAGGTATTTACCGCGGGAAACCATCGACATGCCGAGTTTTGCGGATTTAGCTTGACCGAATGCTTGCGTCGTTCCGATAAGAACCGTACCGACGAGCAACAGGGTAAGAACAATCGAGCTTTGTTTGAACATAGTGATTCCTCTAAAAATGAAAAAAGATTTATTAAGTTTTACTTTTTACCAGATGGAATGTTTCTTCCGAAAAGATTCTTCGTGATACGTGCTTCGGAAGAATGCTTATGAATATAAAAATATTTCGGCGATTGTCAAGGGTTTTAAGGAATATTTTAGTCGAATTTATGCCGGCGGAATTTTTGTGAATTGACGAATCATATTGATCGACCAGATCAATGTTCCGGCAAGAAATATCCCGAGTATTATCAAAATGGTCCCGGATGAAAACGTCTGATCAGGTGAAATATTTGCGACGATGGCGAATTGCATGACGATGACGATGAACGCCAACACACTAAGGCCGAACCATGTAAGTTGACTTCGCAACATGTCCATCGTAGCACAACGGTGTTCCGGCGAAAGCCAGTATTCCTTATTCGGCAGGTTGATGAGTGACGTTGGAAGGCGTTCGATATACCGCGGTAAGCCGATCGCGAAAATCGTCATCAGCAGAAAGAGTACACCATAAAAAAAGAAGAACATATCTTTCGACATCCAGCCATTGGGCGTGCCCGCCGCATCGAAATGCGACATCACCGTTTCCGGCATTTGCGGATGGTAATACAGCACTTGCCCGCATACGATGGCGACAAGCAGAATGAAAATTGTTCGTTTCGGATTCATGTACTTCTCAAAATATTATGGGACGGGACAATGTCCCAGAGTCATTTGTAAGAGAAATGAAAAGATAATGACTGTCACACTCAACGCAAGAAGGATCAATGAAATTCGTTTCATAATTTATTTCTTGTAGAATAATATGTCCGATGGGATGGGCTTTTTTTCGATGCCCGGACCTTTGTACGATAGATTCAATCCGACGCCGCCGGTCTTTTGGAAAAATCCGATTCGAACGGAATGCATGCCCGCCGCAAGCGGCACGACGCCGATTTGTTCATTCATGCTGTGAAGTCCATCGTTATCGACCGCCAGAGAATCATCGATGTACAGCCGGCTTCCGTCATCCGATCCAAGATAAAATCCGTAAACGCCGTCTTTCGGAATTTTGATATATCCTGTGTAATCGATTCCGAAATATTCCGGCTTGAGTTTCATTGATAAGTTAAAATTCGGTAATATGCCTTCTTTGATCGCTTTCATCGATTGAAAATCCGGCAAACTGTCCCAATCTCCTTCATAGTACGAATATCTGATGCCTTCCGATAATTCCTGAATAGTAAGAGCCGGATGAGGAATCACTTTTGTGAATTTCATATCGGATGAACCGCTTACCGGTTTGCCGTCACGAAAACATCGTGCAGAAACAATTGTCGTATTTCGGATTTGAATCGGACCTGTGACCAATTTTGAATCGGCAGTCGGTAAATTGCCATCCAACGTATAATGGAGTTCAACATTTTCCCGATCAGAAGTAACAGAAACGTTCATTTCGTCCGTGAAGATGTCGAAGTCTGCAAAGATTTTCGGAGGATTACTGATATCCGGTTTTCCAGCGACATCAAGAACGACAATGCTGTTGATGGAATCCGGTGATTCAGTCGGAACATCAATGACCAGCGCATCTTCTTCACGAGAAACGGTCAGATGTGATTTACCGGCATCCGCAAGCAAATATGCTGCTTTAGGTTCGTTCAGAATTCCGGGGACAACGAGCTTGCCATTTGCAGGCCAATCGAAAACATGAAGATAGAGCAGTGTGGTATTGCCTATTTGTTTTTGAGTGCAACGGCCCCACGCAAGCTGTTTGAACGGGCTTGCCTTTGTTCCATAAATGGCATCGCTGTTGAGGTGCATCCAAGCTCCGATATCTTTGAGCCGTTGAATGCTGGTCGGCGGGAAAACTCCTTCCGCAGTCGGACCGACATTCAAAAGAAAATTTCCGCCTTTCGAAGCAATGTCGGCGAGATTGCGAAGCAGTTCCTTCGAGGACTTGAAATCCATGTCCGTTTTGTTGTACCCCCAATGATCATTCATCGTCATGCATGTTTCCCAATCGACGTCGGGGAGACCGGTTGCCGGGATTTCCTGTTCGGGTGTTCCGTAATCGCCGGAGAATTCGCCTTCCTTGTTCATTCCTTCCATGCCTGTTCGTCCCGCACCGACTCGGTTATTGATGATGATGTTTGGCTGAAGAGTGCGGACATAATTATAAAGATCATTGCCGTACGTCTGCGTTCCATGTCGATTCCCATTCGCCGTCGAACCAGAGTACGCCGATGTTGCCGTAGTTGGTCAGTAATTCCTTCAACTGATTTTTCATGTGCAGGACGTAGCGATCGAAGTTTGCGCCCTCGGTGGAGCGACCTGTTTCCCAATCTCTTCGCGGAAGATAATCGGGTTCATGCCAGTCCATGATCGAATGGTAGAAGCACATTGTGATGCTGTCTTTGTGACATGCATCGGAAAGTTCTTTCAGGATATCCCGCTTGAACGGCGTGTGCATCACGTTGAAATCGGTATATTTCGTATCGAATAAACAGAATCCGTCATGATGCTTCGACGTGATCACGATATACTTCATGCCGGCATCTTTTGCCATCCGCACCCATTCCTGCGGATCGAATTTGACCGGGTTGAATTGGTCGACAAATTTATCATACTGTTCGACAGGAATGTGAGCGGAATTTCGTATCCACTCACCGTAATCGTACTTGCCGTCCCATTCACCGGCAGGGATCGAATACAATCCCCAATGAATGAACAGACCGAAGCGTGCATCGCGCCACCATTGCATCCGCGCATCACGGTCGGCTTTGGATTCGTGAAGGAAATCCTGTGAATGTAAATTCTGAAAGAGGAATAAGAAGCTCAATGCGAGAATGATGACTGCCCGGTGTTTCATACAAACTCCACAGTTTTTTAATACCAGTGCAAATTCGTGCTTCTACCGTGTTATCAGTGTTTTTTTTCCACGAATGACACGGAAGAAATAACGGTAAAGCACGGATTACATTACTTCAGTTACACAATCATAATTTCAACGAAGCGATTGTCGATTTCAGAATTTCCGCGGAGTGACGAACAGCATTGATTTCTGTTTCGTTCAGTTCGAGATGCAGGAATTGTTCGACTCCGCCGCGGTCGATGACCGTCGGCAAGCTCAAACAAACATCGTTGATATCGTAATAATTATTGATCAGGCTCGAAACGGAAAGCACCGTGCTCTGGTCGCGGAGAATTGCCTCCACGATCCGCATGACGCCTGCGGCAACCGCATAATACGTCGCACCTTTGCGTTTGATGATTTCGTACGCGGCATTGCGCGTTTGCATGAAGATGTTTTCCATTGCTGTGAGATCATGCGGCATGCCTTGCGCAGACGCGTAGGCGGGAAGTCGCATGCCGGCGATGTTGGCAAGCGACCAGACCGGCACTTCGCTGTCGCCATGCTCGCCGATGATATATGCGTGCACGCTCCGTGCATCAACACCGAAATGCTCGCTCAATAAATACCGGAAGCGGGCGGTGTCGAGAATCGTCCCCGAGCCGATGACCTGGTTCGGCGGAAGTCCCGAAAGTTTCCACGAGGCATACGTCAGCACATCGACCGGATTGGTCGTGATGAGCAGTATGCCGCCGGGATTGTACTTAGAAATTTCCGGAATGATCTGACCGAAAATATCGGCATTGCGTTTGACGAGATCGAGCCGCGATTCTCCCGGTTTTTGTCCGGCGCCTGCTGCGACGATCGTTACCGCCGCGCCGGCGCAATCGGCATACGTACCATTCCAGATTTTTGTCGGATGCGTCAGCGGCACGGCATGATTCAAATCCATCGATTCACCTTCTGCACGGGCAACGTTCACGTCGATCAGAACGATCTCTGCGGCAAGCCCGCTCATGAGTATGGCGTATGCGGTTGTCGAGCCGACGTTTCCTGTGCCGACAATTGCTACTTTAATAGGTGTTGAATGTGTTGAAGACATGCAGTGCCTTGATTGATTATGAAAAATTCAACGTTCGTAAATATTCAAAACTTAGACGAACGCTTTGCAATGTGGATTTCGTAAAGTGTTCCTGTTCGATAAAAAAATGCTTTGTGCCCGTTGTTGTCGATTCTGCAAGAAGATTTTTCCAGTTGATTGTTCCGCTGCCTACTTCAGTGGAATGCCTGTCCGGTGAATTGTCTATATCTTTCAAATGCAAGAGGGGAAATCGTCCCGGAAATTTCCGAAAGTACACGACAGGATCATGATGTGCATGAATAACCCAATACGTATCGATCTGAACGACGACAAATTTCGGATCTGTTTCTTCAAGTAAAATGTCGAACGGCAGTTTTCCATCGATTGCTTGAAATTCGGTTGCGTGATTGTGAAATCCGAATTGCAATCCTTCTTCATTACATAACTTTCCGGTATGATTAAGAAAATCTGCGATACGATGAACATCGTCGAGCGTTTTCGGTATCTCCGGATAGAATGACGATACGATGAGATAACGGTGACCGATTTCCTTCGCCGCTTCAAAAATATCTTTTAACGAATTCTTTATATCGCTGAACGAAACATGCGTTGACGGCGCGGTCAGATGGTTGCGTTCGAGTAGTGTTTTTATTTCCCGCGGCGAATGACCGAAATATCCGGCAAACTCCACTTCCGTGTAACCGATCGACGATACCTGCTCAAGTGTCTTCGCGACATTCTTTTTCATTTCGTCTTTTACGGTATGAAGCTGTATACCGATGCGCTCAAGACGACGCATTGTGTCATTCACTCCTACTTAAATTCCTGATTCCGCATCATTTTCGTCATATCGTATGGTGCTGGATCGCCGCCTAAGTATTTATGGAACCAGTCCAGATGCGCATTATAATAGAGGGGCATCGATTTGACCGCGTTGGGCCAATGTCCGTCGTTTTTGAAGACAATCAATCGCGATGGCACATTCATTTCCTGCAGGTCGGTGAAAAATTCCAGACTCTGCGTGTAAGGAACGCGGTAATCTCTTTCGCCGGTGATGACGAGACAAGGCGTTTTAAAATTTTTCACCGAATTATTCGGCGACCATTTCTGATACAGATCCGACGTCCACGGCAGTCCGCCTAAATCCCATTGCGGGAACCAGAGTTCTTCCGTCGCGCCGTGCATAGCGGTGAGATCATACACTCCCATCATGCAGGCGATCGCTTTGAAGCGCGTCGTGTGACCTTCGAGCCACATCATCATGTAACCGCCGAACGACCAGCCCATCACGCCCATGCGGTTGTTATCGACATATGAAATATTTTGCAGTGAGTCGGCAACTGCCATCACGTCCTGATACACCTCACCGCCCCAATCTTTGGATATCTCCGCAGTGAATTCCTGTCCGAAACCGGTTGAGCCGTGAGGATTCGGGAACGCAACGATATAGCCGGAACCGGGATAGACCTGCCAGTCGCCGCGGAATGCATCCGCCCATTGCGACTGCGGACCACCATGCACGTTGAGGATGAGCGGATATTTTTTTGTCGGATCGAAATTATGTGGCTTGACGATATACGTCTGGATTTTTGCTCCGGTGGGGGATTGAATCCATATTTCTTCTGCCGGTCGGATATCAACCTGATCTTCCAGATTTTTATTGAATGTCGTTACCTGTTTGACATCCTTTCCGTCCGATGAAACCGTAAACAGTTCAGCCGGTTCTCCGATCGATCGATGCTGGAAGACGATCGTCTTTCCATCCGGTGAAATATCGAATGCATCGATAGAATTCTGATCGAGAATTTTTGTGATCTTTTTCGATTTGAGTTCAAGTTTATAAAGCGGAACTCTTCCCAGCACCTGTGCGGTAAAATAAATGTACTTCGAATCAGGCGACCATTTGATGTCATTCACCCAATTATCGAATTTTTCCGACAAAATAGTTTTCGTTCCGGTTGCACGGTCGTACAATCCGATCCGGAGCAGGTCGGATTCATAAGCAGGAATCGTCTGCAATATGTATGCAATATATTTTCCGTCGGGAGAGTATTGCGGGTTGCCGTCGAATGCCTTGTTATCGACAGTAATGTTCGTTGCCGAGCCGCCATTTGCGGGAACGGTCCACAAATCTTTGTTCGTTGATGCCGCTTCGACCGGATCGTGATTGGAAACGTAGCAGATTTCTTTTCCGTCCGGTGACGGCGTGAAACCGATGCCGCCTAATTCCCATGCCGGCGCATCGAAATTGCCGGGAGTGAGGTCGGTGTATTGTTTGCTGTCGAGATCGTAAACAATTGTGTGCGTTTGCTTTCCGTCTTTCCATTCCGTCCAATGGCGATAGAGAAGTTTATCCGCGACGTGTGCCTGAAGGGGACCGTGAGTCATCGTACTGTCGTTAAAGGCATTGCAAGCATCGTCCGCACCGCAATCGGGGAACACATCGGCGGAAAATACAATGTGCTTTCCGTCTGCCAGCCATTCGGCATCGCTGACGCCCATCGAAAAATTGGTGAGTTGTTCCGGTGCCGGTGTGCCGCCGTCGTCAGGATGGATGAGCCATGCCTGTGAGCCGTTTTCTCTTGTTGAAAGAAAGAGAAGCGTTTTGCCATCCGGTGACCACCGCGGATGATTATCGGCGGCTTTGTTGCTCGTGAGGTTGCGGACTTCGCTGCCGTCCGCGTTCATCATATACACTTCTGCATTTGTTTTGCCGGTCTGGAGAAAACTTTCCGTTTCGACGAAAGCGATTTTCTTTCCATCGGGTGAAAACTGCGGATCGGCAACGCCTTTAATTTTGTAGAGATCGTCGAGCTGGAACGCACGTTTCTGGCTGAACGCGGCAGTGACGATCATGATTGAAAGAATGATAACGAAGAATTTTTTCATCGAAAGCTCCTGAAGGTGATTTTGAATGCAGGAATATACGGATTTGGAATGAAGGATTCAATATTATCTGTTGACTGGGAGGAAGTTCAACTTCCGACCAGCGTCTGTTGTCTGACAGTTGCACTGTCGGATATACCCGTTGTCCGAGTGTACAACACCTGGACAACGGGAGGGGTCAGCAGTAGAACTGCTCCCAAGTAGCATTATTGTTCATCCTCTTCAAGAGTTCCGAACTTCCCGGCATTGAAATCTTCGTACGCTTGCCGGATTTCATCTTTCGTGTTCATGACGAACGGACCGTACGCCGTAATCGGTTCGTTGATCGGTTCTCCGCTCAGGACCAGCAAAATGCTATCTTCTTCTGCGTGAAGAGAAATCGTTTCGCCGTCGTTTTTGAACAATACAAAATTATCCGCCGGAGCTTTGCCGGCTCCGTTGACGGTGATTGTTCCTTCAATAACAAGAATGCCGGTGTTGTATTTTTCCGGAAGATCGAACGTCAACGAAGTGCCTTTGTTGATGCGGGCATTATACATTTGAATCGGTGTGAATGTCGATGCCGGACCTTTCACGCCCTTGAATTCTCCGGCGATGACTTCCACAACGCCGCCGTTCTCCGGCATCTGATATTTTCCCATTTTGTCGTGCGTTATTGCCTGGTATTTCGGTTTGGACATTTTGTCTTTTGCCGGAAGATTGATCCAGAGCTGAACCATTTGGAATGGTCCGCCATGTTTACTGTATTCTTTGTCGTGATACTCTTTGTGCAGTACGCCGGACGCTGCGGTCATCCATTGCACGTCGCCTTCGCCGATGACGCCGCTGTTGCCGTGGCTGTCGTGATGCGCCACTTTGCCGTGATAGGCGATTGTCACCGTTTCAAACCCGCGGTGAGGATGCACGCCGACGCCTCTCGGATGTTCCCGTCCGGGAAAATCTATTTTGGAATTGTAATCGAGCAGGAAAAATGGACTCATGCGCCGCTGGTCGATCTCGTACCCGCCTGGAAAAAAATTGTGTACCCTGAATCCGTCTCCCACCATATGCGGCGGTGGAGGTGGCAGGATTTGTTGTATGGATTTGGGCTTCATAAAGATTCTGAAATTTTTGAGCATCTCTGTTGACTGGGAGGAAGTTCACTTCCGACACGCGTCTGTTGTCCGACAGTTGCACTGTCGGATACAACAGGTATCCGAGTGTACAACACTCGAATAACGGTAGGTCAGCAGTGGAACTGCTTCCCAGTAGCAGGTACTCCTTACTGTTTAACTATAAAAGTTACTACTTTTGAGACTGAGCCACCAATTCCATCTCTCGCAGAAACCTCAACCCACGGAGTATCAATCGGACTTCTTATAGCTTGTGATGGATAGAAAACCTGAGAATTTTCATGTGTATTAAAACGGAAGTGTTCATTGGGTACACCTACGTCTTTTAAATTAAGTCTTCCATCCGTAATCCAATCATAAACCAGAGAATCACCATCAGGATCCCATGCGTTGCATATCACAATTGCCGAATCTGCTGGACCGATTGTATCCGGAAAGACAGTTACAGATAATATGATGGGATTACGGTTTTGTACCGTGAGTGTCGCGGGATTATTATTGCAACTGTTGATGCTAAGTATCACCAAAGCGAAATAGACCGATTGTTTTATGTTTCTGATCATTCCAACCTCCTACCGTATGGTTGTTTTAGATGTAACTGAGAGGAAGTTCTACTTCCGACACGCGTCCGTTGTCCGACAGTTGCACTGTCGGATACAACAGATATCCGAGTGTACAACGCTCGGATACCGGAAGGTCAGCAGTAGAACTGCTTCCCAAAAGCAAAAAATAAATCGTAACTCTTATCTCAGTAATCCGCTCTTCGTCAAACTATCTGCAATAGTGCGGGCGACGAGGACGTGCGTTGTGTCCTGATAATGCACTTCGTCATAAAAATAATCGAGCGATTTGGGAACGACTTTTTCCAGATCGATCAACAAAAGATTGTTGTCGCGGGAAACTTTGCGGCAGACATCGTCATACGCGTTCATGCCGTGGATTGCCGTTTGTAAACTCCATTCCTTCGTCGGCCCGATCGCTTCGTGGTTCAGCATGTAAAGCGCCGCACGTTCGTCATCAGAAATCGGATCTTTAAATAAAAATGCTTCCGTCATCAGCACGACTTGTGTCGAATCGTGACGCTTGCAAGATCGATGATCGTCTGAAGTTTATTCTGATACGTTGGAAGTCCGGGAAACGAGTCGGTATCGACAATTTCCCGCGGTTTGTAATACCAGCATCCTTTCACCATCGTCCAGCAATAATCGAAAAGTGTTTCGCGTTCGAGGATTCGATTGATCGGACCGTAAAAATGTCCGTAATCGTCACGAAAACTGCCGTGACTGAAATAGGCGAAGTCGGCATTCTGGGTGAGGTCGTTCACCGACTGCATCACGATAATCATGTCGGGATGTTTCGGGCGAATGTTGATCTCATAATTGATGAGAGCGTGCTGCATCGTGTACCATTGTCGCCCCTGGTTGTAGACTTCGACATGCTTGCCGGGAATTGCATTCTGCAACAATGTTTCGAGACGATCTGTCCAGCCGACGCCGGAATGATTCTTGAACTCCGTCGTCGATCCGCCGAGACAGACAATGACGAATTTATCTTTCCGGTCTCCCGGCTTGATCGTAAAATCGTTCGGAGTGAGTTGAAGATACGGATGAAAGAGTTCGATTTTCTGTAAGTAATGTTTCTGGAAGAAACTGTTTGCGATCGGATAGATGATTATGAATGCGAATACCAGCGTGCCGACCGATAAAGTGATTTGTCCGCCTGAAATTCTTCCGCGTCTGATGGCAACGTACAATGCTATCAGACACAGAATCAAAACCGGGAAGCCGAAACGCAGAATCGAAAGGAGTGTTTTTACTCGAGGAACATAAATATCTTCGGTATAATACGGATCGGGATGGAAGAAGCCGTTGTACAGATATCCGGCGATGATCAGAAAGAGAAAGATGCCGAGGTAATCTGCGACGTTGAGCTTCTTCATAACTCTCCGTTATCCGACAGTTGGACTGTCGGACGCACCTGGTATCCGAGTGTGTAACACTCGGATACCTGTAGGAAAGAAAAAGATGCCAAGGTAATCTGCAACATTCAGCTTCTTCATAACCGATCAAGATTTTTCTGAAGCTTATCCATATTTGCACGGAAATGTTCGAGCTTTTCACGCTCTTTGTCGACCACATCTTTCGGGGCTTTGCTCACGAAACTTTCGTTGGCAAGTTTCCGGTTGATGCTGTCGAACATTCCCTGCACGCGCGTGAGTTCTTTCTGAATGCGTTCGCGTTCGGCATTCAGATCGATCAATCCTTCGAGCGGGATGAACACTTCGCCGCCATCGACGACGGCGCTTGCGGCTTGCTTCGGTTTCGCACCGTTCTTCAATTGTTCGATTTTGACAACGCGTGCAAGCCGCTGGAAATAATTCTGATATTTCTTGATGATCTCTTCTTTTTTATGATCCGGAAAACTGACGATGATCTCGATTTCTTTCGACGGTGGCACCGAAAGTTCGCCGCGGATATTTCGGATGCTGTTAATCGTATTCTGCACGAAAGTCATTTCCATTTCGGTATTTTTGTCGATCCATTTTTTATCGGTCACCGGGAATGGCGAAACCATGATCGATGCGTCCGGCTTTCGTTCGGCAAGGTGCTGCCATAATTCTTCGGTGACAAACGGCATCACCGGATGCAGCATCCGCAATGCCTGATCGAAAACGGCAATAGCGCGGTTGAGCACGATCTGTTTCACTTCGGTCGGTTCATCACCGTACAATCTGCCTTTGATCATCTCGACATACCAATCGCAGAAGTCGTGCCAGATGAATTCGTACAATATTTTCGTTGCCTGATTGATCTCGAATTCTTCCAGCGCATTGTTCATTTCATCGATAGTAGAATGAAGCCGCGAAAGAATCCATCGGTCGGCAAGATCGAGATGAAGATCGGAAATATCGGAAGTCGAGGTTTGCATTCCGAGTTGTTCTTTATTCATCAACAAAAAACGACCGGCATTCCAGATTTTATTTGCAAAATTTCTTCCAAGCTCACATTTTTCATTCTCATACAATACATCCTGACCAAGCGGCGCGAGATAGACGATCGTGAAGCGGAGCGCGTCGGCACCGAATTCAGCAATCACGTCGAGCGGGTCGGGAGAGTTGCCAAGTGACTTGCTCATCTTCCTTCCTTTGCCGTCACGAAGAATGCTTGTGAAGTAAACGTCTTTGTAAGGAATTTTATCTTCGACACGCGTACGCTTCGAGCCGTCGGGCAACGGCACATCGCCCATGACGTCGAGTCCGGCAATGATCATTCTTGCAACCCAGAAGAAAATAATATCGGGTGCGGTGACGAGCGTATCGGTCGGATAAAAATATCGCAGGTCGGGATTATCTTTCGGCCAGCCGAGTGTTGAAAATGGCCAAAGCATCGATGAAAACCATGTGTCGAGAACGTCATCATCCTGACGTAATTGTGTCGAGTTGCAGTGCGGGCATTTCGCTGGTGCCGTTTTGGAAACGATCGGCTGTTTGCATTCGATTTTGGTCGTGGATGCATTCGTACAATACCAGACCGGAATGCGGTGTCCCCACCACAATTGCCGCGAGATGCACCAGTCGCGGATGTTCGTCATCCAGTGCTCGTATGTTTTTGTCCAGCGGTCGGGATGAAAACGGATATTGCCGTCGAGAACGACTTTCAATGCCTGTTCGGCGAGCGGTTTCATCTTCACGAACCATTGATCGGAAAGATACGGCTGGACGATCGTGTCGCAGCGGTAACAATGTCCCACATTATTGACGTACGGTTCCGTCTTCAGAAGAAATCCTGATGCTTCGAGATCTCTGACGACCGCTTTTCGCGCATCAAGATGATCCATGCCCTGATATTTCTTTGGAACATTTTCATTAAGCCGCGCGGAAATATCGAGAATATTGATGAATGCCATCTGATGCCGTTGTCCGATGTTTGCATTGTGCCGCTGGCCGATCCAGTAATCGTTCGGATCGTGAGCCGGTGTTACTTTTACCATACCGGTACCGAACGACGGATCGACAAACTCATCCGCGATGATCGGAATTTCGCGACCGGCGAGAGGAACAGTTGCAGTCCGTCCGATGAGATGTTTATATCGTTCATCATTCGGATGAACAGCAATGGCAGTATCGCCGAGCATCGTCTCCGGGCGCGTCGTCGCAACGATTGCATATTCCTGAAGATCGTTTATCGGATATTTGATGTACCAGAGATGAGTATTGTGTTCGCTGTAATTGACCTCATCATCGCTGAGTGCGGTGTGATCTTTCGGGCACCAGTTGACAATATATTTGCCACGGTAAATCAGTCCTTTTTCAAACCAACGGACAAACATTTCCTGAACGGCGGATGATAATCCTTCGTCCATCGTGAACCGCTCGCGTTCCCAATCGCACGAACTGCCGAGCGTGCGCAATTGTTTGATGATCGTGCCGCCGTACTGTTCTTTCCAAGTCCAAACACGCTTGATGAATTCTTCGCGGCCGACGTCGTGACGGTTTTTCCCTTCTTTCATCAACGATTTTTCGACGACATGTTGTGTTGCGATGCCGGCGTGATCGGTTCCGGGCATCCACAATGTTTCGTAGCCCTGCATGCGCCGCCACCGGACGAGAATATCCTGAATCGTATTGTTCAGCACGTGCCCCATATGCAGGACGCCGGTGATATTCGGCGGGGGAATGACGACAGTATACGGTTTTTTATCGTTGTGAACCGATGCATGAAACATTCCGTGCTGTTCCCAGAACGGATACCATGTTGCTTCGGCTTCTTTCGGAATATATGCTTTTGAAAGTTCGGACATAATACAGAACGTTGAATGACAACAGATGATGAGAAGATTTTTTATCGCACGGTCAACGAGCGAGAAAGCTCTCCGGCATTTCCGGCGCGGTCTTTCATGACGATACGAAGAAGATGTTTCCCTTTATTGAGAGATTCTTCGCCCTGATATGATACCAGACGATGTTCTCCGTCGATTTCCGGAATGACGAGCGTACCATCAAGGTACATTTTTATTTCGTCGGGGTCAACTCCCGAAAGGTTATCAAAATACCGAAATGAAACATACAACCGGCTCCTGCGCGTGGTTATGCGTGCTCTTCCGAACGTCGGGGGAGCATCGTCGGAAAGAACAGCGACTTCGCCGAGCATTCGCCGTAATGTTGTGGAAAACGTTTTGCGGTTGCTGTCCGGACGTGCAGTTTGGAATACCCAGCCGGCGTTGCCGCGGAAATAGAGTCCGTATTTGTGTTGCTCAATGTCTTGCGGAACCGGCAATGACACGGTGATGCCGCCGTCCAGCAAAACGTCGTCCGGCTCGAGCGTATAAACGGTTGTGCGATGTTCGTTTTCAGAATTAATCTGCAGGCAAAGTGGTTGATACACCGCTCCGGAATCGTACGAAATGATAAGATTGTTGTTGATGGAAAAATTCCCTGCTTTCGTTGCCGGAATGATGCACATCGGAATTTCACTGTGAGCCGAAGCCGGTTTGCCGTTCACTTCTGCCGTAACCTCGACGGGACAATCTTCCATGTTGAAATTCGACGGCATATACGAACCGGTATATTTGTTCACATCGATCGCTTCAAGAAGAACAGGATGAGATGTGTTTCCTTCTTTCACGGAAAGTAACGGTGTTTCCGTGAACACTCCCGGAGTCGTCACCGTAAATTTGACATGATCGTTGAATATTTCATTGTCGATATGAACATCGCGCGCCGGACCCAACGGTTTCTTCACAAAATAAAATAACGGTGATGACTGCGATCCCCATTTTGTTTCCGCTATAATTTTGACGACGTCGTACGGAGTTGCCGCGACGGGAAGTGTGATCTCCGATCCGTTCAGTTCGAATTTATTATTGACGAGCGTATGCTGAGTCCACGTCGACTGGAATGCACGCTTGCCATACACATAACATTTCACGATCGACGATAAATCGGTGCCACCGACAATGATGTTCTCGTTGTCGACATGATGAATGACCAGCTCCGGTTTATGATTCGCGAGGAACGAGCCGTGCAATTCTACGTGATTGCCGTTGATATCATAACAGAGTATGCGGTATGCATGAGTTCCTTCCGACAACTGTTCGGTATTGATAACGCCGGTGCCGGCCGGTTTTCCAAAATAGAACGGAAGTTCATTGCCAGTATCGACATATAATTTTTGGAATTTCCCGTGCCCATGCGCGATCGCCGGATAATCGTATGCAAGATCGATTTGTTTCGTTTCGTCGGCAGGCACATGGTCTAATTCCATGGCAAATGCAAGACTATCATCGATGAACATCTCCATCCGATGAATGCCGGTATTGTTCCACATTCCATCCGAACGGTCTTCCGCGTCGACGGCAAAGCCGATACGCCCGTGCAAACGGAATGTTTGCGGTATGCTCAACAGATGTTTCTGACGCGGAAACCGGCTGAGGAATTTCGGTTGCGTATTGTTGTCGATTGTGGAATTATACGTTAACGGTGCGATCATCACGCGCCGGATGAACGGCGGGATGTCGTCGACGACTTTATACGACTTGAAGAGCATAGGATTGACGGGATTAAGATTTTCGTCGCGGATTTCGAAGTGCAAATGGGGAGGGCCGAATCCCGAATCTCCTGAATATGCCACGACATCTCCCTGCTTGACCGGCACAGCGGATTTATCGAAAAGTAAATCGATGGCATACGTTCCTCTGCGGTATTGTTCCGCCCGAACGACTTTCGTGATCTCATCATTGAATCCCTCAAGATGAGCATAAACGCTGATGTATCCGTCATCGTGCTTGATGAACAACATTTTGCCGTAACCGTTCGGTGTGATCCGGACTTTATACACGTAACCATCGCGCACAGCCACCACGTTGTATCCTTTGACGCCATTCGTGCTGATGTCGATGCCGCCGTGAAAGTGAGTCGTTCTATATTCGGCAAATGAAGATGTCACCCGGCGACTTGCATCGGTGGGCCAGATATATTGCTGTTGCGGAATGTGGACTGAATCAAAACGAGGTGATGGATTCGAAAATGCATCTGCATCGCGATGATCGGAATTGCCGGTCAGAGAAGCAGAAAAAGGAGCAATCAGGAGAATGATAATAGCGATACCGGGAAAAACAAACGGGCGGATATTTTTCATGCTCTGTTATGCGGTCCGAATGGTGTGGGCAATGGAGATGTGTCCGACAAGTTCCGCAACAATGCGGTCACCGTCATGCACCGGTCCGACGCCTTCCGGAGTTCCGGTGAAAATTACATCGCCCGGTTCCAGTGTGAAGAGAGAAGAAATATATTCAATGATTGCGGGAACAGAAAATATCATATTGCCGGTCGATCCTTGCTGCCGAACGGTGGAATTCACCGAACATTGGATAGTAAGTTTATGCGGGTCCGGAATATTTGATTTTGGAATGATATCCGAAACAGGTGCGGACGTATCAAAACCTTTCGCAACCGTCCATGGATTACCTTTTCGTTTTGCTTCATTTTGGACGTCTCTCAACGTCATATCGAGTCCGATGCCGTAACCCAACACATAATCGTAGGCATGAGTTGCGGTAATGTTTTTTCCTTCACGGCCGATTGCAACGATCAGTTCAACTTCATGATGAGGTTCATGCGAAATTTTCGGTATGACAATATCTTCGCCATGAGTGAGAATTGCAGTTGAAGGTTTCAGGAAGACGATCGGGGTTGTCGGAACTTCCGAATGCATCTCTTTTGCATGTTCCGCATAATTCTTACCGAGGCAGAAAATCTTTCTTACTTCGATATATTTATCAGATCCTTGAAGCCGTATCGATTTCATAATCAACAAATATACTCAAAACGAGAGATTTAAGCAAAAACAATATGTGCGATTTAGCACAGGAAAATGCGAATTCATTGCTTTTTGTTGCTAAATATATGTATATTCAAATCACTTAATTCACTACCACAACGTCGGAAGCGATTTGGCGAAAACATATGCTCTGGCGGGAGTTGATATTCAGGCAGGGGACGAATTTGTCAGCCGCATCAAAGAAAAAGTGCGGTCGACATTCTCCAAGTCGGTCCTGACTGATATCGGTGCGTTTGGCGCTTTTTACAATGCGAGTTTTAGCGGAATCCGGGAACCTGTTCTTGTCTCCAGCGTTGATGGAGTCGGTACAAAGTTAAAAATTGCCTTTCTGATGGAAAAGCATGACACCATCGGCGAAGATTTAGTAAATCATTGTGTGAACGATATAGCGGTCTGCGGTGCGCGGCCGCTATTCTTTTTAGATTACTTCGCGACCGGAAAGCTTCTTCCGCAAGTTGCGGAAGAGGTTGTGAGCGGCATGGTGAAAGCCTGTCTGGAAAACGGATGTTCGCTTGTCGGCGGAGAAACGGCGGAAATGCCGGGCTTCTACCGCGACAATGAATATGATATTGCAGGAATGATTGTCGGTGTGGCGGAAAAGAAAAAAATATTTGACGGACGCAATGTGAAAGCCGGCGATATTCTGATCGGTCTGCCGTCGACAGGTTTACACACAAACGGTTACTCTCTTGCCCGGTCGGTATTGCTGGAAAAATTCGAAGTGGATGATTTTGTCGACGAATTGGGTATGCGGCTTGGCGATGCGCTTCTGACAGTGCATCGTTCGTATTTGAAAACGATATTGGCAGTGAGCGCTTCTGCAGACGTACACGGTTTCGCACACATTACCGGTGGTGGAATTGTCGGGAACACGAACCGGGTGATTCCATCCAATTGTTCTTTGAAAATCAACTGGAAAGGATGGGAACGTCCGGCTATTTTTCAATTGATTCAGAAGAGCGGCAACGTTGCGGAAGACGATATGCGCCGTGCATGCAATTTGGGTATCGGATTGGTGATTATTGTCGCCAAAAAGGCCGTTACGGGTATCATGAATCTTTTGCAAACGGAAAAAGAAGTTCCGCGGATAATCGGTGAAGTTGTACGAAAAATAAAATGACATTACAGTCGAGGGATATGTGAGTACAAAACCAACGATGATAAAAAACGCAGAGCAGGAAAGCGGCGCGGAGAAATTGAAAGATCAGGCCGGCAGGGATTCCGCGATTTCCCGCAGGTTAGGAGCGATGCAGTCAATTGTTACACGGATTTATTCGGCACACACGCGTGAGGATATTTTACAAATCATCCGCTTGGAAGTAAAATGGCTGTTCGATTATGAAATTTGTCTGATGGGAACCATTAACCGAACCCGCTCCCATTACATTATCAATACCCTCTCACCGGTGGCAGATGCGACCGATCTCAATCATAAACATTTCAGTATCGATGAAGGAATGCTCGGATGGTCGATGAGAAATCAGGCGACTATTTTTGACGAGATTGAAGCGGGGCCGGTCTTTAGTTATGCACTGGAAGGAAAATTCCAGGACCTGGGAATTAAATCGCAATTGATTGTTCCGATGAAAGCCGGCGGTGAAACAATCGGTGCCCTTGCGTTCGCTTCCATCAAATCTTCCGCATTCACGGAAGACGATGCGGTGATCGCGCAGATGTTAAGTCTCGTTCTTTCATCCGCTCTCACCAATGAAGCGATTCTGGAAAACACCCGGAAGCACGTTGCGCAAATCGAACTGCTCAATGAAGTGACCAGTCAGTTGACATCGACGCTCCAGCTGGATGAATTATTGAACGCCGCTGCGTCTTCTATTCAGAAGAACTTCAATTATTTCGATGTGACGGTGTTTTTATTGTCCGAGGATAAGCAGGAACTGGTTTTGGAGGCGCATGCCGGAAACTTTATCGATTTTCTTCCGCACGGGTATCGCCAGAAAATCGGCAAGGGTCTAATCGGATGGGTAATTGAGCACGGTGAAATTGTTCTGTGTAACGATGTATCGCAGGATCCGCGCTACATGATCTATGAATATCACAATACAAAATCAGAACTGGCTATTCCCATAACGATCGACGACGAAATTGCCGGTGTGTTGAATGTGGAAGACACCAAACTTCACGCATTCGATGATACCGATATCATGGTGCTGGAGACGCTTTCCGATCATCTCGGTATCGCCATTAAGAATGCGAAACTCTACGACGAGGTCCTCAAAACGAATATGAAGCTGACCGAGGTGGATAAGATGAAATCGGAGTTTCTCGGTATCGTGTCACACGATTTCCGGTCGCCGCTTTCCAGTATTATACTGGCGGGAAAATCCTTGTTGAAGAACGAGTCCGTGCAGGGATTGCAGCGCGTCAAAGAATATCTTCAGATTATCGTCGATCAGGCAAACCGTCTTAACCAGCTTGCCGAAGACACACTTTCGATTACGAAAATTGAATCGGGACAATTGAGTTTTTACTTCAAGATCGTGAATATCGAACGACTGGTGCAGGATGCGATATCGATGGTGAGATTTTCCAACCGTCATCAGATGACGTATTCCGTTGATCCGAATGTAGCATTTATTAAAGGCGACCAGACGAAATTGCGCCAGGTCGTTCAGAATCTTGTCAGCAATGCAGTGAAATATTCTCCGAAGGGCGGGAAAGTTTGCGTCACGGTTGAAGATTATTCGCCGGAAAAAATTCTTGTTTCCGTTTCGGATGAAGGTATCGGCATTCCTTCCGAACAGGTCGATAAATTGTTCAAGAAATTTTCGCGAGTGAATTCCAACGAGGTGAGGGATATCAAAGGCGCCGGTTTGGGCTTATGGATTTGTAAGGAAATCGTGGAAGCGCACGGCGGAAAAATCTGGATCGAGAGCCAGCTCGGCAAAGGAAGTATCATGAAATTTACAATCAACAAGGCGTGATCGTTACTGCTGGCCGGAATTCTGCTCTTCCGCGTGGTGTTTGACGACACGTGCCTGTGCGATAAAGATCACTTCCTCAGCGATATTGGTTGCAAGGTCGGCGACGCGTTCGAGATTCCTGCTGACGCGGATCATTTCGAGTCCGCATTCGATCGTATTGTGATCCGATTTCATCCGATGGATCACTTCCTGGACTACCCTCCGGTTCATTTCATCGATCACATCATCCTGTGTTAACACCGTGTTGCCGAGTTTGGGGTCGTTATGGATAAAACCGTCCAGCGCATCCCTTAGCATCGTTTGTGCGAGCGTTCCCATGGCAGGCAATTCCGAAAATGCCGTTCCGCATCCCAGTGTGAGCATCTGGATGGCAGATTGTGCGATGTTGACCGCGTGGTCGCCGATGCGTTCGAGATCATTATTGATTTTTTGTGCGGCAAGAATCAGCCGCAGGTCGATCGCAACCGGCTGCTGCAGCGCAAGCAAATCCACGATGGCATTATCGATATCGATTTCCAGCATATTGATACGGTCATCGTTGTCGATAATCTGCTCTGCCAATTTTCTGTCGTAATCGAGCAGCGAACGAACGGAAAGCCGCATCGATTCTTCCGCGATGCTTCCCATTTTAATCAGCGTCGTTTTTAAACTTTCCAGTTCCTGGTCAAAATGTCGTTGCATAAGCATTTGGTTAAAATATAATTATGATGATGTGAATGATTTCAGATTATCCGAAACGACCGGTAATGTAATCTTCCGTTTGTTTTTGTTTCGGCGTCGTAAACATACGTTTTGTCTCGTCGAATTCTATCAACGTACCGAGATAAAAAAATGCGGTGAAATCGCTGATGCGCGCCGCCTGCTGCATGTTGTGTGTGACGATGACAATGGTGTATTCTTTTTTCAGTTCATAGATCAGCTCTTCGATTTTCGATGTTGCGATGGGATCGAGGGCGCTTGCCGGTTCGTCCATCAGCAATACTTCGGGATTGACTGCCAGCGCTCTGGCAATACAGAGCCGCTGTTGTTGTCCGCCGGATAAACTCGATCCCGATTTGTTCAACGAATCTTTGACTTCATCCCATAATGCCGCCCGGCGCAGGCTTTGTTCCACAATATCATGCAATGATGCTTTTTTTCTCATCCCGTTCAACTTCAATCCGATACAAACGTTTTCAAAAATCGACATGGTGGGAAACGGATTCGGTTTTTGAAATACCATGCCGACACGCCGCCGCAAATCGACCGGGTCGATGTCGAATATATTTTCGGAATCAAGCGTGATCGTACCGGTCATGGTGCCGCCGGCGATCTCATGCATCCGGTTGATACTGCGCAGGAATGTCGATTTTCCGCAACCCGACGGTCCGATAATTGCCGTCACCCTGAATTCCGGAATCTTCATAGCAACACTCTTCAGGACATGATTCTTTCCGAAATATGTGTTGACGTTTTCCGCGACTATTTTAGATTTTTCGATGACCATATTTTTTCTCGACTAGGAAATCTTCCGGCATTACGCCGTTCGATTTCTCGTGACAAAACGGAAAATAATACTTAAGATAATAATAAGAGAGATTAAAATAAAAGCAGCCGCCCATGCCTGCCGGTTCCAGTCGTCGAAAGGCGCTTTTGTGTAATCATAAATGAAAACGGTGAGCGATCCGATCGGTTGCAAAATGGATGTCGACCAAAACCTGTTGCCGAGGGCAGTGAATAACAGCGGTGCGGTTTCGCCGGCCGCCCGCGCAATGGCCAATAAAATTCCGGTTGTAATTCCTTTGAGCGCAGTGGGAAGAATGATGCGAAGCGTCGTTTTCCATTGCGGGATGCCGAGTGCAAGTGCTGCTTCGCGGAACGATTGAGGGACGAGCCGTATCATTTCCTCGGTTGTGCGCGTGACGGTCGGAATCATGAGAATGCCCAATGCAACGCCTCCGGCAAGAGCGGAAAAATGTTTCATCGGCAGAACGACGATGACATACGCAACAACGCCGACAACGATTGACGGGATACCGCTCAAAACATCACTGAGAAAACGTACCGTTTGTCCGAACGGGTTCTCGCCGTATTCCGCAAGATATATTCCTGACAAAATTCCTACCGGCAAGCCGAAGAGGCATCCTAAACCGAGAAGGATTCCCGTCCCGACAAGCGCGTTTGCCATGCCGCCGCCCGTTTCGCCGACCGGTTTTGGCATCTGGATAAAAAAATCGAGATTGATGGCGCTGATTCCCTGCTTCAGTGTATAAAAACAGATGAGGAACAATGGTGCAACGGCAATCAGAACACTGATGGAGCACAGTGTCGTCATGATGATATTCTTCGATTTTCTCCAGATAAATTTCTGTCGCGCCATTATGCCGTCCGGAATTTTTTCGAGACGCTCCAGACGATCAATCGGGCCAGAATATTCAGCAGTATCGTGACGCCGAAGAGCAGGAGAGCGATCTCAATCAAGGAGCTGATGTACAAATCCGATGTTGCCTCGGTAAATTCATTGGCGATCACACTTGCCATGGAATATGCCGGGTTGAACAGGGAAGCGGAGATTTCGGGCCGGTTGCCGATAACCATTGTTACCGCCATTGTCTCGCCGATTGCTCTTCCCAGACCGAGTAAGGTCGCACCGACGATTCCCGATCGCGCATTTGCAAGAATAATTTTCGTCGTTTCCCACTTCGTTGCGCCGATTGCCAGCGCAGCTTCTCTCTGAAGATTGGGAATCGATTGGAGTACATCACGCGTGATGGCGGTGATGATCGGAAGGATCATGATTGCTAAAATGACGCTTGCCGTCAACATACCGAACCCATACGGAACACCTTTGAACAAGGGAAGGAAGCCGAGTGTTTTTGAAAGAAACGGTTGCCCGTGAAGGCGCATCCACGGAACCAGTACAAAAATTCCCCACATGCCGTACACGATGCTGGGAATCGCGGCAAGGAGTTCGACAAGAAATGAAAATGGCTGGGCTAACCACTTCGGTGCAATTTCAGAGAGAAATATTGCCACCCCGAGACTTAAGGGAAGTGCAATCGCAAGCCCGACCAGCGACGTTACGACCGTCCCGAAAATAAACGGAAGAGATCCGTATTGGTCCTGCACCGGGTCCCAGGTTGAACTCACAAGAAAATTCCATCCGAATTTTTCGATGGAAAGCCGGGAACCGTTGTACATTTCCCATGTCATCAAAAAAACAAGAGAGAAGACGATTCCGGCAAACAACAGCGTGGAATTTTTGAATAATAGATCTCCGATATTTCTTCCTTTTTTCCGGGGTGCCCGGTACGAGACACCAACGGGCGGAACGATTTGCGTTCCACCCGTCGAAGAATCGGGGATCAATATGTCGTTTTGGTATTTCGGGGACAACGAGTCTTACTGCGTGATGATCGAAGCGATTTTAGTGTTGCACATTTTGACGATTTCTTTCGGCAACGGCGCGTAATACAAATCTTTTGCGTACGACTGGCCTTCGGTCATCGCCCATGTGAGAAAATTCTGGAGCGCTTTTGCTTTTTCTTTGTCTTTCGAGTTTTCGTAAATCAATAACCATGTGAAACCGGAAATGGGATACGAATCTTTTCCATCGGCGTCAGTGATCGAAGCACGGAGATCATCAGGCATGTGCTTGATGGCTCCTGCTGCCGCGGAGCTGACCGCCTCGAACGACGCATCCACATAATTTCCCGATTTATTTTTCAATGTGGCGTACGGAAGATTGTTCTTTACCGCGTAGGCAAGCTCGACATACCCGATCGCGCCATCGGATTGTTTTACTAATCCGGCAACGCCTTCGTTTCCTTTTCCACCCAATCCGACGGGCCAGTTGACGGATGTTCCTTTACCGACTTTTTGTTCCCAATCTTTGCTGACCTTGGAAAGGTAATCGGTAAAGATGTTCGTCGTGCCGCTGCCATCGGATCGATGAGCAACGAGAATCGGTGCGTTGGGCAGATTCAAACCGGAATTGATGTCGGTTATCTTTGCATCATTCCATGTTGTAATTGTTCCGAGAAATATTCCGGCAAGAACATCCGGCGTTAACTTCAGGCCTTTGCTGACGCCGGGAATGTTGTAGGTAAGGACAACCGCGCCCATGACCGTCGGGATATGCAGAATATTCGTATTCTGTTTATCCTTTGCATCTTTCAATTGTTGGTCGGTCATCGGTGCATCGGATGCGCCGAAATCGACCGTTCCTTCGATAACCTGTTTGATGCCGCCGCCGCTTCCGATCGACTGATAATTGAATTCGATGCCGGAACTTTTGCTGTAGACATCGAACCATTTCGAATAAATCACATACGGAAATGTCGCTCCTGCACCGTTAAGTTTCAGCTGGGCATTTGTCAAACCGGTGAAAGCGACAAGGCAGATGCAAAGTGCCAAAAAATATTTTTTCATTGAATTACTCCTCATTAGTGTAATGTTTTCACATTACCGAATAGTTGTTTCTATGTTAAGAAATAGTTAAGTCGTTATTGATTTCTTTGTTTGAATGTGTAACGACCGAAAGATATTAAAGGTAAATATACCAGAATGACAGACGAAGTGTTACCGACGCGTCGATCGGAGTTCCGCCAACCGGTGTTTCGTACGTTTCATATACCACGTTCGGGGAAATAAAAACATTCTTATCTGCTTTGAACACTAATCCTCCGAGGGCATAATTGCGTGAATCTCCTTTTGCCGCGTTGTCGCTTCCGGTGTTGGGATCGTAATTGTCGTATCGGGCAACGACCCCGAATTCCGGCATAAAATAATACTGTCCGTAAACCCAATATCCGAGTCCGTTTTTCGAAGCCAACGTTTTGGACGAATTTGTGTATCCGTTAGATTGCTGTTGCATGAAAACTTCTGCGCCGATGTTGGTTTCGGTTGGTGCAGTTGAATTCAGCGATGATTTTCCGTAACCGACAAAGATTGCTTCCGTCGATATACTATTGCCCACCGTTCCTGTCTTATCTAAGGTCAAAATATCGGGAGCGCTGGCATAATCGACATAAGCAGTTGCCTGCAAATTCGTCGCAGGCAGCACTTGTAGGTTTGCATAATATCGTTTGAATTTGTTGTTTTCAGGAATAGTTCCACTCGCATCATTATTTCCAATCATCAGCCAATAATTGACCGTTCCGTCCGAAGTCAATTTTCCTCTCAGAGAAGCTCCGAGGTCAACTGCCGGAACGAGTCCTTTCTGGTCCATGATAGTTTTTTCAAGGAATCGAAAACCCCATGCAGCTTCGGAAATGGCGAATCCCGGTGTCAACTGGAGACCAAACGTGAAATTGCTTCCGTCAAAAATATCTTTCCACGTAACCCACGCTTCTTTGATGAACGGTGCCACTTTGCCGCTGACCAATTCGTCACTTGAAGTTCCTGCTGCCGGTGAAGTTACGCCGGGATTTGCGTACTGATCCGCCTCAAGACGAAATCTTGTTGAAAACTTATCGGAAATTTTGTCATCCATGGTGAAGTATATCCGGCGGAACTGAAACGCTTGCATATCTTTCGGCCCGGGGGCAGCGGAACTCAGGGCGGAATTGGACGGGGCTTTATGGTTGAATGAAGTGTCCCGTGCGATATTGTAGTAATAATCGCCGAACATATAGCCGCTGAATGTTGCCTGAGATAATGCGGTAGCCGATACAAGGCAAACCCCAACAATCAGTAAGAACAAGTATTTTATCATGACCATCCCTTAAAAATTAGTGAATAAATAACAATTTGATTGGGTTATTGAAAAGTCGAGCCTTCTTTGAGAGTGTGCTAAAATACGTTGCGAACAATACCTTTGTATTACCCGAATGTTATGAAATTTTTAAAATGGAAATGACAACATCAAATATTCCACGAACAAGGTGCAGGACTTGAAATAACCTGCTTTCAATGTTTTATTCAGCATCTTTTGAATAATGTGAAAATGTTGCTTGTTTGCTCCGGATTTTATTCGGGTGTGAGATTTTTTTACATGATTCGACACGGGAGAATCTGTGTCATCACTCTGTGAGAGACGCGGGATTATGAAAAATATGGAGGGTTAAAAATTGATCAGGCCGGAAGCAATCTGTTTTGTTGCCGAAGTGTTTCGCTGATCATTGTCGGATGATGGCTTTTAATACATAACATACTGGTCTTGTTTAATGTCTTCTCCCGCTTTCGTGATGACGGAATCATTCGGGGCAATATTACCGAATACTTCAATCATTCCGTTGTTTTCATTTCCTGTGCTGACATTGATAATATTGGCTTTATGATTTATTACCTGGATGATGTATTTTTTTTCCGTGGACGTGATGACGGATGTTTGCGGTACGACATATGCATTCGGGTGACCGGTCAACGGAATCAAAACTTCAGCATACATGCCAGCCATAAAGGTTTTGTCGTGGTTGATCACATCCAATTCAACCGATTCACTTCGGTATTTTTCATCCAGTGAATTCGCCTCGCGATTGATCACACCGTCAAACGTTCTGCCCGGGAGTCCTTCAACGGTGAAAGAAATTTTCTGCCGGGCTCCCAATTGTGTAGCAAACGTTTCCGGTATTTTTACCTGCAGGCGCAATTTCGAAATCTGCTGGAGTTCCAGCATCGGCATTGCGTCCATTTTGTTGCCGACGGTCACCAGAGCGCCGGGATGAATATTCCGCTGTGTGATTGTCCCGTCGAACGGTGCCCGGACGATTAAATAATCTTTCAGCGATTCCATTGCTTTCCAATTTGCATTTTCGCTGTTACACAGTGCACTATCCGAAAGCATCTTTGACTGAGCCGTTTCAAGATCGTTGGGAGAAACGGCGCCGGCGGTCTTGGCGGCATTTAACAGACGGTGATAACTGTCCTGACTCGCACTCAAAGAAGCTAATGCCTTTAAATATCGTTCGTGTGCGCCCAGACTGTTTTGTTCCACTTCCGGTGCTTCCATTTCCATGAGCACCTGTCCTTTTGTCACCTGTGATCCGATATCGACCGTAATGTTCTTGATGTATCCTGTAACTTTCGGATAAATGCTGACAGATTCGTACGCGCTGAATTGCGCCGGCAGTCGCAAAACGGTTCCCAGTGCTTGTTTCTTGATGGCATATAGTGAATAACTTGTTGCGTTCGCCGGAGCGGAAGTTTTTGACGATGTCGCTTCCGCTTTTTTCGAACAGGAACTCAGTGTGACTGCAAGGAAACAGACGATCGTCGGAAAATAAATTAATTTTTTCATTGTCATGAATTATTTTGAATTAAGGAGTTGGGTTCGGCAATAATGAAGGATCTTCATATGAAGCGTTTTCTTGTGCGAAAGAATAGATTAACGGAACCATATATAATGCCGCAACCATCGATGCCGCCAAACCGCCGATGACTGCTCTGCCGAGCGGTGCTGTTTGATCGCCGGCTTCACCGAACCCGGATGCCATGGGAATCATTCCAGCTATCATGGCAAAACCGGTCATCAGAATCGGCCGTAATCGTACCGACGCACTCGTTTTTGCCGCTTTGGTCGCATCGCGATATTTTAAACGTAAATCTTCTGCATTCGTAACGATTAAAATCGCGTTGGCGACGGATACGCCGATCGCCATGATAATTCCCATATACGATTGCAGGTTGAGCGTTGAGCCGGTCAGCAACAATAACGCCAGCGAGCCGAATAATACAGCGGGTACGGTCGATAATACTACCAGCGAAAGTTTAAACGACTGGTAGTTGGCGGCAAGCAGTAATAAGATGACGACTACGGCGACTAAAAGTCCGTTTTGCAGACTGGAAAACGTTTCAGTCAATAAACTCGACATTCCCCTGATCTCCATTTTCATCCCGGCCGGCAAGTCACCGATTTTATCAATTGCATTCTGAACGGCATTCGTTGCCGTACCAAGATCTTTTTTGTTGATGTTGGCGCTCACGGTAACGAAACGCCTCGGTCCGGATCGATCAAATTCTCCGGCAACCGTATCAAGTGAAAACGAAGCGACATCCGAAAGTACGGGCCGGTTCATTCCTTTTACCAATGAAATGGATTTGACCTGGCTCATGTCGTTCATCATGTATTCAGGCACTTCCGCTTGTGTTTGATACGTGTACGAATTATTGACATCGAGCCAGAGATTTTTTTCCGTAAACCGGCTGGACGATATCGCATCGGTGACAGAATTGGCAACGTTGGAAAGATCCAATCCCATCTGTGCAATTTTCAATCGATCAAAATCAATGTGGATGATGGGAAAAGAAAGGGGTTGTTGAATCTGAACATCCCGGAGATACGAGACAGTTGACAATTCCTGTTGAAGTTTATCGGCGTACGTCTCAATATCGCGCATATTTTTTCCGGCAACCCGCACCTCGATCGGTGTAGCTGCACCCTGGCTCATGATTTTTTCCGTTAATTCGATCGGCTCGAAACTCATCCGCAATTCTGGGAGGTCGTGACGGATGTTGTATCTCAGTTTTTCTTTCAGATCCTCCATGTTTACGTTATAATCTTCCGACAGGCCGACTTGAATGACCGCCTCATGCGTGCCGCTGTTGAAAACATACAAGTTGCTCGTTCCATAATTGCTGGGTATCAATCCGACATACGCGGAACTGATTGAAACATGATTGTCGACCGTTGAATCGATGATCGCCAGAATTTTATGCACGGTTTCTTCCGTGCGTTCCAACCGCGTTCCGTCCGGTTCGCGGATGCGCAATTGAAATTGCCCGGAATTCACTTTCGGCAACATATCTTTTCCGATAAAGAAGAAACAACATCCCGCCGCCAGCACGACCGCCGTAAAGTAGGCGGTGATCCATTTCCTTCTCTTCTGAAAAAGTTTTTCTAATTGCTGCAAAAGTCCCATTTTCATTTTTTGAAAGAAATCGTTTTTGTCAGGATGCTTCGTTTCATAGTTTATGTGTTCATCGATTTCTTTTTCTTCTTCTTTGTCGAGAGCCATTCCGGCGTGAGCGTGTATTTTCCCATGTTTCCGGGAGTACTTTTCCGTCTTTAAAATCCAATTCGTCAGAATGGGAACAAGCATTTGAGCTGCAAAAAATGAAATTATCATTGCAAAACCGATCGCTAACGATAGCGGCAGGAACATTGCTTTCGGGACTCCGTTCATCACAAACGATGGTGCAAAGACGGCCAGGATGCAAAGCAGGATCAGCAATAACGGAAATGATATTTCTTTGCACGCATCATAAATGGCGAGTTTTTTTTCTTTTCCCATTTCCAGATGCTGATGAATGTTTTCGATGGTCACCGTTGCCTGATCGACTAAAATACCGATGGCAAGCGACAGCCCGCTCAGCGTCATTAAATTGATCGTCTGACCGGATAATTTTAAGAAGATAATTGAACTGATGACCGAAACCGGTATCGTGATCACGACGATGAGGCAACTTCGCCAATCGCGCAAAAATAACAGAACCATCAGTCCGGTTAATAATGCCCCCAACGCGCCTTCGACAGCAAGACTTTTCACGGCGTTGATAACGAAAACCGATTGATCGAATTCATACGATACCGTTACATCGTCCGGTAAAAGATCTTTCATCTCGGGAAGCCGGCTTTTTAATCCGTTGACCACGTCCATGGTCGATGCATCTGCGGTTTTCACAACCGGTATATAGACCGATCGTTTGTTGTTAATTAATGCGTAACCGACAGTGACATCGGAAGCATCCGATACCGTTGCAACATCGCTCATAAAAATGGTGAATGGACCGTTCGTCGCAATCGGTATTTTCTCAAAATCTTTTACATTCTGTTCTAAAGAATTATTCGTGGTGATGTACATCGTATTACCGATCCGGACGTCGCCGGAGGGTGTGATGACATTATTTTTTACGACGGCCTGTACAACCTGATCGGGCGTTATGTTGTAACTGCGAAGTTTTTGAGGATCGAGATTCATCAATAACGTGCGCGAGTTGGCGCCCATCGGCGGTGGCGCCGATAAACCCGGTACGGTCGCAAACATCGGTCTGATGCGTGTTGTCGTTAAGTCGTAAATTTCTTTCAGCGAACGGGTTTTACTGCCGAATACTAATTCCCCCACGGGTAACGATGACGCATCGAAACGGATAACCTGAGGGGGAACGGCACCCGGCGGGAAAAATTTCATTGCTCTGTTAACCTGCAGGGCAACTTGCGCCGATGCTTCCGCCATATCGGTGTTTTCATAAAACGTCATCTGGAGGATCGTCAATCCCTGAATGTTTTTGCTCTGGATATTTTTAACGCCGGTGATATATAAAAATTGATCCTGCATCCGCGTTGCAAAAAATCCTTCCATTTGTTGTGCCGACATTCCGCCGTACGTTTCAATCACATAAATCGTCGGCGAATTCAATTTCGGAAAGATATCGATCGGTATCGTGAACAGCGTGATAATGGAAAACAACAATATTCCGGAAAAGATCACGATAATTGTCAGCGGCCGTTTGAGGGCAAATTCTATCATACTAAAAATTCGCTAAAAAAATGTTGAGAGTATTATTGGCCGCCGATTTTTGCAGCAACGCGTCGAGCAGGTTGGGTAATAACTCCGCTTCATCCGTTTCTGCTTTGTACAGCAAATACGTAGCGTCGGTAAGATCGGTGATGTTGGCAAGTCCTGCATCGTATTGTGCCGACTTCTGAGAAAATGCATCCTGTGCAGCTTTGAGCTGAATCGGAATTTCTTTTTGCCTGTCGGTCTCAGACTGAATGGCAATATCCGCTTGCTGTAACTGATTTTTCAAAAGAGATTGTTGTTGAAGAACGTCTTCGTGCAATGCTTCACTTTGATAATGCTGGATGGCCGTCCTATCGCTCTTGTGCACTAAATCGATAATATTATAGGTGAGTGCCAGTCCTGCCATGTAATTCGAACGGCTGTAATCCAATCCCGTCGATAAGTTTCCGAACACGTCGCTTTGACTGATACTCGAGCCGCGGATCCAGGCACTGCCGACCAGATAAATTTTCGGAAGATAACTTTTTGACGTCACATTTTCCTGCGAGAGAGCATATTTCCACCGGTTATTGTAATACGCCAGTATTGGATTGCCGGAATCGATTGAATCATGTGAAATATTTTGTTCCAGACGATTGATCGATATGTCGGGTAAATGATAGAGCGTTGTATCGATATCAAAATCATTCATCCGTAAGCCGGTAAAATAGAGAAACTCGCTTTTTAATTTATTGAATGTTTCCGCCGTTTGGATGTATTGGATATTTGCGGTCGATATTTCCGCCCTGGCAATGGACGAATCGACACTCGGCTTAATGCCGCTCGACGTGTACGCTTTGATGAAACCATACAATATCTGGTACCGGTCGATATTTCTCTGCTGAATGGCAACCAGCAGCCGGTATCGCAGTAATTCAAAATATAATTGTGCAACATGAAACTGCAAGAGATAAGAGGACTGGTCGTAATCGGATGTGCTGAAATCGATCAAAGAATTTGCCGATTCTGTCCGCGCTCCGTTCAATCCGAAATTATACAACTCGTGCTGCAAGTAGGCGACGCCGATCGTGCCGGAAAAAATATTTGAATTATTTCCCGACCGAATTCCTCCGGATGTTGATGGAATAATGCTCAACGGAAAATACGATCCTCCCAATCCGTTGTCCGTGCCGATATCGACCTGGTCGCTGAAGGTGAGCGAGGGGAGTTCCTGATCGCTTGCGTCCGATAGCGATGCATGAGCGCTTTCGATCTGCATTTGTTTTGACTGTAACTCCGGATAATTTTGCAGTGCTGAATCGATGGCGATTTTCAGGCCGATCACCGGCTTCGTCTGTGCAAAACATGAAACATTGATGATGAAGATGATTCCTAAAAATAGATTTTTCTGTTTGTGCATAGAACAATTTATCAGTCGCAAAATATTAATATTAATAGATTTCAATCAAAGACAATGCAGAAATGCGTTGTTTTGCAGTAAAAGGCTTTCAATAGTTTCAGATAACAAACATAAAAGACCGGCTCACAGTTCCAATGCCCGGGTATAAATTAACCGAAAAACCTTGGAATTGAATTTGTTTTTGAAGGATTGAACAAATTATTAGTGAAGGCAATGGAGGGCTCCTGAGCATCGCAAACGCTTAACGGTGCCAAAAAATCTCGGGGGAGGATGCCGGATGTAAAAAATTTTTCTGCGGATGCTCTTCCGCGGAATCAATCAGTTGCAGTTGACAATTTTTAATTTCTGCAGCGGATCGATGGTGTTCCGAAGCATCTTTTCGATTTCATCGCGGTATGCTGTTTCCGGTACCAGGAAATATGTGAAATAGCAACGGTATTTCAACAAGCATTCAAATATGTCTTCCGATATTTCGGCAGGATCTTTGACGATATATTTCCGCAGGCTTCTATATAAATTTTCCGTTTGATTGGTAAAAAAGGTGTGATGAACGCCGTTTGCCAGGCGGATGCTCAACAAATACACGCCGGGACGTGAGGGAACGTTCAGGGAAACTGCATCATCGGTGAGCGGATAATGTCCGCGCTGAATTAATTCATACATAATTGGCTCCATCTGTTTTCTTTCCAAGATAGAGACTGAATATTATGATGAGATGAATCCAGTATTATCATTCTGTCAAGCGTTTTTTGAATCCTTTTTTGCAGCAAATCGCAATACGGTTTTCAATGTTACGGAATTGTTACGTCGAAAAAATATTTCTCTTGACAATGATGGCCGGAATAAATATCTTTCTTGTGCCGTAACCTTCCCACGGTTGTCAACAGATGTCTTCTTAACTATTTGAAAAGAGTTTTTTATGCAAAAAATTGCATGTCCGCACTGTTCATCATCGGATTTCGAGATGCGCAAAGTCAGTCGTCAACATCACGCGGCAAGATTTTATGTTCTGAAATGCAAGCAATGCAACACGTATGCGGGGGTTGTCGATTCGTATCAGGTTGCAGACCTCATCCGTCACAGCGATGCCGGGACGAAAAAAGTTGCACGACAGATTCTCGATCGGTTGGTTGTCAGCGTGTAAGAAATCGTACGTCGGTTTTGAACGTTTCTTCGAAAAGATCTTTCTTCCGTTCCGCTCCCCAGATTTCCATTTCTACAGAAGTTCCATTCGCCGGCTGAAGATGTATTGTTAGCCCCCGCGCCGTTCGTTTACACTTGATATCGAGTATGGCGGAAGTGTGCGACCTGTCCAGTCCGTCGGCAACGCGGAGAATTGCAGCAAGTTTTGTAACGGAGCGCTGTTCGTTGGGTGAAAGCCTGGCGAATCCTTCATGCTTGAATTTCGGATGACCTTTCCGGTGATACCGCGCGATATTGGCAATGATTTCTTTTTCGTTTTCGGTATAGCCGAGTAGTTCCGCATTCCGGATGAGATAATAGGAATGATGATGATGTTGTGAATGCGAGAGGAACAATCCGATTTCGTGCAGGAGCGCCGCCGCTTCCAGAAATTCCCGTTCCCGTGTTCCCATCCGGTGCAGTCTCTTGGTCTGATCGAATAGCCGGAGAGCGAGGGTCGAAACATGCCGGGCATGTCTTTCTTCAAACGACAGGGATCGGGCGAGGTGGACAGCACTGTCTCGCCGTATATTATCCCACCGTCCGTTGCCGGACGACGCATGGGTTTTCTCGTATGAATCGAAAATAATTCCTTCGCGCAAAGCGAATTCGGAAACGGTCATCGTTTTGATGCCCAGTTCGGCGAAAATCTCTTCGAGAATCAGCGTTCCGGCAAGAATGATATCGGCGCGCGATTCATCCAGCCCTTTGATTTTCTTTCGTTCCTTGGTCGATTTTGCACCGAGAATTTTTCGGACGGCAGAAGCCAATTCTTTTTCCGTGAATGAAAAATTATTGAGCATGGATGACGGTCGTTTCGTTTGCGACCGGATGATGTTGGCGATATTGGCAATCGTTCCCGATGTCCCGACAATCATATCGACATTCATTGCCTTCAATTGTCTGGTAATAGGGCTCATCGTGCCGCGAATGAATGACCGGCATTCCTGAATCGACTTCGATAATTTTTCTTCGTTCCGGAAGAATTTCTGTGTGAGACGAACCGCTCCCAGTTTGAGACTGCTGTTGAATGAAATTTGCCGCCGTTTGCCGACGAGAAATTCCGTGCTTCCCCCGCCGATGTCGATCAGGAGAATTTTTTTATCGAAGACCGGTAATGCCTGCAGGACGCCGATATAAATCAACCGCGCTTCTTCCACGTCGGAGGCGATCTGGACGTCGATATCCGTTTCCGCTTTCACACGGTAGAGAAATTCTTCCTGGTTGATTGCTTCCCGCACGGCGCTGGTGGCGATGGCGACGATCGGTGCGTTCGCGCCGTCGGCGATAGTCTTGAATTGCTTCAACGCGGTGATGCCGCGGTTCATTGCCGCCTCGGAAAGAAATTTCATATCGGTCGAATCGCTTCCCAGACGAACGATGATTTTTTCTTTGTCGAGAACTTTGAACCGGCCGCTGGAAGGATCCATGTCCGCAACGACAAGGTGGAATGAATTCGTGCCGAGGTCGATAGCGGCGAGCGGATATTTCGTGTTACGCATGGTCGAGAAGTTGTTTGATGCCCTGTTTCAATGCCTGATTGGTCTTTTCAAAGGATTGCCCGGCATCGACGATCCTGAAGTTAAACCGTTTCGTCATATTCCGGAACTCGTGGAGAATTCTTTTTTGGTATGCGATGAAACTGTCATAAAAATCCTCGCCGAGCCGCAGATCCATCCCGGATTCCCAGTAATCCATGCCTTCGCCCAATTCTTCTTCCCAGTATCGTTTCGATAACGTCTCGCTGGTGATAACCCGCGGGATGAGATTTTCCAGTTCGATCTGCATGTAGAACACCACATCCGGTTGGAGTGCGAATCCGAATACTTTTTTAATCCATTCACGATCGGCGCCGCGGACGATCGACCGTGCAAATGCCGTATAAATGTACCGGTCGGCAAGCACGATGAAACCGGATTTGAGAGCAGGAATAATTTCATTTTCCAGACGGTCCGCAAAATCCGCTGCGTACAACAAACTGAAGGTGTTGACGTTCAGCGTGTGTCCCGCCTTTGCTTCGTTGATGGCTTGTCCCATCAACGGTGACCTCGTCCAGCCGGTCGTGACAACGCCGTATCCCTGAATTTCCAGCCATCGCCGGAGATCTTCGATTTGGGAGGATCGGCCGACGCCGTCGGTTCCTTCGATGACGATCAGTTTTCCTTTTAACTCGCTGACGTCGACGTAGGGAAGTCCTTTCCCGAAAAATCTTGTACGATTAACGGACATACACATTCTCCTTCTTCTGCTGGAACGGAGTCGGATGATATTTTTTCAAAGCGTTCTTCACAAGCTCCCGGACGTTCTCCTGCTGTTTATGGATCGGCTGACCTCCATCGATGACAGTGAGATTGAATTCCGCGGCGATCTTGTCATATTCTTCGACCACTTTTCCCTGAAACAATTTGAAACTGTCTGCCGGGTTCGTGCTGAGATTTAAATCCATTCCGGCTTCGTGAAATTTCAATGAAATTCTTCCGTTGAGTATCCGTTTCAATGATGTCTCGATCGGCACTTTAAAATAGAGTGCAATGTCCGGTTTCACGGCAAAGCCGTAAAGATTTCTGACCCATTCACGGTGAACGCCGCGCACAACGTCACGGGCAAATGCCGTGAATGCGTACCGGTCGGCGAGGACGATCATGCCTGCTTTCAACGGCGGAATGATGAGATGCGTAAGCCGGTCGGCAAAATCCGTGGCGTGCAGAATGCTGAATGTTGTCGGCGTGAGAAGATTTTTGTTCTTTCCGCGTTTGATGGTTTGTTTCACGAGGGCGGATGAATTCCACTCGGTAAAAAACACGCGGTAGTTGTTGTTGATCAACCACTTCTGAAGAAGCTGAAGTTGTGTCGACTTTCCCGAACCGTCAATTCCCTCGACGACGATGAGTCTGCCGGGGTACGGATGCGGTGTGTTCAGGAGATGTTTTGTCATATGCTTTTGCCTTTGCCAGTAAACGGAGAAATTTGGGCGGAAGATGCCAGACGAGCGTTCCGGAAGATTCCGGTGTGAAATCGATGCGGCAGAGCGCGCCTTTTTTGAATGCCAACCGTGATTCCGCTGAACCGATGAGCATTGCCGCAAAATCGCCGACGTTCGGACCGTGACATACCAGCATAATTTTTTCTTGTTCACGGAATTCCAGAACCATCTGCAGGATGTCGTTGAGTGGTGCATCCGGCAACAACTCGTTTCGTTCCTGAATACTGCCGGGGATTCCTAATGCCTGTGCCACGATCACCGCGGTTTCTTTTGTTCTCTTCAACGGGCTTGTCAATATAATCTGAATATCGGAGAGAACCAAAGAAATTCCTTCGGCGGCTTTGATCATTTTCGCGGTACCGATTTCTGTCAACGGTCGGTCGTCGTTCGGATATCCGGGTGTTCCCCGCGGAACGGCAATCGCATGCCGCAGAAGATAGAGCTCCATCGATTTTTAGTCCTTAAAATATTCTTTGAATGCTATGTTTATGTTACTGCTAATGTAAGAAATTGTTAAGAAAAAATCTTCTTTTGCATTTCTGATAGAGATTTGACTTCTGCAGAGATCATTCAATGTAATAGTATCATAATAGTACCGTTATCGTTCTGTTACAGTCCTTCGATAGATTGCAATCGAACATGACTGCGTTGATCCACGATGTCGTACACCGGTTTTCTTCCACTAACAATTATATACCATGCAGAAAAAAATTATCGATGATTTGTCGTCATCGGATATGTCTCGCCAGCGGCGGTATCAAATCCGGCGAATGAGACAGGGATTGTGTATCCTGTGCGGTAAGCAGGCGTTTGAAGAGACCGTTTGGTGTCTCGATCATCATATCAAACGCGGAACGCGCCGTCCCGGACGAAATCGATTGCGGATGAAGAAATGGACTATCGTACCGGGCGAGCAAACATATCATCCCGTGTATCTGAACGGATAATTTTGCTTTTCGTTTACGAACCGGTGACGAAGAGAGATTTTCTTTACTTCTTTTCCGGTCCGATAATTCCCTGATTGACCAGTTCCGGTGTAATCAAGTCGACGATTTCACCATGTACTTCTTTGCCGGAGCTCGGGTCGATTGTTTCGCCCATTCCCGACCAGATCATGTGCCCGGGTTTTTTTGTCGTCCAGACATCGATTAAATGGCGTATGATTTTTGTGCTGTCGACGCGGGCAGGATGGTATTCGCGCTCGTATGATGTGTAATATTCGTTCCGCCACTGATCGTAACCGACGATGGGTGTTCTTGTCGCGTAGCCGGGAACGTCGGTTGTACTGTAAGAGGTTTCCAATCTGCTGACAATCAGTACGCCGTCGTAATTATTTTTACGAACTTCAGCGACCACATCCGCCGTATCGGGGAGATCGTCGGGCCACAACCGGTATGAGGGTGTTACATTCACGCCATGCTGTGCAAATTCTGCCGCGAATCCGTCTTCCCATAATCTGCGGTGAAGCGGATTTTTCTTGACGGCAATGACAATCATATTTGTCATCGGTCCGGAAGTATAAGAAGGATCCCGCCATGTGTTGGTCAGTCTGGTTGCGGAACATGACAAAAGAGTTATTGCAATAAAACAGATCGCGAGCAAAAAGATCGACTTTTTGTAGAAGACATTGTTATTCATATTGCTTCCTTCCTGATAATGAATCTCGTGCCATTTGAATATTCGTGTGTAAGATACATAAACGGACAACAATAATTTTGCCGTCAATGTTCCTGCATCATTCGAGCGGAATACGGCTTTTGTTGTTCGTGAGCCACGTTTCGAAGCTCTGGAGCAACGGGTTCAGCGAACGGGAAAATTCAACGCTCCGCGCACCGCAGTAAAGTTTTTCGAAGTCGCGTTTGACCTGGAACATGTTGCCGAGATCGTCCGCTCCGGGAAAACCGAAACTCCGGTAGACATCGGGCGGGACTTCGTTGTAGCGGACATTCTTACCGAGTATTTTCGTGAATGTTGCAGCCATCTGTGTGCCAGTAAGTTGTTCACCGGAGATGCCGACGGTCTTGCCGATAAACTCTTTGCTTTTTTTGAAAATTCCGTAGGCACATTTGCCGATATCTTCCGCTGCCATTCCCGGAAGTTTTTTATCGCCCATCGGAAGCGTGATTCCTAAATTACCGTCGGGTCCTTTTTTGGGTCCCATACCGAAATAAATGAAGTTGTCCCAATAGAACGATGTCAGCAGGAATGTCGTCGGCACGCCGAGATCGGTGAAGAAATGATCGGCTTCCGCTTTGGCGTCGAAGTGCGGGACTTTATATTTTTCCTTGAGCGTCGGCATGCGTTTATCGGTCAGCGGTACCCATTTGCGCGTGTCTTCAAATGTCGACCAGATGGCATGCTTGATGCCGGCATGTTTCGCCGCGGTTGCCATCGCTTTGGCGTTGGCAATTTCTTTTTCCGGCGAAAAGTGTGCCCAGAAAAATGTAACGCAGTACGCTCCATACGCTCCGGCGAATGCCCGTTTCAAACTTTCAACATCATCAACGTCACCGGCGACAACCTCCGCGCCCATTTTTGCCAGCGCTTTCGCTTTTTCCGATTTGATGTCTCTTGTTATAGCACGAACCGCAAATTCACTGTGAGGATCGCTTAAAATTGCCCGTGCAAGTCCGCCGCCCTGTGCACCGGTTGAGCCGACAACAGCAATGATTTTCTTTTCCGCCATGAATTACTCCTTATGGTTTGATTGAATGGAAGATTCTGATATAAGGATAATCCTTTATGAGCAGATTTGCAAATTCGGGAATGCTGGGATAACCCTCTTGATATAATGTTAAAAGTTCGGCATCTACTTCCACCGAGGATACAGATCATCATCTACGATCACATAAATAGATCGTTCAAACAGGATTTGACTTGATGCGAGTTTTACTTTTACATAAACACCGTTCGTATATGTACCTTCTCGGAGAGTATCCGGATCAAAAGTATAAGTAAATGTTCTCAACTCACCTTGATTGAGAATCTGATTTTCGGTTTTACCGTCACCATCTGCCTTAGATTCAAAGATAAGTTGAGGAAGCGGAAATTTATGATTGGAGTAAGTACCTCCAAAAATCTGAATTATAATTCCAAGGGGGTTTTGTAGACCAAGATTGATAGACCGATCTGTCCAATTTTGTATCGTCAATGTAAAGATAAGTTTTCTGATACCGTTGATTCGTAATGTATCATATTCCAGCCGGCCGCCAATGGGACATGAACTATCAGCAATTTCAAAAAAGATGGGATGGCTTGGATTAAATTCATTTGCGTACCGGCCAATAATTGGATCAAAAGAATTGTGCCGTCCAATAAAAAGTTGCGGAAAAAATCTATAATCACCTGGTTTTTTTAATGAATCCACTTGAATGTTAGACTTCGATGTGTACTTTGGCAAGTACAGATTTACGGAAGTTGTAATCTCTCTTTTCTCATGCGGCTGAATAAATATCTCACTTGGAGGTGTAGTGCTATCAAATTCAGATACAAGTGGGTAAATATTAATCCCCAAGCCGCGAATCACAAACCCAAGTTGTTGCTGATGGTGAAAATATAGCGTCCGCCCACTGTCGGTAGGATTATCAATTACAGCAGTACACTTAATTGTATCGTTTAGTCTATACACGAGTTTATTAAGTTTGAATGTGATTTTAACTCCGTTCCAAGGACGTTCACGTTCATAAATTGATTCTCCTAAATTCCAAAAAGTGTAAAGAATTTTCAATAGTTGTCTCACCTCCGGTCTATTCTCATCCACAATAAAAGTCTCACAGCCAGCTAAAACAACCTCCTTCTCTTTGTCCGCTGTTTCGACTTTAAAATGTTCAAAGTGAGCGGAATTACATCCTCCATTAAGTGGGGCATAGGAAGTGTCAAGTGTATCAAAACCTTCAAACATTTGCAGAATATTATCATGTTCTGCCGGTGTTAATTGTTCAGATATTTTTGGATACCCGTTTACGTCGGACACAACACCATCTGGAGAAATGGTCAGTACTTTTATAGCTCCACCGGCAAATCTGCCAGGATATGTCGTCCGAAAATAAATGATTGTTGGTTTACTCGATGGCTGGCAAATAAAAGACGTAAGCGAAAAAAATAGAAAGATAGCCGATAAGCATTGTTTCATATTCCCGCCCGGAAATATTTAAGAATGTATAATGATAGTACAAAAATTATTTCAGCAAAACAACCTCACCGCCCGCGTTCCCACATCTCGATACTGCCTTTTACTATTTTGAATAACGGATGTAATTCGGGAGTTTTAACCGTTCGGATGGCGAGATATTTTTTATGATCTCGTTTCCGGAGCTTTCGCTTCAGGTGAGCCATTTCGTAATCAGCTTGTCCGCGTGTAACAGGAATTTTGCGATCGGAACGCATCCGCCCGATTTTTTTCCTGTCGAAAGTATATCCGCGTTTTGTGGCTTCGATATACAATTCAAATAAGTACCGGTTGACGGCGGCTACCGGTGTGGGATGCGCGCGGAATCGTATGAGTTGCGGGTGCATGCGATACCCGCGCGTTTTTCCCGATAATACTGCTTTGGCAAGCAAACTTTCCCGCCAGCAGGCGACAAGACCTTTCGCGTCAAGATATTGCGGATGTACGCTCCAGAGTCTCAAGAGATCGTTTTACCGCTTCGGATATTGCGGCACCGGCGGAAACTTGAATCCTTTCTCAGGAATATTTTTCAATGCAGTCTCAATTGCCTTGTCTAACTGAAGATCTTTTCCTGCCATGATGCTTGCCGGATCGTTGTCGAGAACGATATCCGGATCCGCGCCGTGATTTTCTACAAGCCATTTTCCATCGGCATTATAGAAAGCATTATTCGATTGCTCGACGCTTCCGTTATCGATCGTCCGTTGCGTATTCAGAATGCCGACGAGTCCGCCCCACGACGGCACACCGACCACCGTGCCGAGATTCCGCGCTTTGAAATCTTCGACGAATGCTTCACCGTCCGAACCATTGTTTTCATTCGAGACGACGACATAATTTCCGCTCGATACGCTTCCCGGATAGCGGAACGGAACCATATTTCTCAGAACATTTTGTGCAGTAAATTTTCGTTCCAATTTATCGATCATGAAATATTCCGTCCAGCCGCCGCTGTTTCTCCGCACATCGATGATCAATCCGTCTTTGTAACGGAACGCGCGCCAGAATTTATCGAACTCGCCGATTCCGCCGGAGCCCATCGCGGTGATGTGCATGTACCCGACTTTCCCGTCCGTTGCGGCAAGCACTTTGTGGATATTCTTCGTCAGCCAGTGGAGATAGCGGAGACCGCCGTCGCCGCGCATCGGCTCGACTTCGTATGTCCGCGCGCCTTATGCCGATGGGGAATGTGTTTACGGTCAATTTTACTTTTTGTCCGGCGACGACCTGCAAGATATTTATTGTAATCTTCCGGAACGGATAATCTTCTGCCCGTCGATTGCAATCAGATATTCTCCTTCTTCCACATGAATATCCGGTCGCACGAGTGGCGATGTGACGTTCTCATTATATTCCGTCGGACCGTAAATTGTTTGAAACTTGTAATATCCGCTTTTCTTATCGGCAATTAAATCCGCACCGAGCCATCCGGTGTAAACGGGCGAAGGAGTGATCAGATTCGGTCCGACGTCGCCGCCGCCGATGTATGTGTGCGACGTGGCAAGTTCCCCGGCAAGCTGCTGCATGACCCAGTTCAGATCGTCGCGTGAATTGATATACGGAATGTACGAGCGGTATCTGTCACCCAATGCTTTCCAATCCGTTCCGACCATCGCGGCATCGGCGAAAAAGTCACGGTACCATCGCCACATGTCGTTAAGAATCTGCATCCACTCCTGCCGGTAATCGGCAAGATATGTCATGCCGTTGAATTTGAGTTTCGTTCCCAACGATTTTGAGGAATATGCCGTGTCGACGGACGTGGTATAATAATCCGATCCGCTCTGGATCATGATATTCTCACCGTTCGGAGAAAGATTGAAGTCACGGATTTTATCGTTCAGAATATTATCGTTCCGTTCATGCATGCCGTACATATGCAGTTGCCATTTTGTCGAAGCGCCCGGTTTGAAAATTTCTTCATACTCCGCTTCGGTGAATTGATCGACGGACGACCACATCACTTTTCCTTTTCCGGCTTTCAGGAAAAAGAAATTTCCCGTTTCGTTCGGAATCGGATACGTTCGGTCTTTCAAGCCGTCGATGTCGATGCGGAACGGACCGCCTTTTGATTTTGCGCCGGACGTATCGGCAAAGGGCGGACGCTCGTCGTTCTTCAATTGCACGACCATCACGTTCTGCGGTTTCGAGACGACGTGGTTATCCTCATAAAAATCCATCGTTATGTCGAAGTTCCGGCTCGATAAATAATAGAGATACTCGCCGTTCGATCGAAGCAGGGATTGAGATTGTCATAAAAATCATCCGTGACCGGATACCGTTTTGCGGTTTCGAGATTGTAGATGAAAATCTGGCTGTTCCGGTTGTACGAAACAAGACTGTAACAGATCCATTTGCTGTCCGGCGACCAGCTGTAGTCGCTGATTTCCCAGTAGAACTCGTCGTTCTTCATCTGATTCGAATGATCGACGGTGGTGATTTTCTTCGTGGCGACGTCGACGTAAAAAATCGTAAAATCTTTATTGCCGAAAAGAATTTTCTTTCCGTCCGGCGACCAGAGCAGGTGATAGTTCAATCGTTCGAGCGTTGTGGTGAGCTGTTTCCATTCGCCGCCTTCGATCGGTTGCGTGTACAATTGATACTCGCCGGTTTTGTCGGAGAAAAATGCGACTTCTTTTCCGTCGGGAGAGATTTGCGGATACATTTCGCGCGTGCCCGGTGTGTTGGAAATATCTTTGACAATATTATTGTCGGATGGCGCAACAAAAACATCGCCGCGTGCTTCGACGACTGCCGTCTTGCCGTTGTTGCCGACATTCATCCAGTGGATATAATCTTTCGGATTGATGATGCGCGGACGGCTTGCCCAATCGTCTGCTGCAACCTGCACCGTAATTTTTTTAGCAGTGCCGGTGGCGATATCGAGAACGTTCAGATAGCCGTCGTGCAGAAACACGATATGCTCGCCGTCGGTCGATGGATTGATAACGTCGACGTCGGCGAATGTCGTCACCGCGGTAATCGCTTTTGTCGCTAAATCCATTTTGTGTATGTTGGAAACTTTGTTCGTCTGATCGGAAACATAATACATCGTGTTGCCGACCCACATCGGGTAAGCGTTCTTGCCGACGTACGATGTGATGGCAGTAAATGTGTTCGTGGTGAAATCATATTTCCAGATATCGGGATACTGGCCGCCGGTATACCGCTTGCGCTGATATTCTTCGTCGCCGCGGCGCTGGTAAAGGATTGCCGAGCCGTCGTTGTTGAAACTGCAGAGCCGACCGCGGTCGAGCGGGAAGCGTTCCGGTGCGGAGCCGTTCTTGTCGACAAAATACAGATTCGGGTCGCGGCCGATATAATTTTCGTAATACGAGCGGACGACAACGCGCTGTCCGTCCGGCGTCCAGCCGATTGTTTGCACGGAGCCGGGAATGTACGTGATGCGTTGCGGCGCTCCGCCATCGACCGGCATGACGTAGGCGTTTGTCGAGCCGTCGTAGTTTCCGGTGAAGGCGATCCACTTGCCGTCGGGCGAGAATTTTGCCCAGGTATTCGGCGCCGGGGGAGTTCGTAATGCGGCTTGCGACTCCGCCGCCGATATCGACGCTCCAGATATCGCCCTGATAGGTGAAAATAATTTTGTCTTTGTGAACGTCGGGTGTTTGCATGAAGCGTGCTTCTTTCAATGCGAACATCGGAGTTACACAGAGAAGCAGAAGGAGAGTGAACAAAGTGAATGAGAGGGATTTCATTGGTTCTTCTTTCGGATGGTCTGACAAGACAACGAAATTTGCAACAATGTAGGGGAAATTGGGAAATAAATCAAATGAGGGAAGATCTGTGCAGTCGGTTCTTTTGGCCCGACTGAAAATTGTGCTGGAATTGATAACTAATATTTCCTTTTCCAATCGATACCATACTTATGGCTCACTTCAAACTCAACCTGTTGATCAGTGTAAAGCGGTTCATTCTTTGCGTTCCGAAGATTGCTTAGTGCTGTCTTGTATTCATATGGACTTTTGATTTCAAGCCAATAATCATATCCACTTGCTCTCTCATAAGATAAAATATGATCGAATATCGAGACGGCTTGTCTGATCATCTGTTCAGCGTAATCTTCATTGTCGTACCGTTGTGGAATATCTTGCTCTAAGAAATATCTAAGTCGGTGGCCATTCCAATATTTTTTGCCTTGATGTTTGACGCACACTTTAATAAAGTTATAGAACTTGCCAATATTTGGCAAATCAAGTAGTGTTTCGCTATATACCCACTTGTCGTAATACTTTCTGATGTGAGCGGACATTTTGTACGTTTTCATCGATGATATTGCTTAACGCAAAAAATGTTGTAGCTACTTTTTATTGTATACAACAAAGTGATTAAGAAACAATAAGATGATAATTATTGCTATTGGCAGAGTGAACCAATAATTAGAAATAATCAGCGGGTCGTAAGATTCAGAAACAAAAACTTCTTCACCACCATGAGAATTAGTGAATCGTTCTATGCAGATCGAAATTGCTGAATTCCAAACAAAAATACCAGCACCAAACATAATATTTAGAATAAGGGCAAAAGGTAATGTTTGTTTGAACTTTGATTGCGAGGTAAACGACCAAATGATCATCGTACTCATGACAGCTAATGATATTGGAATTACAAATTCTATAAACATAAAATTAGGTAAACAAAATTATTTTCAATTAATTTAAGTTATATACGTCTTGGTATTGAGTTTTATTATCAAAAAAAGATTGATCTCTCGGTGGTCCACAAATAATTTGTTTCGTTATCTGTGATCGTCAATGATTATCGGTTCCATTACTGCTTGGATTTAAGAGTTCAGAAATGGCGTCTCCAGCATATTCCGCAAAATCGTCATCGTCTTTGAAGGTAGCATTTCGGTCGCCATTCTTAATTCGAACACGGGCAAGGATTTGGTTGTTCTTGTCATAGAGGGAAACATCCAGAGATTTGAAGCCGCCGCCTAAAAAATGGACAGCATGCAAACGAATTTGTCCGTCTGCTTGGGCTGAATCTTTAGTGATAGATAGATTAAGTTTATCTTTTAGATGGAAGAAAATATCATCTCGAAGTTGAAGATCGCTTGATGATTGTCCGGTTTTCATTATCCTGGCAGTCGATTCGCCTTGATTCGAGATGGTCTCTTCAACTTCACCGGATTCGTAAGCAAAGATGATTTCCCATGATTTGATTTGTGCAATGCCCTCTTTGTTGTAAAGTGTGCTGCTTGTGGAGGCGCACCCAGAAAGGAAAACCAAAGAAAATAGAAATGTGATAACGAATTGTTCTTTCATAAAATACTCCAATCAATCCCCCAGAGATTTCTTTAAATATACGAAAAATGTTTCGGTCAGTCAATTGGCGGTATGCTAAAAGGAAGTCAGTGTTCTGGATTCCTGATTAAAGCTCCCGCATTAAAACGTTGCGGGACAGGATTCGGGAAAGACACGTCCTGTCATGCCCGCACGTTTTAAGCGGGCATCCAGAAAGAGTTTTCCTGCGCTCTGGATTCCCACTTACAACATGTGGGAATGACAGGTCATGCTACGTTTTCAAGAAAAAACTTAATACCGTGATTTTACAGGTTGCATCACTAATAACGGAATCGATTCGTAATTCTTATTTAATGTACCGTTTCCATCGGTGGATTTCGGTATCAGAGACGGTCGGTTTTCTCGTCAAAAATGAATAGGATTTAATTGTGTGAACGTTTGATTCTGTCCGAAATGATTCATACATTTGGAACCCAAGAAAATTCACAAAATCATTTACCATTTCAGGAGCTCATGTATGAAGAAATTCGGAGTATTCGTTGCAGTCGTTATCGCGGTTATTGCAATGCAAACAGTCGTTCTTGCCCAGGATAGTACGATGAACAATATGATGAAGCAGGGTGGCGATCAGATGAATCAAGCCAAAGAAGGAATGATGCAGAAGGCAACCATCATGAAAGACAGTGTGGGACATAAAGTGCAAAGCACCGGCAAGGAATGGAAGAAGAAAGGCGAAACAGCAGGAAATGCGGCGATGCAGAAGGCAACTATCATGAAAGACAGCGTCGGCAATACGATGAAAGCGACGGGCAAGTCGTGGAAGAAAAAAGGAACCGATGCGATGTCGAAAAAAACGGGAGAGATGAAGCAAACCAAATCGGATATGATGAAAAAAGGCGCCAAGATGAAAGACAGCACGAGCAACGCGATCGAAAAGAAATTGGAATAACAATCGAACCGTTTTGTTATGTTACAACAAAAACCCCAACTGTTCCGGTTGGGGTTTTTTGATTTAAGGGATGCCGAAGTGAAAACTATTTCATGAACATCATCTTCTTTACCTGCACAAATTTCTGTGACGGATAGTTGAAGTTGCTTGCTGCGAGCCGGTAAAAATAAACTCCGCTCGGAAGATTGCCGGTGTTCCATGACACGGTTTTGAATCCGGCGTCTTCCAATCCCTCGGCAAGCGTTGTAACCATCTGACCGAGGATATTGTACACTCTTAATGACATGTAGCTCGGTACCGGCAACTCGTACTTGATGACGGTAGTGGAATTGAATGGGTTGGGATAATTATCCAGTAAACGGAATTGAGCGGGCAGGTTTGGTTGTTCGGAAATCAGTTGTTGATATTCATAATAGTTTCGTGAGGCATTCGTCCAGTCGTTATTTTTCTGGGTCTGATACAACTCGACGATTTTTTGTCCGTGCTTGTCATAGGACAAAACGGATTGTTCAATCATTGTCCATGTACTACCGGCCCATACCTGATACACAGAGCCGGTGTTATGTCCCTTGGTATCATACAGGAAATTATACTGGAAGTAATTCAGCCATCCATTGCGATTCCATGTTTGGTATAACTCTCCGGACTCGTTTCTTTTCACATCATAGCTGTAATTCTGTTGCGAGAGATTCAGCCACGCACTGCCGGTCCAGTTCTGATAGGTATCGTTCGTCTCATTACCATTTTGGTCGTATGCATACAAATGTTGCGAAACATTTACCCATGAACTATCAACCCAATTCTGATACAAATAGCCGGTCTCCAATCCGGTCGTGTCGTAGGTAAAATAATATTGTTCGATGTTCTTCCATGTCGGCCAATCGGGAATTTGATGCACAAAACTTTTCAATTTTCCGTCGTTATCGTACGTAAATGTGTACAACGAAATTCCTTCCCACACGATACCATTCCATGACTGGTTCAGATCACCGGTCTCGTTTCCGTTTACGTCGTACGTGTAATAATCCTGAGAGATACTTGCCCACGTGCTGCCGTTCCATGTCTGGTATAAGCTGGTCGTCTCACTTCCATGTTCGTCGTACGTATACGTTTGTTGCCAGTCGTTTTCCCATGATCTGCCGTCCCATATCTGGTAGAGGTCGGAGATTTCGTTTTCGTCGAAAACAGATGTATACCGGTTGTCATTCACCCATACGCTGTCTTCCCATGTTTGGAACAGGTCTTCGACGACATTCCCGCTCGCATCGGTCGTAGTGGTTTCTAATGTGGAATTTGTCCAGTCGCTACCTGCCCAAATCTGGTAGAGGTTGCGAATAATTTGCGGGCCGGTTGTGATACCCGTTTGCGATTGGATTTGCTTTCCGGTCAAGAGTAATCTTTGTTTGATCGAATCGATCGGAGTCCGGACGAATCCCGCTGCGATTTTTAGATTGTGATTCGTTGGATGGAAATGATTGAACGGAATGCCGGATGGTACTCCATGTTGTCCGATGGTTTTTGTTTGGGATTGCATTGTCTCACCGCCGATTAACAGGAGCGACGACAAGATAAATACTTGTATATTCATTTTGAATCTCCCAGCTATGAATATTTCGACGAAATCGTGTCGAAGTATGTACCACGTAAATAACTACTGTGAATGCTTTTATCGGTAAGAACGAAACTGCATGATTGGAATTTCCCGTTTACACTTCAAAGGTAAAATTTTATTGCGACATAGTCAAGAATTTCAATTGGGAGAGTCAATTGGCGGAATGCTAAAAGGAACTGGGGTTCTGGATGTCAGCCCAAAACGTGTCCCAAGGGGGTCATTTTGGGATGGGCATGACAAGAGGTGTCATTCCCACATATTGTAAGTGGGAATCCAGAGTGCAGGAAATCTCTTTCTGGATTCCCGATTGAATCATTCGGGAATGACAAGGTGTGCTATGCTTTCAACGAAAAGCTAAACGTGGTTCCCTTGCCGACCTCACTTTGCACTTCGACTTTACTCCCGTGCGCTTCGACGATATGCTTTACGATTGCGAGCCCGAGTCCGGTGCCGCCCGCTTCGCGCGAGCGTTCTTTATCGACACGGTAAAACCGCTCGAAGATTCTCGGTAAATGTTCCTCCGAAATTCCCACGCCGGTGTCTTTCACGCTTACCTGAACACCGCCATTGCTCCGCGAGGCGGAAAGCGTTACGCTGCCGTTCGGTTTGTTGTACTTTATCGCATTGTCGATGAGATTTTCCAGCACCTGCTTCAATCGTTCCTTGTCGCCGAAGACCTCGATGTGCTCTACCGGTTCCAGTAACAGCGAGATGTTGTGCTGTTTTGCATTCGGCATTAATTCCGAAAGCATCAACTGGAGAAATTCATCGATGGCGAAATAGCGGAAGCTTAATTTCATGTCGCCTGATTCGATGCGCGAGATCTCGATCAAATCACCGAGGAGCGTGTTGAGGCGTTGCGTGTTATTCAATGCGCGCTCGAGAAATTGCCGGTTCACTTCCTTGTCGTCCATAGCACCGTTTAATAGAGTTTCCAGCATTCCCTGGATGGAAAAAATCGGCGTGCGCAGTTCATGCGAAACGTTGCCGAGGAATTCGCTCCGGACGCGCTCGAGTTTTTTCAGTTTGGTGATGTCGTCGTTCAGCCGGTCGATCATGCTGTTCAGCGTTTCGGCAAGTTTGCCCAGCTCGTCACGGGAAAGGACGGGAATTCGTTTTTCATAATTGCCCGCGCGGATTTCCGCCGCAATCTGATCGATTCGCTGAACCGGTGTGGCAAGTTTCCGCGAGACAACGATACTGCTGATGATGACAATTAACAGCACGATGGAGCTTGCAATAATAATTTTCGAACGGATGGCCGCCATCAATTCATTAACCTGGGTGAGGGGAATCCCCAGTCGCAGGAATACGGTTTCCTTCAGACTGCTTTCCGGAGGAAACGGTGAAGAAAGTTTTTTCGCAAAATAGAGCATGTCGTAATTCAGCGTTGCGCTTTTGCGAAGATTGGTTCCGGTGCCGGATGCAAGCGCTTCCTGAACTTCCGGTCGCTGTAAATGATTTTCGAGACGAGAAAGTTCTTCGCGTTTCAGTTCAGATTCGAGAATGACCGTTCCGCGTTCATCGATAAGAGTCACACGGACTCCGGCAGAATGTGCAAATTCCTGAATCATGGAATATGCCGAAGAATCGTTCGTGTGGAAGGTGCGGATCAGGAATTCCACTTCATTCGTTTGCGTTTTCAATTCGTTCAAAACACGCTCACGGAAATAATTATCGAGCGTGATGGTTGAAAACACTCCGGCGATGATGATCACCGCGAGAGAAAGCGACAGCAGGACGATTGCGAGCTTTGTTTGTATGCGCATGACGGTTGATGGATTGTACTAATATTGCTGTCGAAAATCAATGAAAATAATTCTCATTTTCTGGGCCAGTTTATAACGCTCCGGCTTGGTTCAGATTCCGAATAATCCCGCTCGTCGAGCGGGGCGGAAAGACGGGTGCCTTCAGATAACTATTCCGTGGAATGGATGTTCAATTTAGTTTATATTACCGAATTGTTAAGAAATTGTTAATGTCAAGAGGAATTCGTACATTCTGTCGCTCAAACCGACATTTTTAAAATCCAAGGAGACACCTCGATGCGACTTGATCATTTGATACAGATTCTTCTTCCGCATGACGAAAAATTCTATACATTCTTTGAAGAATCCGCACAAAATCTGGTGAATGCGGCAACGATCTTACCCGATCTTCTCCGTGCAAAAGATATCGACCGTGATTTGGTCCTGAATAAAATCCACGACCTCGAACATGGCGGCGACAGCGTCACCCATAAAATCTACGGTGAGTTAAACTCGACATTCGTTACGCCGTTTGACCGCGAAGATATTCATCTTCTCGCTTCCGCCCTGGACGATATCATGGATTATATCGACGGGTGTGCTTCACGGTTTGTCCTGTATAAAATTCGCGAAGGTCCTCCAACGATGCTCAAACTCGTGGAAATAATGCAGAAACAGGTTCTCGAGTTGCGCCACGGCGTTTCGATGCTTCGGGATTTCCGGGATGCTGCGCCGCTTCAAAAAGTTCTTGAAAAAGTGAACGAGTATGAAAACGACGCCGATACGGTGTTCGAGCATGCGATTGCAGAATTATTCGAGCGCGAGAAAGACGCGATTCAAATCATGAAACTGAAAGAAATCTACGTAATGCTGGAGACGGCAACCGATAAATGCGAAGATGCCGCGAATGTTATGGAATCACTTCTGATCAAACACGGCTAAGATCGCATCATGGTTGCTCTGGTAATCATCGTTATCTTCATCGCGCTGGTCTTTGATTTCCTGAATGGATTTCATGATTCGGCAAATTCCATTGCGACAGTCGTTTCTACGCGTGTACTTACGCCGCGCAAAGCGGTGATGTGGGCGGCATTTTTCAATTTAGTTGCAGCGTTCGTTTTTGATGTGCACGTTGCAAAAACACTCGGTGAGGGGCTTGTCGATCTTCACGTTGTCACGGAATATGTCATCATGTGCGGGTTGCTCGGCGCGATTACGTGGAATATTATCACGTGGTATTTCGGGTTGCCGACCAGCTCGTCGCACGCGCTGATGGGCGGCTATGCCGGTGCGGCAATTGCAAAAGCCGGTGTCGGCTCGATTTTATTTTCCGGTTGGACGAAGACGATCATTTTCATTTTCGTTGCCCCGCTGATGGGAATGGTGATGGGCTTCGGTTTGATGGTCGCCTTGATGTGGATTTTTCATAAATATCCGTCGGCAAAAGTGAACAGGATGTTCAGGAAGTTACAACTCCTCTCCGCCGCACTGTACAGTTTGGGTCATGGTACGAATGATGCACAAAAAACAATGGGAATCATTACCGGATTGCTGGTGACAGCGGGGGTATTGCATAAGTTTGAAGTGCCGTATTATGTGATATTGATGTCGGGTGCTGCAATTGCGCTCGGAACATTGTTCGGCGGTTGGAGAATTGTCAAAACAATGGGACAGAAAATTACAAAGCTTAAACCTTCCGGCGGATTTTGTGCGGAAACGGCGGGTGGCGTGACATTACTCATAACTGCGTGGGCGGGAATACCGGTCAGTACGACGCATACGATCACCGGTGCGATCATGGGTGTCGGTGCGACGAAACGGTTGTCCGGAGTGCGGTGGGGAGTTGCCGGAAATATTATTCTTGCCTGGTTACTGACGATTCCTGCTTCTGCGATTGTCGGCGCGATCTGTTACCGCGTCGCCGCATTTTTCCTCTAACGTCATTACTTTTCCTGAAAGCGGTAACCGATTCCTTTGATCGTCTCGATGTAATCGGCATGCTTGCCGAGTTTCTCGCGGATTTTCCGGATGTGCACATCGACCGTCCGGTCGACCACACGCACATCCGATCCCCAAATCGTATTCAATAATGTTTCGCGGTTGACGACCTGATCGGGATGGGTTGCGAGATAGGTGAGGACTTCAAATTCTTTTTTCGGGAAGAAAATTTCTTTGCCGCCGACTTTCACGCGGTGCTGCGACCGGGAAATTTCAATCTCACCGACCATGACGGATTGTTGCGTTGCCGGGACGGGCTCGCGTTGTTCATGTTTTCGCAATACATTTTTAATGCGTGCGATCAGTTTCGGAATACTGATCGGTTTGATGATGTAATCGTCGGCGCCGAGCTCGAGCCCCAACACTTCATCGATATCCGTTCCCTTTGCGGTCAGAAACACAACGGGAATGGAAGCGGTTTTCGGATGCTTCTTGAGTTCTTTCAGCACTTCCCATCCGTCTAATTCCGGCATCATCACATCGAGCAGGATGACATGCGGCTGGTGGCGGGCTTGCTCGAGCGCATGTTTGCCGTTCCGTGCTGCGAGAACCTGATAACCTTCTTTTTGCAAATTATATTTGATGAGGTCGATGATATCCTGCTCATCATCGACAACGAGAATCGTTTTCGAATTCATAATGAACTAATGTTTGGCAAATTCTTGTTGCTGAAGCTGTTCAAGACGATGTCCGACCAACTCATGCAAATGGTTCCAACGGTTCGTTTCGTTTTTGTAATATGCCAATGTGGAATCGACATCTGCTGCCCGGACATGATATTGTTGATACAACGAATCGATCTGCCGGCTGTATGTTACAGAATCCGTCGATAGGAGTTTGGCTTGATTTTGAAGTATGAGCTTGTCGGCATACAGTGGTACCATTATTTCTTCCGGAACGACAGGAGCTTTCACTTGCTCTTTCGAACAGTTCATCCCGGTCAGAAGGATTGATACAAGAAAAAGATATTTCATGAATTGCATGCACGTAAAAGTACGTAGAAGTAGAACGATTTCCAAAATAAATTCATTATGAAATTGTTAAATTTGGCTCAAAAAACAGTATTTTGGAAAAAATATAAATTTTATAGTAACTTTTTTTCCGCGTTGACGTAAATAAGTACGTACTATGGATGATGTGGATTAGACTCATTCAAGGTCAATGAGCCCGTTGTGTTGAAAAATGCAACGGGTTTTTTATTTTTTTATTCTGAATAGAAGGATCGTGGATATGCGACGGAGAGTGGAGTTTGATTCCTTGACTTTCAGCATCAATCTTCGTATTATTACTCGCCAACTATTTCATTTTTGCTCCCTTTTTATCAATCCTTAGGAGATTTATGGCTACAACATCAGAATTTAAACCGGGTTTGACTATTCGGATGGACGGGGAATTGTGGACGGTGGTTGAATTTCAACATGTGAACCCGGGAAATTGGCGTGCATTTGTTCGTGCAAAACTCAAGAGTCTGAAATCGGGCAAAGTCATCGAAACGAGGTTCCGTGCCGGCGAAGCGATCGACCCGGTCAGAATCGAAACGAAAGAATTTCAATATCTTTACCACGACGGTTCCGGTTATGTGTTTATGGATAAAGAAACATACGATCAGATCAGCGTCGAGGAAAAGGTGGTTGGCGACGGTTCGCAATTTCTGAAAGAAACAGAAACGGTTGAAATCGCTTTTAACGGAAACGATATTGTAACGATCGAGATTCCGATCACTGTCGCGCTCAAAGTTGTGGAAACGGTTCCCGGGGTCCGTGGCGATACGGCGACCGGCGCACAAAAGCCTGCCAAGGTGGAAACCGGTGCATCCGTCAACGTTCCCTTGTTTATCAATGAAGGTGATATGATTAAAGTCGATACGCGCACCGGCAATTACATCGAGCGCGTAAAGGCGGCATAATTGTCACTCGTTATTGATACAACATTCGGCGTCATTCCGTTGAATCCTGCTATGTCCCACTCACTGGAGAAATCATGGACTTAACGTATCTTAAAAAAATCATCCGGATAGTTGAAAACAGCGGTGTTGATGAGATCGAAGTGGAAGAAGAAGGATTGCGTGTCCGCGTCGCAAAAAATTCTCAAGGACATGTTGTTCCGGTAACCGGTGTTCCGCAACCGGGTGTTGCTCAAACAGCAGTTCCGGCAGTCTCTCCCGCACCTGTTGCGGCAAAGAGTGAAGGTCCGGAAACCAAATACCACGAGATCAAATCTCCCATTGTCGGCACATTTTATCGTGCCCCCGCACCCGATGCCGATCCGTACGTGGAAGTCGGGCAAACGATTCAGCCGAAAACCGTTCTCTGCCTCATCGAAGCGATGAAGCTGATGAACGAAATCGAATCGGATGTCGCCGGCAAAATCGTCAAGATCCTTGTCGAAAACGGAAAACCGGTAGAGTACAATCAGACACTCTTCCTCATCGAGCCGTCATAAATGATCGCCGATCAGGTTCGTTCTTTCCACACTATCTCATAATAATTCATTACTCGCTGTGTTCAACAAAGTACTCATTGCGAATCGTGGAGAAATTGCGCTGCGCATCATTCGCGTCTGCAGGGATCTCGGTATAAAATCGGTTGCGGTGTACTCCGAAGCCGATCGTGATTCATTGCATGTGAAGTTTGCCGATGAAGCGGTGTGTATCGGTCCTGCGCAGAGTAAAGAAAGTTATCTGCACATGCCGCGTCTTATTTCCGCGGCAGAGATTACCAATGCGGATGCCATTCATCCGGGGTACGGATTTCTTGCGGAGAATGCGCAGTTTGCGGAGATTTGCGGATCGCAGGGATTGAAATTCATCGGTCCGTCACCGGAGGCCATTACGGCGATGGGCGACAAGGCGCTGGCAAAAGATACGATGAAAAAAGCCGGTGTGCCGGTCGTACCGGGCAGTGACGGCGTTGTCAAGGATCCGAAAGAAGGATTGGAAATCGCGAATGTCATCGGGTTTCCGGTGATGATCAAAGCTTCAGCCGGCGGCGGCGGAAAAGGAATGCGGATCGTTCGTGATGCCACTGAATTCGACAAGATGTTTCAGATGGCAAGCAACGAAGCCGGTTCGGCATTCAATAATTCGGATGTGTATATTGAAAAATTTGTCGATGAACCGAGACATATTGAAATTCAGGTCTTCGGCGATCAGCACGGCAATGTCGTGCATTTGAATGAACGCGACTGCACCGTTCAGCGGCGCCATCAAAAACTGATCGAGGAATCTCCATCGCCGTTTGTCGACGCGGTCATGCGGGAAAAAATGGGAGCCGCGGCAGTCAAAGGTGCAAAAGGCGTGAAGTACGAAGGCGCCGGTACGATCGAATTCATCGTCGATAAAGACAAGAATTTTTATTTCATGGAGATGAATACACGTATTCAGGTGGAGCATCCGGTAACGGAAGAAGTGACCGGTCTCGATCTTATTCGTCTTCAGTTACAGGTCGCTGCCGGCGAACGCATCCGGAAAAAAGAATTCAAGTCGAAAGGACACGCGATCGAATGCCGCATCAACGCCGAAGATCCGGACCATGATTTCCGTCCGTCACCCGGCGAGATCAAAAGTTTTCACTTGCCCGGCGGGTATGGCGTCCGATGTGACACGCATTGTTATGCCGGTTACCGCATTCCGCCGTTTTACGATTCACTCATGGCGAAATTGATCGTATTCGCTCCGACGCGGGATGAAGCGCTGAATAAAATGTCGAGCGCACTCGAAGAATTTACCGTGGAAGGCGTGCATACGACGATTCCGTTTCACCGGCGAGTGATGCGCAACCCGGTTTTCCGGAGCGGAATGTACGATACGAGTTTTATTGAAAAGCATCATGATCGAGATTAATTCATTATTACGAAAGCAACCATTATGACATTTCCTGAAAATATCAAATACACCAAAGAGCACGAATGGGTGCGGGTTGAAGGAAATACCGGCATTGTCGGTATTACGGATTACGCACAAGGTGAACTCGGCGATATTGTTTTTGTTGAACTTCCTGCCAAGGGAAAACAGGTGAATCAAGGTGAGACATTCGGTTCAATTGAAGCGGTGAAAGCCGTTTCCGACCTGTTTGCGCCGGTATCGGGTGAAGTTCTCGAAATCAATCCCGCGCTGCAAAAAACTCCGGAGATTGTGAACAAGGAACCGTATGCGGGAGGATGGATGGTAAAAATAAAAATTACCAATCAATCCGAAGTTGCCAATTTGCTTGATGCAAAAAAGTACCGTGAATTTGTCGGTGCCTGAACGAGCAGAACGTTCAGAATAGTTTTTGAAAAAGAATTGTAATAAACGCAGAAGGTCGTATGCCAATCGAAACAGCGTCGGCTGAAAAATTTTCACGCCGGCATATCGGACCCGATGAACATGAAATCCGGCAAATGCTGGAGGCAGTCGGTGCCCGAACTCTTGATGAATTCATTCAATCCGTTATTCCACCCCAGATTCGCGCACAGCATCCGCTTCATCTCGATCCTCCTCTCAGCGAATATGATGCGCTGAACGTCCTCCAATCGATAGCGGCAAAAAATCATTTGTACCGTTCACTGATCGGTATGGGATATTACGGCACGATTACGCCGCCCGTGATTCAGCGGAATATTCTTGAGAACCCGGGATGGTACACGCAGTACACACCGTACCAGGCGGAAATCGCGCAGGGACGTTTGGAAGCGCTTCTCAATTTTCAAACGATGGTGATCGATCTGACCGGATTGGAAATTGCCAACGCATCGTTGCTCGATGAAGCAACCGGTGCGGCGGAAGCGATGACGATGTTTTTCGGTATTAAAGATCATCCGGCAAACGGTATTTTTTTTGTTTCGGCTGAATGTCATCCCCAAACAATTGCCGTAATTCAGACGCGTGCGAAACCGCTCGGTATCCGCGTCGTTGTCGGCGACCACAGGACATTTACGTTTACCGGTGAAGTCTTCGGAGCGATCGTACAATATCCGGCATGCGACGGAGCTGTTTACGACTACCGCTCATTCTGCAATAATGCTCACGCGGCAGGAGCGCTGGTTGTCGTTGCCACTGATTTGCTCAGTCTGACATTGCTAATACCTCCCGGAGAATTCGGCGCCGATGCCGCTGTCGGAAATTCTCAGCGATTCGGTGTTCCGATGGGATATGGCGGGCCTCATGCAGCATTTTTCGCAACGAAGGATGCATACAAACGCCACCTTGCGGGAAGAATTATCGGCGTCTCCATCGATTCGCGGGGAAAGCCGGCGCTTCGTATGGCGCTTCAAACCCGCGAACAGCATATCCGCCGCGAGAAAGCGACATCCAATATCTGTACCGCTCAGGTTTTGCTTGCCATCATGGCGGGGATGTACGCCGTGTACCATGGTCCCCGTGGTTTAAAGACAATTGCCGAACGCATCCATAACCTCACTAAAATTTTAGCCGCTGGCATACGACAGCTCGGTTATACAGTTGTTCATGATGATTTTTTTGATACGCTCCACATTCGATGTGATGCTGCAGCGAAGCAATATCTGGAATCCACTCTTCAATCGAAAAGGATCAATGCGCGATGGTTCGGTGATGCTTCGGTCGGTATTTCTCTTGATGAAATTTCAACGATCGAAGAAGTAGGTCTGTTGCTGGAATTGTTTGCTCATAATAAATCACAGAGTGCCTCTGCTTCAAAAATTGCTTCCGTACTGTCACCCGGTTATCAGGGTGCATGTAAACGCCTCTCATTATATTTGACGCATCCGGTATTTCACACGCATCATTCCGAAACGGAAATGCTTCGCTATATCCGTTCATTGGAAGAAAAAGATTTATCGCTGACGATGAGTATGATTCCGCTCGGTTCCTGCACGATGAAACTGAATGCGACGACCGAATTGTTTCCGGTAACGTGGAAAGAATTCAATTCCCTGCATCCGTTCGCTCCGGTCGAGCAAGCGGAGGGATATCATGAATTATTCCGGCAGCTCGAAGGAATGCTCAAAGAGATTACCGGATTTTCGGCGATTTCGCTGCAACCGAATTCCGGCGCGCAGGGAGAATACACCGGACTTCTCGTTATCCGGGCATATCATGAATCGCGCGGGCAATTGCATCGCAATGTGTGTTTGATTCCGTCATCGGCGCACGGTACAAATCCCGCAAGTGCGGTCATGGCGGGAATGCATGTCGTTATCGTTGCCTCCAATGCCGACGGTACGATCAATATTGCCGATCTTGAATCTAAAGCAAAAGAGCATAGCGGTAATCTTGCAGCGCTCATGGTAACGTATCCATCGACGCACGGTGTATTTGAAGAAGGCATCAAAGATATTTGTGCAATTGTCCATCAGCATGGCGGACAGGTTTACATGGACGGTGCAAATTTGAACGCTCAGGTCGGGTTGAGTAAACCGGCGGAACTTGGTGCCGATGTCTGCCATATCAATCTTCATAAAACATTTTGCATACCGCACGGCGGCGGCGGACCCGGAATGGGTCCGATCGGTGTGGCAAAACATTTAACGAATTTTTTGCCCGGACATCCTGTTGTGACCATGGAACACGCGAAAGGTACCGGACCGGTTTCTGCGGCACCATGGGGCAGTGCGGGCATTTTAATGATTTCGTGGACCTATATCGCAATGATGGGGGCTGAAGGATTGACCGAAGCAACGAAAATCGCGATTTTGAATGCCAATTATATGGCAGCGCGATTATCACAATATTATCCGATTGTTTTTCGGGGAATGAATGATCGCGTTGCTCACGAATTCATCATCGATCTGCGGCCGATGAAAACCAATGCCGGTATTGAAGTCGAAGATGTCGCAAAACGGTTGATGGACTACGGATTTCATGCACCCACGACATCGTTTCCTGTCCCCGGTACGTTGATGATCGAACCGACCGAAAGCGAAACGAAAGAAGAGCTTGACCGTTACTGCGATGCGTTGATTGCTATCCGCGCTGAAGTCGATGAGATCGAACGCGGTGTGATGCCGAAAGAAAATAACGTTCTTAAAAATGCACCTCATACAGCCGATATGGTCGTCGCCGACGAATGGCATTATCCGTATTCACGCGAAAAAGCGGCGTACCCCAATGCATGGACACGCACGAGAAAATTCTGGACGTCGGTCGGACGCATCAATAGCGTCTATGGAGACCGGAATCTTATCTGTTCGTGCCTGCCGATCGAAGCATACGCAGACGAAAAAACAAAAACGTGATTGTTTGAGTTGAAACGTTTTCAGGCAGGAGAGGATTTTCTTTGATCTCATGATCTCGATATCATCGATAGTACCATTTCTGAAATTTCCCAACCTGCACGCGTACAGTTTTTCGTGAGTTTTCTATGACGATGAAGACTCGCATAGCCGTCATAGTGAACACCTTTCTCTTCTTGTCGGGATATTCCTTCACATTTGCGCAAGGATGGCAGATGCAGTCGGGCGGGGCATCGGAGACGCTCAACGACGTTTTCTTTTCTGATGTCAATAATGGAACTGCTGTGGGAACGGGGGGTGGTATTTTACGAACGGCGAACGGAGGATCCTCCTGGAAGGCGCAAGTGAGCGGTACATCGTCAACGCTGTATGGTGTCTATTTTCTCAATGCAGATACCGGTTACGCCGTTGGAGCGAATAGCATTATTATCAAAACGACCGATGGCGGCGGAACATGGAATGCGATTAATCCGTTCTCATCGGGAACATTATTCGGTGTTTATTTTTCCGATGCTAATATCGGAACGGTCGTCGGCGATAACGGTCTTATCCTCCGCACGACGGATGGCGGAAGTACATGGACGCAACAGCAAAGCGGTATCGGGATTTCACTCAGGGGTGTTTTCTTTTTCGATGGCAATAAAGGAGTAATCGTCGGACTGGGAAATATTCTTCGGACCACGAACGGCGGAACGGTTTGGATCGCAAAGCCGTCAAATAATTTATACCGGGTCTCATTTGCCGACGCGAACAACGGGTTTGCCGTCGGATATAATGATAAAATTTTGAGAACAACCGACGGCGGACAATCATGGGCGTCACAATCCTTTATCGACGGAATAAATTTCACGGCCGTTGCATGTCCGACTCCTTCCACGGCTGTTGCGGTAGGCTTTCAAGTAACGGGAAGTGTCGATAGCGCCATTGTCATACGGACAACCAATGGAGGAAAAAATTGGTATGAAGAATCGATCAATACCGGTATTCCTCTCTTCGGTGTTTCTTTTCCGGAAACGAACACCGGTTTTGTTGTCGGTGGAGAAAAAACCATTTACAACACAACCGATGGCGGAGGTTTATTTAAAGTCCCTTTACTTTCTCCCGCGAACGGTTATCCGTATCAACTCACTGACATGCCGTTGCGATGGCATGCGATTCCGGGTGCCCTTTCGTATCAGGTTCGCGTAAGTGAAGATTCGACGTTTCCACCACCATTTATAATTATTGATCAAACCGTTGCTGATACATTGACGTTGTTCTCCCAGATGGTAAGTGGCACAACGTATTATTGGGATGTGCAGGTGCATGCGGCCGACGGAGATGGTCCGTGGTCAAGGCCGAGAAGCTTTACGGCAACGGACTATGCAGAACACACAATTCAGGAAATCCAGCAAGTTCCCTCACCCTGGTTGATGATTGCCGATTCCATTCAGTATACAAATCCATTTGATTGGGGACTTCAGACATCAACGTACCTGAACGATTTAGTAAAAACGGAAGCTGTTTGCGTGGTTCCCTTGAATATTCTTTACGACCGGTTTGATGGCGCTCCGGCGATGCTCTTCAGCGATGCCGGATCGGATACGAATCCGTGGCACGCCATCATCGTCAAACCGTTATCGTCTCCGGCGTTCAATGAATTTTTTAAAATCAAGACCGGTCAAAAAGTTCTTTTCAGCGGAGGACCTAACGAAGAGCCTCCCGGCAATATGAATTCGAAGACAATCTATCAGCCGAACGATTACATCCTTGAAGATTCCCTGCAACCGGTTCCGGGTTATGTTGATAAAAAAATATCTGATTTCCATACCGGGAGTTATGCAAATGGAAAAACTCAATTCAGTACCGGGGAGCCGTATGAAAGTTCTCTTGTGGAATTTCATAATCTTATGGTCTATTCGTATGTGAATCCTTCTGCCGGTACGGTGAATCTTTCGGATGGATTCGGCAATACCTTGCCGACCTCCGATATGTCGATATGGTTCACACTTCGCAGTGATAAATCACCGGCATCGACATTTACTCTCCCACCGCTCGGTGCGTATATCGATACGATACGGGGGTTGATGACGACCGAGCCGGATGATTCCGGAAGATACGTTTATAAAATCGCTCCGATATTTCCGGGCGATATTGTGTATGGATCTCCGAAGTTCGGTACGATTCGGGGACGGGTCGTGGATGATTTTAACCGGGACAGTTCGCTTCTGAATGCTGAGCCGGGAGTTGCCAATTGGCCAGTGTCCATTTCCGGTAAGATTCAGGGAACGGTGTACACAGATTCATCCGGTGAATTTTCCATCACTAATCTTGATTCCGGCACGTATGTTCTCAACCAGGGATCGCGGGCGAACTGGACCCCGACATATCCGCCACAGGGTTCGTATACCGTCAACCTCGGTTTCAATGATACGAGCGGCGGGAATACATTCGGCAATTATTTTCCGTGGAATGTTATCAGCGGACGAGTATTTCATGATTTGAATGAAAACGGTATTCAGGACAGCGCCGAGCCCGGTTTGAGTCATTGGCTTGTGCGGTGCATCGGAAATTTTTCCGACTCCGCGTGGACGGACTCTGCCGGAAGGTATATTTTTAAACGTGTTGATGCAGGAACAACAACCGTCGGTCTCACATTAAAACCGATGTGGGAACAGATTGTTCCGCGGTCGGCGAGCGGCTATTCACTGGACATTCAATCGTACGGCATCATCGACTCGAATTTTTTTTTCAGCGTTCTTCCGGTTCCTCAACGGGTGAAGATTCAACTCACCGTTCATGACAGTACGGGAATCAATCGCCGCGAGGTGTGGTGGGGCGAACGCCCCGGAGCGCGCTACGGGATTTGGGGAGTCGATTCTCAGGCAACCAACATCGATTTTTCCGAAGGAGAATTTGAAGTGCCTCCACCGACCCCGGGATTATTCGATGCACGTTTTGTCGATCCGCATAATTCCTTATTGAAATTCGGGTACGGATCGTGGACAGATATGCGGGGATATTTTTCTTCCTCACAAATCGACACATTCAAATTGACGTTCACTCCGGGATATTTTTTCGGCGGAGATTACCCGATGACGATCATCTGGCCGAAACAACTGATCAATTCTTCCTTTACCAATTCGGTCGTTATGATGGATTCGCTCGGCGTCGCGGTCGACATGAAGTCGCTGGATAGCATCGTTATCACGAATCCCGCAATTCGGTTCATGACGATTATTGCATCCGGTCCGGTACTGCCCGCGCCAAGCGGCGTGATTGTCCCGAAATCATTACCGTTATCATTTGTCCTCGAACAAAATTTTCCCAATCCATTCAATCCTGTCACGACTATTCAATATGCAATGCCGAAAGCATCGCATGTCGTATTAAAAATTTATGATGTCCTGGGAAGGGAAGTCACCACGCTTATCAATCAATACCAGCCGCCGGGAAATAAAAGCGTTACGTGGAATGCCGGCACTGTGGCAAGCGGAATTTATTTTTACCGGCTTGTTGCAGGAAATTTTGTTGCGGTCAAAAAAATGGCAGTTGTGCGCTGATTCTTGAAATATTTTTGTATTATTCACTATCGTTAACTTTCGTGGAAGGTATGATGCAGCATTCAGAAATGGTCCTGGTTCTTGATTTCGGTTCGCAATATTCCCAATTGATCGCCCGGAGGGTACGGGAACTGGGAGTCTATTCCGAACTTCATGCATTTAATTACCCCGTCGAGAAAATCCGAACACTCAATCCGAAGGGCATCATTTTTTCCGGAGGTCCTTCGAGCGTGTACGACCCCGGTGCTCCGCACTCATCGCCGGAATTATTTTCTCTTGGTATTCCTATTCTTGGCATCTGTTACGGTTTGCAAATGATCGCGTATCAGCTCGGCGGGCGTGTGGATACTTCGGCAAAACATGAATACGGTTATGCGGAGGTTATCATCGATGATGCCACGGATCTTTTTTCCGGATTGAATGGTGCGAAACCTGGTTCGTCTACCGTCGTATGGATGAGTCATGGCGATGCATTGACGACATTGCCGGAAGGATTTGACCGTATCGGTCATTCCTCTCATTCACCGATCTGTGCCATACGCAATGCAACGAAAAAGATTTTTGGAGTCCAATTTCATCCGGAAGTTGCCCATACGACGGAAGGAGAGAAGATTCTTCATAATTTTGTCTTTACGATTTGCGGTGCGAAGGGCGGATGGAATGCAGGATCGTTTATCGAAAAGGAAATCGAACAGATCCGGTCGACCGTCGGGACCGGCAAGGTGATCTGTGCCTTGAGCGGCGGTGTCGATTCGTCTGTTCTTGCCGTATTACTGCATCAGGCAATCGATGACCGGCTTTTTTGTATTCACATCGATAACGGTTTGATGAGAAAGCGTGAAAGCGAACGTATCCTGAAATTGTACCGGGATACGTATCATTTCAACCTCGATTATGTGGATGCGTCCGGCCTGTTCCTGGAAAAACTCAACGGCGTCACCGATCCGGAACAGAAACGGAAAATCATCGGTGCCACGTTTATCGATGTCTTCGAACAGGAGGCAAAGAAGATCGGCGGCGTTGAATTTCTTGCCCAGGGAACATTGTACCCCGATGTGATCGAATCGGTTTCGTTCCGCGGTCCGTCACATACGATCAAAACGCACCATAATGTTGGCGGGCTTCCGGAAAAAATGAGTTTCAAATTGATCGAACCGTTCCGCGAGTTGTTCAAAGATGAAGTGAGAGCGGTCGGGAAAACGTTGGGACTTCCCGACGAGTATATCGTGCGGCATCCGTTTCCCGGTCCCGGTCTTGCCGTACGGATTCTGGGAGATGTTACATCCGAAAAATTGCACGTCCTTCGTGAAGCGGATGAAATTTTTATTCAGGAGATTTGCCGGGCAGGATTGTACGAAAAGGTCTGGCAGGCATTTTGCGTCTTACTGCCGGTACAGACCGTCGGTGTGATGGGGGATCAACGAACCTACGAAAATGTGATCGCTCTTCGGGCGGTCAACAGCTCCGATGGCATGACTGCCGATTGGGCGCAGTTGCCGTACGAACTTCTTGCCCGTGTTTCAAGCCGTATCGTGAATGAAGTGCGCGGAATCAACCGCGTCGTGTATGATATCAGTTCAAAACCGCCGTCAACGATCGAGTGGGAGTGAACGGTGAGAAATTAATTTCCTGCTTTATCAAATGCCTGCCGTTTTCTGTTCCAGATAAGTGTGATTGACTCCGCCCCTTGTCGGCTGATTGGTGACTGTTTCCGTGTAGTTCATAACGATTTTCGATATGTTTCCTGCTTTATCGAATTCAAGCCAGCGGTTTGCCGAATATTCCGCTATGGAATCACTGCCGTTTTCCAGATGACCGGATTCTTTTCGATAGTCGAGAAGAGATGCAACCGGCGTGACCGAGTGATTGTCCAGTTTGTAATAATACCGGTATCGCTCTTCGAGGGTTCGTGATCCGTTACAACACGGGTTATCATTGGAAATCGAAGAAACAATACTGATGACGGGCATGTCTGCAATTTGGAGCGTGTCTTCCGATAGACCGATGCGGGATAACTCGGAACATTGAGTGCATTGTTGTGAAAACGGCAGCATGGAAAAGGTCGATGCAGTTCGTTCGATGGTCAGGAGTGCAAGCCGCTCATCGTAATAATGATCTCCGAAACCCTGGGCGCTCGAGTAGCAGGTGTATGCCAGAAAAATGTGTATCACACTATCGGGCATCGTGTTCATATAGACTCCTCTCGGCAATAACGCGCTGGTACCTTTCGCTTTCGGTCCCCAGAGATTCACCATCTCTTTGCAACCGGTTCTATATGGAATCGGAAGAAGATCCATAAGAATTTTTTCGATTGGTTGATCGAATCCATCCGTTACATCGTCGACGGACAGAAAATATTTTCGTAACGTGGCATGATGCTTGCCGGTAATCTTCGTCGGAGGCACTTTGGTTTCGGGAAGATTTTGCCCCACCGCCATTTTTGTCTGTGATAGAATCATGATTGCACTGAGGAGACAAACAAAACTAATGCGTGTATATGTTTTCATACCGGATTATTTTTTATGATGATTTGACGTTGTGTATAATATAAAAAATAATTTGGAATGAAGGAAGGGGAAAAACGCCGCCATGTCCGTGGGAATCAATGAATTCTCGAAACATTCACGGGAATAAAAAAGGATCTTCACTGCTGAAGATCCTTTTTTGTATGCGCCGATCAAAATGGATATTACGAGCAGCCCGAAGTTTCGCCGCAGTTACGGCATTTGTAGCAGCTTCCGCTCCGGATCATGATACTGCCGCACTGATGGCACGGCGGTGCGTCTGCCTGCGACTGGAACACTTCATGTTCCTGTCGTTCCCGCGTCCGGGACGAGGCAATTTTCGATTCCGTGAGAGCTCCGGCAACGGCAATCTCCACATTTTCTTCGATCGTCGCTGGTAGTTCGTCCGCAGGAAGAAACTTTTTCCCGAGCCACCGGAAAATATAATCGAGAATCGATTTCGCTATCGGAATATCTTTGTTGCCGGTGAAACCGTTCGGCTCGAATCGCATGTGGGAGAATTTTTCCACCAGAACACGGAGAGGAACGCCGTATTGCAGCGCCATCGAAACCGATGTCGCAAACGCATCCATCAATCCGGAAATCGTGGATCCTTCTTTCGACATCGTGATAAAGATTTCGCCCGGAATGCCGTCTTCATACAATCCGACGGTAATATATCCTTCATGTCCGGCAATGGAGAATTTGTGTGTGATTGCCTGACGCTCGTCGGGAAGGCGATTGCGAATAGCGCGTTTCTTTGCCGTCGTTCCGATCTGGTCGAGACTGGTATTCAGCGGCTGTGTGCGCTTGCAACCGTCGCGATAAATGGCAATGGCTTTCAAACCCAAACGCCATGCTTCAATATAGGCATCGGAAATATCCTGAGCAGTTGCTTCGGTCGGCATGTTGACGGTCTTGGAGATCGCACCGGAAATGTACGGCTGAACTGCCGACATCATTTTGATGTGTCCCATATAATGAATGGAACGCTCGCCTTTTGCCGGTTTGAATGCACAATCGAAAATGGAAAGATGTTCTTCTTTTAAATGCGGAGCGCCCTCGATCGTATCGTTTTTGTCGATGTACGCCGTAATGTGTTCGATCTGCTCATCGATGTAGCCGAGTTTTTTCAGCGCGAGCGGGGCGGTCTGGTTGACGATTTTCAGCATCCCGCCGCCGACGAGCTTCTTATATTTTACAAGGGCGATATCGGGTTCGACCCCGGTCGTGTCGCAGTCCATCATAAATCCGATCGTTCCCGTCGGTGCGAGAACTGTTGCCTGCGAATTGCGGAAACCGTATTCACGCCCGATAGCGTAGGCATCATCCCACACTTTCCGGGCTGCGGTGAGAAGATCGCCGGGAACATGCCGGTCTTCAATTTTATCCGCCGCGAGGCCGTGCATCTTCATGACCTTCAGCATCGGTTCGCGGTTTTTTTCGTAACCTTTAAAGGGAGAAAGTTCTTTCGCAACAAATGCGGATTGCTTGTATGCCTGTCCGCTCATCAATGCCGTGATCGCCGCGGCGTAAGATCTGCCTTCTTCGCTGTCGTACGCGAGTCCGCGTGCCATCAGGAGAGCGCCGAGATTGGCGTAGCCGAGTCCGAGCGGACGAAAATCGAAACTGTTTTGTGTAATCTTTGGTGTCGGATAACTTGCGTTATCCACTTCAATTTCCTGTGCGGTAATGGTTACCGTGACGGCGTGGCAGAACGATTCGGTATCGAATTCTCCGTCATCGGTGCGGAACTTCATCAGATTCAGCGAAGCAAGATTGCACGCGGTGTCGTCGAGGAACATATATTCACTGCACGGATTGGAAGAATTGATCGGCGCAGTATTCGAGCATGTGTGCCAGTTATTGATGGTGGTATGAAATTGCATTCCGGGATCGCCGCAAATCCATGCGGCTTCAGACATTTCTTTTATAACGTCACGTGCCCGAAGCGTGTCCATCGTTTTTCCGTCGCGTACCGATTTTGTCGTCCACTCTTTATCATCGATAGCGGCCCGCATGAATGCATCGGTGGCCCGGACGGAGTGATTTGCATTCTGGTAGAAAACAGAATCGTATGCGCCGCCGGGAACATTAAATCCGCCGTTATATCCGGCATCGATCAACGCCCATGCTTTTTTCTCTTCATCCGATTTGCATCGGATAAATTCCATAATATCGGGATGGTCGGTATTCAGGATGACCATTTTTGCCGCACGTCGTGTCTTGCCGCCCGATTTGATCACGCCGGCAAATGCATCATAACCTTTCATGAATGAAACCGGTCCGGATGCCGTACCGCCGTGGGAAAGAGTTTCTTTCGAAGACCGGAGTGAGGATAAATTCGATCCCGTGCCGGAACCCCATTTGAACAATCGACCTTCTGTTCGCGCAAGTTCGAGAATCGATTCCATCGTGTCTTCGACGGAATTAATAAAGCACGCGGAACATTGCGGTTTTTCTTCGATGCCGACATTGAACCAGACCGGACTGTTGAATGCCATGTATTGATTGACCAGCAGAAATGTCAGTTCCGAATAAAACGTATCGGCGTCTTCTTCGGTTGCAAAATAATTTCCCTTTTTTCCCCAATCGGTAATCGTGCGAGCGACACGATCGACCAATTGGCGCACACTCATTTCACGCTGCGGCGTGCCTATTTTTCCATGAAAATACTTTGAAACGACAACATTGGTGGCTGTCATCGACCATGACTTCGGGACTTCAACATTTTTCTGTTCGAAAATTGTTTCTCCCTTTTCGTTGCTGATAATTGCCGTGCGGAATTCCCATTCGATCGTATCGAATGGATGAATGCCCGGTTTGGTATGATAACGCCGGAACGTCAGTCCGCGTTTTTTGGAAACGGCATCTGGTCGGGTGGAAGCGGTGGATTGATCATCACGACCACCAAGAATAGCCATCTCAGGATTTGCCATTGGCGTGCTCTCCTTCATTAAAGTGTATTAAAAATGGGAAACTCTGGATTCTCGAAAAAGGAAATTTCTTTGCGTTTCCATCAAAACGATTAGAAAAAGAAAAATTCTCAAATTGCCGTTTTACCTTGTCCAAAGGTTGCAACTTCTTGTCCAAATCCGACTACCTTATATTTTCTCTTGCTGTTTGGGTGGGAAACCTTGTTCTGTCGATCCGCCCCCATTGGTGGAGCGACATTGGTTCAAAATATATGCACTTGCGGGTAAGAAGTCAAGTAAAAAATAATTAAAATTTTCAGAACCGATAAGTATCAACACTATAAAATTTTTTTTCTCCAAACTTTCTGTTACATTCCATGTGGTTCAAGTGCCTTATTTTTCACGTTTTGCGAGAAATTGCGTTGCTGAAATTTCTCTTATGAAGGATGGAAATATTATTCAATAAATTATTTTTGGCACGTTAAAAAACGATTCGGGATTATTCTTTTTTCTATTGCATGATTCCACACGGTCAATTTTCAACTATCACGGAAATGTTCGATGACCTGACGGAGAGATTTCTCCATGATCACCGTCCGGTATTGATGTATAAATCCGAAGGGAAATACAGGAAAATTTCTTATGCCGTTTTGCGGAAATCGGTGGATGATTTTGCGCAGGGGCTTGCCGTTCTCGGCGTCCATCGCGGTGATGCAATTGCCCTCATTTCGGAAAATCGCCCGGAGTGGGTTATCGCCGATATGGGTATGATGAAACTCGGTGCGATCAATGTTTCATTGTACCCGACATTGACACCGAAACAGATCGAATTTATTTTCAACGATGCCGGCGTGCGGTTCGCAATCGTTTCCAATCGGTTTCAGCTTTCCAAAATCATGAAAATCCGCGACGCAGTTCCGTCACTGCAGATAATTATTATTCTTTCGGATAAAAACGGAGTCAGTGATCCCGCTCTTCTAACATACGGTCGCGTGATTGAGATGGGAAAAGAATTCGGGAAGCACCATACCGGATATCTTCGCGATGAGACGAAGAAAATTCATGCCGACGATATTCTGACGATCATTTACACATCCGGAACGACCGGAAATCCGAAAGGTGTCGTGTTAACACATCGGAACCTCGTGAGCAATATTAACGCCGCGGCGGCGTGTATTCCGTTCAACCATCACGATACGTTGCTTTCGTTTCTTCCATTATGTCATTCGTATGAGCGGATGGCCGGATATTACACGGCGATGCTGGTGGGAGCGACGATTGCTTACGCGGAAAGCATCGAGACCGTTCGCGAAAATTTGCTCGACGTGAAACCGACGGTCGTTACAACAGTCCCGCGGTTATTTGAACGGATGTACAATAAATTAATGACGCAGGTTGATGACATGACTCCGTTCGAGCAACGGATTTTCCGCTGGGCAATTGGGATCGGGACAAAATATCGATCTGCCCTTCGAAGTAAACATTTTGTGCCGTTTCTTTCCGTTCAGCAGGCTCTTGCCGATCGGTTGGTCTTTAAAAAGATCAGGGCGCGCATGGGCGGCAACATCCGCTTTTTTGCGTCCGGCGGCGCGGCGCTTTCCAAAGAAATGGGAGAATTTTTCGAGTCGGTCGGTATCCAGATTATCGAAGGATACGGCATGACCGAATCATCGCCGGTCATCAGCGTGAACCGGCTCGATGATTATAAATTCGGAACGGTCGGCAAACCGATTCCGGACGTTCATGTGCGTATTGCGGAAGACGGCGAGATTTTAGTTCAGGGTCCGAATGTCATGAAAGGATATTGGAATAATCCGCAGGCGACCGGCGAAGCGATCGACCGCGAAGGATGGCTGCATACCGGCGATATCGGCCATTTCGATGAAGATGGTTTCCTGACGGTCACCGACCGGAAGAAACATCTCTTTGTCAGCTCCGGCGGAAAAAATATTGCCCCGCAGCATATCGAGAATCTTTTTCTGCAAAACCGGTTCGTCGACCAATTCATTCTTATCGGCGACGGGAGAATGTTTTTAACATCGCTGATCGTTCCGGATTTTACTGCCGTGAAAGAATACGCCGTCAAGCATCATATCGACTTTGATGATGAAGATGATCTTGCCGCCAAGCCGGAAATTTATAAATTGTTCGAAAATGAAATGGCAGTCATTCAAAAAGATCTCGCAAACTATGAGCGCGTCAGAAAGTTCACTATTCTGCGCCATCCGCTGACGATTGAGGACGGCGAAATCACCCCCACAATGAAAATCCGCCGGAAAGTCGTCGAGGAACGTTACAAAGACGTCATTGCAAAAATGTACGAGAATGTTCGGTAGCCCTAGAGCCTCAATTCAGAATACCCCGTCTTTCCGAAACGCTTCTATTCGGAATCTGAACTATGCAGGCTCAGAATAGATGATGAATGATCCCGCTCATTGAGCGGGACAGCAAGACGGGAGATTGCGGGATAGGGATCTCAGGAAATTGAGGCACTACCACGATAACGGATTCCTTGACTCTTGTGTGAAAAATAATTATTTTACATAACCTTTTTCAACAAAACATCAGGAATATATGGTTCTTTCCACTTCCATGAGGATTACCTCATGAATTCGACATACTCAATTGCAGTTGGCTCACGCGAGGGACTCGTTTCGGATGGTTTGTGGCTCCGAAGCAAAGCGTGGGATCTGACGTTCATCAGTCTGAGCGCTTTGCTGGTAGCGGTTCCGATTCTTACTTTTCTTTTTGCCAATCAAGCGACACCGTACATTAATTCTCTTTTGTCGGCTCTCGGAATTCACTTTACGTGGGATGCCGATGCGAGCCGCAATCTGGTGAACGGTATGATCGCGCTGTTTATCGGCGGACCGCACATGTACGCAACCTACACGCGTACGGCATTCGAGAAAAGTTTCACCCGAAAGCATAAGGTGCTTATTGCATGTTCGTTCCTGATACCGATCGGTGTCGTGTATCTGGGAGTGAATTACTTTCAGGTTCTTATCACATTCTTTTTCTTCTGGGCGTCGGTACATATCATTCATCAGGCGGCTTTCATTGTCAATTGTTATAATAAAAAAATGCCGCAGAAGATTACGTTGTCATCGCGGCTCATCGATTACGCCGTGCTTTTTACGGCATTGTACCCGATTGCCACGTATAAATTTGTGCACCAGGATTTTTATATCGGTGCGAATAAAATTCTCTATCCCGATTTTCTCCGCTCCGATTATATTTTTTATCTGGTGACGGCAGTGTTTGTCGCTTCCGTTGTTTTGTTTATTGCAAAAACGGTGAGCGAAGTTCGTGCGGGTACGGCATCGTATCCGAAGATAATTCTGATTTCATTGACAGGTCTTGTCGCATTCTTTATTCCGTCGTTTCCGAATCTCGATGTTGCATTCCAGGGATTCAATGCATGGCACTCGTTTCAGTATCTGGGCTTGACATTTTATATCAACCGCCTGCGTCATGAACGCGGAGAGATTGAAACGAAGTTTATCGATAAAATGTCCGAAGACGGAAAAACGTGGAAGTACTATCTTTTCAATGTCGGATTGACGGCGTGTGCGGTCGCAGTGATAGCGCTGTTGATTTATTTTAGCCCGCATCTCGGTCTTTCGTTCGATCAGTGTTATTACATCGTTGTCCTTTCATTTTTGCTGATGCATTATTTGCATGATCATTTCCTTTTTACGAAATCGGAAGAGATCGTGCTTCAGTAATTCGTTTTCATTACAAAACGCACCAGCCCAATTCTCTCAAAACGGATTGGGCTTTTTTATTAAATATGGACGAGAAGAAAAATATTTTTCGACGATGGCGGGATTGGCTTGAAGCATTCGCGCAGAAACGGAATGCAATGTGGCTCTTATTCATCATTTCGTTTATCGAGGCGTCATTATTTCCGATTTCGGTCGATGTGCCGCTGATCGCACTCTGCGTTGCCGCTCCGCAGAAAAGTCTGCGGCTCGGTCTGGTAGCGACGCTCGGTTCGTTTCTCGGCGGATATCTCGGATATGCCGTCGGATTTTTATTGTTCGACGGTGTCGGCAAACCGCTGCTCGATCTGTACGGTTTGTCGCATTCGTTCGAACATCTTCTTTCGATGTATCATCAGCACGGCATCGGAGCGCTGGTTCTTTCCGGTTTTACGCCGCTTCCGTATATTTTATTTACGTATGCAGCCGGTTTCAATCGCACACTTGATATCGGAATGCTGACCGTCGGTGCGCTGATCGGGAGAACGTTGCGGTTTTATCCAATCGGCGTTTTATTATACTACGCCGGTCCGCAGGCAAAAATCTATCTTGAAAAATATTTTCGCACCGCAACCGTTGCATTTATCGTATTGATTATTGCAGGATTAATTTTCTTCAAATGGCTTTTGTGAAAAAACATGTTGTGCGGAATGTCAGTCTTGCCCGCGCATTGTCGAAGTTAGGCGTTCTGTCCCGTTCGCAGGCGGAGGAAGCCGTTCGTCAACGTCGTGTGAGCGTCAACGGTAAAATTATTACCAATCCGTCGTATCGATGTTCGATGGATGATGATCGAATCGAAATCGACGGCAAGCCGGTTCGGCAACCGGCATTTCTGTATATTGTAATGAATAAACCTGTCGGTGTTGTGACCACACGTTCCGATGAACGCGGACGTAAGACCGTGTACGATCTTCTCGGCGATGCCGGGCAATGGATTTTTCCGGTCGGACGATTGGATAAAGATTCTTCCGGTTTGCTTCTCTTCACGAATGATCATCGGCTCGGCGAACGGCTGACGAATCCGAATTCAAAAGTTCCAAAGACATATATTGTTACACTCGATAAGCCGTTGAATGAGAATGATGCATCCGTTATGCGAAAAGGAATGATGCTCGATGATGAACGACTTCAACCGGCGGAAATCAAAATTCTGAATCATCAATCATTCGAAATGACGATTCATGAAGGAAAAAACCGGCAGATACGGCGAATGTGTGAATCGTTCGGTTATACAGTTCGCTCGTTGGTTCGCACTCAAATCGGATCGTTCGAGATCGGCACCTTGCGGCCAGGTGAAATTCGTCAATTGACAAAAAAAGAGATTGCATTGTTAGAAAAACTACCATAAGGATCGACCGATGGCAATGATGACTGCAAGGATGATTGAAGTCTGTATCTTTACAATCAAAAACAACGAACCGGTGTACCTGCTTTTGCGGAGGTCGGACAAAGAGAGAATTTATCCGGGCATCTGGCAATTCGTGACTGGGTCTATCGAAAAAGGTGAAAAAGCGTCGAATGCCGCCCTGCGTGAGCTTGCGGAAGAAACCGGAATGAAACCTAAAGCGTTTTGGGTCGTACCGTATATTAACTCGTTTTACGATCCGGGCTGGGATTCCGTGAACCTGATGCCGGTGTTTGCCGCTGAAGTTGATCCGGACAAAAATCCGGTTCTTTCAGCCGAGCATGAGGAATTCGAGTGGCTGCCGTTTGAAAAAGCACTTGAACGGCTTGTCTGGCCCGGTCAAAAAGAGGGGATGAAGATCGTCCACGAATATATCGTCAAAGGCAAACAGGCGGCCGCTTTGCGCCGTCTGATATGATTTTTTTTGAAACGGATGTCAACCGAATTGCTTGTTCGGCGGTCTAAAATGGCATACGTATAATTTCAGTTAGTAGGTCAATTTTCTGAGATTAATTATTCCGAATTTTCCCGTCTTTCCGAAATGCTTCTATTCGGAATCTGAACGAAGCAAGCTCAGAATAGATGCTGAACAAAAACATTTCAGCAAGACGGGGATATGGTAAATTGGATCACTACTTAATTTCTAAATCTTAAGATTCATGAGGAGTACGGTTATGAACAAAATTCTTTCCCGTGTTATTGTCAGCGTGATCTTGATCGCCAGTGCGATTACCATCGGATGTGCGCGGCAAAACCATAACGGCGTTTATATCGTTAAGGAAAGGAAACAACACGCTTGGCTTGGTGTTCAGTTGCAGGATGTTTCGTCGAGACTCAAAGAGCGTGAAGGTCTTGCGACCGATGAAGGCGCGTATGTCAGCGAGGTGATCGATGACAGTCCGGCGGAGAAAGCGGGCTTCGAAGAGGGCGATGTGATCGTAAAGTTCGACGGCACGACGATTGCCAGCAGCAGCGATCTCACGCGGGCAGTCGGCAAAACGCCGCCGAAGAGTGAAGTGAAAGTGGAATTGTTCAGAAAGTCGGAAAAGAAAACGCTCACCGTCACGCTTGGCAAACAGCGCGCGCCGGAAGCATATTCCTATCATTTTGAAATGCCGTCGATGCCGAAAATGCAACGAATGCCACGGATGCCGCGCATGCCGCAATTCCGGATGCATGTGTTTACGTCCGATGAATCGTACGGACTTGAAGTTCAGCCGCTCAATAAACAGTTAGGTGAATATTTCGACGTGCCGAGCGGAAAAGGTCTTTTGATTTCGGAAGTGGAAGAAGATAGCAAAGCGGAGAAAGCGGGATTCAAAGCGGGCGATGTTATTACGAAGATCAACGGACACACGGTTCGGGATGTCGATGATTTCCATGAAGAGCTTTCCGACACGAAAGATTCCTCCGCAACATTCGACGTGATGCGAAAAGGGAAGACGATGTCGCTTTCGATGAAAATTCAGAACGGCGATGACGATGATGAAGATGATGATGATTATTCGGCGAACAGTTGCACACCAAGCCAGATACAGGTTCATGTTGCAACCGTACCGGCCTCACATGCCACATGGTTTCGCGAGCAGTTGAATGTTATTCAGGATAAAATTGTTTCGATCGGAGAGATTGTTCTTAATAAGATTCAGCAGTTTGAAGAAAGAATTCGGCAGTCGCTTTCGTAAATCCTTTCGATGAACGTGCGACTCACTTCCATAATGACCATGTCATTCCCGAATGCTTCAATCGGGAATCCAGAAAATTGGCCAACCCGAGCACTGGACTCCCGATAAAAACGTTCGGGAGTGACAGTCTGTTTTTTTTATATACCCCGACATTTAGGTGGCGTCGGGTGTTGCCACTCGACGATAATCTTACACTGCTTCGTCTGTGTCAGGTCGTAAGACCTGACACCACGCTAAAACTGGTTTGATCATGGTTTAATGGTTTCATTTGACAATAATTTCTTTTCAACGATGCAACATGATCTCGGGAGCGTTTTGAATTCATAAATCTCACCTAGATTTATTCTCTTCTCAAATGAAAATAAAAGTATATATATTTTCCCATCCCGACCTTGTATATGAATTGACTGCTTTAGAAACCACGTGCCATATAAGGTCGAATTATCTAAAACTTTTCCTTCTATCGTAATAAAATTCCCTCCGTGAGTTAAATCCCAAATATCAATTGAGATTGGAAGCGCAATTAAAAAAAATATTCCGATTGCAAGGATACAAAGCACAACGCGAAAAGAAATTTCTACTTTTGGACGAATTTTATTAAACCTAGGCTGGTTTAGCTTTGCGTTTGGTGAAATGATTTGAAAAGATCGATCCAACGCCATCCATAAAAAATCGAATATGATTGCAAAGAAAAATACCAAATAAGAAACACTTCTTCCGATATACTCCGGTAATCTAATGGCATAAATCAACAATATGGGCAAAATGAAAGTTATTGTTGTAAATACTCCGGCTTTATTGATTTTTAGTTTCATTGAATCAAGAAGCTCCTTATGTGTTAGTGTAATTTACTAAAACGAACAACTTTTCTTCGTGTGAAGAAAATAACATAAAAACATTCCTATATCAAGTTTTAGGTGGCATCGGGTGTTCCCACCCGATTCTAACTAAACCTTGCGAAGGTTTCCCGCCTTCGGCAGGATAAACTTCACCTTCGCAAGGTTCAAGGTTGGAAATTTGCACTTAGAGAAAAATTTTCCAATATTCAGCAAGCTCAGAAGGGAGGATTGAAATGAAAACGGTTGTTCCATCCGAAATCATCGAGAAGAAAATTTTCTTGTTGCGCGGGCAGAAAGTGATGCTCGATTTTCATCTTGCAGAACTTTACGACGTGCCGACGAAATCACTCAATTTGGCAGTAAAACGAAACATGAATAGATTCCCCGGCGATTTTATGTTCCAACTTACAAGGGATGAAACGGAAGAATTGCAGGAAAGTATTTTGAGGTTTCAAATTGAAACCTCAAAGGAGAAAAGAGGCGGCAGGCGTTATCTTCCGTTTGCTTTTACCGAACAGGGGGTTGCCATGCTTTCGAGTGTTCTCCGATCGGAACGTGCGGTCATAATGAACATCGCCGTTATGAGAGCATTTGTACAATTACGGGAGATGCTTGGTTCTCAAAAAGAACTTGCCCGCAAACTCGAGGAGCTGGAAAAAAGAATCGAACAGCATGACAGCGATATTCATTCTATTTTCGAGGCTATCAGGCAGCTCATGGCGCCGGTCGAAAAGCCGAAACGCCAAATCGGGTTTCGGATCAAAGATTGATCTGAGCCAAACAGACTAACCTTACGAAGGTTTCCCGCCTTCGGCGGGATAAACTTCACCTTCGCAAGGTTTAACGTTGGGAATTTGCACTTAGAGAAAAATTTTCCAATATTCACTCCGTTCCGCTGAACGGGTTATTGTCTCTGTAATCCCCGCTTTTTCCGCATTTAGTGCAATTTCGTGCGGGTTATTCATACAACTTTTGAAAGCGTTTTCATGAAACGTTTCGTTCTTGTCATTTTTCTTCCTGGTGTGTTTTTACTCTCCACTGTTTTTTCTCAAACTCCACCCACTAAACCGTATCAAACAGAAGCGAAGAATATTACTTCTGCCGGTCTACGATCGTGTACGGCATATAAAATTTTGGAAGAACTGAGCGTCGGCATCGGACCGCGGCTGAGCGGCTCGCCCAACGCGGCGAAAGCGATCGAGTGGGGAAAGAAAAAAATGGAAGAGCTTGGCTTCGATAATGTTCACCTCGAGCCGGTGATGGTTCCGCATTGGGTGCGTGGCTCCGTCGAAGAAGCGACGATCATTCCATCCTCCGGCAAAGAAATTCCGGTTGCGATGTGCGCGCTCGGCGGAAGTATCGCAACGCCGGAGAACGGCGTCACAGCGGAAGTTATCGAAGTGAAATCGTTCGAAGAATTGCACGCACTCGGCGAAAAAGCAAAAGGAAAAATCGTATTCTTCAACCGTCCGATGGATCCGACGAAGTATAATACATTTGCAGCGTACGGCGGTGCAGTCGATCAGCGCTTCAGCGGTGCGTCGGAAGCGGCAAAGGTTGGCGGAGTAGCGGCAGTGGTTCGCTCGATGTCGACGCGGCTCGATAATGTTCCGCATACGGGAGCGATGGGATACGTCGATTCCATTCCCAAAGTCCCGACAGCAGCGCTCAGCACGCTTGCATCGAACATGCTCGACAGTTTGCTGGCTGTCGATCCGCATTGCAAAATCCGTATCAAACTTTCATGCGAGACATTGCCGGATGTCGAATCGGCAAATGTTGTCGGCGAGTTGAAAGGAACCGAAAAGCCGGAAGAGGTCATTGTCGTCGGCGGACACATGGATAGTTGGGACAAGGGCCGCGGCGCGCACGACGATGGCGCCGGCATTGCTCATTCAATCGAAGCGCTCCGTTTATTGAAAGAATTAGGATTGAAACCGAAACGCACCATTCGTGCAGTGTTGTTCATCAATGAAGAGAACGGCGACCGCGGCGGAATAGCGTACGCGAAAAAAGATCGTCCCGGTGAACATCCTCTTGCCGCAATCGAAACGGATGCCGGCGGATTTACGCCGAGAGGAATCGGAGTGTCTGCCGACTCAACGTCGTTCGAGAAAATTGCACAATGGTCGTATCTGTTCGAGCCGATCGGTTGCAAAATCATGAAAGGCGGCGGCGGTACGGATATTTCCGAACTCGGAAAAAAGAAAGTCATCACGATGGGCTTGGAAGTCGACAGCCAGCGCTATTTCGATTATCATCATTCCGACAGCGACACCATCGACAAAGTCAACGAACGCGAACTGGAACTCGGCGCAATTTCGCTCGCAATCATGACGTATGTTCTCGCACAAGAAGGAATTTAAGCACGTAATTCATTTTCATTCACATTCATGAGGTACGTATGAAATATTTTGCTATCGTTTGTTGTTTGCTGGTGAGTTTCTCGTTGCTCACCGCGCAGATGAAGCCGGAGACGTATGATTCGGCGGCAGTTGCGCAAATCAAAGACGAAGGAATGAACCATTCTCAGGTGATGGACATTCTCAGTTACATTTCGGATGTTTACGGTCCGCGATTGACGTGGTCCCCGGCAGCGAAAGTCGCTGAAGAATGGGCACGCAATAAAATGACTTCGATGGGTCTGGAAAATGCACATCTCGAAGGGTGGGGACCGGCCGAAAAAGGATGGACACTGAAACATTTTTCAGCAAATGTCGTTGGTCGACAGGTGTTTCCTCTTCTTGCCTATCCGAAAGCATGGTCGCCGTCGACCGATGGAACCGTTACCGGTGAGATTATCTATTTCGATGCGAAGACCGACAGCGCGGTCGATACCTATCGCGGAAAATTAAAAGGGAAATTCGTTCTTCTCGGCGATCCGCGCGACATCAAGGCGCATTTTGATCCGGAAGCGACGCGTGATGCCGATTCCACACTTCTGCAAATGGCCAACGCCGATATGCCGATGAGAGGTAGACGCGGCGGAATGAATTTCACTCCTTCAGCCGACCGGAGAATGGCGGCGTTGGTCGATTTTCATAAATTTGAAATGTGCGAGAAAGAAGGAGCGTTAGGAATTCTCACCATCAGCCGCGGCGATGGTGGAAATATTTTCGTTCAGCAGGCAAGCGTTCCGATGCATCCCGACACGCCGTTCGTCCGGCGCATCCAAGTGTACGATCCGCAAGCGCCAAAAATTCTTCCGCAATTTTCCGTTGCGGCGGAACATTACAATCGACTGGTGCGAATGATCCAGCGGGGCGAACATCCTAAACTTGCACTTGATCTCGATGTGGCTTTCAATAAAGCAGATTCAAGCTATAATATTATTGCAGAAATTCCCGGCACCGATCTGAAAGATGAGATCGTGATGATCGGCGCGCATTTCGATTCGTGGCAGGGTGGTACGGGAGCAACCGATAACGGCACAGGTTCCGCTTCATGTCTCGAAGCGATGCGTATTTTGAAAACACTCAACTTCAAACCGCGCCGCACGATTCGTATCGGATTGTGGACCGGCGAAGAAGAAGGATTGCTCGGCTCTGCGGCATACGTGAAACAGCATTTTGGTGAACGCGAAGTGCGGCAAGATGCCGGTCGACAGGATCCGAACGCTCCGATCACCTATAAACCGGAAGCGGAAAAATTCTCCGTGTATTTCAACAATGATAACGGAAGCGGAAAAGTACGCGGCGTGTACATGCAGAGCAACGAAGCGGTGCGTCCGATTTTCCGGTCATGGCTGAAAGCATTCAAGGATTTGGATGCATCGACATTGACATTGCAAAATACCGGCGGTACCGATCACCTTTCATATGACGCGATCAACCTTCCGGGATTTCAATTCATCCAGGACGAGCTTGAATACGGTACGCGGACACATCATTCAACGATGGATTTGTATGACCGTGCTCAGCCGGAAGATTTGAAACAAGCTTCAGTCATTATGGCGGCTTTTGCATACAATGCGGCAATGCGCGATGAGAAATTCCCGCGCAAACCGGTGACGCCACCGGCGCAAATGCCGGGAAGTCGGTAACAGATTCTTTTCGGGATTTGAGGGGAGGTATGATTTATTCCCCTCAAATCCCGAAATGTTTTTTGAAGAGTTCTTGCAGTTCGCCCGCTCTTTTCGTACATTATTCTCCGTCCCCATTTTATCCATTCATTAGGAAAAAGCGATGAGTTTACTCGTTGTCGGTTCTCTTGCGATTGATACGATTGAAACGCCCTTCGGCAAAGTTGAAAATGTTCTCGGCGGTTCGGCAACATACATTTCCGTTGCAGCAAGTTATTTCGTTACACCGGTTCGGCTGGTCGGTGTTGTGGGCGACGATTTTAAAAAAGAATACATCGATTTTCTTGAAAACCGCGAAATTGATCTGGAAGGATTGCAGATCATCAAAGGCGGAAAAACATTTCGTTGGGGCGGTCGCTACCATTACGATCTCAATGTTCGTGATACTCTTTTTACAGATTTGAATGTGTTTGAACATTTCAATCCGATCATTCCTCAGCCGTATAAAAAAACGACGTACGTATGCCTCGGCAACATCGATCCGGTTTTGCAGAAGCGCGTGCTGGAACAAATTGAACGGCCCCGCCTTGTTGTCGGCGATACGATGAACTTCTGGATCAAACGCAAACAAGCTGAGTTGCGGGAAACGATGAAACTGCTCGATGTGTTGATTTTGAATGACGCGGAAGCGCGCGAACTTACCAACGAGCCGAATCTTATTAAGTCGGCGAAGGCAATTATCAAAATGGGACCGCGTATTGTCATTGTCAAAAAAGGGGAACATGGCGCTTTGCTCGTTACCGAAGACACGATTTTTTCCGCACCGGCATATCCGCTGGAAAATATCAACGATCCCACCGGTGCGGGCGATGCGTTCGCCGGCGGCTTTATCGGTTGGATTGCAAAGTCGGATGATCTTTCCACGGAAAGTCTGAAGCGCGCGGTCGTACTCGGAAGCACGCTCGCTTCGTTTTGTGTCGAGCGATTCAGTCTTGACCGGTTCAAAGAACTGACCTATCTTGAAATCCTCGATCGCTTCCGCGAATTCCGCGAGCTTTCGAAATTCGACGAAGAGATAACGGCATAAGGATAGATGATTACTCCGATTGAATGGCTCGGAACCGGTGTCCGCTTTCTCGATCAGACAAAACTCCCGCTTGAAGTTTCCACAATCGATACAGACGATTTTCACATTGTTGCCGAAGCAATCCGCTCGCTCAAGCTTCGCGGCGCCCCGCTGATCGGTGTTGCCGCAGCGTACGGCGTTGCACTTGCCGCAGTACATTCCAAGTCGTCAACGATTTCCGAATGTAAAAAAGAACTTTCTTCAGTTATCGATTATTTTGCCGAAACCCGTCCGACCGCGGTAAACCTATTTTGGTCGTTGAACCGTCTGAAATCGATCGTTCAATCTTCATCATCAGTCGAAAAATTACGCTCTGCGGTTGTTGCAGAAGCGATTGCCATTCATCGCGAAGATGCGGAGATGTGCGAGAAGATCGGAAAGCATGGGGCAACCTTGATTCCGTCGACAGCAACGATTCTCACGCATTGCAATGCCGGAGCGCTTGCGACCGGCGGCCGCGGAACGGCGGTCGGAGTGATTACGACCGCTCACGAAATGGGAAAAAAAATTCATGTGTTTGTCGATGAAACGCGCCCGCTGCTTCAGGGTGCGCGACTGACGACTTGGGAACTCCAGCAAGCCGGCATCAGGCATACGCTCATTACCGATAATACCGCGGCGTTTCTTTTTCAACAACACAAAATCGATCTCGTTATTGTCGGTGCCGACAGGATTGCCGCCAATGGCGATGCGGCGAATAAAATCGGCACGTATAATCTTGCCGTACTCGCACACTATCATAATACGCCGTTGTATGTCGCTGCTCCGAGTTCGACAATTGATCAGACAATTCCTTCGGGCAGCGGAATTCCGATCGAAGAACGGCATGCGAAAGAAGTGACGGAAGGATTCGGAATCCGCACGGCTCCGGCGGGAATTAAAGTCTATTCTCCTGCGTTTGATATTACACCGGCAATTCTCATTTCCGGAATCATTACTGAGAAAGGGATTCATCGGTTTCCATACAATTTTCAAACAACGGCATGAGCAGGCAATGATCGTCAAAACTGAAGCCGTTGTGTTGCGTGCAATGAAATACCGGGAATCGAGCAAGATCGTTTCTTTTTATACGAAGGATTTCGGTATGCTCAGCGGTATCGTCAAAGGAGCCCGCCGGGCAAAAAATCCGTTCGGATCGTCCCTTGAACCGATGTCGCATGTTTCCTTGATTGTGTATAAGAAGCCGAACCGCGAGTTGCAGACTGTTACGCAGTGCGAAACTGTGCGATCACTTCGCCGGCTGAGTGAAAATCTTGAAAAAATGTCGGTGGCAATGTCGATGATCGAATTGGTTTCTCTTGTCGCTCATGAAGAAGAAAATCTTCCTCTGTTTTTGCTTCTCGTGAAATCGCTTGAAGATATCGATGAAACGGCAGATAATCCCGCGATGATCGGCTGGTTTTTTCATCTCCGGTTAATGACGATTCTCGGCTTTCAGCCGAAGTTCGACCGGTGCGGCGGCTGTCATCAACCGCTGGTTGCGGTCGGCGGACCGGTGAAGTTTGATGTGAGCAGAGGCGCTCCGTTTTGCGAATCTTGTTCTTCGCATTCCGGTTCGTTGGTAACAGTATCATCGACTGTTTTTAATATGCTGAGCCGGTTGAACAGTGGTGAGCAAAATGTCAATTTGAAAGAATTCGATGCGCGGGTGAAAGAAGAACTTGAAAGTTTTCTCCGGACATATTTACGTTTTCATGTTCCCGGAATCCGAATGTTGAGATCGGAAAAAGTGTTTTCACAAATTTTGACTCCGGCTTAAAAAAATTTAATGGAGAAATTCTTTATGAAAATTGATTTTCTTCAATAAGCGGCGCGTTCATGATGCAACAAAACGGACGATATAAAGTATAATGAAAAAGAACAAATCATATTTATCAATAAGGAGAAGTATATGACGAAAAAATCAATTTTAGCATCGATCTTTTTGATCTTTGTTGGAATTGTCTTTGGTGTCGTTCTTGTATCAAATTTCCGCGGAGGCGTTGAGTTGGGTTTTGCCGGCGATCCGCAGGTGAAACTTGGCGCGCCGAGTCCAATCAAGAGTTCTAATTTCGATTACAAGTCATTAAGCAAGCCGTTTATTGAAGTCAGCAAAGCAGTGACACCGACCGTTGTTGCCATCAACGTTACCACGAAGCCGAAATCCATCGGCGGCGACGGCAACGGTGACTTGAATGATTTCTTCCATTTCTTCGGTCCCGACGGAAAAACTCCTCAGGCGGAACCGGAGCAAGGTTCAGGATCGGGCGTCATCATCAGCTCGGACGGATATATCCTCACGAACAATCACGTTGTGGAAGACGCCGATACAAAAGGAATCAAGGTCGTGCTGAACAGTAAACATGAACTTGATGCAAAGCTCATCGGAACCGACCCGACGACGGATCTGGCAGTCATCAAAGTCGATCGTAAAGATTTACCAACGGCGGCGCTCGGCAATTCCGACGATCTGGAAATCGGCGAGTGGGTGCTTGCGATCGGTAATCCGCTCGGTTTGCAATCGACGGTCACGGCAGGAATTATCAGCGCCACGGGCCGGCAGATTGGCATCATTCGCGACGAACAAAATTACGGCATTGAAAATTTCATTCAAACCGATGCGGCAATTAATCCGGGCAACAGCGGCGGACCGCTTGTCAATTTGAACGGCGAAGTGATCGGTATTAATTCCGCCATCGCGACGACGAATGCACGCTATCAGGGTTACGGTTTTGCTATTCCGATCAACCTTGCGCGTTCCGTTGCCGAGGACTTGATCAGGAGTGGCAAAGTGCGCCGCGGATATATCGGCGTGCGGATTCAATCGATGAACGATGCGATGGCGAAGGCGCTGGGATTGGAAAAGACGGAGGGTGTTTTGATCCAAAGTCTCGAACCGGACGGCGCGGCGGAAGCAGCCGGACTTCATGAAAAAGATGTCATCCTGTCGGTCGACGGCAAGGAAGTGAATGCATCAAATGAACTGCAAAGCTATATCGCCCGCAAACATCCCGGCGATCAGGTGACGGTGAAAATATTTCGTGACGGGAAGGCGATTGAAAAATCTGTCACGCTCCGGGCGCGTACCGATGAAAAACTGACTGCGAAAAATGAGAACAGCGATGAAAACGAACATCGCGATTCTGAACACGAAACTCCGGCGCCAAAATCGCTTACTCTGGATAACCTCGGTATTACCGTCCGACCGCTCACTGCCGATGAGATGAAATCCGCTTCGGTTGAAAACGGAGTGATCGTCAGCGATTCAAAACATTTCGGTGAAGCGTTTAATCAGGGACTCACAGGCGGTGAAATAATACTGGAAGCAGACAATACGGCTATTCATTCCATTAAAGATTTTAAAAGCATTATCGACAAACATAAAGCCGGCGATGCAATTTTATTGCGAGTAAAAAAGAGCAATACGGTTGCCTATCTGGCGCTTCAACTGCCGAATTAATCGTTCGTTGTCATAGAAAATCCCCGTTATCAAAAGATGACGGGGATTTTTTTTTAACATTTGATTCTAGTGGTGACTGGGAGGAAGTTCCCCTGTTGTCCGACAGTTGCACTGTCGGATATACCAGTCCGAGTATACAACACTCGGACAACGGTGGTGTGCTATAACGGTTGATTTCCTGCCCTCAGTTTGCTTCTCTCACTCAAAATCGGTAGATTCAATCCATCCTAATTCGCGTTTTTCAAAACCTCAGAAGGGATATTCCTCATGAGATGCATCGTTATATTTTTCTTTTTGGTGATTGCCATGCGTGCAATAACATTCTCGCAAATCGATATTCAATTTCAACAGTACAAGCTCGATAACGGCTTGACGGTTATCCTTCATGAAGATCATTCCGCACCGGTGACAGCGGTGATGGTGATGTATCATGTCGGCTCGAAAAATGAGAAGCCGAAACGCACCGGTTTCGCCCATCTGTTCGAACACATGATGTTCCAGGGTTCGGAACATGTTGCCAAGGCGGAACACTTCAGCTTGCTGCAGGAAGTCGGCGCCAATATCAACGGTTCGACTGATGTCGATGTGACCCGGTATTTCGAGGTGGTGCCGAGTAATTTTCTCGAGCTTGCGCTCTACCTTGAATCCGACAGAATGGGATACTTAGTTCCCGCGATGACACAAGAGAAATTGGATAACCAGCGCGACGTCGTGAAGAATGAACGTCGCCAGAGTTACGATAACGTTCCGTACGGAACTGCCGACGAAAAAATTGCCAAGGCAATGTATCCGCCGACGCATCCGTATAGCTGGCCCACAATCGGGAATATGGAAGATCTGAGTGCTGCATCGCTGGACGATGTGAAAGATTTTTTCCGGACATACTACGCTCCCAATAATGCAGTGCTTACCATCGCAGGCGATTTCAATCCTTCGGACGTGAAACCTCTTGTGGAAAAATATTTTGCCGAGATTCCACGCGGCAAAGATTTCGAACGGCCGAAAGCGGTTCCGGTTTCTCTCTCCGCAAATAAACAGATGACGTTTGAAGATAAAGTGCAGTTGCCGCGTTTGTATCTCACATGGCACAGCCCGGCAAGCTATACCCGTGAAGATGCGGTGCTGACGGTTTTTGCAGACATTCTGAGCTCCGGTAAGAATTCCCGGTTCTATAAGTCAATGGTGTACGATCAACAAATTGCACAATCGGTTTTTGCGAGCGCGGGTTCAATGGAGATTGCCGGAGTGTTTCAGATTACGGTTACCGCTAAACCCGGAAGAACCCTCGCGGAAATGAAAACCGCGGTGGATTCCGTTCTGACCGGCGTTCTTGATAAAGGCGTGACGCAACAGGAAATCGACAATGCACTGGCGCGCATCGAATCCAGAATTGTCAATAGTGCAGCCACGGAATTCGGTAAAGCGAACGCGCTGTGCGAATATTATTGTCAGACCGGCGATCCGAACAATATCAACAAACAAATGGATTTATATAAAGGAATTACACCGCAAGAAATTTTGACCGTTGCAAAAAAATATTTAACACAACCGAGAATGATCTTGAGCGTTGTGCCTGCCGGGAAACCGGAACTTTCTGCGACGAAAGGGGAATAAACTATGACGATCAAATATTATATAACGATAGCAATCATTTTAATAGCCATGACGCTTTCAACTGCAATATCGGGTGAAACACTCGATCGAACACAACGGCCTGTCGGGAAACCCGCGCCGAAAGTCACGTTACCGGAAATTCAAAAAGCAAAACTCTCGAACGGCCTGCAGGTCTGGCTCGTCGAACATCATGAATTGCCGACGGTTGCTCTTAACCTTGTCATTCAGGCGGGATCGGATCACGACCCGATCGCACAACCGGGGCTTGCGGCAATGACGGCTGCGAATCTCGATGAAGGAACGAAGACGCGGTCGGCCCTTCAGATTTCCGAAGAAATCGAATCGATCGGCGCTTCGTTCTCGGCGTCGTCCAGTCTGGATGGTTCATTTTTAACATTGACGACATTGACAAAACATCTTGCCAAAGCGCTCGATGTTTATACCGATGCGCTGACGAATTCCACGTTTCCTCAAAAAGAATTTGAACGGATACGTAAACAACGGTTGACCCAGTTGATGCAGCAACACGATCAACCGGTTGCCATTGCGAATAATGCTTATGCCCGGATTCTGTATGGCAATGATCATCCGTATGGCAACAATTCCCTCGGTACGGAAGTTTCTCTCAAGTCGTTAACGACGGATGATTTGATCAACTTCTATCACACGTATTACCGTCCGAACAATGCGACATTGATCGTCGTCGGCGATGTGAAAATGGAACAGATCATTCCGATTCTGGAAAATGCTTTATCGGGCTGGACGGCCGCAGAAGTTCCTTCGTTTACGGTTCCTGTCCCGAGACCCGTTGACAAAATGCGGATTTATCTGATCGATAAACCGGGCGCGCCGCAATCGGAAGTACGCATCGGTTATCCGGCGCTGGCACGGAATACACCCGATTATTTTCCTGTGCTCGAGATGAACCGCATTCTCGGCGGTCAGTTTACCAGCCGTATCAATCTCAATCTTCGCGAGCGGCACGGGTTCACGTACGGAGCCAACTCCGGTTTCCGGTTTCAAAAAGGTGCCGGGCCGTTTACGGCGCAAGGCGCAATCGTTACGGAAAAAACGGACAGTGCTCTGGTTCAGTTTTTGTATGAATTAAACCTGATGCACGACAAAGGGATGACCGGTGATGAATTGAATTTCGTGAAGAAAGGGCTTATGGGAAGTTTTGCCCTTTCGTTTGAAACTCCGGCACAAATTGCGGGAGCATTGCAAAACATCGTTCTCTACGGTCTGCCCGAAGATTATTACCAGCGGTATCTGCAGAATATCGAAGCGGTGAATCTTGATGAAGCAAACAAAGCCGCCCGGCAATATCTTATGCCCGCTCAGATGGCCGTGGTGATCGTCGGGGATTTGTCGAAAATCAAGCAAAGCATTCAGGCATTAAACATTGCCGATGTGGTTTTATGCGATCTGGACGGCAAACCGCTGCCATAGGTTTTTGACCTCTTGACAAACGTTGAAAAATCTTTTATATTTTTTATATGATCGATTGAACATGTTCATTATTCATTGATACAGTAAGGAGCGTCGGAGTCTTCAGTTCGTATTATAGTCCAAGCTCGAACAGGAAAATGAGCAGTAAAGTTCTCATCCTCAATCAGAATTATGAGCCGATGAGCGTGTGTAATGTAAAAAAAGCTATCGTTCTCCTGTACCTGGGAAAAGCAGAACTTATCGAAGCGTATCATGAGAAACGGATACGTGCCGTCTCCATGTCGATGCCGTTCCCGAGCATTGTGCGGCTCGGTGTGTATATCCATATCCCGTATAAAAAAATTATCTTATCGAGAAAAAACATTCTGCGCCGCGACGGTCACCGGTGCCAGTATTGCAGCCGGACCGATGTTTCGTTGACGGTCGATCATATTCTTCCCAAGGCAAAATTAGGCGAGGATACGTGGGAGAATCTCGTTACCGCCTGTGTGGAATGCAACAATAAAAAAGGAAATCGTACTCCGGAAGAAGCACACATGAAACTTCAGCGCAGGCCGATGAAACCGAATCATGTTACGTTCATCCGGCATTTTGTCGGCACCATTGATGAACGTTGGAAGCCATATCTCTTTATGAACTGACCTTCACCGTTGTCCTGTCGTGCAACCATCACCGTGGAACATCGTTGTTCCTCCTGAATAGAAAGAAGAATCCTCTTGCCGAAGAAAAAAAGAATTTTAAGCGGAATGCGTCCGACCGGAAAGCTTCACATCGGACATCTTGTCGGCGCCCTGGAAAACTGGGTGGCGCTTCAGAATGAATTCGAAAATTATCATCTCATCGCCGACTATCACGCGCTGACAACTAATCTCGATACGTCGCAATTATACGCTCATTCGATCGACATGCTGATCGACTGGCTTGCGGCGGGAATCGATCCGGTGAAAAGTCCTGTCTTCCGGCAATCCCAGATCAAAGAACATACGGAATTGTTTTTGCTTTTTTCGATGCTGATCACCAGTGCCCGCCTTGAACGCAACCCGACAGTGAAAGATCAGGTTCGTGATCTGCATATCGATAATATCACGTACGGCCATCTCGGTTATCCGGTTTTGCAATCGGCCGATATACTGCTGTACAAAGGTGAAGTCGTTCCTGTCGGAGAAGATCAGGTTCCGCACGTAGAAATCACACGCGAAATTGCGCGGCGGTTCAATCAGAATTACGGAAATGTTTTCCCGGAACCGGAACCGAAGCTGACGAAATTTGCGCGTCTGCCCGGCTTGGACGGCAATATGAAGATGAGTAAATCTGCCGGCAATACGATTCTTTTGTCCGAATCGCCGGAAGAGATCAAATCCAAAATGAAAAAAGCGGTCACCGATCCTCAAAAGATCCGGAAAGGAGATCCCGGCAGACCGGAAGTTTGTCTCGTTTTTACGTATCATCAAAAATTCAATCCTCAGGAAACACCCGGAATTGAAAGCGGATGCCGTGCCGGATCACTCGGTTGCGTCGATTGTAAACTGAATGCCGCTAACCATATTATAGAATATCTCTCTCCGATTCGTGAAAAACGCACATATTTCGAATCTCATCCGGAAGAAGTGAAAGAAATTCTTCATGACGGTGAGAAACGTGCAAAAATCGTGGCGGAAAAGACAATGGAAGAGGTTCGTACCGTCATGAACATAGGATGATCCGGTCTGTTTGAAATCGTAAAATTGCAGCCAGTGGCAGAAATTCTTTGACTTTTATGAGTGAATATCGTATCTTGACGAAAATCCTTTTCAGTAAGAAATCTTCAACGGAACGCCGGATGAAAACAGAACTCCCCGGCGGTCTCTTCTAAAAATAATGCTCATGTTTATTTGAAAAAGGTTCCAACGATGAATAACAGATACGGTGTAATATTTTTCCTCATGTTCGGTCTTCTTGTTTTGACATGCTCTTTGTCTGCGCAAAATTTTTGGCAAAGTGCTGCCATACCGGGTCTTGCAAAAGCTGTCAATGTCATTGCTGTGGACGGCAGTAATTATGTCTACGCCGGGACAAACGGTAAAGGACTTTACCGGTCGACGGATAACGGAACAACATGGGTTCGGATTGACAAATCGGCAACCGATAGTATTTCGTATGTGTATGCTCTTGGCGTTCATGGTTCCACAATCTGGGCCGGGACCTACGGCGGTGTCGTGAGGCGATCGATCAATAGCGGTACGACATGGACAAGTTATACGTTGGATGCAACACTCGGTTCGATTATTACTTCCATTGCATTTATCGATACCGTAAACGTTCTTGTCGGTTCTGCTGTTTCCGGTGTGTTCGTGTCTTCCAAGAACGCTACCACATGGACTCAGATTGTTCCTGACACTTCCTATGACGGCTCGCCGGTCAATATTTTTTCGATGATTTCCGACTCACACGGATTTTTATATCTCGGAACATACGGCGACGGTGCATTCCGTTCAACGAACGGTGGTAATAATTGGAGTCCCGATAACGGATTGGCCGGAAAGCGCGTGAATAGTTTTGCGCGGAACCCTCTCGGCGGCCTTTTTGCTGCAACTGATTTCGGCGTGTACAAAGATACCCTTTTCCTGGACTCTCTGTTTTCCGCAGAAAACACTTTTCTCCGGATGGATTCAGTACGCTCGTGGGTTAACGTGCAGGATACGTTGATATCTCAGGGCGACTCATTGATGAACTTAAATTTTGCTTCGTCGATCGTCAGCACGCCCAGCGGTCACCTGATCGTCGGTACGGAAGGATATGGAGCAACGGCAGCAGCACGTGGAATTTTCCGTTCGACCGATTTAGGAAAAAGCTGGCAGGAAGTAAACACCGGTCTGGGAAATCTTATTGTCCGGACGGTTGCACTCGATTCAACCGGTTATGTCTATTGCGGAACACAGAACGGTTTAGTGTTTAAGAGTACCCAGCCGGAAGAGATGGGCGAGATTGCTCCTCCGAAACAAAAAATACTTCCTGCGTCTCCCAAAGCATACGTTCTCGAGCAGAATTATCCGAACCCGTTCAACCCTTCGACAAATATTCCGTTTTCTATGCCGGCGGGCGGACACGCTTCGATCAAAATTTACAACACGTTGGGACAGGAAGTTGCAACCATTCTCGATCAGGAAATGCCGGCGGGACAACACACGGTCCGGTGGGATGCTTCCGCGGTTCCGAGCGGTATGTACTTCTACCGTTTCCAGTCGGCCAACTTCAGCCAGGCGGGAAAGCTGATTTTGATGAAATAATGTTTCACCGATTTTTAAAACTCCTCCTGCATGATCACAATGTCATTGTCGGAGGAGTTTTTCTTTTTGGAGAAAAAATCAAACATTCGAAAATTCAATTTTTTTGTCTTTATTTTTTACTTTTGACTTTTTATTTTTGACTTGACATGTCTTACCGCGTAAAACTCCAAACATTCGAAGGTCCGCTCGATCTTCTGCTCTTCTTCATCAAGAGGGATGAATTGGATATTTACGACATTCCCATCTCCAAGATCACAAAAGAATTTCTCGAATATCTTCACCTTCTGCAGGAACTCGATCTGGAAGTTGCCGGCGATTTTATCGTCATGGCTGCCGAACTGATGCAAATTAAGGTCCGTATGTTGCTTCCAAAAGCGCCCGGCGAGGAAGAAGAAGAGGATCCGCGTGCCGAACTCGTTCGCCGGCTGCTGGAATATAAACGGTATAAAGAGGCAAGTGCTGTCCTCTCAAACCTGGAAGATGAATCGGTGAAGCTGTTCTACCGGCTGGGATTTCATTCCGATCCGAAAACCGTTGCGCTCGAAGATCAGACGGAAAGTCTCAAAAATGTGACGATGTATAATCTGATCGCGTCGTTTAAGAGAGTCCTCGATAACGTCCCGAAGAAAATTTACCACGACGTCGAATTGATGAATGTCTCGATCGATGAACAAATGAGTTTTATTGCCGATACATTCCGTCAGAGAAATGAAATTACGTTTTTCGAGCTGGTCTCGCACATGACGGAAAAAATTCGTATCATTGTAACGATCATTGCCATGCTCGAAATGGTGAAAAATAAAATTATCGCCATCCGGATGGCGGATTTTGAAGACGATTTTATCCTTTATAAAGTAATTGCGGAAGAAGCATAATGGAACCTATCGCAGAAAGTAAAAAGCATATCGTCGAGTCGCTGATCTTCGGTTCGGATGAGCCGTTGACCGTTCGGCAGATCATCGATATAATGGGCTCGTCGGAAAATACCGGTCCGCGGCTGCGCGTCAGGGAAGACGATGTGGTCGGTTTTATCCGTGAATTGAACTCCGAATATGTGCAGGCGGGTCGTTCGTTCCGGATCATTCAGGTTGCGGGCGGATGGCAGTTCGCGACGATGCCGGAGTTTTCCGAATGGCTCGGCCGTATGGTCAAAGAAAAAGCACGGCGCAAATTGACCATTGCAACCATTGAAACGCTTTCCGTGATTGCGTACAAACAGCCGGTGACGAAGCCGGAAGTCGAAGCGATCCGCGGCGTGAATGCGGATTATGCGATTCAGAAACTGATGGAACGCGGGCTGGTGACGATTGTCGGTCGCGCTGCTTCTCCGGGAAGACCGTTGCTCTACGGCACGACGTCCGATTTTCTCAAGCATTTCGGACTGAACGATCTTTCCGATCTTCCGAAACCGCGCGAGATCGAAGAGATCATGGCGGATCAGGGCTTCGAGATGGAAAAAGAATTGCTGAAGCGGATGGGAAAAACGGATGAAGAAATTGAAGAAACATTGGGAAGCACCGTTGTGGGAGAAAACGGACAGTTGAAAGAAATCCCACCACCACCGCCGGATGATTCATCACTTACTGATACGGCGGGACAAGATACACAACATACGGATTGAGAAGTGTTTTTATAATTTCTTTTGCGTAAATATTGCTTGGAAATCTTTGCCAATGCGATTTCCTCTGGTTACAATAATCTGATTGCTTAAGATCATGACTAAAATACTTTGCCTTAGTTTCTGCAACATGCATACTTCTCATGCTTACCGAAGTATTTTTCCTTACACATGGTCTGCCATGGCATACTACGGTTGGCGAATTTTATACAATTTATAATTATATTCGTTTTCTGTGAATGCAATTCTTTGGGGAGTGTTTCCGAGTTTGGAGTGAATTCCTCCGATCTTCAGCGTTCAGTCAAGTGTTAGTGTACTTTCAATTGCGATTGCTGGCATAATAGTTGGATTATTCTCATATGTCTATATTAAATTTGGCTGGAAATTCAGACTATCAAAACATCATCGCTATGCAATGGGTTAGAGAAGGTGAGCCATTATAAAGACGGTGCCGAGTCGGAAGCCTCTTGGTTTGCCGTAGTATTTCTTTATGCTCCCAATATAGTGATTGTTTTCAAAATCAATTCTGTTTACAGTCTTTGGTTTATTCTCAGCATTGATACTTGCAGCATATTATCGATTGAAACACCGTCGTGCTAGTCTACAAAACATTTGTAATGAATTTATTAAATCTCATTTTCCTGAAATCCCAATACAATCTATGAATGTAATTGAAGAAGAACGCATCCGTTTAAATAAATTCCTGTCGATGGCAGGAGTTGCATCGCGGCGGAAAGCCGATGCATTGATCGAGGAAGGGAAAGTGAGAGTCAACGGGAAAGTCGTTACGTCTCTCGGCATGAAAATCGATCCGATGCTCGATAAAGTATTTCTGAATGAGAATCAGGTCGTCATTTTGGATGAGCCGGTCTATATCGTGTTCAACAAACCGCACGACTGCATCACCACTGCGAGCGATGAACGGGGACGCACGACGGTCATGGAATATGTCAAATTGAAACAGCGCGTCTATCCGATCGGCCGCCTCGACCGCAGTACCACCGGTGTTTTGCTGCTAACGAACGACGGCAGTTTTGCAAACAAACTGATGCATCCGAAACAGGAAATCAAAAAAGCATATCAGGTAACACTCGATAAACCGTTGGCTCCGAAAGATGCGGAGAAATTAGCGCTGGGAATCCGGCTCTCCGATGGGAAAACAGCGCCTGCGGATATTCAGATGCTTCCCGGCGGAAAAGGGAATATGGTCGGCATCGTTATACACGAAGGGAAGAACCGGCAAATTCACCGGATGTTCGAAGCGTTGGATTATGTGGTAAAAAAATTAGACCGTGTTGTGTATGCGGATATATCGTACGACGGATTGAAACGAGGTCAGTGGCGATTTTTAACGAACAAGGAAATCGAAAAACTAAAACGCGCCGCAGGAATGCAGGAGGCAGGTTAAGCCGCGTTGGTTTTTATTTCCTCCGTTCGCAATTGGACTCCGATCTTTTTGAGAAACTCCGAAGGCAATTCCCCTCCCGCAAAAATAAACACGAAATCGTTCTTGAGGTTATGAATGATTTTTTGCTCCTGTACCAAAACAGTCTCCGGTTGGATTTCCGTTACTTCGGAATTGAAGATGGCGCGCACTCTGCCGGATTTTATCGATTCCCGTATTTCCTTGTCGTTCTTTTCTTTCAATCGAACAAAATCTTCCCGCCGATAACTTAACGAAACCGTATTTCCTCTTCTGGCGTGCAAGCGCGATCGCCGCTTCCACGGCGCTGTCGCCGCCGCCGACAACGAGAATATTCCTGTTCGTGTATTTTTCCGCTTCGATCAATCGGTACTATACTTTCGGGAAGATCCTCTCCAGGGACATGAGTTTTTTGGGAGATCCCCTTCGACCCAATGCAAGGACAACGTTTGATGCCCGAAAAGTTTCCATTGAAGTTTTCAAAAGAAAAATGCCGTTTTCCTTCGTAATCGATTCGACTTTTTCTCCCGTTCGGATCCGAAGGGCGAAATCTTTCACGATGGAAGTGAAAATTCCGAGCAATTCTTCTTTGCTGATTTCAGAAACTTTCAATTTTCCGTAGAGGGGTAATTCAACCGGAGAAGTGAGAACGAGTTTTTGTCTCGGATAATGAAGTATTGATCCGCCGAGATCGTATTGTTCCAGAACGACATGGGTCAGGTTCGATGCTTTTGCCGAGAGCGCAGCACCGATACCGGCCGGTCCGGCGCCGATAATTGCCACATCGAAAACTCCTTCACTCGATTTCCGTGGAACGGATGCAATATGCCCGATTGCTTTTTTCCCCTGTTCGATCGCATTCCTGATTAATCCGATGCCGCCAAGTTCGCCAACAATATAAATACCTTCAATATTGGTTTTATAATTCTCATCATAGAGTGGAATTTCCATCCCGGCACGCGGCGTTCCGAACGTCATCGTGATCGCTCCCACGGGACAAATATCAGCGCACAGTGAGTGTCCCACACATCGTAAACCGCTGATGACCGCTGCGCGGCCATCGACGATGCCAAGCACACTTTCCGGACAAATTTTCACACAGCTCGCACAACCAATGCATGTCGTGATATCGATCTTGGGATGAAGCGTGACCGGTTCGCCGAGTCCTGCTTTGACTGTCTTCCCGTGGATTTGCTTGGCCTCTTTTCTGTGCCGGAATGCTTTCACCCAATACGGCACGCCGATGAGAAGCAGTAATACACCGAAGATGACCGATGTGTAGAGTGTTTCCATTAGAATCGCAAGCTCAATTCGGTGAGAATTGTTTGACCGTTGGTGTATGTACCGGTCAGCCATTCGTAGCTTCCCCAAAGTGTTAACGAGCGGGTAAGGAATATCATCAGATCCGTGCTCAGCGATTTGCTCCGGTCGATTTCAGTGCTGTTGACGAGGTTGTACCGGTACCATTGATACCGGACCGTGAAATCGGCGATGTCGCTGAACGATTTTCGTGCGCTTCCGCCAAAGCCATGCGTTGCATTGTAGTCCGTGGAATTAATATTCATCGTGCCTTGAAGCATAACGCCTTCGTTGAGGACATTCGACCACGTGATCGAACTATTATTCAAATATTCTTTTCCAAATTTCTCGGTGCTTGTTAAGGGAGAATAATCGTTTCGGAGTGAGAACCCTTCCGGTAAATTAATATTTACATTGATATCCGGACTGGTGCGTAACTGCTGATCTATCAATGAGTCCGGTAATTGAGCGATCGTGGAAAACGAATAGGTCGGTCTCCACGCATTGACTCCGCCGCCGACAGATAAAAAATCGGTTGCACGGTAATTCACCGTGGCGACAAGTGACGATAATTTTGCGCGACTGATCAAATCGGAACCGGATTTTGTCCGTAAATCAACATCACTTTGAGAAAAAAGAAATATATCGTTCGAAGGGAATATATTGAACGACCCGCTTACAACTTCGCGGTCGAGTGCTGAATTATAAAATCGTTTCGAATAGAGTAAGCCGGCATTGTATCGGATTCCGTCGGTATTAGCGTATGCTCCGAAGATTGTAAATTTCTTCATGGCACTCGTAAATGATTGCTGCGTGAAATCCGGCTCAAATCCCAACGCAGTTCCGAGAATGAGTTTATCGAATTTCCGCGTGATCATCGCTCCATCGATATATCCGGCCGATGCGGCATAGGCAGGAATGATGCGTCCGACGGAAAGAACGTTAACGCTGTCGTCATAATCGACGGCGAGTTTGTAAATTCTCGACTGGTTCGTGCTGTTTGAAGAAAACGGATTCGAGCTTCCGAACGAAATCGTGCGGAAATTTCCGTACATCTCGAATCGGATCGGCGAGTTGTTCAATTTTCCGTTGAGATTGACAACGATGCTCGGTTGCGCAAAATCCGAACTCGGCGATGATGAGTACCGGTACGTAAAATATTGAGCGCTGATTCTTCCCTGAAGCGACATGAACGATTGCGACGGCTGTTCTTTTTTTGATATCTGCTTTGTGTTGTCACTGGCGATTGACCGCATATCTGTTGAATCTTTTTTTACAACGATAGAAGTCGAATCTACCGGTACAACCGTGCCGATAACATCCTCGTCGATTTTGGGTGTTCGTACTCCCGCTATAATTTTACACGCCGATGATTTCGAACTGACCGCAAAAACTTTCAGCGTTGCGATCGTATCGTTTTCCGCTACGACATGAATAATGCTGGAATCATGTATACCTGCGCTTCGCCCAAGCGAAGTATACACAGCATCCCCGGTTACGTACGTAACCTTGCCGTGGACGATTTTTTCCTGACAGATTGCCGATACCGTCATAATCAAAAAGAATATCAGGAATTTTTTCATAGATGCCTGATTATCCGTTGTGATGACTTTGTTGCAATATTTTTTCAAGGCCTGTCAAGAAATCCAGCCCTCGGTATTTCCAAAATAAATTCCATGGTATCGATTGTTGTTAATAACTTTGTTATCCTCCTTTGCCGTTCGGGTGACATTGATAACAATTGGTGCTGTTCCAGACATAACCGCTCACGCCTGAGTGCTCGGAAGTCGTCTGAGATTGTGTGTGGCAAACGGTACACTGGAATACGGTATAATCCGAAGGATTTGTATGGCATGTTGCACAGACACCGCCGGCATTTCCGTGACTCGTCGGAAACCATGTGTGGTTGAATGTTGCCCCGGTCCAGGCGGTTGTGGTATGGCACGTTTGGCACGTTGTCGGGAATCCTGCGGCCGTGTGATTCGGATTTGTTGTGCCGCTGTAATCTGTTGCATGACAAGAATAGCAACCGCTGTACACAAGTTGATAATTACCGTTTGTATGACATGTTTGACAAAGAACGGAGGTATGTGCTCCGGTTAACGGAAAATTTGTCGTTGAATGGTCGAACGTTGCCGGTTGCCACGCCGTCGTCGAATGGCATGTTGTACAATTTGTGCTGAAACCTCCGGAAACGTGATTCGGGTTTGTAGCACCGACAAAATCTGCATTGTGGCATTGAATGCAACTGGAATAAACCAATTGATAATTACCGTTTGTGTGGCATGTCTGACAAAGAACAGCTTGATGAGCTCCTGTCAACGGGAACTTTGTCGTGGAATGATCGAATGTTGCCGGCTGCCATGCAGTCGTCGAATGACACGTTGTACAATTTGTGCTGAAACCTCCGGAAACGTGATTCGGATTGGTCGCACCTTGAAAATCGGCATTATGGCATTGCACACAACTGCTGTAAACGAGTTGATAATTATTGTTTGTGTGACAGGTTTGACAAAGAACGGCTTGATGTGCTCCGGTCAACGGGAACTTGGTCGTTGAATGGTCGAACGTTGCGGGTTGCCATGCGACAGTATTATGACACGTCTGGCAATTCGTACTGAAATTTCCCGCGACATGGCTGGGATTTGTTGTTCCTTGAAAATCAGTATTATGGCATTGTACGCAACTGCTGTAGACGAGTTGATAATTGCCGTTTGTATGACATGCCTGGCAGAGAATGGTTTGATGAGCGCCTGTCAGCGGAAATCTTGTTGTGTTGTGATCAAATGTTGCAGGATTCCATGCTGAAGTTGTGTGACACGTCTGGCACGCATGACTGAAACCACCGGCAATATGATTCGGTGATTGTACGTTTGTAAAATCTTTTATATGACAACTGTAACAATCCGTTGCGATGCCGTTGAACTGTGAATTGATATGGCATTGTAAGCATAAGACCGCCTGGTGTGCACCCGTCAAAGGAAAAGTGGTGAGGCTATGATTGAAACTTCCGGGCCAGGCCGGTGCCGTAATAGCATGACACTGACTGCAATCGATCGTAAAATGTTGGGTTACGTGATTAGGACTGGTAGTCGCTTCATATTCCGGGCGATGGCACCCGATACACGTCAGTGGAGTGCCTGCATATTGATGAGGTGTTGCCAATGAATGGCATACATTGCAATCTGCGAGCGCATGTCTTCCGATGAGAGGAAACCGTGTCTGCTGATGCATCTGTTTGATGTCGGAGATAATCCACGATTCCATCGAATGGCACTGTAAACAATTTGGTCCCAAATCGGATTTGTGCACGTCGGTATGGCAGGTCGTACAATCATTATTCTTCTGTGCAGTATTCTTTTGTGTGAATACGAGATTCTCATGACAGGAAGCGCATTGGATGACTTTGTGCCGGCCTTCTAATTCGAATCCTGTCGACTTGTGGTCGAATGATGCATCGGGACGCATCTTCCATGAGTCGGATGTATGGCAGGACTCGCACGGAATGGTAATATTGCCGTGGGGGGAATCCTGTGCCACCGCACATTGAATGAACATCACCAGGAAAAATACAATCCTTTTCATTTCAGATTCCTTTGTTGATGGCACGATGCGCATGTCGTGGCGAGCGGTTTAAAGCGGACGAACCGGGCATCACCGGCTTTTTCTTCGTGATGGCAATCTTTGCAGGCGACATTTTTATGCGCACCCTTTAGTGAAAACGTACTTTGTGTTTCGTGGTTGAATGTCAGACTATGCCATCCCTCGGTTTTATGGCACGTACTGCATTCGGTTTTCTCGTTGACAACAAACTGTCGTTGATGAATATCGTTGTGGCATGATTCGCAATCAACGGCAAGTTTCCGGAACTGCACAATTCCTTTCTTGTTTCCTTCTTGCTTATGGCAATCGGAACAAAGCACCGAAGCATGTTTCCCGGTGAGAGGAAATTTTGTCGCTGAGTGATCGAATGTCGTTGTTTTCCATTGCTCTGTCGAATGGCACGTGGCGCACCCGGATTTGTTCATTGCCGAAGTAAACTCTCCGTTGTGAACATCTTTGTGACAGCTTTCGCATCCCAAATTGTTGAAATGAAATACGAGACCGGCGCTTTCGGTTCTGTAATGACAATCGTAACAGGTAATTGCAAGATGCCCGCCCGTAAGCGAAAAATTTGTTGATGCGTGTTTCGCCAGAGTAAAGGTGGACGGTTTGTACCCGCGTTCAGTATGGCACGTTGCACAATTATTGTTGTACCGTTGTTTGAATTCCCCGTGATGTTTGTCTTCATGGCAGTCAATACATTGTTGATGGGGAAGAAGAAATACTTTTGCAAACGCGGCTTTTTCGCTTTCATGATGGCATTGTTCACAACGAACGGTCGTGTGTTTTTCAACTAACCGATATCGTGTCATGTTGTGATCGAACGGTTTCCTGAGCGCTTGGTTCCATCCGTCCGACGTGTGACAAGAGTTGCATGTTTTATTTTCAAATTTCGAAACGTGCGGCGATGAATGACACGGTGAGCAATCCGTGAACGCTTGCGTTTTCATATCCGGATGTTCATCCTTTTTGGTACTCGTCAAACCGGGATGACATTTGTTGCACGAAACATCGACATGTTTTCCATCCAGTGGAAATTTGGTGCTGGAATGATCGAAATTCTTTACCGTCGTCCATGTTGTCGTGTTGTGACAGCTCGAGCATTCCTGTTTGAACTTTCCGTTGTGCGGATCGGTATGACAGGGATTGCATGTCGATAGTAATCCTAAATACGAACGATGAGGATATTTTGCAAGAAGAGTATTGACGGATTGGTTGACGATATGTGCATCGGCATGGCATTTTTCACATGTCAGGTCTGAGTGTTTGCCGTTGAGGTGGAATCCGGTTTGGTCGTGATCGAATTTCTTCTCATCAAATTGCACGGTTTTTGCATCTCTGCCAAGATGATCTTTATGGCAAACAACGCATGCCTGTGATGAATTGGAAAAATGAAAACCATGCCGTGCAGTAATTTGTTCCTGAATTTCCTGATGGCAACTGAGGCATTTTGTACCGCTGATTTCCTTACCGACGTCATGACACTTCGTGCAATTTTCGGTCCCTTCCAATGTTTGATGTGCGCGCGACAATTCACCGGGAGAAAACTGGCTAAAACTCGATGTCGTTGAAGTCAAAATAAACACACTCAAAAAATATATATTTTGTATTGTCAATTTTTTTTGCATCAACGTGTGGTTTTTAAAATATCCACCGGTAGCCGAGCAGGATGGAAACGGTCACGTGCGCGGCAAGTGTGATAAACATGATCACGGTAAACGGCAGGTGAATCGCGTGCCAGTAATAAAATAAACGCTCCACTTGTGAAAGAAGAAGAGATTTTTGAAGCAGGGATGCCCGCTCGGACGCCGCTCCCTGAATTTTTTTTGCAGCTTCCACCGGAAGATGACTTGCTTCAATCATCAAATGAACGCTGTGATGAGTTTTCACCTTGATCTGTTCAAGGTGAAAAAACGTATTTACGGCGCCGGCGATTCCTTCCGGCGGCTGAATTTGTTCGAAAGCATTATCGATGACGCGGATAACTCTTGCGCCGAGATCGTCCGCTTCTAAAACAGTTCCGAGGTTTTGCATCTCCGATCGGATTTCACCGAGCGTCAGTTCTGTTCCGTTCAGGTTGCGTGGAATTTGTGTGTACAGAAATCGTCCGATGACGCCGCTGGCAACGACCGAGAGCATTGTCCATAATGTTATCGCTGCAATACCGCCCTCTTTAAATGTGGTATGATAAATGACGAGAGTCGGTCCGACAAGGCAGAGAAAAATATGAAATTCCAGCCAGCGGGAAAGTTTTCCAAGGTTCCAGAGAGATCGCATCCGCTTGCGGCAGGAGTATAACGAAACACCGATAATGATCAACACGCTTCCGATAATGCCAAGACCGTGACTATACGGTCCGGATGGCTTCATGTCGGCGTAATCGGCATGGAATGGACGCTGGTCGAGCGGCGTGAGATAATAATTCCATCCTTTCACGCTCAACGAAATCAGCGCCAGTGTTCCGACGATGACTAAAAAAATGACGAATACCGAATGTGAACTTTTCAATGATCAATTATCATTATTGCATGATTGTGGATCGATATGAACGGACTCAAAATTTTCTGTCCGTTTTCTCGATTCCGTTTATATTTCTGCAAAAATTATCAATAAATAATCATTATCACAATCATAAATGTGCGTTTCGGCACATAGATAAATACTGTCAGCGTGGATTTGAAATTAAAGTTTTTGCTAAAAAAATCAAGCTGTTAAACGGAAAGAATTGACCAAGAACTGTATCAAGGAAAAGTGTTAATTTCTCCGTTGAAAATAGTGATGAAGTATGAAATTAAGGGTTGTTCGGTAATAAATAACTATTTTGCCGATAAAAGTCAAATCGGACGTGCAATATTTAAAAATTTTAATATTACCATCGTCGCGGCACATTTTTGACGGTCCGGACGGTATCGCGCGCGATCAACAATTCTTCATTCGTCGGAATGACATATGCTTTCAGCTTTGATTGCGGAGTGGAAATTTCACCTTCTTTTCCTCCTGCGATTGAATTATTTTTTTCTTTGTCGATACTCAAACCGATCCGTTCCAATCCCGTACCGATCCGTTCACGGATGATTGCGCTGTTTTCACCGATACCGCCGGTGAAAACGATTGCATCGGTTCCGCCAAGCTCGGCGAAATATGCGCCGATATATTTTTTTGCACGCATACAAAAGATATCGATGGCAAGCCGGGCACGGCGATCCTGTTTTTCCTGTTCCTCGGCGAGAAGCTCACGCATATCGTTCGTTAATCCGGAAAGTCCGAGCAGGCCGGATTGTTTGTTCAGCATCGTATCGATTTCGCGAACACTCATGCCTTCCTTATTGCGGATGAATTCGATGATGGACGGATCCATATCGCCGCCGCGGGTGCCCATCACCAATCCTTCGAGAGGTGTAAAGCCCATGGATGTATCGTAGGAGTCGCCGTTCTTGATCGCACAGGCGGAACAACCGTTGCCTAAATGCATAGTGATGATATTCGTTTCCTCGCGTTTGATTTTCATCATCTGGCGATATCGATAGGCAACATATCGATGCGAAGTTCCGTGAAAACCATACCGGCGTATGCGATGCCGCCGGTACAACTGGTACGGTATGGCGTACAAATAGGAAGTCTCCGGCATGGTCGAATGAAATGCCGTATCGAAAACCGCGACCTGCGGCACACCCGGTCCGAGTAATTCCCGTGCCGCCATGATCCCTTTCAGGTTTGCCGGATTATGCAGCGGTGCAAGCTCGATGCTGTCTTCAATCTGCTCGATGACATCATCGTTGAGCAGGACGGAGGTCGTGAATTTTTCACCGCCATGAACAACGCGGTGACCGACAGCGTGGATATCCGCCAGCGAACTGATGTTTTCGATTTTTGATTCCGGCGAAATGATCCATCGCAAAATATAATCGATTGCCTCGCGGTGGTCGCGTAACGGCGCGGCTTTCCGGATTTTCGGATGACCTTCTACCTGCAATGTAATGAGAGATTGTCCGACGACGCGTTCGATAATACCGCCGGCAAGCCGTTTATCGCCATCGTGTTCGATGAGATCGATATCGGTTTGTATAATTTGAAATTTTGCTGAAGATGAACCGCAATTGAGGACAAGGATATTCATAGGAATTTTCGTGAGTAAAGTAAGGAGTGGATGGTGTATTGTCAATAACCATAGCCGAAATATAAGGAAAAAATCGGACATTTGCGATTTGAATATGCAGAAAATGTTAGTATATTGGTGCTATAATCGGATAAAATGCCATGTTGAAGCTGTTAAAAATTTTGACGTTTCCCATTTGGTTTCCGATTAAAGTGTTGTGGTTTATCTCCAAGGCACTCGCGTTCATTTTCCTGATCGTTGTTCTGGCCGCTCTCATTTTTGTCGCAGTTCATTGGTTCTAACTCGTCAATGGATCATTGTCTCGTGAAAGGAATAAAATGAAATCTAACTGTTACCGTTTGCTTTTTTTTGTATGCCTGATTGTCGTTCCCGCCTCCGGTTCTGCACGTTCCTTCGATCAATTTTTTTACGATAAAACTCTTCGCGTCGATTATTTCCATACCGGCACCAAGGGAATGGAAACAATCAGTCTCGATAAGGTCTATGAGGAAGGGGAATGGCCCGGGAGTCTGGTCAATCTTCTCGACACGCTGAACTACGGAGAGTATATCGTTCGCATCTACGATGTGCAGACGGCAGCGATGATTTATTCCCGCGGGTATTCGACGATGTTCAACGAATGGCAGACAACCGATGAAGCGGTCGCCGGTGTCCATCGCACATTCCACGAAACGGTACGCATCCCGTATCCGAAACGAAAAATCCAGTTCACCATCAGCGCCCGCGATAAGATGATGAATTTCCAGGAAATATTTTCCGCGAACATCGACCCGAATTCTCCGACGGCAGTCATTCATAAAAGGCTTGCGATGCCGTTCAAAATTGTACCGCTTGTGAAAAATGGACCGTCGCATGAGAAAGTCGACCTTCTGATTCTCGGTGACGGATACCGGAAGGAAGATCTCGAGAAATTTCGGCACGATGCAAAACATTTCAACGATCTCATGTTTTCGACGAGTCCGTTTAAGGAACGAAAGAACGATTTCAATGTCTGGACCATTGAAGTCATCTCGCCGGATTCGGGTATCGACAAACCGGATAAAAATATCTGGAAACGAACCGCGCTCGGAACAAGCTATAACACGTTCGGTTCTGCACGATATATTTTAACGGATGAAAATCGTGCGCTGCGTGATATCGCCGATGCAGTGCCGTATGATTTCATTTTGATTCTCGTGAACGATAACCGCTACGGCGGCGGTGGAATCTATAATTTGTATTCAACATGTTATACTATTCCGGATGCGCCGGGGCAGGAATGGCAGCCCGATTATGTTTATGTCCATGAATTCGGTCATTCGTTCGGCGGTCTTGGCGATGAATATTATTCCTCACAAACTTCCTATAATGATTTTTATCCGCAAGGCGTCGAACCGTGGGAGCCGAATCTGACCGCGCTGAACGATAAAGATCATCTGAAGTGGAAAGAATTTGTGAATGCACAAACGCCATTGCCCACGCCGTGGGAAAAGTCGACATATGATAGCTTGGAACGCGAACGCGGAAAACTGGATCGTCTCGCTGCCGACTATTATACCAAGCGTGAGCCGTTGTATCAGGGTGAACAAAAGATTTTGAAAACGTCGCAGTATGTCGGAAAGGTCGGCGCATTTGAAGGCGCGGGATATGCCGCGGTCGGCATTTACCGTCCGTCGATCGATTGCCGGATGTTTTCTCTGAGTCTTGTCGGGTTCGACCCGGTTTGCGCCGCTTCGATCAATCGCGTCATTGATTTTTATTCTCACTAAACTGCAGAGTGTCTTGCAACTCTGTACCGTCATGTCGTGACGGCAATTCCGGCTTGAGGAGTTTTTTATGATGCTGATGAAAACGTATAAAATATTTCTTTGCCTTTTTCTGGTATCGATGTTTTTCCTTTCACCGACGATACAAGCCGGTGAAGGTAAAAAAGAATTTACCATCGGGGATATTGTTAATGGCGGAAGATTTTCCAACCGCGGCATCCGCGGTTTGCAATGGATCGATCATGGCAATGCCTATTCGTATGTGGAAACCGATACGGTGAAGAAACAGACCGATATCTGGCGGTATGATGTCGATTCCGGCGAAAAGAAAAAAATTATCGATGTTGCCAAACTTGTTCTGCATGACGGCGATAAACCGTTCGGAATTCAAAATTATATCTGGTCGTCCGATGAAACGAAGATACTGCTGACGGGAACGCTTACCGCACGTTCATTGAAAACGGGTGGGAATTTCTTTTTGTTTGACCGTTCAACGAAAAAATTCCGGCAGCTGACCAATACCGATCAGGAACAGATGAACGTGAAGTTTTCCCCGGATGGAAAATATATCGGATTTGTCCGGGCGAATAATCTGTTCATGATGGATCTTGAAACCGGGAACGAGACACAGTTGACGAACGACGGCGCCGAATTTATTTTGAACGGGCATTTCGATTGGGTGTACGAAGAAGAATTCGGCATCATCGACGGCTGGCAATGGTCGCCGGACGGCAGGTCGATTGCATACTGGCAGCTCGACGAACATCGTGTCCCCGAATTTCCCGTTGTGAATTTCATCCCGCTGCATCAGGAAATCACACATCAACGGTATCCGAAAGCGGGTGATCCGAATGCGATGGTTCGCATCGGCGTTGTCCGAATCGATTCGAAGAAAACAACATGGATGGATATCGGCGCTCCGTTTGACAGCATTCAGGATGTGTATGTTCCCCGGATGAGCTGGACACCCGACGGACAGTTAATGATCCACCGGCTGCATCGTCATCAAAATGAATTGGATGTTTTGCTCGCCGATCCCGCTGCCGGTACTTCAAAACTGCTTTTTACCGAGCGCGAAGAGACATGGGTGGATATCAAAACCGATTATCTTTTTTTGAAAAAGGAACACGAATTTCTCTGGTCGTCGGAGCGTGACGGTTTTTTGCATATCTATTTGTATGATTTGAACGGCAAAATGATTCGTCAGCTGACGCAAGGATCGTGGGATGTCGAACGGATTGTCGGTGTGGATGAAGAAACAGGCAGAGTGTATTTTACCGCGGCGGTGACCTCGCCGCTGGAGCGCGATCTCTATTCCGTGAAACTGGACGGCACCGGTTTTGAGAGATTGACAAAAGGAAACGGAACGCATTCGATCAATGCCGCTCCGGGAATGAAGTATTTTCTCGATACATTTTCGAATGTCGATATTTCTCCGAAGACGACCATTCTCCGTGCCGACGGAACTGTCGTTCGGGTTATCGATGAGGGGAAAATTCCATTGCTGGCAAATTATAAGCTGAGCCCGCAAACATTTTTCAAATTTACGACGTCCGACGGTGTAGAACTCAACGGCTGGATGATCAAGCCGCCCGATTTCGATCAATCGAAAAAATATCCGGTACTCATGACGGTATACGGTGGGCCAGGTTCCCAGACGGTGCTTAATGCGTGGGGAGGAGCTGGTTCTCCGTGGTATCAATTGCTTGCTGAGAAAGGATATATTGTCGCCAGCGTCGACGGGAGAGGCACCGGGGCGCGCGGAAAAGCTTTTAAGAGTATCGTCTTCAAACATCTCGGTACATGGGAAACGCACGATCAGATTGAAGGTGCAAAATATCTCGGCTCGCTTCCGTATGTCGACAGCACGCGCATCGGGATTACCGGCGCAAGCTATGGCGGCTATATGGCACTGATGTGTATTCTGAAAGGTGCCGGCGTTTTTAAGACGAGCATTGCCGTTTCGTCCGTCACGCATTGGAAATTTTACGATTCGATTTATTCGGAACGGTATATGCTGACGCCGCAAGAAAATCCGGACGGCTATACCGAGAGTGCCCCTGTGACATATGCCGATAAGTTGAAAGGAAATCTTCTGATCATTCACGGCACCGATGATGATAATGTCCATATGCAAAATTCTATTACGATGATCGATGAACTGGTGAAGGCGAATAAACTTTTTCAAACAGCATTGTATCCTGGAAGCAAACACGGGATCCGGCAGCGCTTCCAATATTATTCGACAATGCTTAATTTTATTTTAGGAAATTTATAATTTGTTGTCATTTGGTTTTGATTGCTATGAAAAATCTTATAAAAATTATCGTTTGTGCCGGGTTGCTGTTATTCCTCCGAACATGTCTTGTCGCACAAACAATTACGTGGAATAACCTTAATGGAATTTCCGGAGTGACCATCCTGGGTCAAACAGCAGACGGGTTATTGTATGCCGTCTCCGGAACACGAATCTATACTTCTTCGGATGCCGGCATTAATTGGGTCCAACCCACGCCGTTCGCCGGTACTGTCGAAGAATTTCATGCCAACGGCAACCGATTGCTGGTGAGCCGTAATCTGAGTTCACATTATAACCACGAGGTATTCACGTCGACAAACGACGGCAGTTCGTGGACAACCATTTTTTATGAAGCAGTGTCCCAATTCAGTTCCGGGTTCCGACAATTCCTTCAAACAGATTCCGGCGCTCTCTATGCTTTTCATGTCGTCACCTCTGTCGGAAGTATGTTATATAAATTTCAATCCGGATCATTCGTACAAGTTGGCACAACGGTGCCATTGGTCGGAGCGGGAAATTCGGGTGTTGGTTTTACGTTTCCAACTCCACCGGAAATTTCTTTTATCGATCATGCGAATACGATCTATGCCGGAACTCATGCGGGCGGCCTCTACCTGACGAAAGATTTCGGAACAACGTGGACACAGACGTTGCCAAACGCAGTGAGTGCTATTATTTCCGGTCCGGGAAATTCCGTCATCGTTGCCGCTGATTCCACCCAAAATCTTTTTGGAGGTGTTTTTGTAAGTTCCGATCACGGTGTAACATGGAAAAATCTCGGAATGCAGGAAACTCAATTCACTTCCATTTCTTCGGATTCTGCCGGGAATATTCTCGCATCGACGGTTCAGGGAAATTATTTGTTTACTCCCATCGACAGTACATGGACGTTCGTGGGTCCCGTTACTCATTCAGCCAATAGCGTGCTCGCGACACCATCCGGTGTTCTCCTTTCCGCCGGTTCTGCGGACGGCATCTTTCGGTCAACCAATCAGGGTGCATTATGGTTTTCGAACGGGTTGCAAGATAAGGATGTGAGTTCGACGGTAACTTTAAATTCCGGAATCATATTTGTCGGAACACTGGGCGAACGGATTTTTATTTCGCCGAACAACGGTGCAAGCTGGCAACAGATGGCTCCCGGAGTCGTCGGAGATTATATTTATTCTCTTGCTTCTTCAGGGTCTTCCATTGTCTATGCAGGAACCGATCAAGGATTGTATGAATCTGTTGACAGCGGTTATCATTGGACGCTGCTCCCGATGCAGGTCGTTTCCGGTGCAGTTCACGCTGTTGTGGCAAGAGGGAACGGAAAAATATTTGCCGGTACTGATTTCGGTATCTATCAGTCGACCAACGGAGGATTGAACTGGACATTGTCCGGGTTGACAAATTCAAAAGTTACAAATCTTATTTGGAGTTCGTCCGGAATAGTGTATGCTGCAACGGCAACGGACGGAATCTATCAATCAGCCGACAGCGGTTTGACGTGGGTAAGCCGCGGGCTTGTTCGTGATGATATCCAAACTATTGCGGTCAATCCTGCCGGTCAAATATTTGCCGGTGTGTATGGCGGTGTGTTTTATTCTACCGATAACGGTACGGGATGGGCGCAAAACAGTTTTACGGCAGATTACGTGTATTCGCTGGTGTGTCATGGTGTGAATCAGATTTTTGCCGGAACATACAATGGCGTGTACGATTCGTATGATGATGGAAAAACCTGGGCACAGGCCGGACTGCAGGGGTCTATAATTTTGAGTTTGACGTTCGATAGTAACGATCTGTTGTTGGCAGGTGTCTATCAGGGCGGGATATATCAAAGTACCCAAACCGTTCTTTCGGTCAATGAACATCCGAATACTATTCCGTCCTCTTTTAAACTTTTTCAGAATTATCCTAATCCGTTCAATCCATCGACACGAATTGATTTTCAAATACCGAAAACAGGGTTGGTATCTCTCAAAATCTATGACCTTCTCGGCAACGAGGTTGCGACGCTGCTCAACCGGGAATTATCCCCCGGTTCCTATCATCTGTCATGGAACGGAGGCAATGCAGCATCCGGGGTGTATTATTGCCGTTTGGTAACGAATACATTTACTGATGTCAAGAAGATGATGTTGATGCGGTAACGCGAATATTGTTGAATCTTTGCACGATTTTTGTTATAATTCGTATCTCAATTTATCCGCTCATTTTTTATCAGCATGGAAACACACCCACACGATTCTTCCGAGGAAAATAATCCCGAAGATCTGAACTCGTTAATGATTCGCCGTCGTGAGGAACTGGAAGAGCTCATCAAGCAGGGCATTAATCCCTTTCCGTACGAATTTCCGCAAACCGATTTCTCGCGGGAAGTCATCGAGAATTTTTCGGAAAGCTCGCCTCAACGCACCGTCAGTGTTGCCGGTCGGATCATGTCGATCCGGCGGATGGGAAAGGCGTCCTTTTTCCATCTTCATGATGCGCAGGGAAAAATTCAGGTCTATCTTAAAAAAGACGATCTCGGAACGTTCTACGACGCATTTAAGCTTGTCGATATCGGCGATATTATCGGCGTGAAGGGATTCGTCTTCCGCACAAAAATGGGAGAAGTTTCTGTCCACGCCCAGCAGGTTGAAATTCTTTCGAAATCCGTTCGTCCGCTTCCGATCGTCAAAGAAAAAATTGATGACAAGGGGAACAAAATTCTTTACGATCCGTTTGCCGATAAGGAATTGCGCTATCGTCAGCGATATGTCGATTTGATCGTCAACCCGGATGTGAAAAAAGTCTTTATCAAACGGGCGAATATTTATAAATCGATCAGAAAATTTTTTGATGCCCGCGGGTACATGGAGGTGGAAACACCGATCCTTCAGCCGATCTACGGCGGCGCATTTGCGCGCCCGTTCATGACGCATCATAATGCACTCGATATCGATCTCTATCTCCGTATCGCCGATGAACTGTACCTGAAGCGGTTGATCGTCGGAGGTTTTGACGGCGTGTATGAATTTGCAAAAGATTTCCGCAATGAAGGGATGGATCGTTCGCACAATCCGGAATTTACGATGATGGAATTGTACGTCGCGTATAAAGATTACCGGTGGATGATGGAACTTGTGGAGAATCTCGTGAGTACCGTAGGGCTCGAGGTCAATGGAACGACGTCGTGGAAAGTCGGAAACCACGAAATCAATTTTGCCCCGCCGTGGAAACGGCTGACGATGTTTAACGCCATACAAGAATTTACCGGACATGATCTCCGTGACAAAACCGTTCCGGAATTGCGGGTGATTGCAAAACAACTGCATGTTGAAATTGAACCCGGCTCGGGAGCGGGAGCGATCATCGATGAAATATTCGGCGAACATGTCGAATCCAAATTGATCCAGCCGACATTTATCACCGATTATCCGATCGAGATGTCGCCGCTTGCAAAAAAACATCGGACCGAACCCGGATTGGTCGAACGTTTTGAAGTGATCGTCAATGGACAAGAATTATGCAACGCTTTCAGCGAACTGACCGACCCGTTTGACCAGCGCCGCCGGTTTGAGGAACAAATGAAACTCCGGGCTCAGGGTGACGAAGAAGCGCAAGTCCTTGATGAAGATTATTTGCGTGCTCTCGAATTCGGAATGCCTCCGACAGCCGGACTCGGCATCGGCATAGATCGTCTGACGATGCTCATTGCCAATCAGGATTCCATCCGGGATGTTATTTTCTTTCCACAAATGAAACCGGAACGTTGAGTATGTCCAAATTTCCGGTTATCGTTGCGCTGTTCTGTTGGTGTGTGTGTTCACTGGCGTTTGCCGGGACAACGGGAACTCTGCAGGGAGTAGTGATCGACAAAGATTCGAAGGATCCGCTGATCGGCGTTTCTGTTCTTGTTGTGGGAACGATGCAGGGTGCCGCAACCGATGCGGACGGAAATTTTCAGATTAGTAATCTGGAAGCCGGAACGTACGATATCCGTTTTTCCAACATCGGGTATCAGCCGTTGGTCTATAAACAGGTCGTGATTCGTCCCGATCTCCGGACGAAAATTTCCGTCACGTTGGTGCAATCTGCGGTGGAATTATCGGAAATGGAAGTAACGGCAGAGCGACCGTTAATCGAAAAAGATGTCACTTCGACGAATTATTCCGTCGGTACTTCTCAAGTCGATAAACTTCCGGTGCGTGATGTGCAGGATTTGATAACGCTCTTCCCGAGCGTGACCGCGGAAGGAAATGTCCGTGGCGGTAAATCCACGGAAGTCGTTTATTTGGTGGACGGTATGCCGTTACAGGATGTGGTCGGAGGCGGGATCGGAAGTACATTGCCGAAAAGTGCCATTACTGAATTTTCGATGCAATCGGGCGGCTTTGACGCGGAGTATGGGAACGCTCTGTCCGGTGTCGTTAATATCATTACGCGGCGGGGCTCCGATAAACAAGCACTCGTCGTTCGGACCGAAAAAGATGATTGGCTCGGTTCCAGCATTGATCAACAAACCAATCGTGAGACCGAAGCGGAACTCACCTTGTCCGGCCCGATCATTCCGGAACGGCTGCATTATTTTTCCGCAAATACTTTTCAGTGGAGCGATACGCGGTGGTGGCAGGATTTTAATAAGTTTTTCGATTCGCCGGTCAGCAACGATTTTAGCGGTATGGAAAAATTAGATTATACCGTTTCTTCCAAAGTGCGGCTGACTGCCGAGGAATTATATTCCATTAAAGACTGGCGTGATTACGAGTATAGCTGGCGATTTGATCTCAACGGACTGCCGGAGGAACGTCGTTCGTCATTTCGGACAACAGCGGTGCTCTCCCACACAATTTCCGATAACGTGCATTATACTGTCAATCTCAGTGAATATTATCTGCGTTCAAGACTCGGCGGTGACAGTAAAGAAGATATCAACCTCACTCCATACCAATATGATTTCTTCCTGGAATATATTCTGAACGGCAACGAAGCGTATTGGGGAGATACCAAACAAAATATCTATACCGCCAAAACGGATTGGGTCGTTCAGCCGAATCCTCACAACGTCATCAAGTTCGGAATCGAATTCAATCAATATGATATTTTTTCCGATGAAGTGAAGTACGATCCGCAGACGACATATTTCGGCAAGATTATTCCTGATGCGCCGATGCTGAATTACAGCGACACCTATCATTATTTTCCCCGGTCCGGCAGTGCATATTTTCAGGATAAGCTCGAAGTGGAAAAAGACGGTGCCGTTGTGAATCTCGGCGCCCGGTGGGATTTCCTTGACCCGCGTGCCCAGCGTCCGGTTGTTGAATACACAACTCCTGACAGTAGTACCGGTCAGTATCAGTCGCAGGTCACACAATACGTCAGCGCATCGTTTAAACAGCAGGTAAGTCCCCGCATCGGGTTGTCATTTCCGCTTGCATGGAATATGCTTCTTGTCATGAATTACGGCCATTATTTCCAATTTCCTTTATTTGACTATCTCTATTCCGGAATCAATCCGCAGCAATTAAAAAACGGCGTCAGCGTTCTTGTCGGCAACCCGGATCTCAAACCGGAACGGACCCACGCATGGGAAATCGGCGTCAAGTACGGGCTGGACGAACGGACATTATTGAGCGTAACATATTTCAAAAAGGATTTTATCGATCAGGTTGATTCGAAAACATTTCTTCCTTCCGAATCCCGGCTTGCGGGAGATTTCGGATTTGCGGAATATGTCAATAATGCATTTGCGGATGCCGAAGGTCTGGAATTTGTTTTGATGCGCACGCATGACGATTTTTTAACCGGTTCCATTTCCTATTCTCTCATGAGAACCGAGGGCGTGAGCGATTATGTGAACCAGGGGATCAACCTCCAGCAATGGGGATTCCCGGTGTTGAATGAACCGTATCCGCTGAGCTGGGATCAGCTTCATACGTTGAAAGTTTCCGTTGACGCATTGTTGCCGGACGATATCGTTTGCAACTTTATCTGGACGTTTAATTCCGGCAGACCGTATACCTTTTATCCCACGAAAAACGGTTACACGCCCGTTGATTCGACCGTACCCTTTCTTCCGAACAACGCGCGCCTGCCGAGCAATAGCCTCGTCAATATGAAGATTTCGAAAAAATTTATGTTCAACGGTACATCGAGTCTTTCGGTGTATGCCAACATTCAAAATCTTTTTAATGTCCTCAATGCAAAATGGGCAGATTCCAACGGACTGATTGGCGGACAACTGGGTGACCCGTCGGCGTATTACGACCCGCGCAGGATTTTGGTAGGAGTGCGTTATGAAATGTAAAAATTTTTTGATTCCCGCGCCCACGGTGCTTGCGTTCGCTGCGATGATACTGGTTTCATTATCATGTAAGGAATCGTTGCCGACGTATGTACCGCCGCAACATGTCCTGTCCATCAGCGTTAGTTCTATTCAGCAACTCAATGATCATATTGCACCTCCCGGGCACCAGGAAGTGCAACTGACGATTTCCGGTGAAAACACTTTTGATGAGGTTTTTGAGGATACGGTCGATTTCAAAGGAACGATGGTGATTTGGTGGCAACGGAAACCCGATCGGTACAAAACGTTTTATCTGTCTGAAAAAAATCTTTCCGATCCGTCGCTCGTACAAAACCGACAGATGTTATTGATCCCGGGACAGCAGTTCTCCATGAATTTCGTTTGGGATCTCCGCAGCGATGACGGCGTGTATTTGCCGGCGGAAATGGATTTTGCAAATTTACGACAGCGGTATTGCGATCCGAACGTACGCTGTGCCAATCCGGAAATATTTGTCGTGGAAGTATCGCTTAACGTGTATGACCGGCTGGGATACATATCTGCCCCGGCAACACAATTCACGTTCATCGGGAGAGAATGTGATGTCGGGGGTTATCCGCCTTGCAATTGAGGATGAATATTCTTGAACGATAGTCCGCACTTCAGTATTATTATTCCGACACTGCAAGAGGAGACTGTCCTTCGCCGGACACTTGAACAGTTTACCGATGACCTGCGTCGCCGGTTTAACTTTGAAATTATTATCAGTGACGGTGGCAGTACGGACGGGACACTCCCCGTCGCCCGCACGTACGGCGACATCGTTGTAGAACACGATCCCGCCTGCAAGCAAAATATTTCATCCGGAAGAAATCGCGGTGCTGCAGTTGCCCGCGGAGATATCTTTTTTTTTCTGAACGCCGACGTTCTTATTGAAAACACCGGCCGTTTTTTCTCTCTGATGCTGGAGACCATCGAGCATCCCGAAATTTCTGCCGCGACCTGCAACGTCAATATTTATCCGGAAGAAGCCAATATCCCCGACTGGATATTTCATAATTGTTTTAACGGCTATTTTTGGTTTCTCAATCTCGTCGGCATGGGGATGGGAAGAGGCGAATGTCATGTTATTCGTAAAACCGTTTTTGAAGCGGTTGGCGGGTACAATGAAGCCATGGCTGCGGGCGAAGATTACGATCTCTTCCTTCGCATTGAAAAAACCGGCAGGATAAAATTCGTACGGTCGCTGACGGTCTTTGAGTCTCCCCGCCGATTTCGGAAATACGGTTACGTCCGGATCAGTTTTCTCTGGTTCGTCAATGCTCTCAGCGTTTTTCTCTTCCGAAAATCTCTTGTGGATGAGTGGAAACCGATCCGGTAGTTCCGGCACACGATAGTTGACTTTCAACCGGATTTTAAATATCATTTTAAATGAAAAAACTTTTCGAGTATAAAGGATTTAGCATGAAACGACGATTTTCGCTCATTACGGTGGGTTCACTGTTTTTCTTGGCTCTGTTTTTAGGTATGGAGTTGAATAATTTATTCTCCGGCGATTCCATTTTCGTTCAGTTGAATAAGTTTAAGGATGTTCTCAGCTATGCCGAAAAAGATTATGTGGATGAAGTTGATACACAAAAACTTGTTGAGAACGCTATCACCGGTATGTTATCCAAGCTGGATCCTCATTCCGTGTACATTCCTGCGACAGAATTGACAAAAGTTGAAGAAGATTTTCAGGGAAGTTTTGAAGGCATCGGTGTTGAATATGATGTTATCAACGATACGCTGTTCGTCGTTTCCCCGCTTCCCGGCGGACCGAGTGAAGCGCTCGGCATTTTGGCCGGCGATAAAATTATAAAGATCAACGATTCCACTGCGGTGGGAATCAACCGTGACGATGTCCCGAAAAAGCTTCGCGGCCCGAAAGGAACGCACGTGAGAGTTGCCATCTATCGTGCCGGAGAAAAAAATCTCATCGATTTTGATATTACCAGGGACAAAATTCCGCTGTACAGCGTCGATGTTTCCTATATGCTCGACGACAAAACAGGTTATATAAGCGTTAACCGTTTTTCCGCGACCACGAACGATGAGTTCGTGAAAGCATTGTCGAAGCTTCGTTCTGAAGGAATGAAGAATCTCGTCCTTGACCTCCGCAATAATCCGGGCGGTCTGCTCGACCAGGCATTCAAGATGGCAAACGAATTGCTTCCCGGCGGAAAGAAAATTGTGTATACGAAAGGACGCCGGCCGGAATTTAATGAGGAATACTCGAGCGATGGTTCCGGTAAATCCACGGATCTTCCGTTAGTCGTTCTTGTCAATGCAGGCTCGGCTTCCGCCAGTGAAATTGTTTCGGGAGCAATTCAGGATTGGGATCGCGGGCTCATCGTCGGCGAAACGACGTTTGGCAAAGGTCTCGTCCAGCACCAGTATGTTCTCCAGGATAAATCTGCTTTCCGTTTGACGATCGCGCGCTATTACACCCCGTCCGGTCGACTGATCCAGCGGCCGTATGGAAAAGATATTGCAGATTATGATATGGCGCCGTTTGTCCGAAATGAACAGGAAGGTGAAAACGTAGAGCATACCGAAGAACATGATTCTACGAAACCGGTGTTTAAAACAGCGTCCGGCAGGCATGTGTATGGCGGCGGCGGCATTACTCCTGATTATATTGTGAAAGCTGAACGCGCCGATTCCGTTTTTATTTTGTTGTGGGGAAAAGGCGTCTTTCGGGAATTCGCGTTGGAGTTTGTCGATGAAAACGGCAAAATGCTTCATCAGGATTTTGATTTGAAAAAATTCAGATCGGAATTTACGATGACGAATGAAATCATGGACCGCTTCAAAAATTTGGCTAAGAAAAAATCTATAGTATTAACGGATGCACAGTGGGCAAAAGACCACGATGATATCACGATGCGGATCAAGGCCGAGGTAGCCCGTGCAATTTGGGGAAACGAAGGCAACTGGTCGATCATGCAGTCATCGGATAATCAACTTCAAAAAGCTATCGCCTTATTTCCGGAAGCGGCAAAGATTGCCGGACTTAAATAAATTTGCTTAGGACACCCGGCGTGTTCTGGCACAGAGTATTGTTCGGTACGCAACCGACGGTTAGTATGCTCACCGTCGGTTTGTTTTTTCTATCCTCGATATCGCCGGCAATGGGCGGCGGTGATCGGTCGTCTGCTCCGGATTCAATGTTTCAGACCGGGGAAGAGCTGACATATAATGTCAGTTATGCATCGTTTGATATCGGTCGAATTCGTATTAAAGTTACCGATTCGTTTGTCCGGAACAACGAAACGTTTTATAAAGCATCCGCGAATATCGATTCGTACCGCGGTGTTCCGTTTGTCGATCTTCACTCGGTCTATTCAAATGTCATGAATCAATCGATGTACTCGACATGGTTTTCCGCACGGGATAAAGAGAATGATCGATGGAGAGAATGGACATATTCATTTGATTATCCCGATTCGTCGGTTAATATTCAGGAAGGATTTTGGAAACAAAAAAATATTTTTAAACGCGATAGACTTCGTCTCGATACACTTTCTCAGGACGGATTGTCGTTATTTTTTCTTGCCCGCAGATTTCTGTTTGAACGAACAATGATGAGTATTCCGACGTTCGTCAGTGAAAAACGCGGAACGACCGTTATCCGATTTACGGGTGACCATACATCGGAAAAAATTGAGGCGGTACCGTATCCGGTCGACCTGATTCATTTCGAGGGTAAGGCGGGATTTGTCGGCGTGTTCGGCTTCACCGGCGAATTTGAAGGATGGTTCAGCAATGACGCGGCACGCGTTCCGGTACTGGCAAAAATGAAAGTGCTCATCGGGAATGTCCGCATCGAATTGACGGAGTGGAAGCGGACCGGATGGACGCCGCCGAAATATATCAAAGGAGTTCAATAATGATCCTGCCGTTTGAAGGAAAAAATCCTGAAGTGCATCCGACGGTTTTTCAGGCGCCGGGTACGTACATCATCGGCGATGTGGTTATCGGGAAAGACTCGAGTATTTGGTATAATGCCGTTATTCGCGGCGATGTGAATTATATCCGGATCGGTGAAGAAACCAATATTCAGGATGGCTCTCTTCTGCATGTTCGTTCGGAATATCCGTTAATCATCGGTTCGCATGTAACTCTTGGACATGGCGTCATTGCCCACGCATGCACGATCGGGGATTATGCGCTTATCGGCATGGGTGCGATTATTCTTGATAATGCGAAAGTAAATTCCTATACTCTCGTTGCAGCCGGCTCTGTCGTGAAGAATAACGACATCATACCGGAAGGAGTGCTGGTGGCCGGAGTTCCTGCAAAGATTATTCGTGATCTTACGGCAGCCGAACGTGCTTCCATTGAAGAATCGGCAAAACATTATGTTCAATATGCACAATCATTTAAATCACAATTACACTAACGTGCGACTATGCGTATAAAATTTTGGGGCGCTCGCGGTTCTATTTCGACGCCCGGCAAAAGCACTGTGCGCTACGGCGGCAACACGCCGTGCGTGGAAGTTCGTTTACCCGATGACGAACTCATTATTCTTGACGCGGGAACCGGCATTCGTAATCTCGGTGAATCGCTCATCGAAGGAGGGGAATCGATCAAAGCCTATATTCTCGTTTCCCATCCCCACTGGGATCATATACAGGGATTTCCGTTTTTTAAACCGGCATTTGTTTCCGGCAACGAATTGACGATCGTGGGCGGGGAGACGGATACCGTGACATTGCAGAAAATGATTGCCGATCAGATGAATAAAATTTATTTTCCGATTCAATTGAACGAGCTGAAAGCAAAACTGAAATTCCGCCGCGTACAGGAAGAAGAAATTTCCGTCTACGATGCACAGGTGAAAACCATCTATGTGAATCATCCGACGTTTGCCATGGGATACCGCATCACCCACGGCGGAAAGTCGTTGGTGTATATCAGCGACAATGAACCGTTCGATCGGAAAGTTGCACGTGATATTCGAAACGTCGAGAAAAAAATCGTCGAGAAATATGACCGTATCAAAGGCGATCCGAACCAGCGTATTTTTGATTTTGTCCGTAATGCCGATGTGCTGATTCATGACACGACGTATACACCGGAAGAATATGTCGATCGGGTCGGGTGGGGGCATTCCCATTATTTATTTACATTAAAAGTTGCCGCCGAAGGGAATGTGAAACGGCTGGTGTTATTTCATCATGATCCGGCGCATGACGATGATAAAGTCGACGATATCTTAAAAAAATGTAAAAAGGAAATTCAAAGCAGGAAATATAAGTTTGACTGTCTTGCCGCCGCCGAGGGTATGGAAATTCAGGTTTAGTTTGAAATTCTGCGGATAAAATAACCGCCTACTTGACATTGATGGAGGGAGAATTTATATTTGCAGGTGCACGAAGCATTGTCGGCCGGATGTGAACTTGCTGAAAGAAAAAAAGGATTACACGCTGTACAACATACCAGTGAAGATATTTTTTTTGCCCCGAGAGCGTGATCGAAAGTCCGTGTGCGCTTCCGGGATTTTTATTGATGGCAGATTTTAAAGGAAACCGAAGAGCATGGCGTTTACGTTTAAAAAGACTGATTATAAAAAACTAAGCAGTGTACTGGGCGTTCCTGCGAAACACATGGGGAATAATATCCGCTTTGAACTGGAAGGTAAGGAGTCGCAGCGGAAGCTTGCACTGGAAATTTATCCGGGCATTACGATCGGTAAACGGCGCGGAAATTTGGTGAGCGTGTATACGCCCAACGCGCATTTACAACTGCATTTTTGTTCCGGCTTTGTCATCAGTGAAATGCTGAGCGAGGTGACATTTGTCGGCGAATCGAACGGGAAATTGTGCGGGCTGATTGTGGAAAAAGAAGGAGGGTGTTCGCTCTATGCAAATGTCGACAGCGAAATCCTGTCCGGTGATTTTACCCGTCTCGGACCCGAAGTAATGCTTTCCGGAATTGCATTATCGTTGACGGAATCTCTTCTTCCGCAGAACAAACGCAAAGCCGGAAAAAAACGGTGACGTATTCGATTCGTGTATTCAATGCACATCCCCGGTACCGCCTTCGGCATGGTTCCACGATTGCTCTTGTCCGGCGGGTTCTTCAGGGGGAAAAAGTCGGTCGTGCGGCGCTCAATATCATTTTTATTCAGGATCGCATGATGATTGCCTTGAACAGTACCTACCTCCGCCACCGGTATACCACGGATGTTTTGAGTTTTTCCCTCAATGAACATGCGAACGCTCTCGATGGCGAAGTGTACGTGAATCTCGACCAGGCACGCCGCCAGGCGAAAGAGTATTCGGTCAGTGAACGTGAAGAACGGAAACGACTTGTTGTTCACGGCGTTCTTCATTTGACAGGATATGAAGATACGACGGTGAAACAACGCGAAGAGATGCATCGGCAAGAAAATATTTATCTTTTTTGATTGTACGGGAACCGGAAACGGTTATAGAGAGTTGAAATCATTGCAGGACACATTGAGAAGAGAATGGCAAAATCATTACTGATAGTCGAATCGCCGGCAAAAGCGAAAACGATAAATAAATACCTCGGAAAAAATTTTATCGTGCATGCTTCGGTCGGCCATATAAAGAATCTCCCCAAAAGCACACTTGGCGTCGATGTTGATGCCGGATATGCGGCATCCTTTGAAACAATTGCCGGCAAGGAAGAAGTTGTTCAAAAACTCAAAGATGCAGCTTCACAGGCGGAAAACGTCTACATCGCAACCGATCCTGACCGTGAGGGTGAAGCAATTGCCGAGGATATCGCCGAAGAAATAGCCGATACGAATAAAAACATATTCCGTGTTCTTTTTCATGAGATTACGGAACGTGGCATCACCGAAGCGATGGAAAAACCGCAGACAATCGATGAAAACCTGGTCTCCAGCCAGCGGGCACGCCGTGTGATGGATAGAATTGTCGGGTATAAAGTTTCTCCTTTCGTCTGGAAGACGATGTTCTACGGTTTGTCGGCAGGGCGTGTGCAATCGGTCGCATTGCGGCTGATTTGCGAGCGCGAGCAGGAAGTCACATCGTTTATTCCGACGGAATACTGGTCGGTTATCGGTGAATTTAAAACACCGACTGCCGATCCGTTTTATGCAAAACTGTTTAAGATCGACGGGAAAGATCTTATCGTTCCATCTGCCGATACATTGAACGAGATTAGTCATAAAGGAACCCGTGATAAGTATACGTATATCCCGTCTGAAGATGACGCAAAAAAATATATTGATGAAATCGGAAAAAATACTTTTTCCATCGCCAGTGTTAATAAAAGAGAATCGAAACGAAATCCGCTGCCACCGTTCATTACAAGCACGTTACAGCAGGAAGCATCGCGAAAATTGTATCTGACGGCAACCCGGACAATGAAACTTGCTCAAAAATTATATGAGGGTGTCGAAATCGGTGATGAAGGATCGGTCGGATTGATAACATATATGCGAACCGATTCTACGCGGTTGAGCGATGACGCCGTTGCTTCGGTGCGCGAATATATCATCAACAATTACGGGAAAGAATATCTACCGAAACATCCTAATGTCTATAAGAAAAAGAAAACCTCGCAGGATGCCCATGAAGCGATCCGGCCGACATCGGTGAAATATGCGCCACAGGAGATAAAAAAATACCTGGATAAAGATTTGTTCCGGCTGTATGAACTGATCTGGAACCGATTTGTCGCGTGCCAGATGGAAGCCGCTATTATGGAAACGACAACCGTCATTGTCGGGGGCGGAAGATTTCAGTTTAAAGCCACATCGTCCCGGTACACGTTTCGGGGATTTCTTCAGGTGTATGATGACGCGGCAAGCGATGACGTCGAAAAAGGTGTGGAAGAAGATCCTGAAATTTCAGAAAAACGATTGCCGAATAACCTGGCCGAGGGTCAATCATCTCATTTAATCAGCATCGTTCCCCGACGCCACGAAACTTCTCCCCCGCCGCGGTATACGGAAAGCAGTTTGGTTAAAACGCTCGAAGCGCTCGGCATCGGTCGTCCGAGTACGTATGCGATGATTGTCGGAACGATTATCGACAGAAATTATGTCGAACAACGGGATCGAAAATTGTACGCTCTTCAACTCGGCATGGAAGTGAATAAATTGCTGACGAACAATTTCCCCCATATTTTTAATGTCCGGTTCACGGCAAAAATGGAAGAAGAGCTTGATACGATTGCTTCAGGCAAAAATGATTATAAATCCGTGCTGGATGATTTTTATTTACCGTTCCATGAATCGCTGGAAAAAGCTTCCAAGAAAGCTTCGGCAATCAAAAAATCGTTACAGGTGGAAACAGACGAAGCGTGTGAAGTATGCGGTAAGCCGATGATCATTAAGTGGGGACGGAACGGAAGGTTTATGGCATGCAGCGGTTATCCGGCGTGCAAAACAACGAAACCTCTTCCGGAAGATCAGGAAAAAATTCAACACCTTGTCGGATTGAAATGCGAATTATGCGGCGGCGACTTGCTGGTGCGGTCGAGCAAATTCGGAACGTTTCTCGGCTGTTCGAATTATCCGAAATGTAAAAACACGAAGCCGATCTCGATGGGCATTAAATGCCCGAAGTGTAAAGACGGCGATCTGATCGAGAGAAAAACAAAACGCAAACGAACGTTTTACGGCTGTTCACGGTATCCGGATTGTGATTTTGCATCATGGGATAAGCCGACATCGACGCCGTGCGAAACGTGCGGGTCCCCGTACATGGTTGAAAAATTTTCTCAAAAACGCGGTGCCTATCTGAAATGTCCGGAATGTAAAGCCGAAGTGGAAAAAGTTGAGACAGCTGCAGCAGGTTAGGGCTGATGATCGATTACGTTCAAACATATCTCGATTATATCAAACGTGAAAGAAATTATTCCGTTCATACGGTGACGGCGTATGCAGACGATTTACAGGATTTTCATGATTTTTTGAAGCGGCATTTTAGCACCGAGTCCTATTCGATAAAAGCTGTCGATCACCTGACGATCCGGTTATTCCTCGGGGATCTGCTCGATCGCGGGATCAGTAAAAAAAGTGTTGCCCGGAAATTGTCTGCAATCCGTTCTTTCATGAAATTTTTATTGAAGCGGAATGTGATCACATCGAATTCTGCGGCAAATGTCGTAACGCCGAAGCTTCCAAAAAAATTACCGGTATTTCTCGATGAGCCCTCCGTCGATAAAATGATGAACAAGCCGGATTGTTCTCAAACGGAAGGATTACGGGATCGGGCAATACTTGAATTGTTGTACGGTACCGGCATCCGTCTGAACGAGCTTCTCCAGTTAAATATTTCCGATGTCGACTTTCACGGCGACACCATCAAGGTGCTGGGAAAGGGAAGAAAACATCGCATTGTTCCGTTGGGAAGCAAGGCGAAGGAAGCGTTAAAGAAATATTTTGTTCATCGGGATCAATGGTATTCTGATGCGACCGGTGAAAAGGATCGGCTTGCAGTATTTCTTTCCGTACACGGCAAACGACTCTATCCGAAAGGTGTTTATATCATTGTGAATCGTTATATTGGGTCGGTATCGGACCTGGAAAAGAAAAGTCCCCATGTTTTGCGGCATTCTTTTGCAACACATTTGTTGAATCACGGTGCCGATCTCCGCGCGGTCAAGGAATTGCTCGGTCACGAAAGTCTGTCGACAACGCAATTGTACACCCATGTAACTGTTGACCGCCTGAAACGTATTTATAAACAGGCGCATCCAAAAGCATAACAATTCTCGAGAGGATCAGTATGGATATTCATTTTACCGCTCGTAAATTCAGAGCACGGCCCAAGGTGAGGGAACATGCTTTAGAGACCATTAAGAAGCTTGATAAATTTTATGACGGTATTGTTCGGGGAGATATTATTCTGAGTTTTGAACGATCGATCAATAGTTTGAAAACGGCAGAGATCAATCTCCATGTACACGGCACTATTCTGACGGCGAAAGAAAAATCCGAAGAATATATAAAATCTATTGATCTTGCCGTTGAAAAACTGGAGCGCCAATTGACAAAGTACAAAACAAAAATTCGGATGAAAAATAAAAAAACTCTCCGACGGGTCAAGGAAGAAAAAATCGATTCATTGATAACAGAAGAAGACGCATGACCGCGAAACGCGCCACGGAAACCCGCAAGCAGTCTATCACCATCGGTTATCTGTTTGAATCCAACAAGAAACGTTTGCAGCTGACATCGCTCACCGGTGATATTGGTTTTGGAAAAGAAATCAAGGATAAAAACATTCACCGGCCCGGCCTCGCCCTGGCAGGGTATGTTCAATTATTCCGGTACGATCGCGTGCAGGTCTGCGGTAATACCGAAATGAGGTATCTGGATCAGCTCAAACCGGAAGAGCGCAAGCAGGCGTTGAAGAAAATTCTGGATTTCGATGTTCCCTGTATCATTGTCACGAACAATAATCCTATCGATGATTTTTTCGTGACCATGGCGAAAGAACGTCAGGTGCCGTTGTTTCAAACATCATTCGAGACGACCAAGCTTGTCTATATATTGAGTGATTTTTTGGACGACCAGTTTTCTCCACAAACGGTCGTACACGGATCTCTCGTCGATGTGTATGGAGTCGGCGTTTTGTTGACAGGCCGATCGGGAATCGGAAAAAGCGAGATTGCCCTCGATCTGGTTGAGCGCGGTCACCGGCTCGTGGCCGATGATGTTGTGATGATTACCCGCAAGGGTGAAGGTATTCTCATGGGTGCCGGAACCGATCTCGTGAAACACTTTATGGAAATACGGGGACTTGGCCTCATTGATGTGAGAAGTATGTTCGGGATCCGTGCAATCCGGTTTCAGAAACGTGTGGAGGTTATTATCGAATTAAAAGAATGGCGGCCCGACGAGGAATATACTCGAACCGGGCTTGATGACACAGGAATCTCAATTTTGGACGTTTCCGTGCTTCATGTAGAATTACCAATATTTCCCGGCAAAAACGTTACAGTAATTTGTGAAGTCATAGCCCTTAACTACCTTTTAAAACATTACGGTTATGATTCTGCCAAGGAATTCACAAAGAGATTAGATGCCGTAATTTCTGAAAAAACAAGGCAGGTGGGTGTCCGCGCAATCGATTATTTCGAACATGATTTTGAATAACTAAGTCACAATCTCAAAAAAAAATCTTGACAAACAGCGATTATTTTTTTATGTTGACGCAGTCTATTACCTTCCATCCGGTGGACGGTGGAAGCAGTATTGGGCTTGGTGGAACTTGGGTACATTATTGAATGTTTAGGACAAGGAATAAAAAAACATATTATTATTCCGATAATAACCTTCAGGTGCATGAAATTAAATGGTTTCGTGCGAAACTTGCAGGTGTTATTATCGGTTCGGTTGTGGGTTGCATAATCCTGCTCTTGGTCTGCAACCATATCTATTATAATTTTCTTAGTCTTGGATATGGTAAGATTTCCGTATTGCAGCAAGAGAACAAAGAAATGCAAGCTCAGATTCTCAATTTTAATTCAAAAATTGAAGAGTTACAATCGATGCTTTCAAGTATCGATCAGCAGGGTGGCAAATTGCGTTTGCTGGTTGATCTTGACCCGGTCAGTAATGATATTAAAAAGGCCGGTACGGGTGGATCTGTGGTGTATCCGAATTCCGGTTCGTTGGAAGAAAATGGAAATCCCGTTCTTGCTAACGCCGTGACAACGATTGAACAATTGTCCGGGGAAGTGAAAGTGCAGGAACAGAGCTATGAACAGATTCTCAAGAAATACGAATTTAATAAGTCATATTTTGAAGCACTTCCTGCATTGAAACCGATGGAAGGTTATTATTCGAGAGATGGTTTTGGGTTACGCATGCATCCGGTGCTCGGAATTTTTAAGAAACATGAGGGATTGGATATTATTAATGATGTCGGAACGCCGGTCTATGCTTCCGGAAATGGCATCGTGGAAATGGCTGACCACAGCGGCGGAGGGTATGGCAATGTTGTCGTTCTCAATCACGGATACGGATATCAAACGTTGTATGCACATCTGTCCAAAATTCTTGTTCATGAAGGACAGCATGTCAAGCGTGGCGACCTTATTGCCAAAAGCGGCCGTACCGGATTGGTGACCGGACCTCATTTGCATTATGAGGTCAGACTCAACGGTGTATTTCAGAATCCTGTTGATTATTTTTTCGACGATGTGACAGCCCAGGAATATCGCGAGAAAATTTCTTCGCGTTAGAAACGATTGTGGTATTGTTTATCGACTTTGGAGTAAACACTAATTTGAAAAGTGGTATCGCATGATTTGGACGATGGAGCTTGCATCCTATCTTGATGAGGCCCCCTGGCCCGCGACAAAGGAGGAGCTTATGGATTATGCTATTCGCACGGGGGCGCCGAATGAAGTAATTGAAAATCTTCAGGAATTGGAAGATGCCGAAGAGCCATACGAAAGTATGGAAGAAATTTGGCCCGATTATCCAACGGATGGAGATTTCTTTTACGAAGATGAGAATGAGTATTAAGTAATCCGATCGCAATTCGTCATCGCACAAAGACAGTGTGTAAACGCATCGAAGGGTGATGAATGTTTTTTCAATAACCCATCCACGACATGTACGGATGGGTTTTTTATTATTTCACGTTAAGCAATTACTCTTATTTATCCACGCATTGGAATGTCCGGCTTTTTGAGATGTCATCGTGTTTTTATTGTGATTCAATTCGTAACAGCTTTTGCATTATGCCGGACAATGTCCTTTTCCCAACCTTCCAATGTCGTGCTATCGTCACTTGAAATTCAGGATATTACATTTACGGGGAACTCGTCGTTCGACACCGATATCTTGAAGTCGATGATTCGGACAAAAGAATCCCCCGGCGGCATTCCCAGATTACTCCACAATATCTTCGGCAAACTTGGTGCGGCTCCGGAATATTTCGAGCCCTCCATCTTCGATGACGATGCGGAACGATTGAAGCGCTTTTATCAGGATAACGGTTTCTTCAATGCAACCGTGGAAGGTTCGACAACCATCGATAGTTCTGCACGTCAAATCCATCTTTTTTTTTCTATTCAGGAACACCAGAGAGCGATTATCGATTCCATTCGCTATGTTGGATTGGATAGTGTTTCCCAGGATGTCCGGCAGGCTATTTATAAAGAACCGTTGCTCCAAAAAAATATGCCGTTTCAGCCGGTTCGTGGGTCCGCAGAAATTGCGCGGGTTTTGCAAATCCTGAATAATGCAGGATATCCGCTTGCGCACTATGATGAGAAACATTCCATCGCAAAAAAATATCTATCGACAAATAAATGTTCGTTGATCTATGCATTTACACCGGGAAAAAGGTATTATTTTGGATCTACCACCGTTCACGTTGATCCGCCGCGGGAAGATATAACACCCGATCTTGCAACCCGCCAGCTCGATTTTCAACCCGGCGATATTTATAGCCGTGATAAGGGGCTTTCCAGCGAGCGAAATCTTAACCGCCTCGGAATATTTGAAACAGCTCGCCTCGAACCGAGAATACCGCCCGATTCGTCAACGTCCACCGAGGTTCCGATCGATATTACGGTGCGGCCACGATTACGAAATGAGTTGTCGCCGGAACTGTTGGTCTCCGATGAGGGTGGCTTTTTTAACCTTGGCACCGGTCTCGGGTATACGAATAGAAATTTTCTCGGCGACGCAAGAACCTTTACTGCGCAATCACAGGTCCGGACAGAAGATATTTTTGATTGGAATTTTCATAATGTCTTCGGGGAAAAAGGACTTCGGGATTCTACCGTGAAGGGGGCTATCGATTTTCAATTTCGAATCTTTCAGCCGTATTTATTCACCCGGTCGTTAAGCGGTTCGTGGACGTCCAGCTATACGACGGAAAAACAACAGGATTACAACCTTTCGATACTGCGAAATAAGATCGAGTTGACAAAGCAATTTGCTACCTACACGTTTGGATTTTTGGAATGGACACTTGAAAGAATGAATCCGGAATTCCTTCTTCCCACCGGGACACAGGATTCGGTCTTTGTGCAAATTCAAGCCGAATACCCGCCGGAATTCAATTCTATACTCACGTTGACACTACAACGCGACAAGACCAACGATATTTTTTCTCCCTCGGATGGATTTTTTGAAAGTATTTCTCTGGAAGAATCCGGTATTCTGCCGAAAATTCTTCCGGGGATCCGGTCCGGTTTGCCGTTCACACAATACTATAAAGGTACACTGCTGGGGAAACTCTTTTTTGATTTGACAAATACGCGGTTCAATATTCTTGCCCTGAAGCTCAAGACGGGATATCAGGATAAATATGGAGAGAGCAGGTATAGCGATGTAAGTATTCCGCTGACGCAGCGTTTTTTTGCGGGCGGAAGCAACAGCGTTCGCGGATGGGGTGCACGAGAGCTTGGAGCGATGTCTCCCGAGTTGGTGCCATTCGGCGGAAATTTCCTTTTTGAGGGAAGTATGGAAATGCGCGTCAATCATTTCCGGGGATTTAATACGACAGGATTCATTAAACCGCAAAATATTTGGATGGTCTATTTTGTTGACTTCGGTAACGTGTGGGGTGATATTAGAGATTTTAAACCGCGTGAAGTTGCCATTGCCGCGGGAGCAGGGTTCCGGTATGAAACGTTTTTTGGACCGTTCCGCGTCGATTATGGATTCCGATTGTTCGATCCGACGGCGAATGCCTCACGGCAATCGGTTTTCCAGAAACCGTTTTGGAGTCAGACCATCGGTAACGGAGTCTTTCATTTCGGCATCGGTCAGGCATTCTGAGAATTTATGAGCTGGCAGACAATTATACATCAAGAGCGTGTGAAGAAAATTTTGCAGGCATCGCTGGACAACGGCAGGATCGCTCACGCATATTTATTCACGGGACCCGATGGTGTCGGGAAATCGGTTACCGCAATCGAGCTGGCAAAAATTTTCAATTGCGAACAGAGAACTTCTGCGGCATGTGGAAAATGCACGAGCTGTAAAAAATTTGATTCATTACAGCATCCCAATCTGAATATCATTGTTCCGTTGCCGGTGGGGAAAAATGAAGTATCCGGCGATCCACCTCTTGCGAAATTATCCGATGAAGAGATTGCCGTTCTGCGGGAACAGGTGAAACTGAAAGCAGGTAATCCGTATCATGATATCATCATACCGAAAGCCACCGAAATAAAAGTCAATAGTATCCGGGAGATTCGCCGGGGAGCGGCACTCACTGCCATCGATCGCGGCAAAAAAATATTTCTGATCATTCATGCCGAAGCGATGAATGACACGGCATCGAATGCATTGTTGAAGACGCTGGAAGAGCCACCGGCCGATACGATACTGATCCTGACGACATCTCGTCCCGATGATCTGTTGCCCACGATCGTTTCCCGTTGCCAGCAGATCCGTTTCGATGCATTGAGTGATGATGCGATCGAAGCCGCCCTGCTTGAACGTGAACATAGTGAGCCCTCCGTCGCCAGAACCGTTGCGAGATTGGCCAAAGGGAATTATACGAAAGCACTGCAATATCTGCATGAATCTCTCGGTGAACGGAGAACGGAGGCAGTCGAATTGTTGCGGACAATTTTACTGAAACCGCGCAGCGCTCTTCTGGAAGAAATCGAGCGTCTCGTCGGCGAGCGTGATAAACAGGAAATTGATGAAGTACTCCAGTTGATGCAACATTGGTTGCGGGATGCAATGCTCATGCAGGCAGGAATGAAAGAAGCGACGGTGTCCGACGATGCGGATGCGCTTCAAAAATTCATCCGGAAATATCCTTCCGCCGATTTTGCCGGGGCTCTGAACGCAATTGATACGGCCATTTCACTTCTTTATAAAAATGTGTATATTCCGCTTATTCTGATAGATCTTGCGTTCCGGCTCCGGCGATCAATTGATACGATGAACGTGAAGAACAGAGCTTCAATTTCCGCGAACGCAACAACATCTTCGTGATTGAAAGGATTTTCGTGACCACAACATTCAAACGTATCCTCGTAACCGCCGCATTGCCGTATGCCAACGGTAAAATTCACCTCGGCCATCTTGCGGGTGCGTATCTTCCGGCGGATATTTATGTTCGCTTTCAGCGGTCGATGAAACGTGACGTGGTTTTTTTGTGCGGATCCGATGAACATGGCGTTGCGATTACCATTACGGCTGATCAGGAACGAACGACACCGCAAGCCGTTGTGGATCGATATCATGCGCTCAATAAACGTGCGTTTGAAAAATTCGGCATGAGCTTCGACAATTATTCACGTACCTCATTGCCGATTCATCATGAAACTGCCTCAGAATTTTTTCTGACACTCTACCGATCGGGCATTTTGAAGGAGAAAAGTGATAAACAGCTTTATGATGAAAAAGCGAAGATGTTCCTGCCCGACCGCTATGTCGAAGGAACATGCCCCGTGTGCGGGAATCCCGATGCCCGCGGCGACCAGTGCGAAAAATGCGGTACGTTTCTCGATTCCCTGGAATTGAAAAACCCGCGCAGTAAAATTACCGGTGAAACCCCGACCGTTCGCGAAACAAAACATCTCTATTTTCCGTTAGGAAAATTTCAAGATCGGTTACAAGCATATATCGATAGTGCTGATGATCGTGATGGATGGAAAGAAAATGTTTTGCAATATTGCCGCGGATGGTTTAAAGAAGGATTGAAAGATCGGGCAGTCACCAGGGATTTATCGTGGGGCGTGAATGTCCCTCTTCCGGGATTTGAAAAGAAAGTTTTGTACGTTTGGTTCGATGCCGTTCTCGGCTATATTTCCTCGACAAAAGAATGGGCAGCGCATATCGGTCAACCGGATCGATGGAAAGAATACTGGCAGGATCCTTCGACGAAGTACGTCGCGTTTATCGGAAAGGATAATGTCGTCTTTCATTGTATCGTATTTCCGGCCATGCTGATGGCATGGAATGATGTTTCACCGGCGAAATATATCCTTCCGGAAAATGTTCCGGCCAATGAATTCTTGAATTTCGAAGGGCAGAAATTTTCCAAAAGCCGAGGCTGGGGAATTGATGTCGATGATTTTCTTGATGAGTTTCCAGCTGATTCTCTTCGATATATGCTGACGATGAATCTTCCCGAATCGCGTGATGCCGATTTTACCTGGAAAGAATTTCAGGCCCGTCATAACAATGAACTGGCGGATATCCTCGGGAATTTTATCAACAGGACTTTGACATTCGCCCAGCGGAATTTTAACGGCAAAGTGCCGTCGGTTCCAAATTTTGATGCATTATTTTCCAGAGGTGAAGGAACAACCGATGATCGATTGTTAATAGAAATTACCGAAACAGCCGCCGCTGCCGCCCGCAGTTTTGAAGAATATCGGTTCCGCGACGGAATGACGACGGTGATGAACCTGGCCCGGTTTGCGAATAAATATTTTAACGATCATGAACCGTGGAAAATGATAAAAGAGAATCCGGAACGATGCGCTTTGACGATCGATCTCTGCCTGCAAACGATTCGCTCGCTTGCCATTCTCATTGAGCCGGTATTGCCATTTGCATCTTCAAAGATTTGGACCATGCTGAATCTTACTAGCACTCCTGCGGAAGCCGGATGGGAAAATACCGGCATTCGATTTTTGAAAGAAGGCCATCTGCTCGGTACTCCGGCTATCTTATTTGCAAAAATTGAAGATGAAGCGATCGAGAAACACCTTCGTCAATTGCCGAAACAGGAAGTACCTGTGTCGTCCGTGCCGGAAATCAAACCGATGATCACGATCGATAATTTCAAGCAGGTCGATTTGCGTGTTGCTAAAGTTCTTTCCGCCGAGCGAGTGCCGAAATCGGAAAAATTATTGAAACTTCAAATCTCACTCGGTTCGGAACAGCGGCAAGTGATTGCCGGTATCGCACAACATTACAAACCGGAGGAACTGGTCGGTAAAAAAATCATTGTGGTCGCGAACCTTGCCCCGGCGAAATTAATGGGGCAGGATTCACAAGGTATGCTTCTTGCGGCATCGACGAAAGATGGAAATCTTACGATTCTCGCCCTCGATCGGGATATTCCGGAGGGAAGTATCGTAAAATGATGCCCAAAGAGCGGAATTTCTACAAATATCTTGACATCCATTATGAAATTTCGTATCGTTAAAAACTTACTGACCCGATTTTTCTCAACAAAACATGGAGGGGTTGTTATGCAATATTTCTATAAATCCGTTGTACTTGTTATTGTTTTTGCGACATTCTTTTTGGTCTCCTGTAATCAGCAACAAGAACAAAATTCCGTTACACCATCGGCATCTCATGCGGGTCAGAATTCGATCGGCATCGCAACGGATGATCCTCTTGTTCAGCAAGCGATGGATGTGCAAAATCGTTACACTTCTTCGTGGATGCAAAATAACAATGTTGTTGGGACGGCAGTAACAAACACGGATGATGGCAGGATTGCAATTGTCTTGTATCTGGAAAATGCTCCTCCGGAAAAGGGAAATGTTGTTTACTCGGTTGTTCCTTCTGTTGTGGAAGGAGTTCCGGTGGTAACTGAAGTGACCGGAAAGTTTTTACCGATGAGTGCTCCTTCAACCCATCAGACGAAGCAGGCTCCGCCGATTCAACTTGGGACATCCGGTGGTTGGCGGTACGATCTGGCGAACGGTTATTGCTGCAGCGGTACACTGGGATCGCTTATTCAAAAGGGAACGACGCAATATGTCTTGAGCAATTATCATGTGTTCTGGGGTGATATTGTTTCCGGAGGCAATAAACGTGTTGCAACGGCCGGAGATCCGGTGATTCAACCGGGAATGGTGGACATCGGTTGTAACGCGAACAATGCCCAGAATGTTGCGACCCTGACCGGTTCCGGCAGCCTGCCGAAGGCAAATGTCGATGCAGGATATGCTCAGGTCATTTCCGGGATGGTTCGTACAGACGGTTATATTCTTGACATTGGAACTATTTCCGCCACGACACGACCCCCCGCGATTGGTGTGGCTGTCAAGAAAAGCGGCCGCACAACCGGGCTTACACGAAGTAGCATAACAGGACTCAATGCCACGATCGTTGTTCAATATGAAAATGAATGTGCCGGCGGCGTTGCGTTTACAAAAACATTTACCGGCCAAATTATTGTTAAAAACAACGGCTCCAGTTTTTTGAATAGCGGTGATTCCGGGTCGCTGATGGTGGAAGATGCTGCTGCGAATCCGAGAGCGATCGGACTTTTATTTGCCGGCAGTTCGACGACTGCTGTTGCGAACCCGATCAACGATGTGCTGACATGGGCCGGCGCAACAATGGTTGGAAAATAAATATTGTCGAAAGATTTTTTCTTGCCCGCTTCAGGATTGTGAGGCGGGCTTTTTATTTGTGATCGGACATACTTCTATGACATCGAAAATATTTCTGTATCTGTGTATAATTGTGTCGGCATTGCTTTTCGATTGTGAGGATGCAAAAAAGGAAAATATGAAGACTGATGCTGTTGACATTAATGCAGTGAAAGAAGCTCATGAACAGGAGTTGATGGCAAATCCCGGTGTTGTCGGTGTGTATATCGGCCGGCTGGAAAACGGAACGCCGTGTATTACTGTCATGGTAAAGAAAAAAACTCCCGAACTGGAAAAAAAGATTCCCGCAATGATTGACAATTGTGCGGTTCGTCTTGAAGAAACGGGAGAAATTAAACCTCTGACAAAGGACACACCCGCCTAGTGGGAAGCCGTGCCGGATTATGGTATGGTGACTTTTCTCTTCGCTCTCGCCGAATCAATTAATTTGGTAAACATTGTATCGTAACGATTAAAACCGTCGGTCAGGATAGTTCTGTTGACGATTTTCGGGGTAAAATGATTATCCCACGCGTGAGTTTTTTGATATTCGGAACTGTATCGCCAGTCGGGATCGAGAGATGTATTCCGGCTCGGATCGCGAACGATATTGTTATTGGAATTTGTTGCGAGAATAACGATGCTTCCGAATTGATCGGGAGGTTCCGCGATCGGAAGAACAGTAACATTCTTGTACACTTCCTTGAGTGTTGCGCATAACGATTGTACAATGGCATCGGTCCATCCGACCGATTCGACGGCAACACCTACCATTCCATCCTCAGAAATGTGTTCGGCTGTCAACACAAAAAATTCTTTTGTCAATAATTCCGTGGGCAATTGTGCCGGCGCAATAGCGTCAATCAAAATGATATCGAATTTGGCCGGATGTGAGGTGAGATAATTTCTTCCGTCATCACATGATACAGCAGAATCAACGATACCGGTTGGGAAATTTTTTTTAACTATGGATATGAGGGACGAGTCCGGTTCTGCGACATCTATCGTCCATCCTGCGCGAGCATAATTCCGGGCAATCGAACCGCTGCCGAGATTGCAGATAAGAATTCTGCCGGGGTTAATAAAAAAATGCGAAGGGATATCCATAACAGCGACGTACCCTGCTCCGGAATTCCATTGAATTGTATCGACGACGTCTTTTATTCTGTCATCGATTTGAAAGACCTTTTCTCCGCCGCGATCAATAACCTCGATATGGGATGGATGCGTTTCCCGGAAATCCATCCGGTTATTCCTGTTAACGGAATGACATCCGAAAAAACATCCTATGGTTAGAAAGAAAACGACAGTAATTGGTCTCATATCATCATGTGATTGGTGCGGTGACCTCAACGGCTGAAAATATACTATTTAATTTTGAAAATTCCATATTGAAATCACTCGTTGCATTTCAATCCCGCCTTTTTTATCTTACGTTCAAGAATTTTCATTCTAATCAACGTAAAATTGTGCACCGAACCGGCATCGGAATATTGTTTGTTCTTGTTCTAATGTACTTTGTCTCATGCGACCAGGGGCTCGCACCGGTATCTGTATCCATTCCTCCAAGCGGCATTAGCGGATTCGTATATTTCAGCCATTGGCCACCGGCGGATAGCGTGGTCGATTTGCGGCTCGCCGCTTTAGGAAATCCTCCCTCTTCGAATCTTATCAATGAAGTTTTGCAGGGCAAGGCGAAATTTACGAGTTCGTTGACACCGTACGGAGCAGATTCCATTGCCTACACATTGATTCTTACACCGGGTAAATATGTTTATATCGGCGTTGCACAGCAATTCGGTCCGAACATCGAACAAGACTGGCGGGTCGTCGGTGTGTATCATGCTGTAGGAGAATCCGTGAATCCCGATTCGGTGACTGTTCCCGCCGATTCGATCGTCAGCGGAATCAATGTCTTTGTCGATTTCAATAACATTCCTCCGCAGCCGTTATAACATGCAAAGAATATTCTTAACGCTCATATTTTTTTGTGTGATGGTCGAAGGTCTGTTTGCACAAACCGTTTTGAATACGATCAAAGGAACTGTGATCAGTTCGGAGGATCAACGACCGGTGTTTGGAGCGAATGTTCTTCTTGAAGGGACAGTTCTCGGAGCGATGACCGACAGCCGCGGGCATTTTGCTTTGCAGAATATTCCGAACGGCAAACATGATCTCATCATTTCGATGATCGGATTTAAGCGTCAATTTGTTCCCGATGTGCTTGTCCGAACGGATCGTGAAAATCTTACCGTCGTTCTTGAACCGGCGGCAGTTCAAACTGAACCGGTTGTCATTACTGCCAGCAGGCATGAGCAAAGTCTGGAAGACGTTCCGGTCAGTATGAGTATCATCGACAATCAGGCGCTTGCGTATCGAAATACAGTGACTGTCGATGATGCCCTCAAATATGTGCCGGGGGTGAGCATTACACGCGGTCAGGTCAATATTCGCGGCTCAACAGGCTTCAGCTACGGGGTCGGGACGCGTGTTCTCATTCTTATCGATGGACTTCCGTTTATCAGCGGCGACACGGGGGAAATTATCTGGGAAAGTATTCCGCCCGATCAGATCGAACGTATCGAAATAGTCAAAGGTGCCGGTTCGGCCTTGTACGGATCGAGCGCTCTCGGCGGCGTCATCAATATCATCACCAAACGGGCAAGCGATCAGCCGGAAACGATTGTTCGGACGTACGGCGGTTTCTATCAGCTACCGAAATATTCTTCCTGGCAATGGACGAGCGATGCTCGCACGCTCGGCGGACTTTCATTTACACACAGCCAGCGGTTTGATCAGTTTTCACTTTCTGTCGGCGGCAGCCGGACGCTGGACGACGGCTATAAGGAAAATGATTTTTGGAAACGGTGGAACGGTTGGGCGCGACTCGGCTACGACATTTCTCCCTTTCAGTCTATCGCAGTTTCGTTCAGCATACTCGATCAGCACCGGGGAAATTTTTTGTACTGGAAAGACCTTGATCAGGCACTTCAGCCGCAAGATGCCGATTTGAACGACCGGATTCAATCGACCCGGTGGAATCTCGGTGTCAGCCATAAATATTTTTTTGCATCGACATTGTACATAACCACCGGCATCAGTTGGTTTCATTCTCATTGGGATGATAATCTTCCGACGCCGGCAGATTCGTCCGGAAGCAGTTCGATATCGGATTTTCTTGTCGGAGAGATTCAGTTGAACATGAATATTGCCGACGGAAATTTTCTTACCGGCGGAATTTCCGGAACGCTGAATAATGTTTCCGCTGAAACGATTTTCGGTAATCACACTGCGCACGGTGGTGCTGTTTATGTACAGGATGAAATAGCTCTTGCCGAAGAATTGCGATGGACGCTCGGCGGCAGATATGATTTTCAGACAATTTCCGGTTTGGAAAGTGCACATCAATTCAATCCGAAAATCGGCGTGACGTACCATCCGGAACCGGCTACGTCGTTTCGCGCTTCGATCGGCAGCGGATTCCGTACTCCGTCGATTGCAGAAATTTATACGACCACGGAAGCAGGCGGTATTATCATTTCTCCCAACCCTGCCCTCCAGCCGGAGCGAAGCTGGTCGTACGAACTCGGCGGTTCGCATGTTATCAATGAAAATCTGATGCTCGATATTGCTTTGTTTCGAAATGAATTGTGGGATATGATCGAACCGGCGTTCGGTGCGAATGGTACTGTCCAATTTCAAAATGTGACACGCGCAAGCATTATTGGGACGGAAATTTCCTCGACCTTGAATATTCAGCATCAATGGATAACGGCCATCGGTTACACATATGTTTATCCGAAGAACGTCGAGACCGGAGAAATCCTGAAATATCGTCCGCGAAACCTTTTGTATATTTCGAGCAAATTTTTGTTCGATCCTTTTCAGATCGGAATTGATTACCGGTATCTCAGCAGGATTGAACAGATCGACGAAGAATTTGTCCAATTTGGCATCGTTCCCGATGGTGACCAGCGCGTTCCTATTTCTGTTGTCGATCTCAGAGCGAGCGTCAATTGGAATTTGTTTACAACCCAGATGACATCGTCATTGCAAATCAATAATCTTTTCCAGTATTATTATTCCGATTTTATCGGCAACCTCGGCCCGGTCCGGAATTTTATTGTGACGGTGGAGGCGAAAATTTGACGTCGCTTCATCTCTGCACTTCCGACGCGTGGGGAGGATTGGAATTATATGCTGCAACGTTGATGATAGAATTACAGCATGCCGGATGTGCCGTTCTTGCCGTTTGTAAACCGAATTCAAAAATTTATGATTTTTTGTCGGATGCAGGTATCGAAACGATAGTGCTGCCGGACTATTCCGTCGTCAGCTTTCGAGCAATCAGAACGATCAGATCGATTCTTCGCGAACGGAATGTGGATGTGGTGCACGTTCATTTTCATAAAGATATATGGATCGCATCGTTAGCGCTGCGCGGCGATACGGAACGACGATTGTTTCTCAGTATTTATATGGGTGTTCCGAAAAAAAATGATCCCTGGCATCGGTTTATTTATAAACGGGTGGATGCGATCTTCACGTCATCGCTGGAGCTCAATCGACGGCTTCCGCAACTCTATCCGGTTCCTTCTTCAAAAATTCATTTTCTTCCGTATGGAAGATATCTCGACCGGTATGTTTTTGATGAACGAAAAAGAAATGAAATTCGGAGGCAATACGGTGTGGAACAAAATGACATTCTGGTCGGAACGATGGTGCGAATCGATCCGGGAAAAGGTGTGATGGATTTTGCGCGCAGTTTTTCCTATATTGATCCGGCAGAACGGCAGAAAATAAAATATCTGATCGTCGGCGAGCCGACGCGCAAAGGCAGTGCAAACCCGCACGAATCTCCGTTCGAAGAACATTGTGTTTCGTATTTACGCGACATTGAAGCGTTTATAACCGCTGAAGGATTTGAAAAAAATATTTTCCTCGCAGGATTTCAATCCGACCTGACCGGTTATCTCAGTGCGATGGACGTGTTTGTGTTCCCGAGCCGTGATGAAATGTATTCTCTGGTCGTGCTGGATGCGATGGGGATGGGACTTCCCGTTGTGGCGGCTCGTGCCGGCGGCAATCTCGATCAAATTGAAGAAGGTAAAGAGCGGCCTGTTCTTCGATGTAGCCGACAGCCGCGATGCAGCGGAAAAAATCATGAACTATGTCGAGGGATCCGGAATTGCGGCGCCGGCATGGTGAACAGGCACGCATATTTGTGGAACGCCGGCATAATATCAATGAAACGATTACAACGCTGTTGGACTTTTATAAACAGCCGCATCATCCGGAATAGGATGAAAAAATTAAAACGTGAACATTCCATTTAACAAACCATACATAACTCACTCGAATTGCCGAATCGATTCAGGATCGCGATCGATTCCGGGAAGCTCAGCGGAGACGGAGCCATCTGCAAATCTGTCGAGAGTCAACTGACGTCATTGTTTGGGATGAAATATGCGCTCTTAACGACTTCCTGCACGCACGCGCTCGAAATGGCAATGATGATGCTCGATCTTCAGCCTGGCGATGAAGTGATTATCCCGAGTTTCACTTTCGTTTCAACGGCCAATGCCGTTCTTCGAGGCGGCGGTAAGCCGGTTTTTTGTGAAATCAATGACCGCACGATGACTATCGATGTGCATGATGCGGAACGAAGAATGACAAATCATACCAAAGCTATTGTTCCGGTCCACTATGCCGGTGTTGCCGCAGAAATGGATGCAGTGCTGAGTGTCGCCAGGATTAACCGTGCTATCGCGGTCGTTGAAGATGCTGCTCAGGGTGTCAATGCAACGTACAAAAAGAAATATCTCGGCACCATCGGGGATTGCGGTGCATACAGTTTTCATGACACGAAAAATTATGTGAGTGGCGAAGGGGGAGCGTTCATCACGAATTCTGAGGAGCTTGTCCGGAAGGCGGAAATTATCCGCGAAAAAGGAACCAACCGATCAAATTTTCTTCGCGGCGAAGTCGATAAATATACATGGGTCGGTGTCGGCAGTAGTTTTGTCCAATCGGAAATTCTCGCGGCAGTTTTGAAAAGTCAATTGGAAGATTTAGCGACAATTCAGAACGAACGGAAGCGCGTTCATGAATTTTATATGAAGGCGTTGAAGGATCTGGAAAGCCGCGAACGCCTTCGTCTTCCGATCATTCCGGATGAGTGTCAATCGAATTATCACATTTTTTATATTTTATTGCGGAATGAAACCGAACGCCTTCGCGTGATGAAACAAATGAAAGAAGCAGGGATTGCGACGTCATTTCATTACGTTCCTCTCCATTCTTCGCCGTATGCGCGGGAACATTTGCAGACTGCCAATCTCATGTTACCGGTGACCGATTCCGTCTTTGAACGGCTTCTCCGGTTCCGATTTATCCTCAACTGGAAAATTCTCAGCTTGAATATATTGTTGAAACTTTACAGCGAATTCTGAAATAAAAAATATGTTTATTGATTCTCACGCACATTTGTTTTCCAAAGATTTTGACGCCGATCGCGACGATGTCATCCGCCGCGCCAAAGATGCCGGCATCGATTATATTGTGAATCCCGGGACCGACTTGCCACCGGTAAAGAATCGATCGCTCTTGCCGAACAGTATGATATGATTTTTGCCTGTGTCGGTTTTCATCCGCACGATGCATCGAAAGCCGACGAACATGCGTTGAAAGAAATCGAACAACTCAGCCATCATCCGAAAGTTGTTGCCATCGGTGAGATCGGTTTGGATTATCACTATAATTTTTCGCCGCCGGAACGGCAGCGGGAAGTGTTTGCACAACAGATCGATATCGCCATTGAGCGCGATCTGCCGATTGTCATTCATAGCCGGGAAGCGGAAGCCGATACGTTACAGATTGTCGAAGAAAAAGTGAAAGCGAATCCGCACTGGCGATCGCCTTTACGAAATGAATTCGACCGGTATCCGCCGCCGAAAGGTGTGTTCCATTGTTTTCCCGGCGATGTGTCGATGGCACGAAAAGTTATCGATTGGGGATTTTATATTTCATTGCCCGGGCCGGTGACATACGGCAGTAAACCGTCGAGACCGAATTCGATGATCGATGTTGCCTCGAAGATTTCTCGCAGAACATATTTTGCTCGAAACCGATAGTCCCTATTTGGCGCCCGTGCCGCATCGGGGAAAGCGAAACGAGCCATCCAATATTCCGCTGATCGCCAAAAAAATTTCCGAATTGCAGGAACTTGTCGGTCGAGGATATCGCGATCGCCAGCAGTTTCGGTGTCTATAAATTGTTTGGTATCGGCAAGTATCCGGAACCGGTTTTTGCATATAAACTCCGCGATTCGTTGTACCTCAATATTACGATTCGCTGTAATGCCGACTGTGTTTTTTGTGACCGCAAAGGTGAAGCGATCATCAAAGGACATAATCTGCGCATTGAAAAAGAGCCGACCGTCGAAGAAGTTATTCAGTGCCATTGGCGATCCTGCAACATATAAAGAAATCGTATTTTGCGGTTACGGTGAACCGACGATCCGTCTGGATGTCATCAAAGATGTTTCGCGATGGATAAAATCTCATGGCGGGAAAGTGCGGTTGAATACCGACGGACACGGCAATGTCATCAATCATAAAAATATCGTGCCGGAACTTGTCGGACTTGTCGATTCGATTTCAATCAGTTTGAATTCCACCGATCCGAAAGAATACGGCGAACTGATGCGTGTCGACGGCGCGAAAATGTTCCCCGCGATGATCGAATTTGCAAAAGAATGTATGAAGCACCGTTTCGACGTGACGATGACTATCGTCGATCTCGATAGCGCCAATGAAGACCGTGCCCGACAATTTGTCGAACGGGAAGTCGGGGCGAAATTCAGAAATCGTGTCTTTTTTTAAGAACCCATGAAATCATTTCTTCTTACCGGATTAATTTTTTTACTGTGTACATTTCCCGCAATTTCTCAGACCTCTTCCGTTCAATCGAAAATCGATTCGATCATCCGATGTCAGGATCAACGGTTAGTGGATGACAGCACGATAATTCGATTTTGCAGCGATCCCGACCCGATTGTGCGGGAACGTGCGGTTCTGTCGTTCGGCAGTATTCAGGATACATCGGTTATTCCGTTGTTGCTGGATTGTTTGACGAACGATAATAACAGCCGCGTGCGATACGCAGCGGCATTTGCAATCGGGCAAACCGGAAGTCAGTTAAGTGATAAAGGCCGCGAAGAGTTAGAGCATGAGCTCATCTCGGTTCGAATGGACCGAATGCCTTCAGATTCTGCAACCGACCGTCTCATCGAAGAAATCGGAAAATTCGGTACGAAAAACGGTCTCAATGATCTTGTTAAGAAATATGGTGACTCCGTTGCAACACACCATACACAAGCGCTTGTGATGAGTATTGCCCGTTTTGCAATCCGGAATATTACTTCTCCGGAAGCCGTACGATGTGTTTTGAGATGTGTTCAGTTGGCTAATCAAACCGACTGGCATGTTGTTTATGCACTCCAGAGAATCGGTGATCAACCTGAGATCCGAAATAATCTTGATAGCTTGATTAGATTAAGCGAAGATAGTGATCCGTTGGTCCGGATGAATCTTGCGACTCTCGAGGGAAAATTGAAAAGCGAATACCGCGGTTTCGGTTCGCGTCGACATCTTGCGATTTACGATACCGATTGGCGTGTGCGGTTGAATGCGGTAAAAACATTAAGTGATCGTGACTATGTACTTGAAGGTTATGAAATTTGTTTCCACTTCTATGACCCGAATAAGTGTGTTGCTCTTACCGCAGTTTCCTCGTTTGGCAATTATCATTTTTCTGATATCAAAACAAATTCATGGGTTAAGCATGCCCTTGACGATCTTGAAAAAATTGCGATTAATGATAGGAGCGTTTACACGTGGCAACTCCAATCGGAAGCCGCAATTGCAATGGCAAAGCTGGAAGGTGCTGAAGCTGTTTCAAAAATTCATCCGGAAAAAACTCAACTCAGAGGTTTTCAAGCACGATTACTGAATGCATTAGGGTATACCGGATCCGGTGAAGCAGTTGCGCCGTTGCTTGAATATGTAAAAGGGACCGACGTTGTTCTGGCACGGGCAGCACTCGAAGGGCTTCAACAACTTGCGCCGAATATTCCCCACGACTCCGTTGCCATTGGAAGAATTTATAATGCAGCTGTCGAAAAGCTTCAATCAAACGATGTAGCATTGGTAACAACATCTGCATCAATTCTCGGCGATTCTCTTTTTCTTCATCCAATATCGGTTTGGGCACTGTCGGATGCTCTTTCTCATTCTCGTGTGCCGGATGACGTTGAGGCGATTCAGGAAATTTGTTCTACACTGGGAAAACTTAAAGACGACCGCGCTGTCGAACCGTTGAAACATCAGCTTGATCGGAAAGATCGCTCCGTTGCGATCGCCGCCGCCTCAGCCCTGCAATCGATCACCGGAAAAAATTATAACGATCGCATTCCGAAATATTTCGAACCGACCTATACCGATTACGATTTCAATTTTCTTCATTCACTTCCGGATTCAGTGAAGGTGAAGATACGGACGGATCGAGGAGAGATTACCGCCGAACTTTATAAAAATTATGCACCCTTTACCGTGATGAGTTTTATTAAGTTAGTCAGGAAAGGATTCTACAGCGGATTAACATTTCATCGCATCGTTCCGAATTTTGTCGTTCAGGGAGGCGATCCGCGGGGCGATGGGTGGGGTGGACCAGGATATTCGATCCGGTCAGAATTTTCTCCCTTGACATACGAAGCCGGGACGCTCGGTATTGCCAGCTCCGGTAAAGACACCGAAGGATCACAATTTTTTATTACACAATCGCCTCAGCCGCATCTTGACGGCCGCTATACGATTTTCGGGAAAGTCGTATCGGGAATGGACGTCGTGAATTCTCTCCAACTCGACGATCATATCGTCGATATAAAAGTTCTTCCTTAATTCCCGCTTTTCGGCTGTTTTTGTTTGGCTTCCAGGTATGTCTGTGAATGTGCCGGATCGATGAGCATCAGCTTGTCGAAAATTTCGGGATCGTCGCTGCCGGTGAATTTACCGTTGATCTCCAGATATTTGGTCTCGAAAAATGTTTTCGCAATAAGTACCGGCTGGTTGATTTTTTTACGGAATTTTGCTATACTCTCCAGTGCGGAGAAAATATTTTTTCTTGCCTTGACGCTGTCTCTTTGAAAGAGATCGAGTCCGAAATAGTGGTATCGATACATCGCCTCCCGAACAATCAAAAATTGCGGATTCACCAGTTCTTCAATTAATTCACCACGGGTGTAGGTAGATTGCGCCGATATGTCCCAGCCGCCGCCGGTTTGTCCGGAGCCGACTGCGCGATTGGCAATGTCTTTTGCTTTTTGGAAATATTCGGCCGCTTTACCGTTGGTGTAAGTGTCCTTATAAGAATTTGCATCGTAACCGAGAATAACATATCCGTAAAAATCTAAAAAGCTGAGGAACGGATCGAAATGAGAATCCAAATGTGTCATCGATTGCGTCCGGTTGTAATCGAATTCCCAGCTGTCGTCAAGAATGCGGACGACAACCGTGCTCTGATCCGCTTTGTAAATCGGCCGTTGGCTGCCGATGAATGCTTTGGCAACAAAATGGTTGGGAGCGGTCATCCCTTGAATAGCGATCGTGATGGAACATTTAATTTTGTCGTTGCCGAAATCTTCTTTTGTCCAACGGTAATTGTTCATGTATTCTTTTACCTGCTCTGCCATGTTGTTGACATTTTCTTTGGCTTCCGTGGTGAGCTGGCTCGTATTCAGAATGACATCACAATCAAGTTCCTGGGAAAAAAGATATGCCGGTATGCTGAACAGAATGCCGAATATCAAAACCTGTAATCTCATAGCAATATCTCCGTTGTTTTCTTTGAATATAGAAAAACGAATGATGATGTACAAATAACAGAAACATTACTTCAGGGAGGAAGTATGAAATGCATCGGTGTTTGTTTCCTGATTATTTTCCAAGAATTTGCACTGGGCGGATTTGAGCGAACGCAGGTCGGAGCCGGACCCGCAGCCCTTGGCAATGCGTTTATTGCCGTAAAAGATGATGGGTGGGCACTTTTCTTTAATCCGGCAGGTCTTGCCGGTAACCAATCTTTTCGGATCTCGATATTTGCTGCACCGTTACCGTACGGCCTCAGCGAGCTTTCAACAACCGCGCTTGCCGTGGAAATGCCGATGGATATCGGAACCTTTGGTTTAGGAGCGAGACGGTACGGGTTCGATCTCTATCGCGAAGTGAGCGGAACGTTCTGTTATGCGACTGTCATCAGCGGGGTTTCGTTCGGATTAAATTGTAATTACCATTCAGTTTCAATTCAAAATTACGGCAGCGCTTCTACGATCGGCATCGATGCCGGGATTATGGTTCCTTTTTTACAAAATTTAACATGGGGATTGGCGGTGACAAACGTCAACGCTCCCGTGATCGGAGTTTCCCGCGAACCGTTGCCGCGAAGATTTTCAACCGGGCATTTCTTATGTTTTCGCAAACCGGTTTACTCTTGCTTTCGATCTCCTTAAAGAATCAGGTTACGATGTTTCACCCCGCGGAGGATGTGAATACCGCATTATCGATGCCGTGGCTTTGCGGGGCGGGTTCAAGAATGCCCCGTCGGAATTTTCCGGTGGCATCGGTATTCGCTATGCAGCTCTGGATTTTGATTATGCCTATGTGATGAATCCTGAACTCGGAGGAACGCAGGAAATATCGATCTCTATTCGTTGAGGTGCGATATGAAAATAATACATTTGCTGGCTGCTCTCATATCGCTTTATGTATTCATTTCAATTCCCCTGTTTGCACAGTTCGATTCATTGCAGGAAGCCGATTCGTCAGGTATCAACCCGGCGCAGGAACAGCTTCTCGAACAAAACACACAAGTTGACGAGTCACCGCTTCTCGAATTCCTGCAATCGGGAAATAAAAATCAGACAGGAGTTCAGATTCGGTTGCGTGTCCGTTCTCAACTGGAAGATGCTTCGGGATATACCGATGGATATTACCTCGGAAGTCCGTTTCAATCATATCAAAGAATCATGGTAAATGACGGCAATCATTTTTCCGCTGGAGTGCTGACGCAGAAAGATCCCGGCGAAATCCGGTTCAACGATTTTCTGACCGGCAATATCATGCTGTCGAACATCGGATTTCTTTCGAAGCTCATCGTCGGTGATTATTTCCTGGAGTCGGGACAGGGTGTCGCATTCTGGCGAAGCATCGATGTGACCAAAGGTCCGGATGTCGTTTTTCCCGTGAACCGGACTGAACGGGGATTGTTACCCTATTCATATTCGGGGGAATCCGGATTTCTCCGCGGCATTGCCGGTGAGTTTCGTGTCGCCGGCAGTACCGTTTCGCTGATGTATTCCGATGCACCGGAGAATGCCTATCTTGACGGCGTAGGACGTGTCACCGGTTTTTATACGAGCGGTTACTTCAATACCGTTTCGTCACTTGAAAAAAAAGATGATGTTTCGGAACAACTCGTCGGAGCGCGTGTCCGGTTGCCGGTATCGGACAATGCCGTTGTCGGTTTGGCCGGATATCGTGCATCATTTTCTCGAACGCTCTTTCTTGAAGATGGAGCCATTTTTGACGGAACAAATTTTTCAATGGGGACGATAAACTATCAAGTGAAAATGTCGAACGCATCGTTCTTCGGAGAATGGGGAAGAAGCAACGGTGAATTTGGAGGAACATCGGGATTGCTCATCGATCCGGAACGGTCGGTAACCGTTGTTGCTGAAGTCAGAAATTATCCTCATCGGTTTCTCAGCCTTCACGGACTTGCATTCGGCGAGGGATCATTCAATGAATCCGGTGCATATTTCGGAATTGTCCTCCGTCCGCATGATCATTTCAAAATCTCGGCGTATTATGATTTGTTTTCATTTCCGAAATCCGCTTCAAAATTATTTGGTTCGATGGGAAATGATTTTTTAATTCAAACCGAATTCCTTCCCGTTCGAAGATTTGGCATTACTGTTCGCTACCAGAGAAAAGCTGCTGAAGAGAGAGAAGACACAACGACACCGTCCGGATTAACCGGTTCGTTCACCGATCAAAAATTCACGCAACTTGTACGATGCAATATTGAATATCAACTTTCTGCAAATGTTCATCTCCGCGGGAGAATTGATGAAACAATTTTGAATTATGCATCTTCAAGCGCACAGGAAAAAGGAATGCTGGAATATCAGGACATCGGTGTTCACTGCGCGCCGCCGTTGTGGATGAATTTTCGCCTGATCTATTTTTCAACCGATTCCTATTACTCGCGCGTGTATGAACTTGAACGGGATCTGCCGGGAGTGAGTTCGATGCCGGCGCTGTATGGCGAAGGTGTGAAGTGGTATGTTCTGCTGAAATATTCTTTTCATAATACATTCGATCTGAATATCAAATATTCCGAGCTTCTGCGTGATGATGTGAAATGTATCGGAACGGGACAGGATGAACTGCCATCCAATCGCGATCCACGTATCGGCGTCCAACTTGATGCGCATTGGTAATCGCAAGGTGACCGCATCACTAAGTTCCTGTGGTACCTCAGTTTTCTGACATCAATTATCCTGAAATCTCCCGTCTTGCTGAATTGTCACAAAGTGATCCCCTTGGGACTCTTGTTCAGCATCTAATCCGAACCCGTCAACGTTCAGATTCCGAATAGAATCGTTTCGGAAAGACGGGTCATTTTAAATTGATCCGCTACGTCCAGCTTGGTTCTTTTTTTCATTTTCTGTATCTTATAAAATGAATAAAAAACCGACAATTGTTGTAGGAATGAGCGGAGGCGTCGATTCATCCGTTGCGGCGGCATTGCTTCTGGAACAAGGATTCAACGTCATCGGTGTGACGATGAAGACCTACAGCTTCGATGAAGTCGGCGGTAATATCGGTAACGAGACAAGCTGCTGCGGTCTGGATGCATTCAACGATGCGCGGATGGTTGCCGTGAAACTCGGCATTCCTCATTATGTCGTAGATTTTACGGAACAGTTCGGCAAATTTGTCATCGATAATTTTGTCGATGAATATTTACAGGGAAGAACGCCGAACCCGTGCATCATCTGCAACAAGAAAATCAAGTGGGGCGAATTGATTGCGAAAGCGCATTCGCTCGGTGCGGAATATATCGCCACCGGGCATTACGCACGTTTGTCGTTCGATGAAAAAAATAAACGGTATATCGTTTCGCGTCCGCACGATGACAAAAAAGATCAGACGTATGCACTGTGGGCTGTCGGTCAGGAATCGCTGAGCAAAACAATGTTTCCACTCGGAGAACTGACAAAGCCGGAAGTCCGTGTCATCGCAGAAAAGTTCGGATTGAAAACTGCCGACAAGGAAGAAAGTTTCGAAATTTGTTTCGTTGCCGATAACGATTACCGCCGTTTCCTGAAGGAACGAAATCCTAATATCGAAACACAGCTTGCCGACGGCAATATCGTGCAGGAAGGAAAAATTGTCGGGAAGCATAGCGGGTTTCCGTATTACACCATCGGACAGCGAAGCGGGATCGGCGCGCACAAAGAAAGAATGTACGTTACCGACATCGATGCTCAAACAAACACGGTCACGATCGGCCGCGGTGACGATTTGCTGCGCAAAGAACTTGTTGCTTCAAATTTGAATCTTGTCAGCCGTGCATCGCTCGAAAACGGTATGCGTGTGCTCGCTCAGGTTCGTTACAAAGATACGCCGGCGTTGGCAACAGTTTTTCTTGAAGAGAACAATCATTTCCGCATCGTTTTCGACGAGCCGAAGCGTGCCATCACGCCGGGACAGTCGGTGGTGATGTACGACGGCGACAAGTTGCTGGGCGGCGGAGTGATTGAGAAGGTGAATGGCAAAATGTTGGACGCGCAGTATCGGTAGAATTTGCAAAATGGATTTTGTGATGGAATGATTTGTTCAACTACTCAAAACAATAGAAAACTGCATAGTGGCTATTGATTTGATTGTTCCCTTTTTTGTTATAATATTTATTGGACTCTTTTCCATATTCTTTGGTGTCCCATATTATTTTGTGTATCAGAAACTGATTAAAGGGAAGAATCACAAATTATGGAAATCAATAATTTGGATAGCAGTCTTAGCATATATAAGTTTATGTGTCGTAACTTTTTTATTCCTCAGCGGTTTAGTCCCATTTTAAAATTAGGACAAGACCTGCGGTTTGTATTCCTTGACATCCCATCTCCATTTTTCTATATTGAACTTTCAATTTATCTAATCCGAAAGTACCAGTAATGAAATCAAATAAACTCCAGGAATTAAAGAATAAGAAAGAGCAAGCACTTCTCGGCGGCGGTGAGAAACGCATCGAAGATCAGCATAAAAAAGGAAAGCTCACGGCACGCGAACGGATCGAGATTCTTCTTGATACTGACAGCTTTGAAGAGATCGATGCTTTGGTCGAACACCGCTCGTATGATTTCGGATTGGAGAAACAAAAATATCCCGGCGACGGCGTCGTTACCGGAACCGGCATGATCGATGGACGGCTGGTGTTCGTGTTCAGTCAGGATTTTACCGTGTTCGGCGGCTCACTTTCCGAAGCTCACGCGGAAAAAATCTGTAAAATTATGGACATGGCGATGAAAGTCGGCGCGCCGATTATCGGCTTGAACGATTCCGGCGGTGCGCGTATTCAGGAAGGTGTCGTCAGTCTCGGCGGTTACGCGGATATTTTTCTCCGCAATACGCTTGCATCCGGTGTTGTGCCGCAAATCTCTGCCGTGCTTGGACCGTGTGCCGGCGGTGCGGTCTATTCTCCCGCAATTACCGATTTTATATTTATGGTGAAGAATACAAGTTACATGTTTGTCACCGGACCGAATGTCGTCAAGACCGTCACACATGAAGAAGTTTCATCTGAAGACCTCGGCGGTGCGATGACACATGCCGGAAAATCCGGAGTTGCCCATTTTGCCTGTGAGAATGAAGAAGAATGTCTGAAATCGATTCGGCGGCTGGTGAGTTTCATTCCATCCAACAATCTCGATGACCGGCCAAGAATCGAACCGAAGGATTCTTCCAACCGAAAAGAAGAAAAATTGAATGCACTCATTCCGGAAAATCCGAACAAACCGTACGATATGAAAGAAGTCATTCATCTTATTGTCGATGACGGAGATTTTTTTGAAGTGCATGAACTTTATGCGCAGAATATCATCGTCGGTTTTGCGCGGCTCGACGGCAAACCGGTCGGCATCATTGCCAACCAGCCGGCTGTGCTTGCCGGCGTGCTCGATATCGATTCGTCCCTCAAAGGTGCGCGGTTCATTCGGTTTTGCGATGCATTCAATATTCCGTTGGTCGTGTTCGAAGATGTTCCCGGATTTCTCCCCGGAACCGATCAGGAATGGCACGGCATCATCAAACATGGCGCAAAATTATTATATGCGTTTTGTGAAGCAACCGTTCCGAAAGTTACGGTCATCACTCGTAAAGCATACGGCGGAGCGTACGATGTGATGAACTCCAAGCATATTCGCGGCGACTTTAATTTCGCATGGCCCACGGCAGAGATTGCCGTCATGGGTCCGAAAGGTGCTGTCGAAATCATTTTCAAAAAAGATATCGAGAAATCTGCCGACAAAGAAAAAGCTCTTGAAGAAATGGTCGAGGATTACCGCACGAAATTTGCAAGCCCGTATATTGCTGCCGCTCGTGGCTATGTCGATGATGTGATCGAACCGAGCGTGACACGACAAAAGTTGATTCGGGCATTGTCTGTTCTCGAAAATAAAGTCGACGGCAATCCGAAGAAGAAGCACGGCAATATTCCTTTGTAGAGTAAGAGTGTCCTTTATCACCTTTCTTGAAAAAACCCTTGACATTTCTCCTGTAAACCGTTATATTTTAAGCCATTATAGTATTTTAAACGAATTTTTGGACTAAATTTTGAAACATTTTTACATATACCTGATTTTGGGTGTAATTTTGTTCGGATGTTCATCTGAGAAAACAACGAAATTGTCTTCTTCGGTGAATGCCGGGTCCGATAATTCGTATGAGCTTGCTCTTGGAGATTCTCTTTCTGAAAGCAATCAATCGGCTGGTTGCGACAGTCTTGTTGCCGATTCCAGTGAAGATGCTTTGACATCACAGTTGCTTGAACGGGCGCGGGAGCATTATCAGACCGCTCTCGACGCGGAAGAATCCGGCGATTCGGTTCATTCCGCGAATGAATTTGAATATGCCATCGGCATTCTGAATGAACTCGGTGATTATCCCAACATCGAGAACAATCGCGACTTCAACGATCTCAGCCGCAGTATTGTCGCGGATTATGAAAAATATATCGCCAATATCGACAGTTTAGGTTCGGAAAGTTCGATCTTTGCGTTGAGAAATAAACTGAACCAGATCGACGAATCATCCGATACAACGAATCAGGATCGAACTCAAAAAATCATTTCAACGCCATCGATTCCGCTCGTCATCAACGGGCACGTACAGCAGAACATCGATTTTTTCCAGGGACGCGGCCGGGAACATTTTGAAAAATGGTTATATCTCAGCGGACGATATTTTCCCGTCATGAGAAAAGTATTTCGTGAAGAGGGAGTACCGCAGGAACTGATGTATCTTTCAATGATCGAAAGCGGTTTGAATCCGACCGCACATTCATGGGCGCGCGCAGTCGGATTGTGGCAGTTTGTTCGCGGTACCGGAATGTTGTACGGACTCAGAGGAAATTTCTGGTACGATGAACGCCGCGATTTCGAAAAGGAAACTCATGCATCGGCGCGCTATCTTAAAGATCTCTATGGCGAATTCGGCGACTGGTATCTCGTTCTTGCCGCATATAATTCCGGTGCCGGCAGAGTGTATCGCGCGATTCGGCGCAGCGGTTCGGCCGACTTCTGGAAAATGCGTCCGAAGCTGCCGCGGGAAACGCGCAATTACGTTCCGCAATATATTGCCGCAGCCGTTATGACAATGGATCCGAAATCGTACGGTTTCGATGTTGCGCCGGCCGATTCATTCGCATATGAAACGGTGACTGTGAAAGAATGTGTTGATCTGACCGTGCTGGCAAAATGCGCAAATACGGATGTGGAAACATTGAGTGATTTAAATCCTGAATTACTGCGGTGGTGCACGCCTCCGGGCGGTAGCGGTTATGCGCTCCGTATTCCCGCGGGAACGAAAGTGGCATTTCAACAAAATTATGCCGGTCTTTCCGACAGCGAAAAACGCGATTATCTTGTGTATGACGTTCACAAGCACGAATCGCTTGCTTCCATTGCAAAAAAATATGGTATCTCGCCGGCATTGTTAGCTGAGGCAAATCATCTTACGAGAAAACGCGTGAGTGTCGGCCAATCATTAATTATTCCTGTCCCGCCGACGAAATCGTTCTATCAGGCGGAGAATGTTGTCGATGATTCTCAACCCCGATCGGCGCGCAAACGGCACGCTTCCCAAATTTCTTCGGATTCTCCGCAGGGAAAAGAAAAGCTTGTGTACAAAATCCGAAAAAATGATTCGCTCGGCAAAATTGCAGATTGGTTTGATGTCCGCATCAGCGATTTGCGGCGATGGAATGAGATTCCGTACGGCAGCTCCATTCAAGCCGGTGAAATGTTGAATGTCTGGGTGCCGAAAGATCAAAAAGAAAAATATGCGGCGATTAATAATTGGTCGGATGCAGACCATACCAAAGCACTTGCTTCGAATGATGAATCCGGAGATGAAAAACCGGTTGCTTCCGCTCAGCCCAGTTCATACTGGGTTAAATACCGCGTGAAGGCGGGAGAAAATCTCGGAAAGATCGCACATCGGTACAGTGTCGGAGTCGAAGATTTACGGAAATGGAATGCTTTGACATCCAATACCGTTCGTAAAGGACAACAACTGGAAATTCTGGTCGAAGATACGACGGCAACCGTTCCAAGGGCATCGCTTGCCGTGGTGAAAGATTCCGTCAAAACGCAAAAAGCTGTCGCTTACAAAGTGAAAAAGGGAGATACGTTGCATAGTATCGCTTCGGCATTCGGCGTGTCCATCAATCGGCTTCGTTCCATAAACAAAATTCGCGGAAATCATCTTCACGTCGGGCAGGCAATATATATTCGTTCGTAAAAGAATTTCTTTTTCATTGCTTCGGTGTAGTTCATAAATTGATTTTCACTCCTTTTTTCTCTACTTTTCATACCAGCGAAGTCTTTGTGTCTATTGTTACGAATGGTTAAACCGGAGAGGTGCTAGAGTGGTTGAACAGGCTGGTCTCGAAAACCAGTGTCCTCATTCTGGGGACCGTGGGTTCGAATCCCACCCTCTCCGCATGTTGAAATTGATTTATGATTCATCATTTCCCATCATAATATTCAATGGTGTGCTCTCCGTCGTTGAATTTCATCAAAAAAATCTTTATACTAACCCCTCATTAAAGAATAATCAACAACTGTAAAATCAAGAATTTATGAAAATCAGCGTTATTGGAACCGGCTATGTGGGACTTGTCGTCGGGACCTGTTTTGCGGAAACAGGTAACGACGTGATTTGTGTGGATATCGATCAGAAAAAAGTTCAGATGTTAAAGAAAGGCAAATCACCGATTTACGAGCCGGGTCTGGAAGAGCTTTTGAAAAAAAATCTTTCGGAAAAAAGGCTCACGTTTACGACCGACATTGAAAGTGCCATCAAAAAAGGCGAAGTAATTTTTCTTGCGCTTCCAACGCCTCCGTCGGAAGATGGATCGGCAGATTTACGGCATGTACTCGGTGTTGCCGATGTGATCGGAAAAACGATCAACGGTTATAAAGTGATCGTCAATAAAAGTACCGTGCCGGTCGGGACGGCGGAAAAAGTTCGCAGTGTTATCGCGAAAAAAGCGAAAGTTGAATTTGATGTCGTTTCCAATCCGGAATTTCTGAAAGAAGGCGCTGCCGTCAATGATTTTATGAAACCGGACAGGATTGTTGTCGGTTCCAGAAGTCAGCGCGCTATCGGTATCATGCAGGATCTGTACGGTCCGTTCATCCGAACCGGTAATCCTGTTATTATTATGGATGAATTCAGTTCGGAAATGACGAAGTATGCCGCTAATGCTTTTCTTGCGACAAAAATATCGTTCATGAATGAAATTGCAAATTTATGCGAGCGTGTCGGTGCGGATGTCGATATGATTCGGAAAGGAATTGGTACCGACCCGCGCATCGGAATGCAGTTTTTGTTTGCCGGAACCGGATACGGCGGTTCCTGTTTTCCGAAAGATGTCAGTGCTCTCGTCAAAACCGCAGACGAGTACAAGTATGATTTCAAGATTTTGAATTCCGTCGAATGGGTGAATCAGAATCAGCGCGTGCTATTTGCAAATAAAATTTTGTCCCATTTTGGCAATAATCTCAAAGGAAAACGGATTACGGTTTGGGGACTTGCTTTCAAACCGAATACCGACGATATGCGAGAAGCTCCTTCGGTAACGGTTGTCCATGAACTTCTGAAGCATAAAGCTATCGTGCATGTTCACGACCCTGTTGCGAACGAAGAAGCGAAAAAGCATTTCGGAACATCCGTCAAGTATTTCAGCAATAATTATGATGCGTTGAAAGGTGCCGATGGTCTTGTGGTGATGACGGAATGGAATGAATTCCGCCGGCCTGATTTCGATAAAATGAAATCGCTGATGAAACAACATGTGGTCTTCGATGGCCGCAACATCTACAATCCGCAAATCCTGAAAGAACTGGGGTTTGTTTATTTTGGAATCGGAAGAGGAAGAGTCAATGTCTAAACAAACCAGCGTTGTCATGGGCGGTGCGGGATTTCTCGGCTCGCATCTTTGCGACCGCCTGCTCGCCGAGGGTCATTCGGTCATTTGCATCGATAACTTGATAACCGGCGATACCGCAAATATCTCTCATCTCTTCGGCAATAATCAGTTTCGGTTTATCAATCACGATATCACGAATTACATTTTTATCGAAGGGCAGGTCAACAACGTTCTTCATTTCGCTTCACCCGCGAGCCCTATCGATTATCTCAAACTTCCGATTCAGACATTGAAGGTCGGATCGCTTGGAACACATAAAGCGCTTGGACTGGCGAAAGCAAAAGGCGCGCGGTTTCTCATCGCATCGACATCCGAGGTATACGGCGATCCGCTGGTTCATCCGCAACAGGAATCGTATTGGGGAAATGTTAACCCGATCGGTTTTCGCGGCGTGTACGACGAGGCGAAACGGTTTTCCGAAGCGATGACGATGGCATATCATCGCTTTCATAATGTGGATACGCGCATTGTTAGAATTTTTAATACATACGGTCCGCGAATGCGGATTAACGACGGGCGGGCAATTCCGGCATTCATGTCGCAAGCGTTGAGAAAAGAAGATGTGACGGTATTCGGCGACGGCAGCCAGACGCGCAGTGTCTGTTATGTCGATGATCTTATCGACGGGATTTTCCGGCTGCTCAATTCGACCATTACCGAACCGGTGAATATCGGCAACCCCGATGAGATTCCGATGCTTCAGCTTGCCAAAGAAATTATTCAATTGACCGGCAGCAGCAGTAAAATCGTCTTCAAAGATCTTCCGGAAGACGATCCGAAAATCCGCCAGCCCGACATCACCAAAGCACGCACGCTTCTTTCCTGGACTCCGAAAGTAAACCGGCTGGAAGGGTTAAAGAAAACACTCGAGTATTTTCGAACGAAAGTCAAGCCGTAAACACGAGTTCGTTTCAAACTTCTTCCACGGATTTCTTCGGATTTTGTTTGTGGATTTGTTGAATGAGATGATTTCATTCAATGAAACCATTACCGTAGTTTTCTTGATTTTCATACGACGATTGTGTATTTTTAAAACACACAAAATCACTTCATCTGTAACCAATTTAACTATCACAAATTGCTCGATTCTTCAACTGTCGATGTTATATTTCGGCAATCATGAAGAATATTAAAAAGGATGTACGATATGGCTCTTACTGTTGGCGATAAAGCTCCCGAGTTTGTTATGCCGGACACGGAAAAGAAAGAACGTTCTCTGAAAGATTTTTTGGGAACGAAAACAGTTCTCGCATTTTTCCCCGGTGCATTTACGGGCACTTGCACGAAGGAAATGTGTGCCTTCCGCGACTCCTTGTCGGAGTTTAACCGCTTGAATGCTCAGGTGGTCGGCATCAGTGTCGATGCGCCATTTTCCAATAAGGCATTTGCCGCCGCCAACAATCTTCGGTTTCCTTTGCTCAGCGATCATACGCGCACAGTTTCCAAACTGTACGGCGGCGTGCACGAAGATTTTAGCGGATTGAAAGGATATTCCGCATCGAAACGAGCGGTGTTTGTTCTCGATAAAAACGGCATTGTACAATACCGCTGGGTTTCTGAAAATCCCGGTTTGGAACCGCCGTATAGTGAAATCAACGAGGCGTTGTCAAGAATTTAGGAATGGAATATGGCATCTCTTACAGTGGGCGATAAAGCTCCGGAATTTTCTCTTCCTTCGACAGATGGAAGCATGATTTCTTTGAAAGATTTCAAAGGAAAAAAAGTTGTGCTCTATTTTTATCCGAAGGATGATACGTCGGGTTGCACGAAGGAAGCATGTTCATTTCGTGACAATCTTGCGCGCGTGAAAAAGAAAGGCGCTGTGCTTATCGGCGTCAGTGCGGATTCTGTCGGTTCGCATAAAAAATTTACCGATAAATATGACCTTTCCTTTCCGTTGATCAGCGATGAAGAAAAATCGATGATCAAAGCGTACGGTGTCTGGAAGGAAAAATCGATGTACGGTAGAAAATATATGGGAATCGAGCGGACAACATTCATCATCGATGAAAAAGGGAAGATCGCTCATATTTTTCCCAAAGTGAAAGTCGACGGGCATACCGATGAAGTTCTGGCAGTGTTGTGATTGTCTATTTGAATACAAGAAAGGTTCTGGCTGATAATGGTCTATCTCACGCGTAAAGAACATTTTTGCGCTTCACACCGGTTGTTCAATCCGAAATTTTCCGAGAAGGAAAATCTTGAAATTTACGGGAAGTGCGCATATCCGAACGGGCATGGCCATAATTACGAGATCGAAGTGACGGTTGCCGGCGATCCCGATGCCGATACCGGCATGATTCTCGATTTGAAAAAGCTTTCCGACATTATCGACGCTGAAATTTTAGAGAAAGTCGATCATAGACATCTGAACTTTGATGTGGATTTTTTACAGGGAATCATTCCGACGGCCGAAAATCTCGCGATGGTATTTTGGAATATTCTTGCTTCCAAGATATCAGCGGGTGAATTATATTCCATCAAAGTATACGAAACACCGAATAATTTTGCAGAGTTTCGAGGATAACCATGGCGAAAAAAATCTCATCTCCAACGGCACTGGAAAAAAATATTGCGGAACTTCTTCATCTCATCGGCGAAAATCCAAAACGGGAAGGTCTTGCCCGCACGCCAAAACGTGTTGCAAAGGCGTACGAATTTTTGACCAGCGGATATCATCAGGACCTGAAAAAAGTGCTGAACGAAGCCGTCTTTACTGAAAAGTACGACGAGATGGTCATTGTAAAAGATATCGACTTTTTCAGTCTCTGTGAGCATCACATGCTTCCGTTTTACGGTAAAGCGCATGTCGCGTATATTCCCACCGGAAAAATTCTCGGGCTCAGTAAAATTCCGCGGATCGTGGAAATATTTGCGAGAAGACTTCAGGTGCAGGAACGGCTGACCCAGCAAATTGCGGAGACTATCTTTGATGTTCTGGAGCCGGATGGTGTCGCCGTCGTGATCGAGGCGAAACATTTGTGCATGATGATGCGGGGGGTTGAAAAGCAAAATTCTGTTGCAACAACCAGCGCGATGCTCGGTTCGTTCCGTGAAGATGAGCGAACCAGGAACGAATTCCTCAAACTGATCATTACCAAGCTTTCCTGATGAGCACGAAACGAAATAATGCCGTTCCGCTCCGGCCGGTTGTGTGGGTTGTCGGTGCTTCACGCGGAATCGGAAAAGAAATTGCCAAAGAGTTCGCTTCCGTCGGATGTGAGGTGTGCTGTTCCGGTCGAAATCAAAAAGAGCTTCGGACGGTCGTCCGCGAAATTGATAGTCAGGGTGGCAATGCGAATTTTTTTCCATGCGATATCACAAAAACGGCCGACATCGCCAAAACGATCAGAGCAATTCGCCGCAATATCGGAGAAGTCGATGTTTTAATTAACAATGCGGGTATTACCGTTTTCAAAACATTTCTTCGAACTTCATCGAAAGAATTTTCCGATATCATAAAAACAAATTTGGAAGGACAGGTTGATTGTATCCGCGCCGTTCTTCCGTCGATGGTCAAGGGAAAAAAAGGCTGGATCATCAATATTCTTTCCAATGTGGCAATGAAAACATTTGAAGCCTCCTCGGCATATACCGCCTCGAAAGCCGGCATGCTCGGGTTTAGCCGGGTGCTGCGGGAAGAAATGCGGCACTTCAATATCAAAGTGGTCAATATTATTCCCGGTGCAACTTCGACTGCCATGTGGAGTTCGTCCGACCGGAAAAAATATAAAAACAGAATGATGACTGCCAAAAGTGTGGCGGAATCGGTTCTTGCCGTGTATCAAATGCCCGACGATGTCGTGACCGATGAAATTCTGCTTCGGCCCATCAAAGGTGATATCGATTGAACATGTTCAATTTGAAATTTTGGAAAAATATATGAAACTGCAGTCGAAAACAGCCGTAGTGACCGGTGCCGGACGCGGCATCGGCAAAGCAATTGCTATTGCTCTGGCTCATGAAGGCGCCAATGTGGTCGTTTCCGCACGTACACAATCCGAAATCGATGCCGTCGTTCATGAAATTGAATCCAACGGAGGACATGCGCTTGCAATTCGTGCAGATGTTTCTGTTGAATCCGATGTTCAAAATTTGATTGACCGAATAATACAACGATTCAGTTCTGTTGATGTCCTGATCAATAATGCCGGCTTCGGTATTCTTACCAAAGTTGCGGAAATGTCAGTGAACGATTTCGACCGGATGTGGGCTGTCAATATGCGCGGAGTATTTCTCTGTACGAAAGCCGTTCTGCCATTGATGATGAAACAGCAATCGGGCGACATTCTCAATATTTCTTCGCTGGCGGGACGCAACGCATTTATCGGCGGTGCAGGATACGGAGCAACGAAATGGGCATTGATCGGATTTGCACGCAGTCTCATGCTTGAAGTTCGTGAGCATAATATCCGCGTGATCACACTCTGTCCGGGCTCCGTGAATACGACATTCGGTCAATCTTCCGGAAGACCGATACACCATTCCAACGCAATTCCCAAAGCGGAGGACATCGCCCGTGTAGCCGTCGATACACTGACGATGCCGAGGAATGTCTTAGTCAGTGAAGTCGATATCCGTCCGACCAACCCGAAATCGTAAGATCGATCTTCCTTTCCGATTTGCTCCATTCAAAAGAATAACGTATTTTTTATCTATCACGATGCGACACCAAACTGATCTGTCTGTAGTTCTTGTTCATAGTTTAAAACGTTTAATGGCTGAAAAGAAAATCGGAACTGTCGTCTACCGCCGTGCATTGTCTCCGCTGCTGGAGATTTTCCGGCTCATGCCTGAACAGGGGAGCGTTTTCCCGGCATACAAAGCGGGACAATACCTTGCACTCTCACGCGATAATTGTAAACTTACCAAAAAAATTGCCGGCGACAACGGACAGATGAAATATGTGTATGATGTCGATGAATCGAATACGATCAAGCGCGGGACGGTGACACATTCCTATTCGATTTCTTCCGCTCCGTCGGAAACGCGTCGATCCGGTTATCTGGAATTTTATGTCGTGCTAGAGATTATTAAAATGGAAACGCCCGGAAGACTTTCAGAATCACTGTTTAGCGTTGATCCGGAAATGGATAATAAGGTCTATTATGTGAATAAAATTACGGGAGAGTTCACGCTGGACCGGCGTGCATCCGGTTTTCAAAACGTCGTGATGGTGGGAACCGGTACCGGACTTGCCCCGTTTGCATCGATGATGAAAGAAGCGTACAACGAAGCTCTCGACGGTAAGCCGCAATCGCATCGATACACGTTATTCCATGCCAACCGGACATTCAAGGAATTGGGATACCATGAAGAACTGAAAGAAATTGAAAAATCGGGAAAGATTGATTTTGTGTACGTGCCGTCGGTGAGCAGGCCGGTTCAACACGATCGTGAAAATTCGATGATAGGAATCGGTCGGGCAAATAATATTCTTCGCTCTGTTTTCAGTATGCCGTTGAAAGAAGAAGCGCTCTTCAAGCTTGCACAAACAGAGGGCGGCGACGTTATGCGGGCGGAAAATATTTTGAAAAGAACCGTCGTACCGATCCTGCCGTCACACGTGACAACGAACCGGCTTCTCGACCGGATGCAACCTTCGTCGACAGTCATTCTTACCTGCGGAAATCCACAGGTGATGGAGGATATTCAATTCATTGCCGAATCGAATAACATTCGATTTGAAAAAGAAGAATGGTAATAAACCGCTGGTAAACAATTTCCCCGTTAATTTTTCAATCCGAGATCGGAATAGAGATTGAGGATGCATTTTCTGCAAAAGTACATCAGCTTGTAATCTGCGATTTGTCTTGTGACCAATTCTTTCGTCGGAAATTTATTTTTGCAAATACTGCATGTTGCGGTAGGGATGTCGTCCGGATGCATGGTTTGCCGACCCAAAAATTTATAGCCGGCCCATGCGATGAGGATCATGAACACGAGAAAAACGACGGCAAGGATGGTGACGACCATAAACGATAATGATAAGCGTGTGAGAATTTGTGGTTCAATAGTACATGCAAATGACAATATAGGAAGATAACGGCGAAAATCAACAGGGATTATTTTCTTTCACCAAAGAAAGTTCTCGTGTTGTATTTTTCAGGTTATTTTGCAATCTTACTTAAAATTGAAAGGTATTGTATGAACCGCACCGATGCTTTGAATCTTCTCAAAGAATATACGAAAAGCGATGCCTTGCTGAAACATATGTATGCCGTTGAATCGGCAATGCGGGCGTATGCAAAAAAAAATAATGAGGATGCGGAGAAGTGGGGGATTGTCGGTTTATTGCACGACTTCGATTATGAAATGTATCCGAATGCTCCCGATCATCCGTTAAAAGGTTCGGAGATTCTGAAAGAGCATGGCTATCCCGATGATATGAGAACGGCAATTTTGGGCCATGCATCGTATACCGGCGTTCCGCGCGAAACTCCGATGGCAAAAACATTATTTGCCTGTGACGAACTGTGCGGATTCATCATGGCATGTTCCGTCGTTCGCCCGAATAAAATTGCCGATCTGGAAGTTTCCTCGGTGAAGAAAAAAATGAAAGATAAAGCATTTGCCCGGAATGTCAACCGGGACGATATTATCAACGGATGTGCAGAATTAGGTATGCCGCTCGATGAACATATTCGGTTTGTGATCGATGCTATGAAAACGATTTCTTCCGAACTTGGTTTGTGATAATTTTCATTAAAAAAAGTCGACGGTAAACCCGGCACCGATCGTCGAAATGTTTTCGTTGAAATATTCCCCGAACATGCTTCTGCCCGCGTAGTACCCGACATAAACGGATGGACCTTTCCCGAACCAGTTTCCGCATTTCACGCCAAGTTGAATATTATGCGTTGCCTGATATACCGGAGTTCCCGTCAGCGTGACGGTATACGACAAATAGAGATTGGTCGTCTGACCGGCAATTTTTCCGACGAGATGATCGGCGACGATTTCCGTTCCGGCAAGATAGGAAGCACGCTGAATGACGTCGGGGCGAACCAACGTCGCATACGATAACCCTCCGTAATATCGTACGGTACCAAAATCAGGATTCAGAATGTGGGCAATCACCAGTTCTCCGAAATCCTGTGTGAACGGAATCGGTTCTTTATCATCGATCCACTGTTGCGTGGAAATGAGATAATGCCCGTCGACAAAATGCGCGCTGTGATGGAGAATGCGAAGCCGGATTTGCAGTGTCTGGTTGTCGAACGACTTTGAGCAGGAGAGATTTCCGCCGAAAAAACCGTCGACCGCATCGATTTGAAGACGCAATCCCTGCGCACCGGTTGTGAGCGCGTATGCCATGAAATCAATGCCGGCAGTTATCTTCATGTCGGATGCCGGAAGATCGTACCCGAATACATCGATGGAATTGCCGATGTCGACTTTCATATCCGATTGGTCGAGAAATTTAAAAACTCCGACTCTCGGTTCCTCTGTATTTGTCCGCAACGGCGCAACATTCATTCCCGATGGCAGGAAATCAAATTGAGCACTGCCTCGGTACGACATCGAAACGATACAAACAATAATAATCGCGATTTTCATTCAATATCCGAAATGGTTTTGCAAAATATAACGATCATTGGACTGAGATTCAATATAGGAAATCGAAAATAGAGGTACTGTCCTAATATGAAACGGATCCGGGTGATGTCAGGACTTTCGACCTGACATCAGTGGGTTTCGGTCGGGTCGAAAGACCCGACCGCACAAATTAGGGCAGCACTAAAACAGGATCAAATTTGCGATTGAAATAAAATCTTTTTTCATTATGAATATGGATGAACATATCGATCAAAAGTTCAAAGAGATAGAGTTTTCCCAGGACGAAATGCTCCGGTATAGCCGTCACCTTATTATGCCGGAAGTCGGCATTGACGGGCAAAAAAAATTAAAAGCGTCCCGTGTTTTGATAGTTGGTGCTGGTGGATTAGGTTCGCCTCTTGGTCTTTATCTCGCCGCTGCCGGCGTCGGCACAATCGGCATCTCCGATTTCGATACCGTCGATGCGACCAATTTGCACCGGCAAATATTATACGGAAATGATGATGTCGGTCGGTCGAAAGTTGAATCGGCAAGAAATCGATTGAATGCCGTCAATCCTCATATTCATATTGAAACGCATGAATCACGGTTGACTTCCGATAACGCCCTGGAAATTTTGAAGAACTACGATGTGATTGTCGATGGTACCGATAATTTTCCAACACGCTATCTCATCAACGATGCATGTGTCCTTCTCGGAAAACCGAATGTGTACGGAAGTATTTTTCGGTTTGAAGGGCAGGTTACGGTGTTCGATGCACAACGAGGTCCGTGTTACCGCTGTCTGTATCCTGCGCCGCCGCCGCCCGGTGTCGTTCCGAGTTGTGCCGAAAGCGGAGTGCTTGGTGTTCTTCCCGGAATTATCGGAACGTTGCAGGCACTCGAAACGATCAAGCTTATTGTAGGACAAGGCGAATCTCTCATCGGGAGATTGGTTTTGTTCGATGCGTTGGCAATGAAATTCCGGGAGCTGAAATTACGGAAAGATATCAACTGCCCGATTTGCGGCGATAATCCGACAATTCATCATCTTAATCGATTATGAACAATTTTGCGGAGTCAATTCATCTATGAAAAAAACAGACAACGAATATGAAATTACGCCCGAAGAATTGAAAATGCGGCTCGATCGGAAGGACAATCTGTTTATCCTTGACGTCCGCGAACCGCAGGAATATGCCGTGAATAATTTGAACGGATATCTTATTCCGCTGAATCAGTTACCGAATCGTCTGAGCGAACTCGACTCGTCTCGCGAAATCATCGTTCATTGCAAAATGGGCGGGCGCAGCGCGCGGGCGGTAGAATTTTTGAGACAATCCGGTTTCCAAAATGTCAAAAATCTTGTCGGCGGCATGGATGCCTGGGTACAACGCATCGATCCGGCGATGAAACGATATTGATGCAGAAATTATTTGTCATGTCAGGTATCGGTTTCATTCTTGTAACTCTTCAAATATTTTCCTACATTCACAGATACTTTTTAACGGATTCAATCTCATGGAGAACCGTGTATGAATAAATTATCGATTTTCTTGTTCTGTTTGTTCCTGACGATCACGACGTCGGTGTTGGCACAGGATGATGACGACGAACCCTTGCCGCCTCCGCACGGTCATTCCCAAACGAAAATCGGCGGCGCCGGAGGGTTTACGCAAAACTTTTTGTTCCTTGATTTCAGTCCGATCAACCAATTTCTCCGGAATAATAACGCCGCACCGTTCAACCAATCGCCGATCGTGATGCTTGGCGGTCAGGGATACGGTTATATTCTCGTTCTCCAGAATGTTCGCATCGGTGGCATCGGCGCCAGCGGTTCGGTAACATCCAAATCTCTTGATGCACTCGGCATTGAAAGGGATGTGAATCTGTCTGTCGGCTACGGTGGCGTAACTATTGATTATGTGTATCCGGTAATGTCGCGTGTTGATGTGACTGCAGGAATCGTGCTGGGAACCGGTAGCATGAATATCAAAATGACCCGTGATGATGGTTCAGCAAAAACATGGGATGGTATATGGAACACCACGAACGGGTTCGGGTCCAACCAGCCGATATCAAATTACAGCTCGACATTGTCCGGATCGTTTTTCATGTACCAGCCGAATATCAATGTGGAAGTCGCTGTTCTGCGGTGGCTCGGTCTTCGCGTCGGAGTTTCGTATAACGGTTTGGCAGGAGGCAGTTGGAAAGTCGATGATCAATACGATCTTTTTGGCGTGCCCGATAATATCAACGGAAAAGGATTTATGATTAACGGCGGAATTTTCTTAGGAACATTTATTTTTTAAATCACTTCAAAAGTTAAAAGTCAAAAGTAAAAAGAGGGTGATTTGTTTTTACTTTTTATTTTTGACCTTTGAATTGAACGGTCTTCCATTTCTCAAACAGCGGTTTTAATTTGTTGCGCTGATACTTTCCCGTCGATGTCACCGGAATATCATTTCCGAAAAGCACTACTTTCGGACATTTCTGAAACGAAAAATATTTTCTGCAGTACGATATCACATCGCTTTCCGACAGCAGTATACCTTCTTTTGGCTGAACATACGCGCCGATTTCTTCACCGTACCAGTCGTTTTCGAACCCGACGGCAATTCCGGCTTTCACACCGGGCATGTTCATCAACACCTCATCGATTTCGAACGGTGAAATATTCGTACCGCCGCGGATGATGAGCTCTTTGATGCGTCCGGTGATGAAGAAAAATTTCCTTCCGTTCTCATCAGTTTTGTGAAATCCCTCATCACCGCTCCGGAACCAGCCGAAAGCGAACGTGGTCGCATTGACTTCGGGGTTGTCGTAATACTCTTTCATCACATTGTGGCCGCGGATAACGATCTCGCCGCGTTTTCCTTCCGGAAGTTCATTGCCTTTCTCGTCGTGAATCGCCATCTCGTTCGATTGAATCGGCACGCCGATTGACGGAAACCCGAATTCACGTAACCACCGGCGATGAATTTCCGGACGAAGATCAAGCGGCAGGAAACACGAATAGCAAGTCGTTTCCGAAAGACCGTATCCATGCACGATCGGGATGTGGAAACGATCTTCGAATTGCAGAGCGAGTTCGACCGTCAACGGCCCGGCACCGCAAATGATATGCCGGAAATGTACAAGATCATATTTCGACATGTCGAGGTTTTCATGGAGAAGAAATTGCAGCAATGTCGGCACGACACTGACCACGTGGACTTTTTCCTCAACAATTCGGTCAAAGAATTTTCCGGAATGGAATTTCTGATTCAGTACGACGCTTCCGCCGAAATACAGCGGCGTCATTATTGTGACGACAGTTCCGTTGACATGATGAATCGGCAGAACGCACATCATCCGCTGATCGGGCGTCATTCCGTGCCATTCGGCAATGGATTTTGCATCGATGAGAAGATTGTATTGTGTGAGCACAACGCCTTTCGGCAACCCGGTGGTGCCGGATGTATACACGATGAGCGCTTCATCTTCGAGCGATGGCGGATTTTGAATTTTGAATTTTAAATTTTGAATTGATAATTGCGAATGGAAATCGGTATATCGATCAGCGCCCTGGGATGAGGGTGTTGGATCGCTTATTGAAACAATTTGCAACATGTTCGGAGCGTCGGAAATAATTTTCTCTAACCGAGGGATAAATTCTTTCCTTACGAATGCAAGTTTTGACTGCGAATGTTGGAGAATAAAACCGATCCGTTTATCGTCCTCACCGACATTGATGGGAACGACAACCGCTCCGATCATCCATGCGGCAAAATACTGCACGACCGTGTCGGCATGATTGAACGCGACGGTTGCAATGCGATCTCCCGTCATGATTCCTTTATCCGATAAGAAATTCGCTGTCTTACAAACCAATTCATAAAATTGATCGTATGAATATTCATGCCTACCGGTTTCATCGGAATAAAAAATCAGCCACGGCTTATCATGATATGTTTCGACCTGACGTCGTAATAATTCACCGATATTTTTGTACGGAACCTGATAGTGAGTCGGGGGGAGATTGCCGACAGTTCGCGCGTTGAAAATATTTGTGTTAGTTTGATCGATGGAGGGCATTGATATGACTGTAAATCGTGAAAGAGTTTTATTTCCCGGATTTCGGTCGTTCCATCACGAAACGGTCTGTCGTGCGGGAATAGACCGGACCGCCCATGCGACCGAATGCCCGCAATAAATCCGGATCGATCTTGAAATTATCGAACAATTCATCCTGGATATGAAACCGCAACACTTCGCCGAGCACGATGCTTCCGCCGAGCGGTTTCGGGCTGACATGAACTATTTGCACGAGTTTACATTCCATATTTATGCGGGATTCTTTCACGCGCGGCGGCTTCACAATGTCGCTTGGAATGGGCGTCAACTGTGATTCGAGAAACTCATCGACTTGTGCCGGATATTCACCCGAACAGATATTCATCTTTTCTGCAAAATCTTCGGAGACGATATTGACGACGAATTCTTTTGTCGCTTCGATATTGTTCAGCGTATCTTTTTTCTTGCCGTCGGTGCCCCGGATCATCGGGGAAAAACAGATCACCGGCGGGTTCGCACTGATTGCCGTGAAGAAACTAAACGGGGCGAGATTTCGATTTCCGTCGGCATTGATCGTCGAAACGAAAGCAATCGGCCGGGGTACGATGATGCCGACCATCAGTTTGTAGATGTTGTTATAATCGTGTTCGTTCGGGTTGATGATCACGTAAATATCAAAATAAATAAAGATTTATGATTGAGGGCAATTATTTTTCCATCCAGCTTTTCCAATAATCTTTCCACTCGGCGGCTTTGCCGGCAGGAAGAACATTGATCGGGTTGAGTCCGTCAAGCATCACCGCATATTCATCCGTGTGCGTTTTCTTGCTTTGATTCTTGAGTGCCTTCGGATGCGGACCGTGATGAATTCCGCGCGGATGCAGTGTGATCATTCCGGGTCCGATATTATCACGGCTGAAGAAATTGCCGTCGTGGTAGAAAATAAATTCATCATAATCCGTATTGCGATGGAAGAATGGGACTTTCAACGCTTCCGGATCTTCTTCGAGTGGCCGCGGCAGGAAACTGCAGACGACCGCGCCCTGCGTTACGAACGTCGTGTGTGCGCTGGGTGGGAGATGTGCCCGCGGGCTCATAATCGGCCGGATGTCGCGCATGTTGATTTTCCATGTTGTCAGATCGCCTTTCCATCCGACCACATCGATCGGGTTGAAAGGATAGACAAGCGATGAAAATTCGTCGTCCACTTTGATGCGTACTTCCCATTCACGGTTATCGTCGAGATTCGGTTTCGGTTCCGGCGTCGTGATGACGGCGGGATCGTATAGAGCGTGCTGACCGATCAATCCTTTTTCCGGCTGCTCGAATTCCGTTTTCGACTGAATGATGAGGAAAAAATTGTCTTTTGTCTTTGGAATAACGCGATAGGTGACTGCACGCGGGATTACAATATAGTCACCTTTTTCGAATTCCAGCGGACCGAAATCGGTTTCAATAATGCCTTCACCGCGGTGAACGAAATATAATTCATCGCCATCGGCATTGCGGAAATAGAACGGCATCGGTTTCGAGCGGCGGGAAACGTACAATATCACATCGTTGTTGCCAAGAAATGCAACCGGAGAACCTTTGGGGTCTTTGTGATCGGTCGGTTTGAGTTTGTTGCAATCAATACAATGCGGTCTCAGCTTTCCTTCGAATCGAATCCAGCCGGTCGGAGGATGCGTATGATAGAGATGAGCGGATTTTCCATAGAAACCTTTGCGGCCATGTTCTTCTTCGAATGTTCCGTCAGGTAATCCGACATGTGCTTGCTTCGACGTTTTGCCTTTTTGTAATGGATACATAGAACAATCCTCACATGATGTGAAAAAATGTTGATGATTTCAGAATGTAAATCTCTTACGGTCTTACAACTTTGTTCCGTAAGATACCGATTTTTTCAATTTCCAATTCGATGACATCGCCCGATTTTACCCAGCGGTCGAGTTCCAAGCCGCATCCGGTACCAACCGTGCCAGAGCCGATGAGATCGCCGGGATAGAGTGTCTCATCCATCGAAGCGAATGCGATCATTTTTTCGAATGAATGCGTGATCGATCCGGAATTTCCTTTCGACCACTCTTCGCCGTTGATTCGTGCCGTCATGTTCAGATTATACGGATCGCCGATCTCATCCGGCGTTATTAGCACAGGTCCGATTGCCGTTGCGAAATCTTTTCCTTTTGCCGGACCGAGACGAACTTTCATTTCCTTGCGCTGCATGTCGCGTGCGCTGAAATCGTTCATCACCGTGAATCCGGCAATATAATTCCTCGCATCGCGCTCGGAAATATTTTTGCCTTGCTTGCCGATGACAATGGCAAGTTCCAGTTCATAATCGAATTTTTCCGTGAATGATGGCCAATGAACATCGTCTTCCGGACCGATAATGCTCCAGTGCGCGCCTTTGTAATAGACCGGCATCTCGTACCATTCCGGCGGCATCGGCTCGCCGCGCTTTTCGAATCCTTTTTTCACATGCTGTTCGAATGCGTAAAAGTCGCGCATCGAACCCGGCTTCGGCAGAGGAGCTTTCAATACGACTTGATTCGGATTGAAGAGAAGTGTTTCTTCGTTAAGTCCCTGCGGAACAGAACCGCGTTGTATTGTTTGTTGAAAACTGTTTACGACTGCCTTTGCAGTTTCCATTGCGGTCGTTTCTCCCTGAAGAAACGTTAGCATCGCCGGCGGTAGAAGTGCATTTGCCAAACGATACGGCTGTGCATCTCCTTGCTGGAAAAAATGCCAAGCACATGCGGCATTCAGATCGAGAATTCCTTCCGGAAGAATTGCTCCGAGCCGTTGATGCTTTCCGAGAACTGTTTTAACTTCAAACGTGCAGAGTTTCATCGGGGGTTATAAATTTCCTCTGAGATGTTGTTCATGCTCAAGTGCTTCGAACAATGCTTTGAAATTTCCTTTGCCGAAACTCTTGCTGCCTTTGCGTTGAATGCACTCGAAGAACAATGTCGGCCGGTCTTCTACATTTCTCGAAAAAATTTGAAGCATATATCCTTCATCATCGCGGTCGACAAGAATGCCGAGTCGTTTCAATTCGTCGATTGGTTCATCGATTTTTCCGACGCGGCTTTGTAATTGATCGTAATATGATGTCGGGACACGGAGAAATTCAACGCCCTGAGCGGTCAATTTTGTCACCGTGTCAATGATATTATCCGTTGCCATCGCAATATGCTGGACGCCGGGCGAACGGTAGAATTCAAGATATTCATCCACCTGCGATTTTCGTTTTCCGGGTGCCGGTTCGTTGATGGGAAATTTGATGCGATCGTTCCCGTTCGCCATGACTTTCGACATCAGCGCTGAATATTCTGTCGAGATATCGTTATCGTCAAAATGCTGATACATCCGGAAGCCCATCACGTTCATATAAAATGCAACCCATTTATTCATTGCACCGAGTTCTACATTCCCGACGCAATGATCGACGTATTTTAATCCGGTCGGGCGGGCAAGTTTGTCCTCAGGCATCGCTTTGAAACCGGGCATAAACACACCGTTGTATTTTTTCCGTTCAACAAATGTATGGATCGTATCACCGTAAATTGCAATAGCGGATTTTTTGATCTCTCCGAATTCGTCTCTAAATAAAGTCGGTTCCATGATGCCGCGGGCGCCGCGTTTTGTAGTTTCGCGATATGCTGATTCGGCATCATCGACCCAGAGCGCAAGGTCTCTCACGCCATCACCGTGTAATTTGATGTGGTCGGCAATCGGATGATTTGGCTGTAACGGTGTGGTCAGAACTAACCGTATTTTATCCTGCTGAAGAACGTACGATGCGCGATCCCGGACGCCGGTTTCAAGTCCCGCGTAGGCGACAAGTTTGAATCCGAACGCCGTGCGGTAAAAATGCGCGGATTGTTTTGCATTACCGACATACAGTTCGATGTAATCTGTTCCGTTGATCGGCAGAAAATCTTTTTCGACCGCTGATGCTGTCGATGATTGGGAAGTGATTGGCATTGTCGATTTCCTCGATAGTGATTTTTATGATTTCCTGATGATTTCGGATTTATGCCGGGACATTCGCCAGGACTTTTTTGAAGGCCTCGATGAACAGGAGATTTTCTTCGGCAGTTCCGATCGTGATGCGCAGGCACTGCGGCAAACCGAATGCATTCAACGGACGAATGATGATTCCTTTTTTTAACAATTCAGAAAAAATGAACGCCGCGTCGTTTTCGCTTTCACGATCGATCATGACGAAATTTGCATCCGACGGAACGACATCGATGTCGAGCTCCCTCAGTGCAGCAACCATATATTTCATTCCGTGTGAATTTAATTCCAGGGAACGACGAAGAAATTCCGTGTCGCGCAATGCTCCGATTCCAGCCGCTTCTGCGAGGGTGCTCGGTTCGAACGGCAGTTTTACTTTGAGTAAATTTCTAATGAGTTCCTCGTGGGCGAAACCGTAACCGATGCGTACGCCGGCAAGGCCGTACGCTTTGGAAAACGTGCGCAATGTGATGACATTATCATATCGATATTGCATCGAGTCGGGATAGGATGGATTTCCTTGAGCGTATTCGAAATATGCTTCATCAAGAATGATCAATACCCGTTCCGGAACCGATTTGTAAAATTCGTCGAATTCCTTTTTGGAGAAAATTGTGCCGGTCGGATTGTTCGGATTGGCAAGGTATACAATTTTTGTATGATCGTTAATCTGTTTGCCGATGGCGGGAAGGTCATAATGCCAGTTGCGATACGGAACCGTCCGGTACGCAACGCCGCGCGAACGTGCAAGAACCTGAAATCCGATAAATGCCGATTCGGTCGTCAGCACTTCATCATCATCACATAAAAAAGTGCGGATGATGTTCGACATGATCCCTTCCGATCCGCTGCCGACGATGACATTTTCGACCTTGAGTTTGAACATGCTTGCCAGAACGACTCGCAAATTATATCCGCCCATCGGATAGTATTGAAGATCGGATGAATTGCGCCGGATTTCTTCGAGGGCAATGGGAGAAGCGCCTAATGGGTTCTCATTCGATGCTAATTTGACGACATTTGTTAAACCGAACTCCCGCTGAACTTCGGCTATCGGCTTGCCGGCTTTATACGGCTGGAGCGATTCGATATATGGCGGAACTAAAGGCATAATGCAGACCGATAAATAGGATAGTTTTATCGTAAAAGATAGCAAACCTTGCTTTGAAAATCAATTTTCCCGGCCCCGTTTTTTGTATATCAGTCGATTTTTTCTTACAATGAAAAAACTTTTTCTTTCACCTGCCGGAGATTGATGGCATAATTTTACTTTGTTCGTATTCACGATTCTAATCCGGATGCGTTCCATCAATCGTCGTAATCATTGTTTGGTCGAAATAGCGCTGTGGATGTTCCTCGGCGCTTCCGTTACCATTGCACAGGAGAGCGATTCTCTGCACGCCGGACCGTTTCACCGCGCCCAATTTTTCATTTCACAGTCTAGCGATACAATTTTCGTGCTTCCGCATGCTTTCATTGTTTCCGGAACGGAAGATGTCCGCATTGATTCCATTCGGTTGCATCCACTGACGAATTATATTCTTGATGCACGATTCGGTATATTGACGATCATTCGTTCATCTCTCAATTCTTTTTTATCGGATACGTCACGGCATCGTTTAACTATCGGTTATCGCTCACTTCCGTTTTTGCTGAAACCGGCCTATCGTCTGCACGAATCCATCATCAAGTTCGATACGCTTTCCGGAGAAAACCTCAGCATTGCGAAACCGTCCCGAAGTTTTTCATTCGATGATATGTTCGGTTCGAATCTTCAGAAAAGCGGAAGTCTTGTTCGCGGATTTACCGTCGGCTCCAACAGCGATCTTTCTCTCACGTCCGGATTCCGGATGCAAATGTCGGGCAATATTACGGATGATCTTCAACTGGTTGCGGCGTTAACCGATGAGAATTCTCCGATTCAGCCGGAAGGAACGACGCAAACATTGCAGGATGTCGATAAAGTGTTTATCGAACTCCGCGGCAATAATGTTCGTGCAACGCTCGGTGATTTTGATTTGAATTTGACGGGAACAGAGTTCGGCATTCTCTCGAGGAAATTGGAAGGAGCGGAAGGTTCGTTGCAGTATCAAGCGGGAGATGTCGGTGGAAATATTTTATTTTCCGGCGCCCAGCCCCGCGGTAAATATGCGTCGAATGACTTTATCGGAATTGACGGCGTGCAGGGTCCGTACGAACTGACCGGTCAGAATAATGAACGCGCTATCGTTGCAATTGCCGGGACAGAGCGTGTGTATATTGACGGAGAACGTATGACCCGCGGTGAAACGAACGATTATACGGTCGATTACAGTACCGCCGAAGTTACATTTACAACGAAACGTTTAATTTCTCACACTTCCCGCATCACCGTTGATTTTGAATATTCCGATCGTCAATATAATCGAACGTTATTTGCCGCTCAGTCGCAAACGACATTTGCCGACAACGCCGTTTCATTCACTGCCACTGCCATCGAAGAAACCGACGACGAGAATTCGCCGATCGATGCTTCGCTCAGCAGTTCCGATCTTGATACACTGAAAAGTGCCGGTAATAGTCAGCAGAAAGCGTCACGCTCCGGTGTGGAATATGTCGGCCCGGGAAAAGGTCAATACGTTCTTGCCGGAACATATCACGACACGTTATCCGGCAGAAATATATTGGTGCCGTTGTATCGATTTAATCCTGTGGATACGGTCAACGCCTTGTATTCGATTACGTTTAGTTATGTCGGTCCGGGCAACGGTTATTATCGCGAGATTTCTTCTCTGGAATATGACTTTGACAGTTTGCGGCAGGGAAGTTACTCACCGGTCCGTAATTTGCCGATGCCGCAATCGCACGCACTCGTTGATTTTGCCGTGAAAGCCGCGGTGAACGATCAGCTTCATGTTTCGGGTGAATATGCGGTATCGAATTTCGATCAAAATAAATTCTCGACAATCGATGATGATCATAATACCGGTGCGGCAGCAACTGTCGCTCTTCAATATTCTCCGAAAGATGTAAAAGTTGGTTCGCTCGATATCGGTTCATTCGATTTTGATCTGAAGGAACGATACATGAATCAGCAGTTCGTTCCGTTGGACCGAATTGACGAAGTTGAATTCAACAGGAAATGGAATTTGCCCGATTCGCTGGTGGGGAACGAAGAACTGTACGACGGACAAATGACATATCATGCAGGAAAATCATTTCTGCTCAATACCGACGTCGGACAGGTGTCTGAGGGCAGTCTGTTTTCTTCGACGAGATATGCAATATCCGGTCAAGCTCTTGATAATCGGATTCTGACAGGGAATTATGATTTCGATCTTGTCAATACGACCGATAGCATCAACAGTATCAGCGCTTCCTGGTTGAGGGAACATGGCACTCTTCAGCATTCGCTCGGTTTTGTGACGCCGAAATTCCGTTTTACTCATGAACTGCTACTCGACCGCGGCATGTTGACGGATACGTTGCTGCAAAGTTCGTATCAATATAACGAGGTATTGCCGGGAATAATCATCGGCAATGAATCCCGCAGTAATATGAGTGCCGAAGTCGGATGGCTCTGGGATGATTCACTCGCGGCGCATGCCCTGACCCGCGCTTCGCATACTCTCACTCAACAATATGCTGCACGTTTGCAGGAATCGGAATCATTTTCAACGACACTCGGATTTACCATTCAGAATAAAAAATTTACGGATTCATTTGTTCAACGAAATGATCAAAATATTCAGACCTTGCTGTTCCGTTCACAGACCCAGTATAATCCGTTGCAGGGGGGCATTGCAACGGATTTTTATTATGAAGCGGGCACGGAACGGTCACCCAAACTGGAACAAGTGTTTCAACAGGTACCGAAAGGTACGGGAAATTATATTTATCTCGGCGATGTCAACGGCAATCATATTATCGATGCGGAAGATTTTCAACTCAGCAGGTTCGACGGGGATTATATCGCTCTGACGTTGCCGACAGGCGACCTCATACCGGTCATCGATGTGAAGACCAGTGCCCGTGTACGCGTGAACGTCAACAAACTTCTGACGGTGAATGATTGGTGGCAACGGATGCTTTCAACGCTCTCGACAGAAACCTACTTTCGTGTCGATGAAAAAAACAGTGAGCCGGATACCAAAGATATCTATCTTTTGCATTTCAGCAGGTTTCTCAACGACGAAACAACTCTGCAGGGAAGTAATATTTTTACGCAGGATATCTACTTTTTGGAGAATCATCCGGAATTTAACTTGAGATTGCAGTATGATCAGCGAAAAGGATTGACGCAATATGCTACCGATGTCGAGCGGATGTATACGAGGGAACAATCGATCCGGATTCGATGGCAGATGGTGAAGGATTTTTCAAACCAAACTGATTACTCGGTCAATAGTGACCTCCTGACTGCAAATCCGGTCAGCGATAAAGAGCACGGGGTTTCTTCGTATACGTTTAACACGAGCTGGATATACCGGCCGGAACAAAATGTCGAATTAGTGTTTGGGTTCGGTTTCGGTGAAGGAACGAATTTCGATACGACCACGATGAATTTGAACGATCAGACGATTCGCTGTACGTATGCGCTTGCCGGCAAAGGGCAACTGGTCGGAGAATTGACCCGGGAAGAAGTTTCCATGGATAAATCTCCTGCGGTAATTCCGTTCGAGCTGACCGGAGGAAGGGTTGTCGGGAAATCGTGGCTCTGGCGTCTGACGTTTAATCATCAAATTACTCAACTGCTTCAGGCGAGCGCGCAATATGACGGACGAAGTGAGGGCGGCGGGGCTCCGGTGCATACGGCAAGAGCAGAACTTAGAGCGATGTTTTAAGATTTTGCTTTTGCGTCGATTTCAAAATCTGTCCGGGGAAAAGAAATGTTCCACACCGTTTCACAAAATTTTTTTCCTAAATCTATTTCGCAGCGGACTGTCATGACGGAGAAAATTTTTTTTAATTGCACATTTTTATCTTGCTTTTGTATTTGAATCTCCTTATAATAATCCGCGTGATTTTTATTTTCTTTCATTCAGATCAGCACAACTCTCCAACAGTTTTTTCAAAAATTTTCGAAGGGATATTCGCCGGGAGATCGGTAATCATTCCCCGGATAACAAGATTTTTCCTGTTCATAAAATAATTCATAATTTAAAAGTGATTGAACGTAGCCTTATTCACAGATACTATGTATGATTGATACAGTTGCAACGCTGGAACCAGCACGAGTTGCGAACGCTTTAAGAAAAAAACAAAGAAGCGAGGGAGAACGAGCCGGAGGCGGCATCGTCGACGCTCAAAAAGCTATGAAAGTCTATTGCACATCATTCGACTCCCGTATCGGACGAATTTATGTCGCATCGACCGAACGTGGCGTCTGCAAAGTAAGCGTTCCGAGGGAATCCCGCAAAGATTTTTTTGACTGGTTGAAAAAACATTTCGATCTGGAAACGATTGCCGACAACCGGGCACGCAATAAAGATGTTATCGACCAGCTTGCACGATATTTTAACGGCAAACTGGCGAAATTTACCTGCCCGATCGATCTCATCGGCACACCGTACCAGATTCGCGTGTGGAAAGAGCTCGTAAAAATACCGTACGGCTCGACGATTTCGTACAGATCGCTGGCAAGAAAGGTTTTCACACCCAATGCTTTTCAGGCAGTGGGTCGCGCAAACGGTGCCAACCCGCTTCCGATTATTATTCCCTGCCATCGCGTCCTCGGTTCCGACGGTTCTCTCGTCGGTTATTCGTGCGGCATTAAAACCAAAGAATTTTTGCTCCGGCTCGAAGGAGCAATCATCGTATAACCTTTGTGCGGTGAAGCAACATCCGCACATTCTTTTCCGTGGGAGATTTTTCGCTTGGAGGTCTACAGAATATTTTCTATTTTTTTGACGGATTATATTTCTCAAGGGTCATGTCATTTCTCCACGAAGTTAATTCTCAGCAGCACGCCGCCATCGAAACCGTTCAGGGTCCGGTGATGGTCGTTGCCGGTCCCGGCAGCGGCAAAACGCGCGTCCTGACATTTCGAATTGCCCATCTCATTCGTATCGGTGTTCCGGCATATCAAATTCTTGCTCTCACATTCACCAATAAAGCCGCCGGTGCAATGCGCGACCGCATTGTTTCTCTTGTCGGCAATCAAAGCAACATTCTGTGGATGGGAACGTTCCATTCCATGTTTGCCCGTCTTCTGAGAATGGAATGTGAAAAACTGGGATATGAAAAGAATTTTTCGATTTACGATTCACAGGATACCCTGAGTGCGATTAAAACGGTCATGCATGCTCTCGGAATTTCCACGCAACAGTATAATCCGCAATCGATTCGTTCCCGGGTCAGCAGTGCAAAAAATCAACTTGTGACGCCGGAAGAATATGCACAACGCGCGCTTGATCTGTTCGAGGAAAAAACGGCAAAGGTCTATTTCGAATATCAAAAAACGTTGAAGCAGAACAACGCGATGGATTTCGACGATTTACTTTTGAAACCGATCGATCTCTTCAACCGGCACAAAGCCATTCTGGAAAAATATCAGGACCGGTTTCGTTTTATTTTGGTGGATGAATATCAGGATACCAACCGCGCACAATATGTTCTCATTAATCTTCTTGCATCAAAATATAGAAATATCTGCGTCGTCGGCGACGATGCACAAAGTATTTATGCATTTCGCGGAGCCGATATTCGCAACATCCTGGATTTCCAGCGCGATTATCCGGATGCGAAAATCATCCGTCTGGAACAGAATTACCGTTCCACGAAAACCATTCTTGCCGCAGCCGATCAGGTCATCAAAAATAATGTCGACCAGCTCACAAAAAATCTCTGGACGGAAAATCACGACGGCGAAAAAATCACTCTTCTTGTGTGCGAAGATGACCGGGATGAAGGAACTTCCATCGTCCGCCGCATTTTTGAAGAATCCCACCGTTTGAAACTCGACCTCAAGGATTTTGCCGTGATGTACCGGACGAATGCCCAATCGCGCTCGCTCGAAGATGCCTTTACACAACAAAATGTCCGGTATACGATTGTCGGCGGTGTGAGGTTTTACGAACGCAAGGAAATCAAGGACGTCATGGGGTATCTTCGCGTTCTGACGAATCCAATGGACAACGAAAGTTTTCTCCGCATTGTGAATTTTCCGATACGCGGATTGGGAGACGCGGCGATCAAAAAGCTCAAAGATTTTGCGGAACAGAAATCGATCGGATTGCTCGATGCCGCCAAACGCGCCGGAGAAATTGCCGGACTTTCCGCAAAACCGGGCACAGCGCTTATTGCGCTGGCGCGGTTGTTTGAAAAATATGATCAGATGAAAAAAGAAATGTCGGCAAGCGAAGTATCGCGTGCATTCATCGATGAAATTGGAATACTCCGGCTTTTGAAGGAAGAAGGCAACACCCGAATCGATGTCGAGGTGGGAGAACATTCAGGAATTGCTGACTGCGATCACAGAATTTTCCACGCAGCAACCGGAGGCGACGCTGGAACAATTCCTTCAGGAAAAAGCGTTGCTCTCCGATGCCGATCAATGGGACGATAAACATAACGCCGTAACGTTGATGACGCTTCACAGTGCGAAAGGCCTTGAGTTCCCGGTTGTTTTTATTGCCGGGTTGGAGGAAGGACTTCTTCCGTTTTCCAATTCTTCGGCGCTTGACCGGAAAGATCTGGAAGAAGAACGGCGATTATATTATGTCGGCGTGACGCGTGCCATGAAAAAATTATATCTGAGTTATGCCCGCGTCCGGTTTCGGTTTTCGGAAATATCGTATCAATCGCCATCTCGCTTTCTGAACGAAATAAACGAAGATCTTTTTGAAACAGTGCCGAGCCGCGGGAACGGACTCTTTTCATCTGCAACGACGCATCACCGACCGGTTCGCTCCAAACGTGTCGTCGAAAATCAGGAGCCGTATTTCGCCGACGTTGATCCGGATTATGATCACGATCAGGAAGAATTGAAAGCAGGCCGGCTTGTGCATCACGAAATTTTCGGCAAGGGAAAAATCGTGCAGGTGACCGGCAGCGGTGATTCTCTCAAAGCGGTTATCGATTTTTCCTCTGTCGGAAGAAAAAATCTCATGCTGAAATACGCTCACCTTAAATTGTTGTGACGATGCGGTTCTTCCGGTATCTTCGTTATTATATTGTCGGATTATTTCGAAGGATGCATGAAGAAAACGTCCTGTTTCTTGCATCCGGCATTGCGTTTAATAGTTTGCTCTGCTTGTTACCGCTTCTGTTATTGTTTACTTCGGTTCTCGGCATCTTCTTATCGTCTCCCCGTTTGCCTGCACAAAAAGTTGATGAGATTCTGAATACCATTTTTCCGCTCCAGCCGTATGCCCAGCAGATCAAACTTTCGATCAAAGATATGTTGCAGGATATTGTCCGGTATCGTCACACATTTGAAATATCCGGCATAGGAATTTTGATTTGGACTGCGGCGTCGTTGTTTACTTCTGTCCGCACCGTTGTCAATAAAATTTATCGTATCACATCGAAAAAATTTGTCCTCATGAAACTGTTTGAAAATATTCTGTTGGTGATACTGCTTGCGGTTCTGTTTCTGGTTGCCAATGCGTTTACCTGGGTATTTTTATTTCTCGATTCGCTGGTCAAACAAATCCCCGGTTTGGATTCCGCAAGTTTTTCGATTTCAACGAAAACGATTCAGTCGATTACGTCCTATGTTTCCGCATTCGTCATGTTTTATATCGTGAACCGGTTCATTCCCGATGTGAAAATGCCGACGAAGGTAGCATTGATTGCATCTGTGACATCGACGTCGCTCTGGTGGATTGCCGGAAAAGCATTTGGCTGGTATTTGACGACATTTCATTCCTACAGCAAAATCTACGGCGCGTATGCATTCCTGCTCGTGTTCCTGGTCTGGATTTATTATTCGTCGATCGTGTTTATCGTGGGGATTGTTATCGGACAGTTGAATCGGGAACATTCTCCATAAACCGTGCTAAGGATGTGCGACTCACCTTCAACGAAGCAACTTGGCTGGAGGTGAGTCGCACGTTTCTTTGATTTTTCTTGACAAAGAGATTGCAGTTTCTTACTTTGTATTGTACCATTGGGGATGGAATCACAATGAGCCATAGAATATTAATTAATCTACGGGATGATATCACATTCTCTTGTTTTTGGTCATCGTTGTAGTGTAGCAAAAATTCCGACATCTGCCACGAAGTGAAATCTTACGGAAATCATCATCCTTGGAACAGTCATCAAGCTCATCGAAAGAATACCAAGTATTCATCTAAAGTGCTGAGGGACATTATTATCCGGCTCAGGCCCGTCGAGATTCTTTGTGGATCCTCCAACAAGCGACGGGAGACCAACAATCGAACATAATCGAATGGCATTCGGAGATAAGGACGAAAGTTGGGCTGCAAATATGTCAGCGGACATTGTTAACATCCCTGTGATAGCGTTTGACCAGGAAATATGCGAAGAAATTTAAAGGAAACCAATGATTTCGCCCGACAACGAACAGTGAGATCACAAGATAAGCATTTATCGCGATGATATCCAAAATATTAATCCCAATTCACTCGAGCGAAGGTAGCAGGAGATTTCATGATAATATGTGGCAACAAGCCAATTGGTATTTGCAGCCATACTATGCCGGTCCCGAGATCATAAATTCCGTGGGGTACGATCTTATTGTCCAATCCAAACAGGAGGATTGGTATGAGGTTTATCCATTACTGATTTCCGCTGTGCCAAAAATGAAGGGACTGATTTCAAAATTCAATTTCTTTTCGAACCAATGGAAAGAACGAAATAAAATCATGGCGGAAAATATAGTGGAAGCTGCCCATAAGAACCCGTCTCGGCGTATTGTTGTGCTTTGCGGTAGTGAACACAGGTATATGCTCCGTAACCTACTCTCAAAGCAAGAAGATCTAACTTTAAAGGAATATTATGAGGTCAGCAATTAAAGATTGCAAGAGGTATCGCTTAAAGAGCTTCAGCGCACCTTTCCTCGGTTATCAACTTGGCGCAACTATATATAATACGGAAAGTAACGATTTCCAGGGAGAATATTCTTCTTAATGAAACCGATCTAATTGCATCTTGCCCAAAGGTTCAGTACATTTTACTCAATATCTGGAGAATGTCATGGACTCAAAATCCGATTCGAAATTTGTAAAAGTTTTGGAAACAGATTCTCTTTCTGATATCGCATTGATCAAGAGTACTTTGGATGTTGAGGATGTTCGTTACTTCCTTCAGGGAGAAAATATGAAATTTATTCGACCTGTGGATCATGTTTTATTAATGGTCGAAGAAGAAGATGTGAAAAAAGTCATCGAACTTCTCAAGCCGCTGAAACTGAACTACATGCAATTGATCTTTGCCAAACCATCAAAGACTTGAATATATGGTTTAAAGGGAATATGGAAAACTTTGTTGTCATAGCGACATACTCCAATCAGCTTGAGGCGGAAGTTGCGCAGGCAACGCTTGCCGAAGCGGAGATTGAATCATTTCTGAAATTCGACGATACTGCCGGGATGCTTCCGTCATTGCAGTTTACGAAAGGCGTGAAACTTCGTTGTCAATCAACAAGACGAACAGAATGCCCGTGCCGCACTGAAAGATCAACCGACCGAACCTTCCGATTTATAATTTTCTTCTTGACTCTCTCAATTTCTTTCCCTAAGTTTGCTAATTCATTTTTTCAGGATTTATGCTGAAACAATTACTCCGCAGAAAGAATCTTGATGCACTTCTGCACGAAAGTGAAGATCCGAAGAACCAGTTGAAACGCGCGCTCGGCGCGTTCGATGTGGTCATGCTCGGCATCGGCGCGATCATCGGTGCAGGCATCTTTGCAACGATCGGTACGGCCGCGGCAGGCGACATTGCCCGTCCCGGCGCCGGACCTGCATTGATCCTCTCATTTGTCGTCACGGGAGTTGCCTGCGGATTTGCCGCTCTCTGTTATGCCGAGTTTGCCGCGATGGTTCCGATCTCCGGCAGCGCGTACACGTACGCGTATGCAACGCTCGGCGAATTGATTGCATGGATCATCGGCTGGGATTTGATTATCGAATATGCCGTCGGCAACGTTGCCGTCGCCATTAGCTGGGGAAATTATTTTAAGGTTCTCGTTGCAGGATTCGGCATTAACATTCCCGATTGGCTCTCGACCGATTACCGCACGGCGGCAATATGCCGGGATTATTTGCAAGCGCGCCGCATATTTTCGGGATTCCTATCGTCTTCAATATTCTCGCGTTCGGTATTGTCGCTCTGATTACGATCGTTCTGGTCATCGGTATCCGCGAAAGCGCATCGATGAATACCGGTATGGTCATGCTGAAATTATTGGTGCTCGCTTTTTTTGTGTTCATTGGATGGAAGTACGTGCATGCGGAAAACTGGCATCCGTTTGCACCGAACGGATGGGCAGGTGTTCAAGCCGGCGCGGCAATCGTCTTCTTTGCCTACATCGGGTTTCGATGCCGTCTCGACGGTTGCCGAAGAGGTTCGCAATCCGAAGCGTGACCTGCCGATCGGCATCATCGGCTCGCTGATCGTTTGTACGATTATTTACATTGTTGTCGCCGCAGTGTTTACCGGCATTATTCCGTTCAACGTTCTCGTGAAAAAGCTTTCAACGGAACAGGCGGAGCCGCTCACGATGGCGTTGCAATACGCGAATATCGGGCGGTGGAGTACGATATTCATCGGCATTGTTGCATTCGGTTCGGTGGTTGCGCACACGGCGGTCTTGCTGGTGTTTCAGATGGGACAGCCGAGAATATTTTTCTCGATGGCGCGTGACGGTCTGCTTCCAAAGAGTTTCGCGAAAGTGCATCCGAAATATCGCACACCGTACGTGACGACGATTCTGACCGGCGTGGTTGTCGGCGTCTGCTCGATGTTCACGTCGATCGATGAGATGGTCGATCTCACGAATATCGGCACGCTGTTCGCGTTTATTCTCGTCTGCATCGGAATTCTCATTCTTCGCAAACGGGATCCCGACCGACCGCGTGCATTCCGGACGCCGTGGGTGCCGGTGATCCCGATTCTCGGGATTATTTCCTGCGTCTACCTAACGATGGGATTACCGTGGGTTACGTGGGTTCGTTTCGGTCTCTGGCTCTGCGTAGGATTGGTGATTTATTTCCTCTATGGATATAAGAAGAGTAAGTTGCACAAAGAAATTGCCTGAGAGGTTCGACACCTCGTTGTCCGACAGTTGAACTGTCGGACAACCCGGGAGTGTACAACACTCGGACAACGGTAGATTTTATTGCGGATTTTTCTTCCCAGCAATAGTATAAAACAGTACCAACCCGATTCCTACAAATAACAGAACGATGCCGATACCGGCTCCTTCTTCCATTCCGTATTGCGTGTGAAGATAGTTCGTCACAGAATTGCAACACCCGCCAGCACAAGAAGAAGTCCCCATTTCAGCGATGAAAGCGGATCACGTTTGAATTCCCGTGTGTATAACGCTTTAATATCTTCGCCGGACATTCCTTTTTCGATCATAGTCATTCTTTCCCTATGTTTTGTTGAAATTCCGATAATAAAAACAGCTCCGAGAAAAGTAAAAAAAACCGCAAAAAATACTACTACTTCACCGGGCATATTTATCTCCTTTCCAGATTATTGAGTACCTTTGTTTGTATCTTTTGACCTCGGATTGGTTGACAGGGTTTCACTTCGGAAAATCTATTTTGTATAATGAATGGCGAAACCCACGAGCGATTTTTACGGTCTAAGAGAATGAAACCGAATATGCCATTGTCCGACAATGAAATCGTAGAAAAGATACGCGGGGGTGCGAAACAATCGTTTACGCACCTCGTGCAGCGCTATAAGGACAAAGGAATGACGCTGGCTGTTCGCATGCTGAAGAACCGGCAAGAAGCGGAAGAAGCATTGCAGGACGCGTTTGTCCGCGCGTACAACGGCTTGTCCAAATTTGAAGGCAAGTCGGCGTTCGGTACATGGTTCTATAGAATTTTATATAATGTCTGTCTGACGAAACTGGAAAAGAAAAATGAAGAATTTCAATTGGTGGATTTTGATGATGAGGACGGGTTTGATTGTACTGATGGCAGGACGACGGCATCCTTTGCCGCACAATTTGAAACTCGGGATTTAGCCGAGCACGTCAAACGAGTCATGGATGCCTTGCCGAAAAAATATTCGACAATTCTTTCGTTGTTTTATCTTCAGGAACGTTCTCATGAAGAGATTTGTGAAATAACACAACTTCCAGTCGGGACGATAAAAACACATTTATTTCGCGCACGGATGTTATTGTACGAACGAATACAAAAAGAATTTCAAACCGAAAAGGTGCAGTTATGAAACATCCATCGATGCAGCAATTATTGGATTATGTTGATGGGTTTCGTGAAGATACGAATTGAACTTCATCTGCGAACATGTGCGGATTGTCAGGCAACACTCCGTTCCATCAAAGCTGTGGATCGCGCCGTTCACCAACTATCGCTTGAAGAACCTTCCACGGCATTCACGGAACGCGTTCTACGTCAACTGGGAATCAGAAAATCGGTATCGTTAGGATGGATCATTGCAAGAAATCTTGCCCCGTTGTTCGCTCTCTCGTTCATTGTTGTCGTGCTGTTCGTCGTGTTTAATGCGGTCGGGGCGTTTGGGGGTTCGAATGTCGGCGAGCCCGTGACGGTGACTGAAACTTTCGTCACATCCATCAGCAACAGCATTTCTGCCGGAGTGAGTTCTTTCGGTCTCCAGTTGGAAAAACTTTTTCCGCTTGCATTCGCAAAACAGAATTACGGATTCACGATATTGGTGATCGTTGTTCTTTGTGTTGTAGCAATGCTTGATAAGTTTGTTTTGAATCCGCTCTGGCGGAAGCGGGTGTAATTTTTTTTTCGGGTTTACCCCGTTATCCGACAGTTGCACTGTCGGACAGACGGTAGACGTTAAAAATGAAAAAGGGACAGAGTAAATTCTGCCCCTTTTTTGTTTCTTGTCAAGATAGAGTGTTTTACGAATTCAAATACAATATCCACAGTGTGATGCCGAGAAGAATCCGGTAAAAAATAAATATGTACGTTGTGTGTGTCTTCAAATATTTCAGTAACAAGGCGATGGTAGCGTAGCCGACGATGCCGGAGACGATGGTCGAAATCACAATCGGAACGATGCCGATTGAACCGAGATCGTGACGAGCTTCGTAGATTTCAAAAAAACCGCTTGCCATTACGGCGGGAATGCTGAGAAGAAAAGAAAACCGGGCGGCAGTTTCACGCGTCATCCCGAGAAATAATCCGGCAGTGATCGTGGTGCCGGAACGCGATGAGCCGGGAATCAGCGCCATCGATTGTGCAAAGCCGACGATCAACGCATCTTTCCATGTCGTTTGTTCTTCTGTCCGGATCCTTTTTCCGACTTTTTCTGCCCACCATAAAATCAACGCCAGCACAATCAAGCTTGTACCGATAACGGTTATTTCTTTTGTGATCGCTCCTTCAATAATTTTTTTGAATGCCAAACCGATGATTGCAACCGGCAGAGTGCCGATGATGATTTTTCCGGTGAGGTGTGACTGTGCGCTCCATCGGGATGTTCCGGGCGCAGGCGCTGTGCGGATATCATGCAATCCGTGCGTCACCATTCCGATAATATCTTTGAAGAAATAAATGATGACAGCCGTGACCGTGCCAAGCTGGATAATGGCGATGAACGCTGTCCAATCTTCATTTGATAGTTTTTGAAAGGCCGGATCAATTAATACGAACAACTTTCCTGCCAATGTCAGATGAGCCGTACTGCTGACCGGAAGAAATTCCGTCAAACCTTGTATGATGCCGAGAAGAACTGCATAGAAAATATTCATGATCGTTTCTGAATGATGTATTTTTGTTGATGAGTCTGGTTAAAGGTCATAATAGCGAGATGTTGTCCGTTAATTGTTTTTCAGAGAATATTGTTTCCAGAAGAAATAAACCGGAATACCGGTGAGGACGATAAGAAGTCCGGGCCACGTGTTATCGAATTTAAATATCAGCAAGTCGATACAAATTGCAATGGCAACAAGAATGTAAAAAGCCGGAAGAACCGGATAGCCGAATGCTTTGTACGGTCGTTCTGCATTCGGCTGTTTCTTCCGGAGAAGAAAAATTCCGAAAACGGTGAGAATGTAAAAAATCAAAACGGCAAACACCACATAGTCGAGCAGATCGCCATACGTTCCGGAAAGGCAGAGCAAGCTTGCCCACACTGCCTGAAATATAAGCGCTGCTCCGGGGACGGCATTTTTATTCAATGTGCCGATGTTCCGGAAGAAAAGTTTATCCTTTGCCATTGCGTAATACACACGTGCGCCTGCGAGAATCAATCCGTTGTTGCAGCCGAACGTTGAAATCATAATAAGAACAGCCATAATGATAGCGGCCGGTTCTCCGAATATCGTGAATGCTGCAGCCGTTGCGACACGATCGCTTGTGGCGAATTGAATCCCCCGTGCAAATACGTCCGTTCCATCCGGACTTCCCGTGAGTGGCAATACGAGAATGTATGCGATGTTTGCCGAAATATATAACAGTGTGACGATGCCGGTACCGAGAACGAGACTCAATGGAATATTTCGTTTCGGATTGATGACTTCTCCGGCTGTGAATGTTATATTGTTCCATGCATCGCTCGAAAATAACGAGCCGACCATTGCGACGCCGATTGCCGCAAGCACCATCATTCCCGAAAGTGATTCGACGGATACGATCTGACCATTGGCAAAATGCGTCCAGTTCATATTCCAGAATCGGGAAAAATTTGCAGCGACAATATCTGCATTGCGGCCGACAAAAATGCCGAGTGCAATCAGTCCGAAGAGCGCAGCCACTTTTGTGATCGTGAAAATATCCTGAACAATTCTTCCGGTGCGAAGTCCGCGGATATTAACAAATGTGAGAATGACAATGCTGAAGATGGCAAGAAGCTGAGCGGCGGAAATGTTTCGACCGGCAAGAGTAATGAGGATATTCTTTTCGCTGAACCAGGGGATAAGGACGGCTGTAAATTTTGCAAATGCTACGGCAACTGCAGCGATCGTTCCGGTTTGTATAACAAGGAATAACGTCCATCCGTACAGGAAACCGACGAGAGGGTTATACGCTTCCCGGAGGTACACGTATTGTCCGCCGGCATGAGGCATCATACCGGCCAGCTCACCGTAACTCAGAGCAGCAATAACGGTCACGATACCGGTGATGAGCCAGACAAGAAGGAGATAGCCGGGCGATCCGACCGTTCTTGCGATATCGGCGCTGACAATGAAAATGCCGGAACCGATCATCGAACCGATGACAATCATCGTGGAGTCAAGGAGCCCAAGCTCGCGCTTGAATTCACGTTGACCCGATTCCATCGATGGTTGCAGCACGTTGTGTCTCACCGGTTAATGTTTTGCCGATTCCTGCCGAAGAAGGTGAGCCATGACGCTGTGCTTTCTTCCGTACAGAAAATAAATGAACAGGCCGATAATTAACCAGACAACAAGCCGTGTCCAGTTTTGCCATCCTAAAGTTAACATCATTCCTAAATTGAAAATGACCCCCATCGGTGCAATGAACCAAATTGCGGGGGCACGGAACGGTCGATGCCGGTTCGGTTCTTTCTTTCGCATGACCCAAACGGCGATGCAGACCATAACGAATGCAAGTAACGTTCCGATATTTACCATCTTCGAAATCGAATCGATCGGCGTAAAAGCAGACACAAGAGAAACCACCGATCCGATAAGAAGATTGGCTTTCCATGGTGTCCGGTATGTCGGATGAAGTTCGCCGAACGTTTTCTTGGGAAGCAACCCGTCTTTCGAAATTGCAAAGAAAACACGCGATTGTCCCAGGAGCATAACGATGAGCACGGAAGTTAAACCGGCAATCGCAGCGACAGAAATGATAAATACGGCATAATTCAAACCTTGCGACCCAAATGCCGCAGCAATCGGAGCGGTAATATCAATGTCTTTATAATTTATCATTCCGGTGAGGACCAGGGCGACGAGAATGTACAGGATCGTACAAACGATGAGTGATGTAATAATACCAAAGGGAATATCTTTCTGAGGATTCTTCGCTTCGCCGGCATGTGTGGAGACCGTGTCAAATCCGATGTACGCAAAGAAAATGTACGCTGCGCCCGCAACAATTCCCAGCCAGCCGTATGCAGCATGTGATCCGCCGAGAGCATCGACGTAGGAGCCGCGTTCCGGGATGAACGGGTGCCAGTTTGCCGTGTTAATGTATTGCGCTCCTAAAACAATAATGAAGAGAACGACAACGACCTTGATGGCAACCATGAGATTATTCGTGCTGGCGGCTTGTTTAATTCCTCTCACAAGGATTATGGTGATAACCCAGATGATGAGCAGTGCAGGGAGATTGAATGCAAAATCCACGCCTCCGATCGTCGGAAAGGAGAGATCGGAATACCGTGTGGCAAGATCCGCAAGTGTTCCCCGCTGCGTGGCATCGGCGATCATTTCTTTCGCGGTGAATATATCGTTCATTATCCATATGGGAAACCTCACATCGAACAAGTGGAGAAATTTTGCAAGATAACCCGACCAGCCGACCGCTACCGCAGAAGCTCCCATGCCGTATTCGAGAATTAAATCCCATCCGATAATCCATGCAAATAACTCACCCATCGTTGCATACGAATATGCGTAAGCGGAACCCTCGACGGGAAGGAACGATGCAAACTCCGCATAACATAACGCCGCAAATGTACAGCCGATACCGGCGACGACAAAAGACAGCGCCAATGCAGGTCCCGCATATTCCTTTGCACCGACACCGGTCATCACAAAAATACCTGCACCGATGATGGCGCCGACGCCGAGAGATGTTAAACCCCACTTGCCGAGGACACGTTTGAGTTTACTCTCTCTCATTTCTGTCTCAAAGTGCTCGACAGGTTTACGTTGCCAGAGTTGACTGCTCATGTGGTAGCGCTCCTTGTATAAGGATGATTGATGTTGTTACAATAATTGATGAAAGTAACGAAAATATACTTCAGACTCAATACAATTTTTTGTACAAATAGCAACCATGGTATATTCGGATTGGAATGAATTCTTCGATCGGAATGTATCATGCCTTCGTGTGTTTTCAGGTATGATGATTTGAATTGTTATTCAGTTTGCTGACTTCCAGAATGCCCGGTACTTGCCAGATTTCTGCAAGATACCTGATGTGGAAAGGATGTTTATCACATAATGAGAGGATGACCTGAAAATCATTATCGTTCACTTTGGAAATAATACCGGAAGACAAGTCGATGCCATGTTCCGCTAAGGTTGAAACAAGTTCCGCGTATGTGCGTCCGCCTTTGGGAGAGAAAATAATTTTATAATCGACGAAATGACATTTCCCGAGAATTTTCGGCTCGATTTTTGCCAGTCCAATGAGCGTAAATAAAACCATGGCCGTGCAGAGTAATCCGAACAACGGAAATCCGGCGCCGATCAGAAGTCCGATTGCGGCAACGACCCAAATAGTTGCCGCTGAAGTAAGACCAATCACTTCTCCGCGGGATTGAATAATTGTTCCGGCACCAAGAAATCCGATACCGGTGACGACCTGGGAGGCAATGCGTGTCGGGTCGGTATTTGTAATTCCAAGATGATTCAATATAAAATCGGCAACAATCATATACAGTGCGGAGCCGAAGCAAATGAGTGTGTTGGTGCGAAAGCCGGCAGGTTTTCCCCGGCGCTCCCGTTCCATTCCGATCGCACCGCCGCAGATGATTGCAAAAATTCCCCGGATGAGAAATATCTGAAGATTTGAATTAAAAAAATCGATCGATTCCATGAGGCCGGTTATTTTGCGGGAACAGATTGTTCGGAAAGCACTTGTTCGTAGTATCGCTCGTATTGATTGACAACTTTGTCGGCACTGAACATCTCCACCGCCCGCTTCCGGCTGGCTGCTGCAAACAGTTTGTATCGTGCATCGTTGGTCAGAAGCTCGACGGCATATCTTGCCATACGATCGATGTCTCCGATTTCGGCGATATATCCTGTCTCTCCATGAATGATGAGCTCGGGCAAACCACCGATGCTTGTCGCGACGACCGGAAGTTCGCATGCCATCGCTTCGAGAGCTGATAAACCGAAGCTCTCCGATTGGCTCGGCATCAGGAACAGGTCGGAAGCGGAAAGCAGGGGAACCAGTTCAAGCTGCTTTCCGAGAAACTTTACTTTATCAGTTATGTTTAATTCACGCACGAGTTGTTCACAACTGGAACGGTCTGGACCGTCGCCGACAAGCAGGAGTTTCGACGGAACTTTCTGAAGGACGAGATTGAAGATTCGAACAACATCCTGCACGCGTTTGACATTCCGGAAATTGGAGACATGAATGAGAACTTTTTCCCGGTGCGGGGCAAGCGAGTGACATATTTCCGTTGCATCAATACGATGATATTTGTTGATGTCCACAAAGTTCGGAATGACCTGAATGTCTTTATCGATCTGATAATTCGTCAATGTCTTTTCACGCAGAAATCTGGAAACTGCGGTTACACCATCACTCTGTTCGATGCTGAATTTCATCACCGGCAGGTAATCCGGTTCAAGTCCGATGAGTGTAATATCGGTGCCGTGAAGTGTTGTGACGATTTTCATTCCGCTCTGAGGTCCTAAAATCTGTTTTGCGAGATATGCGCTGATGGCGTGTGGAATCGCGTAGTGAGCATGAATAATGTCAAGCTTTTCAAATTTTGCAACTTCAATGATCTTGCCGGCTAATGCCGGAGTATAGAGTGGAAAATCAAAAAGGGGGTAATTTGAAACTTCAACTTCGTGGAAAACAATGTTTCCGACAAATCCATCAAGGCGAATCGGCATCGCATAACTGATAAAATGGATTTTGTGGCCCCGTTCGGCAAGAGATTTCCCTAATTCTGCGGCAACGACGCCGCTTCCACCGTATGTCGGATAACAGGCAATTCCAATATTCATAATTTTCTGGAAGAAATGTAGTCAGAAAATGAAACAAAAACAATACGAATAACGTTGTATAAATAGAGCCTAAAAACAGTAAGATTTAGGGGTAATATTTATTCCTTGGAAAATGGAAAATATTACAAAAGGGGGTTGATTTTTTCAAAAAAATGATTATATTAATAAACGAATTCATCCCCAAAAATGTCGAAATCAATTAAATTTCAGCATATCGGAAAGGATCTCTGATTGTGAAGCAAAAAGCAAAGGTCATTGGTATTGTTATTACAAGCTGTCCGTGTTGTGGAAATCCGATCAATTTTGATCGCCAGGTAACGAAAGTTTGTGCATATTGCGAAGAAGTTGTGCATATCGACCTCGATAAGGTAGAAGTCAGCTTGCATGGACCAGTCGCTGAGAATAAAAAAGTCAAGATCAGCATGAATTAAGAGTTTTAAAAAAAGGATTCCGGTCTCCGGAATCTTTTTTTGGACCTAACTTGGACTGTTATAGTCGTATTTAAATGTTTCAATTATCGAAAAAAGTTGAATATGGTTTGATTGCAATCCGCCACATGGCTGGCGGAGCAAAGGGCCATATTTTTACTGCGAAGGAAATTGCCGACGCATATCATATTTCCTACGAACTTCTTGCCAAGGTGATGCAGAAGCTTGTCAAGAAGGGATATATCGCGTCGTATCAAGGAATGAACGGCGGATATACGTTGGCCCGGGATCCTGGAACATTGAAAGTTTCGGCTATCATCAATGCGATCGAAGAAAGATCTTCCGTGACGATCATTCAGTGTGAAACTGAAACCCCCGGCAATTGCATCATTCATTCGACCTGTACCATCAAAAACCCGTTGATGAAACTTCAAATGAACATCAATAAGGTTCTTGATGACCTGACAATTGTGGAAATGATCTGATGAAGACTCCCGTCTATATGGATTACCATGCAACGACTCCGGTCGATCCGGAAGTTGTCACCGCCATGCTTCCGTATTTTTCGGAACAGTTCGGTAATCCTGCAAGCCGTCAGCACCGGTTTGGATGGATTGCTGATGAAGCCGTCGAGACGGCACGCAAATCGATTGCCGGTTTCATCGGTGCGGATTCCCGCGAGATAATTTTTACAAGCGGCGCGACGGAATCGAATAATCTTGCGATCAAAGGCGTTGCCGAATCGCTGAAACAAAAAGGCGACCATATCATTACGGTGGCTACGGAACACAAATCTGTTATCGATACATGTCATCGGCTGGAGAAATACGGTTTTCATGTGACATATCTTTCCGTGGATGAATTCGGCACGATCGATCTCAACCAATTACGAGAACAGATAACACCGAAAACGATTTTGGTTTCTGTGATGATTGCCAACAATGAAATCGGAACCATTCAGGATGTCGCATCGATCGGTTCCATCTGCAAAGAACGTGGCGTTCTGTTTCATACCGATGCGTCACAGGCAGTGGGGAAAATTCCTCATTAATGTCGGAGCGATGAATATCGATCTGATGTCGTTTACCGGTCACAAAATTTACGGTCCAAAAGGTATCGGGGTGTTTGTATGTCCGGCAATCGGATCCGCGTGTAAAACTTACTCAGCAAATGGATGGCGGCGGGCACGAGCGGGGAATGCGTTCTGGGTACGTTAAATGTCCCGTCGATCGTCGGTTTTGCAAAAGCATTGGAAATTGCCCGAAATGTTATGCCGGAAGAATCGAAAAGAATTTCCGGATTGCGGGATATGATGTTCAGTGCTTTTCTTTCACAGCTTGGCGATGTCGTATTGAACGGGCATCCGAAAAATCGTCTCCCGAATAATCTGAATGTCAGTTTCCTTCATGTCGAAGACAGCGTGTTGATGATGACCATGAAAGATATTGCCGTTTCTACCGGCTCGGCATGCAGTACGTCGAATCCCGAACCGTCGCATGTTTTGAAAGCTCTCAAATATTCCAACGACCGGATCCACTCCGCTATCCGGTTCGGACTCGGACGATTTACGACGCAGGAAGAAGTGGATTATACCGTTCGTCGTGTGGTCGAAACAGTCAGCCAGCTTCGTCAATCCGCTTCATCGTATTCGAAGAATCAAATTTCTGTTCCAGAACAATCCATATAATTTATTGTGAGGCCAGTATGAATCCATCAAGCATTATTATCAATAACCAATCGGATTTCTTAAAATATCTGAAATCGAAATTTACGCTCATTCATCATTCGAATATTTTTTTCAGGGATTTTCATTATGGAGTGATGTCGTATCTTTCGGAACATGGAGCGAAATTACAATATCATGATGCCGAGAAAGTTGCACGGGAAGTCGCCGAGACATTTGAAAAATCCGGCTTCCTGAAACGCATCGATTTTCAATCATGGAAATTGAACTATCCGGATTTCACATTGCCCCGTGTTGAAAAAGCGGCCGAAAAAAAGGCATCATAAAAGGACACTATGAGCACTGAAACAACCACGATCGAACAGCTTGCAAACCGCGAATATAAATGGGGTTTTGTCACCGATATCGAAAGTGACACCGCTCCGCGCGGATTGAATGAAGAGATCATCCGGTTTATTTCTCTCAAAAAAAATGAACCGCAATGGATGCTTGATTGGCGGCTGAAAGCATTTCGTCATTGGCAAACGCTCGAAGAGCCGGATTGGGCGAATATTCATTATCCGAAAATCGATTATCAGGATATCATTTATTACTCCGCTCCGAAACAGCAAAAGAAATTGAACAGTCTGGATGAAGTCGATCCGGAATTATTGAAAACTTATGAGAAGCTCGGCATTTCGCTCGAGGAACAAAAACGTTTCAGCGGTGTTGCGGTCGATGCGGTGTTCGACAGTGTCTCCGTTGCAACGACATTCAAAGAAAAATTAGGCGAGCTGGGAATTATTTTCTGTTCATTTTCCGAAGCGGTGCACAATCATCCCGATCTGGTAAAAAAATATCTCGGCTCGGTTGTTCCATACACCGATAATTTTTTTGCGTCGTTGAATGCGGCAGTGTTCAGCGACGGTTCGTTCTGTTATATTCCGAAAGGCGTTCGCTGTCCGATGGAACTTTCGACATATTTCCGGATCAACGCCGCTGAAACGGGACAGTTTGAACGTACGCTGATCGTTGCCGAAGAAGGCGCGTACGTCAGTTATCTTGAAGGATGCACCGCTCCGATGCGCGATACGAATCAACTTCATGCGGCGGTGGTGGAATTGATCGCGCAGGATAATGCGCACATAAAATATTCGACAGTGCAGAATTGGTATCCCGGCGACAAAGAAGGAAAAGGCGGAATCTATAATTTCGTGACGAAGCGCGGAATCTGTGCCGGCGTGAATTCCCATATTTCGTGGACACAGGTTGAAACCGGGTCGGCCATTACCTGGAAATATCCCGGTGTTATCCTGCAAGGCGACAATTCTATCGGTGAATTTTATTCCGTTGCCGTGACGACGAATTACCAGCAAGCCGATACCGGAACAAAAATGATTCACATGGGGAAAAATACCAAGAGTACGATCGTGTCGAAAGGTATCTCCGGCGGGCATGGAAATAATTCGTATCGCGGGCTGGTCAGGATTCAAAAAGGTGCAACCAACGCGCACAATTTTTCGCAGTGCGATTCGCTCCTGCTCGGCGATAAATGCGGAGCGCATACGTTTCCCTATATCGAAGTCAAAAATACATCGTCACGATCCGAACATGAAGCATCGACGTCGAAAATCGGCGAAGACCAGATTTTCTATTGCAAGCAGCGCGGTTTATCGACTGAAGATGCGGTCAATATGATCGTGAACGGATTTTGTAAAGAGGTCTTTCGGGAACTGCCGATGGAATTTGCCGTTGAAGCGCAAAAACTTCTCGGCGTCAGCCTCGAAGGAAGTGTCGGATAGAATCAATTCAAAATTAAAAAGGAAATACAGATGTTAGAAATTAAAAATCTTCATGCATCAGTCAATGGTAATGAAATTCTCCGCGGCATTAATCTGAAGGTAAATGCCGGTGAGGTACATGCGATTATGGGACCGAACGGTTCGGGGAAAAGCACGCTTGCCGGTGTGCTTGCCGGCAGAGAGGCGTATGTAGTGACCGATGGTCAGGTACTCTATTTCGGAAAAGATTTGCTCCAATTGAGTCCGGAAGACCGGGCGCGGGAAGGCGTCTTTCTTGCGTTTCAATATCCGGTGGAAATTCCCGGCGTCAGCAATACATATTTTTTGAAAGCCGGATTGAATGCCATCCGGAAATATCGCGGGCAGGAACAGCTCGATGCCGTCGATTTTCTTGCGCTCGTGAAAGAGCGGATGAAATATGTCGATATGGACCAAAGTTTACTGAACCGTCCGGTGAACGAAGGATTTTCCGGCGGTGAAAAGAAGCGAAATGAAATTTTTCAGATGGCGGTGCTCGAACCGAAGCTTGCGATACTGGATGAAACAGATTCCGGTCTCGATATCGATGCATTGCGCATCGTTGCGGATGGTGTCAACAAGTTGAAGACGAAAGAAAATTCGACGATTGTGGTAACGCACTACCAACGCTTGCTGAATTATATTGTCCCGGATGTTGTCCACGTGCTTATCGATGGCCGCATTGTCATGTCCGGCGGTAAAGAGCTTGCTCTCGAACTTGAAGAAAAAGGATACGATTGGGTGCGTGAAGCGGAATCTGTCTCGACCGGCTCGTAGGAGAACGACAAAAAATGAATCCAGTGTCAACAGAATATATTCAGCGGTATCTTTCCGCTTTTCAGTCGTTCGAGAAAACATTGAACGGCGAATCGAAAACACCGCTTCATGGAATGCGGAAAGCCGCCATGAACCGGCTTGCAGAAATCGGATTTCCGACGAATAAAAATGAAGAGTGGAAGTTTACCAGTGTGCTTCCGATCATCCGCGAACAGTTTTATCCGTCGACGGTGCTGCCGGAACTTACTGGTCAGAAAATAGAGCTTGGCAATTTTCTTATTCCTCATCTTGATGGTCCGAGACTGGTTTTTGTGAACGGGCATTTTTCGAAAAACCTTTCTTCGATTCCGTCATCCGGTCAGTTGCACGTTGGTAGTTTGGTGACGGCATTGAAATCCGGTCACAGCGAAAACATATCCCGTCATCTCGGCCGCTACGCATCGTATGAACAGGAAGCGTTTACTGCACTCAATACCGGTTTTTTGCAGGATGGTGCTTGCATTGAAGTTCCGGATAATATGAAAATCGATACGCCCGTATATTTGCTGTTTCTCTCGACCGGCGGTGAATTATTGCCGTTGTCTCAACCGAGGAATCTGATACTCGCCGGTAAAAATTCAAAAACTACATTCGTTATGCAGTATGTGGGTTTGTCTCAACAACTGTATTTTACGAATACTGTTTCCGAAATTGTTGCCGGCGAAAATGCTGTTGTCGAGTTGACAAAACTTCAGCAGGAAAACAATCACGCGTATCATATCGATTCGATGTACATTCACCAACATGCCGGAAGCAACGTTACGGCCAATTCGGTTTCTTTCGGAGGGGCGATCGTCAGAAATAATATCACAACCGTTCTCGATGCGGAAGGTTGCGAGTGCACACTCAACGGCTTGTCGCTGGGCACCGGCACACAGCATATCGATAATCATACCGTTATCGATCACGCGAAACCGCATTGTAACAGTCATGAATTGTACAAATCGATTTTAAGCGGCAAATCGAAAGGCGTGTTCAACGGAAAAATTTTTGTTCGAAAAGATGCACAGAAAACCGATGCAAAACAGACGAATAAAACTCTGCTCCTTTCGGATGACGCAACAATGAATACGAAACCGCAATTGGAAATCTTTGCGGATGATGTGAAATGCACGCACGGCGCAACAGTCGGTTATCTCGATGCCGAAGCGTTATTCTATCTGCGCTCCCGTGCGATCGGATTGGATGAGGCACAGGATATGCTGACGCGGGCGTTTGCAAGCGATGTGACGGGAAGAAATTCGATAGAATCTCTCCGTGAATATCTCAATGCGATGCTGGGCGACCGGCTCGAAAAAATCCATGGACGGGCATCATGACGCTGATGCATGACGATATGGCGGTTTCCATCGAAACCGGAAAAATATTTGACGTCGAAAAAATTCGAAAAGAATTTCCTATTCTCAAACAAAAAGTCAACGGCAAGCCGCTGGTGTATCTCGATAATGCCGCGACGAGTCAAAAGCCGCAAGCCGTGATCGACGCGATTACGAAATATTATCTTGAGGAAAATTCCAATATCCATCGCGGGGTTCACTTCCTAAGCGATAAAGCGACGCAATCATATGAGGCGGCACGGAAAAAGGTACAGCGGTTCATCAACGCCGCATCGCACCAGGAAATTATTTGTGTCCGCGGCACGACGGAAGCGATCAATCTTGTTGCACAAACATACGGACGAATGAATTTCAAACAGGGCGATGAAATTCTTATTTCAGCGATGGAGCATCACTCCAATATCGTGCCGTGGCAAATGATTGCGGAAGAAAAAGGATTGGTTCTCCGTGTGATCCCGATGAATGATCGAGGCGAATTGTTCGTCGATAAATTTGAAACGATGCTGAACGACCGGACGAAATTTATCGCCATCGTTCATGTTTCCAACGCGCTCGGTACGGTCAATCCGGTCAAGCAGATGATTGCGATTGCCCATCAAAAAGGAATACCGGTTTTGGTTGACGGGGCACAGGCCGTTCCTCATATGCGCGTGGATGTTCGTGATCTGGATTGCGATTTTTATGCTTTCTCCGGACACAAGATTTACGGTCCGACCGGTGTCGGCATTTTGTACGGAAAAAAAGAATTTCTTGATGCAATGCCGCCGTACCAGGGCGGTGGTGATATGATCAAGTCGGTAACTTATCAGAAAACGATTTATAACGATTTGCCCTATAAGTTTGAAGCGGGAACGCCGAACATTGCGGGCGGCGTCGGTCTCGGTGCGACGATCGATTTTCTGAACCGGATTGATTTTGATGCGGCAGCGCGTCACGAGCACGATCTCCTGCACTATGCGACCGAATCGTTGATGCAGATTAAAGGTCTTCGCATTATCGGTACGGCAAACGAAAAAGCAAGCGTTCTATCATTCACGCTGGAAGGAATTCATCCGCATGATATCGGAACGATCCTGGACGATGACGGCATTGCTATCCGCGCCGGTCATCATTGTGCCCAGCCAGTCATGCAGTGCTTCGGCATTTCGGCAACGGCACGGGCTTCGTTTGCGATTTATAATACCAAAAAAGAAGTGGATGCCCTCGTGAAAGGAATTTATCGCGTGATAGAGGTGTTTCAGTAATGTCGGCACTGCGAGAGTTGTATCAGGAAGTTATTCTGGATCACAATAAAAACCCGCGGAACTTTCACCGGATGATTCAACCGGACCGGAAAGTTGACGGCTATAATCCGTTATGCGGCGATCATTATACGATTTTTTTGAAGATGGACGGCGACAAAATAGCCGACATCAGTTTCGACGGCGGCGGGTGCGCGATTTCAAAAGCGTCGGCATCGGTCATGAGTTCCATCGTCAAAGGGAAAACAAAAAAGGAAGCAGAAGAACTTTTTCAGCAATTTCATAAATTGGTCACCGGCGAGATCGATCCGGGAAAAGACATTGCGTCGCTCGGTAAGCTTGCAGCGTTTTCCGGTGTCTCTGAATTTCCGGCGCGTGTAAAATGTGCAAGCCTTGCCTGGCACACACTGCATGCCGCACTCCAAACGACCGAGCACCGTGTGTCAACGGAATAATGCGTGTCAGAAATTTTTAACAAATTATCGGATTTAGATTGTCATGGAACAACACGAAATCAGTTCGATTGAAAAAAGTATTATCGAGGCACAGGTCATTGAAGCGTTGCGGACATGTTTCGATCCGGAAATTCCCGTGAATATTTATGAACTGGGATTGATTTATGGTGTGACCGTCGGCGATACCGGCGACGTGGATATCAAGATGACGCTGACGACACCGTACTGTCCGGCGGCGCAATCGCTGCCGCCTCAGGTGGAAGCGAAAGCAAAATCGGTGCAGGGTGTCGGGAATGTGAAAGTGAGCGTAGTTTGGGAACCAACGTGGAATCCGAGTATGATGTCGGAAGCGGCAAAACTTCAACTGGGTATGTCATAATAATCTGGAGATGCTATGCAGGAAATTGCAACGATCAAGAAACCGGAACTTCGCGAAGAAATCACGCTGACGGAAAAAGCCGCTCAGCAGGTTATCAAGGTGAAAGCGGAGAATAATATTCCCGCCGAACACAGTTTACGGGTCGGTGTGAAAGGCGGCGGATGTTCCGGACTTTCGTATGTCCTTGGTTTCGACGGTGAAGTGAAACCGAACGATAAGGTTTTCGAAATGCACGGCGTGAAAGTCGTCGTCGATCCGAAAAGTTTATTTCATATTTCCGGCACCGTGCTTGATTTTCAGGACGGGTTGAACGGAAAAGGATTCGTCTTCAATAATCCGCAGGCGGCAAAAACATGCGGATGCGGAAATTCATTCAGCGCGTAAAATATTTTTCTATGCAACGTCGGTCTTTTCTTCAGTCTTCAATTCTTGGAGGAGCAGCAGCGTTCCTCGGAGGTAATTCACTGTTTTCATCAACTCATCAGATTCAAACAAAGGAGCAAAACATTATGCCGTTTACATTGCCGAATCTTCCATACGCATTCGACGCACTTGAACCGTACATCGACAAGGCGACAATGGAAATTCATCACGACAAACATCATGCCGCGTATGTTACCAATCTGAACAAAGCGGTCGAGAATACCGAATGGGCGAATAAATCGCTCGAAGAAATTCTTGCCGGAATTTCGAAACTGCCGCCGGCAGTCCGCAACAACGGTGGTGGACACTGGAATCACTCTGCCTTCTGGCAGTGGATGAAAAAAGGCGGCGGCGGTCAGCCGTCCGGCGAACTTGCGACGGCGATCGGCCGCGATTTCAGTTCATTCGATAAATTCAAAGAACAATTTTCGAATGCCGGCATTACCCGTTTCGGTTCCGGTTGGGCATGGCTGATCAAGCAGCACGATAAACTTGTCGTTGCATCCACTCCGAATCAGGATAATCCGCTGATGGATCTTGCCGAAACGAAAGGCGTTCCGATCCTCGGGCTCGACGTGTGGGAACATGCGTATTATCTGAAGTATCAGAACCGCAGAGCGGAATATGTTACCGCATTTTGGAACGTCGTGAATTGGGATGAAGTGAGCAAACGTTTTCTCGCGTCACGATAAATTCATCGGTTGCAATGATTTAAATGTCTTGAAAGCCGGTTCTTTTCTGAGCCGGCTTTTTTATATGCTTCTGCCATTCTTCAAAATATCGCCGTGATGCCTTCTGCAGGGATATTGGAAACAAATGCTTGCATCACAGCGGAAAAATTTTTATTTTCTTCTGTCATGGAAAGCATGAGTGAACATTCTTCGACTCGATCCACCGCTGATACCGCTGATACCGCTGATATCGCTGATAACGGTGAACGGAAAATTGCGAAACCGCCCGATCATTACTGGCAATACTGCGTGAATTGCGGTACGCGGCTGGAAAGTCGAAAATGTAAACTGATCTGTCCGAAATGCGGTTTTTATCATTCATGCAGTGAGCCGTAACTATCATCACAAAGGAAATGCAATGAACAAGAAAAGAAAAAATGCCCGGAAAAAACATCGCAAAAGTGTTCAGCGACTGAAAGCGAAGCGGAAAACACTGAAGGCTGCTGCGAAGAAACCTGTCGGCTAATTGAATAGGGTATCTCGGATACCCTTTTTCATTCCGGAATATTTTCATGAATACCGCAACGCTGACATACGCATTCGGTGCAGTGCAGTATGATCTGACATCGAGAACACACATCATGGGTGTCCTGAATGTCACGCCCGATTCTTTTTCCGATGGCGGTCGTTTTGTTACCGTGGAATCTGCCGTACGCCGCGGTCTGGAAATGGTGGAAGAAGGAGCCGACTTTATCGACATCGGCGGCGAATCGACTCGCCCCGGAGCTGATCCGTTACCGCTCGATGAAGAGTTGCGCCGTGTTCTTCCTGTCATCGAACGGCTTGCCAAAGCGTCTTCCGTTCCGATCTCGATCGATACTTATAAATCGACGGTAGCATCAGGTGCCCTTGATTCGGGAGCGGTTATAGTCAACGATATTTCCGGACTTCATTTCGATCCCGTCCTTGCCGATGTTGCCGCACACCATCATGCATCGGTTGTGTTGATGCATATTCAGGGGACGCCGAAGTCGATGCAGGAACGACCGGAGTATAAAAATCTTATTGAAGAAATTTGTACCTATTTGAACGACGGTATTTTGCAGGCGCGTGTTAAAGGGATCGATCAAATTATTGTCGATCCGGGAATCGGTTTTGGAAAAACATTCGAACACAATATTCAGATCCTTCGTGACCTCAAAGAGTTTCAACGGTTCGGATATCCCGTGCTGGTTGGTCCGTCCCGAAAATCGTTCATCGGAAAAATTTTGGATCTTTCGGTCGATCAGCGGCTGGAAGGAACCGCAGCGGCAGTTGCCGTATCTGTCATGAACGGTGCGAATATCGTTCGTGTTCATGATGTGAAAGAAATGAAGCAGGTTGTTCAGGTGGTCGATTCGATCGTCCATTCATAAAAATCATCATTCAGTGAAAACCGGTGGACCTTTTTAATTTTGGATTTCTCCACATTACCGTTATCGATCTGATCGATATCGCGGTGGTTTCATTTGTGTTTTACAAGTTGTACATGGTGATGCGCGGAACTGTGGCGGCACAGATATTCGTCGGTCTCGTGCTGATCATGGCATTTTCGTTTTTGGTGCAGGCATTCAATTTTAAAGTTATCAATTGGGTTCTTCGCACCCTGACCGATATTTGGGTGCTGGCATTCATCATTCTCTTCCAGCCGGAATTACGCCGGTTGCTCGTTCTCGTGGGTCGTAATAGAATTGTCCGTGCATTCCTGCCGATTGACGTTCATGAATCGATTGAAGATATTGTCAGTGCGGCCGGTGAACTTGCACGGAAACATCACGGCATGCTTGTCGTCATAGTCCGTTCGACCGGTTTGCGGACATTTGTCGAGACCGGTTTACAATTACAGGCAAGAATCAGTAAGGCATTGCTTGTCTCGATTTTCAATCCGCGTTCTCCGTTACATGACGGAGCAGTTGTCATACGCGACCGTGTCGTGGAGGCCGCGCGCGTGACGTTGCCGCTTTCTCAAACCTCGACCATCGGAGAATATGCTTTGGGTATGCGGCATCGGGCCGGGCTCGGCATTTCGGAACAAGCCGACGTTGTCGCAGTTCTGGTTTCTGAAGAAACCGGAAGAATTTCCATTGCCGATAACGGTGTGCTGATACGGGGTTTATCGACCCAGGAGTTGCGTCAGGAGTTGTTGAAACGTCTCACCGTTCCATCCGATAAATCGGCAAAATCAATCTGGAAAATTTTACGTGTTCACGGATAAATCAAAAAATATTTCAGCATCCGGATCATCTCTGCCATCGCGGCATCGCTTCGATGCTGAACGGACGGAAATGATCGATTTGCTTCGCGAACGAGGCATTGTGAATGATCGTTTATTGCGGGCGATGTCGGTCATTCACCGGCATGAATTTGTTCAAGGACCGTTGGCGCCCCGTGCCTACGATGATTCAGCTCTGCCGATCGGTAATTCCCAAACCATTTCTCAACCGTTTACCGTTGCATTCATGACCGAAGCTTTGCATTTCCGTGAAGGAGATAAAATCCTCGAGATCGGAACGGGTTCCGGATATCAGGCCGCTATACTTGCCGAAATGGGCGCCCGTGTTTTTACAATCGAACGTCACATGCCGTTACTTACGGAAGCCCGAAAACGGTTTGAGAAGTTCGGATATCAGATTGCATCCAAAGCAGGCGACGGAACGATCGGCTGGAAAGAATTTGCACCGTATAACGGCATCATCGTTACCGCGGGCGCACCCGACATTCCTCAACCGCTGCTCGATCAGCTTCACGAGGGCGGTGTACTGGTCATTCCCATCGGTACGGAAGATATTCAGGATCTTCATATCATAAAACGTGTCAACGGAAAATTTGAAACCCGTGTTGTTTCAGGTTTTAAATTTGTTCCTCTCATCGGTAAAAAGGGCTGGCAATAATACCGTAATCCGGATTTGTATTTTTTTGATGACTTCACTTTCGAAACAACATTCCTTGAACCCGCGAAATATTCTGGTGCTTGTCGGCCCGACCGCCTCGGGTAAAACTCCTGTTGCGATCGATATTGCGCAGCAAATTCAAGCCGAAATTATTTCTGCCGATTCACGTCAGATGTATAAACTGATGGATATCGGAACGGCAAAGCCGTCGCCGGAAGATCTCCAACGGGTGAAGCATTATTTTGTGGACGATCGTTTTCCCGATCAAAATTTTAATGCGGCGGAATTCGGCATTCAGGGACGAAAAATCATCGATGAAATATTGAAGCGACGAAAAATTCCGCTGGTTGTCGGCGGTTCCGGTTTATATATTCAAGGATTGATCGACGGATTTTTTGATGATGCCGAACCGGATGATGAACTTCGTTCTTCGTTATATGACCGGATCGAACGCGAAGGACCGGAGAAGCTGCTGGAAGAATTGCGGTCGGTCGATCCGGCGGCGGCATCGACGATGCTTCCGAGCAACAAAAAACGTATCGTGCGGGCATTGGAAGTATTTCATCTGACGGGACAACCGATTTCGACTCTTCAACGGAAAACCGTGACCACGGATTTTCATCCTGTGTTTGTCGGGCTATCCTGGGATCGGAAGAAATTATACGATCGTATCAATCGTCGCGTCGATCGCATGATCGGTGAAGGACTCGTTGAAGAAGCACAAATGTTGAAATCACGCGGATATGATCCGAGCTTAAATGCATTGCAAACGGTGGGATACAAAGAAGCATTCGAATTTTTACGCGGTGCGATGACGCATCAGCGAATGGTTGATCTGATCAAACAGCAGACGCGCCGGTATGCGAAGCGGCAATTAACATGGTTTCGGCATGACGATCGTATCGCATGGTTTTCGGTCGAGGATGAAGCGGATTTCCCGATGGCTGCAAAACGGATTGTCGAACATTTTATATAGCATGAGATAATATTTCTCGTGACGTAATGGAAAAGTGATTGTACGCTTTTGCAATTCCTCCTCGTTGAAACGTATCTCAAAGGGCTGATACGTTTCTGTTCTTGTCTGAATCGATTTCCTGATACAATTCTCTTTTCCCTATCACATTGCTTTTTTTGTAGAGGAAATTTGGAGTCTTTTTTTCTTCTCTCAATACTGATGGCACGATGATTGATATGTTATTAAATCTGCGATAGAATACTACGGACTGGTGTTCAATTCGGCTTTTTGATCGAATTGAGGCAGAAGATTGTTTGCGAGTTTTGGCATAAAATTTGTGACTTAGTTTTCCTGATTTTAGTCGTTGTCCGGTCATCGGGAATATGGGATTGTTTTTCTTTTTATCAAGCTCCGCCACATCGTTCTTACCTTATCTACTTACTAATTCGCTCTTGCTCGAAAACACCTATTAGTTGATTGCGGAGGAAAAAAGTATGATCTTGAAGAAGAAGTACTTTATTATTTTCACAATGAGCCTGTTGATGTTACCATTGGCATTCTCACAGATCACCATCAAGGAGAAACTCAATGTCGGCTCTCCCCATGCGCGTACACAAGATGAAAGCCATACTCTTGTGTTTTCGTTCAGCAGACCCGCCGGTGTGATTACTCAAACCCCCGATGAATCTCATCAACTGCTTTCGAACATGATGCACGTTCATAATGATGCTTGTGGGCAGGATCAGTCAATCAATGTCGATGGTGGTTCTGGTTTGGTGACGTTCAATACTGCTATAAGTGGCGGATGGTACTCGATTGATATCGTCATGAACACAGTAACTGCTGGTGAGGCAACTCTGGATGTGTCTCTCGATGGGATTCAGATTCGACATGTTTTAGATAACCGCGATGTTCCTCCGTATCCGTACTATGTTTCTGGCGATTTCCAATCTTTGTTGTACCTTTTTACGGGTTTTAGTTTAACGGTACCGGATACAGCCAATGCATGCGTTGTCCCCTCGGCAAGTATCGGTCCGTATTACACTAATTGCTCGACATCGATTTTCGATCTTATCACCGATCCTGTGATGTTAAGAATAACTCACGGTATACAGTATGCGATATTCATTGACGGTAATTCCAACCGTACGGATAGTGTACAGTTCTTCACGCAGGAAGGACAATTAATCTCATCGGACCTCTGGCCCACAGGTGTATGTCCTCCGCCAGGCGTGGATTTTGATTCCATTGTGATTGAAGCAACAACTCGTTTTACAGACACAACGAGAACGATTCTTTTCGGAAATCCCCCGCCGTATCAACTCAATATTTTTTAAGGTGCCCATTAATTTGGTTTCGCACGATTCGACTTCGCTAATTGTGATAGAAGAAAATGGGGATGGAAGCGAACGATGGTGTGACGATAACCGTCTCATCACGCTTCAAATTGATTCGACGAAGTACGGCCACTTCATCGATACATCCGACAACATTGTGCAAGGGAATAGTCTCACTGCCCTATATATTGACGTAAGAAACGGGAGAGTCAAATTTATTGCCGATGGTGTCGAGCCGGACACCACGGTAACATTCGGCGTTACGGCAAGCGCTCCCGGTTCTCTCTCGGCTGTGGACAGCATCGTTCTCGATCACGCTGTCGGTTGTGCGTTGCTTACACTTAACCCATCCCGATTGTTGCCGGGGGACTCGGCATCGGTAATCATAGCCGAAAAGTTGGAAGATGGTACAACGACACAATTTCCAACCGGTCAGTTGTTTACAGTAACTTTGTTGGATAGCGGAAAAGGAAAACTTCTTTCGGTTGACGGACAGGTTTCGGACAATGTCTTGTCATATATTACAGCAGGTTTTAAGTATATCGCACCTGATAGTTTGTCTACAGATTCGCTGACTATACACATTGAAGCTGTTCCGGTAGATGCGATTGCAACGATAAGTGTTCATTCTTCTGTGTCTGACGTTAAAAGTACAGGCACAGACTCCGTTGCCGCAAAGAAAAAAAGTAAAATCTTAAAAGGCAATGCACGAAAGATAATGGAGAACTCCTGTGCACCGGCAGAGGGGATTATTAGACAATGCGGCGAAAATTTTCCTAATTGTCCAAATGGTTCTAATTTTCCCAATCCAATTCTGTCCACACATGGAAATAATTATGGTGGTATTGATGCTTGCGAAATTGCACAGGAGCAGAGTAAATCTGGTACAATGGTGTATGGTGTTTTCAGGGCAATGTTCTCACAGAATAACGATTCTTATGTTTCCCCCTTTGACATTGTTGCAAGTGCTTGCCACGATGTACAAAACCACAAGCTAAGGTTTCCCATCCAATTTCAAATCAATGCGATCAAAGCTCTCTGCCCCGAACATTACAATGACAGAAAACCACTGAGTAGCATAAATGACGTAAACAGCATTCAGGACGACAAGTGTTGCGCTTATTGGGATTTTGTTCGACAAGGCACGTACGGTACAGAACTACGAGAAGGAGGATATGTACTCGAGGAAATCAACCTCGCCCACGAACAAGAACATGCCAACGATTACGAAAAGGCACTCACGGACAAGTTGGTACTGCAAACGTTCATTGATGACTATGATAAGACCATCTATGTAGACGAATGTTTTGATCTCACAAAAGAACAAAACCTCAAAGTTGTCAGGGAAGGAATTATGTTTACTTTGAATAAGTATTTGAACGAAGTTACACGAAAATACAACGAGATAACAGGTGATCCGAATGATCCTAACAACGACTACGAACAACGAACACAGGACAAAGTTAGAGATTTAATTCAATTGTACATAAACAAGCTGGGATTGTCAAATCCTTTGTCCTGTCATTGTACTGCATAGGGCAACTGAAAGGGTAAGGAAATGAAAGTTAGAATTATTATACTTCTAGGTTGTATTTTTTTGATTTCTTCGATATCAATTGCCCAGTCGATAACCGCAGAGCAGCGGCAAGCGCTTATCGATTCATTGAACAGCGGCGATCTTCATATCTGCAGTTGGGCGACCGAAGAGATCATCAGATACAAGATTACTGAAGCAGTGCCTATCCTTGAAGAGAAAATCTGGAGTAAACCAAATGTAAGTTTCAAACTGGAATTCTTAAGAGCTATTGCAATACTCGATTCCAACAATGTTGCTTCCTTTGCTCACACGATTATTGATTCTGCAGGATACTACGCCCGAGCATCTCGAAGCGCCTTTGACGACTCTCTTGATACACGAGCTGAAGCAACGCATCGTCTCATAATGCGTCACGATTTCTCAACAGTGAATTATATTTTTCAAATTCTCAACAGAGATTGGCCAAGAGGTGTAGACGTCTTCGCTCTCCGTTCATTGGAAGACGTTGTGTTATTCGTTCCCGGCTATGCCGACAGTGCAAATGTGTGGCTCGGGCGCATAGCAATTTCAGGACCAAGCTCGCTTGGTAGAGAAGTAGCTCTGAGTGAACTTGAGAAAATTAGTTCACCCCAACTCATAGAAGTTCTACTGATCACAGCAGTAGAAGACTCAGATCGTGGTAATCGGTGGTTAGCAATACTCCAACTGCTTAAGCGAAATTATTCCGGTTCCAGAGGAATTATCGAAGAGCGGCTTCAAAATGATCCTGATCCACGAAATCGCGGGGCAATGGCAGCAATTCTTTCTAATTTGAACTATGACCTCTGGGCACAGCCAACTTTTGGTTCTCCTCAGGACTATAAAGCGATAATTGATCAATACGCTCGTGAAACGGATACATCTGCCAAAACAGAAATGTTTCTAGACTTAAATTATTTTGAACCGCCTGATTTGACAGATTCTCTTTCTTTAGGCTCAGTGATCGATACTTTAATAGCACTCAACTTTCGAGTCGCAATATATAGTTGGCTTGGTTCTCAGAATTTTATCGATGAACTTGATAGTAGTCTTGCAAATGCAAAAAACTATATCGGGGTGAGAGATTCTAACAATTGCTCTCGTCAAATGAGACAATTTCAACAAAAAGTAGACAATGCAAATAAAGATACCCTACACATCCATCCCGATAGGGTGGTTACACATGAAGGATGGAAATTTTTGTACTATAATGCCCAATACATCCTCGATCGATTGCCTATCCCTCCGTCACAGTTTAACTTGAATATAAACATTCACGGCAACGGCTCTGTCACCAAGAGTCCCGACCTCGCACTTTACGATAGCGCATCCTCGGTACAACTTACGGCTGTACCATCGCCGGGCTACGCTTTCTACGGGTGGAGCGATAGTGTTGCAGGTGCTGCCAATCCCATCACGCTCATCATGAACAGCAACAAGGTCGTTACTGCCACGTTCTACCTCAACAGTTTTGCTATTACCGCATCGTCGGGCACAAACGGAACGATTTCTCCGAGTGGATCGGTAAACGTCAATTACGGGGCAAGCCAAGTCTTCACCATCACGCCGAACACCGGTTATCACATCGATAGTGTCTTTATCGACAATAATTATGTCGGCAACTCATCACCCGATACGATCAAAAACGTCACGGCAAATCACACGATCTCGGCAAAGTTTGCAATCAATCAGTACTCCATCACCTCATCCAGTGGAAGTAACGGAACAATCAGTCCGTCGGGGAATGTCAGCGTGAATTACGGCGGAACACAGGCTTTTACAATCACGCCATCAACAGGTTACCATGTCGATAGTTTGATTGTCGATGGAATAAATCAAGGTCAACTGACCAGCTATACGTTTACAAACGTGACTACCAATCATACTATTTCAGCAAAGTTTGCCATTATTCACGATACAATTACGGCAAGCAACGGTTCGAACGGAACGATCAATCCATCAGGAGCCGTGATAGTAAATTACAGCGCGAATCAAACATTCACCTTCACACCCAACACAGGATATTACGTTGATAGCTTGATAGTCGATGGTGTAAGACAGACCTCGGCGTCAAGCTATACGTTCACAAATATAACAGCGAATCACACAATCCGGGTAACGTTCTCGAATCAATACACTATTACAACGTCGGTTAGCGGCGGTGGAAGTATTTTATTGTCTCCAAATTCACCCACGTATTCGTATGGCGCATCAGTAAGACTTTCAGCAAAACCTCAAGTGAACAATGCACAAATAGTTGTGAAGCCGGATATGTCGAATCCGGGCAATTGGAAATTTGATCACTGGGAACTGGATGTTACCGGAACAACGAACCCGGTGACAATTACGGTTAACGGTAATAAGAATGTCAGGGCAGTTTTTGTCCCTGCAAATTAAAAGGATGACTCTATGACGAAGAATATAATCGTTGTAATAGTTACTATGTTTCTTTCCGGTATTGCAATTGGTGGAACTCCCGCAATACTTCAGCAACAGCAAGTTCCGGATACTTCACGTCAACATCAAATTGCGATGTTAATGAAAACGTTTCGCGCAACGACGAACAAAGAAGAGCAACATACCATACTAAAGGAATTAGAACAACTGACCAGTATAACGAGCATCAAGAATAGTAGCACAACCAGTTCAGGCGCGATCAATTCAAATAGCGATATTAGTCAGAACGGAAAACCCGCAACGTATCACATTCCATTTGCATCAAAAGGCAACACTATCGAATTAACTGTTGCAAACTTATCATCGAAGTCTATGACGAATGTCGATGTTAATGTCTCAGGGATGCCGGCGTGGCTTCATGTTACGCCCGGCAAACAGGTTGTTCAATCCGTTCAGAGACATGGAGAACAGGTGGCAAAATTTACGTTTTCTGTCGATATCAATGCACCTATAAAAAAGGAATTTCCGTTGTCGCTGAATGCCTCGGGAATGGGTGGCCAAAGTTGGAGCCGGGACATCAACATTATCGTCAATGCCCCGGATCGTTTTGAGCTCTATCAAAATTATCCAAACCCTTACAATCCGGTGACGACGATCTCGTACGCCCTGCCTCACGATGCGAAGGTGGTGCTCAAGGTCTACAATGCCATTGGGCAAGAGGTGAAAACGTTGGTTGATGAAGAACAACAAACCGGTGGACAATCGGTGCGATTCGATGCCTCCAATCTTCCGTCCGGTGTGTATTTTTATCGCCTGCAGACGAATACTTTTACGTCGGTCAAAAAAATGATGGTGATAAAATAATAACGGTGAGTTTTTCAGAGATCTATACTGAATTTAGCATTTTGTCAGTTCCGCGTTTTATTGTTGATTGCAAATTAGTGCTTTGAAATTGCTTCCAAAATCCGTATCTTTATTTCTATTTCGGGGCGTGGCTCAGCCCGGCTAGAGCGCTTGGTTCGGGACCAAGAGGCCGCGAGTTCAAATCTCGCCGCCCCGACTTTTCACTCAAAAACCGTACTTTCGATTATTGCTGTCATTTCCTTTTGACAAATTCCCCCATCAATATCCTTATTGTAGAAGATAATCCGGCTCATCAAAAGATTACGGAATATGTTCTCAAGAAAAATAATGTCGGGGGAAAATTATTTATCGTTCACGACGGTCAGGAAGTTCTCGATTATCTTTTCCATTGCGGCGCGGGAGTGAATCAGGAACAATATCCCGTTCCGAATCTCATTCTTCTGGATTTCAATCTTCCCAAATATGACGGGAAAGAAGTTCTCAGGATCATTAAAGGTGATCCCGGTCTGAAAAACATTCCCGTGGTCATCGTCAGTACATCCGATCGTGAAGAGGATGTGAATTACGCCTTTCAACATGGCGCCGCGGCATACATCAGTAAAGCGAGCGGCTTTGATAAATTTAATGCCGAATTGGCAAGGGTCTTACAATTTGCGAGAACGTCGGAATGATGCTTCGTTGATAGTTTACCCGGAAATTTGTATTATGCTTTCGAAAAAATAAAATACCTATGTCACACATCCTTGCAATCGTCGGTCGACCGAATGTCGGTAAGTCGACTCTGTTTAATCGAATTCTCGGTGCACGCGACGCAATCGTTCATGATGATCCCGGCGTTACGCGGGACCGTCATTACGGAACGGCGGACTGGAGCGGCAAAACATTTACCGTCATCGATACCGGCGGGTATGTGCCGCGATCCGATGATCTGTTTGAACGTGCAATTCGTGAACAGGCAAAAATTGCAATCGATGAAGCAAGCGCCATCGTTTTTCTGGTTGACGGTTTAGCCGGAGTGACGCCGATCGATGAAGAGATCGCTTCGATTTTGCGGAAAGCAAAAAAGAAAATTTATCTTGTCGTCAATAAAATCGATAATGAAAGAAGGGAATCCGATACATCTCAATTTTTCAAACTCGGTTTGGGTGAACCGATTTCCATGTCGGCACTGGGCGGCAGGAAGATCGGCGATTTTTTAGATACGGTTACTGAAACATTTTTGTCCGGCGATGGCGATCAGGATACGGATAAACGGCTCAAGCTGGCAATTATCGGGAAACCGAACGTCGGCAAATCGTCTCTCGTCAACGCGCTGCTCGGGAAAGAACGCAACATCGTTACCGAAATTCCGGGAACGACACGTGATGCGATCGATTCCATTTTGAAATATCAGAAAGAAGAAATTCTCTTAATTGACACGGCCGGTTTGCGGCGGAAAAGCCGCATCAAGGAAAGCGTGGAGTTTTACAGTACGCTCCGGTCGCTGAAAAGCATCGATCGGTGCGATATTGCCGTTCTCGTTGTGGACGTTGAGGCGGGAGTGGATCGGCAAGACCTTCGGATCCTTGAAAGCATCATCGAACGCCATCGCGGTATCGTCATTGCCGCGAACAAATGGGATATCGTTGAAAAAGATGACCGGACCGCAAAAGTGTATGAACAGGCATTGCGGAAACTTCTCCGTATCTACGATTACGTACCGATCGTTTTTATTTCGGCGCTCAAGAAACAACGTGTGTTTAAATTGATCGAACTCGTGAAGAATGTCGATAAAGAACAACGGAAGAGAATTTCTACCAACAAATTAAACTCCTTGTTGCTCGAAGAGATCCAGATGAAACCGCCGTCGTCGTCGACCGGCAAAGAAATCAAAATCAATTACATCACGCAAGTGAAAACTGCTCCTCCCGCGTTCGCATTTTTTTCCAATGAACCGAAACTCATTGAAGAACGGTATAAACGATTTCTGGAAGGACGCTTGCGGGAACATTTCGGTTTTGAGGGTGTGCCGATTTCATTATATTTCAGAAAAAAGAATTAGTTTCCCGTGAAAAAAAGAAAAATCCTTATTGTTGGAGGATTGGCGGCAGGTCCGAGCGCCGCGGCAAAAGCCAGGCGCGTGAATCCGAACGCGGATGTAACGATGTTCGAAGCGGGCGAGACCGTTTCGTACGGACTGTGTGAAGCGCCGTATGCCATCGGCGGTCTGATCCCCGATGAACGGAAACTGGTGATTTATTCACCCGAACGTTTACGCGAGGAAAAAGGGATCGAAGTAAAAACACAGCACGTCGTAGAAAATATTTTCCCCACCAAACATACGATCGCCGTCAGAAATCTTTCCCAGCGCACGGTGATCGAATATGAATATGATAAATTGATTCTTGCCACCGGCGCATCATCACGGAAACTGAACATGGCCGGAGAAGATGCCCGAAATGTATTTCATGTCCGATCACGTGAAGATACGCTCAATATTCTCAAATACATCACCGATGAATCGCCAAAAAGTGCTGTGATTATCGGCGGAGGATATATCGGGATGGAAATGGCAGAAGCGCTTCGTACCCGCGGAATCGATGTGACGATCCTTCACCGCCATCGTCTTCCGTTAGGCGGACTTGAAGAAGGAACCCGGGAAAAAATTCTGGAAGAATTGCAGAACAACGGAGTTCGGTTTGTGACGAATGCCGTTATCGAAGGAATGAATCTCACGCCGGGAAATACGGTCAAGCATGTCATCACCAATCGGGGTACCTTTGAAGCGGATATGGTGATTCTCTCGATCGGGATTTCGCCGAATGTCGAACTGGCAAAGAATGCAAAAATCCGGCTCGGTGTTACGGGAGCGATCGCGACGGATGAGCGTCAGCAAACGAATATCGAAGATATTTATGCTGCCGGAGATTGCGCCGAAGTAAAAAATATCGTGACGGGAAAACCGATGTATATTCCGCTGGCAACTCTTGCCAGCCGGGCGGGTTGGGTTGCCGGAGAAAATGCGGCTGGCGGACGTGCTTCATTTAAAGGGGCTATCAGAGCGATTGCCGTCAAAGTTTTCGGATTGGAAATCGCTCAGGTCGGAATTAGTTCTTCGGAAGCAAAAGAAGCCGGGTTCGATGTCATCATAGAATCGATCACTGCATCATCGAAAGTCGGATTGATGCCCGGAAGTCAAAAAATCGTTATAACATTGATTGTCGACTCGCGCAGCAGCCGGGTGATCGGAGCTAATGTATTCGGCGGAGACGGAGCTGTTCTGAGAGCGAATACCATCGGTGTTGCAATTCAGCACAAGCTCACGCTGGACGACATTGCGCAATGGGATATAATTTATTCGCCGCCGTTTGCACCGTTGTGGGATCCGATTCTTATTGCAGCGAATAAAGCAAGGAAACGATAGAATAACTTTCATTCATAAAAATAATTTATTATTGATATGCGGAACTTTAAAAATCTTATTATTTGCGAACATCCACTCGTTAAACGGGATTTGACTGTTTTGCGCGATAAGAAAACTCAAAGCCCGGTTTTTCGTTCTGTCCTCCGGCGGACCGCAGTGTTGATGGCATACGAAGTCACTGCCGATCTTTCAGTTAAAAAAATTACGGTAGAGACTCCGTTACAAAAAACCAAAGGGCACATCGTAACCGATTCGATCATTCTGGTTCCTATTTTGCGGGCCGGACTCGGATTGGTCGGCGGTTTTGTCGAAGTGCTGCCGAATGCCCAGGTCGGTCATATCGGGATGTATCGTGACGAGGAGACATTGACGCCTGTCGATTATTATCTCAAGCTTCCTCAGAATATCCGCGAGTCTCTCATGCTTGTTCTTGATCCGATGCTTGCCACCGGCGGGAGTGCCGTTGGGGCGGTCTCGGTTTTGAAACAAAAAGGTGCCCGGAGAATTCGATTCGTAAGTCTCGTCGCCGCGCCGGAAGGCGTGCAGCGTCTTTCAACAGAACATCCCGACGTTAAAATATTTACGTGTGCTCTTGATGCAAAGCTCAACAATAAGGGATATATTCTTCCCGGGTTAGGCGATGCCGGTGACAGAATTTTCGGCACGGAAAAATAATCTTTTATTATGCTTGTAAAACGATAGCCGGTATGTTCTTATAAATCATACCAATTCTCCACTTTTATCATTTCTCTTCAGGTTTTATAGTCTGCCTTGACATTCACTCCTTTCGGCAGTATATTTTAATAAGAGTAAATTCACATTTTTATTGGAATTGCAATTCTACGAGTTGCAATATGTTTCGATTATGAGAGATGGTTTATACAAAAAAAAGCTCGATGATCTTCTCGCCGTTTGCAGAAAAAATCTTCATACCGTCAACGAGGATCTGATTCGCCGGGCATTCGAGTTCAGTCTTGAAGCGCACAAAAACGATATGAGGGCTTCGGGCGATCCGTTCTTCAATCACCCGTATGAAGTCGCGATGGTCGTTGCGAAGGAAGTTCCGCTGGACGATATTTCCGTTGCCAGCGCCCTGATGCATGATGTCGCCGAAGACACCAATTTTACGATCAAAGATATCCGGCAGGAATTCGGCGATACGATTGCCGATATCGTGGATGGCGCTACGAAGATTTCCGATATCTTCCGCAGTCATGAAATTACGCAGGCGGAAAGTTACCGGAAAATGCTGCTCTCGATGGTGAACGATATCCGCGTCATGTTGCTGAAATTTGCAGACCGTTTGCACAACATGCGGACGCTGGAATATCTTCCCAAAGAACGCCAGATCCGCCTCGCCAAAGAAACGCTTGATATCTATGCGCCGTTTGCCCACCGTTTCGGTCTTGCCAAGATCAAATGGGAACTGGAAGATCTTGCGTTTAAATATCTTCATCCGCCTGAATACGAGGACATCGCTCACAAACTGAAGTCGCGACGCAAAGAACGTGAAAATTATGTCAAGAAATTCATTCAACCGATAGAGAAACGGTTAACGGATGACGGCATGAAATTTGAAATCGAAGGCAGGCCGAAACATCTTTTCAGTATTTACAACAAGATGAACTCGCGCGGCAAAACATTCGATGAAGTATATGATCTGTTTGCCGTACGGATCATTCTCGAAACGGAAAATCCCAACGAATGTTTTACCGTGTACGGAATTCTTTCATCCATCTATATTCCCAATCCCGAGCGTTTTAAAAATTATATTTCCGTTCCGAAGAAAAACGGATATCAGTCGATTCATGCTACCGTTCTCGGTCCGGAGGGAAAAATGGTGGAGGTGCAGATCCGCACACGCGCGATGCACGAAATAGCGGAGAACGGCGTTGCCGCTCACTGGCGTTACAAAGAAAATCTTACGACACTCGACGAAGAACTGGAAAACTGGATTTCCTGGGTGCGTGAAATATTTGAACACGCCGACGAGGAAGCCCCCGCAAAGCAATTGATGGAAAGTTTCAAGCTCAATCTCTATCAGGACGAAATTTATCTTTTTACACCGAAAGGAGAATTGAAAATTCTTCCGCAGGGTGCTACGCCGGTCGATTTTGCCTATGCGGTTCACAGCAACATCGGGTTTCACTGTCTCAGCGCGAAAGTCGGTGGCCGGATCGTGCCCCTGGATTATCAACTGCACAGCGGAGACCAGGTTGAAATCATTACGTCGAAGAACCAGACTCCCAAAGCGGATTGGGAACAATTTGCGGTTACTCACCGGGCAAAGTCACATATTCGCAAATGGATAAAAGATGAAGAACGCAAAGCGATTGCCGAGGGCCGCGATATGTGGGAAAAGCGTGCGAAAAAATTCAAGCTGCATGTGAACGATGACGATCTGATCAAATACCTGCACGACCTCCGTGTCGAAGACCTGCGCGATTTTTATCTAAAAATTCAGCGTGAAGAGATAACGCCGGATGCCGTCATCCAGGAAATTGAACTGAAACAAAAACATTCTCCGTCTGTCGAAACTCACGATGAAGTGCCGCAGGGACTTTTTGATCGTTTTGTTTCAACCGCCCGCAATATTACCGGCGGAATTTCTCTTTTTGGAAGTCACGATGCCTTTCTTCACAGTTATGCAAAATGTTGTAATCCTATTCCCGGTGACGAAATTGTCGGTTATGTGACGAAAGGTGAAGGGATCAAAGTTCATCTGAAGACGTGTAAAAATTTTCTGACGCTTTCTCAAACCGATCCGTTACGCATTGTTGAAGTGGCATGGCCATCGACCAACGGCGGGGAATACGCCGCTGCCGTTCGTATTTCCGGTGAAGATCGAACGGGGATCTTGAACGATATCACGCATTCTATTTCGACCTATCAGAACACCAACATCCGCGGCGTGAGAATCGATTCAAATAACAGTGTGTTCGAAGGCACGATTATGATTGGCGTGAAAAATAAGGATCATCTTGAACGCATCATTGAAAAGCTTCGAAAAATAAAAGGCGTTGCTCGGACAGAACGTCTGATGGAATAATGAAGCATGACTTCCGGTCGCCGGCGTCCGAAAACATATACCAAGAGCGATATCGTTCGCCACGTTGCAGCATCACATCATGAAAAGATTCACACGGCGGCGGCGTGGGTGGATCGGGTCTTCACGTCGTTACGGGAAATCATGATGACTGCGGATCCGGAACTGCGGATTGAAATTCGGGACTTCGGTGTTATTGAAGTGAAGCCGACAAAATCCAAACCAAAAGCACGTAATCCGAAATCCGGCGAAGTTATTTTTGTTCCGTCACGGCGCAAAACGCATTTTAAACCGAGTAAGCTGCTCAAAGCATTTCTTTCCAAGCCATTGGAAAATCCGGCAATCGACAAACAACAATTACCGCACGGTTGAAATTATTTCCTGTGCCACCTTCTGCCAAACGCATTCTCGGACTGGATTACGGATCAAAACGAATCGGTGTAGCCGTCAGTGATCCGTTGCGGATCATTGCAAAAGGGGTTTCGGTTATTGAACAATCTCCCTCGGTGATGGAAGAGATCCGGATGCTGGTGACTTCGTATGATGTCGGCGAGATTGTGGTCGGGATGCCGTTCACATTGAAAGGCGAGAAACGGCAAACAGCAGACGACGTGGAGAAATTTATGAACCGCTTGCACGACGCGTTGAACATTCCCGTGGTGTCGATTGATGAACGGTTTACCAGTCAGCTTGCCCAGGAAACAATTCGAATGATGGGCGTCAAGAAAAAACAACGACAGGTCAAGAAGACCGTCGATATGACTGCCGCGGCGCTTATTCTTCAACAGTATCTGGATCGTCATGTTCATTGAATGATGTCGTATGAATTTCCATGATGTCAATCTGTTGATCGAGGAAGGCGAAGGATTCGCTATTGAATTTAAGCGCCGGATTTCATCCGCAGAAAAGATTGCACGAACACTTATTTCGTTTGCCAACACCAAAGGAGGCACGATTCTTTTCGGTGTCGGTGATGACGGGTCCATCGTCGGCGTTGAAAGCGAAAAATCGGAATTGGAATTGATCGAAATCGCCGGCAAAGATTTTTCCGATCCACCGATTGATTCCCACATTGACATCGTTCCCTTCGACGGCCGTGATGTGATCGTCTGTCAAATTCCCGAAAGCAAAAACAAACCACACTTTTTCCTCGGTCCCCAAGATCATATGAACGGGGAAAATACACGCGTGTACATTCGCGTGAACGACAATACCATGATGGCGAGCAAAGAAGTCGTGAACATTCTTCGCAATGAAAATCCCGATGCACCGCCGTTAAAAATTGCAATCGGCGAGAATGAAAAACGGCTCTTTCAATTTCTCGAACAGTATGAGAGGATAACAGTCAGAGAATTCGGCAGGTTGGTCAACATCAGTGACCGGCGCGCGTCGCGAACGTTAGTCCAGCTTGTTCGGGCGGGTGTGATTCGCATTCATACACATGAAAAACAGGAATTTTTCACTCTTGCGTACGATATTCAGGCGTGAAATCGATTTTTTGATTTATATTTTTCCCTTTTTCTGACAAGCCGTCACACGTCATTTTTGTTCGTGACGTTTCGCACCGAACTTTCTTTGTTGAAATGGAAAAACTTTAGTACATTGGCACGTTGATATCCGTCGGTTCAGGAACAGTGAAGGTGGAATAGTATTTATGAGTCAGTCCAAAAAACAACCAGCGCCCGGACGCATTCCCAGAGAACAAGCATTTCACGAGGTTTCAGAATATACCCACGACCTCGTGGTGATCATCGAAAAATCCGGAACAATTCTTTACAACAATACAACAGTAACCGACATCGTCGGCAAGAAACGCTTACAGGCAAACACCAGTTTTGTTTCACTTCTTCGTCCCGCCGATCGCCCAAAGGCATCCCTCGTTATCGAATCGATTTTTATAAATCCAATTGCAGACAATTTTACCGTTCCAATTGTCGACGTTTCCGGTAATGAACGGATCGTCGAGTTTCGTTCGATAGTCTCACAACCGGGGCATCAGACTGATGACTATCGAATATTGGTCGGTCGCGATATTACTCAACAATCTCGTATTGAAAAAGAATTGCATCTTCTGGAGACCGCTGTCAACAGCACGCAAGATGCGTTTTGTCTGAACGATCTTGACAATAATTTTCTCTTGGTTAATCCGGCGTTCTGTGAGTTATACGGATACCGTGCGGACGAGCTCATCGGAAAAAACATTGAAATAGTCCGTTCCCAAAAAATTTCCACATCGATGGTGAGAAAAATTAAAGACGAAACGCTCCGGGGCGGGTGGACCGGCGAAGTTTATAATTTGAAGCGGGATGGAACGGAATTTCCGGTTGAATTACGGACGGCAGTGGTCCGTGATGTTCGCGGCGAACCCATAGCGTTTGTCGGTATCGGCAGGGACCTCACGGAACGGCGAAAAGCGGAGGAACAACTTTATAAAACGACCAGCCGGCTCGACCTGATGCTCGACAATCTCAATATTGTCGCGTACGAATTCGATACGGAGGGTAGATTTTTGTTATCCCGCGGAAAAGGTCTCGAACAATTGGGACTCAAACCGAACGAGGTTGTTGGAAAATCAATGTTCGATTTGTATAAGAACTATCCGCCGCTTGTCCAGGCACTGCCGAAAGCACTTGCCGGTGCACCTCAAACATTGGAAGTGGAAGTCGAAGGGGTGATTTGGTATACCAATTTTATTCCGGTCAAAAATTCTCAAGGAAAAATTGATCGGGTGTTCGGCCTTTCTATCGATGTCACCGAGCGAAAGAAAGCCGAAGAAGCGTTGCGGTATGAATCGGAATTATGGCATACGTTGATGAATAATATTCCGGATACAATTTATTTTAAGGATCGGGATCTCCGGTTTACGAGAATTAATAAAGCCCAGGCGGAAATTTTAGGGATTCCGGATACGAAGGAGGCTATCGGAAAACGTGACGGTGATTTTTTCTCGTCGGAAAATGCTGTTCAACAAATGGCGGATGAGCGTCAGATCATTACTACGGGAATTCCGTTGCTCGGGAAAGTGGAAAAAGTCATAACCAAAGGAGACAAAACTCACTGGTTTTCGACAACGAAGGTTCCGTTCCGGTCCCAGGAGGGAGACATTGTCGGAATTGTGGGAAGCTCCCGCGAAATTACTGAGCTGAAACAGGCGGAAATCCTTGAGTCGGCGTTGTATCGAATTGCAGAGAAGACAAGTTCGTCGAGCGACATGCATAATTTTTATAGTTCGATTCATGCGATTATCGGCGAATTGATGTACGCAAATAATTTTTATATAGCACTCTACGACCAGGAAAAAGATTTGCTGTCGTTTCCATACTTTGTCGATGAATATGATCCCTCGCCGTCCAGCCGGCCGCTAGGACACGGACTGACGGAATACGTTCTTCGCACGGGGAAATCGCTTTTGGCTGATGAAAAACGATCCGATGAATTGTACCGGAGCGGAGACGCTATCCTTCTCGGGGCTCCTTCTCCGGTGTGGTTGGGAGTTCCGCTGGTGGGCGAGAAGAAAACCATCGGGGTGATGGTTGTTCAGCATTATTCCGATTCCCGAACTTTTACGAAACGGGAACAGCATATTCTTGAATTCGTATCGTCTCAGGTCGCCAAGGCAATCGAACATAAACGTGCGGAAGAAGCACTGCGAGCGTCGGAGGCAGAACTCGTGGCGCTTTTTAATTCTATGAATGACACCGTTATTGTCTTGGACACCGATGGACGGTTTTTGAAAATCGGGACGACCAATGAAAAACTCTTATTTAAACCGATAGAATATCTTCTCGGGAAGAAAATTCATGAGGTTTTTCCGAAAGAAACTGCGGACAGATTTCTCAGTGCTATTTTGCAAGCCGTTTCCCAGCCGAATCCGGTGAATATCGAGTACGATTTGGAAATCGGTCAGCGAACTGTTTGGTTCTCCGGTGTGGTCTCACGAATGAATGACCGTTCCGTCGTTTGGGTCGCACGGGATATAACCGAACGAAAACGCCTCGAAGAACAACTTCGGCAATCCCAGAAAATGGAAGGTATCGGTACTCTTGCAGGCGGAATCGCACACGATTTTAATAATCTTCTCGGAATCATTCTCGGATATGCAACGATATTGGAATCTCCAAACATCGAGGTCGACCGTCGTTTACAAAGCGTGGAAACAATCAAGCGCGCCGTTCAGCGCGGAGCCGATCTGGTGCGGCAATTGCTGACGTTTGCGCGCAAAAGCGAACCGACGTTTGGGCTCGTCAACATCAACGATCTCATCGAAGAGCTTGGTAAAATGCTTTCGCAGACGTTCCCGCGGACGATTGACATTCGTTTGAGACTAGAAAAATCCGTTCCTTCGATTACCGCCGACGCGACACAGATCCATCAGGCATTGTTGAATTTGTGCCTCAATAGCCGCGATGCCATGATCGATCAGAACGAAGAAAATCCTAAAAAAGGAACACTCACAATTTCCTCGTCATTGATTTCATCAAAACAAATGAAGGAGAAATTTCCTGATGCAGAAAATAATGATTTTCTTGCTGTCCAGGTGGCGGATACGGGAATAGGCATGGATGAAAATACACGAAAAAGAATTTTTGAACCTTTTTTTACAACGAAAGAATTAGGAAAAGGTACGGGACTCGGTCTTGCCGTAGTGTACGGCATTATCAAAAGCCACCAGGCACTGGTCGAAGTGGAAAGCACTGAAAATATCGGAACGTCGTTCTCACTCTACTTTCCGGTACCGTTGCACGGGGAAAATCCTGCCGACGTCCGGACCGTGTTCAGAACAACGGGAAACCAACAGAAGAAAACTATTCTCGTCGTGGAAGACGAGGAAATGTTGTTGTTATTGCTCCAGAGTATTCTGGAGGATGAAGGATATCGGGTCATGACGGCAAAGGATGGGCAGGAAGCGGTGGAATTATATAAAAACCACACGGAAGAAATTTCTCTTATCCTTTCCGATATGGGATTACCTCGGTTGGGCGGCTGGGAAATGTTTCAGGAAATGAAGAAAATAAACCCTCACGTGAAGGCGATTCTTGCCAGCGGATACTTCGAACCGAATCTGAAGATAGAATTAATCAATGCAGGCGCGAAAGATTTTATCAAGAAACCGTATGTCGCTGCCGTCATCCTCCAGCGCATTCAGGAAGTGATCGATGCCAATTAAAAATTCTTTTGCCCGTTGCCGGTCCAAATTCGCAAACACTCGAATACCGTAATGCCGAATGCGACCGAAGCATTCAGAGATTGTTTCATGCCGAACATGGGGATTTCAATTGCACTGTCGGATGCATTGATCACTTCTTTGGAAACCCCCGTGATTTCGTTGCCGATGACAAGACAGAGAGGAAAATCGGTCTTGCGAAGGGCATGATACGGAATGCTGACATCCGTGTGCTCGACAACGCATATACGAATCCCTTCCGCTTTTAATTTATCTATTGCATCAAGCGGGTGATGAATATATTCCCACGGGACGGTTTCTGTTGCACCGAGAGCTGTTTTTTCGATTTCTTTCCGCGGTGGGTATGGCGTATAGCCGCAAAGGATTATTTTTGAAATGCGCGCGCCGTCTGCCGTCCGGAAAATAGACCCCACATTGTACAAGCTTCGAATGTTATCGAGCAATACGTAGATCGGAAATCGGTCTTCCGTGCGTAACCGTTCTGCGGAAAACCTTTTCGTTGCGATTTCCTGGTGCGAGAGTTTTCTTGTCATAAATTTCAATATAATGATTTTGATCCGAAAAGAGATACGCTATTGATTACAATATGGGAATTTTGTATATTTATTGACTACAAAATCCTCTAAAATACACCGAATTTGAAGAAATTAGTTATTGCCATCGACGGGCCGGCCGCTTCCGGCAAAAGCACTACTTCAAAATTGATTGCGCGAAGATTAGGATATTTGTATGTTGATACCGGCGCGATGTACCGCGCGATGACACTGAAAGTTCTTGAACAAAAAATTGATCTGGACGACTGTGATGCAATCGGACAGCTTGCACGGCAGACAAAAATCAGTTTGGTGCATATCAACAATGAATTGAGAGTTTTGCTCGATGGCAGGGATGTTACCCGGGCAATTCGAAGTCAGCAGGTGACAAAATCCGTAAGCGCCATCAGCATGATCGATTCGGTCCGTGAAGTGATGGTGCGTGAACAGCGGCGCATGGGCACGGAAGGCGGTATCGTTCTTGAAGGAAGAGATATCGGAACGGTCGTTTTTCCGAATGCCGATCTCAAAGTGTACATGGTCGCCGATGTTGAAAAGCGGGCATCCCGTCGACTGAAAGATTTGGAGAAGCAAGGCGTCGAAGTTTCTCTCGAAGATTTGAAACAGGAAATCATCGAGCGCGATCGGAAAGATTCGAAACGGAACATCAGCCCGTTGCGTAAAGCCGATGATGCAATCGTTATCGATACGTCCGATTTGACGGTCGATCAGCAGGTTGAACTTATTGTCACAAAAGCAAACAGCGTTCTTCAACATTCATGAAAGTCAGCGTCGATAAAAGCGCCGGTTTTTGTTGGGGTGTTATTCGAACCGTCGACATTGCCGAATCAGAGCTGGAGTCATTACAACCCGGCGAGCGGCTGTACGTCCTCGGCGATATCATTCATAACCCGATGGAAATCGAACGGCTTGAGAAAAAAGGCCTGAGAACTATCACGCATGCCGATCTTGACGGTATCAAAGACGGTAAGGTTCTCATCAGGGCACACGGAGAACCGCCATCGACGTTTCAACGGGCGGCATCAATGGGAGTCGAATTGGTCGATGCAACTTGTCCTGTTGTGTGGAAGGTGCAGGAACGCATCACGAAGTTTTATGAAAAAGGTTTTCAGGTCGTTATCTACGGCAAGATCGATCATGCCGAAGTTATCGGACTTGTGGGTCATACGAATAACGAAGCGATCGTCATTAAATCGCTCGATGAAATTCATAAGCTCGATCTGAATAAGAAAACGGTTCTGTTTTCCCAAACGACGATGGATAAACAGACGTTTTATCAGATCAGAGATGCATTGCGTTTGCGCATTAAAGAGCTGGTTGTCGATACGTTCGAAGAGCAGGCAGTTGAGTTTCATGCCAAAGATACGATTTGCGGACAGGTCTTCGGCAGAGATAAAAAGCTGAGGGAGTTTGCTCAGCAAAACGACATCATGATTTTTGTCGCAGGCCGCAACAGCTCGAACGGCAAAGTGCTTTTTCATATTTGCGAGGAAGCAAATCCCCGGACCTATTTCGTTGAAACGGAAAACGACATCGATACGGCATGGTTTAACGGGGTAGAGACGGTAGGAATTAGCGGTGCAACATCGACGCCACAATGGTTGATGGAACACATCAGACGGCATATCGAAACGCTGGTTGGTAATCCCCAACCGGCCGTTCATTAAAAGTTTAGAAGTCATCATAATTTACTTATTCATGTACTAATTTTGTTCTCCTTGATGACCCATCGCGGTCGATGACTTCCGCGATTTGTCCTGAAGAAGAACAGTAGAGGTCAATACCCGTAATTCACGATTTGACCGCAGCAGGAGATTGAATGGCAACAGAGCGCAACGAGGCAACAATACAGGAACCACCACTGACCGTAGAATCATTCACCGGTACGGTCCGGAAACCGAAAACTTCCGCGCCGAAATTTAACATCAGCGAAATTGAGGAACGCGAATATTCCGATCAGGAAAAACAGGATCTCACCAAACTGTACGATCAAACGTTCGGCAGTATTCATGAAGGCGAGATCGTCAAGGGCAGAATTGTAACCGTTACCGACAACGCTGTTGCCATCGATATCGGTTTCAAATCGGAAGGACTCGTCCCGCTCAGCGAATTTCCCAATATCGATGAACTCAAACCGGGCGACGAAGTTGAAGTATTCCTGGAGAGTGTCGAAAATAAAGACGGGCAACTTGTGCTGTCCCGCAAGCGTGCGGATTTCATGCGAACGTGGGAACGAATTACAAAATCGTTCGAAACCGGCGAGATTCTTACCGGCAAAATTACCCGCCGCATCAAAGGCGGTCTCGTCGTCGACCTGATGGGCCTCGATGCATTTCTTCCCGGCTCGCAGATCGATGTGAAACCGGTGAGGGATTTCGATCAATTCCTCGGTAAGACGATGGAGTTTCGGGTTGCCAAGATCAATCATCCGAATGAGAATGTCGTCGTCAGTCATAAAGTTCTCATCGAAACGGAAATGCAGGAACAACGCAGTGCCATTCTCAACAGTCTGGAAAAAGGTCAGGTTCTCGAAGGAACAGTCAAAGCGATCACCGACTTCGGCGTATTTGTCGATCTTGGCGGCGTCGATGGACTCATTCACATTACGGATCTTTCGTGGGGCCGCGTGAATCATCCTTCCGAAGTGGTCAAACTCGATAACACGATCAACGTCGTCGTACTCGATTTTGATGAAGCCAAGAAACGTATTTCGCTCGGATTGAAACAACTCCAGCCGCATCCGTGGGAAAATATCGAAAATAAATATCCGGTCAGAACGAAAGTCACCGGCAAAGTCGTCTCGCTTGCCGATTACGGCGCGTTCATTGAAATCGAAAAAGGAATTGAAGGACTCATTCATATTTCCGAAATGAGCTGGACGCAGCATATCAAACATCCGTCACAAATTGTTTCGATGGGACAGATGGTCGACGCGATTATTTTGAGTCTTGATAAAGAAAACAAAAAGATTTCTCTCGGAACCAAACAGCTCGAACCGGATCCGTGGATGAATTTACTGAATAAATATCCGGTCAACTCCAAACATGTCGGCGTTGTACGCAACCTGACGAACTTCGGCGTCTTTGTTGAATTAGAAGAAGGTGTCGACGGGCTTGTTCATATTTCCGATTTGTCGTGGACGAAAAAAATCCGTCATCCCGGAGAAATGGTAAAGAAAGGCGATAAGCTGGAAGTCGTCATCCTCGGTGTTGATGTCGAACAGCGGAGAATTTCTCTCGGCCATAAGCAGGTGAAAGACAATCCGTGGGATGTTTTTTCGGAATCGTATAAAACCGGAACGGAAACTTCAGGAAAAATCGTCCGCATCATTGAAAAAGGCGTGATCGTCGAATTGCCGTCCGGCGTGGATGGGTTTGTGCCGGCTTCTCAACTTGCGATGACGCACATGAAAAACGTTGCTGATGTCTTTCACGTGGGTGATGAATTGCCGCTTGCCGTTGTGGAGTTCGATAAAGACAGCAAAAAGATCGTCCTGTCTGCCGTCGAATATCTCAAAGGTAAGGAACAGCAGGTCATCGATGAATATGTTGCCAAACATAAACTCCCGCCGATGACGCTGAAGGATGTTGCGAATGTTTCCGGAAAACCGACCGAAGCTCCTCCGGAAGGTTTGAACGAACAGCCGCCAACGTCTGATTTCATGATTTAAATTTTTCGTCGAGGTACTTTTATTGCAAAGAGTTGTCTTTTGAGACAACTCTTTGTATTTTATGATATGAAGAAAGTTGCTTTCCATACCCTCGGATGCAAACTCAATTTTGCAGAAACCTCGACGATCGGCAGACAATTTGTCGATCGTGGATTTGAGGTCGTTGATTTTGATAACCCGTCCGATGTCTATGTGCTCAATACCTGCAGTGTGACGGATCGCGCGGACCGGGAGTGTCGTCAAATCATTCGCCGTGCGCGCCGCCTGTCACCATCTGCCTATATCGTCGTTGCCGGATGTTACGCGCAATTACAGCCGCAGGAAATTGCATCGATTGACGGTGTCGATCTTATCGTCGGTGCAAAAGAAAAATTCCGGATTTTTGATTTTGTGAATGATTTTCAAAAAGCGTCGATTCCACAGGTGTTTGTATCGTGTATCGATGAGGTGACGGAATTCTCGCCCTCATTTTCCGCCGATGTCGGCGGACGAACGCGTGCATTTCTCAAGATTCAGGATGGTTGTGATTTTCCCTGTACCTTTTGCACCATTCCGCTGGCTCGCGGTGAGAGCCGGAGCCAGTCCGTTCAGCAAATTCTTCAGCAAGCGCACGTCATTGCCGATCAGGGATATAAAGAAATTGTATTAACCGGCGTGAACGTAGGCGATTACGGAAAAAAAATCGGTACGGATCTTTTCGCATTGATACAGGCATTGGATCGGGTCGACGGCATCGAACGCATTCGTGTCAGTTCGATCGAACCGAACCTGCTGACGAAAGAAATAATCGATATTATTCTTGCCTCTGATAAATTTTGCAATCATTTTCATATACCGCTGCAAAGCGGAAGCAATGCCGTTCTGAAGTCGATGCGTCGCCGGTACAATACGGAACAATACCGGTCGCTGGTTGAATACATCAAGCGGGAAGACCCCGATACCGGCATCGGTGTTGATGTCATTTCCGGTTTTCCCGGAGAAACCGATCGCGGGTTTGAAGAAACGTTTCAATTTCTGGTTGATCTTCCGGTAACATATCTTCATGCATTTACCTATTCGGAACGTTCCGGTACGGCGGCCATCGGTTTTCCGGATGCCGTTGAACCGAAAATCCGCTTCGAACGCACCGAACGGCTCCGCATGCTCTCTCTGAAGAAAAGAAACGTTTTTTACAATCGGTTTCTCGGTGATGTGCTTCCTGTTCTGTTTGAAACGACTGCATCGCAAAATTCTCTGAGCGGACTGACGTCGAATTATATCCGGGTTGAGGTTGAACCGCGTCCTTCATTGACGAATACCATTCATGATGTTCTGATCACCGGAAGCGGTGACGAGCATTGCCACGGAACGATTGCCGCCGGTGTCGAACGGAATTTTTCGCCTGCACCTGTTGTTGTGATGCAAAACCACTAATATCATATTTCACGGACTCTCAATGAAAGTGATTCTTGCCGCCGCCCTCGTTGGATTTGTATGTGTGACCAACGCGCAACAAAATTCCGCACCCTATACTCGTCAGGAGATTGTTCACGATTTGTTCCTCACTCAGAACAATACCGTTCAACATCTTTCGTCCAGCAGTGTGCCGGATGAAGATGGAGAAACCGCTGGGATTCCGGAACATAAAAGTGTTTCGAAAGCGGCGATTTATTCTTTACTGTTGCCGGGGATGGGAGAGTTGTACACCGGTAACTACAATATGGGAAAGTATTTCACGATTGTCGAAGGTGCGTTATGGGTAACATATTTCGGCACCAATCAATACGCGAACTGGCTGCAGAACGATTCTTATCAATTTGCCGCACAGCATTCCGGCGCAAAAGTTTCCGGGAAGGATGACCAGTTTTTTATCAATATCGGAAACGACAGCGATGTGTATGCCTATGACCAACGTATGCTGGTGAACCGGCAGCAATACAATGTCTACAGCACAGCATTAAACTCTCCGTATTATTGGAAATGGGATACCGATGGCAATCGATCCATCTATCGCGATATGCGTGTATCGAGCAATCAAATGTTCGATAACACTCATTTTGTTATCGGTGTGATCGTTCTGAATCATCTCATCAGCGCCGTGAACGCGGCACGACTTGCCATGTCGTACAATAAAAACATCGACCATTCCGAACTGCTCGATATTCATGCAAACCTTATCGGATCAATTTATCATCCGGACGGCATGAAAATCACCTTTTCAAAATCTTTTTAAAAGATTTTTCTGAATTATTTTGGAGGTATTCATGACGAATGAATACTGCTCCGGCATGTTTTCCTTTTCCGGTATGAATGAAGTTTATGCGGAACATTAAATTGCTTATCGAATACGACGGAAGAAATTACGTGGGCTGGCAACGGCAGGAGAATGGAGCCAGCATTCAGGGAACGATCGAGTCGGTATTGAATCAAATCCTTCAGGAATCAGTCAATGTCATCGGGGCAGGCAGAACGGATTCGGGAGTGCATGCCCGCGGACAGGTTGCAAATTTTCGTTCAGAGACCGTACTTTCGGCAGATCAAATTCGCAGTGGATTGAATGCCTTGCTTCCTGAGGATATCGTCATCCATCATGCGGAAAATGTTGCTGAAGATTTTCATGCGCGGCATAGTGCAAAAGGCCGGGAGTATTCGTATCACATCATTCTGGAACCGTCGGCGCTTCTCCGGAATTATGCATGGTATGTAAAATATCGTCTCGATCGTTCGCTCATGCAGCAGACGGCATCGTTGCTTGTCGGCCTGCATGATTTTGAATCATACTGCAAGACGCAAGCCGAGGTCGATCATCATCGCTGCACGGTACAACGGGCATACTGGGAAGAGCAGGGAAGCCGGCTGTATTTTCACATCATCGCCGATCGGTTTTTGCATGGCATGGTTCGCGCTCTCGTCGGGACCATGGTCGATGTGGGCAGGGGATATACGAGTTATGAAGACTTCAAAGATATTCTGGCGAAAAAGGACCGCACCGAAGCGGGGATGGCTGCACCGGCGCATGGGCTCGTTCTGGAAAGTGTCATATATTAGTCATTCAATCGTTTCCGAATCACAGTTTGATAAATACCCCTCTTTCTCGTACATTGACGGTATGACATTGCTAATTTCATTACAAACAACGAGATAAGAGCAATACTGCATGATTTCCCAAATCGTCGGGAACATTATATTCCTCATTCTTCTCGTGTTGGCAAATGGTTTCTTTGTCGCTACGGAATTTGCCATTATTAAAGTTCGATCCTCACAACTCGCACAGCGAATCAAAGAGGGAAATCGTTCTGCCATTCTTGTCAAGCATATCATTGAACATCTCGATGCATACCTTTCGGCGACACAATTAGGCGTCACGCTGGCAAGCCTCGGGCTTGGCTGGGTCGGCGAGCCGCTCATTGCCGAAATGCTTCGTCAGCCGTTTCGGAGTTTCGGTTTTCAGGATGAAGGAGTGTTGTATACAATTTCCATTGCCGTCGGTTTTGCCGTCCTCACATTTCTTCATATCATCGTCGGCGAACTCGGACCGAAATCTCTTGCCATACAATATACCGAGAGAACCGCTCTTCTCGCTTCGCATCCGTTGCAGTTTTTTTACAGAGTATTTCAGCCGATGATCTGGTTGTTGAACACTTCGGCAAATTTTATGCTCCGTCGTGTCGGGATCAAACCGGCATCCACCGGTGATTTGATACACTCGGCGGAAGAATTGGAAATGATCGTCACCGAAGGCGCGAAAAGCGGCATGCTCAATAAAACGGAACAGGAATTAATTTCGAGCATTTTCGAATTTTCGACGACGACTGCCAAAGAAATTATGGTGCCGCGTACCGATGTCATCGCGGTTGATTTCAACACCCCGCGGGAAAAATTGATCCGGATCGTGACAGAAGAAGGATATTCACGCATGCCGGTGTACAAGGATTCGATCGATAACATCGTCGGCATCATGTATACGAAAGACCTGATCAGTTTGCTGGAACATCGCGATCTGATCGTTTTGCAGGACATTATCCGGCCGGCGTATTTCATTCCGGATGCCGTCAAAATCAGTAAGTTGATGAACGATCTGCAGGAACGAAAAATTCACATGGCAATTGTCATTGATGAATTCGGCGGAACGCAGGGCATCGTGACGATGGAAGATATTCTCGAGGAGATCGTCGGTGAAATTCATGACGAGTATGATGAAGTCCTGAAAGAAGTCGAGCAGTCGGCGGACGGTTCTGCTGTCGTGGATGCGCGCATCGACATTAAAGATTTCAACGAGAAATTCGGGACCGCTGTTCCGGAAGATCCTGAATACGAAACGCTCAACGGCTTTTTGTATAAAATTACCGGAAAGATTCCCGATATCAAAGAAGAGATTCGGTACGAAAATCTTTTATTCACGGTTCTGAAAAAAAGCCAGAGAAGAATATGGCAGGTCAGGGTGAGGAAAATTCCCCCGCACATTGAACCGAACATCGCGAAGGATTCCGACGTTTGAAGATCGTCGAATGCCTGACGAACAGCGGAAGCGGCGGGGGACAACAGCTCGTTTTTCAGCTTTGCGGTGCCTTGCAAACGTTCGTGCCGGGTGTCGAACTATCCGTTGCGTTGCCCGCCGGCGGCGTGTATGTCGAACGGTTTGAAACGCTCGGTGTTCGTGTTCATCAGGTCGGTCTCAACACTATTTCTTTTTCCTCAACGCGCGAACTGACGCGCATTTTGAATGAAACACAACCCGATGTGGTTCACTCGCATGGCAAAGGAGCCGGATTTCACGCGCGCCGTTCGAAAGGACCGGGAAAACGAATTCATTCGTTCCACGGCTTTCATCCTCCCGAAGGATCAGTCCGACGGAAACTGTATTTCCATCTTGAGCGCTCTCTCGCTAAAAAGACGGAACAATTCGTGTTCGTCTCGGAAAGTGAAAAAGAGGAAGTTGTGAAGGAACTCTTCGTCCCTGACGAAAAATGTTCGGTCATTTCTAATATTGTCGATGTCGAATATGTCCGGCATCGTGCGGAAGCAGAACCCGATCGTTCGTTTATGAAATTTCTGGATGAAAATAAAAACAGATTTGTCGTTGCGATGACCGGGAGAACAGATCCGCTCAAGAATTATCCCCTTGCATTGCATTCGGTTGAAATACTCCTCGAAGCAGGAGAACCGTTTGCATTTGTGTTTATCGGTCTGACGCCGGACTTCCCGTTGTTTGTGAATATTCAAAAAAAATATCCTTCCGTTCTCTATGCGAGTGCCTTTGTCGAAAATGTCACCGCGATGATCGCACGTGTTCAGGCGATCATGTTGACTTCGAAAAAAGAAGGATCGCCGCTCGCAATTTCCGAAGGACAGGCACTCGGCAAACCGGCGGTCGGGACAAATGTTGCGGGCATCCGTGATGCGATTTCCCATAATGAGAACGGACTGCTGTGTGAAGAAACGCCCGGCAGTATCGCCGCAGCACTGCGGAAGCTTCAAAGCGATCAAACACTCTACCGGAAATTATCAGAAGGTGCCGGTCGTCGTGCCGATACCATGAACATGAAAGATTGGGTATTAAAATATTTCGATGTGTATCGACGCCCGGTGCAACATGAATAATTGGATAAAAATGTTGTTTGCCTCTGTGCGTCAACAACTCGCGGAGCGGACGAAGGTACAATCCGCACTTGCGAATACCGGCTGGCTTTTTTTCGATCGTGTTTTGCGTCTCGGAGCCGGATTGCTCATCAGTGTTTGGATTGCCCGGTATCTTGGACCGTCACAATTCGGCATATTAAATTATGCACTCAGTTTTACCGCTATTGTGGCGTCGTTTGTTTCACTCGGTTTCGATAGTATCGTCGTTCGTGAACTCGTCAACGAGCCCGGTCATGCCGGCGAGATTCTCGGAACCGCCACCGTTCTGCGCGGCGTCAGCGGTATCGTCGCATTCATTGTCTGCGGCGCGCTTGCAATGATTGATCGTTCAACCGGTACGCTCGGCAAAGCTGTCATTGTTGTCGTGGCGGCGCAATATCTGTTCTCCATGTTTGATACGCTCGATAATTTTTTTCAATCGCGTGTACGGTCGAAATATCCTGTCATTGCCCGCAATACCGCTTTTCTCATTTCGTCAGCGGTAAAGATCATTTGTTTGCTTCTTGGCGCTTCCCTGGTGACGTTTGCGGTTCTGGTGGCCGTCGAATCCGTACTCGCTGCATTGGGACTCATAATTGTTTTTTTCACGCGCGGAGAAAAATTTCAATGGAGTTTCCGTTCTGCCAGAGCAAGAATGTTGCTGCGTGACGGCTTGCCGCTCGCTCTTGCCGGCATTGCCATCATGATCTACATGAAAATCGATCAGGTCATGCTCGGCAATATGGTCGACACGCACGTTGTCGGCTTGTATGCCGCGGCGGTGAAAATGGTCGAAGTGTGGTACTTCGTGCCGATGGCAATCACCACGTCGATTTTTCCCTATATCGTTGAAGCGCGTAAGACGGATCCGCCTTTATATAAACGGCGACTTCAGCAATTGTATGATGTGATGTCGTTGATGAGCATTACGCTGGCGATTGTTATCACGGCAACTTCGCCGTTGATCATCAAAGCTCTATACGGTGTTCAATATGCCGAAGCGGCACCGGTGCTGACAATTTATATCTGGTCGGGGGTTGCAACGTTTTTGGGTGTTGCCAGCAGCCAGTTTTTAACTGCGGAAAATCTTACACGTATTTCGTTGTGGAGAACGGTTGTGGGTGGTATTGTCAATGTGGGTTTGAATTTTTTGCTGATTCCATCCTACGGCATGATCGGTTCTGCGGTTGCGACACTTATTTCTTATATCATTGCGACTTTTGGTATTGCGATTTTTCGTGCAGGAAGAGAACAGGGCGCCATGATGTTGAAGTCCATTTTTTTCCTGAGGGGATTGTCCTTGTTAACCGGAATAACGAATGATCGATAAACTAAAAAAAATATTGATGCTCCTGAAAGAGCCGCGCGTTTTCCGAAAGCTGATATCGTTGCGATTTAACGGATTTCTTGCCGATGCAGGGTGGTTTCGTTCGTTCAAAAATCAAACGCCGATGGATCACGAATGCCTGCCACTGCCGTGGGTTACCTATCCGTTTATCCGGTTCATTGAAAAAAGATTGTCGAAAGAATTCGATCTGTTCGAATATGGTTCGGGTAATTCAACACTCTTTTATTCTCAAAGAGTGAAAACCGTAACCACCGTCGAGCATGATAAAGAATGGTTTGATAGAATGGGTTCATCGGTTTCGGATAACGTTCATCTTGTTTTTCGATCGCTTGATTCCGGTGAAAATTATGTGCAAGCCGCATTGGAAGCCGGTAAGAAATTCGATATTATTATCGTCGATGGGCGAAAACGCGTGGATTGTATCAAGTCGTGTCTTGCGGCATTGAAGGAAAATGGGGTAATGGTTTTGGATGACAGCGAGCGGGAAAATTACCGTGAAGGAATTTCTTTTTTGCGGTCGCACGGGTTTCGTCAGCTCGATTTTTGGGGAATAGCGCCCGGCAGCGCCGATGAAAAATGCACATCGCTGTTTTACCGTCCCGGAAATTGCTTTGGAATTTAATTCAAGGATATGAGGAAATACGCACCGATAGCTCTTTTTGCTTTTAATCGACCGAAGCATGCGCGCCGTGTCGTAGAAGCATTGCTGAAGAATGCGGAATCTGCCGGATCGGAATTATTTGTCTTTTCCGATGGGCCGAAAAGTGAAGATGACGCATCTCTGGTACAAGAAGTACGTCAATATGCGGAATCGATTAAGGGATTCACGCATGTGGAATTGATTCGGAGAAATGAGAATATCGGGCTTGCGCAAAATATTATTTCCGGTATAACAGAAGTTTTGTCGCACCACGATCGTATCATCGTCGTCGAAGACGACATGCTTGTCTCGCCTTTTTTTTTACGATTCATCAACGAATCCCTCGATGTATACGAACACGATGAGCGCATTATCAGCGTTCATGGATATATGTATCCCGTGGCAGGGAAACTTCCCGGTACTTTTTTCCTGCGCGGGGCGAATTGCTGGGGCTGGGGAACATGGAAACGCGGGTGGGCATTATTCGAGCCCGACGGCAAAAAGCTTCTTGCACAACTTCATCAGCGAAACCTTTGCCGGCAATTCGATATGGACGGGACATATCCCTACACGAAAATGCTCGAAGATCAGATCGCGGGGAAAAATCAATCGTGGGCAGTGCGGTGGTATGCTTCGGCGTTTCTGCACGATAAACTGACGTTATATCCCGGCGAATCGCTCGTGCAAAATATCGGAAACGACAGATCGGGAACACATGTCGGCAGGACAACCGTTTTGGATGTCGTGCTTCGAACTCATCCGCTGGTTCCTTCGGTAATTCCCGTTGAAGAACATCGCGGCGCAAGAGCACAGGTGGCGGAATTTTTCCGGTATTTGCCGCTGACACGTCTTCAACGCGTTCTTTCGCTGTTCGGCATAAAGATGAAAGGAAAAATCCGTTGAACGGGATAGCAGAAAAACTGTATTTTTGTTCGGTGATCGATTCCGGATATCTTTCGCGCGCCGTTCTCATGGTTGAATCGCTGAAGAAAACAGGAGTCGACTTTCATTTGTATATCTTTACGATCGACGAGAGGGCGCAGAATATTCTTACCAGACTGGCGCTTGATTCGGTTACGGCAATTCCGGTGCGGGAGGTCGAAGATGCTGAACTGCTTCGTGTCAAACAGGGGCGAACGGTCGCGGAATATTGCTGGACATTAAAATCGCCGATGATTTTGTATTTGATGAAAAAATTCGGAATCGCTTTGTGCACATATCTCGACGGCGACCTGTATTTTTATTCTTCGCCGGCAATTCTTCGGGATGAAATGGGTGACGCTTCAATACAACTGACGCCGCACCGGTATACACCCAATCGCGATATGACCAACGTCAGCGGAATTTATTGTGCGCAATATCTTTCCTTCAAAAACGATGAACACGGCAAAGAAGCGCTGCACTGGTGGCGCGCAAAATGTATTGAATGGTGCTTTTCAGGTTATCATGACGGTAAATCGGGCGACCAGATGTATCTTGACGATTGGCTGACCCGCTTTCATGGCGTCCATGCGCTGGAACATCCCGGCGGCGGTCTCGGTCCGTGGAACGTTCAACAATATTCCTTTCAACTCGATGGCGGTAGGATTGTCGGGACAGAAAAACGCATACAAAAGCAATTCGAAGTTGTTTTTTATCATTATCATTTCGTACGATTCCTTGATGGCGGCTATGTGGAACTCGGAGATTATCATTTATCCAAAGATGTTATCGATATCCTCTATGTTCCGTATCTTCGTGCGCTCGAATCGGTGAACAGAAAAATTCAGAGCATTGATGGAAGCTTCGATCCGCGCGGAACACGAACAAGAAAACGTACGCCGCGGAGCGCCATCTCAACGCTCAAACGTATTGTCCTCGGAAGAAATAATATTTTTCGCCTGAAATCACTTCTTGCATGAACCAGCAGACGTCACAGCATCCGCTTGTCAGCATCATTACCGTCTGCCTGAATTCAGCCGCAACGATTCGCGCGACCATTGAAAGCGTCGAGCGGCAAACATATTCCCCGATTCAATATATTATTGTCGATGGCGGGTCGAGCGATGGAACTCTCACAGAAATAAAAAAACATTCCGGACGTGTGGATGTTGTGATCAGCGAAAAAGACCGAGGTATCAGCGATGCATTCAATAAAGGTATCGCGTTGGCGAAGGGAGATTTCATTCAACTGATTAATGCCGATGATATGCTCGACGATCATAAAATTGAAAAATCGGTTGCGCTCCTTGAATCGAATCCGAAAGCAGGATTTGTGTTCGGCGATGTTGTGAAAGTCGATACGACCGGAAGCCGGGAAAAGATTTCCGGTGATTCAAATTATGCCAACACGATACGGTATACGATGGGAGCGATTCCGCATCCGAGCGTGCTTGCCCGGCGGCGGCTGTACGATATGTACGGCAGGTTTGATCTTCGCTGGAAAATCGCGATGGACTACGATTGGCTGCTTCGTGTTCACCGGGGCGGCGAGAAAGGAATATATTCGAATGAGATTCTTGTCGTGATGACAGCCGGAGGAATGTCCGATGCGAATATGCTTGCCGCATATCGCGAAGTCCGTGACATTTCCATCGAACATGGATTACCGCGTGTGATTGCACAGTCATATTACACCGTCCGATTTTTGAAACACAAACTTTATCTGTTTTTAGGATGGCGCAACGAGAGGTGATGAGTATCATCGATTCGGTTAAACAATTTATCCGGCGAAAACAATTTGAACCGGGAATTGCCGGAATATTTGTGAATCCTTTTTACTTCGCCCGGAAAGGATTGTATCACCATATCCATGAATTTGCTCCGCAGATGTCCGGAACGGTTCTCGATGTCGGGTGCGGACGAAAACCGTATGAACAATTATTTTGCGTCGATCGGTATGTCGGCCTTGAATTCAACCGGACCGGGAATCATTCCGGCGATTCTGCCGATGTGTATTATGACGGAAACCGATTTCCATTTCGGAATGAAGAATTCGATAATATTTTTGCGTCCGAAGTATTCGAACATATTTTCAACCCGCTCGGATTTCTTTCCGAGTTGAATCGTGTTGTAAAAATGAACGGATTGGTTTTGATGACCGTTCCGTTTCTCTGGCCCGAGCATATGCAGCCGCTGGATTTCGGCAGGTATACGTCGTTCGGACTGCGGGCATTACTGGAACAACACGGCTTTGAAATTCTTCATCAAAGAAAGAGCATGACCGGCATTCGGGCGATCATACAATTATGGAATGTCTTTGTGTACCGGAAAACGGAAACCCGGAGCGGTACCTTGAATTTTCTTTTCTGCTTGTTTCTCATTGCACCGGGGAATTTTTTGGGTGAATTGCTATCCTTTCTGTTGCCGGATAATGAAGAGATATATCTCGACACGGTCATACTTGCAAGAAAGATAAAGAATCTCTAAGTTACCTCCGGATCAAAAATGTTATTGAACGAATATGGCACGGCTCATTAATTTAAAGACCTTTTGCGATGCCCGCGGTAATCTGACCGTGATTGAACGGGTTGTGCCGTTCGATATCAAACGGATATTTTATATTTATGGCGTCGATGATTCCGTGCGCGGCAGGCATCGCCATCGCAAGACGCGGCAGGCCGCAATTTGTCTGAAAGGTTCCTGTATTGTTTTCAATCATGACGGCGCTCATAAACAGGAATTCGTTCTCGATTCACCGTCGAAATGTCTGCTCCTGGAACCGACCGACTGGCATAAAATGCATTCATTTTCCCATGATGCCATGTTGATGGTGCTTGCATCGGAATATTTCGATCCGAATGATTATATCTTCGAGGAATATTCATGATCGAATACGAAAATCTTGCCAAGGTGAATAAACCGTTCAGTGACGATTTTCAAAAAGTCTTCGGTCAAGTACTTGTCAAAGGTCAGTTCATTCTCGGCGAACATGTCGAACGTTTTGAAAAAGAATTTGCAGTGTATTGCGGCGTGAAACATTGCATCGGTGTTGCGTCGGGACTCGATGCGCTGGTGCTTTCATTGCGGTCACTCAATTTTCCGGCTGACGCGGAAGTGATCGTTCCATCCAATACCTACATCGCGACAATCTTTGCGGTTCTTCAGGCAGGACTGCGTCCCGTTCCCGTCGAACCCGATCTGTCTTCGTATTCAATCGATCCGAAAAAAATTGAACAATACATAACACCGAAGACGAAAGCAATTTTGCCCGTACATTTGTACGGTAATCCGTGCGACATGAGTGCGATTCTTTCGATTGCCGGTCGTCACGGGTTAAAGGTTATTGAAGATTGTGCACAGGCACATGGAGCGCTGCACGCGGGAAAGAGTGTCGGCAGTTTCGGGCATATTAACGCGTTCAGCTTTTATCCGACGAAAAATCTCGGCGCTCTCGGCGACGGCGGGGCGGTGGTGACGAACGATGATGCGCTTGCGGCAACTGTTCGCCGGTTGCGAAATTACGGTTCGGAAAAGAAAAATGTTCATGAGATCATCGGCTATAATTCCCGCCTGGATGAAATGCAGGCGGCATTTCTTTCTTTGAAATTGGCAAAACTGGAATCCATCGTCGAACATAAACGGCATCTTGCCCGGTTGTATGATGACCATTTGGGAAACCAATTTATCCGGCCGGCGGTTTCTTCCGGAAACGTGCATGCTTATCATATCTATAATGTCCGTCATCCTGACCGTGACACACTGCGCGAGTATTTATCGCGTCACGATGTGAAAACGGAAATTCATTATCCGGTTCCACCGCACCGGCAGGAAGCTCTCCGGAATCTTTTTGGAAATTGTTCGTTTCCCATTTCTGAAGAAATTCATCGCACGACGTTGAGTTTGCCGATTTCATTCTTCCATACGGATGAAGATGTTATGAATGTCATCAACATCATGAATCGGTTCTAAAATGATAGGTGTCGATTTGCATTTTACGTTCATCATAACGATCTCAAAATATTGTAATAGAGGATGATGCCGAAACAGCACGACCATGCATTGATTGTATTTTGCCGGACGCCGAATATTGTTCGTGATGATATCAGCGTACCGTTTGCCTCGCTGCCATGGGAAGATATCGATGCATTGTTTACAGCTTTTGTGGAAGATCTTTTGGCAACAATGCGTCACCTATCCGGAATCGACGTACTGGTGTATCGCAATCCTGAAGAATTATCGGATGATTTTTTTTCATCCTTCCGGCAAATGATTCAATTATATGATATCGAGAACCGTATTTTCCCGGACATGGTGGAACATGCAATTGATTCCGCTTTTCAATCGGGATATCAGAGTGTCGTTGTGTTGCTGGATAATTCACCGCTCATCACGCCTGAATTTCTGCAGAAAGCGTTCGACCAATTGAGTTTTGAAGACGATTGTTTTGTCGTCTGTCCGACTCTGGAAGGACGATGTGCAATGGTCGGCATGAAATCGAACCACAGTAAAATATTCGATAACGGCGGCGGGGATCCCGTTCTCCAGCCGGATGTATTATTGCAGCGGCTTTGTGCGATCGAAGCGCATCTTTTTCTTTTTGACGCCGTTCATTCCTTGGATTCCGCAGACGGGTTGTCGATGTTGCGGGAAGAAGTTGCACGGAGTAATTCTGCCGTTTCCTATTTTCCTTCCCGAACGAAAGAAATATTTGAAAAGCTTGGCAAAAAATATGGCCGGCGGAAAGTGAATCGATGAATATCGGTATATTCGGCGGAACGTTCAATCCTCCTCATATCGGACATCTTATTGTCGTCGAAAGTGTCCGGGAACAGATTTCTTTCGATTCGATTTTACTGATCCCGTCGGCTCAGACACCCAATAAACATGACACCCTGCTGGCACCGGCATCGGCGCGGCTGGAAATGACCCGTCTTGCCGTCGAAGGTAATAGTGCGTATACCGTTTCCGATATAGAAATTCAACGCCGCGGAATTTCGTATACCATCGATACGATAGCTGCACTGGAAGCGCAATATCCCCAGGCAAATCTTTCCCTCATAATCGGGGTGGATAATTTACTCGAATTTCATACATGGAAATCGCCGAAAGAAATTCTTACCCATGTCGATCTTATCGTCATGAATCGTCCCGATTTTCCGGAAGCCAACAATGAATTCGCGCGGCACGCAAAATTTGTGAATGTGCCGCAGATCGGCATTTCCGGAACGGACATCCGCCGCCGCGTAAAATTGGGACGTTCGATCCGCTACCTTGTTCCCCGTTCAGTTGAAGAATACATCGTGCGGCGCCGCTTGTATAAAGATTGAGAAAATGGCTTGCTCTGCAATGAATTATTTTTTACATTGATAATGAATGATGTCGATTTTTTTTATCCAGATATTCTTATGATGAAACGATTTTTATCCGTAACGGTGTTGGGATTTTTTGTGCTGTCAATTGCTTTCGGAGCAGGACACCATAGTTCTGTTTCACCCGTTGTAAACAAGAAACCATCGCCTGCCTCGTTGCGGAATATTAAACTAAAGACCCCGCAAAACAGCCGGTATTTACCTGACCGCGTCATAGTGAAGTTCGAGCCTTCCGTTCATCCCTCAAAACTGTTAAACATGTTTGGAGTCATGTCGGTGGATGCGTATGCACAACGGTATGGGGTGCAGTCGGTTGAGCCGATGTTCCCTCACAGCAAGCCGCCGAAAAAGGCAGGTGATGTTGATCTTTCAAAATTTTATTTGATGAAATTTTCCGCTTCCAGGGATGCATTCAAGGTTGCCGGAGAGCTTTCGCAGCTTCCGGAAGTGCAATATGCCGAACCGGTTTTTAAGTATCGTGTCTCCGGTGATGCCACACTATGTACGCCGAACGATTCTTCGCGGTCGCTTCAGTGGAACCTGAATAATATTTTTGCCGACAGCGCATTTTGTATTTCTCAGGGAGATACATCAGTTTCCATTGCCATCGTCGATATCGGCGTTCAAGTCAATCATCCCGATCTTGCAGCAAACATCTGGCATAATTCCGGAGAAATGGGGCTCGATTCGCTCGGACGTGATAAACGTTTTAATGGTGTCGATGACGACGGCGACGGGTACGTCGACGATTGGCAGGGATGGGATTTTGGCGGCGCGGATTATAACAATCCTGTCGGGGATAATGATCCGTCACCCACAACGACCTACCTCACCCATGGCACGCACGTTGCGGGAATTGCTTCGGCGGTTACCAATAATCACATCGGAATTTCGGGCATCGGATATAATACCAAAATCATGGCAATTAAGACAACTTCTGACAATGATTATCTTGACGTGGAAGGTGGATCTCAGGGTCCTTTTGTGATTTTTGGGGACCAGGGAATTGTGTTTGCAGCAGACCATGGTGCAAAAATCATAAATTGCAGCTGGGGAGGTCCGGGTTTTTCACAAGCTGAACAAGATATTATTAATTATGCAACACAGCAAGGTTCATTGGTTGTCGCCGCGGCAGGAAATGACCATACGGGCAATCCGAATTATCCAGCAGCATACGATAATGTAATTTCCGTTGCGGCGGTAAATTATCTTGATCATGTAACTGCTTATTCAAATTACGGAACGACGGTTGATCTTGCTGCGCCGGGCGGGGATTCACCCGGGCTGGCAATCTATAGCACGTTGTATCCAAGCACATATGGCCTGGAAGCCGGAACATCGATGGCAAGTCCGCTTGTTGCCGGTCTTGCCGGCTTAGTTGCTGCAAAATTTCCATCCTATTCTCCGTTGCAGATCGGTGAGCAGGTTCGTGTTACCTGTGATAACATCGATGGAAAGAATCCCTATTATGTTCAGCAAATCGGCAAGGGCCGGATCAATGCCGTGCGTGCACTTACCGAGTCCTGGCCCTCCGTGCGCATGGTATCGTTCGTTGCGAGCGATTCCGGATACGGCAATAACGACGGGAGTATCGAGCCGAATGAAAAGTTCACCATCACGACAAATCTTATCAACTATCTTCAGCCGACAAGCCCTTCGGCTTTGGTGACGCTGACTTCATCCGACACCAATGTCGTAATTTTGACCAGTCAATACAGTCTCGGTGTTTTGAATACTCTTTCAACGACAAATAACTATGCGAGTCCTTTTGTTGTGCAGGCGAAAAGCCATCCCGCTCAAAGTGATTTGGTCAAATTTACGATTCTGATTGATGATGGCAACTATCACGATTTTCAATCGTTCTTTGTTTTGATCAACCCCACATTTGCAACGCACAATATCAACAATGTCGGTGTGACGCTGACCAATAATGGCAGAATCGGTTTCAATGATTTCCCGAACAACTCGCAAGGCGTCGGCTTTACGTACGGTGGATTGAATCAGCTCTTCGAAGGAGGAGTATTGATGGGATATTCTGCTACAAATCTTGTTGATTGTGTTCGAAACGATAATGGCGTTCAGGATGCCGATTTTGTTTCTTCACAAATTTATAGTCTTCGAACGCCGGGCATTGTTTCCAACCAAGACGGTAATACCGTGTTTTCAGATTCCGGGGCTGTTGCGCCGAATACTGTCGGTGTGCAGGTCGGTATTCGATCCTATGCATTTACCAGTCCGGCGGACAGCAATTATGTCATTCTCCGGTATGATATCGATAATATTTCCGGCGCGGATTTTTCAAATTTTTATGCCGGATTGTTTTTAGATTGGGATATACAGCCGAATTATGCAACGAACCAGACTTCGTTTGATCCGTTGCGGGACCTTGGATTTGCATGGAGCCCTGGTGTATCGAATTCAGTGTATTGCGGTGCCCGTGCTCTGAATGGCGCTTCCGGTTTTCACGGACTGATCAATAATGCCGCTATCGATCTTTCACGTTCGGGAAAATGGTCGTGGCTCAGCGGTGGAATTGTAACGATCGATAGTATCGGCGATATTCATTTTGCGATTTCATCCGGACCGTATACAATTCCGAATGGCGGAACGCAAACGGTCGGGTTTGCTTTGTATGGCGGAAAATCGCTTGCTGATTTGCAAACGAGTGCTGATGCATCGTTCAATCAATGGAATTATATCAAAAATTATTCCGGGAATCCTCAAAGCCCTCAGTTGATTTTTCCGGTCTCCGGCCAATCGAATCTCGGAGATACGCTTCTCCTGCGATGGAGTTCCGCTGTCGGAGCGGTAAAATATCGAGTCCAGGTATCGACCGATTCAGCGTTTAATCATCTCGTTGTGGATGACTCTCTTGTGCTCACTCAACTCAGTGTGATCTTTCCTGCAGCAGATTCAACCTATTTCTGGCGCGTACTTTCGATCGGAAATACGGGACTGGTTTCATATTCGAGCGTGGGGAAATTCAGCGTCGGTAATCCTCTTGAGATTTCGATTCCGATTCTTCAAAATCCCGTTCTTTCTCAGTATGCCGATTTCATCGTGACGACAACCGTTCCATTTTTAACTGTTCCGACGATGACAATTGCCGTTGCCGGCGGGATACCGGATACCGTTTCGCTTACTCAAATTGCATCACAAGTATATAAAGGAAGTTTTCAATTCCAGTCGAGCGGGAATGTCGATGTCCGTGTCTATGCCAAACGGAGTAACGGAATGGATGTAACCGGAGAACGGATCTTCGTTGTCGGCTTGATGAAAAAAGGGGAATCGGGAATGTTGTATGCAAACGATAAAGGAGCATCTCTCGGAATTCCGGCTAACGGGCTGACGGAGAATACCTATTTTACTATTCTGAAGAACGATCCCGTTGCCGCTAAAAACGCACCGATGAACGAAGCGTATACTTTCGGCCCCGCACAAAGTTTTTCCAAACCGTTGACTGTCACGCTTCAATATCCTGATCATGCCGCGCCGGAAGGGAAAGAACGGTTTCTCCACATGTACCGGTCGACAGGATCCGCCTGGGCTCCCATCGAAACATGGGTGAATACGAAAGATCATTCGCTCATTGCTTCCGTAACAGCGCTCGGAACGTTTGCCGTCGGGTACGACGATCAGTTTGCATCGAAGTTTGTACCGACTGCCTATGTCCTTCGTCCCAATTATCCGAACCCGTTTAATCCGCAGACGAGAATTCAGTTCGATCTTCCCGAAGCCGGGACAGTCCATTTGCGAATTTTTAATGTGTTGGGACAGCAAGTTGCTCAACTTGTCAATGAAGATCGAACCTTTGGTACATTTGAGGAAGTGTGGAACGGGAAAAACAATAACGGTCAGAGCGTCGCGAGCGGAATTTATTTTTATCAGCTTGAAGTCGTCAACGGAAGTGTCACTAAATATTTGAATACGCAAAAGATGGTGTTGATGAAATGAGAATGAAATGTATGAAAGCAGGTTTTGTTGTCGCAGTCGGTGCAATTGTTGTTCTGTTATCGTCATGTTCCGGCAATGGCACCACCAATCCGCCTCCGACGGAATCCGCTTCACAATTTGTGAATGATGGCTGGCAGGCGTTCGCCGGTCAAGATTATAATAAAGCGTTAAGTAAATTTACCGATGCGCTCCATCTTGATGCCACTCTGGTGGACGGTTATAACGGCGCCGGCTGGTCCGATGCTGCGGCTCAATCTTCTCGACAACGCGATGACGGAATTTAACGCGGGAAAATCACGGGATACCACCAACGTGGATATTTGGGCGGGGCTTGCGTTTGTCAATAATGCTCAGAAAAACTATACTGCTTCGATCGCTGACGCTCAGTCCGTCATTCAAAAAAATACACATTGGTTTTTCGAACGTGATACAACGGTCAATATCAGCGATGTGAAGGTGGTGCTTGCCGAAGATTATTTTTCAACGGCGAGCTTTGACTTGAGTCTGGCGGTGGCACAATCGCTGGACGCATCATTCAGAGCGGATGTTTCCACGCTCGCGGGACAAGCTGCTCTCGCACAGGAAATCGAGACCCTGAGAAATATGTATAACTGATTATCAGCGTACGCCGGAAATGCGGGGAGGGAATTGGATTCTGCAATGAAATTACTTGGTCATTGCGTGAAGAATGATCGCTCCAAAATAGAATCCTATCCACACTCCGTATCCGAGTAACATCCAGTAACTATTCCGCATGGTTACCTGTTTATTCAGGAATCCAAAATGTTTGACGGGATGTTGTCGTGACAGTATGTTTTGTTCCGTCATGATGATTGAGATTGTATTTCTTTAACGAGAAAGCCGATTTCTATCGGCGCGGATTTCTATTTACGATGAAAAGGTCAGCAGGAAGGGATCCTGCCGGCTGTTCCGGTTGAAGCAGAAGAAATTTGTGATGACGCTTACATATTCATCCTAAGCCAATTTTAATTTTGAAAATGTGTGCTGGATCACAGCTTTTTCAAATTACCCAATTACGAAACCCGATTTTCCCGATGTTGACTTTCATTTTCTCCCGCGCTATATTAAAACGGTTTATATTTTAAAACTTATGCAGACAAAAAACGAGAAAATTGTTCCACCGGTAATACTTCGTCTTCACGGCGATCCCCTCGGTGAAAAAGACGCATTCGTACTCCGGCAAAAAGTGTACGAACTCATTGAACGCGGTACCAATAATATCGTGCTGGATTTTCATGACGTAAAGCATATCAATAGTGCCGGACTCGGAGGATTGATCAGTTCCATGACGACGTTGAACAAAGCGGAAGGCGGTCTTCGTGTTGCCTGCGTCAATGAGCATGTCCTCAAAGTATTTTCCATTACCCGTCTTGCAGAGATCTTCCAGATGTATGCGACTGTTGAAGAGGCGTGTGCAAGTTTCAAAGCGTGACAAAATTTAGTAGAGCTTCTCCATCCACCCGCGGAACCCCTCCCGTACCGCCCAAATCTTTCACTGTTTTTCCGTGGCAGTCTATTTTGCCGGCATCTGCAGAAGTTCGGCTTTGCTCAAGGCAGGCGATGCTGTTTGCAAATCATTGGCAAGCGCCGGCGCAACGATAATATTATCGATGGTGTTGATCGGAATATTGATTTCGCCCCGATCGGTCTGCACTGCCAGCGCAGTCATAAACGGAATGTCCCCATCCAGAAATAACTCCCGCAGTTTCATTTTCGGAATGAGTGTTCCATCCTGGCCCGTCATATCGTTGACCGTGCCGATATAATATTTCCTCGTTTCGTTATCGTCCGATCTGAGCAGTAATCCTTCATGATCGAATCCGACCATGACGCCCTTCCATGTTTTATTCCCGGCAAGATTAGTTCGAACGAAAACGGTTTGACCGATCCTCGGTAAAATTTTGGTTGCGACATAATTTTGCAAGGGATCGTTATAGGATGACATGTATTCGTCGTCCGGCAGTGTCTGAATCTTTTCAAATTTGCCGGCGATGATATGTCCGTCTTTTTGAATGATACGGACGGTTTCACCCGATTTCAGGTCAGAGCCGTCTGCAACCGGTTTTGTCGCCCACCCGTTGACACTGCATCCTGTTGCGATGATGATAACCGAAACCATCACCATGAAGCCGAATCCAATTTTCAATATAGCCATACAAGAACGCTCCAATCTTTGAATGATTGTCTACGATGTATACGGTAAATGTCCGTTTGAAGTTACATCGTAAATCGATGATGGAACAACATACCGATTCAATATTGTCGAATGATGACTTCACTGTTAAATGATCCCGACTTTTCCATGATGCAACGTCTGTTTCATTCATAAATATTCTTCTACCGAAACGAAATTGGGAAAAATGTCGTGTTTGAACAATCAGCCAACGAACTAAATGAAAGCCGTAGAAAATGATGGTACTGTCCTAATATGAAACGGGTCTGGGTGATGTCAGGTCTTTTGACCTGACATCAGCGGGTTTCGGTCGGGTCGAAAGACCCGACCGCACGAATTACGGACAGTACCAAAACGACAAATATATTGCCGAATGGCTATTTTTTTTATATATTATTGTAAATTCAACACGTTATCCCGTCCGGTGTCGAGACATGGAATAGAGAGTTTATAAATTATCTTGCCCCTGTAGCTCAGCATGGATAGAGCAGCGGTTTCCTAAACCGTTGGTCGGAGGTAGAAATCCTTGCAATCCGTTTCCCTTCTAAAGATTTCAATTCAAGTGGTTACAAATTTGGTTACTCCGTGCCTCCCGAAATGAAGGGGGTTCGTTATGTTTCTCGCCAAACGTTCCAACGGTGTGTATTATCTTTGGTTCATTGATGAGGCAGGTCACCGGCAAAAAATCTCTACCGGAAGTACACTCAAACCGGATGCTATAAAATTCTTGAGAGATTTCAAAGAGGGGGAACGAAGGCTCAAATCTCAGCTAATCCTTAAAACTCTCTCCGGCTTCTGGTTGGACTATCAAACGTATTCAAAGAGCATACATACCGCAAAGACACAGCTTTCGAGTGCCAGTGCGTTTCAGGGAGTTCATCGGAGCGTGGGTGACCTAAGACTTGATAAGGTGGGAGTTCGTGAAATAGAGGGCTTCCTTGCTCAGAAGAAAGAGGAGGCAAGCGAATGGACTGCTCGGAAATACTATATTCATTTTGCAAGCGCGTTCGAGACAGCGAAACGATGGAATTATATCAAAGAAAATCTATTTCGTAAAGTGGAGAAACCAAAGACAAGGGAACTCCAACCTGTTTACCTCAGCAAAGTTGAAATGAGAACGCTTCTGAAAGCAATTGATGATATTCAATTCAAGAATGTTTGTCTTGTGGCGTTGTATACCGGCATGAGGCTGGGTGAATTGCTCAATCTCCAATGGTGTGATGTTGATTTGGTTTCGAGGGTGATACACATTAAGGAATCTCTGATACCTTCACAACGAAAACGAGAAAGAACCGTTCAATACCAATGAATGACCAACTGCATGCCCTTCTTTGTGAGATGAAGGATAGACGAAGCTCAGAGTTGGTACTACATTCTCAGGGGAAATATCTTTCTCCAGAGAACGTATCAAAGAGATTTAAGGCATACATCCGGCATTCTGAATTGAATGACAAGCTTCATTTTCATTCTCTACGGCACACCTTCGCAAGCTGGTTCGTACAAGATCGTGTTTCCCTCTACGAAGTGCAGAAACTCTTAGGGCATAGCAATATAGCCGTTACTCAGGTCTATTCTCATTTACAGCCGGAGGGATTGCATTCAACAGTGAATAGGATAACGATACCGATGAATTGATTTGGCAAAATATTTTTTGTACTTTCACCTGAATTCATTTTCTCTTTGTCTACTCTTAGAGGTTTTTGTGAAAACACTTTCCCTTGTATCATTGCTACTAATCGCTTTCTTAATTGTAGATTGTAATAGAAGAGAGGATAAAGCGAAGGAGCAGAAATCCTCCATCGAAACCGATTCTACCCATACAACGAAATCCCAAGAATCAGTTAATGTTAAAGGATTCCAAAATTATGAGTGGGAAACTCCACTTTCAATCATCCTTAAAGATTTAGACTCCTCCAAGATAAAGTACGAAACAGAGGAAAGTAAATTAACACATGAAATAGAGCGAGTTAAATATGATATGGAAATGACATTTCCAGAGTTAGGTTCAGCAATTACTGTCTCCAAAGATTTTTTCTTCAAAAACGATTCCTTGGTATCTGCGGGAATAAAGTATGATTATCCGATTAAGAAAGAAATGGATACTGTTTACTCGATATTCTTAAAATATGCCAGTGAGAAAAACGGGTCTCCAGATAGTATGCTTGAACTTAAGCAATACGGAATAAAAAACAGCTTTCTGGAATTTTAAGAGTACAAAAATTGGATACAAGATAATAATTATAACCATGATATGAATTGGGTTGGGATTGCTTACTGGAGTACAACTTACTTAAGAAAATAAAAATATCGAAGAATTGAAGAAGACAAAAGAACAATTTTAACGATAAAATTCGTAGATATATCTATAATTAAAACCGGAGGGGTTACACGCTACTGTAAATAAAATATCGGTGCAATTGGATTAAAAACCAAGAATTATTCGTAACTTTGCGCAATCTTATCTTTGACCGAAATATAAGGGTCTATCAATAAATGATTCTTCCTATCGTAGCATAATTGTAATTTCTCTTCTTCTTTCTGGTGCTATAGTCGTTATGATGTTTTTGCATGACAGAGAAAAAGAAAAGAAAATATTATAAATCATTTGACACTAAGCCAAAGGTAGGTGGTTACTGTCAATTGCTCCAAATGTAACCAAGTGATACCTCTTGACCATCCAAATTCATAGTGCATGCGTTCTGGAGAACGCATGTCTAATGAGGTTATAATTCAATTACGCAAAGTCCGAGAAGCAAAACAAGAAATACCAAAACCACAAACCGAACAAACTGGGAAATGTCCTTTCTGTCATGGCGAAATTGAGAGCGGTGTCCTTAAATGCAAACATTATGGCGAGATGGCTCGATAAATCTCATCGAACGAAAGAGCAAGAGCTACAACAGGCACAGGTTCAGACCGTAAAGAACTCAACCACTTTGAACAAGACTATAGGAGGTCTTATACTGGTTTTCATTATTATTACCAATTTTAATAAAGGCTTGTACTGGTTAAGATAATTAACATCGAGAGGAAATAATATATGAAATGTCCTAATTGTAGTTATGAAAGTGCTGTTTTTGATTTTTCTGAATGTCCGAAATGTTCATGGAAAGAATCTACGAAATGTAAGGCGTGTGGTTATGAAATGGGTATGCCACAATACACTTGTCCACAATGTTCATGGACTCCAACAATTGAAAAATTTATGGATATGAACAAAGCAAAACAATATAATTTTGATGAACACATGCCTGCTTCAGCTATAACAAAAACAGTTCATGTTGAACCCATAGATGTTCAGATTCTAAGCACACTGAAAACAATTAAGGCGTGTGCTGTCACAGTAACTTGGATAATTGTAATTCCGATAATTATATATTCAATTACTACTCTGATAAGTTTATCGAAATAAATTGATTTATCTCAACCGCAGGAATCGCCAACTAACAATTTGATTTTCGTCTCTCTCGGAGAGTAGTTCCCGAACTCAGGAGAGACAAGTAGACCCCAACGTAAACGAAAGGCTTTGGCGAGCCTCTGCGGTGCGTTGGGGTCTTTATGTTTGGTGATAATATTATGAAAGAGAAGGTATCCCAAAGCGATATTTCTTTAGTTAAATTTGAGATTAGCAGCGATAAATCTTCCGCAAACATTTATTACGAATGAGGTGAGAATAACAGGTTGCCTAAGAACCTCTGAAATATTGGCAAGATTAGAAGATGAGAAGAGAATTCCTGAAAAGGTCTTACAATCTTACCAAGGGGAGGACGATTCACTTGACAGCAGAATTATTGCAGAATTAATTGATTTGCATTTTCGAATCACAACGATACTGCTTGATGATGAAATAGAAGAACATTTTCAATCGGAATTACTCGAAATTCAACAAAAAATATCATCTCTTGAAAAGGTAGTGAACTATTGTAGATGGGGAATGTTCGAAAATAAAAAGGACGAAATACGAGATGTGATTCTTCAATTTGATTCAGGGTCTGATTGGTGGCCGAGTGACGATCAGCCTGAGCCCCCACCATTACATGCTACTTTCAGATCAAGTCGTGAAGCAGGAAGAGAGAAGATTTACAAGGGGAACAAATATGGTTATTTGAAAGCCAAAATTTCTAAGCTGCGGAGAGAGACAAGTGCAAAAAAGGTGAAACCGTTCCTTCGATAAAAATTAACAAATGGGTAAGAGAACTTTCGAAATCAGGCTATCAGGCACAAGATGGTGCAGTGCGCAGCATATTGACGAGGCTTGGATACACCAAAGAGAGAAAAAACGAAGATGGATAATTAGATAAAAAAAGTCGCAACGTTTGAAACGTTGCAAGAGTATCTGCATGCCATATTACCACCGTATTGTTTTACGAATCGGTGGAATTAAAATTACTGAATTTGCAGTAATGAGCCATTGGGGTTACCACCGATTACCTCAGTGGCTTTTTTCTTGCAAAAAAGTAGCCCTCAACAAGTTTAGAGCTTGCGTAGGGCATTACAGAAAGGCACGGATTCACATGTCTCAAAACCAAAATACACAGAATCCTTCGTTTAATACAAACTCAAGTTTGCTCTACGTCCTCAATGTCCAGCTAAATCTGGACGCCGAAACACGCTACATTGGTAGACTGGATGAAGCCGGAGATGGAACTTTCTACACAAAGGCGAAGTCAACAACACCTTCATCGAAAAACCAATTCTCTTGGAATCAATCTTGAGCTTGTTTCAGCGTCAAGACTTTCACTTCAAATGGATTATCATTGAATTCGATGGTCAAAAACTAATAACCTCAAGGGAATTCCTATTCTATCACGGTTCAATATTCGATTTCCGGAGAGCCGGATTCGAGAAGCAAATTTTCCTTCGGCTTGAGTACTGGGGGGAGGATAAAGCCAGAGCATTTGAGCGTACACTTTGCAATCAAGTCGAGCTATTCGAGGAGGTTGCTTAAGTGGGTGGCTCAAAGTCCTTTGAGGCGCGATTAGTGCCTAAGCGGAGTAGGAATTTTCCTAAAAAAATTCTTAACCACAAAAAGATTCCAATCAATGAAACTTATGCTTTCACGGTGAGCATTTGGATTGCCGATACTCCGGAAAATAACCGGAAGCCAACGGTCAATCTTGTACTCAGCCATTCTTCTCAGAGCTTTCGATTGTGCTTCAATTCTGTCTTTGAAATGAATGAAGCGGTTACGGAACTCCATAACTTCGTTCTGGATAAGTCTCAAGTCGTAAATAAAGCAATTATTGAAGCAAACCGCGAGTTTTTTGAATACCATGAGAAGAAAGGAATTCAAGACCTTAACAATAATACAGTTTCTACAGTAATACAAGACATTAGTAACAGTGATTTTGAGAAAAAACGAACATTTGTCAATAAAAAAACTGGTGAAATATTTGAAGGATGAAGAAAAATGGAAAAGAAATTTGAATCTTGGTCAATGGGTCATGGTGATGTAGCTATTTACACGGAAGACCCTGAGCTTGCTAAGGAAATCCGTAAGTTAGTTGGCAGGGGGTCAACTTACGAACGTGCCCGGAAAAGTTTTCGCGTGGCAATTCATACTGCCACAGACCAAGAAAAGATTTGTCGAGAAGAAAATCTTCAAAAAATATGCATGTTGATTCTAAAGCAGTTACGGAATCGCAAAATTCTAAATTTAACGTTACAGACATTCAAAAGGTCGAGGGCGATAATTGGCCATGTAGGGAGTTTTGTGAACTTTTTAGACAAAAGGGAATGAAGTTCTAAAAATGAATTCTTGAGTGTGGATAAAATAGGCAAATCTATCCTACCGTTCCACAAAAGTAGTAGAAAATATTGGCAGTCTAAAGTAGACCAAAATAGATTCAAAGTGTGATAAACTATCGGTAAATGGTATATGAAGTACAACGGAATTCTAACAAAGTGATACAGTTTCATTACGTCGATTCAAGAAATGAGAGATAGAATATTGTGATTTTTTTTGTCTCAAAGTGTGATAAAGTGACACGAGAACCGCGTGCCTAAAAAAGGAAATTTGGTATCGCTATAAAGCGGAATCGATGAATTAAAATAATACAATTTAATACAAAGTGTGCGATATAAAGTATGCGATATAAAATCAATGGTATAGGTTGGCAGTTATTCACTTTTTTAGACAAAAGGGATGTGAAGCGGGATAATTCATGACTACGAATGACTGAACCGGACACCTTAAAAAAGGAATTTACGTCAAAGTGACGGAAAGTGACGGAGATAATTTGTGATAGAATAGGCAAATCTAACGCAACCGGACACCTCAAAAAGGATTTTCGCAGAATGTTTCTGCAGTTGATTTAGGTAGCTCAAAGTAGTATATTTGAATAGCACAACGAACGCAATTCTGGACAAATAATGAAGTTTAACACTCGAAAGAGTGTGAGTGCCGAGTGCCAATGGTTTCCAGAGCCGGCGTTCTCTCGGCATTTTTATTTGAGGCATGTGGTTACCAAAGTGGTTACATTAGTGGTTACATTCCCTTGAAGATTTGATGAAAGAATTCAGAAGGCGAAATTTGAGTTAAACAGGCATGGCACGGAATTGTGCCGATTTAGGTAAGATTTTCAATATTCAGTTTATGAATTATCTTGCCCCTGTAGCTCAGCATGGATAGAGCAGCGGTTTCCTAAACCGTTGGTCGGAGGTTCGACTCCTCTCAGGGGCACCAATAAACATTTTTTAAAAAACCAGATAAGCATTTACAATGAGACTCAGTAAAAATTTTATCCCGACGGTGAAAGAAGTTCCCTCGGATGCAACGATGCCCAGCCATCAATTGATGCTGCGAGCCGGTATGATCCGCCCGCTCGGAGCGGGTATCTATTCTTTTTTACCGCTGGGATACCGCGCCATCAAAAAAGTAATGGAAATTATACGCGATGAAATGGATGCAATTGGCGGACAGGAATTTCACCTTCCCGCCCTGAATCCGGTCGAGTTGTGGGAAGAAACCGGCCGTGTGAAGGCATTCGGCGATACGATGTTTCACGTTAAAAATCGTCCGCTCGTTCTCGCGCCGACACACGAAGAGGTGATCTGCTCGATTGCGAAGAATCATATCAAATCGTACCGCGACATGCCGCAGATCTGGTACCAGATTCAAACGAAATTCCGGAATGAACCGAGACCGCGCTCCGGCGTCATCCGCGGCAGGCAGTTTCTCATGAAAGATTCGTACAGTCTCGATGCAACATGGAAAGGTCTGGATGCAAGCTACGATCTTCATGCCGAAGCGTACAAGAAAATATTCACACGGGCAGGATTGAAATTTTTTATCGTCGGTGCTTCGAGCGGAGCGATGGGCGGAAGTGCATCACAGGAATTTATGATCGAATCGGGTTCCGGAGAGGATACCTGCGCCGTGTGCGACAACTGCGGCTACGCGGCGAATCTCGAAGTCGCTTCATCGAATGTCACAAAAGTACCGCGTCTGTCCGAAAATAAACCGGTGGAAGAAATTCATACACCGAATGTGAAGACAATCGACGAATTGAAGGATTTTTTAAAAATTGACGAGTCCCGGCTTGCAAAATCTCTTGTCTACATCAAAGAAAAAACGCCGGTCCTGATTTTGATGATGGGCAATGATCAGCTCAACGAATCGAAACTGCAAGCTGCATTGGGCAGCGATCTCCGCCCGTCGCATCCGGATGAATTGAAAGCGCTGACCGGTGCCGACGGCGGTTCCATCGGACCGATCGGTCTGACCGGATTTATGATCGTTGCCGATAAACGGCTCGAAGGTGCGAACAATCTTGTCAGCGGCGCGAATAAAAACGATTATCATCTCACCAATATCGATTTACAGCGTGATGTGAAGATCGGCGGCTTTTACGATTTGCGAACCGTACAATCCGGAGAGCCGTGCCCGAAATGCAATACCGCTCTTCGTGTCGTGAACGCGATTGAATTGGGACATATCTTCAAGCTTGGCACGAAATATTCCGATGCCCTGCACGCGTTTTATCTTGATGAAGGGGGAAAAGAGCATCCGATTATTATGGGAAGTTATGGCATCGGTGTTGAACGCATTCTTGCCTGCCATATCGAGCAGTCGCATGATAATAACGGCATCATCTGGAGTAAAAACGTCGCGCCGTATCATGTTCATCTTGTTTTGGTGAACGGCAATAATGAAAAAGTCGTGAGCACGGCTGAACATCTCTATGAAAAACTGCAGGAATCGCTGATCGATGTGTTATATGACGATCGGAAAGACGTCAGCCCGGGCTTCAAATTCAAAGATGCCGATCTTCTCGGTATGCCGTTGCAGGTCATTGTCGGCGAGAAGAATGTCTCGAACGGTAAAATCGAAATCAAACATCGTGGCACCGGAAACCGGGAGATTCTCGATATCGGCAGTGCGGTAAAGTATGTGGAGAAATACCTCGAGTCGTAATTCATGGTCATATCAGGAATGAACGGTTCGGATTTGTAAGAAGCATTTCGGATTTTCGTAGTGCATCATTTTTTTTATTTCACGTATTCGACCTCCCCTGCAGTCCCCTCCTTATTAAGGAGGGGACATTCATCCTCCCCTTGATAAGGGGAGGATTATAGGAGGGGTCGAAAAAGCAGTAACATTCCAAACTGAGACATTACCTGGATTTTTATTGTTTTGTCTCTCGGATTTTTTTATTTTGATACATCCCAAACCCATGACGATGTTCAATGCCTGAATTTATTCACCTTCATAATCATTCGCATTTCAGTTTGCTCGACGGCGCGGCAACGATCGACGGGTTGATCCAGTCGACCGTCGAAAATAAAATGCCTGCCGTCGCTCTGACCGATCACGGTGTGATGTTCGGTGCGGTGGAATTCTATAAAAAAGCGACGAAGGCAGGTATTAAACCGATTATCGGTTGTGAAATGTATATCGTCACGAACGGTTCGCGGTTCGATAAGGAAGTCAATACACAAAGTATAAAAGAAGGCCGTGGCCGCGGCATTTATCATCACCTCGTTCTCCTTGCCAAAGACATCACCGGATATCACAATCTCACAAAACTGTGCAGCTTCGGTTTCACCGAAGGATTTTACTATAAGCCGCGCATCGACATGGAACTGTTACGGCAATATCGTGAAGGACTTGTCGCTCTTTCTGCCTGTCCTTCCGGTGTCGTTGCGCATCATCTCGTTGCCGGCAATTTTGACGCAGCGCGCACAACCGCGGCAATGTTCAAAGAAGTTTTTGGTGATGATTTTTATCTCGAAATTCAAAATCATGGCCTCGAAAAAGAGAAACCGATCCTGGAAGGAATGCCCAAGCTTGCCCGCGAGCTGGATATCAAGCTGATCGCGACGAATGATGTTCATTACATCAAGCAGAATCATGCTATCGCTCATAATGTGATGCTGATGATTCCCGATTCGAGCGTGCAAGCCGCGTCGGATTACAAACAACTGCGGTACCAGACCGACCAGATTTATTTTAAGAGCGCTGCGGAAATGTGCACGTTGTTCCGTGAATTTCCCCAGGCGATTTCGTCGACGCTCGAAGTTGCCGAAAAAATTACAAAATATTCCATCGAACCGAAAACCCCGTACATGCCGGCATTTCCCATTCCGTCCGGTGCCGGAGTTTCAACGCTGGAAGAATATCTCAGCCGCCTCGCTCATGAAGGAATGCGCCGCCGGTATGCAACGATTACCGATGACATCGAACATCGTTTGAATCATGAGCTTGGCGTCATCAACCGGATGGGATATGCAGGATATTTTTTGATCACCCAGGATTTTATTAACGAAGCGCGGAAGATGGGCGTTGCGGTCGGACCGGGACGCGGCAGCGCGGCGGGAAGTTTGGTGTCGTATGCCCTCGGCATTACCAATGTCGATCCGCTCAAATACGATCTTCTTTTCGAACGCTTTCTCAATCCTGACCGCGTCAGCATGCCCGACATCGACATCGATTTTTCGGACAGCAAGCGTGAAGCCGTTATCGAGTATGTCAAGAAAAAATACGGCGAAGATTCCGTTTCGCAGATCATCACGTTTGGAACGCTGTCAACCCGTGCCGTGCTGAAAGATGTTGGCCGCGTGCTCGGTGTTCCGCTCAGCACGACCGAATCGATCACCAAACAAATTCCCGTTATCCAGGGGAAAGTCACGCCTCTTGCCGAAGTCCTCGAAACAAATCCCGATTTGAAATGGGTAAAGGAGAGTAAAGACGAAAAAATCCGCGAGCTGATCGAAATTTCTCTCGTACTCGAAGGGATGAACCGCAATTCTTCGACGCACGCCGCCGGCGTCGTCATTGCTCCCGGTCCGTTGACCGATTATGTGCCGATTTATAAAACGAATCAAACCGACGTCATGACGCAATACAACATGATCGATCTGGAAAAGATCGGTCTGTTGAAAATGGATTTTCTCGGCCTTCGGACATTGACGGTCATCGAAAATGCGCTTGCACTCATCAAACAAAATCATAACGTCGATCTGGATCTCGATGCAATTCCCGAAAGTGATCCGGCAACATTCGAACTATTTGCCAGGGCACATACGGCGGGTGTGTTTCAATTTGAATCGACCGGCATGCAGGACTGGCTTCGCAAGCTGAAGCCGACGAGCATTAACGACCTTGTCGCGATGAACGCGTTGTACCGGCCCGGACCGATGGAAATGATCGGCGATTTTATACGGCGGAAACAGGGTTCACAAAAGATCGAATATCTCCATCCGAAGCTGGAACAGATTCTCAGCGAAACATACGGCATCATCGTCTATCAGGAGCAGGTGATGAAAATTGCCAGCGAGGTTGCCGGACTTTCTCTCGCCAAAGCCGACATCATGCGCCGTGCCATGGGCAAAAAAGACAAAAATCTGATGGCGAAACAGAAGGTCGAGTTTATCGACGGTGCTGTCGGGCGTGGTTTTTCGAAAAAAATTGCCGGCGAAATTTTCGACATGATCGAAAAATTCGCATCGTACGGTTTCAACAAATCGCACAGCGTCGCCTATTCCGTGCTTGCCTATCAAACGGGATATCTGAAAGCGCACTACCCGGCAGAATTCATGGCGGCGACAATTTCAGCCGAGATCGGCGACACCGATTACGTTGTCCAGTTGATCGAAGAATGCCGCAAGATGAAAATCGACGTTCTGCCGCCCGACATCAACGAAAGCAGTGTGCGGTTCGTCGTCAAGCCGAAAGGAATCCGGTTCGGTTTGAGCGCGATCAAAAATGTCGGCGTCAGCGCCGTGGAAAATATCATACAATCGCGTACCGAAAAAGGACCGTTCAACAATATTTTCGATTTTTGCCGCCGCGTCGATTTGCGTCTGGTCAACAAGAAAACGCTCGAAGGACTTGTGCAGGCAGGCGCATTCGACAGTATCCTGCCGAACCGTGCGCAACTTTTTGAAAGCATTCCGAAAGCGATTCAATTCGGACAAAATTCAAAAGTTGAAACATCGCAGGGACAATCCTCATTGTTTGAAGGGGGAACTGCCGCAAAAGTTGCCGAATCGCTTCCGGTGATGCCCGCATTTGAAGAATGGGTTGGGGCGGATAAGCTTGCCCGCGAAAAATCGGTTCTCGGCTTTTATGTTTCCGGGCACCCGTTGCGGAGGTACGAGCTGGAAATGTCGGCTTTTGCGACAGCGCAATTCGGCAATCCTTCCGCCATCAAAAACGGAACGCTCGTCCGCGCCGGCGGTATCGTCTCTGCCGTCAAAAAGAAGATCGATAAAAAGGGAAACATGATGGCATTCGCGACTCTGCAGGATTTTACCGGCAAAGGAGAGTGCATTATTTTTTCCGATGCGTATAAAGTCTGCCAGAACATACTCGTTCCCGATGCGATGGTGATGGTGAGCGGCAATGCGGAACAAAACGGCGATTCGTTGCGGATCGTGGTGAAGGAAGTTTTTGCGATGGAACGCGTGCGGGAACGGTTTACGCGGAGCGTCATTCTTTCGATCAATATGGAAGCGATACAGGAGCAGACGATCGGCGAGTTGCGCAAAGTTGCCGAAAAACATAAAGGAAAATGCGCATGTGTTTTCACGCTGATCAATCGTGAACAGGAAAAGCCGATCCGTCTGCAGTCGACAAAATATAATGTCGATGCGAGCGATGCATTTGTCGCCGCAGTGGAAGATCTGCTCGGTTCCAACAGCGTAAAATTTTCAAATTAAATTATTTTTTCGTATATTGTTAAAGAGACGATAAGATTATCATACTAAAGGAATTTTAACTATGAAGCCGATTACCGTAAATGATGCAAATTTTCAGGCGGAAGTTCTTGCTTCCGATAAGCCGGTGCTCGTCGATTTCTGGGCAGTCTGGTGCGGGCCATGCAAAATGATTGCGCCGGTTGTTGAAGAAATTGCCAACGAATACGACGGGAAACTCAAAGTGACAAAAATGGATGTGGATTCGAATCCGCGTACCGCGATGGAATACGGTATCCGGAGCATCCCGACGCTGCTGATTTTCAAAGAAGGAAGGGTTATTGAACAGATTGTCGGAGCAGTACCGAAACGCCATTTAGTGGATAAAGTCACTCAGCATTTGAATTAAGACTGTACGAATACATAAACAGCGAGATCGCTTTTTGTGAAGCGGTCTCGCTGTTCTATTATATTGCCTGTTCTTTCCAAGAGCGGGATCTGTTTGTGGCAAAAAGACATACAAAGTGAATTTGCCCCTGTGGAACCCTCCATGCCATCATTCACGATAAATTAGCACCGGAGATTTTTTTATTGTAAAAGAGATCATTCCCCAAATCCATATCCAGGGAAACAACCAAAAAGACTCAAAGTAATTGCTATTGACCATATTTTTTCTGATTGACGAAAAAAGAACTCGTTTTGCAGATGCCTGAAACAATCCTATGTTGATTTGTGTCATGTCTGGTTTTGTATATGTCATTTAATTTTAGATATTCATGGGCGTCAGATGTAGCCCAGACTCGCAAGGATAGGTGGATTTAGGTTAGGAGATGAGATAAGGTCTTTTTTTTGTGGTGAAATGACCTCGAAACAATCCGCAATTGCCTTCCCACTTTTTTTCAAAACCGTCCCTCTCAGTTTGGTTAACATCTTCAAGTATAGTTCTTGAAAATATTTGTTGTATGATGATTTCGAAAGGCATTTCGCGTGTTTGATTATTTTTATTTTGACAGTATGCTAAACTATTTTGAATGCCGTGTTCACGCATTCGAACGATCCAATCACTATTATTTGACGCCTCGATGAACTTGATACGGTTTTTCCGTAGTACGATACTTTCCCTATTGAAACCAACCAGTGTGTTGTTTAACGTTTATTATTCCAACGATTATATTTATTTTCCATTCAACCATTTTCACGGGGGATACAAATGAAAAGGTTAATACTTTTTTCGATTATTATTCTTGCTGTTGTGTTCATTGGCGCGACGGAAGCAAAGGCGGCGACAATTACCGTTGGCGCAAACACAAATTGGAGTGCACTAACTGGCGGGTCAGGCACGGGCGGATTGCCTTCGTCTGCCGATGCAATTATAGTGGATGGTGGAGCGACTCTCACCGTGGACGTTGCGAATGCTGTCTGCGCAAGCGTACAGCTTGGCGGTTCAACTGCTGGTACAGGTGCAGGAACGTTGGCGTTTAACTCGGCCTCTCAAGTGACGGTGTCAGGAGTTGTCACAGTGGGAATGTCAGCCATTCGTTTAGGTAGCATCAATATGACGAATGGTGGAACTCTCATTTGTCAGTCGTTCACAGCCACAGCCACATTTATTGGTACTTGGACTCCTGGTACAGGCACAGTCATTCTTACTGCAACCAATACACTTCCAACAACCATTTTTACAACCTTTAACAATCTGACTACGACTGCTGGAACGACCACCCTCGGCATGAGCATTGCCGTGAGTGGAACATTAACTCAAAGCGGTGGCAACATTGCCGTCGGCGCGAACACTCTTACAGTCAACGGCACTCACAATGCCGGAACGAATACGGTAACCGGTGCAGGCGGATATACACTTGCAAGCGGTGCAACACTTAAAACTGCAAACACGAATGGACTCAATAGCACAGGAACGATCCAAACTACAACGAAAACTCTCAATGTCGCTGCAAATTACACGTACGATGGAACTGCGGCACAAAATATCGGTTCTAATTTGCCTACCAATCTTACGGGGACTTTGTCGATCGACAACCCCGGCTTTACCGTAACTCTTGATGCCGCTAAAACAATTGCTAACGCAGGAACGGTAAGTGTCATTGCCGGTACATTTGCGGCAGGAACCAACCTTACTATGGCAACAACATCGAGCATCAATATGAGTGGTGGAACCATGACCGGTACACCGCAAGGTGCCGGTGTTTACAATGTTACATATTCCGGTAATTCAGTATCAACCGGAGGTGAGTTAAATGGCTCTGGTCTCAACAATGTTACGGTGAGCATGACTTCAGGTCAAACACTCACTCTGGCCGCGAACGCAACTCCGGATGGAAATCTCAGTGTCACGAGCGGTACATTTGATTTAGGTTCGAATACCTTAAACAGAAGTGCATCGGGCGGTACTCTCTCTGTTTCAGCAGGAGCGGCATTGAATATCGGTGGGACGAATGCTTTTCCGACAAACTATACCACTGTTACTCTTAATGCCACCTCAACCGTCAATTATGAAGGTACGACACAATCGGTAACGAGCGAAACGTATGGGAATTTGACCGCATCAGGTTCCGGTACAAAAACATTAGCAGCAAGTCTGACGGTCAATGGAACACTAACCGTTAACGCGGGTGTAACTCTTGCGTTATCTACTTTTAACCTCGGATCGCCAACCAGTCTTGTTATGTATGGTGGTGCGACAACCGCATCGTCAATTACCGGTACGGGTACTCTAACTCTCGGGGGAGATGTTACAATCAACGACGCCACCACGGGAACGAGCGGCGCTACAATTTCATGCCCAGTAGCATTGGGTGCAACACGCAACTTTACGGTGGCAGATGATGGTACGTCTGCTGTTGATCTTACTGTGAGTGGAATTATAAGCGGTTCAACTTTTGGTGTGACCAAAGCCGGTGCGGGAACAATGGTTTTGTCCGGTAACAATACATATACCGGTGCCGTAACAATCAATGCAGGTACACTTGCTCTTGGAGCGACCGGAGACGGAACGAATGGTCCTCTTGGAACTACGGCCGGTGCAACATCAGTAACAAGCGGAGCTGTTTTAGATTTGAATGGCTTTACACTTTCAACTGCTGAACCGCTTACGTTAAACGGAACCGGTATCTCCAGTGGTGGTGCTTTGACTAATAGCTCGGCAACAGCGGTAGGTTATAGCGGGTTGATAACGCTTGGCAGTGCAAGCAGTATCATTGCGAATGGAAGTACTACAGGAACAATAGCAATAACGAATGCCGGAACAATTACCGGCGCAACGTTTGGATTGACTTTAGGCGGAACAAGTGGTGGAAGTGTTGCAAGCATTATCGGAACGACATCGGGAACAGTCACAATAAGCGGCGGTACTTGGACACTTTCAGGATCGAGTACATATACCGGATTGACTACAATAAACTCCGGCGCGACATTGAAACTCGGAGCGGCGGGTGGGGCAACGAATACTCCGTTAGGAACGACCGGGGCGGGAACAGTAGTTTCATCAGGCGGTACGCTTGATCTGAATGGTTTTACTTTAGGTACGGCTGAAGGATTAACTATTAATGGTACTGGAGTTTCAAGTGCCGGTGCGGTTACAAATAGTTCTGCAACCAGTGTCACCTACAGTGGATTATTAACTCTTGGAAGTTCAAGTACAATTGTTGCAAATAATGGACCGATGACTTTTTCCAATGCCGGAACAATAACAGGTTCCGGGTTCGGTCTTACATTAGACGGTACTCAAACAAGCCCGAGCTATATAGCAAGTATTATAGGAACAGGTACGGGTACTCTTACGAAAAACGGAACCGGTACATGGACACTTTCCGGACAGAATACTTATACAGGCTTAACAAATATCAACGCGGGAGTAATAAAATTTGGAGCCCACGCTACCTCGGCGAGTGCAGGTCCTTTAGGAACCACTGCAGGCGGAACTATTGTTGCTGCCGGTGCTGCATTGGATTTAGCCGGTTGGAATGAGCCTTATAGCGAACCTCTCACATTAAACGGAACAGGTCCGGGTGGCGGTGGTGCGTTAATGAATTCAGGCGGTGCCGATACGTATGCCGGTTTAATTACTCTTGGAAGTTCAAGCAGTATAGTAGGCGGAAGGGGAACAATTGCAATATCGAAT
>CAVQPS010000009.1:0-885762 GCA_963714795.1 uncultured Ignavibacteriales bacterium | reverse complement strand
AAAAATCGCTGAAAGTCCGAGTTATGAACAATATCCTTGACCTATCTTTCTCGTTTTAGCCAGTAGAATTACATAACTGATTGATTTAATCTTGGGATTTATATACATTGCGTTCAGGGATTTGTGCTTCTATCACGCTCGCGTTGTTCTTACCTAATTATTTCTGCGTTCAAAGCAGTGATTGTAAATTCATTGAACTTAAACAATCTCAAAGCAATGAAAGGGCGCTGATGACGACCAGAGCAGTAGGCTTGATACTATTTCCCTGGCTGTTAGTGCAACCGATCCTGAGACCTGTTGGTTCTCTATTAACTTCGAAGTCAGAATCGAAGAGAACAACTGCCTTTAACAAGAATCTAAAGGAGTCTATGATGAAACACAGATACTTTTTTATTTCATTAGCATCACTTATTGTTCTGTTCTCGTGGACATGCAACAAGAATAGCAATCCAACCGAGCCTAGTTCAGGATCTTCTGCTGTCAGCGGCACGAATCTCTTTGTGGGAACTAATGGTGGCGGCGTCTTTCTTTCCACCAATAGCGGGAAGAGCTGGACTGCGGTCAACTCGGGGCTAGAGAACACTACCGTCTATTCTTTTGCTGTCAGCGGCACAGATCTCTTTGCGGGGACTTGGGGTGGCGGCGTCTTTCTTTCCACCAATAGCGGGAAGAGCTGGGCTGCGGTCAACTCGGGGCTAACGAACACTACCGTCCATTCTCTTGCTGTCAGCGGCAAGAATCTCGTTGTGGGAACTTATTTCGGCGGTGTCTTTCTTTCAACCAATAGCGGGATGAGCTGGACTGCGGCCGACTCGGGGCTAACGAACACTTACGCCTTGTGTTTTGCTGTCAGCGGCACGAATCTCTTTGCTGGAACTTATGGTGGCGGCGTCTTTCTTTCCACCAATAGCGGGGCGAGCTGGACTGCGACCGACTCGGGGCTAACGAACACTTACGCCTTCTCTCTTGCTGTCAGCGGCAAGAATCTCTTTGCTGGAACTTATGGTGGCGGCGTCTTTCTTTCCACCAATAGCGGAACGAACTGGACTGCGGTCGACTCGGGGCTAACGAACACTACCGTCTATTCTCTTGCTGTCAGCGGCAAGAATCTCTTTGCGGGAACTAATGGTGGCGGCGTCTTTCTTTCCACTAATAGCGGGATGAGCTGGACTGCGGTCGACTCGGGGCTAACGAACACTACCGTCTATTCTTTTGCTGTCAGCGGCACGAATCTCTTTGCGGGAACTTATGATGGCGTCTTTCTTTCCACTAATAGCGGGATGAGCTGGACTGCGGTCGACTCGGGGCTAACGAACACTTACGCCTTGTCTCTTGCTGTCAGCGCCGTCAAGCGGTGACCGTTGTCGGAGTGTATTCAACAAGATCAACTTTCTCGTTTAATACTCTTGCCAATTTTTGCTCAAAAGTTTCCATCACAAAAATGTCTAACTAATAGTTGTCCTGCAGTATAGCATGTAGTTTTGTGATAATATACTGCATCTCGGAGTGGAGAATTATTTCGGAGAATACACCTCTTTTTCCTGTGCAACATCAACCACCTGTTCAGCAAAGAATTCGTTGATTAAATCAGTCACATACCCGTGGACTCCATCGCTATACTAAAAATCGGTTAAAGTCCGAGTTATAAGCAATATCCTTGACCTATCTTTCCCATTTTAGGATTTGCCGAACTTGATTTTGTCCGATTAAAGTATTACTATCACACATTACCTCTCACCATCATCTTCTTTTACCGTTCTTTTAACAACTGTCTATTCAAGATTTCCACTTTGTTGGAGGGATATTATGAAAATTCTACCTTTTGTTTTAGGAATTTTGTCCGTCACCACCCTGACCGTCTATTCTCAACCTGTTTTATACAATCAGTATAAGAAAACCCAGGTTTTCCTTCTCAATGGTTTTCCCAGTTTGAGTGGCAGTAGAGCAAACACCAATAATACTTTTGCCACACCGTTAGATTCATTCAATAAAAGGTTACTCGCGAACGAAAAACAAATTCATTCTCAGAAAAGAGCTCTTTCTAATGGGCAGATTGTTATTGATGTCAACCAGAATTGGAACGATACTGGGTGGGTGAATTCTTCGCGGGATATTACTATCTACAATGCGAACGGATATGATACTAACGATTTGGAGCAGACTTGGAACGATACGGGCTGGATAAATTCTTATCGCTATAGTTTAACCTACGATGCGAGCGGACATGACACTAGTGAATGGGTTCAGACTTGGATTGAAAGTGGATGGGTGAATGACTGGCGGGATATTACCACTTATGATGCGAATGGACATGATACTAATGATTTAGATCAAACTTGGAAGGATAGTGCATGGATAAATAATTATCTGTATCATTTCACCTATGATGTGAACGGACATTTAACTAGCGAATTGTCTCAGCATTGGATTGGAGGTGGATGGGTGAATGCTTTTCGGTATAGTCCCACTTATGATGCGAACGGACATGATGCTAGCGAAATGGTTCAGACTTGGATTGGAAGTGCATGGATTAATTCTTATCTGTATGGTTTTTCCTACGATGCAAGCGGACACGACACTAGCGAATTGGTTCAGATTTGGTTTGGAAATGAATGGATGAATGCTTACCTGTATAGTTTCACCTACGATGCGAGCGGACAAAATACTAGCGAATGGATTCAGACTTGGAAGGATAGTGTCTGGGTGAATTCTGAGCGATATATTTCCACCTATGATGTAAATGGGAAGGAGATCAGCGATTTGGATCAGACTTGGAACGATAGTGTGTGGGTGAATAATTATCGTGACATCTTTACCTATCAATCAGTCACATCTGTAAAAGAAACTCCGAAATTACCAAATCAATTTAGCTTGTCACAAAATTATCCGAATCCATTCAATCCAACTACACAAATCAGTTACACACTTCCCAAAGCTAGCAAGGTTACTTTAACAATCTACAATGTTCTTGGTCAGCAAATCACCACTCTTGTCAATGGCAAGAACGAACCGGGAGAACATTCCGTCAGTTGGAATGCGTTAAATGTTCCGAGCGGTGTTTATTTTTACAGGATTGTTGCTGGTGGTTTTGTGCAGACGAAAAAAATGGTGTTGATGAAATGATGGTGACTGAGTTATTCAACAATTGGATGAAGGGAGATAATTTATGAAATCTTTGTTCATTCTAATCTTACTTGCAACATTTACAAACCAATTGATGGGGCAAACAAGTTTCAGTGTGTCCACTAATAAAAGTATTTATCTAAATGATTTTATCTCGGTCACAATTACAGCAAGAAATTTTAGCGATACAACTTATACCTTAGAGTTTTATTCTGGTTGTGAAGCTGATTTCAGTGTTGATACTCTTGATTGGATGGTTCAAGCCGAAAGGATTTGTGATGCGGCATTTCATTACAGAAATATCCCGACGCATGATTCTATTGTCTGGGGAGCTTCATATTTTGAAAACTTTATAACTGGAGCAAATTTGGGGCTTGGTAAACATGCCCTCACAGCATCGCTTTTGTTATGGCCACAAATGTGGGTTTCGGATACGCTATGGATTATGGTTACGAATCCCACAAGCGTAAACAACAATAGTGAAATTCCAGACAAATATGTCCTAAACAATAATTATCCCAATCCCTTCAATCCAACTACTCAAATCAGTTACACACTTGCAAAAGCAAGTAACGTCACGCTGAAGATTTACAACGTTCTCGGTCAACAGATCGCAACTCTTGTCAATGGTAAGAACGAACCGGGAGAACATTCCGTCAGTTGGAATGCGTTAAATGTTCCAAGTGGAGTTTACTTTTACAGGATTGTGGCAGGTGATTTTATGCAGACAAAGAAAATGGTGTTGATGAAATGATCATTCTTAATATAGAAATGATCGGAAGACAATATCGCAGGATAGGATTACAGAGAAATCAGGTGGAGGTTGTATGAGTGTAGGATTAAATATTTCGTAATATTAGAAAGTAAGTCCGGTGATCAATTATGCTATAAGGAGAATCAATATGAAAACATGTTTTGTGATTGTTTTGTTTTTAGTGGTCGTATCTTTCGTTCAGTTCGGGTGCAAGGGATCAAATGGAGATGTCGGGCCCGCAGGGCCGCTGTTAAAAGGAAATCTGATCGGACATGCATATCTCAGTGACGAAAATATCAACATCGACGTAACGGACTTTCGGGGAATTCGTGTAACAATCGATGGAACTGCAAATTCAGCAATGACCGACTCGACGGGCAAATATGAGCTCGACAATGTCGAAACGGGAATATTGAATTTTACGTTTTCAAAAAACGGTTACGGAACTACGAAGATCGCCATGTTTCAATTTGTTGGTGGTGGAGATGCATTCCTGCCGGGTGTGATTTTGGGGCAGGCACCAACATTTGACGTTACGAGGATATCTACATTAGATACTGGATTATTCATAACTGTGTTTGGAAGAATTACAAATACGGCTCCCTACGAGAGAAACGTTTTAATGTTTGAAGGTAAAACAAGTGCAGTCAGTTCCAATCCCAGTAATTACTTAGGCACAGACGAACTCAGCATTGCACCCGATTCAATCACGTTTACATATCAGTTATGGAAATCTAATTTTATTGTTGATTCGGGATTTTCCTACGGTGATACGGTATTCTATGCCGTGTATTCACATGGCGGAGATGGAAGTTCGTATATCGATTTTGAGACACAGAGGCGTTACACTACTGCGCTGACGACGGGTAGTCCGATTAAAGGCTTTTTCGTTCTTCAATAAAATGAATGTTGGTGATCCGAGTAAGACTTTTACGCAGGTAAAGAAGACGGTATCGTTTCGGAGCATAGTAACCGATCATCGCAAAAGCCATTTTCCGAAGGAATCTTTTGGAACAGATCGGCGTTACGTAGAATGAATAGCATGGTGATTGAATGACTGCCTACTTCGTATTTAGATATCCAATTGCACCTTTCAGTAAATTTTATGCAATTCCGAAAGTGGCCTCCCCAGACCTGAGATGAGCACATTCTCAGCGATTCGGTGTTTGGATAGACCGTTATCATTGAAACATCCCACAAAGTGAATCTTGGTGTCACCCCCATTCAAATGAAGCATATGCTTCATACCAAGTTTCTAGTCATTGAGGTTTACAGTTGTTTTCCATTTAAAAGCAATCTCCAAAACTTCAGATGCTCATAAATTCTCCTCAAAAGACTCCAGCATCTTTTGCTTTTCCTCAGCAGCAAGACGGCTGAGGTTTTTTCCGCTCCTCAGCCATCTCATCAACGTCATAAATGACCACCGATACTCGCCGTTATTGGTAAGGCCTGTCTCAATGCATGAGCGAAACCAATCAGACGCTTCCTCATAACGACCATACGCCTGTGCTTTCAATCCGATGTAATATGAAAGCTCACATACTTTCTTAGGATCCGTCGCAAGGGCAAGAACTTCATCTTGTTTTGCAAGCCCAACAAGGAACCGGCCGGTGACATCGTAATATGATTTATTTGTCTCTTTATAATGTTCGACAACCTCATTCCAATGAGGATTCTTTTCCATGCCGGATCTCACAACCGCTGCCGCCCTCATCAACCAGACAAAATCCGGGCCATGCCCGCCTGACTCAGGGTCTTTAACAACGTCCCAGAGAAGTTCAAAACGACCCTGGTCATAAAAGGCCATACCTGCAAAATTCCTATCTCCAGCAGGAATCAAATTTTGCAACCACGCGAGTGCCACTGTGTCTCCCCGATATACTTTTAGATTGCGATATGCATGTGCCCAAAAAATGTATTGGGCACCACCATTGGCATGCAACCGGCTGGTCATTTCGAAAGCAATTTCGTGTTTGCCGGAAGATTCAAACGGATATGAAAGAGTCATCAGTCCGATATTATCAAAACCCTGACCGATGAGGGCAGAAAAGGCTTTGATAACTTCATCCTTATCTTTTTGAGACATCGTCTCAAAGAATCTTGGCGAAACAATTGACTGCAAGTCCGCACCACGGATCGCATGCGGGGAATTTTTCAATACCTGGGCTGCATCGGTATATCTCCCCCACTCCCACAAAAGTGAAACAATATCCATCCTCGCTATCAACTCGTCCGAATATCGGTCCATTTCCGCCCGAGCCATTTTTTCTGATTCCCTGGTTCTGCCCATTTTATTAAGAATCTTCGATGCGTACCCCATTGCATTTCTTTGCCAGCTTTCCGCCGCTGGTTGAATTTCTCTCCATGCATCATCGTACCGCTTCTCATCATAATATGATTGTGCAATCAATGTCTGGCAAAACACCCTCTCGAGCCCATCCGTGGGTACTTTGCGATCAAGCCATGCCCGCATGAAGAATCGTGCACTATCGTACATTCCCGATTTTTCCAGATATTTGGCAAACCAATAGCTTAATTCATAATCACTCGGGTTGCGGGAAATCAGGTTCCGATATCTCCCGGAAATTTCTTCTTTGCCGATCCTCCCGTCGGCATCGAACCATCGTAAAATTTGTATCTTCGAGATGAGATCAAACGATCCCGAATCGATTAGCTGTTTCATCATGATGTCGTTTCCCTGAAAATGTGCTAACCAAACTTGTGTAAAAGGAAAAAGAGAAGCCGATGACTTTATAAGGTGTACTGTAAGATTCTCAGCAAGCTTCAGATCAGCGAGATTGTGGTATGCTCTGTCAGAAAACTCAATAATTTCCGAAGGCCTGCTATCAAGTTTACCGGCAAACTCCTTCATCGCCGAGAGAATGGACACATCACCGGGAGAGCAATAATCCTCAAACTCATCCATAATCCTCGCAATAGCAGGGGCGCCGAGATGGTTCAATAACTTCATATCATCCAGGAGTATAATGGCAGGAAGTTTTCCCTCTTTCGACTTTGTCAAATCCCCGTACCATCGCTGGATCTCCGATGCGATCCCTTCTTTACTTTCACCCAATAGTGTATCGTACATTTTGGCACCCTCAATCGATGAGATTTGATCGAGATAATGTATACCAATTGTATAAAACGAAGAAAAGAAATATCCTTTGTAGAACGCCTCATATGTTTTCCCGTCGAGAAATGGTCCCTGATATCGTTTGTCCAAAGCGGCAATTCCGGACTCGAACGAATTCAATAAGGTTGATGTCTCCGAGCGCAAAACCTGGTCGACAAATTGAGCCAAGAATTTATATTTAGCCGGAGTTAAGGGTTGCGAATTACCCTTGCTCGATACATTGGCAATATCGGGCATTGTGGTTGCATCTAGTGCAACTGACACCAAGACAACACGGGGAAGCGCTTCAGCCATATCCGGAGATATAGAAAATGTATGCATTTCGAGTCCACACTTGAAGATGAGAAGCGAATACTGCTCTTCATTAAAATATTTACCCGCCCAATTCCAGAAAGGCTCCAGTTCACCATTTGATGCAAGCCTGAGAAGTGAAAGATATTTTCCCTCAACCGTACCGCTGTCAGAAGACGCCACATTCATCAATTGCTGATCCTTTTGCTCTATATACAGTCGCACAGGATCCAGCGATGATAGAGAGGAACTAACACGCAAGCCATGCTCTGAATACCCCATAGTGTATGAAAGCAGGCATTCTTCTCTTTCCATGTGTTGCTTCGTCAGAGCTTTCGTTAGCGCAAGAACGGCAAGAGCCTTTGCGGGGACTTCATCCGCCAGACCGAATTTATCCAAATGCATAACATTTAAGCGGACAAGCCCTTTGGTAGCCTGAGACATCAAAAGTGAACTCCGTGGGCTCTTTTTCCACAACTCACCAACTTCGTTCATCGCATGAGCGACGCTTATGGGCTGAAAAGAATTCAATTCTTTTTCGATTACCTCTGAGGTTGAATAATTCGAATCGGAGAGCTCAAGAGCATGATCCTTCTGTAAAGTTGCAGCCCAATGTTCGAGCAGACTTTCAAGATCCTGGAAATCCGGAATCTCAGGAAGCGTTCCAACTTCCGTTCCCTGATAGCTGATATGCCATTCGCCCTCACTGAAATCGGATTTTGCTAAAGTCTCATCTTCACCGGTCATGAAATGATGAATATTTCCGACTGCAAGGAGGAATCGCTTATCGGGTTTCAACTTATAAGTTCCGGCAATGGAATCGGCAATAGTCAGCGGGCGATCCGATGTGTCAGATGATGAATTCTTATTTTGACAAGATAAGATCGTTAGTGAGATAAACCCAACAAGCATAAAACATCTGATTGAAGCTTTCTCCATAAATATTCTCCAAGAAATACAGAAGGAAAGGAATCTCATGATTGACAGTAAACCCTCCAAATAGTTGGATGAAAGTAAAATATTCCTATGAGAATGTCAAGGGAAAGTACCGTAATGGAAGGCCACGTATCATTTGAGGATTTATGGACTACAAAAGAATGATAGGTAATGTCAACCACCCTATTGATGACTCATTTTCCCGAAGCTGTCTTCAATTGTGATTCCAATTTCTTGACAGCATCACATCCGTCTCCCTTTGCGAGATCGCATGATTTTTGCGCGTCCTTCAGCGCAGATTCGAGATCACCTTGGTGGTAAAAAGCTCCGGCACGATACAGATATGCCCGTGCATTTTCCGGTTCAAGCGAAATCAGCCTTCCCCAATAATCGGCGATGGTCGCCCAGTTCCCCGTTTGCGTAAGCACCCAGTCAAGATATCCATAATATGAGGCATTGTGCGGATCATAGCTGATTGCCTTTTCGACATCTGTGGCTGCTTCGTTCCATTGTCGGAGTTCCGCATAGGATACTCCGCGATAGTAGTAGGCTTCAGCATCCTCGGGATAAAATGCTGCCGCATCGTTAAAGACAGGAATTGCTTCCGCATCATGGTGTTGTTCGTGTAACGCATATCCGCGAAGCACCGTCTTGTGAGCAAAAAACTTTCTTAGGTTGTCAACGTCTGAAATGAATCTTGGATCCAATAAAACCGTTGAATCAAGCAATTGAGACGAATATGAAAGATCTCCGAGATGAGCCAATGCCCATGCCTTTGAAAATAGAATATCCGGATTCCGGGGAGAAAGCGCATCGGCTTTCTCAAAGTCACTCAGGGCCTCTTGATATTTATTCAAATCTAAAAAATCATTTCCTCTTTGATGATAAAAAATCGGGCTTTCCCCAATTGACAACGCTTTAGTGTACAACTGGATCGAGGCTTCTGAATTTGAATCAAGATAACTGAGATTTGCCTGATCCGACAGTATCAACGCATACAAAATTTTCAGCTTCGGATTATAGTGTGCAAACTTTTCCGATTCCCTGGCAAACAATTCCATGGTGCGATACGAACCACCCCAACGGGGTGTAAGTCCCATCATGTAACGTTCGCGCAAGCGGTAGACGTACGGACATAGTTTCAAACCCGCCGTGATCAACAATTCAGACACTTGCTTATCACTTTCTGCACGGGAAATATCCATGAGTAACTCATATGCCACCATAAGGTGAGATTCAATGGTAAGCGCCTGAAAAATATCACTTTTGGAATCGGCAAAATAGTCCGACATCTTCTCAAAATTTTCATCCGGTGTATTTTTAGCCCAATCTCGACCTCGGCTTTCCCATCCCATTGCCTCCTCATAGGCTCCTCGTGCAAGATAAGGTTGATAACGATTCGGTTCGGTTCTTACCCAAGCCCGTAAAAATCTTGACAACGTAGAGTCTGGAATCGCAAAAGCACGAAAAGCTTGCGATGCAGCATCTTCGAAGTGAAAATCCTTTTCGAAGAGTTTTTGAAAGGAATCCAGGACGCTGTCCAGTTCGGCGTATTTTCCACTTCTTAATAATGAACGAATACGAACGACGTCCACGTCGATCATGGGCATACCGAACTGATCTACACTTGTCCCAACAGGAACCAATTTTGTGTCGACTTTCAAATTGTGATTATTCCCATGAATTTCTTCTTGTTCAGATATTTTCAGAATTTTTTCGTATTGCTTATCAATTTCCACATTAGAGGCTATTGCTACTGTTAAATGGAATAATATCAACGTGACAGAAATGGCGAGGTAAACGAGCACAGCTAAACCACTCGTGGTCAAATATTTAAGCATTGGGGACATTCGTGAACGGAAAATTCTGAAAGAGAAGAAAACCAGCGGAACTCCCACAAAGAAACAAATACTTCCGATGACAGTATAGCTGTCTTCAAAAGAATGCATCCAAATCCCCAATCCAAGACTTAAGACAACTAATCCTATAACCCATAAATATTCAAACCATTTGAATGGGGTCACGACATGAATCGGTAGCATGCCAACCTGGACTACCGGAACAGGATCAAGAAACCGTCGCTTGAGCCTAAGAGGAACAACGTACCCTTTGCTGGTCTTGAGAATGTATGACCCGTTCGTGCACGGAATATCGGTTCCGTCAAATATTATTCGGGCCCGACCCCAAAAACCGACTCGGAGCATTACCACACCAGGGTCGAATCCGTCCAAAAATAATCTGTAATCCAAAATGTTTTTCTTTAACTCCCTGCCCGGCACATATTGAAATAACCGAATAAATTGCAAAATTTGGGGTGCATCCCGCCATTTAAACTAACATAAAATTTATATTACGATGTCTTGCCGGTCACATATTTCGTTCCGTAATTTTCTAAAAATAATAAACGACTGGCTTGCCAGATTAAAGTGAGGAAATTTTGATTTTCCAAACAAGTCATGAAATAACGAGAATCGATCGGTGGTAAACCAAAGAATGAGCATTTAAATGGTAAGGTATTTGCCGCTACTATGAAAGCGAGGGCTGTTAACTTCTCAAAGGTCACATGATTATCGGACAATGGAAAACTATTTCAATCAAAGCAACCAACAACCGATGCAGCAAATTAACTTTCATCACAAAAATTTTTTTGTTTCTTTTGGAATGATTATAGAAGAAAGCATGCCAGAACATCCACGGCTACAAATCCGCGACGTCTACCCGGAAAGCTAATGCAAACACTTTGCTGAATTTTAAGAGTAGCTCGATGTTCCTCCCACGCTAATTTGACACCGACAATAATTCGTTTGATACACGATCCGGAGGCTTGCCAAGTTAACTCCAATCGGCATTCATACATACCAAAAAAAATTGTCCTCAGGATTAAAATACTTGAAATAATAATCCCGCAGCTAAGTTGTGTAGCGTGTGGGAGGGCCACGCATCACGTAGGGTCTCAGGAGCGGGATTTCTAATTTTAAAGAAATATTGAGTGGGGAAAAACTCTTATTACCTGATACACTAATTTACGACGAACAATTGAAAGTGTCAAGTGTTTTTCAGATTAATAATTATTCTTAATGCCCATCCGGGCCCTGACCTAATTTGAGTGAGACAAAAACGTAATGTATCACCCGGGCACCGCCGGATTTACTCAGGGGATCAATTGGGAGGATGTTTTTATACGTGCTGAGAAGTATAACTCATAGAAAATGTTCCGGGGTCTTTTATTAACACGACCGGTATCTCGGTCTGTTTCGTTGAAACTTTTATTAAACGGCGATACTCGTTGATATTGTCATCAAAAAGAAAAAACCAGGTGAAGTTTTTATCTTTTTTTATAATTACTCCCCTATCACCGACCCGCAAATTGTCTTCGGGATCTTTCTGCAGCAATGCACGAAACATATAAAAATGTTGCCTCACTATTAACGAATGTAAGTCTACTTTTATTTCCTTTTCCAGCGATCTGGCTATTCTTATATCTTCAATAGAGCGGTTGTTTTTCATTTCTCACTTCGTGTCTTTGTTGTATTCATAACCTATACAATATCTGTCAGTTAGTCAAGCGTTTCCTGACCGCAGTTCCTAAATATTTTTTCCGTATCGCCTCCTCATAACGTATCCCGGATATTCTGACCACCCTCGGTAGAGCTGTTGCGACTCTTTCTTTTTCATCCAGCCATCAATTAACTGATTCAATCGTAGTTACTGAAAGTCGGATCGATGTTAAAATCCCTCAAGTAATGTGCAAACACCGCTGGGCGCGCCAATTTACTTTTTTAAAATGAACATAGGCAGAGAATTTACGCGTTTTCGTCCGCATTCCAAGGATGGCTCAGGATAAATCTTTTTTTATAGAGTTACCTAACTCAACTTTCGAGGGGGGTGTATATCACATCGTCAAGTGGGAGATAGTTAAGTGTACGAATCGTTGTTAATGGAATTTGCCAACAAACGTGATACTTGACATTATGCTTACGCAAACAATCCCGATAAAAAATATCAGAACGCTCCATGTATTCGTTTGAGAAACTCTCCCCGCTTTCAATAGAATATATCCGACAACCAGATTACCCAAGCCCCACACGACGTTTACGGTTGGCGACGATACACCTTTACCGGGTGGATCAGCAAAAGGGCTTGGAAAACTATCACCGGAAATGCCGTGAATAAAGTGAGGAACCATGTTGGCTAAAAATGCTCCCGCAAAAAAACAAGCAATATAATGATACCATTTCATAAGACTCTCCTGTATAAGCAACGGCATATTGTGCTGGTTAACTGATACTTAAACTGCATAATGCTTGATACCATTTCGTTCCGTGATAAGAGGACACGTCTTGCAGTAGAGAATTATTTCGGGGAATATACTTTTTTCCTGAAGCATCAATTAACATTTACTGAAGTTCACATCGGCAGACAGTTTTTCGTATAAGCGTGAGCGACCGGGTAACCCACCAGGATAGCTAGAGCGTTGCCACAACAATTGGTTCCAATTCCAACAAGGCATTGCGAACGGTTATGTTGGTAACTTCCGTGTTACCATTGCCATTCACCATGTAAACATATGCCCATGTCCCCGCTATAGCCGTCGTATCATGTTTGAAATTACCGGCAAGTTGAATTGTTCCACTCATTGCCTGGATGAGCGTATCGAATATTCCTGTGTTGTGGGAGTTTCTCGCAATTGTTCTTTGAATACTTGTATCACGATATGCTACTTGAGTTACGTTCACCTGCAAGGTATCTTTGCTGGATGTTTCAGAAGCATGAAAGATCAAATTACCGCCACCCAGACGCTCAAATAACATTTGATTATAGCTCGCTGTCGCCTGTTCTGGCTGGGTTGATGTATCCTTGCAAGAAATAAAAATGATGGTTATGGAGATTGTGAGGATGGTTAAATATTTCATAACATTCTATTCTTTCACTGTGGCGATCACAATATGCAGCATAAAGTAAGTGAATCATTTTTTACTTCACAGCAAAATATACTTCTTTTCTTGTGCAACATCAACCACCGCTCCGCGAAGAATTCGTTGTTTAAATCAGCTATAAACCCGGTGATACCATCGCTAGTCTAAAAATCGCTGAAAGTCCGAGTTATGGACAATTTCCCTGAGCTATCTTTCCCATTTTAAAGAATAGATTTACATAATTGATTGACCTTTTCTGGAAAAGTGCATACATTGCCTGTGCTACGTGTTCAGCATTTATCAGGTGCTGAATGATGTTCTTACATAAAATTTTCTTACCTCAAAAAAGAAATTTTTTTAAAAAAAGAATATGGAAAACCATCATAATCCTCATCCTAGTTTGACTCAATTAATTCGTTGGGCAGCGAGAATATTGAGTGTTGTTAATATTGTCTTCATAATTTTATTCGTCATCGGTGAAGGATTCAACTATACACTGATTACGCAGACAGAATTGACTCTGTTTATTTTCTTTCCTGTTGGGATTTCTATTGGAATGATTCTGGCTTGGTGGCAAGAAGGCATTGGGGGAAGCATAACAGTGGGAAGTTTGGTAATGTTTTATATCATCCACTTCGCGAACAGAGGTCAGTTCCCCAATGGCTGGTGGTTTTTGGTTTTCACAATTCCCGGATTCTTATTTCTTATATGCCGGTATCGGACACCAAAGATTGAACATGTCACTGACTAATACAGACCAGTAGACACCATCGCTATTCTAGAAATCGCCGAATGTCCGGGTTATAGACAATATCCTTGACCGATGTTTTGGTCATTCCGATTTTTCCAATTCAAACCAGCCTTAAACTAATTCCACCTGAATCCTTCCGTAGAGACAGAGACGAGCACGATAGCTCGTGGAGTGCTTGGATTAATTGGAGGTGGACTTATTGGGGGAATAATAGGAGATGCATCATCACGTAATGATGAATATATTTTTCTATCAAATCCACGGGTCTATGGAACACTTCTTCCATTTGCGCGTTACCATGAAGGTGAGCCGGAGTTTTTGAAGAACATAAAATGAACTCAAATAGATTGCCATGTCCGAAACCTCAGCCAGAAACGGTTGGATTTTTTTTATTCGGAACAATTTCTAAGTTATTACGCCTGCGGGCAACTCACCACTTCACATTTTTCACCTTCAAAAAAGTCTCCTCTTGACTTTTATCATCGCAATCATAATCGCTCCAAGAAACAGGCAACTGCTCTTATTTCATTCATATTCGCAATGAGTGCAATGGAAAAGAGCACTGATTTGATTCGATTTTCACACATTCCACATTTTCTTATCTTGTTATACAATATTTCTTTTGCTGAATCGTCTTACTAAATAAAGGAACCGACGCTGCCAGGGATTGATGAAAAGAATGAAGCATTTGCTTCTGTCGATAAAACGATGAGGAACGAGCGGCGACGCCTCTTCGATTTCATCCGCAGGCGTGTCAGAACCGATGCCGATGCCGAAGATATTTTGCAGGATGTATTTTATCAACTGGTCACAAGCTACAGCATCACGGAGCCGATTGAGCAATTGACATCATGGCTGTTTACCGTTGCAAAAAACAAGGTCATCGATTGGTATCGCAAGCGCCGTCCTCAGTTCCATGATACTGATACGGAAAGCGAATATCCGTTCAGTCTTGAGGATATTCTCTTCGATCCGACTCAGCAACCGGACGAAGTATTTGCGCGCTCCGTATTCTGGACAGCGTTAGCCGAAGCTCTCGATGATCTTCCTGAAGAACAACGGCAAGTATTCGTCATGCATGAACTTGAAGGGAAAACATTTAAAGAAATTGCTGAAGCGACCGGAGAACCTGTGAACACACTACTTTCCCGCAAGCGGTATGCAGTATTATTTTTGCGGGAACAACTCAAAGAACTTTATGACGACATTCAAAATCTATAGGAGTGAAATATGAAACACAGATGGCCATTGACAATCGGAAAATTTTTTCTCATGATCATTGTTGGAAGCATCGTTCTGGGATTTGCCGTGATGCTGCTGTGGAATGCGCTGGTTCCGGACATCTTCAAAGGACCGGTCATTACATTTTGGCAAGCCGTGGGATTGCTGATACTTTCTCACATACTCCTGCGCGGATGGGGAAGATGGCGGTATGCGAATGGCTGGCGACATGATCGGTGGAAACACCGTCTTGAGGACAAACTGTCATCGATGGCGCCCGAAGAACGGGAAAAATTCAGACAGGAATGGCGGCGTCGCTGTGGTTGGGATTCCGGTGAATCGCAAACACAGAAAGAAACCATCTGAACGGATCACATAAAACCTCAATCGTTGATACATCGGTTGAGGTTTTGTCTTGAGGGTAAGTTACTTCAAGGAAAAGAATACTGTGACATTTTTTTATTAGTCCTTACTCTACGAGGACCAATCTGATTCCTGACCTGGGATGAAACATCGTACTAACAACCAAACTGAGGAAATGCACGATTACTCTTATTCTTAGCCGAAGATAATTACGTGTGGTAAAATTGCCGACAAAACTGCCTCGCCGTCTGGCTTTGAAATTTCATCCTTCGGTTCCACTCTCAGCTCTATGACAGAAACTTTGGCAGGCGCAAGAAGATCGAGTGGCAGGATTTTACAGAATGATTTTCCGGGTTGAGTTATTTCAAACTCGCAAACATTTGTGACCGATGAATTTCTTGTCACCCAGAGTTGATAATTCTCATTGGGAAGTGTTGCCCGGAGATTTAAAAACTGCAGTAGTGCTATCTTCCGGTCCGGATCCCAAAATATTTTTCCCGACACCATGGAATCGGTGCTCAGTCCCGCGAGAAAGATCATGGACAATCTGCGGGCTTGAAAAAAATCCACAACATTTTGCTTCTCATCAATTTCACGCTCAAGTTGAACATTTCTATTGTATTGCTGTGAAATAATTTCCCCCTGGCGATCGATTTTTATCAATATGACATCGATGAGTAATGCAATAAAGACGATAACAGCAATCGCAGCAAGCGCTTTTTCGATGACAGGCCAACAAATTTTTTTGTGGAACCAGGGCACGCCATTCTTTTGATTTATTGACGTTTGATTTCCGTTTTTGCGAAAAGTTTGGGTTTCCGCTTCTGCAATCCGAGCCACATGAATGGTGAAAAAGATATTTTCTTTTACTTCGGGACTCAGTAAAACATTTTTCAGTAATACCGGATTAACAGAGGAGAGTTCTTTGATCCGGTTAGTTTCCTTTTCGACAAACGTTTGTGCATTGCCATTAAGTTTCTGCTTGATGACCATCGTTTGCAGATTCGACTGGGATCGTACGACAGCAACTTCTTTGGCCTTGTTAAGAATCCAGTCTTCAACGGTCCCGCGTTGCAGGTCGATTGATGACGCTTTCTGCCAGATTGTTAAAAACACATCCTGTGTGAGCGTTTCAGCTTCTTCAATCGAGTGGGTGATGTAATAAACCAGGTTGTAAACGGTTTGACCGTATAGATCATATAACCGCGCAAGCAAGGCCTCATCACGATTGCTGACACCTTGCATTATTTCGCGTTCATGTAATACCATCTCTCCCATTGAGCTCCGGTATAATTGTTATGATAACTCAAAATTAGGACATTTATTAATAATGGCAACAGGGGCTGTGATCTAGATTAACCCCATGGCGTATATTCCTGTGAGACAAATCACAAAACGTTATACGTATCACGATGACCCACCCCATTTTCCCACTTCATCCATCGAAAAACTCCGTGCGTCATGCCAATTGGAGGATTGCTTTTGTACTTCCTCTTTTGTACATTTTTTAAAGAGTAAAGGGACCATTTCTATACCCGCGGGAGCGGAGGGGAGTTATGCATATTTTGGTCGTAACAAATAATGCGGCAAGGCGGTTTCAGATTCGTTCTGAGATTGTGCGGGAGGGATTTACCGTTTCGCTTGCCAGCAGTGCCCGGGCGGGGTTGCGCGCGCTTCAAACCGAGAAGGTGGACATAGTTATCTCTGATCTCTATATGCCATCCATGGATGGAGTAGAGTTCCATCGTGCTGCGCAGGGAATTGCCGGAAGACTTCCATTCATCTTCATCTCTTCGGAAGGGGATCCATCCAAAGTCACACAGATCAGCGAGAAGGACTGTGTCGTCGTCCGGCAAGAAAGCTCCGTTGCTGAAATGTTACGGCACTTTCAAAACCTCACCGCCCCACATCCTCACGTCGCACCACACTCTCCCGAGGTTGCCAATACCGTGCCTTCTCTGAATCCTACGACAGCCACTCATCCTTTGGCGAACGAACCTCCACCCGAAAAAGATCGGAAGGGTAAACGGATTCTTCTGGTAGATGACGATGACGCTTTTCGCTTCGTGGTGAACGAAATGCTTGCCAACGAAGGCTTTTCTATCACACAGGCGGAAGACGGGAGTGAAGCAATCGACAAGTTACAGAAGGAACAATTCGATCTCGTGCTATTGGATATTTTCATGCCGATGGTCTCGGGATACGGTGTGATGAAATTCATCCAGGAACATTCCATCAAAACCAAAGTCGTCATTGTTAGTGCATACAGCGAACTGAAACTGGCGGTGGAGGCCAAAGAATTAGGCGCTTCGGATTTCATTGCTAAGCCATTGATGCGTTCAGACCTGCTCGGTACGATCGATCGAACATTAGCCGGATGATCTGAAATCCGGGAACCTAAATATCCTTTTCCTGCCTTTGGGGTTTATGGTGAGATATAACCCGCACTCCAAAAAGTGACCGCATTTTTCTAAAGATTATAACGGCACTTTATATTTTCCGTCAACTTTTCCATTTTCTTGTCACCGCCTTATTTTTACCATTTTAGGTTCTCTATATAATATGCGTGACGGGCCCACACTGTTAGATAAGCGATAAAGAGCAGATCATCCATCATCTTCACTTCCTTCAAATACTCAAGAATGTAACTTTTCCCTTCCTTCGTCGTACCAAAAGTAGATTATGAATTTCCTTTTGGCTTCCTAACTCTCCGATACCATCGTGCGGACGACAATTGATACACTAAAAACAGACTCCTTCGACCTTTGGACCCGTTCGTCGACTCATGTTCCTCAGCGAAATCACTCTTATACTGCAGAGCAACAACTGCAGAAAGAGGCTGAAATCGACCGGCTGATGCGCGACGTCGATACGACCGCAAGCATCATCAGGAAACAGGGCAAACGTATTGAGAAAAAAAACCGGTTGGAAGTACGAAGTCGAATTCAACGGGCCATTGTTCAACTCCTCCACAGCTTCGATTGCATCATTGATGATGACATGGAAACGAGGTTTTCCACAGTTACGGATGAATTTATCCGGCGTGCGTATGATTTCGATCCCGATATCGGTGATGAGGCGGTCTACCAGGCCTCCCGGAATGTTCTCATTATGAATTCCATCCAGATGTATCTCGGCAGAGAAATTTGTCTCACACCGTCTGTTTTTGCTTACAGCATGTTATATCCCTACACCGATAATTATCTTGACGCTATGGATGTCGATATTCAGATGAAGCGCGAGGCAAACGATCGTCTCCTTCTTCGCCTGAACGGTATTGTCGTTCCGGCACACAACAGCCGCGAGCGGACAATTGATCGTCTTGTTTGCATGGTTGAACAAGAATTCGATCGGACCGATTGCCCTCAAGTATTTGAAAGCATGATCGCAATTCATCAGGGACAAACGAGAAGCGTTTTTCAATTCAACGGTACCGATCTCACGCCGGATGATTTGCTCGATATCAGCATCGAAAAGGGCGGAACATCGGTACTTGCAGATGGTTACCTCGTGGCGGGTGATTTATCCGAAGCCGACGCGGTCTTTTTATTCCGGTTCGGCGTGCTGCTTCAACTTATCGACGATCTCCAGGACATCGAAGAAGACCGTTGCCGTAACCAGCGAACATTGGCAGGAGCGTTTGCCTGTCGAAAATCGCTTCACTTCTTTACAAATCATCTTCTATCGTTTCTTGATGTTGTCACCGGCCCGGTTGAGGGTGAGCAGTCCGCAGAATCGCAAAAATTTCGGACATTGATTGAGCAAAGCTGCCGGCTACTGATTTTCGAAGCGATCACGATCAATAAAAAATGGTACGACAACCTGTACATCGATATGATGCAACATCACTCACCGGTGCATTTTGCTTACTTACAAAATGTACAGGAACGACTGCGAAAAACATACAAATCCCCGCGAGTCGAAATGTCTGCGAAAGCAAGAAAAACAAAAAGCTTTTCAAGAAAGCGGATTCTTGTCTGGTCAAGTATTTAGCAAGAATCGGTGCGGATTATTTCTTGCCCGGAATATTCAAGAGCGGAATCAATTTTTGGTCGAACGGCAAAATGATGGTCGTGTTATTGGGACTATTCACGACGTCCTTGAGCTGGGAGATGTAATACCATTCCAGATAATTCTGTGTTAGACCATTGTCGATTATTTTTTGAGCATTGGAAATTCCCTGCGCCTCAATTGCTTTTCGCTGCGCCTCTTTCTGGGCATATTGTATCGTGTACTCCATCTGTTGCGCTTCCTGAGAAGCTTTTAGTTTTGCCGCAATAGCATCGCTGACAGTTGCCGGCGGTTCGACATTTCTGATAAGCACATTGTCCAAAATGACACCTTTCCCGTTCAATTCCTGCAACAATAATTCAGTCACGCTCTTGGTATAGGCATCTCTCTGGAGAGACATCACATCGCTGGCGACAAACTTCGTGGCGGCATTTACCAAAGATGTTCGAATGGCGGGCCTCACGATCACTTCCTCATAGTCAAGCCCGATATTGCTGTACACATTATTTGCTTGCGCCGGATCTAAATGATACCAGACGCTGACGTCAAATTTTAAAATAAGCTGATCGCGGGAGAGTGTGGCGACAGCATCATCACCTGTTTTATTGCCTTCGTTATGCACCGAAGACATGGTGTAGTCTTTCGTTTGAATGGACATTTTATAAACGTCAGTTAAAAAAAAGATCGGATGAATGCCGGCCGGAAGAGACTGTGAACCGACATTGCCGAACGTCACAGGAACCCCCACGTATCCCGGATCGATAATCGTAAAAGATTCCGAAATCATGATTAATACTGCCAACCCCAGACTTGCAAATCCGATTTTTTTTAAATTAATGGGATACGAGACATTCCTTGCTTTAGCCGTCAGCAAGGCAATTCCTATTGCAATAAACAACAGAATAAGAAACGATGTATTCATGATTTTTTTCCTTTGGTTTGTGAACTTCTCAGTAATTTTTGATATTACAATCTACAAATTTTTTGTGCACTTTGTATGATATGGTTTCGCACGGCTATTTTGTTTCACGCTGGCTAACCAATATATACTGTATGATGCGATATAGTATGTCGTTTTGAAAGGGTTTACAGTGAATTGCGGCATAATATAGGTGAATCATTGTCCTGCCCACCAAAAAATATACATCCTTTTTTGTCAAACGGCAACAAACATGTGTAACAGAAAACCTGCCTGTCAGTTAACCGATAATCATGCCGGTTGCAACCATATTGGGCTGGTAAGCGTATAATCTAACAACCCAAAAAACAATTACCTCCGGTGAACAATGAAAAATAAAATAGTCATCGCATGCATCTCCCTCCTCATGCATGCTACCATTGCTTTTTCTCAACAAACAGAAAGCATCACACAAAAAACAGATTCTCTGTTGACCGACGCTTTTCATAAAGGGATATTTTCAGGGCTTGTGATTGTTTCTCACAACGGAACAGAATTCTATTTCAAAGGACTTGGATATGCCGACTGGCAAACAAAAAGAACCCTTGACCGAAATACATTGTTTAACATCGGATCGCTGAACAAGCAATTCACCGAAGAAATCATTCATCAGTTAGTAAAAGAACAGAAGCTTTCTTATGATGATCCGTTAAGCAAATATCTTGCCGGATTTCCATCCGGAGACAAAATTACTATTCAGGAACTTCTTGATATGAAAGCGGGGTTGGGGGATTTTTTAGAAGACCCGAAATTTGATGAGATACAATCTCACGATTTTTCTTTAACCGATTTGATCGGCATCATCAGGAACGAACCGCTCCTTTTTGAACCCGGTACAAACCGGGAATATTCTAATTCCGGCTATGCAGTTCTCGGTGCCGTGATCGAAAAAATAACCGGAATGACGTATACAGAAAATCTTACAAGGAGAATTGTAAATCCGTTGGGGTTAACAAATATATTTTATACAAAAGCCGAAAAAGAAAAACAAACTAATCGTGCTTTCGGAACGGATATTGACTTTGAAGGAAACAAAAAAAGCATAGACGATATTTCCAACAGCTCACCGGCGGGAGGTGCATATACAAATATAGACAACCTTCTCAGATTTGCTGAAGCAAAATTGCAGAGCAAATTGCCCTCCGGAAAAACATATGGGACGGGAATGTTTGCCGGCGGAACTCCATTTTGGAATTCCGTCATCTATTACAACGAGAAAAACGGTTTTTCATTTGTCGTCATGGCAAATACCGGATCCATTGCCGATGAAATAGCTCACAGACTGAGCTCAATCATCAAGAACGAATCCTATCCCCCGCTGGAATTGCCTTTCGAGATGACCTTCTATAAAATCATCAGCGAAAAAGGATTCGGTTATGTAAGAACAAACGTTAAACAACTGGCAGCACAGGCAAGATTGCCGTATGATGACCGTTTTTTAAATTTTTTCGGATATAAATTTCTCGTTGCCGACAAAACAGATATTGCCATTAATCTTTTTAAAATGAATGTTGATCTTTTTCCGAAAGTCGCTAACACGTACGACAGTTTAGCAGAAGTGTATTTGAAATCGGGCGATAGAAAAAATGCATTACACTATTACAAAATGGAATTGCAATTCGATCCTCATAATGAACGGGTCAAGAAGGCGGTGGCTAACCTGGAAAGCGGGAAATAAATCCTAAACGACTTCAGAGAATTGGGAATGTTTTTTGATTGACATTCCAATTTGGCTTGCACGATACTGAACAATAAACTATTTCTTATTCTTTTGTTCGGTATTTAACACTATTTCCTTTTTCTTGGGATGAACACAAATATGTTTATCATCAAACGAAAGTTGATATCGACAACCGACATAATTCACTAAACAGATAACGATGCCGGTTGAACCGAATAGTTTCGCTCTGCAGAGTGAAACATCATTATGTGCATCACCGTTTCCTTCAGAAATCATATCTCCCGTTCCCTCCTTTACACTCAACCGATTCAATGCAAGCTACAGTATAGGATGAGTTGATGGTAAGATATACTGCACCTTGCAGTAATGCATTATTTCGGAGAATATACATTTTTTTTTGTGGAACAACAACCAATACTTGATAGACGATAACGTATCGGGTAAATCGCAACAGACGGGTAGCTACCGTCGCATTTGGAGAAATGGTTGAAAACCCGAATCCTTGTCATTTTCCGTCATCCGCCGTTCGGTTTACGGAAGTTAGCAAAAAACCATCAAACACGGATGGAATATGTTTTCCTAAGAAATCGTAACAAAAGTGAAGATACATCGTCCCGCCTCAAACCGATCTCACGTCATCCTTTTTTGACGATGAAACAGCCAAGCTTGAAATTGATGTCCCGATTTGTTACCATGATTTATCACCCCTGTACATTCTGTCTCTGATTACGTTCTTAAACCCTAAGCCGTCACGAGTTCCACATTATTAGAGGAAGTGTATGAAAGTTCCACTGTTTGTTTTAATTGCTCTTTACTTCCTGATGTTATCCGGTGCACGTGGACAATTCGTTCAACAGGGAAGCAAACTTGTCGGCAACGGTGCTGTGGGGAATGCAAATCAAGGTTATTCTGTTTCTCTTTCTACTGACGGAAATACGGCAATTGTCGGTGGGCCCGAAGACAACACGTTGATGGGAGCCGCCTGGGTGTATACCAACAGCGGTGGTGTGTGGACTCAACAGGGAAATAAACTGGTCGGCAGTGGCGCAATATGGTTACCATCTCAAGGATCTTCTGTTTCTCTTTCCGCTGACGGTAACACGGCAATGGTTGGAGGGCCCGGTGACGATTTTTCCAGAGGCGCTGTATGGATATTTACCCGAAGCGATAGTGTATGGACGCAACAGGGAGAAAAACTTGTCGGCACAGACATTGATGGTTTTGACGGTTTGCTTCAAGGTAGCTCTGTCTCTCTTTCCGCTGATGGGAACACTGCAATTTTCGGTGGATCGGAATTTAGTAATTCCAGCAGCGATGCGACGTGGGAAGCATGGATCTATACCCGAAGCGGCAGTGTGTGGACACAGCAAGGCAACAGGCTCATTGGGACAGATGCATCGGGAATTCCATCTCAAGGTGCTTCTGTTTCTCTTTCCGCTGACGGTAACACTGCAATCATGGGCGGGTCAAATGATAATAATAATACCGGGGCGGCATGGATCTATACCCGAAGCGGTGGTGTATGGAGTCAACAGGGGAACAAACTGGTAGGCACAGGTGCCGTGGGTGCTTCATTTCAAGGCAGTTCTGTTTCTCTTTCTGCCGACGGAAATACTGCAATTGTGGGCGGACCTGGTGATAACGACAGTATCGGAGCTGCATGGGTGTACACACGAAGCGGTGATGTGTGGAGTCAACAGGGAAGTAAACTTGCCGGCACAGGGGCGGTGGGGACTTCATTTCAAGGCAGTGCTGTCTCTCTTTCCACAGACGGAAATACTGCAATCGTGGGCGGGCCCTTTGACAATAGCGATACCGGAGCTTCATGGATGTTTACCCGCAGCAATTCCGTTTGGACGCAGCAGGGAAATAAACTTGTGGGCACAAGTGCAGTCAACACGTTTAAAACTACTGTATATCAAGGTTGTTCTGTCTCGATTTCCGGTGATAGCACAACTGCTATTGTTGGCGGATATGCTGACGGTGACGGTGCGGGAGCTGTGTGGGTGTTCACGTACTCCAATGTTCAGGGTGTCCACGATTTGACCAACGCTCCATTTAGTTATCATTTATCGGAAAATTATCCCAATCCTTTCAACCCCACCACGCAAATCAGTTACACTCTCGCAAAGGCAAGTAATGTTACTCTGAATGTTTACAATGTCCTTGGTCTTCAGATAGCAATGCTGGTAAATGGGAAGAACGAACCGGGAGAACATTCCGTTAGCTGGAATGCTGCAAATATTCCGAGCGGTGTGTATTTTTACAGAATTGTAGCAGGTGAATTCGTTCAAACCAAGAAAATGGTATTGATGAAATAGCTACGTTGCAATGATCTCTGATAGCCGCTCACCGCTGCGATTTTCTCATCTTCAACATTGTTCTATCGAACTGCTTTCAAAATATGTTCAAATGTCCAGACCGGTTTGAACATTAATCGTTCGGCAACAGTAGAACGCGAAGTCAGCCGTTTTGAAACCGCAATAAGCCGTTGTTGAATTCTCGATTGCAGCGATTGGGATAATGAAAGATTATGCATGTACATAAATTCAAAAATCTCGTAAATCTTATCTTTCATCGGCTGGCTGTAGTGGAAGAAATCTGCCTTGAGAATATTCCCCAGGTGGAATATTTTCCCTTCATAATATGATGTTCGTTTGGGAACCAGCGTATCGTAATTTTTTTCTTCGGAAAGCCACCAATTTTCGAACCCGCACTCGGTTTTATATTGCTCGTAAATTTCCGTTCCCGGGAACGGGATCAGAATCGATGCAACGGCCGGATGGAACGAGCCGACGTTCGGTGCGAGTTCTTTCATCAGCTGGAGAGAATCGTCCAGTGCCGCAACGTCTTCCCATGGAAAACCGAGAATAAAGAAAACATTCGGTGTTATTCCGACTCGGGCTGTCATCGGGATGACGTTCCGCACCATGTCGACGGTATGCGGCTTGTGAATTTTCCTGAGAGTGAGCGGATGTCCGCTTTCGACACCATAGTCGATCTGTGAACAGCCGGCATCTTTGATCGCCGTAAGAAATTCTTCATCAACCGCATCGATGCGCGTCATGATGGTCCACCCGATCTTGAGATTCCGTTGTTTTAAACCATCACAAAACTCGCGCAATCTCTTTTTGTGGAGCGTCATTGCATCATCCACAAAATGAAATTCGCTTGTTCCGTATGTGGTATGAAGATATTCGATTTCGTTCAAAATACTTTGTGCAGACCGGAACCGGAATCTCTTCCCAAATAATTGTCCCGAACAGAATGAACATTTCGCCGTACATCCGCGCGAACTGAAAATATTACCGTGCAGAACACCATCGACTCTTCCGCCGTACAACGCAGGATCAATCATGTGATATGACGGCAACGGTACCGTATCCAGGTCAGTAATGAACGGACGCGGAGCCGTCATGACCGCATTATTCTGTTCATCCCGATAGACCCAGCCGAGAACTTGATCTTTGGGAATATTACCCATCAACGCCTGCACGGCTTCATGAATCACCGTTTCACCTTCCCCGATCACCGCAGCATCGAATCCTTGCTGCACGGTTTCTTCCGGCATGAGCGTTGCATGAGGACCGCCGGCTAATACTTTGAACCCGTATTTTTTTAAACTTCGGGCCAGCGCATACGCTTCTCTGATCATCGGAGTCAATAAGGTCATGCCGATGACATCCGGTTTTACGCGGCAGGCAAATTCAATAATCTGCCGGCTATCCATTTTTTTCTTCGCCGCATTGGCATCCAGAAGAATCACTTCGTATCCATGTTTTTCCAGAACCGAAGCAAGCAACTGAATTCCCATAGGACAGCTTTGGTGATATTGAATTCTTGAAGGTGGATAAAGAAGAAGTATTTTCGGCATCACGGTCTCCGACATTTCTGATAGTGAACGATATAACCGATCATCGGCCAATTAATAAAAAAATATCCTGTTGCAAAGGAAAACTGATGCCCCATCTTATACTTCTCACCGACGACACCGTGACGAACAAAACGTAGGAACATAACGATACACTTCATACCATTATCTCATAACGGAAGGAAACGGAACAAATCAAACAGTATTCGGCTAAGAACAAGAATGGGCTTATTTTCCCTGATGAAACTAAGGTAGGGAAGGTTTTTTCCATTGTCAACCCGGTTGTGATCTCTATCTTTTCGAATTCACCATTGAAGATTGGTTGGACAGAAAAATGATGCACAAACGGTCTATTTGACAGTTCTTGTCTGTATTTTCATCGATTTATTTTTCTGTTATCGCTTTCGCCTCATTTGTGTTTTCCGTATATTACGTATCATTTCTTCGTTCCATCATTAACAATCTTCATTGTTCAATAAGAAGACTATGATCACCCGGCCTTCTTCAATGTTCTTTTCGAATTATTTTTCCATTTACCTATAAGGAGTTTCTTATGCATTTCGATACTGGTAACACTGCTTTTATGCTTGTTGCGACGAGTTTGGTGATGTTGATGACTCCGGGATTAGCATTCTTCTACGGCGGCTTGGTCGGAAGAAAAAATGTTCTGGCAATTATGATCCAAAGTTTCGTTTCAATGGGAGTGACAACGGTTATCTGGTATGCATTCGGGTATTCGTTGTGTTTCAGCGGCGGTGAAGGAGCAATCATCGGGGATCTGCGCTACGCATTTCTGCAAGGAGTTGATCTGAACACCGCATTCACGGGATCGAACAGTATTCCGCTGTGGGTCTTCATGGCATATCAAATGATGTTCGCCCAAATCACACCGGCGTTGATTACCGGAGCGTTCAGCAACAGAGTCCGTTTCGGTCCTTATCTTATATTTCTTGTCCTTTGGTTGTTGTTCATGTATTTCCCCGCGGCTCATATGATTTGGGGTGGCGGTCTGCTTGCAAAATGGGGTGTGCTTGATTTCGCCGGCGGGATTGTCGTCCATGCAACTGCAGGATTTTCGGCACTGGCGTCGGTGTTTTTCCTCGGAAAGAGGCGTGTGCAGGACCGCGGGCCACACAGCATTCCGCTCGTCGCTCTCGGCACCGGATTACTCTGGTTCGGATGGTACGGCTTCAATGCAGGCAGTGAACTCCGCGTCGATGCCATTACCGCTCTTGCATTCATCAATACCGATGTTGCGGCATCGTTCGCCGCCATCACGTGGTTGTTCATGGCATGGATTTTCGAGAAGAAGCCGAAATTCGTCGGCTTGCTGACCGGATCAATTGCCGGGCTCGCGGCAGTCACTCCTGCCGCCGGGTATGTTACGACAACCAGCGCAGTCATCATCGGTATCGTTGCAAGTATTGTTTGTTATTTCGCGATTACGCTGAAGAATAAACTTCAATGGGATGACGCGCTTGATGTCTGGGGTGTTCACGGTGTCGGCGGATGTTTAGGCGTTATCGCGCTCGGAATTTTCGCGGATATTTCTATGAATCCTTCCGGTTCCAACGGCTTACTGTTGGGCAACGGAATGTTTTTCATGAAAGAAATTGTTGCAGTCGTCGGTGCAGCAATTTATTCATTTGTCTTCACGTATATTGTGCTTTGGATTATCAACAAAGTGACGCCTGTCCACGTCTCTCATGCAGAAGAAGAGGCGGGGCTCGACGAATCACTTCACGGTGAAAAAGCATATTTACAAGAAGAAGAATATGCGGCGTAATGCCGCGGCATCGGGATTCCGGACCGTTCTATTCATTTTTCTGGGAATAATCGGTCCGGTTTCCCTTCATGCTGAAGTCCTGAACGATTCCGCTCATAGTCAACCGTGGTACGAATCGATTTCCATCAACGGCTTTCTTTCATCGGCGTATTCGTATAATTTCAACAGACCTGATTCGATGAAAAACGAATATCGGGTCTTTGATGGGGACGATAATTCTTTCAAGGTCGACGCATTCGAACTCGTTTTCCAACGCCCGGTAATCAAATCCGGCGATGCAGGATTTCGGGTCGACATGGTTGCCGGATCATCTATCCCCCACGTTGCACGCTCAAGCGGATTTGATATCGGTGATTTTGATTTTCATCAGACCTTTCTCAGCTATATCGCTCCCCTTGGTAATGGACTGAGATTCGACATCGGGAAATTCATCACGACGATGGGTTATGAAGTTATCGAAGGATACGATGGTTACAACTATAATTACTCCCATTCCTTTTTGTTCGGATACGCCATTCCGTATACGCACACGGGCATCAAGACTTCCTATTCCTTCAATCAGGAAATTTCCGGGATGGTGATGATCGTGAACGGCTGGGATAACTCTATCGACAGCAACACATCGAAAAGCATTTGCGGGCAGGTGATTGTCAATCCGACAACGAACATGAATGTATCCGTCAACTATATGTTCGGTCCGGAAAAGGCAAATAATAACAGCGACAATCGTCAGCTCTTTGATTTTGTAGGCACATATATATTCAATGCTTCCGTAACGACAGGCATCAACGGCGACTACGGTGTCGAACAGCATTCTGCCGGGAATGGCGGAGATGCTGTCTGGCTCGGTGCGGCGGTGTATTGCCGTGTGAATCTCTTTTCCGATTTTTCACTTTCGTTTCGTGCAGAACAATTCGAAGACCGTGATGGCTTGCGTACGAAAACAGCTCAGAAACTCCGGGAGTTAACGCTCACACCGGAATTCCGGCAATCGGAACATTTTATTATTCGGGGAGATGCAAGAATCGATACATCCGACAAAAATGTTTTTGAAACTGAAGATCAATGGAAGGATACTCAGACAACACTCGGTATTAATTTTATCTATACGTTTTGAATCTTTTCCTTGGAAACCCCTCCAGAGACATGCGGCATTATTGTCCTGAGGGATTTTTTATTTCAAATTGTGAGTCGGGACTGATAAATAGACGCTTCATGAATCCCGGACAACAAGAGCAGTCCCCCCTTTCGATGAGAGATTCAACAATCCCGCGAGGTGAGCAAATGTTTTAGAATGAATTTTTCCTGCCCCGACGAAAGAGACCGATAAGAACCACAAAGATCAAAACGGACAATCCCAATATAGCCCACATTGCAATGCCGAAGCTCAATCCTTTGTAATGATTCGTGGCAAAGTCAATGATATTCGGTAAACTGAGAATGACCATCAAGCAGGCAATAAACGAAAGCCATCCTTCTATTCTCCGAAGAAGGGTTGCAACTTTATGAATCTCTTCCTGTTCCATTTGTTCTCCATAGTAATGAACTATATACCGCTCGTTATTTGAGTGTGAAAGTAGTAAATCCGTCAGCCATTGGCAAGTTCGAATGTATAGCATATCACCAACCTCATTCTGCAAAAATTTCAAAACAGGCATTTTTCGCTAAAAAAATGAGATATGTGGATTTCCTTGTCTCGTTTGCACCCGGTTTCATTATTTGCATTCTCATTATTTTCTTATTATTTTTCCACGCAATCACAAATCATTCTTACCACGTTCTTTATATACGGAGGGTACAATTATGTTTAACACTACACAAACAATGCCCCGTCGTGGGTTTTTGGGAAGTGTTGCCGCCGGAGCAGCCGCTCTCGGAGTAGCAAATTTAGTTTCGCCGTTCCGGACCGCCGCAAAAACATTTGATGAACACAAATGGTCCGATACTTCCGGCTTCGAGAATTGGCTCGGAAAAATTCAGGGCAAGCACCGTCAGGTATTCGATTCGCCCGCTCATCGCGACGGTTTGGTGCTTGCATGGGTCCGGGTATTTCTCAGCACGTATAACGATACGGGAACCCCTGATGGCGATCTCTCTGCCGTCCACATTCTTCGCCATGAAGCGATCCCTCTTGCCATGGAAGACACATTATGGACAAAGTACAAATTCGGAGAACTTTTCAAAGTGACGGATGGAGCGACAAAATCTCCGGCATTCCGTAACCCATTCTGGAATCCAAAACCAGGCGAACTGATGCTTCCCGATATGTCTGTCGATCAACTTCAAAAGCGCGGCGTCCTTTTCGGCGTTTGTGATATGGCAATTACCGTCTACACCATGAAGGTTGCAAAGGAAATGAAAATGGATGCAGCCGACGTGAAAAAGGAATGGATCGCAGGAATCCTGCCGGGAATTCAATTGGTCCCGTCAGGTGTTCTCGCCGTCAACCGCGCACAAGAACACGGTTGCACATACTGTTTCGCCGGTTAAACAAGATGTCTCTTGGTATATGAACGACAAAGCGCAGTACAGTACTGCGCTTTTTTATTTTTTCGAATGCACATAATATACCGCATCGACAGGAATCTTTTGTCCCGGATAATCCTGATCTTTCAACGGGAAAACGGGCCGGGGCTTTGAATCGATATAAGCCGCTATGTGCTGAGCCTCTTCGTCGGTAAGACTTTCCGGATCGAGATAGGGCATCGAAAAACGAATCATACCGGCAAGTGTATATATGCGTGCGGCACCGGCACCGTCATTCCACGAATTGGGACCCCACAGCGGGCCGGCTTTTTTGTCACCAATCCAAACTCCCTGTCCATCGTTTCCATGACACGTATTGCATTTCTCACCGTATAGTATTCTTCCCAGCTTCCGGTCGAGTTTATCAAGAGAAATTATATTTTTTACCGGAATAATATTTTGCCCTCTCCACGGAAGAGCAGTGTCGATGGATTGTCCGGATGAAAGCCATGTTATGTATGCCGAGAGTGCAACCACCTCTTCCGACTTCGGCTCCGGATAAGACTTGCTTCCTTTTTTACTACCGGCTGCATTTTCGCTTCGCAGGAAACAATTGATGATACGATCTTCCAGGTTGATCGGCCTGCCCGCCCGTTTATTAAATTCGGGAAAAACTCCGGCAACGCCAATCAGAGGCATTGATTTTTCCCGTTGGCCACCGTTTAAATGACAATTATTGCAGGAAAGTTGGTTCCCTGAGAACCGTTTAGCTTTACGTGGCGTATCGAGAAAGATTTCAAAGCCGCGCCGGATCCGACCGGCAAGCAGAGAATCGGGCGGAAGCAAATCCGAACGTGGTGCGCGGGGAATATCCCATGCCGTTTCCATTCCCGTCGAAGCAGAAATCAAAATTGGTGTCGCCATTGCATTTCCACTGCCCCCGGATTGCAGGTTGTGGGAATTCCCGGTCTCACCAATGCGGTTTAACAATAATAAGAACAGAAGAATGTTGGCAAATGATGCCATACAATTCATTCCACCAACAATAAATAATGATAGATAACTCCGGTAAAACTCAGCAATGACGATTTCACATTATCGGTACAGCAGGTCGACATACTCTTTTGCACTTTTTTCCCAGGTAAAGCGCGCCCGGAATGCTTCGGCAACAACATTTTGCCATTTATTGTCGTTGTTCAGTTTTATGTCGATTGCCTTTTTGGTCACTGCAAGACACTGATCGGCTTGTTCCCGCAAAGAATTTCCGGAGAATTGAAACCCATTCACGCCATCGATCACCGTATCTTTCAATCCGCCGACCGCATGAACGATACACGGCTGGCCGTCACGCATGGCGATCATCTGCCCGATACCACACGGCTCAAACGAACTCGGCATCATAAAAATCGTCCCGTTGGCATATAATGCGTTTCCGATCGTTTCAGAAAATCCTTTGAGATAGATACATCGTTCATGTTTGCGAAATCGTTCCATCAAACGATCTTCATAATCCTTGGTCCCGGTGCCAAGAATCATGTAAACACCGTTGCTTGCCGAAAGCATTTCACAAAGGTCATCGATAACGACTGTTTGGCGTGATGTCTCTTCGAACAACAGTTTGATTTTCTGTTCGACTACCCGCGTAACACCGGTCAACAATAACGATGGGTTCAGATTTCGTATTGTTTGAACCCGGCCGATAATTTCATCATTCATCGGATCGGCATGCTTGGCATTCCATTTTTTTACTTCTGCAATAATCAGATCGCAGAGCGCCGGAAAGGACATTCTCGGCGGAATCCGGGATTCCGGATAATCACACCCGTTCAAAATACCGAAAAGCCGGTTTCCCTGTTTTGCCTGTTGCAGAATTTTTTCCAATCCTTCGCCGCGAAATTTTCCGTTTTTCGGATCACTGGGCAACAGAATTTCTTCCGCGTATGTCGGAGATACTGTATTCACTGCATCGGCATGTCCAATGCCGATCGCCATCGGTGTGAGATTCGGAACGGGAAAGCGCGGGTCTTTCCATTGCTCAATCCAATGCACATCATGAAATAATTCCGGGAACCATTGTTCCGTCGTGGCATATTTGCCGAGAAGAGGCCGGTTGCCCTGGATAGCAAGATTGTGGATCGTAAATACGGTTTTATTTTTTTTGAGATGTGAAAAGTCCGGGTGCATTTCCCGGAGGAAAAGAAGCATTCCCGCATGCCAATCGTGCAAGTGAAGAATGAATTGCGAAGGAATTTTCTTCAGATATTCGCCGACCGCCGAACAAAAGAGTGCATATTTCGTGCCGTCCTGAGCGAACGGTTCATCGGGAGGATCGTTGAAATAAATCGGAGTACCGCGAATTCCGGAATGCTCGAATACATAATTGCGAACACCCGGATGCGGAAGTCTTGCCGTCACTTCATACATACTTCCTTCCAGCGTTTTTCCGCCAAACGGAAAACGAACCGTATCGATTTGCATGGAAGGATTATCGACATGGAGAAACCCGTACGACGGCGTAATGACCGTCACCGTCCAACCGAGATCGGCAAGTGCGCGCGGAAGATCGCGGATAACATCGCCGACGCCGCCAACCTTTCCGTTTTTGAGCGCGTCGTTTTCCCCCGCAACCATAATAACATGTTGTGGCAATTCCATACGTCAAATTACCGTATTATCCGGCACGATCGTATCTTTGATGACAATGATAATACCGTTCCGGATCCAATACCCTTCGCTTTCACGTTCGACATTTTGGATTTGATCCTTATTGATAATTTTCACATCCCTGCCGATCCGCGCATTTTTATCGATGATGGCATTTTTGATGATACTATTCTCCCCGACACCAACCGGCGGAATACCGGACGCAAGATCGGCATTCCGTTCCGCATCGGATGGGTAATTGTCCGCACCCATCAATAAAACATTTTCCAACTGAGAGCCTTCTTCCAGCCGCGAACGAACTCCGATGACGGAATTTTTTATGTTCAGACTTTTGATAATACATCCGTCGCAAACCATTGCCTGCGAAACCTGACCATTCAAAATTTTACTCGGCGGAAGAAACCGTGCCCGTGTAAAAATCGGAAAATCCGCGTCATAAAAACTAAATGCCGGATTCGGTTGCCGTACGAGCGCGAGATTGGCATGATAAAATGAATCGATCGTTCCGATATCTTCCCAATACCCGCGAAACGTATACGCGGAAACATTGTGCGAATCGATTGCCATCGGAATCACATCCCTGCCAAAATCGGTATGCTGGGGATTATTTTTTAATAATTCGATAAGCACATTTCGTTTGAACACATAAATTCCCATCGATGCAAGATACGGTGTTTTGGCTGCGGAGACAGCATCCAGACCAAGTCTTTGCGTGTCGACTTTCATAGACTCCAGAGTCGAACCGGTCGGCTTTTCCCGGAATTCAACAACCCGATCCTTATCGTTGATCTTCATCAGACCGAAACTGGATGCGAGTTTTTCCTGAACCGGTGTGACACAAATTGTTACATCGGCATTCGACGCGCGGTGATGTTCGATGAAAAGACGGTAATCCATCCGGTACAGATGATCGCCGGAAAGAATGAGATAATCATTCACCTTCCACGGCTCCATCACCCACAACGTTTTTCGGACCGCATCAGCCGTTCCCTGAAACCAATCCGGGCTGACCGGCGTTTGTTGTGCGGCAAGCACGTCGACGAATCCGTTCATGAACGGATAAAAACGATACGTGTTGGCAATATGCTGATTCAGCGAAGCGGAATTAAATTGCGTCAGCACGTAAATCCGCAATATGCCCGAATTGATACAGTTACTGACCGGAATATCGATCAGCCGATATTTCCCGGCAAGCGGAAGTGCCGGCTTTGCACGGTGTTTCGTGAGCGGGTAGAGCCGTTCGCCGCGCCCTCCGCCCAAAATGATTGCTAAGACGTCCTGCATATATTTTCTCTACTTATTGGTACGTATATTCACAAAAGAATTATTTGACATGAAGCTTTACAAGTTCATTCCGAAAATCATCCAGCTTAAATCCGGATATTTCCGCAGAATGATGGAGCTTTTCGGCGACCTTCATTGTTTGTGCAAGAATTTTATTCGCTTCCGGAATCTTGCATGACCGGATAACGCTGATTGAAACCGACCAGAACCACCAATAAAGCATCAGTTCAAACCGTTCTTTATTAAAATATAAAATATTTTCATGCCGGTTGACATTGAGAAACTGTTGGACGGTTTCTTGCTCAAGTATGCGATGAACAGTTTCCCGCATCTGCGCCGGGCCATCCATCGGATTCGGTTGTGTGAGAAGAACTCTGATCAAGTGTACGATTCCATTTCGATCCTGCTCGGGAAAATCCCGCTGATCCAAAATCGATCGCAATGTATCGGCAATCCCGATCCGGTCAAACACATTCCCGGAAGATATTCTTTCGGCAGGTTGTACCGAAACCATTTCCAACTGCTTCAATACGATTAATCCCATCTCGATTACTGTCGATCCGAAACGCTGTTCAGCAGTTTTGTCGATCGACATCATACTCTTTTGAAATTTCTTGTCAAACGATGCGTCGATGTCGGCAAAGGGCCGGTTATTCAGAATATGAAGAGTACGTACATCATCTTCAAAATTTTTCAGAATAGCCGTCTTCGGAAATTTTTTCGGCTCATATTGTTGAAGTTGGTCAAGAAAATCGGCATAAATCGACGATAATGCTTTACGGGATATTTCCAATTGTTTGGAAGTGCTCTGTTCGGCACAGAGTGTTGTCAAATGATCGAATGCTGCATCGGTAAAAAGCTGCTCAAAAGCATGATGCAACGGGGCAAGTTTGAGATTGCGTAATGCACTATTGATATTGGCAACACCGTTTCCGTTCAGGTGATGCGCAAGAGATTGATATTCTCCTGTTGTGTCATGAACTTCCCGGAAATCGAGGAAGATATGATAGTGAAATGCTTTCAACTCGACAAATAGTCCCCGATCATGAAGCTCGATCCCGGATCGGATAAATTCCAGATTTGTTTTATGATCTTTAAAAATATAGAAATAAGCATCTTCCCGGCGAATGTGCAATGCCTGACCAAGCGTGCGCCGGATAACTTTTTTTCCCTCTTCATCACCGGTCGTGGAGGTCGTTTTCCCGACCGAGTGCATAATCCATCCTGCGGTTTCCTCATATTTATTATGATAACAAATCAGCGCGCGTTCGTCGCCGGCCATATTGGAATAGGCAAAGACATTTTCATTGAGGTTACCGTTCGTGTCGATAAAATCATACAGTTCGAAATCGGTCATCTGGCTGAACAGATGTCGCTTTTGCATGATGGGAAAAATTTCCGCCTCATGCCTCCGCACTAAATGCTCATCCGATTCTTCTTTATAATAGGCGCGTTTATATTCCATGCCGTATTTTTCAGTGAATCCATCGATCTGACCGTGGGCAAACATCGGAAGTCCCGGCAACGTCACCAGCAAAACGGCAACACCGAAATATTTATCATCTTTTCCGAATTGTGCGATGGCAGTTTGTTCATCCGGATTGCTCATAAAATTGACGTACCGTTTCAGGATTTCCGGATTGAAATGCAGTGTGTTCCGGATCAGTTCACGGTATTTTGCATTCTCTTCTTTCATCAGCATGTGCATAAATGCGCTGTTGTATACGCGATGCATGCCCAACGTGCGGACAAAATATCCTTCGAGCAGCCAGAACGCTTCGGCAAGCAGTAACGTATTCGGCATTTCGCTGTTGATACGGTCGACCACCTCGCGCCAGAACTCATTCGGAAAGAGCCGGTTGAATTCTTCCGTTGCGATAGCGTAATCGGCACGCGACGGAATTGCCCCGCCGGCGCCGGGTGGCGGAAACCATAATCGCTGGAAATGTTTTTTTGCCAGCACCATCGCCGCATCGAAACGGATGACGGAAAATTTTCTCGCTACATGAAAGATCATCTGGATAACCGCTTCACGAACCTCGGCGCGCAAAAAATTGAGTTGTGCCGTGTCGTTCCACGGCATATTCGTTCCGTCGTTGCCGTGATACAGGTACCGCACGTTCCCCGTTCGTTTATCCACCCGTTGAAAAGCCACCGCTGCATCGCTTCTGTTCCAGTAACCGTCTTCGATCCGGATATCGACATCGGCATGCTCCGAAAGATTCTCACCGTTAAATTGATAATTCGGAAACGGCCGGTAGTCGGATTGAATAAAATAATCGGGATGCTCGACTACCCATTTTGAATAAATGCCGACGTGATTCGGCACCATATCGCCGGCAAGCCGGATGCCGCGCGCCCATGCACGGTGCCGGAGATGCTGGAATGCTTCCTCGCCGCCAAGATCGTTTGCAATCACGTAATCGTAAATTGAATATGCCGAGGCAACGGCTTCCGGATTGCCGGTCATCTGTTTGATCTTTTGTGATGCAGAACTTCGTTCCCAGATGCCGATCAGCCACAAGCTTGTAAAATTCCAGCGGGCAAGCCGGTCGAGTTCTTCGTCCGGTATTTCATTCAGCTTCGTAATCGATCGTCGGTATTTTTTTGATAACTGATCGAGCCAGACATATGTATTCTTTGTTATCAGTACAACTTTCGGCATCCATTCGAGATCGGATGTAAATCGCTCAAGATCGATTGCCTTGAAACCATCGGCAGATGTATACGTCGGCACAACTGTCGGCACATCGCCGCCCGAAAAAATAAGTTTTGATTCTTCCTCGATGAGATCGTGGGCGCCAAGAAGCTTTTTCAGGAACCGGTCGCCCAACAGCAATCCCCAATGCTGTTTGATGTACGAAAGTTGTCCTTCCAGACTGTCCGGACATGCAAGTATCGGTGCACGAAGAAGGTCCAGCACCGTTATTCCCTGAGTACCGAACGGTTTTTCGGAACGGAAGAATTTTTCCAGTTCCTGCAGGATAACGGAATACTTCGTATCATTCCGCAATCGTTCATCCTGAAATAATTCTTTGAACGGTACAAATGCCGGATTGAAATTGGCAAGTGAAAGTAAAATAATTTCTTCAAGTGTGATTTCGGGATGAGGTTTATTCCCGGTTTTCGCTTTGAGATATTTATCGCGGTGGATAATGTTTCGATGAACATCAATGGGGGGGAACTCATCGATAAATTCCTTCAGAGTCGAAAGGACCGATGAATGGTCGACGGTTCCGTCAAGATGTTTTAACGCACGCGCAAAGACGTTCGGGTTGACTGTCTCTTCGTAAACGCGCAACAGGTGATGAAATATTTCATCGATCAATCCCATGGCGTTGAGATGCCCGGCTTTGACGGTTTGTTCCGGATGATGCCGAAGATCGCGACGAGCGTTCATTTTCTGAGCAAAAACACGAACGGCGCGAAAGTTCGGAAAGATAACGTTGCCGGTAATGCCGTACAACGAATCATCAAATTCATATTTTTTCCGGACTTCAGCCCGAATATGAAATTCATATCGCGGATACTGCCGAACATCCTGTTGCGATAATTGGGGAAACCGGGTCAGAGAAATTTTCATACGGGGAATATCATTAATAATCATGTCCGGTTACGATGCCTTCCGGTTTGCCTGTATGGTGCGCTACTCTGTCGGCGATCAGCATTTCAATTTTATGGACGACGGCATCCGGCGCTCCGTTGGCATATTTCGATTGCAGGCGCATATCGCATACTTCATTCACATAATCGACGACGATAAATTTTCGTTCATCCGTCACGGCAATTTCGGAAGAAAAAAAATCGAGCTTGCATGTACGCTGGATCGTTTTCATAATATCGCGAATGCCGGCAAGGCCGTGGCGTTGCTCGTCGTCCGGCATCATTTCGGTATATGCATGCGTCGTATCATCCCACCAGCAAATAATATTTTCATGGAATATACAATACGCACGGAACCACGCTCGTTTTCCTTCGAGCATTTGCGGAACAATAGTTTCCTGAACAAGATAGGTATCATCCGCGTGAGTCATGCGGGCAGTCAGAACATCATTGAGCGTCCGCGCCTGCATAACGACGCCGGTACCGCCGCCGGTCGTATTCGCCGGTTTGATGACGAACGGAATACCGACCCGGTCGAGATCACTTTGCTGTAATTTGACCGTTCCGTTCGTCCGGAACGGCGGGAGAATGATGCTGTTCGGAACATGAATACCGTTTGTAATCAGCGTAAGGTGCATCGTCGACTTATCGATTGCCTGCACGACATTCTCATGCGGATTGATGACAAACACCGACGGTTGTTTCAGCAATCGAACGAGTTGAAGAAATTCCGTATCGGCATCGGAAGCACGGTCAAATAAAGAACGAAATCCGAGATGTCCCGATCGCACGTTGTGGATTGTTTCGGCGAGATTGTTCGGATCGATGCGGTAAGTGGAAATACCGCGCACAGCGCATTGATGTTCGATTCCGGTAACGAAATCGTCATCAAACTCCCAATTCCACGCTATTGCAAGGTCAAATGTTTTCATCATGCCGAATTGAAATGCACAGTTTGCATCGTCAATATACGGCATTATCGGTGAAAACTCAAAAAGCCGATTACCCTATTTCACCCTTTTCCCAAGTTCCCGATAAATATCCTGCATCGTAATTCCTTTTTCTGCGAGAAGTACAATGGTATGATACAACAAATCGGCTGTTTCTTCCATGATTCGTTGTTTGTCGTTATACTGCGCAGCAATCGAAAGCTCCACAGCTTCTTCCCCGACTTTCTGCGCAATTCTGGCAACACCCTTCCTGAATAATTCTGTTGTATAGGAACCGGCCGGCATTTCTTTTTTTCTGGATTGAATAACTGTTTCGAGATTCTGGAGCGTTGCACCGATCCGAGAAGAAGCTTCGGGAAAACAGCTCCGTTCGCCGGTATGACAGACTGGGCCTGACGGTTTTACGGTAATAAGCAGTGAATCATTATCGCAATCCGTCACGACCGACACAACATGAAGAATATTTCCGGATGTTTCACCTTTTTTCCAGAGACGCTGTTTGGTGCGGCTCCAAAAAATAACCTGACGATCCCTGAGCGTCTGCTCCACCGCTTCACGATTCATAAAACCGACCATCAGGACCGTGCCGTCATCAGCATCCTGAATAATTGCGGGAACAATGCCGTTGAGTTTATCAAATTGTAATTTCTCAATCATAATCGCACCGGAAGTCCTTCCGCAGAAAGAAATTGTTTTAATTGGATAATGGAAATTTCTTTAAAATGAAAAATGCTTGCCGCGAGCACCGCGTCGGCGCGGCCGAGAGAAAGTGCATCGAGAAGATGTTGAACCGTCCCGGCGCCGCCGGAAGCGACAATCGGCACCTTAACCAGCGTTGAAAGTTTCGCCAGCAGTTCAACATCATAACCTTGTTTCATGCCGTCGTGATCGATCGATGTGATCAATAACTCACCGGCGCCGTGATCCACAACAGTTTTCGCCCACGCAAGCGCATCACGACCGGTTTGTTCCGTGCCGCTTTTCACATGAACCGTCCACGAACCGTTTCGGCGTTGAACATCAATTGCAGCAACCAGCGCCTGTGTGCCGACACGCTCGGCCGCACGACCTAACAAGAACGGATCGTCAGTCAAAACGGTATTCAGAGATACTTTATCGGCACCGCACCGGAGGAGTGAAATAATATCGTCAAGCGAACGGATCCCTCCGCCGACCGTCAGCGGAATAGCGACATGTTTCGCCACATCGGCAACGAGATCGAAAAACGGTTTCCGGAATTCCAGCGAGGCAGAAATATCGAGAAGAACAATTTCATCTGCTCCTTCATCGGAATATCGTGCGGCAAGTTCTACCGGGTCTCCGACGTCGGTAAGTTTTTGAAATTTTTTCCCTTTGACCACCCTTCCGTCAAGCACATCGAGGCAGGGAATTATTCGACGTGTCAGCATTGCAACTCCAATATATCTTTCAATCGTAACTTTCCTTCATATAATGCTTTACCGATAATCGCTCCGGTCACACCGGTCGTCTTCAACTGACGGATATCTTCCGGAGAATGCACGCCGCCGGATGCAAACCAATCGGCAGAAGGAAACGTGCTGACAAGGTTTTTATAGAGTTCAAAATTCGGACCGCTCATCATTCCGTCTTTCCGAATATCAGTCGAAAGAAAATTCTTCACACCGATTTTTATTAATCCGGGCACCACATCATTGTATGTTGATTGAGTAACTTTTTGCCAGCCGTGTGTAGCAATCGTTCCATCTTTGAAATCGAGCGCAACACAGAATCGTTCAGAACCGAAACGGTCGATCCATTGCTGTAAGATGGTCGGAGAAAGTAATGCGATGCTTCCGATGATAATGCGGTCGACTCCGATATCGATAAGCCGAATTACATCCGCCTCCGACCGTACGCCGCCGCCGAACTGGAGAGTAACACTCTTCAATTTCCGTATTGCAACAAGAGCGTCCCAGTTGATAACATTTCCTTGTTTGGCGCCTTCAAGATCGACAACATGAAGATGGGTTGCGCCGGCACCAATAAATTCTTTCGCCATAACCTCCGGTGAAACAGAATAATTCTTCACGGAAGAATACGAACCTTCCGTGAGGCGAACACACGAATTTTGAATGATATCTATTGCCGGGATGATGAACATAATTCGATAAAATTTCGTAAGAGATGAAGTCCGCTCGCGCCGGATTTTTCCGGATGAAATTGAACACCAACATAATTTTCTTTCGCGACGACAGCAGCAAATCGTTCGCCGCTGGCGGTAATTCCAATCGTACAATCGTCCACCGGTGCGATATAGGAATGGGCAAAATAAAAAAAATCATTCGATCGAATCCCGTTCATCAACGGATGCGGTGCTATGATCTCTACCCGGTTCCAGCCCATATGCGGAATTTTTTCGGCCGAGACATTCAGTTTTTTTATCATTCCCGGAAAAATTCCAAGGCACTGTGTATCGCCTTCGGCAGAATTTTCATATAAAATCTGCATTCCCAAACAAATTCCCATGAAAGGAACACGGGCAGACCGTAAAAAATCAATCAAACCTCGTTCCCGCAACGATTGCATCGCGCCGGATGCGGCACCGACCCCCGGAAGGATAATGCCGCCACACCGCGACAAATCATCCGCTCTGCCGCTGACAATAAATTCAGCACCAAGCGTTGACAATGCATTGCTGACGGAGGCAATATTTCCTGCTTCATAATCGACAACGCCGATCATAATTTTCCCTTGGTGGTCGGCAAAAGATTGCGGCGTCTCTCATCAATCTGTATTGCCTGTTTCAGCGCACGAGCAAAGGATTTGAAAATTGCTTCAATGTTATGATGGTCATTTCTCCCGCGGCAGGAAATATGGATCGTTGCCTGCAATCCGTCGGCAAGCGCGCGGAAAAAATCTTCCACTAATTCGGTCGGCAGCCCGCCAACGTTGGGGCGCGAAAACTTGCACGAAAAAGAAAGAAATCTTCTGCCGCTGAGATCAAGCACGACATTCGCAACAGCTTCATCAAGCGGAGCGGTAAATCCGTACCGGTTGATGCCGCGCTTTTCCCCGAGCGCCTGCCGAAGAACTTCGCCGAGAACAATTCCGGCATCTTCGACAGAATGATGTTCGTCGATATGAAGGTCGCCGGCGACATTCAGAACCAGATCGATGCCGGAATGTTTTGCAAGCTGTGCAATCATATGATCGAAAAATCCGATCCCGGTATGAACTTCATACGAACCGTTTCCGTCAAGCCACACCCGCGCTGTTATATCGGTTTCCGAGGTTTTTCTTCGCAGCGATGATGATCGGGCAGATCGCGCAATATACCGGCAGGCATCCAACATATCTGCGGTATGATATTCCGCCTTCGATTTTTTCCCGGATGAATACTGAACGGATCGCACACCGATATTCTTGGCAAGTACAACGTCCGTATCGCGGTCGCCGAGAACGAACGAATGCGATTCATCGATCTTGTTCTGCTTCAAAAAACGATCCACCAGCCCGGTCTTCGGTTTCCGGCAGGAACAGGTGTCTTTTGCATAGTGCGGACAGATAAATATTTTTTCGAAATGAATCCCTTCACCGTCGAGCAATGTTAAAATTTTTTGTTGAACTTCCTGAAACGCCCGCTTCGGATAGCGTTTCGTACCCAGTCCATCCTGATTGCTTACCATGACCAGAGAAAATCCTGCATCACGCAATAACTCCAAGCCCGAAATAATGCCGGGTATTAATTCCAGTTTTTCAAGGGAATCAATTTGCTTGTCCCGTGGTTCACGAATCATTGTACCGTCACGGTCGATAAAAACAATTTTCTTCATCACATTTCCGATAAAATTTTTAATACCAACGAATTTTCTTCCGGTGTGCCGATCGTCATCCGCAAACACTGAGACAGGCGCTGTTCGTTCCTGCGCCGGACGACAATACCGTTTCGATAGAGCACTTCAAAAACTTTTTTGGGATCATCGAATTCTATCAACAAAAAATTTGTTTCACTTGGATAAATCTTCCGGGCACATGAAAGCCGTTCAAGTCCCCGGCGGACCCGATCGCGTTCCGTTATAATTATCGACCGCGCGCTCTCGAAAAAGGCCGCGTTGCTTAACGCTTCATACGCAAGCTGTATGGTTACAGCATTCACGTTGTACGGAGATTTGATTGCAAGCAAATATGAAACGATTGAAGAGTTCGCGATACAATAGCCGAGACGAATCCCGGCAAGCCCCCATGCTTTTGATAATGTTCGCAGAACAACAAGATTGGGAACACGGGAAACATCGGAAGCCAGACTCGACGCTTTTTCGGAAAATTCAATATATGCTTCATCGACCACCACGATTCCCCGAACCTGTTTGCACAACGCCAGAATATCTTCGCGGCGCAAAAGATTGCCGGTTGGATTATTCGGAGAACAACAAAAAATAATTTTTACATCCGGTGTTACCGCCTGAAGCGTCGATTGAAGATCGATGTGAAATTCCTCGTTGAGTTGAACGGTTTTGACTTGAACGGCATTTACGTCCGATGCAACGCGATACACACCGTACGTCGGCTCAAGAACCAACACCCGGTCAGTTGCCGGTTCGCAAAAAAGGCGTATCAGCAAATCGATAATTTCATCGGAACCGACGCCGGGAAAAATCATGTCAGAAGAAATTCCGAACCGGGAAGCAAGCTTTCTGCGAAGAGCAAGCTGATACGGATCGGGATAGCGATTCAATGCAATATCACCGAATGAAACGGGGCTACCGATCGACAATTCGTTTGCGTCTAAAAAAATTGAAGCTTGATGCGTTTCGCTCCTTGCCGATTTGTACGGCTGAAACGACCGCAGGTGTTTTCGAACCAATGAATCGATCATATCGTCACCTCTCGAACAGCCACGGCGTTTGCATGTGCATCCAAACCTTCGGCTTGAGCAAGGGTTTTGGCGACTGCCGCAAGATTCTGAAATCCCTCATTCGTTATTGATTGAAATGAAATCGGCTTCATGAAACTCTCTACCGTTAATCCGCCGGTTGAAACGGCCGAACCGTTCGTCGGCAATGTATGATTCGTTCCGGAGGCATAATCACCGAAGACAACCGAAGTCAGATTACCGATAAATACCGACCCGGCATTTTGAATGCGGGGAATAATTTTGCCGGGATTGTTCACCGCGAGAATCAAATGCTCCGACGCATATTCGTTTGCAACCCGGATCGCATCATCAAGATGGTCGACAACGAGGGCAACACTGTTGCGAATCGATTCTTCAATCATCGCCGATCGGGTCAGACTTGATCGTTGAACAGAAATCCATTTTTCAACCTCATCGACAAATGATGACGAAGTTGAAATGAGAAAAACGGGAGAATCTTTTCCATGCTCGGCCTGTGATAACAGATCGGCGGCAACCCATCGGGGATTTGCAGATTCGTCGGCTACAATCAGAAGCTCCGACGGACCGGCAAGCATATCGATGGCGACATTATACGGCGGATGTGAAACGATCGATTTGGCGGCAGAAACAAACCGGTTGCCCGGACCGAATATTTTATCGACACGGGGAATCGTTGTTGTTCCAACGGCCATGGCGGCAATCGCCTGCGCGCCTCCAATTTTATAAACCCGTTTGATGCCGACCATTTCCGCGGCAACAAGGAGAGCCGCCGAAATTTCCCCCGACCCTGCCGGCGGCGTACAAAGTATTACTTCCTCACAACCGGCAATGCGGGCCGGAATGCCGAGCATCAAAACCGTCGAGATCAGTGGTGCAGAGCCGCCGGGAACATAAAGCCCAACCCGACGAATCGGCCGCCACTCACGGCGGCACACAACGCCCCGCATCGTTTGAACTTCTACCGGCTTTGGAAGTTGAGCGCGGTGAAATTGTTCGATATTATTAGCAGCGACAGAAAGTGCATTGACAATAGTTGCCAAAGTGACGTTTTTTGCCTGAATAAATTCCTCATCGGTAACAGAAAGATCTTCCATCGTCACACGGTCGAATTGTTTCGTCAACATTCGAACAGCATCATCCCCCCGCGAGGCAACTTCCCGTATCATAACACGAACAGATTCAACAGTTCCTTCGTCGAGAACCAAGCCACGAAGACGTTTAATGAATGCCTGAAGATCTATTTGTGAAACATTGAACCGTTTCATACCATTATGCGATAATTTTTTCGATCGGAAGAACGACAATATCGGAAGCACCGGCGCGTTTTAACTGATCGATCACATCCCAAAAAACATCTTCACCGACCACCGAGTGGACGGCGACCATATCGGACGATGCTAACGGCATGATGGTGGGACTTTTCATGCCGGGAATAAGCGTCGTAATATTTCGAATAGCCTTAGACGGAGCGTTCATCATGATATATTTTTTGCCGCGGGCATTCAATTGACTTCGAATCCGGACCAAAAGATTATCGATGGCCGGTTTTTTCTTTACCGATTTGACTGCATCTGCGTTTGCGATCAAAACCGCCTCGGATTCCATCACGGTATGAAGAAACTCAAGCCCGTTCACGCGGGCGGTACTTCCGGTCGAGACGATATCGCATGTTGCATCGGCAACATTCAGCGCGGGTGTAATTTCCACCGATCCGCTGATCTCAATGATTTCAGCTTCAATCGAATGTTCATGCAGGAATTGTTTGACGGTTACCGGGTACGATGTTGCAATGCGCTTCCGGCGAAGCTGTGAAATGGTTTTGATGGTGCTTCCTTTCGGAATGCAAATCACCAAACGGCATTTTCCGAATCCCATCCGTTCGACAACCTTAACGCGTGCACGTTTTTCAGCGACAATATTTTCACCGACGATGCCGAGGTCGCTCACGCCATCCTGAACGTATTCCGGTATATCGTCATCCCGGACGGCAAGCACATCGAGCGGAAAATTCCGGCAGGGAGAAAACAGCGCTCTCGACCGGATATCAAAATCCAGGCCGGCATGTTTCAGCAACCCGATGGAATCTTCCGTAATGCGGCCGTCTTTCTGAATCGCGATCTTTAATCTACCGTTTCGTGCGAGCATACTTTAGTATAATAAAGTGAATTGATAAAAAAAATTATTGTGGCCGGGTCCGGCGCAAAGCAAGGCGGTAACCGCCGGTGCCCTTCTTCATCCACCGGGCGACGCGGGCGACCGTCGTGGAACTGAGTCCGGTCTCGCTGATGATCTGCGTATAGGGAACTCCCGCCGAAAGCAGCCGGGCGGCTTTCCACCGTTCGACGCATTCATTAATTTCCGTTTGCGTCAGGAGATCACGGAAAAACAATTTCGCCTCATTCATCGTTTGCAGCGACAAAATCGCACCGTACATCGATTCAATATCGTCCCGGGTTATTTTACGCATAGCACTTTAGTCTACTAAAGTATACAAAAAACAAAAATCAATGTCAAGAATTATTTTGGGTACTATCCGAAGGAAAAAGCCGCTATGCGGGTACTGTCGTCCGCCGCTCTACCGTTTTGGCAACGCGGGCAATCGCCTTTTCAATGTTGGGAACGGAATTCGCGTACGAGAACCGCAAAAATCCCTCGCCAAATTTACCGAATGATGTTCCCGATAAACACGCAACACCGGCCTCGGTGAGCAGCACGTCGGCAAGTTCGCGTGACGAACGTCCGGTTCCGGTAATATTGGGAAACACATAAAATGCACCGTGCGGCTTGTGGCATCGAATACCGTCGATAGCATTCAATCCCTCTACGATCAAATTGCGGCGCCGTTCGAATTCCTTTACCATTTTCTGCACGTCCTGGCGAGGCCCAGTTAACGCTTCTATGGCGGCAATTTGTGAAAAGCTAGCGGTACACGAAGTACTGTTTATTTGAAGCCGGGTGACATGTGCGGCAAGTTCGGCAGGCATCACGCCGAAGCCCAGCCGCCACCCCGTCATCGCGTACGTCTTGGAAAATCCATCGAGAATAATTGTGCGTTCCTGCATGCCCGGAATTGTCGCAATACTGAGCGGCGTAAATCCGTCGTAAATAATCTGATCATAAATTTCATCGGACAGAACCATAAAGTCGTGTTTGATAGCAAGATCGGCAATAGCCCGTATATCCGCTTCGGTCAAAATGCCGCCGGTCGGATTCTGCGGCGAGTTGAGGATCAACAGACGGGTCTTTTTCGTAATCAATTTCTTCAAATCATCGATATTGATACGAAATTCATTTTCTTCTTTCAACTGAATGGGAACCGATTTCGCACCGACAAAATCAATTGCCGATTCATAAATCGGAAATCCGGGATTAGGATATATCACTTCATCCCCTTCGTCGACACAGGCAAGAACGACAAAGAACATGATCGGTTTTGCCCCCGGGGTGACAACGACCTGATCGGGATTGACGCTGATCTTCCGCGTTTTTGAAATATATGCTGCGATCGTTTTCCGGGCTTCCGGCAAACCTGCAGCCGGACCATAATGTGTCATCCCCTCATCGATCGCTTTCTTTGCAGCGTTGCGAATGTTGATCGGCGTATCAAAATCCGGTTCGCCGATTTCAAGATGAATGATTTCTTTTCCCTGTGCTTCCAATGCCCGCGCTCTGGCAAGCACTTCAAATGCTGTTTCCGTTCCGAGACGGCTCATACGTTGTGCAATGTGGATCATATAATTTTCCTGAAGAATGTTGGATGTTCGATAGCTTGATGGTTCCGTAATATACCAAAATGCCCAAGAAATCTCAAGAAACTATATACGATGTTCCTATTATTTAAACGCAAACAAGGATGACTTTCCAGTTTGAAACAATGAGCAAGAGTGCGGGTTTCGTCACGATTCTCCAAATTTGTAACGATAACGGCAATAAAAAAGGGTGAGAACAATTCTCACCCCGTTATCAATATTCCAAAATATTTTTTAATGAACAAGCGTTGCGGAAAGTTTGATATTGACGCCGGCAAGCGCCTGAGAAACAGGACAGCCCTTCTTTGCACCGTCGGCAATTTCCTGAAATTTCGCCTTATCGATTCCGGGAACATTGCCTTCGGTGACAAGTTCCATTGTCGTGATCTTAAATCCTTCACCGACTTTTTCCAATGTTGCCTTCGCGGTTGTGCGAACACTTTTCGGCATGAATCCTGCCTTTGCCAAGCCTGCTGAAAATGCCATCGAAAAACAACCGGCGTGAGCCGCGGCAAGAAGTTCTTCGGGATTGGTTCCTTTTCCTTCTTCAAATCGTGAACTGAACGAATACGGACCATCGAACGCGGCGAACTTCATATGACCTTTACCGCTTTTGAGGTCTCCTTCCCAGACTGCATTTGCTGTGCGAACCGGCATATCATTTCTCCTTTATGATTATGAATTATAAGTTAACAGTTAACAATTATAAATTAATAATTAGTAATTAACAATCGAAAATTAGCAATTGTCAATTATTGTCATTGAACGAGCGCTTTCCCTGCGGCGAGAATTTTCTGAACGAGCTCGTGGCTTCCTGCTTCAGAATACATCCGGACCAGCGGTTCTGTTCCGGAAAACCGGATGAGTAACCAGCTGCCGTCGCTGAGAATGAACTTGAAACCATCGGATAGATTGGTGTTGACCACTTCCCGGCCGACAAGTTCTTTCGGAAAGTTCGCTTTCAATTTTTTGAGAATGCTTTCTTTCTGACCGGCATCGATGACGGTATCAATGCGATCGTAAAAATGGGGCCCGACCTTATCGAATAATTTCTGAAGAAGCTGTGACGGTTTGAGTCCGGTCTTCACCATGAAGTCGAGGAAAAACAGATTGGCAAGAATCCCGTCCCGCTCCGGCACATGATTCCGGAATGCATAGCCGCCGCTTTCTTCGCCGCCGATGAGCGCATCGGTCTCCATCATTTTCGGTGCAACATATTTGAATCCGACACCGGTTTCATAAACAGGAACATTATATATTTTCCCGAGAGCTTCGAGCATCGAAGTCGTCGATAGTGTTTTCACAATAGCTCCGCGCTGTCCGCGCACTTCAAGCAAATACAACGCCAGCAAACCGTACACGCGAAGCTGGTCGATGAACTGTCCGCGTTCATCACCGATACCGCAGCGATCGGCATCGCCGTCGGTAATCAGCACGACATCCGCACCGATTTCTTTTCCTTTATTCAAACCGACATCGATATTCGGCTGGATCGGTTCGGGTCTTCCCATTTCCGGAAACGACGGGTTCCGGTCGCTATGAATTTCGATGACCTGCGTTTTGCCGCCGCCGATCAACCGCGAGAACCATCCGGCACCGTTTCCCCACATCGGGTCGACAAGAATTTTCAAGCCCGCATTTTTGATCGGACCGAGATCAACCATTTTTTTGATTTGCTCGATATACTGCGCATCGGCATTGAATTCTTTAATCACACCGGACGATTTACCGTCGGAAAACTTCAGTTGCTTGACGCCGGTCAGATTTTTCGGAATAAGCTTTTCAATTTTTTTCAACCCGTCCGGTGCAATGGCGCCGCCGTTCTCATCACGCACTTTAAATCCATTGTCGCCGGGAGGATTGTGACTTGCAGTAATATTGATCGCTGCAATCGCATTGCGCGCTTTGACGCTGAATGAAATCACCGGCGTCGGCACACCGCCGCCGCAAAAATGAACCGGAATGCCGTTGCCCGCAAGAACTTCGGCGGCTGCAGCGGCAAAATGTTCGGAATTAAACCGGCGATCACCGCCAACGACAACGCCGCGCTGAAGCTGGGCGGATGAATATATCGATTTCAAATATCCTGCAAATCCCTGCGTACATCGCCGCACGTTATCAAATGTATAATCTTCGGCAATCTTTCCCCGCCACCCATCGGTACCGAAATGTATGACTGAACCGGTCTGAGCTTTTTGTGACAAAACCTTCCTTTGTTTGGAAGATTTTTTTCGTTTCGTTGATTTTTTCGTTGAAGATGATCGTTTCATGCAATACCCAAATTGATTTAATTAATGAAGTAATTTTACGAAGAAATTCTGACTATACCAAAAACATCCGGTCATGGAGAATTTTTTTCAACAGAATAATAATGGCAAATGAAATTGCCAACAACACAACGGCAAGTGTCAGGGCGACGGAAAAGTCGATTTCAAAACCGATATAAATTGCCAGCGGCATGGTCTGCGTTCTGCCGGGAAAATTTCCGGCAAAGATGATCGTCGCGCCGAACTCACCCAACGCTCTCGCCCACGTCATCAATATACCGCTGAATAACGACGGAAGTGCAAGTGGAATCGTTACATTCCGGAATACATGAAATGCCGACGCGCCATCCATCGCTGCCGCATGCTCGATTTCGCGATCGATGCCGGCAAATCCCTGCACAGCCGACTTTATATAAAACGGCGAAGCAACGAAAAGCTGTGCAAGAACTACCGCGACTTGTGTAAAAGCAATCCTGATTCCAAAGTTCTGCATGAACGAACCGAACATTCCCTGTCTTCCGAACGCCATCAGTAATGCAACGCCAGCAACAGCGGGCGGCAACACCATCGGAAGATCGACGATCGTATCGACAAGCGAACGCCCCCAAAATCGATGCCGGGCAAGGAGATACGCAACCGGCGTTCCGAAGATCACGGCGAGAACGGTCGTCACCAGCGTCGTCGAAATACTTAACATCATCGCTTCGGCAACATGCGGCTCGAAAAGCGAATCCAGCAAATGCGACATCGATGTATGAAGAATCAACGCAACCAGCGGAACGGTGAGAAATGCGAGAAACGGAATACTTGCAACGATAAGAAGCCAACGAGGAAACCGCTTTGCAGAAATCGGTAGCGGATGTTGGTGATGCAAATTTTCACCGCTCATTACCGACGATCTTTCAAATCGTGGCCGGAAACCGTTTCGAATCCGAACTTTGCAAGAATTGATTGCCCCTCATGCGACAGAAGAAATCGAAGAAACTCACCCGCAAGTTTTTCGTGATGCAATCCGCGAACGACGCCGACGGGATACGAGGCAATCACATTCATGCTATCCGGAACCCCGATCGTTTGAAGATAATGCAATGAATCGGTGGAAACGTCCGAACGATAGACGATGCCAGCATCGGCTTCGCCCAGTTTAATTTTCCCGACAACCGCCTTGACATTTTCTTCATACGACACGACATTTGCCAGAACGTTTTGTTTGAATGGTTCGCCGAATTCTGCCCGGCGCGAACATTTCTCCAAAAAATCCAGCGCATATTGTCCGGCGGGAACTTCTTTTTGTGCAAGAATGATTTTAAGATTCGGCTTCGCAAGATCCTGAAGTTTATGGATGTCGCCGGGATTTTCTTTCGGAAGAATGACCACGAGTCGATTGTGGCAAAATATTTTCACGGACCGGCTGTCGACAAGATTTTGATCGATAGCAAGCTTGATGTATTTCTGACTTGCCGGCATATATAAATCCGCTTCGGCCCCGTTTGCCAACTGTTGTATCAATTGCTGTGAACCGCCGAAGTTAAAAACGATTTTTGTTCCGGGATGAGATTGTTCGAATTGGTTGCCAAGTGAAGTACACGCTTCGGTGAGCGATGCAGCAGCAAAAACGGTTAATTCGCTTACCTCATTTTTTTGTGCAGAAATATCCGATTGCATGAAGAAGAACGGTATTATCAAAATTGTAAATACTTTTTTAACGTTCATCATCGATGGGTTTGAGATAGACTACCATTTTAAAGTATTTTAAGGATAACACAAATTGTGATATCCTCAACAATTCATTCAATCAAAACGCACCCAGTCCCGGGAAAATTGCGTTCGAATCCAGTTCTTCTTCGATGCGGAGAAGCTGGTTGTATTTCGCAATGCGATCCGTCCGGCTTGCCGAACCGGTCTTGATCTGTCCTGAATTGGTCGCAACAGCGATATCGGCAATAATGGTATCTTCGGTTTCACCGGAGCGATGGCTGATGACCGTCGTATACCCGGCGCGTTTTGCCATCTCGATGCAATCGAACGTTTCGGTCAGCGTTCCGATCTGATTGACTTTGATGAGAATCGAATTCGCCACGCCTTTTTCAATTCCTTTAGCAAGAATTTCCGTATTCGTCACAAAAATATCGTCGCCGACAAGCTGGATTTTTTCGCCGAGCGCATCGGTCATCATCTTCCATCCGTCCCAATCGTTCTCCGCCATGCCGTCCTCGATCGAAAGGATCGGATATTGCTTCACCCATTTCTCGTAAAACTTCACCATCTGTTCGGACGACTTCGAAGATTTGTCCGATTTCTTGAAGATATATTTTCCTTTTTCAAAAAATTCACTCGATGCCGGATCAAGAGCAAGATACACATCTTTACCCGGTTTCAGATTTGCTTTCTGAATTGCTTCAAGAATGACTTCAATTGCTTCTTCATTCGATTTGAGACTCGGCGCAAATCCGCCTTCATCACCGACGGCTGTGTTGTATCCCTTTTTATGAAGAACACCTTTCAACGAATGAAACACTTCGGCGCCCATGCGCAATGCCTCGGCAAAATTCTCCGCATCGACCGGCACGATCATAAATTCCTGCAGGTCGACATTATTATCGGCATGCTTGCCACCGTTCAGAATATTCATCATCGGCACGGGAAGAACTTTTGCATTCGGTCCGCCGAGATAACTATAGAGCGGAAGTTCAAGGGCGTTTGCCGCGGCACGCGCAACAGCCATCGAAACACCGAGAATCGCATTCGCACCGAGCTTGCCTTTGTTCGGTGTTCCATCCAGTTTGATCATCACCTGATCGACACCAACCTGATCCGTCGCGTCAAATCCGATCACTTCTTCGGCAATCGTATCATTCACATTTTCCACGGCATTGAGAACACCTTTGCCGTTGTATCGCATCTTGTCGCCGTCGCGCAATTCGACCGCTTCGTGCTCGCCGGTCGATGCACCGCTTGGTACCGCCGCACGGCCTTTTGCACCGGATTCGAGTTCAACATCGACTTCAATAGTAGGATTGCCGCGGGAATCGAGAATTTCGCGGGCATACACATCGGTAATTGTCATCATAGAATAATCTCCGTAAGAAATTATCGTTATCGTTTGAATTGTTAATAAAATTTAAATAATATCGCCAAAATGCGAACGAAATGCAACGCGGAGAAAGAGATGGATCGAAATCGGATAGTGCGAGGGAAAATTTATTGAGCAGGAATGATTCTTTTTTTGACTTCATCGAAAACTTCACGAACAGAAATCAACTGCATACATTCCATAAACTTTTCAGCTTCACGGAAACAGCTTGTCGTACGGCAAGGTGAGCATTCGATTTTTTTGAACAGAGCGAGATGACCGTCGTTTGCAGAATAGGGAAACCACACTTCCGGCGGTTCCGGACCGAAAATGCCGATTGTTTTTGTACCGACAGCAACGCCGATGTGCATCGGGCCGCAATCATTCGAAACGAATACCGCACATTGCGACAGAATTGCAGCAAGCTGGCGCACCGGCAAGACCGGTAAGAGATGAACGTTGGCGGTGGTATTGTTGATGATCGAATTCATTAATTGCTGATCTTCCGGACCGGGGCTGAGAAGAATTTCGACACCGAGTTTTGCACGCAGAAGATCGATCAGTTCCGCAAACCGGTTTTTATCCCACATCTTATTGCTCCACGTTGCGCCGGGATGAAGAGCAACGATCGGTTTTGCGATATCGACGTCCTGATGTTTGAGAAAAATACGTGCTTCGCGCCGCTCGTCTTCCGTCAAAAAAATTTCCGTCTGGAAATATTTCATTTCCACACCGAGCGGTTTTACATACTGATAATGAAATTCAATTGCCGACTTCATGCTTCCGTAATCGCCGACACGATGGGTGTAGACTTTACCTCTTCCCTTCACATCTTTGCCGATCCGGATCGGGGCACCGCTTGCACGGGCAAGCATCGCCGTGCGCGGGTTGGAAAAGAGATCGACAAAGACATCGAACTTCCGTTTTCGAATCTGGATGATCATGCGGATTTGTTCAAGCATATCCGGACGGGTAAAATCGTATGAAAGAATTTCATCAAGATAGGGATTGTGTTCGAGCAGCGAGGTGGCTTTTTTATCGCCAAGGTACGCAATATATGCGTCCGGAAATTTCTCCCGTGTCGCGCGGATAACCGGCGTCGTCAACACAATGTCGCCGATGTATTTCATCCGTGAAAGAAGGATGCGTTTAATCGATTGCATAACAGAAAATAGGGAACTTATAATAGAGAAGCAATGCTGAAGGATCGTTCAAAAATTTTTGATCAATGAATTGCGATTCCTTCTTTGAGGATGTAGACATAGTATTTTTCCGGCGGAATTTCTCCAAAAACAAACGGCATCGGTCCCCAAAAATCGGAATAGAATCCGGCTCCCGCGGTATTGTTCATCGTCGCGAGCAAGGATATGCCGTTGCCCAGAAGGGAGTCGCTCAACACAAAATAACGCTCCGGCAGATGATACAACGATGTATTATTGACCGGAATAATAACAATATCGCCGCGGTTGAGCGTGCTCCGTTCCACATCGAAAGCTTTTCCGCCCGATGTTTCCATGTAATATTGAAAACCCCAATGGCCTTCGAACCAGATTTTCGAATTCGGTGTGCGGGGATGAGACCAAATTGCGGTGACATCGTCACGGATAGCATTGGCGAGAGAAAAATCCGAATAGGTAACGGTGAGCGCAACGATTGCACAAACGATAATCGGTGCAACAACGGTTAGCGTACTATGCGGTTCGGCGTTATTCCACCGATCATCATATCGTCGCATCAACAGGATTGCTGCCGCCGGTACCAGCGGCAATATCGAGCGGCCGTTGACCGTCCAGTTGATGAAAATCGTAAAAAGAAATGTCCCCACGATCCAACAAATAATCATCAACGAAGAAGCATCCCGATGCTTTTTGACATCCGCTATCGCAAGCGAAATGACTGTCATTCCGATCAGATCCAAAAGGCCGAATTGAAAAATGAATGTCCACGACACGCTCTTCTCGTTCAGATGAATCGAACCGGAAATGCTTTGAAATAGTACGACCGTTAAAAAAATCATGCCGGAAATAATTCCAGTGCGAACAAGAGACTTTCGGCTCCACAACGTGTGCGAAAAGAATAGTGGGGCAATAAAACACCCGCCGGTAAATGCCAATCCGACGAAACTTTTCGAAACATAAGCGGTGAACCCGCGAACTTCATTATCGGTCGCGTACGAAGCCGCATCAAAAAGAAGTCCATGACCGTAATATTTCATTGTCAGCCATTGATATCCTGCAAGAATCACAACCGGAATCACCATCGCGATGAGCGAAGAATCGATTCGTTTGCGTTCTGCAATAGTCCATACAGCCAAAAGCGGGATGAGTGCCGCGCCGAAATATTTTGTCAAAGCGGAAAGTGCTATGAGAAATGATGCGATGATCAACTGTGACCGGGACCGGCTGCGAATTCCGTTCATCCAAAAAATGATCGACCATATCCAGAGACACAGCATCATCACATCACACATGAGCGTCGTCGACGAAAGAAGAAATGCCGGTGAAAACAACGAAACGAGAGCGGCTTCAAACGGTTTCGAACAAAATTGCCGGGCAAGAATATAAATTCCGATAATACAGAAAATTGCCGGAATCATCATCGCGCAATGCAGCGCCGGTTCGCTCCAGCCCGCAATGGAGCCGATCAATGCAAGGTAATACGAGACCAGCGGCGGGTTTTTTGTCACGCCATACATCGGCCGGTCGGTACCGAACCAGTTTACCGTGAAGTTATACGGATCGAGCGGGGTGTGATTGAATTTGTTGTGCAACGCGGATGAAGAGCGTATCATCGATATGCACCGCCTTGTTCACAAAAAGAATCAGTGAAAAAAATGTCAGAGCGACGAGAATAGCAATATTCCGTCGATCTTCCCGACTCATCATCGTGAAAACACTATTTTTTAGAATTGAAGTATTGTCGTTCATGTTGTTCATACCATTCACATCGTTTAATCCAATCATACACTTGCTGCATTGCTGCAAGATTGTCGATAAAATTCAGCGAGCGCCAAAAATGTGCGCGGGCATTTTGAAATTGCAACAAACGCAGCGATGCCTGTCCAAGCATCAGTTCTTTCGATGCATTCAATTCGGGATGGGCAAATCGCATTGAATCGAGCTGAAGCAGATCGATCACCTGTTGAAATTTTTCCAGTCGCAACCCGGCTCTTGCTTCAAGAAATCGCAGAAACGGAGTATTCTTCAGTTGTGAACACGAATCAAGAAAATTCCATGAAGCTGTATCGGATTGAGCGATGGAAAGATATTTCGGAAAAATCGGGCCGACCACAGGATCGTCCATTGCCTCCAGCCGGACAGTTGCCGCTTCGTCGACCGACCGGGAAAGATCGATACGAAGAATCTCTCGATATGCCTCAGCGGCGGAATTCTCGTTCCCTTCATGCCACTCGGCATCACCGTATGCCAACAGAAATCCGAGAAACGCCGAGTGCGTGGAACTATCCCGATTCACGGTATCGAATAAACTGACCACGGTATCAAAATAGCCGGCGGCATACGAAGACCGAAGAATGCCCGCATACGATTCGGTGTTCCAATTCGTCATCAGCGCTTGCTTGAAATCGTGAATCGCGCCGTCCCAATCACGGTGTGCAAGCTTCCGGTTTGCTTCTTCATTTAATATGGCAACAGTACGAACGCATTCCTTTGCAAAAATAGAAGGGCGGTTGAAATAAAATTCCACATGATCCTTCCATGACCCGGGAACAACGATGCGATCCAGAAACGACTGCCATTCGTCCACAAGGTTCTGGTACGACGTTCCGTACACTTTCTCCACCGAACTTCCTCCGTATAATTCTTTGAACCGTACGACGCCGTAACGATCAAGAAGATAGCGGCAGAACGATCCCATCAACACATAACTGAGAGAAGACCCGTGCGTTGCAAAACCGATTGGTGTGATAAGACTTCCCGGATTATTGATCAGGTGAAATGTTTTAATTGCCGCGGCATATTCATGGAGAGTGCGGTTACCGTACTCGCCGTCGATCGCCATCGCAAGTCCTTCTACCAATCCGATATGATAATGCGCTTTGATAACAGGCATGCCGAATTCGCCCGCGACAACATGCACGATCTCATGCTTCAGCGTTTCCTGCCACGAATGAACGTCGAGATGGATTTCTTTTCTCCATGGCTTGGCAATATTGGTGGTTGATGTGCCGATTGCCTCGCGTTTTGTATCCTCATCAGGATAAATATATGACGTCATGGAAACCGGTATCGTTACGTGAAGCGCCGTGCAGACCTGTTCATACCGAAATTCATGAAGAGCGGCGACCCATTGTATTTCATCATGAGAAAATGATGCCGGGGCATAATAAATCGTAAAGTGTTCCGTTTGGATATGTGAAGAAAGAGTCTTTCGAATAGAAGCTTCGGAAGTTTCAAAACCGAGCGGGACACGAATAACCCAAACAACGATCAAACCAATCACAAGAACCAGGGCCGATAATTGTGTTGTCTTCGGTTGAAAAGGTGAAAACAAGGACATTATTTTTTCATGGAATTTTCGGTCCGGCGATGATTTTTGTATCACCAGCGATGCCACCAGCAGGAACATGAATGCCATCGCAATCGTTATACACCGGAAGAGAATCAGTGTCGGCGTGATTCGCACGACTTCGTCATACGAAATACCGGGGAAAAATCCATAAATGAAATTGTACGAATAAATCTGAGGCGAAACATAACCGATATAGAAAGGATACAAAAGAGTCAACACGAGAATTGTGGCATAGAGACGAAACGGTCGTCGTGCCAGGACACAACATATCATTGAAAGGGCAATCGACCAGAATGCCGTCACCAACGGATGAAGAATATAATAGAAAGCCCCTTCGGCAATCGCACAATTCTTCACGAAGAAAACATTCAGGCCTCCGACTATCAACGGAATCAATAAGAGTCCGAATCCGGTAAAAACGCACGAGGTAACCAGCGACCGAAAGCCGCGCAATGAACCGGTTCCGTTTTCTTTCATCCATTCACGAACTGATAATGATGTCGGAAACCATAGTATCCAGGGAACAATCAGGGCGATTGCCGTGGAAAATTCGTACCCCAAATAATTCAAGAGCGGAATATTGATAAACACTAACGACACCGCCAGCAACAGAATGCCGGCAATGAAAACCGTTCGTCGATGAAGGTTTTTGTTCATGGGTGAAATCGTTTCGATAGTTGATCCGCTTTTAACAGGTCTCCCGATTTATTATACAGCGATACCAGAAGGTTGATCATTTCACGTGACGGCTCACCTGCGGCAATACGTTGTTCCAAAAGATGAATTGCTTCATCATTTTTTCCCTGAGCTTCGAACGCACGGGCCAGAGCGACCGGTGCAACGGCATTCAATGGATCCATCTCAAGTACCCGACGATAACTTTCTTCTGCATCTCCTAAACGTTCCTGCTTCTGATACATATCGGCAAGATGAATATATATTTCTTCATTCGCAGTATCGATGGTCAATCCTTTTTGATACATGACTGCGGCACTGTCATATTGATGCATTGCTTCGAACAGCATTCCTGCCTCAAGAAAGCGCCGGGAATTATGCGGCTCTAGCAAAATTAATCTGCGGGAAATCTCGGCGGCGTCGTTGTACTGTTGTGCACGAAAATATATTTCACGCAGTAATGAAAGCGCATTCGGATCGACGGGCGCTTGCGAAAGATACGTTTTCATCGGTTGAATTGCTTCGGTATACCGTTCCGCTTCAAAATATGCAGCACCGAGACTGAAAAACGACGGAGCATAGGACGGCGCTTTTTGCACTGCATCGGTAAATAGCGTGATACCGTTACTCCACACCGGCAGCCGGGCGTGGGAACATCCGGCTAATACAATCCCCAAAACCGTAATAAGCACATATGATATCGTTCGCAATTTGAATTTTTCATACAACATCTGAATCAATCGCGCAACAACAATCGCACATCCGGCCATCGGCACATATAATCGATGTTCTAAAATCGGGATCGCAACCGGAATCAACCCCATCAGCGGAAGAGATCCGGCAACGATCCAGAATATACCGAAACACAACATGCGATCTTTTCTCCAGGACCATATTGCAACGCCAGCAAGAACCAAAACCATCACAAATGCTATCACAGTCCACGGAGCATGAAACCACTGAAGTTCGTTTAACGGATGAGCAATACTGAGACTCGTCGGAAGAAAAATGAATTTCAGATTTTCAGCAACGATCGGAAAAATATTGGCGATACGTTCACCGATTGTTCGGTGACCGTACAACCGTTCCGCACCGATGACCGTTCCGAAAATCATCAAACGGATTCCGCAATAAGCAATAACCGTTATGATCATCATCCGGAATTTTCTGAAATAACCGAACGAACAGATGGTTCGTAACGTACTTGTACCGGTGCACAGATCATACAACGGCAGAAGCAACAAATAAAAGACGGCGGATTCTTTTGTGAACAATGCCGCCAGAAAGGCAAACCATGCGAGAAAGCGAAACGGTTTTTCAATGACACGTTGAGCGGTGCTAACGGCATAAAAGATCAACATCGCGACCACAAATAATCCCAACAGCAGGTCGTTGCGTCCGGCAATCCACGCAACGGATTCGGTCTGAACCGGATGAATTGCAAAGACAAGTGCACCGGCAAAAGCTGGCAATTCCGATTGAAGAATGAAAAGTATCAGAAAAAACACTCCCAGCGATGTCAGGCAATGCAACAGAATATTTGTTACATGATATCCGAGCGGATTCAGTCTCCAAATATGAAAATCTATAATATAGCTGGCGGTTAACAGCGGGCGGTAATAGATGCTTTCTCCACCGGCGCCGATAAAGGCATGACTGCCGAATGCCGTTCCGATATTTTCCCAGTGAGAAAGAAATGCGGCATTATGATACACGAGTTCATCGTCATCATAATTGATAAAACCGAATTGCAATGTCTGTCCGTACACACAGAAAACAACGACGGTAATAACGGCAAGCGACTTCCAACGCAGGCGAACCGATTCGAGCAACGGTGAAAAATTTTCAGCCCGGGATGGCATGTGGAAGAATGTCAGGTTTGAAATTCTTTTCGGCGAAACATTTCCGGATGGCCAACATGAAATCGGTGCAACAGAAATGTTCCGACGGCAGACAGCGTTCCGATTCCGTACCGAACACTACGGAAAAAATTAATAGATGAGGCGGTATCGTGGTAGCGCACGGGAACGGGAATTTCGCCGACACGGAACCCGAACGCAACACATTGGAGGAGCATCTGGCTATCAAATACAAAATCATCTGAGTTTTGCTGCCAGGGAATGGTCTCCAGCACTTCTTTCGTAAATGCACGAAACCCGGTATGCCACTCGGAAAGATTCATGCCGGTGCAAATATTTTCTGCAAGCGTCAGCATGCGGTTGGCTGCATATTTGTATTTCGGCATGCCCCCGGCAAAAGCTTCTTTCCGCGTGCGGATACGCGAACCGAGCATCACATCGAAATAGCGGTCACGCAAAAAACCGACAAGATACGGCGTCAGCTTGCTGTCGTACTGGTAATCAGGATGGATCATCACAACAATATCAGCGCCGCGTTCAAGGGCAAGGCGGTAACATGTTTTTTGATTTCCGCCGTATCCTTTATTTTTTTCATGCTGAACGACGGTCAATCCTAATCGCCGCGCCTGTTCCACGGTGTTATCCTTACTGCTGTCATCGACGACGATAATTTCATCGACAACTCCCGGAGGTATATCCCGCACAGTTGGTTCCAGCGTGAGGGCAGCATTATAGGCGGGCATGACGGCAATAATTTTTGTCATACATCTGTCGTGGTTTAAAATTCCTGACCGGAAACCCGTTTGATCTTCGCACCTAATGCGAGTAATTTTTTTTCAATTGCTTCATAACCTCGGTCGAGGTGATAGACGCGCAGGACTTCGGTTTTCCCTCCGGCAACAAGTCCGGAAAGAACCAAACTCGCCGAAGCGCGTAAATCGGTCGACATCACTTTTGCACCGGTTAATTTTTTGACGCCATGGACGATGGCAGCATTGTGGTTCAAAACAATATCGGCACCGAGACGCGTAAGTTCCGGAACGTGCTTAAAGCGATCATAATAAATCGAATCGGTGATGGTCGCCGATCCTTTTGCGATCGACATTAATGACAGCCATTGCGCCTGCATATCTGTCGGAAAGCCGGGATAAATTTCCGTCGTTACATTCACCGATTTAATCGATTTCGGCATCGATATCGTAATCCATGTGTCACCGATTTGTATTGATGCACCGGCTTCTTTGAGTTTCGAGAGAATTGCTGTCAGATGCAACGGCTCACAGTGTTCGATGGTTACCGTTCCGCCTGTTATTGCCGCCGCAACGAGAAATGTTCCCGCTTCAATGCGATCCGGAATCATTGTTTCATCGGCCGGATGAAGCTGATCGACACCTTCAATCTCCAGCTTCGCTGTACCGATTCCGCCGATGTGTGCGCCCATCTTGACGAGAAAATTGCCGAGAGCGACAATCTCCGGTTCCATCGCGGCATTGGTAATTCGAGTCGTTCCTTTTGCCAACACTGCCGCCATCATAATGTTGCCGGTAGCACCGACGCTGGAAACATCGAAATGAATCTTCGCGGCTTTGAGCCGTTTGGCTTTTGCAATAATATATCCTTCTTCAATATCGATATGCGCGCCGAGTTTCCGTATTCCTTCGATATGAAGATTGACGGGACGGGGTCCCCACGCACATCCTCCCGGTAACGACACTTTTGCATAACTGTAGCGTGCGATCAACGGGCCGAGAACGTAAATCGACGCACGCATTTTTTTCACCTGTTCGTACGGCGCTTCAAACTTATTGACGCGAAACGTATTCATCTGAAGCTCATGCCCGTTTCTTTCAACATCCACCCCCATCATCTGGAGCAGTTTTCCCATCGTGATCACATCGCGAAGCTCGGGAATATTCCGGAAATGATACCTGCCGCTCGCGAGAAGTGTTGCCGGCATCAGCGCGAGTGCCGCATTTTTCGAGCCGCTGATGACAACCTTCCCTTTTAGTTTTTTACCGCCCTGAATAACGAATTTATCCACGCTGATGTCCTTTATTTGCCTTGTGAATATACATCAAACAACATGCAAAATCAAAGAAGAAATAAAGAGGAACAATTCCATTGCCTGTGCGAATTAACGGGAAAAATGATTCACTCTGCCGGCGGTCGTGCCAGCTGGCTCGCGGTTTGTATGCCGGATGATATTTCCGGGATAATTCCCAGCTTCACATAAATCGGATGAATTTGTTTCCGTAACGACGGCAATTGAAGAGCAAAAATGATCGCGCCCGCTATGCATACAATTCCGCTGATGAAAACGGTTGAAGGAGCTCCGATGGAGCTTGCCAGACTTCCGGCGAGAAGGCTGCCGAACGGTGTCATTCCGACAAATGACATGGTATAAAAACTCATTACGCGACCACGCTTATCGTCGTCGGCAATTGTCTGCATAATCGTATTGCTCGAGGCAATTTGTACCATCATTCCCAGTCCGGCGATGAACAACAAAACCATCGAAAGCGGAAGAGCCCGGGAGAACGAAAAACCGATGATCCCCGCGCCAAACACGGTTGCAGAAAACGGAATCCACCGGCTGAGTCCGACAACATTTTTTCTTGAGGCAAGAATCAATGCACCGGACAATGCCCCGACTCCGACTGCACCCATCAGAAACCCGAGTGTGTGCGGACCGCCATGTAAAATATCTTTTGCAAATACCGGCATGAGCACCATGTATGGCATTCCGGCAAGACTGACAAGCGCAATCAGAAGAAGAATATTCCGGATGGCGGAAAAGCCGACCACATACCGAAACCCTTCCTTAAATTCAACCATCATCCCGCGGGATTTTTTTTGATGATGATGACGCGGCGGAAGTTTCATGGCGAGTAACGCTATAATGACCGCAATATAACTGACGGCATTCAGAAAAAAACAAAGCCCCTCACCGATCGCGGCGATAACCAATCCCGCAATGGATGGCCCCACTAATCGTGCACCGTTGAACATGGAAGAATTCAGAGCAATGGCATTTCCGAGTTCATCTTTATTTTCAATCATCTCCAGTAAAAACGATTGGCGGGTCGGCATATCGAATGCATTGATGAGTCCTAAAAAAATACTGAGGACCATGATGTGCCACACTGCAATCGTACCGGTCAGCGTAAGCACAGCAAGTATCCCGGCCTGAATCATGGAAAGAGTTTGCGTAATGATGATGATGCGTTGTTTATTCAACCGGTCGGCAATCACGCCGGCAAGCGGACCGAGAAGAAACATCGGCAGTTGCCCGGCAAATCCGACCAGTCCAAGGAGAAATGCTGAATTCGTGAGACGGTACACGAGCCAGGTTAGCGCAATTTGCTGCATCCATGTGCCGATCAGCGAAATGAGTTGTCCGCCGAAAAAGAGCCGATAGTTTCTGAAACGGAGTGCCCGAAAAACATGTCCAAAACGTCGCGCTTTTGTCTTGTCCGATTCCCGGGATTCATGTGCCGGGTTCATACGCCCGATAAAATTTTTCTTTTCATACAATCGTCATCATTGAATAAAATATACGAAGAGTTGCATGAATCCACAACGGTTCATTGATCCGGAATAAAACGATTTGTGGAATCGGTTATTATTTCTTCCAGGTTATTCGTATCGGATGCGCTTCCGTATTGAAAATAACCGAATCGAACGGCAGAGTTTCCTCCGGTGAGAATAACAAATAGAGGTATTGCAATGTTTCGGCAAAGAAAAAACTTTCCATCGAATCGGTTTTCTGTTTCGTCGTAACATCCTGGAGAGCGGCATACGCGTCATCGGTACGACAGTAATTCATGATAGAGTGAAAAAATGTTTCTCCCATTTGACGATATTTTTGGTCACCGGTATAATGATAAAGATAATACGCCGACTCGATGATTTCAGGGCGCAGAGGATAGTTTTTCTCCGTTGCCGACATCGTAACATAATTGAACCCATCCGGTTCGATACCATAAACGTTCCACATCGCGAAACATGATTCTTCCAGTTTCTTCGCACGCTCGACATCTCCGGAGAGGCAAAGCACCGCGGGGAAAAAAGCTTCAAGCGATCCGAACTCGGTGCCGATACGTTTTCCTGTTTCCATGTTTGCCTGACCATACCACAATCCGCTGTGCATTGTATCGGCAATGTAAGTGTTGATTGCCGTAATGCTTTCATCCCACATGTTTTTGCAATCCGTATCGCCAAAGAGGAGCCATGATTTGATGAGATATTCATAATATGAATCGATGGCACCGCCGATATGGCTTGTCGAATCGACCCACATTCCCGTTTCCACATTGATCCATGTACCGACAAGTCCGATTTTCGATCGGTGATTAAATAATTGTACAAGCGCACGTTTTGACTTTTCATAATAGACAGGATTGCCGGTCAGTTTGCTGAGTGTGCCGAATTCAATTAACGATGTTCCGATTTCGGCGGGATTGTTGATCGAATCGCGGATTTTTCCGGTTTGAAGATTGACAAAACGATACGGCATTCCGGTCGACGAATTGAAAACAGGAAGAAGTCGCTTCCCGAGATCTTCAGCAAGATCAAGAAAGCGTTTGTCGCCGTCGATCTGATAGGACGATAACAGTCCGCCAAGCAGCCGAATGGTAATCTCAAAACTCTGGATTTCGACATCTCTGTTAAATGAAAGAGTATCGAAAATAAGCTTTTTTGCTTCCGCAGCTTCACCGGAAAGTCCCATCACCATCAAGACGTCGTACGCGTCGACCGGCGTCATGCAGAATGATTTGCCGTACCAATCGCGCGGCTGTTTGCTCAGCGGTTTCAGAGCATCGTGCCCCCAGGCGAATTGTTTATAGCCGTTCCATGCGTGAAGAAACTCGGCTTTTACTGAATCGGCAGTTGAATGTTGTGCGATGGCGGGCGACCAAATCATCATCGTCAGGCAAGAAAAAATAGCTGCAAGATTGAATGTTCTGTTCATACCTTGATTTATGATTGTGTAAGAGAACATACTGAAATTTTATTCAGTGTCAAAGAAAAAAAATGCTCATCTATTTCCTTGATGATGAAGGAAATAGACGAGCAGTGAGAATAAGGAATGCCGCGAAAAGCTTTACAGTTCGAACTCCGGTTTTTCGGAAATTGGAAACCGGTCTTCAGCTTGATTCTCGAGAAATTTCTCGGCGGCGCGCATTTCAAAGACACCGACGACTCCACCGCACGACGAACACTGCACGAAAACCAGCTTTGTTTCCTTATGCTTGAGATGCGAATCGGCTATTTCAAATTTATAACTGCCGCATTTTATACAATGAGATTGAGCCATGTTATTTTCCTTTCATGACATTCGACAAACGACGTACAATCAACCATCGTCCGAAAATGTTCCGTTATGATTTACCGATCACATGCATATCGTAGACCGGCGAACACCAGCCGCGATATTTGTGGATACGTCCGCGGACGGTATTGAAATAGATATCGCGCATTTCTTTCGTCACGATTCCCATCGAACCGTTTCCGATAGGACGATGATCAACTTCAATAATCGATGCGATTTGAACGCCCGTTCCAACAAAGAACATCTCGTCGGCAAGATACAATTCGGTTCGATCGATCTGACGTTCGACCACTTCCAGTTCCAGTTCATCCCGGAAAAGCGATATCATCGTACGGCGTGTAATGCCTTCCAGGATATTATCCGTAATGGGGGGTGTGATCACGACTCCGTTTTTGATCATAAAGAAATTTTCGGCAGAACCTTCCGAAACATGTCCGTCGTGATTCAGCACGATAGCTTCATCAAATCCCGCCCGCTGGGCATCGGTTTTGATAAAAGCAGAATTCACATACGAACCGGCGATCTTTCCGCGCGGCGGGATCATATTGTCATCGACCCGGCGCCACGAAGAAACAGTAACGCGCGTTCCTTCTTCATTATCCACATACCGGCCGAACGGAAGCGCCACGATCGACAGGGCCGGCGTCAGATTGTGAAGGCGAACACCGATAATTTCATCGGAATAAAAAGCGAGCGGACGGATATAACAATCTTCATGATATTGTTCAGCCTGGAGCACTTCCATAAATGCCTGAAAAAGCGTCTGTTCGTTAAACGGAAGTTTCATACACAACAACTTTGCCGACTGGAGAAAACGGCGGCAGTGATCCTGAAGCCGGAAAATAAACAGCTCGTGTTCTTCCTCATTCCAGTATCCCCGGATACCGTCAAAAATTGCGGTTCCATAGTTCAGCGCATGTGTCAGGACACCAACTTTCGCTTCGTCATAGGGAATAACTTTATCGTTGAAAAATGCATACTTTGGTAACGGCATAGGATAATCCTTTCCTCAATAAAAACTGATCAAATCAACAATTCCAGGCTGACAGATTTTGAAATCGCAGTCTTGCTGGTACTATCGTGGTGTTGGAATTAAAAAAAATTAGTTGAAAGAACGATCGGCCGGCCGGTTGCCGAACAACCGCCTCACCTTTATTTGAAATGATGAAAGGAACAAAACAGCATGATGCAGACCTTTTTCGGTGTGCTTTATAAAATATACGGTAAATCCTTTTGAGAGTCAATGCCGGGTTGACGGCACCGACAACACTGCATGATAGAACGGGTCAGAAAAAATATCACAAATGATTTCGACCGATTTTCTCTTTTCTTGCCGAATCAATCCGGTTTCGATATACTTTACGTCACGCGCGATGATAATCTGCGCGCCAGTTCTTTACCGATCGTTTGATGGCATCGTTCGTAAGATTCTCATCGACCGCTTTCTTCGCCAGCCCGACCAGTTCTTCATCCGAAGCAAAGCGCAGAGCAATGATTTGCGACATGGTTAATTTCGGATCGAACAGTTTACCGGCGAGTGCAAAATACCGGAGATTTTCCTCCGCGCGGATCGCGCGATCCTGTGCCCGCAGTGCAAACCCTCTGCTGAAGAAAAAGAACATCAGCAAACAGACGGACAATACCGCGATTAACGACGCACTGTACATTCTTTCATGATCGCCCAGCGATTCATAAAAATTAACAAATGATCCGATCAATGTCAGAACAAGGAGCAGGAATAATACAACATGAAACAGAAACACGTAACGCTTATGATTTCCATAATTTTGAACCGACATCGGATGTTCCTTTCATGAACAAAGAAATATTAACTCATACAAAGTACATTTCTTCCTGCTCATCGTCAAGAAAAAACAATTGCCAGAAATATTCCGGGGCATCGATTATATTGGTTCAATTCATGATACTGTAAAAAAGAACAGATTCGACAAAATCGACTGAAATTTTCCCGTGATACGGTTTTTTCTTAAACATTTCATTCTTTGGAGAGTCTAAGAATAAGCGTATACTGAAAATCAACTATTGTCATTCAAATTGCAGGGTTTGCTTACCACCCTTGACTTTTTCCGTTCATCGTAAAACAAGATAACAACACTCATTATATGTTCAGAAAACTTCTCGTCCTTATTTTAGTTGTGTGGTATTCGATTCCGGCACTTGCCCAGATAAGCACGGTGCAGGGACGGATCATCGATGGCAAGAACAAATCCCCGCTTGTCGGAGTAACGGTCCGTCTTTCCCTCAAGTCAGACTCGACAAAAGCCGAGTTCGTCGGCACCGATATTGACGGCAAGTTTATATTCGGGAATGTTAATTTCAATACCTACGTAATTACTGCCACATACGTCGGCTATTCCTCAGCCTATAAAACCGTGGTGGTCGACAAACCATCTATCGATGCCGGCGATATCGCCATGTCTGTGAGCGCAGTTCAGCTTGGCGAGATCGTGGTGGAAGGACAGGTCGTTCCGGCCGAGCAAAAAGCGGATACTGCTGAATTTAACGCAGGCGCATTTAAAGTTCACCCGGATGCGGATGCCGGAGACCTCGTGACGAAATTGCCCGGCGTGTCGATTGATAACACCGGCGTACATGCCCAGGGTGAAAACGTGCAACAAGTTCTTCTTGACGGGAAACCGTTCTTCGGAAGCGATCCGTTGCTGGCATTACACAATCTCCCTGCCGACGCAGTCGATAAAATTCAAGTGTTTGACCAGATGAGCGATCAGGCACAGTTCACCGGCTTCGATGACGGTCAATCGTTGAAGACGATGAATATAGTTACGCGTAAGAACCGGCGCAACCAAAATTTTGGAAAGGTTTACGCGGGATACGGCGACGACGATCACTATATCGCCGGCGGGAGCGTTAATTCGTTCGAAGGTGACAGCCGATTGACGTTGATCGGGCTTTCCAATAATGTCAACCAACAGAATTTTTCAACGCAGGATATTCTCGGCGTTACAAACAATACTTCCAACGGAGGTGGATTTGGCGGCGGCGGTCGTGGCGGCGGTGGTGGTGGTGGGCGAGGTGGTGGCGGTGGCGGCGGCGGCGGCTTTTATGGCGGTGGGGGTGGAAATGGCGGCGGCGGTGGGGGCGGCGGCGGAAACAGCGGTATTAACGTTGGTAATTTTCTTGTCGGCCAGCAAACCGGTATTACCAATACGAATTCAGTCGGCGCGAATTTCAACGACAGCTTTGACAGTAATTTTACCATCAACCAGGGTTATTTTTTTAATCACACGGCGAACAATAATCTTCAGAACCTTGCGCAGACATATCAACTTCAGCAGGATTCTCAACAGGTTTACAGGCAGGCGACAAACTCCAACAGCAGCAATGTTAACCATCGGTTCGATACCCGCGCGGTGTATTTATTCGATTCTTCGAACTCCATTATTTTTACGCCCGCATGTGTACTTTCAATCCAACAATTCCGGAAGCAATTTGACCGGTTCTATGACGAACATGTCGGGGCCGATCACCGATGTGGAAAACATTAACGGTTCCGAATATACGGGAAATAACATTTCAAGCCACCTTACATTACGTCACAAATTCGATCTTCCCGGAAGAACCGTGTCGCTGGACATCGGTTGGAGTTCAAACCTGAAACAGGGCACGGGGTCGGTCTATTCTCTTCAGAACTATATCACGCAGAATTACGATTCCCTGCTGAATGAACATACCACGCTCAACACGGACGGCTATACGATTTCGCCCCGCCTCGCGTACACCGAACCGGTCGGAGTTTTTAGTCAGGTTCAGTTGACATACAATCCTTCGTACACAAAGAATAATTCAGATAATCGCCGTTATGCATTTGATTCACAAACAGATGCCTTCACGTTACCCGACACGTTGCTTTCGAACACATTTCACAACACGTACACAACGCAAAATGCCGGGATCGGGTACCGCATTCATGTTTCTACACTGAACCTCATGATCAACGCCGCGTACCAGATTGCTTCGCTGGATGGAACGCAAGTGTATCCATTTTCGAACGTCGTGAACAGAACATTTTACAACGTGCTTCCTTCGGCAATGCTCAATTATACCTTCACGGATAACACGAACTTACGTTTTTTCTACAGGACGTCAACCACGGCACCGACGATCGCACAATTGCAAAACGTTATCGACAACTCCAATCCTCTGCAACTCACCGGCGGCAATCCGAATCTCACCCAGTCATATGGACAGACTATCTTGCTGCGTTATGGCTTGACGAATGCACGGGAAGGTCATAGCCTGTTTATTTTCCTCACTGCCCAGGAAACAAACAACTATGTTGCCAATTCCATCTACACTGCGACGAAGGATTCTTTGCTGAGCCAGGGTATTCTGCTGCATCAGGGAAGTCAATTAACAACGCCTGTGAACCTCGACGATTATTGGAATGCAAGATTTTTTCTGACGTACGGCCTGCCGATAGGACTCATCAGCAGCAATCTCAATCTCACCGCCGGTTACAACTTTACCCGCACACCGGGTCTCGTCAATGGTGCTTTGAATCTCAATAATACTTCCGCATTAACCGCGGGTGGAGTCATTTCCAGTAACATCAGCACCGATGTCGACTTTACCCTGTCCTATACCGGGAATTACAATATTGCAAAGAACAGCAGCGAGCTGCAATTGAACAATAATTACTATTCACAAACAGCAGGAATAAAATTCAATCTGATCTTCCTCAATGGATTTGTTCTGAGAAATGAGTTGGACAACACGCTTTACAACGGGTTGGGTGCCGGATACGATGAAAACATCTGGCTCTGGAGTTTAAATCTTGCACACAAGTTTTTTGCCAGCCAGCGCGGAGAACTTCAGATCGGTGTGAACGATCTCCTGAACCAGAACAAGAGCGTCAACCGCATGATCACGGAATCGTACGTTGAAGATATCCAGAATGAAGTTTTAGGCCGATATTTTCTGGCAACGTTCACGTACACCGTAAGATAAGTTTCCATGACGTGGAGCTAGTCGACCGCTAATCTGTAGCCGATACCGGATTCGGTAAGAAAAATTTTCGGATTGGCAGGATCGTCTTCAAGTTTTTTGCGAAGCTGTCCGATATAGACGCGCGAATATTGGGTCTCCTCGGCATAGTTCGGTCCCCACACTTGCTCAAGGATGAACCGGTGTGTCAGCACTTTTCCGGCATTCCGGATAAATAATGACAGCAATGAATATTCGATGGCAGTAAGTTTGACAATCGAATCTCCCTTTGTCACAATACGCGCAGTCAAATCGACATGCAGATGACCGGTCGCGAATGTCGCCGATTCCTGAACAGTCGGTTGATGTCTCAGAGCTACCCGTACACGCGCAAGTAATTCTCCCGTGCGGAACGGTTTCACCAGATAATCATCGGCTCCGGCATCAAGGCAAGCAATAATTTCCTTTTCGGCATCACGAACCGAAAGAATCAAAACCGGAATATGCGTCCATTCCCGCAATTTCTTCAATACCTGAACGCCGTCGATATCGGGAAGCCCTAAATCGAGAATAATGAATTCGGGCCTGTCCATCCCGGCCCGCCGGAGTCCCTCTTCCCCGGTTTCTGCGAGAAGAACTTTGTACCCGCTCGATTCTAATGTCAATTCGAGTAACCGCCGGATTTGTATTTCATCATCGATCACAAGAACGACAGGTTTGTTATCCATCGGTGACCTCGCTGGAAATTGTTGCGCGTTCATTGATCGGAAGTCGAATCGTAAAACATGCACCGCCACCGGTTTGGTTTTCGACGGAAATGTTTCCATGATGCGCTCGAACAAAACCTGACGAGATGGAAAGCCCGAGCCCAAGTCCGCCTGTTTTCGATCCCGGGACCCGGTAAAATTTATCGAATACTTTGCCGAGCGATTCCACGGGAAATCCGGGACCGTTATCGGCAACCGTTAAAATACATTCCCGTTCATTCGTCTGAACGCCGATGCGAATCGTGGAACCGGACGGCGTGTATTCGGAGGCATTACGAAGCAAGTTCAACAAAACCTGTTCCATCAATCCGAAATCCAATTTTATCAACGGCACGGGTTCCGCAATATCGATCTGAACAGGATGATGTGTGAGATCGTTCTTCATTTTTCCGATGGATGAATTGATGACATCGCGAATATCGCACCAGTCCAATTTCGGTTTGATGAGCCCCGATTCAAAACGCGCCATGGCGAGAAGATTTTGCACGATATGGTCGAGACGGTTTGCGGCTTCCTGGACTTCGGCGGCAAGATCACGCCTCAGCTGCGGTTGTTGGCCGACAGCATCGTTCAATAATCCCTCCGATGCGCTGATGAGAGCGGTAATCGGTGTACGCATCTCGTGTGAAATGGAGTTGAACAGCGTCGTATACAGCCGTTCCGATTCTGCAAGAGCGATCGATTGTTTCGCCATCTCGTTGAGAAATTCGCGATCGAGTGCGGATGAAATTTGACTGAGAAAATTTCCGAACAATATTTCCTGGTCAACCGTCAACCGCCTGTCCCCTTCAAGTTTTACGCCGGCAACGCCCATCGGATAACGCGGTCCGGCAAGCGGAAAATATGTTGCCTCTGCAAACGGAAGCGTGTCGGTAAATTTCCCGGCACGTTTTTCATTCCAATGAACCCACGCCGGAACGCTGAGTTCTTTTTCTCCCGGTGAGAATGTGCTTTGCGGATGCGGAACGTTGAGAAAATCTCCTTCGAGACTACTTAAAAAAATTGCCACTTCCGCATTGAAAAATTTCTTGATATTTCTCACCGCCGCCTCGACAACAGCATCCTGACTGTTGGCAATCGACAACTCATTCGTCAACGCATATAATGCCAACGCGCGTTCTTCCCGGAGCTGAACTGCCTTTCCGCGGGCACGCACGCGAACCGTCAGCACTCCGGTCACCGCCGCAATCGCGAAATAGACCACAAGCATCAAAATATCCTGAAAGGAATAAACGGCGAAGGTGAATTTCGGCGGTATAAAAAAATAATCCCACAACAACGCGCTGATACCGGCGGCAAGAATAACCGGACCGGCCCCCAACCGCAACGGAAGAAGAGCGATGGTCAATAACAGAAACAGAGAAACCGTTTGATAGCCGATAACATCGTTGAACGGATAACAGAGAGCGGCAACAAGCGACACAAGAGCGGTCGCGGCAAGATATTGAAGAATATTCGATTGGATAACGGGAAAATGTAATTTTCCTTTTTCTGCAGACTCTTCCTGATCGCCACCGACAATATAAACGTCGAGATCACCGCTTTGCTCAATCAATTGATTGAGAACGCTTCGTTGAAATCGAACAGTTTTATCAGATTTACCGACGATAACCTGAGTAACATTTTGTTCGCGTGCAACGCGGAGCAATGCAGCGGCAACATCTTCATCGGCGGTTGTAACAATTTCCGCTCCCAATTCCCGTGCAAGCGCGATATTTTTTGCAAGCTGATCTTTTTCCGTGATCGCTCAAGGGCGCCGACCTCTCAACGTAGACCGCCACCCAGCTTGCCTGCATGGTAAATGCCATCCGGCGAGTCCATCGAATGAGGCGAACGGACGTCGGGCTCGGACTGATGCCGAAAATCAGGCGCTGTCCGGATTTCCACGGGCCGGAAATTCGCTCGACCTGCATAATGTCGCGTAACTGATGCTCGACCCGTTCCGCGGCAATACGCAAACACATTTCACGCAACGCGGTGAGATTGCCTTTACGGAAAAAGTGTTCGACCGCCCGCTGTGAACGTTCCGTCGTATACACTTTTCCTTCTGCGAGCCGCTTCAGCAATTCATCAGCCGGCAAATCGATCACGGTCACTTCATCCGCTCGTTCAAATACGGAATCGGGAACGGTTTCCCGAACGATACTGCCGGTAATCTGAGCAACGGTATCAGCACGGCTCTCAAGGTGCTGAACATTCAGCGCCGTATACACATCGATGCCGTTATCGAGTAATTCCAGAACATCGAGATATCGTTTCGTATGACGGCTTCCGGGGGCATTGGAATGTGCAAGCTCATCGACCAGCACCAGGGTCGGTTTTCTGGCAAGAATGGCATCGAGGTCCATTTCTTCGAGAACGGCACCGTGATATTCGATTTTTTTTCGCGGGACGATGAACAGGTCGCCGAGAAGCGCTTCGGTTTCTTTCCGGCCGTGCGTTTCAACAAATCCAATGACGACATCAATCGCTTTTTTCTTCGCCTCCTGTGCCGCTTGCAGCATCTCGTATGTTTTACCGACGCCGGCGCACATACCGAAGAAAATTTTCAGGTGTCCCTTACCCTCTTTTCCTTCAGCCCGTTTGAGCGAACGAAGAAGAACTTCCGGATTCAGGCGGATATCGTATTGTTTGGACATGGCTCAATATACAAAAGGCAGGATAGAAAATCGAGTAACGAAGTTTCTGAATTCCAATCTCATATTGTCATTCATGAATACAGCGTTTTTGCAGAAATCCCATCTGCAGTTTTATCATCAACTCCGCTCAGCACTTACACCATTTGTGACTCTTCCGTGAAGAACCTGAACAAGGACGCGGGCATTGCCGGCAATTTTCAAGACTTTCACTTTCGCAACTACATTTCGGGGACAACCAAAGGAAAAATAATCGTACTTATACGATCCAAGCGGACGGACAATGCGAAAGATTTCCCCTTCCGTCAATATTGTTCCCTGTGGAAAAGTAAGATAGACTCCATCACGATTCAATTCGATAGATGAAATATGATACATCTGTTTATTTCCACCGAAAATAAATCGACCGATTGTAAACATGACCGGAATTTTTATCTGATGTAACGCAATAATTTTCTCATTGCGTCGGTGAAGAACAGTTGAAGTTCGCTTCGGAAACTGTCGTGCTGTAAATACATGCATGATATTTTTTATTATGAAATCCGGAATAATTTAGAATTTCACGAGCACGGCAAGGTTAAGACGGGTTTCGGTTGTACGAAGATCGGGCGCCCAACCGTCGACGGATGAACCGGGGGTACCGGTATTGCCGCCCGGAGGTGTAACGCCGCCGCCGCCTGCGAAGTAGGGAACATTCGACTCGCGATGATTGTATTCGATGCGGAACGTCGTCCATTGATCGGGCATGTAATCAAACGTTACCGTGCAATCCCATGCCTTAAACTGATCACCGGCGTTTTCGGTGAAATACGGCGTTCCTGAAAACGCTGTTGCGCCGTTAATCGGCGGCATCAGCACAAGATATCTGCCGGGATTGGTTATTCCCCCACCGCCAATCGTCACAGCGAACTGATCATGATTAAACCATAAACGGTTGTACAACATTCCACCTGCAAAGTATTGCGCAGGAGATCCCGGAGCGCTCGTAAGGCCGTTTACACCGTCACCGCTTTCCCACCCGATATCTCCCGTAAGAGAAAACGCCGCTTTATCCAAACCCTGCGTCGGATCGTCGAAATACTTAATCTCAATGCTGTTGTCGCTATGAATTCTCATGCGATCTGGCAGTCCAAGCCAATCATGACCGTAGTATCCGTTGGAAAGAACGGAAACGGTTTCCTTGGGGCGCCATAATATCTGGAAGCCGACACCCGGCGTGTGGTTAAACATTCCGTACGACTGCCAGCCGTTGATGATCCATGGCTCGATCTTGAGTTTATCGCTTGTAAATATCTGAACACGAAGGCCGTTGAAAAACCACGGCGTGTTGGAAGAAACATACGACGGCTGATATGCCCAGTTATCGAAATTATAATAACCGAACAACCCGACGTACGACATAAAAATACCCGCCTCGAAATTAATTCCGTTCATCACATCCCAATGATATCCGCCGTATGCTTCAGAAACATAACGATATGCATTGGCAAGGTCCCATTGACCTCGCGCCGGACTGGCATCGTTCCGCGGGGTCATGGTGGAATACATGCCGAATTGCGTCATGAGCCGCCCCAATGCATGACCGACATGAAAGTCACCTCCGATACCGAGCTGCTGAACCTGAATCTCGCTCGTCCGGCCGCTTTCCGACGTTCCGGAGAGCGTGTGATCGATCGGCTGATTAAAATCTTCGATGTACGAGACATCGGCACGAAACTCGCCGGTAAAATATTTTGTATCCAGGACGGAAGTGTTCTGCCTGGTGTTACCGTTGAGCCATGTAAAGTCGCCGAACGCAAACGGCGCTGCAGCAGTAACGGAATCCGTTTGACCAAAACAGGTTGTTACTGTCGAGATAATGAAAAAAAGAAGCAGTTGTTTCATTTTACCTTCCTATTATTTATAGTTTAAAGAACTTTGTTTGATTGGATGGCCTGCACAAGCGCCTCCGGTTCGTTAGTTCCAATACGAAATCGATTTCCGTTCTTGAGTACCAGCTCAACCGCCCGACGTCCCGAAACATTCCACAAGACATACTGCCCCGGTCTCCATCGTATTCCCCATCCGGAGTACCACGGATTGCGGACACTCTTTGCCTCTTCGATTTCGGATATCGAAATACGTCTTCGAATAATTCCGGGTCCAAAACGACACTGTAGAATGCCATTGCTGATTTCAATAGTGAAAGAATAGAATAACCCCAGCATGACCACAAGAAGAAGCAGTCCGAGACCCTGATTAACTTGAGAGATTCCCGCACCACCACTTACGATCAGGAAGACGATGATAGCAATCAGGATCGCCGGTATGGTAATCCAACCGAGTTGGGTATGACGATAATTCATATCTATTCCTTGTTGATCGTTGTTACGTCCATCCGAGCGCAACCAGCACCAAATCCACCAACTTGATTCCGACAAATGGTGCAATAATCCCGCCGAATCCATAAATGAATAAATGTCTTCGCAACAATTGGACGGCACTCACCGGACGATACTTCACGCCTTTCAGTGCAAGCGGAATCAACGCAACGATAATGAGTGCATTAAAAATGACAGCGGAAAGAATGGCACTTTCAGGCGTAGCAAGCTTCATAATATTCAACGCGTTCAACGCCGGATAGGTGGTCGCGAACGCGGCCGGAATAATGGCAAAATATTTCGCAACATCATTCGCAATACTGAATGTCGTCAGTGTACCGCGGGTCATTAATAATTGCTTACCGATTTCGACAATCTCCATAAGCTTCGTCGGGTTGCTGTCAAGATCGATCATGTTCGCCGCTTCGCGGGCGGATTGCGTACCGGTATTCATGGCAACAGCAACATCGGCTTGCGCCAGAGCGGGCGCATCGTTCGTGCCGTCGCCCGTCATCGCGACAAGACGTCCGCCTTTTTGATAATCACGAATCAATTTCAGCTTGTCTTCCGGTTTTGCTTCCGCAAGAAAATCATCGACTCCGGCTTCTGCGGCAATTGCTGTTGCGGTCAATGGATTGTCGCCGGTAATCATCACTGTCCGGATTCCCATTTTCCGTAAATGCGCGAAACGTTCTTTAATTCCGCCCTTGACGATGTCTTTCAAATGGATGACGCCGAGTACTTCTTTGTTTTCCACAACGACCAGCGGAGTTGCACCGACCCTACTGATTTCCTGAACAGTTTGCTGAACTGTCGGAGGAAACACACCGCCTTGCTGTTCGATATATGTTTTGATTGCATCGGCTGCCCCTTTGCGAATAATTCTCTTGCCGTTTTTTCCTTCGGGCTGAATATCGGCACCGCTCATGCGTGTTTGTGCGCTAAACGGAACAAACTGCGCAGAGATTTCATTAATTTCTCGGCCGCGCAAACCGTATTTCTCCTTGGCAAGAACGACAATCGATCTGCCTTCCGGTGTCTCATCGGCAAGCGAAGCAAGCTGTGCGGCATCGGCGAGACGTTCCTTCGTAATTCCGGGAGCCGGAGTTAATTCGGTTGCCATCCGATTACCGAGCGTGATCGTACCGGTTTTATCGAGCAGGAGAACATCCACATCGCCGGCAGCTTCGATGGCACGGCCTGAAGTGGCAATCACATTATGACGGATCATGCGGTCCATTCCGGCAATACCGATAGCGGAAAGAAGTCCGCCGATCGTGGTGGGAATCAAACAGACCAGAAGGGCAACCAGCACCGTTACGGTAATCGGCACCCCTTGACCGGCAGCAGCAACGCTGAAGAGCGAAAAAGGAAGAAGCGTTACACAGACAACAAGAAAAATAATCGTGAACGCAGCCAGAAGAATGTTCAGCGCGATTTCATTCGGCGTTTTCTGTCGTTTGGCGCCTTCAATGAGATGAATCATTCTGTCAAGAAAGCCGCCGCCCGGTTCAACGGTCACTCTGATAACCAGCCAATCGGAAAGCACTCGTGTACCACCGGTTACGGCGCTTCGGTCCCCTCCGGATTCCCTGATGACCGGAGCGCTTTCGCCTGTGATTGCGCTTTCGTCCACAGAAGCAATGCCTTCAATGACTTCACCGTCGGCTGCAATGATATCTCCTGATTCTGCCAGAAATACATCACCTTTCTTCAATGCCGTTGATGACACAATGTCAAACTTAGAATTGTGTTGGGGATTGTGTAGTTGTTTTGCTTTAGTATCCTGTCTTGCACGGCGCAACGCCTCCGCCTGTGCTTTTCCCCGTCCTTCTGCAAGTGCCTCGGAAAAATTCGCAAAGATAACGGTAAACCAGAGCCAGAGAGAAACGCCGCCGATGTACCACGCCGGTGCTTCACCGTGACCAAATAACGACTGAATCCATAATGCTGTCGTGAGGACGCTTCCGACTTCAACAACAAACATGACGGGGTTGCGAACCATCGACCGTGGATCCAATTTTGCCAGCGAGTCGGTCAACGCACGGCGATACATTTCACGCGTTAACCCTACAGGTTTTTTTGATTGTTGTGAAGATTGTGCTACAACGGTACTTCGATCTTTCGATTCGATAAGCATATTATTGCACCATCATAAAATGTTCGACAATAGGCCCTAGTGCAAGAGCCGGTATAAAATTCAGCGCACCAACGATAAGGATGACTGCGATCAGCCAGAAAATAAACAGTGGCACATGGGTCGGAAGCGTTCCCTCGCTTGGCGGAACTAATTTTTTCTGTACGAGTGAACCGGCAAGCGCCAGCGTGGGAACAGCAAGCCAGAATCGTCCGATCAACATTGCCAAACCACCGGTAATATTGTAAAACGGAGTATTGACACTGACACCACCAAAGGCACTTCCATTATTGTTTGCCTGGGACGTAAAAATGTATAAAATTTCACTGAAGCCATGGGGGCCCGGATTCGCAATCGCCGCTTTTCCAACATCGGTTACGACTGCAACCGCCGTAAACGCCAGAACTGCCAACGGCATGATGAGAATTAATAATGATGCCATCTTCATTTCATACGTTTCAATTTTATGTCCCATGTACTCCGGTGTACGACCGACGAGTAATCCTGCGACAAATACCGCCACGATGACGAACACAAGCATACCATAGAGTCCTGACCCTACTCCACCGAGGGCAACTTCTCCGAGGTGCATCATGATCAACAGAACCATGCCTCCGAGCGGAGTGAATGAGTCGTGCATCGAGTTCACGGCTCCGCACGACGTTGCCGTTGTTACCGTCGCAAAAAAAGCAGACTTGGCAATGCCGAAGCGCATTTCCTTCCCTTCCATGTTGCCACCCGGGTTGATCGACGTTGTGTGCTGATCCACACCGAGAGCAGTGAGCTTGGGATTACCCGCAGACTCAGCTTGATATGTAACAAAGATTGCTACAGTTAGAATAATCATCATTGTTGCGATTAATGCCCACCCTTGTCGTTTATCACCGACCATCTTTCCAAATGTGTAACAGAGCGCCAGGGCGATAACTGTTTCAGCAAGCGTCAGCAGAAAATCGGTCAAAGGAGTCGGATTCTCGTACGGATGTGCTGCATTGGCATTGAAAAAACCTCCGCCGTTCGTGCCCAGATGTTTGATCGCCAATTGTGAGGCGACAGGACCCGTTGCAATAACCTGCTCTGAGACTTTCGCTCCGCTCGTATCCGTCGCTGGTTGAAGCAGTGACACCGATGTATAGGATGAGAAATTCTGCACAACACCTTGCTGAACGCAGACGAGCGCAAGGACGATTGACAACGGCACCAGGATATAGAGTGTACTTCGCGTCATATCGACCCAGAAATTTCCCAGGGTCTTTGCAGAGTGACGGGCAATCCCGCGAATGAAGAGCGCAAGAACCGCCATCCCTGTTGCCGCAGAAAGGAAATTCTGAACGGTAAAGCCCAGCATCTGCGTCAGGTAGCTCATGGTCGTTTCGCCGCTGTAACCCTGCCAGTTCGTGTTCGTGGTAAAACTGACCGCCGAATTGAACGCCGAGTCCGGAGTAACCGCCCCGAAACCCTGCGGATTCAATGGGAGAAACTGCTGGAGTCGCTGGAGCAAGTATACGAACAGGAGCCCTACGACGTTGAACAATAGCATGGCAACCGCGTTTGCTTTCCAATCCATCTCCTCGTCGGGATTGATCTTCGCCAGACGGTAAATGAACCTTTCAACAGGACCAAAGATTGGATCGAGAAATGTCCGTTCACGCTGAAACACGCGTGCCATAAATAAACCGAGCGGCTTTGCAAGAAGTATCAGCACCGCGAGGTATGCGATAATCTGAAGAATACCATTCAATGTCATTCGAATTTCTCCGGCTTAAGCAGTGCAACAAATAAATAAATAAGAAGACCGAGAGCGATCAATCCGGATAGAATATAGAGCCAGCTCATGACCGTTCTCCCGATTTATGTTCACCCAGATGTTCACACAATTTCATCAGTGCCCATGTCAATCCGAAGAACACAACGACGATACCTATATAGAGGATGTCCATGATTATTGTTTCTCCGATAATGGTTTATAGTTATCCAATGCAAGATTCAATTTGAGAACATTTACCCGCGGTTCTCCGAGAAAACCTAATTGCCTGTCCTCGGTATACTGATGCACCAGCACAAGAACATTCTCCTGACTCATATTTCTATTACGCACAACTCGCGGAAGCTGGTAGAGCGCCGCTGCTACACTAATATGCGGATCCAGACCGCTCCCGGACGCTGTAACCAAATCAACGGGGATCGGCTGAGTATTCAGCGAATCGGCTTTTTTAAGATCCTGTATTCTCTTTTTAACGGCATCGAAAAGCGCCGGGTTGAGTGGCCCATAATTTGACCCTGTTGACGATCCCGCGTTGTACTCAAACGGACTGGTCGCCGAAAGCCGGCTCCAAAAGTATTTGGGATCGCTGAACGGCTGGCCGATCAATTCGGACCCCTGAACTTTTCCATCCTGCTTTAGCAAACTTCCGTTTGCTTGTTCGGGAAAAATAAATTGTGACAGGGCAGTCACGAAGAGAGGATATGCCAACCCTGTGACAACAGTAAATACGATGACTGCAATAATTGCCGTACGCAGGTTCTTTAGAAACATAAAAGTGCTCTCATATTTATGGTCATAGATTAATTCTAAACACACAAATATCAGCACTATTCACAAGGGAGGCAATCAAGAGGCGATAAAAAGGCGCCACCGGATTATAAAAATTTTATAAAATTTACAACATTGATAAACGGAAGGAATTTGCTAAAGAAAGGGAATTTATGCGGTTTGGGAACGATTCAGTGTTCTGTCAACTACTTCACGAAATAACGTTTCGGTTTTTTCCAGCATCACGGAAAGTTGAAATAACTCTTCTGCCCGAATTCGACCGTGCTCACCCATTGTTTTTTGCAATGACGGATTTTCACTTAAATTAATAATCGCGTTGGCAAGCTCTTCCGGCGAACGGGGAGCAACAAGAATCCCGGTTTCATTGTCCGCCACAAGTTCAGGAATACTACTCGTACGCGAACCGATGACCGCCTTGCCTGCCGCCATCGCTTCAAGTGCGGCATAACAAAATCCTTCCCAATACGACGGAACGACTGCAAAATCCATTGCCTTGAGAAATGCAGGAATATCCTCACGAAATCCTGCAAGATAAATATTGTGATCAAGCTTATTTCGGACCGAAAATTGTTTTATCGATTCCTTTAAATTACCGTCACCGGCAAGGATGAGTTTGATTCGCGGATTTTTTTTCGATACGATTTTCATGGCTTCAAGGAGTGTTGGAATTCCTTTTTGCTCATCGAGGCGGCCGACAAAACCGACGAGACAATCGTCATTCAACAATCCAAATTCTTTCCGCACACCTGCCGGCGCAACGGAATCATATACAGAAATATCGATTCCTTTCCAGACAACATGAACGGATAGATTGCGCAGCCACGGCGCTCCGTTCAATACGGTATCATTTGTTGCGTGGGAATTTACCATGACTGCGGATGCAATCTTTCCGAAAAAATATCGATTGACGAATGTATCATCAATCGGAACATCCACTTCCCTGCTGACAACGATCGGAACTCCGGACATCATGCACGCGCACCCGGCAATACGCAACTGTTTTTCCGTATGGACGCAAACGAGATCGATGGAATGTTGTTTGATGATTCGCCGAACGGAGAAAATTGTGAACGGGTTAAAATCTCCTGTAAGGGCAAGCGGAATGCAGTGAACGGATTTCGATGTAAGCCGGTGAAAAAGCGGAGAATCCGGATGACAAATGATCGTTGAGCGATGACCCTGTTGTTCCAACCCAAGGACTATTGCGGTCAGCCAAACTTCGCCGCCGCCCCACTCCCGGTTGGAATTGAGAAACAAAATATTCATGCCGGAGGCATGCACCAAGTAGTTGCCATTTATTTTGAAACCGGTGAATCTGCCGATGCAGCTAAACGAATATTTGCATTAAACTTAAACTGCGAGGGTGCACCACCCGGTTGCCGATTACCACCGCCGCCTCGGCCTCCGCCACCCCGACCACCACCCATACCGCCGCCACCCCGTCGTCCACCGCCACCATACCCGCCACCTTCGCCGCCCTCATCATCGCTGTCAGCGCTTTGTTTTTTTCTCCCTTCAAAACTTCCCGTTTCCATGGAAACTTTCACAACGGAAATATTGTCCCCGCCGATCGCATATTGATATTCTTTCGATTTGTGGAGCGGTACTTTCAATTCATACACAACCGACGTCGTACCGTTTCCGATTTTGACCTCGATTCCCGGAATTTGTTGAAGCGCTGAAAACATCTGCCGATCATCTTTCGCGGGACCGAGAATTTCCAATTGCTGGAGTGCGGCCTGCATCATTTGTTCACGGTCTTCCTGAGCTCCCTCGCGTTCCTGGTTATCATCCTGCGGCGGTTTGCCCTGTCCGGCAAAACCGATCGGGTAATGAACGCCCCATTTTCCCATTCCGCCGTCGGCTTCAAACCATATTGTCAATCCTGCGCCAACCATTTGCCTGCGAAATTGCGATTCGGATGACATGAGACAGAGGTAGAGAAAATTCTGATCGTTTCGTGCACCGATGGTGACGTGTTGATCGTTGAGATAAAATGTATTGGACTTCCATTCGGCCCCATTGCCATCGACGACAACTTCATTGTTGTTCCAAAAGCTAGGGATTTCCGTCGAACTGCCGCACCCGGAAATACCTGCAAGCGCTATCGAAAGAAAACTATACAGCATGAAAGATTTGATTTTCATTATTTACCGGTCCTTCGTAATCGTGAGTGATAATATAGTAATTTTCCTCAATAATAATAATTGTGAATATTAGATTTCATCGAGGGCATAATGGTTTAATGAATGAAAGGATAGGTAGAAGATGAAACCGATGGGTAGATATCGAAAATAGAAACTGTTACAGTGAAGCGGACAAACACGATTCAAACATTCGCGCGAACGTGATGTCTGAAATATGCGACAATCATTATTCCGATGGCGATCGCTCCGTACATGGATTGTACGCCGGTCGTTGCGGCCCCCAAAAATCCGGCAAAGTCAAATAACGGAACATTTTTTGCATTTATCCCGATGTATAACAGCATTAAAAAAAACGCGACAAACAATTTGCGGCTTCCCGTCAGCACGCCAAATCCTACTGCACCGCCAGCCAATAATACCGATCCGACAGATAACGAAACAGCAACTTGAGGTAATTCCAAGGCAAACCGGATGATCGGAATCGCAGTAAAACACAGCGTGATGAACAATGCGGAAAAAAACTTCCAAAAGACATACCGGGATTTAATTCGAGGCGCCGTAAACAATAAACTTTGCATTCCTGAAGAATCGTCCCGCGTCGTTAGATCCGACAGCACAATCACGACAACGACAACAATAGCAGGAAGCATCGACGAACGCAGTGTTTCGATATTGACGGACAAGGAAAAAATAACGCAAACAACCATTGCCACCAGCACAAACGGCGAAAGCATAACCGTCATCAGGACATCGGCTCGGATGGAGGATGCAAACGAATTGCCGCCGATCGTATATTTCTGGAACAAGCGGGTTACCGGTTTTCCGAGATGCCGAAGCTTTTCAAAAACGCTGCGTTTCCGGTTACGTGCGGACGATTTTATTCGGGTAGGATCAAACCGGTGAAACCAAATGCGCGCGAGGATCAGCAACAGAACGGGCAGGAGCAGCGTCGAGCATCGCTGTAACAGTAAATCCCACGTCCACGAAATTCCGTTGAAGAGAACCGGTTTCAGCGCAGGATCAAATTCAGTAAATCCGATCGAAACGGCAGCATCGTGAAATTGCTCCTGAAATTTTCCGATGATCGGTAACATACCGACGACATCTAACGATTTGAAAATGCCGGATGATAATGATGCATGATCGGCTAACGCCACAGGAATGCTAAATGTCGCCGCCCACACGAAAAAGAAAACCACATCGCCGATTCTTCCGGACAGCAGCGGCAACGATTCGAAAGCAATTGCGGCGGCAGCACAGAAGAACACAACCGGCATAACAAAAACGAAATACGTACTGAGAAATACCAGCGGCTCCAGAGCAGATTCGCCGCGGATCAGGAACATGACCATCGCGCTGATCATGTACGTCGCCATGACTCCGGTCAAATAGAGTACGCTGCCAAAAAATTTTCCGATGATCAATTCCGTACTGGTAACCGGTGATGCTGCAAGAATATACCCGGTGCGTGTAAGAATATCGCGCCGGAGTGAATTGCTCACGATGTAAAATCCAATAATACTCAACAGGATCGTACAAAAGACAACCGTTCCGACAGCAACCGCAGCCGAGTTATATAACACACGCGCAGCATTAACATGCATCAATGTTCTGCCGGTCGAAATATCAGGAATAATAAGATACACGGTCGCGGCAACGACAAGGAGCGTGACCATCGCCGTCGTACGGCGGAAACGGAAAAAGAATTCCGTCCGGATGATCGCTCCGATTCTTGTCAATGATTCACGCATCGATTCTCTTTGAGCGTACGGAAAAAATAAATGCTTCCTCAAGATCCGGTTCGACGGGTAAAGCCCCATCGACCGGTTTTTCATGATGAACAATGCGGACATGCACACCATCAGGCTTTCGTATTGCACGCGATGTTTTAAATTGTGCGCGCACCGCGTCGAATTGTTCGGACGGAACAACGGCTTCCCAAACATTGCCCTGTGTCATTTGCAAGAACTGCTCTGGCACAGCCGAAGCAACAAGCTGTCCGTGATTCATGACGGCAATGTGCGTCGCTACCGCTTCGATATCGGAAACAATGTGCGTGGAAAGAATGACAAGCTTACCCGCGCCGATGTCGGACAGAATATTGCGAAAGCGTACCCGTTCTTCGGGATCGAGACCGGCAGTCGGTTCATCGACGATGACAAGATCGGGATCGTTCACCAATGCCTGTGCGATACCGAGCCGTTGGCGCATTCCGCCGGAAAATGAACCGGCAAGGCGGTGCATATCCGTGTGAAGATTGACCAACTCAAGAAGCTCGAGAATTTTTCGCCGATCACTCACGCCCTTTAACGCTGCGATATAGGAAAGAAACTCCAGTGCCGTGAGATTTTCATACACACCAAAATCCTGCGGCAAGTATCCTAAACGCCGACGCAGATTATCCGGATGGCGCGTAATATCCTCTCCGTGAAAGAGAATTATACCGGAAGTCGGTTTCGTAATAGTGGCAATCATCTGCATAAGTGTCGTTTTCCCGGCACCATTTGGACCAAGAAGGCCCAAAACACCGCGTTGCATCGTCAACGAAAAATCGGAAACAGCAACTACGCCGTTCTTAAAACGTTTTGTTACATGCTGAAGTTCTATCATATTCTCATTCGTTATGAAAGATATATAGTGATACGAAGGCAAGTACGGATTTGTTGCTTGATTTCAGCGTAAGAACAAGATAATGGTGACAATGAGAGATGTACGCCATCAATAACCGATGGATATTTAATGGGAAGGAAAATAAAGGAATGTTTCCCAAAAACCTTCAACGATAATTTACAACAGTGATGCCGGATGAATCTCCGGCACCACCATTTTTACAAAATTATTTTTTCTCCTCAGGAGCGGAAAATTTCTTATCATCAATAACAACATTTTGTTCCATCGATGTGATGCGGCGAATGGTTGTCCCATCCTGTTCGATATACGCCGAGGTTGCGACAAAGGGAACTTTCACACCATCCACTGTACGGTAATCGTCGTAATCGACCTGTTCCGGAACAAATCCCAACATTGTTTCGGTAAGAACGACACGACGGAGCAGTAATCCGGTCGTTGAGTCGATATAGTAACGCTCCCGTGTATGCTCGTCCGGTCGTGCGACAATAACGTATGCCCGCTTTCCATTGACGGTATCAATGCCACGGACTTTTGCAGCATCGCCGAGTTTGCGCAACCGGGCCAACGGAAAGAGAGGCGCGTCACGTTCGAGGCGGACACTTTCCGCATCGGATAAAACGCGTGTTCCGCGGTCACCGGACATCCAACCTTTTTTACCATCAAAGCCGCGAGTACTTGCCGATCCGTTTCTCATGATCATAGAAGAAGTAAATTTATCCGGTCCTTTTTGATAAATTTCTACCGGCACTTCTCCCCGTTCGTTCACGGAAGTTCCTTTGATAACCCGCGACGTAATTTTGTTGAGCGCATCGGCACCGCCGAGCGCATGTTCATATTGCGTCAGAACAGTTTCCGTCTTCGGAAGAGCCGATTCTCCCTTTGGTTCTTCTTCCGGCTGTTCGTGAGCCGCCAGCGGGAGCGGCACCACTGATTTAGGATCTGTGGAACCGCGATGACAGGTAAAGCATGTTACCTGAGGTCTGCCGTGGAAAAATTGTTCGTTCAATCCTTTTGTCATGCGGATCATTTCTCTCGCCGTGCGCTTTGCAAACACGCTATCACTTTCAAAATGAATGCCGGACTCGTCCGCATAATGACAAAATTTACATTCGACGCCGAGCGATCCGCCCATAAGATTCATAACCGACGTCAGTTGCGACGCGGGAAGACCTTTTAATACTTGGATATTTTTCTTTACTTCTTCGACCGGTTTATCAGCAAATCCACCCCGATCGTCGGGACGCATCGGCGGGCGATCTCCCTGCGGAGGTTGAGCAAGTCCTCTCGGAGAACATAAAAAGGTTAGCGAAACGAGAACAGCGGTAATAGAAGAACGCAAAATGAAACGCGACATAATGACAAATGGCTCCTTTCGAGCAATCAGGGTTTAATTGAATTCGACACAGTATCGGAAATGATTTAGTGAAATACAAATGCGGTCACGGGATTTCATATTACGGAAACAAAACGATGTTTAAAATAATTCCGCATGTAATGCTTTAACGGCAACGGCAGTTTGTGATTCATTGATGACAAATGTCAGATTGATTTCGGATCCGCCGTGGGAAATAAGTTCTACGTTGACTCCCGCTTTCCCGAGCGCCATGAATATTTTTCCCGCAATACCGCCGGTAGATTTCATTTTTTCTCCGACGACACACATCACTGCTTTATTTTTTTCGACCGTAACATCGGCAAATTCTTGAAGCTCCTTCACAATAGTTTCAATATTCGACGGATCATCAATGGTAAGCGAGACTCCTACTTCCGATGTTGCAACAACATCAATACTTTTTTGATAATGTTTGAATACTTCGAAAACGCGAGAGAGAAATCCGTATGCCATCAACATCCGCGTACTTTGGATCGTAATGACCGTGATATTTTTTTTGTAGGCAATCGATTTCACCAGAAGGTCGGATTGCAATTTCGAATGAGCGGTGATGAGCGTTCCCTCAATGTGAGGCCGCTTCGAATTCAGTACCCGCACGGGAATATTTTTCTTCATCGCCGGTAAAATCGTGCTCGGATGCAGAACTTTTGCGCCGAAGTAGGCAAGTTCCGCCGCCTCGCCGAATGTCACTTCCTTGACCAAACGAGCATCGGAAAGAATATTCGGGTCTGTGGTGAGAATGCCATCCACATCCGTCCAGATCTGGATTTCTGCCGCGTTAAGTACGGCTCCGAAAATTGCCGCTGAATAATCCGAACCGCCTCTGCCCAGCGTAGTCGTCACGCCTTTTTGCGTCGCACCGACAAATCCCTGCGTTACAATAACTTCATTTTTGATCAACGGCAGAATTTTCTCTTTCGCACGGGATTCGATCAAATCGAATTGCGGTTCCGCTTTCGTAAAAGTGTCATTCGTTATCATGACTTCGCGAGCGTTACAAAAATGTGCTCGGATGCCGTGTTCTTGCAATGCAAACGTAAGCAACCACGCCGACCATTCTTCGCCATGCGCGGCGCACTGATCCAGCAGCCGCGGTGTCACTTCCTGAATGACAGCCACACTCCGCATGAGATTGGTAAGGTTGCCGAATTGCAGTGCAAAGAACTGCTTTAATTCTTCCACATGCGAATGTAATAACGCCTCGGCAATTGCAGTGTACCGCAATCGGAGTTTCTCGATCCCGGCAATTGATAATTCGATATTTCCTTCGCCGGCAGAATGCGCTATCTGGAGCAAGGCATTCGTCACGCCGGCACAGGCAGAAACGACAACCAGTGGCTGTTTGTTCGCCCGGTCGGCAATTATTTGACACACGTTTCGCAACGCATTCGCATCTTCGACGGAAGTTCCGCCGAATTTCATGACTATCATACGTTCATTTCTTTTGTTGAGCCTATTCTATGGTAAGAATTTTTCAGGTGCGGTTCAAATGACACGATCGTCGAGAACTATAAAATTCTTTCGCCTCTATTTCCATTTAATCGTACATCCGATGGAGAACGTTTCCGGCACTTTCACTTCTTTTCCAGCAAGAAGTGCATCGACGGCATCGTGAAGGTATTTTTCTTTGACCAATTGCGGTTCTTTCCAGTTATCATCCATCTTGCCGGAATAACGGAGCGATCTGTTCCTGTCGAACACAAAAAACTGCGGCGTGTGCGTGGCACCGAAAGCATTCGCCGCCGATTGGTCTTCATCACGAAGATAAACAAAATTGAATCCGCGCATGTTAGCGCGTTCAACCATCTTCTCATAACTGTCATCGGGATAGTTCTTGATTTCGTTGGAATTGATCGCGACAAGCTGAACACCTTTTGCAACATATTCCCGCTGAAATGCCATCATACGGTCCTCGTACGCTTGCACGTACGGACAATGATTACATGAAAAAACGATGACGAGAATGTTGCTTTTAAAATCATTGTTTGAATAATTTTTTCCATCGACGCCGCGTAGATTTTGAAACGCGGGCATTGTACCTGCGATGTGAAGTTGTTCTGTTTTCATGAGAAGTGCCTAATATTAGTTTATTACAAGAACCATGATATTAACCATTCAAAGTAAAGAAATTCTTGAACACAGGCAAAAAATCCGAGCCATTCGTCATTGCGAGGACGAGTGAAACGAGGACGAAGCAATCTGACTTTGTCGGCATTCCATCAAACCAGTTCCTCGTACAAATCTTCCCACGAAGGATTCATCCCATCAATTAACGCCAACTTCTTCTTTCTCGATCCTGCCTTGATCTGCTTTTCTCTCGCGATAGCATAGTATGGTTCTTCAAATACTTCGTAATAGACAAGCTTCGTGATATTATATCGCTTTGTGAATCCTGCGTGCAATTTCTCCTTGTGTTCATAGGCTCTGCGGGAAAGATTATTCGTAATACCCGCATACAAAACACTGTTGTTTTTGTTTGTGAGAATATAAACGTAGTAATGCCTGCCCATACCGCCTCCCCTTTGTCTTGCATTGTCCTTCACACATTAGCTCGCGTTGGTCGGTTTGCTTCGTCTCCCGCTCTTCGAGCGGGATCCTCGCAAGGACCAATACCTCCGTCTTTGCGAGGAGCGATTCCGACGGAGTCGGAAGAACGACGAAGTCACGAAGTGATCCCTTTGGGACAATCTGAATTTTCCTCTGCATTTGATACAAAAATACATTTTTTTTTAGCGTATGCTATAACGCTAATCCCGCCGCTTCAACCAACCGCTTAATATCATTCCGTGCTTTTCCGTTCAGATCGAGAAGCGGACTTCTTACATATCCGCCATCATAGCCGAGCAGCGAAGCGGCATATTTCAATCCGGCAATACCGTGTGTCGAAGTAAAGGCAGTATTCACCGGAACAAGTTTGAGATGCAATGCGTCGGCAGCTTCCTGTTTTCCTTCTTCAAAAAGTCGTTGAACCTGTGCGCACTGCGGGCCCGCAAAATTCGCGAGCGCAAGGATGCCTGCCTTGATTCCGAGCGTCAATGCCGGATACCAGGCGGAAGCCGTGCCGACAATAAGATTGAACGACGGCGGAACGACGTTCTTCAACGCCGCAAGCCGCGGCACATCACCGGAACTGTCTTTCATACCGAAAATATTCGGATGTTCGCTTAATTCTTTCACGGCATCAATTGAAATTACGAGATGCGTGTATGCCGGTACATTGTAAATGAAGATCGGAATCCGCGATGCGTCTGCAACTTTTTGAAAGTGGTTAATAAGCGCTTCGTCGTTCATTTGTGAGCCGTAAAAATTCGGCGTTAAAACGAGTGCAGCGTGAACGCCAAGATCAGCAATAACGTTCGTCAGACGAATTGTTTCCCTCGTCGATTCCAATCCTGTTCCGGCAAGAACAACTCTTCCCTTCGCTGTATGTTTCACTGTTAATTCGACAAGCTTGAGTTTTTCCGATTCGGCCAGATATGGCGTTTCGCTGTTAGAACCCAGAACAAGATATCCTCCGAGATCAACGTTATTCCATCGTTCGATGTTCCGGATATGCGCATCGAAATCCACATCACCGCTTTGTGTGAACGGCGTAATCATCGGCGGAAAAACACCATGAAGTGTATTCATAGAAGAAATGTACTGGAAATGAAAGTGAAATACAAAAATTTTGTCGTTACCGATGACCGGAAATAATTTGCATCAGGGTTTTCACTTTTTGCTCATCGACAACACGACGAGAACCAACGTGTGATGTGGCGGCAGTTCCGATATGAATTTCGGTCGCCCCGGTTTTATCAAGAATAGTGTTTGCGTTCTGCATGGTGATGCCGCAGCCGGGCATAATAACGATGCGATCTTTTGCCTGTTTGATTAATATTGTAATCAAGGGAATTCCCTCTTCGGCTGTTTGCTTTTGACCGGACGTCAGCAATCGATCGCATCCGGCAGAAATAATATCTTCCAAAGCCCCGACCGGATCGCTCGCTTCATCGAATGCCCTGTGAAATGTCGTTCTCATCGGCTTTGCGAGATCAACCAACATTTTTATTCGATCTTTATCAATAGAACGATCGTTTTTCAAGATACCGAATACGGCACCGTCAACACCGAGCTTCTTTACAGCCGCAACATCCTTCTTCATCATCTCGAATTCAGAATCGGAATAACAAAAATCACCGGCACGCGGCCGAATCATCACGTACAAACCGATTGCGGTGTTTTGTCGAACACGTTCGACCGTTTTCAATTTCGGTGTTGTTCCGCCTTCGGAAAGATTATCGCATAATTCAATACGCTTCGCGCCGCCGCGTACTGCTGCGACAGCAGAATCGACCGAATCGAGAGAGATTTCAAGAAGAATCGGTTTCACAATGAACAGATTACCTCACTAAATAATCTGCATCGTAAACTTTGTTAACCCCGTCGCGCAGAAGCGAGTATTGCAATCCTTTTTTATAACTGAAAGCGCCGACGTCACCCTGTTTATTGATGGCAATAAATCCGGCAAGAAAATTGTCGATGTCTTTATACTGTGGATTTTTTTTGATGAGCCGTTGAACCGCAAGCTCACACGCGTCTTGCGGCGAGATTCCGTTGCGCATCGATTCGACAACCAGAAAACTGCCTGCAATTTTGATTACTGTCTCTCCCAATCCGGTCGATGTTGCAGCACCGACTTCATTATCGACAAACAAACCAGCGCCGATCAACGGCGAATCACCGACCCGGCCGTGCATTTTCCACGCTGCACCGCTCGTGGAACATCCTCCCGCAAGATTTCCGTTAGCATCAACGACGATGAGTCCGAGTGTGTCGTGATTTTTTTCATTCAACGGAGGATTATAATTGCTTTGCTTTAGCCAATCGTGATATGCTTTTTTTGCACCGTCCGACAGCAAATCTTCTTTTTTGAATCCCTGCTCGATTGCAAACTGAAGTGCACCGTCTCCCGCAAGAACGACGTGCGGCGTTTTTTCCATCACACGTCTCGCAACGGATATCGGGTGCATGATATGTTCGAGAAATACAACCGATCCGGCATTTCCCTTTTCATCCATGATGCAGGCATCGAGCGTGAGATGTCCATCCCGGTCGGGATAACCGCCGCGGCCCACCGAGGTTGTGTTCGGGTCTTCCTCAACAAGACGAATCGCATGCTCCACGGCATCAAGTGCCGTTCCGCCGCTTTGCAGTGTTTCGTATGCCGTTTGGTTGGTCGGCAATTTGAAATCCCATGTCGAAAGGACAATGGGAAATGATGACGGATTGAACTTTTCCGTGTTCGCAAGCGACAACTTCGATAGCGCTACAGCAGAAACTCCCGCCATCGAACCGACTTTCAGAAATGATCTTCGTTTCATAAAAATTTTTCCTCTTATGAAAGGGATGAAATAATCGAGCCGTCTTTCCGGCTTATGAAGAGAATGACAGATCTCTGCGCAGGAATTGCAACAGCGATCGGCGTATTTGTTTCAGAATAATGGATGATAATTTTTTCATCATGACCTGACTCGGAAACAACCGTACAGAGCACTGCATCATTATAGATCGTCGGAAGAACAAGAATCGATGAGTGCGATTTCTCAACGGAGAAAACTGATTCGAGATTTGCGTGTTTGAGCGCAAACTGATATAACGTTCGAGTCGGTTCGGGGCTTTCCGCAAGCTCCACCGGCAATGGCGACCAGATAATATTTCCTTTGCCGTGCGGAATCATATGTATCTCCTGCTGTGCATTGCCTTTCACGACGCTTTTTTCAATCCGCTGAATCTTATCTCCACGAAAACTCAATTGATATTCAACTCCATCAATTTTCAAAATCTCTTCTTCCGCAACGGCTGCTATCGAATTGTCTATACCGAATTGTTTCATTCGTTCAACCGGCAGCCAATGATCATCGCTATCAATGACGCCGGTGATCAACAACGTCGAGCCGCGCTCGACAAGTGCAAGCATCGAATTCCATCCGGCTTGATGTAATGTCCGCGGGGACGGGGCAACGATAAGTTTCGGTACAAATGATATTTTTGAAATTTGATATTCGGAAATGCCTGTAAGGGCGATATGGTGATCATACGACATAACACGAACGCAACGTTGTGTTGCTTCCGTCGCGGAATCTCTCGTTGAGAACAGTTGTGAATGAGGAATCACCATCAGCACATCTTCATCCTTTTTACCGGTCATGAGCCGGCGATTGGATGAAAAGAATTTTGCAAACCGTTCCACCGGGTCAAACTCCGGTTTTGCGGTTCCATCCACGCGGAACAAACCGATGGCCGCTTCATTATCTGACGCCATGTAGGGATTGGTATTCCACACCCATTCGATAAATCCCGCACCACCGGCTCCGAGAGAAACCGCAAGCTTGCGCTCCAGCAAATTTCTGGCATCTTCTTCCGTTCGCCACGCGCTGCCGTCCATTTTTTCATAAAACATCACGCCGGTTTCTTCCACAAGATTCGGTTTGCCCGGAACTCTCGTCATAACATTATCCCAGACGAGATCATCATTGTGCCACCAGTTATGGATACATGTGAAATCGACGGCATCGGCAAAGAACTGCGGGCTGGGCCCGTCGCCTGTACCGCCTTCATCCTGTCCAACCGTGACAAGTTGTGCAGAATGGACATTCGCCCTGACGGTTTCTCTCATCGTCTGCGCCCACCGGGTGAACATTTCCTGAGCGAATAAACGATAATCGATTACTTTGATCGGTCGGCTGTCATTGAAAATATTCACGTCGGAAAACTCTTCCAGTTTCGGAAGCGAAAACGCTTCATCCGGAAGACACCGGAATATTTCCGCAAGATAATTTATTCGTTCGTCGTCGTTTGCAAATGGGTACCGTTTTGTCAACCAATCTTTCCATGCGGCAATTTCGTAGAGATCGTAATTCGGGCGGCACGACCAGAGTTGTTGAGGATTACAAAACGACGGTTCGTTGATAAAGTCCCACATCATTTCTTTGACGTCACCATATCGCCGAACGAATGCAAGCAGAAATTCTTTCTGTGCATTCACCGACCGGGAATCGAGATACGGATTGATGCCGCCCCACATTTCCGGCAAAAATGCAAACACCGTTATGATAACCGGAATCTCGTATTTCCGTGCAGTGAGGATAAATGCGTCCATCGATCGCAACGCAACTTCATTCGGAGCGCCGACATCCAGCATATAATTTTTCCACGCTGTCCAGATTCCCGTCCGGACCATATTGATTCCGCAGGATTGCATCCGGCGAAAATCGTTGTCCCACACATGCGGGTTCGGTTCGAGCAAAAATTTTCTATGAACATCGGATGCCATATATGTTGTCCCGGTGACGGGATACGGTACTCCATCCCGCAGAAGGTAGTTTGCATCGACTGTAAGTTGTTTTCCTCCGGCAAGCAAGCGATGATCGAATATCCAGAATCCTGTTGTATAGAAAAGTTTTTGCTGGTCACCCGATTCACTTGATGGAACAATCATGCTCACCGAAATGTGATACAATCCGGGAGTAAGTTCGTTGCGGATTCGTCCGGGAATTTCCAACTCGCCGGTTGCAATCGTGCCGTTTCCCTGAAGGCGAACGGTAAAGCGACCGATTCGATTTCCTTGATCGTTATGAATTTCTATCGAGCAATCGTTATCGGTAAACTGTTCAACATTACCTTTGGGCCGACGAAGCTGGACAGTTATCGATGGACCTTCGCCGTCATGATAACAGGCAAACGATGTACGTGCGGTCAACTCAATCGATCCTTCAATTGCACGATCGACGAGTCCGTGTATCGCCGAGCTGCTTATCGTTCCGGTAAAGTTTGCAAGAATCCATCTTCCGCCGGCATAATCTCCCTGTGTATGATCGATTTGTATAACCGGAGCAATGCGTTTGATTTTCTTATCGTCCAAACCGAACACCAACGGTTTCAACACGGCATCCCGTTGGCCGCCGGAACCGTCTTCGTTCGGAAAATCTTTCGTGTCAGTGAAACGGACATACAATTCAAAACATTGATCAACGGTAAATTTCTTCAACAGGATTTCAGAATTCGGCACGTCATCATTGGCAATATATGATGAAATAGAATCCGACGAAACCGGAAAAGCCTGCGTGATACCGAGCAGTTTATGATATTCCGTTTGACGAACCTCAACATGCCATCCATTTTCATCATGATCGACCGGAACGGAAAAAGGAACGCCGCCGAGATTCACAAAATTTCCGCCGCTCCTCAGAAATTCAAGAAAAACTCCCCACGCGCTCTTTGGAAAAGCCGAACCGAATGGCATAATTAGAATATCGAAATTATGCAATTGAGCTGGCAAATCGTGAGCAGTAATAAAAGTCGGATTCAAATCTTTCAGAGCATCTTGCAACAAAGTTTGATCGACATGAACGGTATCGACGGCAGGAAAATCAGGTTCAAAAAAGACCGCGATACGGGAATTTGCCGATATAGGATTTTGCTGCTCAGAAAATACCGGAACCGATTTTGTCATGGTTGCCAGCGCGACGGTGCCGGCCGTTTTCATAAATCTTCGTCGGGTAATGCTCATCGGCTATTCCGGCTGTTCATCGATCCTTGTTTCTTTATTTTGATGTAACGGTAACTTCATCAACAAACAACCACGCTTTATTACCTGCACCCTTGTGCCACGGCGGACAAATTCCGACATTGGTTCCTTCAACACGAATATAGCGTGCGTGAATGTTTTGTATTTCCTTTCCAAAATCCTTTCGTTCAACAGTTTCATTTTTGGGAGAAACATCATTCTTGATGATGATAGAATCAGTCCACGCCGTTTGATTTTCGGAAAAGAAAAATTTTGCTTCCGTCGGAAAAAAAATCCAGGAATTAATATCCTGCAAACATCCGAGTGCAACATCGGTAATTGTTTTTGATGTTCCGAGATCGATAACGGCATCGAGATTATTTCCTTCGTATCCCTGCCATGCGCCGAGCCGGAAATCTTCAGTGCCCCGAATCCCGTCCACCAGTGCGCTATCGCCGCCACCGGTATATTGCGGAGAGTAGGAAGTCAGAAGTTTGATATTTCCAATCGGCGTTGTTTTGATAAATTCCCCTGAGATGAAAGCACTGAGGCTTTGTGTATTGGAAAGATACTCTGCAAACACATCGATTGTCGATGTGGATTTCAACGTGATCGGGTTGGTGTAAATATGTAACGATGATGAGTCTTTGGAATTAAAAAAATAAAAAATTGTCGCACCCGGATTAATGCATGCCAATGTGATTTGTATAGAATCACGAAACGTTCGACCGACAGATTCTATCACTGGAACCGGAAGGATCGGCGACCCTATTATTGAAGGAAAAATGTTTTTATGGAATGTTCCCCATTGTTTGTTCGGATTTTTTTCCATCACGAATAATAATTTTCCCCCATCTATAATTTTATCGTGTTCAATAAGCGGTGATGGATAATCATTTCCATTTAATTGTGCCGATTGAATATACTTTCGTTCCCCGGAATTTTGTTTTGTGAAAATGACAAATTGTTTTCCGTTTTCCAGATAAATCGTTGTCTTGTCGAATAACGGACTTCCGATCGCATACACCGGGTTGCCGGGAGTCACCTGATACAATCCGATAGCACTCATCACGTACCACGCGGACATCTGCCCGCAGTCGTCGTTGCCGCATAAACCGTCCGGCTTCGACGTATAAAGCGTATCCATGATATGACGAACGATCTTCCTGTGTTTTCCACGGCACACCGGCATAATCATAGAGATACGCAACGTGATGGCTCGGCTCGTTTCCCTGTGCGTACTCGCCGATCATTCCGCTGATATCGGCCTGATTCCGTCCCGTCAAGACGGGATTCATCGTAAACAATGAATCGAGTTTCTGAATAAATCGTTCCTTCCCGCCGTACAGATCGATCATCCCATCGATATCCTGCGGAACAAAAAAAGAATACTGCCATGCATTCGCTTCGGTATAATAATTCGTTACCGACGTCGGATCGAACGGCGTCAGCCAACCGCCGTTAATTTTGGGGCGCATGAAACCGGTCGAACGGATCAAACATATTTTCATAAGATTGAGCACGATTGGAAAATTCCCCAAAATCTGTTTGATGTCCGAGCAGTCTTGCAATTTGGGAGATGCACCAATCGTCGTATGCATACTCCAGTGTTTTGGAAACGGATTCGGATTCTTTTTCGCCGGGAATAAAACCGTACTTACGATAATATTGTAATCCATAATGATCGAGATCAGCGCTGTGCTTCATTGCCGTGAATGCTTTTTCGACATCAAAATTCCTAATTCCCTTGATATACGCGTCGACGATAACCGGAACGGAATGATAACCGATCATGCACCATGTTTCGTTGCTGGCAAGCTCCCACACCGGCAAAATTCCTGACTGGTCATATTTCGCAAGAAACGATTTGATGAAATCGAGCGTTCGTTTTTGATCGATGATGGTAAGAAGCGGATGTTCGGCACGAAACGTATCCCACAACGAAAAGACGGTGTACATCGTGAACCCGTCGGCGGTGTGAATTTTTCCATCCATCCCGCGATACGAGCCATCGACGTCGCTGAACACATTCGGAGCAATCATGGCATGATACAGCGCGGTATAAAACGTGGTGCGTTGCTCTTTTGTTCCGCCTTCGACGATAATCTTGCTCAATTCTTTTTCCCACAATCTCTCTGCATTCTTTTTTGCGTCATCAAAATTCCATCCGGAAACTTCCGAGAGAAGATTTTTTCGCGCGTTTTCAATGCTGACGGAAGAAATACCGACTTTTACCAGCAGTTGTTTATTTTTCGATGAAGCAAATTGCACATACGCTTTGAGATTCATTCCAGACGCAGAGTGGCTGTCGGCTTGAAGTGTATCATGAGAAAAAATTCCGGATGAAACGAACGGCTTGGAAAACTGCGCGTCAAAATAGACATATTGATCTTTTGCCCAACCGGTCGATCGGCGAAGACCGGCAATTTCATGATCGTTGACGATGTGAATGTTCGATTCGAGAACGCTGTCCGGTCCCAAGCCATGATGCAAATCGATAAAAATATATTCCCGATTGGAATGAAATGTGTACCGATGAAATCCAACACGAGTTGTTGCAGTCAGTTGTGCTTCGAATTATTCCATCGTCAAGTAGACACGCGGTAATATCCCGGAGATGCGTATTCATTTCGATGAGTGAACTTTAGAGGAAGCAACGTATCTGTAACTTCGGGTGTAATGAGAATATCGCCGTAATCCGCAACACCGGTGCCGCTCAGATGTGTATGACTGAAACCGAGAATCGTCGAATCGGAGTAATGATAACCTGAGCACGCATCCCATCCTTCGACACGCGTATCGGGACTGAGCTGAACCATGCCGAACGGAACCGTCGCTCCCGGAAATGTATGTCCGTGCGCGTCCGTGCCGATAAACGGGTTGACCTGCTGTGTGAGATTGCCGGCAAGCGTTTCCGAAAAAAACAAAATAAGAAACGATAGCAATATTTTCAGTTGAAACGTCACGTCGAAGGTTTACAAGGATTGGGAAAGTTATTCAAGAAAAATGTCATTTGCAAACATATTCAATTTTTATGCCTGATGCGGATTTTCCGTGTTGCCGTCACGCCTTGGGCTGTCACCTTCACATAATAAAATCCGTCCGGCTGACTGCTGATATCGATCGGCAGAAAACTTTCTTTGATATCCGCATATTGTTGGTGAAAGACGGTATCGTTCGTGTCGGCTTTTTGGATGACGATATCGACGCTGTCCGGCTCGTTATTGAAAATTTCCAGACTGAATATTCCCGGGTTGCGGATCGGAAACGGATTCACGAGCGGAAGCGTGTCGGTCAGGACAACGGCAGGCGGATTTTCCGAAACGGTAAACCAATGATTGATTTCCGTTCCGAAATCCGATGTAAACGATTTGACAAGATGTCCGTTGCATGTCGAGCAATCGGACATACCCGTAGCCGCCGTCGGGATTTGCCCAGAAGTCGAGTCCGTCGCCGGCAGTATCGATCACCGTCAATTGGTAACAGCCCGGCGTTAATTTCATCGTGTCGAGATAGAGCGTATTTGCCTGCAGCGATCCGATGGTTCGTTCACGGAGAACGTTGCCGTTGAAATCTTTCAGTTGATATGCATTGTTGGAAGAATCGTGATTCGTCCGGAACGCAAGAATGAATTGCGTTGAATATGTCGGCGGTATGAGTGCAACAGACGTGAGCGAATTGTCCGATGGATATTCATCTTTTTTACCGCTCGGCATTGAAAGTGTCACTGCAAACGTATGTTTTCCTTCCGTTGCGGAAACAATTCCCGGCAAAGCAACTTCTTCTGAGCGTTGTGAAGCAAGCCGGCCGTGCCATTCATACGTCTGTTTCCTTTCTCCAACAATTCCATAAATAATGTGTACAGAAGTAAGAGTTTCCCGACCGCTATTTTTGATGAGGATACGCGGCGAAGCACAAATCGGATTGAACCGGTTATAATCATCGTCGTTGCTCGGAGCGATGATCTCTTCCAGCGATATATCGTTTTTTGCCCGAGGATTTTTTTCAAACAGTAAATACGAACTGAAATAATAACTTGCCGTCGGCTTGCTGCGATCGATATACGGTTCCATTTCAATATGAACAGAGTGCGTGCTTTTTTTCGTGATCGGCATATCGTACACATCCGGATACACCATCGAGCCGGGACACCAATCGGCACGGTTGTAAATCCATGTTCCGGCTTGCGGATACAACGGATTGTTTCCGCACTCGCGCCAGATCTGTTTCTGATCGATCAATGAATCGTCAAATAATACGCGGCGATATTTACTGCAGAACTCCGCGCAGTTTTCCGAATCATCCATACCATGACCGGTTTGGAGAATTCTCATCCGCGCAATATTCGCACCAAAGGAATTTGTGAATGAAATCGGATGAAGCGAGTCGGCGATATTGTGTATGCTGTCGCCGTACGGAAACGAACCCTGCCACAATTTTTGTATTCCCAAACATTCCATCGCCGGGGTTCCTTCGGTCAGGGAAAAGTCGAGTGTGACGAGCCAGCCGCGGTCGGTGTTAGTTTCGTAACCGGAATGACTGAATTCCACTTCCACCGAATCATGAAGCAAAAATGCAAAATCGGTAACGTCAATCTTCCATGTAAATTTCCACATCGGCGTAAAACGCCATCCGTACGGAGAAATCAAACGCGCAATCTCTATATCTTTCGATGACGTGCTGCTGCCGCCCATTCTTCGCAAGTAAATATTGTCAACGTAATCCCATTCGCCGCAATGCAAACTTTCCGGACATTGATATGTCACATACAACATTGCCCTCCGGTACGTTGTGCGTTTCGACGGAAATACCGACCAGTGTTTGTACGCATTGACTCCTTTGGACGGATCGGTAATGACTTTTGTCTTATTATGGGAAACGATATGAATGGTTCTTCCGTTTCCGGCAAATGATAAAGTTGAGAACGCAAGCAGGGATAGCAATAACAAAATGATTTTCATAATTTTAGAGAGAGTTATTTCACCATAATTTCATCGACGAACAGCCACGAGTTACTGCCGGCGCCCGGATTTCCGTCGGGAATTCTTCCTGCATTTACGGCGATCACTTTCACATACCGCGCTGTTTGATTGCCGATATTCAGTTCAACAACATTGCCGGTCTTTTTGATTTCGTCACCGTCGATTGTTTTGACATTGACCAATTGCGTTGTGTCGTTACCGACAAACACTTCGATACTTTTCGGATAATAGATCCAGCTTTCCTTGGCATCGAGCAGATCAAGCGTCACGGAAGAAATTTGTTCCGGGCGCTGAAGATCGATTGTTGCTTCGAGATTCGGACCCCAGAAACCGATCCAGTCTTTTCCGAAATGGTGCGGATCGCCGCGCACGCCGTTGACCAGCGTGAACGGTCCCTGATCGAAGTATTTTTCATCGGGAGGATATTTGAGCGAAATCGGTTTGCCGGTCGATTTTGAAACGAAAAATTCCTGGTCACAGCTATTTCCCCACTGTTTATCTCCATCAAAATATGCGAATGTAAGAGTCGAATTTTTTGTCATTGCAACCGGCATTCGATACTGCAACGAGGCAGTCGTCGGCTGACTTGCATCAAGCGTATACCGAATTCCCGTTGAATCGAATGCCGACGAAAGCGCAACGGAAATTCCATCGGCAGTCGGCAACGGGCGTATCGTCGTTTGAATTTCATACAATGCTTTGGAATAATTGATCCCCATCGTATCAAGCAGTGTAAAATGACGAATCAATCGCTTGCGGAAATCGGAATAATTCCTGAGTTCTTTTGGACTCCAGACAACTTCTGCCAGGGCGCAGATACGCGGGAAAATCATATACTCGACATGTTCCGGAGTTGTGACATATTCCGTCCACATATTTCCCTGCGCGCCCAAAATATATTGTCGTTGCGATGAAGAAAGTGCATCCGGAATCGGTTCATAGGAATAGACTTTTTCGACCGGCGTATAGCCGCCGATGGCAAGCGGTTCATATTTCGGATTTCCCTGGTAATAATCGAAATAGCAATGCGACCCGGGAGACATCACGACGAAATGTTTCTTCTTCGCCGCGGCAATACCGCCTTCCGTGCCACGCCAGCTCATGACGGCGGCATTTGGTGCAAGTCCGCCTTCCAGAATTTCGTCCCAGCCGATGAGTTGCTTTCCTTTTGAGTTGAGAATTTTTTCGATTCGTTTAACAAAATAGCTTTGAAGTTGATTTTCATTTTTTAACTTTTTTCTTTTCATCAATTTCTGACAATCGGCGCACTCCTTCCATCGAACTTTCGGACATTCGTCGCCGCCGATATGAACATATTTTCCCGGAAACAGCGCACACACTTCCGTCAATACATTTTTCAGAAATGTGAATGTCGCTTCGCGCGGACAATAGACATCGTCATACACGCCCCACGCCTCGCCGACATTGAACGGACCGCCCGTGCAGGAAAGTTTCGGATACGATGCAAGCGCCGCCAGAGAATGTCCGGGCATCTCGATTTCGGGAACAATGGTCACGTGCCGCTCTGCCGCATACGCGACAATCTCGCGAATGTCATCTTGCGTATAAAATCCGCCGTACCGGATCGAATCGAATTTCTGGTCGCTGTACGGTCCGATCATCGATCCCTTTCGCCACGCGCCGATTGTTGTCAATAACGGATATTTTTTTATTTCAATACGCCATCCCTGGTCATCCGTTAAATGCCAGTGAAACGTATTCATTTTATACATCGCGATATCGTCGATGTACTTTTTGATAAACTCTTTCGGAAAGAAATGCCGGCAGACATCGAGATGCATTCCGCGCCACCGGAATCTCGGCACATCGAAAATCGAAACCGCCGGAATTGACCATTTCATTTCGGGATGAGAAATGCTTCCGAATAATTCCGGAGGGAGCAACTGAAATATCGTCTGCACTCCGTAAAATAATCCTGCGGAAGTGTTTGCGCGAACTTCAACGGCATTACTGTCGACATTGAGTTCATATCCTTCATTTCCTAATTTTTTATTCCGAACAATCTGAAAAAGGATATTGTTCGAACGGAAAGCTTTTTTCAAATCGACAATCGGCAACAAAAATCCGGTGGCTTTTCGGACTTTTTGGGCAAAATAATCGGCTGTGGATCGGATATCATGGCGGCAGAGAATTTTGGTGTCTGCGGTAATCGAAAAACTTCCGGAATGAATCTCCATTTTTACCGGCTGTGGAATAATGGTGATCGGTCGGTTAGAAGGTTGATCGGCGAACGATTGAGAAGTTCCGGTCCAAATTATCAAGCAAAGCAAAATAGAGAAAAAACGGTTAGTAAGATTCATAAAAAATTATCGTATTGAAAATTGAATATTCATTTTGATTCGGATTGAAATTGAGGAATAGTGATAAATTCCAATCGTTGAAATCACCGGACAAGCTTTCGATTGGAGAATAGTTATTCGCATTTGAGACGTCTTCACAGTGGGAAATTCCAATATTCTATTGAAACCGATCGTCGTTGCTTCGGCAATTGTTTGCCAATGTCCCCGACGAAACGCTTCAACGCTAAATTTTTCGACACGCTGACCCATCGGAATATATTCACGAACCAAGATGCAATTACATTCTTGCGGACTCGCCAGTTCAATAGATAGGGCTCCTGTCGTGACGCTGTCGTCCGTTGTCCAGTACGTTTCGTAATCATCATCGAGCGTGTTGATTGGTGAAAACCTGGGTTCATTTCCGCGAAATGATGATGCAGTTATTTTGGCGTTTAAAGCAATATTGTCTGTAAATGCTTGATCCAAGAAAATTTTCAAACCTCTCAACGACATTTCATCGGCAGGTGATATTTTGCCGTGGCGGTCGAGCGGGACGTTCAACAACAACGATGCGTTGTGCCCCACCGATTGGCAATAAAGATCGAACAATTGTTGCGGAGTTTTTACCAGACTGTCTTCGTTCGCATGATAGAACCACCCCGGTCTGATCGAAACATCGCATTCTGCCGGAAGCCAGAATTTCCCGTTTTTATTTCCTTCGACTCCATCCTGATACCGCGTATAGCCGGGAGCGGGATCGTCACCGTTTTCCCCGACCGGCGTATACATCGACCAGCATGTCGCGCCCGCGATGCCGTTTTCATTACCGATCCAGCGAATATCCGGACCGACATCGCTGAAAATTGCCGCATCCGGCTGTAACTGCCGGACAAGATTCCATGTTTCATTCCAACCGTAATAAGTTTTACGATCGATCGTCCGAGTTTCCCGCGCGCCGCCGTAATACCCGTCGCCGCCGTTTGCTCCGTCGAACCAGACTTCGGAAATTTCACCGTAATTTGTCAGCAACTCGCGAAGTTGATTACGATAATAGGTGATATATTCAGAATGACCGTAATCTTTCTGATTGCGATCCCACGGAGAAAGATAGACACCGAATTTCATTCCGTACCGGCGACATGCATCGGCAAGTTCTTTGACAATATCTCCTGTTCCATTTTTCCACGGGCTATTCTTGACTGAATGAGTCGTGTACCGCGACGGCCAGAGACAAAATCCGTCATGGTGTTTGCATGTGAGAACCAGTCCTTTCATACCGGCATTGCTCAACGTTCGCACAATCGTGTCTGCATCGAAACCGGAAGGATCAAATAACGACGGCGATTCATCTCCATAGCCCCATTCTTTATCGGTGAATGTATTCATATTGAAATGAATAAACGCCTCATACTCCAGCGATTGCCAGGCAAGCTGCCTTTGTGATGGAAGAGGTTCCAACGGCTCGGGTGGTAAAACAGGAGAACAATTTGGACAGAGATGTTTATAAATTTCTGCCGCCATCAATCGTGAGCCAAGTTCGTTCGGGTGAACTTTGTCGGGAAAATATTCCGGTTTTCCGGTTAATGCGCGATAAAGATCGATGACTTCGACATTGTTTTGTTCCGCAATGCTCCTGACAAGCGGAATTACCTCCCCGCGTATAACCGAATCGGTGATTCCCCAGTCTCCCGGAAATGCCGGAACCGGCGTGCAGATAAAAATTTTCGGATGTGACGGAAGTTTTTGGAATTCCCCGATGAAATCGGAATAGTCACGGGCAAATTCATCCCGGTGTTTCCAGTTCCACGGTTTGGAATCGTTCGTGCCGAGCTTGATGATAACGATATCGGGGTTGAAATTTTTCGCGCCGAGAAATTCTTTTTCATTCCAGTACGGATAATCGCCTTGCCGCAGAAGCGTTCTCCCGCTCGAACCGAAATTTTTCACTTCCCACCCTTTGCCCAGCATTCGTTGCAATTGCGATGGATATGAAAAATGTTCCCTGTCCCGGACTCCATTTCCATACGTAATGCTGTTGCCGATACATGCAACTTTGATGATAGTATGTTGTCCGGTCACTTGAGCAAAAGAAAGCACAGAACATCCTATCATCAAAAGGAAAACGATTTTTTTGATAAAACCTCTCAATCGTTTTGGGGAGAGATTCACCATTTGATCATGATGTCGTTATGAGAATTCGGAATCACGATACTTTTCGTTTTTAATTTTGGATTGACGACCTTCGGTTGGACGGATTTCGTATCGACCGAAATATTGTCTGCTCCGTCGAATCCGTGAAGAATTATATCAAGATGAGAAAAATTCGTGAGATATGATCCTTCAACTTGAGTGATATCAATTGCTTTTTCTTGCGGATCGAACGTAATGCGGCGTTTATAATACTCGCCGTTTCGATAGGCGTATGTCGTTCCGTCATCCTCATAATAGAGAAATGAATTCTTCTGCGTGCCGTAAAAAACATGAAGCTGAAGAGTATCCGATGGCAGTTGTGATGTGTTTTGAGTAACCGACTGCATCGGAATAATACCGCCCGCCCTGACAAAGACGGGAAGATCGTCCAGCGGCGCGGCGACAACAGCAGACTGGTTTCCGTTATAAAATTGTTCACTGCTTAACCGGTACCAACCTCCTTCCGGCAAATACACGTCGGCATAATTCTCTTTGCTGGCGACCGGTGCGACAAGAATATTATCGCCGAAGCAATATTCGTTTTGATAATGATCCCCAAACGTATGCTCGTCGAATGTATAATCGATGGCAAGAGAACGCGAAACCGGCAAACCGGTTTGCGTCGCCTGATAAAATGTGGAATAGATGTACGGCATCAAACGGTATCGCTGTTCGATCGATTGGCGGACACGTCCTTCAACGTCCTCGCCCATTGACCACGGCTCCTGCCGTTTCATGCCGAATTGTTTATGATTGCGGAACAACGGTGTGTATGTGCCGATCGACATCCAGCGGGAAAACAACTCCGGAGTTGCGTCGCCGGAAAATCCTCCGATATCGGAACCGGTAAACGGGAGTCCGGAAATTCCCATGCTGTTCACGAGACGAACGGCAAGGAGCATATGTTCATCCGACGGAACATTGTCGCCCGTCCACACCGATGAATATCGCTGCACACCTGCATAGCCGGCACGGGTCAAAACAAACGGCCGCTTGCCGTCCATCAATGAAGATGTTCCTTCAAATGTACTGCGTGCCATCTGCATACCGTAGACATTGTGTGCTTCTTTGATCGTTGTCTGTCCGCCGTCGAAATCGAATTGTACCGGATCGGGAATATGCTGTCCCCACGTCGCCGGTTCGTTCATATCGTTCCAGAATCCTTCCACTCCGGGCATGATGAGTCTCGAGAAAGATTTTCCCCACCATGCACGCACATTTGGTTTTGTAAAATCGGGGAAATGACATCTTCCGGGCCACACACTGCCGATATAAAAATTTCCGTCGGGATATTTGACGAAATAATCGTTGGCAACGCCCTGATCGTATGCAAAATATCCCTGTTCCACTTTTATTCCCGGATCGACGATCGTGACGACATGAAATCCCATAGCCTTCAATGAATCGATCATTTTTTTCGGATCCGGAAATCGTTCCGGACTCCAGGTAAAGATTTTATATCCGTCCATATAATGAATATCGAGATAGATCACATCGGCAGGAATGTGATGCTCGCGGAATGTTTTTGCAACATTGAGCACTTCCGTATCGGGATAATAACTCCAGCGGCATTGCTGATACCCGAGACTCCACTTCGGCGGCATCGGCATTCGACCGGTCAGTGATGTGTACGCTTCAATAATGGAAGCCACGGTGCTGTTACCAAAAAAATAATAATTCATCTCACCATCGCTTGCGGAAAAACTGGAAAGCCGGTTATCGGAAGATGCCCCGAAATCGAACGTGGTACGGTAGGAATTATCAAGAAATATTCCGTAGACGACATGATCGTGCAACCCGATAAAAAATGGAATAGAAGTATAGAGCGGATCGTCATCGACCCTGTATGCATAATGATCGGTATTCCAGTTGGTATACGCTGTTCCGCGGCGATCAGGTCCGCCGACTTTTTCACCGAGCCCGATGAACCGTTCATCGGCAAAAAGCTTTTTGTAGCAGGTGACTTCCGTGCCCTGCCATGAAATTCCAAGGCCTGCATCATCTTCATTCAGAAGTTTTTTTTCTTGATTGAAAAACCGGAGGCCACAATTTTTTTTGAGTACCAAGATGGTAAGTGAATCGGTCGACAATGTAAGCTGATGAGCATCTTCGGCAATTCGGGAAAAAATCCCTTCCGCCTGCTTGACGACGGCATAGGAAAAGTCCCTGTCGAAATCTTTTTTTACAGCTCGCACCCGAATAACTGTCGGAGAATAAACCGTCAGCATAATCTTCGCGTTCTCTGCAGTAATGAGAACGCCATGATCGGTTTTTTGATAGGAAACAAATTTACCGATCTGTTCGCTGCGTTGGGCGTGCGCATTCAGAATCGTCAACGATAAAACAAAAATCAGGCAGAAGAGAATGTGAAGTAGTTTCATATTTTAGGGTGAGGTGATGGCAAAAGGTTTTTGTTGCACGAAGAATTTATACGATTGAATTTTCCCGGGCCGGTTTTGTGCTCGGGGCAGATACTGAAATCCTCCGATAACGTACTCATCGCCCAAATCAATTGCAATTTCATGAGGGTGAGCCGGTTGTTGTGCACTCCATTGCGTGTGCCAGATCGTTGCAGGATCGTCATCGAAAATATTTTCTGCCTGTCCGTCTTCGGCATCAAGCTCTTCGCTATCGACATAATAAATTTTCCATGTATCCCGCGGAAGAATATTGCCATGATCATCCGTCAGATTCAATTCTGCAATGGAAGCAAACGGATCGTTATTGAGAGATGAAAGGGATTGCAGACACACAAAACGGCCATGAACCGGAACAAACATTACAACTTGTGCCGCGCTTCCCGGAACGAATGTTCCTTCTTTCACAATCTTATCGGCCGTTAATTGAATTATTCCTTTGCGACGAACGGGTCGCGGTGGCGCAAGTTTATCTTCAACGAGCGTGTTAAGAATCGGTTCCGGCAATCCTTCGATAGATTTCGCCGAATCATTTTCAATATCAAGCACCACGACATCATTCAATCCCTGATGCAACCACACGCCGGGGATATACAATGTTTGCTGGGGACCGATGTACCAGAAACGTCCTGCGTTATGCCCGTTCACCCATATTGCACCTTTGCCCCAGCCATGCATATCGAAAAATGTATCGCCGACACGGTCGAGAGAAAACGTACCATGGCGAACTACCGGCGCCGAGACATTTTCCTTTGACGAGAACGAAAGCGAAGAAATATCATCCAACGGCAAAGAATATATTTGCCAGTCGGTTAATTCTTTTCCATTGAGCAAAACTTTTTCCGTTATTCCTTTACGATTATCGGGAAGGTCTTCACCGTAATTGATACGCCCTTCATTTTCCACCAGGATATCGAGATCCGACGGATTTTTTTTCACGTTGAGTTTGACGGAATGTTGACGATGTCTTCGATCAAGCGAAGCGATTTTTGTTCCGTTGAGGAAAACAATTCCATAATCACAAAGATTTTTAAGAACCAGTAAACCGGAATCCCGTTCCGTCAATTGTGTTCTATACAAAATATAACCATATGATTGACCGACATCCTCCATCGAAAGCGGTTTCAATGAAGAAACCGGTTTAGGAAGTTTATCAAATAAACTCATCGTTTCGTTCAGTACAAAACGGGGAATGGAAATCACCGGATTTGCCGGGGGAACATCGGGAACCGTCGTGCCCGCCGGCTGATGGCGAAGATAAATTTCTCTCAGTGCATAATATTTCTGCGTCGGTCTTCCGGCTTCGTCGAGCGGTGCATCGTAATCGTAGCTTGTCGGCTGGGGCTGAAACGTTCCGCCGTCATTTGCGCCGTTCATAAAACCGAAATTTGTTCCGCCATGAAACATATACAGATTGACCGAAATGCCCAGCTTCAGCATCGAATCAATTTCAGCGGCATTGGTGTGCGCATCAGTGTGAGCATGTTGTTCGCCCCAATGATCGAGCCAGCCGGGATAATATTCGGGAACGAAAAATGGTCCTTCGGGATGAAAATTTTTAATGGCAGAAAACACTTCTTCACCGACAGCACCGTTCACAGCAGGAAGCACACCGGACACAACAGCATTGTGCATTTGTGAAGGACCATCCGCACTGAAAAGCGGCACATCGAAACCGGCTTTCAGAATCATATCGCGGATCTTGCCGACGTAGAGAGTGTCGTCACCGTATGAACCGTATTCATTTTCAACCTGCACCATAATGATCGGTCCGCCATGAGTGATTTGCAACGGCGCAAGTTCTTTTCCCAACCGGACAAGGTAGTTCTCGCACGCGTCCAGAAATTTCCTGTCATTTTTTCTGACGATCAGATCGTGGTCCTTCAGAAGCCACGACGGATATCCGCCGAACTCCCATTCCGCACAAACGTACGGACCGGGGCGAAGAATAACATATAATCCGACCTCCTGTGCGATTTTGACAAATTTTGCAATATCCGCAATTCCGGAAAAGGTAAACTCTCCCCGCTTCGGCTCATGAAGATTCCAAAACACGTATGTCGAAACTGTATTCAACCCCATACTTTTTGCCATCATCAACCGCTGGCGCCAGTATTCCGGCGGGATGCGTGCGTAATGCATTTCACCGCTCATCATTTGAAACGGTTTGTCATGAAGAAGAAACTGACCGTGATCGATTGTAAATGGTTGTGCCGGAACTGTTCCCGTAAAGATTATCAGCGCAATCGAAAGATGAATGAACAATTTCATATTCATGAGAATGAAAAATTGGGAAATTCTTTTTGAAGATATTCCTGCACATTGCGGATATCGTCCTGATGTGTCAGATCGGGAACGGCTTCCGAAAGAGGAATGGTAAACATCGCACGAGGGTTATCGGCAATCATCATCATAATCGCTTGAGGCAATTCTTTTTCCTGCCGGACCGGATGCATCTGAACAGTCTCTAAATACGGCACAACATCGTCATACGTAAACCGAAAGATATTCATACTTACGCCAACTCTTCCTTCCGGATCAGAAGCAAGCGTAATTTGATGTGATGATGGTTTCTCGATGATTGCCGTTAAATACCCATCGGAATTTTTTTGAATGACCGAAAAGTGTTCGATCCGTGATTGCTCACATTGCAATGCATCTCTATGATAATCGATCAGCGCTGCTGAATGTTTATCATGAAGAAGCAATCGAAATGCATTCCGGGAGTAAAGATTGTCGCTGTTACAGGCCGTCAGTCGTTGACCGCGCCAATCATCCCTCACGTGCAATGCCTGAAGAAGTGCATCCGCGGTGCCGAGCGGTTTTGTTCTTCCGGATGGAATTGTTTGTACTGCATACGAAATATTCAATCCGTGAAAAGAATTATCCCGATCGTTGTGCCCGTAATGTTCCCGAACATGGTCATTGTCCTTACCCACCACGATCACGATGTCACGGTATCCGGCCTCGCGGGCATTGAACAATACATAATCCATGAGCGGAGTTCCCTGATAACCCACACCGATCATCGATTTCGATTTCGAAAGCGCTTCCTGTTGTAACCGTGCATCGACCAATGGGGGCTGATGCGTAACCTTTTTCATCCGCGACGAAACTCCGCCGGCAAGTATGACGAGATTGGGATTCATTTAACTATGTTCTTTCATCCAAACGGTTTTGATGTTGACAAATTCGCGTATGCCGTGTGCGCTTAGTTCACGGCCGTAGCCGGAATTTTTCACGCCGCCGAACGGAAGGCGCGGATCGGAGGCAACCATCCCGTTAATGAACACAGCTCCTGCCTCAAGATGTTCGATACAATACTGTTGTTCAACCGGATCATCCGTCCATGCGGCACTGCCGAGCCCGAACGGTGTATCGTTTGCAAGAGCGACAGCTTCTTCGATACTGTTCACCCGAAACAATAACGCAACAGGACCGAATAACTCTTCACAATACGCGGGAGAATTACGCGGAATATCGGTGATAACGGTGGGAGGATAAAAATTTCCGGGCCGGGAAAGCCGTTTCCCGCCGGTAAGAACGCGAGCCCCTACAGCAACGGTGCGTCGAACCTGATCTTCAAGTGTTTGAGCGCCATCTTCGGTCGCAAGCGGACCGATATCTGATCGCTCATCCATCGGATCGCCGACAACCAATCGTTCCATCATCCCGACGAATTGCTTTTCAAACAGGTCATAAATTTTTTGATGAACAATAAATCGTTTTGCCGCAATGCATGATTGACCGTTATTGATCGTGCGGGCTTTTACGGCAAGGGGAATTGCCTGTTCCAGGTCGGCACTCGGCATGACAATAAACGGATCACTGCCGCCAAGCTCGAGCACTGTTTTTTTGATAAGCCTTCCGGCGAGCCCCGCCACTGTTCGTCCAGCCGGTTCACTGCCTGTCAGCGTCACCGCCTTCACCGTTGAATCTTCAAGAACCGATTGAACCTGATCGGAGCCGATGAGAAGCGTCTGAAAAACTCCTTCCGGAAAACCGGCACGCAGGAAAATATTTTCGATGGCAAGCGCACATTGAGGAACATTGGAAGCATGTTTGAGCAATCCGACATTTCCCGCCATCAACGCCGGCGCGGCAAATCGAAACACCTGCCAGAACGGAAAATTCCACGGCATCACGGCAAGAACCGGACCAAGCGGCTGATACTTGATGTAGCTTTTCGTCGCATTCGTCGCAACAATTTCGTCGGCAAGAAATTGTTCTGCATGTTCGGCATAATAGCGGCACACCCACGCGGACTTCACTGCTTCCTCCATCGCGGCAACAATCGGTTTTCCCATTTCAAGTGTCATCAATTTTCCGAATGATGCTTTTTCTGAATCGAGAATTCGTGCCGCTTCATTCATCATCGCCGCCCTCCCGGCAAATGTTGTCGTCTTGTGAAGAGAAAATGCTTCACGAGCACGAACAAGTTTCTGCTGAATTTCCTGTTCGGTGAGAGCCCGAAATGATGAAATCAATTTTCCGGTTGCGGGATTTATTGTTGCAATTGCCATACGTCATTATCGGATGTACGGATCCTGGTGCGTTGGTGAAAATGTAGGAAGATTCGGCTTGACAATCAAACCGTAAGAACGCAAAAACAGCGTGATGGCAAAACTTTTACGCGCTCCAGCCCTGAACCCAGGCCGTTCCGCATATGGTTGAAAAGGGACAGCGGGGACATTCCTGTTCCATAGTATCCGTCGGAATCCAGTCTTTTTCTTGATCCTGAATTTCTTCGAGTAAGGTAAACATGACCGGTTCCACCGCCCGATAGACGTCATGAGCGGTATGGCTATCATCGCCGATACTGACTTCAATCGACTGATCGATCGGTTGTTTTCCCAAAAAAATAATTGCCGGAGAGATCTGCTCTATCGGCTTCTTAAAAAATGTGGCATACAACAGCATGTATACCGGAAGCTGGAATGATCCGATTGCTTCACGCCACGTTTCCCGACGATCAGCAATTAATTTTTCAACATTCACATTATTACGCTTTTCATCGTAACCGGTTTTGTAATCCAGAATATATATTTTTTCATCCCGCATTTCGATCCGATCGATTCGACCGGTAAACGTGAAACCGCGATAATCAATAGTAAGGTCGCGTTCGAGTCCGGTGATCATGACTGAACCATCCGCCACCGGCATCTGATAATGCAGTAAAAATGATTGCAATTGACGCACGACCTGTTCTTTCATCAGATAAATTGACCCGGGAAATTCTTCACCGAAGGATTCTTTGAAACAACGGTCGATAACTGCATTGAGTTTCTTATCATCCAAACTATCGCGGGTTAATCGCTTTCCGACAAGGGGCTTGAAATATTCTTTCAAAATTGTATGAACGATCGTTCCGATATCCGATGCTTCGATATCATCGGAGATTTCAATTTTTTCGTTCAGCCCAAGGACATGCCGGTAATAAAATTTCAACGGGCACGCAAGATACGTATTTAATGCCGAGGCGCTGAACCGAACATTGTTCCGGATCTGATCGATCATCAACGTAGTTTTTTTGACAGGCTCCGGGCGGCCATTTCCTAAATTGACGGAATAACGAATTTTCCGTTCGATACCTTCGGAAGAAATATCCTGTTTGGATTGCTCATACTTCCACAGCAGCTTTTGGACGAACCGGCTTTTTTCTTTTTTACCGGTTTCATTATAAAATAAATGCACTTCTCTCGCCGATGAAATAAGCAAATCGAAATAATATTCCGTTAATAATTCGCGATCATGCGACGTTTCCAACCCGAGCATTTTCCGAACCGGAAACGGCAGAAGTAAATCACGATCATTTCGTCCCGGGAGAATATCGTCGTTCGCATCGAAGAAATAAACAGTATCGAATGAAAGATTGCGCGTTTCCAGAAATCCGAGAACCTGAAGTCCGTGAAGTGGTGTGCCCGAAAACGGTACTGTTTGCGACGCGACCGCGTTCCGAAGAAATGTTATGTATCCTGCCGTATCCTCAAATCGCTGATTGCCGATCGGCGACCGCGCAAGATGGTCGAAAAAGGTAATCGCATGTTCGACATAGGGATGAAAATAGGGATGCTGCCGCGCCGTGCTTTGTTCAAAGATATATTGAAGAACATCAATTGACTGCAATGCAAAATCCCGAATCGACGCAATGCGAAGAAATCTTTTGATCGTCCGGTCGTGAATCGTTCTGCAATGTTCCTGAAGATTACCCGCCGTTGCCTTTTCGTCCAATGTGCTAATACGGCGGGCAATTAATTCGAAGAGTTCGTCATTGTTTTCAATTTCATCCAGAGCAAATAGTGTTTTCGATCCGGTCCGGATAAAATATTCTTCAATGGAATGAATAACAATGCGCGCGGTATCCGATCGATCGTGAAACCGGATATTTTTAACGTACGGATGAAGCATAAACCGGAGATATGCCGCGCTGGAAAATGTACCGTTGCGAACAGAGGCAACCAGTTCCAGGATACTTTGAAGAAAACCGTACACCGGCGTTCGGGAAAGCGGATACCCGAGGGAAATATTGTACTCGTGCTCCTCAAAATGAGAAAGCGCATGGTGAAGAACAGGAAAAAGCGCTTCGGCAGATGGAAGAACTATTGCTGTCCGTTCATCCCGGTTCGCGTTATGATGCTTCTGCAATTGCGCGGCAAGTGCGAATACCTGTCCGTGTGTATCCGGCGACGAGTAATACTGTATGGTTGGGGAAACTTTTTCTTGTACAGAATTTTCCGGAACGGCAATACCAAGCTGATTCAGTTTTTCGGGCAATCCAATGCCATTCTGAAAAATAAGCCGAACATTCCCGCGTCGGCGCAAGCCGGTAACGATTGCACGCTCCGTTGCGGTGAGCGCGTACAAACCGGCAATAATAATTTGTGTATACTGCGAGTAATCGATCTCGTCAATCCGGTCGGCAACCGAACGGTACATCATCGAGCGTGTCATCCATTCCCGTTCTTCAACCGCCCGGTAAAATTCTTCATAATACGTTCCGAACGATCGGAATTTTTCATATTCAATTCCCTTCAACGCAGCATGAATATGTTTTGCAGGAAGATTCGTCAGCATCACTTCCTCCAGTTCGCCGAAGAGTTTCAAACCGACCGTAAAAAATGTATCGAACGTCCGGTAATGATTGCCTCCCAATGCATGATTGCCGCGGCTGTGAATCTCGAATAATAATGCCGCGGCATCTTCGGCCTCAAGCATCGTCCGTCGAATGCCGAGATGATCTGACGCGAGGTAAGCAACAAAATTATCGATGGAAAAAATCCGCGGCGGAAGAAAACTGGAACCTATGCGCTCAGCGATCGCTTTGCGTAAAAAATGACCGGGGCGTTTACCGGGAAAGACAACCATCGACCGGCTGTAATCCAACCCTTCGGGACGAAGTTCTGCAAGAACGGCATCGACCAAATTCGATCCGGAAGGAATAATGATCGTCTTCGTTCATTTAACGCTCCGCACGACGTTCAGATCGATGTAAGCAAGAATGCCCTGAATCCTTTTTTGAGGATAGACATCTTTCAGCAGATCGATATACTCTTTAACCTGTGAGACGTATTCGATCCGTTCGCTTCCGGTTTTGTAATCGATGACGGTAACGAGATCAGGATCGATCACCAGGCGATCGATACGATACAATCTTCCATTCGAAGAACCGATTTCCTGTTCATTCCGGACAATTCGATCATTCATTCGGGTAAAATATTTTTTAATTTCGGGTTGTCCCAAAAATTTTTGAAGGATGCGGGAAATATTTTCACCGTCAACACTAACAACCTGCCGCGAGTCTTCAATCGCACGGGTTATTTGAGAAATAGGATCGTCGCCGAGAAAGATAATTTGCTGAAGAACGGCATGAAAAAAATCGCCGCGCTGCGTTTCTGCGATATTGATCGTTTCGTTCCGCGTGGATGCCGGGGAAACAGAGCCGCCGATAAAAGCCAAATCGGTTGTTTGTTCGTTTGTTTGTTGATACTTTTTTGGGGGAGAATGTTTTCCTGCAGAAAAATCACGCGGCAATAACGACGATGGCATATCGAATTTGTCCGTTGTCACGCTGAGGACATACATTTCTTCGCGCGCCCGCGTCAACGCAACGTACAGCTTATTGAGATCATCTACCTGCCGGAGAATATTTTTTTCCCGGTAGATCGCCGAAAGCTCAGCCGATTGTTCCGCCCACTTTTTTATAATCCGTACGAGATGAATGCCATCCGCATCTTCATGCAGGAAAAGATTGTCAGCCCGGGATTTTCCGTCATACAACAAAACGATCAAGACCGGGAATCCCAAACCTTTTGCTTTATGGACCGTCATCACCGTTACGGCATCGGTATCTGCGGAAACGTCGATGTTCCAATCCGCCTCATCCGTTTCTTCTTCAGCATACGCAAGAAATTCCTTCAGGTTATTACTGCCGCTTTGTTCAAAATTCTTGACAACTTCCAGCATTTTCACCAGAGAGCTCATTTCATCAGGACATGTATCGAAAAGAGAAAATGTTCCATAAACATCCGATAATAAATCGTACAATGGCAGATAGCCGACACGGTTGAACAGCGATTCAAAATATTTTTCCCAGAGATGAGGATACAACGACCGGAAATGCGTGTACAGAGGCTCATCGTCATGGTCGCCGGACCGATGCGAGAGAATGGATGAACTCAAATCGTCATGAATGCCTTCGGCAGACGTAATAGTATGAAAAAGATTCCCGAGAATAAACGTCGCAAAAGAGAGATCGTCAACCGGAGAATCGAGAAATTTCAGTAATGCGAGAAGTTCTCCGGTAATCTTGCGCGTACGGACGTCCAGGCTGCTGTGTGAAATGAACTGAATGTCCGATTCATTCAGCCATCTGCTTACTTCAACGACATCGGAATTCTTCGGCGTGAGGACGGCAATATCACGAAACCGGTAGCCGCGCCTACGGCAGTCGGCAAGAATGCCGAGCAGTTTTTGTTTTTCCGGAGACGGATTTTCCTTGTCACCGCTGACCGGGTATACTTCCACGAATCCTTTTCCTTGAGCCGACCGCTTCACTTCCTGCTGAAATGAAGTGAGCCCGCTTTTTTCCGCAATCGCCAACGGAATTCTTTGCGGAACAATTTCATGAAATACTTTTTTGGTGAACGCGACAATAGCTTCGTCGCTTCGATAGTTAGTCGTCAGTTCTTTCATTTCGCGGGCAACGGACGGAAATTCCTCTTCCGTCATCATCCGTTTCATGATCTGCCAATCGCCGCCACGGAATGTGTAGATCGATTGCTTCGTATCACCGACGATAAACAGACTTCCCTGCTGTGCCAGAGAATTTTCAATGAGCGGACGAAGCGTTGCCCACTGAATCGGCGATGTATCCTGAAATTCATCGATAAGAAAATGATGAATCCGTTCACCGAGCGAGAAATAAATTTCCGGAACTGCATCGCTCGTCAGCGATGTTGCCAGCTTCTTGATGGCATCGGTCAGCGAAAGCTTGCCGCTTTTTTGTTCAACTATTTCCAAAAAATCCAACAACAATAGGTACGCGGCAACATACGGCCTGTAATGAATGTGCGCTCTTGCTTCATAGTATCGTGTAACGTTCTTCATCAACTCGTCTTGAAGAAGTTCGATTTGTTTGACGGTTTGTTCGTACGCGGGACCGTTGGATTTGTTCAGTACATGCTGATCGAGTTTTTTATCAAGCAACGAATTGATGTCTCCCGCCCGCGCTGCTTCGATAATTTTTTGATAATTTTTCCCGACAATACAACCGGATTGCTCCGCCAGATCACCGATCGCACAGACCGCATCGAGAATTTCTTTACGCATAGCATCAAGATTACCGGATTTTGGTGCCGATCTGCCAATGATTCCGGCATGACCGCCGAGTCTGAGCATATAAGTTTTTTATTTCGGTGAGCAGATTATGATATGGATTCCATAAAAATTTTTCTTTATCGCTCCAGGTTTCGGAAAGAAGTCTCGAGCAATTCTTCGAGAAGATGTCGTTGTGGCGGATCGGAAACAAGTTTCATCATCAGATGATCGAACGCTTCATCAAGAAGCTGATTGCCGTTCAAGACAATTTCGAAACCGGGCGGAAGACCGAACTCCAGCGTGGAAACGGTCAGTACCCTCGACAAAAAACTATCGATGGTTTGCACCTGAAAATCGGAATACTGATCCAGGATAGTATCGACAAGAGCGCCCGCCCGCTTCCTGATTGTTTCTTCATCCAGCGAAACAATGTTTTTGAACTGTGAAAGAATTTCCTCATCACCGAAATACGCTTTCTTGAGATCGCCGAGGATGCGCTGTTTCATTTCGGCAGCGGCGTTGTTGGTAAACGTAATGGCAAGAATATTCCGGAGATCGTTGTGCGGAATGCGATCGGACAAAAGAAGCTGTATGAACCTTCGCGTGAGCGCGGTCGTCTTTCCGCTTCCCGCCGATGCGGACACGAGCGTAAAATCGGGAAGTGTTAACGCTGAATCAGGAGTAAGAGTTTCTTGCATGTGCTGAAATATACCTAGAGTAGATTGCCTTGGTTTGTCCGAACTGCTCAATATAGAGAGATACGGGAAATTCTCAAAATCCCCCATGAACAACTTGGATAATATATCATTTCTAATCTTCCCGTTTATTAACGGAATAATACGCCTGGGGCTTGAGAATATCTCCCATATTCAGTACATTCATTCACCTTACTTGATGGAGGTTGAAGGGTCAGAATATCGTTTCCATGGAAGTAAAATCGATAATAGCTCAAATCATTGGCGATCATCCGACCGCGGATTCGTTGAAGGAATTTATTTTTCTTTCCAGAAGTATTGCATTCGGATTCCTGCGAAAGAAAGTTTGCACCGGCCGACTTTATCTTGATTTCTCGACTATTCCTCTCGAAGATCTCGCACTCGATTCGATTGCCGATCTTTTCCAGCGTGACGATAACGGTACTTTTATTCAACTGAAAGTATACTTCGACGGACTTTCATTTGAAAAACTTTCCAATGAGGAAGTGCTGGCATATCTCCGACGCCTCATCTTTGCACGGGTTAATCAAAGCATCCTTCGGATGTACCATGAAGCGGATCCGACATTCGGAAAAATTCTTCGCAACCTGAAACTTGCCGTTCAATCAATTCAGAGCTTCACCATTGTCGAACGGTTGGGAGAGCAGTGCATCGTTCCCACCGGCTGCGATTCGTTTGAGCATCTCCCGCCGATGGAGCAAAATGAACTTGAGGTAAGTTTGCGGGTGATAGCGAACGGGAGCGAAAATGTCCCGACGCTTCTTGCACGCCTTTCCGTGGTGATGCGGGAACAGGTTTCGAATTCCCGGATTCTTCCAATCACTCTTGTTGTACAGGTATTTCGTTCGCTCTACGATTCGCCGGAGGAATCTGCCGTGCACACAGTTCCTGAAGATAATTTCTTTGTCACCGACGTCAAAAAAATAATCGATCTTGCCTGTCAATGTGTGCAGGATGAGAATTGGCCAAAATATGTTGGAAAAAACAAAGTATCGGTAGAGATTTTTGAAAAATATTTTGATGTTATCCGTCTCAATCTTCAACAAAGAATCATTGATAAAGACGGCGAAGACTTTTCATTTTTTGACCGGCTACGGACAACACTTCCCGACCTTGACAAAAGATGAATATTATGGATGCCATAAATCAAAATTAGAATATCTTGCCCGGCTTACATACGATAGAACAGTGAAAGAATTAAAACGGAATATGTAACTCGGTTTTGACGGATGTCACTCGGTAAACGGATTATTTAAGCAAGAGCATTGACTTGTCACTAATATAAAAACGATGACACATATCGACGAACATACATTAGATCTCTACGTTCTGCACGCTGAGGAAGTGGAATCAAAAAGAACGCCAAATCGAAGAGCATCTGGCAGAATGCTACGGTTGCAAAGCGATTGTTGACGAACTGACGGAATTTTATGCCGGTCTGGAAAAAGATTTAGAGGAAAAGCCGGATGAGCTTCCTTCGGCGGAAACTGCAATTCTTCGTTCCCGACGCGGGATAGAACCATATTTCAGTACCGATCTTCCTCCGATTCCGTACCGTCCGACAAGACCTATTGAAAAGTTTCGATATTTTGTCCGAAATCATCCCGTTGTCACCGGTGTTGGAAGTTTTGCAATGGTGGCGGGATTGGCGGCAGCATTAATCTTTACGTCGAGGATATCGACAAAGGACGATAATCCCAGCTATGAGAAGGATAATATTACAACTGATTTTATTGAAGTATACAACAAACATGATGAGAAACTCTGGCAGCTTCCATCAATTAATTTGAAAGATAATCAAATACCGTGCAATTGGATCTCGTAATGAGAGAGCAATAATTGCGGATCTTGATGGGAATGGAAAAAATGAACTCATTACCACTCTTCCGATTCTTTCAAAAGGGGAAAAATTGTTTTCTTCACTCAGAGTTTTTGATTATAATAAAAACCTTCGATGGGAGAGGAAATTTTGAGGAACCGGTCCATTACCTTGACCGTCAGTATTCACCCTATTTTAATCCTAGCGATATCATTGTGGATGACTTCGGAGGCAAGAGTGGAAAAGAAATCTTGGTATCTGTTAGCAACATAGGCCGTTCGCCATTCTTTCTTGCAAGGATAGACAAAAACAATAAAATTGTTGGGGAATATTGGCACTTTGGACAATTGGATTTCATTTATGAAGTTCGTATTGGGCTCGGAAAAAAAGAAAGCAATCATTGCTTGCGGTATAAATGATATAGACGACACGAACCGGGGTGAATTCGGAGCTGTTGCAATTTTAGACCCGGAAAAAATTATCGGACAAAAGAAATCCTCTGCCACACCGGGATTTCAAATGCCGACGTCCGATGCTGAATTGTATTATATCAAAATTCCGGAATCGGATATAAGCAAGCTCCTTCATAAAACTAATGTTGTAGTTAGGATGGAAAGAGAAGATTCTAATATGGTATCTTTCTCGGCAGGTTTTCGGGACAGTTCCGGGCTTTTTTCGGTTTTGATTACTTCTTTTCACTTGATAGTATGAAAATTCTTCGTGTCAAATCAAATAACGACATAGACCGATTACACGATCTCCTTGTGAATGAAGGAAAACTCACCGGCAAACTCGATCAATCCTATCTTGATGCGCTCAAAGATGGAGTTCGATACTGGGATGGGAAGGAATGGAGAAAACAAGTAACAATGGTACAAACACCTTTCGGTCCATAATACCGAATCCCTTATATTTCGCTTTTCTTTACTGTTTTGCTCGGAAGGTGATAACCTCACGTCATCCATTATCCCCCTATTCTTCTGTCATAAAAAAAATTTTAATTATTTTTTCATCAGTTAGAGCATGACTGCTAGGAATATAAGAAAGGTCTGCTTCTGTTGTGGATTAGACGGCTGAGGCATGCGGGAGGGTGAAGCATAAGTCACCCTCCCAAAATTTAGTATTATAGTAAAGAAAAAATATGTTTCTGTAGTGGAAGGGCGAAACCCCGGCTAGAAATGGCCGGGTTTTTTTTATTTTATACTTTATACTTTTTATTTTTATCGTTTCGTTTCTGTCGCTGCGGGTTTCACATCGAACCCCGCGGTCTTTACCCACGTCTACTTAATTTTTAAACAATCAAAGATTTCTTTACAATTTTTCAGCAGTTTGCAATAACTGCTATTAATATAAGTAAGACATTATTCCTCTTATTATGTCTTCGGTTTTCAATATTAAAAAAATATTTTGTCTCCTCCGCAGTTATTTGGCAGTTTTTTAAAGCAGCCAAATCGATGAGAATGGACAGCCTAAAGTTGAACAAAAAATAAATTAGTCATTCCGTATCATTAATTCCTTGCCACTAGCAAATCCGATTATTAATTAAGAAATAAATGTGAATAAGTATGAGAAACTTCATTAAGTTGGAAAGAATTAACAGGTGTCGAAAATCCGTTTCTGGAATTAGAAAGAAGGATTATCAATGGTGAAATAAAAAGTTATCGAGAAATAGAACCATCATGTTTTTCTATGCATGGATGGGATAATGTCGATCAAGACAGATTATTCACCATGATTTTACCTTTTCTCAAGGAACAACTCGGAAGGTGTAAATCAGAGATGCCCGGCATGTATGCTGAGACATTGGCAGACATTCATCCGCATAGCATAAGAACTCAGGAAGATTGGTACAGAGTTCCTCTTTGTGTCAAAGACACTAACAAGGAAAACGGACTGAGAGGATTCAGAGAAACCGTAAATGCAAATCCTCGGTTGCTAAAACCGAACGATATAAATTCTCCTGTAGTCACATTTGGTAGTGGAGGAACACTGGGTAAATATACTCCAACATTTATAACTGTCCATGATAGAGAGCGTGAGGTTGAAGCTTTTGGAAGAAGTATCAAATATCACGGCATTGCTGCGGGAGATACGGCGATATCTACTTACAATCTAACACATAAAGGTGGTCAGTGGATTCAGGAAAGCCTTGTTGCGTTAGGTGTTAATGTTCTATTAAGAAGGCCGGAAGAAGGACCGGATAAGATTTTAGAAAATATTCGAGATTATAAAGCAAACGTACTTTTTACGGTACAGCAACCAATAGAAAATATGGACAAGCAAGCAAAATCAGCAGGCATTAATCTTCACGATCTTGTTGAAAAGTCACTTGAAAATCCTCAACATGAAGGCATCTTGGTACCCGATAAGGATGGACAGAGACAGATAGAATTTGTTTTCTTAGGAGGTTTTGAAATTGTACCATATGCTCTAGATCTAGCAAGGAATTATTTAGGTGACATTCCCATTGCAACATGTCTTGGCTCTTCAGAGGCAATTCCACAAGCATGCAGCACTAATCCTGCATTAACGTCCCAAGCTCAGTGCCATCATAATAATCTTCACTTGCTAAACGGACCACATTATATCGAAGTCGTGAAAAAAGATAAAGATTCGTGGAAACCCGTAGATAAAGGTGAAGAGGGATATTTAATCTATACTTCTTTTGCTCGTGATGGTACAATATGGATGAGATATTGGCCAGGCGATGTTGCTACACTTGCTCTCAAAGAGGGCGAATGCTCTTGTGGACTTTTTAGTCCAGTAATCACGAATGTTCATAGAGCAAATGCATCAGAGCAAAATGCACTTCTCTTTAATGGATGTGCGCAGGGTTGATTATGAGATTAACATCGATAATCGGAGGGAGCAATATTGCAACAGATGTTTTTAAAGTAAAGTCCATCTTTTACAAATATGAATATGAAGTTGCAAATACGAAGGACATGGAAATCTCCCGGGCTATCGGCAACACTAAAAAGGCGGCCATATTAACTCTGGCCAATAGGATTGATGCACTGCATAAGACTGCTAAACTATTCAAATGCACACAAGATGATATAGAGCATACCGTCAAGATGACGGGAATGCCAGTATCTATTCTAAATGATTATGCACAAGACATCCCTAATTTATTTACTAGTATACCAAGTCTATACAACCAAAGATTCCCGAAAACCACCGACTACCAAATATGTTCAGAGCACATTGGTTCGGGAATTTATAAAACCTTTTCTCCCCTGGAAGGATTCTGCTATGCAGTGACACCAGGTAATGATCCTAGAGCAGTAGCATTTGTTGCAACGAACCTATGCTATTTCGGAGTGCCCTTTATAATTAAGGCATCAAAAGAAGATGCTATGGCAACAGATGTAATTCGTGCATTGATTGAAGGTGGCTTTGATCCGAATTTCTGCAATCTAGTGTATTTTAATACATCGGATGCAGATGCTGGAAGAAAACATTTTAAATTAGTGGATGCTAGTTCTCTTGTGTGGACTTTTGGATCAGATGATACTGTGGATAATACGCTTAGATATGAGCAAAAAGGAAAACGTGGTATAATATCAATAGATCCAAATGATTTGCCTACTATTTTATCAGATCCGAACCGCTTAAAATCTGCTTTAGTAATGCAATACGAAATTAAAGATCATTTTGTTGGCAAGAACGTATTGCGACATGGATCAGGAAATTGTGCTTCCATAACACAGGGACAATTCGACAACAATATTGGGGAATTATTATATAAATCAACAGGATATGCTATTGGGTGTACAGCAACAAAATCTGTCATGGCTATTGAAAGTACTAATTGGGCTAAAGATGCTGCAGATTATCTATTACAGTTAAAAGTTGGTGACCCATTAGACCCTGATACAAAAATAGGATTTGTACATCCAGATAATCTCAATTATATCTTTGAAAAGATCAAGGCAAACAATATCAAAACTTTTTATGGAGGAAGACGGATCCATCCACATCAGGCCGAACCAGTAATTATTCAGAGCCAGGAGCATCTTCCTGAATTTTTTGGTGTGGAAGTATCTGCATATGTTTTGGCAGTCCGATATTGTGGCACCGTAGCTGAAGCAATTGAACACGTTAATAAATATGCAACCGCTCATCCAAGATTAGCTGTCAGCTTACTTCATCTCAAAGAGGATGATATAAGATTAGCGTCTTCAATAAACACACATACTGTTTTATTCAATCACCCGACTGCAAATTTAGTTCCAATTATACATGAAGGTAATGATTATGCCTTGAGAATCATGGAACCCAAGGTAGTGATAAAATCAGCCGAAATGGGACTCATCAAGTAGTTAATTTATCTCGGTTATACTTAGAAAGGTGGAAGTGCAAGAACCCCGGTCAGAAATGGCCGGGTTTTTTTATTTTACAAATGAATTGAATGCCAAAGATTGAAATCAGCTTGCCCATAAGAGGGTAATTCCTCTCGATCGCCTTCGATTCAGATAAATTTTAATCCGACTCAATAGCTGTTGGCAGTCACTTCACTCTCTGTGTTAAGATAGCCTCTTTGTATAGATTATGGACATCTCTTGCCAACCTTCTGTTTACGAAAGCCCTGCTGTATACCATCGAGTGCGTTGTTTTTCCGATTTCTGTTAAAGAACTGCTATTATGCCTTGAGAATTTCTTGCTTATTCAGTACATTCCTAAATCTTTCACGGCAGGGATAAAGGAAACGAAAGGATTATTTCCCATTCATGAACATACCTTTCTCTCCCGATTCCGTAAAAACAAATCGAAAATTCTGTTCTGCATATCAATAGTTAGAAAGTCAGTGAAGCTGTACAATCGGATGATCGAACAGACAAGCATAGCAAAGGGATTACGTGTCATTATCGCGGCAATTCTTGCCGGATCACATTCGCGCAAGGAATTGAATTGCCTCATTGGCGTTTCTCACTCTCTTGCCGCCTCATTCCTCGCGAGCAAAGCAACAACTGAGTCATTGATTTCTGTTTATGATCTCACCACCTCCGACCTTGCCTACGATTGCATTGCCGACCTTTTTCAGGAAGACGGCGACGGCAAATACCGACAGCTTCAGGCATACTTCGCCGGTCTTTCAATTGCGACAGCACGCGACGAAGAGATTCTCATTCACCTGCGGCGGCTTGTTTTTTCGAAGGTGAACCAGAGCATTTTCCGGTTGTACAGCGAGGCAGATCCATCCTTGTCGAAAATTCTCCGGAACATTAAGCTGGCAATTCACTCTCTGAAAAATTTTGAGGAAATTGAACGATTCGGTGAACCGTGCATTGTTCCGAGTCTCTGTGATACCTTGGTCCATTTACCTCCGTTCGAACGTGAGGAACTTGAACACTGTTTCCTGCACATAGCGCGAGGTGATGAGCTTATCCCCGATCTTTTGGCAAAGCTTTCGCTTTTACTCCGGGAGCAAATCGAACGATGCCGGATTCTGCCGTTTGTCGGTGTCGGTATCCTCTTTCGGACCGTCTATGAGAAAAAAGAACTGGCACAACCTGAAATCGGAAACGATCGATGCAGCACTTGTTTCCGAAGATGTTACAGCTATCCTTCGGCAAGCTTGTAACGATGTTCGACGACAAACCGTACAAAAATATGTTGAAAATGAAAAAGTAACAGAGGAAATATTTGGATTGTACTTCTGTTCCATTCAAGAAGTGCTGTGTAATAAGTTCATCGGAAAAGATGGACACGATAGTTCTCTTTTTGAGAGTTTACAGCAACGTCTTCCGCGATTGACGAAAGAAGAATATTCGAAAATACATAGAAATAAAATTGAATACTTAATGAAGCTTGTCCAGAAGAAAGCGGTGAAGAAATTGAAAGAATTATGACCCTTGTTGACCCTCACCCTATGATCCTCTCTCGACGACTCGACTCGTCGACTAATTTGGGAGAGGGATGTCCCGCAAAGATAGGGATAAAGAGAGGGTAAAAACCATGAAACAATATCCACACTATATCATCGAGGTTGCGCGGCAACTCAGGAAGCGCTCGACTCCTGCAGAAGAAATTCTCTGGCAGAAGCTTCGGCGCCACTCGCTCGACGGTTTGAAGTTTAAACGCCAACACCATATTGGCAGGTATGTGGCAGATTTTTACTGTGCCGGTTTAAAACTTGTGATTGAGCTTGAAGGCGGTATTCATGAGTTGAATGAACAGAAACAGTATGATGGTGTGCGGTATGAAGAATTAATGGCCGGCGGATATAAAGTGTTGAGAATAAAAAATGAAGAAGTTCTTGAGGATGTTGAGAAAGTTCTGGAAAAGATATTGACCCTCTCCCCTCGTTCCCCTCTCCCAAATTTGGGAGAGGGGATGTCACGACGAAGTCGGGACAGGGGAGAGGGTTAACGAATTTTCCGCCAATAATAAAAAATGTAATTAGTTTTCCATGAGGTAAACATGCAGCATATTGATGAACATATCATAGAATTATACGTTCTCGGTTCCGAGCTCGTCGAAGAGCGAAGAGATGAAATTGAACGGCACTTTGCTGAGTGCCACGGATGCCGGGCACTCGCTGACCAAATACAAGCCTTTTACTGAACGCGCCGACGATGCATTTAAAAAATACCAAGCATACAGAACGCCCGGTAAGCACGCGGCTCGTTCGTTCACGGCAAAACATTGAGCCGTACTACGAACCATATACACCGCCGATACCGTATCGACCGAGCCACAGCGATAGGTAGACTTTCATATTTCATTCGTCGACCATCCCGTGGTAACCGGCGTTGGAAGCCTTGCGGGAATTGCAACGTTGGCAATGATATTTATGTTTGGAACAAAGGAATTGCAAAAGGACGTAAACCCTGCGTATGTTCATTTAAATCCAGAACAAGGCATGTTAGAAATCTATAATCGTGAACATGATATGCTTTGGAATCTTCCTTCAAAAGCATTGAATGGACTTCATGAAGATAATCTGAGAAAAGATTACGAGCAAGTAGTTCTATTTGACCTCAATGAGGATGGAAAAAACGAGGTATTATCCTGCCTTCCATTTGGGGATCATTCTTTTATAGCTCCACCTTTGTCTATTTTCACGTACGACAAAAAATTGCTTTACCAGAAAGTATTTCAACAACAAATAGAGTTTCGAGGAAAAAAATACGATGACAATTTTGGAGTAGGGAACATACAATGCAATAAATATGCAGCCAACTAGTTGCCGGAAATTATTGTTGGAACAAATAATGGTCGGTCTCCAAATGTTATTTTTCGGTTGGATAACCAAACAAATATTCTTGGATCGTACGCTCATTACGGAGATGTTAAGAATATCCTCCTTCAATTGACAGATGGCAAGAAAAAACTTTTTGTATTCGGTCAAAACGATCTTGGCGAAATGGATTCGTTGAGTTTTCCGGTTCTTGCTCTGATCGATCCCGAGAAGATTATCGGTCGGTCAGAATCGAACTGTACTCCCGGGTTTGATTTGCCCCCATCTCCGGCTGAACTCTCCTATGTCCGGTTTCCACTTTCCGATATGAATTATTTGTTGAAAGTCCAATGGACGCATCGAATCGGTTCAACAAACAACATATAATGGAAAACCGGCACTTACAGTTTCTATTACCGGCTCCTATTTCGACAGCCTTACTCACACCGGAGGCCACCCGATTTTCGAGTATGTTCTCTCTGAAAACCTAAATGTTCTCGACATAAAATACTCAAGCGCTACTCTTCGGTTCCGACAAAGACTCATAGCCGAAGGAAAACTTCGCGGAACGTTTGACCAAAGTTATCTTGATAATCTTAAGAACGGAGTGCGGTATTGGAACGGAAAGGAATGGTCGAAGGAAAATGTCCAGATTAAGAACGAAAACCCAATCTCGATGAAATAACCGAGCTTTCAAAAGTTACTTTTACAGAATACGATAATCGGTCCCTCCCCTAAAAAGGGGTGGGATTTTTTTTGATTTTTTCCGCAGATCTCCAAATATGCAATTAATGTTAAGTGAGTTTTTGACCCAACTAGAATTTACGCGAGTTATTTCACTCAACCTAAATGGAGACATTCATGCATAAGCTATTTTATTTATTAAGCATTCTCGTATTATCGTGGCTCGGCAACAATTTTGCTAGAGCTCAAGCATATATTCCTGATTCAATAAAAATCTCTACGGCTCCAGTATGGATTGGCCAAGAAAATAATACGGCAAATGGATTTGTGGGTAAAATTGACGAAGTCCGCATCTCCAACAAAGCCCGTGAACCTTGGGAGTTTAATATTCCTCCTGATTTATCTAATGGGCTTGTTGCCTACTATCCGTTCAATGGAAATGCCAATGATTCTAGTGGAAATGGAAATAATGGATCTGCTTAATGGCGCTACTTTGACCACAGACAGATTTGGAATCCCTAATAGAAGCTATTCATTTGATGGAGTAAGTAACGATATAAGCGTTGTCCCTTCAACCTCACTTGATTTTTCCGCGAGTTTCACAGTCTCCGTATGGGCAATTAAAAAAAATACCTCTGATGAACACGGCTCACTTATTGCGACAGGAGGATCCAGCTGTACCAAAGGGATTTTTGCTTCAGGATCGTGACAATGGCGTGCGTGCGGAATACAATGACGGATTGGGAGGCTTGAATAGTTGTGATGTATGGTATAATCAAAGCCTAAATACTGAAGATGGAAATTGGCATCACTTTGTACTTCGCGTGGACAAAATAGCACAATTAGCAGATTTATTTGTTGATGGCGTAAACGTCTATAAGGACTATAATATTTCCGGGGAAGGGAATATTCAAGTTGAAAGCATCCCTTTAAAAATAGGATCATTAAACAGTAATCCATCGGATCCCCAATATTTCAGTGGTGCAATGGACGACATTCGCATATACAACCGCGCATTGAGTAATTCGGACGTGCAAGCATTGTACCATGAGAATGGGTGGGATCCTGTTAAAACTCCAGTTATGCATCGTCCCAGGCATTATGGGATCTCCCCTTTATGATCTCAACTATGTACATCCTGACAAAATATGGGCTGGGGACTTATCTAACTTGTCACATTTAGCATTAGACGAAGATGGAATTAATATCCCTCCGAATACAAGCTATACATATTCAAGTAGCACCTCCTCGTGGCCAATCATTGGTCTTCGATTGGAGCTGAACTGAATTTAGGGGGATGGCTGTCACAACCACTTTCATATATTAAGGGGTTGGTTGATACCTTAATTGATGGCCCCAGTCCCTACGTATTAGACAATTTTGATAACAATCATAATGAGGGAGAAAATCTGTTTATATTCACATACGATTGGCGAATGAATAATTCCTTTATAGCGGAATCGCTTAACGTATTCATTGACAGCGTGAAAAGTTGGACCGGCGCTAATCAGGTCAATCTTATTGCCCGATAGTATGGGTGGCCTGATTGCAAAACAATATATCGAAACTCATGGAAATGCTAAACGTAAATAAATTGATTTTCGTGGCGACTTCCTCATCTGGGAGCTCCTAAAATGCTGAACGTTTTGTTAACCGGCTATGCCATGAATATATCTTTACCCATTCCATTATTAGGATATTCTGAATATTCCATTAAATCCACCTGAAGTTAAAACGATTTCACGAAATTATGCTACTTCGTATCAGTTGCTACCATTCGCACGATATTTTGGACTGACCGATCCTTTATATAAAAATGTGTTATACAGTAAACAGAACGGGACGTTATTCCCATATAACTATCAAGAAACAATGAACTATATTGATACCTGTTCAACGAGTAATGGTTTTGAATTTAATGCGGGGCTACTGAATAACAGCGAAACAACCTTTCAGCCTAGTATCCAGGATATGCCAAATAGTTTATTTGGCAATACAATGATTTACAATATTGTAGGATTCAATACTCAGACTATCGGCTCTGTCATTATCGATAGAGACAAAAAAGGCAAACGAAAGGCTAAATATAATCTATTTGGAGATGGAACTGTTCCTTTGAGAAGCGCTGAGACGATCAGTAGTGCTAGAACGACAGCTGATTATTATATCAAGGACATTCAACATCAAGATTTACCATCAAGTGAACCTGTCAAAAAAATTATCTCAGGACTCTTGCAGGATCCGCCTGTTACGACGTTCACCGATCCAAATATTAAAGATGCCAGTATTCTATCTTCGATTAGCTATGGAACTTCTATATACCAAGCCACAGCATCATGTCCCGTGATTTTACACGCGTATGATTCATTGGGTAGGCACACAGGGCCAACTTCAGATTCGACTTGGGAAGCTCAAATACAAGGTAGCAATTACATTCCGGGTGACTTATCAGATCCCAATTCGGAGAAGACAATTTTACTTCCAGTAGGCGGAGTATATAATTTTAAAATAATCTCACAAGACACCTCCGCTTCATTCGATTTTCGGCTTGATGAAATCTCTGGTGGTTATGGGCTGAGGAGTGTTGAATATGACAGTGTTGTCTTTGGACCGGCAACAGTTATGACTTGCTCATTACGAACGATCACTCCATCATTGCCGCTTTATGTTGATCTTAATGGGGATTCAATTGTCGATACGGTTATCACTCCAACAACATATTCCGCTTTTTCTAATTATTCAATAGTGCTATCAAGGTGGAACCTAGTTTCTCTCCCTGCCTTCCCAGCAAACAATTCAAAAGTCTCGCTCTTTCCCAATGCAACATCTGAAGCTTTTGGGTATCAAGTTAATTACGTAATAGAAGATTCTCTGTTAAATGGTGTTGGATATTGGCTAAAATTCTCGTCACCTGAAACAGTTGGAATATCCGGAATTCCATTCTACGTTGATACGATTGTAGTTGGTGAAGGTTGGAATATGATTGGCGCATTATCTGTCCCCATCCCTGCGTCACCGATCTACATTTCATCAGATTCTATAACTACAATCTCAAAGTTCTTTGGATATAAGGATGGCTACGCGACCTCTGATACAATCTGGCCAGGTAAGGGATATTGGGTGAAAACAAACAGAAGTGGAAAGTTGATATTGTCGGCATATCCCACAGGAAGCAGTACCTCTTTGGCAAAGAACTCAAACACAGGTCGCATAAGGATTGTACCTACAAGTGAGACACCACCATCGCCACCTAGCGCGAATGGGGTGCAAAATGAGTTACCAAAGGAATTTGCGTTGGAACAAAACTATCCCAACCCATTCAATCCCACGACAACGCTAAGGTATGCATTACCGACAGATAGTAGAGTCACGTTGAAAGTTTACAATGTGCTCGGACAAGTTGTCGTACGATACTTACCGATGGTATCGTGAGTGCTGGTTATCAAATCCTGCTCAGTGGAACGCAAGCAGTGTCGCATCAGGAATTTATTTCTACCGCATTGAAGCAACGAGTGTTGCAAATCCGAATAAGACATTTACTCAGGTACGGAAGATGGTTCTTACGAAGTAGGGTTGTGTGCCCTCTTCTCCGTGTGGATTAGATTGTGGAGGGCATATGGGAGGGTGAAGCATAAGTCACCCTCCTATGAATTTAAGGTAATGGTAAAGTAGAATAAGTTTCTGTAGTGGAAGGGCAAAAACCCCGGCTAGAAATGGCCGGGTTTTTTTATCTACTGGGAAGCAGTTCTACTGCTGATTGAACAATGTCTGGTCGGTTGATAACTCAATTCGTTGAGAAGTTGAACTTCCTCCCAGTCCCCATTTATTTTTAATGCTTCGTCTCCGTTGCCGCCGGTTTCACATCGAACCGCACGGTCTTCACCCATGTCCGCTTTTCTTTCTTGATGAAGTCGAGATAGAGCGCCCTCCCCACCACATAAATCCAGAGCTGGCAGTAGGTAAAATACATCAGGAACGTAATGAGAATGTTTGAAAAACTGTCTTCGCGGTCGTACGAAAGCGCGAGAAGAATTTCCAGCAAAAATAATCCGATACCGACGATCCAGACCGCGGTGTACGGACCAGGCAGGCTGATCGTGACAACATTGAATAATCCCAGCACAAACAGGACGTCGGAACTGACGATAGCAACAAGGAATACGTAATACAGCGACAATAAATAGAGTAATTCGAACGCGAGAAATTTATTCTTGAATGCCGGAATCTCTTTCAAAAATTTCGTGCCGACATAATTATTGCCGCGCACCCATCGCGTCCGCTGTTTGATCCACACCCTCCACGATTCCGGCTCCTGCTCGTACGTGATCGAATACGGAATGCACTTGATGCGCAATCCTTCTTTGTAAATGCGGATGCTCAACTCGGAATCTTCGGTGATCGCATCTTCATCCCAACCGTTGAGTTTGTCGAGCAAATTCCGGCGGATGACAAAATTGGTGCCGGGCAATGTCGATACTTTGAACAGCTTCCACCGCCCCGCCTGCAGCATCGATTGAAAGCTGAGCGTTTCGATATTGATGAATCGCGTCAGAATATTGCGGTTTTTATTTACCGTACGGAATTTTCCAAGCACCGCACCGAGTTTGTCATCGGAAATAATTTGCGCCATCAAATATCGTAATGCTTTCGGATCGGGAGTGTTATCGGCATCATAAATTGCAATGAACTCCGCGTCGGTTTGCTTCAGCCCCAAATTCAATGCGCGGGATTTTCCTTTGCCTCCCTCACCTTTCGGGACGTTGTACAGCCGCACACGTGAATCTTGATCGACATATTTCTGCACAATCGACGCGGTGCCGTCGTTCGAGCCGTCATTGATAACGAGAATATCCAGCTTGTCTTTCGGATATTCGAGGTTCATCATCGCTTCAACGGTGTACGCAATCACTTTTTCTTCATTATGTGCGGGAATCAGAATCGACACACGCGGATAATCGAATGTCTGCTTATCGATACGACGACGTTCTTTGATAGAACTCCGGTAATGAAAAAATCCCGCCAGCGTCAGCACAAGCTGGTAGAAGATCATGAACCAGATTAGAATGACGGAAAGAAGAAAAACGATACTGAGGTCGAGTTCAAGAAACGACTGTCCGGGCATCAGGCATTCATTTCGGAAGTTCGGGAAATGCGGACAAGAATATAGAATGCCATCAGCGCGGCGCCGCACAATGCGCCGAGCCCGACGATAAACCACGACGACCAGAAGCTCGTAATATCGACGCCGTAGGAAACGGTCGTTTCCAGAATAGCAATTACCTGATGCTCGCCCTGCGGCAGTGCCACACTATACCGGCGATAACCTTCCATCGGATCCGATTTAATTTCCTTTCCATCGACAATAATGGCAAACGGACGATGGCTAAACGACGCGAAACATCTCGTGTCGCTTGAATATGAGAACGACACACTGCGGTTCGTATTGTTCAGGCTTGTCAGCTTTCCGGAAATGGAAAGCAATCGTCCGGTTGTCGGAGGATTGGAGGGAAATGTTTGATTCGAATGACGTTCCGCCTGAAGGATGTGATCGCCTGCCGGAAGAAAGAATAATCCCTGATCCGAAGTTATTTGTTCTCCTGTTGAAAGTCGCAGCGCGGAATATTGTTTCGGCAATTCGAGCACAACCGGAAACGGTGCGCTGATTTTCCAGCCGCCGGGAATATGATCGATCTCTGCGCGCGCCGAAGCGGCATAACTCATCATCCGCAAATCCTGCGGGCGGACACTTGATTCGGAATAAATGGAAAATCTGTCGGCGCCGAGTGCTGCCGAGCGGACAAGATGATAACTTTCGATTCCGGTTTGGATGAGGGTCGGGAATTGCGTCGGTTTTTTCTCGTCGCGGAATTCGAGAATATTGATATCGAGCATCAATTTTCCATCCGGACCGAGCAGTGTTTGATACCGCTGTCCGATTTTTTTATACCGGCGCGGGTCTTTCGACCACTCCGATTCGGGATCTTCGACCTGCAGAACGAATTTATATTTCTTTTCCAGATCGATAATACGTTGAACATCGACGCCGTGATTGACGCGCAATTCCGGGTTGCCGATATTGTCCATTGCCGTGATTACCACGTCAAAGTATGGCCGCTCCACACGAATTTCATCGGTCATCTTCAGGAATTCTTCATGCAGATGTGTCAGCAAATCGACGCGGTAATCTTCAAATTGTTTCCATGCCGCAGGATTGCTCTTCCAATAATATTGCGATGTCGAATCGAGCAACAATGCCGGATCAAAGCTGAATTTTCGTTTGAAATCATTCCGTGCCGACGGGTGCATAGGCGTCAACAGTTTTGCATCCTGCGGACCGTTGCCCGATTCAAAATATAATTCCGCGATATTCACGCCGTCCCATTCGTACTTCATCAGGAAATCCTTGAAGATACCCTTGACGGTTGACAGACATTCGGAATTTGTCAGCGCAACGGGATACCGCCATGATGGTCGGATCGCTTCGCCTTTGTAATTCAACTCCTGCCACTGCGGATGATCTGTCCAGAATTTTTCTGAAACCTGCGGCGGGTCAAGCCACGCATACACCAGGATGCCGTTTGCATGACACAGCTTGATCAAACGTCCGTAATCATACGTCCACGTTTTGTATTGATGCCATCCGACGACATGCACGACGCGCACACCGGCCATCGTCCAGCGTTTGACAAGGTCTTCGATGCTGACGTTGTGGCGATAGCCGTCGTCAAAATACACCTCCAGATTTTCACGCCGAAGCATCGGCTGGAGATGAAAATAATTCCGGATATATTCCATCAAATAGGGAAACCGCGTGAATCCACCGGTGGAAACGGGATCGAACCGGAGGCCGAGGAAAAGGAATTTCCCGTTGCCGTATTTCCTGCCGATGACAACCGGAGCTTCCGTTCGTTCATCGATGCAAAACGATTCATCGTTACGATCCACCTCAAAGCGTGACATGATATCGGGAGACCGGAGGACGAGCGCATCTTCCGGATACATCTGGTCACGCATCCGTTCGATCTTGATCGATGATGAAGCAAATTTCACCCCGACTTCTTTTGCAAGCTCGTTTTTCCCGTCGGTAATCAAACATCCGCCGCTTTCCACAAACTCGACGATACGATCATAATCGCTGTTCGATAACCGTTCGACGGTATGGTACGGAACGACAAGCAAATTATACATCGACAAGCTTCCGATGCTGTCTCCCGACAGCGAATCGATATCGATATTTAACGACCGGAATGCCGAAGCAAAACTCGCCTGATTGTTCCAGTCGCTCCCTTTTGCACGCGAGTCCCAAATGATCCCGACACGCGCCTCATCGAAAATTTCTTCGTTCTGGAAAATATTATTCCATAACGCCGCGGTTTGTTCTTTCATTTTTTCCAGCCAGGAAACTTCCATCTCGCGATATTCGGACGGTTCCGCCATAAAAATCTCTCCGGGCGGAACATCGATAGTGTCCTTGATAACACCTTTCATCCGGTTCTCGGAAATTTCACTATGATCGACTTCACCGTTCGGAGCAAGCCATGTTCTCCTCATATATTGATCGTCCAGCGTGAGATCGAAAATTTGGTTTCCGGTCAGAACGATGCGGTCTTTCAATCTGACCTGATGCGGCTCGTTCTTCACATCCATAAACGTATAACCGAGATCGAGCACGCCGTCGACATATTCCTCGATATATTTGATGTCGATAAATGAGTGAATGAATGCCGATGCAAATCCGTCACGCACGGCAAGCTGTGCTTTCGCTCCATCAAGCAATTGCTGAACGGCCGCTTCTTCGACTTTTGGATCGGGATCCTGCGGGATGTATCCTAAATTTTCCGGAATGATTCGTTGACCATATAAATCCTTCTCTATTATATAGGGAAAGTATTGACTGTAATCCGGATCTTCGATGACGAGTCGTTGTTCCATTGCGGTGGAGAAAAATTCCGCAAACACCGGATAATCGAGTTGCGATGCGGTATAATGCGGCGTTTCCCAGACAAGCGGGTAGAGATTGTTCTTCCAGAATTCCTCCAATCCCGTTTTCATTTTCTTCTCGACGAACTCTTTCGAGTCGCCGCGGATTTTTTTATTCGTACTGCCGTCCCAAAATTCGAAATCGGTCGCGGTTACGCCTTCATACTGGTGCGTGATGCCGTGCATAACGAGGGTTGCACCGTGCGCAACCATGTACTTCAGTGCATCGACGAACTCCGGCTTGTCGGACATGCTGAGCCGCAGTCCGGCTTGCGGATCAACAAAGTACGGAATCACACCGACAAGGAACGGAAGATGTTTGGAATACATCATGTCGGCAATATCTCGCAGCTTGGCAGGATTGTCAAAAACGCCAACATCTTCAATGCGAAGAAGCGCCCGGTGAATCTCTTCATGCTGTTGACCAAGCAAGTCATGAAGCATGTCTGCAAAAAAGATATAGCGGTCGGTTTCCGTTGCCGAGGCGAACGGCGAATCGGCGATATACATAAAATTTCCGTTGCGGATGATGTAGGGCGATTCGCGACGTGTCGACGTGGAATATGCCGTCGCAATTACTTCCACCGCTTTCGTATTCGTGATGTTGATGATATTCAGATTCGGCTCGCCTTTGGTGAAGGTCTTTTTGCCTGCCCGCACTTCATTGAATTGCAGAACGGTATCGAACCGCGTAAATGTAAATCCGTACTGTTTCGAAAGATTGAATTGCTTCGAAAACCGTTCCATGCCGGTATTCATCCAGACAATCCGTTGCGTCGAGTTGTAGACGTCGCGCATGAATTTCTCCGGCGGGTCGTATCGTTTCGTAAAGCCGACGAAGAATGTGATGTCATAATTATTGATTTCGCCCGGAAGGTACGAATCGACGCCCTGCAATTTAGTATCGACGGTAAAATGTCCCATCAGCATTGCAAGCTGGCGGGCATCGCCGCGGGCGTAGTTCGTCGGAACGTCGCTTCCTTCAAAGAGAATAAGCACGCGGTGCGCCAGAAAATCCTGGCTCACACAGATTCCGCTAAATATTAAAACGGACAGCAAGAGAACGACAAATCGCAATGAAAACCTTTTCGGCATGAATATGTGGTTAGATGTCACTTTTTCAAATATTTCTACATGAATAATACTGTTTTCGCCGTAAAGAAGCAAAAAGTAAAATGTGCGACTCACGTTCAAGACAAATTGACTAACGGAAAAACTTTTTGTATACTCAGAGAAATTTTTGGAGAAAATATATAACCTTGATGTTCCAATTTGGAACATCAAGATAAGACGATGCAAATTCAACTAAAACCAAACGGGAGGATGTACAATGACGAAACAAGTAATATTGATAGCATTAGAACGTATTGAACGTTCGATTATCTTTCTTCGCGGACAAAAAGTGATGCTTGATGCCGATCTTGCTATACTGTATGGCATTCCCACCAAAGCACTTAAGCAGGCCGTAAAGCGTAATCTTGATCGGTTTCCATCGGATTTTATGTTTGAACTTACAGAGGAAGAAAAATCTGAGGTGGTCACAAATTGTGACCACCTCGCCAAACTCAAATTCTCGCCTTACTTGCCGTATGCGTTCACCGAACATGGGGCACTAATGCTTGCAAATGTATTGAACAGTCCAAAAGCTATGCAGGTAAGCGTACAAATCGTCCGGACGTTTATCAGACTTCGAGAAATCCTTGCAACGCACAAAGACCTCGCCAGAAAACTGGAAGAAATGGAAAAGAAATACGATCAACAATTCAAGATTGTGTTCGATGCAATCCGGCAATTAATAGCTGCTCCAGACAATGTGCAAGAAAAACCGAAACGCGAAATCGGCTTCGTGATTGAAGAACCAAAAGTTCATTATTCGCTTCGGAAAAAAGCGATTCGGTGAAATCCGCAAACTCGTTTTCAAAGTAATCTGCTGATGAAAAAGAAAATCAAAATGGAAAGCGATTTTTCCAACGTTTACGACGACAAGGTTCGGGCAGAGGCATACGACCGCCTCGAGTTTCCTGGAACGTATTACCTTGCCTTCCGCGATTTGCCGGCGATCATCAGCAAACACGTTCACGACAAGAAGGCACTTGATTTCGGATGCGGGACGGGGCGCTCGACCCGGTTTTTGCAAACATTGGGTTTCGATGTTGTCGGTGTGGACATTGCAGAAAACATGCTCGCACTCGCCCGGAAACGTGACCCTAACGGAGAATATCGCCTCGTTCCGGATGGCAAGTTAGACGGGTTTGCGGCAAGCACGTACGATCTGGTGTTGTGCGCATTCACATTCGACAATATCCCGACGATGGAGAAGAAAGTTCTTCTCTTCCAATCACTGAAGCGTTTGCTCAAACCGAACGGATGCATTGTGAGCGTGGTTTCTTCGCCGGAGATTTATGTCAATGAATGGGCATCGTTTTCTACGAAAGACTTTCCGCAAAACAGAAATGCGAAGAGCGGAGAAAAGGTGTTCATTGTGATGCTCGACGTGGAAGACAGCCGTCCGGTCGAAGATATCATCTGGACAGATGAAGCTTACGAAGAAACCTATAAACTTGCCGGGTTGACGCCGGTTGACATCTACAAACCATTAGGAAACGAATCTGAACCATACAAATGGGTGAGCGAGAAAACGATTGCGCCATGGGTTATTTACGTTTTGCGAGCGAATGATTAACCGGGAAATGTGCGACTCACCTTGCGGATACTAATCCTTGCGAAGGTTCCAAACCTTCGCAAGGTTACACTTAGAAGGTGAGTCGCACGTCCAAATTGACTAACGGAGAAACTTTTTGTATACTCAAAGAAATCTTGGGGGATTGACTTGCATATGATTCTGAGTAATTATAACCCAAAAAAAGATATTGAAAGCAACTACCTCGAGATTAGAGATGCTATTGTTCTTTAGATTCCAATTGAAAGGAACCCATTATGAAATATTTTGTGATAATTATTGTCGTCTCAAATTTATTTAGCATTGTACAGGCACAGAATTCCGAACAATCAAAAGTTTTTGATCCTGACGGCTATTTCTTCCCGATACATGGGGTAACTATTAACAATTCTAAACTCGATTATTTTCACATAGAATCATGACTCGACATTAAAGTATACATTTTGTAATATCCTTGAATCTAAAAATTTTGAATGCAGCTTTTTCACAGCAAAACAGGGTTCCAAAAATTTGGACATAGAATAATCTTAGAATGTCTTTGCCGAGAAGTTCGAAACTATTAACAGAATACACTTTTATTTTTAAGCTGCATCTACCGAGACTTCTTTATGCTTGGAATGTTAAAGAACGATGGTATGAGGGACTGCAAAGATTTAAATCAATCAGTAAAGATATACGACAGACACAATAAAAGGAACCTTTTGCTCAAAAACAACTAGGAACATTAATCTATCAGGGAACTTGCATAGACAAACGCGGAGACTTTTGGAATCAGCCCGACATCGAATCTAAAGTTACTCCAATCGAAGGCAGACTTCTAATTCGAAATGGTAAGCAAAACATATTTGACAAAATTGTTTCTTTCAGTTACTGGGAAGGCGATTAATAATTGTACACCAACAAAACCTTCAATCAAATTGCAGAGAGAGCGTCAGGCACATCGAGTTGATCAGTGACGTCGTATTTGCCACTCCTCCATTGTAATTCAAACAAAATTCTCTTAGATTATAGAGCATCATTTCTTATTTATTGAAATCACTTCATGTTTCAAACATTTTGGCTTGCGTTTATACCGTTATTCGTCGCCATCGATGTGTTCGGCGTGGTACCGTTCTTTGTCGCGCTCACGACCGGGCTGGATAAGCGCCGGAAAAGAATCCTCACCGTCGAGGCAACGCTCACCGCGTTCAGCATCTCCATCCTTTTTCTTGCAGCGGGAAAACTGATCTTTTCCTTTCTCGGCATCACCGAAAATGATTTCCGCGTCGGCGGCGGGGTTGTCCTGCTCGTCCTTGCCATCAAGGACCTGCTGTTTTCCAAAAAAGAGCAGCGCGATCCGGAATCGTCGCTCGGCGTCGTGCCGATCGGCATACCGCTCATCATGGGACCCGCGGCGCTCACCACTATTCTCATCCTCGTGGATTCGCACGGCTACCTGTTGACGATCGCGTCATTGCTCGTCAATATGATCATCGTCTGGGTCGTCTTCTCGCAGTCGCACCGCATCACCGATCTCATCGGCAAAGCGGGATCGCAGGCAATTGCAAAAGTCTTCGCGCTCTTTCTCGCCGGTATCGCGGTCATGATGATCCGCAGCGGCATCGACCAAATGCTTCATCATTATTAATCACGCCAATGAATATTTACGCCGTCATTATTCTCTGCACGATCGTTATCGAGTTTGCAATTCATCTCATCGCAGATTTGCTCAACATGAAAACGCTGAACGCCGGACTGCCGGCGGAATTCAGCGGCGTCTACGATGAAGAAAAATACCGGAAGTCACAGCAGTATACGGCAGTCAATACGAAATTCGGCATCCTCTCATCGGCATTCAGTCTCGCAGTAACACTTGCCTTCTGGTTCGGCGGGGGATTTCCGTATCTGGACGGTATCGTCCGGTCGTGGAACGTCGGCTCGCCGTGGACCGGCATGATCTACATCGGTATTCTTCTTCTCGCACGCAGTATTCTTTCGTTGCCGTTCAGCATTTACTCGACTTTCGTTATAGAAGAACGGTTCGGCTTCAACAAAACAACCGCGGCAACGTTTGTCGCGGATCTGGCAAAGGGATTGGGGCTCGGCGTTCTACTCGGCGGACCGCTGTTGTTCGTCGTGCTCTGGTTCTTCGAATCTGCCGGAAGCATGGCGTGGCTCTACTGCTGGCTGATCGCAACAGCTTTCATCGTGATCGTGCAATTCGTTGCACCGACATGGATTATGCCGCTCTTCAATAAGTTTACGCCGCTGGAAGAAGGAGAATTGCGCAGAGCGATCCTGTCGTTCGCGGATTCGGTGAAGTTTTCACTGCGGGATGTGTTCGTGATGGACGGATCGAAACGCTCCAGCAAATCGAATGCATTCTTCACCGGCTTCGGTCGCAACAAACGGATCGCTTTGTTCGATACGCTCATCAAGAATCATTCGGTCCAGGAACTTGTTGCCGTGCTCGCACACGAGATCGGTCATTACAAAAAGAAGCACATCCGCCAGGGAATGATCATCAGCATACTCCACACCGGCGTGATGTTTTTCGTTCTCTCGTTATTCATCAGCAGGCAGGAATTGTTCGATGCATTCTCGATGGAACACGTTTCGGTCTACGCGGGAATGATTTTCTTCGGTATGCTCTTCACACCGATCGAAGAATTGCTGTCGCTGGTGATGCACGCCCTTTCACGAAAGAACGAATACGAAGCCGACCGGTTCGCGGCGGAAACAACCGGACAACCGGAAACGATGATCACTGCACTGAAGAAACTTTCCGTCGATAACCTCTCGCATCTCACGCCTCACCCGATGTATGTCACGCTCAATTACTCTCACCCGCCGGTAATGGAAAGAATTTTTGCATTGAAGAAATTCAACAAGTAATTTTTTAGACTGCAGTTTTCCGGAAGGGCCACTCACCTATTTTCCATGAGCGAAGAAGAAATAAAATCGTTCCGATCACGATGATAGCGATAGCATAGCGGATTTCGTTGAGAAAATTTTTCCTCATCAGAAGAACATACATAAATCCGGCGGCAGCAACGAACGCGGGAATCGGGTAAAGCCACATTTTGAACGGACGTTCCATTTGCGGCTGGCGGATACGCAAAACGATAACGCCGATCGTTTGCGCGAGGAACTGAACCATGATGCGGATGACGACAAGAGCAGCAATGACGTCCGCAAGTCGGAACGAACAGAATATCATCGCAACGCCGCCGAGCACGAGAAGTGAAATGTACGGAAACCGGTGCACAGGATGCACTTTTGCAAACGGTTTGAAATAATCGCCCTCGGTTGCCGCGGCATATGGCACGCGGGAATATCCGAGCAAAAGTGAAAACACCGAAGCAAAAGCAGTCCACATAATCAGCATCGTTGCAAGATTACCCGCCCAGCTTCCGTAGAGTCGCTCCATAAAAACAGAAATGACATACCGGTGCGCATCGGACGATGCAGTTGCACTCAATTCCTGCCACGGGATGACACCGAGAATGCTGACGTTCATCACGAGATAAATGACTGCTACGAGCAGAATGGAAATGATGATTGCGCGAGGAATCGTTTTGCCCGGATCGCGTATTTCGCCGCCAAGAAAACAAACGTTATAATAGCCCCAATAATCGTAGACTGCGACAAGCATTCCCGCACCGAGCCCGTTGAAGAAATTCGTGGAGAGATCGAACGCCCCGCTTGGAAAACTAAATGCCCGCTCACTGTTGAAATGCGTCACACCGGAAATAATAATCCATCCGATCGTGATCATCACGCCAATCCATAAATATTCCGAGATGCGGCTGATGATTGTGATTTTTCGGTAGAGAAGAATAATTGCAGCAAGGCAAACGCCCATTGCAACGAACACCCCCGATGTAATATCGATACTTGCATCAAGAGTTCCGGCAAATGGGATCATTGTATGAAGATCATACCGGAAGATCGAAGTTGAAAGCGAAGGAAGAAGATAACTTGCATATTGTGAAAGACCGATACAACCCGAAGCAATTGAAAGCGGCGCGCTGAAGGTCAGCTGCCAGATAAAAAGGAACGCCATGAATTTTCCGAAGCCGGCAGGATTATAGATTTGCTTGAGGTAACGATAGGAGCCGCCTGAGCCGGGCATCGCCGCGCCCAACTCCGCCCAGACCAAACCGTCGCACATCACGAGTACGGCGCCGACGATCCATCCAACCATCGCCTGCGGTCCGCCCATCGCCGAAACGATCAGCGGAATGGTGATAAACGGACCGACGCCGATCATGTCGATCATGTTCAGCGACGTGGCACCGAGCAGACCGACGCCGCGAATCAAATGTGACTGTTCCTGCACGCGGTCGGAAGAAGCAGTCATGGAACCTTACTGTTGTGAAATCAAATTGAAGAAGAGTTTCATCGCGCCGTTGTTCATGATACGCAACTGCCGGTACAAAGCAAGCGAAACATAGGAATATGTTCCCTTGCCGTACTTCGTCCACAAGATGGAGGTCGACGGTTGGTGGTCATCTTCATCGCTCATGGCAAGCAACCGTTCATACTTCGGCGACGTCAACGTCGTATCATCACTCGGCAAATAAATACTCCGTTCCTGCACCCATCCTCCCCAATCATTCCGATCGATTTGATTCGGATGATTGAATAACGGATGATGCGGTTCAAGAATCGTGACCGGCGCATCTTCTTCCGTTACACGTTCGCTTGACACGGCAATCGGATAGGGCGAAACTTTTTTCTTATTCCAGTCACCGGTTTTATTGTAGAAGCAAACAACATTTCCGCCGTTCTTCATATATTCCAGCAATCGGTCATTGTACCGCTCGACATCGGAACGATATGCATATGTTCGCAGATCGAGAAGAATCGTTGTGTACTGTTTCAAATCTCCGGCGGCAAGCTGTGATGAATCGATCAACGTATAATTAATCGAAAATGATTTCATCGTTTCTTCGAGCGTGTTGTCGTACGTCTTCACCAAACCGATCCGGATATTTCTGTCAAATATCGCCGTAATGGATTTTGCGGAACCCGCTTCAACTTTTTCAGATGCCGATGAAACATTCCACGAAGCAATTGATGCAGTCCTTCGTTCGGAAGGATCGATGCCGGAAAAAAGATCGTGCGGATCGAAAGTATATGTTTGGTTCTGACGGAACAGCGTATAGCGATGCGTCCGGAAAAATGTCGGGATATCATTGAACGTCAGTTTATCCATTCCCTGCGAGCGGTGATTGCGCAATGCCTGGATGGAGAGGTCTACAATCGAAGTTCCGCCGGCATCCCGCTTTGTCATGTCCAATTCGACAATGCGGGTGCTATCATGAACCATCACGTTTGTTCGGAACACACGGTAGTAAAATTTTTTCACCTGCCATGTGGTAATGCTGTCGTTCAATTGTTCAGGATGAAAATGCGGGTCGGCAGCTTTCTCGAACGCCTCCAGCGCCGTGATGCCGACAACCTGATGATTGCCGTGCTGTCGGCTCGGTTTCGTCGTGACCGTATCATGATTGGTGATGATGATATCAGGCTTCAATGCGCGGATCACGTACACCAGTCGAGCAAGAACACTGTCTTTGCCGCCCCATTTCGAAAAAGTTTCTTTTGCGGTTTTAGAAAAACCGAAATCGGGAAATCCCAGGAAATACACTTCGCTTCCGAGAATTTTTGCCGCGGCTAACGTTTCTTTTGTGCGGAGCGCGCCGAGATCGTCGTACAACTCTGAGCCGGTTTCATTTTGACCACCTTCGCCGCGCGTATAAAAGATGCTGTACGTTTTTACGCCGTTCAGTTTTGCATAATACGCCAGCGTCGCGCCGTCTTCATCGTCGGGATGAGCGGACAAACACATGAGGACAAGATTTTTTCCATTCTGTTTTTTAGATAGTTCATCCTGCGGAGAACTTTTACCGGCAAGAACAGCAGCGGCAAACAGAAGCTGAAGAACGATAATGAATATTAATAGACGTTTCATAGAATCCATGAAATTATGAGCATGGATAATGTAATCAAATGAAAAGAAATTCCAAAAAAATCATAAAAATGGTAGGGGGTCAATTTACAAAACCGCGTCTTTCCGAAACGATTCTATTCGGAATCAGAACCAAGCAAGCTCGGAATAGATGCTGAACAAAAGCAATTCAGCAAGACGGGAGATTTCGGGATAGGTGATATCAGGAAACTGACCCACTACCAAAAAAATGATGGCGTTATCCGGCAAAGCATTTCATCTTTGAATTTCCTATCTTTTATATCATAAATTTTTCATGCTCATTATGGACATTCTTTATTCATATCTTAAGAAATATTGGAAAATCGTAGCGCTTGCACTCTTGCTCGCCACGATCAACCAGGTGTTTTCGCTTCTCGATCCGTTAATCTTCCGGCACATCATCGATCAGTATGTCACCCGATTCAAACAGTATACATCTTCTGATTTCTTTAAAGGTGTCGGTCTTCTTCTTCTGGCTGCGATGGGAGCCGCGTTTGTGTCACGTGTGGCGAAAAATTTCCAGGATTATTTTATCAATGTGATAACACAGCGGGTCGGTGCGCAAATTTATTCGGACGGATTGCGACACTCGCTCGACCTCCCGTATCAGGTCTTTGAAGATCAACGCAGCGGTGAAACACTCGGCAAACTGCAGAAAGTCCGGGATGATGTACAACGCCTGATCAGTGCCGCCATCAACATTCTTTTTACCACGCTTGTCGGCGTCGTATTCGTTACAATCTATGCTTTCACGGTACACTGGATTATCGCACCGGTGTACTTTGCCACGATCCCGATCCTCGGCTTCATCAGCTCGGCAATCAGCAAGAAAATCAAAAAAATTCAAAAGATCATTGTTTCCGAAACAACGGCGCTTGCCGGCTCAACGACGGAATCGTTGCGCAACATCGAATTGATTAAAAGTTTAGGGCTGGCACAACAGGAAACACTTCGGCTGAATTCAACCACAGAAAAAATTCTTCAGCTCGAATTGAAAAAAATCCGCTACCTGCGCCGGCTGAGTTTCATTCAGGGGTCGTCGGTCAATTTCCTCCGCACCAGTATTCTCGGATTAATGCTGTACCTGATTTACGCGCAGGAAATCACATTCGGACAATTCTTTTCGTTGTGGATTTATTCGTTCTTTATTTTCGGACCGCTGCAGGAATTGGGCAACGTCATCAATACATACCGCGAAACCGAAGTATCGCTCCAAAACTTCCAGGATATTCTGAATATACCGAAAGAAACGAAGCCCGCAAACCCTGTCACGCTCGGCACGATTTCCACTTTGGAATTCAACAATGTTCTGTTCAAACATCAATCGGCGACGAGCAATGCGCTCAACGGCATTTCATTTACCGTCAACACCGGCGAAACGATCGCGTTTGTCGGACCGTCCGGTTCCGGTAAAACAACGCTGGTTAAACTGCTGGTCGGACTCTACCAGCCACAGGAAGGAACGATTCTCTATAACGGATTTTCCAGCACAAAAATCGATCTAGACCATCTCCGCGAACACATCGGCTTTGTTACGCAAGACACGCAGTTGTTCTCCGGAACAATCCGCGAAAATCTTCTCTTCGTGAATCCGCAGGCGACCGACGCAGCATGTTTGGACGTTTTACAGAAAGCGGCATGTCAATCGTTGATGGCACGTGCCAGCAAAGGATTGGATACGGTCATCGGTGAAAGCGGTGTGAAAGTTTCCGGCGGCGAAAAACAACGTCTGTCGATCGCCCGCGCGTTACTGCGCCAACCGAATTTGCTCGTCTTCGACGAAGCAACCTCGTCACTGGATTCTTTGACGGAAGAAGAAATCAGCGAAACGATCCGCGATGTTTCAACAAGAAAAGACATGATCACCATTCTCATCGCGCATCGGTTGTCGACAATTCTCCATGCCGACAAAATTTTCGTTCTGGAAAAGGGCCACGTCGTCGAATCCGGCAGACATCACGATCTCCTGGAGATAAAAGGACTGTACTACGCGATGTGGCGTCAGCAAATCGGCGAGCGGCAGGAGCGGACTCTCAACGGAGCGCGTACCGGCATGCCGGTGTTGATGAACAACTAATTCTTTTTTATGGATTGAATCAGAGAAGTGAATTCTGTTTCTGCCGCGCCGACGGTTTTTTTCGGACCGGTGAATTTAAAAAACACCAAACCATCCGGTGCTTCAACGATGGCGCCGAGAAGCCGGTAGTCCGGTTTTTTACCCTGCGATTGCATCATCGGTCCGGAAGGTGCAAGATATGTACCATCGATCGTGACGAACGTTACCTTGGTGCCGTTTATTTCTTTGGATGATCGATCGGGTTTCGGAGAGTTTTCAAATTGTGCAGCCCAACGGTCGATATTCATATCGATGCCGCCGCCTTGATTGTTGCCGAAATAAAACACCGCGCACTCGCCTTCATCAACATTAACATCGGCGGAAGGAATTGTATACGTTGCAACGCGCATTTGCCGCTGTGGCTGTTCTTTCCAATGCTGCGGAACGGTCCACTCTATCCCGGCTATCATATTTGACGGACCCTGTTGTACCATTTCGGTCGAAGGCATTTGTGGCGGTTGCTGTCGTGCCGGTTCCTTTTGATTTGAACATCCGGCCAGAATTAAAACTATGAATGCGGTGAATGAAAACCATGTGCGGCAATGCATATTTGTTTCTCCAAAACCGTTTTAGATTGTGTGAACTTTTACGGTGAAATAATCGTATGGATATAAGTATACAAGTTATCGGTTCAAAACGCAATGATGAAAGTTGATTTTCGTCGCTTGTTTTACAATATTGATCAGACGAATTCGAAATCACTCAAAAGGAAGAAATTATGAAACGCAGTACAATAATCATTCTGGCGGTTCTCGGCGTCATTGTTTTGCTTGCTATCGGCATTTTCGGATGGGCAACAGGAATGTACAATTCGTTGGTAAAGCTTGACGAATCGGTCAACCAGGCCTGGGCACAGGTCCAAAATCAATACCAGCGGCGGGCCGATTTGATTCCGAATCTTGTCGAGACGGTCAAAGGATACGCGCAGCATGAAAGCCAGGTCTTCACCGATGTTGCCGATGCACGCTCGAGCGTCGGTAAATTGACGGTAACGCCCGAAGTCTTGAACAATCCACAGGCATTCCAGAAATTTCAGGAAGCGCAGGGGATGCTTTCTTCTGCACTTTCACGGTTAATGGCAGTGGCCGAAAATTATCCGCAACTGAAAGCCAATGAAAATTTTCTTCAGTTGCAGTCCCAGCTTGAAGGAACGGAAAACCGGATCACGGTCGAACGAAAAAGGTTCAATGAGGTCGTTCAGGATTATAATGTGAAAGTCCGGACATTCCCGACGGCAATTTTTGCCGGCATGTTCGGCTTCGCACAAAAACAATATTTCCAGGCGGAACCGGGTTCGGACAAAGCGCCCAAAGTGAAATTCTAAATGCAAAAAATATTTTCAGTTTGCTGGTTAGTTGGTTTTGTAATTCTTGTCGGCGGGTTACTGTCTGACAACGTACTGGCTCAGGAAATTCCGGACATTCACACCCGCGTTACGGATCTTTCGGGAACATTGTCGGCAGGGGAACTCCAATCGATCGATCAATCATTAGCACAATTCGAACAGGAGACCTCCAATCAGGTTGTCGTTCTTCTCATCACGACACTGAACGACCAGAGCATCGAAGACTACACAATTCAGGTTGCGGAAAAAAATAAGCTCGGAAAAAAGGGACGCGACAACGGCGTTCTCATGGTGATCGCCAAATCGGATCGCAAAGCACGCATTGAAGTGGGCTACGGGCTGGAAGGAGCGCTGACCGACGCGATCTCCGATCAAATCATACGAAAAGTAATGGCGCCGTATTTCCGCGAAGGGGATTTTGCCGGCGGCATAAGTGCCGGTATATCTGCAATCATCAGCGTCACCAAAGGAGAGTTCAAAGGCGATCCGGCCGGCAACAGGCACAGTAATCCTCCGCCCTTTCTATTTTTGCTCTTCCCGTTATTTTTTATTCTCATGAGATTTCTTACCGGGAGCCGTAGACATTACCTCGGTTCCGGCGGTTATTATTCCCGCGGCGGATGGTGGGGCGGCGGATTCGGCGGGGGCGGATTTTCCGGCGGTGGATTTGGCGGAGGCGGGTTCAGCGGCGGCGGCGGAAGTTTCGGCGGCGGCGGCGCCAGCGGAAGCTGGTAATGATTCTTTTTATGGACTAATTTTAAAACATCATGTGGCGGTTTAAACCATATTTTTCGAAAGACGATTTGAAGACGCTTTCGGCAGCAATTGCCGAAGCGGAAAAAAAGACATCGGGACAAATCCGCGTCGTTGTACGCCACGGTAAACATTGGAATGAAAAGCAACTATCGCTCCATCAACTCGCACTCAAAGAATTCCACCGGCTCGGCATGCAGCACACACGCAACCGGACGGGCGTGTTATTATTGCTCCTTTTTTCCGAACGGAAATTTCACATCATCGCCGATGAAGGGATTCATAAAAAAGTCGATGACGGCACGTGGGGTCGAATTGCCGAAGTAATCTCCGCACACTTTAAAGAAGGCAGATATGTTCAGGGGATTACCGATGCCGTCACGGCAGTAGGCATGGAACTGGCGAAACATTTCCCGCATTCGGCAGGAGATACGAACGAGCTTCCCACCGATGTCGTTGAACGGTAGATTCTTCATCCATGAGCATCATTGAGGAAATTCAGAAGCTGGAACCGATTGCGCGATTGCTCGAGCCGTCGGCATCGCAACGCGAAACGGTACGCTCGCAGGTAATTACATACACCGAGCAATTCCTCAATCATATTTATGATCTTCCCGCATACGTCACCACCGATGATAAAGGAAAAGGACTTTTCGATTCTCCTATTGCCGAACATCCTGCCGACATACAATCGTTACTTCAAATCATCGGTGAACAAGTCGATCGTCCCGGACTCAATCCCGCTTCGGGCGGACATCTCGGTTATATTCCCGGCGGCGGAATTTATTACTCTTCTCTCGGCGATTACCTTGCCGATGTAACAAATCGATTTGCCGGAGTATTTTTTGCAGGGCCGGGCGCCGTTCGTATGGAACAATTGCTGATCGATTGGATGGCATCGATTGCCGGGTTTCCGAAAACGGCTGGAGGAAATTTAACATCCGGCGGAAGCATTGCAAATCTAATCGGCATCGTTGCAGCCCGGGATGCTGCTGGATTGCAACCGAAAGACATTGAGCGGTCGGTTATGTATCTCACGACGCAGGCACATCATTCCGTCGATAAAGCAATACGCATCGCGGGACTCAATCATTGTATTTTACGACATGTTCCTGTCGATGCACAATTTCGAATGGATACGGTCGCACTGGAAAAATCCATTCTTGAAGATAAGCGATCGGGATTAAATCCGTGGCTCGTTATTTGCGCCGCCGGCACGACCGATGTCGGGGCCGTCGATCCGTTACACACCATTGCCGACATTGCACAACGTCATAATTTATGGATGCATACCGACGGAGCGTATGGTGCATTTTTTATTCTCTGTGATGAGGGAAAAAAAATCCTTCGCGGAATGGAACGTTCGGACTCGCTGGTGATGGATCCTCACAAGGGTTTATTTCTTCCGTACGGAAGCGGCGCGTTGCTCGTGCGGGACAAAACGAAACTCTATCATGCATTCTGGTATCAGGCAAATTATCTGCAGGATGCATTGAAGTCCAGCGACGAACTTTCGCCGGCAGATCTTTCGCCGGAACTGACGAAGCATTTTCGCGGACTACGGTTATGGCTTCCGCTCAAATTGCTCGGCATCGTTCCGTTTCGGGCGACGCTTGAAGAAAAATTACTGCTCGCACGGTATTTTCATCAGGAGATTCAGAAAGTCAATGGGTTTGAGGTTGGCAGGTTTCCCGATCTTTCCGTAACGACTTTTCGATATATTCCGAAACGCGGCGATGTAAACACGTTTAACGAACGGTTGATTCAGGAAGTCGTTCGCGATGGCCGCGTATTTCTTTCATCAACAAGACTGAACGGGCAGTTCGTCATTCGCATGGCGGTGCTCAGCTTCCGCACACATCTCGATACGATCGACATGGCGCTTTCGATCATCCGGGAAAAAGCGCGCCATCTCGAAGAGACGCTTTAGGAATGAATTTGTAAAACCGGCTCTATCGTTTCCAGCCGTTTCTCCCCTTTATAATAGACACGCTCGAGAAATAATCCGGATGGCGGTGCGGTGTAGCGGGCTGGTTTATCGGAATGCGTTCGCAGGAGTTGTTCGATTTCATTCTTCTTCATTTTGCCACGCCCCACTTCGACAAGAATGCCGATCATCTGCCGGATCATCTTCCACAAAAAATGCGATCCTTCGATGCGCACCAGAATCAGTTCTCCCGATTCGGCAATCCGCATTCGTTCGATGAGAACAGCCGTGGATTTTTCTTCCGGGTCATCGGCTGTGAACGATTGAAAATTTTTCATTCCTTCGAATAATGGAAGGACGGATTTCATCGCAGAGACATCAAGCGGATCTTTGATCCACCAGACAAACCGTTTACCGAACGCTGTGCGCCGCCGCGAAATCTGATAGAGATAGCTTCGCGCAACGGCATCGTGCCGTGCATGAAATGTTTTCGGGACTTTTTCGATCTCGATAATATTGATATCGGGAGGAAGTTCATCGTTCAGTTTCATCCGAATGATTTCCGGCGCAAGAACCGTTTCCACATCGAGATGAGCAACCTGATACAGTGCGTGAACGCCTGCATCGGTACGGCCGGAGCCGTATATTTCTATCGAGCGCGTTTGGAAAATATCCTGTGCGACGCGGAGAATTTCACCCTGAATCGTCCGTGCGTTGTTCTGTATTTGCCAGCCGCTGAACCGTGTTCCCTCATATTCAAGAAAGACTTTAAATCGCGCCATATTATTTTTTCACGGCAGAGTGTAAAAGGTTTACAGCCCGATCAATTTCGTTATTGAAATTTTCGATGACGGAAGCCGTCGCGACGATTTCTTCACCGGCTTCTTTCCAATTGCGCTGCTCGATCGCTTCACGAATTCCCGGAAGCGTTTTGACGCCGTATCCCGTATAAAATCCCGGCGCATATATTTGATGAATGAACCACGGACGCCGCGGCAATCCTTCGGGCCGCGTGAACGCTTGTTCCATCTTCATCAAAATTTCATCGAGAGATGTTTGAACACCGTTTGACGCCGGAATTCCATCGGGAATTTCATGAAGTGCGGTATCAAACTGATTTGCATTACCGGTGAGATGTGCGACGGCATTCTGCAGAGAAGAAAAATCCAAATACGGAACCGGATCTTTTTGCTTTGGTGAAACATACGGCTTGGTGGGATCGGCTACAATTTCGTATGTGCGATTGCGAATTCTGGCGTTTTGATTTTCAGTTTCGGTTCGCATATCATCGAGAAGTTTTTGAACTTCGCGGGCATATCGCGAAACGGTTTCGGCGAGATTCGTAAACTCCAGCGGGAGAACATCGGCATCGGCAAGACGAAGAACGAGTCGTCCGGTCGTTTTTGCCTGTGTAATGCCGTAGGCAAATCCGGGATCCCCGAACCGGAAATACGCACTATATGAATCGTAAACGGAATGATAGACACCGGCATCATTTTCTCCACCATAACCGATAGCACAGGAAGCAATTCCGAGATGCTGAAGAAAAGGCGTGTAATCGGAACCGGAACCAAGCGCATAAATGTGCAGATCGGAACGATCGCGTACTTCTTTCATTTCTTCCGGCGAACCGTTCAGCATCCGGCGTGTGCGTTCCCGCTCAAGAACTGAAACATTTTTTTCCGGATCGAGCACATCGCGTGCCGCCTGGTTGATAAATTTCTCCAACGTGTGAGAACCTCCTGCCCCTAAAAAGCCGCGTCCGTTTGAATCGGAGTTGATATAGACCGCCGCTTTGGTTTTCAATTCATCGGCGTGTGTTTCCACCCATTCAGTCGAACCGAGCAAGCCGGGCTCTTCGCCGTCCCACACACAATAGATAATCGTCCGTCTCGGTTTCCATCCCTGCTTTGCAAGCTCGCTGACGCAACGCGCTTCTTCCATCATGGCAACGGTACCGCTGATCGGATCGTCCGCACCGTTCACCCACGCATCATGATGATTGCCGCGAAGAATCCACTCGTCGGGACGATCATTTCCCTTCATCTTCGCGATCACATCGTAAACCGGTTTGATATCCCAATTGAATGCAACATGCAAATGCACCGTTGCCGGTCCCGGTCCGATATGATACGTGATCGGCAGTGCGCCGCGCCAGTCGTCGGGAGCCACCGGACCTTCCAGTGCCTTCAGAAGTGGCAACGCATCGCCGTACGAAATGGGAAGCACCGGAATTTTCGTCAACGTTTTCGCTTCGCTCAAAGACAGTCGCTTGGCATTTTTCGTCGCGCCGACAAATGGCGTCAGCGGGTCACCGGCATAGAGCGGCATATCGGCTACGGAGCCGCGTTGCGCGCCCTCGTCATTGCGGAACGGTCCTTTCGGATACACATCCCCCTGAAAATATCCGTCATCGCGCGGGTCGGAATAAATAATGCAGCCGATTGCGCCATGCTCGGCGGCAACTTTCGGCTTGATGCCGCGCCACGCTCCGCCGTACCGGCTGATGACAATTTTTCCTTTCACATCGATGCCGAGACGGTCCAGTTCTTCGTAGTCCGCTGGAATACCGTAATTGACATACACAAGATTTCCGGTGACATCGCCATCGATCGAATAAGCATTATACGGCGGCAGTTGTTCATCAGTCTGGTATGATGTCGTGTCGCCGGCAACCGGCGGTTCCGTGAGCTTTGCAACATAGGTCGTCGGAGAAATCATTTCCAGAACTCTGGTCTTCGGCGTTGGAAATAATACCTGAAAATCTTCGATGGCCGTTTCGTATCCCCAGGAACGAAATTCCGAGGCGAGAAATTCAGCATTTTCTTTATCATAAGGTGAACCAACATGATGTGGCCGCGCGGCCAAATGTTTCATCCATGCCCGCAGACTGTCGGGTTTTAACAATGCGTCAAACCCGGTCTCCAATGAATGTTGTTCCGCAGCATGAGACATGGTAAACCCAAGCAACGGCTTTGATTCATCACGTGACTGTCCGTTGGAAATGAGCGGTATCATGAAAACGATCAACACGGGAAATATGTTTCGCACCATCATAAGAAATTCCTTACCAACAATTGATGAAGACATCGGAAAAATAAAGCATGAATAAAGTAGGTATATTTTTGAGGAGTATCAAGCATGAACAATCACCGCCGTGCAATCCACACGCCGATAACGGTTATACCGGCGCCGACCAACTGAACGGGCATGAGTTTTTCATGAAGCGTGAAATACGAAATTGCAAGGGCGAGAACAGGAACAAGGTTGTTGAAATTTGATGTTTTTCCCGGACCGATATGAAGAACGCCGCGCGACCAGATGGCATTACAGATACCGATCGATAACGCTCCGGAAAGAATTGCAGCGCCATAACATGTCCAATCGGTTGTTGCCCAACCGAACGTGACTGCCGTCGGAATCGAAAGAATAGAAAGCCCGATCGCCCCGATAGAAATCATCATCAGCGAAAGTTGTGTTGGAGAATATGTTGCAAGCAACGGTTTTTGAAGAACGGTATTCAATGCCCAGAGGATGGATGCGCACAGCGCAATGCCGTCGCCGAGAAATTCATGATTGCCGGGAACATAATCCGAACCACCGCCGAATACAATCATGAGAACGCCGAGTAATGAGATCGACATCCCGATCCAGAGGATTTTGTGAATTCGTTCCCGGTGCAAGCGGGCATTCAACAGAATTGTCCAGAGCGGAGAGGTGGAAAGCAGCACGGAAGCGGTGCCCGCGGTCGTCATACTCAACCCGATAATAAAGGCAATCTGATACAGCACGTTCGCTTCAAAACCGGTGAGCAATAATCTTTTCCAATCACCGCGGGCAATAGGACGCCATTCGGACCGAAACAGAAAAAGAATCAGCAGTGTTGCCGCGGCGACGATGTACCGGATCGCGTTAAAGACAAACGGATCCATGCCGGACAAAGCATATTTCGCCAACGGATAATTTGCCGCCCAGACAACGACGACAAACAGCAATCCGATTTCCGTGACGACGATATGCGATCGTGGACTCTTATTCATTGAATTACTTTCCGGATGAAGGAATAAATGTATTTAATGTTTCTGTAAAATCCAATGCGACCGTTTTTTCTTGCTTCTTCCGACACAAAATAGTATACTAACGAAGGAAAAAATTATGCGCGGGCGGATTCTCACATATCAATTCTGTTCAATTCTGATTGCGTTGAATTATTTTGCATTCAGAACCGAATTATTTCAAGACGAGAATTCAGAAAACCATCCCCACGCTCAGAGCACCGTTTCGTTTACTTTTCCGTCTCTTAACTGGGAAACATTTGATAAAGACAACGCGTCGAAAGCGTTCGTCTTCGATGCTCATATCCAAATTCAACCGATAGAATTTTTTCCTCCGGAACATCGCGAGCAATACTCCCCGTATTTGTCATTTCGTTTAATTCAAGATAAATCTCCCCCTTCATCTCTCTGCAATATTTAATTTTCAGATAGTTTTCACATTCGCCTGACGACGAATCTCCGGATCTTACCGGATATCGCTCGTTGTATTTGCCATCGCGCAGAGTTCTTTCGCTTTCGTGCTTTTTTTTGGGGCAGAGAGATGAACATACAATTTTTTTAAAGGAGTTTTATCATGAAACAAATCAATCTTATGGTTTTTATTGTAGGAATCGTTCTTTTGATTCATCCGATTGTTGCCGAAGCCGCTGATGGCGGCGGCATCCATGGAACAATAACCGGCGACAGTAAACCGATTGTCGGTGCAACGGTTCGCTTATTGGAGTTCGAACGCGTTACGCGTACCGACAGTAAGGGCGAGTTTCTTTTTTCCAATATTCCGAACGGCACATACAACGTATTTGTACGCGTCATCGGTTATTCATCGGCAACGAACACAATTCATGTAACGGATAATACTGCCGAAACATCTTTTCAATTGCATGAATCAGCCATTGAAGAAGAAGAAATCGTTGTCTCCGCTTCGCCATACGCCCGTCCGGCAGACGATCAATACCAATCCTCCGAATCAAAATCGATGCTGGATTTGCATGCGAGTCCGGGATCGAGTTTCGCTGAAGAAATCGAGGATATACCGGGAGTGTCTGTCCGATGGAACGGTTCTGCTCCCGCTCGTCCGATGATGCGCGGACTCACCGACAATGATGTCCTCGTTTTAGAGAACGGGCTTCGTGTCGGAGACATCTCCACCTTCGACCCGGCCCACGCAGTTCCGATTGAACCGGAAGCGGTCGAGCAGATCGATGTTGTACGCGGCCCTGCCAGTGTGATGTTCGGGCCGAATGCCGTTGGTGGTGTGGTGAACGTCATGACCGATCTCATTCCCACCGCATCATCGAATGCAGTTTCAGGCCGGGCATCCGTCATGGGTAACACTGTCAGTGATCTCTATTCAGGATATTTCACAACAACACTGAGCGATGGTTCTTCCGCGTTCAAGTTTTCCGCCGGCGGATTGCACTCTCAGGATATTCGTATTCCCGACGGCTTCTATACGGATCCTACGACAAGCCAGGGATATCAACTCGACCACGTCCCGCAATCGTTCGATAGAACATCGGAAGAATCTGCAGGATATTCCTATTCGGGAACTTTTGGAATGATCGGCATCGGCGGCAAACATTATCAGATGAATTATGGAATTCCGGGAGATCCTATCGATATGGTATATATGAATCCTACTTTTTCCCGCATTGAGATGGAAAAGTACAGTCTCGAGTTGCGGGGATTATTCGAAGTCGGTGGCTCCCTCGTCAACCAGATCAAGCTCAATGCGAATACCGTTGATTACACACATTCCGAACATCCAACGGCACCGGATGCGGATTCAGCCGGCAACCCGACAGGAACATTTTCCGAGTTCGAACAGAATAACTTTCATCAAAATAATTACAATGCCACCGTACAATTTCTACTTCAACCGATGGGAAACTGGCGTGGAACGTTGGGCATCTGGACAAACTTCGACAACTTAACGATTGGTGGTCTCCAACCGCTCGGACCGAACACGCTCACAACTGATATTGCCGGTTATCTGTATGAAGAATATACCGCCAGCGAAAACACACGCTTTCAGGGAGCGATTCGGTATGATTACGATAATATCCAGACCAATCCGGATCCCGGTTCGCTCACTCCGCGTTTTCAGACTCTTGATACGTCACGTCTTGCCAGTGCAGTTACGGGATCTGTCGGCATCATACAAAAACTGACGAACGAGTTAACAGGCAGTCTCAGTATTGCCCGATCGTTTCGCGCGCCGACGCAACAGGAACTTTTCGGATATGGACCGGATGATGCCAGCGCCTCGTTCATTCTCGGCGATGCGAGCCTGGTGCCGGAGACCGGATTAGAATTCGATCTTTCCATCAAAGGCCAGTATTCCGGATTTTCATTTGAAGTGTCTCCCTATCTCAATCTGATTACCAATTATTTATACAGCTACTTTCCGGGCGGAACGGACACGACACAACAACCGAATTACCCCTACCGCCAGTATGCTCAGACGGATGCACGGCTGTATGGAATTGATTTCACGGCTTCAACACAACTCATGGACCATTGGGCAATGACGGTAAGCGGAAGTTACGTCTATGCAGAGGCGGTGCGTGACAGCGTCACACCGCTTCCGTTTATTCCGCCGCTGAAGGGTTTGCTCCGTCTGAATTATCAGGATAACACTTATTCCGGGATGATCGAATGGCGAGTTGCCGCAGCACAGAATAATCTCGGGATCGGTGATACGCCGACGGCAGGTTACGGCATCATTAATCTCGGTGCCGGAGTGCGGTTACCTCAAGGCGGAGTAGTCCATAACATCAGCGTACATTGTGATAACGTATTTAACCAGGTCTATCGCGATAATTTATCGGTGATCAAGGATTTTATTCCACAACCGGCCCGCGGCTTCCGTCTTAATTACGATCTTATATTTTAAAAAAAATCGGTCATAGGAAAATACGGTGCAGTCCAAATGGGAGGTGGACTGCACATTTATTTTTCATCCCAAAATTGATAGTAGCGAAAATAAATTGTAGATTCCTGTAATCACTCCATGTGTTTTTTTGATGTAAACGGTAAAATGAATTTCGGACTGTCGTGATGAAAACATATCGTATTCCGAATACAAATCTTGATGTTTCGGTCATCGGCTACGGATGCATGACCATCGGCAAACGGTGGGACGGTTCGCCGTTAACATCGGATGACCGTGCGAAAGCAACGCGAGCAGTCATGACGGCTTTCGAAAACGGCATGACGTTTTTCGATCACGCCGATATTTATTGCCGGGGAAAATCGGAAACCGTGTTCGGCGAAATTCTCCGACAGCAAACCGGTTTACGCGACAAAATTATTCTTCAATCGAAATGCGGTATCAGGATGAAGGACGATCCTGATGCGGGAAATCCGTTCCGGTATGATTTCAGCAGTGACCATATTGTCCGGTCGGTAGAAGGAAGTTTGCGCCGTTTACAAACCGACCGTCTCGACATCCTTTTATTACACCGGCCCGATCCGCTTGTAGAACCGGAAGAAGTCGCACAAGCATTTCAGGAATTGGAAAAAACCGGAAAGGTTCGTTATTTCGGCGTCAGCAACCACACGGGACAGCAGATTGCCTTACTTCAGAGCGTCATCGAACAGCGAATCGTCATCAATCAGGTTGAACTCAATCTTCTGCACTCTTCGTTGATTACGGAAGGCGTTGTCGCGAATACAAATGACGTTCACTACACGGCATCGGCGGGAACGTTGGATTATTGCCGTCAACACAAAATTATGATTCAGGCTTGGTCCCCTCTTGCCAAGGGAGTGCTTTCTCATCCTCCGCACGATGCCGATGAGTGCATCCGGCAGACGAATGCACTAATAACAAAACTCGCATCGGACAAGAACACCACGAAGGAGGCAATTCTTCTCGCGTGGCTGTTGCGGCATCCCGCACAAATCCAACCGATCATCGGAACAACGAATCCCGATCGCATTGCATCAAGCTCACCCGCTCCCGACATTCATCTGACACGGGAAGAGTGGTATGCGCTCGTCACGGCGATAAGGGGAAAACAGATACCATAGTCCAAAAATTATTAGAATAATCCCTCAACCGAAAGATATCGTTCTCCGGTATCGTAACAAAATGTCAGCAATCGACCTTTCGGCGGCAGGTCGGGAAGTTTTTTAGCAACTGCTGCCAGAGCTGCTCCTGTTGAAATTCCGACAAAGATTCCTTCTTCCCGTGCACATCGTTGAGCATACTCGAATGACTCCTCTTTCGTAACCTGTACCACTCCGTCGAGGACTTCTTTGTGTAAATTTTTAGGAATGAACCCTGCCCCGATTCCTTGAATGGGATGCGGGGAATGCTGACCGCCGCTGATCACCGGAGACAAAGAAGGTTCAACGGCAAAGACTTTCAGCCGGGGAAAATGTTTCTTCAGTATTTCACCGACACCGGTAATATGACCGCCGGTTCCGACACCGGTTACCAGCAAATCGAAACCGTCGGGGAAATCGGCCAGCAGTTCCTTCGCCGTAGTATTTCGGTGAACTTCGATGTTCGCTTCGTTCTCAAACTGCTGAGGGATCCAGGAATTGGGAGTCGATGCTGCAAGTTCGTTTGCACGCTGGATAGCGCCGTTCATTCCCTTTTCTCGCGGTGTGAGTTCAAGTTTGGCGCCATATGCGGCCATGATACGCCGGCGTTCAATCGACATCGACTCCGGCATGACAAGAATCAGTCGGTAATTTTTCACTGCCGATACCATTGCCAATCCGATTCCGGTATTGCCGGACGTCGGTTCGATAATGACACTATCCGGCTTCAGGATGCCGCGCCGTTCTGCATCCTCAATCATCGAGAGAGCAATCCGATCTTTGATACTACCCCCGGGATTTGCCCGCTCCAGCTTCATCCAGACTTCTTTCGTACCGAACAACTTCCGGAAGCGCACATGCGGTGTATTTCCAATGGTTTCAAGTATGCTGACTGCTTTCATGTTTATCCCCTATAATGATTAAATGACGTAATTGAGAACACCTTCGAAGCCTTCCTTACTCTGCACGATCGCTTCCTGATCCTGCGATACAACTGAATATTCCGGTACGCTATGCGTCAGCCAGACATTTCCACCGATGATGCTGTGATGACCGACGATCGTTTTCCCACCGAGGATGACCGCCTGGGCATAGATGACAACATCGTGTTCAATAGTCGGATGTCTTTTCGACTTGGCAATCTTCTTATCGACACTCAATGCACCAAGCGTTACCCCCTGGTACATTTTCACATTGTCACCGATGACCGCTGACTCACCGATAACTATCCCGCTGCCATGATCGATTGCAAATGACGTTCCGATTTGTGCCCCCGGATGAATATCGATCCCGGTTTTTCCGTGTGCGTATTCCGTTAAGAGACGCGGAAAAATGGGAACATGTAGCCGGTAGAATTCATGTGCAAGACGGTAAATCGCAATGGCACGAAAACCCGGATATGCAAGAATGACCTCGTCGACACTTTCAGCCGCGGGATCTCCGCTATTAATTGCTTCCGCGTCAAGACGGAGTTTGTAATACACTTCCGGCAGAAGAGACATGAACTCGCCCGCAACATTTTGTATATCGAGACGAGAATTACTCGACAGCGATGAGAGAAGGATCTTCAAGTCGTGTTCCAACGACAGAAGCTGCCATTCAATTTCGTCTGCAGTCCGATATTGCGATTTACAGAAATGCGGAAACAGAATACCCATCAGCGAATCAACAAAGAGTTCCGTTTCGCGTTGTAATTCCACGCCGAGTAAATGGCCTTCCCGGTGTTCTTGGAGTTCCCGGGAAAATTGTTTCAGTATTATTTTGCGATCATTTGAAGTAACGTTCATTTTAATTTTCCTCCATCACGATCTATTTAAAAATTCTCAACGATAGAATAAAGCATCGTCAGATAAAGTGCCGCCCGTTCGTTCTTTGATCGGGCACATTTTACTTAACTTCCGTTGAAAGAAAAAATATTGAGAGTTACGGTGTAAAATAACGCCCGAAGCGTTTCACTTCGGGCGCTCTGTTGCGGCAGCTGGGAGGGTTGCTTGTCTACGAAGCGCCAGTGCCTTTTCAGGAATTTCAATCTTCCAGAATCATTCCTTCTACGTTATCGATCGAGGTCAACCCTTGTTTTGCCAAATTGATTGCAGACTGCCGAAGCGTCTGCATCCCGTTCTGCAAAGCAAGTGCACGGATCGTATCTTCGTCGACAAAGTCTTTCGATTTAAGAATAACCCTGCGAATTTCTTTTGTCATCGCCAGAGCTTCAAAAATTCCTATACGTCCCCGATAACCGCGGATACAATGAACGCAGCCGACCGGTTTATAGAACTTCGTCGAATCAATATCTTGTTCTGCAAATCCGGAATCGATAAGAAAATCATGATCGACAGTATCGTCGATTGTCTTGCAGCGGTCACAGAGTTTTCGAACGAGACGTTGTGCGACGATGATATTAATCGTATAGGCAAGGAGAAACGGCTCGATGCCCATATTATACAAACGTGTAATAGCGCCGATCGAATCATTCGTATGTAATGTCGAAAATATCAGATGTCCGGTGTTGGCAAGCTTGACTGCAATTTCGGCTGTTACTTTATCACGCATTTCACCGACCATAACGACGTCCGGATCGTGACGCAATAACCCGCGCAGCGCGCCTTCGAAGTCAAGTTTGTGATTCAATTTTACCTGACGGCATCCTTCGATGAGATATTCGACAGGATCTTCGATGGTGATAATGTTAATGCCCGGATCCATTATTGTTTGAAGGGCTGCCAGCTGGGACGTTGTTTTTCCGCTACCTGTCGGTCCGGTAAAAATAATAATGCCCTGCGGCTTCCGGATTGCTTTGAGAAATATTTCCTGTGTCGATGGAGGCATTTGCAGCGATTCGATACCATTGGAAGCATCTGCACTTCTCAGGACACGAATAACAATGGATTCTACTTTACTGCGAAGATCGCCGCTATAAATCGGCATTGTCGAGAACCGGAAGCGTATCATTTTGTTATCAACCATACGCTGTGCGAAACCGTCCTGCGAAAGCATTTTTTCGAACCGGTCAAGATTTTTTGCACGGTCTTTAATAACGGTCAGAATTGCCTCGGAGCGAACGTCGGTAATTGCACTCCACAGACTCAGCCTGCCGTCGATACGAAAATGAAACTCTGTCCGATTTAATGATTTTGGAATGACATGAATATCGCTCGCACCGGTCCGAACGCCATCAACCAACAATGCTTCGATGACATCATTCAGTCTTCCACGACCAATTTTATCTTCGAGTGAAGCTTCGATTTCCTTTTCGGTTTCATCCGGGTTGTATTGAGAAAACCCATCCTCAGTATCAACTCCCAATTGTTTCGCGCTTTGATCGAATGCAAGCTGTCTCCACAGTTCCTGCCACAGGTCGGTCGAGACATATTTGACTTCATATTTCGGAAATTTAAATGCGCGTGCAACGAGATGAACATCGGGATGAGTCGGATCCGGAGTGATCAGAACCAGTTTATCATAACCGTTGGTAAACAACTCATACGGTAAAATCTTATGCCGGACAGCGCTGTCATAATACAGCGCAGGCAATGTTTCCAGCAACTGTTTTATAAATTGAAGTTTGTCTTTATTCCCGAAAGAAGACGTCGGGTCGATAGTTTCAAATGAATAATAGTGTGCAACGGTCCGTAAGATTTCATCTTTGTTGACGTTGAGGTCTTCCATCAAAATATCGATAATACGGCGTTTGTCGGACGTCTTCGCCTGAGTTTCCAACGCCTCTTCCAATTGGTCTTTCGTAACAATTCCACTTTCCACCAGGTATTGGTTAAGACGCACCGATTGGGGACGCTTGGACGGTACACTTCGGTCTTCGATGTTCGGTTGTGATGAAAGCGGAAATGGTTTTAACGGAATGCTTTCCATGAGAACTTTTTCACCCGAAGCCGAATTGCTGTTGCCTTTCGGTTTAGAGTTCTCTTCGTCATCCCACAATAAATTATCGAGATTTTCGCCTGAACCCCGGTCCGGCTTTTTCTCAACGGAATTGTTGTACGTCAGAAGAACGTTTGTTTTCTTCTTGTTGTTGAAATCGTTTGTAGACATAGTGCCCTCGTTTAACAAATATGTAATTTAAGAACGATACAAAATGAATTTACGCTATAGTCTATGACAATTTGCTTACCTTTGAAATGACACACAACAACACGTGTGATATACGACAAACATGTTCCTCCCTCAAAATGAAGCTTGCCGCAATTTCCCATGTTTGACGAATTTCTTGATATAAGGTAAGAACATCGTATACAAAAAGCGTTGAGGTAACGCACATTTTCGTCGACGTTCATCTCATGAAATGAATCGAATTGATTTTAGAGAAAGGTTGAAAAAAAAGCCGGAATTTTTACAAAAAAGGTAGGTGGAAGTTATCTGAGATATCTTTTACAGGGGGAAAATTGATGACGGCCATTCTTTACTTGAATGGGAAAGGCAAATCCAAAAATCCCTTATTGTTTAACGGCCTGTCGTTCCTTTTGTTTTTCGAATAATTGGGCAGACGATTCAATTAATTTCTGTGCTTCGTATGCCTGGAGGTCACGAATCGTATTATGGATGCGCTTCATGGCGCCGTCGATACGGTCCAGCCACCGGATAATTTCGGTATCGGATTCGAATTTTCGCCGGATTTCCTGCGTGGTAACGGAAATAATCGCAAGCGGATTATTGACATTATCCTGCAGAAGCGATGTAATATCCTGAACAAGTCCGCTGTAAATCTGTTGTCTGTCCAGAACGCGCTCAATCTCACGCCGCGAGAGTTCTTCTCGTTTGAAATTTTTCCGGACACGCTGTAATTGAATAAGTGCCGCCGCCGCAAGCCAAAGGAAGAACAATGAATCAAATTGAAGGAAATAATCGATGAATGACTTCTTTTCTCCTTCGTGACTGAAAAAATTCACCGTGGTAAATAAATAATAGAGATATATCACAAGCGCGGCTATCAACACCGGATAAGCCTCGATAAAATTCCATATCACTCGCCCAATCTTTTTGAATCGTTCTTTCACAGTCACGTTATATTCCTAAAAAAGGTTTGAAAAATATTGATCCATCATTGTATATCACTCCGGCTTTAGCGATGATTTTTTTACAATCGCATTCCAATGAGCGCTGTTCACCGGCATCACCGAAAGCCGCGGCAGGCGGACAAGCTCGAACAATGCAAACGATTTGTCGCTTTTCAGCTCTGCCAGAGTCACTGCCCGCTGTAATCGTCGTTTCACTTTTATATCAACAACAACTTGTTTGGGATCGTTACCCGAAGGATCGGGATACGCCGCTTTTACGACCTCGGCAATGCCGACAACGGCTTTTTCTTTACCGGTATGATAGATAAACGCACAATCGTTCTTTTTGATGGCGCGGAGATGCTTCAATGCAAGATTGTTCGACACGCCTTCCCACCGCGTCATTCCATCATTTTCCAGGTCGGCGAATGAATACGTTTCAGGTTCGGTTTTCAAAAGCCAGTATGCCATATTTTCGTTCAAGTCCGGTAATGAAAATTCGCAAAAAACGTTACCTGCAATCGGTCATAAAAAACATACAGAGAATACAAAAAGGAAATGAGATAAGCAAGGCGGGCAGGAAGTATATCACATTAAAATTTTAATAATGTTGAGTGAATATACTTGACAAGGCTTTGGAAAAAAGCAATGTTTTTGTGAATCCATAATTGCTTTTATGTGAACAAAAATGTTGAGTGAGGCTTTATCATCCTCGATCCAACCAACGTCGTGCTTTTGCTTGTTATGCGCTGTTTGCGGCGAGCAGATTCACAGACACCTCAATTAAAGAATGTCCGTTGCGATCTCGAAAACGTAATCTTGTTTCGGCTCGCCAGTAAGTGCATTACCTCGAATTCTCACCGTTACGTCATCACCAGAGCCGAAGTCACCCATTCCTTGCTTGAAGATGATCGTGAGCCGCTTACGACTATTATCAACGGCCCAAGTCATAATCGGCTTCATATCTCTGGCGTACTTTGCATCGGTGATCGTTAGATCGTCTTGATCGATGGACTGCTTGAACGATAGATCACTGAGTTGGATGATGAAACCCCAACAGGATTTCTTCCCATTACGAGTCTCGACCAACTGGAAAATGCCTCGTGTTGCCTTAGATTGCTTTGCGCCTGAAGCGCCAGCATAGAGAACTAGCGGATAGCAAGACAACATAAAAAGCACAATTGTGATGATTTGAATTCTAATCTGCCTCATAGTTGTTTTCCCGTCTCCAGCCGCAAATAGCGTATAACTTTGTAACTACGCAATATTGCGTAATTATTTTCTTTGATTGATATGTTTGATTCATCGTGTAAGCCAGTCCTCCAACTTTTCTTCGAGTATACCATTATTTTCAGAACAAATCAAGGATGAACGTGGCAACCTTGCGAAGGTGAAGCTTGTCCAGCCGAAGGCGGGAAACCTTCGCAAGGTTCGTCCTGAGTTGCACATTGTGTTTGAATAATGCCTCTTTATTCCTTACCTTTTGTCTATACGATGAAAGCGAACACGGCGTCGAAAGAATTCCGGAATCTTGAACGGACAATTACTTCCTGTTCCCGTTGTCCGCGGCTGGTCCGGTGGCGTGAAGCCGTTGCGCGGGAAAAAGTCGCACGGTTTAGGGATGAACACTATTGGGGAAAACCGGTTCCCCCGTTCGGCGATCCGGATGCGCGGCTGCTGATCGTCGGGCTTGCGCCGGCGGCACACGGAGCAAACCGAACCGGCAGAATGTTCACCGGCGACCGGAGCGGCGAATGGCTCTACCGCACATTGCACAAATTCGGTTTTGCGAATAAGCCGGAATCTGTTTCCCGCAACGACGGTTTACAACTGATCGATTGTTATATCACTGCCGCTGCACGCTGTGCGCCGCCGCAGAACAAGCTTCTGCCGAAGGAATTACAAAACTGCCGGCCGTTTTTATTGACCGAACTCCGGTTATTAAAAAACGTGCGTGTCATCGTCGGACTTGGCAAAGTTGCCTGCGATGTCGTATTCGATGCCATGCGCGAAACGGAAATGACTTCGCTGACAAAACGCCCGAAATTCGGTCACGGCATGGAATGTACATTAAACGATCGCCAAACGCTGATTGCTTCGTTTCATCCGAGCCAGCAAAATACGTTCACCGGCAAACTGACGCAGCCGATGTTTGATGCAGTGTTTCAAAGGGCAAAAGAGATAATCAATTCAAAAGTAAAAATTCAAAAATAAAAAATAAGAAAATGACAAACGAATTTCAGAATAAAATATGTATCGTCACCGGTGCATCGAGCGGCATCGGGAAAGCAACGGCACTCACGGCAATCGAACGCGGGGCAAAAGTCGCATTTGTTGCCCGACGCCGGCAAGAGCTTACATCTATCACATCGAATCTCAATCCATCTCATGTCGAAATTATCGCAGCCGATGTTACCAACGAGCAGGACCGGCAGCGGATCATTTCGCAAACTCTCAAACGCTTCGGCGGAATCGATGTGCTTGTGAACGCCGCCGGCATTATCGGCAACGGCACCATCGAGAACACGACTCTCGAACAATGGGATACGATGATGGATGTGAATCTCCGCTCGATCTTCCGCCTGACACAGCTTGCGTTGCCGTCCATCATCGAACGAAAAGGAAATATCGTCAACCTTTCCAGCGTTACCGGCATCCGCTCGTTTCCGAATGTGCTTGCATATTGTGTGAGCAAAGCGGGAGTCGATCAACTGACACATTGCGCGGCATTGGAGTTGGGACCGAAAGGCGTCCGCATCAATGCCGTCGATCCCGGTGTTGTCGTCACGAATCTTCACCGCACCAGCGGGATGCAGGAAGACGCGTACGCGAAATTTCTCGAACACAGCAAATCGACACACCCCATCGGCCGCGTGGGAAAACCGGAAGATGTCGCGGAACTCATTTTATTTCTCGCATCGGATCGTGCCGGATGGATTACGGGCGGAAGTTTCAGCATCGACGGCGGCAGGGCACAAACCTGTGCACGATAGAATAATTCAAAAATTTATAACAGAGGATGGTATGAAAAAGACCAAAACACTTTCGCTTGCAACGCGCGCAATCCACGGCACACATCTTCATGCATTCAAAGGACCGGTAACGATGCCGATCTATCAGACAAGCACGTACCGTTTTGAAAATTCGAATGACGCCATCCGGTATGCGAAGGGCGATCCGAAAGTGCTGGTCTACACTCGCTACCACAATCCCACAACAAACGAAGTGGAAGACCGGATCGCGCTGATGGAAAACGGCGAGGCATGCATCCTTTTTGCATCGGGCATGGCGGCAATTTCAACGGCAGCGCTTGCCTTATGCAAACAGGGCGATGAAATTGTGAGCACGCCGGCATTGTATGGCGGCACATATCGGTTTTTCCGCGATACGATTTCCAATTACGGCATCGGCGTAAAATATCTCGATCCCTCTGCGCCCGATGATCTTCTCTATCTTATTACCCCGAAAACGAAGATCGTTTATTTTGAAACGCCGACGAATCCGACACTGCAAATCGTCGATATGGAAAAATTAGTCCGCCTCACACGGAAGATGGAAAAAGAATACCGGACGAAGATTACGATCATGATCGATAATACGTTTGCAACATGTATCCACCAGAAGCCGTTCGAGTACGGCATCGATCTGATTATGGAAAGTGCAACGAAATATTTAGGCGGTCATGCGGATATTCTTGCCGGCGTGTTGGTCGGATCGACATCCATCATTAAAAAAATAAAAAGCATCGCGAAACAATTCGGTGCAACGCCCGATCCGTTCATGTCGTTCCTGCTCGACCGGAGTTTGAAGACATTCGAGCTTCGCGTCGAACGACAATCGGAAAACGCATTTGCTCTCGCACGCGCACTCCAACGCCACCCAAAGGTTCAACGCGTTCTTTATCCCGGACTTCCCTCACATCCGAATTACAAGCTAGCGAAGAAACAAATGTCCGGTTTCGGCGGTATGGTAACGATTGAAGTAAAAGGCGGAGTGAAAGCGGCAGTCAAAGTTTGTGATTCACTGAAAGTTGCCATCAATGCCATGTCGCTCGGCGGTGTGGAAACGCTGGTGAGCATTCCGGTCTATTCGTCGCACATCAACATGACGGATGAAGAACTCAAGAGACATGGTGTTACGCCGGGAATGATCCGGATCTCGGTCGGTGTTGAAGGTATTGAAGATTTGATTGAAGATTTCCGGCAGGCATTACGGAAGATATAAACAACCTTGCGAAGGTTTACGCTTTCGGCGGAACCACCTTCGCAAGGATTGCAAACCAATTATTTTTCGAGCTTATAAATTTCACGCCGACCGGATTGTATCAGGTCGTGGTATCCCTTCATGATCTTCTGGAATTTTTTGTCGTTCATCGACGAACGCGACATCTCGGTATATTCCTCGAGACTTTTCACTTCCATTTCGGCAACGACCGTCCAGTATTGCTCCGCTGAAACATCGGTCATGACACGCATCGATTCGACTCCCATTTTTTTTGAGAGTTTTGCAAGCGCAGTAAATTTCTCAACCATCGACCGCACATGCCCCGGTTTGCAGTACATGATATCCCGTACCAGATACATAACTTCCTCCTGATTTTGATGAAAAGAACAGTGATTTACTGATGAAGAAAAATAATAAATTTTCTTTGTCGAAGCAATAGCTGCTTACTAAAAAAAATGCGCTATGATTTTTCAAGAATTTGACGAAAAAGGTTGGCATCCACATTTCCCCCGCTGATGATCGCACAGATTTTTTTACCGGAAAGATTCAGGCCATTCTTCATGACGGCAGCCGGAGCGACGGCACCGGTCGGTTCCGCAACAATCTTCATGCGCTCAAAGAAGAATTTCATCATCGGATAAATATCATCATCGGTTATGGTGATGACATCGTCGACATATTTCATGATGATATCGAAATTTATCGTCCCCACAGAAAGTGTTCGCATACCGTCGGCAATTGTTTTTGCCGATGGAATTTTGATGATCCGTTTTGCCCGGAACGATTGGTAACAATCGTTTGCCGGTTCCGTTTCCACACCGATAACTTTGATCTTCGGGAAAAAATGTTTTGCAGCAACGGCACAGCCGGAAATCAGTCCCCCGCCGCCGATCGGAACGAAAAGATACTCGAGGGATTTGAGTTCCTGTCCGATTTCAAGAGCAACAGTTCCCTGACCGGCAATCAGCGTTTCATCCTGGTACGGATGAATGAGTGTATATCCGTGCTGTCGGATAAGCTGATCAGTTAATCGTTCGCGGTCGTCGGTTGAGTCTTCACAGAAAACGACTTCCGCTCCGTAACCTTTCGTCGCGTCCACTTTCGAAATGACGGAATTGTGCGGCATCACCACGACCGCTTTGATGCCGAAGAGTTTGCTGGCGAGCGCAACGCCTTGCGCATGGTTCCCGGACGAATGCGCGATGACGCCGCGTTTTCGTTCCTGTTCGGAGAGTGAGGCAATCTTGTTGTACGCTCCGCGGAATTTAAACGCGCCGATACGCTGAAAATTTTCCGCTTTGAAGTAAACTTTGTTCCCGGTCGTCTCATTGAACGTCCGCGATGACAGCAGCGGCGTTTTGTGAACGACTGGCTGAAGAACTCTGTAAGCACGTTCGATGTCGGAGAAAGTAATCATTTAAATAGAAAGCACAACCTTCCCAAAATTTTTCCGCTCTTCCACTCGTCGATGCGCATCGGCAGCTTGAGACAGCGGGAAAACGCTGTCAACAACAGGATGCAGTTTTCGTTTTGCGGCGCCGCCTTCAAAAAATTTTAACACTTCCACAAGTTCCGGTTTTCCGCCCATCCAGGAGCCGTACAATGTGAGATGCCGTGAGTAGACATAGCGGATATCGAGGTTTGCGGAATATTGTGTCGTTGCACCGCATGTTACGAGTCGGCCCCCTTTTGCCATAATGGTAATGCTTTTTTCAAAAACTTCTCCGCCGATATGTTCGAACACAACATCCACGCCGCGTTTGTCCGTCAAACGTTTTATTTCTTCCACAAAATCTTTTTCGCGATAATTGATAAGTTCATCGGCTCCCAACGATTTTCCCCTGGCAAGTTTTTCATTCGAACCTGCCGTTGTGATCACACGAGTGCCGATCATTTTCGCAATCTGAATTGCCGCAGAACCGACTCCGCTTCCCGCTCCGTGAACAAGTACCGTTTCCCCTTGCTGAATCTTCGCAAGCGTCACGAGCATGTGCCATGCGGTCAGAAACACAAGCGGAATTGCCGCCGCCTCGGTAAACTCCAGCCCTTCGGGAATCGGCAGAATGTTTGCCACCGGCAATTTCACACATTCGGCATACGTTCCATCCTCCCGAACGCCCAGCACGCGGTAGTCGCGGCAAAGATTGTCACGACCTTCGAGGCATTGTTTGCACTTCCCGCACGACAATCCCGGCGAAATCAGAACACGGTCACCGGGTTTGTACTTTTTCACGGCACTTCCTACTTCGGCAACAATTCCTGCGCCATCGGAACCGGGAATATGCGGAAGCGGAATGCTGCGTTCCCGCGCACCGCTTCGCACCCAAATATCGAGATGGTTTAATGCGGCAGCTTTGAGCTGAAGAAGAACTTCATCCGGTCCGATTACGGGTTCCGGCGCATCTTCATACTGAAGCACTTCCGGTCCGCCGAATGAATGAAGTCTGATGGCTTTCATCGATTATCGCTCCTGCGCGAGTTCCCAATGTTCCGGTGAACGCCAGATACTGGAAAGAAGAAGTTCGCGCATAAAAATGAATTCTTTCGGAAGCTTATCGTACAACTTTGAAAACAATTCCTGATGGGAAAGAATTTCATTCTTCCATTCTTCATTTTTTATTGACATGGCTTTATTGAATTTTTCAACCGTAAATTCTTCCAGTCCTTCCCATAAAAAATCTTCATATCGCGGCACCCACCCTAATGGTCGTTCAACACCGTATCCGCGTCCATGTGTACGATCGACGATCCATTTCAGCACGCGCATGTTCTCACCGTAACCGGGCCAGAGAAATTTTCCATTTTCATCTTTCCGGAACCAGTTAACGGCAAAAATACGCGGCGGATTCGGGAGATTGCGTCCGAACTGCAGCCAGTGATTGAAATAATCCGCCATATGATAACCGCAGAACGGCAGCATCGCCATCGGGTCACGGCGAACCTTGCCGACTTCGCCGGCGGCGGCAGCGGTTGTTTCGGAGCCCATCGTCGCAGCCATGTAGACGCCAAAGTTCCAGTTATCGGCTTGATAGATGAGCGGCACCACATTGCTGCGCCGTCCGCCGAAAATCAGCGCACTGATCGGGACACCCCGCGGGTTTTCCCATGCCGGATCGATAATCGGATTCTGGCTTGCCGGCGCGGTGAACCGCGAGTTGGGATGTGCCGCAAACCTTCCGGACGACGGCGTCCAATCATTTCCTTCCCAGTCGATAAGTTTTTCCGGTAAAGTATCGGTCATCCCTTCCCACCAGACATCACCGTCGGGAGTCAGAGCAACATTCGTGAAGATCGTATTTTTCTTGATGCACTCCATCGCGTTCGGGTTTGTTTTCGCGGATGTTCCCGGAGCGACGCCGAAGTATCCGGCTTCAGGATTGATTGCGTGCAGCCGACCATCGGATCCCGGTTTGAGCCAGGCAATATCGTCGCCGACCGTCGTGATTTTCCATCCTGTAAATGCTTTCGGAGGAATGAGCATTGCAAAATTGGTTTTGCCACAAGCGCTGGGAAATGCGGCGGCAACATATGTTTTCTCACCTTCAGGCGATTCAACGCCAAGAATCAACATGTGTTCTGCAAGCCATCCTTCATCACGCGCCATCGTCGAAGCAATACGAAGAGCGAAGCATTTTTTCCCGAGCAGAGCGTTGCCGCCATAGCCGCTGCCGAAAGACCAGATGGCGCGTTCTTCCGGAAAATGAACAATGTATTTTTGGTCTTTATTGCAGGGCCAGGGAACATCTTTTTGTCCCGGCTGTAACGGCATCCCGACGGAGTGAAGGCATGGAACAAATTCTCCTTCTCCAAGAACATCAAGAATTTTTTTTCCCATGCGCGTCATGATTTTCATGCTGACGACAACGTACGGCGAATCCGTCAGTTGAACGCCGATATGCGCGATGGGTGAACCGATCGGGCCCATACTGAACGGAATGACGTACATTGTCCGTCCGCGCATTGATCCATCGAAAAGTTTCAATAAGGAAACTTTCATCTCATGCGGGTTGACCCAGTTATTGGTCGGACCGGCATCTTCTTTCCGCGTACTGCAAATAAACGTGCGGTCTTCAACACGCGCTACATCTCCGGGATCGGAACGCGAAAGAAAACTGTTCGGTCGTTTTTGTTCGTTCAGTTTTATGAACGTTCCCGATGCGACAAGCTGGTTGCACAGTGTACGGTATTCTTCATCCGACCCGTCGCACCAATGAACGTTATCTGGCTGACAGAGCCGCACTGTCTCTTCAACCCATTTGAGAAGTCGTTGATTCCTGATATTGCCCTGAGACATCATTCACGGTTTCCTTTTTCAAAAAGATGGTAAAAAGGTACTTTTCCAAAGAAATTTCTGTCAAGATACTGAAAAATCGAATGAGGCACAATCATTTTGATTTCAGAAGAATAGACCCGTGACCTTGCTTCTCTCCGGGCATTTCGTTACTTTTTCATGTTTTGCGAATAGAAAGCGATCAACTCACGAACTTCAAGGAGCTTGCATGGCAATCAGTGAAGAGTTTGAAAAAGTCCGAAAAGGTTTTCACAGAACTTTTTGGGTGGCAAATACGATGGAACTGTTTGAGCGACTTGCGTATTACGGGCAAGCGGTTGTCCTCAGCATTTTTCTTCGTAATTCTTTACACTTCACTGAAATTGAAACAGGACAGCTCTCATCGATCTTCGGCGGCTTGATTTATTTATTCCCGATATTTGCCGGAACGATCGTCGACAAATTCGGTTTCAAGAAAGCATTTACATTTGCCTTCTTCGTGCTGGCGATCGGATATTTTCTGATCGGTTCGACAGGCATGGCGGCGTTTCACTCATTTTATGCGGGCATGCCTTTGTATAGTGTGCTGGTTGTCGTGCTGGTTTTTACTGCATTCGGCGGCTCGTTCGTCAAGCCGTCGGTCCTGGGAACTGTCGCACTGACATCAACGCCGGAAACAAAATCGCTCGGTTACGCGATATATTATTGGCTGGTCAATATCGGCGGAGCAGTCGGGCCGGTGATCGCGTATTTCGTGCGCGATAAATTCGGGATTGAATTCGTCTATGTTGTTTCTGCCGTCAGTTGCGCAGCAATGCTCTTTGTGAATTTCTTTTTTTATAAAGAAGTCAAAGACGCGGCGGGTGATGTTGTGGAATCGATCGGCACCAAACTGAAAAACCTGTTCGTCGTTTTAGCCAATTTCAAGTTTATGATTTTCCTGTTGATTTTCTCTCTCTACTGGATCATGTTCTGGGTAGGAGTTTTCATAATCGTACCGTTTTATGTTACCGATTTCATATCGAAAACGGCACCGTTCGAAATCATCGAATCTGCAGATGCATGGACAATTATCGCTCTGCAATTGATTGTCAACCGCTTGACAAAACGTCTACCGCCGCGCACGGCAATCATCGTTGGCTTCGCCATGGCAAGTTTGTGCTGGCTGTTTATCGGCCTGCATCCCACCATCTGGACAATCATTGCGGGCCTGGCAGTCTTTTCCATCGGAGAAATGACACAGGCGCCGCGGTATTATGAGTACATTTCCGACCTCGCGCCGAAAGGGCAGCAAGGACTGTTCCAGGGTTATGCTTTCCTGCCGGTGGCAATCGCGTGGATAATCGGAGGACCATTCGGCGGCTGGCTCTACGCCAATTATGCAAAACAATCCAGTACGCCGGAAACTGTTTGGTTTGTCATCTTCGGGGTCGGTGTCATTGCAACGATTTTAATGGCGATATACAATATTGTGGTAGGAAAACAGGAAGCAAAAACGGCATAACGGTCATTCTCCCATACAAATCCCGATTCTTGTCGCCGTACGAGAATCGGGATTTGCATTTTCAGCTGCTTAAAAAAACATCTTGACTTTGTCCATATCTAAACTTAAATTTAGGTCGACCTAAATTTTATTATCATGGCAAAGAATCAATCCACAGAAGATTATATCAAGGGAATTTATAAACTCAGGAAAAACGGCAAGGGGGTATCAACCTCCGAACTGGCACGACATCTGAACATTTCCGATGCGTCCGTTACCGATATGGTGAAACGGCTCTCGGCGAGGAAATTATTGCGTTATGTTCCCTATCGCGGCGTGGAGTTAACGGAAGCCGGGAAAAAACTTGCCGTGAAGATGATGCGGCGGCACCGGTTGTGGGAAATGTTTTTAGTACAATTTCTTGGTTATTCCTGGGATGAGGTACACGAAGAAGCCGAGCATCTTGAACATGTGACTTCGGATGAACTCGAGCGCCGTCTCGATAAATTGTTAGCTTATCCTAAAGTCGACCCGCACGGTGACCCGATCCCTTCTGCAAAGGGAGAAATGGACACGCACACGTATTCCATGCTTGCTGAATTTGATAACGGTGATCATGCGGTCATTAAACGCGTGAGCGACAATCCGACAATTCTCCAACATGCAACAAAACTTGGATTAACGTTAGGAGCCAATGTATTGATCAGAGAAAAAGTACTGTTTGACGGCTCAATGAAGGTGAGGGTCGGGAAAAAAGATCAGTTCATCAGCAAACAACTCGCGGAAGCAATTTTTGTTAAAACCATCAAGTAGAAATCCGGTATTCATGTGAAGTCAAAAAATTCCGGCGACGTTAAATCTGAATCAGATACTCAGGACAATAGAAACCGTTCAAATTCTACCGGCGCGCCAAGCTTATCGCTCGAAGGAATGCACGGTTCGGTAAAGATTCCTCCTGACGACGCCGGGTTCTGGCGTCAGTGGCGGGCATTTGTCGGTCCCGCCGTGTTGGTAAGTGTCGGTTATATGGACCCCGGCAATTGGGGTACTGATCTCGCAGGTGGTGCACAATTCAAATACGGTCTCCTTTGGGTCGTAGCATTAGCAAGTTTAATGGCAATCTTCCTTCAAGTGATATCAGCCCGTTTAGGGATCGTCACGGGTAAGGATTTGGCTCAATGTTTCCGTGACTGGTATCCGAAGTGGACCCGAATGCCCAACTGGTTGTTCAGCGAAATTGCAATCGGCGCATGCGATCTGGCTGAAGTTCTCGGAAGTGCGGTAGCGCTGAACCTTATGTTCCACATACCGTTACTTTGGGCGGTCATTATCACAGCGGGAGATGTACTGCTCTTACTTGCCCTCCAGCGTTTCGGTATGCGAACCATTGAAGCAGTGGTTTTGTTACTCGTTGCAACAATGGGGATTTGTTATTATATCGAATTATTTGTCCTTCCGCAGTTACAACCGAGTTTTCTCGAAATGGGTCACGCCATCATTACACCAACTTTCCGGCAATATGGAATGATGTACATCGCAATCGGTATTATCGGAGCCACGGTTATGCCGCACAATCTTTTTCTGCACTCTGCTTTGGTTCAAAGCCGCCAACTGCGGAAAGATGATGCTACGATTCGTCGTGCAATTCGGTTCAACACGATCGACTCTACGGTAGCGTTGACGATCGCTTTCTTCGTTAACGCCGCGATCCTTGTCCTCGCAGCATTAGTGTTCTACGGTAAAGAAAGTGTTACCGTTGCCGGAGGCCATGTCGTTCAGTTCAACACGAACAGTGACTGGATTCGTATCGCCTATTTAACGCTGGCCCCGCTTCTGGGTACGGGAATTGCGAGCACTCTCTTTGCAATCGCTTTGCTCGCAAGCGGTCAGAGCAGTACCATCACCGGAACTCTTGCCGGTCAGGTTGTGATGGAGGGTTTCATGCGCTGGCGTATCTCGCCGGCACTCCGCCGGTTGATAACAAGGATGCTTGCAATCCTGCCGGCAATATTGGTAATCGGTCTCCGCGGCGATAGTAGCGTGAATGATCTTCTCACGCTCAGTCAGGTCGTATTAGCTCTTCAGCTGCCGTTTGCAATGTTCCCATTGTTGCACTTTGCAAGTTCACGGAAACGTATGGGAGACTGGAAATTGAAACCATTCCTTCTCGTTGCAGGATGGTCAAGCGCAATAATCATTACAGCTATGGATTTTTATGCACTTCCGGATTCTATTCTTCAGGCATGGAAGATCATCGCCGGGCAGTGACACGTATTGTCAGAAAGGATAACCATGTACGAAAAAATATTGGTCACGCTTGATGCGACACCGACCGATCGGGCAATCATTCAGCATGTAAAATTGCTTGCTAAAACCCTGGGAAGCCGAGTCGTTTTACTCCACGTCGCGGACGGATGGGCCGCCCGGACATTTGCCGAAAACGCCATCAGTGCTGAAATTCAGGAAGATGAAGCGTACCTTAAAAAAATTTGTGATGAATTTCTGGCGGCTGAAATCCCAACGGAGGCAGAGCTCGCGTACGGCGAACCGGTGAAGGAAATTATCAGGTGGGTCGAGGAGAACCACTGCGATCTGGTGGCGATGAGCATGCACGGACATCGTTTCATAGCTGATTTCTTTTTAGGAACGACCGTGACAAAGGTCCGCCACCGCCTGAGTGTTCCCCTGCTCTTAATCAAGGCAAGATAATTTCATCAACGTTTCTTGGATGGAATGCCGTCGCGGTAAAGCTTGTTGCGGCGGAATGAAAGACTTTTCTTCGGCGCATCCGTTTCCGAAGCCCACCACAAACTTTCCATACCGGTACTGATCGTTCAATACGAACGCGTGAATTTTGCAAACGTCCGTCCCTCCGCGAACGAAGAGCAAACATATCGCCCTGTCAAAATATTGTATTCATATATTCAACAGAAATGAATTGTTAGAGGCAGGATACTATCAAGCGGAAAAACAACCCGGGAGGAAAATTTTACGACCGAAACTTATATAACCCGGATCAGTAAGGATTGCTCCACAGGCAGGGCTCGAACCTGCAACCCTCCGGTTAACAGCCGGATGCTCTACCATTGAGCTACTGTGGAATGGTTAAAATTCTCTTGGAGAAACGGATAAACGAGAGGATTTTTCCAAAGAATAGGTAAATATAGCTAATTTGCTCCCCAAAGTCAATGATTTCCATCCTTGACTAATCTTCACGATTTGACTATATTTAATTGAGAAACTTTGAAAATATTTTGAAAATATAGCAAGCAAACGTCAGTTTGTATTAACGAAAAGGAAAATTATGGAAGGAAACTTTTCTAACCGGGTACAAGATGTCATTCGGTTGAGCCGTGAAGAAGCTCTCCGTCTCGGTCACGATTATATCGGCACAGAACATCTCCTTCTCGGTGTCATCCGTGAAGGCGAAGGCATTGCGGTAAAAATCCTTCGTAATCTTGGTGTCGATCTGTATAAATTGAAAAAAGCAATTGAAGATACAGTTCGGACTTCCGGCGGAACGCTTACCATCGGCAACATACCGCTTACGAAGCAGGCCGAAAAGGTTCTGAAGATCACGTATCTGGAAGCAAAACTGTATAAATCGGACGTGATCGGAACGGAACATCTTCTTCTCTCGTTATTGCGGGATGATGATAATATCGCCGCGCAAATTCTGCATCAATTCAACGTGCACTATGATGCCGTCCGCAACGAACTCGACAATATCATCAGCGGAAAACCGTCGCAACCACCGGCAACGCCATCGGCGGAACGTCGTACGGAAAAATCCAAAACACCGGTGCTGGATAATTTCGGACGCGATCTTACAAAACTCGCACTGGAAGACCGGCTCGATCCCATCGTCGGCCGCGAAAAAGAAATTGAACGTGTCGCTCAAGTGTTGAGCCGCCGCAAGAAAAACAATCCTGTGCTCATCGGGGAACCGGGCGTCGGAAAAACTGCCATCGCCGAAGGGCTTGCCCTGCGCATTATTCAGAAGAAAGTATCACGCGTACTGCACGACAAACGCGTTGTGACGCTTGACCTTGCGGCATTGGTCGCGGGAACAAAATACCGCGGACAATTCGAAGAGCGCATGAAAGCGGTCATGAACGAACTGGAAAAAGCAAAAGACGTCATTCTGTTTATCGATGAGTTGCACACGATCGTCGGCGCCGGCGGAGCCTCCGGCTCGCTGGATGCTTCCAACATGTTCAAACCGGCTCTTGCACGCGGCGATTTACAGTGCATCGGCGCGACAACACTGGATGAATACCGGCAATACATCGAAAAAGACGGCGCGCTTGACCGCCGGTTCCAAAAAATTATGGTTGATCCGACATCGGTCGATGAAACCATCCAAATTCTCAAAAACATCAAGCATAAATACGAAGAACATCACAACATTCGTTATTCGGATAAATCGCTCGACGCCGCTGTGCGGTTGAGCGATCGATATATCACCGACCGCTATCTTCCCGACAAAGCGATCGATGTTCTCGATGAAGCCGGATCGCGCGTGCATCTATCCAATATTCATGTCCCGAAAGAAATTCTGGATCTTGAGGGTGACGTCGAAAAAATACGTCAATCGAAAAATCAAGTCGTGAAACATCAAAACTTCGAAGAAGCCGCCCGATTACGTGATCTTGAAAAGAAAGTGTTGAACGATTTGGAAATTGCAAAGCGTGAATGGGAATTGAAAGCACAGGAAGTGGTATACGAAGTAACGGAAGAAACCATGGCGGACGTCGTTTCGATGATGACCGGCATTCCTGTCAACAGAATTGCACAATCCGAATCCGATAAATTGTTGAAAATGGAAGATGCCCTGAAAAATGTCATCGTCGGTCAGGACGAAGCGATCTCGAAATTAAGCAAGGCAATACGAAGAACGCGTGCCGGGTTGAAAGATCCAAGACGACCTATCGGTTCGTTTATTTTTCTTGGACCGACCGGTGTGGGAAAAACCGAAATGGCGAAAGCCGTCGCGCGGTATTTGTTTGATTCGGAAGAGGCGTTGATCCGGATCGACATGAGCGAGTATATGGAAAAATTCAGCGTCTCGCGTCTCGTCGGTGCCCCGCCCGGATATGTCGGCTACGAAGAAGGCGGCCAGTTGACCGAAAAAGTGCGGCGCAAACCGTATTCGGTGGTCTTACTCGACGAAATTGAAAAAGCACATCCCGATGTATTCAATATTCTGTTGCAGGTTCTTGATGACGGAATTTTGACCGACAGTCTCGGCCGTCGCGTCGACTTCAAAAACACGATTCTCATCATGACCTCGAACGTCGGGACGCGTGATATCAAATCGACGGGTGGATTTGGATTCGGAACGGATGTACCGACCGATAATTATAAAACGATGAAGAACACCATTGAAGATGCCATTAAGCGCGTCTTCAATCCGGAATTTCTCAACCGTATCGACGACACCATCGTTTTCCACAGCCTTGAACGCGAACATATCAGCACCATTATCGATATCCAGGTCCGCGAGCTGATGAAACGAATGGCAATGCTGGACATCAAGATCCAGATTACAAAACAGGCGAAAGAATTTCTCGTCGATAAAGGATACGACCCGGCATTCGGCGCCCGTCCGTTGCGAAGGGCGTTGCAGAAATATGTTGAAGACCCGATCGCCGAAGAAATCCTCCGGAATAAATTCGGACAGGGCAGCCTTATCAAGGTAAAGTTCAATAAGAAAACCGAAACGCTGAAATTCTCCGAATCGGGAAAACCGCAAAAAGGAAATATCGAGCCGGAAGCAGAACAACGTAACGCAAACGTTTCGTAATTTTTTTATTTCCGTGTTTTCAAGCCCCCGTCCCGTGACTATGCGGGACCGGGGCTTTTTCATTCATTACACCTATGGCACTCTCAAAAAAACATCCTCTCATCCGGACATTATCGTTTCAACAACTGCTGAATAGTACCGTCGGCAATTTAAATCTGCGGTTCGATGATGTTCTCCGGGAATGTCTCATCCAGATCCGGAAGGAACTCAAACAACGCGATATCGGATTTTTTCCCCATTTTTATTTCGGCGAGGAGCCGTGGGGCTGCATCAACCGGACCGGCTCGGTGGAAATTCCTTTTTTCCTTGCCAACAATGAATTGCGCCAGCTCGCCGAGAAGTATTACATTTCATATTCAAAAAAAGAAATCCTGATGGTGTTGCGGCACGAGACGGGACACGCCATCAATTACGCGTACAAAATGTGGACACGGCAGGATTGGAAATTTACATTCGGAAAATTCCATAAGCCGTACCGGAATTTCTATCATTTCAATCCCGCCAGCAAAGATTTTGTGCGGCATCTTCATCATATGGGAAATCCGCATTACGCGCAAAAGCATCCGGATGAAGATTTTGCCGAGACCTTCGCCGTCTGGCTCGATCCCTCTTCCAAATGGAAATGGCATTACCGTTCGTGGGAGGGTGCACTGGAAAAGTTGAATTATATTGAACGGATATTCGGCCAGGAAAAAATCGCGGCGAGCCGCCCGTTGAAAGTGCGGTTCGACGAATCCAATAATTACAAAAAAATTCAGTTGACGGTTGCGGAATATTTTAAGATTGAAAAGAAGATCGACCCGCGCGTCAAAGAATATCTGCAGGATCTCACCGAAATATTTTCAGCGGGCGTAAAACCGCAAACGAAACAGGCGATTCGGGCAGATCTTTTCATCCAAAATTACGCGGAATACCTCGAAAATGAGCTTGCAACGTGGATTGCCAATACGGACCGGCGCGAGGTGCGTTCCTATCTGCGGGAATTACAAACAATCTGCGCACTCAACAACCTTCAGTTCCGTCCGGATCAGGCAACGGAAAAACTTGTCGAACTGGTCATCATCGCAACCTATCATCTTCTCAAACGATCCGGTTTTGTGCGATAATATTCTATCGAAATACAATTCTGAACGCCAGCGCATCGTTGGAAAGATGCGGAAAGGTGATTTTATATATCGATCCGGGAAGTTTCTGTTCTTCGTGCACCGCCCGCGATTGAACCTGTTTGATATCAAGACCATCCGGCACATAAACAACTATGGAATAGGAACCTTTCAGCAATTTTTCCGCGGTGACGGAAAGGGTCAGCCGCTCCTGGTCCCAATCTTCACTCACCAGATCGATGGCACCCTGAACGATATGCCGCGACGTGGAAAGAATAACGGGATGATCCGTTTTTTCATGAATCGTGAGAATGTTCGATGACGTTGGAGAAATTGTCAACGTGCGGTCTCCGTTAAATTCTCCCAGAAACCGATCGGACCATAATTCATACAACAAATATGTTTTCTTTTTCGACAATCCAAGTTGTAACGGATTGATGGTAACCGCCTTTTTTTCACCTGTCCAATTAAATAATCCAACGACATTCCATCGTTCAAACGATTTCACCACCGGAAGATTCCAGATTGACGGCAAATTGGTCGGCTGGATATTGTAAATTCCGCCGGGTCCTCCGCCATCATACACACGAACAGCAATTGTATTGACACTATCCCATCGGACAATTTCCCGGGGAATGGAATAAGTTCGAAATGCCGTCCATGCCGAATTGTAATTCGGTGGAAATTCACCCGTCTTCCCTATCGAAACTCCGTTGACAAACGTTTCATCACAATCATCGATTTTCCCGAATGAAAATGTCAGGGGGCTTTTTTTCCACGCCGAAGGCAGAACAAACTTTCCGCGATACCAGACATACCCGTCGACGTTGGGAAATCCTTCATCTTCCCAATGAGAAGGCAGAAGAATGGTTTTCCAATCGTCATCGTTAAATGACGGATCTTTCCACAAAACAGAATCACCGACTGCAATTTTCCATGTTCTCGGAAGGTTGAGCGCGTTTCCCTCCGGCGTTCGAAGCCGAAGCCCTTCATCGCGAGGTTGAGAAAAAAGGTCTACGGGAGTTGCTTCCCTGCCGTAACCGGGAAGCGTCATGCGCAGTAAATCAATGCGTTCGGAAGGAAGTGCCGAAAGCTTATCGCTCAGTAAATCCATCTGTCCGGAAAGAGCAACAACGGAAGCCCACGCACGCGCCTGATCGAGTGTCAGCGGATCGCGGACGACCAAGCAATCCGGATCGTTGTACCATACCGTGTTATGATAGAAAAATCGCTGTGCCGCTGCGTTGACGCACGGTGTCACGCCGTCCCATGATGCAAAGACGTCGCCGCCGATTCTCATCCCGTCGACATAACCGACGGAACTTCCCAGCGGCGCGCCGCAACCGAGAATAAATGTATTCGATCGCACCCCGCGGCGAATTGCCTGCAAGCCCATCCGGTATGCCTGTGCCGAAGAAACGGGCCGTGCATATTTTCCTCCTTCGCCGGCAAAATACAAAAAATCGATTTTCACATAATCATAACCCCATGTGTTCGCGATCGTATAAAATAAATCTGTCAGCCATCGTTGCACTTCCGGTTTTGTCGGATCGAGAGAATAAATTTTCCCTCCCCACCATTCATTTGCAGAAAACTGCTTCAGCGTATCGCCGTCATCTTTCAAAAGCCAGTCGCGGTGATGCTTATACACCGTACTGCTTTCCGCAACGGCAAACGGTGCAAGCCAGAGGCCTGCCAGTAATCCTTTACTGTGAATTTGATCGACCAGCCATTTGTGCCCGTGAGGAAATTTTTTATTCGTATTCCAGTCGCCGGCGGCAATCTGGTAGCCGTCATCGATCTGAATGTATTGCAGTCCGGCTTCTTTCAACGATCGGGCTGCAACATTGAGATTCGTCAGGATGCTATCTTCAGAAATATTCTGATAATAATAATACCATGAGCACCAACCGGTCGGCATGGAGGATATTCCTTCACGTCTCGTCGGATCTTTACCGTTGGGAGTGAATGCCTTATTCACTGATGGCGCAAATGTTTGCAGATATTCTCCGTATGTTTGCAACAAATCGATCGGAACAACGCCGGCCGATATGATCATCGTATCGGAGTGAATTGCTTCTCCCGGCAAAACGGCAAGTGTTTTGATATCGGAATTGGTCATGCAATGTACCGTTGAACTGCTGAAATCCAGCGGCCCGGCATGAAACGAATTGACAGCGGAACCGTTTGTAATAAATCCGAACAGGATCGATGAAAATGCATCCGGCTCCGAAAACACCGCCGACCAGTAACTTGTTTTTGGTGCAACCGAATCGAGCGCAACGATCTCACAATTACTCCACGACTGATAACCGTTTGTCTGCATCAACACCGTATTCGATTTAAAACCGAGGTACCCTGCGCCGGCGATGTCAACGAGGTGCAATTCTTTCGTCCTCCACGATTCATGCGAAAGATTTTTTATGCGGGCGGAGACCGAGAGAGTTTTTTTTAACTCGTATAACCGGAATGTAAGATTCCATTCGGCGGAAGATCCCGACGAGCGGACCATCAATGATTTTCCGTCGCCGATGGCATCGGAAGCAGCTTCAATTTTTGTTCCGATCTCTCCGGTTTCGGTGATGAGATTCAGCGAATCCCCGTTTACAAACGTCAGGCTGATCGAAGCATTCGACACAACCGGTTTCCACGTGTTGAATATGTTTTCGAACAGACTCCATGTCCGCGAACTTTTGTCGACAACAAGTTTCAGAAGGCTGTTTTCAATTTCGACAGACTTCGAGTTCTGTGCCATGCCCTCGTTCAGACAGAGAATCATCATCAGAAAGAATAATATTTTTCTCATAGGCTCCGCTCCAAAATTCCCTTTGTGTGCAACGACCTATTTTCCGAAATACACCTTCACGGTTTTGGTTGAATATTTTTTTGTCGGAATATTAACCGATTTTCCTGTATACGGAACATTCGTTCCATCTTCTTCCATAACGTTCGTGGTAAGAACTTTTTTCGGCTGATTCGGTAACGTCAGGACTGCATCGACATCTTTCCCGTCCGTTTCATACCATTGAACTATCCAGCCATCGGAATCTTCCGCCTTCTTGACTGTCGTGAGCACAAGATTTTTCGGTTCAAGACGGATGAACGAATTACTTTCCGGCAATGTTCCGGAATGCGCATCTGCTATAACGGAAATCAACGGATTGTTCAATTCATAACCGCGATGAATCGTTTGTGCCTGCTTCCATGTTTGTTGGTGAGGATAAATAGCGTATTCAATCGAATGTTTACCACGGTCGGCGGTGGGATCCGGCCAAATCGGCGAGCGCAACATGGAAAGCCGCATCACGTTGCCCTTGATATCATAACCGTATTTCGATGTATTCAACAAACTGACGCCGTAATCGCCGGTAGAAACATCCGCCCACCGCTGCGCCGGTACTTCCACTTTTGCTTTTTCCCACCGGTCGTCCATGCGGGTCGAGCGCCGGATCGTGCCGTACGGAATTTCATAGGTCGCAACACTGTCGGTGAACGATAACGGAAATGCAACTTTGATCATCGTTTTTTCTTCCCACCAATCTGCATCCAGCGTAAAATGAACCTGATCGTCACCGTCATACAGAGTAATGTCTTGTGTGAAGAATGAACTCGGATATGTCGGTGTCGGTGGATCTTTTTGCACACCCGGCTTCAGATAATCGCGCGTGATACGAATCGTCGCACGCACCGGACCGTTCTCCACAATTTCAATTTTTCGCAACCGGCTCGGAAATTTCACGCCGGTCAGCCCGACATTCCACGCATCCCACGCTTTCGGTTTGTCTTCAAGAATCTGTAATTCATTTCCGGGACCGCTCAGCAATTCTTTGCCGTTGCGCTTATCGAAAACACTGCTGACCCATCCGGTCGAAGTATCAATGGTAACACGGAGCAATTGATTTTCGAGACTTGTCATTGAAGACTTAAGATTTATAGATTTATATGATGATGTTCGTTGACGCAATTCGTATGTCCGGTATCCCATCGATGGAACATCGCTTGCCGTAAACAACAATTCCCGATGATATTTATCGACGATCTGAATTTGTGATGGAAGTTCTTTTCCCGACAGATCGAAAATAGAATAGGAGTTTTCATCCCCTTCCGGAAGTGCAAGGTGAACGACATCGGTTCGGTTCCACGACAATGTATTCATCACGATAACCGGTTTTCCCTTTTTTACTTTTGAAGTATTGATGTTGTGAGCGATCGCTTGCATTGATTGGTCAAGCTCGTGCGTTCCGATCATCTTTGACTTCTGAAATTTTTCCGTCGCATCGATATAATTTTCCCGAATTCCTGATCCGGGAAGAATGTCGTGAAACTGATTGAACAGCACGTTGCGCCACGCTTCTTCAAGATCATTTCCCCGATATGGCTTACCGTATAATGATGCAAGCGAAGATAATTTTTCCGCGTTTGTCAATAAGACTTCGCTTCGTCTGTTCCATTCTTTCATCTTCGCCTGAGTAGTGAACGTTCCCTGGTGATATTCGAGATACAGTTCATCATTCCAGACCGGAAGCGTGGAGAGATCATGATTCTTGACCCAGTCGAGATATTGCGTCGCTGTTCCGTACTCAATCGTCGGATAGATATCGAGTTTTTTCAGCCGCTCGATGCGGTCGATCATTTCATCGGAAGGCCCGCCGCCGTGGTCACCGACACCGAAGAGAATCAACATTTTCTCGAAACCGGTATTCGCATCAAATTGCCGCAGCCAATCGACCAACTGAAACGGATTGTCGACGGTGTTGACATAATCGAACGGAAAATAACTCAACACCCGCGAGCTGTCTGCACTTTGCCACCAGAATAATCGATAGGGAAAAACGTTGTACTCGTTCCAGCCGATCTTTTGTGTGATGAACGCATCGATCCCCGCATCGGAATAAAATTCCGGCATATTGCCGTTGTAACCGAACGAATCGGGATTCCAACCGATCTTTACATCCGCGCCGAGTTTATTCCGGAAATAATTTTTCGCATAAAGCAAATGCCGCATCCATGATTCGCCGCTCGGCAGGTTGCAGTCGGGTTCAACCCACATCCCGCCGACAATTTCCCACCGGCCGTCCTTCACACGTTGCTGAATACGGTGAAACACGTCGGGATACAAACGCTCCATCCAATCGAAATATGCCGCCGCACTTTGTGTATAGGTAAAATCGGGGCGAGCATCCATCATATTCAAAACTGATGTAAATGTATTTTTACATACCTCAACCGTTTCTTTGTCGCGCCAGAGCCATGCCGCATCGATGTGGGCGTTTGCATCGAAGAATAATGTATACTGCTTTACAAAATCCTTGATTGGCTTCAGTTGCGTTCGCACATCATTCAATGATGTTCTGAATTTTTCAACATTTCCGGAACCAAGCGCATCAACATCGACCCGTGTTGCAAGTTTTTGGAGAAGTTCGTTTAATCTCTTTTTTTCATCACGGCTTGATTTCGATTTATCGATTCCCGGATCCTCTTTTTTCCCGCCGCTGGTTTGATACGTATCGAACCCGAGCATTTTTTGTCCGACGTTGAGACTTAATGAGAAATCCTGAATCATCGATCGCAGTTCGGATGTATTTTCGGTTTGAATTTCCGCCCGCAAGAGCCGCAACGGACCGCCGGTATTGCACGCTTTGATAGCAATGAGAAATCTTTGCCCGGGCTGTGCATTATCCGTCAAAACAAATTCGCCATCCCAAGGAAAATATCCTTTGCTTTCGCCGTTCACCCAGATGTATCCATAATCGTCAACCGTTACGAGAAATTTAATTTTACCGCTGACCGGCTGTCCGAGATTGAATCGCGGCAGTGTAATTTCTTTCCGGATCCAGCAGGTATCCGGATAGATCGATTGATTCAGCAACAGGTTTTCCCATTTTGAATCATCGAAACCGGGCTGTGTCGGGTCGCCCGTCATCCCCTGCAATAGTTTTAAATCCGGGCTCACTTTCCAGTGATCGAACGATGATAGACCGAGCGAATCCAACGTTTGTACGAGTTTATCGACATTGGTCTGCGCGAGCAGGAATGATGGAAGTACGAACAACAAGAAAACGATCGAAATTTTTTTCATGGGACAATTCCTCGCAAAGAAATGGAAAATAACGAACTGTTGCTGAAATGATTGAACGGGACAATGTACGGTTTAAGCAAAAGAAGGTCAAGAAGTCTTCGCTTTTAATGGCATCATGGATTTGGGGATGCGCTTATCGATCTATTGATGCAAAATTGAAAGATTTGAGGAAAATAATTTGCGATCTTCTGAATTTGATTTGTTTTGCACAAGCATGGGCCGGAATTCAGTTTTCAATACATATACAAATGAATACCGACAACGATGCGAACGCCGCCGAAATCACCAAGCAGTTGCTGATCATGAACACGGCGATAATCGTACACCATGTCTCCAAAAAACGAAACATGTTCGTTCGGCGGTAAATATTCAAACCCGGCACCGCCAAAGTAGCCTACTTTTTTTGCCGCATCAATGGATTGTTCGGGCACGGAGGCACTTGACGATGTTTGTTTGACGGAAACGAGATTCAATCCGCCGGAAAGACAGAAAAATAACGATCTTGTCACCGGTTCTTTTACCAGCAGTCCGGCATGCCAGAAATGTTCATCCAGCGAAAGAGAACTATCGTTCGGTGTGCTGATCAATGCGTCCGAATGAAAAACACCGTACTCGCCGATAAGAAACAGCGACGATTCGATCGGCAGACTCACACCGAATCCATACATAAGGTCGGAAGTCGATTTGTATGTATCTTTAAAATCGACATTGGATGGAAAAAATAATCCACCGTATGCCGTGAGGATAAACATTTGCTGCTGCTGTGCAATCGTTATCGATGTCGCGGCAAAGATAAGTCCGATACATAATAAATGAATTCGAGTCATCATAGTATTCCTGAAATAAATTAGTGAGTTCTCCATTGATCCAGCATCACGGCAAGCAGGATAACGCCGCCGAGTACAACCATCTGAACATACGAATTCACATTGAGTAAATTTAAACCGTTCCGTAACACGCCGATCAGCATAGCGCCGATAAATGTTCCGACAATCGATCCTTTTCCGCCCGACAGACTTGTTCCACCCACAACAACTGCGGCAATAACATCGAGTTCATACATCAATCCGGCATTCGGCTGCCCTGAATTCATCCGTGAAGCAAGCAATATTCCGCTCACTGCCGCAAGCACACCGCTGATGATATAGACCATCATCAATGTTTTCTTTGTATCAATACCGGCAAGACGCGCCGCCTCTGCATTTCCACCGACAGCATACACATAGCGCCCGAATCGGGTATGCTTTAATATAATGAACCCAACGACAAATGCGGCAATCATAAAAACGGTCGGAACGGGAATTGAAAATATTCTTCCGCTGCCGAGGAAACTGAATGCATCCGGCAGTCCCCACACTGGCCGCCCATCGGTAAACATGTAGGAAGCTCCGCGCCAGACAGTCATCAACGCCAGCGTAACGATAAACGGAGTAATCCGGAATTTTGTCACGAAGATTCCCGCGAGTCCACCGGAAATAATTCCGACAACAATTCCCACGATCATTGCCAGCGGCAACAGGATTGGAAACGGCAAATCAATTTTTAAAAACGATGTTGTCACCACGCCGCTAAATGCAACCAGTGCACCGACGGAAAGGTCGATACCGCCTGTCAGAATCACAAACGTCATTCCGACAGCGATGATTGCCGTAATCGATGTTTGCAGCGAAACATTCAGAATGTTATCGGCAGTGAAAAAATAGGGCGACAGAATCGCGAAGAAAAGAATTTCGATCAATAGAGCGATCACAATTCCGAATTCACTTATCAGTGAAGCAATGCTTCGCTTCTTCAACGTTTTAGCCGGCATTATCGACCTCCGGCACGCCACCCGTTGCCAGCGTCATCACGCGCTCCTGGGTTGCTTCCGTCCGGGAAAGAATTCCGGCAATTGTGCCTTCGTGCATCACCACGACGCGGTCGCTCATGCCGAGCAGTTCCGGCAGATCGGAAGAAATCATGATGACGCCGATGCCGTCTTTCGCAAGCTGATTGATGAGATTATAAATTTCGTACTTCACACCGACATCGATTCCCGACGTCGGTTCATCAAAGATCAACAATTTCGATTTTGTAAAGAGCCAGCGTGCGAGAACGACTTTTTGGCGATTTCCGCCGCTCAGGTGTTCAACCTCCTGCTCGATCGTCGGAGTTTTAATCCGCAATTCATCTTTGAACCGATTGGCAACGGAATTTTCCTTCGAGCGATTGACAAATATTCCTTTCAGCACTTCACGAAGATTCGACAATGATATATTTTCCCGCACGCTCATCTGCATGATGAGGCCGTATTTATTCCGGTCTTCCGTCAAAAGTCCGATACCGAGATCGATCGCTTCACGCGGAGAGTGCGGGGCAATTTTTTTTCCTTCAAGAAAAATCTGACCGCTTTCCAGTTCATCCGCACCGAAAATAACGCGAGCAAGCTCGGTTCGTCCGGCACCGACAAGACCTGCAAAACCGAGAATCTCGCCTTTATTCAAAGAAAGATTGATATCCTTCAGTATCCCCGCGTTCAAGTGTTCAATGCGGAGAATTTCGCTTCCACGTTCAACGGAAAACTTGGGATATTCATTTTCCAGTTCGCGGCCGACCATCCATCGAACGAGACTTCTGCCGGTCTACTTCACCGATAGAGCACGAATGAATGAACGCGCCGTCCCGGAGAATCGTAACCCGGTCGCCGATCTCAAAAATTTCTTCCAGTCGATGAGAAATATAAATAATGCCGACTCCTTCTTTTTTCAACCGGCGAATAACGGCAAACAAATTTTTTAACTCTTTTTCGGTCAGCGCAGCGGATGGTTCATCCATGGCAAGCACACGGACATTTTTCGAAAGCGCTTTGGCAATCTCCACCATCTGTCTTTTTGCGGTGCTCAATGTGCTGACGATTGCAGTTGTGGGAATTTCTTCACCGAGCTGTGCAAGAACAGCGCGGGCGGTTTCATGCATCGTCTTGAAATCGATAAGCGGCAAATGTCGTTTCTTCGGCTCGTTGCCGAGAAGAATATTTTCAGCAACGGAAAGTTCCGGCACCAGTTTAAAATCCTGATAGATCATGCCGATACCGCATCGCTGGGAATCGGCTGGAGAAGAAAATTCGAACTCTTTGCCGTCGATAAGAACCGATCCGGAATCTTTTTGCAAAGCACCGGAAAGAATTTTCATCAATGTCGATTTGCCGGCACCATTTTCACCCAGCAGACAATGGACTTCGCCGGCACGCAGATCGAAACTGACATTATCGAGAGCGAGAACACCCGGATATTGCTTCCGGATGTTCTGCATTTCAAGAAGAGCGGACATTAGTATTGCACCGCAGGTTTGTCAAGCGCATCTTTATCAACTATTCCGACTTCAACCGGAACAACTTTCGGTAATGCTGTGCCGGAAAAATAATCTTTAATTTTTGCAATCGTCATCTCGCCGATTTTTTGAGGATATTGAATGACATCCGCTTTGAGCGGTGTGCCCTTCATAATTGCATCACGCGCGGGCGGCGTTGCATCGTAACCGATAATGGCAATTTTGTCGCGCTTGAATTGCTGAACCGCATCGAGTGCTCCGAGCGCCGAATCATCGTTGATGCCGAAGATACCGGCAAGGTCCGGATGTGCCTGCAAAATATCCGCGGCAGCCTGCATCGCCTTATCGCGCACTCCTTCGCCGTTCACGTCGGCAACAATGTGCATATCGGGAAATTTTGCAATCGCATCTTTAAATCCTTGAACACGATCCAGCACCGACGTGATCGTCGGCTGGCCGATAATGGCAATATTTCCTTTGCCGTTCAGAAACTTTCCGAGATATTCTCCCGCTAGTCTGCCGCCGGCAACATTATCCGAAGCGATGTGACAAACGGTTTCTCCTTCCTGCGCGGCGATATCTGCAGTGAAGACCGGAATCTTTGCATCATTCGCTTTCTTGATTGCAGGACCGACACCGCGTGAATCGACCGGACAAACGACAATCGCATCGACTTTTTGAGTTATAAAATCTTCGATTTGCGCGCTTTGTTTTCCCAAATCGAAATCACCGGCAGTGATGATCAATTTGTATCCGTCTTTGGCGGCTTCGGATTTCAATCCTTCTTCAAGATCTTTATAAAATACATGGGCGCGCGTCAGCAACGAAACGCCGATCGTTTTAGTTGATTTTGATTCTTCCTTTTTGCCGCAAGATGTCATGGCAAAGAAAGCGACGATTGCCAATAGAATAATTCTTTTCATTTTTTCCTCATGATAATGATTTTCTAAGAAACAATTGAACCAGGTGAACCAATTATTGTCCATCTCCCATTTACTTTTCGCAAAGTATACCACCGAGAACCTCCGCCGAGAAGCATATCATGCCAAATCGGAGAAATAAAAATCGAACCAATCGCTACAGAGGCAAAATCATCGTAAGTTGTAATGCGAAAAGTATTATACTGTTTAATGCCGTTTCGATTCGCCTCCCGAACAAGTTCTGTATGTGTTGCAGCAATAATTTGGGTCCCGTTTTGAGCAAGATCAGGTAAATACGCATACTTCGGAGCAACGACGACAACATGAGAAAATTTCATCGTATCGAAATAAGCACGTCGATTTGATGTTCCATTACCAACATATTCATTGAAATATTCTTTTTTATATATACAATGCTTAAGAATATCATTGAAGATTTCTTTCACTTGTGTAGAATCATCCACAGTATCTCCGGGTGCAGGCAGAAGAAGATTGTCAACATACAATTGAGCTAAAGATTCATCAACCTTTTCAAGGCTATCAACAATGCTGATCATCAGTTCTCTGCCGCGGTGATAATAATCCGCGTTTGTTCTTTCCATAGCCGCACTGAGTACAGCCGACATATGAGCAAATGAAGCTTTGTCATTGTAGATTGCTTTAAAATCAAAACGGGATCCCTTGGATAACACTGTTTCGATTTCCAAATTTGAAATACTATCGATTTGTTTCTGACTTTCCGATACGCTGGGATGCTGATGTTCATTATCATAAAGGTATTTTTGGTGTTTCAGCATATTTTGAAATTCATACCGGCAATACCCGTGATCCTCTCGCAGCACTTGTTCAAGTCTCTTGATAACTCGTAGTCGATCCATTTTACCGAGTGTCCAAACGACAAAATTCGCTTCTTCAAGATTTTCTGATCCGCACGCTTGTTCTAACCTCATCCATGCACTCAAATCGCCATCGTATGCTCTTGTAAAATCATCGACATATTTTCTCTCCATTACAATTTGTTCAACCCGAGATTTGAATCTCGGATATCCCTGAAGCGTATCTGCAAACTTTACAAGCGAATCTAACGCTCCATCCCGAAACGGCGGATTGCTTCCCTGATTAAATGTATATAAAATGTTCTTCGGAAAATGATCGTAATCTTCAGTTTCATTCCTTGTTGAATGAAATACACTGCAACTATTCAGAACAATTATAAAAAGCACATAAAAATATTTTCTGAATCTCTTGTTCCACATACACTCCTCCGCAGAATGTTGTATGGTTTTCAGAATTTACCCGTTTTCCATTTCTGTGCGTACTCTTCAACATTCTCTTTCGTCACGACATCGACGCCGGAATCGATCACACCGTCGACTTTTTTTCCTTCCTTGATGTCTTTCAGCATGCGAACGCTTTCAAATCCCCAGCCGAACAGTTTTTGTCCTAACAGAACCTGCACATAACCCTGGCGAACGTAATCAAGTTGTTCGGGAAGCGCGTCGATAGAAACGACGGTCAGCTCGCCCGGTTTTTTTGCGCTGAACGGTCCGGGCGGCGGCGTAAAGAGCGCCCACGCGCCGGGAAGCACCCAGCCGGTCATTTCGGGATGCGCCTGCATCGCGGTTTCCATCATGCTCACACCTTTGTTCACATCGTCGTAACAATATTCGGTCGCCACCACCGTAATGTCGGGATAATCTTTGAGATACTCCAGAATGCCTTCTTTCCGTTCTTCGAGATTCGGCGCGCCGGGCGTGCCCATAAGAATGCCGATACTTCCTTTCGTTCCCATCCGTTTCACGAGATACTCCGCCATCATTCTGCCGCTCGGTTTATTGGCGGTGCCGTAATACGCGATCCGTTTGCTCTTCGGTGAATCGGAATCGAATGTTACGACCGGAATGCCTGCGTCCATCGCTTTGTCGATCGATTCTTTCAGCGCATCGGCATCATTGACGGAAATTGCAATACCGTCGACTTTCCGCTCGATGAGACTTTCGATAATCTGTGCTTGCTCGACGGCATCCGATTTCACCGGGGCGTACCGTTGTACTTCGATCTTGCCGCTGTCCAATTGATTGGCGGCGGCCTGAGCGCCCTGCCATGCAAGCTGAAACACCGGATTATCAAGAAGCTTCGGCACAAACGCGAAGACCCATTTTTTATCTTCCTGCTTTTTCGCGCATCCGGAAAGCAGGAGAACGACGACCATCAACAGCAATGAAATTTTTTTCATACGACATTCCTATTTGTTGTTTACTTTTTTGATCTTCTATCCAAAATCACGGCAAGAAGAATGACCAGACCGATGGCGACTTCCTGCCAGTATTCGGAAACGTTCAGCAAAACCAGTCCGTTGCGGAGAATGCCCATTAACAATGATCCGATGATCGTGCCGAGAATTGTCCCGCGTCCGCCGGAAAGACTGACGCCGCCAATCACCGCCGCAGCAATGACATCAAGTTCGTATCCCAGTCCTGCCGTCGATTGCCCGACACCGAAGCGCGCGGTAAATAATATTCCCGCAATTCCTGCCGCCAAACCGCTCAGGAGATACACCGACAATTTTATCTTCCTGACATTCACGCCGCTGTACAAAGCGGCTTCTTCGTTACCGCCGATCGCGTAAATATATCGTCCCCATGTCGTGGCTTTGAGAAAATATCCTGCGACGAGAGCGACGACAATCATGACAAGGATCGGAATAGGAATCGCGCCGAGTGTTCCCTGTCCCACCGCTAAAAATTCCGGCGGAAGATTCCGGATCGTTTCTCCGCCGGTCAAACCGAAGGCAAGACCGCGCGCAATGCTCATCATACCCAACGTTGCGATGAACGGCGGCAATTGGGCGCGGGTAATTAACAACCCGTTCAGCACGCCGCACAGTATTGCCGCACACAACCCGATGAGAACGGCGAGGGCAATACCGGACCCGTGATTCATAAGGACAGCAGTAATGACGCCGGTAAGACCGAGGACAGAACCGACGGACAAATCAATCCCCGCCGTGATAATGACCAGCGCTTGTCCGACAGCCATAATTGCAATGAACGAAAGTGCGCGGATGACCTGCGAGATATTCACCCAGTTCAAAAATGTCGACTCGAAAATTTTCTCTCCGCCAAACGATGATGTCAGAATCGTGAGGAGCAGGATTTCGATGATCAGCGCAAGCCAGATGCCGAGTCGTTTGGATTTCACACTTTTTGCTTCAAGAAAATTTCGTATTGAGTTTTCAGCAGACCTATCTTACAAAAAAAGAAGGAAATCTCAAAAGAACTCCGACGAACGGAAAAAGCAAAGATTGGCGAAAATGGAAGCGTTTCTAATGATTCAGAGTTAAAACGTTTATCTTCTTTTTTACAAAAAATGATTTATCAAGTATCGGAAGGAATATTGATGGAGAATGCCGCGCATCAAGAAAAATCTCCACACTTGCGTGTGCAAATATCGGAAGGACAAACGGAAACGAGCCGAGATTTTTGCGGTTCGTTTTATCAATATTCGTCAGCACAACGCGGATTCTGCTTCCGGCAGAAAATCGATGCGCGTGGGGAATTCCATTTACCGTTATCCATTTCCCTGAACCTTTTCTCCAATGCCGGGCAGTAAAGTTAATGCGGTTAATAAAATATTCGTTACCGAGACTATCGACTTCAAAAATCTGTGCATGCAGGGGAAATGTTTTGCTTTCGGAAGAGAGGAATAATTTCATGCTCGGCTGGCCGAACCAAAAGAGATTCGAATCAAGGACCGGTGATGTAAAAACAATCCGCTGCTGGGGAATAATTTTTTCGAACCGTGAACCATGAAAACCTTCAATGGAACCTTTATCGAATGTATAGGTTGAATCCGTATAAAGGTTTTCGAGAACAATTGTTTGAGGAAGCGATTTCCGTTTTGTGTTGTTCGGATTATCCGGTTTCAAATGGAATTCCAGTGAAGAAACGTCTGACGGCGGAAACGATGAAGCTGCAATGTTCGTCCAATGAAATCGTCCCATCGAATCGACCGGCAAACTGCTGTAGGCAAACGTAACGGATGGCTCATTCAGTATTCCGGTTTCACGGCGCTGTAAAAATTTTCCAAACCATCGGAAGACGAGATCGGATTGAACGTAACTTTGAGACGAGTCATCATCGGAAAAATGTCCCTGGGTACCGAGATATAATTTTTTCGGTGACGTTTGCTTATCGAAGAATCCAATTCCATTGCCCGGAGAAAAATAATGGTCCTGCCATTTGAGAAATGTTTCGATGGGAAGACCCGATGAAATTGCCGCCGCCGGATCGATGTCACGATCCTTGGGAAATCGCTCAAGCAAAGAATCATATTCATCATTGATGACAAACGGCAACAACGAATCCCGAATCGAGGCATAACGAACCGTATTCGTCGTCAGCAGAAGCAAAAGTGTTCGTCGTATCGAGCCGTTCATCAACATATCCGACGCCCATTGTGGGACAATGTCATCAACACAAACAGCTCGTACACCAAGTCGATCAGCCGCCGCCCACAAGCCGTGCAATCCTCCCTGCGAACTGCCGACAATACCGATGGCGGACGAATCCACATTCGGCATTTTTTTTATATACTCCACGACTTTCCAAAGGTCCCGGCGTTCCTGTGCCGACATAATTGTCGATCCTCCCGACGACCTTCCATGTCCGCGAACCGAATAGGCAAAGGCAACATAACCATTTGCGGCGTACGCGGCACAGGACGGTATGCGTGTGGATTTATCAGCACCGAAACCGTGAATAAAGATTATGGCAGGAAATCCGTTCGACGGTGCGGGCATATTCGGGAAAAAACTGGTCGCATCCAGACTGTCGCCATTATCAAGATGGATGAAAAAATCACTACGCTGTTGAGCATGAAGCGGCAGGATACAGAACAATAAAAAAACGGGAACGATGTTACGGCATTTTAACGGCAAAATACTTCCCATGATTACAAAATTCTTCCGTAATAAGCACAACCTTTACTGTATTCGACACCGGATTGATTTCGGACCCAACAGTCGGCTTCCACGTTGTCCCATCGTACCAAAAACACCGAAGCGCGTGTTCGTCCGTCACGCCCGGTTGAACTTCCCGATCTTTCGATGAGAGATCATGATACATCCATTCGAAATTTGCCTGAAATTTGGCAGAAGGGGGAAAGGTTTCTATTTGTATCCATCGCCTGACGCACCGGTTGCTATCCAATCCGATATTCGGGGGCAACACACCGGGATGGGCAACAACGCGCACGCTATCCAATCCGCTCACATCGGGAAACCACAACTTTGCAATTTGTCTTCCGTCAAGGCCGACAAAATAGTTCCAACCCCTCTTGACTGAAAGTGTAACATCGTTGAACAACCCTTCCGGCCGATGGATGAATGTTTTGAGAAGATATTGTCTCCGGGCAGTAACAAAATACTTTAGTGCCTCTTTCGTTTCAAAAAAATCCTGCATTGTTCCCCGTTTTTGAGGATCCCGCTCCACTTCCGCTTGAATCATCATGACGAGACTATCAATACGCCGATCCATCAGTTCGTCATTAAAAAAATAGTGCAGTGCAATATCGACAGAGCGGCGTAAATGTTCCCTCATCGAAGATGTTTTCCATAATCGGTCTTTCAGAACATTCCGCAATCCCATCAACGGCGGAAATGTGTACCCGAACCCGTCATTCAACAATGTCGTTTCAACCGGCATGGCAGGATCGCCGCTGACACCGAAGGTCAGATCATAATCCCACGGAATGATCATCCATTTCCCGAGCGTAACGGAGTCGTCTTTATAGAGATAATAATTTTTACTGTACGAATCGCCGTTCATGGTCAGAATATTTCCGGTAAACCAGTTATAAACGCTTTGCATGTCGAATATCCGATTCATAGTTTGTTCGAACAATGAATCGGGGGTTGTGTTCAATGTGGAAATCAGCGATTGCAAGATCATCAAAATTATCTTCGCCGGCATGTTTGGAATAATACATCTTCAATAATTTCTCCGGTTCTTCGGTCAAATCGCCAAGGGCATATTTACTGTCGGCTTCGTAGAGAGCAACCTGGTTCTTCTTTTTGTGTTGCGGAAGAAAATATTTATCGACGTGATCGACAAGAAGATATAATCCCTGCAGATTATTGTTGATCAGAAGGCGAACGTACATCGCGTGCGGAGCCAATACATGAAGATCCTCAAACAGCATCCAGGAAAGTTTCTCGCGGAGAAACGATCTGTCGAGATACATCGCATTAAGATTAATTTCATGTGCTCCATGGAAGAGATGATCCTCCGGAAATTTTATCCGGAATGATTTTTTAGGCCAAGGCCGGTTCGATCGCCCTTTGAATCGCAACTCGGTTTTCTTCCACTGTTCCCCTCCGCATGAAAATGACGCTTTGAGATAATCGTTGCTGAATACATCGCGTGAATACAATTCCAGCGAATCATCATGAGAAATAGTAATGGAAATTTCCGGAATTTGTGCAAACAAATTGCTGGAAAGGAAAAGTAGAAGAGCAACAAACCCGCAGATCTTCTTCATCAACGGTGTTGAAATTGTTTTTCCAGAATGTTTTTTCCCAGAACCGGAGGAATCTTGATCCCCACGAGATACCCTGCGGTCGGAGCGAGGTCGACCTGCAATGTTGTATCCGCAACGACGGCATTACCGGCAAAATTCGGACCCAACGCCATCAACATAATATGCCGGCAGCCTTCACACGCATCTCCATGATCACGGAAACCGCCATGTTGGTCATCGTGACGGCCGTGATCGTTCGTCACAAATAACGTTGTGGTATTCCGGTACACCGAATCGGATTGAATTTTATTCCAGAGCAAGCCGACAATACTGTCCGCCCGGTGAATCGCGCCGACGTATGCATTCCAATTATTTTCGTGCCCGTACAGATCGACCTGCGGTAAATTGACGATCATCAATTGCGGATGATATCTGATCGATCGTCTGCGAAACTTTTTCCCACGTTTCAATATCACTCGTGTCGCCGAAAACGAACGATGCCCCGTAGGCAGCACCGTAGTGTTGGTCGGTACCGTATGTTAATACATTCAATTTCTTTTTACCGGAAACCACGAAACACGATTGGGCGGGAAGGGCTGTCTGTTTGCGAAAATATTCGAAGATGGTCGGGCTGTGCGGCCGCTCCGTTCCATCATTCACAATATACTGCCATTCGCCGGTTAGCATGGCAGAATGCCCGGGACAGGTTGATGTTTTTCCTTCGTTGCGCATGTTGGTAAAGATGGTGCCCTGCGTCCGGAGACTATTCCACATCACAGGAATATATTTGTCTTGCGCACCGAAGGTTTCGGAATACCGCGCTCCATCGATAACGACAATAATAACATGACCACCGCCGTACACTGTCGTAACGATAAACATGATGACCAACAACATCAGGAAAAAATATTTCAGCATCATATGCATCTTCAATAATTTATATGTTCAGGGTTTCATGTTAATATGAAAATTTTTACATTGTATCCAAAATATCATTTCGTTAAGAATAATAAAAATGCCAGAACCAACCGTTACTGCAATACAGGCAATTCAAGCAATTCTTGCTCCCGCACTGGGAATATCGGCAGTCGGTTTATTGCTGCTGGGATTAACCAACCGCTATTCCAATATCGTGAACCGCATCCGGTTAATCAATGATGAGAAACGACGGTACGCCCGTAGTCTCGGCGAAAAGGGAGACTTAAGTTATACCGATAACGCCCGACTGATGAGCATCACAAAACAAACCGAGGAGCTTCTCATCCGATGCCGATTTGTCCGCAATGCCATCTTATCCCTGCAAAGTGCAATCGGATTATTCGTCCTCACATCGGCGGCAATTGCCGTTAATCTTTTCGTGAGCACGGAGTTTCTCAGAATGCTGCCATTCATCATCTTTGTTACCGGCATGCTTGCCGTCTTCATCGGCATCGTATTTTCCGGAGTGGAGATTCATCGCACATATCAGTATTGTGCTCATTGAAGTACGCGGAGAAGAATAACATCATCACGACAAGATCGTGAGCCGGCGGAGATTATTTTTCGTTCCGTTTCAGAACAAGAAGAGTCATATCATCATACTGGGGATAATCGCCGGTATGAAGTTGCACCGCCGACAGAATTTGCTCGATAATTTCTTGTGCATCTTTGCGGCGATTTTTTTTGATGACACCGATAAGCCGCTCTTCGCCGAATTGTTCCTGTTGTGCATTCATCGCCTCGGCAACACCGTCGGAATAAATCACCATGACATCGCCCGGCTGCAGAGCGATCGATTCCTGTTCAAACGGATAATATTCCATAATCCCCAAAACGATACCGCCGGTTTTCAGCCGATGAATTTTTTTGTTGGATGAATACACGATCGGGTGATCGTGTCCGGCATTCGAAAAACTCAATTGATGCCGGTCCGCATCGAGGATTCCGTAAAACAACGTGACAAATTTTTCCGAACTGGTGCTGTGAAAGAGAAGTTTATTGGAACGAGACACGCATTCTTTGGCGGTAACGTTCGTCATGGTTTGAGCGCGCAATGTTGCCTGAACATTTGCCATCAGTAAAGCTGCCGGCAGTCCCTTCCCGGAAACATCCCCGAGACAAATTGCCACCCGGTGCTCATCAATCGGCATACAATCGTACGAGTCGCCCCCAACCATTTGTGCCGGGATCGACTGGCCTGCGATATTGTAGCCGGCAACCTGCGGAATTCTGTTCGGCAATAATTCCTGCTGAATTTTTGCCGCAAGCCGGACTTCTTCCCGCATACGAAGCAGAGCTTTTTCTTCTTCATAGAGCCGGGCATTCTCGATGGCGATTGCAGCATGCACGGACAGTGCAGCGATAAAGCTTTCATCATCCCGCGTAAATATTCCGTTCCGTTTATTTAGTAGTTGAAAGACACCGATGATTTTTCCGTCTTTATTGTTCATCGGCATACACAGGATCGTATCGGTATGATATCCGGTTCTTTTGTCGACTTCAGGATTAAACCGCGGGTCCAGATAGGCATCGGTAATATTTAACGTATCACCGGTAGCAGCAACATATCCCGCTATCCCTTTACCCACAGGAAGACGGATGGTGACGACTTCCGAACCGGTGAACACTTTCGACCACAATTCCTGTTTCACGTCATCCAGAAGATAAACCGTTCCCCGGTCGCCATTGACAATTTTCAATGCTGTCTCTAAAATAACGTCGAGTAGTTTATCGAGATCGAGGGTTGAGTTCAGAACCTTGGATGCTTCGATGAGCCGTTCCAGCTTATTGAGTTCTGCGGCGGAGCGTTGTGCATTCCGCTCAAGTTCGCTCACGAAATGGTTGTTCAATGATCGTAGCCGGATACTGAGCACCTGCAGGAGACGTATCGCGAACGGATGACTTTCTTCCAAAAGTTTTTCAAAGTCACGTTTTTGCAACGAATAGGTAACACAATCATCCATCGCAACGACCCGGGCGGATCGCGGTCGCCCATCGACCAGCTCCAGTTCTCCAAAAAAATCTCCCGGATGAAGAAGAGCGAGCAGTTTCTCTTCGCTGAACCGTCCTTTTTTCAGAATACGTACCCGCCCGTCGGCAATTAAAAACAACTCACTGCCGTTGCTTTCATCTTCAAGGATTATTTCATCCGAACGATAACGGCGTTCCTGCAGTTTCTGTTTCACCGCGTGAAACATTCTATCGTCGATGTTCTCGAAGAGAATATTATGCCGCAACCGGTCGATGATAGGCGTCGTCATCGGAGAGACATGTCCTTCCGCAAAATAAAAATTCCGGTTGAGAACGTATGTGCCGCATTCATCGATCATAAAAAGCTTTGTCCGGCAACGATGCTGTACCCTTCCACGGTCATCTCGGCGCTTGTTGTCACCGGTTTTCCCGTTTCCTGTTCAAGTTGCATTTTCCATTGATAGATTTCGGAAAATGTATGTTTCACTTTTTCCGTCAATTCGTCAAACACGCCGCTGACTTCATAATCATCAGCATCCTGTTTGCTATTCCAAATGCTGATGGATATGAGTTTTTCCGGTTCGGTCACATGCTCAATGATTGCGGCATAACGGCAACCTTTGACGGCCCGAAGACGGGGAAGCATTTCCGTGTTATAAATTCGCCGGAATTCTTCCACTTTTCCTTCCCGAAGCTGCGGAGAAACGATACGTACATACAATCCGCCGGAATTGGTCGACGAGAGCATATCCTCCGGTTTCTGCGTTGAAACGTTATACGCCTTGACAACCGGTTCTTCCGGAACGAGCTCGTACTGCACTGTTAAATCCTGCGCAAGATGAATTTTCCACTCGGAAGAATCGGCAAGGTACGGTTGAATATCATGGAGAAGTTTTGCAAAGACTCCGCTGCGTTCGTATTCTTCGGCATGTCGGGGAGAATCCCATAATGTCATCGAAATACATTCGTTGGCATGAGCAACTCCCTGGACAAGCCCGGCAAAAAGGCATCCGGGTCTCTGATGAAGAACGGGCACAATCTGCTGTTCATACAGCGGGCGCAACTTGCTTATTGCATCCGGTTTGACGTTCAAATGAACAAAGCGCATATACATGATATTATTCCTTTCCCACCAATAAACTATCCATTAGAAACAGACGAAAGCGAATATACTTTACACGGGATTCCGTTTTACGACAATCATGGTAATGTCGTCCGATTGAGGCCATGGTCCGGCATGCTGTCTCACGGCCGAAACCACAACATCGATAATCTCCGACGCGGATCGCGAACGATGCTGGAGTAACAATTCACATAAGTGGTCTTCTCCGAATTGTTCTTTGGAAGAATTCATCGCTTCCGGAACGCCATCGGAATAGACAACAAGAACATCTCCCGGTTCAAAATGAACAGAATCCTCGGAAAACGGAAACTGGTCCATAATGCTCAGAACAATACCGCCGGCTTTCAAACGAACCGGATCTTTCCCATCGGAAAGGAGGAACGGCGGATCGTGTCCGGCGTTGCAGAAACGCATCTCGTGAGATCCATGATCCAAAATACCGTAGAACAGCGTAACAAATTTTTCACTGCTCGTGCTCTGATATAATAACGTGTTGGACCGCGCAATGCATTCCTTCGCGGAAGTCATTCCCAGTGTTTGACCCCGCAACGTCGCCTGGAGATTCGCCATCAGCAACGACGCCGGTAATCCTTTTCCGGATACATCGCCGAGTCCAATCGCAATCCGCCTGTCATCGATCGGAATAAAATCAAAATAATCACCGCCAACGACCTGTGCCGGAATACTTTTTCCGGCTATTTCATAACCGGGCACTTTCGGCGACTCGCGCGGAAGGAGCTCGAATTGAATTTTCGACGCAAGCTTCACTTCTTCCTGCATGACGATCAATGATTTTTCCTGTTCATAGAGACGGGCATTTTCAAGAATTTGTCCCGATTGCGCCGCGATAATAGAAAGCAGCCGCTTGTCATCCTCTGTGAAGCCAATTCCGTCCGTTTTATCGAAGACGGCCAAAATGCCGACCAGCCGGTTTTTGACAAGGAGCGGAACACAGAGCAGCGAGCGAAAATCTCCATCTGCCCTCACACCGGCAAAACGGGGATCGGATTTCAAATCGTTGGCAAGAAGCGGTTTCTTGTTGATCAACATCCAGCCGAGAATATTCTGATTGAGATGAAATTGTTCCTGGTCGGACGTGGAGTTCTGCGCGCGAATGAGCGTTTTCATTTCGGTCGGCGTTTGTTCATCTACGAGCGTGATCATTCCCTGCTGTCCGTGAATTGCCCGCACCGATCGTTTGACGACGCTTTCAATAACACCGTCCAGATTCATTGTCGAGCTGATCACACGGGCAAGCTCGTTCAGAATAGAAAGCTCGTCAACCGCTTTCCGTAAGCGTTGATTTTCTTCCTGTAGTTGTGTAAGTTGATCCATGAAGTTTGTTTATCAGAGGATATTTCGTTTATACAATCACCCGTTGAAACAGTATTAATGTATTGAATAGCCCCGCAAAATACAAACTTTATTCGGTTTGGTAAATCTTTAAAAATACCATATTTTGATGTTGCTTCACCAGGATTTTACAAATTTGATGAAAATTTATGAATAACATTCTCCTTGCCCAAAACGTGCCGGTCATCGATAAGGAATCAGATCGATGAAATTTTCCTCATTGATAATTCCCCGATGTAAAAACTTTTCAGGATATAAGCCCTGCTTTTCCTCTGCAAAGTGTTTAGAACTCGGCTGTCAGCGCGATACGCCGGAACATCAGCTCGGAACCAAAATTCTTATTATCTCTCTCGACGCATTGGGCAGTGTACTGGCAAATACTTCCATCCTGCCTGCTATCAAACGGAAATTTCCCGTCAGCACGATTTATTGGATGACGATGGGAAACGCGGAGAAAATTTTATTCAATAATCCGTTGATCGATCGCGTCTTTGTTTGGAATGATGAACACCGGATGATTCTTCGCAACATCACGTTCGATTATTTGATGAATGCGGATAAAACGGATTATGCCTGTTCATTTGCTAACGAAATCAGAGCGCAAACCAAACTCGGGTTTTTGTTGAATGAAGATGGGAAAATTGTTCCGGCAAACGACGGCGCCGTTTATAATTATCGGATGGGCAACGATGATGAACTGAAATTCAGAACGAACATGCGCACCGGTATCGACATTCTTCATGAAACATTCGAACTGGAATACCGGCGCGACGAATATACATTTTCTTTCACCGATGATGAACGCCGCTTTATCGAAGAATATAAATCATCCATTCAATACGATCCAGCCAAAAAATATGTCGGATTCAATACCGGATGTTCGACACTGTTTCCGAACAAGAAAATGACCATCGAACAACATGTTCAATTGATTAACACGTTGGCGAATGATGATCGATTGCGAATTGTCCTCCTCGGAGGGAAAGAAGATACGGAACGCAATACGACGATTGTTGAGTCACTTCGCCCGGAAATCCGGAAGAAAATTATTTCGACGCCGACAACAGAAGGAATGAGAAAAGGTGCATGCTTTATCGACATTTGCGATACAGTTGTCACCGGCGACAGCTTCGGCATGCATCTTGCCATCGCACTAAAAAAATATGTGATCGCCTGGTTCGGTCTTTCCTGCTGGACGGAAATCGAGCTGTATGACCGCGGCGAGAAACTTATTCCGCATGGACTCGAATGTGCACCATGCTGGAAAAAAACGTGTCCCTATCACCTCGAATGTATCGACATGATCGATCTCGACAAGATTGTTTCGCTCGTACAACAATATTCCGAGAAATCACCGAATTCCCACAAAAACCTGGTTTCTACGAAAAGATAAGCGAAACTCTTTAATACGAGCGATGATGTTCCATGACTGAAACGTCATCGCTGTAATCAAGATTTACGCCGCCGAAGGTGCGGTCGATTTCTTTCCGTACACCGCAGCAACCACGATCCCGAGAATAATATATTGGATCACGCCGTAAATGAACCATTGCAGTGCCAGCGAATAGGGCATCGGGTACATTGCATACGATGCGTACGCCATCGGCGTTGCCATAAGCATGCCGACGTAAAATCCGAACCGCAATCCTTCCCCAATTCCTTTTCCTTCATAACCCTTTGAGAAAATGAGTGTGAAGAAAAACGAAATGAACGCGTACACCACATAATAAATCCACAGCTTGTCCATCATGTCCGGGCGCATGAGACTTTTCATCGGTTCCGCCTGATAGGTTGCGGAAAGTATGACGGCGTGAATGAGAAAATCCGTCACGGATAAAGCGACAAATACCGCCACAAAACCGATCCAAAATTTTTTACTCATACTTCATCCTTTCAAAGAAATTGGACAGTACCTGAGAATTACAAAATCGGCACTATGCTACGAAAGTCGCGGGTAAAAGTCAAGAACGGCTATTGAGGAAAATATTGCGAGGGGCGGCGATCATCCGCTAAGTTATTGAAATCGTTGATCTTTTTATTGGCGGCTGTTGTGAGATCTATTTCGACAACTCGAACGCCAACTTCATTTTCTCCCGACCGGGCAAGAATTTCGCCGCGTGGAGAAACAATTTCACTGTTTCCGATATAACTCAAATCGATACCGCCGCGATCTTCCCTGCCTATCCGGTTTGCCGTTGCGGCAAAGACCCGGTTCTCCAGACACCGCGTCACCATTGCATCGGGACAGTACGGCATCACAAGATTGGATGGATGCGCAATGAGTTGTGCACCATTCAACATTAACGACCGAGCACTCTCCGGAAACATCCAATCGAAACAGACCATCATGCCGATCTTTCCGAACGGAAGCTCGAACACGGGAAACCCGAGATTTCCGGGTGCAAAGAATAATTTTTCCCTGAAATACAAGTGAACTTTCCTATACAAGCCGATCAGCCCTTCCGGACCGACAAGCGCCGCAGAATTATACACTTGATCCGCCTTCTCGGAAAACCCGTACACGATATAACATGATCGCCCTCGTGCAAAGCTGGCAAATTGCTGATGCGTTTGTCCGAGAGGTGGTTCCGAAAGAGCATGAACTTCTTTTTCATCAATAAAATTATATCCGGAAGTACAGAGTTCCGGAAGGACATAGATATCGGCTCGTTCGGATTCCATGAATGCAAGAGCATCGCGGACATTGGATGCCGCTTCGCCGAACTTCGGGTCTGTTTGAACAATGGCTGTGCGCATAATCTATTTTGTTGATAACATACCATTTCCGGCAGGAAAATTCAAGAAAAAAGAGTACTTGCTTTTTTCAAAAACCTTCAGTATATTGGAAGTGCAAATAACAGTACACCGTTTTTGCGCTTTTAAGATTGTGCTGATGTACCGTTAGTAACCTCTTTCAGGTGGGTGTCGCCAGCAATCAAAAATCGCTGCGAATGGTGCAAAACAAAAGCCATTCAATGCGATTTCGTGTTTTAAGAGCCAGATTGTCGGCGTACAAATGTACCGGTCGTTGACCGGGGTTTCATTCACTTAATAGAAAGGAATAGTTCCATGGAAAAAGGAACTGTCAAATGGTTCAACGGAGCTAAAGGTTATGGCTTCATTTCACGTGCAGGCGGCGAAGATGTATTCGTCCACTTTAAAGAAATCGTCGGCGACGGGTATAAGACCCTGAACGAAGGCGATGCCGTGGAGTTTGAAGTCGAGCGCGGTCCCAAAGGACTTCAAGCAGCCAAAGTATCCAAGATATAACCTCACCGGTTATACTTCAACGAACCCCGCCTCTGAGCGGGGTTTGTTGTTTATAGCAGAACATTCCGGTTTGATTTTTTGCAAGAAACTTCTTAGTATTCCCGACGAACAGTCTTGTACCATTCACATCATTCGTTAAGGAGTTCTTTATGGCAAAGAAAAAACTTCCCACCGCAAAAGGTTCCAAAGAAAAACCTTCCAAGAAAAAACCTTCGAAGGAAAATGATTGGCTGGAAGCACTGATACCTCTTTTCAAAAAATACCACGGGAAAAAACATCCCCTGAATTACAATACTACGTATCAATTGGTCGTTGCGGTCATTCTCTCGGCTCAGGATTCCGATAAACATATCAATTCACTCGCTCCGGCATTCTTCAAAGAATTTCCTTCTCTGAACGTACTGGCAAAAGCAACACCGCACAGTTTATATCCGTTTATCGGATCGGTACGGAACTTTGTCAACAAAGCGACGTGGCTTATCTCGCTGGCACAAACCGTGAAAGACGATAAGAATATTCCAAAAACACTGGAAGGACTGACAGCTCTTTCCGGCATCGGAAGAAAATCTGCAAATGTTATCATCAGCGAAACAGGCGGCACGATGGAAGGAGTGATTGTCGACCTTCATGTCCTGCGCGTCGCTCCGCGATTGGGAATTGCACAAGGAACGAATCCGGTAAAAATAGAAAAGCAATTGATGGAAAAAATCCCGCAACAATATTGGAGAGAGCTTGGAATGAGTTTAACGTTTTTAGGAAGAGAAATCTGCAGGCCAACTGATCCAAAATGTCCTGAATGCCCGGTCAACAACGCCTGCGAATACTATAAAGGCCAATGATGAGGATTTTTTCGTTCGATGTCTCAGAACACCGCAAACATCATCTCGCCAATAACCGTTAGTAAAACAAAGAGGATGATACCGACCACGCCGATAACAATCAGCGAAACCAAACTCACAAATGTACCGATGATGTTCAGCGTTTTACCCGTCCGTACCGTTCCGTAGGCCGTGGCGGGAATAAAACCCAAACGTATGTCGCTGAGATCCTGATTTGCCATAACCCATCCGGGGACGCCGGTAAACGGACCGAAGATGATGATGGCAAGAATTCCCAATGCGACAATGACCGGGCCTCGATCACGGGCAGGAAATCTTATTTGCCGGGAAATGGATGGTGTAACGATTTGTGCATTCATCTGCTCGACCTGAGTTCCGCATTTCTGACAAAACTTCACTTCGGGCGGAAGCTGTTCACCGCAATTTTTACAGTACATAGAATCTCTCCTTCTTTTCGTCTACAGTGAAACGAAACACACAAAGAGCTTTACATTTCTGTTAAACGGAAAAGTTGCCGGAAAGATTCAATGAACTTTCTTGAAGAAATTCCCCATTATTTCTGCAATTTCGTTTGATAAATTCTTATCCTCATCTAATAAAAAAAGCCCCGCACAGAATCCGGGCGGGGCTTCAATATCTTCTCTGGTTCAAAATTCCGGCTACTCAATAGAATTTTTCGATCGTTGCAGAAAGTTCATGACTGCCTCATGGTTCATTGTATCGATCCCAAGATACTGCATTTTTGCTTTCAATGTGCCGGCAACTATCACAATCTTAAATTTGTAATTGGGAAACGTATACGTGCTTAACGTCGGAATCGTAGAGGTAGCATCAACCCCGTTGAAGAAGATGTGTAATCTTACCTTTCCGACCATTGTTTGAAAAACAAAATTATAATAGAAGGCATCACCGAAGCTGGGGAAACTATACGGTAGAGGCGCCCACTGAGCCGAATCATTTGGAGTAAAAAACACGAGGACCATCCCCGAATCCAATATCCCCGACGTAATCGTGGAATCGATTTTATCGGTGTACCGGGTGAACCAGCTTGTCGAGCTTCCCGAACCTGTATAAAGTGTATAGTCGGAATTCCAGAGCCAATTCGCATTGGTAACGGTAAACGTATCCACTTTCACGTTCGCATTTCCTTTGGCTCCCTGGGGACCGACCGGACCGGTATCTCCTTGTTTGCATGATGATACAAAAACGACGATAACAACGACGATAACCAAACCGAGAAAGTTTTTGGCTTCCCCCGTGAATAACCTCAACAGATGTTTCATGAATCCTCCAATGAATGCTGGTTGATGATGAGTTATGTTTTAACTTTCTCTCTAAAAAATTTGTAAACCGCTGAACCAGTTATTTCGGTAATCCTTTCTTCGACACCGTTTCCATCACGTCGCAGAACCGATCAAGCTCGTTCAGCGTCGTGTAGACATTCGGCGTGATGCGCAAACCTTTAAATTCGTCGTGAATGATAGGTGTGACAAATAATTTGTGCTTATCGAAGAGATACGTGCCGAGAGCGCCGGGATCGACGTCGACAATCTCCACGTTTGCAATACCGCATGATTGATGTTCATCGAACGACGTATGAAAACGGATGTTTGGCAGATCTTTCAGTTTATTCATCCAGTACCGTGAGAGATACCGGAGGCGGGCTTCTTTCCGTTTCGGTCCGATGCCGTTATGAAAGAGTATTGCTTCACCGATGGCAAGCTTCGGTGCGGCAGAGTGCGTTCCAATCTCTTCGAACTTACGAATATCCTTTGCCTGTGATTTGTCTGCCGCCATCAAGGGCCAGAGCTTTTCAATTTTCTCGCGTTTCACATACAGAAGTCCGGTTCCTTTCGGTGCATACATCCACTTATGGAGACTTGTTCCGAAATAATCGCATCCGATATCCGGCTGTTTGAAATCAAAATGAGCGAATGAATGGGCTCCATCGACGATCACTTCGATTCCTTTCGAGCGAGCGAGATCGCAGACAGCTTTTACCGGCATAATCTGACCGGTGATATTGATGACGTGTGCAATCAGTATGACGCGCGTTTTCGGAGTGATATTCTGAGCGAACTGCTCTGTAATATCATCAAGATGAAGCGGTGCGATAGGAACTTTGATCAGTTTCAGTTTCAATCCTTCCCGGATTTCACGCTGGCGCAATGTCGTCAGCATGCGGGGATAATCCTGCGTCGTCGTGAGAATCTCGTCGCCGGATTTCAAGTCCATTCCGGTCAATAAAATTTCCAGCGATTCCGAAGCATTGCGTGTGATGGCGATTTCTTCCGGATCGCAGCCGAACACTCCGGCTAATTGTGTCCGGATCGTCTCGCACTGCGGTTCGAGGATCTGCCACATGGTGTATGCCGTTAAATCTTCCTGTTCCCAGATGTAACGGACAAGCGCTTCGGTGACGATGCGCGGCGAAGGAGAAACACCTCCGTTGTTGAGGTTGGTGATGCCGCGTGTAACAGAAAACGCGTTTTGAATTTCGAACCAGAAGTTTTCATCGGTTGCTGCATCCTCCGGTGAGAGATATTCGACGCGTTTTGACGCCGCCTGAACGTTGTTGAGAAGTGTGGAAACAGATGTTGTGGTCAGCGCAGCAAGACCGACTCCTTTGCCGACCATGGAGAGAAATGTGCGACGATCGAGTTCTTTTTGCAGTTGCATAGAGATACCCTGTCCTGATGTGAGAAAGGTTAAATTGCAGGGTATAATAAAAAAAGGTTGGATAAAAACAAAAACCTAAACGCAAACCTTGCGAAGGTGAAATTTATCCCGCTGAAAGCGGGAATCCTTCGCAAGGTTCACGATGATAACTCAGCTTCCGCGCTGACCGCCTCTTCGCAAGTGCGCCGCTTCCGCGTGTACTGACGTCGCCGCGAAATTGCCCACCGCCGCTGGAACCACGTGTTTCCGATTTCATTGTATTATGAAACGGATCGTCCGGCTTCAGGATTTTCACGCGGAGAGTTTTTCCTTTCATTTCTTTTCCTCTCAGTGCATCGACCGATGCACGGGCTTCATGTTTCACCGGCATTTCGACGATACCGTAACCTTCCGAAGCACCCGTTTTCTTATCCTGTCCGATTTTTGCAGAATGAACGGTACCGAATTTTTCGAACATCGATTTCAAGTCCGCATCCGTAAACTCGGGCGGAATATTGACGATAAGTATTTGCATGACTTCACCTGTCGTAAAAATTGAACATGGTTATGGAATTTACTGAATTTTTTAGAGAGACACCAATAAAAAGAAAAAGCCCGACTCTTTTTCAAGAAATCGGGCTTTCGAAAAAAAAATCCTGGCAACGACCTACTCTCCCATACAGTCGCCCATATAGTACCATCGGCCCTGCGGGGCTTATCTGCTCTGTTCGGAATGGGAAGAGGAGTTACACCCGCGGCATAGTCGCCAGAAAAAATCTATGAAGAATCTCCTCCGGTTAAAACCGGAGGCCATAAAATCCTATTAACGTTCAATTCTATTGATGCATACCAGCCAAAGGCGGGCGACATCATAGTGAATCAATAAAAATTAATGGTTAAGTCTCACGACCGATTAGTACCACTCGACTCATACCTTACGGTATTTACATCTGTGGCCTATCAACGTAGTAATCTCCTACGGGTCTTTAGAGGTCTTGCGACCTGTGACATCTTATCTTGGGCCGGGTTTCGCACTTAGATGCTTTCAGCGCTTATCCCTTCCGGACATGGCTACCCAGCGTTTGCCATTGGCATGACAGCTGGTACACCGTCGGTCCGGTCACTCTGGTCCTCTCGTACTAGGAGCGACTTCCCTCAAATGTCCTGCGCCCGCATAGGATAGGGACCGAACTGTCTCACGACGTTCTGAACCCAGCTCACGTACCGCTTTAATTGGCGAACAGCCAAACCCTTGGGACCTTCTCCAGCCCCAGGATGCGATGAGCCGACATCGAGGTGCCAAACCTCGCCGTCGATATGAACTCTTGGGCGAGATCAGCCTGTTATCCCCGGAGTAGCTTTTATCCTTTGAGCGATGGCACGTCCACATGCTACCATCGGATCACTAAGTCCTGCTTTCGCACCTGCTCGACTTGTAGGTCTCGCAGTTAGGCGCTCTTATGCCTTTACACTCGTCGCATGATTACCAACCATGCTGAGAGCACCATTGAGAGCCTCCGTTACAATTTAGGAGGCGACCGCCCCAGTCAAACTACCCGCCTGGCAGTGTCCCTGTGCCGGATTCACGGCACGAGGTTAGAAGCCAAACAGAGCAAGGGTGGTATTTCACTGACCGCTCCATCGAGGCTAGCGCCCCGACTTCAAAGCGTCCCACCTATGCTACACATGCTTTGTCCGGATCCAATGCCAAGGTATAGTAAAGCTTCACGGGGTCTTTCCGTCCATATGCGGGTAACCGGCGTCTTCACCGGTACCACAATTTCACCGAGCCCATGGTCGAGACAGTGACCAAATCGTTACACCATTCGTGCAGGTCGGAACTTACCCGACAAGGAATTTCGCTACCTTAGGACCGTTATAGTTACGGCCGCCGTTTACTGGGGCTTCGGTCGCAAGCTTCGCCTTGCGGCTGACCCGCTTCCTTAACCTTCCAGCACCGGGCAGGTGTCACACCCTATACGTCCACTTGACGTGTTAGCAGAGTGATGTGTTTTTGTTAAACAGTCGCTTGGCCCATTTCACTGCGATCCCGTCCAGCTTCGGGGAGTAAATCCCCTGACCAGTCGGGACACCGCTTATTCCGAAGTTACGCGGCTAGTTTGCCGAGTTCCTTAACCATGGCTCACTCGAGCACCTTAGAATACTCTTCTCATCTACCTGTGTCGGTTTACGGTACGGACTGCCTGCAATCTCCCATACGAAGTTTTTCTCGGCAGCTTGATTAGGATCAGTTTGTTCCCTTGCGGGATCCCATTCGGCTCTCGGCGATGACTGGGATGCGGATTTGCCAACACCCCACGCCTACAACCTTAGACCGTCTAATCCAACAGACGGCTGATCGTTCACTCCTGCGTCACTCCTTATGGTCAGACGACTGCAAACAGGTACAGGAATATTTAACCTGTTTTCCATCGCTTACGCCGTTTGGCCTCAGCTTAGGGTCCGACTAACCCTGAGACGATGAACGTTGCTCAGGAAACCTTAGATTTTCGGTGTACAACATTTTCAGTTGTATTATCGTTACTCATGCCTACATCTGCGTTTCTATTCGCTCCAGTATACATCGCTGTACGCCTTCTTCCGTCTTGCGACGGAACTGCATGCACTGCAGTCGCTGAATAGAATGCTCCCCTACCACATATATTGCTATAGTTCACAGCTTCGGTGCGAGGTTTAGTCCCGAGAATTATCGACGCCGAGTCGCTTGACTAGTGAGCTATTACGCACTCTTTCAAGGAATGGCTGCTTCTAAGCCAACCTCCTAGTTGTCTCTGCAACTCAACATCCTTTGTCTGTTAACCTCGACTTGGGGACCTTAGCTGGTGATCTGGATTGTTCTCCTCTCGGCATCGGCGCTTATCCGTCGTTGCCTGACTCCCGGGAAACATGTTATCGGAATTCGGAGTTTGTCTGGGTTTGGTATCGTTGTGACGACCCTAGCCCAATCAGTGCTCTACCTCCGAAACACTCTTACCCGAGGCTAGCCCTAAAGCTATTTCGGGGAGTACGAGCTATCACCCAGTTCGATTAGCTTTTCACTCCTATCCTCAGCTCATCCAAGTAGTTTTCAACCCACACTAGTTCGGACCTCCATGAGGTTTTACCCCCACTTCATCCTGGCCAAGGATAGATCACCGGATTTCGCGTCTACCGCACGTAACTGAATCGCCCTATTCAGACTTGCTTTCGCTACGGCTGCTGGACTGAGTCCATTAGCCTTGCTACGTACGAGTAAGTCGTAGGCTCATTAAGCAAAAGGCACGCCGTCACGTTGCACAAGTATTGCTACTTATGCATTGCTCCGACCGTTTGCAAGCATACGGTTTCAGGTACTATTTCACCCTCCTGTTAGGAGTGCTTTTCACCTTTCCCTCACGGTACTTGTTCACTATCGGTCACCAAAAAGTATTTAGCCTTAGAGGATGGTTCCTCCAGATTCCCACAGACTTCCACTTATTCCGTGGTACTTGGGAACGCTCGCCAGAGAGCCATATTGTTTTCGCTTACAGGATTTTCACCTTCTGTGATTCGCTGTTCCAAGCGATTCAGCTAACACTATGGTTTTTTACTCTCCGTCTTATCTGCAATTCAGACCGCAAGCGCCCCGCTACACCGCTCACACAACGGTTGCATCCTTTACTGTGTAAGACGGTTTAGGCTGTTCCGCGTTCGCTCGTCACTACTGACGGAATCGTTGAATTACTTTTTCTTCCTAGGGGTACTGAGATATTTCACTTCCCCCCGTTTGCTCACTCCTGCCTATGAATTCAGCAGGAAGTTCTCAGGCATTACCCTGAGAGGGTTGCCCCATTCGGAGATCGTCGGGTTAAAGGTTGCTTCCACCTATCCGACGCTTATCGCAGGTAACCACGTCCTTCTTCGCCTTTTGGTGCCAAGGCATCCACCGTATGCCCTTTGTAACTTAACCAAAAATCTTTATCGATTCACTTGATAGATATCGCCCGCCTTTGACGGGTTCTTCTAGATGCATCAATAAAATATTAATTAGGAAAGAACATTTTAATTGGAATTTTAGTAGTCTATGTTCAATGTATTTGTTCATCCATCGATCCCACCACCGGCAGGACATAGATAACGACTAACATCTATCCATAGACAGACTCTTCATAAATTGTCAAAGAACATCCCGCTTCCGTTAAACGCAAACGGGATTGTGGAGCTGAAGGGATTCGAACCCTCGACCCTCTGGTTGCAAACCAGATGCTCTCCCAACTGAGCTACAGCCCCGTAGCACACCGGTCGTCAGAGTACACTCGCCTTTCAGTGGGCCTGAGTGGAGTTGAACCACTGACCTCACGCTTATCAGGCGTGCGCTCTAACCACCTGAGCTACAGGCCCAGATTTGAACACAAAAAATAAAAAAATAGAGAGCATAGATAAATCAAACTCAGCAGGATTTTCTCGAAGTGTTCTCTCACCTTTCGGTGAGAAGAACTCCTTAGAAAGGAGGTGATCCAGCCGCACCTTCCGGTACGGCTACCTTGTTACGACTTAGCCCCAGTCGCTAGTTTTACCTTAGACGCCTGCTTCCTTGCGGTTAGCGTAGCGTTTTCGGGTACCCCTAGTTTCCATGGCTTGACGGGCGGTGTGTACAAGGCCCGGGAACGTATTCACCGCGTCATGCTGATACGCGATTACTAGCAATTCCAGCTTCATGGGGTCGAGTTGCAGACCCCAATCCGAACTGAGGATGGTTTTTTGGGATTGGCTCCACCTCGCGGCTTAGCATCCCTTTGTACCATCCATTGTAGAACGTGTGTGGCCCTGGGTGTAAGGGCCATGAGGACTTGACGTCATCCCCGCCTTCCTCACTACTTGCGTAGGCAGTCCACCTAGAGTGCCCAGCTTGACCTGATGGCAACTAAGTGCAGGGGTTGCGCTCGTTGCAGGACTTAACCTAACACCTCACGGCACGAGCTGACGACAGCCATGCAGCACCTGTACAAGTGCGTATTGCTACGAGAGCGACTTTCATCGCCTGTCACTTGCCTTTCAAACCCAGGTAAGGTTCTTCGCGTTGCATCGAATTGAACCACATTCTCCACTGCTTGTGCGGGCCCCCGTCAATTCCTTTGAGTTTCAACCTTGCGATCGTACTCCCCAGGTGGGATGTTTAACGCGTTGGCTCAGGCACCGATCCTTGCGGACCGACACCGAACATCCATCGTTTAAGGCGTGGACTACCAGGGTATCTAATCCTGTTTGCTACCCACGCTTTCGTCCCTGAGCGTCAGTATCGAGCCAGATGACCGCCTTCGCTACCGGTGTTCTTCATGATCTCTACGCATTTCACCGCTACACCATGAATTCCATCATCCTCTCTCGAACTCAAGACAAACAGTATCGGAGGCAGTTTTGTGGTTGAGCCACAAGATTTCACCACCGACTTGTTCGCCCGCCTGCGGACCCTTTACACCCAGTAATTCCGGACAACGCTTGCACCCTACGTATTACCGCGGCTGCTGGCACGTAGTTGGCCGGTGCTTATTCACGGGGTACGGTCAATTCCGGAGACCGGAACATTCATCCCCCGCAAAAGAAGTTTACATCCTAACGGATTTCATCCTTCACGCGGCGTCGCTGCTTCAGGCTTTCGCCCATTGAGCAATATTCCTCACTGCTGCCTTCCGTAGAAGTCTGGACCGTGTCTCAGTTCCAGTGTGGCTGATCGTCCTCTCAGACCAGCTACCCATCGTTGACTTGGTGGGCCGTTACCCCGCCAACTATCTAATGGGACGCAGGCCTATCCTGTGACACCCTTTTGGGGCCTTTAATTTCATTATAATGCTATAACGAAGCGTCATCGGGTATTAGCCCCGGTTTCCCGGGGTTATTCCCGTTCACAAGGAAAGTTGCCTACGTGTTACTCACCCGTTCGCCGGTTTACTCGGGATATTGCTACCCCTTTCTCCCTGACTTGCATGTGTTAAGCACGCTGCCAGCGTTCGTCCTGAGCCAGGATCAAACTCTCCGTTGTAATTTTTTAAAATTTCAACTTCGAGCCTGATCAATGGCAAATCCCTTTTTATAGGGACTGGTTGATTGTCTGCAAAAGCTTGACTTAGAGCTATGCATCTCTATTTTCAAAGAACACTTGAGATAAAAATCCCGATCCTGGAGAATTTATGGGATCGGAATTACCACATGAGTGGGATAAGAATATACAACTTTATTACATTGAAGTCAAGTTTTTTCGTATAAAAAATTTGAGACCAATAAATCCCCGTTGCGATCCCATCATAAAGTTGTGATAGAACCGAAATTTTCCCCATTTTAAGGTTAAATACACAAGGTTTTCGAAAGAAAGTCAAGCAGCTTGATTAGCTTATACAAAGCCCGAATGGAATCAATTTGTATGAACAAGGTTTCAAATTAATCAAGATCTCTATGATTAAAAATCAAAACAGATGCCATTAAAGCTACTGCACCTGAAATCAGTGAGAACATGATCGGAGAAAAATCACTGAGTGCGCCAAACTTAAGTCGGGAAAATATTTTGCAAATTGAAAGCACCTGCGGCAAACAATAATACAGTGTATCAAAAATCACTCGATAGTAAATCCCGCTTAACTTACCATATATAAAATCTGAGCGAGTTTCTAAAAGAAGAGCACCGAAATAGACATATCCTACCCAAAATAAAATAACAATGGCTGTATTACGAACCAGAATCCCGGTCAGAATTATGAAACAATAAAGAGAGCTAAACGCGATGACCATTGATAACGAAAGTGCGAGAAGCGACGCTTCCCATTCATTTTGACGAAACCCAAAGATGAGCCACAAACCTATGGAGAAAAGCACCATAAGAAACGAAATCGATGTTACTGTGCCTAAAAAGTCTGCAAAAATAATGTCTCGGCGTGTGAATGGCTTGGAGAGGAAAAGTTCGACTGAGAATCGTTCGGTTTTTTCAATGATGCTTCCGGCCGTTGTGACAATAAAATATGCGAGACCTAACACTGTAGTGATCTGAATAATAATTTGGGGGTCAGGCAAGCTGGGAGTAAACGAAAATGCAATCAGTAATAATACAATGATGACAAAGCATGCCTTAACCATCAGCCCCCTCATCGCTTGCTCTGTCATATATTTATATAATTTGAAAAATCTCATGATTGTTTTTTAACTAACGACAGAAATCGATTTTCAAGAGAGCTTTGATTTTTTTCAATGCTTCGAATCGTAGTTTCCAAATTCGTCAATCGCTTTATCGCTCCATCGAGATCCTGTGAATGTGTAAGCAAGAGGTTCCAGTCAAGCCCATTTTGTCTGACTTCGTAGTGTACCCGAAGTTGCGTAATCACATCAGGCGACGAGCATTGAAAACGAATAGTCATCTCATATTGTGCAGAAATCAAATTCTCTACTGTATCGACTTTAATGAGCTTCCCTTCATCCATAATACCAACTCTTGTTGAGATCTGCTCGACTTCGGAAAGCAAATGAGAATTGATAACGATTGTTTTCCCCTGCGTTTTCAGTTCTTTTAGCAGATCTCTAAACTCGATTCTTCCCAATGGATCCAGTCCGTCGGTTGGCTCATCGAGGATCAAGAGTTTTGGATCATTGAGCAGCGCTTGTGCAAGCCCAACCCTTACCGTCATTCCTTTCGACAAACTCTTAATCAATGCATCTTTCTTCTTCTCCAACCTCACAAATTTGAGCAGTTCGTCAACACTTGAGACAAGCGGCTTTCCATCCAATCCGCTGAATTGCCCCCAATACATTAGAAACTTTTTCACAGTTAAATTTGGAGGGTATTTAACACGTTCCGGGAAATAACCGATCGAGTCACGTAATGAGGGAATATGATTTGGCTGACCAAAGAGTTTTGCAAAACCTGAGGTGGGCTTGGTGAAATCGAGCAACATTCTAATGAGTGTTGTCTTACCTGCTCCGTTTGGACCAATGAGACAGAATGTATCGCCTTCTTCTATGGCAAGCGAAACATTGGATACCGCAACGGTCCGAGTCTTGCGAATGAATTCTCCCGTGAAGACTTTACTTATCGAATGGAATTCTGCAATGTAATTTGTCGTCGACATAGTAACAACATGCTAACCGTTTGTCATAACAAAGATACTTAACTAGTCATTTGGCTTCAAACAGCCACTTGATAATTTCTTCCTTTCTTTGAGTAGCAATCGGAAATTTTTCGAAGTACTCAATAGAATCGTCCTCATTTATTGATATTACTGTTGTATAATCTACAAAATAATCATCAAATATTCCACGCGGAACAAGATACATTGAAAAATTTAACCCATTCGCTTTCATCCACCCATTCATAATCCTATCCTGAACATCTTCATCACTATTATCTCTGGCAAACATCAAAATAATATTCCTTTTGCCATACCTTGTTATACTTTGTTGTAATGAGTCGGAAAAGTCGAAAAACTCATTCAAACAAGCCACACATCCAAAATTAATAAATCGAATGAGAACGGCCAATACCTTTTGATCCGCCGAGTTTGAGTCTAACTTATTACTGACCGATCTTATATAGTTTTGAAGCTCTATACTTTGCACAGACTCTTTTGAAAGAGTGGTTTGTGAAATTCCTCTTGAGCTGAAATGAATCAATATTATAACAAATATTAGAATCCTGACGCCCACGTTCATATTCTTAGAAATTATGATATTGAACAGCGTATTTTTTGACAACTGTCCTCTTTTGCTCTCGTGTATATAAAAAACCCTTGGCATCAAAATAAAGTATTCCCGATTCTTCCGGCAAAACGAATGTTGTTTGGAGATCTCCATTATAATCCGCAACGTAAACATCCCTATTGGGGTGTTTAGAGTAAAGACCTCCCAAAACATAAATATAACCCTTCTTGTCTGCAGCAATATCCCTAAACATTTCCCCTTCTGGGAATGAGCCAACCTTGCTACCACTGAATTCATTAGCGACAGATTGATCGGGTAGTTCTTTGATTTTGAACTGCGTTAGAAATTCATGTTTATCAGTGTATACGATGATTTTGTTGACATATAAATATTCCACGATCAAATAATCATTTGCACCTACGCATAGCATTGTGATGTTCAGGAAGGGATCTCCACTAATTTTATACAGAGGGAGGTGTGAAACATTGTTCCCATTTCTATCAAATAATCTTATGATACTCTCCTCATCTTCGTATGGGATCATACTCGCATATAATCTCCCGCCTTTGTCGAATGCTATATCCGCAATGGGACATGATACATCTATTTTGCTTAGCATATTAAAATCTGCTGCAAAAAAAAGAATATTCGACGTCCCCAAATCAACAACAGCGATTGTGTCAGTAATGCATTTTATATTGGCCGGCCCAGCCTGAAATTGTCCCCGTTGTTTTCCCCGGCTTCCAAATTCTGAGATAAACTTCCCTTTGTCGTCAAATTTTTTCACTTTGTATTGATACTGGTCAGTCACATAGATGAAACCCTTATTATCGCAGGCAATATCTCCAACCTGAATAAATAAACTTTGATTTGAATTTCCAATAGAGCAAACTTCTTTCAGCGTAATGGATTTTACCTTTTGTTGAGAAAAAGAAACATTCTCAATTAAGAAGAGGACAATAAATATATATGAGCGCATGGAATTAATTCTCTTTTAAAATTTGAAGAATATGATAACTCGCCGTAATCAATATTACGGCGAGTTACGATGTACAATATTGATTTATGATTCTCCGTGCCACCAACAGGCTAGTGCACAACCCCCATAGCACGCATTTTGCAGCACCGGATCAGAATAGTAATGATGACACTTATCCATGCATGCAGATAGGTCTGCACAAGAACATGAACAGGCATTTGCTGTTGGAGCAAAAGCGAGCGAAAGTACAATCAAAACGCTCAATCCAACCAAGGTAAGATACTTCATACCGCCTCCCTTATAATTATTTTAGTCTCCCATGACTATCAGACGGCTACCCGGAGACATATGTTGATAACCATCAACTTCGTCCTGCAATCAATCCAACTAAAAAAGCCGTGACCTTCGACTGTACTATGCTTATTGTAATCCAGATCAACCAACTCGCACTCGCAATGATGAACGCCTGAGACTTTTGAAGCTTTGTAAACACACTCACCCCGAAAGCAATTGTGATAACATACCATATCGAGTATGGATTGATATTACTGAGAACAGTAACGACGGTTGTATTTTGATCCTTCCCCTTCAGAAAAAAATCTAACCCCTTGAAAACCGTAAGGTCACCCATCACTTCAATATTATCCATACCCCTCACATAGATTATGAGTATTGTCAGGATGCTCATAAGAACAAAAATTGATTCTGTGTATGCAACAGCAGAAAATAGTTTTTTAAAGAGCAGGAAATCACCTTTCACATAAAGACGGGTGATAAAAAATAGAATCGCCGACAGAACAAGCCATCGAGCTAATTTGAGCAATGGCTCAATGAGAAGTTGTGCCACAAGTATAGATTTCATTATCCCTTTGATTGCTATATCCGCGGACCCTTGACCGAATGAAGAAGCGAAGATTTTTCTCATCGGCTCCATAATGGCCGGAATCATGAACCACCCGACAATTGTAGAACTGATAACAAGAAATAAGAATGGGATTCGCCAGCGAGGGGTAATATTTATTTCTCCATAGACTTCTGTCGGAGTCGCGAGAATATTGAACAGATTCAAAAACTCTTGCTGAAGATTCATCTTTATTATCTGAGTAAAAAAAATGCAGATTTTTCTTGACTATCTGAAATAACTTTTTTAAGTTACCCCGAGACGTTGTAAGAATCAAGCATTATTTTGTAATATTTTTTCTTACATATCAATTGGGGGGAGGCATGGGTATACTTTCAAGTATCCTGAAAGGATATCGTCGTCAGAATAGTTTGTTGCAGAAAGAAGTGGCTGATATGCTCGGTGTAAGCCGCGAACATTACGCTCAAGTTGAAGCCGGGTGTTGTTTTCCTTCCTTAAAGCTTCTTCAGAAAATATCTGATCGGCTTGAACTCAACATCACCATCGTGTTTGATCACGGCAAATGTGAATTCGTACGATTTTCAAATGGATCGATTTCACGACGACGCATACAAAAATAGGGAGGAGAACAATTCGGTTGTCGACTGATAGGGCGTAACTAATTCGATAATCCCGTTCAAAGGTTTTACGCTTCTGTATCGGTAGGAGCTGATTTTTTCCGGATGCCGGTTGCACTTCTCAAAATTCGGCACTGAACGCCACATCGCCGTTCATGCCTGTTGTCGTATCAAAACCGGTAATTTTTAAGAATTCTTTTACTGCCCTTTCTTAAATTATCTTTTCCAAATATGAAAGAAACCGTTCCGTCGCACCGGTGTGCGAACGGACAAATGCCTCCGCATTTTCTCCAAACTTCTTTTCATACTTGTCTTCAGTTAATAAGCGATGAATGTGCCCGCAAATTTCTTCCCCCGTGTTCCCCATAAGAGCTGCATCCTTACGAAGCATTTCCTGGGCTTCCTGAGAATTTTCGTACTTTGGTCCGAACAGTACGGGAATGCCGTACGCCGCGGGCTCAAGCACATTGTGTACCCCGTTCCGGAAACTTCCGCCGACAAACGCAAGATGCGCATATTGATAAACCGCCATCAAAATACCGACGCTGTCGATAAGAATCACCCTCTCATTTTTGTATTCGTTCAGATTTGAAAAACGAATAGACGAAGCATGGCCGTTCATACCCGTTTCGATACGCTCAAGATTTTCCACGGTGGGTTCATGAGGAACCAGAATGATAAAAAAATCCGGATGGCGTTCACATAATGAAATACACGCCGGCAGTATCGCCTCCTCATCTTCTTTCCAACTGCTTCCGATCACCAATACTTTTTTTCCCAAAAGGATTTTCTTATCCAAAACATGCCGCAACTTTGATTCCGTACTGCGCGTCCACACCTGATCGTACCGCGTATCGCCGATGACGTTCACGATGGGACGAAGCAATCCGAACGACGCAAACGCCTCTTTGTCGCTTTCCGAAACGGTGAGAATAAAATTAATCCGATCGTAAATCATGCGGTGAAACTGTTTGAAGAACGGCAATGCGCGCGATGTCGATCGCCGCAGTGTGGCATTGGCAATGAACGTCGGCACGCCGGCATCCTGGAGCGCCCACACATGATTGGGCCATATATCATACCGGACAATAACCGCTGCAGAGGGTCGAATCAACTCGACGAATCGTTTTGCATAGGATGATGAATCAAACGGAAGATATGTGATGATATCGGCAAGTTTATACGACAGCGAATGCTCGTATCCCGACGGAGAAAAAAATGAAACAATAATTTGAACATAAGGTCTTCTCTTTTTCAGTTCGGCAATAATCGGTTTGGCTTGTTCAAATTCTCCCATCGACGATGAATGAAACCAAATTCGCTTTGCATCCCGGGGAAGTTTCGCAACTTGCTTTTCCAGGCGCGTAAATAATCCGCGTCTTCCCCGAATAGCCCGCATTGCTTTTTTATCCGTAACGCCGAACAGTTGAAATCCGGCCCAGATAATCGGAATGACTATGATATTATAGAAAAGGCGCCAGAGCATCACGATTCACTCGGAAGAAGAACGATATGGTTCCCGTGATGAATCATTCCCGATGATGAGCGTTGGGTCATGAGCGTTTATTCAATTGTTGGGATATCGCCAACGTGTCGACGGCAAGAAGGACTTCCTGCAACGGAATATCGTTCATGCACCGAAAATGCCCCTTGGGACATTCCGGCAAACCGATATGTGTGCAGGGACGGCAATGAATTTTTTTGTTCTCGACAACGATCGACTCGGTTCCGTACGGGAAAAATCCAAATTCCTGAACGGTCGAACCGAAAATGCCGACAATGCTCCGTTTGCGCGCTGCGGCAAGGTGCATCAGCCCGCTGTCGTTCGAAACGACCACATGACAACAATCCAATGCTGCAGCCGTTTCCAGCAACGAAAATCTTCCCGCAAAACTTTCTGCGGCAGCGGAACCGGACCGTGAATTGATCATCTGCGCAAGGTCATTGCAATATTCCTGATCTTCTTTTCCTCCGAAGATGAGTATCTTGACATGCCGCCGGGACGAAAGTTGAATTCCAAATTCGACAAACCGATCTGAAGGCCATCGTTTTGTAAAATGCCGCGCGGTCGGCACAATACCGATGACCTGCTCATACCGGCCGAGAGATAATCTGCTCATCGCGGATTGTGTGGAAGCAACGGTTTGATCCGGAAGAAAAATCTCGAGCCCCTTTTTGTCATCCGTCACGCCGAATGTGCGGGCGGTTTCGATGTATCGTTCGGCAACCGGAGTGATCCGGCGATAAAAATTCCATTTCGTATGAACAAGAAAAAATCTCCGTATCGCGCGTTTGTTAACGACCGTTGTTTTTTTTGGTCTGATTTTCCGGCGAAGATATTTGCTGCGCAGGCTGTTATGAATATCGAGCACAAGATCGTACCGCTCATAGCGAAGACGTATGCCCAATGTTTTGAGTTCACGGTAATCGGATGTTTTCAATTCGAAAACCGTCGAAAGATGGGGATTGAATTTCACCGCGTCGATATATTCGGATTTCGTCAAAAAATCAATATGGGCGGCGGGAAATTTTTCGCGCAGAATGCGGATCAGCGGCGAAGCGAGAATAATATCGCCCAGCGAGCTGAAGCGGATGATAAGAATGTTTTGCGGATCGCTCATGAGACACGGAGAAACTTACTATTTTTTTGATGGAATTGCAAGAAACCGTACGTTAGTTCCACCGGAATTTTCCACATTGACCGCATTTGATAATGACTTTTCAAAAGAGTAAATTGCGGCCAAATTGGGCGGTATCATTTCCCATTATGTTCGAGGATGGCATCGTGAAAAAAATATTTATTTGCATCCTGCTTTTATGACCCGGACTTTCACGTATGATCAGGAACCGGAAAAAATTTCATTCAACATTTTCGAATCCGTTCTTTGTAAGATTGAAGAATAAGTTCAACGCATTCAAATTCTTTTTGCCGAGATCCCGAAAACGATGATGTGCTGAACTTATTTTCCGACAAAAATCTAAAATTTCCTCCGATATCAAACTTTCTATATTGACTTTTAGATGGTTATATGTTTTTACCTCAACCAATTGTTGAGACATTTCTATCATTTGATACTGCAACAAATTTCCTTTAGAATCGTATTTTATATATAGATGGTTGAAAATTTTATGACCCTACGAAAAATAATTCTTCTTTTTGCGTTTTTAACCTGCTCTCTCATTTTGAGCGCCAGAAATATCTATGCCCAAGAGCGAACGATTATTCAGCTCCGGGATTTTTCGCAAACGGAAGTAAAAAGCGGCGGCTTTACCCTTTCGCAACCAATGCCCGTTCACGTTACCGCACGCGGCGCCGGAGAATCAAGCCTTCCGTTTTCCAACGAAGGCATGTACGCCTATGGTTGGATTATCAACGCGGATACGCGGGAGACCGTATGGAAAATGACATTCGATAACACCACGAAAAATAAAAGCGACAGAACGTTCGACGCCGATGTGCCGTTAAAGAAAGGAAGTTATGAGGTCTATTTTTCGGCATACGGCTATTCAACGCTCAATGGATTTTCTTCCTTCAATTTTAATTTCGACCGGAGAAAAGACAACCTGGGAAACGAAACCCCCAAACATCATGGGTTCCTCGAATGGCTGGAAGAAGTATTTGGCGGAGGCCAATCCAAAGATTGGAAACAGCGCTCGCAGAATTGGGGAATCGATCTCACCGTCAATTCTTCGTCGACGATCGTTCCGACGTTTACGCCGCCAAAAGAATTCCCGCATCCCCTTTTCCAGGCGATCCGGCTCGGCGTCGATGAACACATTCAACAGCATTTCGTGCTGAACAAACCGACAGCCATTCACATTTACGCAATCGGGGAACGCAACTACAGCGAATCTCTTGCAGATTACGGATGGATTATCGACATGAAAACACACAAACGCATATGGGAAATGACGCGCGATAATCTTCGGGCTGCCGGCGGCGCCGATAAAAACGTAAAGTTCGATGATGTCGTCCAATTCCCTGCCGGTGAATTTATTCTCTATTATGTCACCGACGATTCCCATTCTTTCACCGATTGGAATGCCGCTCCGCCGGATGATCCGATCAACTACGGAGTTTCTCTCCTCGCTCTCAACGAGAACGATAAAACACACTTCACGCTTTCGAATGCCAGCAAAGAAGAAAAGAACATCATTGTTCAGATGACAAAAGTCGGGAACAACGAAATGCTCTCGAAAGACTTTACTCTGAAAGAAAATGCAACGCTCCGTGTGTATGCTCTCGGTGAGCGGACGAACGGCAAACGGCAGATGGCGGATTACGGATGGATCATGAATGCGAGGACACGGGAAAAAGTGTGGACAATGGATGCCGACCGGACCGAACCGGCCGGCGGTGCGGAAAAAAACCGCATGATCGACGAAGTGATCACTCTTCCGAAAGGATCGTATACGGTCTTCTACCAAACAGACGATTCGCACGCTTACAATGCTTGGAACGATTCACCGCCCTACGATCCCGACCATTGGGGAATTACGGTCTCCGGCGAAGGAGATTCCTTCAACATAAATAACGTTGAGAAAAATTCATCGATCCCTCAGGAAAACATCGTGGCACAAATTATCCGCGTCGGAAATAATGCCAACAGCACAAAACCGTTTTCGCTTGACAAGCCCACACGCATCCGCGTCTACGCTATCGGCGAGGGACAAAACAATACGATGTACGATTACGGCTGGATTAAAGATGAAAATACCGGAACGATCGTTTGGGAGATGACCTATTCGATGACCTTTCATGCCGGCGGAGGAAGAAAAAACCGGATGGTCAATACAACCATCGTGCTCGATAAAGGAAGTTATGTGCTGCATTTTGTTTCCGACGATTCCCATTCATACGGCAATTGGAACACCGACCCTCCCGACGATCCGACAATGTGGGGAATCACACTCTACAAAGGAGAATAGCAGAGTCATCATTTCGAATACCGGTTTATTTACGCGGATTGTTTTTCCCATACTTTTCACTTCAAAATTCAAGTTTTTGCACACTTTTTCTTAAGAAAATTTACCGAGTTGCGGGTAAGATTTCATTTTCGTATCATTTTATATAGTCGCACGTGTTCCTTCAATCTTTTTTAGTGTACCGCGGATGAGCCATTTGAATAATCCAGCACTGCATGATGAGTTTGAGCGGGAAGCCATGCCGCACATGGATATTCTCTACAATTACGCGTTGCGGATGACGGGAAATGCAGATGACGCCAAAGATTTAGTTCAAGAAACATTTTTAAAAGCCTTTCGATTCTGGGATAAGTACGAAAAGGGAACTAATATCCGCGCGTGGCTGTTCAGAATAATGAAGAATTCATATATCAACCGGTATCGGAAAGAAACAAAAGAACCCGATACGGTCGATTACGCTGAGATTCAAAATTTTTACAACACGATACAAAGCGAATCCAGCGATCAAAACGATTTACAGGAAAAGATTTTTGACGGTCTGCTGGAAGACGATATTGCTCGAGCGATAGAATCGCTTCCTGAGGATTTCCGGACAGTGGTCATCCTGTCCGACATCGAAGGATTGAGTTACGAAGAGATAGCGGAATTTGTCGATTGCCCGGTGGGCACGGTTCGGTCGCGTCTCCATCGCGGTCGCAAAATGCTTCGTGTGAAGCTGTTCGGTTATGCAAAGAAACATGGTTACGTAACAAAAATTCCATCATAGGATACAGTATCGATCCATTGCTAAGAAAAAGGTTGTAACTCATCGTGAATTGTCAAGAAGTTCTGGAATGCATGACAGCCGGCGTCGACGGGACGCTTGCTGCTGAGGTTCTCCCTCAATTCCGCCAGCACATTGCCGAATGCCCCCGCTGCCGTTTCGAATACGAATTTGAAATTGCCACAAAGTCCATTGTCCGCAACCGCCTCCCCCGCGTTGCCGCACCGCTTGCACTGCGAAACGAAATTTCTCGTGCCATCGCCTCGCGAACAATCCTCACCATCATTTTTTCAAACGATACGGGATTTCCTTATCCGTCCGACGCGTCAAATGTTGTTTGCCTTCGGTACCGGTCTCGCAATTATTGCCGTTCTGTTTTTTGTATAACCCTAAAAAAATACATCATTCGCACGCGCAGCCGGTCGATGGAAACATGATTCATCAAACATATAATGACTTCGACAGTGTTCTGGACGGAAAGCTCGTGCCTCAAATCGCATCCTCCGATCCGGCTGTCGTCGGAACATTTTTGGAACCGGCCGTCAATTTCCATGTTTCATTTCTGCCGATGAAACACTGCGCATTGCTCGGCGGTCATTCGGGTCATTATTGCAACCATCATCTCGCCCATCTCTTCTATCATGCTCGATGATAATGTCGTTTACATACTTCAAACACGATATGAGCGATATTCTCCGGGGCGGCGATCTCAATCTTCCGGAAAATGTTCTGCAACAACTGAAAACCACCGGATGGTATTCCGAAAACCCCAAGCCCGATTGTTCGCTTGTAATTTGGGTAAAAGATTCGTTAATTTGCTGTGCAATTTCCGATATCCCGAAAGAACAACTCATGGCATCGTTAACATTAGACAGATAACATTGTATGATCGTAAAACTCTTTTCAACATTCGGTATTCTTATTCTTCTCAGTATCGGCGGTTGTGCGCAACAACAGCATCAGGAAACGACCACGCAAGCCGATCAAAAAAATTCATCAATTGTTTTTGCGGTGAATTCCGTCAATACACGTCCCGATCTGGTTCCGAATTTTTCATGGAAAGACAGTTCCGGAAAGATTAGTCGATTTCGATTCATACCGCGGAACCGTTACGCTGATAAATTTTTGGGCAACGTGGTGCGGTCCCTGCAAGAATGAATTGCCGGATCTGGTGCAAATCAGCAAAGATTTTTCCGGTAAGAACGTGAAACTCCTTGGAATTTCTACCGACCGCGGCGCCGATGCTGCGGCCGAAGTTGCATCATTCGTCCAGCAACACGGCATCCCGTATCAGAACTTAATTTCCAACGAACAACTGGAAGAGGCATTCGGCAACATTCCGGCAATTCCAACGTCATTTCTCATCGACAGCCACGGAAAAATCGTTCAGACATTTGTCGGCGGCCGCTCAAAAGAATTTTTTTCTCAGGCGATCACGGCGTTGCTGAAATAATCTTTCTGCCGGTTTCAGCAATTTATCGGTCTTTCGAAAATCGTTTTCCCTTTTCTCCATGAGTGAATCTCATACGGCGATATCTTCCATCGGCGAGTTCGGTTTAATCGACCGCATAAAAAAAATAGTCGATATCCGCATCGAGGATGCCCGGCCTTCATGCAAATCTTATTCACGGAATCGGAGATGATGCGGCTGTATTTCGGCCCGCACCGGGAACGGTTCAGCTTTTTACCACCGATGCGTTGATTGAAGGAATTCATTTCGATCTCACATTTACCGCACTGAATCATTTGGGATGGAAAGCGATGGCTGAAAATTTCAGTGACATTGCGGCGATGGGCGGTATCCCTCGGTATGCGACCATCATGATCGCATTGCCGCAAAAAATTTCCATGGAAATGGTACAACAATTATATGCCGGAGCCGTATGCGGCGTGTAAACGGTATTCCTGCCTGATTATCGGTGGCGATACGACGGCATCACCCGGCAATATGATGATTTCTGTTTCCGTTATCGGTGAAGCAAATGAAAATAAATTACTCTACCGTCGCGGCGCCCGCGAAGGAGATTTGTTATGCGTTACCGGACACCTCGGCAGTTCGTTGGCGGGATTAAAAATTCTCCAGCGGGAAAAATCACGGTTTTTACATTCGCGGGAACCGAAACAATTCGAACCGAATCTTTCTCCCTATGCTCCCGCAATCGAAAAACATTTGATGCCGAAACCACGGCTGGATATTTCCAAAATTCTTACCGAACAGGTCACCATAACATCGATGATCGACATCAGCGATGGGCTGGCCTCTGAAGTTCATCATCTTTGCAAACAAAGTCACGTCGGGGCTTCGGTCTACGAACATAATCTTCCCGTGATCGGTATAACCCAAAAAATTGCAGGAGAGTTTAACGAAAGTCCGATTACCTACGCTTTATTCGGCGGCGAAGAATACGAGTTATTATTCACGATAAGCGACGATGAATACAAAAAGCTTGAATCATTGACTGATGATGTCACGATCATCGGCAGAATGACCGGCACTCCGGAAAAAATCGAGCTCGTCAACGAACAGGGAGAATCACAGCCGTTGCAACCCCGCGGATGGGACCATTTCGGCTAAAAATTATGATAATCTTTTTGCGGAATTTCAGCATTGAATCCCGGTAAGGAAAGGAAACAAGAACATGACTACCTCTCGCCGTCGATTTATTCAACAAGTCACCAGCGGCATCGTCGGGACATGGGCGCTCAGTGCTGTTCCGGAAACATCACGCGCACGATATATACTTGCCAACGACACACAGATTCCGCCTGATGATGAGCAATTCTGGAGTGTGGTGCGCGATCAATTTCCGCTCTCACGGGATCGTGTCTATTTGAATAACGGGACGATTGGACCGTCACCCTATCCTGTCAGCGAATCCGTAAAAAAATCCATGGATGAGCTTGACATTTCGGGAGAATACAGCGGATGGGATACTGTGAGACCGAAACTTGCCAAATTTGTCAATGTCGATGAGACGGAAATTTCTCTGACGCACAATGTTTCGGAAGGTATTAACATCATAGCCGGCGGATTGCCTCTGAAACGCGGTGATGAGGTCATCATGACGACGCATGAACACGTCGGCAACGCTCTTCCCTGGCTGAACAGAGCCCGACTCGACGGCATTGTCATTAAAGCGGTCAAGCCTGCTCTCACTGCTGATGAAAATCTGAACCGCATCAACGACTTGGTCACACCAAAAACGCGCGTCATCGCCATACCGCACATTACCTGTACTATCGGACAGGTATTTCCGGTCAAAGAAATTGCCAAGCTCGGGCATGAAAAAAATCTCTGGGTCTTTTTCGACGGCGCTCATGGTCCGGGCACGACTATGCTCGATCTCAAAGATATTGACTGCGATTTCTATGCGACATGCGGTCATAAGTGGATGTGCGGACCGAAAGGCACTGGCTTTTTATATGTTCGCAAAGAAATGCTGGACGTTGTACAGGCACGGTGGGTCGGCGGCTATTCCGACACCGGATGGGATCTGACCACCGAAACACCGGAGTTCAAAGGATATGTCCCGACGGCGCACCGGTATGATTTCGCAACACAAAATGCCTCATTATATATCGGTCTCGGTGCGGCTATCGATTTCCTGTATCACATCGGTATCGAAAATATCGTACGACGGGGCAACGCTCTCACCGGATACCTGCAACGGGAATTGCTTCAACTCGGCGATAAAATAGAAATGCTGACGCCGACCGAAGAACGATCGCGCGGTTTTATAACAGGATTCCGGTTAAAAAATATTCCGTACGAAAAATTCGGAGAGCATGCCGCGAAAAGAAATTTCCGGATCAGACTGGTTGGCGAAAGTCACTTGAACTCTATTCGTGTTTCGACTCATCTGTACAATAATTTCGACGAGCTGAAGAAATTCGTCGATGCAGTTAAAGAAGTGGCATGATATATTTCATGGTGCGAGCCGGTTAATCTTCCATGCCGTATCGTGAGTTCGTTCATAAACAATCCGATCATGCAGTCGGGCTTCACGCCCTTGCCAAAATTCAATACGCATCGGTATGACACGATAACCGCCCCAATGAGACGGACGCGGAATCGTTTTCCCTTCATAGAAGTGCAACAATTCTTTTGCTTTCCGGTCCAGCTCTTCACGGTTTTCAATGACCTCGCTTTGCGGCGAAACGATTGCACCGATCTGGCTTTCTCTCAGCCGCAAATGGAAGTATTCATCCGACTCACCATCAGAAACTTTTTCGATAGCGCCTTCGATCCGCACCTGACGTTCAAGCAGTTGCCAATGCAGGACCAACGCTGCGCGAGGATTGTGAAGCAGTTCAATTGATTTGCGGCTGTTATAATTTGTGAAAAAGACGAATCCTTTCTCATCCACCTTCTTCAGAAGAACGACACGCGCAGAAGGAATGCCATCCCCCGTTGCCGTGGCAAGTGTCATCGCATTGGGCAGTGCGATGCCGGCATGTTCTGCTTCGTCATACCATACATGAAATTGCTTGATGGGATCGGCATCAACATTCAGTTTATCGAGTTCGTTGTTCATATCTCAAAAATATTTTATAGGAATTTTTCAGTGAGAAGGAAACCGATCACCGAAGCGTTTTTGAATTTCGGCAGGGGAAATCTCGCGATATTCCCCCGGTTTCAATCCCTGTAGTGTAAACGATTCGATGGCGATGCGAACCAATCGCAGCGTGGGATGATTGACAGCCGCAGTCATTTTCCGCACCTGACGGTTTTTCCCTTCGCGTAAAGTGATTTCAAGCCAGGCAGTCGGAACATTTTTTCGGTATCGGATCGGAACCGGACGGGGCGGAAGATCGGGATTTTCGGTTAACAATCGAACATCGGCGGATTTTGTCTTTCGACCTTCGATGATAACACCCTGGCGAAGACGTTCCAGCGATTCTTCGGTGGGTACGTGTTCCACTTGAACGAGATACGTACGGGAATGATCGAACTTCGGCTCGAGCAGAAAATGCTTCAACGCGCCATCATTCGTCAAGAAAACAAGTCCCTCGCTATCGGCATCCAATCGACCAACCGGATAGATATCGTCCGGAAACGGACCGAAATTCTTTAACGTTGTTCGACCTTCGGTATCGGAAAATTGGCACAACACTCCGTACGGTTTGTAGAAGAGAAAATATCTTAATACCTTTTTCATATCAAATTATGAACGACGAAAACGTCATCACATATCAATGTCCTTCGTGCGGCGAGGAAAACGAGACATTTGTCGATATTTCCGGAGGCCGCAAACAGGTCTACACGGAAGATTGCACCGTGTGCTGCCGGCCGAATGTATTGACGATCACAATTTCGACCGAAGGAAATATTTTTATCGATGTTGCGTTTGAAGGCTGAAATTTGTTTTATTTTTGCCTGTAAATCAAGATTTCGATATCCCCTCCCGCCGACAAGGTGACGCTCCACACCGAGAGTGACATTTCCCACATATCTCCCTATGAACATGTGCTTAATTGATACAAGAAAATTCATAAGGAGTTGGTTCATGAAGAAATTGAAATATCATCTGCCGGTTCTGACGAGAGAACAACGCATGGAATTCGGCTATTACCTTCACCATGAAGTCGAAAATCAAAATTGGTTCGCAATCGCATTCCTGAAATTGTGGAAATCACAGGGACTCATTTGCACTCAATAATGAAAGGACCGTACCATGAAACTCTTGACATTCGCCGGTGTTCTTGCAGGATTAGTTGCTCTTTCATTGGCAATAAAGAAAACCGCTTCACAACCGGTGCCGCTGACAAAAAATCCTGATCAGCGATATGCAATTGATGAGCTGATTTCCGAGCAAGAGCTGTAAGCTTTGCCGGTAACATCGGTCCGGCATTTCACATTAATGTTTCCTGCCTTTTTCTTCGACGGGTCTCATCCGTCCGGTTTCAACACTCTGCAGTAAATTAAGGAAGTTCATCTCCATTTGCAACGCGTTGCGAATCACGCCTATTCTCATTATCTTTCATCACCATGAACCGGATAATAAAACCGCCACGACTTCATCCGGGCGATGTCATCGGTATTTGCGCACCGGCAAGTCCCCCGAGAAAGCAGGATTCAATTGAAATTGGAATCCGTTACCTCGAAAGCGCCGGCTTTCGGATAAAATTGGGAAAACATATTTTTTGCCGGCGGGGCTATCTTGCGGGAACCGATGCCCAGCGGGCATCCGATGTAAATGCGATGTTCGCCGACAAGTCTGTCAAAGCCATTTTCACGGTACGCGGCGGATACGGATCACAACGCATCCTGCCGCTTCTTGACTACCGGCTCATCCGACGTAATCCGAAAATACTCGTCGGGTACAGCGATATCACGGCATTGCAATGCGCGTTACTGGCAAAAATCGGTTTGGTTTCTTTTTCCGGCCCATTTGTTTCGGGAGAAATGGGCAACAAACTTCATGGACGCGCCGAAGAATTGTTTTGGTCCTGTTTGATGTCTCCCCAACCTCCGCCGCCGATCAAAAATATTTTTCGGGACCGGCTTATTGCCAACAAGCGGAAAACCGCAGGCGGAAGATTGATCGGTGGCAATCTTAGTATCCTTTCAACATTGGTTGGAACTCCCTATTTTCCTTCGATACCCGATCCGATATTTGTATTGGAAGATGTTGGCGAACAACCGTATCGCATTGACCGGATGTTGCAACATTTGCGCCTTGCCGGTATATTTTCCCGTGCATGTGGAATCGGGCTTGGCAATTTTACCGATTGCATCCCCGGGCCGGGTAAACCTTCGCTAACGCTTCAAGATGTCGTTCGGGAGACATTCCGTGACCTTCAATGCCCTCTTGTTTCGGGTCTTCCTGTCGGACATATTAAAAATTCAATACCGTTTCCAGTCGGGGTCAGGGCACAACTCGACAGCAATCAGGGAACGTTGCGATTCCTCGAAAGCGGAGTTCGTTAAAAGCCATCCTGGTACATGTGTTACGGAAATTAATCTTACTTCATTTTCCCCGATTTTATTGACTATGCGCCAAAATATATGTAAATTTGAGCAAAAAATAATGGGGTAAATCGTTGGCTGGAGAATTGAACATTGCGGTATTTGCTTCAGGGAAAGGTTCCAATCTTAAAGCGATACTGGATGCTATTCATGCCGGAAAAATTCCGCATACGCGGATCGGACTCGTCATCAGCAATAATTCTGATTCCGGTGCTTTGACGATAGCTCGGGAACAAAAAATCCCTGCCAGACATATCAGTCGACAACAATTTACTTCCGATGATGCATTCACAAATGGTGTATTGGACATTCTCCACGAACACAAAATAAATTTTATCGTTCTTGCCGGATACATGAAAAAAATCGACGCCCGGATTATTCAACAATTTAAGCAACGCATTCTTAACATCCATCCGGCTTTGCTGCCGGCATTCGGCGGAACGGGCATGTACGGTATGCATGTCCACGAAGCGGTCATTCACGCAAAAGTACGCGAGTCCGGTGCGACGGTTCATATCGTCGATGAAGAGTATGATCGTGGACCGATCGTGTTGCAACAACGAGTACCGGTCGATCCGACCGACACGCCTGAAACATTGGCGGCAAAAATATCGAAGATCGAACACCGAATTTATCCTGAGGCAATTCGATTATTTGCCGAAGGAAAAGCAACGGTTCCGAATCCTCCTGCAACGATGGTGAATCAGTCATGAATCCGGTAACGATACGGCGGGCTCTGATCAGCGTGTCCGATAAAACAGGAATTGTGGAATTCGCAAAATCCCTGACAGAGGTCGGCGTTGAAATTATTTCGACCGGCGGAACATTGAAAACACTTTGCGATTCCGGTGTACGGGCAATTTCGATTTCCGACGTTACAGGATTTCCGGAAATCCTTGACGGCCGTGTCAAGACGCTTCATCCGAAGATTCACGGCGGATTGTTGGCGGTTATGGACAATGCGCATCATCGAAAACAATTGGAAGAATTTCAAATTTCACCGATCGATATGGTTGTTGTCAATCTGTACCCATTCGAGCAAACCATTGCAAAGAGCGGCATTACGTTCGATGAAGCCATCGAACAAATCGATATCGGCGGCCCGGCAATGCTCCGGTCGGCAGCCAAGAATTTTAAGTTTAAAACCGTCATCGTCAATCCGGAAGATTATGGTACCGTTCTTTCCGAAATGCAACAGCACGGCGGCTCGGTTTCGGAAGGAACCCGTTTCCGGCTTGCAAAAAATGTTTTCCGGCATACTGCCCGATACGATTCGATTATTTTCGACTACCTTTCTCAGTGTCGCGGAGAAAAAACTGCGACTGCTTTGCCGGAAGTATTTTCAATTTCCTTGCCAAAGTCACAGGAACTCCGGTATGGAGAAAATCCGCATCAGCAAGCGGCGTTATACGGCAGCTTTCATGAATTTTTCGAAACTCTTCACGGCAAAGAATTATCGTACAATAATATTGTCGACATTCACGCCGCGGCGGAACTTGTGGAAGAATTTTCCGAACCGACCGTTGTCATCATCAAACATACAAATCCGTGCGGCGTCGGATCGGGAACAACTCTTACTGAAGCGTACAATAAAGCATTGACAACCGATACCAAATCAGCATTCGGCGGTATCGTTGCCGTCAACCGAGCGTTGGATATGCCGACTGCTCAATTGATCGACAAAATTTTTACCGAAGTGATTATTGCACCATCATATGAAAATGGCGTTCTTGATTTTTTGAAAAAGAAAAAAGACCGCCGGCTGATCCGGCAAGTGCAATCAGTCCGCTCCCGCAATCATCTTATCATCAAATATGTTGCAGGCGGGATTGCTGGCTCAAACTCCGGACGATATCGATCTCATTCCCGATCGACTGCAGATCGTCACGAAACGAAAACCGACCGATGAAGAATATACAGCGATGAAATTCGCTTGGCGAGTGGCAAAAAATGTCAAGTCCAACGCCATTGTGTATGCAAAACCGGACCGCACCATCGGCATCGGAGCGGGACAAATGTCGCGGTTCGATTCTTCCCGGATGGCAGTTCTCAAAGCGCAGGATGCCGGACTTGATCTCGAAGGAACCGTCGTTGCCTCCGATGCATTTTTTCCGTTCGCTGACGGATTACTGGAAGCTGTAAATGCCGGTGCAACGGCAGTCATCCAGCCCGGCGGATCGGTACGTGATGAAGAAGTGATTGCTGCGGCAAATGAACATAACATTGCAATGATTTTTACCGGCATCAGACATTTTAAACATTGAATCCTTCAAACATTATACTTGACAGACTCACATGAGCTTTCTTTCCATGTTTTCGGCAGATCTTGCCATCGACCTCGGCACTGCAAACACACTCATTCACATGAAGGGCAAAGGAATTGTCCTCAACGAACCTTCCATCGTTGCGTTCGACCGGAACACGAAACGTATCGTTGCCATCGGCAATGAAGCGCGTGAAATGCTCGGCAGAACGCATCGCGACATCCGTACCATTCGTCCGATGCGCGACGGGGTTATTGCCGACTTTGAAATTGCCGAAGGCATGTTACGCGAATTCATCAAGAAGGTTCATTCCAACTGGCTGCCGAGCAGGCGGATTGTGGTTTGCGTGCCGAGCGGCGTTACGGAAGTCGAGAAACGTGCCGTTCGTGATGCGGCGGAACATGCGGGAGCAAAAGAAGTGCATCTCATTGCCGAACCGATGGCCGCGGCAATCGGCATCGGACTCGATGTTGATGCGCCTGCCGGAAATATGATCGTCGATATCGGCGGCGGCACGACGGAAATTGCCGTCATCGCATTGTCGGGCATCGTCAATGAAGAGTCGATCCGGATTGCCGGTGATGAAATGAACAATGCCATCATACAATTCTTCAAAAAAAATCATAACATCCTTATCGGCGAACGAACAGCGGAATCGATCAAATGTGAGGTCGGGTCGACGATGCCGCTGAAAGAAGAAATCAGCATTCAAGTCAAGGGCCGTGATCTGGTCAACGGTATTCCCAAAACGACGGAGGCAAGTTCCGTGGAAATCCGTGAAGCGTTAAATGAGCCGGTACAACAGATTGTGGATGCCGTCAAGCTCACGCTGGAGCGCACGCCACCGGAACTTTCCGCCGATATTCTCGACCGCGGCATTATGCTTTCCGGCGGCGGAGCACTTCTCAAACAGCTCGACGAACGACTTCGCCTCGAAACCAGTTTACCGGTGTATGTCGCGGAAGATCCGCTCACCGCGGTTGTCCGCGGTACCGGCAAAGTTCTCGAACATCTTCATCATTATCACAAAGTTCTGATCAAGAGCAGACGATATTAAACGAAGAAACGGATCGTTCGTTATCGGCAAGCCGGTGACGTTCCCCATGCATGCAGAGACTGTTCAACATATTCGTTCTTTTCAAGGAATACGTTATCTTCGTTATTCTCCTGATCGTTTCACTCATCCTCCTCGGAACAAACGATAACGCGCAAATCCGTGCCATCCGTTCTTATACGATCGGATTCGTCGGCATTTTCCAGCAGGGACTTTCTTCCATTCCGAATTTTGTCGAGCTCAAACGCGAAAACGAAATCCTCCGCCAGCTCAACGTTAATTTATCCGATGAAGTGAACCGGTTACGCGAAGCGCGGTTGGAGAACATCCGCCTTCGCAATTTCGTCGGGCTCAAAGAGCAGCGGCCGTTTACTCTTGTCACCGGTGATGTTGTCGGAAAGAGTTTACATCTTCTCCGCAATACCATCACACTCAACGTCGGTGAATCGGACGGCGTCAAAACCGATATGCCGATTATTTCTGAAAACGGACTTGTCGGGCGCATTTTGCTCACCAGTTCACATTATTCGATCGGACAATTGATGTTGAACAAAGATTTCCGGGCAAGCGCGAAAATACAACGGAGCCGCATCGACGGCATCATTGCCTGGGACGGCGGTGAAAATCTTCATCTGAATAACGTGGCAAAGTCTCAAGATATCCGTCCCGGTGATGTCGTCATGACTTCGGAATACAGCAATATATTTCCGCGCAACGTCAAAATCGGATTCGTGTCGAAAGTAACGGAAAAGCCGGGAAATCTTTTTAAAGAAATAGAAGTGACACCGAGTGTCGATTTCTCGACGCTGGAACAGGTGTTCGTCATTACGGCAGTCAACGATACGGAACGGGAAGCGTTAGAGAAAAAAACCTATCACGCGAAATAATGACACGGCGCCTGAAATACTTTCTTCTTTCGATCCTCTTTGTTATCATCCAAACCCAATTGATGCGCATTTTGACGCTGGAGGGTATCACGCCCGATCTTCTCACCATCTGGGTTGTATACCTGGCATTAAAAGAAGGGCAACTTGCCGCAACGATGTGGGGGTTTTGCATCGGGCTGATGTTCGATCTGGTCACGGGAAATTTTATCGGTCTCTCAGCATTTACAAAAACGATTTGCGGATTCGTTGCAGGATATTTCTTCAATGAAAATAAAACTCCGCTCACGCTGGGCAGTTACCGGTTTATTATTATCGTCCTGGTCACGTCGCTGGTTCATAACACGATTTATTTTGTGATTTTTACACAGGGCAGTGATATCGGATTGATGAACGCAATTTTTCAAGTCGGGCTTGCCACGACATTTTATACTGCCACGTTGACATTATTGCCGATGTTTATCTTTTCCCGGAAAATTTTCTTATGAACGGCGGACTGGAACAATTTTCACGGAAGAGATTCTTCTTTATTGCCATTGGAATCGTATTTACGATTTTTCTCGGACGGCTGTTACAGCTCCAGCTGTTGTATCAGGACGTTTATGGAAAAAAATCGGAAGAGAACAGTATCCGTCCGATTGCGCGCGACCCGATCCGGGGCTTGATATTCGACCGGCATGGTGAGCTGCTGGTCGACAATCATCCTTCCTATACCGTCACCATCACGCCGTCGGAATTCCGCCTCTCCAATCTCGAATATCTTGCATCCGTTCTTCGGCTCGATACGGCATTCATTAAAGAACGAATCCGAAAAGGAAAAATTTACAACCGGTTCGCCCCCATCAAAGTGAAACGGGATATTGATTTTCCGACGCTTTCCATCCTCGAAGAAAACCGCGACAAACTACCCGGCGTCGATTATCAAATTGAATCGAAACGATTCTATCCTACAAAGGCAAAAGCCGCGCATTTGTTCGGTTACACGAAAGAAATTTCCGATCAACAATTGACGGAGCTTGCCGGAGAATACCGCCCCGGCGACAACATCGGCGCAACCGGGTTGGAAGCCGGTTACGAACGGGATCTTCGCGGAAAAAAGGGTTACGAATTTATTACGGTTAATGCAAAGGGTCAGATGCTCGGCGCATATAATGACGGCAAGAACGATATTCCCGTCAAAGAAGGAAACGACCTGTATCTCGCAATCGATGAGGGCGTGCAGGCAATGGCTGAATCATTGCTGGCAACCAGACGCGGTGCCGTGGTTGCCATAGATCCCGATGACGGCGGCGTTATTGCGCTGGTCAGCAAACCGGACTACGACCTGACCGATTTCGGCGGCGGTACATCTCCGGAAGTCTGGAATTCCGTCAACACCGATTCCACTCATCCATTATTCAACAGGGCAACGTTGACGCGGTATCCTCCCGGTTCAACATTTAAAATGGTACTCGCCGCCGCCGCTCTCCAAGAAAGCGTCATTACTGAGAACTGGCGGGTGCAATGTACCGGTTTTTTTCATTATGGGACGAAAATTTTTAAAGATCATGGAACGCATGGTTCGACAAACGTCGTGGAGGCGATTCAGCGGTCGTGCGACGTATTTTTCTATCAATTAATGCTCAAGACCGGATTTGAACGTTGGACGGAATACGGACAACAATTTGGTTTCGGTCAACCGACCGGCATCGATATTCTCGAAGAAACATCCGGATTACTCCCATCCGAAGAATATTACGATCGCGTGTACGGTAAGGGTAAATGGACTCAGGGATATCTTGTGAGTCTTGCCATCGGTCAGGGTGAGGTCGGTGTTTCGCCGTTACAGATGGCATGCTATGCCGCGGCATTAGGGAACAGAGGATTTTATCGCAAGCCGCATGTGGTTGAAAAAATTCGTGACAAAGAAACGGGACAATTTCAAATTGTCGTGCCGGAAAGCACGACGCATTGATCTTTCCGATCACACGTGGGATTTAATTCAGAAAGGCATGTACGGATGCGTCAACGAACCCGGCGGCACGGCATTTACGGCAAGAGTTCAAGGCGTAGCTGTCGCGGGTAAAACCGGAACCGCACAAAACCCGCATGGTAAAGATCATGCATGGTTTATCGGTTATGCCCCTGCCGATCATCCGAAAATAGCAATTTGTGTTTTGGTGGAAAATGCCGGATTCGGCGGCGTTGTGTCTGCACCGATCGCAAGCATGTGCATCGAACAATATCTCTACGGTCACTTAATCCGCAACAATTCCTTGAAAAACATTATTTCTCAAACACCCGCAACACCTGATGAGTAACTATGGATAACTGGTTTAAAGAAAATATCGATTATTCCGTCATCGGCATGGTTGTATTGTTACTCGTGATCAGCGTTGCATCGGTGTACAGCGCTACCTATGATGCCGGAGCGTCGGTGTATTTCCATCGCCAACTTCTTTGGGGATGCATCGGACTATTGTTGATGTTTTCCATCATGTTGATTCCTTTTCGGACATTACAATTGCTTTCCTATCCTCTTTACGGACTTTCAATCACCGTTTTGTTGGTTGTCCTGGTTGCAGGAAAAGTTGTCGCGGGTTCAAAAAGCTGGTTCGGCATCGGAGGATTAGGATTACAACCGTCGGAAATGGTAAAAATCACAACCGTTCTTGCTCTGGCATATTACCTTTCCCAACGGCATGTCAATCTTTCCCGGTTCAAACATATCGCTGTCACGTTCGGCATTGTGTTGCTTCCTGTCGTATTGATTTTAGCGCAGCCGGACATGGGAACAGCAATTATTTACATCGGCATGCTGCTGATTATTTTGTACTGGGCGGGTGCTTCAAATTTCTTACTGCTGACTCTTCTCGCTCCGGGAGCGGCGGTAATAGCAACCTTATTCGGCACAACCGCATTTGTCATTGTCCTCATCCTGACAGCCACGGTCATTTTTTTGTTGAAAGAAAACCGGCTTCTCTCTGCATTTGTTTTTTCACTCACGGTCCTGATGGGAATGTCGGTCCAATTCTTATTCGGAAGACTCGCTCCGCACCAGCAAAAACGCATTCTGATATTTCTCAATCCGGATGCCGACCCGCTCGGTGCCGGATACAATGTGATGCAATCGAAAATTGCCATCGGTTCCGGCGGACTGTTTGGGAAAGGTTACTTGCAGGGATCGCAAACGCAATTGAATTTTCTCCCGGCTCAGTGGACCGATTTTATCTATTGCGTTCCAAGCGAGGAATTCGGATTTTTCGGTGCGTTTACCATTTTACTTCTTCTGACACTTCTCATGGCGCGGGGAGTGCAGATTGCATCGTTAGTCAAAAACCGATACGCAAGTATTGTTGCCATCGGCGTGGTGTCCGCCTTTGCGGTACACACGGTCATCAATATCGGCATGGCGATGGGAATCATGCCGGTCATTGGCGTTCCTCTTCCCTTCATGAGTTACGGCGGATCGAACATGCTGACGAATATGATGATGGCGGGATTACTCTTAAATATGTATGCCAACCGGAAGGAATATTAATCTACCGAACATGCAGGGAAAACACTTCTTCACTGATTGGAATTTGAGGTTTAAAGAGTTTTTTCCTTAGCCAAAACGCTACATTCACCAGAGCGATTAACGCAGGTACTTCTACAAGCGGACCGATTACTCCTGCAAAAGCTTGCCCGCTGTTAATTCCAAAAACACCAATTGATACAGCTATTGCTAATTCAAAATTATTGCCCGCCGCAGTGAACGATATGGCCGCAGTTTGTGAATAATCAGCCCCCATCTTTTTCCCTACAAAAAAAGTAATCAGAAACATTACAACAAAATAGATAACTAGCGGAATGGCAATACGAATAACATCAATCGGTATTTGTACAATCAGATCACCCTTTAAGGCAAACATGGCAAGAATAGTAAAGAGCAAAGCAACCAACGTTATAAAACTTATCTTGGGAATGAAAACGTTTGCATACCACTCATCCCCCTTTATCTTTTTCAGAACCAACCGGGAAAAGAAACCTGCAATAAAAGGTATCCCCAAATATATGAAAACGCTTTGTGCAATCTGACGAATATCAATATGTATTGCTAAACCATTGAGACCAAAATAAGGCGGCAGAACGGTAATAAATAACCATGCAAACAGACTGTAAAATAATACCTGGAAAATACTATTCATTGCCACCAACCCGGCTGCATATTCACGATTTCCATCCGCCAATTCATTCCAAACAATAACCATCGCTATGCAGCGCGCAATGCCGATCATGATGACGCCGATCATATATTCGGGATATGCCTTCAAAAAAATAATTGCCAGGAAGAACATGAGGGCCGGCCCGATGACCCAATTCATGACCAACGAAAGAGAAAGTATTTTTAGATTTTTAAAAACAAATCCCAATTTTTCATATTTAACTTTCGCGAGGGGCGGATACATCATCAATATCAGTCCTACCGCGATAGGTACGTTCGTCGTACCGGATTGAAACGAATTGATAACGACAGCCACGCCCGGAATACAATATCCGACACTCACACCAATCCCCATTGCAAGGAATATCCATAATGTGAGATATCTGTCCAAAAAGCCAAGTGTTTTCGGCTCGACTTTTGGATTATCATTATTGACGGTCATTGAGAATAATTATCTTTTCACGAATGAAATATCTCGGCAACAAATCTTTTCACCGCGGTTTTTATATGATTCCTGACTTCCCGTGTTTTTGCCAATTTTTCTTCGTTCGTTCCCGTAAACATGGAAGGGTCCGGAAAATCCCAGGCAATCTTTTTTGTCATTCCCGGAAAGATAGGACATCGTGCCGAACTGCCGGCATCGCATACGGTAATGACATAATGAAAGCGCTTTCCCTGTTTAAAAAAATCAAAGACATCATTGGTCGGGTTATTGGAAATATCAATACCGTCCTCCCGCATTACTTCAACGGCAAACGGGTTGAGCGTACCGGGCTCAAGTCCGGCGCTCTCGGCTTCGAACGTATCTCCGCCGAATTGTTTCAGATATGCTTCCGCCATCTGACTCCGGGCAGAATTGTGAACGCACAAAAACAATACTCTTGTTGTATTCATTTTGATTTTCTTTTTGAATCATTTACAACAATGTTCTTTATCGCAGCACCCGGTGCTGGTTTTTTCTGCATAGAGGGTAATGCTGTAAATACCCACACCGCTTTCGTCGTATTGTTTGATTTCGCCGGCAGTTAAATAACTTGCCAAAATGTCTTTGGGGAGCGTAATTACCTTTTCCTTTTGTACCTTGATGTTTTCAAATCCGGATTCGCGAACCAAGGCAATGTATTCTTCTTTCTGAATAGCACCGGCAACACAACCGGCATACAGCGCTGCCGTCTGTAAAATTTTCGGCGGCAGCGAACCGATCAACACGATATCGGAAATGCTGAAGTGCCCTCCGGGTTTTACGATGCGGTAAATTTCGGCAAAAGCTTTCTTCTTGTCGGGAACGAGATTGAGGACACAATTGCTGACGACAACATCGGCACTGTTCGACGTCATCGGTATTTTTTCGATTTCACCTAAACGAAATTCAACATTATGGAATCCTAATTTTTCCGCATTGATTCTTGCCCGGTCAATCATCGCCTCGGTCATATCAATCCCGATCACTTTTCCCGATTCACCGGTTTCGGCGCGCGCAACAAAGCAATCGTTTCCGGCTCCGGAGCCGAGATCGACAACAACGTCTCCTTTTTTTATTCCGGCGAATTGTGTCGGTAACCCGCAACCCAATCCCAAATCGGCATCCGGATTGTAACCGTTCATCGTTGAATAATCATCCGACATAATCGTATATACTTCCGACGAACAACAGGATGCGCCACAGCAGGAAGATTCATTGGTGGTTTTATCCTGTAATGCTATTTGACTGTATTTTTCTTTGACGATCTTTTTTATTTCTTCTGGATTATTCATGACGAAACTCCTAATAGGTTGAAAAGCATCAGCAACATTTTTTCTGAAACGACTGCGACGAGGCTTTAGTCTGGGCAAAAAATGAATGAAAGCTTTCTGAAAATTTTTCGAAGGTATCCCAATTAATGCAGTAACATGATTTTACGCCGTCGACTCTTCCTTTAATGAGTCCGGCTTGTAACAGATCTTTCAAATGCCGTGAGACGGTTGATTGCGCCAGCGGAAGTATTTCCACTATTTCGCCGCAGATGCAGGTATTCCGTTTGGCAACTTCTTTGAGGATTGCGATTCGCGCCGGGTGGCTGATAGCATTCGCAAAATCAGCCAACGCATTTTGTTGTTTATTGAATTTATGTTTTTTATTGACCGCCATAGCATATTCTCCTAATCATATATCGTAAATATACGATAAGTTATGTAAAAAGCAATACCGTTCAATACAAAACATCTGCACGGAAGATATAACCGGGCAAGGGTGAATCGTCTTTATTCTTCCGGGAATTATCTGTAACTGAGCAATACCGAGCTTCCGAAGGAGTGCCCCGGGTTCGAGACCTTTGCCGGTCGCATTCCGGATACGCTCCGTCCATTCCTGTTTCTCGCCGTTGGCGTAGAGATGATCGATCATCCACGCTGCCACGTTCGGGTTCTTGATCTTGTCCTCACCGAACTTATTGGACAGTGCCTCCTGCAGTTGCGTGGCAATCATGCTTGCCATGATATAATTGTGATAATAGCACGGGTAGGAAACGTACCAGATCGATGAAGCGTATTGCGGTACTTCCGTCGAATCGACATCAACAAGAAGAAATTTCTTTATCATCGTCCGCTCAAGCACGCGCCATATCCTGCTTCGGATTTTTATACATTTCATATTCGATAAAAAAATCTTTCATCGTTCGGCGGAGACGGTACATTCCCATCATGCCGCGTCCGGCAATATATTTTTCTATCTGTTTCGGTTTGATGCGCGGAACCGTAGCAAGCCACAGGGAATCATCCGTAAACTCGGCATGCATTTCCGCAACACCTTCTTCATACGCTGAACATTGTGCACCGGGAATCCATTCATATCCTTTGAAAATGGGATACTCAACATGCGTATTGACTGCTTTCAGAGCGTGACCGTATTCATGAAACGCAACGGCATAGAATCGCTGGCCCTGTATCGGGTTGACGAGAAACCGCGTATCACCCGGAATATCGATTGCCAGATTCAAACCTCCGTACGGAATATCTTTGACATATTCCTTAATCGGCAATGAATCAACGGGAAATCCGATCCCCCGCTGAAACCGGTGAAGAACGGGAAACATCGAATCAGCAGGAAAAAATTTGTCCGGTATGGTTGCCGATTCGTGCAATGCATAATCCAAATCCCACGGACCGATCTTTTTGAGATGCAGTTTTTTGGATGATGCGGTTACAAATTGTTCAAACGGAATTCGTGTCTGCTCTTCGAGCAGTGTGAACGTTTTGATCAGCCATTCTTCATCGATCGAGTTGAGCGCCAATGTCAACGAATAATAATTGGGATATCCGAATTGTGTCGCTTTTTCATTTCGTAAGGCGACAAGCGTCAAGAGATCGTGCGAAACGGCGGTGGAAAGTTGTGCCGGTACCGACCAGAGCTCATGCCGGCGCCGCGACGAAGGTTCGTGCTGCAATTGTACACTGACTTTTGCCCGCGTCATCGGCATGCCATTCAATCGAAAATTGAAATTAGTCATTGTCTGTTGAAGCCGGTTTTCCAATGCTGCAATGCGGGGATCGACATAGATCGACCCGCCGATACAGACACGGTGCCATAATTCGAGACGCCGCGCAAGCATCTTATCCGCCAGCGCATCGGAACGTCCTCTCCATTCCTCGATAATTTTTCGTGTCGCGCTGTCGGCAACAACAGCAGCAAGCTCCTTCTTGGCAGAATCAAGATTAAATGGCGCATCGTTGGCATAACTATGCCAATTGGCAAGTCCTACAACCCGGGCAGCGCGTTCATATCGATGCTCGAGCGAATCAAGGTAAACAATGAGTTCATTTTTTGAAGTGACGGTGGTGGTTTGGGCGGGCTGCTTGGGAATTTCTGTCGTACAAGAAATAAATCCCAGCGATGATGCTCCAGCGATGATGAGAATAGCAATAGTCCGGTACATCATCTGTTTTGTCGGAAATGGTCTAAAAATAAATGGCTCATGACGTTTCAATTTATGGGCTATAAGATAAGGAAAAAACGAGTGAAAACAAGTTGGAATAAAAATAATCCTGAAGAACCGGTGCGCGTTGCATCAAACTCACCGGGTGTTTTCCTTGCTTCTCACACCCTCTTTTCTTATTATATCGAAACAGGATATGGGGTTTTTCCTTTTGCGAATGTTGAAAGAAAACGATTGCCGGACCGAAAACAATTTCAAAACTACTATAATAAGCAGAAGAGAACCATCGAACGGCGGCTTGCGTTAATCATAAAAAAGAAGAAGCCGGTTACCGTGTACGAACCGATGACGTATGTCTTGTCATCGGGCGGCAAACGATTACGCGCTGTTCTTACATTGCTGGCGTGTGAAGCTGTCGGCGGGCAGGCACGGCATGCTCTCGACGCAGCGGTTGGCATGGAAATCCTTCACAATTTTACGCTGGTGCATGACGATGTGATGGATCACGCAAAATTGCGGCGCAACAGACCGACCGTTCACACGCGATGGGATAATAATATTGCGATACTTGCCGGCGACCAGCTTGCCGCATACGCGTATCGGTCATTATTGAAAACTCCGGATAACAAACATAGTAAAATTCTTCCCGTATTTACCGGTGCATTCATTGACGTATGCGAAGGGCAGGGTTTTGATAAGGAATTCGAAACACGAGACAATGTCCGCCTCAAAGAATATGTGATGATGATTGAAAAGAAAACTGCCGCCATCATTGCCGCATCAACGGAAATCGGAGCAATCATCGGCGGAGGGTCTGCGCGACAGGTTCGTGCGCTTCGGAATTTCGGCATGCATCTCGGACGTGCGTTTCAAATCAATGATGATCTTCTCGATATCGCCGGCGATCCGGAAGAATTCGGAAAAACCGTCGGGGGTGATATCATCGAAGGGAAAAAAACATTTTTGCTGTTGACGGCTATTGGACAAACCAGGGGTCGTGACCGTCTTTTTTTGCTTTCCCTATCACCGGCAAACGGTATGCGTCGTGTCAAACGAATTCAAACGATCTACCGTCAAACCGAAACACTTTCGGTTGCACGAAAGACGATCACGCGGCACACTCGGTCTGCCCACAACGCAATCAAGCAATTACCGGTAAATCGTGGTACGGCAATGCTGGGATGGCTTGCCAATCAGCTTGTAGAAAGAATTTCCTAACCACATGGTTGAACGTGAGGTCACAATTAAAAATAAATACGGCCTTCACACGCGCCCGGCGTCTCTGCTTGTGAAAGTTGCATCACGCTTTAAAGCGGACTTTTATATTTGTAAAGACGGCATGGAAATCAACGGAAAAAGTATTATCGGCGTTATGACTCTCGCCGCGGAACAGGGTGTAACACTCTTACTGCGATTCGATGGCGAAGATGAATCGGACGCCTGCAACGCTGTTGCCGATTTATTCGAACGGGGATTTGATGAATAGCCTATGACCGATGAGCAAAAAGGAAAACGGGAAAAGATTTTAAAGGGAATTCCTGCCTCACCCGGAATTGCGATGGGCGGCGCGTATCTTTTTACGAAAGAAATGCCCCGCTTTGAAGAACGTGCCGTCGGCGCGGATGATGTGCGTCTTGAAATTGACCGCCTCACGCGCGCCATGGAAAAATCCGCAAAAGAATTGAGCAAAATCCTTTTATTCGCCCAACAGAAAGTGGGTGACTCAAAAGCAAAGATTTTCGAAGCGCAAATTATGGTGCTGGAAGATCCGGTTCTCATCGACGCTATCCGGAAGCGGATTACCAAAGAACGAAAGAATGCGGAATTTATTGTTGCGGATGAAATCGGAAAATATGCTCACCTCATGCTTGCCGCACATTCCGAATATATGCACGAGCGTGCGCACGACATGGAAGATCTGCGAAACCGTATTGTCCGCAATCTTCAACAAGAAAAGCTGATCTCCAAGCTCGATGGCTCCGTCATCGTTGTTGCTCACACACTTACGCCGGCAGACACAATGATCCTCAGCCGGAATCATATTCTCGGCTACGCAACCGATCTCGGCGGTATTACATCTCATGCAGCACTTTTTTCACGGTCGTTGAAAATTCCTGCTGTTGTCGGACTGGGTGATGTCAGCCGCGAAGTGCAGACGGGTGATCAAATCATTATCGACGGGTACGCCGGTACTATCGTCGTTCATCCGACAGTGGAACGCATCAAAGAGTATGATGAAAAACGCGAGCACATGGCGGAGTTTGAATTGCAGCTCGTGCATTTGAAGGACCTGCCGGCGGAAACACTGGACGGACATCCTGTCGAACTTTCCGCTAACATCGAACTGACGGAAGAGCTGGAGTATGTCGTTCTTCAGGGATCGCAAGGTGTCGGCCTGTACCGAACGGAAAGCTTACTCATCGGGCGGGATGATTTTCCATCCGAGGAAGAACAATACATCGAATATAAACGCATTGCCGACCGCATTTTCCCTCACCGTGTCATTATGCGGACATTCGACATCGGCGGTGACAAAATCGTACCGGACATGGCAGATGAAGCGAACCCGTTCCTCGGATGGCGAGGCGTGCGTGTCTGTTTCGACCGGCCCGAATTGTTTATGAATCAGCTTCGTTCCATTCTTCGCGCCAGTACACGGAAAAATATTTCCATCATGTTCCCGATGGTGACGACGGTCGGCGAGGTGCATCGTGCAAAAACATTCGTCCAGAAGGCCAAAGCAGAGCTGCAAGCAAAAAAAATTAAATTCGATGATCATCTTCCGCTCGGCGTTATGATCGAGGTGCCGGCGGCGGCATTAACGGCTTCACAAATTGCCGCGGAAGTTGATTTTCTCAGCATCGGGTCCAACGACCTCACGCAATACCTTCTTGCTGTCGATCGCGGCAATAGTCTTGTTTCTTCACTGTATCATGAATTCGAACCCAGTGTGCTGATGACGATCAAGCACGTCATTAATGCCGGTCACAAGCAGGGTATCTGGGTAGGCATCTGCGGTGAAATGGCCGGTAATCCGCTTGCCACTGCTTTGTTATTAGGACTCGGCATGGACGAACTGAGCGTGGTCCCCGCAGTTCTTCCCGAGATCAAGAAGATTATCCGTTCCCTCAAATTCAGCGACATGCAGGAAATCGCGCGAACGGCATTGAGTTACGGTTCGCGTGCAGAAATCGAAACGTACCTCGCAACATTCTTCAAAAAGGAATTTCCCGATATTCCTCTGGACAGTTTGTAAAATGAATTATATTTTGAATCCATCATCATTTCAACATCATTAAAGACCGTATTTATGACAAACGAACGAATCGAACAATACGATAAATCCAACATGCGAAGATTGATCACGGAATTTCCCGAACAAATTTCCGACGCGGTACGCATCGGTAAAAGTGTGAATATTCCCTACACCGCGTCCGAGATCGATGCGATCGTCATTACCGGTTTGGGCGGATCGGCGATCGGCGGCGATGTGCTGCGATCGTACCTGAGTAAGGATCTGTCAATTCCTCTCATCGTGAACCGGCATTATGTGCTTCCGGAATTCGTCAACTCGCGGACACTGGTTATCGTTTCCAGTTATTCCGGGAATACCGAAGAAACTCTCTCCGCACACCATGATGCAATCAAGCGTCGCGCAAAAGTATTATGCATCAGCTCGAACGGCGAAACATCGGCGCTGGCAACAAAACATGGTCAGCCGTTGATCACGCTTCCGAAAGGATATCCTCCGCGCGCGGCACTCGGATATTCTTTTTTTCCATCGTTGATCGCCCTGACAAAAATGAAACTGGTCGCTTCCAGAGAAAAAGAAATCAACGAAACCGTATCACTGCTGAAAAAGAAATCGAAAGTCTATTCCTCGCTCACCGGTCCGAACCGCGCAATGGAGATCGCCAAACATCTGTATACAAAGTTGCCGATCGTGTATTCTTCGACCGATCGGTTTGATGTGGTGAATTTGCGATGGCGCGGCCAGCTTGCAGAGAACGCTAAAGTCCTTGCATTCGGCAATGTCTTACCGGAAATGAATCACAATGAACTCGTCGGCTGGAAAGTCCTCCGGCGCATCATGCAGGATATGGCTGTCATATTTCTGCGGGACAAAGGTGATCACGAACGAGTCCAGATCCGAATGGGGATAACCAAAGAAGTTGTCGACCAGTATGCATCATCGGTGACCGAAGTTCAGAGTGAAGGAACCTCTCTGCTCGCACGGATGTTTTCGTTGATCTATCTTGGCGATTGGGTAAGTTTTTATCTTTCGATTCTCAATGGTGTCGATCCGACGCCGGTCAAGATCATCGATTATCTGAAAAATGAGCTTGGCAAAGCGTAAGCAGTCAGTGCATTCGCGTGCGGTGAGCGATAAATGGCACTTCTTTTTGAAATCTCCTTTATATTTCAAATTTGATCTGCAAACCGATGGTCTTTGACTTGACTTTGAGCGGCATCACACGTATATTGAGTGAAAATTCTTTGAACGTTCGATAAGAATGATACACTATTTGATAACAAAACGGATGCGTTTATGAATCTTCCCAGTGTTCCCCAAAAGCCACTCTCTGCCGACCTCGGCGAAGCGATGGAATTTATTCGCAACGTGCCGTTTTTCACCGACATTGAAGCTTCCGAACTGTCGAAAATTGTCCGTGTGGGTGTCCGCAAGAAATACAAGAAAGGCAGCATCATCCTGTTGGAAGAAGAAACCGGTGCCGCTCTCTTTGTCATTATCGCGGGAAAAGTCAAGATCGTACGCACGGATGACGACGGACGAGAAGTTATTTTATCAATTCTCGGCGAAAATGATTTCTTCGGCGAAATGTCGATTCTCGACGGGCTTGCACGATCCGCCAGTGTGGTTGCAATCACGAAGGCGGAACTCTTTATGATTCATCGCCGTGATTTTCTTAAGCTGATGGAAGATGTTCCTACGGTGGCGATTTCCCTGCTGAAAGAATTAACCATGCGGTTGCGGAAAGCGGATGCACAAATTAAAAGTCTTTCGTTAAAAGATGCAGCCGGCCGGGTTGCAACGGTTATTTTACAGCTTGCCGACGACATCGGAACAATCCGCAAAGGACGTGTAGAAATCGACGAACTGCCGCTGCAGCAGGATCTGGCAAATATGGCGGGCACTTCCCGTGAAACGATTTCGCGGGTCGTCCACACGTTTATCAAAAAGGGTCATCTCGAATTACGCGGCAATAAACTTATCATCAACGATTACGAAAAATTTAAAAGTCTTTTCGTATAATTTTTGTAAAATTTACAAATAACGTTCTTAAAAACTTATAAACCCGGGAGGGTTGTATGGACGGAAAAGCTGATCTTCATATGCATACGACATATTCCGACGGCGCGCTTTTGCCTCACGATGTCGTTGTCAAGGCAAAGGGAGCTGGATTGCGGACTATCAGCATAACCGATCATGATACCGTGGGCGGGTTGGAAGAATCGCTTGCTCTTGGCAAGCAATACGATATTGAGGTTATTCCCGGAGTAGAACTCAGCGCGACAATGAATGACCGTGAAATCCATATCCTTGGCTATTTCATGGATCATCACAATCAAATTCTCCTTGATTCCCTTGCAGAATTCCGCGTAGAAAGACTTCGGCGCGCAGAACGTATTGTCGGCAAACTGAACAAAATGAATATCCCGCTCAGCATGGAATCCGTGCTTGCCAATACCAGCGGTGATTGCGTCGGCAGACCGCATATTGCAAACGCACTGGTCAACGAAGGACATGCCGAGGATTATCATCAGGCATTCCGAAAATATATCGGCGATGGTAAACCGGCGTTTGAAAAAAAAGTATGTTTTTCACCGGAAGCAACTGTCCGCCTCATCGCGGAAGCCGGGGGATTATCGTTCCTCGCTCACCCCGGTAAATCGATATCGGAAGAATTTCTCATTCAACTTATCGATGCAGGACTGGATGGCATTGAAGTTGTTCATCCGAGTCACACAACCGAACATATTCAATATTACCGCGGCATTGTAAGCGAATATTGCCTGTTAGAATGCGGCGGATCTGATTTTCATGGCGGAAAAAAAGGCGATGAGACCGTTCTTGGTCAGTACACTATTCCTACCGCCTCGGTAGACATGATGCGTCGCCGCTTGTTTTCAAATTAACGAATCGTTCTTCCCAAATATTTATTCTTCCTCGCGTATGGTTACGACTTTTGAAGGGGATCTTTCCGCTGTGCCGTATCGATTCGGCATTGTGGTAAGCCGGTTTAACGAATTCATTACAAAACGATTACTCGACGGTGCCGTCGATTGTCTTCGCCGGCATGGCGCGCCCGATACATCCATTGATGTTGTGTATTGTCCGGGTGCATTCGATATTCCTCAAACCGCTCAGAAACTTGCCGAACAAGGCGGCTATGATTCGATTATTTGTCTCGGCTGTATTATTCGCGGGCAGACGCCTCATTTTGAATACATCGCCAATGCCGTCAGTATCGGAATCAATCGTGTCGCTCTCGAATACCATTTCCCGGTAGTGTTCGGCGTACTGACTACGGAGTCACTCGAACAGGCGATCGAACGTGCCGGCGCCAAAGGGGGAAACAAAGGATGGGACGTCGCACTTGCGGCGATTGAACTTTCCAACGTGCAAAAGAAAATTTCTCGAAAAAAAAAGTAACCGGTTGAGGGGCGATGGCTGTGCTGAGAGCTGTGTGTGTTTGTGTCATACTGATGTACCTCGAAGTAACCACATGTTTGGGCGGCATCGGCGATTGGAAGACATATACATGCCAGCGGAATCTGAAAGATATTGTTGTATCCAATGATTTCATCTGGGCAGCGACAAGCGGGGGACTGTTTTCTTTCCGGAAAAGCGACAACACATTTCAGCAGTTCACGACATCAGAAGGATTGAAAACGATCGATCTCACTGCCCTTGCTGTTGATGGAAGCGGCAATATTTGGGTCGGTGCCTCGAACGGATTCATTCACCGTTATAATCCGTCCGCCAACACCTGGGATTACATATCGGATATCGCTCTCCGTTCCGATCCCCAAAAAAGCATAAACAAATTGAATGTTGTCGGCGATACTCTTTTTATCCTTTCCGATATCGGGGTATCCATATTTTCCATTTCGCGGATGGAATTTATTTCTACCTTCTCACGTTTTGGTGCCGGAGCAAACCCGTTGGTCGGAAGCACCACATCCATGGCAATATCAAACGGCATGCTGTGGATCGGAACATCGAGCGGCATTGCAGCGACACCGTTGTCCAATACCAATCCGGCAGCGCCAGAATCATGGCAAGTATACACGACCACAGCCGATGCATTTTCCAGTCTATTAAATACAAATGCCCTTCTTTCTCAAAATGATACGTTGTATGCAGGCACACAAAACGGTCTTGCGATGTTTGACGGAACGAGTTGGAAACTTATTCCAAATTCATCGGGACAGAATATACTCGGTTTGCAGCGCGGCATTCAATTTTTTTCCGGAATCATCTTTGTCACACCCACTCAGTTATGGAATTACACGCAGGGTCAGATAATCTCAATTTCAGTTCCTTCCGTTGTGTATTCCTGTATCGGCAGTGAAACGGTCTTGGGAACACAATCCAGCGGATTTGTCCTGAGACAGAATTCCGGCTGGAAGGTTGTGATACCACCGGGTCCGTCATCAAATTCTTTCATCGGTATTGCCGTTGATAATCGTGGTGTGGTATGGTCTGGAACAGGTCCTGCGAATGGAACGGGATTTATGAGTTTCGATGGCCGAACGTGGAATTCGTATTCTGTTGCAACAAGTCCCGTTTTAGGTTCTGATAATTATTATGTTGTGAGCATTGGAAAAGATAATGCAAAATGGATCGGTGGGTGGGGATCCGGGGTCGCACTGGTAAATGACACAGGAAAAGTAATAAAAGTATTGAATGGTACGAACGGTTTACCGCGCAGCATTGATTCGTCCAACACTGTACCGGACTTCGTGGTTGTCGGCGGCGTTGCAACAGACCAAAACGGTGTCGCGTGGATTACAAACAGAACGGCGCGTGACAGTACTGCCGTCGTTCTTTTTCATCCTGATTCGACGCTCAGTTATAATGTTCGCTTGAGTATGCGGAGCCCCATTCGCATTTTTACGAATGTCGTAATCGATCCAAACGGCACGAAATGGTTTTCCAACTATTCCCGCTTTGAACCGCAAGCTCCCATCGCTCTTTACTTTTATAACGAAGTGTACACACTTCCGGGAACAACAAACGGATGGGGATCGATGACTACCAGCAACAGTCTGACCAGCAATTACATTTACAGTTTGGCGGTCGACCAGGATGGGCAGGTGTGGGTCGGCACCGATCAGGGAGTCAATATTATTTTTGATCCAAGCAATCCTTTCGGCAGTATCGCGTCGTATTATCCTCTGCAGGATCAGGTCATCCAGGGGATTCTTGTCGATCCGGTCAACAATAAATGGGTGGCAACCAAGCAAGGCGTGTTCGAGCTCTCGCCTGACGGAACGTCGATCCTCGCCAGTTATACTGCCGAAAACACCGACGGTAAATTACTCGACGACGATGTTGCGTCGCTGGCAATGAATATGAAAACGGGCACGATTTATTTCGGGACGGAAAAAGGGCTTTCGAGCTTCACAACTCCCGCCACCACACCGGTACAGAACTATGATAAACTTTCGTTCGCTCCCAATCCTTTTTATCTCCCTTCAACTCAACCATTGAAAATTGACGGTCTCACTGCCGGATCTTCGATAAAGATTCTCTCAATCGATGGAAGCCTTGTTCGTGATTTGCAAACTCCCGGCGGACGAGTCGGATTTTGGGACGGCAGAAACAACAGGGGCGACCTCGTTGCCACGGCGGTATATCTTGTTGTAGCATATTCTGCGGACGGAAGTTCAACCATAACGGGAAAAGTCGCTGTGATAAGGAGATAAGATCGGCTAACGGGGGAAGTGGCTACAAATCCATGACGTTAGCAACAATTTTTCAATCACATTTTCAGGAGGAAATGTATATGGAACAATTGGATACCAATCAAAACAATATTTTTTCAAAACGAATTCGCGCAGGGAAACGTACTTATTTTTTTGATGTGAAAGCCACTAAATCGGCTAAGGATTTCTATATTGTTATTACTGAAAGCCGCCGCGTTGAAGGAGCGGCTTTTGAAAAACACAAACTTTTTCTCTATAAAGAAGATTTTGAAAAATTCAGCACCGCACTGACCGAAACGATTGCCCACGTTGAACATAATTTGTTGGAAAAAACAGAACAATCTGTTGAAGGATAAACTGGATCCGTAATCGATGACCTTCTTGTTTATCTATGAATGAGGCCGTAACTAAAAAACAGCTTCCTGTAACGATGGTCATCGTCAACTTCAATACACCGGATTTGACACAAGGAGCCGCTACCTCATTCCGGCATTTTTACCCGGACATCAATCTCATTCTCATCGATAACGGATCATCGGATCACAGCATCACAACGCTTCATCAATTACAGCAACAACATCCGGACAATACGGAAGTTATCAGACACACCCGCAACCTTCATCACGGACCCGCAATGGATGTCGGTATCCGGAAATCGAAAACTTCTCATGTCATTTTCCTGGATTCCGATTGCGAAGTAAAAACAGGCGGATTCGTGGAAGCCATGTTGGCCTCGTTGGAATCCGATCCGACGAATTATGCCGTCGGAAAAAAAATCTTCATGAATCATCGCGGATTCGATATCGACAATGAGAAAAATGGAATTCCCTATATTCGTCCTTTTTGTATGATGCTGAAACGTGACGTGTATTTTCTTCTTCCACCATTTCGTCGCCACGGCTCTCCGTGTCTCGCCAACATGAGAAAAGCCATGCAACGGGGATACCGGCTTATCGATTTCCCGGTGGAACAATTCGTCAAACATGAAGGCAGGGGAACGGCAGGACCATTCGGCTATCATCTTGGCCTGAAGGGAAAGCTGAACTACCTGCTCAATAAAATGGGAATATAGGAAAAGACTTTTTTCTTCGATGATTTCTTCACTCCACGGTCAAATTTCTTCAGGAATATCATCATGTGATTGAGTAGGTTCCCACCGGTCGTCAAACCGCGAGGAAAAATTTGCCATTGATGAAGAACGTTCTTATTATTCATTTTCATTTCTCTTCATAGAAAACCAAACATCCGGAATAAGGATATGCCAACAAAACGTTATCCCCGGGAAATACCGCTTGACCAGTTACGCTGGCGGTGCGATCCCAAAAAGTTAAACATTCAAATGACCGACGGTGCTCCGGTTAAAAAAGAAATCATCGGTCAGGACCGGGCACTGCGCGCTTTGCGATTGGGGCTCGAAATGAAACATGCCGGTTACAACGTTTTCGTCACCGGTTTTTCGGGCACCGGACGAATGACAACCATTAAACGACTGCTTGCAGAATTTCAAAAGCAACCGAAGACCGTCAGAGACCGTTGCTATGTCCATAATTTCAAAAATAACGATCAGCCGCTGCTCATTACACTTCCGGCCGGGCAGGGCATTCTGTTGCGGGACGACATGAATAACCTCGTTCAGGATCTCCTCAAAGATGTTCCGGCAGTATTTGAAAGCAAACGATTCAAGGATGAACGAAAGCGGCAAATGGAATTATTTCAGGAACGCCAGCACAGCGTTCTCAAAGATTTCGAAGCAAAAGTAAAAGAACGCGGGTTTGAAGTCATTCAGGTACAGGTCGGAACCTCGATGCATCCCGACATCACGCCGGTGGTGGAAGGCCAGCCGGCGAGTTTTGACCAGATCGATCAATTTGTGCGGGAAGGAAAAATCACCAAAGAGCAAATGGACAAGATGCTCGGTGACCGGCATGCCCTGGAAGGACAAATGGAACTGATCATGCGCGAACTTCACAACATCGAGCGCAAAGCCAAACAATCGATCAGCGAATTATCGGAACAATTTATTCTTCCCATCGTCAAAAACTACATCGATGAGATTCGCGAAAAATACAAAAACGAAAAACTTCATCACTACCTCGACGAGGTCCTGGAAAGCATCATCGATAATCTGAATCGATTCCGTCCGATGGACGACCAACCGCAAATCCCGGGAATGCCTCCTCTGCCCCAGCAGGATGAAGATGATTTTCTCGAATTTCACGTCAATGTCATACTCGACAATTCCGAAGTAACTTCGGTTCCGATTGTCATCGAAACAAATCCGCGGTATAAAAATATTTTCGGCACTATTGATCGGGACATAGACCGGAACGGAATGTGGCGAACCGATTTTACGCTCATCAAAGCCGGTTCTCTGTTAAAGGCCGACGGCGGATTCCTCGTGATCAATGCCCTCGATGCACTCACCGAGCAAGGCGTCTGGCAAACGTTGAAGAGAACGTTGCGAAACGGATTATTGGAAATTCAAGCCGTTGAAACAGGTGTCTTCGGCGCTTCGTCTGCATTCAAACCGGAACCGATCGAAATCGACGTGAAAGTCATTATGCTCGGAGATGCCTATATTTATTTTCTGCTGTATGAACAGGATGACGATTTCAAAAAGATATTCAAAGTTCGGGCAGATTTCGATACCGAAATGCCCAAAGGACAGAAACAAATCGACCGGTATATTCATTTTATCAAAATGATTTGTGACGATGAAAAGCTTAAGCCATTCGACGGTACCGCTCTTGCCGCAATCATCGAACACGGTGTGCGGCTCGCGGGGCAACAAAATAAGCTTTCCACACGGTTTAATGTTATCGCCGACCTCGTCCGCGAATCCAACTATTGGGCAACAAAGAAAAAATGTGCCGTCGTCACGGAAGAATTTGTGCGGCAAGCTCTTGATCAAGGCATCGAACGCATCAATCTGGTCGAATCGAAAATTAAAGAAATGATCACCGACGGTAACATCCTGATCGACACAGAGGGTGCCGTCACCGGACAGGTCAACGGGTTATCCGTCATGGATATGCGCGAATATATGTTCGGCATCCCCGCGCGCATTACCGCAAAAACCGCGATCGGAAGAGCAGGCATCATCAACATCGAACGCGAAGCGGGCATGAGCGGACCGACTCACAACAAAGGCGTTCTTATTCTCACCGGTTATCTTCACGGCATGTACGCACAAAATAAACCTCTTGCGATGAATGCCAGTTTGACATTCGAACAAAATTACGGCGGTGTGGATGGCGACAGCGCTTCATCAACTGAAATTTTTGCGATTCTTTCGGCGCTCTCCAATATTCCCATCCGTCAGGACATTGCCGTCACCGGATCGGTCAATCAAAACGGCGATATCCAGCCGATCGGCGGCGTCAATCAAAAGATTGAAGGATTTTTTGATGTTTGCAGGGTTCGCGGCCTGACCGGAACCCAGGGGGTTATTATTCCTCACCAAAATATCATCGATTTAATGCTGCGCCTCGATGTTATTGATGCCGTTCAAAAAGGAAAATTTCATATATACGCGATCAATACAATCGACCAGGGAATCGAAATTCTTACCGGCCGCCCTGCCGGCAATCGGCAAAACAATGGGATGTTCGAACCGGACTCCATTCACGCCGCTGTCGATCAAACGCTGTCGGATTATGCACGACATTGGAGAGAATTACAGTTTTAATGTTTCATCAGCCACAGACGGGCTGGATGTTCTTCACTGTGTTATTTTTTTCCCGGGAGAACCGTGCAAAACCGAATTCAACAGATCTGATTCAAGTGAGTCTGTTTTTGTTTCTTTTCGGAATTTTACTAAATTATTTTACCTTTTGAAGCACCGAATCATACTTCATAACTTCAACAATCAATGATACTTACGGACAAACAAATTCTTGCCGAAATGAAACGGAAAACGATCATCATCACACCGTTTCGACGAAAATATCTCGGCTCAAATTCGTACGATGTACACTTAAGCAAGTGGCTTGCCTTATACGACGATGAAATTCTTGATGCAAAGAAACATAACCGCGTTCATTATTTTCAGATTCCCGAAGAAGGATTGATTCTCGTGCCGAGCAAGTTATATCTCGGCGTTACGGAGGAGTATACCGAAACACACAAGCACGTTCCGTTTCTCGAAGGCAAAAGCAGTATCGGACGACTCGGCATCGATATTCACGCCACGGCCGGTAAAGGCGATATCGGTTTCTGCAATACGTGGACGCTGGAAATTTCCGTCCGGCAACCGGTAAGAATTTATGCCGGCATGCCGATCGGACAACTTATTTACTTTGTCGTCGACGGCGAGGTCGAAGTTCCCTACGACAAAAAGAAAAATGCAAAATACAAGAAACGCTCGGTCAAACCGGTCGAGTCGATGATGTGGAAAAATTTTCAATCAACCAACTTTGATGAACCGGCTCTAATGAACTTCATACAAAAACTCCGGAAGATACAGCAAAAGAACAATTCGCTTCTGTGTATCGGACTCGATACCGATCCGCTGAACGTTCCTGAATCGCTTTACAAATGGGGCGATCCGCAATATGAATTCAACCGCCGTATTATCGATGCAACCAAAGATCTCGTGTGCGCATATAAATTGAATATTGCGTTTTACGAATCCGTCGGCGAACATGGCTGGTATACCGTCCATCAAACGCTTGCACGGATTCCGGAAGAAATCATTACGATCGGTGACGGGAAACGGGGCGATATCGCCAGCAGTGCCGAACGACAGGCACATCTTTTGTGTAACGATTGGGAATTTTCCGGCGTTACCGTCAATCCGTATATGGGAAAAGATTCCATCGAACCGTTTCTCAGACGGAAGGATCAGTGCGCGTTCGTTCTTGCTGTGACATCCAATAAAGGATCGAAGGATTTTCAACATCTGAGCGTTAAAGGGAAAACCGTTATACGAATACGTCGTCAATGCGGCAAAGAAGTGGAATACCAAAAAGAATGTCGGGCTTGTCGTCGGTGCAACGCGGCCAGCAGAATTGAAACGCGTGCGATCGCTTGCGCCGTCGATGCCGATACTCATTCCCGGAATCGGCACCCAAAAAGGAAACCTGGAGTCTTCTGTCAAGTACGGGTGCGATAAAAACGGTGAACTTGCCATCATCAATATCGGCCGAAGCATTATTTATAATTCACGGGGGGATGATTTTGCAGAAAAGGCACGGGAAGCAGCAATATCATTCCGCGACACCATCAATCGAATTCGGGAACGCTGCTTCCGATAACGATTCTTTCTGTCAACATACATTTTCCGGGAGGGAACAATGTCACGTTCAACCACACACCACGTGCCGGAACGATTTCTCCGGCAAATCTGGAAACATCAACGCTTTTCAACGGATCATTTAGAAACCACCGACGGGCGCTCCATCGAAATTATTTCGCCGGGGAAACTGAACCGGGACGGCGGTCCCGATTTTCTCGATGCCTCGCTGCGGATCGACAATATACTGTACCGCGGCAACATCGAAATTCACCGGCGCGATAAAGAATGGAACGACCATCAACACAACCATGACCCGAAATACAATCCTGTCATTTTACACGTCGTTCTCCACGCGGATCTTTCGGACAATCTCCCGACGACACGCAGCCGGCGGGAAGTTCCAACGTTGTCTCTGGATCATTATTTAGAATCGTCATTCCATTCGACATGGGAAAATATGATCGGCGATGAACGGAACGAAAGGATGGAAACAATACGGTGCCATCCGTACAATGATCATGTCGATATACACCTCGTGAAACAGTGGCTCGAAAAACTTGCCGTGGAAAGATTCGAACTGAAAATGCGGCGGTTCGATGAACGGTTGAAAGAACTGGTGACCCACCGGCAGATACTGGTGAACGAAGCCCCGCCGCGATACGATGAAACTCCGTTCGGCATTCATCCCGAAGAACTTCCGCCGCCCGCATTACAATATTCGCCGCAGGACGTGCGATCGTCACAACTGTGGAATCAATTGTTATATGAAGGAATATGTGAAGCGGCAGGATATTCCAAAAATCAGAATCCGTTTTTGAAACTTGCCCGCAATGTAACATTGGCAACCCTCTCGGAAATTTTGAATTCCGATAATTGTCCCGCGACCGTTTTTCAAATTGAGGCGGTACTGTTTGGCGTGGCAGGTTTGTTGCCGCGACAGCGGACTCTGAAAGAAGCCGACAGCAAAAAGTATGTCAATGTACTGGCAAAAACCTGGAAAACATTTCGCACTGCATATCATTCTGAATGTTTGGATTCTTCTGAATGGCAATTCTTTCGTTTGCGGCCCGAAAATTTCCCAACGGTTCGGCTCGCCGGAACAGCCCGCATGATCTCTTCAATTCTTCAGAATGAAATTTTTAAATCCGTTGTTCAGCTTTGCAAGAACAACGATCTTTCTCCACACGAAAAGAGTAAGAGACTTCAGTTATTATTCGTCGTTCCGGCAGATGGATTCTGGAGAAATCATTATCGCTTCGGGGAAGTATCGCGCCATCCCGTCAAAACACTCGTGGGGATTGACCGCTCTACCGACATCGTTATTAACGTTGTTATTCCGATCTGTTTGTTATACGCGCGGGTTTTCAAAGATAAAGAGTTACGTCAAAACACACTTGCCATTCTCGCGGAATTTCCCCCATCACATGAAAATACTGTCACGCGAACCATCGGCGATCAACTGATCAAAAATCGTTTCGTTATTGATTCGGTGACCGTGCAACAGGGAATGCTTCAGCTCTATAAAATGTATTGCGTGAATAACAGGTGTGGGGAATGTGCCGTCGGGGAAAAAGTTCTGTGATACTTATTGCTTCACTTCTTCTTTTTCCAATTCTTCAAAATATTGCTTGATGATCTCTTCATAATCTTTTGAATATTTGCCTTCGAGCACTTTGAGAAGTTCATCGTGCAGTTTATTTTTGCCTTCCTGCGTCGTTAAGTCGATGTCGGTCGGGCTCGATCTCGGAACATTGTTTCCGGTCTGCGATGTACGGCGTTTCTCATAATCGCGTTCACGCATCGATCGCTGTGAATCAAGCAATCGTGAAAGAATGCGGTCCTGTTTCTGTACCGTATTCGGATTGACGTTGTTTTGTTCGAGGTCCGTTTGGACTTCCTGCATTTCCTGTGCCGCGCGATCAAGATCACCGAGCAGTTTACTGAATTCTCCCGTGTTCTTTGCTTCTTCCGAAAGTTGTTTCAGCGATTTCTGCAGAGCAGATTGTTGTCCGGCAAGCCGTTGGTATGCCGCCTGTTGCTCCGGAGTCAGTTGACCGCCTTCCTGACCTTCACCCATGGCTTGTTGTGTCCCTTTATTGATTGCCCCCTGCTGACCGGACATCTGGCTCAAACTCCCCATCAATCCTGCCATGCCCATTCCCTGTTGCTGATTTTGCATCAAACCATTCAACGCGTTCTGCATCATCATCGCCGCCCGGTTCAGCGATCCCATTGCGTCGTTCTGTTTGGAGGATGATGCGCTCGGATTCCGGCTTTCCATATTCTGCAGTGCATCATTCATCGCTTTCATCGCTTTGCCAAGCTCGTTGCCCATTTCCGGAGTAACGGCAAATGTTTTCTTGCCAAGCTCTCCCATCGCGTCGGCGACAGTGCCGAGATCGCTTCGCAAGTCGTTTTGGTCCTCGGCATTTTGCCGGAACCGCTGTGAATTCGGATCAAGATTTCTTGTTCCCTCTTTCAACGATTCCTGCCGCTTGGAAAGCTCTACCATATTTTGAATTTGTTTCCGGAACTGATTGGCAACCTGCTTCATTTGCTCGTCCTGCAACGATTTCTGCATATCCTGCATCTGCTCCGTGAAATCCTGCAAATCCTGTTCAGATTGTTCCTGGTTTTGTTTGGCCTGCTGCATGTCTCCCGACTGCATCTGTTGTGCAGCTTTTTGCATCTTACTGCCCGTTTGTTTCTGCTGCATCTGTTGTTCCACCTTGGACATTTTGTCCATCGGCATCTCTTTCGGAAATTCTTCCATCTGTTGTTTCAATTCGGAAGTTTCCTTTTCAAGAGATTGTTCCTTCTGTTGTAAATCTTCCTGCTGTTTGGATAAAGCATCGCGTTTCTGCTGATCTGACGGATTCGTCTTGGATGCCTGATCCTTCAGCGTTTCCTGTTCTTTCTTCATCTCTTCTGCGCGTTTGATCAGTTCGTCAACCTTTTGTTCGATATGAATACGCTTCAGCAGTTCAATGGTTCGCTCCAGATTGGTGCGGAATTGTTCCTCGGATATTTTCAGTTGTTCCATTGCCTGACGCATTTGATCGGAAGAAAGCTGTTTCGAGGATTCCTGAAGTTTTTTCAATGCCTCCTGCAATTCCGGAGAACTGAGCTGCTGCATAAGCTTTTGCAGTTCGGAATATTTTTCCATCGTCTCATTGGAAAGAAGTTTGTTTTCTTCCATTTTTTTCATCGTCTCATCGAGCTTCTGCGTTGCACTCTCCAGGTTTTTCTTCATCGCTTCGTATCGCTGGGCAAGCTCTTCCGCCTTTTTCTGCTGCTGCCAGTCTGCCTTGTTCTGATTCTTTTTCATTTCCATCTGCATCTGTTCGATGTCTTTCTTTAATTGCTCCGTTTCTTTCGCGGCGCTTTGCATCGATTCGATCGACTGCTGATGATTTTCAGAAACATCGGAAAATACTTCTTCCAGTGACGGTAACCGGAGAATGTACGTTTCACTCTTCCCGGATTTCGGGCCTTTGACATTATCATTATCAAATACTTCGGCGTAATATTCAACGGCATCTTCCGGAACAAGATTGAGCGACGTGACGTCCCAGTGGTATGGAACGTCGAGCAGACTGACATCTTTCCGCGATAATGGAATATCAATGAATGAAAATTCTTCTGCCGGTTTTGCAAATTTTGACTCGGCAAGGCGATAGGCAAGTCGTAACTTCGAGAAACCGAAATCATCTTTTAACCGCATCAGAACATCAATTGCCATTTCTCCGGTAAGATCGGTATTTTTCCCCGGTGCAATGATGTCAACTGTCGGATATTCATCGGGAATAATTTTCATCGTGTATTCAACCGGATCGATATTCGGCAAATGGTCTTTATCGGTAATGACGATGTGATACGATCTGCTCTTCATAACGGTAAACGATCCGTTTGCCTCCGCATCGTTACTTGCCAATGACAATTTACTGCTGTCATTGAACATCAGCATTGCCGACGAAAGAGATTTACTGGAAATAATTTTAATGGAAACGGCAGATCCCGGATACGCGCTGAGATCGCCGATATTTTCTTCCGGAATATTCGGCGGTATGCGGGTGTATGCCGGGGAATGAATTTTTAATTGCAACGACCGGATGAGCGGACGGTCGAGAACGGTAATGTTGTATTTAGGACTTTGCACATCTTCGGCAGAGACGAAATATTCGGTCGACGATTTTATGTTTTCCATTGTCGATTGAAATTTTCCGTCGGATTCTGCTTTCAGTATTTGAACATCAAAATTCAACTGGCCATGTTGTCGCACACAAAGCGAAATTGTATTTACTATTTTGCCATGCGTTTGAATGGTAACAGGAACATTTTGCCCGCGCACGACTTCGGCATTGCCGGGTTGAATATCGAACTCAATCGGCTGTGGTGTCGCAAAGGTTTGTCCATAATTGGCAATGCGGTAGAACGACGCCAAAAACCCCGATGGTGAAATGACAAAGACAAGAAGAAACAGGGCAAATGCAGAAAAGACAAATTTTCGCATGCGATAAACCTGTTTACTGCTGATCGCATCGGAAAAATTCAAACCTTGAATCTGCCGGAAGAGATCAACAAAGGATGCATCGATAAGGGCGAGAGAATAATTTTGTTGCAGTGACTCTTTCGCCTGATACATTTGAATTGCGTCGATCAGACGATCGCGGATAACGGGGAAAAATTTTCCGATGGTCTGTGCCATCGTTTCGTTATCGCTCGATTTCAAAATTCCGGCCACACGTAATAGCGGCCGGCCGCAGAAGAATGCAATCGACGCCACAATACCGATGGCGCCGGCAACGAAAAGGATCGTGCGGCCGAACGAATTGAGCAAAAAGATTTGATCAAGCACAACAATGATAAGTATCAACAGTATGGAAATAAGAAAGGCAGTCATTGCACCATACAACAGCGCGAGGCTGTTTTCTTTCTTCCGTGCTGCTGCAAGCCGGCGAAGAATTTCACTGTATAATGTTGATGTTTCGGACGATATCATTCCGGCATTCCGTGTTCGTTAATGAGTCAGCGCCCAAACGACGAGATTTGTTCCGAATCGAAGCGCTTCTTCCCTTTTTTCGGGCGGATCGCCGTGAACTTCGGGCGGATCCCATCCGTCACTGGGATTCGATTCGTATGTATAATAGAGAACAAGTCTGCCGTTATGAAAAATTCCGAACCCCTGCGGCGGTTTGCCGTTATGTTCGTGGGTTTTCGGCGGACCGTAAGGAAAATCATAGACGCAATGATACAAACCGTAGGAGAACGGTAATTCGACTAAATCCTGCTCGGGAAATATTTTCTTGATCTCACGGCGAAAAAACTTATCCATCCCGTAATCATCATCGGCATAAATGAATCCGCCTTTTTCGAGATATGTCCGAATTCGTTTTCGTTCCAGATCGGAAAACAGTATACTGCCGTGACCGGTCATGAAAATAAACGGGTAAGAAAAAAACTTGTCGCTGGCAACATCGGTAAATTCGTACACGGGATCGACATCGATGAGTGTATTCTGGCGGACAAACATAAGAAGATCCGGTTCTTCCATCGGACCATTATACCAATCGCCGCCGCCGCTGTATTTCAGGCGCGCGATTTTAAAGGCACTGTTGACACGGACAGATTGAGAGTATAAACCTGAAACTGAAACAATGAGGAACAAGGCAATCAGATAAATTTTCATACACTCTAAGGTATGAAAGGCGGGAAGAAAATGCAACTGCCGAAATTACAAAACGAAGATATCCACAGAAATGCTACTCCGTATCCCTCGTTTGTCATTTCAAATGAGAGCATGCCAGCCCCGGCGACTCGATTTCACCGGGACGGCACGCTTCTCAGAATCAAGAGAACGATAGCAAGAAATTATTTCTGTTCCGGCAGAGATTAATCCATGATCTTCCGGAGAAATGCCGGTTTTTCCGTATCCACGGCATTCGACGATTTTTGTTGATCGTTGTCGTCCTGCTTAAAGGGATTCAACGAAATATCGATTCCTTTTCGCATGAATGCCGGTTCATCAAGTTTCTGTAAATCATGAAGCCCGGTCGGAATACGATCGATCACTTTCGCCATCGGCCTGGCAACACGCACAGCACCCGTTCCTCGTTTGTTGAAACCGGTTGCAATGACCGTTACCATCATTTCATCGCCGAGATTTTCATCGATCACGGCACCCATGATTACGTTGGCTTCTTCGCCCGCCGCTTCATGAATGACGCTCACCGCTTCATCGACTTCGACCAGAGACATCGTCGGACCGCCGGTGACATTCACCAGTACGCCCAATGCTCCGGCAATGGAAACACCTTCAAGCAACGGACTGGAAATAGCAGCGTGCGCGGCTTCGATCGCCCGGTTCTCGCCGGTCGCCAAACCGGAACCCATCAACGCATCGCCCATTTCGCGCATGATCGTGCGAACATCGGCAAAATCGACATTGATTAATCCGGGCGTCGTAATCAGTTCGGAAATACCACGCGTTGCATTGTACAACACATCATTTGCCTTGTCGAAAGCTTCCTGCAACGGCGTGTTCCGTTCAACGATCGAAAGCAATTTTTGGTTGGGAATCATGATGAGTGTATCGACCTGTTTCTTCATCTCTTCAATTCCCGACTCTGCCTGTGACATCCGTTTCTTACCTTCACATGTAAACGGCTTCGTCACGATTCCGACAACGAGAGCTCCGATGCTTTTTGCAACATTGGCAACGATCGGTGCACCGCCGGTACCGGTTCCGCCACCCATTCCTGCAGTGACGAAGACCATATCGGTTCCCGCAAGAGCGCGGGCAATTTCATCACGGTCTTCTTCTACCGCTCGCTGGCCGATAGAAGGATCGGCTCCGGCTCCAAGGCCACGGGTCAGGTTTTTTCCTATTTGAATTTTGTTCGGCGCTTTATTTCGTTCGAGCGCCTGGTTATCGGTATTGATCGCAAAGAAATCGACTCCCTGCAACCGCTTGTCGATCATGCTGTTGATGGCATTACCGCCGCCACCGCCAACTCCCACCACGCGGATTTTTGCGCCATGGTCGAAGTAATTATCGAGTTCTATCACTATCGTTTCTCCTTATATTGTGACATGTTGATGATTGTGAATTATTATTTTTACTTATTCCGTTGTATTTACAGCTCGTCAAACCAGCTTTTCATTTTCGAAAAAACTTTTTTTATCGAACCGTTGCTGCCGCCGGATTTCCCGTTCGTTTCAAATGTAAATTGCGTGTGGTCTTTGTGGCGAAGTCCGTGCAGTACCAAACCGACGCACGTCGCATAAATGGGATTTTCGGTTTCACGCACCAATCCGGCGTTAAAACCCGCGGGAATTCCGATCTTCACCGGCATTCCGAGCACTTCGTTGGCAAGTTCTGATGCGCCTTTGATGAGCGCCCCGCCGCCCGTCAGGACCACACCGGCAGAAAGATGCCGCGAATAACCTGACCGTTTTATTTCCATGGCGGCAAGTTCGAAAATCTCTTCCACTCTCGGCTGAATGATTTGTGCAAGAAGCCGCTTATCAATTTCCAGCGGCGGACGCCCGCCGATGCCGGGAATGGTGATCGGTTCATCGTCCACCACACTGCGAACATAGGCAAAACCGTATTGGCATTTTAATTTTTCCGCCTGTTCGGTCAGGACACCGAGTCCTTTACGGATATCATTGGTAATCTGATTGCCTGCGAACGGAATGACCGCCGTATGCCGAATCGTTCGATCTTCAAAAACAGCCAAGTCGGTTGTTCCGCCGCCGACATCGAGAAGAGCAACGCCGACTTCTTTCTCTTCTTCATCGAGAACCGCATAACTCGATGCAAGCGGTTCGAGTACGATATCGCTGATGTGAAGTCCCGCGCGCTGGACACATTTGTACACATTTTGTGCGGCAGTCACCAATCCCGTAATGATATGTACATTGGCTTCAAGACGGACGCCGGCCATGCCGACCGGATCACAAACGCCATCCTGACCGTCGATGATGAACTCCTGCGGAATGACATGAATAATTTTTCGATCCGACGGAAGAGCGACCCGTTTTGTATCTTCAATCAGACGGTTCACGTCGGCTTGCGTGATCTCGTTTTCCGGCCCGCTGATTGCAATAACGCCGCGGCTCTGGAAACTTTGAATATGATCTCCGGCAATACCGACTATCACCGATTGGATTTTGATCCCGGAACGTGATTCCGCCTCGGCAACCGCACTTTGAATCGAACGGACTGTTTTATCGATGTTGGTCACTACACCGCGGGTCAATCCATCGGAAGGACTTCTTCCGACACCGAGAACATTGAACCGGTTCCCTTCATCGACCGAAGCAACAATGGCGCAGACTTTCGTCGTGCCGATATCCAATCCAACAATGATTTCCTGTTCCATCATCATATCCTTTCAATTATAATGCCGCTTTCGCTGACGGCTGTTTTTCATCGGTTTGCCAACGGACCACGACCTGATCATCGAACCGCAAATCGACATATTTTAATTTTTCTGCATTGCCGGTTTTGATAAACTTGCTCCAGAACGATTGTAACGTCAATAACTTTTTCGGAATTTCGCCACGACCGACATAAATCGGAACCGCCACATCGGTCGAATACAAAATAATATCTCCGCCGCCGTTCATGTTCACTTCGGAAATGAAATGATACATGGATGAATCGATCGCCTGTGCCGTTTGAAGCAGTTGAATCGCCTGAGTAATTTCCGGAAGCATGACATGATCGCCGGGACGTACTTTCTGCAAGTCGTTCACGCCGTTGATCATCGGAAGATCGAGCTTTGCCGTTGTTTGTACATACGGCAACAGATAACTTTCCGCATCGAGATAATACATCGAACCGTTGTTCAACGTTGCAATCGGCTCCCGTTCTTTGACGCGAATGCGAATTACATCCGGATATTGCCGGAAAATTCCGACCGACTGTATGAACGGTTGAGCGAGAAGACGATTCCTCACTGTATACAAATCGCTTCCATACATCGGGGATTTCATCGCGATTCCCGACATTGCATATAATTGCTGTGCCGGAATAATCCGTGAACCTTCGATCAGTATTCGCTGGGTTTTGAGCGACTCTTTCCACTTCGACGAAACGACACACAACACACATGTGCCCATCACCAACGGAATCATCAGCCATAATCCCCACCGTTTCGGCCGGGTCCGATTAGTTGCAGTATGACGAATTTCTTGTTCCATCATGACAATACTTCTTTCCTGTCGATTGGAAATCCAATAAGTTTTACTTCGGGCTCCAAAACAATACCGAATTTGTCCAGTACGGTTTTTCGCGCGAGATTCAGCAGGTCCAGCACATCCTGCGCTTTTGCATTGCCGAGATTGACGATAAAGTTCGCATGTTTTTCAGAAATTTGAGCGTTACCTCTTCGTGCACTTTTCAAACCGGCTTCCTCGATCAATTTGGCGGCAAAATTTCCCGGAGGATTTTTGAACATGCTGCCGGAATTCGGATAATTCAGCGGCTGTGCCTGGTTGCGCTTCTGCAATAACTCGCGGCGGAGATTCATGATTTCCGTTTTATCACCTTCCGGTAAACGAAAACTCGCGCCGAGAATCACATCGTCGTGTAAACCGGATCGGCGGTATGCAAATCCTCCTCCTTCTTTTTTCAGATAGAGGAGCGTTCCGTTCCGCAACAGTTCCACATCGACGAGATGATCGGCAATTTCCCCGCCATACGCTCCCGCGTTCATCATCAGCGCACCGCCAACCGTTCCGGGAATGCCCGCAAGCATTTCAACACCTTTATATCCGCGCTGAACGCAGAAATCGACAAACCGTGCCATCGTGACGCCGGCATCGGCAAAAACCCGATCGCCTTCAACCCGCAACGAATTCAGGCCGGATTCCAGGTTGATGACTGCACCACGCACTCCTTCATCGCTAACCAGGAGATTGCTCCCGCGACCGACAATCAAAAAAGGAAATCGCTGCTGCTGAAAATAGGTGATAATATGAACCACATCTTCCTTGTCCACGGGTTCGAGGTAATAATCTGCAGGACCGCCGATACGAAACGTCGTATATTTACTCAACGGTTCGCTGATCGCAATGTGCCCGCGAAAAATCTCTTTTATGTTATCAATATTAACCAATCGTCAACTCACATTTCGAAACTTATTTTTGTTTACGTTTCAACTGCTGAAGAAATTCGTCGCCATATTTCCAGATATCCCCGGCTCCCATCGTGATAACGATATCGTTCGGTTGAACAATATTCATCAGTTCAGCCGGCACTCGTTTTTTATCGGCGACGTAGTGAACATTCTTATGACCGTACTGTTGTGCCGCGTTCGTAATCAATTCTCCGGAAATTCCCTGAATCGGTTCTTCACGGGCAGGATACACATCGGTCACAATCAAGACGTCGGACAATAAAAATGCTTTTCCGAATTCTTCATAAAAATCCCGTGTGCGCGAATATAAATGCGGCTGAAACACACACACAACTCTCCGCCGCCAACCCGCTTTGACGCCCGCAAGCGTCGCCCGGCATTCGGTAGGATGATGAGCATAATCATCATACACTGAAATGCCGTTCACTTCGCCTTTTTTTTCCCATCGCCGGTAAACACCGGAAAACTTTTCAATTCCTTCTTTGACTTTTGAAAAAGGAACACCCAGTTCCAATCCGACAGAAATTGCCGCCAGGGCATTTTGGACATTATGCTTTCCCGGAATTTGCAGGACGATTGTTCCGAATTCTTTTCCGTTTCTCAGAACGATAAAAGATGTCGTATTATCTTTGTGCCGGATATCGACTGCCTGAACGTCGGCCTGCGGATTGAATCCGTAGGTGATGATTTTTTTCTGATTGAGCTGCGGCATAATATCCTGGAGCGCCGGTTCGTCGAGGCAGAGAACGATAAATCCGTAAAACGGAACTTTGCTCGCAAACTGAACGAACGCACCTTTGATATCTTCCAGGTCGCGGTAACAATCGAGATGATCCGTTTCAAGTGTCGTCAGCACGGCAACCGTCGGCGTAATCGAAAGAAATGATCGATCGAATTCGTCCGCTTCAACAACGATAAAATCGCCGTGACCGAGGCGTGCGTTTGTCCCGCCAAGCCCGCTCAACTTTCCCCCGACAATAACGGTCGGGTCAAGATTTCCTTCCATCAATACCAAGCTCACCATCGACGTCGTCGTCGTTTTTCCATGCGTGCCGGCAATGCCGATGCCGTATTTCAGGCGCATTACTTCAGCGAGCATTTCCGCGCGGCGGATAACCGGAATTTTTCTTCGTACCGCATCAACAAATTCCGGATTGTCATGAGGGACGGCAGAAGAATAGACAACCGCATCGACATCTGCCGCGACATTGGCGGCGGCATGCCCTTCAAAAATTTTTGCACCGAGTTTCTGCAATCGTTCGGTCACTTCGCTCAATGCGCGATCCGATCCGCTCACACGGAATCCCTGATCGATCAGAATTTCCGCGATGCCGCTCATGCCGATACCGCCGATGCCGATAAAATGTATTTTTTTGATCGATGAAAACATTATATTTTTTGAATGAAAATATTCACAATCATGAAACTACTTTCCGAATATCATTTTCAAAGCAACGAGCAGTAAAAAAACACCGAATAATTTTCGCATCAGATTCGGCAGGAACATGATTTGCCACATATCCGCCGAAGTATCCGCCGACAAACATGCCGATGCAAAGGATGACGGCGACTTTGATATTCATATGACCGCCTTGGTAATATTGCCATGCCGCCAGCAATCCGGTCGGGGGAATCAGCATCGCCAGCGTCGTCCCCTGTGCCATTTTCTGATCGAATCCGAAAAGATACACAAGTGCCGGAACGATGATAATTGCTCCGCCGATGCCGAACAAACCGGCAAGCGTTCCGCCGAAAAGTCCCAAAGCGATATACTGAACTATTTCCATCGCAATCCTTTCATCAAAATTACATATCGAAGGCGAATCGTTTCCCTTTGGGCAATTGTTCGCCGAGACGCTGCATTTCTATATATAATTCCTTGTCACGTTCATACCGTCCGATTCTGATGCGGAATAATCTCCGCCGGTGTTTAATTTTAAAAACGATAACCTGCGAGCGGCCGGCCGTTTGGACGGATCGCTCGCGGCCGATATGAAACCATTCAATTTCGTTCAAAGCAATTTCCCGTTCACGAAATTTATTATGAAAAATGATTTTGTCGGGAGCGAGAATCAATTTCCGGTCACGCGCTTTGTTCAACAAGAGCACAACGAACGAAAGCAATACAAAGAAAATAATGATGTACAATATCGGATCGACTTCCAGCGATGGAAGCTGGTCGAACGAAAATGTACCGCGGATACCTGCATACAATATAAGGGTCAGCAGATACAACAACGATTGCTGGTAATAAAAGTCCAGCTTATATTTGAACATCTTTGATCCTGCGGGCAACCGATGCTCTTCCATCTTCACACCGTCCTGTTATGATGTTGAGAGAGAGCGATAATGTGTTGTCCGATTTCTTTTGCCGCGTCCGGTTTTCCAAGTTTGCGGCTTTGTGCACTCATTTGTAATAATCGTGTATCTTCCGATGCCGCTAACACAGATTGGAGCAACCGTTCAGAAACTTCAGCATCATACAAAATTTCCGCTGCACCGTGTTCCGCCATTGCGCGCGCGTTTTCCACCTGATGATTCGCGGCAGCTTGCGGGTACGGGACTAAAATTGCCGGTTTACCAAGCCGTGTCAACTCGGCAAGCGTCGTCGCACCGGCACGGCAAACAACAAGATCTGCCACAGCATACGCATAATCCATTCTGTCGATAAACTGATGAACAGAGATCATATTCGAAGAATATTTTTTTGCAGCTGCTGAAGCTTCAGGGAAATATTCCTTTCCTGTCTGCCAGAGAATCCGGAAACCGTTCTTTATCAATTCATCGAGATGCCGTTGCACGGCTTCATTGATACTGCGCGCACCGAGACTGCCGCCGACGACGAACAGTGTTTTTATTTTTTGTGCTCGATCAAATCCGAAATATGCCGACGCTTTTTCGGTGTCGGCATTTTCCAGTATATTTCTTGTCGGATTCCCTGAAACAAAGACACGATCTTTCCGGGAAAAATATTTTTCCGAACTTTCAAATGTCAGATGAAGTTCATCAACGCGTTCGGCAAGCATGCGGGTCGTAACGCCGGGATAACTGTTCTGCTCCTGGATCAGCGTCGGGATTTTCATCATCACAGCCGCACGAAGAACGGGACCGGAAACATATCCGCCGGTTCCTATCACGACATCCGGTTTAAATTCTTGTATGATCGATCTTGACTGCATAAATGAAATAACCACCTTCAATGGAAACAAGAAATTGCCGACACGAAATTTTCTGTGAAATCCGCTGATCCAAATTGTCCGGAATGCGTATCCGCATTGCGGTACGACTCGCGCTTCGATTTTCTGTGCAGTTCCGATAAAAAGAATTTCGGCGCCGGGGTCAAGTTTTTTAAGTTCGTCGGCAATGGCGATCGCGGGAAACAGATGTCCGCCTGTCCCGCCACCCGCAAATATGGCTCGTACTGAATGCACATCAATACACTTTCCCGACATTCACCTCATCCGCATTCACCGAACCGACAATCGGCACATGACGAATTCGCGGATGGAGGTCCGTCTGCGACGAAATATTCAATAACACACCGATAGCTCCGGCAGAAAACACCATGGACGAACCGCCGTAACTGACAAACGGCATCGGTAAACCGGTTGTCGGCAAAATCCCCAGGGTCACACCGGCATTGATCAGGGCATACAATGTTATCGCGCAGGTAATGGCAATGGCAAGATTTCTGCCGAACGTATCCATCGCATGGCGAGCGATCCGAAACCCGCGGAACATCACAATTAAAAAAAGAGCCATAAAGAAAATCGTACCGATAAATCCATATTCCTCGCCGACAATCGAAAAAACAAAATCGCCATACGATTCCGGCAAAAAGAAATCGCGTTGTTTGCTTTCGCCCGGACCAACACCGAAAATTCCCCCGTTGCCGAATCCCAGCATTCCCTGCCATACCTGATACGTCGACTTTCCCGGACGAACTGCTTCCGTTAAAAAATGCCATAACTCGGGCGCGGCGATATTCCGCGCTCATCATGTAAAGCACCAGCACGGGAATCAAAACCGCGAATGTCAGGACAAGATGAGAAAGCTTTGCACGACCGATGAATAGCATCAACAAACTCAACAGGAAAATCATCGATCCCATGCTGAAATTCGGCTGGAGCATGACAAGCCCGGTGACCAGTCCGATCCAGATCATCATCGGGATAAATCCTTTTTTGAAATCCCGGATCAATTCTCCTTTTGTCGCTATCAACGTGCAGAGATGAAACATCAGTGCGTATTTTGCAAACTCGGACGGTTGAAAACCAATACTGCTCCACCGCAGCCAGCGTGTTGCACCTTTCGCCTCACCACCCAGCACCAGCGTTATCATCAGCAACCCAACGGCAGCAATTACACCAATCTTGGTTAATTTTTGAAGTTTATGATAATCCAGTTTCATGCCGACGACCAGGCAGATCACGCCAAGAAAAACTTTGATGGCATGACTGATCAACATTTTTTCGCTTTCACCGTATTTCGCGAACGCATAACTCGCCGAAGCGCTATAGACAATACCGAGACTCAACAGCATCAGCGTCAGCACGGCAATGAGGATCGAAAGGTCGATATGGTTGCGCTGAAGCATCATATTGCATTCACAATTTTTTTGAAGACCTGCCCGCGATGTTCATAATTCGTGAACCAATCGAACGATGCGCATGCCGGCGAAAGCAGAACGACATCGCCCGGCGAAGCAAATTTCGTTGCGGCAGATACAGCGTCTTCCATCGAAGTTACCCGCACGGTCGGTTTCATCGTGTGAAATTCTTCATAGACTTTTTCTGCCGATTCGCCGATCGCGACAATCGCTTTCACGTGACGTTCAACAAGATCGAACAGCCGGGAATAATCATTTCCCTTGTCGCGCCCGCCGAGAAGAACGATGATCGGTTCGGAAAACGACTGCAACGCATACCACACAGAATCGACGTTCGTCGCTTTGGAATCGTTCACATATTTCACGCCATGGACTTCACGGACAAATTCGAGACGATGTTCGACTCCTTTGAAATTTTTTAACGTAGCGCGAATCGATGGAATGCCAACTTCAAAAACCTGTGCTGCCAGTGTTGCCGCCATGGCATTGTAGAGATTATGTGTTCCCCGAATACTGATTTGATCGATTGGAATAACTTCCGATCTTCGTCCGCCGACGATCGTCACAAATATTTCCCCGTCGACAAACGCGCCTTCCTCAAATTGTCGTTCCGTACCAAACGCAAGCGTCCGGACATGCAGACTTGCCAGCCGGCGAACATGTTCGCGGGTTTCTTCATCGTCATAATTATAAATAAGAACATCTTCTCTCGTTTGATTTTCGAAGATGCGGCATTTCGAAGCGATATATTTTACAAAATCATGATCGTACCGGTCAAGATGATCGGGAGTAATATTCAATAGTATCGAGACTTTTGGATGGAATGAATGAGAATAATCCAGCTGAAAACTGCTGACCTCGAGTACGGCAATCGATTGCGCATCAAGTGTGTCGACAAAAGAAGAAAATGCCGTTCCGATATTTCCTCCGACAATATTTTTCTTTCTGCCATCATCCAGAATCCTACCGATGAGCGTTGTGGTCGTCGTTTTGCCGTTCGTTCCGGTAACGCCGATCATCGGGGCGGGGCAAAACCAGCTTGCCAGTTCAAGCTCGCTGACAATCTGAATATCTCTTCGTTCCGCTTCTCGGAGAATCGGAACATTCGATGGAACACCGGGGCTGACGACAATCAGATCGGCATCAAAGACGCGCTGAGAATGATTCCCGGTTTCATAGTCAATGCCGGAATTTTTAATATCGGCAAGATTCTCCTTCAACTTTTCTTCAGAACCGCTATCGCTCACAAACACTTTTGCCCCGTGCGTTTTGAGCAGTCGCGCTGCGGCAACACCGCTGCGTGCAGCACCGATGACGGAAACTTTTTTCCCCTCTATGTTACCGGTTATCATATCTTGAACTTCAATTTCACACTGTTCCATTGAAACAATCATCGAATTTTAAATGTTGCCAGACTCAAAATCATCAAGAGAATTGCAATGATGTAAAAACGCGTAACAATTTTCGGCTCGGGCCACCCGAGCATTTCAAAATGATGGTGGAGCGGCGCCATTTTAAAAACCCGGCGGCCCTCACCGTATTTTCGTTTCGTGTATTTAAAATATCCCCGCTGGATAATCACCGAAAGTGTTTCCATCAAAAACACTCCGCCGAGTGTCGGCAATAACAGTTCCATCTTAATCAAAACGCAAAGCGCGCCGATCGCGCCGCCGAGGGCAAGCGATCCGGTGTCTCCCATAAATATCTGAGCGGGATATGCGTTGAACCAGAGAAATCCGATTGATGCACCGACCAAAGCCGCGCAGTAAATTGTCAGTTCCCCGTTGCCGCGGAGAAACGGGATCGTCAAATATTGACTGATATCGGCACGACCGGAAACATAACACATCACTGCAAGCGTTGAACCGACAATTCCGACAGTGCCGGCCGCGAGTCCGTCCAAACCGTCGGTCAGATTGACCGCATTACTGGTGGCAGTAATGACGAAGACAACGACCGGGATATAAAAAATGCCGAAATCGATTTCCATATTTTTGATGAACGGAACGGTCGTGCTCGATTTCAGTTTTGCCAATCCGGGATCGACATAATCCGGCATGAAATAAATGATACCGCCGACAAATAATCCGACCAGAATTTGCCCGACGAGTTTATATTCTTCGATCAATCCTCTCGGTTTCTTTTTTACTACTTTCAGATAATCATCAAGAAATCCGACACCGCCGAGCGATACCGTAACAAACAAAATCAACAGGACATAACCGTTCTTCAGATCGATCCAGAGAAACGACGGAATCAGAATTGCTGAAAGTAAAATCAAGCCGCCCATCGTCGGTGTGCCGGCTTTACTCAGATGATTCTTCGGCGCTTCGATTTTGGCCGCTTCGCCTATCTGATGTTTCTTCAGCAGCCGGATAAATTTCGGACCGAGCCAGAACGCGATCGTCAACGCGGTGACCGCAGCCGCACCGGCACGAAAGGTGATATAATGAAACAATCCGAATCCGGGCGGATTAAATTTTTTACGTATGTATTCGAGAAAATAATAAAGCATTATTTTTTCTTGCTAAAATACCGCTGTTCCGTATGTGTCGAGTCGCCGCCTTCAAACTTTTGTGTTACCAGAATCATCAGCATACCGCGTTTACCGAATTCCCAGACATCCGTTTCCGTATACTTTTGCGTCGATGGACCGCGACGCTGTTCAACGCGGTTATCAACAATCAACTTTTCCCCTGTTGTCGTCCACGATGCCTTGATCCATCGTTTGGAGCCGCGGGTTGTGTCTTCACGAAATATTTCTGTCCCGTCAAATTTTATCGTTGTCGGCGGAAGTTTCATCGAAACGCCGTCACCGGCAAATGATGTGACTGTCACCATCGAATCGGCTGTTTGATTGACATCCATCGAGAAAGAATCGATATGGGCAAACGATTTCGGCAATCCTTTGCTTTTTTTGACATCGAGTTTCCACGTACCGGCAAAATCGGTGTGCTTATGTTGAAAACCGGTCGTGAACATCCAGATCACCGCAAAGAACAGTGTGAGTATTTTTTTCATCGGGCATCCTTTCGCAAACGTTGAGTAAGAAATGTGACCACATCTTCCATTTTCATCCCGCGCGATCCTTTCACCAAAACGGCATCTCCGGGTGTTAATAATTCAAAAACAAATTGCGACAAAATATTTTTCTGATCGTAATGAACTTTCATGTTGATGTGCGCCCGATCGTGAATTGCCCGTGACAATTCACCAAACGTGAACAAATAATCGAACTTCATGGTTGAAATACTGTCACCAATGCGCGCATGTTCTTCCCGTGCTGCACTGCCCATCTCGAGCATATCGGCAAGTACGACAATTTTCTTCCCACGGCATTTCATCGCCGATAACGTTTCCAGTGCGGAAATGACTGAGTCGGGATTTGCGTTATACGTATCGTTCAAAATCGTTATGCCGCCGATGGTAAGAACTTCCATTCTTTTACCGACCGCGTGAAATTTCCTCAATGCCTGTTGAATTTTTTTCTGCTGAACACCGAACGAAAGTCCGACCGTTGCCGCGGCAAGGGCGTTTGCCATAGCATGTTTTCCCGGCACCGAAAGATGAACATCGAACGGTTTCCCGCTCCGTAAACGCACAGAAAATTCTGCACAACCGTTCTGTGTCATTGCTTGAAAAGTTCCACGAACCATGTTTGAATTTTTTGTGAATCCGTATGTCATTTTCTTTTTAATTTTTTTTGCATGCCGGACAACGCGTGCATCATCGGTATTGATAAATCCTGTTCCGGTTTTTGCAATGGCGGAGAACAGTTCCGCTTCGGCATGTGCCACACCGTCGATATCGCCGAAAAATTCAAGATGCTCGCGGCCGATATTCGTGATCATGCCGTGTGTCGGAGCCAGTATGTCGCAGAGATACGCAATTTCTCCGGCATGATTCGTACCGATTTCCACAACACCGATTTCGTGCCTGCCATTCAGACGCAACAATGTCTGCGGCACTCCGACTTGATTGTTCAAATTTCCTTCCGTCTTCAACACGCGATAGTTCGTGCCTAACACGGCGGCAATCATTTCTTTCGTTGTCGTCTTGCCGTTACTGCCGGCGACGGCAAGAATCGGAATATCAAATTTCTTTCGCCAGATATTTGCCAGGACACCGAATGCTCTGGTCGTATCCCGGACAACGAGGATCGGGCAGGATTTCCACCGATCGCTTTCCGCCTGATCATCGATAACGGCGCATGCAGCACCCTGGGTGAATGCACGGTCGATAAATTCATGACCATCAAACTTTTCGCCGCGCAGGGCAAAAAATATTTCACCGCGTTTCACCGTCCGGGAGTCGGTGGAGACGCCGGCAAAAAATTTCGTGCGACCCGATTCTATATTCCATACAGAAACATGCGGCACGCGAAGCAGATCATCGGCACCGATTTTCATGCATCTGTTCGCAAAAAGTTTTCCACCACTTCGCGATCGCTGAAGTGGATTTTATTATCACCGACAATCTGATAATTTTCATGCCCTTTGCCGGCAATCAGCACAACATCGTTCGGCTGGGCAAGTGAAAGCCCAAGCTCTATTGCCTTTGTCCGATCGGATTCACGGCGGACATTTGCGGTTGATGAAATTCCCTTCATCACCTCATCGATAATGGCATCCGGATCTTCGTGGCGCGGATTATCGGACGTAACAATCACCGCTTCGCTCATTTCTGCAGCAATTTTTCCCATGATCGGTCGTTTTGCCCGGTCCCGGTTGCCGCCGCAGCCAAAAACAGTAATGATCCGACCGCTCTTTTCGTGATCAAAAATTTCGTGAATTGCCGTCAAAATTTTCTGCAAAGCATCGGGTGTATGCGCATAATCGATAAGGGCAATCCAGCCTTTCGGCGAAAAAAATTTTTCAAATCTTCCCGCTGCAGCCTGAGCAGTTTGCATCGCCCGTACCAATGACTGTTTCGGTACGCCAAGAGCAAGGCCGGTTCCGAATGCCGCAAGAATATTGCTGACATTAAATCGACCGGTCAGCGGTGATGTAATCTGCGTTTCTTCATTTTGATGAATGATCCGGCATTGCAGTCCTCTGATCGAAAGCGACACATCCGTCGCTCGTATATCGGCAGATGGATGGATACCGTACGACATTTTTTTTGCTTTCGTGGCATTCAACATTCGTTCTCCCCATGGGTCATCGATATTGACAACCGCCCATGACGAGCCGGATAACGACTCGAAGAGAATTTTTTTCGCATCGAAATAATTCTCCATCGTCTTATGGTAATCGAGATGATCCTGCGTCAAATTGGTAAATACTCCGACGGAAAAATCCATTCCATCCACGCGGCGCTGATGAAGCGCATGAGAAGAAACTTCCATCACCGCCGCAGAACATTTCCGTTCCGCCATACGGGCAAGCATACCGTTCAACTCGAGCGATTCGGGAGTCGTGTGGGTTGCAGGGATGACTTCGTCACCGATTTTATATTCGATGGTCCCGATCAATCCGCTCGTCTGCCCGACCGATTTCAGAATCGAGGTTATGAGATGCGTCGTTGTCGTCTTTCCGTTGGTTCCGGTGACACCGACCATCGTGAGTTTGCGGGACGGATAGTCGTAGAACCGTGCAGCCATCCGCGCCAGCGCAACGCGTGTATCCGGAACGACCACTTTGACGACGCCGGTATGCATGAAATATGAATCCGGCAACGCATCGTTCTGTTCAACGACAACCGCTTTTGCGCCGCTGTCGATCGCACGGGGAATAAACTGATGTCCGTCCGATGATGTTCCGCGAATGGCGACAAAAACATCTCCGCGCTGCACCTTGCGGGAATCGTATTGAATCGCATGTATCTCCACTTCGTGGGTCACGACCATTCTACCGTACATGGTTTGAAATATTTTCTGAACGGTAACATCTTTCAATAATTCGGACAACGTCATTGTGCTGTTCTCGTCTTCGATCCGTTGAGTTTCTTCTTCAATGCCGAGCGATCTTGCCAACATTCGTTTTCGATGAAGGCGTTAATTGATCAGTGCCGCCGATGTTTTCGGCTGACAAATCAGATGTACTTTCATTCCGGCTTTTGCCGGTTCGCCCGGTGCCGGCTGTTGGTCGATCACCGTTCCGGAACCGCTGATCACCGGTTCGAATTTTCCTGTCGTTAAAATATTAACCGCACGGCGAACGCTGCATCCTTTTACGTTGGGAACAGTTCCCGCAACGGCAATTATTGTGCTTTGTTCTTTTGTCGACGACGGGTCGAACATCGCACCGGTATTTTGCTGCGGAGCCGCCGAGCTCGCCACCACCGTCGGTGCCGGTGAAGCAAAGACATCGGAGGTATTCAGTAACTGTTCTGCAATGGCACGAAAAATCGGGGCACTGGTTGTTCCGCCGGTATAATTTCCTGCACGCGGATTATCCATCATCACGAGGCAAACGATTTGCGGATCCTCGACGGGAAAAAATCCTACGAAGGAGGCCGTGTAGCTTCCCGTTTCATATTGTCCTTCGACGTATTTTTTCGATGTGCCTGTTTTCCCCGCGATGCGAACGCCGGGAATCGCTGCAATTTTTCCCGTCCCGCGGAGCACCACGCCTTCGAACAGATCACGCATCGTGGCGGCGGTCTGCGGAGAAACGACGCGCCGTACCTGCTGCTGTTTTCCCTCACGAATTATTTTTCCCGTCGCATCATATTCTTTTTTAAAAATATACGGTTGCATGAGTACGCCGCCGTTCGCGATAGCAGCATACGCGGAAGCAATTTGCATCGGCGTAACTCCGACTTCATAACCGAACGCGATTGAATTCAATGTCGTCGTCCCATGCCATTCCGACGGCTTCCGTAACACGCCGCGTGCTTCACCGGGAAAATCGATATTCGTCGGAATGCCGAAACCGTAATCCCGTGCCATCCGGAAGAGACGCTCGCTGCCGATCAGATCGCTGACCTTCGCCATGACAATATTGCTGGAAACTTCCATGGCCTGCTGAAACGTAATCCATCCTTCTTTGTGCGTATCTTCAATTGGTTTGGGCCGGCCGGCAACGACATACTTCCCGTTTTCTGCAAAAAATTTTCTCGCCGGCGTTACCAATTCGTTCTCGAGCGCTGCCGATGCCGTTACAATTTTAAAAACCGATCCCGGCTCAAAGGCATCGGTAATGGCGCGAAGTTTTTGATCTTCCAATCTGTACTTTCCAAAATTATCCGGGTCGATCTCCGGTTGTTGCGCGATAGCAAGCACTTCGCCGGTTTTGGGCTGGAGTATGACGACAATACCGCCGTCCGCTTTATTTTCCTCAATTCCTTTTTTTAATTCTTTTTCGGCAATCGCCTGGATTCCCATATCAACGGTCAGCACCACGTTGTGACCGCTTTCAGGTTCGACGCGGGGATAATCGACCGACGGGCGGGCATGTCCAAGACCGTCTCGCTGAAACATGACGTATCCATCCCGGCCGGATAATTCTTTGTCGAATGCGAGTTCAACTCCCGCAACGCCTTTATTGTCGACATCCGTCATACCGATCAGTTGACCGGCAATGTGGTCATGATAATACAAGCGTTTCGACTCATTGCGAAGAACAATACCGGGCAGTTTTTTTAAATCGATTTTGTTGATCATGCTTGCATCGGCACCGCGTTCGAGCCAGACAAAACGTGAATCGGACTGCAACTTATCCAGATATAACTTCCGCGGTTTTCCGAACAGATTGGAAAAAGTTTCGGAAATTGTTCGTGCATCATCTCCGGCACCCTGCGGATCCGCCGCAAACGAAACCGTGGTCGTATTGGATGCAATACTATTACCATTACGATCGAAGAGATTTCCGCGCGGTGCCGGCAGAATGACTTTTGATTGATATTGTTTCTGTGCCAGCAACCGATACTTTTGCGATTGGATAATTTGAATTTGACCCAGCCGGCAACACACGGCGGCGAACAACACGAGAATGGCAATTTGAACAATCCTCAAGCGCATCCCTTGTTGCGACGTCGCAGGTTTTTGAAAACTGGTATGGAAATCCGTTTCGGTCATCCGTTACCGGCTCGTATTATTTTTCATCTCGGACATATCCCTGTGGTTGCAGTTCTTTCAACCGGTCGGCATCCACCTCGAACCAAACCGGTTGTTCTTTCGGTGATATCAGATGAAGCTGGTCGGTGGCAATTTTTCCAATTCGTTCAAGACTTGATTTTTTATTGATCTCCGCCCGGAGGATGTCATTCGCATTCACAACCTTGTCATATTGTCCACGGAGATCGTTCACATCAACGACGAGACGATCTACGGTAATTTTGTTCCAGACATACACGACGATCAATAAAGAAATTCCCAGGACCGCCATAATCATGACCAGCGGAGAACGTTTTCTTGTTTGAACTTTCCTGTTGGTGCGTGCGGGGGATTCCGATAATGCGCGCGGCGTATCGCCGTTGTAAACATGGCGCCGTTCTTTGTATTCGGCGACGGGAGCTTCAGTTTCTGATAGTAACGGTTTAGCCATGATTATACCTTCTCTGCCGCACGTAATTTTGCGCTTCGTGCCCGCGGATTGTGAAGAGTTTCTTCGGGGCTTGCTTCGAGCGGCTTTTTCGTCAGGACATGTAATCGCGGATTGCGATGTATGTCCGGAAGAAATTCATTTTCCGATCGAATAACGTCGCGTGCTTCATTCCGAAAAAAATCTTTCGTCATCCGATCTTCCAGCGAATGGTACGATATCACCACAATGCGTCCGTGGGGATGAAGAATGTCGATTGCCGATGAAAGTGCGCGTTGTAAATTATCCATTTCGTTATTTACTTCGATACGAATTGCCTGAAATACCCGTGCAAGAGTTTTCTGGAGAAATTTTTTTCCAGCAGTTTTTTCCACAATTTCGGCGAGTTGCCGGGTCGAATCAATCGGATGCTGTACTCTCGCTGCAACAATTTCCCGTGCAATGCGGCGGGATGTTCGTTCTTCACCGTACTTCCAGATAATGTCCGCCAGCGTATCCCGGTCATAGGTGTTGACAACCGTCCAGCCGTCCAATCGTTGTTCAGCATTCATTCGCATGTCGAGATGCCCTTCGGACTGAAAACTAAACCCGCGTGTACCGGTATCAATTTGGTGCGACGAAACACCGAGATCAAGCAGGATTCCATCCACGTTCGTAATACCAACAGAAGATAACCCCTGGACAAGATTTGCAACATTATCGTGAACGAATTGAACACGGTCACCAAACCTTTTCAAACGAATTTGTGCGAACTGCAATGCTTCATGATCACAATCGAACCCGATAACTTTTCCCGATGGTGAAAGGGCGTTCAACATATATTCTGCATGCCCGCCGCCGCCAAGCGTACCATCGACATAAATCCCCTCGGGCTCCCTCAGAAGATACTGAAGCACGGCATCCACCAGGACCGGAACGTGGTACGCCGCTTCCATCTAATCAACAACAGAAAGAACACAGAACGGGCATTTTGGAAATGAGACAATCATTGCTCATCGCATCACTTTTGCAGCGATGCTTTCGTACGGTTCGGATTGCGAGCGTTTATATTCTTCGTATATTTTCGGATTCCACAATTCAATTTTATCCAGCGTACCGATGATGCGAACATCTTCCCGGATGTTTGCATATTCACGCAGTTCCTGAGGAATAGAAAGTCGTGACTGAGCGTCCAGTTGTCCCTCGGAGGCAAGTTCCAGAAGTGTCCGGACAAACCGCCGGTGCTCCGCATCGTAGTTCGATAAGTTTCTCAGATTTTGTTCAAGCTTGTTCCACTCGTCGGCCGGGTATACATATAAACACTGTTCGAACCCGCGCGTGACAACAAACGTTTCATTTGCTTCCGGAGAAACGTATTTCCGCAACTTCGCGGGAAGATTTATTCTTCCTTTGTCATCGACAGAATATGTGTATGAGCCTTTAAACGAAGACATTTTTTCGACCGAAATTGTTCAAAATTTTAAAAACCAAAATTCCCCACTTTTACCCACTGTGACTTTTAAATTTAGACTTTTTTTGTTGAAAGTCAAGTGAAAATGCACATTTTGGGGCATTTTTGTGTTTTTAAATCGGTGGGTGAAATCTTTAAATAGAAAAGTGCGTTTTTTACTTGTTTTGCTGGTTTTTATGAAGTGGCTTTTAGGAGGGGAATACTGAATAATTTATAAAATTCGAAAAATAATTACAAGATGGTGCTCCCGATGATTTATCTGTTTCATATTAGATAATGCCGGTTTTAGTTAATCCGTTCTCCAAAGAACTCCGCCGGCAGAACTTTTACCCTTCAATCCAAATGCTTCTTTCGTTCTTTGTATTCCATGGAAGCTTTTACGAAATCGCGGAAGAGCGGATGCGGATCGGTTGCCCGTGAACGAAGCTCAGGATGAAATTGTCCGGCAACAAACCACGAATGGCCGGGAAGTTCGATGATTTCGATAAGGTTATTTTTCGGGCATACGCCGCTGACAACCATCCCGTGGTCTTCAAGAATGGCACGAAATGCATCGTTGACTTCATACCGGTGCCGGTGCCGTTCATGCACCAGTTCTTTCTTGTATGCTTTGTACGTTTTTGTTCCTTTGGAAATTTTGCACGAATACGATCCGAGCCGCATCGTTCCGCCGTAGGCAGAAACTTTTTTCTGTTCGATCATCATGTCGATAACATTCTGATCGGTATTTTTGAATTCCGTACTGTTCGCATTTTTTAAATGACAGACATTGCGTGCGAATTCGACGACGGCACACTGAAGTCCAAGGCAGATTCCGAAAAACGGAATATCGTTCTCACGAACATAGGTAATAGCGGCAATCTTTCCCTCGATTCCCCGCTCACCGAATCCCGGCGCAACGAGTAACCCGGAAATGCCGTTCATATATTTTTCAGCTCCGTCGCGCTCGATGTCTTCAGCGCGAATCCATTGGAGATCGATCTTGACATTATTTGCCGCGCCGGCATGAATAAACGATTCCACAATGCTCTTATAGGCATCCTGATGATCGGTATATTTTCCGCAGATCCCGATGGTAACATTTCCTTTCGGATTCTTCACCGAATCGACAAATTTTTTCCATTCCTTGAGATTCGGCCGCGGACATGTCAAATCCAGTTTATCAAGAATAATTCCGTCGATTCCTTCCGCAGCAAATTGGAGCGGGACCTGATAAATTGTGGAAACATCATGTGCATCGACCACGGATTCAACTTCAACATTCGTGAACAGGGCAATTTTTTCCCGAACCTCTTTTGATATCGGAGCTTCCGACCGGCAAATCAAAATATCCGGCTGAATCCCGATTTCCAGAAGGGTTTTCACACTGTGCTGTGTCGGCTTTGTTTTGATTTCCCCGGCCGCCTTGATATACGGTACAAGCGTGACATGTACACTGATCGCGTTCTTTTTCCCTTTGGCAAACATAAACTGACGCATGGCTTCCAGAAACGGCAGACTCTCGATGTCGCCGACGGTACCGCCGATTTCCGTGATGATCACATCGTACTCGCCGGATTTCGCAAGAATTTCAAATCGCCGTTTGATCTCGTCGGTGATATGCGGAATGACTTGCACGGTCGCTCCGAGATAATCTCCTCGGCGCTCTTTATTGATGACTTCGAAATATACCTGTCCGGTTGTCGCGCTGTTGTTTTTCGTCATGTTGACGCCAAGAAATCGCTCGTAATGTCCGAGATCGAGGTCGGTTTCCGCGCCGTCGTCGGTAACATACACTTCGCCATGCTGAAAGGGATTCATCGTGCCGGGGTCAACGTTGAGATATGGATCGAATTTTTGTATTGTTACCCGAAGCCCGCGCGATGTCAGCAAGAGCCCGATCGATGCGGCAGCAATGCCCTTGCCCAGCGAAGAGATGACGCCGCCGGTGATAAAAATATATTTGACTTTATTTCGCTCTACCATTGCCTCTCCTATTTAATGGCTAATATTCCGGATGTAACGATGCCGCCGGACAGCACCAGCTTCAATCCGTCTTCTACAGACATATCGAGAACGCGCGCGCTGCCGCGCGGGACCAGCACGAGCATGCCGGATGTCGGGTTGGGCGGATTCGGAATGTACACACTGATTGTCTCCACGGGATTGGTCGTGCCAACGACAATTTCGTTGGTCACAAACCCGATTGTCCACAATCCCTGCCGCGGATATTCGATAATCACAACCTGACGAAACGATTTACCCTTTCCACCGATTTGCATCAGATCTTTCATCGTGCTATAAATCGTTCTCGCCAGCGGGATGGAATAAATGATGCGTTCAAAGGCGGAGCCCATTGCCCGGCCGATCAGATTCCGGGAGAGAATACCGACAAGAAAAATCAGGACGACCATGGAAATGAAACCAAGCCCCGGAATATGCTGCCCCAGTGCGCGATCGAATATCGGCGAAATGATGCCGTCGACAACATTAAAAAGACCGTTCAAAACCCACACGGTGATAACGACCGGAACGATAACTGCAAGCCCGCGTCCGAATGTCTTTCGCAACGGTCCCCAGAGTGATTGTTGACGATCATTATTCATGGTTAATATTTCTTTTTTTGTTGTTGAAGAATCGTACGAACTTTTTCAGCATCTTCTGCCGTATCAATCGGGATACTGTCATGTTCTGTTATCGTTGCTTTAATTTTAAACCCATGTTCGAGAATACGGAGTTGTTCAAGCTTCTCTGTCTTTTCCAATTTCGATTCATCCCATTGAGCAAATTTCAATAAAAATTCCCGGCGAAAAACATACAAACCGAAATGTTTGAAGTATGTGTGATGCCGGTACCACGATTCGACCGAATTATTATCCCGCATATACGGAATCGGAGACCGGGAAAAATAGAGCGCATTATTTTCATCATCAAGAACGACTTTCACAACATTCGGATTTGAAATTTCTTCCGCCTGTCCGATCTTTTTCACAATTGTTCCGGCAACAATCGACGCGTCGTTCATCAACGGACGTACCGCTTCGTCGATCATTGCCGGGACGATGAGCGGCTCATCACCCTGAATGTTGACGATGATATCGGCTTCCCGTAACTCCTTTGCTACAAATGCGATACGGTCGGTTCCGGAACGTAAACTTGCCGGGGTCATTATTGCATTGCCGCCGAAATTTCTCACGGCAGTAATGATTCTATCGTCATCGGTAGCAACAATGACTTCATCCAGCAAAGCCGCTTGAGACGCGCGTTCACAGACATGTTGAATCATCGGCTTGCCGCACAAATCGACGAGCGGTTTTGCCGCCAATCGTGTCGATCCGTACCGTGCCGGAATTATTCCCACGATATATGGTTTTTCCGATTTCATTTATTGCGATCCGATCACTTTAGGAACTTTAAAAAATTCTTCGGTATGATCCGGTGCATTCTGTAACATTTCCTGACGGGACGATGACGGCCGTACGACATCTTCACGAAAGACATTATTGAGCTCGATGACATGGGATAACGGTTCGACATTTGTTGTATCGACTTCGTTCAGCTTTTCCATGTATGTCAAAATCTGATTCATTTGATGCGTCAGTTTTTCTTTTTCCTCACGCGTAAATTCCAGACGTGCAAGCTTGGCGATCTGTTCAACATCCTGAATGGTGATCGACATATCGTTATGGTTGCCTGCCTCTCAAATTATTCTGAATAATTTCGTGCACTTTATCCCGCAAACCGAATTCACTTTCTTTGCCGTTCGGTTTCGGGGAATCGATCGGTTCCGACAGTATCAGCTTGATCGTTCCCGGACGAATGCGCCAGGAATCTTTCGGCAACACGGCACGGCTTCCCTGAATAGCTACCGGCACAACCGGCGCCTGCGCTTTTACCGCAAGATTAAACGGACCGCGCTTAAACGGCTGTAAGTTTCCGTCCGGCGTACGCGTGCCTTCCGCAAACAAAATCACCGAAGCACCGTTCCGGATCTTATCTGCCGCTTCATCCAGACTTTGGATGGCATCTTGTCCCTTGCCGCGATTGATGCCGATATAGGTTTTTCCGTATTTCAATCCCCACCCGAAAATTGGAATTTTTTCCAATTCTTTTTTATACACGATCCGGATCTGATCGGGAATGCCGGCGATGACGGCGGGAATATCAAAGTAACTTGCATGATTCGATACATAAATATATCCCCGCGAAAAATCCACGCGTTCAAGACCTTCAACCTCAAGTTTCACCCCGCTCATCGCAAGCACCCCGCGTGCATGAAGTTTCGCCAATGCATGATACAAATTTCCTGTCCGGAGGAATGGCGTAATTAATAATTCCATCGTCGAAATCAGAATCGTATACACGACAATAAGAATTATTTTAAAAATGGAGACGATCATCGAGCAGGGAAATCATTGCAGGATTCTACGGGAGAATCCGGAAGAGAGTACGGCATACGATTCAGCAACAATCCCGAATTGTACGACATCGGCGCCATACGACTCCTCTGTTGAGTGAACTACATCGTGGTTTATAAAAAATACGAAATGAGTGAGTGAAATGCAAGAGCGCTGTGTGATCTTACCCGCGGATTTTTTCCCACCACGCGGACAATTTCGGCGCAGTCCACACCGTGAACAGCATGAACACCGTTCCGCCGATCACATCGATCACGTAATGATACCGGAGGTAGACAGTACTGATGATGAGCAATGTTCCGAAAAGAAGCAGTATCCACCGGGATTTTAATTTGTAGTGAAATGCAAGATACACCGAGATCAGCGTCATTTCGGTATGACCGCTGGGAAACGCATCCCGCTGTGCATACACGATCGCGTTCGAAACATTATTCGGAATCGATTCACCCGCATCGATGAAGTCGCGAAGTCCGTTCGTCAGCCATACGCCGGGAAGATCGCTCTTCAACGCGGAAAAATCATGCAATGTAAATCGCGGACCAACGGCGGGAACAGCGAGGTAGCCGAGATAGGAAAGAAAAAAACCGTAGACGATAACAAAAACTATATACGAAAATTTCTCTCGCTCATTTCTTAAAAACAATTCGATACCGACAGTGAGCATGATGAAATAATAACTCACGTACGCAATTTGAAGAATTTCCGTCAGCACCGGCGAAGCATGCATCCCGAGCCAGACAGTCGGGTCGGCGCCGAACATGCCGTGATCGATCCTGATCAGTAACGGATCCCAATCCGGATGGGCGATCGATTGGATGATGACATACATTTCTTTGAAGACGAGAAAAATCGTCGGAACCGGATACCAATTGTGAATTGCACGAATCAATTTGGATGTGCGCGTTTCGGAAAGATAGGAAATAATTGCAATTCCGAAACAGAAAAAAATGTTGATGCCGATGAGAATAGCCCAGTCATGAATCAGTCCCATCGAAAAAAGATTGATGAAACAAAGCAACACGGCAAACGCAATGACAAGCACATCAACGGGGCGCAGGCACTGACGGAACGTGGGGGTATTGCTCACAAAATCGAAATTCTTTCAATAATGACAGAGAGTTGAACTACCATACGAAACCGACAAACGATCGACATCGGTCCGGATCATATCCACGTTTTTTTGATAAGCCACATTTTAACAAATTGCGTCAGCGAAATATAACAGAGAAGTGTGACCAGCAAAATGGGCCAGTACAATATCGGAAGTTCTGTAAAGCCGAGCGACGACGCTAACCCGGAGTACGGGAGCCACATGCCCAACGCCATAATAATACCCGAGGTTAAAACGAGAGGAACACTCGGCATGCTCTGTATAAACGGAATTTTATTCGTTCGTATAATATGAATGATGAGTGTCTGTGTCATCAGCGATTCGACGAACCAACCGGTTTGGAATAAGGATGCCCGCGAAGGATCCCAGCATTTGAAAACGTACAACATGACGAAGTATGTCGTGTAATCAAATATTGAACTGATTGGCCCGATAAAAAGAATAAACCGCCGGATCGCATCCATTGACCACGGGTGCGGTTTGGCAATTCGTTCGGGATCGACATTATCGGTGGGAATCGGAACTTGAGAAAAATCGTATAACAAATTATTCGTAAGAATTTGAATCGGCCGCATCGGAACGAACGGAAGAAAAGCGCTCGCGCCCAACACGCTGAACATGTTGCCGAAATTGGAACTCGCACCCATCCGCACGTATTTGACAATATTGGCAAACACTTTGCGTCCTTCGAGAACTCCTTCTTCCAGAACCATCAAACTTTTCTCGAGCAGAATAACGTCGGCAGATTCCTTCGCGATATCAACTGCGGAATCGACGGAAATGCCGACATCTGCCGCGCGCAAAGCAGGGGCATCGTTAATGCCGTCTCCCATGAAGCCGACAACATGCCCTTTCGCACGCAACACCTGAATGATACGTTGTTTGTGTGCCGGTGATAATCGTGCAAAAATAGTCGTTGTTTCTGCCGACTCGAGCAATTCTGCATCCGACATTTTGTCGATATCCGTCCCGAGCACGAGATGATCGGTGGAAAGGCCGACTTCGTGACAAACTTTTTTACTGACGAGATCGTTATCCCCGGTAAGAATTTTTACAACCACGCCGTGTTTTTGCAGGGCGGCAATTGCCGGTCCGGCGCTTTCTTTCGGCGGATCGAGAAATGCAACATACCCTTTCAACACCAGGTCGCTCTCATCATCTTTCGAATAGGCAGGACGGCTCTCAAGATCTCTGTAGGCAACGGCAAGCACGCGGAAACCGTCGGCGCTCAAACGTTCATACTCGTCGCGCAAATCCTGAATGAGAATCGGATCCATCGGCAGAACTTCTTCTTCCAATTCAAAGCGCGTGCATCGCCGGAAAATTTCTTCCGGAGCCCCTTTTGTCAGCAGGCGGTGTACTCCGCCGGGCTGCTCCACCACAACGGACATCATTCGCCGCGAAAAATCGAACGGAATCTCATCGACTTTTTTATACTGCTCGATGCTCACCTGTTCGAATGCTTTATCACGATAATCAAGAATCGCACGATCCAGAACGTTCTTCAATCCGGTTTGGAAGTGACTGATGAGACATGCATCCAATAATACCAGCTCATCTTCTTTGCGAACGACATCACAATGCCGTTCCAGAACGACATGATCCATCGTCAGCGTACCGGTTTTATCGGTACAGAGGACATCCATTGCTCCGAAATTCTGAATGGAATTCAGCCGCTTCACGATCACTTTCTTCCGCGACATCAGAATAGCGCCTTTCGAAAGACTGACCGATACGATCATCGGCAGCATTTCCGGCGTCAATCCGACCGCCACGGCAAGGGCAAAGAAAAATGCTTCGCCCCAATTCCCCTTCGTCAGCCCGTTGATGACAAAGACCAGCGGAACCATCACGATCATAAATTGAATCATCAGCCATGTAAAACGTTTGATGCCTTTGTCGAAGCTCGTCTCAATTTGCTGACCCGCAATACTCCCCGCCATACTGCCGAAATATGTTTGCCGCCCGGACGTGACAACGACGGCGAGCGCCGTTCCGCTTTCCACGCTGGTACCGAGAAAACAGATATTGGAAAATTCGAGCGGTGAAATATTTTCGCGTGTTTCCCGCGCATCGAATTTTTCAATCGGCAACGACTCTCCCGTCAGCGTCGCCTGAATAAGGAACAAATCTTTCGATGAGATCACGCGAATGTCCGCCGGGATCATATCACCGGCAGAAAGTTTCACGACATCACCCGGCACCAATTCCTTGAGCGGTATTTCTTTGGGTTGTCCATCGCGGATAACTGTCGCCGTAACTTTAATCATCGCCTTGAGTTGTGCCGCCGCAGAGTCGGCACGGTTCTCCTGAATAAATCTGAGCATGACTCCGAGAACCACCATCAGGCACATCACGATTCCACCGGTAACGTCATCCGTCAAAAAGGAAATCGTTGCCAACGCACCGAGAAGGATGACAAGCGGATTGCGGAACGTTGTCATCAGGCGATAGACCCAGCCATGTTTTACTTCTTGGGCAACTTCATTCACACCGTACGTTGCGATGCGCGCTTCCGCTTCGGACTCGGATAATCCCTGCGCAGAGCTTCCGAGCTTCGTCAGCACATCATGCGTTTCTGCGCGGGCAGCTTCGGCCAACAACGGAGAAATCTGTATACCGCCCGTTGATTTTTTCAGAGGATTGGATATGAGTGATATCATCGCGTCAAAACTACCACTTTCATTTTTATGGAAGAGCCATTACAAATTCACTGCTTTCAATGTACAAAAATTCATAAAAAAATGAAGTATTAAATTTTTTTGACCGGACAATTTTCAACATGGCGGGCAAGCTCGATAAATTGTTCGAGTGTAAGTTGTTCCGGACGTTTTTCCAGTGAAAATGATGAACTTTTTATAATACTGTCCAGAACTTTTTCGCCATAGGGAAGATACGACAGGCTGTTTTTCAATGTTTTCCGGCGCTTTCCAAATGCCGTCCGGACAACGGTGCGAAAAATCTCAGGATCGACCGACGATGAGTGCTTATCGTGAAATACGATCTGAACAACGGAAGATGTTACCTTCGGTTTCGGAGAAAAGCAGTTGGGAGAAACATGAAACAACAGTTTCGCATCGCCGTAGAATTGTGTCATCACGGAGAGAATGCCGTAGGTTTTCGAGCCGGGCGGAGCAACGAGACGCTGTGCCACTTCACGTTGTATCGTGAATGTAATGTCATGAACAAATGCCGAGGCATCAAAGACCTTGAATAAAATCGGGCTTGTTAAATGATACGGAAGATTTCCCACCAGCCGCAATTTTGCATTCCAGTGCCGTCGCCATTCGGCAAGATCAACTTCTAAAAAATCCTGATGAAGAATTTCAACGCCGAGCGGTGCAAACCGTTCCCGCAACGATTCGATCATCCTTCCGTCAATTTCAACGATCAGCAAATGCCGGACGTTGCCGGCAAGCTTCGCGGTTAACGCTCCGTGACCGGGACCGATTTCAATAACGGCATCGTTCGTCCCGAGATGCATCTCCCCGATAATTTTCCCGACGATATTTTCGTCGACGAGAAAATTTTGACCGAGCGATTGTTTCGGAGTAATCTTCAGCCCTGTCTGCTTCCTCATTCCTCACGGTTTTTTGAAAAGATTTTTCAAGGCATCCTGCGCTTTCTTTTTCAAATCGTCCTGTAGACCATTCGCTTTCTGCTGGAGAGCATTCTTCGTTGCATCTGCCTGTGCTTTCGAATCGAGACCGACCACCGGACTCGCGCTCGAGCCCGAAACGGTCAGCGGCAGATTGATCCTGCCGTCTTTATCTTTCAGGAATTGGAGCAGTTGATTGCCGACGCTGCCGATATTGATTTTATCCGAAGCCGATGCCGGAAGCTTTACGTTCACATGATAATCCATTGAGCCGTCAAGTCCTTCCGATCCTTCCACAAGAAAATCGGTCGAGCCGGTCGATACTTTCAGATCTTTGACGGTCAATCGTCCGTTGGAAATCGAAAATGCATTTGCCCAATCTTTGAAATTCACTTCCCGTAGGTCGGCCAGATTTGTAAAGTCGGCAAGTTTTTGCGTCAGCGGATATCCGCTCAGTTTGCCGTTTGAAATATTGATTGTTCCGTTCCCGAACAATGTTTGTGAGTTTAAGCCAAGTGTGTCGTTCAAGTCGCCTTTCATCGACGTCGTCGTTGAAAATTTTCCGAAAAGATATTGCCCGAACGACGTGAAATTCGACAGCATTGCATTCGATTCGACATTCTTGATATCGAGCGTCAGATCGAACGGACTCTTTTTCGGATCGCGAAGATCGAGTGTTCCTTTGCTTTGAATCGTTCCATTGAATGCGTTCACACTGAAATTTTTGAGATTGACGATGCCGCCGGAAACAGTCACATTTCCTTTTGCATTCGTGAATGTGAATTTTTCCGTCTGCAGTTTATCCACGGTAACATTCGCATCGATGTCGATTCCTGCCAGCATACTGCCTGCCGGTTTTGCCGGAACCTGTTTTTTCGTATCGGTTGTTTTCGGCGCCGGCTGTTGTTCGGGCATCAGATCGGCGGTGCGTAACTGCTTCGATGTCAGCGTCGCTGTTGCGCTCGGCTTGCCCGACGATTGTGCGGCATCATTCATCACCATGCCGAGGTAATTTTTCACCGTGAACGAAAGATTCATATCCGATTCACCGATGTTCATTGCAAGTTGTTTCGATTCGATGACCTGATTGTTGAACGTGATCGTGCCGTTGAGATTCTTCAGCGGCTTCGGCGATCCGGCGGTTTTGATAACGACATTCTGAAAATTGATACTGCCGGATGCTTTCAATGTTTGAGGCGTTTTTGGTTTCCCTTCGACTGAAATGTTCGCTTTCATCACACCGCTCACCTCTGTTCCCTGTTCGAGCGGATAAAATTCTTTCACTTCATCAAGCACGAGTGTACCGGCAAACGTCGCGGAAACAGTCGGGTCGCCGAAATTCGAAACATGCAGGACGCCGTTCAGATCGTTACTGCCGATCGTGGCGGTCATTTTTTCAATGCCGAAACTTCCGCCGCCGATGTTTCCGACCAAGGCGGATGGTTTCTCAAACGATCCGGCAATGTTGATATTCGTAATCGATTTCGGGAGCGACGCGTACTGCACTTTTCCGTTCGTCACCGAAAACGATCCGTCGATCCCGGGATTCATCGTTTCGCTCGAAGGGCCTTTGATGTTCATCGTAAATTTCACATCACCGGAACTCGAAAGTCCCTGGGTTTTCTTCAACATCTCCGGCGGAATGATCGAAAGAAGCTGCGTCATCTGCGCTCCGGGCGATGTAACGGTCATGTTCATCATCAATTCAGGTTTCGTCAAACGGGAAACCGATCCGGAAATCGTCAACGGAAGATCGCGCACTTTGACTGTAACGCCGTCGAGGGTTAAAACGTCGTCGCCCACTTTATACGAAAGTTTCTCGTCGGCATTGATCGGCTGATCGCTGAGATACCACATCTTCATCGAACCGTAACTGAACGATTCGATTGACGTCGATCCTTTTATATAAAATGTATTTTCGCCGGTCGGCATTTCAACATTTGCGGTCTGATGCAAACCCTTGATCAGCATGTGGACATCGAATTTCTTGTCGACCTGCTCGATCTCGCCGTCATTGATTTCGAGATTGGAAAGAAGCAGTGCTCCGCTGCTGCTGTTATCGGTTGTCACCGTAACTTTGACATTGCTTTTCTCGCCCTGCGCCGAGCTTGAGTAATTACTCTTGCCGTCTTTGGACGTCTCCAGATAAATCACCGGATGATTGACGATGACATATGCAATTTCTAACTTCGAATGAAGGAGCTCGAGAATTTTCACATTCAGTTTTAAATTGTCGAGAGAGATAAATTCATCCCGGTCGAACGACGATCCCGCCATGTTGGAAATTTTCAAATCATCGATCGAAACCGCCAGCGAAGGAAAAATCGACAGCGAAATATCCCCGACCGAAACCGTGCGATGTGTTGCATCTTCAATTTTGGGAACGACTAAAGCTTTCAACCGGTCGCTGGTAAAATAGAGCTTTGCAGCAATCCCCGCAGCAACGATGAGCACGACAGGAATGCAGAGAATAATAATCCAGATTTTTGCAGTTTTATTGAGTGCCATTAGAATGTTCTCCGATTGGAAACAACTGATTCAAGAGTTAGAAAGGTAACCGTCAAAAGATAGTAAAATTGATGAAGAATAACAATGGCAGATGGTCAGACCAGATGGACTCCACCTTAAAGGTGGTGTCCAACTATCTAACTAACCGGATTCCATCTTACCCACAATCTTCATCGTCTCCACCCTTGCCGTGCAGACGTTCTACAGTGGAGCATAGTAGCAAAAAATTCAGAATCTACCAAATCGGACATGTTTTTTAAGGATTTTTGTTTAGAACCCTCGAATATTTATTATCTATAATTGACAATATGCTCCCATTTCACTATATTCGTTTCACGTCTTTGGAAACAGGAATGCCATCTCACATTGATTGAAAGGAGTTTTTCTAATGGCAGATATATCGCTCGATGCGCTCGGAATGGTCGAGACAAAAGGTTTAGTCGGCTCTATTGAAGCAGCCGATGCAATGGTCAAAGCGGCAAAAGTCACGCTGATCGGCAAGGAAGTGATTGGCGGCGGATATGTTACCGTGATGGTACGCGGCGACGTCGGCGCGGTGAAAGCGGCGACAGATGCCGGCGCAGCGGCGGCACAGCGCGTCGGAGAGCTCGTCTCCGTTCATGTCATCCCGCGTCCGCATGCGGATGTGGAATTGATTCTTCCCAAACGGCCGCAACCGAAATAATCGCAATGCCGGAACCGGGTTCCGGTATAACGGTCGACTCGTATGCTTGATTACGCTTTAGGACTTATAGAAACCCGCGGTCTTATCGGCGCTATTGAAGCGGCTGATGCCGCGACGAAAGCCGCGGATGTAGAACTCATCGGCAAGGAACGCGCCGACGCCGGCTTGATGACCATCAAGCTCAAAGGCGATGTTGCCGCGGTACGTGCGGCTGTCGATGCGGGCGCGGCGGCAGCACAGCGGGTCGGAGAGCTGGTTTCGGTTCACGTTATTCCCAGACCCGATGATGAAGTGGAAATTCTGATCTATCCTCCGCCGTCGCAAACCAAAGAAAAACCACGCGAAGAACCGGCAGCAGTTGAAGTTTCTTCAAAACGCCGCGGCAGACCACCGAAGAAAATCGAAGAGAAACGAGTCATTGAAACTACCGTTGAAGATTCAACGGAACCGCCGAGCGAATTACCGGAGACGACGGTCACTCCACCCCTGAGCGATGACGAGCAGACATATCGCACACAACTCGAGGAAATGACGGTGCACAAACTCCGGCATTACGCGCGAAGCGTCGAAGGACTGCCGATTTTCGGCAGGCAGATTTCCCGCGCGAACCGCGATGAGCTTATCGAAATCCTGATAAAAACAAAATTTCCAAAATAATTTTTGCTCTATAAGAAAACTCCACCCGGCATGAACGGATGGAGTTTTTTATTTGCATGGAAAAAAAACGCTACCATATCGTTATCGGATCGATCCTCTTCGCCGTCGTCATGTGGCTGTCGGTCAATATGCGCGATGACTATACCGTCGTGCGGCGGGTTCCCGTCGTCCTGGAAAACATGAAAGATGGCAAAGCATTGAAATATCCGGTCCCGAAAACGATGAGCATTCGTTTTCGCGGTACCGGCTGGCTGCTGGCAGGATTATCGCTGACACCCGACATTAAATATTTTATCGACATGTCTTCCATCGGAACGGAAGATTTTATCATCACAGGCAAAGATCTTTTCGAACATATCAAATTACCGTTCTCTCTTCAATCGATCGATATAAAACCCGACTCTCTGGTGTTAGCGGTGGAAGATTATACGGAAAAGCGCGTGCCAATCGAACCGAAATTCATGCTTGAGTTTCATGATGGGTACGGGCAGGTCGGTGCAATTCATTTATCACCCGACAGCACGACGATCGGTGGAACAGAACATATCGTCCGCTCGATTTCAACATGGCATACGGCATATAAAAAATTCGAGGATATCCGTGCACCAATCGATCTCATAATGCCGGTTGAAGAATCGCCGGATTATTCGCTGGAGGTATCGGCAACGACTACGCGGTTGCAGGTCAATGTCCAGCCGTTTGCGGAAAAGACCTTCGTCGGAATCCCGGTCACGGCAAATGGAACGCCCTTTAACAGAGAGGTCATTTTCATTCCGCCGAAAATAGATATTATCGTGCGCGGCGGTATCGAACAGCTTGCAAAATTATCGCTGTCCGATTTTCAGGCAACGGTCAATTACCAGGAGCTCGATCAGGATTCCGTCACAACAATTGTTCCCGAGCTTTCGGGTCCCGAAGAAATCAAAATCGTCAGCCAGAAACCGGCACGCTTTCAATTCATCATTCGTAAACGACTATAACTCATGCGACTTTCGATCAATATCGATCACATAGCGACATTGCGCAATGCCCGCGGCGGCACTATTCCGGATCCGCTTGATGCGGCATTAGTTGCCGAAGGTGCCGGAGCCGACGGTATCGTCTGTCATTTACGCGAAGACCGGCGGCACATCCGCGATAATGATGTCATCCGATTACGAAAATCGATCGCAACGAAACTTGATCTGGAAATGGCGGCAACACCGGAAATTATTTCCATTGCACTGAAAATTAAACCCGATCTTGTTACGCTCGTTCCGGAAAAACGGCAGGAACTCACGACCGAAGGCGGGCTCGATATCGTACGGTTACGCCGTCCGCTGCAAAGAGCAGTCAAACGGTTTCACGATAAAGGAATTGCGGTGAGTGTATTTGTCGATCCGGATAACGATCAGATCGATGCGTCGAAAGAAATCGGATCCGATATGATTGAACTGCACACGGGAGAATATGCGGACGGAAAATCAGCGCCAGAGCGAAATCGTCATCTTCAACAAATCAAAAAGATGTCACTGTACGGAAAATCACTTGGTCTCATTGTGAATGCCGGACATGGGCTTGATTATGACAACATCAAACCGGTTGCAAGAATCCGGGAAATTGAAGAGGTCAGTATCGGGCACGCGGTGATTGTGCGTGCGGTGAGTGTCGGATTAGAACGTGCCGTCCGGGAAATGGTCCGGCTGATCAAATGATAACGTTATTGCCGCTGTTCAACTTTTCTGACTTCGTCGCGTAATTTCGCTGCTGATTCGTAATCTTCCCGCTCAATAGCTTCTTTCAGCTGCGCACGAAGAGCTTCCAATTTTGTCAGTTTCGGTTCAACACCTTTTGATTCCGGTTTCTCCCCTTCGGTAATTTCCGGATTTTCGGCTTCCGGAAGGAATGCCGCTTCATCCATCACTTTGTCGGCAACGAAAATCGGAGCGCCGAAACGGACGGCAAGGGCAATCGCATCGCTCGGACGGGCATCAACTTCCTGACTGTCGAAGTTGAGTTTCGCATAAAACGTTCCGTCACGCAATTCGCTGATGATGATTTCGGCAAGATCGGCTCCCAGTGTTTCGAGAAGGTTTTTCATCAAATCGTGCGTCAACGGCCGCGGCGGCTTAATACCTTCCATCTCCAGTGCAATCGATTGCGCTTCAAACGCACCGATAATGATGGGAAGCCGGCGGTTTCCGTTCACTTCTTTCAGAATGAGCGCATACGCTCCGCCGCTTGCCGGGCTTGTTGAAAGTCCTAAAATATCTACTTGAATTTTTTCCACACGAACGATTCCTTTACTTTCCCAATGTCTTTTGTAATTCCTGCGTCAATGCAGGCAGAACGTCGAATACGTCGCCCACTATACCGTAATCAGCAACTTGAAAAATCGGCGCGTCTTTATCTTTATTGATAGCTACAATATACTTAGAAGTCGACATTCCTGCAAGGTGCTGAACCGCGCCGGAAATTCCGCATGCGATATACAGCGAAGGTGATACTGTTTTCCCCGTTTGTCCGACCTGCTCATCATGCGGACGCCATCCTGCATCGACGACAGCACGGGAAGCGCCGACACCGCCGCCAAGAATATCGGCAATTTTTTCAATGAGATGAAAATGCTCCGGTCCTTTCATGCCGCGGCCGCCGGAAATAACTATGCCTGCTTCGGTTACGTCGGGACGCCCTTCCGCAACTTTCACTCCGGTTACTTTCGTTGCAAAATCTGCATCAACAAGATTCACGGAAACTTTTTCGACGGTTGCAGCTGCATTACCTGCTGCGCTCGCCGTGAATACATTCGGACGCAATGTGAAAATTTTTATCGGTGTGGTTACTTTCACATCGACCATCGCTTTTCCGGCATACACCGGACGTGTGGCAACGATATCGCCGTTGTCAACTTTCAACGCGGTGCATTCGGCAACAAGTCCGGCTTGAAGTTTCCCGGCAACACGTGGAGCGATATCTTTTCCCATCTGCGTTGCAGAGATAAAGACGATACCGGCTTGTTCTTTTTGAACAATCTCGGCAACGACCTTTGCATACGCCGTCGTTGAATAATAGTGAAGCCGCGGATCCTGAACCGCAATAACCCGTGTTGCCCCATATTGCCCGAGTTGTGGCGCAATTCCTTCCACCGCATCGCCGATGACAAGCACAACCAATTCGGCATGCAACTGGTCTGCAACGCGTTTTGCGGCCTGTGTAACTTCAAATGCGGATTTTTTAAATTTTCCGTCCCGTTGTTCTGCACAAGCTAAAATTTTCATAATCAATCCAAAAATAAAAAAAATTAAATAACTTTGGCTTCTTCGTGGAGCAACCGGACGAGTTCAGGAACGGCAGAAGCATCCGTACCGACAATCTTGCCCGGCTGTTTTGCCGGCGGCTTTTGCATCCCGATCACTTCGACGACCGGCGCTTGCGCAACCGGCTGACGCTCTTCGATCGGTTTTGTTTTTGCACCCATAATTCCTTTCAACGACGGGTAGCGCGGCTCGTTCAATCCCTTTTTGTGCAGAGATGACTGCCGGCAGGGTCGATTCGACAACTTCGTGTCCACCTTCGATTTCCCGCTCGCAAATAAGCTTGCCGTTCTGCACTTCCAATTTCACAACGACGGAAATAGAAGGCATTCCCAACCATTCCGCAACAAGCCCGGGAATTTGTTCATCATAATAATCGATCGATTGCTTACCGAACAGAACGCAATCGGGTGACATCGTTTTTAATTGTTCGGCAAGAGCTTTTGCAATCGAAAAAGAATCGCGGACGCTTTCGTCTTTCAACAGCACGGCTTTCTCGACACCCATTGCCAGCGCTTTGCGCAATGTTTCTTTATGAACATCGCCGCCCAACGACAAAGCGATCGTTTCGCCGCCATGCTGCTCTTTCAGCTTCAAAGCCGCTTCGATGGCAAACTCATCGTATGGGTTGAGGATAAAATTGACGCCGGTTTTATCGATTACTTTTCCGTCCGGTCCGATTTTTACTTTGACTTCCGTATCGGGAACGTGATTCACACACACAACGATTTTCATACGGTAATTTCTCTGTCGTGATTATATTTGTGGCAAGTATTTCGTGATGGTATTGCGAAATTTTCAATGATGTGATCAAAATATACGGACATTTCTCCACTTCTGCAAGAAATCATCCTGCTGGGTGACGTCTCAGTTTCCTGAAATCATCCCCCAACAATACCCCGTCTTTCCGAAATGATTCTATTCGGAATCCGAACGAAGGATGCTCGGTATAGATGCTGAACAATCCCGCTCAATGAGCGGGACAGTAAGACGCGGAATTATAAATTGAGATACTGTTTCTTGCAACTCAAAAAAGTTTTTCCTATGTTTGTGAATTCATACTATCCTCATCACCAGCCCGAAGGGAATTTCTGAATGCCGGCAACAAAAAAATTTATGACGCTGGAGCGGTTCATCAACGAGCAGGAACAATTTTATCCCGGCGCGACCGGCGAATTTTCCGGCTTGCTTCACGATCTTGCGCTCGCCGCAAAACTTGTCTGGCGCGAAGTGAGTAAAGCGGGACTCGTCAACATCCTCGGCACAACCGACCGTATGAACGTCAGCGGCGATATTGTAAAAAAATTAGATGTCTTCGCCGACGAAACGATTTACAAAGCAATGGATCACGGCGGCCATGTCTGCGTCATGGCTTCGGAAGAAAATGAAGACATTCTGCATATCCCCAGCGAATATAAATCGGGAAAATATGTTCTGCTCTACGATCCGCTCGACGGTTCTTCCAACATCGACGCCAACATCACCATCGGTTCGATCTTTGCAATCTTCCGTCGCGTCTCTGAAGAAGGAAACGGCACGCTTCAGGATTGTTTACAGCCCGGATACAAACAGGTAGCCGCGGGCTACATCATTTACGGCACGAGCACGATCTTCGTATACTCGACCGGACACGGCGTACACGGTTTCACGCTCGATCCGAGTGTCGGGGAATTTTTACTTTCGCATGAAAACATTCGCATTCCGAAAAAAGGAAAAATCTACAGCATGAACGAGGGCAACTTCCATAATTGGGATAAAGGAATGCAAAACTACATCACCTATTTGAAACAGGAAGACAAAGCGACCGGGCGGCCATATTCCATGCGATACATCGGGACGATGGTGGGCGACGCGCATCGCACGCTGTTGTACGGCGGAATTTTTGCATACCCCGGCGACAAGAAAAATCCCGACGGGAAACTCCGCCTCATGTACGAGTGCAACCCGATGGCATACATCATCGAGCAGGCGGGCGGGCGCTCGAGCGACGGCTCGAAAAGTATTTTGCAGGTTCAGCCGACGTCGCTTCACCAGCACACGCCGGTCATTCTCGGCAGTGAAGAAGATGTAAAATTGTGCGAAGAGTTTTTGATGGGGAAAAGATAGGGAATTTTTTTTAAAAGGTGTTTATTAAGTTTTGCGATTTGACTTTACTGAATAAAATATCTACTTTTTTTGAAACCATTCCAAAAGCGTTTTAAGGGGTACTGACTATGAAGCAGATATTGCTATTATTTATTCTCATTCTTTGTTGTGAGCTTTTACCGGCGCATGCACAATGGATCAACACTAATGAACCCTATGCTGGCACTGTCAATACGCTTGCCGTCATTGGCACAGATCTCCTCGCCGGGACGAATGGCGGTGGAATCCTTCGCTCCAGCAATGATGGGTTTACCTGGACGGCAGTCGATAGTGATTTGACTAATCATTTTGTCACTGCTTTTGCGGTCAGTGGTTCGAATCTCGTTTGCAGTGGGAACTCACGGCAATCTTTATGTTTGGATTAACCAGTGGGTACAACCCGTCACCAGCGTGTCGAACCCTAATGTAACTGCTTTAGCTGTGGCGGTTTCGATCTCTTTGCCGGGACTATTCTCCACGAGGGTTCTTCTTTCTACCAATGATGGTTATGACTGGACGGCGGCTAATACTGGCTTGCCCTCCACCAATATTTCCATCTATTCTTTCCTAGCAAGCGGCACAAATCTCTTTGCGGGGACAGATAGTGGAGTTTATCTTTCCACAAACAATGGCACAAGCTGGTTTGCTTACAATACCGGATTGCAAAGATTTTATTCAGTTTATTCTCTTGCTCTTAGTGACACGAACCTCTTTGCAGGGACTTTGCTCTATGGAGTTTATCTTTCGACCAATAACGGCACAAGCTGGGCTAATGCCGGATTGTACGGCAATAAAGTCAATGCTTTTGCAGTGAGCGGTACAAAACTCATTGCTGGGACTAGCGTTGGGGTTTACCTTTCGACTAATAATGGCACAAACTGGACAGCCGTCGATAGCGGATTGACGAACACTAATGTTACTGCTCTTGCCATTATCGGCGCAAATATCTTCGCGGGAACTGGTAACGGCGTATGGCGACGCCCCTTATCTGAAATGATTACTACCTCGGTAGAACAATCGCATGATAATTTACCGACTCAATTCGCTCTTAACAAACTATCCGAACCCCTTTAATCCAACCACGAAAATTTCATACGCACTTCCTCATGCGTCACTGGTTCGACTGTCGATCTTCAATACACTCGGGCAAGAGGTCTGCACTCTGGTCAATCAGTTTGAGGAACCCGGGTATAAGTTGGTGAGTTTCGACGCGAGTAATATCCCGACCGGTGTATATTTCTACCAACTGCAGTCCGGTAATTTAACTGAAACAAAGAAGCTTGTTTTGTTGAAATAAATCTTTTGCAATCTATATAATTAGAGACATATATCATGGAGACCACCCCTAAAACATGCTCAACTTGTAAGAAAAAATTACCACGAAAGCGCCTTCATTGTAAACGTTGCGAGCGATGCCAGAAACTGGTCGAGCGAGCTAGAAAGGCTCAATCGACACGGCAGCACGCGAGAAAGCACTCATAGATGCATGGGACCGTAAGAAAGCGAAGTTTCGTTGCCACTACACAAAGGTTTTGCTCACTGACACAAAAGAGGATTCTAATTCTAATTGGTACTTGAACTTTGACCACAGCATACCTGGGGATAAAACAAGTATCGTTGTAGCTGCGAAACTCATCAACCAGATGAAATCCAAGCTTACAGAGAGAAAATTCAAAACCGTCGTCGTTCGACTTGCCATGTGCTTCAAGAACAAGGCTCACTTTCATAAGAATGTTTTAAATAACTAACCTATGCCCTATCAATTCAGACGGAAGCCATTGACTCAGGACAAAGTCACCTATTTCACTATAAACGGAATCGATGCATCCCTGTTTTCCCATTCTAAATAAATTTTTTCCCTGTCGCCTTCCATCCAAAAATCCATGCACCAGGTCGGCATCATAAAATCGATCTACCGTTATCCCGTCAAATCGATGGCGGGCGAAGAACTACCGTCGGCTGAACTCGGTTGGCACGGTATCGAAGGAGACCGCCGTTTCGCGTTCATGCGCACGGGAAATATGAGCGGCATGCCGTGGCTTACCGCCAGCAAAATGCCGGAACTCATCCGCTACAAAGCGTACCATGTCGATGGCGGCAATTCTTCATCGCCGATTGTCCGCGTGCGCACACCGGACGGTGAGGACACCGAGGTTGGGCATGAATCACTGCGTCAGCAAATTGCGGCGACATTCGGGTCGGAGATTACGCTGATGCGCATGGGCAACGGCATTTTCGACGACGCTCCCGTTTCAATGATAAGCACGACAACTCTCGCGATGCTCGAAACAGAATCCGGCTGCGGAAATTTAGACGCGCGCCGGTTTCGCCCAAATCTTCTTATCGAGCCGACCGGTAACGCACCCGTTCGCGAAGACGCCTGGACCGGCAAAACAGTTTTCTTCGGCAATCACGCCGACGCACCATCGGTGCGGGTGACAGTCAACGATATTCGCTGTGTCATGGTGAACCTCGATCCCGAAACGGCAGTCGCGGAACCGCGCATTCTCAAGACAATCGCCCGTTCGCGGCAAAATTGCGCCGGCGTGTATGCCTCCGTGATGAATCCCGGCGGGCTTTCTGCCGGCGGTGGAATTTATCTGAACGATGACTGTTGATGAAAAAAAATTGCCGCCTTCCATCGAAAAGTGCGACTACGCCCAACCCCGGTTCATCAAAATTATCTGCTGCTCAACTTTTTTTCCGAGAGACAAAAACGAAACAGTCCGCCTTTCATACCGTACAAGACAACGGATCAATCGTTGTGCCTTAAACAATAGAACCCTATGTATACGGCTGTAACAAGAGTTTAAATGACAATAGTAGAAACACGAAACCTTACCTTTAGTTTTACCGGCGAAGAATTCGTTCTTAACGACTTACATCTCAACGTCGAACAAGGTTCGCTGTATGGCTTCCTCGGACCGAACGGTGCCGGCAAAACCACCACGTTACGGTTGATACTGGGATTGCTTAAAAAACAAACAGGCAGCATTTCCATTTTTGGAAAACCGTTCGAGAAAAACCGCATCGAAATTTTAAGAAATGTCGGTTCACTGATCGAAAGTCCTTCCCTCTACGGGCATCTCACGGCCGTTGAAAACCTGGCCCTTCTGCAAAAAATCTATCGATGCCCGAAAGAACGAATTCAGGAGGTTCTCACGTTGGTCGGCCTGACCAATACCGGCAAAAAGAAAGCAAGTCAATTCTCATTCGGAATGAAACAGCGACTGAGCATTGCCATTGCTCTCCTTCACGAACCGTCCCTGCTGATTCTGGATGAACCCACGAATGGTTTGGATCCGAACGGCACCATCGAGATCCGGGAATTATTGAAAAAGCTCAATCAGGAAAACGGAATTACGGTCATCATCTCAAGCCACATTCTCTCCGAAATAGAACGATTGGTGACCCATGTCGGCATTATCAACAAAGGGAAAATGATGTTCGAAGGAACGCTGGATGAATTAAAAAGCAAACAGCAACAATCGATATCCATCGTCTTTGAAACGAACAATCAATCCAAAAACGGTACAAATCATCGAGGAAAATAATCTACAACCGATCATTAAAAACGGAAAGATTGTTATCCCGGCTGTTTCAAAAGAAATCATCGCACGGATCAATGAACAATTGGTGGAGAGCGGCATTGAAGTGTATGAAATGAGTGTGATGAAAAACGATCTGGAAGCGATTTTTATCGACATGGTGAACAATTAAGGCATGGCAATCTCTTTCATCCATAGTTTTCAGAGTGAGTGGCTGAAGAAAAAAAGAAGCCTTGCGTCGTGGATTGTTGTCGTCGGCGGTTTCTTCACTCCGGCAATTATCATCATCGCGAGATTGGTGCGTCACGATACGCTCCAGGCGTTGTATTCCGCCGACGGGTTCTGGAAACTGCTCTGGAAGAATTCGTGGGAATCGATGGCGATTTTCTTATTGCCGCTGGGTGTTATACTTGCGACAAGTTTAATCACTCAAATCGAGTACAAGAACAACACGTGGAAGCAACTGCATACACTCCCGCTGAACCTTACAACAACTTTCTTTTCGAAGCTTGTCGTTATCATCGTTATGATGGTTCAGTTTTTTATTTTATTTAATATCGGGATATATTTGTCGGCTGTGGTTCCCTACCTTCTCGTAAGCGGAGTGCCGTATCCGCACGATCCTTTTCCCACCATGTTCTTTCTCAAAGAGAACATGTTTTATTTTATTGACTGCCTGCCCGATCATTGCACTTCAATACCTGATAAGTTTGAAATTCAAGAATTTTCTTGTGCCGGTCGGACTGGGATTCTTATTTTGGATCGGAGCGCTGAGCGCGTTGTCGTGGAATTACGGTTACCTGATCCCGTATACCTATTGCATGTTCAATTATTTGAAGGACCAGCCAGGAGGCAATGTCGTCGTACCAACAGTGGACTTTCATTCGCTGGCAATCGTCTACTTTGCCGTGATTACTTTTGTAAGCTATATACTGTACATCACTAAGAAGGAAAAGGGATAGTAGAGAAATCTGAAATGCGCAAGTTATATCCTTCATGCCCGATCGTATTAATACCACCGATAGCATCAAACAGATGTTCCGTGCCGTCTTGGCGGCACGGAACCATCAAACTAATTTATTTCACCGAAAACGGAATCGATGCGTCCGTGTTTTCCCATTTCATATGAATCGTTCCGCCTGAACCTTCCGAAGTTATTTCAAATGTGAACTGCTCGACTGCATCATCGATCTTTTTCACGGTGAGCGGAAGCCGCGCAAAATCTTTTTTCTGATCGTAATCCGTTCCCCACTGCCCGTGCTGGCTGTTGATGATCAGCTTCCAGCCGGACTGTGACGGAAGCGAGAACAACGTATATGTTCCGGCCGGAACAACCGTCGTTCCGAACGTCAGATCTTTATCGGATACAAGTTGCGTTGCTGCATTTGCGCCGGTGCGCCAGACGATGTCCCACGGAACAACCTGTCCGAATATCGTGCGTCCCCGCATCGATGGTCTGCTATAACTAATGAAAATTTTGGCTCCGTTAATCGTTGCTCGGACACTGTCTCCCGGCGAAAGTACACCGAGCTGTTTGCCTGCTTTTTCGGCAGCGGCATAGCGTATCACCGCCTCCTTCACATCAAGTTCAACAGTTTTTTCAACGACAACTTTATCCGTCGTTGCCGTCATGTCAAACGATTCAATTTCGTTTCCTTTGCCGACCACAACGTGCAACGGACTGAACTCGCCGATCGGCATCACCAGATCAAATTTGCCCGGCGCAGTTTCCTGAACATCATAATGGTAAACTTGTCTGCCGGCAAGAATTGAAAATTCTTTTTTACCTTTTGAGTTCAAAGCTTTCTGCACTGTTGCCTGCCATCCGGCAAAAATATCATAAAAAAGCGGAAAGGGATGCTCGGAAGTTGCCACAGAATATTTCGTGGTCATCGTATCCTGTTTGTTCACGACATAAACGCTGTCGTTCGTGTACGTATAATCCCGCTCCGAAAGAAACTTGTCCGCTGAACCGCTGGTACGTCACGTGAAAATGCTCCAACATGCCGTTATCGCCGAACGTTGCTTTGTATTTTCGGACGGTCAGCCGAGGCGCGCGCGCAATGCTCGTTCCCTGGATTTCATGACTGTTGATCGAAAATTCTTCGACAGCAAGCGTATCATTGCCGAGCTTGGTCAGAAAATAATGATCCGGCTTATCCGGTTTTTTGACAGTTTGACCGAACGTGACTGAACAGACAGCCATCGTTGCCACGATGAACAGGTACATAGTGCGTTTCATTTGTTTCCTTTCGTGAATATGATTGTGATTAATTTCTTTATCCTGAGAAGTGAACAATACGAAAATCAAACAAGTTTCCGTTCATTGCCACGAATACCGGATCGTATAGGTGACGGTTTTTTCTTCATCCTTTGCGATCGTCACCGGAAATTTTATGGTCGATTGATCGATCTTCACGAAATCGGCTGAGTTTTGTATGATTTCCCATTGACTCGAGCGCCACGGATGTTCATAGATCTGAACTTCCACCGGCTCCGTTTTGTGATTGCGCACTTTGATCCGTACCGTTTCTTCGGCGCCTTTCGGCAGTTGTTTGAAATCCGACTGCGCACGCTCGCCGACGATATCGAAAGCATTTCCCAAATACAAACGAAGCTCTTCGTCTTTCGGCGTATGATCGATTTCGTCCTCGCCGATGAACTGTTCTTTGCCGTCGTCGTCCTGTTTGTACACGCGGATTTTTCCTTTCGGCAGACGGAATGCCGAGTCCGGATTTTTCATCATTCCGGAACATCACATACACACCGACTTTCGCATTCGATTGCTGACCAAACGTGCTCTGGTTGCGGCTCGAATAATCGTTGAACCAGTATCGCCACTGATCGGCAAGCCCGTCGTAGACAAACGATTTTTTCGCCGTAACGTTTCGACCGTTGACGAGTTCGATCTGTTTCGTTTCACTGGTGTTGAGATCGGTACGACGCTGAAGCGTATACAATTTGTACTCAAACAGATCCGTTTGTTTAAATTGCGGCGCAGCACTTTCCATAGCCATTACTCCGCCACCTTTCGCCATTCCGCGATTGAACTGATCCCGTACAAGATTGACGTCTCCGGCAACCAGCTTCAATCCGGCATCATGAAACGACGTCCCGGAATTGTTCGTCAGCGTCACCCAGCCGGTCAGATCGAGTTTCGTATCCGACTTATCGAGCAACGCTACATAATTAGCGCTCCACGAAAGCTGTCCGGCGAGATAACTGATTTCCGTTTTATGCTCGCCTTCATGCGTATTGCTGACGAGCCATTCAAGCTGCGGTTTCAGAATCAATCCTTCCGGCAATTTCGGCAAGGTGATTTGATTGCTTGAATTCAATTCGATTTTCCCGTTGATTTCCGCGACCATGCCGAGATTTTGTCCCGTGAAACCGGATTGCGAACCGACAGCAAGAAGTTTTCCGGTCACGCCGCCGAACTGAATTTCCTTTCCGACATACCGTTCCAGCAATTTCTCGCGGCTCACGAGATCGTATTCGTAATTCTGTTCAAGCACCCGCACTGCAAGCGGATCGGTCAAACTTGTAAAGTGAAGCGATGTACCGTCGATGGTGGCGGGAATATCGGGAACGACGACATGACTCAATCCTTTCGGCAGGTCGATCGACCGTTCTTCCCGGATGAGAGAAAGATTATCATTATAAATTGTCAGATCGACCGATGTACGATCGCTCGCATTGATTTGTTTTGGCTGAGCAAAAATATTCGTGCAGGATAAAATGACACAGGGCATTACGCACCACAATGACCGTTTCATACAACCTCCTTTGGCGTGCCGCTGTTCGCGGCAACCGTTGCTTCCTGTTCTTTGTATTGTAATTTGTAGAGCTTATAATAGATGCCGCCCAGCGACAACAGTTGCTGGTGCGTTCCCATCTCGCGGATTTCCCCTTTGTGCATCACGATAATTTTATTCGCGCGCTGAATCGTCGAGAGCCGGTGAGCGATCACGATCGATGTTCTTCCCTGGAGAAGTTTCTTGATCGCCTGCTGGATGAGAATTTCGGTTTCGGTATCGATGCTCGAGGTCGCTTCATCGAGCACGAGAATTTTCGGCTGGTGTGCAAGCGCGCGTGCAAACGAGATCAACTGTTTCTGACCGACAGAAAGTGTTGCCCCGCGTTCTTTCACTTCTTCATGATATTGATTGGGAAGACGTTCGATGAAATGATGAATGCCGACCACCCGCGCCGAGGCCTTGATGCGGTCGCCGGAAATTCCTTCGTTGCCGAGGTTGATATTGGAACTGATGTCGCCGGAAAAGAGAAACACATCCTGCAGAACGATCGCAAGATGACGGCGAAGGTCTTCAACATTGATCGTGCGGATATCGATACCATCGACAAGAATCTGCCCGCGCTGGAATTCGTAAAACCGGCAGAGAAGATTGATGATCGTCGTTTTTCCGGCACCGGTGTGACCGACGATGGCAACCGTTTCCCCCGGCTCGATCGTGAACGAAGCATCTTTCAGCACCCAATCTTCATCGACATACGCGAACCAGACATTCTTGAATTCGATTTTCCCTTGAACGTTGGTAAACGGCACGGGATGTTCCGGATTCGGAATCAGCGTTTGATCGTCAAGCAATTTAAATACGCGTTCCGACGACGCCATCGCTGTTTGCATGATGTTGTATTTTTCCGAAAGGTCACGGATCGGACGCCAGAACATTTCATTCCATTGCAGAAACGCCATCACTGCCCCGATGGTGATCGAACCTTTCAAAGCACTCAGTCCGGAATACCACACGATCAATCCGACAGCGATTGCGCCGATGAGATCGACGCCGGGATAGAACCACGCGTAATAGAAAATCGATTTGATGTTCGCGTCGCGGTGAAGTCCGTTGATGTCGGAAAATTGCTTGAATGATTTCTTTTCGCGATTGAAAATCTGGTCGACCATCATACCGGTGATATGTTCCTGCATGAATGTATTGATGCGCGCAAGCTGGATACGGACTTCACGGTATGCTTCGCGCGCTTTTTTTCTGAAAAGGAATGTTGCGTAAAACAACAGCGGCAAAACCGAAAGAGAAACCAGCGCAAGTTTCCAGCTCATCGAGAACATGAAATAGAGAATGCCGGCAATCATGAACACGTCGCTGAAGACCATAACGATACCGGATGAGAACATTTCGTTCAGCACTTCGATATCGTTCGTGACGCGCGTGATAAGTCTTCCAAGAGGATTACGGTCGAAAAATTTCAGGCTTAACCGCTGCAGATGCGTGTACAATTCCATCCGCAAATCGAAAATAGTCTGCTGACCGATCCACTGCGTAAGATACGCGTTGATATATTGAACAAAACCTCGCATAATAAGAACAGCGAGAAACGCAAAGGCGGTCATCAGCAAGCCGTGTGAATCGTGGTCCGCAATATTCACATCGACGGCATGTTTGGTGAACCACGGGCGCACCGCTTCCATCGCCGACACGATGATGCTCAGGAAAATACCGAGCGCCACCTGCCATTTGTACGGACGGATATACTTCAGCAACCGCTTCATCAAGCGACTGTCGTATGCCTTACCGAGTATTTCTTCGTCCTGCATAAATCAATTCAAAAGTCAAAATGAAAAAGGAAAAAATACGTTTTAGATTCTATAAAATTCAATAATGATACCATTAATGTTTACTTCAATTTTTTTAATTTTACTTTTAAATTTTAACTTGCTTACAACTGCTCAAGTTCCTCTTCAAGCAACTGCTTCTCATAGAGCTCCGCGTAAATTCCACCGTGGGCAACAAGCTCATCATGTGTGCCGCGTTCGCTGATGGCACCGTTGTCGAGTACGATAATCATATCGGCCTCTTTCACTGTCGAAATGCGGTGACTGATGATGATGCTTGTCCGGTTTGCCATCACCTGCTTGAGGCGTTTCAGAATTTCTTCTTCCGTATACGTATCGACGGCGGAAAGTGCGTCATCGAGGATTAAAATTTTCGGATTGCGCATCACGGCACGTGCGATGCTCGCGCGCTGTTTTTGCCCGCCGGAAAGCGTAATTCCCCGCTCGCCAATCATCGTCGCGTATCCTTTCGGGAATTCGGTTACATCTTTTGCAATTTGGGAAACTTCTGCCGCGCTGCGCACATGATCTTCGGTACCGTTATCGACGCCGTAGGAAATATTGTCGAGAATACTGTCGGAAAAAAGGAATGTTTCCTGCTGGACATAACCGATGTTCGTCCGCAAGACGTCGAGCGGAATCGTTTTTATGTTGTGCCCGTCGATCAGAATTTCTCCGTCGGTCACATCGTATAATCGAGGGATCAAATTGATGAGCGTCGTTTTGCCGGAACCGGTATAGCCGACAATGGCAAGTGTCGTTCCGGCAGGAATTTTCAGATCGATATTGCGAAGTGTCGGCGACGGTGCACTTTTATGTATAAAGGAGACGTTGCGGAATTCGATTGCCCCGTTAATTTCCTTGATACTGTGCGTCGTCGCATTGGAATCGGCAATATCCGGCTTCGTATCCATAATTCTGGAAAGACGTTCCATCGACGCCGCGCCCTGCTGCAAAATATTCACCACCCAACCGAACGCGATCATCGGCCAGATCAGCAGCGTCAGGTAACCGAAAAATGCCGTCAACGTGCCGATAGAAATTTGCCCGCTGATCACTTTGAGCCCGCCGACGTACACGACAATCACCAGAGAACATCCGACAAGCAAAAACATGAGCGGCCACATCAGTGATTGGATTTTCGCCAGTACGAGGTTTCGTCTCAAATAATCCCGGCTCAATTCATCGAATCGGTCGATTTCATATTTTTCCCGAACGTACGCTTTCACGATGCGGATGCCGGAGAGATTTTCCTGAGCGCGCATGGTTAGGCGCGAAAATTGTTCCTGCCGTCCTTCGAACTTTTCATGAATGAGTTTGCCGAGTTTGTAGACCGCGTACGACACCAGCGGAAGAGGAATCAGGGCGAGCAATGTCAATTGCCAATCTGCCCAGAACATCATCACGAGTGTCATGGAAAATGTCATCAACGTATCGGTCGGATACATGATGCCGGGACCGAGCGCGTTGCGGACCGAATTGATGTCGTTGGTTGCATGCGCCATCAAATCGCCGGTCGGCGTATTTTGAAAATAGGAAAGCGAAAGTTTTTGTATGTGGCTCAAAAAATCGTTGCGCATATCGAATTCGATATGCCGCGATGCGACGATGATCGTTTGCCGCGTCAGGAATGTAAAAAATCCGGCGATGAGCGCCAGTCCGACAATCAAACAGGCGTAGGTGATCAATCCCGATTCGTCGATCTTTTGCAACTCGATGCCGGTTTTCAGTTTGTCGATTGCCAGACCGACCAGCCGCGGTTGAACCACGTTGAACGCATTGCTAAGAACGACGGTGAGGAGCCCAAGCAACAACGTTTTCCGGTAACGGATTAAATACGGTTTAAGTCGAAAAAGCGGTTTCATCTATTGTAATGAACGTCGGGACAAATCATGTCTTTTAAGATACGAAGAATTTCGGAATGATGGGAATTTTACGCTGCAATAATTAACGCGGTGAATCCGGTGGTATATTTTCCGGAGAATTTGATGGATACATTTTCGGGCAACGGTTACATATTCCCGGAAAAGCCCGAATCTGACAAACGTCCTTTTCGGTTTTAGCCGATCACGTCGAAGCCGGTATATTTCTGCAGAACTTTCGGAACGATCACTTTCCCTTCCGGCGTCTGGTAATGTTCGATGATCGCCGCAACAACGCGGGGCAAGGCGAGCCCCGAACCGTTCAGCGTGTGAACGAATTCCGGTTTGCTTTCACCTTTGGATTTGAACCGGATATTCATCCGCCGCGCCTGAAACGCCTCAAAATTGCTGATGGAAGAAACTTCGAGCCATTTCTGCTGTCCGATCGACCACACTTCAAGATCGTATTTTTTTGATTGCGTGAATCCCATATCGCCGGTGCTCATCAGTAAAACATGATAATGCAACCCAAGTTTCTGGAGAAGCTGCTCGGCATCCTGCCGTAAACTTTCCAGCTCGTTGTAGGAGACGCCCGGATGAACGAGTTTGACCAATTCCACTTTATCGAATTGATGCAGACGATTCAATCCGCGGACATCTTTGCCGTACGATCCGGCTTCGCGGCGGAAGCACGGAGTGTACGCGCAATATTTCACCGGCAATTGCTGTTCGGAAAGAATTTCGTCGCGATGAATGTTCGTCACGGGAACTTCGGCAGTCGGAATCAGGAAAAATCCATCTCTCGTTGCGACATACATCAAATCCTCTTTGTCGGGAAGCTGACCGGTTCCGGTTGCGCTTGCTTCGTTCACCATCAATGGCGGCTGGATTTCTTTGTACCCGCGTGCGCCGGCTTCATCGAGAAAGAAATTGATCAACGCACGCTGGAGTTTTGCACCCTGACCTTTATAGACCGGAAATCCGGCGCCGGTAATTTTCACGCCGCGTTCGAAATCGATGATATCGAGCTTTTCCACGATCTCCCAGTGCGGTTTCGGTTTGAAGTCGATAACCGGAATTTCGCCCCACTTTGCAATTTCCTGGTTGTCGGCCGGAGTTTTTCCTTCCGGCACGGACGGATGAGGAATATTCGGAACCGTCAGCATCAATTGCCGCAACGATTCATCGATGACGCGAAGTTCATCATCAAACGATTTGATCTGGCTCTTGACCGATTCCATTTCCGTCATCGCGCCGCTTGCATCGCCACCGCCGCGTTTCAGTTTGCCGATTTCTTCCGAAACGACATTACGCCGGTTTTTCAACGCCTCGCCTTTTTGTAAGATGTCACGTCGCCGCGTATCGAGGTTCATGATTTCGTCGACAGAATCGACGGCTCCTTTTTTCCGGATGCCGTCACGAACGAGATCGGGATGTTCACGAATGAATTTTATGTCAAGCATATATTTACCGTTTTACTTTTTCGATATGGATTTTTTTCATTGATTGATATGCAGCAATTTGATTTTTCAGTGCGAGAAGTCCCTGGCGCGTATTGGACATTTTGATATAGAGATCGATCTCCGCTTTGAGCGTGATGAATCCGGAGTTCAGCGGCCGCGGAGCCGGTTGGTTAAACACCGCGGTCTTGACAGGCGTGATTAATTTTTTGTTGAAGCCAAAAATTTCTGCCAGCTTGATCGCAACGTCATACCGGCTGATGAGGTCGGGACCGGAAACATGATACAAACCTGATCGATCCATTTCTACAATTTTCAGAATGGCATACGCGAGATCGTCGGCAAGCGTCGGGTTGCCGATCTGATCGTCGACAACACGGACCGGTTTGCCTTCGCCGAGATTCTGGACAAGCCAGAGCGCGAAATTTGCCTTCACATTCAATCCCGCACCGTAGAGAACCATTGTTCGGACGATTGTCGACGGTATGCCGCCGGCATGAATAACGTTTTCGCTCGCAAGTTTTGTCCGGCCGTAGTAACTTATCGGGTTCGGCCGGTCCAGTTCGCTGTATGGTCCGTTTTTTCCGTCAAACACATAATCGGTCGAGATCTGAATGATTTTTGAACCGGTCAATTTTGCGGCATAGACGAGATTTTCAACCGAAGCGACGTTTGCTTTCCATGCAAGTTCGCGTTCCGTTTCGCATAAATCGACATTCGTCACCGCGGCTGCGTTCACGATAACTTCCGGTTCAAATTCTTCCACGATACTTTGAACATTGCGTTTATGTGTCGTATCGAGTTGCCGGTAGCGGATCAATTCTTCGTCGAAGACGGAATGTTCCTGTTTTGATGTCAGCAGAAGGTTATAATTCGTACTGCGTGAAAACAACTCGGCAAGTTTTTGTCCCAATAACCCGTTGCTGCCTGTAACAAGAATGCGTTTCATCCGCCAGGTTACCGCAAACTTTCTTCAAGCACCGTCGATGCGTCGGTCTTTTCATCACGGTACTTGATTATCACAGGCGTATAGATTGAAAGGTGATGTTCTTTCGCAAACGGCTGATGAATGTGCCTGTTGCCGGCAACGACAACTGCATTTTCCGGAATGGACAGCGGTTCGTTCGCCGTCCTTTTATAAATTTTTGAATGAACGATATCGTATACCGGCGTTCCGCCGGTCAGGATTACTCCGGAAGCAATGACAGCGCGGCGTTTTATGATCGTCCCTTCGTACACGCCGCAGTTGCCGCCGATGAACACGTCGTCTTCCACGATCACCGGCAATGAACCGATCGGTTCCAGCACACCGCCGATCTGCGCCGCAGCGCTCACATGAACACGTTTGCCGATTTGCGCGCACGAGCCGATCAACGCATGCGAATCGATCATTGTTCCTTCGTCGACATACGCGCCGATATTCACGTACGACGGCGGCATCATCACGACGCCGTTGGCAACAAAGGAACCGTCGCGCACGGCGCTTCCGCCCGGCACGATGCGGACATTATCATTCATCGAAAATTGTTTCAGCGTCATCGTTTCTTTATCGAAAAACGGAAACGCACCGTTATTGATTTCTTTCAACGAGCCGAAACGAAAAGCGAGCAGAATCCCTTTCTTCACCCATGTGTTAACGTGCCATGAACCGTTCTGAAATTCCGCGGCGCGAACGCCGCCATTGTTGAGTGCAGATTTCAATTCACCGATTGCGTTCAACGCATTTTTTTTATCGACATGCGCTGGCGCGCTTTCGTACAATTGTTCGATTGTTTGCTGAAGATTCATTCGAAAATTTTCAGTTTTATATCAGTCGCAAATCTTTGAGGATTGCTTTCAATTTCGGACGATGATGCTGGCTCAACGGCACAAGCGGCAGGCGGTAATATTCTTTCACCATTCCCATCATCGCAAGCGCGGCTTTCACCGGAATCGGATTCGATTCTACAAAATTGACATTCATAAGGTCAAGCAACGTATTGTGAAGCGCCGTCGCTTCGGTAAATTTTCCTTTGAGACACAACCGCACCATGTCCGAAAATTGTTTCGGAACTTCATTCGAAACGACAGACACGACGCCGTCCGCCCCGAGCGCCACCATCGGCAACGTGATTGCATCGTCGCCAGACCAGACACCAAATCCTTTCGGGCGGTAACGAAGAATATCCATCACCTGTCCGAAATTTCCCGATGCTTCTTTAATGCCGGCAACGGTCGGAATTTTTTCGGCAATCCTGAGCGTTGTTGATGCATCCATATTACTCGCCGTTCTCCCGGGAACATTATACATCACAATCGGTGCAGGCACGGCAGAAGCGATCGCTTCATAATGGCGGTAGAAACCTTCCTGCGTCGGCTTATTATAGTACGGCGCAACGGAAAGAATTCCGTCCACTCCGGCACTGACCATTCGCTTGGAAATTGCAATGGCTTTGGCGGTCGCGTTGCTTCCGGCTCCGGCGATAATTTTTACGCGCCCGCGTGCCTGATCAAGGACGATCTCGACAACACGAACCTGTTCATCATCGGTCAGCGTCACACTCTCGCCGGTTGTGCCGGTCGGCAGAATCGCTTCGACGCGATTTTTAATTTGAAAATCGACAAGCTTCCGCAACGCACTTTCGTCAACTGCTCCCGTTGAAGTAAACGGGGTGACGAGCGCGGTTCCGGTTCCTCTAAAAAGAATCGTTCGTTTCATATCGATGTGAAGACATCCTTCATTGTGTATAAACCTTTTTTTCCTTTTAACCATTCGGCGGCAATCAATGCTCCCAGCGCAAACCCGCTTCGATTTTTTGCCGTGTGCGTAAGCTGAACGGAATCCGATTCCGAATCGAATATCACCGAATGCGTTCCGGCAACACTGCCGACACGCAGTGAGGCGACATGAAGCTGTTCCGGTTTGATTTCATGATGCGACGGTTCGTGAAACACTTCTTTTTTTCTCCGCGTGTGCTGAAGAATAATTTGGCTCAACGTCAGAGCCGTGCCGCTGGGACTATCGGCTTTCTTCCGGTGATGAATTTCCTGGACGGCAATATCGTACATATCGAATTTATCCATTGCCGTCACCGCGGATGCGACCATCTGATAAAAAATATTCATGCCGAGAGAAAAATTCGGCGAGTAGAGCAAGCCGATCTTTTTGTCGTGCACGATTTTTTTCACCTCGTCGAGTTTATCGTACCAGCCGGTCGTTCCGACAACGATATTTTTTCCGCATCCGGCAATGATCGAAATATTATTCACCACGGCGGACGGAACGGAAAAATCAATACAGACATCGACGTTGTCCAGGATAGTCGGCGTGATACCGATGCCGCGGAGATTGTTTTCAATATTAAAAATCTTTTTGACGGTAATATTGCGGGCCGCCGCAGCCCGCTCGACTTCTTTTCCCATATTTCCGTGACCGATCAAAGCAATATTCATGCTGTGCGCTCCTGAAGCGAAAGATCCTCAACCCGAAATAACGATAACGTATCGATGTCCGTTGAACCAGGCATCTGCGCCTTCCGCGCGGCAACGCGGTTCGCAAACTCGACAGCCGCGTTGATGTTTTTGAATTTCATATAATGCGCGCAATATGCCGCTACAAACACATCGCCGCAGCCGGTCGGGTCGATTCCTTTTTCCGGTTCGATTCCCGCAAAATCGGCCCGCTGAATATGTTTATGTTCGTCGACATACGCCGTGGCGCCGCGCTTGCCCCGCGTGATGTGCAATGTCTTCGTGTTCATCGCAAGGACATGCTTCGCAAGCGACGGTTCATTCAACCGTTCGTTCGTCAGAATCGAAGCTTCTTCTTCGTTGAGATGCACCGCGTGAAGCATGAACAGCCAACGCCGCCATTGTTCGACGGAACGATGGAACCGAGTGAAGTCCGGATTGATGCCGAGTGTTAAACTGTGCACATCGAGATAGACGGGAACGTGATCGTCACGCACATCCATACGGATTTCGTCAAGCGTTTCAAGCGTGATATCCATTCCGGAAATCATATTCACGAGCACCATGTCGGCATGCGACAATTCCGGACGGATTCGTTTCCACGGTATCGGCTCGGAAATTGATTTTGAACATTCGATGCGTTGTTCTTTCGAAGAATACATCAGCCGGACCTGATTGGTCGGTCCGCTGAATTTAAAAATGCCGGATGAGTCGACATTGGGATACACGTTGAGTCGTTCGACCAATGCATCATAATCGCTTTTGCCGACACCGAAGACCGGTCGTATCGTGTCTTTTGCAGAAAGCAGGTTGGCAAGCGTCACGACGGAGAAAAAAATCCCGCCATAACTTTGCGTTTCGGTTTTATCCGGATGTTCTATAATATCGAGACAGAGATGTCCGATGACCGGAATAATCATAGTCGTGCCGTATAGGGATAGTTGCCCGCTTCGCACATGCGCCAGATGCCCTGGCAGGCAAATTTATTTTCGTACAATGCTCTGCCGATGATGGCGGAATCGATGCCGAGCGGTTCCATCTCCTGCAGTTTCAATAAATCCTCAAGCCCGGCGACGCCGCCCGATGAGGTGATGCGGAGATGTGCCGCTTCGGCAATTTGTTTCATCATGGCAAAATTGGGACCGAGCATCGTGCCGTCGACGCTGATGTCGGTGAAAAGAATTCGCTTGAATCCGAGAGCGGCAATATTCAGCGCAAAAGAAATTGCCGTCATGCCGGAAAATTCTTTCCAGCCGTGCGTGCGAACCTGGCGGTTCTGCGCGCTGATGCCAGCAACAACCCGCGTGGCGCCGAATGTATCGAGCACACGTTTTGCCAAATCCGGCGTTTCGATGAGCATCGTTTCGATGACGACGCGGTAAATGCCGAGGTCGAATGCCCGTTTCACTTCGTCGAATGTGCGGAAGCCGCCGGCGAGGACGATCGGGATGGAAACCGTCTGCACCATTTTTTCAATGATGCCGAAATTCACGAGATGCCCCTCCATCGCGCCGTCGATATCGGTCACGTGCAGAGCTTTCGCATTTTCTTTGCGCCAGAGTTTTGCCATTTCGATCGGATCGTCGGAGTACACGAATCCCGCGACGCCCCGCACCATCTGGACGCATTTTCCTCCTTTGATATCGATTGCCGGAATGACGAGAATCATAAATTCGTTAGCATCTTTATGCTAAAATGCACAAATTTTGTATGAAATTCAAACGAGGGTAGTGCCTCAATTTATAATACCCCGTCTTTCCGAAATGTCACAAAGTGATCCCCTTGGGAATTCTATTCGGAATCTGAACTAAGCAAGCTTGGAATAGATGCTGAACAAAAGCAATTCAGCAAGACGGGGAATTTTCGAGATAGGTGATTTCAAGGAACCATCCAACTATCAAACTATCAAACCACTTGTTACATCGTCCCGAATTTTTTTCTGCGGTTGCGTATGTAATCGACGAAAATAAACTCTCCCAGATTTTGCAATTGTGAGTAGTACGCTCTCCCCTGGTTGGCTTTGGTAAGCTCTTCAACAAAATTAATAAGATACTGATCGCGCGCCACCATGAACGTGCTGATCGTAATTTTCTCACGGCGGCAGGCAACCGCTTCGTCGAGCGTTTTGTTCACGATGCGCGGGTCGAGACCGAACGAATTTTTATACAAACGCCCGCTGTCGTCGAACATCGCCGACGGTTTGCCGTCGGTCACCATGAAAATTTGCTTGTTAGCAGATCGTTTCCGGCGCAGGAGATTGCGCGCCATCTGCAGTCCGGCACGCGTATTGGTATGAAACGGTCCGACATTGAGGAACGGCAGTTCGGCAAGACTCACGAGTTTCGCATCGTCTCCGAAGACGACCAAAGCAAGGTAATCCTTCGGATATTTCTGCGAGATCAGCTCGGCAAGCGCAAGAGCAACCTGTTTCGCGGGCGTGATACGGTCTTCGCCGTAGAGCACCATGCTGTGACTGATATCGAGCATGAGGATCGTGGCGCAGGAGGTCGTGTGTTCGGTTTCGTAGACTTCGAGGTCTTCTTCTTTCAATGTGAAGTCCTCGATGCCGCCGCGCTTGAACGCGTTCGTCAGCGTCGAGGTGAGATCGATGTTGTTCGCCGCGTCGCCGATCGCCCATTTTTTCGTTTCACTGAGCCGGTCGACTCCTTTTCCGGTGTACGGCGTTTCGTGCGTGCCGGCGCCGCCTTTCCTGAGCGACGTGAAGATTTCTTTCAGCGCGTCCTGGCGGATACGCTGAACGCCTTTTGTCGTCAGGGTTTTCACATCATCGACTTCCTCGATGATCCCCATCTCTTTCAATTTCTGGATTAGGTCTTCGACGGTAAGCGTTTCATCGAAGATGCCATATTCCTTTGCAAGTTGCCGAAGCCACTCGATCGCTTCTTCAACGTCGCCGCTGGTCTGCAGCAGCAGGTAACTGAAGAGCGACATCAGCTCTTCGAGCCGTTGCGCGTCGGTCATTGATCCCGGCGTCCATTTGGAATAGAGAAATCGCATCAGTCTTCCTCTTCGCCCCGTCCGCGTCCGGCGAAGATACTGCCGACAAGGTCTTTGTATTCGATCACGTGATCGACTTCATACTTTGCAATTTTTGAGAACTGGTGCAACCCGTCGAGCGCAAATTCCATCGCTGAGGCAAGCTCGTATTTCGCGTCGTCGGCAATTTTCATATGCTTCTTGGTAAGCTCACGAAGTCCTTTGACTTTATCAAGCTCGCTGTAGTACGCATCGACCGGCATATCGTCGGCGATCTCGATCTTGTTGCCGCCTTCGAACCATGCCGTCACTTTACCGTACTCCGGATCTTCTGCGGGTTGGTGAGTTTCGGTCGTACGCGGACGCTGAGCTTTTCGCTGGAGCGGATCGGGAAAATATTTTTTGAACACTTCGCGCACAGCTTTTCCGATCAGTGCCTTGCCGACTTTCGTCGGACCTTCCTGTTCGCCTTCGAAGACCAGTTCGATCTTGCCGGTCATGCCGGGAAGAACGTGCGGAAGATCGCAGACACGCGGAACGAGGCAGGAATCGTTCGTCAGAATCGCCCGGCGCTCGGCGTTGCTCACCAGATTTTCCATCGCGGCGATCGTCATACGCGCACTCACGCCCGATTTCTGGTCGACAAATTCGCTCTTGCGCGCTTCGAACGCGATGTGCTCGATAATCTCTTTGAAGTATTGCGGAATGATCAGTTTTTTACCGTTCCGTTGTGTCCACGCTTCCTGTTCGGTGATGCGGATAGCATCCTCAACAGTTCGCGGGTAATGCGTAAAGATCTGTGAATCGATACGGTCTTTCAACGGCGTGATAATATTGCCGCGGTTGGTATAATCTTCGGGATTCGCGGTGAAGACGATCAGGATGTCGAGCGGTATGCGGACATTGAAGCCGCGGATCTGGATATCTTTTTCTTCCATAATATTGAACAAACCGACCTGGATACGCGGCTGGAGATCGGGCAGTTCGTTGATCGCAAAAATGCCGCGGTTCGTGCGCGGGATGATGCCGAAATGGATCGCGCCTTCATGCGAATAATGAAGCCGCTGTGCCGCGGCTTTGATCGGATCGATGTCGCCGATGAGATCGGCAATCGTCACGTCGGGCGTTGCAAGTTTTTCGCCGAGCCGAGCATCGCGGTGCAGCCATTCGATTTCTGTTGCATCACCGCACTCGCGCACGAGATCGGAACACCGTTTACAAACCGGAGCGTACGGATTGTCGTTGATCTCGCAACCTTTGATGATCGGAATATACTCATCGAGCAGCATCGGCAACTGCCGGACGATGCGCGATTTTGCCTGCCCGCGCAAACCCAACAGCATAATGTCGTGTTTCGCCAGAACGGCATTGACGATCGCAGGCACAACCGTCTCTTCAAACCCGACAATTGCCGGGAAGAGCGTTTCCTTTCGTTTGATCTTGTCGATCAGGTTCTTTCGGATTTCATCTTTGACGGAAAGGACTTTGTATCCGGTTTTTCGTAACGCACCGATGGTTGCGGGAGAGTTCATAATTTCGTCATTATTATCGTTGGTATGATATATTTAAGAACACGGCGAACAGTGATTATGTTTCTTCATATTAAATTTAGATTCTTTTCGAATGAAAAGCAACGGATGCGGTAATTATTGATTGGGTAAAATGAATTCGATATATTTCGTCAATGATGAATCAAATCATATTCAGAAGAACGTTATTCATCGCAGTCGTTTGTAGTTTTTTCCTTGTAAGCGAATGTCTGCTGGCGCAGGGTTCCGCCGGTTCGGAGTCGACCATCGAGCCGCGGTACCTCATCGATCTTCCGACGGCGGGAATCATTCCGCACGGCGATGTTGCGCTCGACATGGAATTTTACGAACAGGATGGTGTTCTCTCGACATTATCTATCGGTGCATTCAACCGGCTGGTACTCGGCATTTCCTTCGGTGGTAGCCATATCATCGGCACGGAAAAACCGGCATGGAACAGCACTCCCGGATTTGCCGCACGCTTTCGTGTTATCGAAGAGACGATCGTATTGCCCGCGATCGCACTCGGTTTTGATTCACAGGGAAAAGGAGAATACATCGATCAACTTAACCGCTACACCATCAAATCGTTGGGATTCTATGCCGTCGGGAGCAAGAATTATAAAGTGATGGGTTTCCTGAGTCTGCATGGCGGCATCAATTACAGTCTGGAGCGCGCAGATGGAAACGAATCGCCGAACTTTTTCGTCGGCATCGAAAAAACTCTCGGTCCGTTCATCTCCTGTTTCGGAGAATACAATCTCGGTTCCAACGACAACAACGGAGATGCTCTCGGCAGAGGCCGCGGATATGCAAATCTCGGTTTTCGCATTTCGGTTGGAAAAGGATTTTCGCTGGGAATGAATCTGAAAGACATCATCCAAAATCAACAAGAAATCAGCATCGGTAACCGCACACTCATGCTGGAATATGTACAAGCAATGTAAGAGATGTACTGAAAATTAAACATTTTGTCCTTAATCTTGTCCAATTCAATGTACAGCAGGAGCATTTGCGGTTTTTGACGTTCAAAAAGTGTTGATTTCAGCGCATTATATGTGTACATTATTAATGAACCGGGAGACGTTTTTGGCACTGGAATTGTATTTTATTTGTTAGAACATTCAGAAAGCGCAGGTATATTATGAAACGAAACTTATCTCTATTATTGATACCCCTGATCGGAGGACTATTCGTATTGTTTTCCGGTTGTTACACGCAATTGAAAACGATGCGTGAAGAAACTCCCGATAACGGTGACTATACCTATTCACAAGCGAATGGGGACACCGCATATATGGCAAACGGAGATTCGATGCAGGGATATAATCAGGATTGCGACAACGGAAATTGCGACGGATACTATCGTCCGCAAGTCGGGTTCGATTATTATTATCCTTCCTATGGCCTCGGATATTCGTATGGCAATATTTGGGGTCCCGATTATTATCCGTGGTATTTTGGCACAGCGTTCTTCGGATATCCATGGTATGGATACGGATATCTTCCGGGTGCATATTACGGAGGACATTATCACGGCGGTTACGGATATGGCGGTCGGCACGGTTACGGAGTCACACGTACGCCCTCCATGGGACGTTTAGTAAGACAATCGCAAATTGAAGCCGGTCGCGGAGCGGCAGGAATCAACACAAATGCAACGAGCGGAAACGGTTTACCACGGGCGGCTCGGCTCGCAACACCGATGTCCGGACCAACTCCATCCCGAACGAATACAAGTACGGTAAACGGACGATCTGCCGGTGTACGTAGCGGATCGAATCATGTGTATATGAATCGAAATGCTGCACAGAGATATTATAGATCACCAAATGCCTCGTCACAATCTCATGCGAAAAGTTCGGCAGGACGGTCGAGTGATCGCAGCTACAGGGCATCTGCACCTCAGCACTTTTCGGCGCCTCATATATCCGGCGGCGGCGGCGGCGGTGGTGGCGGTCGCAGCGGTGGCGGTGGTGGTGGTGGTCGTAGCAGCGGCGGCGGCGGTGGACACGGCGGACGCCGTTAACATTTATCGAAGACATTAAAGACTTGACTTATGAAAACAACATTGATCGGTATATCATGCGTTGCACTAATTCTGATCTTCACTTCAACCGGTTACAGTCAATATCCTGAAGATATTTTAAGACTATCATTCCCCGGGCTCGGCGTCGGTGCAAGAGCTCTGGGAATGGGTATGGCGTACACGGGCGTTGCCAATGATTACACCGCAGCGTTTTGGAATCCCGCCGGACTCGGACAAATCAGGATGAACGAACTCTCGTTCGGTTTGTCCAATGTTGCAAGCAATAACAACGCAACGTATCTGAATAATTCTTCGTCATTCAATAACAGTGCAACAAGCATTAACGATGCGGGGTTGGTGTATCCTTTTCCCACTGATAAGGGAAGTTTGGTTTTTTCAGTAGGATACCACCGGCAGGCGGATTTTGCTTCGGGACTTTCCTTTAAAGGATATAACACCGGAAGCAGTATCGGACAATTTTGGACATCCGACGCAGATCCATACCCGAATGATCAGAACTTGGCATACAATCTTTATCTTGCCGATTCTGTGAACGGCAAGTTGGTAAGCCGCGTAAAAAATAACGTCACGCAAAGCGGACAGATCCTGAACGACGGCGGTTTGAATAATGTCGCTCTTGCCCTTGCTTCTGAAGCAGCACCGAATCTTTATCTCGGCATCAGTTTGAATTTCATGACCGGATCGTATTCTTACGCCCGGAATTATTTCGAAGATAATTTGAGTGATGTTGCATCACCGAATCCATATTCGTTATCCCTGTCGGAAAACTTCAACGATGATATCGGCGGCTTTTCCGCAACGCTCGGCTTGTTATACAAATTCAATTCTCAGGGCCGGTTAGGACTTACGGTTCGAACACCGTCGTGGATAACGGTGCATGAAACATATTCAGAACAAGGGAACAACATCTTCGACGCAAATCTCGATTCGACCGCAACGTACATTTCGGCAGATCATGTAAAGAACGATTATGACGTCACGACGCCGTTTGTCTTCTCCGCCGGATATTCTCAAGGCATCAAAGACCTTTTGCTTTCGGCAGAAATCGACTACGAAGATTATACGCAAATGGAATTTCGCAACACGAACGATCCGACATTGCTGTATTACAATACACAGATCAAACAGCTCTTCCGTCCGACCGTCAATATGAAAATCGGCGGCGAATATGAATTCACCGAAATCGGATTGCGGATCCGCGGCGGTTATGCATACCTGCCTTCACCGTACAGCGGGGACGGTTCTTCTCAGGCCACAAAGTATATTACCTGCGGTCTCGGATTCGTTTTTGAAAACAGTATGGCAATCGATATCGGTTACGCACACGGAACCGTTAATACCTCTCAATATTATTCCGATCCGTGGGGAGCGTATCGCTGGACATACGATCCGACGGCGCTCGTTAGCGAAAGCATCACGACCAACAATATTATTGGAACCGTAACGTACCGCTTCTGAGTTTTTGCAGAACATTCTTCAAAGAAGTATATTATCCCGTCCCGTGTTTACGAGACGGGATTTTTATTTCTCATAATATTGATAACATTCGGTGTCAAAACTCGCAAAGATCATCGTCGGCACAACAGTTTCATTGATCATCATTATTCTGGTGGGAATACTTTTCCTTCGCCATCTGGTAACAAAATCGTATCCGGTCACAACCGGATCGCTGTCCATTCCGGGATTGCATGAGACGGTCGAAATCGTTCGCGACAATTACGGCATCCCACATATCCATGCAAACGATGAACACGATTTAATGATGGCAACCGGCTTCGTTCAGGCACAGGATCGTCTATGGCAAATGGACATCATGCGCCGTGCCGGCGAGGGACGGTTATCGGAAGTGCTCGGCAAACCGACAGTGGAATATGACATGCTGTTTCGGACACTGAATCTTACGCGTGTCGCGGATTCTATCGCCGCACATCTCCATCCGGAAACAAAACTCATCCTCGAAGCATTTGCCGACGGAGTGAATGCCTACATCGATAACAACAAGGGAAAATATCCCGTCGAATTCGATATGTTGAATTATGAACCGGAACATTGGACGGTACAGCACAGTCTTCTCGTCTCCCGTTTAATGGCGTGGGAACTCAATCTCGCTTGGTGGACAGATTTGACGTATGGTGAAATAGCAGAAAAGGTTTCACCGAAAAAATTACAGGAGCTTTTTCCTTCCTATCCCGATTCTGTTTTACCGATAGTTTCTTCACTGGCATCCGGTAAACATATCGGTGGAATTCATGCCCTGCTGGATATCGGAAGATCGTACCGTGCGCAATTCGGGCTCGGCTCGCTGGAAGCGGGGAGCAATGCATGGGTCGTCGATTCATCAAAATCAGTCAGCGGAAAACCGCTTCTCGCGAACGATCCGCACCTCGCCATGCCCAGCCCGTCCCGGTGGTACGAGGCACATTTATCGGCGCCGTCATGGAATGTTTCCGGCGTTATGATTCCCGGCGCACCGGTCATCATCATCGGTCATAACGATCGGGTCGCGTGGGGATTGACGAATGCAATGATCGACGATGCGGATTTTTATGACGAGATGGTTGATTCCTCTCATTCCAATATGTATCGGTTTGAAAAACTTTCTCTGCCGATCCTGTCGCATGAAGAAAAAATATATATCAAACCGTCCGACAGTCTGATCATCACCGTTCGCGAAACTCATCACGGTCCGATTATCAACGATGTTCATCCGGCGCTTCGGCACACCGATTCGCTTCAACGCGCTTCGACGCCGGTCGCGATGCGCTGGACCGGTCTCGACGTCAGCGATGAGATATACGGTTTTTATTTGATGGACAAAGCGAGTTCGTACGAAACGTTTGAGAAAGGAGTTCGTGAAATTACCGTTCCGGCACAATCGATCGTTTATGCAGATGTCGATAACACGATTGCATACTGGACTGCCGGTAAAATACCGATCCGCGGCAAAGGAAACCCGATGCTTCCACTCGCCGGCTGGACCGGTGAATCGGAATGGAAAGGATTTCTCCCGTTCGACCAGCTTCCCCATGCAAAAAACCCGCCGGAAGGATATCTGGCGTGCGCCAACCAGAAGATCGCCGACCAATCATTTCCGTTTTATCTTTCGACGTTATGGGAACCGCCGTCGCGTATCATTCGCATTCGCCAGCTTCTTCATTCTGCAGAAAAATTTTCTTCAACGGACTTCGAACAGTTCCAGCAGGATATCACTTCTCCGTTCGCGCACGATGTCGTACAGCATCTTTTGACTGCCTACAACGACAGTACGATCAATAAAACGCCGGAAATCTCCGCCGCGCTGAATTATCTTCATAATTGGGATTTTCGTTATACACAAACCGACATCGCATCGACAATCTTCAATGTCTTCTTCAACAAACTTCTTCACAACACGTATGAAGATGAAATGGGTGAAGATGTGTTCAAAGATTTTGTTTTTTTTGGAGCGATCCCTTACCGTGTAACGAGTCAATTGCTTGCCGCCGACAGTTCGCAATGGTTCGATAATGTCAATACGCCGCAAATCGAAACCAAGAACGATATTCTCCGAAAAAGTTTATCGGACGCTGTGGACGAATTGCAATCGACGATCGGGCCGGAAATGAAAATGTGGCAGTGGGGAAAAATTCATACCGTCACATTCAAACATCTGTTTGGAACGCGTGAACCGCTCGATAAGGTATTCAACATCGGACCGTTTCCGATTGCCGGCGGCGAAACGACAATCGATAAAACCGAATTCTCAATTTCCTTGCCTTACCAAACATCCGTCGGACCATCGATGCGGCAAGTCGTCGATCTCGCCACACCGCAAACATCGTATCTCATCATTACGTCGGGCGAATCGGGTCAGGCATTCAACAAACATTACGACGATCAGACTTCACTATGGCTGAACGGCGGATATATTCAATTGAATACCGACTGGAAACTGATTGAACAGGAATCGTGGGACCATCTTGAATTACGGCCACAATGACACCTGAATCCTCAAACATCACTATCTCACAACGGCTGATTGCGAAACTCCGGCAAGCCGATGCCGTCGCGACTTTTACCGGCGCCGGCATGTCTGCTGAAAGCGGTGTACCGACATTCCGCGGCGAAGACGGCATCTGGAAAAAATTCAAGCCGGAAGAACTTGCCAACTTCGATGCATTTATGCGAAATCCCGATCTCGTTTGGGAATGGTACAACCACAGGAAAAAGCTGATTGCCGATATTCAACCGAACGCCGGACATCGCGCTCTCGCAGAGATGGAAAAACATCACCGGCGGTTCTCGATCATTACGCAAAATATCGACAATCTTCATCGCCGCGCCGGCAGTACGACAATATATGAACTGCACGGAAATATCGAACGCAATTATTGCATCGGGTGCGGGAAATATTTCACCAACGAAGAAATTCTTTCTCAACAACAGGTGCCGCGATGTTCGTTCTGCAAAAATCTTATACGGCCCGATGTCGTTTGGTTTGGTGAAAATCTTCCTGAAGACGAGTGGAACGAAAGCGTCAAAGCCGCAGAACACGCCGATCTGTTTTTCGCCATCGGAACGTCGGGTGTGGTATTTCCCGCGGCATCACTCCCGGCTATCGCGAAAAAATCAGGAGCATATGTCGTTGAAATCAATATCGAACCGACCGATCTGACTCCAAAGGCGGATGAAGTCCTCCTCGGCAAGGCAGGCGTTATTCTCCCTCAACTTATGAGAACTTGCTATTCACACACCACTCAAGTATTATAGAATCTGTATGTCAAACACAAAACGTCTTTTTGGAAAAACAAAAATCGTCTGCACGCTCGGTCCTGCGTCGTCGACGGTAGAACAGCTGCTGTCGATGATACAGGCGGGAATGGATGTTGCGCGGATGAATTTTTCCCACGGCACACACGACGAACATTTACAAACGTTGAAAAACCTGCGGCAAGCCGCCGCCGCGTCGGGCGAGCCGATCAGCGTTATTCAGGATCTTCAGGGACCGAAAATCCGGATAGGTGAATTGCAAACACCGTCCATCGAATTACAGGCAAACGCTCTCGTCACCATCACCACCAGGGATCAAAAAGGGAATGAGAAAATTCTTTCGACGACATATACCGAACTGCCGAAAGATGTGAAACCGGGCGACCGCGTTCTGTTGGACGATGGGAAAATCGAACTGCGCGTTCTCCGCACGACTTCCACCGATGTCGAAGCTCAGGTCGTCACCGGCGGCATACTGACACCGCATAAAGGAATCAACCTTCCCGGCGTCGCAGTTTCTGCTCCGTCGTTGACGGAAAAAGACAAAGAAGATCTTTTTTTTACGTTTGAACATGAGGTAGATTATATCGCGCTTTCGTTCGTCCGCCGCGCACATGATGTTGCGGTACTCCGGGATTTTATTATCGAAAATGGACCGAAGGGGCGAAAAGTTCCGATCATCGCGAAGATTGAAAAGGGCGAAGCAATTGCCAACATCGACGAAATTTTGAAGGAGACAGATGCGGTGATGGTTGCCCGCGGCGATCTCGGCGTTGAATTGCCGGCGGAAGACGTTCCCCTGCTTCAAAAAATGATCGTCCGGAAATGCAATGAGATGGGAAAACCGGTTATCATCGCGACACAGATGCTCGAATCGATGATCAACAATCCGACCCCGACACGCGCAGAGGCAAGCGACGTTGCCAACGCCGTTCTCGACGGCACCGATGCCGTCATGCTGAGCGGCGAAACATCCGTCGGAAAATATCCGGTACAGGCAATCCAAATGATGGATCGCATCATTCGCAAAACGGAAGAACAGGTGGCAATGCAGCAAAAGTACAATCCCGATTGGATACAAACCACGCACGAATATGATCCGCTGTGCAAGTCGGCATGCGTGCTGGCGGAAAATTTGAAAGCTTCGACTATCGTTGCGCTCACGCATTCCGGCTCGACAGCAGTGCATGTGGCAAAGTTTCGACCGCATGCGCGCATCATCGCCGTTACAACACGACCGAAAATCATGCAGCGGTTGAATCTCATCTGGGGCATCCGGGGATTGATCGTGGAAGATCAGAAAAAAGAATCCGACGCAACGTTCAAACGGATTCTGGAAAAATTATCGGCGGAAGGATATATCGAGCGCGGCGAAATGGTCGTCCTCCTCGCCGGCATTCCGCTCTTCGAAGGTCACCCGACGAATACGATACGCGTAGAACGGGTGTAAGCTTTCGCTTGCGAACACTCCCGGGGGGGATTAATTCATGCATCGACATTTTGAGAATTATAGTTCAAAGTTAATTTCTCTTGCCCGCCGATTGCGGCGAGAAATGACTGATGCCGAGAAAAAAATTTGGAGACACTTACGAAACAATCAGATGGGAGTCAAAATCCGAAGGCAGGTTCCATTTGGCCCGTATATACTTGACTTCTTTTGTCAGAATGCCCTGTTGTGTATCGAACTGGACGGTAGCCAGCACCGCACAGAGAGCGGAATGAAAAGAGATCAGAAACGAGATGCATTGCTTGAATCGAATGGAATTATGGTCGTGAGGTTTACGGATATCGATGCGCTGAAAAATACACAAGGGTTTCTTGATTCGATATATGAAACGATTCGACAAAGATTGCAAAACGAGACCTCACCTATAATCCTCTCCTTAGAGGAGAGGATGCTTGCAATGATCGTGTAATCATATTCTTTTGTGGAAGCCACAACATCTTCCCCTCTTAGGGGAAGATTACAGATGGGGTCTCAAATAAAAGACCACCACGAAGGAGAACAAAAACCATAAAGACTTTTTGATATGAATACTCTATATCTTGGCGATTATAAATTCCCTCTCCATTTAGGAGAGGACTTGAGGTGAAGTCTCGTGATGTGAAATAAATTATCTTTGAAAGAACGCCTTCGCTTCCTCACACAACTCCGCCGCTTTCTCCAACGGCAATGAATGCCCGCACCGCTCTAAAATCTTGAGTGATGAGTTCTGAAGTACCTTTTGAAACCCGTACGCCCACCGCACCGGCACAATGCGGTCTTCCTTTCCCCAAACAATTAATGTCGGAACTGAAAGCGTTGCAAGCCGTTTCGAGAAGTCGTTCTCTGTTCGCAAAGCATTCCGCGCGCATTGAAGCCACGATTCTTTTCTTCCTTTTCCGTTAACGGCACGATGGAATCGTTCGGCAAGATCGTCCGGACGTTTCGTGCAGTCAAAAAACGACATCCGGCTAAACAATCGAATCATCATCGTGCTTTTGAATATCACATTTTTGACGATGAATGAAACGAGCATCCAAACAGGTGAAGAAGCAAGAAAGGAATTTCTCGGTCCCAATCCCGAGCTCGCAACTAAAATAAGTTTGTCGATTCTGTTCTGATGATCGAATGCGAAGGTCAGCGCAATCTGTCCGCCGTACGAAACCCCGAGGATCGACGTTCGCTGAAGCTGAAGTGTGTCAATGAGATGAAAAAGAACGTCGGCATATTGCTGAGTGGAAAACGGCGCCGGCGGGTTGCTCGAACTGCCGAATCCCGGCAGGTCGACGGCAATAACGTCAAAGAATTGCGCTAACGGATCGATCAGCCGATCCCAGACGAGCGGACTTCCGAGACCGTGAACCAGAAGGATTGTTTTTCCTGACCCTTTTCGTTCAAAATGAATATCCATGCCATCGACTTTTACCATCATAACCGAAACGATCGCTATTTTTTCATCCACTCGGTGAATAATTTCTTGATCGCTTTGTCCGAAAGAGTGGATTTGTCGTACATTCCCGCAGCAGAGCGTTGACGAAGCGCCTCATACAATGTAACTGCACATGCAACGGAAACATTCAAGCTCTGGATCATTCCCATCATCGGAATTTGCACAAGACCATCGGCAAGTTCGGCGGCTTCACCGGAAACGCCGCGATGCTCATTGCCGAAAACGAATGCGATCTTTTTCGTGCAATCGATCTGATAGATTGATTTGGCATGTTCGGCGATCTGTGTCGCGTAAATCGTGAAACCATCTTCGTGCAGCTGATCGTAACACTCTTTCACTGATTTGAATTTCCGCCGGGGAACCCATTTCACCGCACTGGCAGAACTTTTCTTTCCTAATTTCGGAAATAGTTCATTGACATAGAGCAACTGGATTTCCATAATGCCGACGGCATCTGCCGAGCGGAGAATTGCGCTGACATTGTGCGGATCGTGAATATCTTCCATCACCACCGTCATACCCGGCTGACGATGGCGTAGAACGGAAAGAAATTTTTTTTCTCGTCGTTCGGTCATACCGATCTGAATATACAAAAGTTTCGGACTATTCGCTGTGCGGAACGGGCGGCATCGGATCGAGAATTGCCGATTCTTCCTTCTTCGTCTGAAGAATCATGATTGCAATGATCACGAGAACGGCGCCGGCAAGCTGTGCGGGTGCCAGGATTTCTCCGAGAATAATATAGGCGGAAAGGATTGCAACGATTGGTTCAAACGTCGCCGTGATGATTGCCCGTGAGGCGGTCAGGTACCGAACGCCGGCAAAATAGAGCGAGTGCGGAATCAGAACGGAAATCATCGCGAAACCGAAAAACGTCAGCCACGCGTTCGAAGAATAATGTGCGGCAATAACATTCCACGGCGGATTGAAGAAAAGCCAGAAGAGCGACGCAAACAAAAACGCGTAGACGAGACATGTCCAGACATTGTAATCTTTCAGCAGGCGGCGAAGCCAGATATTGGCAAATGCCCAGCAGCATGCCGAAGCAATTCCTGAAAGGAGTCCGATCCGGCTGATCGAGACAACGGAAAGATTCGTTCCGGTGATTGCCAGGAAGCAGCCAGCCAGCGAAACAATACCGGCGATGATTTTTATGATACTCACTTCTTCTTCCCGTGTTACGATGGCAAACCCGAGAACACCCAACGGCGCCATGTACTGAAGAAGAATCGCGGTTGCAACGTTCGTCTGCTGAATGGTGAAATAATAGGTAAAGTTCGAACCGGCACCGCCGATAATTCCCATCAGGGCAAACCGGTACAAATCCTTCCATCGGACACGGAGCAGATTTCGTTTTCCAATCAGAAAAAATATGACCATGACGAGAAACGAAAGCGTCATTCTCATTTGCACGAGAACGAGCGTGCTTTCATTGTGCGTGAAAAAAAATTTTGCAATCGTTGCGGAAACGCCCCAGAAGGTTGTCGCGCAAAGGATAAAGAGATACCCTTTCAAAGACCTCATGGTGCGGGGGATGGCGGTTGCGGAGGATGTCGCAATTCATCAATTTTTCGCCGGTAAAACATGCTCATCTCGTCGTTGCCGGACAAGTCATAAAAATATGCAAGTCGCTCATATATTTTTTGGGGTTCCCGTACGGTACGGGTTCCACGTTTCAGAAACTCCGTGAGATAGGAAAGCGACGGGATATTGATGTCGGGCTCGTAGCAATTTGCCGCGGCGGTATACGGTGCATGTTCCCACGGTTTGTTGTCGGCGGCTTTCTTATAATATTCGAGAGCAAGATCGTAATTATCATACATGGCGTTGGTTACTTCGAACACGTTGGCAAGCCACATAAAAACATCGTAGGCAAGATCGGGAAATTCTTTTGCCAGTTTTTCTCCGAAGAGACATCGTTCCGCCGGCGTCAGCGCGTGGTTCCAGAATAATTGACGGTAGAGTTCTATGTCGTTCATTCTCTGGGCAAGAGCATTCTGAAATGCATCGAAGATCTCATTGAATTCTTTCGAGGTCTCAAAACGTTTCCGTATTTCATCTTGCGTCAACTTTTGCATCACTTTCATCACCTGAGCTAAAGCGTTGAAACCTCCGCTCAAATCTCCCGTAAGAATTTTCCAAAATCAATGCTAAAGAATTTGAACGTACCGGGGGAAAAATCGGACATATATACTTTGTCAAGGTACTAAAGCATGAACAAAAAATCAAGACCGTCTTCGAAATCCGTTCATAATGGACTATTTTGAAATCAAGATCGTGCAAATTGCCGGTTTTCTTGTGAATACCACAACCAAATCTTCATCCCTATTTTTTACGGCATCGGTTTGACAGTGGTTTCATTTTTCACTATTTTCTTTCACCACAATCAAGGAGCATGTATGGACCAACAACCAACCACCGCCGCACCGATAGAAGTTTCGTCATTCATGACACGAATGACGAATGTCTTTGCTTCACCAACAGAACTTTTTTCCGAACTTACGGTCACAAAAGCACAGACGACATCATGGCTGATACCGTATATTGTTCTCGCACTTGCTCGCGATCGTATCTACGTATGTCAGTCTATAATAATTCCTCGCTCCGGCAACAGATTTATGATATGCAGGAACAGGGTTACAAGAAAGCCGTTGCGGAACAAAAAATGACGCAAGAGCAGGCGGACCAAATTTCCGAGAAGGTGGAAAGCAGCGGCCCCGGCATGTTCATGGCGTTCGGGGCAGGGTTTCAAATTGTTACGATTAGCGCTATGATGTTTCTCGGCGCACTTGTCTATTGGGCGGCAGCAAAAATTGTGTTGAAATTTTCCGGAGACTATTCAAAAATCCTGGAACTGTTCGGGTTAGCTTCCGCTATCGGCATTCTCGGGACAATCGTCACGCTCATCATGATGAATTTGATGAACAGTATGGTTGCTACTCCCAGCGCCGGAGTGTTTCTTCTCGGTTCATTCGACCCGATGAATAAAGCACACAAACTTCTTGCACAAATTAATATTTTTACTCTCTGGCAAACGGGATTTATTGGTTGGGGAATGGCAAAATTTTCCGGGAAATCTACAGGGACCGGATTGGGAATTTCGTACGGCTTGTGGGCTGTGTGGACGCTGGCAATTTCCCTGTTATTCTAACCGTTCACTTCATACCGTCTTATCTTCATAAATAATAAACCCGGACCAATCGATCCGGGTTTTTTTATCGTATGGTGATCTTCAGTTTTTCAGAAAATCTTCTCCCAATCGAACGGCTTATTGAGTAAAACAATTTTTCTCGGAATGGTTTTCTTTTTTCCGTCGATCTCTTTCAATGCAATAAACGTACTGAGGTCGCCGAGATCGACCAACCGCGCCGGCTGCTCGGAATGTGTATCAACCTGATACGAAATGCCGAGATCTGCGGTCGTTGTTTTCCCATTTTCATCTTCAATCCGAACATTGCGAATGATGATATCGTAGACGCGCTTACCGTTGAACGGAAGCCGGTCGTATACCGACATATCGTCCTGCATATAGCTTTTATCGGCAATCGCCAAAAATGAAGAAAGTAATCCGACAACATTTAGTTTCCGTATCGAATCTTTTTCCGGTATCGTTGAAAGCATGACCGGACTCGACGAGGACGGTACTCGTTCCCCATAATTGCATGTTGTCACCGAATGCACGCGGTTCAAACGTGTCGTCGTACTTTGCAACTTTGCTGGCAACGGATCGTTCGGCAACGGAAGCAAATAATGATGCGAGCTGTTTGGCACGTGTTCGCACATCATTAAACGATTTCTCTTTGTCGAATGCCGGCGCCAGGACCGCAAGAGCGGTCAATTCTTTTACGGTTCCGACCGTACTCAATTCCTGATCGTGCAGATTGAAACCGAATTGCGGCTTCAATTGTTGTTGAAGTTGAACAAGAATTTTTGCTTCAGGCGTGGTTTGCGCTATCGCATCGCGGTTCATGTCGATGTCTTGCGCCGTTCTCCGTTGAAACCGTTCGGCACCGTCGGGATTCAGCACCGGAAGAAAATACAATGTGAGCGATGAAAGCAGATGCCGCGTTATTTCATCGTTGCGAGTCTTGTTACAATAATTGAGAATGTCGGCAATTGCCATCGTTGCTGTCGATTCATCGCCATGCATTTGCGACCAGAGCAGAACGGAAGTTTTCCCGTTCCCGACCGTCAATAAATGAATCGGACGTTGCTCAAATGATTGTCCGGCGATTTTGATTTCGAATAATCCCCTGGATTCTTCGACAAACTGATCGATCGTTTTATGAAAAAGTGCCGGCGGAAACGATCGCCGAACGAAATCCGGAACACGAAACGATGGATAATTCTTGTTAAGATTATCGGCGTATATTTCAATGCGTTTGTCCATAATTGATCAATATAAGAAAAAGTTTTGTTGCGTCAACGTGTTGGAAGAACGGATTTTCTATCTTTGCATCCCTTCGTCATTCTTCGTATATTTTAACAAATGATGAAATATGACCTCTCAGGAATTGCCCATTCGGGCTTTTTTTATCTCAGGATGATATGAAACAAGAAGAATTCAATACAACCGAAACTCTCGCCGGCGACGAAATAATTCCAACGCGTTTACCGGTTCTTCCGCTCCGCGACGTTGTCATTTTTCCCTACATGATCTATCCGGTGTTGCTCGGACGGGAATCGTCGCTCAAGGCGGCACAGCATGCGATCGAGCGCGACAAATTCGTCTTTGTCGTATCGCAAAAAAATCCTGCAGTCGAAGATCCGACGAAAGAAGATGTGTATCTCGACGGCACGGTCGCAAAGATCGTTCAGACAATGAAAATTCCGAACGGTTTGATGAAAATTCTCGTCGACGGTGTGCGCCAGGCAAGCATCCGCAGTTTCGTCGAGAACCAGAATTTCCTTGAAGCGGAAATCGTCGTCAGTAAACAACACCATGAAGATTCTTCCGAAATCGATGCGCTTGCACGCCATGTAACGACGCTGTTTGTGGAATTCGTTCACATCAACCGTAACCTCGGCGGGGAAGTTCTCAAAACTTTTGAATCGATCAAAGACACTGAACGAAAGTTATTTTTCGTCGCGGCAAGCCTGTCGCAAGACGTCGCATCCAAGCAAAAAATTTTACAATATGCAACGCTCAAGGAACAATACTTTGAAGTTGCACGCCTGTTAACCGCAGAACTGGATATCCTTCGCATCGAAAAGGACATCGATGCAAAGGTACACGACAGCATCCAAAAATCTCAAAAAAAATTCCTTCTGCAGGAACAGATACGCATTCTGCAGGACGAACTGGGCTCGGAAGAGGTCGTTTCTCCGGAGCTTGCAAAGCTTCAAAAACAGATCGACGATGCAAAGATGCCGAAGGATGCCGATGAAAAAGCGCGTGAAGAATTCAATAAACTGAAAAAAACGCCTCCGCAATCTCCGGAATTCGGCGTGAGCAGAAATTATCTCGATTGGATGATATCAGTACCGTGGCAAAAACGCACCAAGGATAATCTCGATATCAAGCATGTTCAAAATACTCTGGATCATGATCATTATGGATTGGAAAAACCGAAAGAGCGCATCCTTGAACACATTGCTGTCTTGAACCTTGTGAAAGAAATGCGCGGGCAAATCCTGTGCCTGGTCGGACCGCCGGGTGTTGGAAAAACTTCTCTCGGAAAATCGATCGCGCGGGCGCTGGGAAGAAAATTCGTTCGCATCTCGCTCGGCGGCGTTCGTGACGAAGCAGAAATTCACGGTCACCGGCGCACCTACATCGGTTCGATGCCCGGAAAAATCATACAATCGATGCGCCGTGCCGGCGTCATCAATCCCGTGATCCTGATGGATGAGGTCGATAAGATGAGTATGGATTTCCGCGGCGACCCGGCTTCGGCACTCCTTGAAGTTCTCGATCCGGAACAGAATGCCACATTCAACGACCATTATCTCGATGTCGATTACGATCTTTCGCATGTCATGTTCATTACCACGGCAAATGTGCGTTACAATATTCCGCCGCCGCTTCTCGATCGTATGGAAGTGATCGAACTGCCGGGCTATCTTGAATATGATAAACGGGAAATTGCGAAGCGGCACATCATCCCGCAGCAGATCAAAGAACATGGGCTTACCACAAAAGATATCATCATTACCGACGATGCGCTCGGCAAGGTGATTGAATCGTATACTCGCGAAGCCGGCGTTCGGAATCTTGAGCGTGCGATCGCTTCGATTTGCCGGAAGGTTGCAAGAGACATCGTGTTCGGTAGGCAAAAAAATGGTAAACAGAAAGCCGAAAAACTCATAACAGTTGATGAGCAGAAAGTGGAAAGCTATCTCGGCGTACCGAAGTTTCGCAGGCGGGAGCCGGAGCGCTCACAACATGTCGGATCGGTTATCGGGCTTGCGTGGACGAGCGTCGGCGGCAGTATTCTCAATATCGATGCGACCATTATGAGCGGGAGAGAAACGCTGACGCTGACGGGACAGATCGGTGAAGTGATGCAGGAATCGGCACGGGCGGCTTTGAGTTATATCCGATCGAACGCGAAAGCATTAGGCGTACCGCAAAACTTTTTCCAGAAGAAGGAAATTCATATCCATTTGCCGGAGGGAGCAATACCGAAAGACGGTCCGTCTGCCGGCATCACGATGGTCATGGCAATGATTTCGGCTGCATCCAACCGTCCGGCACGCAGTGATGTCGCCATGACCGGCGAAATCACGCTTCGCGGAAATCTGCTCGCCATCGGAGGACTCAACGAAAAGCTTCTTGCCGCAAAACGGAACGGCATCACCACGGTTCTTATCCCGAAAGAGAATGAAAAAGATCTCGAGGAAATTCAACCGAAGGTAAAAGAAGGATTAACGATCGTTCCGGTTGAATCTATCGCTGATGCGATGCAATATGTATTCAAGAAAAAGAAGTAATTCAATTACCGATCAAGCTTCCAAGTTTTTCCGATAGCATCGAGCGCGAGGTCCGGTGAATGTTGCGCAAGCGCTGCTTTCAATCGTTCGATCGGTTCGTGCTGCGGCTCGTTGCTGAGGATGAACGTATTCCAGTGAATCGGTAAAATTGCTCTTGCTTTCATCTGATTCGCCATGGCAACAGCCTGTTCCGGATTCGCGTGAACGCGGATCCATGGATCATATGCACCGATAGGAAGCATTGCAAGATCGATCGGAAGGTTTCGCTCGCCCAGCGCTGTAAAATATTCCTGATATGCCGTATCACCGCCGAAAACTATATTCCGTCCGTTTTTAGAAAGGAGGTATGCATTAAAACTCCTGCCGTTCCAATCGCCTTTGGATCGGTCGCTTTCCCACGGAAAGCGCCAGCCGAAATGTTTCACCTGTAATCCTTCGATCGTCAGATCGCCAATCGTGATGCGTTCATTCCAATCAACTTCAACGACATTTTTCATGGACAGATTTTCAATCACGCTCGATGTGTTCTTGGCAATCACCATCGGAATCGATCGATCGAATTGTCTGAGCGAAGGAAGATCGCAATGATCCATGTGCGCATGAGAAAGCAGAATCAAATCGATGCGTGGCAATTCTTTGATAGAAATCGCGGGCGCAACAAGCCGCCTTGGTCCCAGTGTAAACATTCTCAGCAGGTTGAGCCCGATACGGTTTGAAAAAACCGGATCGGTGATAATATTCGTACCGAAAAAATTAATAAGAACGGTTGCGTGACCGATCCACGCCGCTGTGATCGTGGAATTGTTCCACGTTCGCGGATCCGGACGAACATCCGGTTCGACGGTTTCCGGCTGATTGAAAATTAAATCAAACAGCGATCGTCTCCGGATCGGTTGTTGTGCGAACATTGTGTTGGATGCAAGAACTCCTAATCCAACGGTTGAAAGAAATGAACGCCGGGTAGTCATACTGCACAATTTTTCATAGGGGCAAGCAACAATTTACGGTTAAACATCTTCGTGTTGAGTGTCGATAAGGTAATCGATGGCGATTGCCAATCCTTTACGATAGGGAATGGTCAGAACGATCAGAAAAAACCATCCTACCACCAGGATAATGTTTCCAAGGATGTAATTTGTCATTGGATACAGGAACATCCAGAGTAGAAATATTCCTGCAAGAAAGGCGGTGCTCATATAGGTAAAAAACCATGTGTCGCCGCCGCGGCGTTCAAACTCACAACCGCAATTCGGACAGGCATGTTGAAATGTATTCCATTTCTCAAAGAGCTTTCCTTTGCCGCAGTGCGGACAATGTTTCGTCAATCCACGCTTTAACACCATCACTGTTTCCTGAGTCACGATCAATTATTCGCCTTTGGTGAATTCGACATCGCTCACAGCCACGATGTTTTTTCCCATCCATCGTTTTACCAGCTTCCGGAAAAACTCCGGTAATGTTTCGCGCCATGCATCGAGTTTCAGATAGACGGCGGGAACCAACACCAGCGTGAGCAATAATGAACTGAGTAAGCCGCCGATCAGCGCCCAGGCAAGTCCCGATTTCCACTCCGAACCGGAGCTGGTACTCAGGGCAATCGGCATCATACCGACAATCATCGATGCCGTTGTCATCAGAATCGGCCGCAAGCGTGTTTGTCCGGCTTCACGCAAAGCCTCAGAAACAGATAAATGTTCTTCGGTCCGCATCTGATTTGTTCGATCGACCAGCAGGATTGCATTTTTTCCGACAAGTCCTATCAACATAATAATACCGAGAATGGAAAAGATACTCAGTGATTTCATTGTCAAGGCAAGTGCTAACATTGCACCGACGATGGCAACCGGAATAGAGAACAGAACGACGAACGGATATAAGTACGAATCGTACAGTGCGACCATAATCATGTAGACAAAAAGAATTGCCGCTATCATGGCAAGCCCCAAACTGCTGAATCCTTCCGCCTGATTTTTCAGGTCTCCTTCGTACGTCACATTAATGCCGCTCGGAAGAGCTCCCGCCAATGCTTTTTTAATATCTTCGCCGATACTGCCGCTCGGTCTGCCGGCGGCCTGGGAAAATACCGTCACGGCGTAATTTCTATCCTGGCGCTGAAGTTTCGTCGGGCCGGCCGCCTGATAAACTTTGGCAAACTGGTTGAGCGCAATAAGTTCTCCGCTGCGGTTGACAAACGTTAAATTTCCGATATCGGATGTTTTTGAACGATCAAACTCATCAAGAACAACACGAATCGGATATTCATTCGTTCCATCGCGGAATTTCGATTCATCGTCGCCATCGAATGCAATGCGCAATGTTGCGCCGATTTCGCCCATCGTCAGTCCGAGATTTGCCATTTGTTCACGGTTGATTTCGATCCGCGCTTCCGGTTTGCCTTCTTCGGTAGAAAGCCGCACGTCGGCCGTACCCGGAATGGTTCGTACAATATCTGCAACTTTTGCCGCCGTGGCGCGCACTTCATCATAATCAGCCCCGTTGATAATCAATTGAATCGGTTCCTGATTCGCTGTTCCGAACAGTCCGATCGGATTCACGCGTACCTTCACGCCCGGAATTTGTTGGGCATAATGTTTGATCAATAATCCGACGTCGTCGGTGGAGCGCTCACGCTGGTTCTTCGGCACCAAAGAGATATTCAATTCCGAAACGTAGTTGGACGATTGTCCGATCAATCCTTCCGTTGAAACGCCGACATTGGTAAACACTTTTTTCACTTCCGGCAAATCGGCAACAAATCGTTCGACGGCTTGTGTGATATGATTATTATTTTCGAGAGTCGAACCGGATGGAACTTCCAGTGTCACCGTAAATTCACCGCGATCGGTTTGCGTCATAAATTCAGAGCCGACGAATCGGAACATCGGCAGTAACAACGCCAAGAAAAATAACAACGTTGAAAATCCTATCACTTTCCACGGATGACGAAGTCCCCAATCCAAAATCTGAAGATATTCTTCCGCAAGTTTGTGATATTGTTTTTCGAACCACAATGAAAATCGGCCAAGTATGGTATTTTTCGTAAAGTGTTCAAGCTTTGCAAATCGCGAAGCGAGCAGCGGGGTAATTGTAAATGAAACGAATAAGCTCATCAACGTCGAAAAGACAACGACCATCGCAAACTCTCTCATAATATTCCCGATGAGTCCGGAAACAAGGGCAAGCGGAACAAAGACGACAACATCGACCATCGTGATGGAAAGCGCCGCAAAACCGATTTCGTTTCTTCCCTTCAGAGCAGCTTGCCGGCGTTCCTCGCCATGCTCAAGATGCCTGTATATATTTTCCAAAACGACGATCGAATCATCCACAAGAATTCCGATAACCAGTGACAATCCGAGAAGCGTCATCAAATTCAACGAAAACCCAAAAGCGTAAATCGCAATAAAGGTCGATACCAGCGATGCCGGGATGGCAATCATCACGATTACCGAATTACGTATGCTGTGAAGAAATGCGAGCATGACGATGGCGACAAAAATAACGGCAAGAGCAAGATCGTGTTTGACGGCATCTGCCGCGTCCGTGGTAAATGTTGAACCGTCTTGCGCGATATCGAACCGAAGGTTTTTGTCGGCATTATCCGTTTCAATTTTTTTCAATTCCTGACGAACGAGTCTGCTGACCTCGACTGAATTTGCTTCCCCCTGCTTTTGAACAAGAACACCAACGGAACTTTTTCCGTTGATGCGGCTGAGGGTCGTATATTCTTTTTGCCCGTCTTCTATTTCAGCAATATCGGAAAGTTTCACATCGCCGCCGGAACGCGATTGACCCACCACAAGATGGCGCAGTTCGTCGATCGATTGATATTTACCCGCCAGCCGAACGATATATTGCGTATCACCATGCTTGACTTTCCCTGTCGGAAAATCGAGATTCGACGACTTGATTAATTGTGTAATTTGATACAGCGAAAGTCCGTATGAATGCAATTTCTGCGCATCGACATTCACTTTGATTTCCCTCTCATCCCCTCCAACCAGGGTGATCTGTCCGACACCCGCAAGTTTAGCAAGACGCGGTTGAATATGATCTTTCAAAAATTGGAAAAATTCTTTCGACGGCATATTCGCCGTAACGCCCATCCGAAGAACCGGCAATTCATCAAGCGCAAATTTCGACAAGGTGGGAGTTTTTGCGCCGTCCGGAAGTAGGGATTCAATTTCATTTACCTTACGCTGTGCATCCTGAAGCGCTGTGTTGATATCCGCGGTCATATCAAATTCCAGTGAGACAAGGGAAACACCTTCTTGCGATGTGGCATACACCGTAGAAACTTTGTCGATACCGGAAACGGCATCTTCCAGCACTTTCGTCACTCCGGTTTCGACTTCACTCGGCGATGCACCGGGATACACTGTCAGGATTGTCACCCAGGGCGGCGTAATCTTCGGCAACAGTTCATACTTCAGTTGCGTGTAACTGAAGATTCCCAAGACCCCGAGCACGGAAAAGATAACGACAACGAGCGTCGGCCTTTTTATCGATAATTCAGTAATGGTCATGTTGGTATTCTTTCACTTACTTAATGATGGTCACCGAAGTGTTGTCTTTTAAATTATTTTGTCCGTTATTCACCAGCGTATCGCTTTCATTAAGACCTTTCAACACTTCAAATGATGCACCATATTCGTTTCCGAGCACAATATCCCGCAAGTGGGCAATTCCGTTCGACACGACAAAAACCTGGGCGTGCTTAACACTTCCGATCAGCGCACCGCGCGGAATCGTTAAAGCCCGGTCGTGTGAAAGAGTCGAAAACGTAGCGCGGGCAAACATTCCCGCTTTCAACGGATGACTGTTATTGTTTTCGAGAATAACTTCAACCGGATAGGTGTGTGCATCGTCTCCTTTTGAGCTAATGGTGTGAACCTGTCCGGTGAATACAATTCCCGGATAGACATCGGTGCCCACCTCAACTTTATCCCCGACCTTCAATCGAAACACATCAGACTCGGCAATATTGAGTTTCACTTTGAGCCGGGAAATATCGATGACGTTTGCAACGACGGTCCCTTTTTGTATATACGCGCCGATATCAAACGGACGTGCTGTGACAATTCCGGAAATCGGAGTGCAAATTTTCGTATCCGTGTATTCCCGACGAGAAGTGATGTATTGCGCTTCGGCGGCTTTCTTTGCAAGGCGTTCGGACTCCACCTGCTGATCGGTTGCCGCGTTTTCTTTGGAAAGCGATTCAAACCGCTCCAGGTCTTTCTGGGCTTTTTCATAATTTGTTTCCGCCGAAGCAAGGTTTGCTTTCTTCAATTCATCGTCGATTTGAATCAGCACGGAACCGGCAGTTTTATATTGACCGATCTCGGCTTCGACACCCGTGATTTTTCCCTGAGTTTCCGAAACAACGGCAACATCGTTGTTTGCCACAATCGTTCCTTCGAGCGAATGCGCATCGTTGATCTGCTGTTTTGTTGCTATACTCACGGTCACCGGAACTGATTTGACAATATCATTTTCGGAATTTGCATCCATCCGGGATTTATTATAGAGAAGGATTGCGATGATGCAACCGGTAATGACGAACGCAACCACAATAATTTTTTTCCGCTTCATAATCTGATTCCTTTTACCCGTATAATGATTGTCACCGTGATGTCAAATCTCCGCCGATAGATTTTTTAAGGCGTGCGACGGCAAGCATCCGGTCGACGACAGCTTGAATGTGGCTCCACTTGGATTGCAACAATGCCGCTTCGGCATCAAGCAAGTCGGTGTTCAGCGCTAGACCCGATTTGAATTTTTCGTGCGTGATACGATAATTTTCTTCCGCCTGATTCACACCTTTTTCTGCAACCGTGGTCCGTTCATTCGCTTCATTCGCATTCAAATAGTTTTGTGTGACTTCCAGCGTGACGCCGTCACGTAATTGGCCAAGAGCATCCTGCATCTCGGCAAGTTGTGCCTGTGCCTGATTTGTTTGATGAATCGTATTGCCCCAATTCCAGATATCGAAGGATACGGAAAGTGAAACGTCCCAGGTATCCTGAAATTGATCGACTGCGGGAAATATGCGTTGGTTCGGCCGATCGTAATAATAATTTCCAAGCAAATAAATTTGTGGAAACCATCCTGACCGGGCAAGCGTCACACCCGACTCGCCGGCTTTTACGCGGTATTCCATACTTTTGACGTCAGACCGGTTTTCCATGGCTTCCTGCACCAGCCGGTTTACATCGCCATAATCTTCCGGCTGAATAATGTTCGATGTATCAATTTCAATATCGCTTCTGAGCGGCGTTCCGATGATATTGTTCAATGCAAGCATGGCAAGATGAACATTATTCTGCGCATCAAGCTGCACAACCTGTGCATTAGATAGCTGTACCTCCACTTTCAAGACTTCATTTTTCGTCAGGATTCCCTGATCGAACATGTTTTGTACTTCCTTGAGGTGTGCATTCATCTGCATGACATTTTCATCGATGACTTTTTTAAATTCATTCGCTTTGTATAAATTCCAATACGATGTTTGAATATTGTACACCAATTCCGATTTATCGTTGCTGAAGTCCTGTGAGGTCGCCTGCGCTGTGTACTCGGCAATATCCGAAGCGCTTTGAATCCGGAATCCCGTAAACAATGGTTGTTGTAACGACAACCGCAAATCATAGTAATTAAAAATGGATGGAGAAATGAGAATTTTATCATTGAAAAGCGGCGGATACGGACCGATTTCTTCCGGGGGAACATTGCTTAGTTTTGTATACGATCCGGAAAATTTAATTTGGGGAAGACCCTGTGTATGCACCTCGCCGGACTTTGCATCGGCATACTCCGATTTCATCAATGATGAATGAAGCGACTTGCTGTTTTGCACGCCGATGGCTATCGCCTGATCCACTGTTAATGATAATTTTTCCTGACTGCACAGCATGGAAAACATCGCGATGATCAAGAACACATTGATGAGAGAAATACGATGTATTCTATTTTTTATATTTCCTTGTCGATATTGCATAAATCGTTGTGGCTCCTTTTCAATTCGAAGACAAACTCATTCCATTGTTTACATTCGCTGAAATGCTATACTGCTAATCCCCAATTGTCCATCATCGTATTGTATGCCTTCAATGCCGCCACCGGAAGATGTTTTTGATCCAGCATGGAACACCGGTTCCGCAAAATCAGCGAAACGATTCCGTGGACAAAAGACCAGAGGGCAAACGTTATAACGTCGATGTCGGAATCTTTCATCGCTCCCGATTTTATCGCGGCAGCGACATCGTTCTTGATTAATTCATACGAGCGTATGCCGCTGTTCCAATCGCCCTTTTCAACGACTTTTCTCCCCGGGCTTCGCGTGATGAACATGAGGTTGTAGTATTCCGGATTTTCGAATGCAAACTTCAGATACATTTCGCCGTGCTTCCGCAGACGTTTCCGGGGGTCTGCAATTTTGTGCACCGACTGTTGGCGCTTAAACAGTTTATCGAATCCCTCATCGTGAAGAGCAAAAAGAATATCGTCTCTATCCTTAAAGTAGAGATAGATTGTGGCCGGACTGTATTCTATCTTATCCGCGATTTTACGTATGGAAACATTTTGAAACCCCTCATCCAAGAAGAGATTCATCGCGGTATTGAGGATTTGCTCCCTCATTTTCTTCTTATTTCGTTCTTTTCGCTCGCTTATGCCCATAATCGGTATTTATTTAGTGAACACTGTTTAGTTTACGAACATAGTATATAAAAAGTTTCGATAGAAGTCAAGTTCATTGTAAGTTCTGACAGGAAAATTTGGTCAATCAAAGGAAAGATGTTAAATAAAATCGGAAAAAGGAGTCCTCCGGGAATCCCGCTAGTTTCGATTTACAATAATTAGCCAGCCGGAATGTGAACAGCGGGAAGCGTGCGCTCTATTTCACTGCGATTGTGTTCATATTGGGAAGGTAACTTTAAGCTTGTTCCGAGTTTGTCTTTCGGTTCATCAATCAAAAAACCCGGAGTATCGGTAGCAACCTCGAACAATACTCCCCCCGGCTCGCGGAAGTATATCGAATGAAAATAATTCCGATCGATAACCGGCGTGACATCCGCACCGCTCCTCACGAGATCCTGACGGATGACAAGCTGTGACTCCGGCGTCTCCGTGCGAAATGCAACGTGATGCACCGTTCCCAATCCCATAAACCCGCGTGGCATATTTGGCTCATGAAGAATCTCGACGATGGCTCCGCTGCCACCCGCTCCTGTTTCGAAACGTGTTCGGTTTCCTTCAACGCCAACGCCGCGAAATTCGAGCCTTGATTGTAAAAAACCCGCGGTCGGATTCTCCGCTATTTCTGAAAGCGTCACCCCGTGAAATCCCCGAATTGCAAATTCCCCCGGAATCGAACCACGCAACCATCCGCTTCGAACATCTTTCGCAGCAATCAATTCAAACTGAAATCCGTCCCGATCAAATGCCGTCAACACTTCTTCGCCAAACCGAATCGACCTGCTCGTCGAGAGGTCATACTGTTGTAATCGATCACTCCAAAAACCAAGGGAATTTTCCGGGATGGAAAACGAAAAAACGGTAAGCTGTCCCGAACCGATTTTACCCCGATGCGCCTGAGACGACCATGGGAAAAATGTCAGGAGTGTCCCGGGGTTTCCGACCTCATCACCAAAATAAAAATGATACGTGAAGGGATCGTCAAAATTGACCGTCTTCTTTACCAACCGCAAACCCAAAATGTTGACATAGAAATCAATATTTGCCTGCGGATCTCCGGCAATGGCGGTGACATGATGCATACCGAGAATATTATTCTGCATAGTCATAATTTTGACAACCCCGTCACGTTTCTAAAAATTATTTACTTCCTTTTTTTTCGTCTGTTTGCTTGTTAAATTCCAGCAACAAGGTGATGTCGACATTCTTTCCGACAACAAGTCCCCCCGACTCAATTGTTTTATCCCAGTGAACGCCGTAATCGAAACGATTAATTGTTGTCGTTGCCTTAAATGCGCATTTCGTTGCACCCATTCCGACAATCTGCCCGTTATACTTTGTGTCCAACACAACCGTCTTTGTTGTATCGCGAATAGTCAGATCACCGGTGATTTTATACGTATTTTCCCCGGTTTTTTCTATCGAAGTGCTCTTGAATTTTATCTCCGGGTATTTGTCTGCGTTAAAAAAATCGTCGGAGCGAAGATGCTTATCACGAAAATCGTTATCGGTCGTAATGCTCGCCGTCTTAATTGTTGCGGTAATCTTTGCGTCGGTAAAGTCATCTTTCGATGCCGTCAGTGTTGCATCAAAGTCGGTGAACCTGCCGTCGACTTCCGCAATCACCATGTGTGTAACGGAAAAATCGATCTTGCTGTGCGCTTTGTCGGCTTTCCATGTTGTTTGTGCGACGACGCCGTTGATCATTGTGAAGAGAATTGCCGCTGTGAGATAAATCCGTTGTATCATATATTCCTTTCTGAATAATATAGGATGGTTTATTGATTTCAATTGTTCTGTTTCGTTTGTCTTTGAGTCGTTGCCAATAAAAAAGTTTTTTCAATGAGCACTTTTAATTGCCCTTCGACCTGTTTGTCTTTCAATGATCCGTCCGGAGCAAATGCTTCCGCTGCGAAACGTATAAACACCTGCGGCTGAGACACGACGGAAACATTGAGAGACTCCAGAATCTGGCGGAGATGCGGCTGCATTCTTATCGTTCCGAATGCACCGGTTGATACTCCAAAGATTGCTGCGGATTTGCCGTCCAGGACATTCTTCCTGCGCGAAATCCATTCGAGAGCATTTTTCAAAGGCGCCGGAACAGAATAATTATATTCCGGTGAAGCAATCAGCATCACGTCGGCCCGCTCAACAATATTTTTCATTCGTTCAACAACATCCGGGAATCCGTTCACCGTCATATCTTCATTATAGAGAGGAAGATTCAATTCGTTCAAATCAATTTCTTCCACCTGCGCTCCGAATTCTTGTGCAAACCGCAATGCAATTTTTAATCCTTTTCGATTATACGATTCACGACGCAAGCTGCCGGCAATACCGACAACCTGTAAATTTTTATATTTATCATGTATATCCATATTCAATTCAGATCCGAGTGAAATTGTTCTACCAGAGAAAGACCAAGTTTTTTCAGAAGAAGCGATAATGCTTCCTGTTCGTCCGGCGTAAGAACGGAGGCGATCTTTGTAACATACTCCGCGTGCTGAATAAAAATCTCATCGAATAATTTTTTCCCTTTCGCCGTAAGAGACACAACGATTTCACGGCGATCTTCGGTGTTCCGAACACGTTCGACGAGCCCTTCTTTTTCAAGATTGTCGACAACGCACGTCATGTTTCCGCTGCTCACCAGCCGTTTCCGCGAAAGGTCGGTAAATGTGAGCGAACCGAGATGCCCGAGTACTTCCAGCACACCGAACTGCGGCTCTGTTAATCCAAACGTGCTGATATGTTTAAACGTCAGCTTGCCAAAAGTCGAAGATGCCCGCACCAGTTTTACCCACATGCTGAGAGAGCGATCTGCGCTTTTTCCGTATTTTTTGGTCGTTTTCAATGTTTATTGGTTTAAATTTGATATATTTAAGTTTAATATAATAAACACCAACGACTTTGTCAAGTCCGGTTATACCTTTTTTATTGACAAGCAATTTTTGGTTTAACCGATTCATCATTATATTATATGCCATAATTTTCGAGGAGATGGCGGTGAGAATCAATCAAAAAACATGTTCATAATCGAGGAGAATTTTTATGAAAAAAATGTTGCTTGGCGCTCTTGTCGGTGGGATTATTTTATTTATTTGGAGTTTTGCCGCGTGGGTTTTTCTTCCTCTTCATACTCCACACCTGCACGGTATCCCCAATGAAGACGCTGTCATAAGTTCATTGAAGTCTTCCCTCGATAAAGAAGCGGTGTATATTTTCCCTCATAACCCGGGAATGGGCGCTGATTCGGCTTCGATGGATTCATGGACGAAAAAGATGAAGCGCGGTCCGGCGGGGTTGATCATTTATACTCCAAGCGGTTCCGATCCGGTTATGCCCGGACAGATGGTGGTAGGATTTATTCTGGATATTCTCTCCGCCGCAATCGTCTCATGGTTTCTCCTGCGGAGTACAGCGCTTTCATCTTCCTATGTTGCGCGTGTCATGTATTGCGGAATGTTCGGTATCTTTGTTTCGTTCTTCACGCATCTCATGAATATGAACTGGATGGGATTTCCGCTCGATTTCACTACGGGATTAATTATCGACGGAATTGTCGGATGGATTCTCGCCGGCCTCGGTATCGCGGCATTCGTTAAAACAAAACCGGATAATCTTCAGCCATAACGAATAGAGTATCGGGTCATTGTTTCAAAATGATAAACGATGGCCCTTTCATTTTCCGTTGTTGACCGGGAATTCGGAAAGTTGTATAGCGGGATTTTTTTCCTGAAAGTATTTCAATCCCCACTCTCCGGTAAATAAAATGCCGATCTTCCCTGCCTGGTTCTGAGCAAAAGCGGCTCCGGTGGGAAGAATATTGTCGGTTAATGTTTTAGAATCGACGGCTGGATCAACCCAGCGGATAAATTTCCAATCGGTTGGTTCCAGGCGCGATTCGGCCCCGTATTCGCTTTGCAGTCGATATTGGACCACTTCGAATTGCAGTGGCCCGACTGCAGCGAGAATTGGGATTTTCTGAGCCGCGTTCGTTCGTTGAAGTCCTTGAACGACTCCTTCCTGCAACAGTTGATCCAGTCCTTCGCGGAATTTTTTAAAGTTCGACGGATTAGGATTGCTTAACATCGCAAAAACCTCCGGTGGAAAGCTCGGAATTTCGTTGTAGACAATTAAGTCGTTGTTGGTAAGCGTATCGCCGATACCGAAATTTTGTTGCCCCACAAACCCCACAATATCTCCGGGGAAGGCTTCGTCGACTGTTTCGCGTGTTTGACCGAACAGTTTACTTGCATTCGATAACCGAACTTTTTTCCCTGTGCGGGAATGTGTCACGGTCATATCCCGCTCAAATTTACCGGAACAGACGCGGAGAAACGCAATCCGATCACGGTGACGGGGATCCATGTTTGCCTGAATTTTAAAGATGAACCCGGAAAATGTTTCGTTGTCGAGCGGTACAATATTTCCGTTGCTCTGTCGCGGCCGGGGCAAACCGGCATGATCGAGAAATCCATCCAGCAATAATTGCACACCGAAATTATTTCGTGCGCTGCCGAAGAAAACCGGCGTCAGATTTCCCTGAAGTACGGCTTCCGCATCGAATGCGGCGCCGGCATGATCGAGAATTTCCAATTCTTCGGTAAGTTTATCGTGTACTTTTGTATCAAGTCGCTCACGCACCACAGAATCTGTAAGATCGGAGATATGCACCGGTGCGCGGTACGAGCCACCGGCAGTTAATTCAAAAAGATGTACCTGTTTTTGTCGCCGGTCAAATACGCCTCGAAATTCATAGCCGGTTCCCAGAGGAAAATTCATAACATACGCATGAATACCGAGAACGTGTTCCAATTCATCGAGTAATTCCAACGGATCTCTCGTGGGACGATCGAGTTTGTTCATAAACGTAAAGATCGGAATCTTTCGTCTTCTGCATACTTCGAATAATTTTCGCGTCTGTTTCTCGATGCCTTTTGCCGCATCGATCACCATCACCACGGCGTCAACAGCGGTAAGCACGCGGTAGGTATCTTCAGAAAAGTCCTGGTGACCGGGAGTATCCAGCAAATTGATTTTATAGCCGTTGTATTCGAATTGCAGAACCGTCGATGAAATGGAAATACCGCGCTTGCGCTCCAGCTCCATCCAGTCGGAAGTCGATTGCCGCTGATTCTTACGTGCCGTTACCGATCCGGCGAGTTGAACGGCTCCGCCATACAGTAAAAATTTTTCGGTTAGTGTCGTCTTGCCGGCATCCGGATGCGAAATAATGGCAAACGTTCTCCGTCGCGCGATTTCTTGTTGTAGGCTTAATGGCATGATCTTTTCAATCTCATCGATAAAATGACATAGGGGTTCTTTGTTGAACCCCTATACCTTGTTGACGCTCAAACAAAAAAATTATTTCTTTTTCTTCTTCGGTTTTGCAGATTTATCCTGAGAAGATTTTTTCGGTTCCTTCTTTGGCTTCTCTGTATTATCGAATAACGACGACTGCGCGGTTTCTTTTTCGACTACTGCTTGTCGCTCTTCTTCTTTTTCCTCTTCCGAAGGAACGACGGCAATAGCTGCAATTTTGTCGTTTGCATCAAGACGAATCAACCGCACTCCCTGCGTGTTGCGCCCCGCGATGCGAATCGTCTTCGCCGGCTGGCGAATGACAATCCCTTGTGTTGTCACCACGACAATATCGTCATTCTCCAACACTTCTTTGATGGCTACCATATTTCCCGTTTTATCGGTAACATGAATTGTAAAAACACCTTTTCCGCCACGATGACTGACACGGTATTCATCCAGTTCGCTCCGTTTTCCGAAACCATGTTCGGCAACCACAAGGATGGATGTCGTTTGCCGTTTCACTGCAACGGCTCCGACAACGCGATCTCCTTTTCCAAGCTTCACGGCACGAACGCCGGATGCCGTACGACCCATTTGACGGGCTTCACTCTCAAGGAACCGAATCGCCATTCCGTTGTATGTCCCAATCACAATATTCTGTGAGCCGTCGGTAATCCGTACGTCTTTGACCGCATCATCTTTTTTAAGTGTAATGGCAGCAATACCATTTTTTCGCGGATTGCTGAATTCAGACAATCCGGTTTTCTTGATCATGCCGCGTTCAGTCACCATCACGATATAATGTTTATCGTCAAATTCCTGAACGGGAACGAATGCGGCAATATTTTCGTCCGGACTTTTTTCGATGAGATTGACAATCGATTTACCGCGCGCCGATCTTCCCGCTTCAGGAATTTCATGAACCTTCAGCCAGTAACACTTTCCTTTATCGGTGAAGAATAAAATATAATTATGCGTCGAAGCGATGAACATGTGTTCGATAAAGTCGTCTTCCTTCGTCGTAGCGCCGGTGACACCTTTGCCGCCGCGTGCCTGCCGCCGGTACCCGGAAACCGGAAACCGTTTAATAAAGCCGCTATGGCTGATGGTGATGACAACATCCTCTTCCGCAATCATGTCCTCGACACTGAATTCTTCCGTTTTGTACACCACTTCAGTTCGGCGTTCATCACCGTATTTGTTCTTGATCTCCAGCAATTCGTCTTTGATAATTTGCATCTGTAATTTTTTGCTGGTCAGAATTGACCGGAGCCGTTCGATCAGCTTGATGACTTCTTTATATTCATCTTCAACTTTCTTGCGTTCCAGGCCGGTCAACTTTTGGAGTCGCATGTCAAGAATTGCTTTTGCCTGAATCTCGGAAAGTTTGAAACGTTTCATCAACTGTTCCTGGGCAGCCGGGACATCTTTTGCTTTTTTGATCAGCTTGATGATTTCATCGATATTATCAAGCGCAATGATGTATCCTTCAAGAATATGCGCACGGCGTTCCGCTTCATCCAGCTCGAACTTTGCCCGGCGCACAACAACTTCGTTCCGATGCTTGATGAAGTAATCGATCATCTGCCGGAGCGTAAGAACGTGCGGTCTGCCCTCAACAAGCGCCAGCATGATCACGCCGAATGTGGTTTGCATCTGCGTGTGCTTGTAAAGGTTGTTCAAGACGACGGGTGCGTTGGCGTCCCGTTTCAAATCGATAACGATCCGAAGCCCATCACGGTCCGATTCATCGCGAATATCGGCAATATCTTCGATTTTTTTATCGCGAACAAGCTCGGCAATCTTTTCGATCAGCGAGGCTTTATTCACCTGATACGGAATTTCCGTAATGACAATTGCCTGACGATCGGCACGACCGGTTTCAATGGTTGCTTTTGCGCGAACAATAATTCTTCCGCGTCCCGTTTTATACGCATCACGCACGCCTTCATATCCGTAAATAATTCCTCCGGTCGGGAAATCGGGCGCCTTAATAATCTTCAACAATTTATCTTCCGGAAATGCGGGCGTATCGATGACAGCAATGCATCCGTCTATTACTTCGGTGAGATTATGCGGCGGAATGTTCGTCGTCATACCAACGGCAATGCCGGACGTCCCGTTGACAAGAAGGTTTGGAACCATCGCAGGAAGAACGGATGGTTCTTTCAATGTATCATCAAAGTTCGATGTAAAATTGACAGTGTCTTTTTCAAGATCGCGCAGCATTTCTTCGGCAATGCGAGAAAGCCGCACTTCCGTATATCGCATTGCGGCAGGAGAGTCACCATCAACCGATCCAAAGTTTCCCTGGCCATCAACCAAGGGATAGCGAAGGGAAAAATCCTGCGCCATGCGAACCATGGTATCGTACACGGCAGAATCACCATGCGGATGGTATTTTCCTAACACTTCGCCGACGATACGAGCGCTTTTTTTATAGGCGCGATTACTGGCAAGTCCAAGCTCGTTCATACCGAACAACACTCTGCGATGGACCGGTTTTAATCCGTCACGGACATCCGGCAGAGCACGTGCAACGATGACGCTCATCGCGTAATCGATGTACGAGCCGCGCATTTCGTCTTCAATATCGACCGGAACTATTTTTTCATTAACCGCCATGCTGTGAAAAATTCCTTTCTTTTACACATCCAAATTTCTGACATACTTTGCATTCTTTTCAATAAACTCTCGTCTCGGTTCCACTTCGTCTCCCATGAGAATGGAAAAGGTCCGATCCGCGTCCGCAGCATTTTCAATGGAGACCTGAAGTACCGTACGCGTTTCCGGATTCATCGTCGTCGACCACAATTGCTCGGGATTCATTTCACCGAGACCTTTGAAACGGGAAATCGCAACACCATTGGCACTGACGGTTGCCCCTTCTTCGATGGGTGTCGTTTCTTCCGCAACTTCCTCTTTTTCTTTTGATTTTTTTTCATTGCGAAATCGCTTGATCACTTCGTCCCGTTCCTCATCATCGTACGCATAAAATTCCTGTTTCCCTTTTTTCAATTTATACAACGGCGGCTGGGCGATGTAGATATGACCGAGCTCGACAATTTCTTTCATGTACCGGAAAAAGAGAGTCAAGAGAAGTGTGCGAATATGAGAACCGTCGACGTCGGCGTCGCACATGATGATGATCTTGCCGTACCGGATTTTTGCGGCATTGAAATCTTCACCGACACCGGCACCGATTGCCGTAAAGATGCATCGGATTTCTTCATTCTCCAGAATTTTATGAAGACGCGCTTTTTCCACATTCAGAATTTTTCCTTTGATGGGAAGGATTGCCTGGAATCGGCGATCACGTCCCTGCTTCGCGCTGCCGCCGGCAGAATCGCCTTCGACAATATACAGCTCGCAATGTTCCGGATCGTTAATGGAACAATCGGCAAGTTTTCCCGGCAAGCTGGACGATTCAAGAGCGCTTTTTCGTCGCGTCAGATCACGCGCTTTGCGCGCGGCTTCCCGCGCTTCGGCAGCGCGCAAACATTTATCGATAATACGCCGCGCGTCGCCCGGATTTTCATCCAGCCAAACCTGCAATTGTTCACTGACAATCGTTTCGACAACTCCTTTAATTTCGCTGTTGCCGAGTTTTGTTTTGGTTTGTCCCTCAAATTGCGGTTCGGGAACTTTGGCGCTTAATACCGCTGTCAACCCTTCGCGAAAATCATCGCCGGTCAGTTGAACGCCGTTCTCTTTGACTAAATTATTTTTCGATGCATAACTGTTGAGCGAGCGTGTCAGCGCTGTACGAAATCCGACGAGATGTGTTCCGCCTTCTATCGTATTGATGTTGTTGACATACGAGAAAACATTCTCGTTATATTGATCGTTGTACTGGAACGCAACTTCCACCTCCACCATCCGCCCCGCTTCATCTTTGTCCTGTCCTTTTGCATACACCGGCTTACGGATAAGCGACGGGCGCGTGGCGTCGATATATTGAACGAATTCGGCAATGCCGCCTTTGAAATGAAATGTTTCATCGCGCTCCTGATCTTTCCGGAGATCGAGGATCCGTAATTTCACGTCGGGATTGAGAAATGCAAGTTCGCGTAACCGTTCTGCGAGTGTCTCGAATTTAAAAACGCGGTTCTTGAAAATCTGACTGTCCGGCATGAAGGATACTTTCGTTCCGGTTTTTTTCGGATCCGATTTTCCGATAACTTTCACCACCCCCTGCGGCTTGCCGCAAAGATATTTTTGAAACCAAACTTTTCCCTCGCGCGACACTTCGACCTCCAGCCATTCCGACAATGCATTCACGACCGAAACGCCGACACCGTGAAGACCGCCGGAAACTTTGTATGTGTTTTTATCGAACTTGCCGCCGGCATGAAGAACCGTCATGACCACTTCAAGTGCAGAACGTTTTTCTTCCGGATGAATGCCTGTCGGAATTCCGCGGCCGTCATCGATAACGGTGATGGAGCCGTCCTGATTGATGCTGACGGAAATATTATGTGCGTAGCCGGCAAGCGCTTCGTCGATGGAATTATCGACAACTTCATACACGAGATGATGCAGCCCGCGCACCGATACATCGCCGATATACATTGCGGGACGCTGGCGTACCGGCTCGAGCCCTTTCAGTACGGTGATATCTTCTGCGTTGTATTCGCCGTTATGTTTGGGTGATCGACTCACCGATGCGCTTTGTTTTACTTTTTCATTTTTTTCTGTAGCCTTTGCCATGATTCCTCTTATCTGAATATAATATCACGTACTATTTGTTCGTGAAATGCCGCATTGATTTTGGCGATAATATCTTTTTTAAGAAATGTCAATTCATTACGCCATGGTGCACGAAAAACATGCACAAACAATTTACCGTCATCGATACGTTGTGCTGCCGTCACCTTTGCAATCTGTTCCCCGACAATCGTTTCCCAGACCTCAAGCACTTCATACTGCCGGATGCGCTGTTGAAGACCGAGATCGTGTAGTGTCGATGAAATTGCATCCGCAATCGGTTTCGGATCGGCATCGTTCATACTGCGAGGGGTGATTGTTGCACAACGGTTCCGTTTTGAATCGTAAACAACTTATTGCGACCGCCGAATTCGGCATTTTCTTCAAATATTTGCCTGTTTGTCGATGTAATAAAAGTTTGGCTGAGTGTTTCCACAAACTGTAACAATCGTGAAGATCGCGGGCTATCAAGCTCGCTGAAAATATCGTCGAGCAGCATGATGGGTGTTTCGTTGCAGCGATCTTTCAAATAAAAAAACTCCCCGATTTTCAACGCGACAAGGAATGTTTTATGCTGACCTTGCGAAGCGAACTTGCGTATATCCAGTCCGTTAATTTTCATCCCGAATTCATCACGGTGAGGACCGACGAGTGTAATACCGTACCGCAATTCACTGTCATGTTTTTTTTCCAAATCTGCCATCAGTGCGGTTCGAACATTCTGTTCATCGTCGATCTGATCGAGAGAACATTGAGGAACATATTCCATGTGCGGCTGTTCTTCCTCTCCGGCAACGTGCCGGTACGCGGACTGAATACAGGTCTGAAACTCATCAACAAATTGTTTTCTTCTCATCATCAAAAAACTGCCGTGGGTAACAAGTTGTTCGTTCCACGGAATTAATAATTTCGAACAATCCGTTTTCGAGAGTTTCCCGTCGAGCAAAATTTTATTGCGCTGCTTGAGGATCTTCCGGAACTCCAGCAGGTGCTGAAAGTACGCGGGATACGATTGTGATAACACAAAATCGACAAACTTGCGACGTTCGAACGGACCTTCGGATGTGATCGGTGCATGTTCCGGGGCACAAATAATCACCGGGAATTTTCCGATGATCGTTGAAAACGGTTCAACCGGATGCCGGTTAATGGTACAGAGCTTCTCTTCCTGACGGACATCGTATGCAACACGAACATTGTACTTTACCGTGCTATCGGCGACAAAGGTTCCTTCTATTTCGAATAACGGATTCTCGAATTGCACAGCCAGAGCATCATTCGTCGCAAAAAAACTTCTGGTTAAACAAAGGTAGGAAATTGCTTCAATGACGTTTGTTTTTCCTTGACCGTTATCTCCGAGAAGAATATTGGTGCCGTCACCAAAGTCAAACCAGGAATCCGAGTGATTACGAAATTGACGTAATCGTAATTCTGTGAGATGCATTACCTGTAATTGATCACGCGTTCAACCGCACAGGCATTACCAACATGAGAATATCTTCACCCTCCCGCTGTGTAATCGGTTGTACGGTACATGCACGGGTCGGTGTACTGAGCAGGAACAGCGCTTCATCCGTATCGATATGGGAAAGAATGTCGATAATATATGATGAATTAAACCCGATATCCATCGGCTCTGATGAATATTCGCAGGAAAGTGTCTCGCGTGCTTCACTTCCGAAATCGATATCTTCTGCCGAAACGGTGATAGATCCTTTCTTCAGTGAAAAACGGACTTGATGTGTCGTTGAACTCGCATATAACGCCGTACGACGAACAGAAGAGAGAAGCTGATTCTTATCGACAACAAGTTTCTTTTCATTATCGAGAGGGATAACGCTTTCGTAGTTCGGATATTTTTCTTCGATCATACGTGAAATGAGAGTCGAGTCACCGAATGAAAACATGGCATGTGTTTCATTAAATGAAAGTCTGACGGCATTACTATTGATCGACTTTAACGCGAGGTTCAGTGCTTTTGCCGGAATAATAAAATCAGCTTCAAATTTTTTCGATGTAAAATTTGAATTGATGATACGGACAAGTCTGTGTCCGTCGGTTGCAGCGACGCGGATTTCACCTTTCTTAATCTGAAAAAGAATTCCCATCATCGCAGGACGAAGCTCATCCGAACTTACCGCAAACGCCGATTTACTGATGATACGATGTAACGTATCGTTTTCAATTTCCAATTCATCTTTTCCTTTGAAGACCGGGATACTGGGATAATTCTCATTCGATTCACCGGTAAGTTTATATTCTCCGTTATCTGTCGACATGATAATGCGGTTATTATCCGGTTCCGCTATAAATGTAACATCCGTTGCCGGCAGTGACCGAATCGTCTCGAAAAGGCGTTTTGCCGGTACGGCGATAATTCCATCTTGAAAATTTTTTACTTTGAGATTTATTGACATCGAAATATCGAGATCGGTCGCTGTAATTTTCAAAGTATCGTTGGAAACCTGAAGAAGAAAATTTTCGAGAATCGGAAGTGTCGATTTGGATGGAATCACTCCGCTGATATTGCCGAGAGCTTTTTGAAGCTCCGTGCTTGACGACGAAAATTTCATTGTAATTTCCTTATCGGATATGATTTATATTGGAAAATAGATTCTCAAATTTACAAAAAATTAGTGAGATAAACAATGATTCGATATCTTGTAACAGTATAATAATAAATAAGTTAGGAAAATAAAGAGATGACTAATTATAATAAGGACTGTTAATATGTTTATAACCTTTTAAAACAAAGAATGTGAAAGAAATTGTAATAAAATAAATGTAGTAAGTTGTGTGTTAACTATTGAAAAGCCCTATTGTTATTAACAGTAGGGAAAAGAAATTTCTTCTGAAGAACTATTTGTCTTTTTATCAAGAGCCGATCCCGTCAAGATAACAGGTTGTAAACATCATTGTCGGGAAAAAATATCAATGAAAATTGCGTTCAAGTTTTGATTTCAATTGGTTGATAATGAATTTTTGTTTTGAATCGGTCTTCATTAAATCTTCTACCGTTTGGTAAGCATGAATGACTGTGCTATGGTCTCTTCCGCCGAAATGGAGTCCTATACTTTTCAGTGATGAATTTGTCAGTTCTTTGGCAAGATACATTGCGATCTGCCGGGCATTGACCACTTCCTGTTTGCGGGTTTTTGCCCGGATGATGTCTTCGGGAATTCCTAATTGTTCAGACACGGCCCGCTGAATTTCTTCAATGGTTATATGGCTTCGTACCTCACCGACGGTTAACCGCACAACATCCCGCGCAAGATCGACATTCATTGGTCGGTTCTCTATCGATGCCCGTGCCAGCAAACTAATCAGGCAGCCCTCTAATTCTCGGATATTGGAAACAACATTCGTGGCAATAAATTCTACAACATCGATGGGAAGATCTATGCCATCATCACTGCTCTTCTTGCGTAAGATTGCTATCCGCGTTTCAAGATCAGGAGGCTGAATGTCTGCGGTGAGTCCCCATTGAAACCGTGAAATCAATCGTTCGTTCAAGCCGCGAAGTTCTTTCGGGGGTCGGTCGGAAGAAAGAACGATCTGTCTCCCTAATTGATGCAAGGCATTAAACGTGTGAAAGAAAATATCCTGTGTTTTTTCTTTTCCGTTAAAGAATTGAATGTCGTCGACAATGAGAAGGTCCACGCTCCGGTAATAAGAGGAAAACCGGGAAACCTTATCCTGCTGTATCGATTCGACGAAATCTACCGTAAATTTTTCACTGGAGGTGTACAGAACACGTTTTGATTTATTCGTGTGGAGAATGTGATTACCGATAGCGTGAACAAGGTGTGTCTTTCCCAACCCGACGCCGCCGTATATCACGAGAGGGTTAAAAGATGTTCCGCCCGGATTATTGGCAACCGCCAGAGCGGCCGCCCTTGCAAATTGATTGCTTTCCCCTTTGATATAATTTTCAAATGTATATTTTGGATTCAGCGATGGATGAATTACCGGATGTTCCGCGGGGTTCAGCGTGCTGGTAATTTCTTTGGCAACAGAAGAAATGGTAATAGTTTTTTCTTCTTTGTTTTCAACCTGAGATAATTCCGATTGAATATGAAGAGCAATATTGTCCCGGTCATCCGGAAGAATCTCATATTCGATGGTCATCTCTTTTCCCGTGACACGCGCCAATAATTCGGTGATGAGCGAGTAGTAATGTTCTTCAAGCCAATCAGAGAAAAATTGACTGGGCACCTGCAAGACGAAAACGTTTTCTGTTACGCGTAACGGGATGATCGGTTCGAACCATGTTTTAAAACTTTGACTTTGTACCCGTGAACGGACTATGCCCAGGCATTCATCCCAAAGTTTTTCCGGAGAAGAAACTATGCTACCGGACGACAATGGAAGGGTATTCAGTGTGCTTTGGTTCAATTCCATAAAATAAACCTTAACCTATTTTCTCTCAACGAGTTAAAATGTTATGAACAGGTTGTTAACAAAAGAGCGAACATCCGCTTGATTGTTAAAAAAATTTGTCACGCTTGTCATCAGAAGATTCAACACCAACCCAAGAAATTAACAGAATACAAGTAAAAATAAAAGTTACAGAATATTGTATGTTATTCACAATTTGCTTTAAGTGAGATTTGGCGATTATCCCCAGGATACAAAGAAAAAAAGGCTGATGAAAAAGTTACCCACAGATTGTTAACAAGCAAAACCGGATGCTTACGGCTCAATATTATACGAAGATTTATGTGTGATATCAAGAAATTTTTTTTCCATGATGTTCTGTTTGTATTTAGTATTCCCATTGATTATATTGAAAAACAGTTTTTAGCGTCAATCAAAGGATTGTAGCAAGCAATCCTTTTTTTTACGTCTCGTTACGGTACAAATTAAAGGTATTTTCATGAAAAGAACGTTTCAACCAAGTAACCGGAAGCGGAAAAATAAGCATGGATTTCGGGAACGCATGAAATCGAAAGACGGGCGCAAAGTGCTTGCCCGGCGACGTGCGAAGGGCCGTCATCGTTTGACGGTGAGCGATGAACGGTAGTTTTTATCAGTGATGCGTGCGGTATACTCTTAAAAAGTCGGAGATTTTAAGAGGGCGGAAGATTTTCCAAACGATTCGCAAACGCGGAAAGAAATTAGAGGGAAACGTTCTTCGTTGTCTTGTGCTTGAGGAAATTGAGCACGAGAATTTACATGTGCACCCGCTTCTTTTCGGTGTGATCGTTTCCAAAGCAATAAAAAAGGCAGTCGACCGCAACCTCATCCGGCGGCGGATTAAAGAGTCATACCGGTTAAACAAGAAATTGCTGGAAATTCCCTCCGGAGAGCGATCACGAAATCTGAAGCTCTTGTTTCTGTATCCGAAAGTGTCGGCTCTTCCATTTGACAATCCCCCATTCAGAGAAATCGACCGGGATATGAAATCACTCTTAACGGCAATTGCCGTTGGAAAGTATGTATGAAGTTTCTCGTTGTTGCAATCATTCGTTTCTACCAAGCGATAATCTCTCCCCTGCTTTCCCCAAGCACATGCCGGTTTTATCCAACGTGCTCTTCTTATGCCGTTGATGCAATTAACCGGCACGGTACAATAAAGGGAATATGGTTATCGTTGAAGAGAATTTTGCGGTGTCACCCGTTGCACCCGGGCGGTTACGACCCGGTCCCATAGAGAGTAATTATACACATTGTTTTTTTATTGAAAAGAGAAATTCATGGATCGAAATACTATCATTGGTTTTCTGCTTATCGGTTTGGTGTTGATGGTATGGATGTATATGACCGCACCCCCACCGCCGCCAGCAACTCAACAAAAAGATTCTCTCGCCACGGCCAATCAAAATGTTCCGCGTGATTCTTCCGTTGCTGCGCCACAGACCGTTCAGCAACGTGTTGCCGGTGATTCGCTGGGTAAATATTTCTCTTCTCTATCCGTGGGACAGAAGAAAACGATAACGGTGGAGACAAAACATTACCGGGCAGAAATATCTACGCGTGGCGGAATGATTCAATCATGGATTTTGAAAGACTTCTCGACGTGGGATCATTATCCGGTCAATCTTATTAACACCGATTCCAAAGGAGATTTTCATCTCCTGTTCTATTCATCCGACGGAAAACTTATCAATACAAAGAACTTATACTTTGAAACAGACATTCCGGACGGACAGGTTATTCAGGTTTCTTCCGGCGATTCGGTAAAGATCAATTTGGTTCTCAAGGTTAACGGAGAGAGCAAAATCGTCAAAACAATAGTGTTTTACGGGGATTTGTACTCTTTCGATGCGGTATATAGTTTCGAGGGAATGGAAAAAATAATTTCAAATTTTGAGTATCAAATCACCTGGGAATCGGGACTCCGGTATGTTGAACACAATTCCGTTAACGAATCAAATTTTGCCAAAGCATCCGGTTATGCGGGTGGCGAAATAACGGATGTCGATGCAACAAAGATGAACGAGACGGTCAGTCAGAATATTTCCGGCCGGGTCACCTGGGTTGCAACACGGAATAAATATTTTGTTCTTGCCATTATTCCGCGCGGCAAAGAAAGTCAGGGTGCTTACATAGAGGGTGTTCGGAAATCACTTCCCGACCAGGGGGCAAAAGAAGATTATAGCCTGTCGTTGAAAATGCCGTTTACCGGAAACTCTGTCGAGACCGATCGGTTTACCGTTTTTCTCGGGCCGTTGAATTTTAACCTGGTTCGGTATTACAATGTTGACCTGGAAAAGATTATGAGTCTGGGTGCAGCGTGGATCATCCGGCCGATTTCTGAATATGTTATCATTCCCCTGTTTCAATTTCTTCATTTCTTCGTTCCGAACTACGGAATCGTCCTTATCCTGTTTTCATTTATCGTCAAGATTGTTTTGTATCCGCTGACCAAAACGAGTATGCGTTCGATGCAAAAAATGCAGGCGCTTCAGCCGATGATGAATGAAATTCGGGAAAAGTATAAAGACGATCCGCAGAAAATGAATCAACAGGTGATGCGGCTGTATAAAGAATACGGGGTCAATCCTGCCGGCGGATGTCTGCCGATGATTTTGCAATTGCCGATTTTATATGCTCTGTGGGCTGTGTTCAGTTCAACCATTGAGTTGCGCCAGGCGTCATTTGTCTGGTGGATTAAAGATCTTTCTATTCCCGACGTGGTCACAACGCTTCCGTTCCGCATTCCGATCTTTGGAATAAATGAGATTAGCGGACTGGCATTGCTGATGGGAATTACGATGCTGGTTCAGCAAAAGATGTCGGTAAAAGATCCGCGCCAGCAAGCGATGGTTTATATTATGCCGATACTGATGACGCTGATGTTCAATAATTTTCCTGCCGGATTGAATCTCTATTATTTTGTCTTCAACTTCCTTTCTATCGGTCAGCAGATGTGGATCAACAAACAACACAAGGGCGAACCGCTGCGCAAAGTGGAGCCGGGAAAATCGACAGGAGGATTTATCGGGAGAATTGCAAAGAACCTTCCGAATCCGAATCAGAAAAAATAAAGCAAAATAAGCGAAGTTCGTTTTTGCCAAGCCCCACCAAGAAAGTGGGGCTTTTTTGTTTCCTTTGTTTTTATCTTCAGGGTTTCATAAATTACTCTCCCAATGATTACCATTAATTCATGAACTCACCAGACGATGTCATTGCCGCCCTCGCCACTCCCGTCGGAGAAGGAGGAATTGCTGTTATACGCGTTAGCGGAAAAAACGCCTTCGTTGTCGTCGATAAATCCTTCCATGGGAAGGTTTCTTTAGATCAGTCTAAAAGTCACACCGCACATTATGGAGTATTTTTTGGCGAAAAAAGAAAAAAAATTGACGAAGTTGTTGTTACAATTTTTCGGGAACCTCATTCATATACAGGGGAGAACACGGTTGAGATTAGTTGTCACGGCGGCAGCTACATAGTAAAGAAGATAATAGAACGTTTGATTGATTCCGGTGCCCGTCAAGCTGAGCCCGGCGAATTCACTAAACGCGCTTTTCTAAATGGGAGAATTGACTTGGCGCAAGCCGAGGCAGTTGCCGATCTCATACATTCTTCTTCGGAATATGCCCATCAAATTTCTATTTCTCAGCTTGAAGGAAGATTATCTCACAAAATACAGTTTCTTAAGGAAAAACTTATTGATGTTTGCACTCTTCTGGAAGTGGAACTTGATTTTGTTGAAGAAGAGATAGGATATATAAATTCTGAAAAGGTGGAAAAGGAAATTCATTTAATTAAGGATCAACTTGATGAAATGATTGATTCTTATGAATCCGGCAGATTATCCAAAGAAGGTATTCGGGTTGTTATTCTTGGTGAACCCAATGTTGGTAAGTCTAGCATTTTCAATTGTTTAATTGATAATTACCGGGCAATTGTTACCCCCGTTGAGGGAACAACCCGGGATTCTATTGAGGAACATATTTCAATAGAAGGAGTAATTTTTAACGTTATTGATACGGCAGGAATTCGAAGGAGTGAAGATATTGTTGAAAAAGAAGGAATCAAGAGAACTTATGGAGAGATTCAAAAGTCGGACATTGCAATTTTAGTAAAAAATTGTACCGAGGTAGGCAGTCGACAATTTAGTGTTGAAAATATTGAAAACCTTCTTCCCAGGAGTTCTAAAATCATAACAGTATTTAATAAATTCGATTTAATTGGTTTTGATCCATCGAAAACCGAGGATCAATTAGTTGGAGAGAGTTCAGTTTTTCTTTCCGCAAAGACCGGATTTGGAATCAAGGAGCTGAAAAGAAAATTGCTTGAAAACTCAAAATTCAAAGACTTACCAGAAGGTACAGACAGCGTGATTCTAACAAACCTTCGCCATTTTAATTGTCTAAAAGAGGCAAACGGATTTATAAATTCTGCCTTAAAATCTGTAGATAATAAAATGAGCAACGAATTCGTAATTTCTGACTTAAGAATTGCTATTGGTAAATTGGAATCAATCATTGGGGTTGTTACTGACGAAGAAATCTTGAACAACATTTTTTCAAATTTTTGTATCGGCAAATAGTTTCACGTGGAACTTTGCAAAGGAATATTAAACTGAAATCGTACGATGTGATAGTTATAGGGGGCGGACACGCTGGAATTGAGGCATCACTGGCAAGCGCAAGGATGGGGTGTCCCACATTGCTCATGACAATGTCTTTGGAATCAATTGGAAGAATGTCCTGTAACCCGGCAATCGGAGGTACAGCAAAGGGGCACTTAGTTAGAGAAATTGATGCTGTAGGCGGAGAAATGGGTAAAATCGCGGATGCAACCGGGATTCAGTTTCGCGTTCTTAATAAATCTAAGGGGCCAGCGGTTTGGTCTCCAAGATGTCAAAGTGACAGAGAATGGTATGCACAAGAAGCTTTAAGAAGGTTAAAATTAGAAAACACACTTAATATATTTCAAGGTTCTTTGAACGAGATACACGTTAAAGAGCAAAGTAAAGGTCTTAAGATAATAGGAATTTCGACGAATTCGGGTGATCAATTTTCATGTAAATCCCTTGTCATCTGCGCTGGTACTTTTCTCAGAGCTATAATGCATACCGGGTTAAATACAAAATCCGGAGGCCGATTCAACGAAAACTCATCAAGCGGAATAACAGAGCAATTGGAGAAGCTCGGTTTTATTTCCGGAAGATTAAAGACCGGAACTCCGCCCCGTGTCGATTTTAGAAGCGTCGATTTGAATAAGATGGAAGAACAACAAAGCGATAAAATCCCGCAACCATTTTCTTATCAAAATAGTGAGATCAACAACAAGCTCATTTCAATGTACTTGACACATACGAACCAAAAGACGCATAGTGTCTTAAGTGAAGGGTTTAAAGACTCGCCGATGTTTTCGGGAAGAATTAAGGGCGTTGGCCCCCGGTATTGTCCGTCCATCGAAGATAAAATAGTTAGATTTTCGAATAAGGATAGTCATCAAATCTTCATCGAGCAAGAAGGCTATAATACACACATAGCGTATGTAAATGGTTTTTCGACAAGTCTTTCTGAAGATATTCAGCTGTTGGGATTGCAAACTATTCAAGGACTCGAAAATGTCAAAATGCTGCGACCCGGATATGCGGTCGAATATGATTTCTTCCCGCCCCATCAGTTAAAGCATACTCTTGAAACAAAAAAAGTTGCAGGGCTTTTCTTTGCCGGACAAATAAATGGCACGTCCGGCTATGAAGAAGCTGCTGCGCAAGGGTTAGTTGCCGGAATAAACGCCGCGCTCAAAGTAAAAGGTGATGATGAATTTATCCTAAGACGTTCCGATGCGTATATTGGTGTACTCATTGATGATCTTATTAATAAAAGCACCGAAGAACCATACCGGATGTTTACTTCGCGAGCCGAGTACAGACTTGTTTTACGGCAAGATAATGCGGACCGCCGGTTGATGAAGATGGGGCGCGAATTGGGATTGATTCCTCCGGAAGTATATGAAAAGCTATTGAAGAAAGAAGAGTTAATAAAAGAGGGAATCAAATTCTTTCAGGAATATTCTGTCTCACCGGATCAAATAAATGGTTATCTTGAAAATGTATCGTCATCAAAGATCAGTCAAAGCGACAAGTTGATTCAGCTTGCGCGAAGGTCGGAGGTCAAAACATCAGACCTTTTTCGTCTCGAAAATATTCGATCAGAATCGTATTCGAAAAAACTATTTGAATTGAAGAGTACAAAATTCATTGATGAAATTATTGAACAGATCGAGATCGAGATAAAATATAACGGCTACATAAATCGGCAGGAAGAAGAGATCAAAAGGTTTGTAAAATACGAAAGTCTCTCAATTCCTTCCGAGTTTGATTTTTCTTCGATCAATGCCCTGTCGGCCGAAGGAAAAGAAAAGTTAAAGAAAATCAAGCCGTCATCAATTGGTCAGGCATCGAGAATAAGCGGAGTTACATCGGCGGATGTCTCCGTTCTCATGGTTCACTTACGATAATCGTTTCACGTGAAAACTTTCAAGAATGGATCCGGGAACTAGAATAAAAGAAATTGCAGGAGAAAATGGTGTTAAAATCACAGAAGAGTGTGTTGATAAACTCCGTTTATTCGTAATTAATTTTTTGCTATTGAATAAAAATATTAATTTGATCTCTCGCAACGACGAGGCGAATATCTGGAATAAACATGTTTTAGCGTCGTTGTCCATTCTTTTTGTCCGCAATTTCGTTCGGCCGGCAACGATCCTCGACCTGGGAACGGGCGGAGGTTTTCCCGGAATTCCGCTTGCTATCTGTTTGCCCGATTGCAAGTTTGTTTTGATGGATTCCATTCAAAAGAAAATCGTTGCGGTTGATGAGATACTTTCGAAACTCGGTTTAAAAAATGTCGAAACGATTGTGGGTCGGGCGGAAACAGAGGGAAAAAAAAATACACTGCAAGGGAAATTCGATTATGTTCTTGCGCGAGCGGTTGGTCCGGCCAAAGATATTGTTCTCTGGGGCTCTCCGTTCCTGAAACTCTCCGGCAACGATATATCAAAAGACCAATTTGATCGGTTCGAAAAGAAAACAATAGTTCAGGGATCGCTTGTTCTGATGAAGGGCGGAGTGCTGGACGAAGAAATGAAAACCGTTCAAATAAAATATCGTCCGAAATCCATCGAAATCATCCCGATTGCATTTAAGGGTGCAAATGCCGAAGATGTTGCCGATAAAAAAATTGTCATTATTCAACCATAATTTGTTTTACATGAAAACGAAATTACTCTTTAACCAACTGGGATATCTGACCACCGAACAGGAAAATATTGCCAGCCGCTCTATTGATGCACTGGATGTGAAAAAAATCTTACATATTATCAATGCGGAAGACCAGAAAGTTGCGCGGGCAGTAAAAAAAGAAATTCCATACATTGCACGCGCTGTGGCAATAGTGGTCCGCTCATTGAAACAGGGTGGCAGATTATTGTATGTCGGTGCCGGAACGAGCGGCCGGCTCGGTATTCTTGACGCCGCAGAATGTCCGCCGACTTTTGGATCAAACCCAAACATGATTCAGGGGCTTATTGCAGGCGGTAAGAAAGCAGTGTTTCGGTCTCAAGAGGGAGCAGAAGATCGTACCGGGGATGGGATTGATGCAATTCGAAAAAATAAAATCGGAGTAAATGATGTTGTGTGTGGCATTGCCGCAAGCATGCGAACGCCGTTTGTCGTTGCTGCGTTGAGCGAAGCTAAACGAAAAGGTGCCAAAACAATTTTTGTCACCACCAATTCCCGAAGTCTCTTTAAGAAAAAAGAATTCCGGCACATTTCTTCCGTTGTTGATGTTGCCATTTGTGCTGTGGTTGGTCCGGAGGTGATTACCGGCTCTACGCGCATGAAGGCCGGAACGGCTCAAAAACTAGTTCTCAATATGCTGACAACGGCTTCAATGATTCAGATCGGAAAAGTGTATAAAAACATGATGGTCGACCTCAAGCTGAATAGTAAAAAACTTGAAGAGCGCGCTAAGCGCATTCTAATGGCAACAACCGGTATTAATTACCAAACCGCAGCCGATTATTTATTGCGGGCGAATGGACATGTGAAAACCGCTCTTGTCATGATAAAAAAAGATGTTTCTGCTTCAGAAGCAAGAAGACGCCTGGCGATGGCAGATGGTCATGTAAGAAACGCACTTGAATCATCCACAAATCCAAAATCTCAAGCCCGCAGAGTACAATGAAACACAATCCTATTATTGATCAGTTTATCCTGCCGCCGTTTGTCGGTTTTCCCAAAGAGGGCATTACCTTTTTACAGCGGCTGAAGAAAAACAACAATCGCGATTGGTTTGCGAAACATAAAAACGAGTACGAAGAATTTGTCAAACTTCCGATGCAATCCCTGATTGTTGCGTTGCAAGCTCCGATGATGGCAATCGCTCCGGAATTTGAATTCAATCCGAAACGAAGCCTCTTTCGAATTTATCGTGATACGCGTTTCAGTAAAGACAAAACTCCCTACAAAACTCATGTCTCGGCGATATTTCACCCAAAAGGACATTGGGAACAGAGCGCCGGGTATTATTTGCATGTCGAACCGGGGGAGATCTATCTCGGCGGCGGCATCTACATGCCCGACGGGATTCAATTGAAAAGAATTCGCTCTGCTATTGCAACACGCTCGGATGAGTTTCTTTCGATTGTCGGTGACAAAAATTTTAAGAAACGGTTCGGAATTTTGGAAGGGTCAAAACTACAGAGAAACCCGCAGGGATTTCGTCCGGATCATCCGATGATCGAATGGCTCAAGTATAAACAATTCTATGCCGGCGTTTCATGGAAAACGGAAGTCTGTTTCTCCCCGAAGTTTACCGATAAGGTTATTTCCCTGTATCGCGAGCTATTGCCGCTCTTGTGGTTTTTGAATGCAGCGGTCGGGAATTCAAGCGAAAGAAAATGATACCATTAGGCGGCACATTCCTTTTGTACAAACGTGAGGATGGATTGAATTCCGGAAATAAATTCTTTTTCCTCAATCAATAAACTTACCACCAGAAACGTATCCCGCCCAAAATCAAAAAAATACCCGGGAAAAACATACACTCCCTGTTTCTCTAAAAGATCAAGAGCCCATTGCTCGTCGGATTTTATATTCGGAACTTTCAATATACCGTACCACCCGCCGCGGCTTTCCAGAACCGAAACCGGTGCAGATTGTTCAATAGTTGATCGTAAGGATGTATAGTTGGCCTTCACGCGTCGGGCGATTTCTTGGTGAATATCGCGTGTTGCATTCATTAAGGCCGGAAATGCAAGTTGTACCGGAGTGTTGACCGAAAGAAACGTGTCGCATAAAATTTCCATGCGGGAAACGGCTTCCTGTCGGATCTTTGGCGGCCCGCCGACGATCATCCATCCGAGCTTCATCTGCGGAAGGCCCAACATTTTCGAAAGGCCATTCAGTGTAAATGTCAAAACCTGAGTTTCGGTTACGTATGATTGATTGAACGACGGATTTGATTCAAAAGGGTAATCGATAAACACTTCATCAACGATGATTGCGAGATTATGTTTGATCGCAAGTTCCCGGATTTCCGAATATTCCGAAGGCTCAACAAACATTCCGGTCGGATTATGTGGATTGACAAGGATGATCGCTTTTGTTGACGATGAAATCGTATGCCGCATCGATTCGAAATCAATGTGCCAGCCGCCGTCATAAATGAGATGATAATATTCAAGATGAACATCATTGATCTGTGCGAGATATTCAAACAACGGATAAGAAGGTTGTGGAACAAGCACCGCGTCATTGACATTGCACAGCAATTTAAAAATGTGTGAATATGCCTCGCTGGAGCTTGCCGTTAAGAAAATAGTTGCCGGATCGACGGATTGTCCTTTGGTTTGATAATAATCCGAAACAACTTTTCTTGCCGAGATTAACCCGTGAGGATCCGGTTGATAATCGACGAGCTCGGGATTCGAAAATGCATCGACGATCGGCGTTTGCGGATAATGGAATCCGCATTCTGTGGGGTTGGAGGAAGTGAGATCGATGATAGTTTTGCCTGAACTACGGCGAGTTTCAAGACAATCGGCGAGCCGGTTTTGCCGGCGATGCCAGTCCGTTCTCCGGGAAAAGTTCAAGGCAGAAAACCCAAGTTAGAAATTGTTCATAAAAAAAAACGCTATTCCGTATCGACTGCAACGGCTTTTTTCTTCGACATTCTCAACCGTTCATTATGATCAAGATATCGTTTGCGCAGGCGCAGCGATTTCGGCGTGACTTCGATGTATTCATCGTCGGCAATCCACTCGATTGCCTGTTCCAGTGAGTGAATTTTGGGTGGCTCAAGACGGATCGCTTCGTCGGCACCGCTTGCGCGCATGTTTGACAACTGTTTTGTTTTACATACATTAACGATGATATCTTCGTCTCGGGCATTTTCACCGACAACCATTCCCTTATATACTTTTATGCCCGGTTCGATGAAGAAGGTCATGCGCTCCTGCAGTTTCCACATGGCATATGCAGTTGAATTACCGTCTTCCAGTTGGATGACAGCGCCTTTGTGACGTGTTGAAAGGTCTCCTTTGTACGGCTCATATCCGAAGAAATTATGATGCACAATTCCGGTGCCTTTGGTATCCGTCATGCATTCGGAACGAAAACCTAATAAGCCGCGGGCAGGAACGTTAAATTCAAGCCGGGTATTGCCTTGCGACTGAATCATGTTTTTCATGATTCCTTTTCGTGAGCCGAGATTCTGGATCACGATGCCGGCAAACTCGTCCGGTACGTCGATGATAACGTGTTCGATCGGCTCGCACAGAACGTCGGCAATGTGTTTGTAAATAACTTCCGGAGCAGAGACCTGAAATTCGTATCCTTCGCGCCGCATCGTTTCGATCAGAATACCGAGATGGAGTTCGCCGCGGCCGCTGATTTTGAAAACATCCGGACTATCGGTCAACTCAACGCGCAAACTGACATTCGAGCGAAGTTCACGTGCAAGACGGTCACCGAGGTGACGTGTGGTAACATATTTTCCTTCCAATCCGGCAAACGGCGAATTATTCACGACAAAGTTCATGGACAGTGTCGGCTCTTCGATTGCAACGAATGGCAATGGTGTCGGGTCGGCGGCATCGGCAATCGTTTCTCCGATATCCACATCTTCCATGCCGGCGATGGCAATGACGTCACCGACAAAGGCTTCTTCGACTTCAACGCGCTTCAGTCCTTCGAACGTGTAAATTTTTGTCACGCGGGCATCTTCGATATGTCCGTCCCGGTGAATGATTTTCATCGGTGAAGCAATATGAATTTTTCCGCGATCGATACGGCCGATGCCCAGACGTCCCAGATAATCGTTATAATCGATCGTGGTGACGAGCATTTTGAATGGGGAAGTGGATTCTCCCGGCGGCGGCGGAATTCTATTGACGATTGCTTCAAACAACGGTTCGAGGTTTGTGCTTTCGTCCTCTAATTCTTTTTTGGCAATGCCCTGTTTTGCGATGCAGTAAATCGTCGGAAAATCTAACTGCTGATCATTCGCTCCGAGCGAAAGAAAAAGTTCGAACACTTCATCGAGCACGACATGCGCCCGCGCATCCTTCCGATCGATTTTGTTGATGACGACAATCGGCTGGAGATGTAATTCCAATGATTTTTTCAAAACGAATTTTGTCCCGGGCAGCGGTCCTTCGGCAGCATCGACGAGCAGAAGAACGCCGTCGACCATTTTCAATGTTCGCTCGACTTCTCCGGCAAAATCGGAGTGGCCGGGCGTATCGACAATATTGATTTTGACGACCCGCTGTTCACCGCTTGGCGATTTATGTTTATAAAAAACAGACGTATTCTTGGCAAGGATGGTAATACCGCGTTCGCGCTCAAGCTCATTCGAATCCATCACGCGTTTTACCATTTCCTGGTTTTCGCGAAAAGTTCCGGTTTGCCGCAGCATATGATCCACCAACGTTGTTTTACCATGGTCAACGTGGGCAATGATAGCGATATTTCGTATGTCATCTCGTCGCTGCATATGATATCTTCTTTCTGAGAACAAAAACGCCTCAAGCTCTATCGCTTAAGGCGTTTTCAATTGTTGTGTATTATAAGATAGAAATATTTCGGCAAAATTCCTATTGTATATAAAAGCTTCTGCCAAAAGTCAATTCTTCGGAATGACGGAACAATATTTATCGAAAGCTTCCGTCAGCAATGCGGCAACTTCTTGTGGTTCGCGGATTTCTATGTCGGACCGGTGAATCATGTGAACTAATTTGCCGTCACGCAAGAGAGCGAATGACGGGGACGAAGGCGGCATGTTGGTAAAATAGGAACGCGCCTGCATGGTCGCTTCACGGTCGCTGCTCGCAAAAACAGTGGCTATCGTATCGGGCTGAATGTGATGTTTGACTGCCAGTCCGAGCGCCGGTCGCGCTATCCCGCCTGCACATCCGCAAACGGAATTGACGAACACTAATGCTGTACCGTGTTGATTGGTGAGAAGTGCATCGACCTCTTCGGGCGTCCGTAATTCTTTTACACCGAGGCGTGTAACTTCATTTTTCATCTGTTGCATCAATATATCGTGCATCGAATATCTCCATAATCGTGAAAGAACACAGTTTTGACTATTAAATATACTGATTTTTTATGAAAAAGAACAGATTGTGTGTTTGAAACTTTCGGACCGGTTTTACCGTATACTTTAGTGAAGCAACAAACCGCATACATAAAAGCGGATCGACATCAACAACATCGGTCCGCTTTTTTATTGTTGTTTGCCGACAATTGGTGATTGCCGGAAAAAGAAATGATCGTGAAAATTCAAAATGTTGTCGTTACCGAAGCGATTGCGCGCCTGCCCAATAATGAGCCACCCATGATCTCGTAGTGAATACGGTCGAGAAGATTTGAGACGTTACATCCGAACTGAATGTGAGAACTGATTTGATAGCTCGCCGCAAGATTCAATAATGTGTAAGCAAGAATGCGTCCCTGATATATGCCGGCCGACCAATCGAAGGACGGAACATACTTTACGGTGAAATCAATATCATAACCATTCCGGCTCCTGTACGTTAATCCGCCGTTCAGTTTGTATTGTGGAGCGTTGGGAACCAGGGGGTCTTTCTCGTTTTGTTCTGCAATGGTAAAATCAAACAGAGAATAATTGGCATTCAATTCCCATTCATCGGAAAGAAAATAATTTGTACCGAGTTCAAAACCGGATTCCGTAACCTTGCCGGCATTGCCATAAGAAAAAATCACGCTATCGGTCGTTGTGTATTGCGGATTAACACCCTGCGACAGATCGGTGATGAAATCGTGAAGCTGATTGTAATAGGTATCAAACGTTATGAAGGCATTATTACTGAAAATACCTTTGTAGCCGAATTCCCACCCTTCGATTTTTTCAGAAATCAAATTGTCGTTTCCAAAATAGGAGAAATGCGTGATGGGGTCCCGGATGTGGAGAAACAATTCCGAATAATTCGGCGACTGAAATGCCTGGTTGTAGGTAACGCGGAACGTATGGTCAGGGAATGGTGTCCAGACAATTGCCGCTTTCGGTGAAACTTGACTTGTCTGCAATGTACTGCGGTCCCAGCGGACAGCGGTAATTCCTTTTAATCCCGGGAGGATTTTGTATTCGATCTGACCGTATACTCCGGACATATTGTCGTTGTGATCATCGAGCATGAGCGATTGTTTTGTGTCGATTGTTTGATACCGGTACGATAGCCCGCTGATGAATGTGAGTTTATCGTCAAGTTCGGTGAAGCGGTACTGAACGTTACCCTGCGTGTTGAGGGATTGTTCGTACAGTGGCAATCCGGTTGCAAGTGAAATCTGAGGATCCTGGGAATCGCGACCGCTTGCCCAGATTTCGACGGTCAGATGTTGGTTGGTGTAATTCAACCGTCCCCACGGTTTCAGTGCGCGGCGAACCTGAATTCTACCGATGCCGGTAATATATATTTCATTTTCCACCTGGCTGAGCCCGCCTTCGAATGTTGCCGTCGCGCTGTCGGCAAAATCGTAATCGATGCGAGCCGATCCGTAGCTCGTCCCGACTTTATCGTTATTGATGGGAACTACTTCTTTATTTAATCCGGTCAATCCGGCATATTCAAGACTGGAAACGCGTGATTCGCTCCAGGTATCGCCCTGGAACCTGCCGACATTGATTTTATAACTCCACGAACCGTCCATGCCCGCATAACGGATATCACCGCGGAATGAATTCAATTCACCGCCTGCGAGCGTGATTTTTGTTCCAAGGATTTGTTTGGGGGATGGTGTTGTAATATTGATAACGCCGTTAAATGCGTTGGCGCCATAGAGCGCCGAACCGGGACCACGGATCAATTCTAATCGTCCAAGATCTTCGACAGGAATCGACAACCCGTTCCATTCCTGCGCGCCGAGGAAGACAATCGACAGATCGCGTCCATCGAGAAGGACAAGCATGCGGCGTGTCAGAGAACTATTGAAGCCGCGCGTGTTTATGTTAAAATCGAATAAACCGTTTTGAGCAATATCGATGCCGGGCTGTGTCTCCAGCATTTTCGGCAACTGCCCCGAAATGCTGTTCAGTTGAATATCGGCCTGGTCGAGTACCGTAACGGCAGCGGGAGCTTCCGTGACGCGCTCTTCTTTCATGGATGCACCATAGACCGTCATATCTCTCAGCGGAACAGATTCATCTTCCAGACTGATCGAAAGTCCTTCGGTTTGTTCAGAAGTTACCTCAATGCCGGGAATTTCTTTGGCGACGTATCCGATGAGCGATGCCGTAAGAGTATATGTACCCGCAGGAATGTTTGTAATGATAAATGTCCCCCGGTCGTCACTTGCTGTTCCGAGCGATGTTCCTTTCAAAACAATATTGACGAACGGTAACGCATCACCGGTCCTTTTATCGACTACCGTTCCTTTGATATTTCCTGTTTGTCCCGCGGTAAGATATTCCGGTGAGAAAAAAATACCAATGCCGAATATAAAAGCCAATCCAACAACGATATGACGGCACAAAGATGCCATGTTCGAAATGATAAGAACGATAGAAATCGTGATGGTTGAAATTATTAGAAGTTTTTATTTTTTAACACGCAGAAAACCCCATAATTTTCCGGGTCGCCGGCGATATCAACTTGCACAGGCCCGATATCTGCCGCGAGCCAGAGATATGCGGACGTGGTTGAAATGGAAATCGGCCCGACGCTGATCGTTCGGTAGGTTCGAATGCGATACGTATTATATTGCGCGTGTAAGGATGAACTGTCTGTTATGATTTCCCGTGCCTCGATGATGCCGAAAATTTGGAAATGTATCGCGGCGGAAATTCCGTTGACTTGTCCGTTGACGGTGGTATCAAATGCGAGCCATGGGTTATTCATTCCAAAGCTCGGTCGTGCAACGGTTACCCATAACGCCGTGTCAGTATACGTAGCATGAATTGCCCGATAGAACGGTCCGAGTGTTTGCAAAAAAGCGAAATCTCCTGTTGTAGAATCTTTTCTTATGTAAAGTTTTTTTGCTTTGGTCACTCCGTTGACCGTGGTAGAATCCTGAAAATGCCAAATATTCCCCCCATCGTAAACCAGCGTCCATGTTGCACTAAACGCTCCGGCGGGAATTCCCGGGACAGGGCCTTTGACGGAGTTTGTATCAACCAAGTAACCGGTATATTCAAAAGAGTTTCCTGCAACGAGTGGAAAAAGATTATCGGTGATCGGCGTTACCGTTGTTGGTGGATTTGTTGTGCCGCTATCACTCTTACAGTTGAAAGAAATAAGTGAAAAGAACAATGTAACAATGCTAACGGTGGCAATGGAGAAATGCCGCATGCCCGGCTCCTTGTATGATGAAAGAAGTATTGATTAATGGGGTTAAAGATACGGAATGAAAATCAGAGTATCAACCGGTGTGATGCAAATTTCATTTATTGCTCGAGCGGGATACAGAACATGAACTTGCACCCCTTGCCTTCTTCGGATTCCGCAGAAATTGTTCCGTTATGGGCTTCAATGATGCTTTTGCAAATGGGAAGTCGTAATCCGTTTACAGAAGTATCGGTGTGACGGTGTGTGAGCACATCTTTGTATTTATCAAATACTAAAAGAAGCTCTCCTTTCAGTACTTGGGCGCGGGAGTCCGTAATGGAAACCTCGACACATTCCGTCATCTTGCCGTTGCAAATTTGAGAAGTGGGAGAAACCTGGATGATAATGGAACCGCCCCGGGGCGTATGATCCAAAGCATTTTCGATCAAGTGTTTCATAACGCGTTGAATTTTTTCCGGATCGACTTCAATCGTAGAAATTTCCGGAGAGATATCGACTTTGAGGTTGATGTTCTGTTCCGTGATGCGGGAATTATATAGAGTGCACACTGCAGGCACCAGTTCATCAAAGTTCGTCGGGACACGCTCGATACCGACACGATCCGCTTCGTACATCGTAAGATCGATCATATTGTTCAGCATCGTTTCCATATTGCCGATCGTTGTCGTAATCGTTTGAAAAATCGATTCGTTTTTTTCCTGACCGGATTTCGCGTCGGAACGGCTGATATGGTCGACGGCACGTTTGATAGAGTTCAGCGGTGTGAGCAGATCGTTCAGTATTTGAGAATTAAATCGCGTCTGAATGTCTTTCAGACGCATCTCGGCAAGATGTGCATTCCAGACCGACTTGACCCGCTGGATCAGCTCTTCGTTACTGATCGGTTTCGTGAGAAATTCTCTTGCGCCGAACTTCATAGCGCTCAGGGCAATACCGATTTCGGCGTATCCGGTGAGGATCATGCATTCGGTATCGGGAGAATGTTTTCGAATATATTTGAGGGTTTCCAATCCGTCGAATTCTTCCATACGGATGTCGAGCAATGCGATGTTGAATGATTGCTCGTGAATGTATGTCATGGCTTCCGAGCCGTTCGACGCTTCCGTAACCTCGAAGCCTTCTTCGGCCATTGTTTGTGCCGTCACCGATCGGAAGATTTTTTCGTCATCGACGATTAAAATCCGTGGGATATGTTCATTTTGTGAGCTCATTTGTCGTTTGGCGAATATGATAGAAAAATTAGAAATGAAAGTCAACAAGGGATGTGATTTTCCTTTTGACGATACGGTATGCTGATTCGACCCCATTCTTTTGTGGTAAAGGGACGAAAACGGTTAAAGGGATGTTGAGAAACCGGTTCATTGCATTTCATGACCCTTCTTCGTACATTCAACAAAATTTAAACGATTTTTTCTATGAAAACACTTCGACTTGATGGGAATTCGCTAACAATTCCCGATCTGTATCACGCTGCAGTTGGCTCATCGAACATTTCATTTCTTCCGGCAGCAGTGGGAAAGATGAAACAATCACGACGCGTTGTCGAGGATTGGATTCGACGAGGCGAGACGATTTACGGGGTGACGACCGGCTTTGGCGAATTCAGCAATGTTAAAATAAGCAAGGAACACCTTGAGCAACTTCAGGAAAATTTGATTGTCAGTCATGCGGCAGGCACGGGCGAACCGCTGTCCCATCAGGTTGTTCGCGCCATGATGGTGCTTCGCATGAATGCTTTGGCCAAGGGATATTCCGGCATTCGTCCGGAAACGATGGAATTTTTCCGGACGGTTTTTAATGCGGGGATTATACCGATCGTTCCGTCGCGCGGGTCTGTCGGCTCAAGCGGTGATCTCGCGCCACTGGCACATTTGGTTCTTACACTGATCGGCAAAGGCAATGTTCTCTATGGCGGCGCGATCATGGAGTCGAAGATTGCCCTCAAGCGAATCGGCCTGAAGCCGTTGAAACTTGCGGCGAAAGAAGGACTGGCGCTTGTTAACGGCACGCAAATGATGACGGCAATCGGCGCGCTGGCGGTATACGAAGCGAAGCTCTTGTGTAAGCTTGCCGATATCGCGGCGGCAATGAGTGTTGAAGCATTAAAGGGAAGCGATACGGCTTTTGACGCGCATATTCATAATTTACGGCCGCATGCCGGACAAATCGCGAGCGCGAAGAATCTTCGATCGTTGATGCAGAAAAGTGAAATTCGAAAATCCCATCGTCATGACGATCAGCGTGTGCAGGATGCATATTCCATCCGCTGTATTCCTCAGGTCCACGGCGCCTCCCGCGACGCGATCGATTATGTCTATAAAACCATTACGACTGAAATTAATTCTGCCAACGATAATCCACTCATCATTCCGGAGATCAAAGCGCACTTTGAAGGAGGAAATTTTCACGGTCAACCGATTGCGTTGGCGCTTGATTTTCTCGCCATCGCGCTTTCCGAGCTGGCGAATATTTCGGAGCGGCGTATCGAACGGATGGTGAACGGAACATTAAGCGGACTGCCCCGCTTCCTGACGGAAAACGGCGGCCTCCATTCCGGCATGATGGTCGCTCAGTACACGGCGGCATCACTCGTTTCGGAAAATAAAGTGCTTTCTCACCCGGCAAGTGTCGATTCGATTCCGACATCCGCTAATCAGGAAGATCATAACAGCATGGGATCGATCAGCGCGCATAAAGCATGGCAGGTATTGCATAATGTCCAAACGGTTCTCGCCATCGAATACATGGTTGCCGCACAGGGAATCGATTTTTCGCGTGTCCATCCGAACACGCGGCACATCATGCGGGCGGGCAGGGGAGTGCAAACGGCGTACGATGTTTTCCGAAAACATGTGCCGCATCTTGGTGCCGATCGTATTTTACATGACGATATCCAAACGTCTCTGCGTCTTTTGAAGAAAGGCGAGATCATCGATGCCGTCGAGAAAGCAATCGGAACGTTGCAATGATTCAGTTTGAAAAAAACAATATCATGTACGAAATCAATTTAACAAATAATTATACGATCCCTTATGAAGCTCACTGAAAATTTTATACGAACGTTGCCGAAAGTCCTTCTTCACGATCATCTCGACGGCGGATTGCGGCCGCAAACCGTCATCGATCTCGCAAAAGAAATCGGCTATAAAAAATTACCGACAAACAATCCGGACAAGCTGAGCGCGTGGTTTCAGCGCGGGGCAAAACGGGGCAGTCTGCCTTTGTACCTCGAAGGATTTGCACATACCTGCGCCGTGATGCAGACCGAAGAAGCGCTTGAGCGCGTTGCCTTCGAAATGATGGAAGATATGTATAACGACGGTGTGGTCTATGTCGAGACGAGGTTTGCACCGGTTTTTCATACGGAAAAAGGATTGCATTGGGAAGAAATCGTCACTGCGGTTCTCAGCGGTCTTGAACGCGGCAAGCAAAAATTCGGCGTTGAATACGGCTTGATTATTTGTGCCATGCGGAACATGAAACTTTCTCAGGAAATGGCAGAACTGGCGATTGATTTCCGCGAACGCGGTGTGGTCGGTTTCGATCTTGCCGGTGAAGAAGGCGGCTATCCACCCAAGAAACATGTCGATGCGTTTCATTATATCCAGCGAGAAAATTTTAACATTACGATTCATGCCGGGGAAGCATTCGGCAAGGAATCGATCTGGCAAGCGATCCAATGGTGCGGCGCTCATCGCATCGGACATGCCACGCGTTTAATTGAAGATCTGAAAATTTCCGATACTCATCCCACACAAATTCTCAGCATGGGCTATCTTGCGCAATATATTCTGGACAAACGAATACCTCTCGAAATCTGTTTGACGAGCAATGTCGATACCGGTGCCGTGAAACACATTAAAGATCATCCGTTCGGAATTTTACACCGGTATAAATTCAGAGTAACACTCAATACCGATGACCGGCTGATGAGCAATACCACGATGACGAAGGAACTGAAAATAGCGCACGACGTTTTCAAACTTTCATTTGACGACCTGGAAAAATTGACGATCAATGCCATGAAGAGCGCGTTCGTTCCGTACAAAAAACGGATCGATCTCATTTACAATGTTATCAAACCGGGATATCAGAAAGCGCGCAAAGCAAAAGGGATTCCTCAAAAAAAATCTTCACGGCGATAACAAAAGGACGTCTTTGTGATTGAACGGAACAGCAAAAAGAGCCGCTCTCATCAAAAAATCACGAATCCGTCGATCTGGTCATTAGTCTGTTGCTTTGGAATATTGCTTTTCATTTCCGGCTGCTCGCCATCAAACTATTCTTACCGCGTTATCAATGATGATTGCAATTGTGAAGATTATATCCTTCACGATGGTGCAATAGAATATCGTTTTCACGCGGAATACGAAATGAACGACGGTGTTGCAACAACAATTGAAATCGAAATTTTCAACGGCAGTAATGAAAAACTTTCGCTTGATCTTGCGGAAGCAAAAGTTTCCTCACGCAATATTGCTTACCAATATAAAGACAAGTTTCTTCCTCTGCCGTCGTTAACCGTTGGTCCTCATTCGTCGGATGTCGTAAAGCTGATCGGAAAAGAAATATCGGGCGAGGATGATTGGCATAAAATTGCCGGAGAACAAATGACGGTAACGATCAAAGGATTACTTCTGGGTCAGAAAATGTTGAAGGAACAGAACGTAACATTTGTGCCGGTCAATCCGAAGTTGAAACGATAATCCGGGGCAGGAATCAAAAACAAAAATTTATTATGACAACTTGCTCAGTTTTGCCTTCGCCCGTTTAACGTACGGACTTGCCGGAAATTTTTTGATGAGCCGCTCGTACTCTTCTTTTGCTTTTACCTTTTCTCCCATTGCCAGGTAAGAATTTGCAATCATCATCTGCGCATCGTCTTTCTTTTTGGAAATCTTAAATTCGAATACCTTTTGAAAATGTCCGATCGCTTCCGTGAAATGTTTTTGTCCGTAGGCGCACTCACCAAGCCAGTAATCGCAATGATCTTGCAGCGTTGCGGGAGCGCCGGCATCGAGGACTTCCTGAAAGAGTGCGGCAGATTCTTCGTAATTCTTGGCGTGGAATAATCGCAACGCGTGAGTGTATCCTTCTGTAACATTCGCCATTGCCGGTTTTGGCGGCGGTGGCGGTACGGCTGCAAGTTGTTCTTTCAATTGTCCGATTTGTGTTTCCAGTTCTGCATTATGTGCCGCGGCAGAACGATTATCCTGCTCGAGTTTCGTCATCTGCTGAAGGAGTGAATCGTTTGCACTGCGCAGTGTAACGAGATCTTTTTGCATCATCTCGGTGGCGCTGGGTTGCGGCGGGGATGTCGTTTCGGTTTGATCTTTCGATGTTTCGTCAGATGCATGACAGCCGCCGAGGATAAGTCCGGCGGCAATGAAGAAGAATGAAAAGACCATGTTTCATAGCACAATCCCTTTGTAGACAAAGACGATTCGAAAAATTATGAACGCTCACAAACTGCGGGCTAATGTAGAGAAAATGCTTCTGAAAGTCAAGCAAGCTTGTTATTCGCCCCCGAAATTGATATATTTTTATAGGAAAGGAATCGGAGACTATGGTAAAAAATATTTTGATGCTGATGCTTGGGGTGATGATGTGGAGTTTTTATGGCTGTTCCGGTTCGGAGAAGACGGCGAAGGTTGTTACCGAACAGGACGAACAGGCATCGCTTAGTTATTATTTGCAGGGTTCGATGTACGACCAGCAAGAAGATTATGCAAAGGCAATTCTCGAATACCAAAAAGCTATCCGTCTGAAACAGGACGCGGCGATTTATTTTGCCATGGCAAAGGATTATGCAATTCTGGGAGACGAGCAACAGGCGATAGAAAACGGTACGGCTGCCGTTCAGAGCGACCCTTCGAACAGAACATATCACGAAACACTCGGGCAGATTTATGTCAGTGCCCGCGATCTCGATCATGCATTGAAAGAATTCAATGAAGTGGTGCGGGTCGATTCTTCTTATGAACAGGGCTGGATCAATCTCGGAAGATTATTGCAGCTGCAGAAACCGGACGAAGCATTAAAAATTTATCAATCGGTGACCGACCGGTTTGGTCCGGACGCCGATGTGTATTTCCAGATGGCACAAATCTATAATGCAACCGGAAAACTCGATAAAGCCACCGATGCGATCAACGGGATGCTGGAATTCGAACCCGGTAATTTTGAAGTGAAAAAAACGCTCGGCGATTTGTATCTTCGCAGGGACAGCGTCGATACCGCTCTGCGTATTTACAATGAACTGGCGGAACGGCAACCGCAAAACCTCGAACTGCGCGCAGCCATTGCTCATGCCTATCTTGTAAAACAGGATTACGACCGTGCTTCCGAACAGTTGGACATTATTCTCCGGAGGGATACGTTGTCCGTCGATGACCAAATAAAATTCGGTCAGATTTTTACTCAATTTATTCAGAAAGATTCCGCCGTCGCACCGTACGCGGAAAAAATGTTCATGAAAATCCGGGATGAGCACCCGGATGACTGGCGTCCGTACTGGTTTCTCGGTGCCATCAATAATATTATGAAGGACGACTCAAGCGCTTTGATCAATTTTACAAAGGTGAAAAACCTTGCCCAATGGAATGCGGATGGTTGGGTCGGCATTGCCTCTATTTATTATGATCGGGAGAAACTTGATACGGCGATCAGTATTTTAAACGAGGCAAAAAAATTCGTTCCTGAAGAATTTCGCATATATTTCCTTCTGGGAATTTCATACCAGCGAAAACATGAGGATATTGATGCAGCGACGGCACTGGAAAAAGCGGTTCAGCTTAACCAGAGAAGTGTCGACGCTCTTACGGCTCTTGCGTCCGTATATGATGAAATGAAGCGCACGGACGAATCGGACAGCATCTATGAAAAGGCGCTCCGTCTCGATCCGAAGAATAATCTCTTGCTGAATAATTACGGGTACAGTCTTGCCGAGCGGGGAATGCAGCTTGACCGTGCGATGAAAATGTCGAAAGAGGCGGTTGCCCAACAGCCCGACAATCAATCGTATCTCGATACATACGGCTGGATTTATTATCGTATGGGAAATTATCAGGAAGCCGAAAAGTGGATCAGGAAAGCAATTGATCTTGGAAGCAAAAGTTCGGTTATTCATGAGCATCTTGGAGATATTTATTTTAAACTCGGCGACAAAGACAAAGCGATGGAGTATTGGCAAAAAGGATTGCAGTTCGATTCGACAAGTCCATCATTGAAAGATAAAATTCAGAGGGGAAGTTTGTGAGGATATGGCAGATCGTACTATCTGCTATTTTGATTACCGCCGGGTGCGCGCCGTCGGCAAAAGTCTATAAGGAACGAACACTTGACGCCGCCGAAGTCATGCGCCGTGTGAACGAGCGCGGGCAATCGATTTCTTCTCTGCACGGCAATGGATCGATTACGATCGAAACGCCGGAGGGTTCATCCAGCGGTTCGTTCGACCTTTCATTGAAGAAACCGGATTCGTTGCTCGTGGAACTGCATGGTCCGTTCGGTATTCATGTCGGAACATTGTTGCTGTCACGCGAACGATTTTTGTTCTACAATAATATGGACAACACCGCTCTGGTCGGCAAACCCGACGGGCGAACGCTGAACTCGATGTTCCGGCTTCGGATGGAGTTTGATGAAATCCTTCGGGCATTCACCGGAGAATTCACATCCCCTGCATCTGGCGATTCGCTCGGCACAGAATCGATTAAGGATGAACTGTACGTCATCCGGTACCGGACCGAACAGGGAACGCGGGAATACCGTGTCGACGGCGATACGTTTGTTATTGCAAGTTACCGTATGCTGGATTCCGCAGGAAAATCGATGCTGACCGCGCAAACTTCCGACCAGGAAGATGTCCAGGGAATTATGATGCCGAAATTTGTCCGCATTATTTTTCCAAAAGAACGCCGTGCGGTCACGATTTCCTACGATGACCTGACAATCAATGAGCCGGTCGAATGTTCATTTACCCTTCCGAAACATGCGGAGGTTATGTATCGTTGATGCGTTGCATGCACATCCTCGCCATCATTGCCCTCACGGTATGTTTTTTTAAAACGATATCGTTTTCCGGTGATGATGAAATCAAAAAGAAGCAGACACAGCTTCAGAAATTGAAAAGCGAAATCGAAAGCTATGAACAACACATCAAGGAAAAAGAGAAAAAAGAACATGCCACGCTTGACTTACTTGATGCATACGACAAGCAAACAACCCTGCTGCGCCGGCTCATCTCCAAGCTCCACGATCAGGAGGTTGTTCTTCAAAGCGATATCGACTCCACGCGCGTTTCCATCGGCGACCTGAATAACCGGCTTTCCTCGTTGAAAAATCATTATGCGCATTACGTTTCCTCGGTCTATCGTTACGGCAGGATGTACGATTTGGAATTACTGCTCTCATCCAAATCGGTGAACCAGGCGCTGGTTCGTGCCGAATATTTACAACGATTTTCCGAACAACGAAAAAAAGATCTCGACACGATCAACTATCACCGCGACACCCTTGAAGCGAAGAGTGTTCTTCTCCAGAAACAGCTTGCCGAACAGCACGACCTCATCGGGGAAAAACAGCACGAGGAACAAACGCTCGCCCAAAAGATGAAAAAAAGGAAGACGCTTCTGGCTACGATCCGGAGGGATAAGAAGAACTTTACGAAGGAGCGCGATCGGAAACTGCAATCCGTCAAAGATTTGCAGAACCTTATCGCAAAGTTGATCGAAGAAGATTTGCGAAAGAAAGAGGAGGAAAAGAAATCGTCGACTGCTCCGCCGGAACATACTGCCGGTGCGAGTGCCTTTGAGGCAAAACGAGGACACCTTCGCTGGCCCGTATCGCAAGGGCATCTTATTTCGCATTTTGGAAATCAGGAAAATCCAACGTTACACACCGTGACGCAAAATATCGGCATTGAAATTTCTGTCCCGGCCGGGACCGGTGTTTCAGCGATCGCCGGCGCCGAAGTTTCGATGATCACCTGGATGCCGTCGTTCGGGAATACCATTATCCTCAATCATAAAAACGGATACCGAACGGTCTATGCGCATCTTTCGGAATTTTCCGTGGCTGAGGGAGATAATGTCAGCGAAGGTCAGGTGATCGGCAAAAGCGGTGAATCGCTTTCCGGTCCGATGCTGTTTTTCGGAATCTATAAAGAGAAAGAAAAGCAGGATCCGGAACAATGGCTCCTTCCTCACGGGCTTTCCCCAAAATGAAATTTTATTAATTGACGAATATCACCGTATTGTAAAATACGTATTGTGCGTTAAACTTTTTTCTTCGTTATTAGTCTTACGTTAAGAATGTCCGGAAAGAAAAAATCAACGACCGTAAACAATTTTTATCAATGACAAACTATACGAAAGGAGAGACGATATGAACACTCTGCGGTTTTTTGCTTTGTTCCTCATTGTTATATCGGTTGCCTGGCTGGTCGGTTGTTCAAATAACAATTCGACAGTGATGCCACCCGCACAAGCACCTTCGGCGGATGTACAGGCATTACAGCAAGCGGTGGCAACGGTCGATTCGGTGGCGGCATTTTCTAATTCTGACCAGGCGACGATCGATGATGACGGAATGCATGCCGATGAATATCAAACGACCTCAGCCGGAAGCCCTGACTTTCTGACCGGTACAGTAAGTAGCGATTCGTTGTCTCCGGTTCGTTGGGGACGCCATATTACCAATGTCACCCAAACCTATTCCGTTGACACGACCGGTGATTCGTTGGCAACCGTTACTATTACACAGATCATTACCGGCGAACTCCGTATCGGACTTGGCGCTCATCGATCGGATACAACGGTCGTCGATACGGTCGTCAAGAAACCGTTCACGCTGGATATCAAGCGAAAAGTATTATTCCGCCGCATTGCGCACACAAAGGATCCGTTCCGCAACTGGATGCCAGTAGCCGTTACCATGGCGGAAGGGACTTCGCAAAACACAAATGATTTTTCTATTTCATCGGTTGAAATTGCCGACACGCGCCAGCATTATGATTCGACCTTTACCGATCCGCTGAATTCATGGTTTGCTCTCGGTCTGTTCCGTGGTTGCATTCCGAGATTTCGTGGAAACGATTCCATCACCGTTCGTGTCACGATTGCGAGTGCTGACTCATCGAACGAACTCGTTTATTTGAGGCACGATATTGCCGGCGATCCTCGTCATCCCGGATTTGGAAGAGCGAAAATGAATTTGGTTTCGGTAACGGGAACAACCGGAAACTATACGCGTGTGTATAGCCGGACTCTTACCACACATTTCCCGTCGTGGGGACTGTTGGAAGAACGGTTTAATGTTATGGTCGACGTGTTGTCGTACGGAACAATTTATGATAACAGTTCCCCATACTCAAACGAAATCTGGGGTGCACCATATATGACGTTGCGATAACCGAACGTCAAATACTTCAGCCCGCCTGTGCGTCATGTGCAGGCGGGTTCTTTATTTTTGTTCGAACAGGGTATTTTATCTTCCGACGAGAATTCTTTCGGCAAGAGGTTTTGGAAGACCGGCTTTGCGGATTTTTGCAGCGGCAGATTGAACATCGTATTCCGACCGGATATTTTCGTATGTCCACGCCAGCGTATCGAAAATTCCTAAACTGAGGCGCCAATCGTTGTCGCGCGGCTGGCCGATACTGCCGACATTAACGATAAATTTTTTTCCCCGCACAACTTCCCGTGCCCAGATGTCTTCACAAAAAATCCCGGCCACATGTGAATGTCCGACAAAGCAAATCGGTTCCGGGAAATATGCAAAGTTGAATTGGGCATCGGCTGGAGTTATAATATAATGCCATTCCTGCGGTTCGTACGGCGAAGCATGAACGAAGAGGAGATTCTCCCGGACAATTTTGAATGGGAGAGACCGAACGAAATCCTGATGATCCGGTGTCAGCTGGTCGTGTGTCCATTCGGCGGCAATGCGCGCATAGGGATTGAAGTATTCCGCTTTTTCCAGATCGATCGCCGCTTCATCATGATTGCCGAGAAGGATATGCGGCGTCATTTCGCGGATCAGGGAGATACACTCGTTCGGGCTTGCGCCGTATCCAATAATGTCGCCGAGGCAGATGATCTCATCGACCCGTTTATTCTTGAGGATTGCAGCAGCCTGCTGCAGTGCCTCAATGTTGGAATGTATATCGGAAATAATTGCGATGCGCATGGGGAAATAATGTAACAAATTATCCGACAGTTACAAAATCTTTTTCGCCATCAGGTCTTTTGTTGCTTCTTTTTCGCTGCCGGAAAGAGAATATTATTGAGTATCAAACGATACCCGGGGGAATTTTTATGAAGATGAAGATCGGTTGGCGGATCGCCAACCTCATGCCGGTAATCTTCCGGATCGTGACCTCCGTAAAATGTGAATGTCCCGCGCCCGAAATCTCCGTGGATATAGCGCACTTCTTCCGTCCCTTCCCGTTCGGCAAGTATCGTTATATTTTTTTTAATAAGACTTTTCTTGAAATTGGTCGTCTGACCCATAAATCCTTTGATGATGTTTGCATGATCCTGTGTCAGCATTGTCGGGACAGGATCGTATTTTGCTGAAAATTCAAACAACGTGAAATAATCGGTTGCCTCTCTGTTGGGATCGACCATGTCGCTCGGTGGAATATCGATGTCCGAATATTCATAACGAAGCGGATTCATTTCTATGGTAAAGTTTTCAAATGCAAGGCATTTCGAAAAATCAAGTTTCTTTTGCGCGTTGAGATCCGGGGGATCGCCATCATACATGATATCGCAAATGTCGGTGTTTTCCGCGGCAAGAGCGATGTCGTATGTATCGGTTGCCGAACACATCGCAAACAAAAATCCACCGGCGGCAACATACTCTTTAATTTTTCGCGCAACGGCTTTTTTCATTTCGGAAACTTTCGCGAAGCCGAGTTCGTGCGCCTTCTTTTCATACATTGCCTGCTGTTCGACATACCACGGCTGTGTGGAAAAATTGGCATAAAATTTTCCGTACTGTCCGGTAAAATCTTCGTGATGAAGATGGATCCAATCATACTTGACGAGCTTACCCTGGAGGACATCGTCATCCCAAATTTTGTCGTACGGAATTTCGGCGTATTCCATTGCCAGCGTGACGGCATCATCCCACGGGAGAAAATTCGGCGGGACATAGACGGCAATTTTCGGAGCTTTTTCCAGACGGACCGCATCGCTGTTGGTGTTTTCGTCTGCAACTTCCGCGTAAATTTGTGATGCCTGCGAACCGGTGAGTTCCTCAAACGCAACGTCACGCACCCGGCATTCCGTAATAACAGAATCGACTGCGTCCAGCATGAACGATCCGCCGCGATAGTTCAACAACCAATCGACCTGAATATTTTTCGTCAATGCCCAATACGCAATGCCGTATGCTTTTAAATGATCGGTCTGTTTCAGATCCATCGGTATAAGAATTTTTTGACTCAATGCATTCGCACAGATGAAAATCAGTATGCCGGCAATGAAAATCATTCGGGAAAAAAGTCGAATGCATATGCTTTGTGATGTTTTTCTGAGGATCATCAAATCGTATCTCCCCGCAAGATTCTTGTCCGCTTGCGTGCTTCGTTGGCATAAATGGAATTAGGATATTTTTCAAGCAATTTCTGATATAATTCGATTGCTTTTGCTGAATTGTTCAAACCAAGGTGATAGACCTGCGCCATTTTCATGAGCGTGCGATCGATTGAAATACTTTCCGGAAATTTTCTGACGAGACTGTCGTAAATAGCAATCGCTTCGTTATAGTGTCCCAGTTGTGTTTGAATGTCGCCGGTCATAATGAACGCGTCATCGATGATGCCGGTTGCGGGAAACTGCTGCACAACATGTTGAAGCCGGTCGAGTGCGTCCGAAAATTTTCGCTGTCGCCGGAGAAGCTCGGCGCCGGTAAAAGCGCTCAACGCGGAGTCGTTTGGCTGTCGGTTTTCCTGAATAAAAATCTGCAATGCGATGGCATCGTTCGCCGCATCGGATGTCGGGTTTGCGGTGAGGGTTTTTAGTTTTGTCAGCGCATCGTTAAAGTGCTGTTGAAAATAATCCAGTTCCGCCAGATGAAACACAGCATGTTGTTGTTCGACGGTAATCGGCTGGCCCGTTCCCGCGACAGACTGAAATTGTGTTTGCGCCATCGTTAGATCGTTTAATGCGATAGAAACACTTCCCAGGCGAAGCGTTCCGTCGGTAACAAGCTGGGGATATTGTCGATATGTCTTGACGATTGTTTCAAGAGATGCCCGCGCGCCGTCGAAGTCGAATAATTTTTCCTGTTGTATGACGGCGATGCGGAGAAGCGAGCGCGCAGCAACTTCGGTTGTCGGAAATTCTTTGATGACGGCATTGTAGGCGGCAATGGCGTCGTCATACCGCCGTTTCGATCCGGATGTCGGCGGTGCGGGAAACGGATTTGCATCGCCGAATAATTTTAACGTGTCGCTTTCATCTTCCGTTCCTTCCAGTGTTTGTGCGTAACCAAATTTCACCGGTCCGGCGATATCGATGTTCGGGTACAATGTAATGACATCGCGGAATGCCTCGGTCGCGGCTGCGAACGCCAGCTCTTTCAGTGCGCGCGCCGCAAAGTTGTACAACTCGTGCCCGCCCGCATGTGTTTTCGCGTCGAGATATTTATACACCGTGTATGCGCGGTCATAATGTTTTCCTTCCATATAGAGCCACGACAAAAGCTGGTGATACGGAAGATTATCCGGAGACGATTTGGTTGCATCTTCCACGACAACGGTAGCGGCATTGAGCGCATCGGTGCGTCCGGTGTATGATGCAATCTGTGATTGAATGAGTCCGAGCTGTGCCGGATTCTGCAGCAGCAGATTAAGGTACTCTTTCGTTGCATCGGCATAATTCAGGGTGATGGAATACAAATAGGCAATGTCGAATCCGAATAAATTCTGACCGCCGAGAACGGTTCGTGCCCGGCGGTAGACGCTGATGGCGCTATCGAACATGCGGCTTTGCACCATGGCTCCGGCAATCATCCGGTACGTTCCTTCTTGCTTGGGATCGAAGGAAATTGCGCGTTCCCAGACGGCGTTTGCCGTCTTCAGGTCGGATTTGAGGACATATATTGATCCGAGCTCCGAAAGAATACCGATATCGTTCGGATGAATCCGCAGCATCCGGTTCATCAAGGCAACCCCATCGTCGTACCGTTTCAATTGAGTATAGGAACGCCTGAGTGCATCGAACACGATCATGTTGGTGGAATCTTTTGCAAAAATATCTTCATACAATTTTGCGGCAGATTCATAATCGCCCGAGCGCTCATAGCTTTGCGCGAGCTGGTACTTTATGTCGGCTGTTCGATTTTGACAAAAAACCGTTCCGCCAAGACATAAAACAAGAATCGAAAAAATTATCAGGTATTTAATCGTATGTCTGATCATGAAAAGTATAGCTCTATCTTATTTATAACAATATAAGAAAAAAAAGATTGCATACATTGTAAAAATATTTTTTGTCGGAAAAGGAATTGCATGTTTCCGGCAATATTCCGTAATTAGATGACTGCAAATAATTCATTTCAAAAACAAAACTCGTGGATATATGATCTTTCAGCAATTTCGGCATGAACAAGGAGGTTGTTTGTCGTATCTCATCGGCTGTTCGCAACGGCAAGTTTGTGCTGTTATCGATCCACAGGTTGATATTGATCCGTATCTTCGTTATGCCGCCGATCACCGGATGAAGATTACGCATATTCTTGAAACACATTCGCACGCCGACCATCTTTCCGGCGCAAAAAAACTGGCGGAGACAACTGGTGCGCCGGTCTATTTTCATGAGTCGGTGAAAGCATCATATCCCGTTACCGGAATCAAAGATGGACAGGAAATGACCGTCGGAAACATTCTTTTCAAAATTCTCCACACGCCGGGGCACACGCAGGATAGCATGAGCATACTGGTTACCGACACCGCCCGCGGCAACGAGCCGTGGTTGGTGCTAACCGGTGATACGCTGTTTGTCGGCGATACCGGCAGGCCCGATCTCGACGGCAGTGCAGAGTTGCTGTTCGACAGCATCTGGAAAAAATTACTTTCTCTGCCGGATGGTGTGGAAATTTACCCGACGCATTATGCCGGTTCGTTGTGCGGTAAAGGAATGAGTCCGAAGCCGAATTCAACGATCGGCTTCGAACGGAAATTTAATCCTGCATTACAAACTTCGACAAAAGAAGAATTTGTTCGGTTTGTGATGGCGGACTTGCCCGTGCAGCCGCCGCGGTTTCACGAGGTGCGAAAATTTAATTTGGGATTTCTTGCCGAACCTCCGATCGAGAAAACATACGAGCTCGCTGATGTGCAGATCACTGTCGATCAATTGAAGGCGAAACGGGATCGCGGGGAACAATTTTTCCTGCTCGATGTCCGGGAACCGTTCGAAGTAAAAATAGCGAATATCGGTGGTAAACTGATTCCGCTCGCGCAAATTCCGAATCGGCTTAATGAGCTCGACCCAAATCAGGAAATCATCGTTTATTGTCATCACGGCAGCCGAAGCCGGCAGGCAGTGGAATTTTTATCCGGTCAAGGATTCAGAAATGTGAAAACACTGGTGGGTGGAATCGATGAATGGTCCCGACGAATCGATGCGAAGATTCCGCAATATTGACCGATGTATTTATCAACGTAACCGAACCCGATCATGTACGATCGGGTTTTTTTATTTGGACTTTATTTTCGATGAAGCGTCGTCGGAGGGCGGTGCCCATTGCTGATTCGATACCGGCGGAGCGGTTGGTTCGGTAATGATGATAAACGGCCGACCGGTCGATCGGTGGCACGAATTGCATACTAAAATTGCATCGGAATAATTCTGACGGAATGTTTTCAGATCGTGCCGTTCAACCGACGTGTCCAGCGCGGCAATCTGCGTTTGTTCGAATGCATCGACGACTCCGTGGAGTTGCACACCCTTTTCTTCCGGACGCAATGCCGCGGCATTTTCCAAATTCTCTTTTACTTCATCAATTTCAAAATTCGCAAGCTTCCAGTTTTCCGCTTTTGCGGCATAAAAGAGTTTTGCAAAATGCAGTTGCACGCCGGTCATCACTTCCCCCACGCCCGGCGCCGTGGATTCCAGCGTCTTCACACGATCACTCAGGGCATTGTTTTTCGGATTGACGTTATGCCTGCATGATTCCGTTGCGATCATGAGAACGATCAGAAACATAAAAACGGAAAATGTCCGTGTGATCATAATCGACCTCGAAGATTGTAATTTGATCCGACCTCAATTATGCACAAACTTCTGCCACTTTTTCTTCCAGGAATTTTCTTTTGGTTTCTTTTTGAAACGCGATTTCTGATGGACAGCAGGTGATTCGGCGAATGTCGTCGTAACCGAGACAGGAACGTCGCCGGTGTCTTTCATGGTGATACTGCCGCGGTACGCGAAGAGAATCTGTTTGAAGAATTTCTTCTCTTCCGGCGTTGCGACAAGCGATATTGCTTCGCCTTTCTTTCCTGCCCGCGCCGTTCTGCCGACGCGGTGCGTGTACGAATCGACATCCTTCGGGATCTCGAAATTGTAGACGTGCGAAATATCGTCGATGTGCAAGCCGCGGGCGGCAACATCCGTTGCGACGAGCACGCTGATTTTTTTCTGCTTGAATTCGTTGGTGACGCGTTCGCGCTGAGGTTGCGACATGTTGCCGTTCAGGCAACGGGCATTCACTCCCTGCGACGTCAGTTTTTTGGAAAGCTTCACGGTCATATGCTTCCGGTTGCAAAAAACAAGGGCAAGATGACGTTCCCGTTTCAGCAAGCCGATGAGTAAATCCATCTTCTTCTCGGCAGTTGTTTGGTAATACGTTTGCTGGAGAAATGTCGGTTCTACCGCCGATGCCATGCGGACATGCTTCGGGTTGCGCAAATATTTCCTGCTCAGCACTTCGATCTCTTTCGAAACGGTCGCGCTGAACAGCATCGTTTGCCGTTCTGCAGGAACATGATGCAGAATGCGCTCGATGTCTTTGATGAATCCCATATCGAGCATCCGGTCGGCTTCGTCGAACACGAGCATCTTGATGGTGCCGAGCATGATCGCCTTGCGTGAAAGCAGGTCGATCAATCGTCCCGGCGTTGCGACGACGATATTTGCCGTTTTTATTTTTGAAATCTGTTTCGGGATGGAAACGCCGCCGTACACGGAAACGATGCCGAGATGTTTGCCGGCGGAAAATTTGATGAACTCATCGGCAATCTGTGTGCAGAGTTCGCGCGTGGGAACCAGTATCAGCGCACGAAGTCCGTCACGCCGTTGCAGTTGTTCGATAATGGGAATGGCGAAGCTCAGCGTTTTTCCCGAACCGGTTTCCGATTGTGCGAGTACATCCCGTCCCTGGATGATTGCCGGTATAATTTCTTTTTGTATCGGTGTTGCGATGGTAATGCCTTGTTGTTCGAGGAGGCCGACGATTTGCGGGCTCAGAACGAATGATTCCGATTTCATGAATATCCTTTTTATTGGGTGAAGGGTGTCAAGAACCGCGAGATGGGTAGTTGAATCTTCACAGGTGATGAAGAACTACGCGAGTACCGGCTTTGTGCCGAGGTTGAATGATACTTCGCGGTCGTAAATCCAGCTGAATGTTTCTTTGCCGGAAAATGCTAAACGCTCTGCAAGTTTCGTGTAGCGATCCGATAGCGTGCAGAGATATTCTTGAGCTTTTGCCGAAGCGCCGGAAAGTCCCGTGATGTCTGCTACGTTCCATTCCTGCACCAGCGTCTCGATGATCTCGGCGTAGTCTTTTGCCGTGTAGACTCCTGTTGCCTGCGCGACGTTGGAATACTTTATATAAATATTTTTGTCTTTTCCATCGTACATCAAATGGGCGGGCATCAGGATTTTGGATTTCATCATGGTGGTGAATGCTCGTATTGCGCCGGCGGGATCCAGCTCGAATACTTTGCCCATGAACATTTTGTACGCTTTCTCGTGGCGCGCTTCGTCGCCGGCGATCAAGCCGCAGATTTTATGAAGATGTTCCTCGCCTGCTTTTGCCGCCAGCACACCGACGTTGCGGTGCGAAATCTTTGTCGCGCGTTCCTGGAACGACGTGTAAATGAAACCGAGATACGGATCGTTGCCGGTCTGCGGATCGAAGCCGTTGGCGATGAGATGATGGATCGTCGTTTCGATGGCGCGCATATCGACTCTGCCGGAAAGATAGAGATACTTATTGAGCAGATCGCCGTGACGGTTTTCTTCCGACGTCCAGCCGCGGCCCCAGTGTGCCCACGGACTGTCGCTTGCGCCGGTCGGGTCGCTGACGCCGCGCAAACGGTTGATCCACGATTGGTATGTCGGCAAAGCTTCTTCCGTGATCATGTCGCCGACGAGGACGACGAGGACTTCATCGGGAAGTTCCGCCGCATGTTTCCGGAAATCCATCACCTGTTCTTTCCAGTTCGCAGCGGAAAGGTCGGGCAGAAAATCGGTCGGCTGCCAGCTTTCTTCAATCGGTTTGAGCAGGGAGCCAAGATTCCCGGCGACAAATCCTTCCATGCTCTTGATAACCTCCAGTTGCGGCGAATCGACGTTGATTTGATGGGATTCCGTCATCGGTATCTCCAAATGTGAAAAAACAAAATATAGCTGATACTGAAAGATACGGAATATTCCGGCAATTACATATTGTTTTATTTTGGACTAGCGATTCAGGATGGAGATGATATTGGTGAGCCTTTTTACTTTGCGCCAATTCCAACGTTGTTCTTACACCCGTTCTGCAGCTCTTTCATTTGCTTCCGAAGTGATGGCTTCGCCAAACGAATGACTGCGATGTATTAGGCGCAGTGCCCCTTACTTCAGAATGCTGTAACGAATTCGTGAGAGGTCTTCACCCGGTTTGGGTTTGCGGAACACAAACAGATGTTCGTGCATGATGAGGTAAAACTGAAAATGCTTCGCCTGAGCTTTCCATCGTTGGCCATACTTTGTATTGTGTTGCGTCTTGATGATTTCTTCCTTCAAGGCAAAACCGTTCCGCAGACAGCGGTCAAGTACGAAATGGGATAGCGGAACATAGTGCTGTCCTTTTCTCGTGTCGCCAATAAGAACCGCGCAATATCGGTCTGGCTTGAGAACACGGAACAACTCTTTAATGCCAACTTCCAATTCATCAAGGAAAGTCGGAATGCCAGCAAGATTTGAAAGATCGTCTGGGTTCTTTCGATCAGAGTACGTCACGATGTTTGCATAAGGTGGATGAGTGATGATGAGGTCAACTGAGGCGTCCTTTAAAGCAGTAAGACTCTGAACATCGCCGACCGAAACATTTTGCTTGGACTTGTTGTCCACGATGAAATCGATACGCTTCGAGGTGATATCAACTTCCACTATTGTCAAAACACTTGATCGAGTTCCAGTAAGCATTTCGATAAAAACTATAATCCTTTATTGTCCACGAAGTATCTCGGCTATCGATTCCACAGTCGAGGAGTTTTGCTTTTGTGAAAATGGATAATATGGGTCTCTAAGCGCACCGTTATTCGAGTGATGCCTCAACGGTCTTCGTGCCGCCACCGAATTCAAGAAGATACCAATTCAATTACGTTGATATGTTTCATAAGCAAAGCATCCTTAGCCATACGTCACTCAAGTCTTCACTTTGCTATAATGTCGGGCTCATCTATCAACGAGCTGACCCTACTAGCTTTGAAGAATTCATCTTGCTGACTCTAACATGCGTTCATACACTACGTAGTGAATTACTCTGTCTAAGATGTGGACTAAATTCTGAATAGCCTACTTTGATTCATACTCTTTTAGTCTTGCTCGGTCAGCGACGATACGAAATTCAGCATTAAAGTCCTGTAGTTCGAAAAATTTCATAGAGCGAGTTCTGGATGTCGGTGAGTGTTCAACTTCAAAGAATGCATTCGGAACTTTCTCTCGTTGAACCAAATTACATCGATAGTCTGTGCCCGCCTTACAAGATTCCCTTCATAGCAGTCGAAAGAACGATGCTAGGCGTAATTGAGCAGCGACGTCGAAATCATACTTAGAGTAGGAGGTAAATTTATCCGTTCTTGTCCTGATTGGGCGATATGGGGGTTAAAATACACAAACGTTTCATATTTGTTACGATAGATTTGCAATTGAAAAAGCCCCGAAACGTATGAATGGTGCGCTGCAATCGTTCTGAAGCAGCTTCGGAGATTGACTTCGTAGTAAAATAATTCTTGTCCGTTCCGAATGGGATTTTAAGCCCAGCGTTTGTATTTACTCGTAATATTCCCATTGAAACAGTTTCTATTGAAAAAGATTATAGACGCTGTGCGTTCAGGACCATGCCTGGTGTAGTTGGTGAAATCAATAGATGGTCGGTTCTCGTTCAGTTCAAAACGCACGGCATAGAAATACTGCCTCTGTCTGTTTTGGCTAAGGCGATGTAACTTCGTTCCATTGTTTTCAGCAGGTTGATAACATTATCGACATCCTCTGAATACTCATATAAATCAGTATGACTTCTTCGTTGACATCCATGATTAAATACTCTTCGACCTCATACATCTGGGCAACGTGAAAAAAGAGTGCAACTGCCATTTACAAAGGGCTCGACATAACGCTGAAGTTTGCCCTCTTTGAGTTCGTTAGGCAGGTGTTTTACAATCTGTTCAATCAGTTGAGCTTTTCCGCCTGCCCATTTCAGGAACGGCTTTGCCTTGGTTGAGAGAAGCTGCATTAGAGTCTATCTACCTCTGTGATTTACGGTTGATATTATTTTGTACAGATCACTGGAATTGAGAAGTCCATCAAGAACCTCTTTGAACATATACTCGTTAGGGTTGTTCGACTTTTCCTGCAGCATTAACAATTCCATCAAGTGAAGAAGAAAGTCGACCCTGAAGAAACCCAAACCATTCAAAGGCTCAAATTGGTGAACGTAGTTTTGGTTCTGAGCGATTGACAAGCTTCCGATTATAGAATCTGCATCTCTGGCCGGGAGTCCTTGTACGTTATCCCAGCAGTGACGGAAGACTTCCAATAGAGTGTTCGTCAGGTCTCTGCTCAAGAACTTCTTGATCAGGAGATCAACAGCCCAATGGATATGTTTGGGTGTTCTGACACGCGAATTAAGCTTGCGATACTTCAGCCAAATGTCGTTTGGACTCAGCGAGCCCGGAAAAACATAAAGTATTAGACCGTCTTGGAGTTCAATATCTAAAATTGAGTGAATCGTTTCTGCATTACGGGGAGTAAAGGCTGTTTGAGCATTCCGAATGTAATTTGGCATCTATTTTCATTTCTTGAATGGTCGGATGTCTAAATGTAATCAAAACTAATCCAACTCAAAAACTGTAAGGGGTGTTGCGCGTAACTTTTTAATTGCGCCTTTCGTCTTTTTAATGAAGTTTCACCGTGAATCGTTTGGTAAGAACGATAATCCTCCACCGCAATCTCTGCATTGGAATGCAAATTACAAAACCGCATGCTCTTTGTCAAGCGGGCTAACCTTGCGAAGGTTCCCGCTTTCAGCGGGATAAATTTCACCTTCGCAAGGTTTCGGGGTGGTTTGCATCTCCATCCTTTTTTCACGACATTTTCTTCAACCATCAAAATCATTTCACACATGTCACAACTGTTTGTCGATGTTGCCGTTCCCGTAGCGGTCGATACAATATTTTCGTACAGCGTTCCGCCGGAACTTTCGCAGGCGGCAAAGGCAGGCGTGCGTGTTGTCGTGCCGTTCGGGAAACGAACGCTCACCGGATTCATCGTCGCAGTCTCGCATCGCAAACCGGATGTCCCAAATATCAAATCTGTTCTGGACATCATCGACGCCGAGCCGCTTCTTTCCGATGAGCTTCTGTATTTAACGAAATGGATCGCCGACTATTATTTTGCACCGCTTGGCGAAGTTCTGAAAACCGTGCTCGTCCAAGGATCGTTTCAGGCAGGCAAACGCCGCGTAACGCTTACGCTCTCCGGCGATCAATCGGTTTCAGACAAAAATGTAAGCCCGAAACAAATGTCCATCATCCGGCATTTGCAGGAACACGGTTCATTGAGCATCAGCCAGATTCAAACATTGCTGAAAGCGAAAAGTATTTCAAAAATCATTAATGAGCTTGCAGAACGAGGCATCGTCCGCATCGAAGAAGAATTGCCGAAAGCAAAAAGGAAAACCGAAATTCGAGCAGGTTATTGAATTGTCGGAATCTTCACGAAAACAATGGCAGGAATGGCTCGACGTAACATGCGATCATCAAAACGTTTTGCAAAACAGACGGCGGTTATCAAAGCATTGCTTTTATTTGAAGCGCCGGTAATTTCCGTTACCAATTTGCTGAAAAATTCTCACAGTTCGCTTTCTTCAGTGACATCGCTTGCAAGAAAAAACCTTATCACAATCAGCAAGCGTGAAGTGAAACGTGCACAGGCATTCGACACTTATGAGCCACCGCCCGGTGCGCAGAACATCGTGCTGAATGTGCATCAGCAATCGGCATTTCAATCGATTACGGAAGCAATTACAAAAAACCAATTTCATGCATTTCTCCTTCACGGTGTGACCGGAAGCGGCAAAACGCAGGTATATATAGACGCGATTCGTGAAACACTGAACAGCGGCAAAACGGCAATTATGCTTGTTCCGGAAATTGCATTGACGCCGCAGATCGTGCAGCGATTCAGATTTCACTTCGGCGAGAAAGTAGCGGTGATGCACAGCCGGATGTCGCTCGGCGAGCGATACGATACATGGCGTGCAGCGCACGAGGGAAAATGTTCGATTGTTATCGGTCCGCGCTCAGCCGTGTTCGCTCCGTTGAAAAATATCGGTTTGATTGTTGTCGACGAAGAGCAGGAGCCGTCGTACAAGCAATTCGACCAGACGCCGCGGTATCATGCGCGGGATGTTGCGCTGGTGCGTGCGCAGAAATTGAATGCCGTGGTCGTGCTCGGTTCCGCGACGCCGTCGTTTGAATCGTACGCAAATGCACTGAGCGGGAAATTCACACTGCTCGAATTGCCGGAACGTGTCGACAATGCGCAGCTTCCGCGTCATCACGATTGTCGATATGACGGAAGAGCGAAAAAAGAAATTAGAAGAATTTCGTGCATCACGGAAAGAAGAATTTAAAACGGACGCCGTTCAGGCGCGTGCATCGAAACGGAAATTTGAATTCGGATCGATTTCGAATTTGCTGAAAGAACATATCGAAGATCGTCTGCAAAAAAAGGAAGGAATCATACTTCTTCAGAACCGGCGCGGATTTGCTCCGTTTGTCGAATGTCCCGACTGCGGTTACGTCGAGATGTGCGATAACTGTCAGATTTCTCTGACCTATCATCTCACGAAAAAACATTTGCGCTGTCATTATTGCGGGATGGTAAAAAAGCCGCCGGATGTTTGTCCGCAATGTTCTTCTGTCGACATCCAATACCGCGGCATCGGCACGCAGAAAGTTGAAGAAGAACTGACTGCGCTTTTTCCAGGAGCGCGGATTGCACGGATGGATCTTGACACGACAACGAGCCGAGGTGCGCACGAAAAGATTCTGAAAAAATTCTCCGATGGCGATGCCGATATTCTTCTCGGCACACAAATGGTGGCGAAGGGATTGGATTTTTCGCGTGTCACGCTTGTCGGCGTTATTTCAGCCGACACACAAATGCTTCTGCCCGATTTTCGTTCGGCGGAGAGAACGTTCCAGCTCCTCACGCAGGTTGCGGGGCGGGCAGGACGCAGTGCGCTTGCCGGCGAAGTTATCATTCAAACACACCAGCCGAAGCATGAAGCGCTCCATCATGTGCTGACGCATGATTTCAAATCATTTTATGATGAAGAGAAAGAACTTCGCACGGAACTGCGCTATCCGCCCGGTTCGCGGCTGATTCTTATTGAATTCAAAGGAAAGAATGAAAACGAAGTGATGAATCATGCGCAAAATTTTGCCGGTTATCTGAAACGACAAAATCAATCTTCAATCATTTTAGGACCGTCAAGCGCGGTTTTATCGAAACTCAAGGGAAATTTTCGCTGGCATATCGTTCTGAAAAGTAAAAAAGAAACCGATCCGTCGGGTCATCAATTACACAGAGTTGTGGAGAAAGCGTTACATGTGTACCGGTTATCGTCGGAAGGGAAATCCCGGTCGGTGCAGGTTATGATTGATGTTGATCCGGTTGGAATGATGTAGGGAGGAAAAAAAAGAGACGCACCGTGTTGATGCGTCTCATAAAGAATTACACACGGCAGATATTGTATGCCCGCTTTCCTTTTTGTTCCTGTTTCTCTTCGAACTGTACGTTGTCGCCCTGTACGAGAACGTCGCGAAACCCTGTATTCTTGACATTACTTTTGTGGAAAAAAATTTCCTCACCGGCGTCGGTCGTAATAAAACCGAATCCTTTCACCGGGTTATAAAATTTAACTGTGCCTTGCGCCATACGCTCTTTCTCCTGATGAAAAAAATGTGCTACAAAAAAACCCCAGCCAGCAATTTGTGACCGGCTGGGGTTCCTACGTCGAAGTTACAGCATTACACTTTCGTTACGTTTGCTGCTTGCAACCCCTTCGGTCCTTTTTCCACATCAAACTGGACTTTATCGCCTTCATTCAAGGTGCGGTAGCCATCACCGACGATCGCCTTGAAGTGGACGAAAACATCTTCGCCGTTTTGACGTGAAATGAAGCCATATCCTTTGGCTCCGTTGAACCATTTCACAGTGCCCTGTTCCATGGAGTGAATCCTTTCAAAAAAGTTGATAAAAATGTACCCGAGGCTCCGCTCTGCCGGAGACCATGACGCACGCGTCATACTCTCCGACTAGGCCAGATCTTTTTGGCTTTTTACGCATCAACTCCAATGTGGATTGTGGTCACTCACTGCACGATAAGACTTCGCTCCTCCACAACCGATCATCACACAGGGACGCTTATGCTTGCGATGGCACACCTCGTGGAATGTTCAAGAAAGTTGAACGGGCACGGGGATTACATCTGCAACTACAACGTAAAAGCTGGCAATGCCACCCCGCTCGGGAGGCCTACTCTTTATCCTTCACGGGGCAAAAACGGTGTACTGTTGTTTGGCATTTTCAAGATACTAAATATTTGCTCTTGAGGCAAGGGGAATCTTCTTGTGAACAAATAGATGGTTTGAAAATCAATTTAAATCGATAGAATACTCATAGTTCTTCTAAAAAAATCGAGACAGACGTTTCCTTGACTCTACTATGATAAATTCATATATTAATTGGGTTTTCGTTCAAAATGTAGTGATTTTCAGCGTTTGGAAAGGAAAAAGAGTTCATTGCGAAAATCGGAATCGAATAAGAGTGAACTGAAGATTCGTATTTCCGGACTTTCCAGTGGAATTCACGAATATCATTTTTCTGCTTCACCGGCAGAAGTCGGACTCGACGCACAATTTTCCAAGCCGGTAGAAATCGATGCACGTCTCGACAAAGCTTCGCGGCAGATGTATCTGAAAGCGGACATCCGCACGGTGGGCGTGTTCGGATGCGACCGCTGTCTTGATGAATTCGAGCGACCCATTGCAACCGGATATACGATGTTCTATCTGTATGACGAAACGGAAAGCGGTCGGTTTCCCGATGACGAAGTTCAGGTCATCAGTCCCGATACGGTAACGATCGATCTCCGGGAAGATGTCCGGCAAGTGCTTCTGCTCGCGGTTCCGCTCAAGCTGTTATGTACAGAAGAGTGTAAGGGCTTATGCCCGCGGTGCGGAACAAACTGGAATCATGCTTCATGCGATTGTACAAAAGAGATGATTGATTCACGCTGGAGCGGGTTACAAAATTTATCGAAATAAAGAAATCTGAAAAATTAAGAGAGGAATCACGCAATGCCAAATCCCAAACGACGACATTCGAAATCCCGCGGGGCAAAACGCCGGACGCATTACAAAGCAACAGCCCCGTCGACTGCGGAATGTCCGAATTGCCACGAACATAAACTCCTGCACCGCGCATGCCCGAATTGCGGCTACTATCACGGGCGTTCCATTGTTGTTCCGAAAGAATCATAATCATTTCCGTGCCGACATTCGCGATCGCGACAGATCAGTATCGCTAACCGGATAACCGATCGAAAGCTCACACAACATTCTCTTGGAATCAGGACAATCGAACATACGGATTGCGGTTGACGCCATGGGAGGTGATTTTGCCCCTCGAAACGTCATTGCCGGAGCGATTGATGCCATGCGGGAAGCCGGAAACCGTCTTGCCGTATTGCTGGTCGGACCGAAATCAATTATTGAACGTGAACTCCGGCAACACCAGCACGGCGAATTGTCTTTTCAAATTGTGGACGCACCCGAAGTGATCGATATGCACGATGCCGCAACCGTCGGGGTGCGCCAGAAAAAAAATTCTTCCATCAGTGTCGGCATTACACTGCACAAAGAAGGAAAAGCCGATGCTTTTGTCAGCGCAGGACATTCCGGCGCAGTCATGTCGGCATCGACGCTTATTCTCGGCAGGATCGAAGGTATCGGTCGCCCCACGATTGGAGCGTTCTTACCGACCGTCAACGGCGTTTGTCTGTTGCTTGATGCGGGAGCGAACGTAGATTGTAAGCCGCAGCATTTATACGAATTCGGTGTGATGGGAAGTATCTATGTTCGCGCGATGCTCAATGTTGAAAGCCCGACCGTCGGGTTGCTGAATATCGGCGAAGAAGATTCCAAAGGAAACGAAGTGGCAAAGGAAGCGTATCAACTGTTGAAAAACAGTACGTTGAACTTTATCGGCAATGTCGAAGGCCGCGATATTCTGAACGGCAAAGCGCATGTGGTCGTCTGCGACGGATTTGTCGGCAATGTCATCCTTAAATTCGGTGAAAGCGTGCCGTCATTTTTTAAAAGCCGGTTGAAACAGGTTGCCGAAAAGAGTTTCTACACAAAACTTGTCGGCGCATTGATGCGGCCGACGCTGCGAAACGCGTTGAAAAGTTTGGATTATGAAGAATCCGGCGGCGTGCCGATTCTCGGCGTAAAAGGTGTTTCCATTATCGGTCATGGATCGTCGACGCCAAAGGCAATCAAAAATATGATTTTTCGTGCGGAAGAATTAGTTCGAAAAAATATCAATCACCATATTCAACAAGCACTCGTCTCAGCGCAATGAAACAGGAATCACCCAATCGTATTCATGCGGCAATAACCGCTGTCGGACATTATGTTCCGGACAAAATTCTCTCGAATGCGGATCTCGAGAAAATGGTCGATACCACCGATGAATGGATTTACACGCGCACCGGTATTCGTGAGCGGAGGATTCTTGAACATGGCGCAACATCCGACCTCGGTGCAAAAGCGATTGAAGCAATGCTCAAGCGCCGCGGTATCGGTCCGGAAGAAATAGATGTCATCATTGTGGCTACCGTCACCCCCGATATGTTTTTTCCACCGACGGCTTGTGTGATACAGGAGAAAATCGGTGCAAAAAAAGCTTGGGGATTTGATGTTTCTGCCGCGTGTTCGGGATTTTTATTCTCGTTGGTTGTCGGCGCTCAGTTTATTCAAACAGGCGCGTACAAGAAAGTGGTGGTCGTCGGAGCGGATAAAATGAGTTCCATCACCGATTATACCGACCGCAATAATTGCATTCTTTTCGGAGACGCCGGTGCCGCGGTGTTACTGGAACCGACCAGCGATCCGGATACCGGTATTATCGATCAGATTTTATATTGCGACGGCAGCGGCGAGGAATATCTCCACATGAAAGGCGGCGGAAGTCTCAATCCGCCGACGCATGAAACGGTTGACCGGAAGATGCACTTTATTTTCCAGGACGGGAAAGCGGTTTTTAAAGTTGCCGTCATCGGCATGGCGGAAGTTTCTGCAGAAATCATGAAACGTCATCACCTTACCGGCGATGATGTCGATTATCTTGTTCCGCATCAGGCGAATCTTCGCATTATTGATGCGTGTCGGCAGAGAATGGGCCTTGATCCGTCGAAAGTAATGATCAATATAGAGAAATATGGTAATACGACGGCAGCGACGATTCCGTTATGCCTTTCCGAGTGGTGGCAAAACGGAAAATTGAAACGCGGAAACACGCTCGTTCTTTCCAGCTTTGGCGCCGGATATACATGGGGCGCGATATTGGTAAAATGGGCAATTGACGGTCCGAAGAATTCATAACAATGTCGAAGATTGCTTACATATTTCCCGGACAGGGTTCCCAATATGTGGGAATGGGAAAAGACCTGGCGGAAAAAAGTATTACCGCGCGGAATATTTTTGAACAGGCAAATGTCGTTCTTGGTGTTCCGATCAGCACGATTTGTTTTGAAGGTCCGGAAATCGATCTTCGCCAGACCAAGAATACACAGCCGGCAATTTTTCTCCACAGCATGGCGCTGACCATGATGATGGAACAGCACGACGCGCAGATGGCTGCCGGTCACTCGCTCGGAGAATATTCTGCTTTGGTCTTTGCGGGTGCGATGACCTTTGAAGATGGATTGAAGCTGGTACGATTGCGCGGTGAGTTGATGCAGGAAGCCGGACAACAGTACAAGGGAACGATGGCGGCCGTTGTCGGTTTGGAGCCGGATGTTGTTGATGCGCTTTGTACAGAAGCAAGCTCAGCCGGCATTGTCCAGTCGGCAAACTTCAATTCGCCCGGACAAATTGTCGTTAGTGGTTCCGTCGAAGGCGTTCGCAAAGCGATGGAGCTTGCGAAAAGTAAAGGAGCAAAGCTCGTGAAGGAATTGGTTGTCAGCGGAGCGTTTCATTCACCGCTGATGCAGAGTGCCCGGGAACGATTGCGTACGGCACTGGCAGCAACGCCGATACAGAATGCCCGCATTCCGGTGTATGCCAATGTCACAGCGCGTCAAGTGCAAAAGGCGGAAGAAATTCGTACATTGTTGGAACAGCAATTAACAAGCGCTGTTCGATGGGATGAATCTGTCCGCAACATGGTGGCCGGTGGTGCGACGTCGTTTGTCGAAATTGGACCGGGTAAAGTTCTTCAGGGTTTGATAAAACGAATTTCACCGGCGGTTGAAGTTCGCGGAATCGATACGTATCATGATATCGAAAAAATGGTAACGGCATAATGTCCGCAATTCTTGAACATAAGATTGCTCTCGTTACAGGCGGTTCACGCGGAATCGGCCGGGCAATTGCTCTTGCGCTTGCATCTGCCGGTGCCGATGTGATGATTTCATATCGCAGTGCTTCCCAGGAAGCACAAAAGGTCGTGGATGAAATTACGAAAATGGGTCGACAGGCAATGTCGTTTCAAACCGATGTTGCACAATTCAATCCATCGCGGGAAATGGTCGAAGCGATTGTACAGAAATTTCAGCGGCTCGATATTCTTGTCAATAATGCCGGCATTACCAAAGATACGTTGCTCATGCGGATGACGGAAGAAGATTGGGATACGGTCATTGATACGAACTTGAAAAGTATTTTCAACGTTACCAAAGCAGCAATTCGGCCGATGATGAGTCAGCGTTCCGGAAAAATTATCAATATTACGTCGATTGCCGGAGTAATCGGCAATGCCGGTCAGGCAAATTATGCATCATCAAAAGCCGGCATCATCGGATTCACCAAAACGATGGCAAAGGAACTCGGTTCGAGAAATATTCAGGTGAATGCCGTCGCTCCCGGATTTATCGAAACGGACATGACGGCAAAGTTAACGGAAGAACAGCGCAAACAACTGGCGGAACATATTCCCTTGAAACGAACCGGTAAGCCGGAAGAAATTGCGGGCGTCGTAAAATTTTTAGCTTCACCGGAAGCAGACTATATTACCGGGCAGGTTTTGTGCGTCGATGGCGGTATGGTTATGTAATTGGTCATCATCTTTATCATTCTTGTTCAATGTATATTCACAAATAAAGGAGTATTGTATGGCAGATGTGGAAGGAAAAGTTAAAGAAATCATTATGAACAAGCTGGGTGTTGAAGCATCACAGGTCACACCGGAAGCATCGTTCACAAATGATCTCGGCGCAGATTCTCTCGACACCGTGGAGCTGGTGATGGAATTTGAGAAAGCATTCAATCTTCAGATTCCCGATGAAGATGCGGAAAAAATCGCCACCGTCGGTGACGCGATAAAGTATCTGTCGGCAAAAGCATAATCTTTCGTACATTCAACCTGGAATCCAACCCGTAAACCGGGTCATTCCGGTTAATGGATAATGAACAGAGGGTGGAGAATGCAATGAACAGTTCGAGCAATAATCAACGGCGTCGTGTTGTCGTGACGGGCATGGGTGTCGTAACGCCTATCGGTCTTGGCATCGAAGAGTTTTGGAAAAATTCTCTCGACGGCAAAAGCGGCGGCGGACCGATCACCTGTTTCGATGCGTCGCAATACGACACAAAAATTGCGTGCGAAGTAAAGGGTTTCGATCCATTAAATTATATGGATAAGAAAGCCACGAATCGTATGGATCTTTTTACGCAGTATGCAGTGGCGTGTGCGGACATGGCGGTGAAAGATTCCGGGCTCGATCTGGGACGCGAAGACCGTGAACGTATCGGCGTGATTTTCGGGTCAGGCATCGGCGGCATGTGGACGTGGCACAAACAGATGCAAACCGTTCATGACACCGGAGGCCCTCATCGGATCAGTCCGTTTTTCGTTCCGATGATGATTGCCGATATTGCGGCAGGGCATATCTCGATGAAATTTCAGGTTAAAGGACCGAATTATGCGACCACCTCAGCCTGCGCGACATCCTCACACGCAGTTGCCGACGCATTCATTCTTCTCCAGCGCGGTGACGCCGACGTGATGTTTACCGGCGGATCGGAAGCGGCAATTACACCGATGGGTGTCGGCGGTTTCAATGCGATGAAAGCATTATCCACGCGGAATGCCGAACCGCAAAAAGCCAGTCGTCCGTTCGACGCGCAACGCGATGGATTCGTTATGGGGGAAGGCGGCGGGATGCTTATTCTCGAAGAACTGGAACACGCCCGTAAACGCGGTGCGCGTATTTATGGTGAAGTTGCCGGTATCGGGTTGACAGCCGATGCCTACCACATTACTGCTCCGGCTCCCGGCGGCGAAGGAGCCATTCGCTCCATGCGTATATGTTTAAAGGATGCGGGTGTGCGTCCTGAAGAAATCGATTATATCAATGCACACGGCACGTCGACCGAGTTTAACGATAAATCCGAAACCCAGGCGATTAAATCGGTATTCGGAGAGCACGCATATAAACTGTTTGTCAGTTCGACAAAATCGATGACCGGACATCTTCTCGGTGCCGCCGGCGCGGTGGAATCGGTCGCGACGCTTCTTACTATTTATCATGGAATGATTCCGCCCACCATCAACTACGAATTTCCTGATCCGGAATGTGATTTGAATTATGTACCCAACAAATCGATCAAACAAAATGTCAATCACGCGATCAGCAACACATTCGGATTCGGCGGGCATAACGCATCATTGCTTTTCAAAAAATTCCGGCCGGATTAACGGCATTTTCTCATGAACATGTTGCGCCGTTTTTTTATACGGGTCGGCACGCTGTTCGGTTTTGGCACACAAACGGGTGCTCCACCCACTGATTTTCCCAAACTCGAATCCGTTCTCCACTATTCTATTCGCGATAAAAGAATTTTCTCCGAAGCGCTTTCCCATCGTTCATACCTTCAGGTTACCGGCAACGATCAATCTGTTTCCAACGAACGGCTCGAATTTCTCGGCGATGCCGTCCTCAATCTTATTGCCGCGGAATATTTATTCCGGCGGGATATCACAGCGGAAGAAGGCGATTTAACCAAACTGCGGTCGCGGCTTGTCAACCGGAAGGCGTTGGGAATCTTTGCGAAAGAACACCGGCTGATGGATTTCATGCTGTTGAGTCCGAATACACTGCAAATTCCGGGACGCGGCATGGAAACGATTCTTGCCGATGCCTTCGAAGCGATCATCGGTGCGATTTACCTGGATGGAGGGTTCCTGCGGGCGAAAAAATTCGTCGAAATGTGTTTCAACGAATCGCTCGAGAAAGGTTCCGTGAAGCTGGAAGATGAAAATTTTAAGAGCCGCTTGCTGGAACTTTCGCAGGCGCGGGGATTCGGTTTTCCGCGATACGTCATCGTTCACGAAGAAGGTCCGGATCACGACCGGACGTTTACCGTGGAAGTGATTCTCGGATCGATTACCTACGGCACCGGTTACGGTAAAAATAAAAAAGATGCCGAACAGGAAGCGGCAGAAAAAACTCTGCAACTTCTGGAGAACAGCGAATCTTCTGCTCTGCGCGACGATGGAAAATCGTGAGATCAAAAATATATTGCAAGAAGCGAAAACCATCGCCGTGGTCGGCGCATCGCAAAAACCGTGGCGGGACAGTAATTCCATTATGCAATTTCTTATCGACGCGGGGTATACGGTTTTCCCCGTCAATCCGGCATATTCCGAAGTTCTTGGTCTTACGTGCTATTCCTCTGTAAAAAATATTCCGGAGCCGATTGATATCGTAGACATTTTTCGAAATCCCGAAACGGTCATTCCCGTTGTACAGGATGCTATCGCCATTCATGCAAAAACAATCTGGATGCAATTGGGCGTCGTGAACGAAACAGCGGCAAAACTTGCGCAAGATGCCGGATTATCCGTTATTATGGATAAATGCATTGCAATTGAATATCGTCATCACGTGCGACGGTAATCATATCCTAACATACATCCATTTTCAGGAATAATATCGTTTTGCGTTTCTTACTGCTGAGTATCTTCTTTTTAGTTTCTGGTGCGTATTCTTGTTTCTGCCAGGATTCCGTTCAGGTTCATTCCACCGTGGAAGATTTTCCGGATTCGGTCTTTGTCGTCGATACTGTGACGGTTACCGGAAATGATCACACCAAAGATTTTGTCATCCTTCGTGAAATGTCGTTGCATCCCGGTGCTCTGATCACACGGGATCTTCTTGAATATGATAAGAACAGAATTTACAGTCTCGGCTTGTTCACGGAAGTTGTCCTGAAAATCATGCCGACAACATCCGGTAAGGCCACCATCAATGTCGATGTGCATGAGCGGTGGTACATATATCCATATCCTATTTTTGGAATTAAAGACAGAGACTGGAGTAAATTATTTTACGGTGCCGGTTTGGCGCATCTGAATTTCCGCGGCCGCGACGAAAAACTTTTTTCCACATTTGTGTTCGGTTACGATCCGATGGTTGCACTCTCTTACCGCAATCCTTTTTTGAGCGAGGAAGGAACATACTATCTTCAGGGACAGCTTTCGTACAGCACCGAACAAAATCAAAGCATTCTTGCCGAAGAAGATACGGCAAATTTCGACGAGCATCATTTTTCCGTTTCGACAACCATCGGACGGCGTTTCGGTATTCAACATAACGTTTGGGCTCAGTTGGGATACAACATTATTTCCGTACCCGATTATCTTCCCGGAAGAACGCTCTCACCGACCGGAAAAGATTCTTACCCGACCTTGCAAGTCGGTTACACATATGATTCCCGCGATCTTTCCGAATATCCCCATCTCGGCTCACTTGCACAATTCACGATTACCAAGTACGGTATTCCCGGTGCGACAATCGATTTTATCCGGTATGCCACCGATCTTCGCCGGTATGTTCCGCTCATCGGAGCGTTTGATTGGACCGTTCGTGCTTATTCGGATATTGTTGCGGCCGGCCCGACGCCTCCGTACAATCATGTATATTTCGGATACGGTGAAAGGATTCGCGGACACTTTGACGAGGTGATGGAAGGTGAAAATCTTTTGGGGCTATCGACTGAACTTCATTTTACGATTCTTCCCGCACGGTATTTTTTTGTGGGATTTCTTCCGAAGGAATTCGGTGTGTGGAAGTTCGGTATCGTCGCAGCGGCATTCGGCGATGCAGGAACGGTATGGTTCCGTCATGATCCGCTTGCGTTGGTTAATGTTGCAAAAGGATACGGCGTCGGACTGCATTTTCTATTGCCGTACAGTGCCGTGCTTCGTACCGAATATGCATGGAACGAAGCGCGACGCGGACAGTTTATCATCGATGCCGGAGCGGCATTCTAAGGAACTCTATCCATGGATTATTTTTATTCTCCCCCCGAACATATTACCAACGATGCCGTTACCATCGATGGCGAAGAATTTTCTCACATGACGCATGTGATGAGAAAAAAGGAAGGCGATCAGATCCGCGTCGTGAACGGCATGGGAACAGCATTCGATGTTGTGCTCGAACGGATCAATCAAAAAGCCGCACACGGAAAGATTCTCCGAACCTACGAACACTATCACGAGCCGCAGGTGAATATCACTCTCGGAGTCGGCGTATTAAAAAATCCTTCCAAGTTCGATTTTCTGGTGGAAAAGGTTACTGAATTAGGCGTGAAGGAAATTATTCCATTAACCACAGAACGGACGATTCCTTCTCATGCAAAAGTCGACCGGTGGCAGAAACTCGCGCTTGCCGCCATGAAGCAATCCGGACGTTCTTACTTGCCGGTCGTACGAGAATTGATGACCCTTGATGAAGTTCTTACACAGCGTGACCTGTTCGATCTGAAATTGATTGCACACGAAGAAGAACAACCGGATAGTATTCGATCGCTTCCTGTCGGAAAACCATCGGGCAGTGTTCTCATGCTTGTCGGTCCGGAAGGCGGGTTCACACTTGAAGAAGTACTGACATGCCGGAAGTCCGGCTTTCAAACGGTTTATTTGGGAGATCGCAGACTAAGAACAGAAACTGCCGCGGTTGTTATGGTGGCGCTTTCCATTCTCTCTCAACTTTCGTAGCGCGGACAGTCTCAGGCGTTGTTGATCTTTTTGCGGACAACGGCAAGAATTTCTTCGGTTGCCGATTGCGCGGTGCGAAGAAGTGTAGCGACCTCGTCCGACCGCCATCCGACAAATTCAGAATCGATGATGGTCTGCAAATTGATCTGGACATTCAGCGCAGCACTTTCCGCAGCGGTCCGCAGCATGAACGCGCTTACCCCCGCATCGCTTATAGAATTTGCATTCCCCTTTTCCGCAACAACGCGGGTAAGCGCCAGCGCATCGATGATGTGGTTCATCACGCTCAACGGAACAAGCGCCGCTTCTTTCGTTGCTTCCTGGATTGCCGCCGTGCGAAGAGCGTTCTGGTTGTCCGACTCCTTCGGCAAGCCGTATGCTTCCATGACTTTGTTGAATGCTTCCGTATCCTCGTCGACCAGTGCGGCAAATTTACGGCGCAGCTCTTCCGATTGTTCGAGAACTTTCTTCATTTCTTTTTCAACGCCGATATATTTTTTCTTGCCGATAGTCAATTGACATACCATCGCCGTCAGTGCGCTGCCGAGCGAACCGGCAAGCGCGGCAACACTGCCTCCACCGGGCGCCGGTGATTTCGACGCGAGTTCATCAAGAAATTTTGTGACTGATTTTTCGATAAGTTTCATGGAGATACCTTTAAATTAAATATTCAATGATTTTCTTTTTCGGATCGAACGGTTCAAGCTGGCTCAATCGCAGCGCCTCGATTGCTTTTTCAATTAACTGATCTTCCGTTGCGTTCGAACGGTCGGAATAAAACTTTCCCGTCAGTAATATTGCTTCTTTCGGAATCAATCCCACAATTTCACTTCCGGTGACATTGATGCCGAGCTTTTGTGCTTCTTTTCTGACTTCTTCATATGCGGCATGCGGTGGTGTAACGTGATAATTCGTCAGGTTGATGGAAACCTGTGCGATATCGTGCCGTTCGAGCAACACACCCATTGCTTTCACCGCTTGCAGTGTGCCGGGAACTTTGATGCTGACGCCGGTGGTATTTTTTATCGATCGCCCGCTTTCACGGATACGTAACGCGATCTCATGAGCGTAATCTTTATTGTTCGTCGACAAATTCACATTGTACGCGATGAGAAAGAACCGTGCGCCGGTTACCGTTGCACCGGATTGAGGATTGAACGTTGCCATTCCGAAATCAGGTTTCCATGCCGGATCTTTCAATTTTTCGGCAAGACCTTCGTACTCACCTTTCCGGATCGTGGAAAGATTTTTCCGTTCCGGAATTTTTGCGGCTTCTTCATACAGATACATAGGAATACCAAGTTCTTCCGCCGCACGCTTGCCGAGCGCGTTCGCGAGCTGAACACATTCTTCCATTGTTGCACCGGAAACGGGAATGAACGGAACCACATCCGTCGCACCGATACGCGGATGCTCGCCCTTGTGTTTCGTCATATCGATAAGATTCGCTGCCGTTTTCATCGATTGGAACGCGGCTTCCTGCACAGCGTCCGGTTCGCCGACAAACGTCACGACCGACCGGTTGTAATCTTTGTCCGGCTCGACGCTCAATAATTTCACGCCGGCAACCGCTTTGATGCTGTCGGCAATTGCGTTGACGGTTTTCAGGTCGCGTCCTTCACTGAAGTTCGGGACGCATTCGATAAGTTTTTTCATAATTTAAAATTCCAGGACGACGCCGTTTTTGACAACTTTGACTACGTGATTTTCACCAAAATGATACGGAAGATGTTTGTAATTCGGAAGATCGAGAAGAATGATGTCCGCTTTCTTGCCGACTTCAATACTGCCGGTTTCATCCGATTGCTGAATTGCCGCCGCGGCATTCAATGTTGAGGCAGTGATCGCTTCTTCGGGTGTCATGCGCATCTGCGTGCAGGCAATCGTCATCATCATCGGCATACTGTACGACATGCATGAGCCGGGGTTAAAATCGGTCGAGATTGCAACCGGTACTCCGGCATCGATCAGCTTTCGAGCCGGTGCATAGCCATGATTGAGATTGAACGAAACACCCGGCAATAATGTTGCGACAACGCCCGCTTTTGCAAGTGCCGCAATGCCGTTATCGGAAACGTGTTCGAGGTGATCCGCCGACACCGCCCCGACTTCCTCAGCAAGTTCCGCTCCCCCGTTTGCCGAAAGTTCGTCGGCATGAATCTTCGGCGCCAGACCGAAGCGTTTTCCCTGCAATAAAATTTCCCGGCTTTCGTTCATGCTGAAAAATCCGTCGTCGCAGAACACGTCGCAGAAACTGGCAAGACCTTTTGTGCCGATGTACGGTATCATCCGTTCGGTAATTTCGTGGACATATTCCCGTTTCCGTTCCCGGTATTCCGGCGGTACGGCATGCGCGCCGAGGAACGTGCCGGCGATCGAGATCACTTCTTCTTCATTCAGTTCGGAAATTGCTTCGAGCATTTTGATTTCGGTTTCGATGTCGAGACCGTAGCCGCTTTTGATTTCGACGGTCAGCGTTCCCTGCCGCATCATCGCGTTGAGATGCCGGCGTGCGAATTTCTTCAGATCTCTTTTCGTTGCGTCGCGAACGCTTTCCACGGTGCTGAGAATCCCGCCGCCGCTGTCGGCAATTTCTTTATAGGTTGCGCCGCCATTGCGCATGGCAAACTCATCTTCACGGCTTCCGGCGAAAAGCAGGTGCGTATGCGGGTCGACGAAGCCGGGCATCACCACTTTATCGATGCAGTCGAGCACATCCGATTCTTTCAAACTTCCTATCGAGAGGTCTTCCATCCGCCCGGTCCAGGTGATGGTGTCCTTTTCGATGATGACGGCGGCATTTTCCAGCACGCCGAGGTCGCGCATCTCCGCTCCGGTTTTCACACGCTTGCCCCTCGCCGGCACGGTGACAAGCTGTTTGATGTTGATTAACGCTAAATTCAGTTCAATCCTCGGATTCTTTTTGAATGTTTTCCAAGATACAGAAAAACATTTCATTTTACAATGTAATGTGCGACTCACCTTCAAAGAGGTAACTCGGCTGGAGGTGAGTCGCACGTTCGCACATCCCATGCTTGATTTGAGAAAGAAAAATTGATACATTCAAAAGAAACTTGGAGGATTAACTTACATATGAATTCAGTCACAAAAAGTTGAGCCCCATTTTACGCTGCAGTGTCCAATATGTTATAAAAGAGGTATCTTCAAAAATGAAGTTGTTATATTCAATACTGATCGTACTATTTTCTTTAACTCTTCAAGCATGTGCTCACACCTCAGTTCATTCTACCGCTCAAGATCATAATGATTCTGAATTACCGGAATTTGTTGTTGTTCCAGCCGCGAGTGATACTATGCCGGTATCTCCAACTACCAATTATTTTTATCGATACGTGTTTGAGGATATCCAACAGTGGGACATGACCCCTGAATGGGGTTTAGCCAATCTCAGTCATTTAGGAATAAACGTTGTCGAGGCATGGTATCATGGAAGTTCTAACCATACGGGCGGTGACAATGGTGGGCCAATCGGTTGGACAATGGTTGCACCATCTTTTGTTGTTGGACTTGCCCGGGACAATCCCGAGATATTGCGGCATCATTTTGAGCAGGCGAACAAGGATGATCTAATAGCCTTATTAAAAAGTTCAAGAATCCGAATGATCCATTATGTACAAAAGATTTACAAATAATGCTGCGTTCCACGATTTCGGCGAACATTATTATTGTGCTCTCCATGCATTGGTACCAAAAGGAAAATTGTCCATGAGGGTTTTTAGAACTTGAAATCACAGATTGTGACTTCGAGACATTTCAATGTTAACCCTAAAAAATCCATGTCCATTTTTCGGTGGAGTTTATAAATAATCTTTCGTATCATTTCTCGTACAATAATGGAGAATCGTTATGCTCAATTTACCTTCATCGACAGAAATGGAACGCGCGTACAAACAGCGCGATACCTCGTACGACGGCATCTTCTTTCTTGCCGTGCGCACCACCGGCGTGTTCTGCCGCCCGTCGTGCCCGGCACGCAAACCGTTTTCGTCCAACGTTGAATATTTTCCGTCCGCACGCGAGGCGGTCTTCGCCGGCTACCGTCCGTGCAAACGCTGTCGCCCACTCGAAACCAGTGGCGCTCCGCCGGAATGGGTGGGACGTCTTCTCTCTACCATAGAAAAAGATCCAAGCGCACGTTACTCGGATGCGTATCTTCGCTCGATCGAAATCGAACCGGCACGCGCGCGGCGATTTTTTCTGAAAAATTACGGTATGACCTTTCAGGCATATTGCCGCGGACGCCGGCTGGGAAAATCGTTCGAGCAGATCCGCCTCGGCGCAGACCTCGACGATGTTGCGCTCGGGTATGGCTACAACTCGCACAGCGGATTCCGTGAGGCATTCGTGAAAACATTCGGCAAAGCCCCGGGGAAAAGCCGGGCATCGGATTGCATCGTCACGGCGTGGATTGAAAGTCCGGTCGGTCCGCTCGTTGCCGCCGCAACTTCGGAAGGAGTTTGCCTGCTCGAATTCACCGACCGCCGCATGCTCGATCACCAATTTTCACGATTGCGGAAATATTTCAAATGCGCGATCATCCCGGGCGAGAACAAACATATCGTGCAGGTAAAAAAGGAACTTGCGGAATATTTCGACGGGAAGAGGAAAACATTTTCGGTAAAGCTCGTGTATCCCGGGAGTCCATTCGAGCAGAAAGTCTGGAACGCGTTGCTCAATATTCCGTACGGCGCGACGGCATCATATCAGGAAATTGCGAAGAAACTTGGCTCGCCGAAATCGAGCCGTGCAGTTGGCAGAGCAAACGGTTTTAACAGGATCGGCATCGTGATTCCGTGTCACCGCGTCATCAATAAAAACGGAGAGCTTGGCGGTTACGGCGGCGGTTTGTGGAGAAAGAAAATTTTGCTTACACTGGAACAGAACAGTAAACTTCCGATATCATGAATTATACTATTATAGATCGCCCCGGATTTAAAATCATCGGCATCGCTGTCAGAACCACCAATGCAAACGGCAAATCGATGTCTGACATCGGGAAATTGTGGGAAGATTTTTTCTCGAAGAACATCAGCGGTCTCATTCCGAATAAAACCGGCAATGACATCATCAATCTTTATACCGATTACGAAACAGATCATACATCGGAATACCTGACGATTCTCGGTCACAAAGTTTCTTCTCTCGAACAAATTCCGAAAGGAATGATCGGAAAAGAAATTCCAAAAAGCCGGTATGCCCTTTTTCAATCGAAAGGAAAACTGCCGGATGTAGTCGTAAAAAAATGGTCAGAAATTTATGCGACGGGTCTCAAGCGAAACTACACAGCCGATTTCGACGTATACGGAGAAAAAGCGACCGATCCGAATAATGCGACAGTGGAAACATTCGTTTCTATTGATTGAACAGTAAATCTATTTTTCCAACCAGCAAACAATTCAACTTATCGGCTTTTTACCAAGTTGTTTTCCACCCCTAATTTCTGTACCTTTGTATAGTATTTGTGCCCCTCGGTATTCGGGGCATATTGTTTTTTAGAGGATAATGAAAACTCTTTGCATACTCGGATCGACCGGCTCCATCGGAAAAAACAGTCTGGAAGTGATAGCGAATTTTCCCGACCGATTCCGCGTCGGATATCTTACCGCGAACAATAACATCGAACAGCTTCGATTGCAAGTTGAGCGATTCAAGCCGCGAGCTGTTGCCGTTCTGAGCGCCGACGCAGCTTCCGAATTGAAACGTTCAACCAACGGAAATCTTCGCGTTCTTTCCGGTGAGGAAGGATTGATCGAGCTTGTCACGAGCAAGGATGTCGATATCGTTATCAGCTCATTGGTGGGGTTTGCCGGTTTGCGCCCAACGATCGAAGCGATCAAATGCGGAAAGACCGTCGCTCTTGCTAACAAAGAAACGCTCGTCGTTGCCGGAGAAATTATTACGCGATTGGTTCGTGAGCACAATGCACGATTGATTCCGATTGACAGCGAGCATAGTGCCATTCTCCAATGTCTTGCCGGTGAAAAACCGGAACATGTTGCACGACTTATTTTAACAGCTTCCGGCGGCCCGTTTCTCCATCTCGAAAAAGAAGAATTCCATACGGTTACTGTCGACGCGGCGTTGCGTCATCCGAACTGGAAGATGGGAAACAAGATCACTATCGATTCCGCAACGATGATGAATAAAGGTCTGGAAGTGATTGAAGCGCACTGGCTGTTCAATCTTCCGGCGGAAAAAATCGATGTGCTGGTTCATCCGCAATCGATCATACATTCAATGGTGGAATTCATTGACGGTTCGATTAAAGCACAGCTCGGCGTGCCCGACATGAAAATACCGATTCAATATGCACTGACATATCCGGAGCGTGCGGCATCGGAATACAAGAGAGTGAACTTTGCGCAACTGAAGGAAATGACATTCTTCAAGCCCGATCTTCAAAAGTTCGAATGTCTTCGACTTGCATACGATGCTCTGAAAACCGGCGGCACGGCGCCGGCAATTTTGAATGCGGCAAACGAGGTAGCTGTCGATTTGTTTCTCAAGAATAAGATTTCATTTGACGAAATTCCGATGCTAATCGAATATGCACTTGAACATTGCGTTGTACTGCAACATCCATCGCTTGACGAGGTTGTTGCCGCAGACGGCGAATCGCGGGCAGTGGTTCGTTCTTTTGCGCAGAAAAAGTTTTCTCCGACAAACGAAGTTATAGGATAGAAAGATACCCATGCAAGTACTGAACATGATTTTTTATACCGGAATTACGCTCGGCGTGCTGGTATTTATTCACGAACTCGGACATTTTCTTGCGGCAAAGATGACCGGCATGCGGGTGGACAGGTTTTCCATCGGTTTTCCGCCGAGAGCATTCGGTAAGAAAATCGGCGAGACCGATTATTGCATATCGTGGGTTCCGCTCGGCGGTTACGTGAAAATTGCCGGCATGGTCGATGAGAGTATGGACACGGAATTTATCGATCGTGAGCCGGAGCCCTGGGAGTTTCGTTCGAAATCGATGATGGCGCGGACATTCGTGCTGTGTGCAGGCGTTGCCATGAATGTACTGCTCGCGGTTATAATTTTTTGGGCGATCCATTATACCCGTGGAACGTTTATCCAGGCAACGACGGAAGTCGGATATGTCGCGGAAGGTAGCGCTCCCGATCTTGCCGGGCTGAAACCTGGCGATCAAATTCTTTCCATCAATAACACACCGGTGCATCATTGGGAAGAAGTTCAGGATGTCATGTACATCGAGAATCTCGGCAACGATCTTTCGCTCACGGTGGAACGGGAAGGAAAACAGATTCCGATTTTTATTCCCGTGCAGGGCAGAAAATCTCCGACTGATGTTCAATCGGAAATCGGTGTCGCTCATACGGAAGCGATTATCCAGGACGTCATGTCGAACATGCCTGCCCAGCAACTCGGTTTAAAAGGTGGCGATATTCTGCTGACGCTGAACGGCAAACAGATCAGCTGGCCCAGCATCGTGACGCTCATTAAACAAAGCGCGGGCAAAGATATCACTCTTGCCTGGAAACGCGGCGATCAATTACTTTCCGGCTCGACGACCGTGACGAATGACGGATATATCGGCATTCACATCGGAGGGCGGTATGTGGGACCATCGAAACAAATTCAATATACGCTGCTGCAGGCATTTCCGGAAGGATTGAAAGACATCGGGCAGTCGGTAAGCTTATTCACGTTAACTATTGGCAAAATTTTTGCAGGCAAAGCAACCGTCAAAGAATCATTCGGCGGGCCGGTTGCCATCGCTCAAATGGCAACACAAAGCGCCGAATCCGGTTTTCTCGTTTTTATTTGGTTCATGGCTCAGTTGAGTATGAGTCTCGCGATCTTGAATATTCTCCCAATTCCTGCACTTGATGGCGGACACTTATTACTGCTGGTTATTGAGAAAATCTTCCGCCGGGAGATTCCCCATAAAGTAAAGCTTGCAATCCAGCAGGCAGGATTCATTCTATTATTGGCGTTTATGGCGTTTGTTATCTATAATGACATTTCGAAATTCTGATCACGATAAGCGTGATTAGTGCCACAAAGTCCTACCATCTCTCCCTTTTTTTTACAATATTATCATACATTATTTCGGAATGAAGAAAGTATTTTAATGCTTTTTTGTTCATAACATTTTGTTTGGAGTACGTATGAAAACATTTGATTTGCGGTTCATGAATGTTATCACCATCTGTTTCATGTTGATTCTTTTGTCCATGTCGATGGCGTATACACAATGTCCCGGGCTTTCCATGACGGTAAGCTATGTGCCGGTGCAACAGCTTTCGGTGGCAGAGATCGACTTTCAGCATTTTCAAAGCCGAAATTTGCTGTACACGCTGAACATTACAAATTCCGGCACGACGACTGCATATGCAAGTTTATTTTTGAGTGTGCACATCAAGCTTGCCGACGGGACACAGCTTTCCGATGTGACATACAGAACGAAACAGTTTGCAATTTCCCCCGGCATGCGTACGCTGACGAATCTGGATATCGGTCATAACACGCAGGGGATTAAAGATTCTATCCCGGTTGTGATTCCTTCCGATGTCGAATCGCGTGTGGAAGACGTTGCCCTTGGAACCGGAAAGTTTCCTGCCGGTGATTATTCGTTCCATCTTGAACTGGATGGTGCGAGCTGTCAGGTCTCGACACAGCCGATCGTTTTTAATTTGACCAATCCATCGCAGTTGGAATTGCGTTCACCGCGGGACGGTGAGACGACAAATCAATTTCCGCTCTTTGAATTTTATCAGGATGCCGGTTCTGCAACACTGACCGTTGCGGAGCTGTCGGAAAATCAATCGCGTGAGGATGCCATCACGCACCAGCCACCGATGCTTCAGGCTCAGCTCAACGGTCAAAATTCGTTTTTGTATTCCGGCGGCAGACCGCTGGAAAACGGTAAATCGTATGTCTGGCAGGTTGTCACGAAATCCGTTGCGGTTGGAGGATCTGCGTCGGCCATGTCGAGCCCGATTTGGTCGTTTCAGGTTTCCAGCGATGCATCGATATCATCCGACGATTATATTTTAAAACTACTTCAGCAAATGTTCGGCGATCGATACGCGTCGATATTCCAACAGCTTCAGCAGGATGGCTGTACGTCGACAGGAGTATTTGAATTGAACGGGACGACGATTACCCAATCCCAGTTGCTGAATATCTTAAACGAATTGCGCTCGAATCCTGACGGTGTCGAGCTGAGCCTTGAATAAGTTTTATAAAGGAGAATGACTATGCGTTTTCCACAATCAGTGAACAAGAAGTTGATGATGTGCCTCGTCGGATCGTTCCTCGGTGTCATCGCGATGGGATACCGGAGCGATCCGGCAACAATGGCAATGGTCTTTAAGACGATTCAGGATGTGACGAAAAAAACCGGATCGTCCGAATGGCTGAAAGCCATGAAAGGTGAGAATTTGGTTTCCGGCGATCAAATAAGAACCGGAAAACAATCGCTGGCGGTCATAAAATTTTTGGATAACAGTATCTTTCGCGTTCGGGAACAATCGCTCTTAACGATAAGCGGCGAAGGTTCCCGCGGATCGGAAGTGAAATCGATCGAATTGGACAGCGGGGCCGTCGGCTTCAGCGTTCAAAAGCAAAAGCAGAACGATCTTTTCCGGCTGACCTCACCGACGTCGGTTGCATCGATCCGCGGCACCAAAGGGAAATGGTCGGGCGGTACCGGAAATGATACGCTTGTCGTCGTTGAAGGATTGGTAAATTTATTGAATAATCTTTCTAAGAACAATGTTGATGTCCCGGCGGGATTTATCGGGTTCTCCCGTTCCGATGGCTTCGTTTCTTCGCGCAAAGCGACCGGTCAGGAGCTTGCCGATGCAGATAACGCGGCAACTAGCAATACTGTGAACGAGTTAAATCTCGAATTCAAGGATTCCAAAGGCAACAAAAAGGAATTAAAACTTAAATTTAACCGGTAACAGTGTGCGGATGTGATGGAGATTTTGTATCTTAAGGAAATTTTTATCGATCACACGACATTGAATTATCGGTTTGTGAAACAATTCCCCGACTACTCAACAGTAAGCCGCATGTGCCGGACAGTGCTTGTCCTGTGTGTTCTCTGCGCATCCATCGCTGCGGCTCAGATCAGCGAAAGAATTTCCAGCGTGACTATCGCCGGTGCAGCCGCCACGGGTGCACCGCTGACCGTTCAGGCAAATCTTGTTCATCCTGATATCATCGATCATATCGATCTTGCGTACCGGCATTTCGGGGAGAGCAGTTATCGGCGCATCGAGATGGTAGTCAACGGTAATGCCGCCGTTGCCGATATTCCCGCAACATCGGTTGCCCCGCCATTCGTCGAGTATTATTTTATTCTGACCATTCGCAACATGGCCGTTCCGGAAACCTATCCGCTTGAGAATGCGGAACAACAGCCGTTGAAAGCGACTGTAGAAGATTTATCGGCCGGAACGGGCGGCCTTGTTTTATTGAGTCCGGAAAAAAATGAAAAACTTCCTCCTTCGGATGTCCTGATTTCATTTTCGCTGATTAATTTTGACTCGACACTGGATCGTTCATCGATTAAAGTATATATCGATAACCGGGATATTTCATCCTTTGCCGTGTTGAGCGGCGACCTGGTGGTCGTCCGGCCCGAAAATATTTCTCCGAATCTGGACAACGGATCGCACACGCTTCGCATTGAATTGTATGACACACAGCATCAGCTATTGCAGAAAAGCGTGACGGAATTTTCCGTTGCATCGTTCGAGGAAGGTATGCGGGCAGCAACACCGTCTCAAATACTGTACAATGCATCCGCGCAACTCGAAACGCGCAACGAAAATATTTCCAATGTCGTCACGCCCTATAATCGCGCTACGCTTTCTGCCGGAGCGCAATACGATCAGTTCCGTGTGCACGGAAATGCATATATCACGAACGAAGAACAATCCGACCGGCAGCCGCAGGACCGATTTTTTATCGGTGCCGAGTCTCCGTGGCTGAATGTCGGTTACGGCGACAGTTATCCGACGTTTCCCGATCTCGTGATGAACGGTCGCAGGGTTCGCGGGCTCACCGGTAACCTGACGCTTGGCGGATTCAACCTTGATGTTTCGCAGGGTGAGATTGTCCGCAACATCGAAGGAGATACGATCAAAACGTTCGGGGCGGACAGTCTTGCTGCGGAACAACAACGCAATCCTACAGGCACTTTTGTCTTTGATCCCGCCACGCAGCGCTGGGTTGAACTACAATCGCCGGGAACGTTCAGCCGGGACCTGCTGGTTATCCGGCCGAGTTTCGGAAAACGCGACGAATCGCATATCGGATTTACATATTTGAAATCGAAAGATGATATCAATTCCATTCATTATGGAACGAAGCCGGAAGAGAATCTTGTCCTGGGTTCCGACATGTTGCTGGTATTTGATAGCCGCCGGTTCGAAGTGACCGGTCAGGCGGCGATAAGTGCGACGAATACCGATATTACCGACGGAACTTTTTCCGATTCGCAGATCGATTCACTTTTCAATAATTATTCCGAAAGCTCCCGGAATACCATTAAAACGATTCGCGATATCGTCTCGAAATTTATTACGGTGAACCAAAATCTTATTCCGCTCAACGCAAAAAATTTCCCGACACTTTCGTACGAAGGAAATGTCTTGTTGAATTATTTCAACAATAATTTCAGAATGTCGTATCTCCGGCACGGGGAAAGTTATGAATCGTTCGGACAATCGTTTCTCCAAACGGATGTTGCCGGTTTTAATGTTTCCGACCGGATTGGATTAGTTCAAAATCAGGTATTTCTCTCCGGCGGTGTTGAGCGGCTGAACGATAACACGGCGGATACAAAACCGACCACCACCGCGGCGACAACGATCAACGTCGGCATTTCATATTATCCTCTTATTGACGCGCCGAATATTACCCTGGCGTATCTTCGTGCGTCCAACGTCAACGATCTTCCGTTAACGGATTCCGCGTATGCAATCGATGATCAGACCGACCGCTTCCTTGTGCAAATCGGAAAAGAATTTCTTGTTCTGGGAGCAAGACATGATGCATCGATCAGCGTGAGTACATCGACACGGGATGATCATACATATCACAATCTCGGCACACACAATACCGCTGTTACGTTGAGCAATACCACACAGTTTACTATTCCCCTGCAAACGGTATTGAGTCTTTCGTTTAATTCCAGCAAGTTTGTTACTGCCGATACCTCGTCTTCCGGCAACGAGATCCCCACAACACTTTCCTATACAACGATCAACGCATCGGCACAATACCGGATGCTGGAAAGCCGGTTGCTGCTCAACGGATTGGTCAGCCCGACGTTTGGTGATATCGAGCGTGTTCTGGTCGATGCGAATGTTCAATATTATTTCATGAAAAATATCAGCGTTCAAACACAATTGAGCCTGTACTTCAATTCAAAACTCTTTAACGTTACCCCCGTAACCAATGATGTTGTCTGGAGCATAATCCTCCGGGCGGATATCTGATCGGAACATGAAACCGCGGATTTCCAAAGCTGCCCGAGAATTACTTACCCATATCGGCATAAGTTTCCTCGTTGCTGCATTCGTTCTGATTCTGACACAAAATATTTTAGGCGATTTCCCTCCTCTGAAACGCGCGGAGCTATCTCTTATCGATCTCCGGTTTCAGCTTCGCGGAAATACCACTGCCGTTTCCAATACCTCCAACGTGGTGATTGTGGAAATCTCGCAAGAGTCTTTTAAATCACTTCCCGATAAATGGCCCTGGCCCCGGTCGTACTACACACGTCTTATCCGGAATCTCAAGCGAGCGGGAGCAAAAGCGATCGGTATCGATGTCGTATTTAGTTCCGGTGATGCTCAACATCCTGAGAACGATGAGGAATTTCGGAAAGCCCTGCATGAGACCGGCAATGTCGTGCTTGTTGGAAAAGTGGAAACCGACATGCGCCGCGGCGTTTTGCGTGAGCATCATGAACAATACGGTAATGTGTATGTCGATTCGTCGAGTATCATCGGACTTGTCAACGCGCGCGAGGATGTGGATGGCGTGTTGCGCCGGTATATGCCTTTTATTTATGATGAAGGACAACAACGGCGTATTCCAACATTCTCGATGGCGGTGCTGAACACGTACCTTCGTCAGGCGCCGGGAACGGTTGCAGAAATTCGAGACGGCAATTTTGCGTATGCGAACCGTCTGATACCGGAATATGACCCGACGTCATTTCTCATCAATTATTACGGTCCCGCCAATACCTTCAAGAGAATTAATATTGCCGATGTGTTGGATGATGCGGAATTTCAAACGGTTGAAGAGCGAGCCACCGGAACACAGATCAACACGTTTGACGATCCGGAAAACGGATACTTATACGACGGGACGTTTCAGGGAAAGATCGTTCTTGTCGGATCGACAATGCCGGAAGAAAAGGATCTCTTTACCGTCTCCGTGGGCGAAGGCAAAGCCGACGGCGACAATAAAATGTACGGTGTGGAAATTCATGCCAATGTTATTCAGAATATTCTCGATCAAAATTTCATTCATCGTCAACCGTTTTGGATGACCGCTCTTGTTGTATTCGGTTTAAGTCTTTTTACCTTCGTGTTTACCGCCGCGCTGAAAGCAATTCGCACGAAATACAGTTTTCTTGTGGAACTGCTCGGCGTCGGTTTTGTTCTTGCAGAATTGGTTATCATTTACTGGGCTTCGATCAAATTATTCAATGAGAAAAATTTTCTTGCCGACATGACCAGCCCGTTCCTTGCCGTGATCATTTGTTATATCGGCAGTACGGCGTATAATTATGTTACCGAACGAAAACAGAAAGCCATCATCAAAAACATGTTCAGCCGGTATGTGAATCCGACCATCGTCGAAGAACTTGTTGCCAATCCGGAAAAACTGCGGCTGGGCGGCGAACGGAAAGAGCTCACGGTTTTTTTCAGCGATATCGAAAACTTTACCACCATTGCGGAAAAAATGTCGCCGGAATATCTTGTGACGATTCTGAATGAATACCTGAACATCATGACGTCCCTCGTTTTATTCAACAACGGTACGCTGGATAAGTATGAGGGAGATGCCATCGTTGCATTCTGGGGGGCGCCGGTGCCGCAAATCGATCATGCGTTTTTAGCGTGTAAAACCGCGCTCGAGATGCAGGAATCGTTAAAAGGACTTCGGGAAATCTGGCGTCAGGAAGGAAAACCGATTTTGAATATGCGCATCGGTATCAATACCGGTGAAGTGATTGTCGGCAACATGGGCGGTGCAAGCCGGTTCGATTATACCGTCATCGGCGACAGCGTGAACCTCGGCGCACGCCTTGAAAGTGCCAACAAGCAATATCACACGACAATCATGATCAGTGAAAGCACGTATAAAAAATTGGAAGGAAAAATATTTGCGCGGGAACTGGATATGCTGGTCGTTGCCGGTAAAACCGAACCGATCCGTGTCTATGAATTGATCGGAATACTCGATAACGGTATTTCACACTGAAACAATCAAGTTTACCGAACTCTATACTGCCGGTGTACGGCTTCACCGCGAAAGAAAATGGAACGATGCAATTTACCAATTTGAACGGGCGCTCGAGATCGTGCCGGAAGATTATCCGAGCAAAATGTACATTGAACGATCCCGTTTGTATCAAACTGCACCCCCGCCGGATGATTGGAACGGTTCGTTTGTACTGACAACGAAATGATATCAGTATGCAAGTGAGCCGAGAACCGACTGTTGAATGGAAAACATGCGATTCAGGTCATCGGCAGTCCAGTTTCCTTTCAGCGCGCGTGCCTCACATTCATAATATTTTCCCCGTGCCATGAAAACCACGATGCGTTTCCGTGCCATTGCACTGCCGGTTTCATAACTGCAAAATTGTTTTCCGTCAATATCGAATTCTTTCGGATCGATTCCGGTCGCTGTGCCGCGATCGGCGAGATCAGATTGAAATCCCGCGCTTACATTGGCAAGAAGTTTCAAACCATTCTGCCGAACCTGTTGTTCCGTTCGCTGGTCTAATGAAAGTTCCTTAATCAGCAACGTTGCGGAAAAATCTTCCCGGATAAGCCATACAGTCAACGAAGAAACAATCGAATCGTCGGTCGATTCAAACCACCCTTGCGGAAGTTTGCCGGTGAGCGTGCCGTCGTGAGAATGAAAAAAGTCTGCCGAAAGAGGATAATGGCTGGTGTACGGAGCGGATCCGGCACAGGAGGCAAAGATCAACAGAACAAAAACAGCGGCGACGTTCTTGTTCATTCGGAACTTCGGGCAAATTGTTCGGCTTGAAGTGTGAAGGTAAGGGAAATACGATGCGTATTGTCGAGTTGATCGGAGCCGTCGAATTTTGCAAATGAATAATCGATATCGAGTTTCGGAAGATGAATGCCTGCACCGACATTGATCGAACCGATGTCGCTGTACCCGGCACGAATCGCAACAATATTCTTGAAGCTGTATTCAAGCCCGCTATGAAAATCGAAACTGACACCCCAGAGATGGGCGTTCGATTCGGATTCACGTCCTTCAAATCGGACATCGACATCGACGGCCGGTGCAAACCGTCCGCTCAGCGCATCGAGAAAATATGCGGAACCGATTTTTAATGTCGGCGTGATTAATTCGTTGGTGCCCGTATTCCATGCAATCAGCGTTGTGGTAATATCCTGAAAATTTGCTCCCAGCATCCATGCACTGGTCAAAGAATATTTTGCCGCAACGTCGAATCCGATGCCGGTTGCCGAAGCATCGCCGTTCAGTCGCCGGATAAATTTCAAATTTGCGCCGTACGCAAAATCATCGGTTGCTTTCTTTGCATAGGAAAGATAAAATGCCCAATCCGCTGCATTGTAATAGGTGATTTTGCTGTAATCGATTTCGTTGCTCTCCGGAATTCCGTCGTGGTTGAGGTCAACCCATGCATTTTGTGTGTTTGGAATATTATCCACACCGAGACGAATGACGCTGAAGGCAAGTGTCGATCGGGCGCCTACAGGCAATGCGAAAGCGCCGTAATCGTAATTTTCAAGTCCGCCGAAAGTTTCATCATGCATCAGCACAAATTGGGGATATGTCAAATCGGAAAGCCCGGCGGGATTCCAATAACCGGCAGTGACATCGTTTGCCAGCGCAACATAGGCACCGCCGAGTCCGAGCGCTCTGCCGCCGACACCGATGGCGATAAATTCTCCGGCGTATTTTGCCGGCGTCGCTGAAAATGAAATTTGGGGGAATTCACAAAGAAGGGCGATCGCAACACAATATTTCAGACCGGTATTCATCTCGAAGCTTTTCCGATTCACAAACCTCACAATACCATCAAACCAACCGAATATCATTCAATTTCTTTTGCGCCGAATTCACGGATGAGTGCCTGTACAACAGTTTGCGAGCGAGGGTCGATGTTCAATTCGATTTTTGGAAGTTGTGAAGATGTTTCCCGGGAAACCGTACTCGAAATATCCGGGGTAATCTCTGCCTGCCGTGCGACAATTGCTTCGAGCTGAACTTTTGCACCGTACACCCGCTCTGCAATTTCCTGCAGGAACTGACGATTACGCCGCAAACCGTCCAGATGAAAATCATCCGGGCATCCGATACGAAGCATGTTGTTGCGCACGTCGATGAGATTGGTTTCGCCCAGCATCGTTCCCACTGCAATTCGCTGCTTGAGAGTTTCTTCAAGAAACGTCGACCATTTTTTGGTGACTTCGTCCGAAGTCAGCGCCACTCCGGATGCTTCTGTTTTCGTCGATTGCGCAACGACGGATTCTTCTTTGATCAGCTGTGCGGAGATTGTCCGTTTTGAAAATGTGAATGGTGCCGGGGATCCGCCTGGCATGGGCGATACGATTTGGTCGGGACGCAATGTCGGTTGCGTTGCCTTGACGCTTCCGCGAACCGGAGTTTCGGAAGATGCCGCGCGAGTGTTGCCGAACATGGCCGGCGGTTCGGACGAGCGCGCATTGTTATTACCGGCATTTTTTTTCAATTCATCGATTTGTTGTAACAATTGCGTGATTTCGACACTGCTGTCGAGCTTTATCATCCGCATCAAACCGATTTCCAGTTTCAACCGCTGCTGTTGATTCCACCGGAGAGCCGCTTCAGTTTCACCGGCAATTTTGATGAGCCGCAGAATATCCGTTTCGGTGAAACCGCTCACTTCATCCTGATACCGCTTTTTGTACACTTCCGATGTCTCGATCAGTTTGGATGAGCCGGTGGAAAGCGTCACAAGCATGTTGCGAAGATGTTCGGTGAGACCGGTTAAAAAATCTTTGAGATCGAATCCGCCGCTGACGATTTCATCGATCAGCAGCAATCCGTTTTTGATGTCTTTTGATTTGATGATCGATGTTGTCCGGAAGAACAATTCTTCATCGATCATATTCAGCATCGTGAGGATTTGTTTCGCTGAAATGTTGTCACCGCAGAAGGAAACGATTTGATCGAAAATACTTTGAGCGTCGCGCATCGAACCGTCGCCCCGTTTTGCAATGATCATCAATGAATCATTGTCGATGGATATTTTTTCTTCTCCTGCGATATACCGGAGACGATCGATAATTTCTTCGACCGAGATGCGGCGAAAATCAAATCGCTGACAGCGGGAAAGAATCGTGAGTGGTACTTTGTGAATTTCCGTTGTCGCAAAGATGAAGACGATGTTCGGCGGCGGTTCCTCGAGCGTTTTGAGAAGTGCGTTGAACGCTTCTTTGGTCAGCATGTGCACTTCGTCAATAATATAGACTTTGTATTTCCCCCGGGCAGGAGCGTACCTCACCGCTTCGCGCAGATTGCGGATCTCGTCGACGCCGCGGTTCGACGCACCGTCGATTTCGAAAACATTGACACTGCGCCCTTCCGTGATTTCTTTGCACAACTCGCATTCATTATCCGGGTTGAATTCTTTCGGGTGGAGACAGTTGATCGTTTTGGCAAGAATGCGCGCCGTCGTGGTTTTTCCGACACCGCGCGGTCCGCTGAAAATATATGCGTGCGACAGGCGGTTTGTTGCAATCGCGTTCCGCAGCGTTGTAGCAATATGCGATTGTCCGATGATATCATCGAAGACCATCGGCCGCCATTTTCGTGCTGTTACAAGATACGTCATCGTGTGCGATCAGCGTTGTGAAGCATGCAATAAATGTTCATTGAAAAATTGTTCGATGCGGGCGTACTCATCGAGCCAGCTTGTCGGTTCGGAGAATGAATGCGCTTCATCGGGATACATCATTAAATCAAATTGTTTGTTTGCTTTTTGAAGTTTTGCAACCAACTGAACCGCATCCTGGAAAAAAACATTATCATCGGACATGCCGTGTAAGATCAGGAGCGGTTTTTTTAAACTATCGGCATATGTTATGGGAGAACTTATTCGATACGCGTCTGGATGTTCTTCCGGTTTACCGAGCCGGGGCTCCGTGTACCATGCGTTATGATGGTAATAATTTTCCCAGCTTGTCACTGCCCGTAATGCCGCGCCGCAGGCGTATGCATCGGTCGTGAAGAGTCCCATGAGCGTCAAAAAACCGCCGTAACTGCCGCCGTACAATCCAACGCGCCGAGAATCAATATACCCCAAATGTTTCAGATATTCAAGAGCATCGATTTCATCATCGAGATCTTTTCCGCCTAAATGCATTGCAACATCGGTGCGAAAATCCCTTCCGTATCCCGCGCTTCCCCGATAATCGACCTCGATAACAATATATCCTTGTTGAACCAGCCGGTTATTGAACATCGTTTCTCTATAGTAATAACTCCACCCCCGATAGACGTTTTGAAGATAACCGGCGCCATGGACAAAGGCGACAACCGGATACTGTTTCGTCGAATCGAACTTTGGCGGTTTATAAATCATCAAAGGAACCGTCACACCATCACGCGCTTTGAAATGAACGATATCCGGTGTAACCCAACGGATCGAATGAAATTCGTCGGGAACATTTGCGGTAAGGAAGATTTCTCCCGCCATGTTCACCGGCTTGGGGTCCGGGGTCGGCGGGATCGCAATACGAACGAGCTCCGTTGGAAGATTGAAATTCGAATAATTTGCAACGATGAATTTTCCATCCTTTGAAAGTATGGGTTCTTCATATGTTCCCACACGAAAGGTCATTGGCGTAATCTGTTTTGAAGAAACATTCAGCGCATACAGTTGCCATTGGTGATGATCGTCTTTATTTGCCTGAAAGAAAATCTGTTTTCCGTCCGCCGAGATATCGAACCAATGAACTTCCCAAGCACCATCCGTCAGTTTCCGCTTGTCCGAACCGTCGGGGGACATCATGTATAAATGGTTCCATCCGTCATGTTCGGATGTTGTGACGATCGCTTTTCCATCCGGCATCCATTTTGTCGTCGCGAGCCCGCCTTCAATCCAGGCGTCATCGTGTTCTTTGAAAATGATGACGGCTTTACCGCTGTCGGTATCTGCCCGGAACAATTCGCGGTTCTTTCGATCGGTGGTAAAGCGTTCAATAAAAACATTTTTCCCGTCCGGAGAAATGGCTGCGTCTCCGTTCTCATATTGTCTGTCATCGGGTAATTTTATCCAGATAGTCGCTCCTGTATCGACGGGAGCGATGCCGAACCGCGTTTTTTCACTCCCGGATTTGAAGGAAGAGGTTGTTACATCTTTTCCGGTGTATTTAGGGACGATAAATTCCTGCCCGTCGCTGCGACTCGATTCTGAAAACAGAACGTGCCTGCCGTCCGGAGCGAAATCGATCAGGTCGACCCACGAGTCTTTTTCCGAGGGATGGACAAGTTCGTTCATTCCTGATTTGCCGATTTGTAATGCCAGGATTTTTTTGTCCGATCGGAACGCAAGCAGTTTTCCATCCGGCGACCAGCGTAATCCGTATTCGGACACTTCCGTTTTTGTCAGTCGATCGAATTTTCGGAAAGAAGTATCGGTGAGAAATACATCTCCGTTTCTCGTACACGCGATGGTCCGGCGATCCGGCGACCATGCGATTTCGCCGAGAAGTGTATCCGCAAGCATATGCCTGTTCGTTCCATCGGTCGACATGATCCAGTACCGGTATCGGTCCTGCGCCGTGCTGTCCCACTGGTACAGGAGAAAATTTCCATCCGGTGAAATATTCACCAAGCTGGGCCGCGTACCGGCAAGATACGGTTTTAGAAAAATTCTCTGCAGCGTAAGCAGCGAATCGGTCTGTCCGTACACAGCGGAAACGCCGGTCAGAATGACAATGATCCAATACAATATGAAAGCTTTCATATGAAAATCAGCCCGGTGATGAATTGCTGAATGCCGTGGAGTAAATGATAGAAAGAATTTTTTTAATATACAGAGTGGAAGCGTGAGATACAACCACCGGCAAATCATTGCAAAGAGAACCATCCAGGCTTGATTTTAGAGCAGGAAAATGCGAAATTTGATTTGTCTAACCACCAATACACGAAAATTACTTTTCCTGAAGGACGGCAATATGGAATTAAAAACGATTCAGATCGAAAAACCTGCCGACATGAACTTCATTCTTGGGCAATCGCATTTCATCAAGACCGTCGAAGATTTGTACGAGGCTATTATCACAACCAATTCATCGATGAAATTCGGCGTCGCGTTTTGTGAGGCATCCGGTCCGGCTCTCGTGCGATATGCCGGCAACGACCAAACATTGATCAGTCATGCAGTGAAAAATGCATCGGCACTTTCGTGCGGACATTCATTCATTATCTTTGTGGAAAACGGATTTCCGTTGAATATTCTCAACACGATTAAAAGTGTTCCGGAAGTCTGTACGATCTTCTGCGCAACCGCAAATCCGGTCGAAGTTATTGTCGCCGAAACGAAACAGGGCCGCGGCATACTCGGTGTGATCGATGGAGTAAAAACAACCGGTGTTGAAACCGAAAAAGACATCGTTCATCGAAAAGAGTTTTTGAGAAAGATCGGATATAAATTTTAAATATGATTTGATGTCCGAAAATTGATTTAAGGAAAACGAGGGTTTATGGAATCTCAACAAAAAAACATTCGCGCACCGCGCGGGACTCAACGAACCTGTAAAAGCTGGATACAGGAAGCTGCTTTGCGTATGTTGATGAATAATCTTGATCCCGATGTTGCAGAAAATCCGGCAGAATTGATTGTCTACGGCGGAACGGGAAAAGCCGCGCGGAATTGGGAATGCTACGAAGCGATAGTCCGCAGTTTGAAACAATTGGAAAACGATGAAACGCTCCTTGTTCAATCGGGAAAGCCGGTCGGGATTTTCAAAACGTATGCAAACGCACCGCGCGTACTTATCTCCAACGCGATGCTGGTTCCGCACTGGGCAACGTGGGATGAATTTCGCCGGCTCGAAGCGCTTGGCTTGACGATGTACGGTCAAATGACCGCCGGCAGCTGGATTTATATCGGCAGCCAGGGAATTTTACAGGGGACGTACGAAACGTTTGCAGCATGTGCGGAAAAATATTTCGGAGGAAGTCTTGCGGGAAGACTCCTGGTAACTGCCGGACTCGGCGGCATGGGCGGAGCGCAGCCGCTTGCCGCAACAATGAACGGCGCCGCCTGTCTCGTGATTGAAGTTGATCGGTCGCGCATCGAAAAACGGCTGAAGACCGGTTACGTCGATGAAATGGCAACGTCGCTTGACGAAGCACTTCTCGCGTTGCAAACTGCGGTTGCATTCAAAGAGCCGAAGTCGATTGCTCTGCTCGGTAACGCGGCGGAGGTTCTTCCGGAACTTCTTGCCCGCAATATTAAAATCGATATTTTGACCGATCAAACTTCCGCTCATGATACACTCAACGGCTATGTCCCTGCCCACATTTCATTCGAAGAAGCGCTCGTATTACGCAAGACAAATCCCCAACAATATATTGCCCGTGCCCGTGAATCGATAGCGGAACATGTGCGGGCGATGCTTGGTTTACAAAAGAAAGGTGCAATTACATTCGACTATGGTAATAATATTCGCGGCGAAGCGCAGGCGAATGGCGTGACGAATGCTTTTGATATTCCCGGATTCGTGCCGGAATATATACGTCCGCTCTTTTGCGACGGGAAGGGTCCGTTCCGCTGGGCAGCGCTTTCCGGAAATCCCGATGATATTTATCGGACCGATCAGGCAATTCTGGAAACATTTCCGGAGAATAAAAATTTGTGCCGGTGGATTGAAAAAGCACGGAAGCAAGTGCATTTTCAAGGACTTCCCGCCCGTATTTGCTGGCTTGGATATGGTGAGCGTGCCCGGATGGGAAAAATATTCAATGATTTGGTTGCGCGCGGAGAAATAAGCGCTCCGATCGTTATCGGCCGCGATCATCTCGATTGCGGTTCGGTTGCCTCGCCGAATCGCGAAACTGAAAAAATGAAGGATGGCAGCGACGCCATTGCCGACTGGCCCATTTTGAATGCACTCCTGAATGCCGTCGGCGGGGCGAGTTGGGTGAGCGTGCATCACGGTGGCGGAGTGGGGATCGGCATGTCGATTCATGCCGGTATGGTCGTCGTTGCCGATGGTACCAAGGATGCCGAACAACGGCTTGAACGCGTTTTGATGTATGACCCCGGTATGGGAATTATTCGCCATACCGATGCCGGCTATGATCGGGCAAGAAAAAACGCACAGCAGTTCGGTATCAAGATTCCCATGATCTGATTTCATGCCACATGAACATCCGTTTGAATGATCATACTATAATGAAAACTATATTTTCTTCGCAATATATCATTCTGAGTCTCATTGTTTTATTGATTGCGATGACCGCTTCGGTATCTTCACAGACCAATCCTCATTTCAACGTCAATCTTCTTCTTGACTTTTCTGCCGTAGAGCAAAGTATTGAATTATTTGAAGATCAACCGATGAGTACGCAGACGCTTGCAGAATTGAAAGGGAACAGGATTGCTGCATTCACCGCAATGTATATTGCAGACCGTCGATCCGCTGCTGATCGGCTGGAAAGCGATCTCGATTCATTAAAATATCATGAGAGAATTATCGATGATATGTATCATCTTGAAGAAGCACGAAAAAATGCGCCCGCTATCCGCGCGCTTCTGGAGGAAATGAAAAAACAAAATTTCAACCGGCGGGTCGTTGCAACCGTCGAACAAATTTTTCCGGAGGAAGCAAATATCGCGGTCACGATTCCGGTCTATGTCGTTTCACTTGGCCATGAAAATGTCGATGCGTTTGTTCGGCGCATCGTCTGGCACGGTGATGAGCCGCAATTTGTCGGCGAAAATCAGGGAGAGCTTACCATCGTCGTTAATCTGGCACATGCAGTCGGTTACGGACAGGATGTTCAGCACCGTTTTATCACCTTGCTCGGCGTTGTCGCACATGAAGTATTTCATGCTGCATTCGGCGCGTATAAAGAAACCTCACCGTCGTGGAAATATTTTTATCAATCCCATCAGCGCCCGTTCGACGCTCTTCTCGATATCACACAAAACGAAGGAATTGCTTATTATCTTTCTCTCGATCAAGCCGGAGGGGGAAATCTTCCGCGGGATTGGTATCCGCGAACGCGGGAAGTCTTTACGGCATTCAATGCAAACGCGTCCGATCTTCTTTCCGAACGTGTCGATCAACGCCACGCGCAGGAGCTTCTTCGTAAAGCAAATCTCAGCGGTTATTGGGAAAGTTACGGTGCGATGGCCGGTATGTTCATGGCGCGGGAAATTGATCTCCGCCTCGGCAGAAAATCTCTTATCGAATCAATCGCAAAAGATCCGCTCGACTTCTTTCAAAAATATGCGACATTAAGCCAGGAAGACAGTAACCTTCCCAAATTCGCAGAATCAATCATTTCGGCAATCTTTCAAAAATAGCGAAAAACGTCAATTTAGGGCGTTTTTTTAATCAAAAAACAGGTAATTCGTTACTTCGATGAATAGACTGTGGACTTCCCGTTTTTTATTTGTATATTTCTGAAAAGCTAAGTACATTCTCGGGTTGAGATTTCTTTTAAGCGCTTAAAGTAAAACAGTAAACCAACATTCTTTTCATAAGGAAAGATTAAATTTGATACAAGTTCAACTTTTCCAAACGCAAAAAGAACGGCTCCAGAAAGGTATTCAGGGAACTTTTCCGGAGCAGCTCGTTGAGCGTACAAAGGAAAAATCGGAGATCCGGCATGCAATTAATGAACCGTTGACCCGTCCCTGGCTGAAACATTTTTTCATCATGCAATCTCTCCGTGATTCTTCTTCGCAAGATGACGTCATTACGCGTGACCATAATCTGTTGGAACTGTTCAAGACGACGATTCCTCTTTCGGAAAATTCGTTCGTCGAAAGTACGATGAGTTCGTGGCGGATGGTTTTGGAAAGTGCATTTCGTGAAGCGGATAATGCCTGGTATCCGGGCATCAAAAAAAATCTTATGAGCGAGCGGTTCTATTCCGCTATTGAACAGCTCGAACTGGAAATGCCGGATTCCAATTCCCAGCGTCAGTTTCAATTTTATGATCACACGCGGTCCCTCCGGAAAATCCCCCGCGTTCCCGTCAAATTATTTTTTTCCATGCCGGGCAATGAAAAAGAAAAGCTTATCGAAATTCTCCGGACGGCAGTGAATAACAATCCTCATAATACCGATGTCGCGTTATTAACGTACTGCTTTTTTAAAGCCTGGGGCCGCACCGCAGATTTTCTGGAACTCGCACGGACCGAAAACCGCAACGATATGGAAGAATGGTATTTCTGGGTCGAGAACGATATGCACAGTCTGGGAGCGCTGAAACGTGAGGCAGGAGATCACACAACTTCATTTTATGTGTATGACCGTGCGCTTCTGACAACAATGGAATACAAGGAAATGGCAGATTGGTTTTTGAAAGAAAGCGAATTCAAATTGTCGTACCATTTTTATCATAAAGCAAAAGAATTTGAAACCGCTCTGGAATTATTGCAAAATATCAGCACGAAAGAATTTGCCGAACTGACGAATCTCCGCCGTATCTCGAAAGGAGAAAAACCGTTCGACCTTTCCGGTGACTTAACGCGCTTTGCAACGATGTACCAGGAAGAAATGGAAACATTGCGCGGTTTTGCCCGCATCCGTGCGCAGGAAACCTACAAACAGGTTGCCGTCAAAGCACGCCAGCATTTCGACCGTGAAACCATCGAGACAAAATATGCATTCGGCGAATTGAGTGACGATGAATACCAGCGATTGATCCGACAATTGGCGGAGCGAAAGCAATGATTAATGCCATGTCGATGAAATTAGGGATGGAACGATGCGCAAACTGCGATCACCGCTGGATCGATTACGAAGGTGTTCGGGGAAAATGCTTTCTCTGCGGCAGTACCGATATCACCGAATGTATTTCTCTTCGTGAGATCCGGGATGCAATCAACGAACTTCGGACAGACGACAAAAAATACCTCGATAAACACGCAAAACGATCGGTCATTCTCAAACAACGATACCGCGAAATTGCCGAACTGTCGCTTCAGCGTGCACAGGAAATTTATGTCAAAGTGAAAGATCATTACACGAAAGGAAATCTTTCCGATAAAGTCATCGACCAGTTGATTATCGCTTTTCGCTTGTTTTCCGATCTGGGTATTCACAAATCCGCCATTACCATTGCGTATATGACCGCCATGGGATATGCCCAGCGGGGCGTGGAAAAAGAAATTCATACGATGGACGATCTGAACGACCTCGTCGCCGCCCGGCAATGGTTTATGCGTCTCGGTTCAAAAGACTGGGAAGCTGCCGTCAATCTTCATATCGGCGAAAAAGGAATGGCGACGATCAGTACCGATTCCAACACGCTTCAGATGATGATGCAGGTTGCGATGTGGCATTTTTATAAAGCGCGGGATTATTATTACGAGAACCGTAATTTGAAAATGGTCGATCGCATTCAATTCGATATTGAACGCACGACACAGCTCTTAACTTCGTACACGCAGGGTCTTTCACAAATCGAGGCAGCGAAGATCACCGCTCAATCGACCGTTCGTCATGGCGAACAGGTGCGGAAAGGACTCGAGTCGCTCGGTCATTCCGTCCAGTACGGTTTGACGGCACTTGGTGAACATATCGAATCATGCGGCGGAAGTTTGAGCCGCGCGATGCAGGCATCGTCGCAGGCGCTGAGCACCAATATGACCAATGCAATGTATACGCTTGCCGGATCTTCAAAATTACGCGGACGGTCGCTCGATAAACGGATGTCGGATGTCGGACAACTGATTGCCAACAGTTCCAAAGAAATTCCGGAAGGCTTTTTCCAACCGATCAAAGAACTTGGTGCGAAATTCGCCCTGGGCGCGGTAGGAAGCGCGTCGACCGGCGATGTTACCAGTGAACCGTCCGTTATCAATCTGACGGAAAACGTTCTGCCGGAAATTAAAAAGTCTGAAGAAAGTTTACGACATCTCGATGAACCGACCATAAAACTCACCGGCACGTTGCTCGATACGCTGGTCTCGAAAGGTATCAGCAAAGTACTCGAACAACTGGAAGAGTCCGAATCGGCTCAGAAAAAAATGTAATTTCGTTCCCCCCGGCAGGTTGATTTTCCGAAACCCCATTCATATCAATCATGTTTGATTAATGGTCAGGTACTTTCATAATTTCTTTTTCGATTCAGAACGATTGATTCCTTGTTTGTTATGTAATGATCTGGAGAATGCCTGATGAGTGTCCTCATTCGGTCGGTGAGCCGGAAAGACGGTAAAGCATTTCTCTCGCTTATCGATGCGCTTGCCGATTTTGAAAAACTGAAACGTCCCACATTATCTGCACGCAAACGGCTTCTGAGCGATCTGTTTGGAAAACGGAAACGATTCGCTGCCGTTCTTGCAGTTGTGGAAAAAAAAGCTGTCGGGTATGCCATCTTTTTTGAAACATATTCATCGTTTCGGGCACTTCCGACATTCTATCTCGAAGATATTTTTATTTTGCCGGATTACCGGTCGATGGGTATCGGAAAGAAACTCTTTCGGTATTGTGTACAGCGAGCCAAACGACGAGGTTGCGGAAGAATGGAATGGGTTGTGCTCGATTGGAATGTGAACGCGATTCGTTTTTACGAACGTATAGGCGCACAACGGTTACGCGAATGGCTGCCGTACCGAATTGGCAGGGAACAATTCAATACAATTTTGAAACAGCGATAAATTTACTGATCGATTGATCTGTGAAAGATTACTCGGGAGAGTGTACGCGGAGAACCATAATTCCTGTTTGTTCGGCGTGATGTTTTAAATATTCCGGCAATGTTTCCTTCGAAACAGTCACGGTAGCACCGACATCCGGTGCGTGAAGAAAATGCAATGAGCCATCGGCAAGACGAATGGCAATGCCGGTATGACTGACATCTAATCCTTTCTTCGCGGTTGTAATCGCAATAATATCCCCGCCGGAAATTTTGTTCTGCAATTTCTCGACTTCGGTTTTGGGAATATACCACATCGGTCTGGCATTGATGCTGTCTTCGCAAATCGACAATTGTTGAAAGACCGAATCGTCGGCAAGTGACGGATAGGATGAACGATGCGATGTCATAAAATCAATATGTTTTCGGTACGGAATGCCGCCGATCTTTTTCGTCACATCAACAATAATGCCCTTGCGCTCGGTATCGTATATCCAATCGGAAAAATAATGGAGACGGCTTGCATAGCCAGCAATTGTGCCGCGGCGATATCGAATCGTTTGCAACTCTTGCTGATAGGATTCATACGAATATTGATGCTGTTTAATACACAGCGAAAGGGCCAAGACATTTTCAACAAATGTAACGCAATCGAATGTCTTGAGATTACAGACAAGCATTTCAGATCCGGATCGATCCAGCGTGTTTGCTTCATATGCGGAACCGATGAATTGTTTTCCAACAAAGGTCATCACCTCCCCGATTGTTTGTTGTTGCAGATTGTTTTTGGAAGCGGATAAGAATATTCTGTCTGCAATCGAGGCCGTTTGCGGTTGGCTATCACTCAACGATGAACAAACAATGGCCGGCAGGAAGAAGAATAGAATAAAGTGAATCATCGGAAGAGTACGCTTCGAACTTCTGCTGAAATTTCCAATGGAAAGAAATATCCCGGGCAGAATGTTTTTCAGAACGGTGTTTCCTCGTGGAGGGAAACGGGCGGTTCGAGTGCAGCAATGTTGAAGGCTGCACGCTGTTCGAAGCTTGCATATTCTTTGACAAAGGAGAGCAATGCGATGCCGGTCGGTCCGTTTCGTTGTTTACCGATGATAATTTCGGCAATGCCTTCCGAAGGGATTTCATTACCATCTTCATCGGTTACGGTTTTCTGATTAAAGGTTTCCGGACGGTGAACGAAAATGACAACATCGGCATCCTGTTCGATTGCTCCGGACTCGCGTAAGTCGGCGAGCATCGGCCGCCGGTCGGTACGCGATTCAACGGCACGGTTCAACTGGGAAAGCGCCACAACGGGAATGTTCAATTCCTTTGCGAGTGCTTTTAATGAACGTGAAATGGAAGAAATCTCCCGTTCACGCGATTCGGGATTACGCGGTCCCTGGACAAGCTGTAAGTAATCGACAATGACCATTCCGATATTGTGTTCCGCTTTGAGTCTCCTCGCTTTTGCACGCAATTCCAGAATGCTGAGCGATGCCGAATCATCGATAAAGATTTTGGATTCGGCAAGTCTTCCGGCTGTCCGGCTCAGATTCGCCCATTGATCGGAGGACAATCGTCCGGTGCGAAGAAGATGAGCATTTACTTTTGCTTCGGACGACAGCATCCGGATAATGAGTTGTTGTTCGGACATTTCCAGGCTGAAGATCGCAATGGCAGTTTTCTTTTCCTTGTCGACAGCCGCTTTGCGGGCAATCGATAATGCCAGAGCGGTTTTCCCCTGACTCGGTCTTCCGGCGACAATGATGAGATCGGATTTTTGAAATCCACCCGTGAGCTCATTGAGTTTTGTAAATCCCGTCGGGACTCCGGTAATGCCGCTGTGTTTGCCGTGCAAACTTTCCAGCAGTTCGAATGTTTCATGCACGGCTTTTTTAATCGGCGTGAAGGTCTTCTTCAGCCGCCGTTCCGAAATCTGGAAAATTTTTCCTTCAGCGACATCGAGCAGATCGAGTGCATCTTCCGAATCGTTATACGCACGCGTAACAATTTCAGAGGAAGAAGAAATCAAACTGCGCAACAACGATTTTTCCAGTACGATGCGTGCGTGGTATTCGACATTTGCCGATGACGTGACGTTCAGTGTCAGCTCGGTGATGTAACCCGGATCGTCGACGTTATTCAGTTCTCCCCTTCTGCGCAATTCCTCGACAATGGTTACGGCATCGATCGGATCCCCTTTTTCGAATAACGTCATCATGGCGCGGAACAATTTTTGATGTGCCGGAGCGTAGAAAGCGTTCGCATCAAGGATTTCGAGAACTTTGGGCACTGCCTCTTTGTCGATCAGCATGGCGCCGAGGACGGAGCGTTCCACATCGACGGCATGCGGTGGAATCCTGCCGGCAGAAGTGTTTTCGCCGTTTGCCGAATTGTCGGTTGGTGTATTCATGATTGCCATAGGTTATGCGCCTTTGAGAGCGTCGTACGCGCTTTTAAACATTTTCATATCTTCCCATGTCGGTTTTTTCCATTCCGGATTACGAAGAAGCGCCGCGGGATGATAAGTGACTATTAATTTGATTCCCTGAAAATCATGAAATCGGCCTCGGAGTGTTCCGAGACTCGATGTCGTTTGCAACAGCCATTGTGCCGCGGTCAGTCCGAGGCAAATGATAAACTTCGGTTTCACCAATGCAATCTGTTTGTTGAGATATGGCGTGCACAGTTCGACTTCATCTGCGGTCGGCCGGCGATTGTTCGGCGGCCTGCACTTCAGGATATTGCAGATAAAAACTTCCTCACGTTTCATTCCGACCGCTTCGATGATTTTTGTTAAAAGCTGACCGGCGCGCCCCACAAACGGTTTTCCCTGTGCGTCTTCATCCGCCCCGGGTGCTTCGCCGATGAACATCAAATCGGCATTCGGATTGCCGGTGCCGAAAACGAAATTCGTTCGCGTCTGTCCGAGCGGACATTTCAGACATGTGCATATCTGTTCTTCTAAATTGGTCAGAGAAGAACTGCTCATCCATGGTTCGTTCGCCGAAGGCGAGATTGGTTCTGCAGTCACTGGTGATTGTTGGTTTATAGGATTTTGATAAACAGTTTCGCCGAAGAGATCCTGCTGTTGGGCAAAATACTTCTGGGCATCATCGAGAAATTTTAGAATATCCTTTTGAGCCATGTTCAGGATTCGTGCAATTGCTACAATTTATTTGGTCAATTTTTTCGAAACCCTGTTCAGAATTTCCTGAGCGACGTTGAATTTCGTCATTTTCTTAAGCCGCTCAACGTTGTTGTTCCTGGAAATGATCGTGACAATATTGGTATCGGTTTCAAATCCGGATCCCTCGAGCAAGGGGTTATTCAGTACGATAAAATCAAGATGTTTCTCTTTGAGTTTATTCTTTGCCGATGCGATTTCATTATGTGTCTCTAGCGCAAATCCTACTAATATGTTGTTGTTTTTGTGCGTTCCGAGAAAATGAAGGATATCGACGGTCTTTTTGAGTTCAATGGAAAGTTTCGTTTTTGTCTGTTCTTTTTTTATTTTTTTTGAAGAGAACGATACCGGTGTAAAATCGGCAACTGCTGCGGACATCACAATGGCATCTTTGCGAGGATAATGTTTTCGAACAGCGTTGAACATTTCTTCTGCCGATTCAACGTCGATCCTGGTGACATTGCGCGGTGTCGCCAGATGAACGCGGCCGGTGATCAACGTTACTTCCGCCCCCCGTTGTGCGGCGGCATTGGCAATGGCGAATCCCATTTTGCCCGACGACCTGTTGCCGATAAACCGAACAGGATCAATTGCTTCGTTGGTCGGTCCGGCAGTGACAAGAATTTTTTTTCCTTTGAGATCCTGGCGGGCATTGGAGAGAATTTCTGTAACAGCATTCTCGATGACGGAAAGTTCCGGCAATCGCCCCTTTCCGCTCAACCCGCTTGCCAGATCGCCTTCTTCCGGCGGTAAAACCACGAACCCCATTTCCTGCAGCGTGTTAATGTTCGCTTGAGTTGCTGTGTGGTTCCACATATCGACATCCATTGCCGGAGAGACGATTATCGGACAGCGCATTGCCAGCACAAGAGTCGTTACGGCATTATCGGCAAATCCATGTGCGAGTTTTGTTATGACATTGGCAGTCGCCGGTGCAATAACCATAACATCCGCCCATTGTCCGAGCGTGATGTGCCACGTGCTCGCATCGACACGTTCAGCGTCGTTTGACGGAAACATGCCGACGATAACCTCTTCGCCGGAAAGTGTCGACAACGTGAGCGGTGTGACGAATTCTTTCGCGGCGTCGGTCATAACCACACGAATGCCGGCCCCTGCTTTTTTCAATGAACGTATCAGCAACGGTATTTTATACGCTGCAATACCGCCGGTGATGCCGATGACTATTTTTTTTCCCTTCAGCATATGCCGAATGGATATTTACCGATCACAGAGTGGGTGGTGGGTTTTCATCTTCTTTGTACCGGAACGTAATTTTCTTTTCCAGTAATTCATTGATGGCGGTTTCGGTCGGTTTGGGCCGCCGTTCGAATTCCTGTGCAACTAAAATTTGATCCGGATTGGTCTGCGGCTGGTCGGATTCGTCTTCCGGTTCGAAGATACGTGACTGCAGCATCTCGATCCGCTGGTTGAATTCGATCTTCATTTCTTCGTTGATCTGCCGTGCGCGTTTCAAGAGCACGACGATTGCCTCATAAATATTTTCCGCCGAATTGCTCATTTGTTCGATATCGATCGGTTTGATCGCCATACATGACTTCCTTTGTTGATGATGGATATTGTGTTTTACACTTTTTTCATTGGAACGGCGATGAGGTTCACGATAATCGAATCGGCTTCATCAATGGCAGTTTCCAATGTGTCGTTGATAATCGTGTGGTCGAATCGTGGCGCCTGTTCCATTTCCATGGTAGCACGGCTCATCCGTTTTTGAAGCGTTTCAGGACTTTCTGTTTTCCGATTCATCAAACGTTCCCTCAGGATTGCGATGCTCGGCGGTTTGATGAACAACAAAATGCTGTTTGCCGGATATTTATTTTTGATGGACAACGCGCCCTTCACATCGATATCGAGCAACAACGGCTTTCCGGCAGAAGCGGCTTTGCGGATTTCTTCTTCCGGTGTCCCGTAAAAATCGTCGTAAATTTGTTCCCACTCCGCCAGTTCATTGTCACGTATTTTCTGTTGAAACGATTCTCTCGTGATGAAGAAATAATCTTTTCCGTGAACTTCGTTTGCCCGCTGCGGCCGCGTCGTTGCCGATACGGAAAACAATATTTCCGGATGCCGCAGTAACATTGCCTGAGCAATACTTGTTTTGCCGCATCCGCTCGGCCCGGAAATGACTATCAACATCGGTGTTTGCATGAACCGTTATTCGATGTTCTGCAATTGTTCCCGGATCTTTTCGAGTTCTTCTTTGATGCCGACGACGAGATGTGCGATGTCCGCATTGTTTGCTTTCGATCCGATCGTGTTTGCTTCACGGTTCATTTCCTGAATAAGAAAATTCAATTTTCGGCCGGCAGATTCTTCGTCGCTCAACGCTTTCAGGAAAAACTTGTTGTGACTCCGGAACCGGACGCATTCTTCCGTGATATCCAACTTGTCGGCATACAGTGCGATTTCCAACTCCAGCCGGTTTTTGTCGATGACGGAGCGGTCGCTGACCAGTTCCTGCAAACGTTCTTCCAGCATCGACCGCACACGGGGAATATTTTCTTTTGCAGATCGTTCAATGGTCGTGAGAACCTTTTCGATTTGTTGTACGCGGGCGGTAAGGTCTTTCATCAACTCTTGTCCTTCACGCCGGCGCATGCCGGCCGCCTCATCGAGAGCGAGGTTCAACGCGTTTTGCAGTAAGTTCCATTCGTGATCATCTCCACGATCGAATTCGTCGACCTCCATGACATCGGTGAATTTCAAAAGATGATCGAGTGTGATTTTCTCTTTCAGCTTTACCGATTTTTTTAAATCATTCAACAACTTGTAATAACCGCGCGCAACCGCTTTGTTAATTTTCAGCGGGAACATCATTATCATTCTCATGAGTAATGTTCAATACGACGTTCACTTTTCCACGGCTGAATTTTAAACGAACAAGTTCCTTCACATCGTTCTCGCGCAACGACATGGTACGCGGCAACCGCGACATGACTTCGAGATACCGGCTGTTGACCGACCGTACTTCGGCGACGGCCGTGACGCGATCCTTCGTAACTTCACCCCGTCCGTACCCCGTCATGCTGGAAATCATAGGAAAAAGGCCAATTTTTGAGGAAAATTCATTAGTAAGGTACAAAATTCCCCGCCATCCGTCAAGGAAAACATTTGAACAGATTTTCCACCGGTTTTCCACAGTTCGTTCGAAGTTTTTGCCCCGATCCGTTGTTCAACGAATACTTTTTGAATATATTGTGAATAACTTTTAGATGCCTATGATTACTCACTATGTTACGCTGCACGCCCTTAGTAAAGAATTTGATAAACTTCTTGGCGGCGCGGTTTTTGTTGAAGTGTTTACACAGCAACGCAACGAACTTGTCTTTACCCTTGCGTTACCCGAGAATCACGTTGAACGAAACGCGGCATTATCTGTTTCGATCGAACCAAAGCGGAATTATATCATTGTTCGCAATGAAATGTCCCGTGCACGAAAAAATTCCACCGATCTTTTTCCCGCGATTGTCGGCAAAACTGTTCTTGGAGTCCACATGCATCCGCATGATCGAACGATGATGATTGATGTCGGAAACGGATCACATCTTTACTTCCAGTTATACGATACGGCGTCAAGCAATATATTTTTTGTTGATGGGGATCGCATTATCGAGGCGTTCAAGAACAATAAAACTTTTGCCGGTACTGTTTTTCCGGAAATCAAAAATAGAAGCCACGATCACATTTTGAACGATCCCCGGGAATTTTTTCGTTTCGTAAAAGGCAATCCGGATGACCGGATATTCAAAACCCTGAAGAAACTCTTTCCCGTTTTTGGAACTGTTTATGTCCGGGAAATATTGTATCGTTCAAACATTGATGAAGGATGTTCGGCAGAAGAAATTACGGAAGAGGAATGTTCCCGGATAATCGAAAACATAAACTCCTTTCAGAAAGAACTGAATGACCCGGTATCGTTGTTGTACCGATGCCCGGATGGCATTGAAATTTTTTCTGTCATTGTTTTGCATCATCGCAAAGAATGCGATCAGGAATCATTTCCCTCCGTGAATGAGGGAATACGTTCCCGGCTCAAAATGCAATTTCATGAACGGAGGATTACCACTCAAAAAGATGTATTGTTGAAAGAAATTCAGAAAGAACTCGAACATACATTGCGTGCCCTGCAGAATATTTCTTCCGCAACGGTACGCGATCCGGGAGAATTCGAACGCATCGGAAATATTTTATTATCGCACGTCGGCGAAATTTCGAAGGGGACCGTCCAGGTCGAACTGCCGAATCCCTTTGATAATGAAATACCGGTTCACATTTCCCTCGATCCGAAATATTCGACGGTACAAAATGCACAACGGTATTTTGAAAAAGCAAAAAAGGCGCGGCTTGCCAATGAAGAATCGGAACGCCGCCACCGATTGTATGACCAGAGAGAAAAATTGCTCCGGGAATTAGACGCCGGACTTCAGAAATGTTCTTCAACCGATGAACTGAAAGCATGGTTATCACAACACACAAACACGTTAAAAACGATGAATATTATTGTTGAAAAAGAAAAAGATACCTCTCCCCCGTTTCGGATTTTTTCTGTGGCGGGAGAACTCGAAGTTTGGGTAGGAAAAAGCAGCGCCAACAATGATCTGCTGACGATGAAATATGCCAAACCGAACGATTTGTGGTTTCATGTCCGGGGCGCAAGCGGATCACATACTGTTTTGAAAGTGCATGGAAAAGATTCTCCCGCTTCGAAGGAAGCAATCCATCAGGCTGCGGCAATTGCGGCATATTACAGCAAAATGCGGAATGCCGGCAATGTTCCTGTGGCGTATTGCGAGCGGAAATATGTTTTTAAACGCAAAGGGCTCAAAGAAGGAGCGGTTGTCATGGAACATGAAAAAGTTATTTTCGTAAAACCAGCCCTACCTTGAAAAAGAGAAAAAACCTTCGTATACTCATGCTACTCTGATTCATTGCGCGGAATGGTGCATTATCGTTCTCGTGAACTTATAGATATCATCACTAAAACAAAGGAATATTGTTTATGAAATCGGTTGTCCTTATCGTATTATTCAGCATGGTACTGACTTCGTTTCTTGTTGCACAGGAAGATTCAGCCAAGACAGTGGACCGGCATGTTTATGTTTGGGGAGGGAGTGCGTATCCGTATTTGCCGGCGTTGACGAAAGATGTTTGGAAGACAGGATGGAATGCCGGAGTCGGTTACGGGTATTCTTTTTCACCCGGTTCGATCGGTTATGGCGAAGTATTCGGTACGGTAGAGTTCAGCAGGTTTGCATTCAATCAAACCGGTTACCGGAACTGGCTTCTTCCGCAATATTCCTCCGCGAGTTCTTCTGAAATTCAGTCGGGTGGTCTGACTGCCAGCGGTCCGATCAGCAACCTCGCCGTGTTTGCAAATTTTAAAGGCACCTTCTCTGCGTCGAAACATTCGATCGCCCCGTATTTTCTTATCGGCATCGGATATATGCATTACAGTCAAGACAGTGTTGCCATTCAGGATACGCTCTATTCGATTCATGCGGAAAGCAAATCGTCATTTGCCTGGACTATAGGAGTCGGTATCGAGGCACCGATCACCGATGAAATTACATTCTTTGTGCAGGGAAAATCGGTTCTCGGAGTTTTCGAAGACGCGCGGCAGTATTTTCCACTCAGCGGCGGTTTCCGGGTTCAATTCTAACCGACCCGGTCGCAGAGAAGGATGACAATACGGATTTATCAAAAACCGACATGTTCAACGTGCCGGGACGTTTTCCGCGCGTTGCAGAGTGCCGGCGTCGATATCGAGTCCATCAATTATTTTCTTGACCCGATTCCGAAGAAGAAGCTTAAAGAATTATTGACAAAGATGAATATGACCGCGCGGGAATTATTACGTACGAAAGAACCGATCTACCGGGAATTAAAGCTGACCCGGCGTGAATTAACCGATAATGAACTTATCGATCTGATGGTGAAATTTCCCGATCTCATTCAGCGACCCATCGTTGAAAAAGGAAGCAAAGCAATCCTTGCGCGTCCCGCTGAACGGCTCAAAGAAATTCTCTGAATGCATCTCTTCTTGATGCGGCACGGGGATGCTCTTCCCGTTGCCGACAATGATGCAAGCCGTCCGCTCTCATCTCTTGGTGAGCACCAATCTGTTCTTGTCGGAACCGTAATGAAGCAACTTGGAATTTCCGTCGACATTCTTTTCTGCAGTCCCCTTGAACGGGCCCGGCAAACTGCAGGCAAAATTCAAGAAATCATTCCGGTACAGAAATTTATCCTCACCGACCATCTTACACCGGCCAGCGATCACCGTAATATTTTCAATACGCTTCAATCATTTCAATCGGAACATATTATGTGCGTGGGGCATGAACCCCATCTGAGCACTATGGTTTCAATGCTGATAAGCGGTTCGAGAAATGCGAGAATTGAAATCGCGAAAGCAAGCCTTGCCTGTCTTGAAGTTTCCCGGCCGGTATCACCGGGAAGCGGAGTGATGAAGTGGCTGTTTACTCCGGAAACGATACAAACAATAACACATCGTTAGCGTAATCGGAACCGGTCCGCTCCGAGCTTGAGGTGTGCGGCTGCCCGGTTGATGAGTTGAAGAATACCGCTTGTTTGGTCCATCATTTTATTTGTGAACGTGCTCTGATTACTGCCGAGTTCGTAAAACGGTACCTGGGTTTCGGTGAACGGAGTTGTTTCACGCGTCGAAGTAATTTTTCCCCGGAAAGCCCAGACATCCTCAAAGTTTCCGTCGAATGCCGTTGAACGAATGACGAGATGCCGTTTCATCCAGTTTCGGATCGGGTCCATATCATAATGGACGACGGCATCGATGGTTCCATCGAAGTTATCGTCTGCCCAGTGATTAAAAAGAATTTGACAGCGTTCGATATATTGTTCGAATTGTTTCTTATTCATCGGTGAACCGAATCCGGGAAAATCATCCGTAATGGTTGAATCTTCTACCGCTGCCGCGCCGCCGACAAGAGCAAGATAATCGATTTTACCGTCCCCGTTACGATCGAATATATATCCCCATGTCGTTACTTCGCCGATGTACAATTTCGGTCCACGGTTCTCGACGGTAAGAACTATTTCTTTCTGGAGATTTTTTATCGGCGTTAATGTCACCGCCGCAATGCATATTGTCTTTTCTTTTTTCTTTCCGATAAATGTCACATACCGGTCCATCAATTTTGTTTGTGTTTTGATTTCGTATTGATTGATGGGAAGCGGAAAGGAACTGATCGAATCCGCTGTGTGATAAAAGGATAGAATCGTGCTCTGGGAAAATCCGGTTGTGATTGTGTTTATCAGGAAAAACAATATTATCGATAAAGATCGCATACAGTATTGTCCGGTTTATGGTTGTCTTGTGTTCGCTTGCTATTGCAAGAGATATATTCTAATAAACGATTCTGCGATTTCAAAAGCAATCACAGCGTGTTCATGAATGATATTTTTTGTATCTTTATTTTTGAACATTTTCCAATAAAATTATGATAACCAAACAGATAATACATCGATGTCCGTGGGGAGAACACGACCCGCTTTACCGTCGTTATCACGACCGTGAATGGGGCGTTCCCGTTCACGATGATCACAAATTATTCGAAATGCTCTGTCTCGAAGGTGCGCAGGCGGGATTGAGCTGGATAACGATTCTGCGAAAACGGAAGAATTACCGGGCAGCGTTCGATCGTTTTGATCCGAAGAAGATTGTCCGCTATGATTCGAAAAAGATCAAACAACTTCTTGCCGACGAAGGGATTGTTCGCAACCGGCTCAAAGTCGAATCGACAATTCAAAATGCAAAAGCATTTTTAGAAGTACAGAAAGAATTCGGATCGTTCGACCGGTACATCTGGCAATTCGTCGGCGGAAGTCCTGTCGTCAACAAGCGCCGTTCGATGAAAGATGTTCCGCCATCAACGAAAGTATCCGATGCAATGAGTAAAGATTTAAAGCAGCGTGGGTTTAAATTTGTCGGCTCGACGATTTGTTATGCATTCATGCAGGCATGCGGTTTGGTGAACGACCATCTTGTTGTTTGTTTTCGATACAAAGAATTGCAATAAGGTGCGGAACCGATGTCTCGGACACGCGTAAAAATTTGTTGTATCGGAAGCATTGAAGAAGCCCGGCTTGCGATCCGCTACGGTGCATCGGCAATCGGATTGGTATCGGCCATGCCGAGCGGACCGGGACCGATTCCCGAAGAACTCATTGCCGGGATTGTGCGAGCCGTACCCCCGGGTGTTGATACGTTTTTACTGACGTGCAAACAAACGGCAAAAGAAGTCATCGATCAGCAGCGCCGCACAAACGTAACCACGATTCAGCTTGTCGATCAATTTCCGGTTGAAGAGTATGCGGTCTTAAAAGACGAACTTCCGGGAATCCGGATCGTTCAGGTTGTTCATGTTCTCGATAATCAAGCAGTTGAATACGCATCCTCGGTTGTTCCACACGTCGATGCGATATTATTGGATTCGGGGAATCCTTCCCTCACGGTAAAAGAACTCGGCGGTACAGGCAGAGTACACGATTGGAGCATCAGTAAAAAAATCCGGGATGCCGTTGCTGTTCCGGTTTTTCTCGCCGGAGGATTGCGTCCCGAGAATGTTCGCGAAGCAATTCATGCGGTACATCCGTTTGCTGTTGATGTCTGCAGCGGAGTGCGGACAAATAACAAACTTGACGAAGAAAAACTTGCGCGGTTTTTTACTGCGCTGTCGTAAAACCTACTTTGCCTTTCCTTGATTCGCAACCGACTGCATCGCTTTTTTCACCGCTTCAGGATCGCCGAGGTACGTACTGCGGATCGGCTTCAGCTTTTCGTCCAACTCATAGACCAGCGGCATACCGGTCGGAATATTGAGTTCCACAATCGCATCGTCGGAAAGGTTATCGAGATATTTTACCAGCGCGCGCAAACTGTTGCCGTGCGCGGCGATGATGACCCGTTTTCCCGATTTGATGGTTGGGGCGATCGTGTCGTGCCAGAGGGGAAGAAACCGGTCGACCGTATCTTTCAAACATTCAGTCAAAGGAATTTCCTTCGGTGTCAGATTTTTATATCGCGGATCGTTGGCGGGGTTCCTCGGATCGCTCTTTTCGAGCGCGGGCGGCGGAATCGCGTAACTCCTTCGCCAGATATGCACCTGCTCTTCTCCGAATTTTGCCGCCGTTTCCGATTTGTTCAATCCCTGCAGTGCACCGTAATGACGTTCGTTCAACCGCCACGAATGTTGCACCGGGATCCACATCGCATCCATTTCATCCAGAGCGAGCCAGAGCGTTCTGATTGCACGTTTCAACACCGACGTGAATGCGATATCAAAAACAAATCCTTGTTCCTTCAATAATTTCCCCGCCTGTCGTGCTTCCTGGATTCCTTTTTCCGACAGATCGACATCGGTCCATCCGGTGAACCGGTTTTCTTTATTCCACGTGCTTTCGCCATGACGTACTAATACAAGTTTCGGCATTCTTTTTTCCTTTATGAAAAATAATTTCACTGAAATATACCGTTTTTCGGATTCATTTGCTGCGAAAAAATTTTCTTGTTGCAGAAGAATTCCGTATCTTAAACAAAAATTTATTTCATTACAATATGACAGAACGAATTATTACAGTAGGTCACAGTCCCGATCCCGACGACGCATTCATGTTTTACGGACTTGCCAGCGGCAAGGTGAAACTCGACGGCATCGTCATCAAACATCTTCTGGAAGATATTCAGTCGCTCAATGTCCGTGCACAGAAAGCGGAACTGGAAGTGACGGCGATTTCCGCGCACGCATTTCCCTCCGTTGCGGATAAATATTGGATCATGAGAACCGGCGCGAGTATGGGCGAAGGATACGGTCCCGTTATCATCTCAAAAAAATACTGGACGATAGATGAGTTGAAAGGAAAAACCGTCGGTACACCAGGTCCTTTAACAACCGCAACGCTTCTCTTTAAGATTTTTACCGATAGCATTAAGAATGTCGATATGCCGTTCGATAAAATCATGGAAGCGGTCGATAAAGGAACTGTCGATGCAGGATTATTGATTCATGAAGGGCAGATCACGTATCAATCTCTCGGCTACAACAAGATTCTCGACTTCGGAGAATTGTGGGAAGAAAAAACAAAGGGACTCCCGTTGCCGCTCGGTCTCGATGTTGTGCGGAAAGATTTAGGCGAAGAACTTGCGCGGAAACTTTCCCGCGGATTGAAGGAAAGCATCGATTACGGCTACAAACATCAGAACGAATCGATTCCGTACGCAATGCAGTGGGGACGCGGAATCGACCATAAGCTTGGCGAGAAGTTTGTGAAAATGTATGTCAGCGAGCTGACGATCGATATGGGAGAAAACGGGAAGAAGGCGCTCGAAGTGCTGTTCAATTATGCCAAACAAAAGAAAATAATACCGACTGCACCCGTGCTGACACTTTATTGAATGCTTTCGGAAGATGCCATGTGTAATTACCCAAAGGAATAATCGAAGAAGTCAATTCGGAGAAATCAAAAATTTTACTACACGAACAACTACATACCCCTAAAGAGAAAGTAGAAGCTGTTCACGTCTATTGGTTATTGACCGGACTTATCATCCTCTTCGTTGTCTTTGTGCGCATTCGTTTGTTGAGTATGCCACTGGAACGCGATGAGGGTGAATATGCCTACATGGGACAATTGTTGCTCAAGGGATATTCTCCCTTTGCCCACGCATACAACATGAAATTACCCGGTACATCGATGATGTATGCGTTGATAATGTTGCTGTTTGGTCAGACGGTGACTGGAGTTCATATTGGGTTACTTCTTGTCAATGTGAGCAGCATTCTAATCCTTTTTATCGGTGTGAAACAGTTATTCAATCCGTTCGTTGCATTTGTTGCGGCGAGTTCGTTTGCTCTTCTCACGCTCAGTCCCCCGTTGTTGGGTTCGGCAGCTCATGCGACACACTTTGTGGTGTTCTTTGCTTTGGCTGGAATGTTGCTGATGTATCATGCAATTCGTCGCGAGAAAAAAATGGTACTGCTGCTGTCCAGCGGCGTACTGTTGGGAATGAGTATTTTGATGAAACAGCCGGGGGTATTTTTTGCGATGTTTGTTGTTTTCATGACGACGTATTATTGGCTGTTCGTCGCGAGAACATCATGGATGGTTACACTTAAAAATGTTGGCATGGTGGTATTTGGTATTCTTCTGCCGATACTCTGCTTGCTCTTTTGGTTGTTTGACTCGGGAGTGTTTGATCGATTTTGGTTTTGGACAGTTCAATACGGTAGTGAATATGCTGCCATGGTACCATGGTCTGAGGGTGTGGTATTTTTAAAATCATTTCTTATATCTTCGTTCAATGAATATGCGGGAATATGGATATTTGCATTGGTCGGAGGATTATCATTTTGGTCTTTGGAAGTTAATGTACACAAGAAAATATTTCTCGTCGTCTTCGCCGTATGCTCTTTTGTCGCTGTTTGCCCCGGATTTTATTTTCGTAAACATTATTTTGTGCTTTTTGCCCCTGCAGTAGCGCTATTTGCCGGAATAGGGGCGGAGGTTGTACAACATCTTATCGTCGTTCGATGGAAAGCACGGTCACTTTCATGGTTGATAACTCTCGTCGTTCTCATTGCATTATGTATTGGAATAGTGAAATCACGTTTATATTATTTGGAGTACAGCCCGCAGGAGGTTTCCCAAATGCTCTATCGCGGTAACCCTTTTTCCGAATCTGTTATAATCGGTGATTATGTGCGTCAACATACCGAACCGGATGATAAAATTGCCGTGCTTGGCTCCGAGCCACAGGTTTATTTTTATGCCAACCGGATATCGGCAACGGGTTACCTGTACATGTACAGCCTCATGGAGCCTCAGCCGTTGAACGAGAAGATGCAAACAGAAATGATTCATGAAATTGAAACGGCGAATCCAAAGATATTGGTTCTCTTTAGAATGCAGCTCTCATGGTTCCGACGTCCGGAATCCCCGATGGTAATTTTCAATTGGTTTGAAAACTACACAAACGCCAATTATTATTTGACGGGGGTAGCAGAGATCGCTGAAGGGGCGAAGGAAACCAATTTTTTTTGGAATGAGCAAGCACGCGCACGTCAACCTTCCGCTAATCAAGTAATTTATATCTTTACAAGGAAAGATTCATCCCATTCGATGCCTGCTCAATAATACGTGATGCAGCAAGGAGAGATGAACGGATTATTGCCGGTATAAAAGTTATTATTGTATCGCAATGCCGAACCATGGCAGGTCCGGTTCAAGGTTCGTTATGGAAGTGTTGATAACGGCGTCAACATCTTCAATTTTATAAAGACACGTACCCCACTTTTTCCACAACGATGTTCCTTCCTGTTCGCCGTACGCGTCGATCAGAATTTGCTCGGACGATTGAGCGTGTGTCAATTCTTCCCGCGTTCTTGCATGCCAGACGAAATGATTCGCTCCGGTACCGTACACGCTGTACAGAACGATACACGACATCGGAAATTTTTCTTTCAATAACGCGCCGTGAAAAAGCGTTGTCACGGAATCATACACTGCATCCATCGGCGGCTTTACCCATTCCGAATGAATATGAATACACCGCATCGATGCAACATTCGGCTGAAATGTTTCAGGAACATAACTCGACGAAGAATCCCACATCCATACTTCGTTGTGATGATCCCGCAACAGCGTGTGGATGGTATCGCTGTACGGGTTGACATTTTCAGCGAAAAGTTTTTTCACCTCGTCCGGATATTTCTGCGGCTGGTCGAGATCGCCGAATGAATTTCTTGCACGGAATGTGAAATATCTTCCATCCGTCGTCTGGATACAATATGTCGGAATGACCGGCAGGTGATATGTTTTCAAAATTTCATCATGAATGAATGCCTGCGCGCTGTCCAATCTCTCGAATTCATGGGAATTTGACTGAGATACATTATCGATGTGAACCGTCCAGAGTTTGGCAAGATGGATTGAGGATTGTTTCGGTTGTCCCCACATCATCGAAGAAATTAAAATGATCCACAGGAGAAAAAGCAACGTTTTGTTCAAAGTTCGCACGATGATCGTTGGGATAATGTTTGCGTTATGCTGCCTCGGTTTTCTCGTAGGTTTTAATAATATCGTATAACGTTGTGCGTTGTGCGGGAGTGAATCCCGATTCGCGGATAAGATTTAAAACTTCTTCCGTGTTGGTTTTGTTGACGAAGTTCGCCGCGGCATGAACATTTTCCTCGAACAACGTTCCGCCGAAATCGTCCGCACCGAAATGGAGTGCGATTTGTCCCGTCTTTTTTCCTTCGGAGAACCACGATGCCTGAACGTGATCGAAATTGTCGAGATAAATTCTGGAAAATGCGATCATCTGGAGATAGCGCATCGGTGTGGCGTAATGGGGAATGATTTTTTCGAGCGGCGTGTTGCCCGGCTTGAAACTCCACGGCACGAATGCCGTGAAGCCGTGCAATTCATCCTGAAGTTTGCGGATCGATTCGAGATGCTCGACGATGTCCTCGTCGGTTTCGAGATGACCGTACATCATCGTTGCCGTCGATTTGTATCCGATCTTGTGTGCCTCGCGCATCACGTTGAGCCAGTCGGCCGATGTTCCTTTGAGATGAGAAATTTTCTTCTTCACACGATCGGAGAGAACCTCCGCGCCGCCGCCGGGAAGCGAGCGTTGTCCCGCATCCCATAATCGTTGCAGTACCTGAGGAATCGTCAGTCCCGAAACGTTTGCCATCCCGATGATCTCGGACGTGGAATAAAAATGCGGCGCGACCTGCGGAACTTCTTTTACCGTGCGCTCGACCATTTCGACATAATATTCAAACGGCAAATTAGGATTTACACCGCCCTGCAAGAAGTACCGTTGTAACGCCGTTCGCCGCGGCTTCCTTGAATTTCTGGATCATATGATCGACGCTGTACGTGTATTCACCTTTTTCACCGGCATGACGGTAGAACGCGCAGAAGATGCAATCGATGTTGCAGATGTTGGAGTAGTTCGGATTCGTATCGATGACGAATGTGATCTGCTGTTTCGGATTTTTCCGGTAGCGGATCGTGTTCGCCAGATCGCCGAGATCGAGAAGTTCGGAATTCTTCAGAAGAAAAAGTCCTTCTTCGGGAATTAACCGTTGCCGGATTGAATTTTGTTATGGATTACGGAAAAATTCATAATTTTTGCGTCAATAAAAAGATTGTAAATACTTATTTTCTAAACTGTAACTGTTTTTCAATTTCTCCCACCAACCTTCTAAACTCTTTCATCGCCTCTTTTTCTCTTTCACCCAATCGGAAATTAAATCCTTCAAGATATTCATCCACATCGTTCTTGTTCAAACCGATCCGCTTGCCATGCAGTTCGCCGATGATGCCGAACTTTCCTTCCGACGATTTCACCGATTGCTCGATAAGACTGTTCAATTCTTCTTTCGTTTCCTGCGGAAGTGAACGCTGGACCGCCCACACGGCAAAAACAAACGGCATCTTTTTCCAATCGTACCACTCTTTGGCAAGATCGAATACCAGCTCGAATCCTTCCAGTCCGTATTTATTGCGGTGAAGCGCTTCGTCGCCGATCAACAGCACGGCGTCGTAACCGGAAAAATCGTTCACACCGGCATGGAGCCGCTCGAAATTTGCTTTCACGCCGTATTTCTTTTCCAGCAACACTTGCAAAAGCCGAACCGAGGTTGCGGTATCGTCGGTGATGCCGATCCGCTTTCCGTCGAGGTCTCCCCATCCGTGATTCGAAAACAGCATCACACTCTTCACCTGATCGCGCGTGGCGATGCACCAGTTGAGCAATTCCAGACGATCTTCAGATTGGAAATAATCCATCAGCGAAAACGGTCCGGCGACGATTTCTCCTTTTTCCACAAGCAATCCCATTCGCCGCGGAACGACGGGCAGAATCCGGAATTGCCGCTTTTCAAATTGATGATAAAACGGAACCGAGTTGAGATATGGAATTTTTCCGATGACGTTTTCCGAGTGAACATGAAGCGCATTATAATAGACGTCCCGCTCGACCGGAATTTTTCCGGCGTCCCTGATAATCTTGACGATCTGATCTTTGGCAAGTTTCATCGGACTGGTTGCGCCGGCATCGTGTGCGATGCGCTCCTGCCCGACCGTGCCGTCCATATCGTCCGCTCCGAAATTGAGAGCAACAGAAGCAACTTCTTCCGTCAACATCACCCAGTATGCTTTGATGTGCGGGAAATTATCGAGTATCAGGCGGCTGACGGCAATCGTTTTCAGATCATCGATGGCGGAAGTAAATTGATTTGTCGGTTTGATGCCCGTATCGCCGGGCTGAAATGCCAGCGGAATGAATGTCAGGAATCCGCGCGTTTCATCCTGTGCCTCGCGCAATTTTATCATGTGAATCAAACGCTCTTCGAGTGTCTCGACGTGACCGTAGAGCATCGTTGCGTTCGTCGGGATGCCGAGTTTGTGCGCGGTTTTGTGGACTTCAAGCCACGTCTTCGCCCCAATTTTTTGATTGAAAAGAAGTTTTCGGACGCGCTCGGAGAAAACTTCCGCGCCGCCGCCCGGCATTGTTCGCAAGCCGACCGCTTTCAGTTGTTTCAGCACTTCTTCAATCGATATCTTGAATTTTTTATGGAAGAAATCGATCTCAACCGCCGTGTATGCTTTTACATCGGCATTCGGGAATTTCTCATGAATCGAGCGGACGATATCGAGGTACCGTTCCCACGGCCAGTCGGCAGGCATGCCGCCGGTGATGTGAACTTCGGCAATTTCGGGAGAAAGTTTTGACAGAATTTCTTCCGTCGTCATTTCGTACGCGTTTGCATCGCCTTTCTTGACGGCAAAGTCGCAGAACTTGCACGAGAGCACACAAATGTTCGTATGCTCGATTTTTTGATTGAGAACGAAATAGACTGCGTCGCCGCTTTTTTGCTGCTGGACGAAGTTCGCCATCTTGCCGAGTGCAATGACGTCGGATGTGTTGTACAATGCCAGTCCGTCTTCGAGAGAAAGGCGTTGACCGTTTTGTATTTTTTCCCAGATGGGAATAAGACGGTTGTCGCGAAAATTGATCATCATAAAAATTTCAATTTGATTCAGAAAAAATCTTTTAGTTCACCCACTTCGTATACAATTTATTATTCAACACGTACGCCACATGACGGGAATCAGGCGACCAGCTTCCGTCGGTCGACAAAGAAGCGACGGATGTTGGATTGCTTCCGTCGGCTCCGACAACATATAAATTGATTTGACTGCTGGATGCATACGAATAATAACTGATCAGCGTTCCGTCGGGCGAATAGCGCAACGATGTAACCTGTGTTCCGTCGGAGAACTGTAAAAAGAGTTGCTGTTGCAACGTTGTGGTATTCACCGTGACAATATCGTCGCTTGTTTGTGTATTTCTTGAATAGATCAGAGTATTGCCATCAGGAGAAAACGACGGCGTGTAAAATCCGGAGGCAGAATCAATCAATTTTAAAATTCCGGGCCCGGTTGCATTCGTCAATAACCACAATTTTGCGCTAATAGAATCGACCGTCACAAAAGCTAATTCATTTAATTTGGACCACGCTACCGGTCCGGTTTCTTTCTGTGAATAAATCAGTGAAATGGTTGTGTTGCCCGGAGTAATTTCAAATAACGAATATGCCCCGTTTGATTTTGCGCCGGAACAAATAACCGACGACCCGTCCGGCGACCATGCGGCCGATGTAACGGATGTCAGAGAATCAAAACGCTGGACCGCGCCGTTGGTATCGATTATTCTGATCGGAACCTTGGTATTATCCAATATCATGATTTTGTTTCCGGCCGGCGACCACCGGAATATTGCCTGCGATGACAACTGCAATGTGGTTGATAACTGTTTCAGGACCGTTCCCGATGTATCTGTAAAAAATAATTCGTACGATTCCGGCGGAGGTGTTGTGGGCGTAACGTCATTACAGCCGGATGATTGTCCCTGCGTGATATCAAACTCCTGTTTTGCGATAAGAATTTTGTTGATCACCGTTGACGACCATTCTGAACCGGGAATGTAAATATAATGGGTCTTGGTGCTGTCGTTACTGCATTGAACGATAAAAAGCGATACGATGATACATGCAATGCCTTTAACAATCCACTGTTTTTTCATTTCCAGATTTTTCCCCATTTCTCGTCGACGCGCTGTATGATTTCAGCCTTCATAATTAACGGCTTTGGATAACCGGGTTTCCATGTTGCATCGATGCCCATAACGCCGTTGTAAATCGGTGCGATGCCGGCCAGCCGTGATTCGGTAAAAACGATATCCCGTTCGCAATCAAATCGCGTAAACACTCCCCAAATATAACTCTCTTTGTTATGAATATCCACATCCTCGCTTACTGCTGCTATCATTTTGAGCGATGAAAGCTGAGGGATTGCAACCAGTTTTTCAATAATTTGTTTGCCGGCAGACGATTCGGGTGCCGCCGGAAAAATGTCCCGTTGCTTCAGTGATGATTCAACTTTTACAAGAAGGAATGTCGAATCGATCAGATTGGTTTCGATGATACGGCGATCGATCGATGATAGATTCGGAATGAACGATTGAATTTTTTGAGATTCTGCTTCTTGATTGTTCGGCCGCGAATCGCGTGGCGGCTTTCGCGTGGCATCGATGATCATCTTGCTTCCCAGATTCATTTTGTAGCTTGTGAAGTCGAGCGTGTCGAACGGAACTTTGGGAATCATCACAAAATCGAAATGCGGATCGAAATTATTTTTGATTTCGGCAAGCACGGCATGCCAGTCACGGACATTCACACCGGCGGAAACCATCACCATACATTTGGTGAGTGAAAGCTGGTCGGTTCCCATCAAGCCGAGAGCCGCTTTCATCGCTTCTTTCTGATAGCGCTGCTCGATGGCGACCGCGAGAAGATTGTGAAATCCCGCTTCGTAATATGCCCAGAGACTTTCAACTTCTTTATGAATGAGCTTGACGAGCGGACCGAGCATTTGCTGTGTGGCATCGCCAAGAAATTTATCTTCCATCGGCGGTTTGCCGACAACGATTGCCGGATAGATCGGATTGCGGCGATGTGTTATCGTCTTGACATGAAAGACAGGAAATTCCGCGGCGGCGGAATAATGGCCGAAGTGATCGCCGAACGGACCTTCCATGCGCCGTTCGCCGAACGGTACGATTCCTTCGAGTACAAACTCGGCTGACGCGGGTACGTCGATGGAAATCGATTTTGCTTTTGTAAACTCGATACGTTTGTTCTGGAGAAAACCGGCGAACATCGCTTCGTCGATTCCTTCCGGCAGTGCGGCGACCGTTGCAAGGAGCAATGCAGGATCCGTTCCGAGTGCAACGGCAAGTTCGAAATTCTTTTTCAATTTTTCCGCCTGATAAAAATGAAAGCCGCCTCCTTTTTGAATTTGCCAGTGCATACCTGTCGTTTGCCGGTCGAAGACATGCATGCGGTAGATGCCGATATTCCGTTTTCCGTCGTGCGGGTTGTATGTTATCACCTGACCGTATGTGATAAATCGTCCGCCGTCATCGGGCCAGCAGATTTGTACCGGCAATCGATCGATGTCCGGTTGCCCGACGATTTCTTGCGAGACGCCGGTGGGAACGTGTTTGATTCGTGACTTAAAAAAACGCTTCACGGTCGATGAGTTGTCGAGCAATGATTTAAGCGTTGGCGGAAAAATCCGTTCAAGGAAGCGGATGAGTTCCTCGCCGATTTGATCGGGATGTCTTCCTAACGCCAGCTCGATACGGCGATCGGATGCATAATGATTGATGATGAGAGGAATTTCAGATCCATCAGGACGCTCGATGAGCAATGCCGGTTTGCCTTCCCGCAAAGCACGGGCGGCAACTTCGGTTAGCTCGAGCGATGGGTCGATGGGAACCTGTGTGCGGTGAAGTTCGCCGTTGCGTTCAAGAATATGAAGGAATTCGCGCAGTGCCACGCGTTATTCCAAATCTTCTGCGCGCCAGCCGCGGGATGTTCGGGCGCCGATGAGTCCTGATAACTTATCAACGAATCCGCGGATATATTCGTCCACGGTTTTCGGTACATAATAGAGAGGCGGGCTGATCGGCATGATGATAACACCGTCACGCGACAGCGCGGCGCATTGTTCCAGCGTGTTGGTGGCAAGCGGTGTCTCGCGAATGCAGAGGACAAGTTTGTATCGTTCCTTCAAAGCAACTTGCGCTGTTCGTGTGATAAGCGTGTCGCCGATTCCGGAAGCAATTTTGCCGACCGTTGATGTTGAACATGGTAATATCACATATGCATCAAATTTATTGGAACCGGAAGCGATTGGTGCTGTGAGATCGTCATTCGAAAACTGTTTCTTGCAATACGGCTGCAAATCTTTTTCCGTCATGCCGGCTTCGTCTTTCAATAACGCCTTACCCCATTTACTGAGAACAACAAATTTGTCGCCGGGGCATTGTTTCAGAAATTCCACTGCGTAGATTGCGCCGGACGATCCTGTTATGCCGACAATAATTCTCATACGGTATCGCTTTCTATTGAAGAAGAATCATTGCAAAAACGACAAATCCTAATGCCGCATTAATTTTGAAAAAAGAAAGATTAACATTGGATGTTCTTCGTTGTTCCATCCATAACATAATGCCGCTGGCAAGAAGAAATATTGCGGCATACCATGTCCGTCTTGTCATGAAAAAAAGCATCACGAGACTCACAAAAGCAATACCGTGAAAAATAGAAGACCATATCAACGCGCGGTTTCTTCCGAATCTGGAAACGAAAGAATAGAGGTGTTCCTGCCGGTCAAAATCCTCATCGAGTGTCGCATAAATAATATCGAAACCGGCGCCCCAAAAAACCGTGAAGAGACAGAGCCAAACGGCGGGAAGAATATTATGAAAGGATGACGAAGCGGCAAAGTACCCGCCCAGCGGTGCCATCGACATTCCCACACCGACGCCAAAATGCGCAAACGCCGTGAAACGTTTCATATACGGATAGACGACAAAGACGATAAGCGGAATCGGAGAAAGGATCAGGCAGAATGTCGAGATTGCCATTGCCGCGCCGAAATAACATGCACAACCGACGATCAATACCAGCAACGCGTCGTTCATTGTCATCGTACCGCTCGGAAGTTCACGCAACGCGGTACGGGGGTTCCGTTTATCAATTTCCCGGTCAATGATTCTGTTGAGAGCAAACGATGCGGTCCGTGCTCCGACGGCAGCAAGCAGGACAAGGAATAACAAGGAAGAAGCGTGGGGCTCATGCCAACCGAGAATGACGCCGCTGTAAATCAGTGGCAGAGTAAAAAGTGTATGTTCAATTTTGACAAAGTTAAAGAATTTTTTCAAATAGCCGCTCTTTGGAATGATGTCGTGTCACAAAATATAGAAAAAAAGGATATGCGAATCAAGAATACGGTAGAAAATCAACGGATCATGATACGGGGAAAAATGTGCGGAAGATGTTTCGAAGGATAATCGGTTCGCGTTTTATCTTCTTGAATTTTTCACATTTTTTGGTTATACTGAAGCGTCAAAAACCTTCAAAAACTATCCGTAACTGTAATAATAAGAAAGGAAGCACTGGAATGAAACTTCTTCATGGGATGTACTGTATCCTTTTTGTTTTTATATCCCTGTTTCTTGGCTGTTCCCCCAAATCAAGCGATGTCCTCGTACTTGAAGTCGGACAGCAAAAGGTGCCTCTCAGTGAGTATGAAAATTTCTATCTGCGGAATTCCCCCGACTGGGAAGCGGCAAGTAAAAGTTCAATGAGTGAAAGGGAGCATTTTCTTGACCTTCTGACGAATTATAAACTGAAATTGCAGGATGCCTACGATCACCACATCGACCAAGATTCTGATATCGTAAGCGAATTGAATGATTATCGCTCAAGTCTGGCGACGAATTTTCTCATCGACAAAGAAGTGACAACGCCCGGGGTAAAACAGTTGTACGAACGGCAACGCGAAGAAATTCGTGCTCAACACATTTTGCTGCGCGTAACGCCTGAGGCAAAACCGGAAGACACACTCGCCGCATTCGCCAAAGCAACAAATATCATCTCACGCGCAAAGGCAGGAACCAACTTTGATTCGCTGGCGCTCCGTTATTCGGAAGATCCCAGCGTGAAAGACAACAAGGGCGATCTCTATTATTTTAGCGGCGGTGAAATGGTCAGCGCGTTTGAAAATGGCGCGTATGCATTACACAAGGGTGAAATCAATTCTGTGCCGATTCGTTCTCCGTTCGGATATCACGTTTTAAAAATTACCGATCGCCAGCCTTCCCGCGGGACTATTAAAGTAAGTCATATCATGGCGCGTTTCAAATCACCGACACCGGATTCGGCCGATAACGCCGCCGCAATGATCCGGATTAAAGGAATTCAGGATAGTTTAAAAAAAGGTTGGGATTTTCATCAACTCGCAATTAAAATGTCGGAGGATGGCGGCAGCGCGAGTTTAGGCGGTAGCCTGGGATGGTTCGGACGCAGACATTTTGTTCAACCGTTTGATGAAGCTGCTTTCAAATTAAAAGCCGGAGAGGTTTCCGGGATTGTCCGGACGCCGTTCGGCTATCATCTCATCCTGTGCGACAGCGCAAAACCGTTTGGTTCGTTTGAATCGATGTCGGAGGAACTGAAGAAAACATATCAGCAGACCCGCTATCAGGATGATTATAAAACGTATATCAACGGGTTGAAGAAAGAATACAATTATGTTGCCGATGATAAGGTCTTGGACGAGCTTGTTGCGCAGCTCGATTCATCCAAAACCACCGATGATAGTGCATGGTCGGCAAACGTTTCACAGAGCGTTCGGTCCAAGCCGGTTATTCTCCTCAACGGTAAATCGTATTCCGTGGATACCGTGCTTTCGATCCTCAATACGAAACAAGATTACCGATCCACGCCGTTAAGAAAAAGCAGTATTGCAAACCGGATCGACCAAATCGGGGAATCGTTTCTCCTGGAAACAAAATCGACGGGACTTGAAGCCCGTGATCCGAAATTCCACGATTTGATGAAAGAATACGGCGAAGGAATCGTTCTGTATAAAGCCCAGCAGAATGAAGTATGGAGTAAGACAGGCGTTTCTGATTCTGTTCTACGGGCGTATTATCAAACTCACCGCGATTCGTTTATGATTCCCGCTCGTGTCAACATCAGCGTGCTGGTTTTTGATAACGATACGCTTGCGTATATCATGTATGATTCGTTACGGCATGGAGCGAACTTTAATACCATGGCCGCTCTCTACAGGGAAGATCCCAGTGGGAAAACTTCAGACGGATCCCGTGGAATGCAGCCGATAACAACTGATGATTTGACCCGGCGTGCCGATTCCCTTTCGATTGGTGATATCACCGAACCGATCCCGCTTGATAATGGAACGTTTGCCATTGTCAAGCTTGTCGATAAGAAACCGGCTGAGCCGAAAACGTATGAAGATGCCGGGGCAGAGGTCTCCAATGCCTACCAGGATTACATTTCGAAAAAATTAGAACAGGAATGGGTCGACCGTATTAAAATGCGGTATCCGGTCGTGCAGTTTAAAGATGCTCTTCTGGGCGCGTTTCACACGCCCCCGGCTCAATGAACGCATACTGGCTGCCGTTTGTTATCGTACTGGTTGCCGGCTGCCAGCGGCAGAAATCCGACGCGATCATTGCCCGTGTGGGCGATGCAACGCTTACCATGGAGGAAGCCCGTAAGCATATTGATACCGCACAACTTTCTTCCGCAGGCCAATTACGCGGCTACGCAACGTTGTGGATGAATGACGAACTCCTGTATCAAGAGGCCATACACAGCGGATTGGAAAAGAGCGAAGGTATTCAGGAACAATTGCGCGATGCACGAAGAGAAATTATTTCCAGTGCATTTCTCCGACGGATGCTGGATCAGGACAGCATCATCGTTCGTCCGGATGAAATTACCGAGTATTACAAACACCATGCAGCGGAATTTTTTATCCGGGAAGACATGATACAGGCAAATCTTCTGACACTGAACTCACGGGAACGTGCAAGCGCGTTTGCTGCGTCGGTTACCCGCGGTTCATCCTGGAACGCCGCCCTGAACCAATTACTTCACGATACCGTTGCATCGAAAATGATTGTTTCAAGCAGTATAGGAAATGTTTTTTCTCAACCAATGCTCTATCCCAATGAATTATGGAAAGTCGCACAGACACTCGAAACGAACGAAGTTTCTTTTCCCATCAACATCGGAACAGGGTACAGCATCGTGCAACTCCTCGCGAGGTACCAAAAAGGGTCACCGGCTCCGTTTGAGCTGGCACAGGATGAAGTCCGACAGCGTCTGCTGATAGAACATCGCCGGAACCGTTATACGGAATTGCTTGGAACTCTTCGGGCCAAATATCCTGTTGAATTAATGATAGGCTCCGGTTCATCAGATACAACACAAACACTTGGCCATGAATAAAACTCTGTTTCAATGCATATTATCGTTCATTGTATTCCTTCTCTGTACGAACTCGGTTACGAAAGGTCAGCCGGTCGTCATCGATAAAATCGTCGCTGTGGTCGGCAAACAACCTATTTTGCTTTCCGACCTCAATTCTCAGGTGGAATTTTATGCATTCAACAATAAAGTCGATCCATCGTCTCCCCAATTGAAGCAGCAGGTTCTCGATGTCATGATCAATGATAAATTAATGTTGACGAAAGCATTGGATGATACCAATATTTCTGTCAGCGAGGATCAGGTAACGAATCAACTTGATGCGCTGGTTGCCCAGAGAATTCAGCAAGTCGGTTCTGAAAAAAAATTGGAAGAATTGTACGGCATGCCGATTTCCAAAATGAAGCGTGAATTCCGCGAGGAGACGCGCAACCAGCTTCTGGTGCAGGCGCTTCAACAGGAAAAGTTCGGCGATCTTCAGCCGTCGCGCAGAGAGGTAGAACAGTTCTACGCTCAATACAAAGATAGTTTGCCGAATGTGCCTGAACAACTGGAGCTCTACCATATTTTTCGCGTTCCGCAGATCGGCGTGCAAATGAAATCCCGGATCCGTGAACAGTTGCAAAAAATTCTCGATTCGGTGAAAGCCGGCGGGGACTTCGCGGATTTTGCCCGGCGGTATTCCGAAGACAAGGGTACGGCAGCGTTGGGCGGCGATCTCGGATTTGTGCGGCGCGGAGAATTTTTTACCGAATTTGAAGAAGCCGTTTTTGCCCTGAAAGATTCCGAATTTTCTCCGATCGTCGAGTCACCGATCGGATTCCATATCATTCAACTTCTCGAACGGCGCGGTGAACAAGTCCACCCGCGGCATATCCTGCTCAAGTTTAAGGAAGATACATCCGCTGATGATTCGACGATCGCTTTTCTCAACAGGTTGAAAGACAGTATCGCGCACGGTGCGGATTTGTCGGACCTTGCGAAACGGTATTCCGAAGATAAGGAATCTGCCCAGATCGGCGGATTTCTCGGAGACCTTCCGGTCACGCAATTTGATCAATCCGTACTTGAGACCGCTTCAAAAATGAAGGACGGCGACATCAGTGATCCGGTGAAAGTAAAAGCAGGGAAATTGACCGGCTATCAAATTTTGTATTTAAAAAAACGTGTGACCCCACATGCGATGCGGTTACCGGATGATTGGAAACAGGTTGAGCAGTTGGCAATATCGTATAAACGCTCGACCGAGTACCAGGCATGGCTCAAGCAACTTCATTCGGAAATTTATTGGGAATCGCGATTTTAACAATCTACGAGGAACTGTGACAACACCAATACGCGACAGTATGACCAACGATGTTGAAGCCGTTGCATCGCTTCAGCAACATGTTCAATCGATCAAAAAAGAAATCGCCAAAGTTATTATCGGTCAGGATGAAATCATCGAGCAATTATTGATTTCATTGCTGGCGCGCGGACACTGTTTGCTGGTCGGCGTTCCCGGTCTTGCCAAAACGTTGCTCATTAAAACACTTGCCGAAGTGCTCGATTTGAAGTTCAGCCGGATTCAGTTTACTCCCGATCTGATGCCGAGTGACATTACCGGCACGGAAATTCTTGAAGACAACAGAACGACGGGAAGCAAAGCTTTTAAGTTTATTCGCGGTCCTGTTTTTGCGAATATCCTTCTTGCCGATGAGATCAACCGGACTCCGCCGAAAACGCAAGCGGCTCTTCTTGAAGCGATGCAGGAGCATCATGTGACGGCCGCGGGCGAAAAGTATCTGCTCGAAGAACCGTTCTTCGTGCTTGCAACGCAGAATCCGATCGAGCAGGAAGGAACATATCCCCTTCCCGAAGCGCAACTGGACAGGTTTATGTTCAATCTCTGGCTCGATTATCCTTCCGAACGGGAAGAACTGGAAATCGTTAAATCGACAACAAGCATGTACACGGCAAAGCTCACACATATTCTCGGTACGAAAGAAATTTTGTTCTATCAGGATTTAGTCCGCCGCGTGCCGGTTGCCGATAATGTTATTGCGTATGCAGTCAACATCGTTACACGCACACGACCGAAGACTTCCCGTGCACCTCAATTTATTAAGGACTGGTTGAGCTGGGGTGCCGGTCCCCGCGCATCGCAATATTTGATACTCGGTGCAAAAACACGCGCAATTCTTGAAGGCAGACACACGCCGGACATTGACGATGTGCGAAAAATTGCCGAGCCGGTGCTGCGTCATCGCATTGTTCCGAATTTCAATGCCGAGGCAGACGGCGTAACATCGATGCATATTATCGAAAAACTTCTTCAGAACGATTAACGGCATTGCTCCATTCCATGAACCGGAGGGCACTTCATCATATCGCTGTCATGGTGGCATTGTTGATGCTTCATGCTGGTTCCGCTCATGCCCAGCTTCAAAAAAAATATTGGGTAGTCTTTGCCGATAAGGGTGAAGGCAGAACTTCTTCCGGGACTCTTGCTCAGCAATCGGCTGCATATCAGGATGCGCTCAAGCTCCTTCAGCCGCGTGCTCTTGCCCGACGTGGAAAGATGCTTCCTGCCGACGCTCTTGTCGACGCTGCCGATCTGCCGCTCTACCAACCGTATATCGAAGCGGTGGAAAAAATCGGAGGTGTGCTTGTTCATCAAAGCCGTTGGTTAAATGCGGCAAGCTTTACGCTGCGGCCCGAGATTATTTCTGCGATTCGTTCACTGCCGTTTGTGGTCGCGGTACGCCCAGTGGCCGGCGTTCGGGAAACGCCGTTTGAATTATCTCTCCGGGCACAATCGAATATTTCGAACCAAACATTTTCGTACAATTATGGACCATCGTTACAGCAGGATACGTCGGTCGATGTTCCGGTTCTCCATAATATGGGTATCACCGGAAAAAAGGTTTTGGTCGGCTATCTTGGACAGCGGTTTCCGGTGGAAAACGCATGAAGCTCTTCGTACCCGGCATGTCGTTGCAGAATATGATTTTGTTTTTCATGATAGCATTACGGCAAACCAGGCAAGCGACTCACCCGATCAGGATTTTCACGGCACACTTGTGATGTCGGTGCTTGGGGGATACATGCCCGGCGAATTGATCGGTCCCGCGTTTGATGCCGATTTTATTTTGGGGAAATCGGAATATGTTCCGACCGAAACGCGGCAGGAAGAAGATAATTGGGCGGCAGGAATCGAATGGATGGAAAGTTACGGCGTCGATGTCGTCAGCAGTTCTGTCGGATACAACACATTCGATCCGCCGGATTCCGGATATTCATGGCTCAATAACGATTTCAACGGGAGAACTTCCATCACAGCCCAAGCCGCAGAACGCGCCTGCAAATTAGGAGTTGTGGTTTGTAACGCGATGGGAAACGAAGGAAATGATAATACCGGCATCGGAACGTTGCTGACACCTGCCGATACCGACACACTGATTTCCGTCGGTGCAGTAAGTTTTTCGCGTCAACTCGCTTCCTTCAGCTCGCAAGGTCCGACAAGCGACGGACGGATCAAACCCGATGTTGTTTCTGCCGGTGTCAATGTGTATGGTGCATTAACGCCCGGACCAAATACGTACGGTACGGAAAGCGGTACATCTGTTTCGACTCCGCTCGTTGCGGGTTCCGCGGCATTGATGCTTTCCGTTCGACCGGAACTGACACCTCTTCAAGTCCGCAATGCATTCCGTACGACAGCTATTCCGATTACCAATCCGTCGCGATTTCCGCTCAGTCCGAATAATTTTACCGGATGGGGACTGATCGATGCATTTCGTGCCGCACTTTCGTTTGGTCCGATTTTCAGCAACCGCCCGGTCATCGATGTCGATGGATTGCACAGCGTTATTTCTACCGTCGTCATATCGAAATTCGGAATTAAACCGGGAAGCGTCATCTTCCATTACGCTCCCGACAGCAGCACGTCGTTTCTTTCCATTCCGATGACGCTCGATTCCGAAATGTTTTATCGAACTTCGGGACGATACCGTGTCGATGTGCCGATGTTGTCATACGGCAGATCTGTTCGGTTTACGATTGATGTTCAGGATAGTGCGGGAAATTATTACGCATCCCCCGCTCCGCTTTTCGATACGACATGGTTTTTCCATTACGGCGTTCCCGATAATCCGGTCGGTCATCCGATTCCCTCCACCGTTGCTCTTGAACAGAATTTTCCCAATCCATTTTCCGGTTCTACCGTCATCGGTTACGATTTGCCTCAGCGGGATCATGTTCGCATTGCCGTGTTTGATGAACTCGGAAGAACTGTCGCAACGTTGGTCGACGATGTGGAGAATGCAGGCGATGCCTCTTCACGTAAGCCGCTGGTTTTTTATGCAAACAGTCTTGCGAGCGGGGTCTATTTCTACCGGATGACGACATCGTCGTTTACAGAAACAAAAAAAATGATGCTTGTGAATAAAATAACACCCTTGCGGTAAGCGGATGACACTTGCGGCAATGTCCATATCGTTCGGCGGAAACATTTTCATCCTTGTCTTGTTTTTACTGGCGCTGATTGCAGCGGCAATCCTTTTTTATCGCTATACCCTTCCACCGCTTCCCGGAAAAAAAAGATTTTTACTGTCGGCTCTCCGCGCGCTTGCACTCTGTTTGCTGTTGGGAATTTTATTCGAACCGGTGTTACGATCGATCACGACAACGGAACAACCTCCCATTGTTGCCATGCTGGTCGATGTTTCGCAAAGTATGTCGATACACGACGGTACCGGTGACCGGTCGGGACAGCTTTTTCAATTCATCCATCAAAAAAATCTTATTCCGCCGCAGACACAGATCGAATATTTCCCATTTGCAGAAAATCTGCACCCGCCGCAATCGGCATTACGTGATACATTTCCGCTCGAAGGCGAAGTGACGAATATTTCCGATGCGTCTTGCTCAATTAAAAGATCGGTTGAACCGTCAGAATATTCAATCGGCTGTTCTGGTTTCGGATGGAAATTATACCGCCGGAAAAAATCCTCTGTACGATGCGGAAGGATTGGGAATTCCGGTCTATACCGTCGGCGTCGGAGATACTGTCGGAACAAAAAGATGTGCTGATTAAGAATGTCGTGACGAATAGTATTGCCTATGCCGAAACGCGTGTTCCGGTCGATGTGACGGTGAAAAGTTCCGGATATCATAATGAGACCGTTGAAGTGACTTTGCAGGAAGGTTCGACGACTCTCGATCATGCAGTGGTCAAACTTGCCGAAGGAACGAACGAATATCCGGTTCATCTCTTCTTTGAACCGAAAGAAGAAGGCGAAAAAAAGATCACCGTCAGCGTTTCGAAACTTCCCGGCGAACTGACCGACCGCAACAACACGCGTTCGTTATATATAAAAGTTCTCCGCAACAAGCTTCGTCTTATCCTGTTCGGCGGCGAACCGAATGCCGATATTCCTGCAATCCGCCAGGCATTCCTGGAAGACCAACATTTTGCCGTTCGATCGTTCATACAAAAAGCAGGCGGCGGATTTTATGAAGGAAGTTCAGTTCAATCAGTTCTCGATAGTGCGGATTGTATTCTGTTCGTCGGATTTCCGACACAGGTTTCCGGCACAGCGCTCCTTCAGCAAATCCATGATCATATTGAAAAACATAAAACGCCGTTGTTCACGATTGGCGGCAAAACGGTCGATTATCAGAAATTGAATATGTTTGAAACATTCCTGCCGTTCGGATGGTCGGGCATCAATCCGGCGGAAACGTATGTATTCCCATCGGTTCCCGAGATACAAGCAAATCATCCTCTCATCACCCTGGAAGGAACGATGACTGCCGCCGACTGGCAGCAGTTGCCGCCGATTTATACAACGCAAACGGCATTTCGTGCAAAACCGGAAGGTGCGGTTCTTGCCACGACAAAAATTCAGGATGTCGCATTGAATGAACCGCTTCTCGCGTCCCGGTCGATCGGCGGACAAAAATCATTTGCAATAACCGGTTACGGCATCTGGCGCTGGCGATTGCTGGCGCAGGATAATCCGAAAACGGAACGATTCCTTCCGGCATTTCTCGTCAACGTCGTGCGCTGGCTGACCACGAGCGAGGATGAGAAAAAAGTACGTATCGCTCCGGTGAAGGAAACATTCACGACAGCGGAACCGGTTGCATTTGAAGGACAGGTTTACGACGATCAGCTTCGTCCGGTCGATCATGCGGATGTCACCGTTGAATTGCACCGCGGAAGTGAGCAGTTTCAGCTTCCCCTGAATTCTGCCGGCAGCGGACGGTACGAAGGTTCGCTCGACGGACTCGGCGAAGGCGAATATTCTTACACGGCAAAAGCCATAGCCACCGGCGCCGTGCTCGGTGAAGACCGTGGCAGGTTTTCGGTCGGGCAGGTGAACGTGGAATTTCTTGAAACCAAAATGAACAAATCGCTGCTCGAGCAGATGGCATACCGCACGGGCGGCAAATATTACGATATCAGCAATACATCATCGCTTTCCGGGGATATAGGAAACGGTGTCGCGTTCACATCGAAGAAAAATGTTGAAGCGAGCGAAATCGAAATGTGGAACTGGCGCTATCTCGCCGCGTGTATTATTCTTCTGCTTGCGACGGAGTGGTTTCTGAGAAAAAGAAGCGGGATGCTGTGAGGAAATATAGTGTAAAGTCAAAAGTCCTGAATCTTACTGCTTCTTTACATGTTGTTGTGTGTGCTTTTCTTTCTCGCTTCCATATATAATGAAGTCGGGTCGTAGACCAAACCATCTTTTACATCCAATTCATATTCTTCCCACTTTGGAATATCACTCTCAAGCGGACTTTTGATGGAAATGTCAATGAAGCCGCATTCCTTCAACAATCTGGATAGAGAATATCTGTCGTACATCCATTGATGAATTTCACCGCCCAATCGAAACGCTCCGATGTTCGATGCTTGAGAGCGTAGCTTTTTCCGGAAAACATACCGAACAGCTTTCATGAACATTTTCAGAGAAGAAAAAGCTTTTTTCAAATTTCCGATATCAGTCTTTCCTGATAAATACTCATCCCGAATTTTTCTGCCGACGTATCCCATTCTATCAAGAACATATTGTTCGTTAATGATATCTGGCTGTTGCAGATATTCCGCCATCTGTCCGCCGCTGTAATTGCGAACCGTTTGATCGTACAGCTCCAGCATAATCCAATTGTAGTGTGCTGCCGACATGTCGCTTGGATGTTCGATGTTTTCCCTCAGAAGTTTTGTATATTCGTTCACGATATTTTCCAAATCGGGAACGACCACGCGGATGATACCGTTCGGTTTCAACACCCGATAACATTCCTTCAGAAAGCCGCCGGCTTTCTCTTTCGGAAAATGTTCCAAAACTTGTGAATGGTAAACCACATCGAAATGGTTTTCCGGAAACGGAATTCCGTTCAATAAATTTGCGGTAAGAACATCCGGCGAACCGGAGGTCATGTCGACATTATGCCAATCCGGATGAAATTTGTTTCCGCAGCCGGCATTTAAGTAATCGAGTGCCATAGTATTTTGTGTGAATATAGAATCTTTTTTATCGTAATCAAAGTTTTCCCAACAAGAACAATTTTTGAGGTTTTCTAATTGCTTTTGCGCCGGTAAAACACTATTTTCATTTTCACGTATACCATTGCTGTTGACCTTCTGGATTCCGGTCACATCACTATACTCACTTCACAGGAGTTGTTATGTTCTTTCAGAAACAATTTTTCTTCGGACTGGTTTGTTTGCTTGCCGGTGTTGGGGTTGTGGAATCGGTTGCGCAGATCAAGCCGCCGGTCGGGATCCGGCAAAACACGCCGGATGTTCATGCCTTCACGAATGCCAGAATTGTCGTGGCTCCCGGCACTATCATCGAAAAAGGAACACTTGTCGTCCGCGACGGCATTATCGTTGCAGTCGGAAAGGATGTTGCCATTCCTGCCGATGCACGTGTTTGGGATTTATCCGGCAATACATTATATCCCGGTTTGATCGAGAGTTATTCCGACATCGGTGTGCCGAAGAAGCCACTGCAAAATATCGGACAGGATCAACAGCAAAAGCCGGCAGATAAAAGCGGACCGAAGCATTGGAACAGCAACGTTGCTTCGTCAACGCGTGCCGAAGAAATTTTTTCTCCCGATCCGAAAGCGGCAGAAAAACTTCGCGGCATCGGTTTTACAACGGCGCTGGTCGTTCCGCAAAAAGGAATTTTCCGCGGTTCGAGCGCATTGTTCAATCTTGGCGACGGAACCCCAAATGAATTATTGGTGAAACGTGAAATCGCACAGCACTGCACATTTGAAAGCGGCTTCGGCGATGAATATCCCAATTCTCTCATGGGAGCGATCGCTTTGTTGCGGCAAACATTTCTCGATGCCCAATGGCACCGCGATGCAATGGCGGCATCGATAAAATATCCGGCCGAGCCGCGTCCGGAATTTGTCGGAGACCTTGCCGCTTTACAGCCGGCCATTGAAGGGAAACAGCCGGTCGTTTTTGAAGCGAACGATGAAATCGGTATTCTCCGCGCGGCACGGATTGCAAAAGAATTTAATTTGAAATTCTGGATTCGCGGGTGCGGTTCGGAGTACCGCCGTCTCGATGCAGTGAAAGCAACGGGCGTGCCCATTATCCTGCCGGTGAATTTCCCCGATGTTCCGAATGTTCAAACGCAGGAAGATGCCCTGAATGTTGAATTGAAAGATTTACGATATTGGGATGAAGCCCCGGAAAATCCACAAAAACTTCATGCGGCCGGCATTACGTTTGTCCTTACCTCCGCACAATTGAAAGATCCCTCAAATTTTTTAGGAAATGTTCGTAAAGCGATCGAGCGCGGACTTCCAGCCGATGCTGCGCTGGCGGCGCTGACAACAGCACCGGCGAAATTATTCGGCGTCGAAAAAAATATCGGCTCTCTCGAAGCAGGCAAGCTGGCAAATTTTATTATTACCGATGGTGATTTATTTAAAGAGAAAACGAAAATCCGTGAGACGTGGATCGACGGCAAGCGGTACGAAATTAAACCGCAACAGCTTTTTGATGTTCGCGGAACCTGGCAGGCATTATTGGTAAACGCTCCGGTTGAATCTCTTACGATTATGCTCAAAGGCGAACCGGATGGCATTCAGGGATCGGTCAAGGCGAAAGGGAAAGAATCGAAGCTTACGAACGCATCATTCGGTGATATGAAAATAGAAATGAGTTTCAACGGAGATTCGCTCGGTCTTGCCGGCATGGTGCAGATGTCTGCTACGATTACCGATGAGAAAATGATCGGAACAAATTCGTTGCCGGACGGAAAAATATTTCATTGGACGGCGATGCGAAAAGAATCATTTGTACCTGAACCGGATACAAGCAAACCGAAACCGCCGGTGATGGCATCGTTCGGTCCGGTGTATCCGCCGGAGGCATTCGGTCGTCCGAAAATTCCCGGCCAGGCGGCACATATTTTTATTAAGAACGCAACTGTCTGGACGTGCGGGCCGCAAGGTACAATCGATCAGGGAGATGTGCTGATCGAAAATGGAAAAATTGCTAAACTTGGTCAACATCTCTCCGCACCGGATGGTGCCGTGGTCATCGATGGAACCGGGAAACATGTTACGCCGGGGTTGATCGATTGTCATTCGCATACCGGCATTGCCGGCGGTGTGAATGAAACCGGCAAAGCTATCACTGCCGAAGTGCGTATCGGCGATGTGCTCGATCCGGATGATATTGCTATTTATCGTGAGCTTGCCGGCGGACTTACCGTCGCAAATGTTCTTCACGGTTCCGCAAATGCCATCGGCGGTCAGAATCAAGTGGTGAAATGGCGTTGGGGCATGCTGCCGGAAGAAATGAAATTCGAAGGCGCAATGCCGGGGATAAAATTTGCTCTCGGTGAAAATCCGAAACAAAGCAATTGGGGTGACCGGTATTCAACGAGGTATCCACAAACCCGCGAGGGTGTCGAGCAAATTATCCGCGATGAGTTTCACGCAGCTCTGGATTACGAGCAGACATGGAAAGATTATGAAAACGGAACGATCAAAATTCCTCCGCGGCGCAACCTTCAGAATGAAGCGATACTCGAAATTCTTCGCGGTAAACGGCTCGTCCATTCTCATTCCTATCGTCAGGATGAAATCGAAATGCTGATGAAGGTGTCGGATGATTTCGGATTTCAAATCGGCACATTCCAACATGTTCTTGAGGGCTATAAAATTGCGGATTTGTTGGCGAAACATGGCGTCGGCGGTTCAACATTCAGCGATTGGTGGGCATATAAATTTGAAGTGTACGATGCCATTCCGTACAACGGCGCTCTGATGCACGATGCAACGGTTGTCGTGTCGTACAATTCCGACAGCGACGAGCTTGCCCGCCGTTTGAATACGGAAGCGGCAAAAGCGGTCAAGTACGGTGGCGTCACACAGGAAGAGGCGCTAAAATTTGTCACGCTCAATCCTGCCAAGCAGCTCCGAATCGATAAACGCGTCGGTTCTCTTGAAGCGGGTAAAGACGGCGACTTTGTTGTCTGGAGCGGAAATCCGTTATCGGCCTATTCGATATGTGAACAGACATGGATCGACGGCAGGAAATTTTTCGATCGTGATGAAGATCGGGCGATGAGTGAAGAAGCGGCAAAAGAGCGGACGGTTCTGATTCAAAAAGCTCTCGGTGCAAAAAAAGGACCGGGTGGCGGACCCTCATCGTCAGCATCGATGGGAGAGAAAGAACATTATTCTTGTCATGATGATGTCGATGGAAAGGAGCGGCAATAACATGAAAAAATTATTTTGGATCATCGCCTGTTTGGCGATAAACGCCGGAATTCTGTTTGCGGCCGAGATTCCTGCCAAGCCGCAAGATCATCCGATTGCGCTCGTCGGCGGAACAATTCATACGGTCAGCGGAGCGATTATTGAAAACGGAACGATACTATTCGATAAGGGAAAAATTGTCGCAATCGGAACGGCCGTCGATTTGCCTGCCGGAACGGAAAAAATAGATGTTCACGGCAAACATATTTACCCCGGTTTTGTGGATGCCCGGACAAATATCGGTTTGACGGAAATCGGTGCGGTACGTGCAACCAACGATATTGCTGAAGTCGGATCGATCAATCCGAATATTCGTGCGGAAGTTGCTGTCAATCCGGAAAGCGAACTCATTCCGGTCACGCGGGCAAACGGCATTACCACGGCGATCACCATGCCGGCAGGCGGAACGATCAGCGGGACGGCTGCGGCAATTTCGATGGATGGATGGACATGGGATGAAATGACGCTCCGCGCTCCGGTCGGAATGGTTTTGAACTGGCCCTCGATGGTCATCAATAAAGCTTGGTGGGAACAGCGTTCCGAAGAAGATCAGAAGAAAGCACGTGAGAGTGCCTTGGAAGAAATCCGGAATGCGATTGCCGATGCACGGGCATATCTCAAAGCAAAACATTCGGAAACGAAAGAAAATATTTCCAAACATAAAACGGACATCCGGTGGGAAGCGATGGAGCCGGTGTTGGATGGGAAAATTCCTGTTCTTGTCAATGCGGATGAAATCCAGCAAATTCAATCTGCGGTTGCCTGGGGTCAGCGTGAACATTTGAAGATCGTCATTCTGGGTGGTTACGATGCATGGCGTGTCGCTGATGTATTGAAAGCCAACAACGTGCCGGTCATTGTGGGTCCCGTTCACCAGGTACCGTGGAGATCGTGGGAAGAATACGATGCACCGTTTACGCTCGCAAAGAAATTATTTGATGCCGGAGTAAAGTTCTGCATCGCGCAGGACGATGGCGCATCGAACGAACGAAATCTTCCGTACAATGCCGCCACTGCTGCATCGTACGGTTTGCCGAAAGAGGAAGCGCTGAAATCGATCACATTGTATGCCGCACAGATTATGGGCATTGACGATCATGTTGGCTCGCTTGAAATCGGGAAAGACGCGACATTGATTGTCACGACCGGTGATCCGCTGGAAATTATGAATGCCGTCACGATGGAATTTATTCAGGGGAAAAACATTTCCCTCGAAAGTCGTCATACTCATTTGTATGAAAAATATAAAGAGCGATATCGCCGGCTGGGTGCCGGAGAAAAGAAAGAAGGTGCCGGTGGCAGTCAATGAGATTGTATTGAAGCGGCATCATCTCGGTTTTATTCCGAGATTGATTGTTCATAGTGATTTTCTTTCGTCGGGATTTGCTTCTGGTTGTTCCATGACGAACTGCAATGCCGTCTGTTGCCGGTACGGAGTGTTTGTGGATGTGCGTGAGAGAGATAATATTCTTGCACACGAAGCAATCATCCGGCGCTATCTTGAACCGCATCAGGAACAAAATGTCGACGAGTGGTTCGATAAACATGAATTTGCCGATGCGGATTTTCCTTCCGGCAGTGCCGTCGGAACGCAGGCACGTCCGTACGGATGTGTGTTTTTGAATTCCTCGGGCAAATGTGTGTTGCAGATTGCTGCCGTTGCGGAAGGAATGGATCGGTTTGCGCTGAAACCGTTTTATTGCGTCGCATATCCCGTCGTCATTGAGCATGGTATGTTAACGCTTGACAACGAACAGGGAATCGACCGCACGGAATGTTGTACGGCGGTCACTGTTCACGATCGTTCTATATTTGATGTGTGCGGCGAAGAACTTGAATTTGTTCTCGGAAAAGACGGGCTTGATGAGTTACACACTCTCGTTTCGCAGCACCTGTCCGCAAAGAAGCCCGTATAACCTGCTGTAATCAGCACAAATACGGTCGTTTTGGATTTCCATCATCCGGGACTTGACAAGAGTAAACCATATTCGTATTTTACGATTGAATAGTTGCTCAATCGTTTAATTGAATTCTATGAAAACCAAACCTGGTGATACGTGTGAAACGACCTTTGTCCATGAAGACAGGGTTCGGTCTGCACGCAAGGCTCTTCGCAATGAAAGAATCGTTCTGGATCTCTGTGAAACGTTCGGCGTGCTGAGCGATCCTACCCGCCTTAACATTGTCCAGGCATTAAGTAAAGAACAGCTCTGCGTTTGTGATATCGCCGCGCTTCTCGGAATGACTGATTCGGCCATTTCCCACCAGCTCCGATTATTGAGAAATCTTCGGTTGGTAAAATACTTGAAAAAAGGAAAAATGGCATATTATTCGGTTGACGATGAGCATATCAACCGGCTGATCGAAATTGCCACGCGGCATGTTTCGGAGCGATAAGTGGAAAGACATTCAACGACATATTGTCTTGACGGTTTGTGCTGTTCGGAAGAAGAACAACTGATTCAGAAAAAACTCCGCTCTGTTGCCGGAGTCGAAGAAGTTCACTGTAATATTGTCTCGAGCACCGTCGTTATCGGCCACACCTGTTCACACGATGTTCTCATTCGTGCCCTCAGCGATATAGGTTTTTCGCCGCGGCACGATCATGATTCCCCCAATCAAAATGTACCACGGCGATGGAATGATCAAATATTCCTGACATCCGTTGCCGGGATATTGCTGGTGGCCGGATTGATATTGCATGTCATCGGCGTTTCATCCATGATTGAAGTTCCGTTGTTCTTGTCTTCCATGGTTGTGGGCGGCTGGCGTATTGCTGTGCGGGCAATAAAAGGACTTCAACACGGATCTCTGGATATGAACGTCTTAATGACTGTCGCTGCGATCGGGGCGTCGACGATCGATCGGTGGGCGGAAGGGGCGGCAGTGATTGTTCTTTTTTCCGTTTCACAGGCGCTGGAACGGTTCAGTGTTCATCGTGCCAGAAACGCGATCGATTCTCTTCTCAAACTTTCGCCGCCCACAGCGACGATAAAAATCAACGGAAGAGAGACTATCGTTAGGCTGGAAGAAATTCCTCTGGGTGTTCTGGTCGTTGTGAGACCGGGAGAACGGATACCTGTTGACGGAATCGTGCGGGCCGGAGAATCAGATGTGAATCAATCGGTGATCACCGGAGAATCGGTTCCGGTGATTAAACGTCCGGGCGATTATGTCTTTGCCGGAACACTCAACGAACGGGGAATGCTTGAAGTGGAAGTCACCAAGCGACAGGAAGATTCAACGCTTGCCCGGATTGTGCGGATGGTGGAGGAAAATCAAAATAAACGGGCGCCAATCCAGCAACTGACCGAAAAGTTCGCACGGTACTATTCTCCGGCAGTTATCGGCATAGCAGTTCTTATCCCCATTCTCGGACCGATATTGACACACGATTCATTCGGGGTGTGGTTTTACCGTTCATTGGTCATGCTGGTTATTGCATGTCCGTGTGCACTGGTTATATCTACTCCCGTCACGATCGTCAGTGCTTTGTCGCATGCTGCGCGGCAGGGGATTTTAATTAAGGGCGGTAAATATTTAGAAGAAATCGGAAGGACGAAGGTCATTGCTTTTGATAAAACCGGAACATTGACGGAAGGGTTTCCTCATGTGACCGACGTGATCCCGTTGAATTCTCTTTCGCCGGACGAAATTCTTCGAATTACTGCCGTCATCGAAAACGGTTCCGAACATCATCTTGCCGGAGCGGTGATCAGGGAAGTTCGTCACAATGAATTCCATTCACAAGAAATCGATCTTCAAAATTTCGCGGCAATCGGAGGTCGCGGTGTAACTGCATCCATTGACGGAACGAAATATATCGTCGGCAATCATGCTCTCGTTGAAGAACAGGGAATTTGTTCTGCAACGGTCGAACGCCATCTTCATCGCCTCGAAACCGAAGGGAAAACCTGTTTGGTTCTCGGCACGACAAGCGAAGTGCTGGGTATCATCGGCATTGCGGATACGCTGCGGGCAGATACTGCGAGGCACATACACAATTTGCAGTTGTGCGGCATTCAGAAAATCATTATGATCACGGGAGATAATGCCGGCACGGCGGAATCCATCGCCCGTCAGATCGGAATCAGTGAAACGTATGCAAATGCGCTTCCGGAAGAGAAGGTTAGCTATATACATCAGTTACGTGAATCATCTTCTCCGGTCGTTATGGTCGGAGACGGCGTCAACGATGCACCGGCTCTGGCAGCGGCAAACATCGGAATCGGCATGGGAAGATCGGGAACGGATATTGTCCTGGAAACGGCCGATATCGTACTGATGACCGATGATCTTTCGAAAATTTCTTATTTGATCCGGCTGAGCAGAAAGACCCGAACGATCATCGCACAAAACATCACTATTGCCGTAGTGATGAAACTTATTTTTCTGGTGATGGGATTATCGGGAATAGCATCACTCTGGCTTGCGGTTCTCGCAGATGACGGTGCAACGCTGGTGGTTATCTTGAACGGGTTACGGGCATTACGAAAACTGAAGGATGGTGAAGGCAGTTCAGCAATAAAATTTCTACCGAAGAGAATTTTATTGACCGCTATTGCAGAATCACGTAAAGGGTATTAACGATTCCCAGAGCGAGATATGTCGTAACACTCACTGCAATCCCCCACCAAAAAGTGAGAGACATCTTTTCCTGTAATGAAATTACCATATACGGTTCGCTTTGTTTGTTACTGTAATATATTTTCCTTCCGAACCAATAGCAAGTTAATAATTTTAGAAATGCCTAAAACCAGTATTATGACGGATCTACAGTCGTGAAAAATCGGGAAAAATATAATACTTGTTTTATGAAAAGAATGATGGGATGGTTATTCGCCTTTGGTCACAAGGTTACGGATGGCCTGGTGAATTTCATGCATATCCACCCGCCCTTTTCGCAAATAGGGAATCCCGTGCATTTTCAATTCCGTGATGTCTTTGACGTCGAGATCGCGGCCGGTGATCACGATAACGGGAACATGTTTATGTTTGGTGTGTGTCTTCAGTTCCCGAATTAAATCGAAACCGCTGAGCCGGTTCAGTGCGAGATCCATAATAATAGCGGATGGTTTTTCTTTCTCGACCCAGTGGATAAAATTCTGATCGAGCGGAAATAACACACCGTGGAAGCCCTCGTCCTCGACAACGAACTTCATTAATTCGGAAAAACCGGGACTGTCTTCAACAATAAGAACAGTTTTCTTTTTCATACTTTGCGTTGATTACTCTCTTCGGAAAAATAAATCAGACAGAGAACGATACTACCCGCCTGTCATGAGAAATGTCCCAATAACATAGAGAGATTTGATGAAAAAGTCAAACGGCATCGGTCTCTTTTTATCAGAAGGAAAGGGACTGTCCAAACTGGGTTCCATTGACTTTCAACCAAAAATTTTGTAGATTAAAAGTACATTTTTCCTCTAAAATTCATCATTTCAAGGTAAATTCACCATGTTTGCAGTTGTCGATATTGCTGGGCAGCAGCTCAAAGTCAGTCCGAACGAACGAATATTCGTTCCGAAACTTGAAGAAAAAGTTGGAGCGACCGTCACGTTTGACCGTGTTCTTCTTTTCTCAAATGAAAAACAGGTACAGGTAGGGAATCCGGTAGTAAAAAATGTCAGTGTTGCTGCAAAAGTTCTGAATCATGTTAAAGACGATACCGTGATTGTTTTCAAGAAAAAGAAACGGAAAGGTTATCGTCTTCGGCGTGGTCACCGGCAACAATACACGGAAGTTGAAATTACTACTATTGCATAAGGAGAAATTCTATGGCTCATAAAAAAGGCGGCGGAAGTTCGCGCAACGGTCGCGACAGTAATGCACAGCGACTCGGCGTCAAACGATTCGGCGGGGAAAAAATTACTGCGGGCAGTATCCTGGTTCGGCAACGCGGTACGAAATTCTCGCCGGGCACGAATGTCGGTATCGGCAGTGACGATACGTTATTCGCTCTTTCGGACGGTGTCGTTTCGTTCCAGCGGTTTGGAAAGTCGAAAAACGTTGTCAGCATTATTCCCAAGTAAGACACGGCAATTATTTTTTTGATTCGATGTGTTCAGACTGTGAGGATACTATTCCTTCGGGACACGTTCTTTCATTCATAAACTCATCATCTTATCCCCAATTTTATCTGAAAGATTGTCAACTATGAAGATTACGGTTGTTGGTTCGGGAAATGTGGGCGCAACGGCTGCCCAGCGTATTGTTGATAAAGAACTTGCCAACGAAGTTGTCCTGATTGATATCGTCGAAGGACTTCCGCAAGGCAAAGGACTTGATATGTACGAATCGGCGCCTATTGAAGGAACCGATACGCGTGTTATCGGAACGAATAATTACAACGATACGGCTGGATCTGATATTGTTGTTATCACCGCAGGCATTCCGCGCAAACCCGGAATGACGCGTGAACAATTACAGGATACGAATGCCGGCATCGTCAAAGCAGTGACCGAATCGGTCGTTGCAAAATCTCCCGGAGCAATTCTTATTATCGTTTCCAACCCGCTCGATGTGATGACATACGTTGCATATAAAGTCAGCGGATTCGAAAAGCATCGGGTTGTCGGTATGGCAGGAATTCTGGATACTGCCCGGTACAGATCATTCATTGCGATGGAGCTCGGCGTTTCTGTTGAGGATATTCAGGCGCTCGTTCTCGGCGGTCATGGTGATTCTATGGTTCCGCTTGTGCGCTATACGACAATTGCCGGTGTGCCGATTCGTGAATTTCTCGATCAGCCGACCATCGATAAACTTGTCAAACGCACGCGTGATGGCGGCATTGAAATTGTCAATTACCTGAAAACCGGTAGCGCGTATTATGCGCCGTCAGCGGCCGCTGTTGAAATGGTCGAAGCGATTGTGAAAGATAAAAAACGTATCCTGCCGTGTGCAGCATATCTTCAGGGAGAATACGGATTGCGCGACACCTATATCGGAGTTCCGGTCAAACTCGGCAGAAAAGGAATCGAACAAATCGTCACCGTTCCCCTGACGCCTGAAGAACAAGCCGCATTAACGAAATCGGCGGAAGAAGTCAAAGCGAATATTGCAAAGCTACATCTCTGATTCTTTCGTTTTAGTTTTGTAGAAACACGAACGCCATCCCTGTTCAGGATGGCGTTTTTTATTTGTTCCGGAAACAATATTGCTATTCTCTTTTCATGGTCATAATGACCGAAGAGCCATGGTCTGTCCGCTCAAAGTCAACGGCATCCATCAATGAACGCATGAGGAAGACTCCGCGGCCGTTCTCACGCAAAAGATTTTCCTCCGCCAGCGGATCCGGAAGCGATGCCGGGTCAACTCCCGGGCCTTCATCATCAATCCGTACCAGAAGAGCAACGCGCGTATATTCGCATGTAAGGGTTACTTTTTTCTTCGGATCACGTTTATTGCCGTGAATGATTCCGTTGTTCACTGCTTCTGTCGTCGCAACAAGTAATTTATTGAATGCAGTTTCGTTCAAATGCAATTGCTTGTTCAGCTTCAGAAGAAATCCCTCAACTTTTGTAATCTGTTGCGGTTCGCTGTTAAGAACAAGTGTGATTTTTATTGATTCCGGTTCGGGCACGTCATTCCTTTTTAAATTCGAACATTCATAAACATTGCCATTGTCGTAATTCCGCGATCCGGCTGAGCTGACTGGGTTTGATGCTCGTACCATCCACGAAAGGATACTTCGGTACGGCGACCCGCGCTGAGCCAGATTGCTACCATAGGACCGGTACTTCGTAATACGTTATCCAGCATTCGATTATTGTTCATATAGTCATACCGCAACTGACTAAAATAACGAATCCCCAGTGAAAAAAGCAAGCGCTCCGTCATTGCGTATTGTATAGTGCCGATATAGGTCGTTTCATCGAAAGAATTGATCGGTCGTTCTGAAAATTCATCCCAGTGCAGTTCTCCCCGCTCGTATAACCGGATATTACTGAACCAGTCAATGGAAACACGTTTTGTCAGATTCCATCGTGTCGAATCGACAAAGGAAAATTGTCGAAATGAAAAACTTTGTGCGGAAGAAGAGATGTAGTCAAAATCATAAACGGTATAATTGGCGAGAACTTCAAACGTGTTGACCGTCGAAAATGTTCTGAACGGAGTATATTCGAATCGCGGAGAGAGCCGGAGAATGCGGTTCCAGGTATTGTTCGCACTCTCCGATGAAAAAAGGTAAACGAGATGCATGAGGCTCACATCGACGGAAACACTCATGCGGAAATATTGATTAAAGCGGTGAAAGGCCGACAGGTTTGCAAGATAATATAATTCGTCGCGGTCATCGTCGTTTTCCGTGCTCGGCGTGTCGTAATGCAATAAACTTCCTGAACCGCTGACGGAGATCGAGTCCGATGACGACGGCATAATCGCGAGCGAAGAAGAAAGCGTCGTTCTTTTTGAGATATTATTTTTTCTCTGCTCGATGTCCGACAATGTTGTGATGGTAAACGTTGAAAGGGCGGGATCCTGGAGAAACACGTGGCGTTCATCCCGCTCAAGATATGCAAGAGAGATCCCGCCGACAAGGTTGTTCCGTACATGATAATGCAGGGATGTTCCGCCTTCTATTTGAGTCTCAGTAATCGTTGTATTGGGAATGTATTCATTGGGATCGCTCGTGTTATTGTACCGTGTGGTGTTATCGATTTCCCGGGTGAAAAAACTTCCGAAGAACGTCATCAGCGCATCGCTTCCGATATTGTAGTCGAGCGTATCGATCAGTGTCAGAGCATTATCAGACCGTGATTGAATATTATCCAGAACACCGTAGAGGGTGTGGATAACGGAGTCGGCCGGTGAATAAAAGTCTCTCCGGTTTCTGTAGTATTGCAATCCCAGGAAGTTTCTCGTCTGTTCAAAAAATAATTTCTCCACGCTTCCCGTAACATTGCCGGTTTCCAGCCGCCGGGGATCGATTTTGTCGTATTGATAAGAGCCGTCGAGGTAGGAGTCATAGTCCGACGAGATCACGGAATCCGTTTTGACACTGAGAATATACGACGGACCTTTATCGTACTGGCCATTTTGATTATCCAATCGAAATCCGACCAGCGGTTCAACAATCAATCCGGTGAACGGTTTCAGTGCCACTCCTCCATAAAATCCATGCGAGGAAACATTGCTGATGCCGATGCCTTTATTATCCGAACTGACAAACGATGAAACCTTGGTTGCCAGGCTAACATTATCCGCTACCTGTTCCGCAAGATGGAGGTCGAACGATTGATTATCGGTGATAAGCTGGGGAATCTCATCGATGAGTGTGGATAAATATCGCTCGTTCATTTGTACGGAAAGCGGTCCGAAAACATTTTGGTACAACGCCGTTCCGGTCCAATGGAATGTGGTCAGAGATTTATCAAATCCGAGTGTCGCAAAATTTCGCTGGAGCGTATCCGGAAGAGGCAATATAAGCCGGCGTTCGCCCGATTCGTCCTGACTCATCGCCTTCCAGGGCAACACAGCGGCGATACCGGAAATAATTGCGATACCGATCCATCTTACCATAATCCAACGAGTTTGCCGGCATCAACATTGAGAGACGTACCGTTTACAAAATTGGAAAGATCGGAAGCGAAAAAAAGGACCACTTTGGCAATATCTTCCGGCGAGGCAATCGTGCCTTGCGGTGAAAATTCGGATGCGGATGCCCGGACTTCCTTCGGAGTTTTTTGGAATATTTCCGCCAGCGAGTGAAATGTTTCTTCCGTCAAGGGCGTATCGGTTGTTCCGGGATTAACGCTGTTGACGAGAATATGGAATGGTTCAAGTTCCTTCGACAGCGACTTTGTGAAACTCAATAATGCGGCATTGGTTACGCCCGGAACCATGTAAAGCGGCCCCGGTTCTTTTCCCGCTGTGCCGACAATGTTGATGATTTTTCCGCTGCCGTTGGTTTTCATGTGAGGAATAACTTCCCGTGCCGTTCGAATGTAACCGAGGAGCTTCAGTTGAATGTGGTATTCCCAATCCTCGTCGGTCGTTGCCGAAATTCCGCCGATGTGAACACTGCCGGCGTTGTTGATCAGCATATCAATGTGTCCGAATTTTTTTAGGGAAGTATCGACGAACCGCCGGATATCGTTGGTCTTTGTCATATTTGCCTTGATCGCGACGATATCCGCATGCGTGTGGATTTGGATTTCATCCGCAGTCTGTTTCAATTGATGTTCGTCGCGGGCGCAAATGGCGATGCGCGCACCTTCTTCTGCCATTGCCAGTGCAACCGCCTTGCCGATTCCCCTGCTTCCACCCGTGATAAGAATGACTTTGCCCTGAATGCCGGTATGCATGATTTCAATATAATAAATCGATAATCATTTTTTTACATTTCGAATTTTTGGCCCCGCACAGGAATCTCCACGCGGTCGTTTCCCTGTTTTTGTAATCCGGACTGGAAATCAGACTGACGCTCAAACTCTCCGTGCACGAGAAAAATTTTCTGAAGCTGATTTTTATCGAACGCGCTGACATATTTCAGCAGCTCGTTGCCGTCGGCATGAGCGCTGAAAGAATTATGGACAATCACTTCCGCTTTTCGTTTGTACATCGTGCCGAAAATCCTGATTTCTTCTTCCTTATCCACGAGCCGTTTCCCGAGCGTGTGCTCTGCCTGATAACCGACGATAAGAATCGTATTCCGCGGATCGCCGACCGTATTGGCGAGATGATGCAGTATCCTTCCCGCTTCGCACATCCCTGAAGCGGAAATAATCATGCATGGACCTTTTTGATCATTCAGCTTTTTCGATTCTTCCACAGAATGGATGTAATGCAATTGGCTCAAACCAAACGGGTCATGATGGTGAAGGATATGATCAAAAATCTCCTCATCAAAACATTCCTGATGTTTTTTGAAAATCTCCGTCGCGTTGACTGCGAGCGGACTGTCGACGTAAATCGGAATACGCGGCAGCATTCCCTTGTCGAACAACTTGTGGAGCGTGAAAACGATGTCCTGTGTTCTTCCGACACTGAATGCCGGAACGACAATTTTTCCGCCCCGGTTAATGGTATGCGTTATATCGGCGGCGAGTTCGTTTCCCATGTCCTCCGGCGGATCGTGAAGAATACCGCCGTACGTGCTTTCGCTGATCAGCGCCTCCACGTTTCCCATGAAGACAGGATCTTTAATGATCGGCATGTTCCACCGGCCGATGTCGCCGGTGAAACCGATAGTTTTTGTCTGCCCGTTTTCACCGATGACAAGCCGGATGGATGCCGACCCCAAAATATGTCCCGCATCTGAAAATTTTGCCTTTACATTTTTCAGAACCGGAAATTCATTTTCGTACGGAATACTCCGGAATAATGCGGAAACCTTTTCGGCATCGGCGACAGTATACAACGGTTCGATCGGCTCCTCGTGATGTTTGGCTTTCTGCTTGTTGAGGAACTCGGTATCTTTTTCCTGAATGAAACCGCTGTCTTTCAGCATGATCGTCGACAAATCTTGCGTGGCCGGCGTACAATAAATCGGTCCCGCATATCCCTGCCTGACGAGATTTGGCAGGTTGCCGCTATGATCGATATGGGCGTGTGAAAGAATAACCGCATCGATCGATTTTGGATCGAACGGGAAATTTTTATTGCGATCGATAGACTCCGCACGCTTTCCCTGGAAAAGTCCGCAGTCCAGCAGAATCGTTGACCCGTTGATATGCAACAGATGCATCGATCCCGTTACCGTTCGTGTTGCGCCTTGAAATTCTATAATCATAAGTAACTTTTTGTCATGATAAAATTATTGTGCCATCAGGATCATACCCGAAACCGGCGGGATGCTGACGGTTTTCATCACCGTGCGGATAGGCTTCTTCAACGAAACCTTTTTATCGTTCACGATTATTTTCCAATTACCCTTTGGAAGCGCGATACGTTCCGTTTGAGTTTGATTGCCGTTCAAAATGACAAGAAATCGGTTTTCTGTTTTCGACTGCGGGACCATTTTCTCGTCGACGGAATATGCGATAAGAAAATCATCTGTTGTCGTCAAAAAACTGATGGCATTTTTCGGTGCGCTTCCGAATGCCGGATGTGTTCGCCGGAGACCAATCAATCCTTTGTAATAATCGAATAATTCCTGATTAAGCGCTTTATGATGATAATTCAGGTAATTGGTTTCGTTGTCTTTTTCATAACTGTTATGATCGAGGCGCCCGACGTTTGTGTCCGGAGCGCTCGTATGGGCGATAACCTTGCTGCGGGCGAATTCCTGTCCTTCGGCAATCATAATCGGACCCTGCGCTGACAATAAATAGAGCGCTGCAAGCTTATTGAGTGACAATTGTCGGGGCGTTAACTGTGCATTATGATATGCGTCGGAAATGCGGTCTGTTTCCTTTACTTCACCGCTGCCGAGCCGGATGAAATCACCGAAAGTGTTATCGTCATGCGACTCAAGATAATTGATGCTGTGGTCTTTCTTCAGATACATGCCGCCGTCTTCACGCAGTGTTCCGGTGAGATAACTCATCAACGTTTTTTTTGAATTACTTCCCTGAAATTTTCCGAAGATGAATCCGAGTCCGTCGTGCGTATTTTGTCCCTTGACGCCGTTGCGAATCTGATCGTTCCACGATGCCCATCCGATGTCGCTGAATCCGGGGGGATCGTATTTTCCTGCACCCCACGGTTCGGCAATGAGAATGACATGAGGGTTGATTTTTTTTGCTTCCGCCGAAATTTCATTGCATGTTTCGCGGTCGATCATGGTGGCGAGATCGAACCGGAAGCCGTCGATGTGATATTCCCGCATCCAGTATTTTATGCTTTCAACAATCAGCCGCCGCGCCATCGGCCGGCTTGTTTTGAAATCGTTTCCACAGCCGGACATTTTTTGAAAATTTCCTGAACTGTCGCAATCGAAATAATACAACTTATCGATGTACTTGAATGGATTATAATCATACTGCGAAACATGGTTGTACACAACGTCAAGAATCACGGCAATGTTTTCGCCATGAAGGGTCTTCACTAAATTCTTCAGTTCTTTGACCGCACGGCCATCAATGCCGTTGAACCGGTCGCGGTCCATTGTTCCGTCAGTGGCGTAATACGTTTCGGGGGCAAAGAAATAACTCGTCATGTAGCCCCAGTGGTTGCGTTCGTACGGATTCCACGTGTTGAATTCGCCTGTCTCGGTCATGACACTGCTGTCACGATACGGAAGTTCGATTGTCCCGAACTTTTGTATCGGCAATAATTCCAAAGCATTGATGCCGAGATCTTTGAGATAGGATAATCCTCCGGTTTTTCCCTGTTCCGTCAATCCGGTGTATGTTCCTTTAGCGGCAACCCCCGATGAAATGTGAGCGGTTAGATCGCGCACGTGTCCTTCATAAATGACCAATCGGTTATGGTCTTCAGGAATGACAAATGTGTCTCCCTCCCAATCATATTTCGTATCGATGATGAGAGATTTTGCCGGATGCCGGTAATTATTTTTTGTTACCACCGCTTTTGAATACGGGTCGCCGACGACCACGTTCGGGTTGAACATTTCGCCGGGACCGGATGGTCCCCAAACACGGTAGCCGTAATATTTCCCGACAAGCCGATACGGCGAGGTGTACTCCCAGACTCCGTTCGTATCATGTGTCATCAGATTTTCCTGTCCGGCATCATCATTGTACGCGGCGAAAAGGACAAGCCGGACTTCTGTCGCGCGCGGTGCGAATATGCGAAATGTTGTTGAACTTTCACCGATGATACAGCCGAGTTCTTTCGTGGAAAAAAGGGTATCCATCGGTGATGGATGACCGGATCCGGGCTTCTTGCCGTGCGTTATGGTTGCCATGGTGATGAATACAAGAATGAAATGAAGGGAATATTTTCGTAGAGCATTCATATTTCTCAGTGATTGTAAGTAAATGAAAAGAAAAGTACATAGAATCGAAGAGAGAAGCAAGAATATCACCGCCGTGGTACTGTTCTAAGATGAAACGGATCTGAGTGATGTCAGGTCTTTCGACCTGACATCGGCGGGTTTCGGTCGGGTCGAAAGACCCGACCGCACAAATTAGGACAGTACCAGCGCCGTCTTGTTCTTTGCGAATTAAAGTGTATTTCCAGTTCAGTAAGATTCCCTCCGGCTCTGCCTAAACCATTCCGTGGCAAGGAAAAGGACGTCAAAAAAGGTTTGCGATGCTGAGAGAGAAAATAAATCGTCGGGGCTGTGTACAGCGGTAGGTTACATCTGCTCTCAATAAATCGAATATGCGTGCAAGTCCGATTCCGGTTTCGGCATACCAGCCGTTCGATGACGACGTTGAACCGTACCATGTTTGTGCGAAAGCTCCGTACGTAATAAGTTCGATGCTGTTGCGGTACAAAAAGGGAATATCGAGAGCGAGGAACGGCAGACTGCGGAAATTATGTTCGAGAGAAAGCATAACGTACCGATTCCCGGAGAATTCGTGAACGTTGGATCCTTTCAGGACGCCAAACGGCGCATACCCGCTCGCGCGCGAATCGAGAATGAACAGCCGTTGCGGCGGCAGGTTGCCGTCTCCGATGCCGCCTTCCAGCAACAAACGTAATACCGGAGGGAACAGCAACGAATTTCCGAACGTTTGAACATTCCAGGACAAGGATCCGTTGTACCGGGTAAAATCAAACTCACTGTGCATCAGCGAGGGCGATGAGTGTTCAACGGAAATTTCAAGATCATTGTGCAAAACAAGATCGAGCGGAACAGGGGCTTCCCCGATTCTCAAATCAAAACGCATACTGCGGATGAGGCCGTCGTCAATGACCGGATTCGGACGATACAGTGTTCCGGTGGAAAAAAAACTGAATGTCGATTGAATGCCGAGCGAGTATTCGCGCTCGGAAACATAACTAAGGGTAGCATCAATCATACCGGATGGTGTCGTCCTGAAAAATATACGACTTCCATTTGCAAGAAAATAATCCCGGTAATCATCCTTATCGATAAGCGACATCAGCGAAATAGCGAGCTGCCCGTAATATCCATTGTCGGGAATATTGTCAAGCCGGCTGTACCATTCGCCGCCGATACCGAATGTGTGCCGTGAAGATGAATAGACCGTAGCGCCCAGATCGTATTTGAATCGTTGATCGCTGAAACTGATTCCTGCGGCGCCATCGATTCGAAATAATGGAGAAAGATTATCGATGCCGGTTTTCCATCCGGCGAAAAACCCCTCGACGCGTGTGAATCGCGCATCGATATGATCGATGAGAGATCCGGTATTGTCATTGCCGAAGGAAGCAAGCGGGCCGCTCGGTTGAAATTGTTTTTCAAGTGTTTGTGCGCTGTCGAGTGTCTCGTAGGCATGCTGTTCTTCGGACGTGAGCGGGAGAACTTCGTGCGCTTTCCAGAATGTGGAATCATAGCGTGCCGCGGTGGAATCCGTCGTGACACGATCGTGCTGGAATATCGTATCGGGAAGAGCGGGGTTTATGGCGTAGTTGTAAATCGAAGACACTGTTTCAATACCGATGCTCGGAAACGAAATACCGATAATCGAAAGAGCGAAACTACCCTCGATGCTGATGTCGGCGGGCATCCAGAATTCATCTTCATACAATGAGAATTGCTGGCGGTACCGGAGCCGGATATCTTTCACGAACGGAAATGTGAAAGCCTCATTGGGCTTTACATCGACGCCCATGACCGCAAACGTGCCGTTGGCAATTATAATTGTCCCTGCAAAGAGCGGTTGAGTCCGCGTTTTCGGAATCATCATAATCCGATAAACATCTATACCGTCTGTTGTTGAAGTCGACAATAATTTATAGTCGTATTTTTCTAAAGCATTCGGTGCCGTCGGACCGGTAAAGACGTAACCGGAAGCATGTCCGTTGGTGTAAATGGTAAAGAGCGAAATTTCGTCATCGTTGAAATTGATAATCCGGCGAACAGCGGCAAAATTTTCTTCGGAAGGAATATTTTCGGTTTGACGCTTTTGTTTGACGAACTCACGAAGCGTGTCACCCGCCCGCCAATAACCGGTCGTATATGATTCGGTAATGCTGGCAATGCCCGTATCCCTTCGTAATACCTGCCGCGTGAATGCATCGAATTGATAACTCTTGATTTTTTTCATCCATTCCTGTTTATGGGCAATGGCTTTCCGGATGATTTCCAGAGCCGGATCTTCCGCCACGACAACCACTTCCGGAATTTGGATGGGAGATGGTTTGAGTCTGACATCGTACACAAGCGAGTGGTGAAGTATTGTTTGTAATGTGTCCGGTCGGTATCCGAGGTAACTGAAAATGATGGCATATTTTCCGGAATCAAGAGTCAGCGAATAATTTCCGTGCAGGTTGCTGATTGTTCCCATCGATGTTCCTGCAACGCGGATGTTTGCGGTTGGAAGCGGCTCGCCGGAAATATTGTCGAAAACCGTACCGTGCAAAAGGATGGATTGTTGCGATAGAAGTTCCGACGGATTCAATGTCCAACAGAACAAAATAAAAAACATGAAATAAATTTTTTTCATTATAGGCAATGGCAAACAAATCTCAAAAAAAACGTTCCAATGTCATATCCTTCAACATTGGAACGTTAGAGACATGGAGAATTCTTCGATGATTCAGAGTAATGTAATGCGTTCGTTGTCGAACGGGAACCACCGGTTCATATTATTTTGTCACAACCATTTTCTTGACGTCGGTAAAATTTCCGGCCGTAAGACGGTAAAAATAAATCCCGCTTGCCAGGACATTAAAATCCGCGGAAACCGTATACGATCCCGCTTCGAAGAAACCGTTGGCGGGAGTCATGACTTCCCTTCCGATGATATCGTACACCTTGATGGTGACGCGGCTGGCAACCGGAACATCGAATGCAATTTTCGTTGTGGGATTGAATGGGTTCGGAAAATTCTGTTTGAGAGCGAAGGACAACGGAATTTCTTTTCCATTCGTGACCCGCATCGACAACGTATTTTCGTTTCCTGCAGAAATTGTCAACGATCCTTCCCCCCTGAGAATGTGATGCTGTTGGGTGCCGGGCTGTTGTTCGTCGAGTATAATCTGTTTTCCGTTGGAATTCTTGATCGCATACGTTACGGTAACGGGATATGCTACCGACTGCATCTGAACGGGAAACACCGCCGCATCCTGAATATTCTGCGGAATAACTTCCAGCATACGTTGGCTGACAAAGCGTATATCGAACGCGTCGGCAGGCGGGACCGGCGGCATTGCATAAAAATCGGGGTTGATATGACTGTCGGTACCCGGTGCAAGATACAATTTCTGTTTCCTGCCGGATTGATCCGCGATAGTAACTTCTGTATAGCTATCCAGCGGGTCTGTTGTCACTTGTGGTAATGCCCGGGGTCCGAGAGGGAGCGACCCGGACATGTTGGTCTTGACCCAATATCCTTTTCCGGGGGTTAATGTCGAGACGATTTGATAACTGCCATTGTATGCAAAAGTTTTACTGATAACCATACCTCCGGTGGGAGCTGATATAGTGTGATCAACGCTTCCGATAATGTTCCATCCGCTATCAACCGTTGCCGTTACCGTGGCCATCGAGTCGCCGAAAATCGTCTGGCTGACCGATGACGGGAATTTAATCCAGTATCCTTTCCCGGCCACGAGAGAGTCAACGATATGATAACCGGCATGATACTCAAATGCTCTTGAACCGGCCGATGGAAAGAATGATTTATACCAATGATTGAATGTTACAACCGGATCGGAAATAATATTCCAGTTCGCACTGATACTGACGGTAACGCCGAAAATATTTGTCGTGATATGATAGCAACTGTCCTGTCCGGGCCAATTGACGAGCGGGGACAAAGTCATGACGAGCTGATTTGCCAGTCCGCTTGCCATGCGGGAAATATCATAATACCTGAAATCGCCGCCGATATAATCTTTCAATCCGATGGCTGCCCCGGTGCCTGAATATGTTCCGCTGACCAACGGACCATAATGATATTCGACGATGTTCGATCCTTCATCGAGCTGAATTTGAAAATTCAATTTTGTCGATGTATTCGATTCATCATAATACGCCGGCATATTTTTCCACTGCACGACAAATACACGGTTGGGAGCGGTTCCCAACGTTGTATACGAAATGACGCCGGTCGATCCTGTTGCAAGATCGGCAAACCACGGACCGAGGACTTTCGTGGGATGGTCGGTTGTCGAGAGAACAGGACTAAAATATCCGCCAACCTGACTTGCCGTCGAAAGTCCGTGCAATGTTCCCGACGTGCCTGTTCCCAATTCCATCCAGCCATTCGTGCTGATCTGGACGGAATCATAACCGAAGCCGTCATAAGTGAATGAGAACGGAATGCTTGCCCGTAATTCAACATCATCACCAACCGGACCGGGAGATCCGATAGCAATCTCCGTATACGGACAATATCCTTTCGTGATTTTCCAATTTGCAACCATCGATGGTGCAACGATGATAAGGGTTCCTTTTACCGTGTCGTTCGTCGGGTCTTGATCGCCCGCAAGGGAAATTGCCTGCAATGCAAAAGTACCGGTGTCCGGTGGTGTAAATGCGTCATCGAATGTAACGATTTTGGAAACATTCAAGCCAAGTCCGCCCGTTTTCTTCAATGAAGAAAACACCTCGGTGTTATTTTGCAAAATCCGGTATTTAACGTAAAACGAATCGGTCTGTGCCTGAGTTCCGGCATTTTGGAATGTCGCCTTGATACCGGAGAGAACGGAATCCTGCGGAATCATCGACCCGTCTGCAGGGAAATTTAACGTAACAGCGGCATAATCGAATGTCGGCAATGCCGTTCCGTTATATAACTTCCGTTCATAGACTCCATTACCATGCGTTGCAACACGGAGCGACCTGTTTGATGGAGAAATCACCAGATCGGCAACAATGACCGCATCAGGTAAACCGCTGCTGAACGGAGTCCATGTTGATCCGGCATCCGTGGAAAGATACACGCCAAGATCGTTGCCGACATAAACATAATTTGAGTTGAGAGGATCGATCGCGATTGCATCGGTCGGTACATCGGGCAGTGTGCCGGTCATATCGGTCCAGCTTGAACCGGTATTTGTCGTTTTGAATAAATGGCCGGAGCCGAATCCACCGAATGCCGCATACATTGTTTTCGAATTGTTCGGATCGATTGCAAGATCGACAGGATATCGATCGGGCGTTGTACCGGTGACGTCTGTCCATGATGAGCCGCCATTGGTCGTACAATAGAGTCGTGCCTGAGAATACAGAGGTGCCATGCCGACAATGACGGTGTCCGGGCTCGTACGCGCGATAGCCATCGAGAGTGCAGTATTATTTGCATCGAGAGGTGAACTACTCGTTACCGTCCAGTTGCTGCCGGAGTTCGTGCTCTTATAAATTTTTGTATCAGCAAAATACAGTACCGAAGGGTTAGAAGTGGAAACGACAAAAGGAGAATTCCAGCTTCCATATCCGCCGAACGTATAAAGATATGAAAATGAAGCCCCGCGGTTATTCGATCGTAAAAAATCTGTTCCATACCGGTCAACGCAATATTGAACATTGTCGTTGGTCTGATCGGTAGCTGTCCAGCCGGACTCATCCGAAACAGTGCCATGATCCCATATCGCGGAACCGAGATACCGGTAGCCGGGAATATGATCTTGTGATTGGCCGATCGCCATCAATGAATCGGTTGCCGAGCAGGAAAATCCGTTATAGAACTGGCCTGTTTGTAAGCCCGATCCTACACTGACATAGCTGCTGCCGAAATCTGTCGAGCGATAAATCCCGTCGTCGTTCACAACATAGACAATATTCGGATTTGTGGGGTGAAAGGCATACCCGTGATTATCGGAGTAACCGGTTCCCACACCGAAGAATGTTACACCGCCGTCCGTCGATTTACTGACATTGACGCTGTTCTGAATGATCTGACTTGAATCGGTCGGGTGAACAATCACAAAATGAGAATACCATCCCTGGCCGCTACCCGGAGTTCCAAATAATCCATCCGAGGTTCTATCGATTACTTCATTCCATGAATCACCAAAATCAGTACTTTTCCAGAGACCGCCAACTCCTGTTGTGCTGTCGGCAATGCTTGCATAAACGATATTTGGATTTGTTCGATAGGCACACATCAATGCTTTACCGCTAAACGAGGGCGCCGGTGTCGGAGTCCAATCTGTACCGGCATCGGTGGATTTCATGATATGCGGATTAAGAGCGAAATTTCCGAAAGATGCCAGAATATTATTGGTATCGGAAGAATTAATAACGATATCTTCACCCATCGCCGAAGTATAAATATTCGTCCATACACCACCGCTGTTGACTGTTTTGTAAATTCCCTCCGTTGTTGCAGCATACAATGTATTATGATTGAGGGGATTCATTTCAATTTTTTCGATACCGCGTTCCTGATTGTACGACCAATCCAAACTTTTTGACCATGAAGCACCGGCGTTCGTCGACTTCAAAATTCCAATGCCGTAACTTCCGCGGGTTGTCCGGACAACAAGTCCTCCGAGTGCTGCCTGATATTGGTATACTTCTCCGGTTCCAATATAGATTGTGTTTGTATCGGTGGGATCGATAACAATGGCTGATATTCCGAGTGCCGGGTAACCGAGAGGAACTTGCAGCCAGTCCCCGCCCAGACCTCCCGTGTAGGAACGCCACAGTCCACCGCTTGCCGTTCCCAAATAGACCGTGTTAGGATTTTGCGGGTTGATGGCAACGCTGATGCAACGGCCATGCAAATTTGTCGGGCCGATCGGTTCCCAGATATTCGTGGAACTGATCGTTCTCTCGTATTCTTTTCTCTTTGCCGTTGCCAATTGATATGCACGGTAATACGCAGTGGAAGGAATGTCGGAATTCGGATATGCCCGCATTGCCGTCCAGTAATTCAACGCACCGAGCGCTCCGGAACGTTCTTCCTGTTCATGTCGTCCCGCCGTCTCATGAGAATAAATATACCAAACAATGCTTGTGGATGTGCACAGGATAAGAAAGAGAAAAATCAGAGGAAGACGTTTCATATGCTGTTTCCTTTTTGCATTCAAATGAAGAAAAATGTCGGTGTGCATGGCGGATTACGACTGTAAAGTAAGCGGAAAAACGAAGAGAGTCAAGAAAAGAAAAACAGATCGATGGAGGGGATGTCTGTTTTTATTTATCCATAAAAATGACGGATTGCTTCATTCTGAAAAATGAAATTAATTCCTGCAAATCTCACCGGGAATACCGGAAAACCTTTCGTGAAGGATTGTCTTATTATTCCATTTTATCGCCGGAATGTTTGTCGAGCCGTGCAATTTTTTGCGCCTCGGGAAACAATGTCACGGCTTTCTGAAATTGCGTATCGACGTCAAGCAAAAGGGAATACCATCCTTCTTCGCCCCAGAAACTGCGGGCGATGTATGCTTTGATCCTTGCCGCAATGAAATCGGAATCGGTTTTCATCGCCGTGTCGTTTACCGCGATGCCTTTTGTACCGACAAACGCTGAAAATTCTTTCAAAAGACCATCAGAAACTTTAAATGATTTTTTGAATGACTTCAAATTGGAAAATGAGGACCGGAGGTTTCGTCCCTCATGATCGAGATATGCATTCACAAACGGGAAAAAGATATCGCGGCGCAGGAAATTTTTTGTCTGCTCGGTAAGTTCTGCCGGTTTCGTGATATAATCCGGGGTTATACCGCCGCCGCCGTACACGATCCTGCCGCCCTCGGTTTTAAATTTCGGTTTTGTGGAATCGCCGCCGTTCGCAAGTTCGTTGGCGTGTTCAATATTATTTCCTTCAACTTCTTTTCGCTCAAATGCTTCCTGAGTATACTGCGCCTTGTCTTTGCCGCTGTACGATCGCTGGATGAGCCGGCCGCTCGGCGTATAATAACGGGCGATTGTCAGCCGTAAAGACGAGCCGTCTGAAAAATCCCATTGCCGTTGAACAAGCCCTTTCCCGAAACTGGTTTCGCCGACAATCAGACCGCGGTCCCAATCCTGAATTGCCCCGGCAACGATCTCACTGGCGCTGGCAGAGCCGTTATTGATTAAAACGATAAGCGGAATATGTTCGTACGGATCGCCGCTTTTGGCTAAATATGTTTCCTCGAGATCGGATACTCTCGCTTTTGTATAGACAATGCGTTTGGGATGATCGGGAGTGCCGCCGTCGAGAAAAAGATCGGCCATCTGCACCGCTTCATTCAGATACCCGCCCGGGTTTCCGCGAAGATCGAGAACAAGCCGCTTCATTCCTTGTGTCCGGAGATTGCCGAGCGCAGTTTGTAATTCGGAGTGTGTGGTTGCACTGAACCGGTTGACGCTGATATAGCCGACATCGTCGGTGGTCATGAACGCGACATCGACGCTGTTCAGCGCGATATTATCCCGTGTAATTTCATAGTCGATCGGATCTTTCACACCGGCGCGAAGGACGGTAATGCCGACATTCGTTCCTTTTGGACCGCGAAGTTTTTGCGACGCTGCGGCTGTCGATAATCCGACCGCCGTACTGTCGTTGATTTTAATGATTCGGTCATTCGAAAGGATGCCGAGTTTTGCCGCCGGACCACCGCCCATCGGTTCCGCGACAACGATTGTATCACTGAGGTTGATGATTTCCAGCCCGACGCCCTGATAGGAACCTTGAAATTTTTCCGTCTCCTGTTGGGTCTGCCGCGGCGGGAGATACGCCGAATGAGGATCAAGCTGTGTCAGCAATCCGTTGATTGCAGCTTCGTTGAGTTTTTGGACATCGACATCATCGACGTAATATTGTTGTGTGATCGAAAGAACGTCTTTATATTTATTCAGCTGGTCGAAGATCGCATCGCCGGAAATCAGAGAACCCGCTCCGAGACCGATTGCAAGAGTGACGATGATAACGAACACCATTGACCACGGCGATAAAATTTTTTTCTTCATTATGTGTCCTTAGAACGATTGAATCAGAATGATTTACTATTGAACGATCTTCGAGGATGCGGTTTTTTCGGCATCACCTATATAAAAATTTACGATAATTTAGACCATTGTCAAGGAAAGCATCTGTGCGCCGACGAGCGTAGTGGCAATTCCGGAAGAATTTCTCTATTTTTGATGGTTAAAAGAATTTCACTGTAATGACCATCAATCGGTCCGGAATCGTTTCTTGATGTTCTAACGTTTTTGCCGCTCAACAAATTCGGAGATCATGATACAACAACGTTTGAATTCGTATATTCGTTCTCCCTGGGTCATGGCAACGATTTTGTTCTGTGCGGCGTTGGCTCTCCGTTTGTACCATCTTGAATTCCAAAGTTTGTGGAACGACGAGGCGTTCTCCTTCGATGTCGTTCAACAACCCTTCACCGCAATCCAGTCCGTCCTGATCGAAAAGTATCATCATCCGCCGTTGTTTTTTTATTGTGCGTACGTTAGCATTTATTTTTTCGGAGCAATGGCATGGGCATTACGGTTGCCATCCGTCATTTTCGGAGCTCTGACAGTCGGACTTGTATTTTTCACCGCAAACCGATTTATCAATCGTACCGCCGGAGTGATCGCCGGAATTTTTTGCCTGATCTCTCCTTTTCATATTGCGTATTCTCAGGAAGGCCGGCCGTACGCGCTTGCTGCGTTCTTAGCGCTGGGAAGTTGTTATCTTTTTTTGCTTGTCCTGCAGCAACCGAAATACACACGGCAAATATTCTATGTTATAACTTCTGCGGCGCTGTTGTATACTCACCATTGGGGTCTGTTCGTCATTGCTTCTCAAGGTATCGCCGTTCTTCTGCTGAAACGGCCATTCAGAAAAAAACTTCTCATTGATAACACTGTTTCTGCTGATCGGACTTTCGTATCTTCCCGAATTTTTTGCGTTGCAGAAACAAATTGCCGGCTCGCAGGGTATTCAATGGTTTTGGTCCGAATCTCCAAGTTTGAAAGAGCTGTATCATTTGACGACGGCTTTTTCGGGGACATATTTCAATCTCGCATCATCGATATTTGCACTCCCGTTCTCTATTCAAATTGTCGGATCGGTTTCAATATTGATCATTGTCGGAATGACTGCAGCGTTGTTGATTCACCAAAAGTCGAACAACGACGTGCGTATCCTGGCGGTATGTTCTTTCGGAACACTCCTCATCCCGTTTATCATATCCTTCGTGAGGCCGGAAATTTTTTTATGGTATCGGTATACCGTTATCGTTTTTCCATTGTTGTCGGTTGTGCTGGCAGGATTTTTGGGATATCGGGATATCGGATTGATGAAAAAAGGGATACTGATCATTGCCACCGGAATTTTGATTGCCACCGGAATTTTCGGCGATGTGCGATATGCATCATGGCAGAAATCGAACGCAAAAGATGTCGCCGGTTATGTTGATGCGGTGACGAGCTCCGGGGTCAGCATGATCATCCGCCCGAAAACTTTTGCGCCATTATTGAATTATTACTACAAAGGAAATGCCGTTCAATACGACGAAGCGTATCTGGAAACCCCGCTCGGAGGGATTGTCGATACAGCTGCAGCTTTTGTCTATGTTTCACTCGATGTTCCGAACACCATCCGCGATTATATGAACGGTCATTTCATCAAAAGTGAAGAACGATACTTTCCGGGACAGTCGCACATGGGAATTATCGTCGGTGTATACCGCCAGCCGCCCGATGACGACGGTGTGAAGGACGAATCGAAAGTCTTTGCGCTGGCAGCACTACCTGACGCGGGATACCGCCTATCGAAATACGTTTACGACATCCATCGTTGCAGTTCTTCAATTGTTTTCTTCAGATAATCGATGCGATCCCGTATGGCCGTCTGATGAGGAAGCAGAAAACGAAGTGTCAGAAGTTCTCCGGTCTGTTTGATCTGAACTGATCCCTTCGGTTGTCCCGCAATGTGCCTCATCATTTTTTGGAACGGGGAATCGTTGTTGCCGTATTCTCCATAGAACGAAATGTTGGAAGCGGGCGGCAGCGTGACGGTGAGTATATCGCCGTTGCAGTTTACCTTGCTGATGTTTACTGCGGATGCGATGAAACGGATTTCCAGCAGCCGGAGTAAATGATCGACTTCTTCGGGATATTCGCCGAACCGATCGCGAAGTTCTTCGCGCATCGACTGCAATTCAGCCGCAGTTGATGTGCGGGAGAGACGGCGATAGATGTCAAGCCGCTCTGCATCCGATTCGATATAGACATCCGGAATCATCGCTTCAATATCTGTTTCAAAAATCGTATCCGCCGCCCGGTGAGATGCGCGGTTTTCCGGAGTAACTGTTTGCAATGTTTTTCCGAACTCTTCCTGCTTGAGCTCCTCGACAGCTTCACGGACAATCCGTTCATACATTTCAAATCCCATTTCCATAATGAAACCGGATTGTTCTGCCCCGAGAAGGTTGCCTGCCCCGCGAATTTCCAGATCGCGCATTGCAAGGTTGAATCCCGAGCCGAGCTCGGTAAATTCCTCGATTGCCTGCAGGCGTCTCAGCGTTTGTTTCGGCATGATACTCAACGGTGGCGTGAGAAGATAGGCGTATGCCTGGACATTCGATCTGCCGACCCGGCCGCGGAGCTGGTACAGTTCTGCCAGCCCGAACCGATCTGCCCGATTGATAATGATCGTATTGACGTTCGGAATATCCACGCCGGATTCGATAATCTTGGTGCAGACGAGTACGTCGTATTTCTTTTCTAAGAAATCGATCATCGTTTTTTCAAGCTCATGTCCCGACATCTGACCGTGAGCGATGTGCACCCGCGCGTGCGGAACCCGTGATCGTACCTGATGGGCGATTGCTTCGATGTTCTGAACGCGGTCGTGGACGACATACGCTTGTCCGCCGCGACGCATCTCGTGGACAATTGCTTCACGCACGATGTCCCATTGCCGCTCGTTGCCGTCCCCGGAAATGATTTCTGTCATGATCGGCAGACGATTTCTGGGCGGTGTTTCGATCAACGAAAGGTCGCGTGCGCCGATCAATGAAAAATGCAGTGTCCGCGGAATCGGTGTCGCTGTCAGCGCCAGCGTGTCGACATTGGCTTTCAACTGACGCAATTTTTCTTTTGCCGATACGCCGAACCGGTGTTCTTCATCGATAATCAATAATCCGATATCTTTGAATGCAATATCTTTCGATAACAAACGGTGTGTGCCGATCACAATATCCACTCCGCCGCCGGTCAATTGTCCGATAATATTTTTTTGATCCTTGGGAGAACGGAATCGCGTAATATGTTCGATGCGAGTTGCGTATCGTGACAGCCGATCCTGAAACGTATTGTAATGTTGAATTGCAAGGATCGTCGTCGGAACGAGCACGGCAACCTGTTTTCCATCCATAACAGCTTTGAATGCTGCCCGAACGGCCACCTCCGTTTTGCCGAATCCGACATCACCGCAAATCAGCCGGTCCATCGGCGAAGGACTTTCCATGTCGCGCTTGACGTCGAGCGTTGCAGTTACCTGATCGACCGTATCTTCATACATGAATGAAGCTTCCAGCTCCTTTTGCCAGTGGGTATCGGCGGAAAAAGCAAATCCTGACTGCATCTTTCGCTTTGCATACAATGCGATGATATCGCGCGCAATGTCTTTGATTCGTTTTTTTGCACGGTCTTTTATCCGTTCCCATTCTGCGGTACCGAGTCTGGTGAGTTTGGGAACATGTCCTTCCTGCGATGAAAATTTTTGTACGCGGTTGAGGGAATTCACATTGACATATAAGACATCGTCTTCGAGGAATTTCACCTTCATTACTTCCTGCTCGATGCCGCCGATGCTGATTTTCACAAGTCCGGAAAATGTTCCGATGCCGTGATCGATATGGACGACATAATCTCCGCGTTTGAGCTGTTGTAATTCTTTTTGAGAGAATCCTTTGAAGCGCCGGCGTTTTGCAAGTCCGCGGCGTTTGAGCCGGTTGAAAATTTCGTGCTCGGTAAATATCGCAATCCCGGCGGATGGATAGAGAAATCCGGAATGCAAAGTTTCGGTGAGAAATTCCGGTTTGATGTCGGATATTTCGTGTCTGCCGGATGCCTCGGCATCCGGAGAGGTGATGACTTCGTCGATTAATTCTTTCAGGCGTTTTGTTTCCGATGAAGCATCCGACATGAGAATAACGGAATAACTTTCTGCCGAAAGTTTTTCAAGATTTGCAACCAGTGCATTGATGCTTCCGTTGAAGGATGGCTGTAAAGCCGAAGAGAAATCAATCACGACTTATTGTGAACGTGTTGATGCGGGCAATTCCGCCGAAGTAATCCTGCGATAAATTATTTTTGGAAACATTTTCAGGCGGGCATCGACATCATCAAAATTCAGGATGTTTTTTTTATTGCCGTCGGCAAGTTCCTCAATTTCATGTTTGATAGACGACGGGTCATCGATGATGATGATGGCATTGAGATTGAGATGGTCAAAAAGTGTGGCGGTGAATGGCATCGCCGGAACCGTTCCGGGCTCCTGCGAATCATCGCGTGTCAGTGACGGTACGATGCTTGCCGATTGCAGTTCTTGAATTGAGCGTTGTGAAAGGACGTCGAATTCGCGAATCGATTCGACCGTATTTCCCCAGAATTCTATTCGAATCGGATTTTCGCCGACGTACGGAAATACGTCGATGATGCCGCCGCGGACAGCAATATCGCCGTAACTTTCGACAAAATTTTTCCTCTCAAACCCGAGGGAAGTCAACCTGTCGATCAGGTCTTGAAAAGGATATTCTTTCTTGATCGCTATCTCGATGACCGATTGACGGAATTCATCCGGCGGAGGAATTTTTTCAACAATGGAATGAGGTGAAGCGACAATAAGAAGGGGTTTACCCGCGGCGAGCGATTTCAGAGTTTCGATTTGCGCTATCGACGAGCTCATGTCGAGCGTTTGAGCGGCGTGAGCAGGCCGGGCACCAAAGAAACAAATGCTGGATTCACCGAGAATCAACGCACAGTCGTCCCGCAGTTTTTCGGCGCGATCTTCATCGGAACAGAGAAGAACAACCTGTTTGCCGGAATGCTCGAGGACTTCCGTTGCCAGAAAAGCAATCAGCGAACCGGCAACATTGCGAACTTCGATCTCGGTTTCAGATGAAACGTCATTCAGCAATTGTTGCAGATGCGTAAACTGATCACTTCTGCTGATAATATTTTTTATCTTCTCGATCATACTCGCATACCGGATAGAAAACACTACACCCCTACAATCCGATCTGTGATCGGAACGTAAGGGTCTATCGATGTTTTAACTTACGAAATGATGTGCGAAGAAGCAATATGACTGTATAGCAACACCATTAGTTTCGTGACTGCAAACTATTAAGTAATGCGGAGTGCTCGCGCTGTGTATCCCGCAGTTCTCTCAATTCGTGCATGAGCAACTCATCCAGCTTCTTATGAAGTGTTTGAATTTGCATCTCAGCTTTTAGTCCAACCTGATAATCCATTTCCGAGCGAAGCCGGTCTTTGGCCGCCTGCCGTTTCTGACTCATCATGATGATCGGGGCCTGCAATGCTACCATTGTTGACAAAAGGAAGCTGAGAAAGGTAAACGGAAACGGGTCAAACCGAACCGTTGATGCGAAGAACGTATTGATCGCCATCCATGCCGCAATAACCGCTGCTACCGATCCCCAAAACATCCAACTGCCCCCGAAGCCGGACATGAAATCGGCAAGCCGATCGCCGGGAGTCATTTGCTGTTCGATTTCATCATTGACGTTGCGCGTCGTTTGTTGTTCGATGAGTATGTTCGTTGAGCGGAGGCGCTGTGCAATCACGCTCATCATCGAAAGACACACGCCGGGGTTTGTATGTAAAAATTCGATGAACACTTCGCGCCGCATTTCCAAAAGTTCGGCACGCTCGAAAACTTTTGCTGTTGCAGTCCGGGGTGAACCATCAAATAACGAAAGCTCACCGAAGAAATCCCCGTCGCAGAGCATTGTCAGGAACAGTTCCTGGTTGTCATCCGTCCACGTGTTGATGGAAACTTTTCCCGAGCGGATGACGTACATTGCCTCCGGCGGGTCGCCTTTTTTGAAGACAATCTGGCCGGCATCTTTTGTATGTTGTTTCCACAACGCGGAAAGCTGTGTGAGTTCATCATTATTCAATGAAGAAAAAATGGGAATGCGGCGTAATTGTTCACGGTCGATCATACGAATACCTTTGAATAGCTGGAAAGAAATGGATTGCGATAACAAAACATACGGAAATTTTCGGACGGAAGAAACTGATAAATTTTTTTTGTACGTTTATACATGGAAACAATGATGGAAATCACCCCGAACTGCCGGATTCCGCTTTCCGAATTGAAGTTTCAATTTGCGAGAAGCGGCGGAAAAGGGGGACAAAATGTGAATAAAGTCGAAACGAAAGTCGAACTCTCATTCGATGTTGCCGGCTCGCCGAGTCTGTCCGATTCTCAGCGACGTCGACTTCTTGAAACGCTCGGTTCCCGTCTCGATACTTCCGGAGTTTTGCGGATCGTCTCTCAAGAGTCCCGAAGCCAATGGAAAAACAGGGAAGAAGCTGTTCGTAAGTTTTTTACAGTTATCAAGAAGGCGTTGACGCCGAGAAAAAAAAGGATTGCGACAAAAGCTTCGCACGTGGCAAAAGAGAAACGATTGGATCAAAAGAAACGACGCGGCGCGATCAAGAAATTCCGGTCCGGTCGCGAATGGTGAGACAATGATCAGCAGAAATCTCGAACGGATGATTCGTCTTGCAGAAGAATTTTTTGAAGCGAAGAGCGATCCGGATCAAATTGCCGTCGATGAAAACGTTATCGAACGGCTCCGCACCATTCATCCCAGCACGATGTCGGAAGAGCGTGACGGGAACGGCCCTATCGCCTGGATACTTCTGATTCCAACCTCAAAAGAATTGATGATGCAATTCATCGAACGGAAGATCAACGAAAAAGATATTCTTGCACGAACCGTTCCGGGATCGCAATATGAGACGATCTATCTTTGTTCAGCGCTGGTCCTGCCGGAATATCGTAAAAAGGGGATTGCACAAAAACTTGCAGTTGCCGCGATCAAAGCGATTCAGAAAGAACATCTGGTTTCATCGCTTTTTTATTGGTCGTTCAGTGATGAAGGAGAACGGCTGGCCCGCGCCATTGCCCTGGGAACGAATCTTCCTCTTTTAAAAAGAGATGCGGAGTGAGAAGAAGAAAAAAAATTCTATTTTTTTGCCAAACATTTCAATTTCTCTAAAAATTCCTCTGCCTCACGTTTTCCCAACCCTTTCGATTCCAAATATTCTTTCGTGATGCCGGATGTATCGAGATGTTCGGCAAGAACATTGAGTTCGAGACGCGAAAACTTTTCACATGTTAATATATAATCTTCAAATGCTTCCCATGCCATCGGTGCGACCTTCTTCGTCATTTCCGCCATCGCTTCGCCGTAGACGCGGATCTCATATTGCGCGTGCGGGTCGATACGCAATCGTAAAAAATGAAACAGGTTATGAAGATCGATCTTCCAGTACCATTCGGTGTAGAGCGATAACGGCAGGTTGATGCGCGCAAGTTCCCGGGCGATATCGGATTCCAGCATTCCTTCGTATTCACTGTACAACTTTTGTTGTGACGAGGTGAGAATTTCCAGCACTTTGCCACGAAGTTCTTCAGGCACCTCATCTTCGCTGCGTCCCTGTTTATTCCGCAAACTCTGGAAATGAATTGCACTATGCTCGGGGATATAAAACTCATCTTTCATGACAGAGTATCTGCCGGAATACTCGTTGACATTTGCCGTGCGGTGACGGATCCATTGCCGCGCGACAAAAATCGGAAGCTTCACATGGAATTTCAGCTCCACCATCTCGAACGGCGTCGTGTGCAGGTGCCGCATGAGATAGCGGATCAGTCCGCGATCCTCGTTAACACTCTTCGTTCCTTTGCCGTACGAAACGCGTGCTGCCTGCACGATCGATTCGTCGCCGCCCATATAATCGATGAGCCGCACAAAACCGGCATTGAGACATTTGAATTCTTTATCGAGAATTTCTTCCGCTTGCGGAATGAGAACGTGAGCCAAGAATATTTTCCTTTGTGAATGTGCGATGCAAGATACTGAATAGCGAAATAAAACACCAGAAGAAATTTTCATGTATGCATCTTTGTTTTTCCTTCATGCTTTCCGTATCTTTCTGACATGATTCAGGTTGCCGTCGGTATTATCCTCAAGAAAGAAGTATCAACAAGCGTACTGCTGTGCCGCCGGAAAAAATCGGCACGGTACGGATTGAAGTGGGAATTTCCCGGCGGAAAGGTTGAGATCGGTGAAACGACAGATGCATGTTTACAGCGGGAATTGATGGAAGAATTGTCCATTTCCGCAATCGCCGGTTCGTTGTATCATCAGCAGCAATATGTGTATCCCGACAGCGGAACATTCGAGGTCTTCTATTATATTGTCCGGCAATTTTCCGGCCCGATTGTCAACCATGTGTTCGAGTCGTTCGAATGGGTTCCGGTTGCCAAACTTCATGAATACGATATTCTCGAAGGCAATCGCGATGTCGTCAAGAAATTAATGAATGAATTTCGCTAAGACTGATCAAAAAAAAATTACAGCACTGCACCGATCGGTTGTCCGATGGTATCAGCGGCACCGGCGCGAATTGCAATGGCGGAGAACGCGGGATCCGTATCACATTCTCGTTTCGGAAATTATGCTTCAGCAAACACAGGTGAGCCGGGTCAAAGAAAAATTACCGCAGTTTCTCAAACTGTTTCCTTCGTTGAAAATTCTTGCGCATTCCCCGAAAGCGGATGTCATTCGTGCATGGAGCGGCATGGGATATAATAATAGAGCGATCCGCTTGCGGGAGCTTGCCGGCAAAATCATACAGGATTATGACGGAACAATTCCACGCAACATCGACAAACTTGAACGACTTCCGGGCATCGGTCGGTACACGTCACATGCGCTTCTCTGCTTTGCCTTCGGAAAAAAAGTCCCGGTTGTCGATATCAACATTCGCCGGGTCTTCTCAAGAATCTTTTTTCGGATGAAACGACCCGACGGTTTAATGGAGATCGATGATTGTTGGGAAATTGCTGAAAAGATTCTTGCACGCAATGCGTATATCTGGAATCAAGCGCTGATGGACCTCGGCGCAACGATTTGTACGGCACGAAATCCATTGTGCGGACAATGCCCGGTTGCAGATCACTGTGCTTCACGAACAATTTTGGAACGTACCGGTTTGCCGACCAAAAGGAAAATGAAACGTGAGCCGCTGTATAAAGGCATTCCCCGCCGCATCTGGCGCGGGAAAGTTGTCGAAGTATTGCGGAATGTGAACGGTCGCGGTTCTATCGAGATGAACGAAATCGGCACGGCAATCAATCCTGATTTCAACAAGAAAGAACTGCCGTGGCTCCGCTCGATTGTGGATGCTCTTGTCGTTGACGGTATCGCCGAAGTGAAAAGTGTTCGGTCGAAAACAATTGTGTTGCTCGCGACCGGATGAAACCGAAAAAGGAAAAAATTTCGCCGGAGGAGTTGCGTGATCTTTACTCGGCGAAACAAGATGCGATCCGGAAACGGCTCGAAGAATTTACAAGAGTTCCGAAAGAAGAATATTTTTACGAACTTGTCTATTGTTTGCTCACGCCGCAATCCAGCGCTGTCAACGCGGGTAAAGCGGTTGTATTATTGAAAGAACGGAATTTTTCCGAGACGGAAATCGATCCGGAACCGCTTCTTCATCAAAAGAATTTTTATATCCGCTTTCATAAGACGAAAGCGAAACATTTGACGGCAATGAAACTTCAGTTTCCCGACATCACCCGGCATGTTGCAAACGGCAGTTCGAACAGAGAATTGCGTGAATGGCTGATTCAAAACGTTAAAGGCCTCGGCAGAAAAGAAGCATCGCATTTTCTGAGGAATATCGGTCATCGGGATCTTGCCATTCTCGACCGGCATATTCTGAAAAACCTCGTTCGTGTCGGGGCAATCAGCCGATTACCGAAAACATTGACGGCAAAACGATATTCGGCAATTGAAGAGAAATTTTTGAAATTTTCCCGGGATATCAAAATTCCGATCGATGAACTCGATCTCCTTTTTTGGAGTATGGAAACCGGTGAAATCCTGAAATGATGTTTGTTGTTTTCCCATTTGAATTTTTACTTTTGAATTGATAGCTATGAAAATTCTTGTGATCGGTTCCGGAATGATGGGAAGCGCTCTTGCGTATGACCTTGCTCATTCATCCGGTGTTGAAAAAATTATTCTTGCCGACATCGATCTCGAACGCGCAACCCGCGTTGCGAAATCGCTTGGATCGAATATCGAGCCGCATCGACTTGATATTAATAATTCATCCGATGTAATCATGTTGATGAAGACCGTTGATGCTGCTGTCGGTGCGACAAGCTATACGCACGATCTTGCTCTTACCAAAGCGGCAATCGAAGCGCGTATTCATTTTTGCGATCTCGGCGGAAACATGGATGTTGTCGACCGGCAATTGGCGCTCGATGCCGACGCAAAGCGCGCCGGAGTTTGTATTCTCCCCAATTGCGGGCTTGCACCGGGGCTTGCCTGCGTTGTCGCTGCAGGAGGTGCAAAGAAATTTTCGAATGTCGATGCATTGCATATTCGCGTCGGTGGGCTTCCGCAGCATCCGCAACCGCCGCTCAATTACCAGCTCGTCTTTTCCGCCGAAGGGCTGATCAACGAATATCTCGAGCCGGCGGAAGTGATTCGTGGCGGTGACGTGAAAACCGTTCCGTCGATGATCGAGCTTGAAGAATTGGAATTTCCCGAACCGTTCGGCAAGTTGGAGGCATTCAATACATCCGGAGGCGTTTCGACATTGACAAGAATGTTCAAAGGCAAAGTCCGAGAAATGGATTATAAAACGATTCGGTACAAAGGACATTGTGATAAATTCAAAACCCTGCTCGATCTCGGTTTTGCAAGTAACGAACCGATTATGGTCGGAAACTCTGTCCGCACGGCGCGTGAAGTGTTCGAAGAAATGCTTCGGAGAAAACTGCCGTCCAACGGTCCGGATGTCGTCTTGATGCGCGTCTCGATCACAGGAACGATGAACGGTACACAGAAAACACTTGCGTATGAGATGATAGATTATTATGATGAGAGTGCCAAAATTACTTCGATGATGCGGACGACGGCCTTTCCGACTTCCATCATAGCGCAAATGGCTGTCGATGGTACAATTACTGCTCGCGGCGTAAATCCTCCGGAACAATGTGTTCCGCTGGATCCGTTGATTCGCGAATTAAAAAAACGAAACATCGTTATCAGAGAAACGATTCAATAATTACTGCCATGTGTGAAGAATGGCAACGTGGAGAATTTTATGAAACACCCGTTATCGGTCATCATTATCACGCGTGACCGGAAAACTCAGCAGGAAGTGCACAACCGGTTTGATGTGCAGACAGGTTTTCCGCGGTTGAAACTGATTTCTATTTTTATTAAAGCATTTTTTTCGTTCTGATGAACGTTTCATCATGAGGAATTATGGCAGATACCAGTTCATTTGACGTCGTTTCGAAAGTCGATATGCAGGAAGTCGACAATGCACTCAATCAGGCGCGGAAGGAAATTATTCAGCGGTACGACTTCAAGGGTTCAAAAACTTCGATTGAGCTGAAGCAAAAGGAATTTGAAATCGTTCTTATTTCCGATGATGATTTCAAAATGAAAGCCGTGGTCGATATTGTTCAGAATAAATTTATCAAGCGGAATGTACCGCTCAAAGCGCTGACGTACGGCACGGTGGAACAGGCCGCCGGCGGAACCGTCCGGCAAACGATCAAACTGCAGAACGGTATCGATAAAGAAAACGCGAAGCTGATTACCACGATGCTCAAAAATTCAAAATTGAAAGTGCAGGCGCAAATCATGGATGATCAGATCCGCGTCAGCAGTAAAAGCAAAGACGACCTGCAGTCGGCAATTCAGCTTTTGCGCCAGGCGGATTTGAAATTTGCCATCCAGTTTGTGAATTACCGGTAATCATGATGCGCACGATACTTTATCTTCTTGTTTCCTTTTTCATTCTCTCGCGGTGTGAAGCACAGAATACGATTCCGATTCGGTTTCCGGAAGAACCCGTCCGCAATACGCAAATCGGGGTCATCGAAAAGAACGGCATCCTGTACGGCTCGCTCAACGATATTGTTCGTGCCTTTAAATTTCATACCAGGCAAAATTCCGAAGCGCTCAAGGTCGATATACAGACACCGTCGTACACCGTGCGGATAACGGCAAACAATCCGTTCGCCATTATTATCGACGCCAAAGAGAATGCGAGCATCGTACAGATGTCCGCCTTTTCTCTGTTTACCGCCGATGCATTTTTTGTTCCGCTCGATCAATTCATTCCGATTCTGAAAACAACTCTTGAGCAGGAAATTACCTTTGAAGGAACAGGTATTATGGTCGGGCGCCGGCGTACATCTTCGCCGTTCGATATCACCGGTGTTTCATTCGAAGAAAAATCGAACGGTTACCTTATCCGGCTCCAGTGTAATAAAAAAATTCCGGATTACGAAAGCTGGTCCAAACAGATCGGCGACAACACCTGGTTGTATGTGACGCTTGCCAATGTGCGCGCGGACATAGAATCAATTAAACGAAGTACACCGACCGACTTTGTGAAACAAATTCTGGTGTTTCAGTCACCGACAGCGGTACAATTGACATTCAAACTCAAAGGTGAAATCAGCGGTACGGAACCGTTGACGGCGGATAACAGCAACGATATACTTCTTGCGGTTCATACCCCGACGGTAGAGCAAATTACCGAACGGAAATCGCACGATTATCAACAAACCCTGCAGAAGGAACGTGATAAATGGAAACTGGATGTCGTCGTCATTGATGCCGGACATGGCGGAAACGACCCGGGCACAATCGGTGTCGCTCAGGTGAAAGAGAAAGATGTTACGCTCGGCATCGCGTTAAAGCTGGGAAAGCTGATCGAAAAAAGTCTTTCGAAAGTGAAAGTCGTCTATACAAGGAAGACCGATACGTTTATTGAACTCTACCGCCGCGGGCAGATTGCAAACGAAAGCGGCGGAAAGTTGTTTATCAGTATCCATTGTAACGCAATGCCGCATAAACCGAATCCGATGAACGGATTCGAAATATATCTGCTGCGTCCTGGCAAAACGGAAAATGCCCTTCGCATAGCGGAGCGCGAAAATGCCGTGATAAAACTGGAAGAAGGATATGAAAAGCGGTACCAGCAATTGACGGAAGAAAATTTCATCCTGCTGACCATGGCGCAAAGTGCGTATGTCAAATACAGCGAGCAGTTTGCCAACACGCTCCAACGTGAAATGACACAACATCTCGATGTTTCAAACAATGGTGTCAAGCAGGCGGGATTTTATGTGCTGGTCGGCGCATCGATGCCGAACGTGCTTGTGGAGACCGGTTATCTTTCCAACAAGCATGATGAGAAAATCCTTGCGAGTGAAAAGGGGCAACAGCGGATTGCCGAGGCAATCTTCGGCGGCATTAAACGGTATAAACAGGAATATGAAAAATCGCTGAACGAGGGAAAAGAATTCGGCTTGAACACAGGGGAGTAATTGCCGGGTAGGTGCGGTACCCGGCCGTTGTCGGTAAAAAATTGTGCTAGAAAATTCCTACCATTTCTTCCAGGCAGTTCTGGGGCGAAGAACTCCGGAGAGGTTGAATTTTTCTTTGATATCGAAAAGATCTTTTTGAGCCGCCTCTGCCGATGGATACGAGCCGATCCACACAAGGTATAAAAGATTTTTTCCGTCCAGAAGATTCTCAAAAATTTCTGCTTTAAATCCTCCCGCAATAAGTTTCTTTTGCATCCGTTCGGCATTTTGTTTGATTGCAAATGCGCCGATTTGTATGGCGAATTCGTTTGCAATGTCGTGATGAGGCGGAGCATTATCGTCGCCGGAGCTGATGCGTGTCAGGTAGTTCGATGTTATGTAGGGAGACTGAGGATACTCGCGGTGCATTCGTTCAATTTGTTGCGATGCATTTTGTGATTCACCGGTTGCGCGGAAAATTTCCGTCATGCGGGCCAGGGCATCGGCAGACCACGGATTGCCCGGAAAACTGTCGGCAACCATCGTAAAATAATGTATTGCTTCCCTTCCATCCGATGTGATAAGTCCTTCGATATAGAGAACACCGGGAGAATGAGGGTATGCCTTCCGTAATGTCGGAAGTTTGGGAGTGACAGAATCACTTTTACCTTCGGCAATCCTATGCACGAAATTCTGAATTGTTTCTTCGTACGACTGGGCATGGCAGAAATCGGGTAAAAATGCAAAAAGCAGAGAAAACAAAAGAAAACAACCAATAGTGGCCTTCATATTTCGATTCTCCGAAAAAATATCACTTCATTATCGAGCAAAAGGTAACGCTTCCTATCGTCATTGTCAAATTCTTTGAAAGGAAAAATTTAGCTGAAATCCCCAACGGCTATTTGTATTTGACATTATTCGATATTTTCGTATATTTGCAGCATAATTTGGAGGACTGTGCGGAGAGCGGAAAATAAAATAAGTTCAAGGATTTTGCTGACCAACGATACTCAATGAAAGATTCTACAATTCAGGAGCCTACCCGGGAACAGAACCAGAAATTATTCCGTCAATTTCTGAGGCAGGCCGATAAATTTATTGTTGACCGACAATTCGAAGATGCAAAACGCGAAATTGCCGAGGCGAGGAAGATCGATCCTTCCAATCCGTTTATTATTGCTTTTGAAGAACGTATCACGCTATTCGAACAAAAAGGGGGACACGCATATTCCCACGCACCCGCATCCCGGCCGGTAGCCCCATCACCGAATTCCGCACCGAAACATAATGGCGTGAAAGGGCACGAGAATTCAGCTCCCCAACCGGAACAGGAGTTCCGCAAAAAAATCGAAGAGGAATACAAACAAAAATTTACGCACGAATTACAAAAAGCGGAAGCGCTTGCCCAGAAGATTCTTGACGAAGAAAAACTGAAACTGGAAGAAAGCCGTGCGGAATTCAAAATACAATCGGAAGAAAAGCTTGTCAGTGTCCGGCGTCAGCTCGAAAACGATTACCAGCAAAAACTCCGGGAGGAAATTATCAAGGCGGAGGAACGGCTCGAGCACCAATACAAATCCGAAATTGCATTCCTTGAGGAGGGACTCAAGAAACAACTGGTGGAAGGGCACGACCGGGAATTAGCCCAGCTTGAAGAGCGGATTCGAAAAGAAGAACAGGCACTGTTGAAACAGGAACGTGATTCATTCCACGACCGGGAACAGCGTTTGAAGGAAGATTATGAAAGGAAGCTGCTGGATGCGTTACGAAAAGCGGAAACGGTATTCCGCGATCAAACCGTTCAACAGCAACAGGTTGAGAAGGAAGAAATCCGCAAGCACATGATGTCGGAATTTCAGGAGCAATACGAAAAAGAACGACTGTTGCTTCAACAGCAGTTTGACGCGGCGAAAATTTCCCTCCAGGAATCGTTTCATGCCGAACAAAAACGGATCAACAAGGAGAACGAAATAAAGACGGAGCAGCATCTTGAAGAAATCCGTCAGCGTGAAAACGAAGCGATGGAAAAGAAACGGGAAGCGCTTCGGGGTGAACTGGAAGAAGACTTTCGTCAAAAATATGAAGCCCAGCTTGCGGCTGAACGAAAACGCATTCAGCAGGAAGCCCAGGAATCACTGGAAAAGGAAACACAACGCCTGGAAGAATATTATAAAAACCAGATGCAGCAGCAGAACGATAACTTCCAGGGAGTTCGCACGCAGCTCCGCACGGAAATGGAAGAAGCATTCCTTCAGCGGTTGCAGCGGGTTGCCAACGAATTTGATCATAAAATGGAATTGCTCGGGGCGAAAATTCCTGAATCAAAAGAGCAGCGACTCGATTTTTATCGTGGCAAAATGCTGACGTGTTATAAAGACGGACAACCGACGGTCGATTGTGCACGTATGTTGATGGAACTCAAAGAACTTCTCGAGTTGACCTTTGATGAACATCTTACTGTCGAGTCCGATGTTCGGTTAAAGCTCTATGCCGAATGGATCGAAAAGAAAATTCGTTCTGGAGAGGTACATTTGGATAAACCGAATGCCCTTGAAGATATCAAAAGGCAATTTGGAATAACGGCAGAAGAAGAAACGCGACTCGAACCGTATATTCTTTCACGGTTTCAACAAATGTCGTCCAAGGGAAAACTTCTGGTAGCCGATGATGACTTATTGTTGCTGCAAACGCTCGACCAAATGTTAAGCGAGAACGGATATCAGGTCATCGCCGTGCAGGATGTTGAATCAGCAATGGAGAAATTGCAGACGGAGACCGTCGACTTGATTTTGAGCGACATTAAATTTGAAAAAGGCGATATGGATGGTTTTAAATTTTTCAAAGCAGTGCAAACACAGCCGGAGCTTCGGAGTATCCCGTTCATATTCATGAGTTGTCTTGAGGATGGTGTCATTGTTCGATCCGGCGTTCAGCTCGGGGTCGACGATTATCTTACCAAACCGGTAGATCCGGACTTGCTCTTTGCAGTCATAGAAGGTAAACTGAAGCGTTACAAGAATCTGTATCAAAATTAGGAGAGATTCCTTCCATCCCCAACGGGGGCAGACGTTCGGTTGTTAACGGGAAGGTATGTGCTGGTGCGTGAATCATTATAAAATTGAGAGGAGAATTTTTTATGATTTATACCATGGTGGTCTTGGGATATACGGTTGCCAATCTCATGATTACCCTTGCTATTCTTTTCAGGTCGCGCCATAACATCCTGAGCCAGTTTTATTCTTTTTGTGTCGGTTGCCTGATCTACCTCGGTATTGCCGGATATTTTTTGATTCAGCCGATCGATAGAACTGTTTGGTCTCTTCTGTACTATGTGGCGTTGTTTGTCTATGCACTTATCCCGTTCTTCTTTCTTCACTTTATCGTCATTTTTGTCCGGCGCTACGAAATCTTGAGATCAAAAAGGATCATCACCGCAATTTATTTTGTCGGTTTGTTCAGTTACGCGATGATCCTTCTTCATTACATTCCTGTCCCGATAACCGATAAAGGAACAATTACCGACAGCGGATATATTTTTTACCTGACATGGATGACAATTTATTTCGCAATCGGTGTGGCGATGTTGTACGAAATTGCCCGCGGATTTTATGAAAAAGCGGGAAAGGCAAATCTTCTGTTTATCAGTTTTGTGTTGCTTCTTCTTATTCTTCCGGGCCCGTTCACCGATTCGGTCTTTTTCAATATTTTACACCTGGGCCGCGAATGGTATTACTTTTCCTGCACGGTTGCGATCGTTATTGCGATCTATTTCATTTTTCGCCATAAGATCATTGTCAATACATTATACGATTCCTTAAAATCAGCACTTGCTGTTGTGAATGATATTCTGATCACGACGAATGATTCCTTCCAGATCGAGATGGTACAGGGAGGTGTAACGTCGTTGTTGGGTTTTAAAGAAGAGGAACTGATCGGTAAAAATCTTACCGATTTTATAGATCAGGGAGCCTATCTCAGTGAGTATCGCGATCTGGTCCGGAGAAAAAAAATGAAGCAAAGCTATTTCGACACGGAGATGACCACCAAAAATGGCACGAGCATTCCGATGAATTTTTCATTTTCTCCGATGATGTTCGGGAAAGAAATTTCCGGTTTTACGGGGATCGGAAGAGATATGCGTGAGCACAGGAAGCTTGCGGAACAGTTGCGGCAGGCCCAAAAGATGGAAAGTCTCGGTACTCTTGCCGGTGGCGTTGCACACGATTTCAACAATATTCTCCAAATCATGTTGGTGAGTAACGAATCTCTGAAAAAGAATTTATCGGATCCTCAGCGGGCACAAAAACTTGTTGAGATCGGCAGGGAGGCAATCGACAGGGGAACCTATTTGGTTCAACAGATTCTCACATTTGCCCGAAAAACGGATGTGCTGTTTAGCCATGTCGATCCGAACGCTGTGGTGCAAGAGGTCGTCAGGTTATCTTCCATGACGTTTCCCAAGACGATCACATTTTCTGAGCATCTGGATGCAAAGCTTCCCCAAATTTCTGCCGACCAAAATCAATTGCATCAGGTATTGCTCAATCTTCTCGTCAACGCACGAGATGTTATGCCGGATGGCGGCCAGATCGTTATTGAAACGTCTGTTGTGCTGGCAAACGATATGCAAAAAAAATATTCTGAAGCTCTCGATGGTTCCTATGTTTGTATCAGTGTCAGCGACACCGGTATAGGAATGACGGAAGATGTGCGCAGCAGGATTTTCGAACCGTTCTTTACAACCAAAGAAAAAGGAAAAGGAACGGGGCTTGGGCTGGCGGTGGTGTACGGCATTGTGAAATTGCACCATGGTTTTATCGATGTTCATACAGCGGTTGGTAAAGGGACAACGTTTTGTATCTATATCCCTAATGCCCTGCATCAAACTCTCGTCGGAAATATATCAGGGGCATCACTTGAAACAGCGTGTGCAGGTAATGAAACGATTTTGGTTGTGGAGGATGAGGAAGTTCTGCGTGATTTTTTAAAATCATCTCTTGAGGAAAAAGGATACAAGGTAAAGACTGCCGTTGATGGCGATGATGCCGTTGAAGTGTATCAACGGGATTGGAAGCAGATCGATCTTATTGTTTCGGATATTGGATTACCGAAACAGAACGGCTGGAATGCCATTGAAAAAATGACGAAGCTCAATCCTCATTTGAAAGCTATTGTGGCAAGCGGTTATTTCGAACCGCAACAAAAAAAAGAAAACAATAATGGAATTTATGATTTCATCTCGAAACCGTATAACCCGAACAGTTTGTTGAAATCTGTTCGCCGCGTCCTCGATCTTCAGCTTACCCGGGGATAAACCTCCGGGAGTACATATTTCATTCGGACCAGAGGGGAAATTTCATTTCCGGTCGCTGTGAACACGATGGAATGATTTTATCGTTTGTCCGCTCATTCTGCTTTCCGCCATACCGTTGTTTGCATGTTTTCTTTTTGGTATATTTCAAGGTGGCAAAGCTTTTGCCCGACCGATGCACGATGAACTACTGCGAATCGCATACACATGTCAATAGTCATTCACAATGGAAAAATAATTACCGGGACAGCGGGAGATGATATCATTGATAATGGGTCGCTTATTATCAATGGTGCACGGATAGAATCCATCGGTCACGGAAACGAGCGGCCGATGAACGCAACCGATGAGGTTGTCGATGCTTCCGGATGTGTCGTGATTCCCGGGTTCATACAAACACACGTCCATCTCTGTCAAACGTTGTTCCGCGGAATGGCGGACGATCTTCAGCTTCTCGACTGGCTTCAGCAACGAATCTTTCCGTTCGAGGCGGCGCATAACGAACGTTCGATGTACGCTTCTGCGATGATCGGCATCGCAGAATTGATCCGATCCGGTACCACCACCATTCTCGACATGGGAAGCATCCGTCACGAAGAAGCCATCGTTCGTGCGATCGGTGAAAGCGGTCTTCGCGCCTTTGTAGGAAAAGCGATGATGGATGTGAACGATCTTTTTCCCGCATTGAAAGAATCGACACAGGATTCGCTTTCATCGACACATTCACTTGCGAAACAGTTTCATAACTCGTACGACGGGCGGATCAAATATGCCGTTGCGCCACGGTTTGTTCTATCCTGTTCGGATCGTTTGATGCGCGAAGCATTCGAAATGATCGCTGATTTCGACGGGATGCTGTTTCACACGCACGCATCCGAAAATAAAAATGAAATTAGCGCCGTACGCCAGCGGTGCGGGATGGATAATGTCGAATTTCTCCATCACCTCGGCGTGTTGTCGGAGAAAAGCATTTTGGCGCATTGCATTCATGTGAGTGAAAATGAAATCGGCTTGCTTGCGTCATCACACTCCAACGTCGCTCATTGCCCGTCGTCAAACCTGAAACTCGGTTCCGGTATCGCAAACATTCCCCGCCTTCTTTCCAAAGGAATCAACGTTTCGCTTGGCGCCGACGGTGCACCGTGCAACAATAATCTGAATATGTTCGAAGAAATGCGTCTCGCATCGCTTTTGCAAAAACCGGTTCATGGGCCGACGGCAATGCCGGGAAGAAAAGTTTTCGAAATGGCAACGATTGCCGGCGCGCGCGCGTTGGGACTTGAAAAGGAAATCGGCAGTTTGGAAGTCGGCAAGAAAGCCGACCTCGTGATTCTCGATCTGCAACAAGCATGGAATCCATCACACAGTGATTCCATTTACTCATCGATCGTGTATTCGGCAAGTCCTGAGAATGTCGTCTCGGTGATGATCGACGGGCGGTGGGTTTATCGTAATAAATCGTTTACGACAACGGAAGAGCCCGCCGTTGTTCAAAATGCCAGGCGAGAGCTTTCTTACCTTATCGATAGAATGTGAACGACGACATGCAATCGACCATTACATTTCTTCTTGACGGAATTTTGCAGACGATAGATTTTTCCAAAGAGCATTTCATTGCGCCGACAACGACAGTTTTGAATTATTTGAGAACATTGCCCCGCCATAAAGGTGTGAAGGAGGGTTGTGCTGAAGGTGATTGCGGAGCATGTACGGTTGTGATCGGAGAATTGCAAAATGGCGGCGCATTGAAATACCGATCGGTCGATTCATGCCTTGTGTTTTTACCGATGCTGCACGGCAAACAACTGATTACGGTTGAAGATTTGAAAACTCCGGCCGGAGACCTGCATCCCGTACAGCAAAGTATGGTGGAAACGGATGGAAGCCAGTGCGGCTATTGCACGCCGGGATTTATCATGTCGATGTTTTCTCTCTATAAGAATGTCAACCGCCCTTCACGTGAACAGATCGACGATGCGCTGACGGGAAATCTCTGCCGCTGCACCGGCTATCGCCCGATTGTGGAAGCAGCGGCGCAATCGTGCATTCATGATTGTCGCGATCATTTTACAAACGAAGAACCGATAATTATCGGTTTGCTGCAATCGATTAACCGCGAATCGATCGATATTCAAACCGGCCGGCAACGCTACCGGAAACCGGCAAGTCTGTCCGAAGCTATTTCTCTCAAACATCAATATCCCGATGCGCTGGTTATCGGCGGGGCAACGGATATTGCATTGCGTGTAACCAAACGTCACGAAGTGCTTGAAGATATTCTCGACCTTTCTGATCTTGAAGAATTGAAAGAAATTGCTGAAACCGGTGACACGCTTGCTCTCGGTGCGGGCGCTTCGTTAAATACCATAAAAGAGCCCGTGAAGAAAAATTTTCCGGCATTGTATGAAATGCTGACGGTTTTCGGCTCTCAGCAAATCCGGAATCTTGCGACACTCGGCGGAAATCTCGGCACCGCTTCACCGATCGGCGATACATTGCCCGTGCTGATAGCATACGGCGCAAGCATTGTGCTGGAAAGTCTGAACGGGCAAAGAGAAATTCCGCTCGATCAATTTATCGTCGGGTACAGGAAAACCCTGCGTAAACCGGATGAACTCATTACCAAAATTACGTTGCCGAAAGTTGGCAATGGTGCAATTGTTACATCATACAAAGTTTCGAAGCGGAAAGACCTCGACATCTCAACCGTAAGCGGTGGATTCCGGGTTGAGCTCAATGACCGCAAGGAAGTGAAAGAAATTATTCTTGCCTATGGCGGGATGGCAGAGCGGGCCAAGCGTGCGCACACTGCCGAAAAGTTTTTGAAAGGGAAAACCTGGAAACGGGAGAATGTCGAAGAAGCGATGGCGATGATTGATGCGGATTTTTCCCCGATTTCCGATGCCCGCGCGGGAGCGGCGTTCCGTTCCGTTGCCGCCAGAAATTTGTTGCTGAAATTTTGGAGCGAGACGACGCTATGAATGATAGTGGAAGAAAATGGCTTTATAGTTTGAGAAGGGAATTACATTTTACTTCTGGCTTTGTAATTAGAAATGCAGGTGAAATTGGGATTTTTCTCTTCTTGATACTTTTTGGATTACTTGTTATGGGGTTTATCAATGGAGACAGTAAACCTGAATATTTATTAGGCTTGGTGGCCGCCTTTGGTGCATACGCGGCTTTTGTTACTCAACAACGTGGAAAAATGCATGATATTATGAAGGGTTTTGATGAAGATTTTTCTAAGTTAAGGGCAACAAGAAGAAAACTTACCAAAAAACTTCAAGACAAAAATTCTCAAGCAGATGGAGACAGTCATTTTCGGACAAGTTCGTTGGAATATGATAAAGAAAGACAGTTATTTATTGAAAGCTTCGGGATTCGGTTTTTGCGGTTTACCAATAATGAAGTTTACCGAAACCTTAACGGAGTCTTATTTACAATTTGCGAAGCACTTAAAACGAAAGTTAATTCATAACCCCCTGTGTGTCCCCCTTGTTAAGGGGGACAAAAGAACGATCAAAAATTTTTGGTTGAATAAGATGCAATGAAATCAGCTCCCCACGAATCAGCAGCAAAGCATGTCTCCGGCGAAGCAGTATACGTTGACGATATTCCCGTCAGCGGACAGCTTCTCATCGGTCGCGTCGTGTATAGCCCACACGCACACGCAAAAATAATATCGTTCGATTTGTCCGAAGCAAAGAAAGTTTCAGGCGTGCATGCCGTTTTATCGTACAAAGATATTCCCGGACATAACCAGATGGGACCGGTTGTGAAGGACGAGGTGTGTCTTGCAGAAAACGAAGTCGTCTGTGTCGGACAGGCAATGTTTCTCATCGCGGCGGAAACTGAAGAGCAATGTCGCGAAGCAGAGCGGTTGATCAAAACCAAATTCGATCCGCTTGTACCGATTCTTACCATCGAAAAAGCAATCGAGAAAAAATCTCTCATGGGTCCGCCGATGAAAATGGAACGCGGATCTGTTGATGAAACATTGTCAAAATCTCCGCATGTTGTTCGCGGAGAACTGAGAACGGGCGCTCAGGAACATTGGTATCTTGAATCGCAGGTGTGTCTCTGTGTTCCCGGCGAAGGGAGAGAAATGAACGTGTTCAGCTCGACGCAACATCCGTCCGAAACACAGGCATTGATTGCTGAAATACTCGGTATCGGCAAACACGAAGTGGTGGTGGAAGTGCGGCGGATGGGCGGCGCATTCGGAGGAAAAGAAACGCAGGGAAATCACACCGCATGCTGGGCTGCTTTGTTGTGCAACGCGACGAAACGTCCCGTGAAAATCAGGCTGTTCCGCGATGACGATATGATCATCACGGGGAAACGACATCGTTTTCTTTCACGATACGAAGTCGGTTTTAATGATGAAGGGAAATTGCTTGCAGCGTCTTTCGAACTAAACAGCGATGGCGGATGTGCGACCGATCTTTCGTTCGCCATTATGGAACGAGCTCTGTTGCATGTTGATAATGCTTACTATGTGCCTAATCTTCGCGTGATCGGCAATGTCTGGAAGACAAATCTCCCGTCCAACACCGCATTTCGCGGATTCGGTGGACCGCAGGGAATGGCAGTCATGGAAGAAGTTATCGATCGCATTGCGCGAACACTCAAAAAAGATTCCGCAGAAATCCGGCTGAAGAATTTTTATGGATCCGATACAAACAATACAACACATTACGGTCAGACAGTTGAGAACAACCGGCTTTCGTTGATCTATAATCAACTTGTCCGTTCTTCGGAATATGATAGACGACGGCAAGAGGTAAATGAATTTAATGGCTCGAATGAGTTTTTCAAAAAAGGCCTTGCAATAACACCTGTAAAGTTCGGTATTTCATTTACGACAACTTTTTTGAATCAAGCCGGTGCGCTGGTGATGATCTATAAAGACGGAACGATTCTCGTCAATCACGGCGGAACGGAAATGGGACAGGGATTACATACGAAAATGCAGCAAGTTGCCGCGGCGGAATTCGGCGTAAGTCTTGACCGTGTGAAAGTGAATGCGACGAATACTTCAAAAGTTCCGAACACTTCGGCAACCGCTGCCTCTGCCGGAGCCGATCTGAACGGCATGGCGGTCAAAAATGCTGTCGATATTCTTAAAACGAGAATTTCCGAAGCGGTGGCACAAATTTTTTCGGAACAACATTCATCTGCACCATCGCTTCCACAATCGATCATCATAAAAGACGATGTGATTTTCGATTCCGAACATCCGGAACGAAAGCTCTCGTTCGAGGAGGCGATGCCGATGCTTCACGTCCGGCAGGTCAGTTTGAGCGCTGCGGGATTTTACAAAACGCCGGACGTCGGATGGGACAAGAAAAAAGGATTCGGCAAACCGTTTCATTATTTTGCCTTCGGGATGGCGGTCACGGAAGTATTGCTGGACGTGCTGACGGGACGACATACGATTCTTCGCACAGACATTTTGCACGATGTCGGCGACTCGCTCAATCACGGTATCGATATCGGTCAGGTGGAAGGCGGATACATCCAGGGTGTCGGCTGGTGCACGACGGAAGAGATCAAATGGGACGATAAAGGAAATCTGATGACGCACTCGCCCGACACCTATAAAATTCCATCAGTGCAGGATATGCCAAAAGATTTTCGGGTGGCATTATTGAAAAACGTTCCCAATCCTAACACGATCCGGCAAAGCAAGGCTGTTGCTGAGCCGCCGTTCATGCTGTCACTTTCCTGCTGGCTTGCAATCAAAGATGCAATCTCAGCAGTTGGCGGTCATAAATTCGAATCGGAGTTTTCACTGCCCGCGACGAACGAAGTCATTCTGCTTTCGATCGAGGATCTGAAAAAGAAAATGAAGAAAAAGTCCTCCGTCGAAATCGTTGCAGAGAAATAATTCCTTCCCTTGATGGCATCAACGCATATTCTTCGCAGCAATAATGTTGTAAAACCTGATGGTGTGAAGCAGGCGGCAGTTCATTGCCGCGATGGAAAGATTATTGCCGTTACTTCCCGCGATGAAATTTCTCAGGATGCCGTCGTTGAAGATTTCGGCGATCTTGTCATCATGCCGGGACTGGTCGATACGCATGTCCACATCAACGAACCTGGCCGAACGGAATGGGAAGGGTTTGAGACGGCAACGAAAGCAGCAGCGGCAGGCGGTATCACGACACTTATTGAAATGCCGCTGAACAGTTCGCCGGTTACAACAACGGTCGAAGCATTTCGAAAAAAATGTTCTGTTGCAGAAGGAGAACTTTATGTCGATTGCGGATTCTACGGAGGATTGATTCCCGGCAATACCGATCAGATCGAACAGCTTATCGAAGCCGGAGTGTTCGGTATCAAGGCATTTCTCATTCATTCCGGCATCGATAAGTTTCCGAACGTGACTGAATCGGATCTCCGCAAAGCAATGCCGATCATTGCAAGACACAACATGCGGTTGCTGGTTCATTGTGAATTGACCGAGGAAAATTCACCACCCTCATTTCGAAATCCCAAATTGTATAGAGAATATCTTCGTTCACGTCCGAGGAAATGGGAACATGATGCGATTGCGCTGATGCTTCGTCTTTCTGAAGAATACAATTGCAAGGTTCATATCGTTCATGTTTCTTCATCGGATGCAATTCCGATATTGGAACGGGCGCGCGCGCAAGGGCTGCCGGTAACAACGGAAACCTGTCCGCATTATCTTTATTTTACTGCTGAGGAAATTCCCGACGGCGATACGAGGTTCAAATGTGCGCCTCCTATTCGCGAACATGAAAACAAAGAAAAATTATGGGATGCATTGAAGAACGGCGTACTGGATTTTATCGTGTCGGATCATTCGCCGTCTCCGCCGTCGATGAAGCTGCTTGACACCGGCGATTTTCAGCGGGCATGGGGAGGGATTGCTTCGTTGCAATTCGGACTCCCGATTGTCTGGACGGAAGCGCGAAAACGGGGCTTCAAAGTATCCGATCTTGCACGGTGGATGTCGCACAACCCGGCAAAATTTGTCGGACTGGAAAATCACAAAGGAGCAATTGCTCCCGGGCATGACGCCGATTTTGTGGTCTGGAATCCGAATCAATCATTCATCGTTCAGCCATCGACCACATTCCATCGGCACAAAATCACTCCGTACGAAGGGAAAGAGTTATTCGGAGCGGTTGTTGCAACATTTCTTCGCGGAGAAAAAGTATTCGACGGCGGGGAGATTATCGGAAAATCGGCAGGAACCGTGTTGACGCAAAGGTAAATCGATGCAATAAAAAATTGGATTTTTCTCTTCTTTGTAGTAGTTTTATACTTTCCTTAAAGGATAAAAGCTATGGATAATGGAATTCAAACAACGGCCGCATTTTCCGGTCTTGTGGATTTAGCTTCCGATAGAATCGGCGGAAAAGCTATTCTCGCGAGCGACGAGTTTTTTGCCCCGAAAGAAAATTTGCTGAAACCGGACAGAGGGATTTTTCTCCCGGACAAATTTACCGATCGCGGAAAATGGATGGACGGTTGGGAAACGCGGCGTAAGCGTACACCGGGGCATGATTGGTGCGTCGTCAAACTGGGAGTTGCAGGTGTTGTGCGCGGCATCGATATCGACACGAATCATTTTCTCGGCAATAATCCGGCCTACGCTTCCGTTGAAGCATGCCATGTAACAAAATCGTCACCGAATCCTTCAACCAGGTGGACAGAAATTCTTCCGAAGTCCCCCTTGAAACCGGGTTCACAAAATCTTTTTTCGGTTAGACATCTCGAGCAGTGGACACATCTTCGCCTCAATATTTATCCCGACGGCGGTGTGGCACGGTTCAGAGTGTACGGTACGGTTGTCCCCGATTGGAAACGCATGAAAGCAAATACATTGATCGATCTTGCGGCTATTGAAAACGGCGGGACGGTCGTCGCGGCAAGCGATATGTTTTTCGGATCGAAGGAAAACCTGATCATGCCGGGTCGGGCAAAAAATATGGGCGACGGTTGGGAAACAAAACGCCGCCGCGGTCCGGGATACGATTGGGCAATTGTTCAATTGGGACGATCAGGCATCATCGGAAAAATCGAGGTTGACACGAATCATTTCAAAGGAAATTATCCGGACCGTTGTTCTATTGACGTCTGTTATGAACCGCATCGCATTGTTGACGCATTGACCTGTCATGAGATGAGATGGAAAGAACTTCTACCGGAAACAAAACTTTCTCCGCACAAGCGGCATTTCTTCACCAAACTGAAAAAAGTCGGACCGGCAACCCACGTTCGGTTGAACATTTATCCTGACGGCGGAATAAGCCGGCTGAGAGTGTGGGGAACGATTGCAAAGTAACGCGAAGCGATGACGACAGAACAATTGAACATGCTTCCGATTCAGGAAGCCGTCACATTATTCCGGCAATGCTGTGGTTCTCTTCGATGGGCAAATGCGATGCAGGAGCGCCGGCCTTTTCGCGATATTCATCATCTCGTTGCCGTTGCCGACGAGGTGTGGAATGCGTTGTCGCCCAACGATTGGAAAGAAGCGTTTTCGCATCATCCGAAGATCGGCGACATCAAAGACCTGCGCAAGCGTTTCCCGACGACGGCACAATTATCGGAAGGCGAACAGGCAGGATTAGCACTAACGACTGAAAAAGTTCTGAAAGCCCTTGCCGAAGGAAATAATTTGTATGAATCAAAATTTGGTTATATTTTCATAGTCTGCGCGACCGGCAAAACTGCGGAAGAAATGCTCGATCTTTTGAATAAACGGATGAATAATATTCCTTCCGAAGAAATCAGGATTGCGGCGGGCGAGCAGGCGAAGATTATATCATTACGACTTAATAAAACCTTTTCTACATAAATATTTATTATGAATTCTTCGTTAAATCAAAAACGTTCTGATAAAATCATTTCGCTGCTGACTGAATCGAATACCGCCTTTTACAAACAGTATCCCGGCGATTCGCCACATCGGCAACCGGTGCATACCGTTTACGGCGGAGCGCAGATTTTTAAAGCCGATACTGCACGAAAACTCGGCGCAACGGCGTTGCAATTGTTGAAAGATTATGCACCGAATCCGTCGGCTTTTGGAAAAGCGCTGGGCATGAAGGGAACGCCGGCATTTCATAAATTATTATATGCGCGCATCATAGAAAAACTGCAGCGTGAACCGGTGGAAGATTTTCGTGTCGATTTCGAAGACGGTTACGGTAACCGCCCTGATTCGGAAGAAGACCATCACGCGGAATTTACAGCTGGTGAAGTTGCACGCGGCATGAAGGGAAATTCGCTCTCACCGTTTATCGGTATTCGTCTCAAGCCATTTACAGAGGAATTGAAAGCGCGCAGCATCCGGACGCTCGATATTTTTGTCACGACGCTCATTAATCAAACCGACGGAAAGCTTCCCGAAAATTTTGTCGTGACCTTGCCGAAAGTCGTTGCACCGGAACAAGTCCATGCTCTTGTCGAGTTATTCCGTCAGCTTGAATCATCGTTGTCGTTACCGGCGGGTTCACTGAAGCTCGAGATCATGGTTGAGACGCCGCAGTCGATCATCAATAGCCGCGGCGAATCTGCCTTACCGATTCTGGTTGCTGCCGGTGATGGACGATGCATCTCGGCGCATTTCGGCGTGTATGATTATACCGCATCGATGAACATCACCGCCGCGTATCAAAGCATGACGCATCCTGCGTGCGATTTCGCACGGCAGATGATGAAGGTTGCTCTTGCCGGTACCGGCGTCTGGATTTCCGACGGTGCGACGAACATTATGCCCGTTGGCCCGCATCGCGCAGTCAAAGGAGGCAAACCGCTGACGGCAAAACAAGCCAAAGAAAATCGCGATACCGTTCACCGCACATGGCGTTTGAATATCGAACATATCAATCATTCGTTGATGAACGGCTATTATCAGGGATGGGATCTCCATCCTGCACAATTGCCGGTACGGTATGCCGCCGTGCATGCTTTTTTTCTGGAAGGACTCGAAGAGGCATCCATTCGTCTGAAAACGTTTATGGAAAAAGCGGCACAAGCCACGCTCATCGGTGAAGTGTTTGACGACGCCGCAACGGGCCAGGGTTTGCTGAATTATTTTCTTCGCGGTATCAATTGCGGTGCGATAACCGAACAAGAAGCTCTCTCGACCGGATTGACGCTTGACGAAATTCGTTCGCGATCGTTTGTGAAAATTCTTAAAGGAAGACAAAAGGTATGAAAAGCCCGATCACGACACACGTTCTCGATACTTCACGAGGGAAACCGGCGGTTGCCCTCAAAGTTATCCTCGAAATGTACACGGCAGCAAAAGATTGGAGAGAACTTGCCCGTGGAGAAACCGATACTGTCGGGCGGATTTCGAATCTTTTACCGGAAGGCACGCCCATCCATGCAGGTATTTATCGAATGACATTTCTTACTGTCGAATATTTTCGTTCTATCGGTGTGGAAGGTTTTTATCCGTATATTCCAGTCGTCTTTGAATTAAAAGAACCGGTAACACATTATCACGTGCCGCTCCTTTTGAATCCGTTCGGATATTCAACGTATCGCGGAACCTAACGTTGGGAGTTGCGAAAATTTTTTTTAATTTTGACTTTTTCTTTTTGAATTGACCAATGGATGAAACAAATCTTTCCGAATGGCTGAATATTGCTGCCCGATGGATCCATGTCTTCGCAGGGATCATGTGGGTCGGGCAGACATATTTTTTCACATGGCTCGACGGCCGGTTTACCGAAATGGAAAAACAGTCCCCGGAAACAAAATCGGATGGTCATGTCTGGATGGTGCATAGCGGCGGTTTTTATCTCGTCGAAAAACAAAAGAAGCCTCTGTTGAAGTCGAGCACTCTCCATTGGTTCCGATGGGAAGCGTTTATCACCTGGGTCAGCGGAATAACATTGCTTATCCTTGTTTATTATGTCGGCGGATTGATGGCAGATGAAGGCGCGAACGATACGGTTCCGATTCTTATCGGTATCGGGTCGATTGTTCTCTCGTGGCCACTGTATGATTTCCTGTGGAGCTCGAAACTTGCACAGAATGAAAAAGTCGGTGTTGTTATCTCATACATTCTTCTCGTCGGAATTATTTTCGGTCTTACACAGATTATGGGCGGGCGGGCAGCGTTTATTCACGTCGGCGCAATATTCGGTACCATCATGACGGCAAATGTGTGGATGCGGATTTTACCGTCACAGCGCAAAATGGTTGCCGCATTGCATGAAGGAAAAGAACCCGACTTCACGTTGGGCAATCGCGCGAAAATGCGATCAAAACATAATACTTTTTTGGCGGTCCCGGTTGTCTTCATTATGATCAGCAATCATTTTCCCGTGACGACCTATGGCGATTCGTGGAATTGGGTTGTACTTTCCATTCTTGTCTTGGTTGGCTGGGGAGCCGCAAAAATTATCCGGAAAGCATGAGCAAGATGATCATGGACGAATTTATGCAAGCGGCGATCGATGAAGCGAAAAAAGGTTTGGCGGAAGGAGGTATTCCGATCGGATCGATATTGGTTCGGAATGGGAAAATTATCGGACGCGGTCATAACCGCAGGGTGCAGGAAGCAAACCCGATGAAGCATGCGGAGATCGATTGCCTGATCAACGCCGGCCGGGCCGGTTCCTATCGTGATACGGTATTATATTCGACCCTCATGCCGTGTTATTTGTGTGCCGGTGCTGTCGTGCAATTCAATATTCCTCAGGTCATTGCCGGTGAGGCGAAAACATTTCCCGGCGCCGAACAATTCATGAAAGAACATTCGGTGAACGTGATCAATCTTGATCTCAGGGAATGTGTTGATATGATGAGGGAATTCATAACGGCACATCCGTTGTTATGGAATGAAGATATCGGAAGATAATGGATATGTATGATGAAATATTGAAATCGCTGGAAACCGAAGAGCGCGTTATGCTCGCAACGATTATCGCTACCACCGGATCGACGCCCGCCTCGGCTCACTCGAAGATGCTCATCAGGCAACAGGGAATTGTTTCGGCTGGGACTATCGGCGGCGGGTGCATGGAAGGAGATGTCATTACTTCTGCGCATAAACTCTTCGATGCCGGCGTTGCGGACATTCTCACTTTTCAATTGAATAACGACGATGTTGAACATGGTTTGATCTGCGGCGGAAGCCTCGATGTTTTCATTGAGCCGGTAACGCGACGTGATATTCCGATGTTTCGGTCACTGAAATTGTTACGGGATGCCGGTAAAGACTCGTTGCTGCTTTCTCTGCTGGAACCGGATAAAACAATCTCACAAAAATTTGTCGTTGATGATCAGACAGCAATTCAGGAAATTCAAAAAAAAATCGGCGCGATACCGTTTGATCTTCACAATGTCGTACAGAAAACATTGCACCGGCAGGAAACCCGGCGGATCCGTTTTGACGACCGTGAGCTGATCATTGAGCCAATTGCCGGAAGCCCCTCGTTGATCATTTTCGGCGGCGGTCACGTTTCGAAATATGTCTGCCGGTTTGCATCGGCAATCGGATTCCGGGTTATGATCATCGATGATCGGCCTTCATTTGCAAACCGACAACGATTTCCGGATGCCGTAGAAACAATTGCAGACGACTTCACATCGGTGTTTGATCGAATATCGATTACAGGATCATCCTATATTGTCATTGTCACTCGCGGTCATCGGTACGATGAAGAAGTGCTCGAACGTGCGATCCGCACGGACGCCAGGTATATCGGTATGATTGGAAGCAAAAAAAAGGTTTTGACGACGTTTGAACATATTCTTAACCGCGGCGGTTCAGCCGAGGCATTGCGACGTGTTTATGCACCGATAGGAATCGATGTGAGTGCCGTGACCGCGGAAGAAATCGGGTTGAGTATTGTGGCGGAACTTACCAAGATTCGTCGCGATGCAGCCTCGCCGCTGTGTTATAAATCTGAAGCAATAAAAGACCTTGTTTCTCAAATGCAAAAATCATAACATTCTTAGAATGATATTAAACACTTTTGACTCTATGAAATATCTTACAATATTTTTTGTAACTGTCTTTCTTTTCACCCTGCCGGTTTCTGCACAGCAACCCCTTGTTCTTCAAGGGGCAACGATGATCGACGGCGTGGGGCGCAGACCGGTTCCGGATGCCTTTATTGTCGTCGAGCACGGCATGATTACCGGCGTTGGAAATAAAAATTCTGTCATCATTCCTCCGGGTGCGGAAATTATCGATCTCAAGGGTAAATTTATCATGCCGGGTTTGGTCGATACGTATGCTCAATGCAGGTCCGAGCGCGATTTACAGGAAATGTTTGCATGGGGAGTAACATCGGTAAATTGTGTCTTTACGTCGGTGACGGAAGCAAAAACATACGAAGCAAAAGCTGCATCGGATACGAACATGCTTCCAAGAATTTTTCCTACGGCGCCGGTGTTTACCGCCGAACATGGGTGGTGGAGTGAAAAAAACGGGGATGATAACAGCATCAATCGTTTTCCGAAAACAGCAGAAGAAGCCAGAGCTCAGGTCCGGGTAGTGAAAGCCCTCGGTATCGATCGCATTATGATTGTTTACGATTCAATGACATGGTGCCGGGGGAACTTGAAACCGCTCGATCACATGCAGTCCGACATTATGGAGGCATTGATCGATGAAGCAACACAACAAAAGATGACGACGGAAATTCACTCGCCCGAATTTAACGATGCCTTTGCCGGTCAGAATGCCGGCGTGACGGCATTTATTCATGGAGTCATCACAGATCGAGTGAGTGCACCGTTCGTCGCGAATTTTCCGGTCAAGGGAGAGTTTTTTATACCGACATTATGCTGGTATGAATTTCTTGGCGACCGCGGAGGTTTTATCCGGAACGTTTTTTCCGATGAGCGCTTCCGCAGTACATTTTCCGGAGATTCCATAACGTATTACACCGGCTCGGGGTATATCCCAAACAATCTCGATCAGCATCCGGATACTGCTTTTGTATGTTCCCATATCGGCATTCTTGGCGAGAACATGATCACTGTGGTGAAAAATTATGGAAATATAACACTGGCAACAGATCTGCCGATATTTCCCGGGATCGCCGATCATATGGAATTGGAATATATGGTAAAGGCAGGACTTACAACGATGCAGGCCCTTGCCGTCGGTACAAATTTGAGCGGACAATTCATGAGCGCTCCGGTAGGAGTTATCTATGCCGGGAATAAAGCGGACATGCTCATTCTCGATGCCGACCCGTCTCTCGATATTCGAAACACCCGATCGTTACGGACTATCATTAAAAACGGAAAAATGTACGACCGTGCCGAATTATTAAAACGTTTGAAACGATAAATATACGGTGATCGTTCATGATCTCTGCAATCATTCCCATCCATGATAGAACCCTTGCATTCTCAACATTTCGCGGAACACCTCTTATCCGACACATGGTAAATGCATTGCACGATTCGCGTGTGCTCGATGTCGCTCTTGTCTGTGATACAGCTACTGACAGTATATCCACGCCATGGTTCAACGGCAAAAAAATCATTAACGAAAACATGCAACACACGTTTTCATCGCTGAATGTCGGCATTGATGCGCTTCGCACTGCCGATCTCCACGGTGTTTTGATCTGTCCGGTGACGACCCCATTGCTTTCACAATCTCTTATTGTCGATGTCTTGCAGGGATTTTGGCGATCACGCAAAAATATGGTGGTGCCGGTGTATAACGGAAAACCGGGGAACCCGATTCTCATTGCCGCCTTTCTCTTTGATGATTTGAAACGAGCTTCCTCACTTGAAGATTTTCTGGCAACGCATCAGGACGATCGTACTGAAATGACGACAGAAGAAGAAGGTGCGGTTAGAACCATTTCTTCGGTTTCCGAAGTTGAATCGTTTGTTCTTCAACAAAAATTATGATTTCTGCCGAAAAAGCGATCGAATGTATCGTTGCCAATGTTCAACCTCTCGGTACGACAACCCTATCGTTGCGCCGTGCGGTACATCGCGTGCTTGCCGAAAATGTTGTCGCCTCGGAAAACATTCCACCGTTCGATAATTCGGGGATGGACGGTTTTGCGATTCGTGATGATGATGTGAGGACTGTGCCCGCCTCGTTGCGGATTGTCGGAGAAATTCCTGCCGGAGAAAACCCGGCGAAGGGGATTGCGCCCGGTGAGGCGTTGAGAATTATGACCGGAGCGAAAATCCCGGGTGGATGTACTGCTGTTGTGCAACAGGAATGGACCGAAATTATAAATCAGGAAGAGATTAAAATTTTGCGTTCCGTACAGCGCGGCAGTAACATTCGACGTGCCGGATCGGATGTTGAGCGTGGTGCAACGGTTCTGTCTGCCGGCATGCGTCTTCGCTCGCAGGAGATCGGCATTCTTGCATCATTAGGAAAAGAATTTGTGGAGGTGTTTCGTATGCCGGCGATTGCCGTGCTGACCACCGGGTCGGAGATTGTGGACATTCATGATAAAATTCCGGAAGGAAAAATCCGCAACAGCAATCGGTACGTTTTCTCTGCTCTGATCGCTGAGACCGGCTGTGAATTGAGAACGATCGCTCATGCGGACGACAACGAAGCCGATTTGCGAAATAAACTCAGAGAAGGAATGCGCGCCGATATATTGATAACTTCGGGAGGAGTTTCGGTCGGTCAATATGATCTGGTGCCCAAATTAATTACCGAATTGGGTGTAGAAATTCTCTTTTCGAAAGTGAATATCAGACCGGGAATGCCGATGATATTCGGAAAATGTGGCTCCACCGTGCTGTTCGGGCTTCCCGGTAATCCCGTTTCCGGTATGGTAACGTTTATGGAGTTTGTCCGGCCTGCAATTTTCAGAATGATGGGAACAACTTCTGTCGGCAAAAAATATACTCTTCGTGCTAAAATGGGGCACCGGATTACAACCAAAGACGGTAAAAGAAATTTTCTTCGGGGAATTCTTGAAGATCAGAACGGTGTGTTGACCGTTCGGACGACCGGATCTCAAATATCGAATATTCTGACATCGTTATCGAAAGCAAATTGTCTCATCATTATCCCGGAAAATGTTGACGAAGTGAATCCCGGCGAGGATGTTGAAGTGGAACTCCTGATATGAAAATCGACGTACATTTCTTTGGCATCGCCCACGATCGTACGGATTGTCGCACAGCGTCTGTCGATCTTCCCGACGGCGCTACGGTGAATGAATTGCTGAACACATTACTGATTCGCTACCAACGTCTGGGCGAATTACGTTCGGTGCTCCGTGTTGCCGTCAACCACGAATATGTATCAGACGATGCAACATTATCGAAGGAAGATGAAGTTGCCATTATTCCGCCGGTGAGTGGAGGATAAATTTCCCGATGATCGAGATTATCAAAACACCGATCGATATCCAGCGTGTTCTCGAGAGCGTGCACGATCCCTCTGCGGGCGCGATCGATGTTTTTATCGGCACGACGCGCGATCATGCAGACGAGAAAAAAGTTCTGACACTCGAGTATGAAGCGTACGAACCGATGGCAATTCGTTTAATGAAGAATATTGCCGAAGATGCACAAGCACGGTGGCACGTTAAAAAAACATCGATCGTTCACCGCGTCGGCACGGTTGATGTCGGTGAGGCGAGTATCGTCATTGCGGTTTCTGCCGAGCATCGAAGCGAGTCATTTGATGCGTGTCGGTTTATCATTGACACGGTCAAAAAAACCGTTCCGATCTGGAAGAAAGAATATTTTGTCGGGGGTGAGTTTGGATTGGTGCGGGGATGAACAATATCCCGTCAATCTAAAAAATAGATTTCCCGAAATAAGTTGGCTAATGTAAATTAAGAAAAAATAATTCATGGGAGTTTGATTTTGATGAAACCTATTCCTACATTTGTCTCGTAAAAGAGATAGTAGCTCACAAGTTCATTCAATATTTTAGGAGGAAGGTTATGAAGCAATTTGTCGTAGCAATCGTCGTTGTTCTTGCGGTCATTGCAATGCATGGCCGTGTTTTCGCCCAGGATAGTACCGCTTCAAAGATGGAAAAAAAGGGCGAGGTCATGGAGAAAAAAGGCGAACAGATGGAAATGAAGGGCGACGTGAAGCAAGCCAAAGGCGAAGCCATGCAGAAAGTCGCCAAGCATAAGGAAAAAGTCGGAAAGGAAATGAAAAAAACCGGCGAAGCAATGGAGAAAAAAGGTGCTGCCGAAGGAAACGCAGCAATGCAAAAAGCGGGTGAGAAGATGGAAATGAAGGGCGACATGAAGCAAGCCAAAGGTGATGTGATGAAAAAAGCCGCCAAACATAAGGAAAAAGTGGGAAAGAAAATGCAGAAGAAGGGTGAAGAATTGGAAAAGAAGGGCGATGAGAAAGTTCAAGAGGGCGAGAAGAAAATTAATCAGTAAAAATCCCGCAAGGCGACAGTTTCCGATGTACAAAGGAAAGCGGCAAGACTCTTGTCGCTTTCTTTTTTTATACAAAACGGTTACATGCGGATACTGAATTGAAAACTTGTTAAAACGTGACAAGGCTTCCCATTTCATAATTATTCGCTTGGGGTTGAAATCATTCCTTCCGGAATTCGGTCTATTCAAAGTTTGTTTGTATATTACAGGTATCAGGATTAGCATGTTATTATGACATCGTTTCAACTCAAAGACAGTTTTGGTCGAATCATAAACAACCTCCGGATCTCGGTGACGGATCGGTGTAATTTTCGTTGCCGTTACTGTATGCCCGAAGAAGGACTATCGTGGCTCAAGCGTGATGAGTTGTTGACGTTCGAAGAAATTACGCGGCTGGTAAAAATACTTGCCAATCTCGGAGTGTCTAAACTACGGCTAACCGGCGGTGAACCTCTTCTGCGAAAAGAATTATCCGTCCTGGTTGCAATGCTTTCCCGCATTCCCGGAATTCACGATATCGCTCTTACGACAAACGGATTCTTTCTTGCAGAGCAGGCCAACGATCTGGTGAGTGCCGGTCTGACCCGTATCAATGTCAGCATGGATTCCATGGACCCGCAGATATTTTCAACGATGGTGCGGCGTGATTATCTTCATAATGTTCTGGAAGGATTGGAAATCGTCGAGCGTCTTTCTCTTCGACCGATTAAAGTGAACGTCGTTCTTATCCGCGGCATCAACGATCATGAGATCGAATCGTTTGCACGCCTTGCACACACCAAACCGTTTGTCATCCGGTTTATAGAATTCATGCCGATCGGCGCGGACGACGGATGGTCGATCGATAAAGTAATTCCTTCTCATGAGATCATTGAACGCATCAATGCGATGGGAAACAAACTGGTGCCTGTTGAATACCACGGCAGCCAGCCGGCAGACCGATACCGGTTCAGTGACGGCATGGGAGAGATCGGTTTTATCAGTTCGGTATCGGAACCGTTTTGTTCTTCCTGTAACCGGATCAGAATTACGTCGGATGGAAAATTGCGTACCTGTTTGTTCAGTCTTCACGAAACCGATCTCAAAAAATCAATCCGCAATAATGTTTCCGATGAAATGATACAAGAACAAATCCTTGTTGCCGTTCAGTCAAAAGAAGAAGGCCATTTGATTAATCGCCCCGGATTTGAGCGTCCGCAGCGAACGATGAGCCAGATCGGCGGCTGAGCGCCGGTAGTTGATTTTTGAAGGTTGCTGTCGTACTTTATATCTATCATGAACCCACGTTTTGAAACACGGGATGTATCTTCGAAAGCCGATACGCTGCGGTCTGCAAAAGCCGTTGCGAGCCTATCGGTTTCTCCCTCAACTGTTGAAGCTATCCGTTCCGGAAAAGTTCCCAAAGCGGATCCCCTGGCCGTAGCGAAAGTTGCCGCCATTCAATCTGCAAAACAAACAAGTCTTCTTATTCCTTATTGCCATCAGGTTCCGCTGGATTATATCGGTGTGGACATTCGTTTGGAGAATGATGCAATTTTTATCTCGACCGAAGTCAAAGCAATTTGGAAAACCGGCGTTGAGATGGAAGCGCTCGTTGCCGCATCCGCCGCAGCATTGACGTTGTACGATATGCTGAAAATTATCGACAACACCATGGAAATTCAATCGGTTCGATTGACAGAAAAAAAAGGCGGGAAGTCGGCAATACGGGAATCGGTCGCCGGATTAACCGCGGCCGTGATTGTGCTGAGTGATTCGGTGAGTAAGGGAGAAAAGGAAGATGAATCGGGAAAAATTCTTCTTCGCCGGCTCCAGGAGTTCGAAATCGATGTTTCGCATTATGCCGTTCTGCCCGATGACCGTGCGATGATCGAGAAGACATTGTGCACGCTGGCGGATGGCGGGAAATTCAATCTCATCGTAACAACGGGCGGAACAGGAATCGGGCCGCGGGATGTTACGCCCGAGGCAACAGCCGCTGTGATTGAGCGCCGCCTCGATGGTGTGGAAGAAACATTAAGAACGTTCGGGCAACACCGGATTGCGACTGCAATGTTTTCGCGCAGTGTCGCGGGCGTCCGGGGCAGCACATTGATTGTCAATTTTCCGGGATCAAGTTCCGGCGTGGAAGACGGTATCAACGCTCTGTTCCCTTCCATTCTTCATTCATTCCGCATGTTGAATGGTGAAGGACATTGAATTTTTGTATCGCAGAATGCAAAAAAAAATTCTGTGATATTGAAAAAGAAGCACAGTGTACATCATAGGTCTGTATCGGCGGAAGTAAATGAGACAGCGTTCATTACCATATTTGGTTGTATGCCTGTTAGCGATCGCCTCTGTTTGCGGCGCCGTAGAAAATCATCGCGGTATTATCCTGCGTCCGCTTACACCACCATGCTCCGGTGATTGTACAAACTTATATCTTCAACCGGATTCCGTATCGCCAATCTTGTATCTGACCGGAAGTTATCTTTCGAATGGATACATCGGGAGTTATGTTGAGGTTACCGGCTTTTCGGTAAATTGCAACGGATGCCCGTCGTTTTTGATAACGCAACCGATTGTCGTTCTAGTGCCGGCTTCTGTAAAAAATATTGAAGAAGTACCCTCTTCAAATTTTTTGTTGAAACAAAATTATCCCAACCCGTTCAATCCTACGACCGAAATAGCATATTCCATTCCCGCCGAAGGGATGATGAATGTCAGTATTTATTCTGAACTGGGCGAAAAAATTGAAACGCTGGTATCCCGGCTGCAATCTGCCGGTCTCCATACGGTGGAATGGAACGGGACGCGGTTTCCTTCGGGTTTATATTTCGCCGTTGTTTCCTGGAACCGGAAAGACGGCTTCTATCTTCGCCGGGCAACCCCAATGCTCTTGCTAAAATGAGTACGGAAACGGCGCGACGGGTAAACTTGTGTATTTCCCCGATTTTCGTTAGTATAGCTCTCGGAAAAATTTAACGCTCATAACAGGCGAACATCGATGGAAATTCTTCTCATCGTCATTCTGGTCATTCTCTCGGCGGCGGTTTTCATACTCATGAAACAGCAGGCGCGTTCAACATCGTCTGCCGATACTCAATCGATGATGATGATGCAACAACATATCGAATCGTTGCGGTCCGATATGCGGACCAGTTTACAAAGCATTACCGATCAGGTGGGAAACCAACTGACGAGCGTGACACAGCAGATTCAAGCCCAGACGAGTACCGTCGGCAACCGGCTCGATTCTGCGGCGCGGGTCATCGGAGATGTTCAGCGAAATTTAGGCGAACTGAACCGGGCGACGCAGGAAATGAAGGAGTTGGGACAAAGCATGTCGAAACTGGAAGAACTGCTCAGTGCTCCAAAGTTGCGCGGGGGATTGGGAGAATTCCTTCTCGAAGATCTGTTGAAGCAGGTTCTTCCCGCAGACCATTTTTCGATGCAATACCGTTTCCGGAACGGTCATATCGTGGACGCAATCATCCGCACCTCCGATCGCATGGTGCCGGTGGATTCTAAATTCCCCCTGGAAAATTTCCGAAAAATTCTTTCCGCTCAAAGCGATTCCGAGAAAAAGAGTTTTCAGAAAGCATTTACAACCGATGTCAAGAAACATATCGATGCGATTGCCTCAAAGTATATTCTTCCCGACGAAGGAACGTATCCGTTCGCGTTAATGTATATTCCCGCGGAAAATATCTATTATGAAGTTGTCATTAAAGACTATGGAACGAATGATGCGGCGATTTATCAGTATGCACTCGACCGGAAAGTCGTTCCCGTTTCACCGAATAGTTTCTACGCATATTTGCAGGTGATTGCGTTAGGGCTGCGCGGACTTGTCATCGAACGGCGGGCACAGGAAATCGTCGATACCCTTTCCCGGCTGCAGGGTGATATGGGCCGCGTCCGTGAGGTGTTTGATGTCCTCGGCACTCATCTTGACAATGCCCGTAAAAAATATGATGAAGCGGATAAACGTCTTTCGACGTTCGAGGGAAAACTTGAGGGTGTGGCCGAACATTCTCTTCCCGGTCCGCAATCCCCGTTACTCACCGAACAACATGTTGCATAGGAAAAATTGTTTGTCGAATGAAACCGATTCAGAATAGAAGCTGTCATCGTTTATGGTTTTGAAAATTCATCCGGTCAATCCTCAACAACGGTATATTGCGTGGGCCGTCGAATCGTTGAAACAGGGCGGGGTGATCATTTATCCGACCGATACGGTGTACGGCATCGGCTGCAGCGTTTTCGACACGCATGCGATCGAGCGGATTTATGAGATTAAACGACAGCGTCAGAGCAAACCGTTCAGTTTTATTTGTTCGGATCTCAGTCATATCAGCGAGTACGCGAAAGTTTCCAATACCGCATTTCGTTTGATGAAGCAATTGATTCCCGGACCGTTTACATTTATTCTGCCGGCGAGCCGTTTAAAACATTTGCCTAAAAGTTTGATTTCAAAACGAAAGACCGTCGGAATCCGCGTTCCGGATAACGTGGTCTGCCATGCGTTGATAAAAGAACTCGGGCATCCGGTATTAAGTGCCAGCGTTACCGATAACACAGAAGAAATTATTAACGACCCTGAAATCATAGAAGAATATTACGGCAAGAGAGTTGATCTTATTCTTGATGGAGGAAACAGTCTGCTTGAACTATCTACGATCATCGATCTGACGGATGATCGGCCGGTTGTGGTTCGCGAAGGAGCCGGCGTGGTGAAACAACTTTTAGAAATGTAAAGAAGGGAACGGTAAGACCAGAACATGTATTTGAAAAATCATTCATTGACGGTTGTCGACAAGTCGTCGCTGATCCGGGGAGAAAAGCTCGATGTCGTCGCCGTGTATGCCGACCTTCGCAATTTTGCCGAATGGTCGCTGACTTCTCCTGCAAACAATATCACCCGCGTCATCGAAGTAGTGTATGATCGGGTCATTCAGCTTGCATTTTTTTACAAACACACATTCCATAAATTTCTCGGCGACGGTTTCGTATTGATTTGGGAAGTGAACGACCACGGATCGTTTGCCGAAGCGTTGCACTGGGCGATGGCGGCAGCATTTGAAATCCATAAACGGTACTGGTATATTGCCAATCACATGTCGTTCCCCTCGCCGCTCGGCTTCGGTATCGGAATTTCCTGCGGTGAAGTTGTTCGCATCGATCCCGATACGTTTATTCCGGAATTGAACGAATCCGATTTTGTCGGATATCCTATGAACTGCGGCTCCAGACTGCAAAAGCTTGCCGGTCCCTACGGCACTGTTCTCGATAGCCGCGGTGTAAAGATTGCCGATCAAAATCCCGACCGCGTTTTGCGCCAGCAAAATCATATCCTGCGTCTGGAATTGATGAAACCGCACAATAAAGCGGTTGCCATGGCAAGCAAATTTACCGGACTCCACGAAGATGATGTGTTCGGCTTCCGGTATGTGGTCTGGCCGTATGTGAAAAACGCGTTGTGGAATGTCGACGGAAGAGCCTAACGATTGCAAACGAGAGAAAGTGATCGCATGTCATCAACAACTCTCCGGTATCGCACGCATTCACACCTGTTTGCAATCACGCGGATAATTTTTTCGACATGCGTCATTGCCGTTCTTTTGATTGCTTCGAATATCGTGTATGGTAATGTTCCATGGACCGGCCATGTTTCCGGCTATGTGGTTGTTGGATGTTTTGTTGCGTTATGTTTCTGGGGTTCAGAAAGAGTCTGGCGCGCCACCGTGATGCCGATGACAAAAAATCCGTTTCGCGGGTTTGACCTGGCGACACAATTACCGTTTTGGTATTTTGCCGGAGCTCTCGGGTATACGCTGGGGCTGATCGTCGCGAAAAAATTCGGTTTGTTAATCGTCTATGATGTTCCGGTAAAGCCGTTTTTCCTGTTTGGCGGTGTGTGCGGAACAATTTTTCAAATAATCATGTTTTTTGCGGAAACAAAATTTCAAAAAAAATATAATTTTTCACATGACGAGAGTTGAGCAGCATAAAATTATCGAAACATTGCGGGACTATTCTCATCTTATGAGAGGTCGCGATCTTGATGAATTTGAAATGATGCGCAAACGGGACCGCGACGACGAAGAGCTTGACGAAATCACCCGCCGGCGTCTCTCGGAAATATATGTTCGATATGTTCCGGAACGGTTCCGGGATTAATGTTGTATTCAAAACGGAATAGTGTATGATACCAACTGCCATCAAACAGATTTCTTCGACCGAACTCATCTTGGACTGGGATGACGGGCATAAAGGGAAACATTCTTTGCAGGTGTTGCGTCAGTATTGCCCGTGTGCGGGATGCAAAATGGAAACCGAAGATCGGGAAAAGTCGGTATTGTTGCCTGTTCTTATTCCCGGCAAGAACGAATTAAAAGCTATTGAGAAAGTCGGAAATTATGCACTTCAATTCCGATGGGGCGATGGACATGCCACAGGAATTTATACGTACAGTTATCTCCGCGAAATTTGTGAATGCGATCTCTGTAAAAAAATGACTGCGGAATGACGTGGTTATCGTGAAATCAATTTTCATTACTCACTCTAGAAAAGTAACATGGCGAATACTACTCTGAATCGAATTGGAATTCTTACCGGCGGCGGGGATTGCCCCGGTTTAAATGCGGTTATCCGCAGTGTTGCCAAACCCGCAATTTCACTCGTGAATGCTAAAGTTATCGGGATTCTTGACGGGTTTGAAGGGTTTGTCGAAGGGCATATGCGCGAACTGACCATACGCGATGTCAGCGGGATTATTAATCTTGGCGGAACAATTCTCGGCACATCCAACAAAGGCGATCCGTTTCATTTCCCGCGCCAGGGTCCAAACGGTGTGGTCATCGTGGATTGTTCCGATCTTGTAAAAGATCATTACCGGGAATGGGGTCTCGACGCGCTCATTGCTATCGGCGGCGATGGCACAATGAATATCGCATACAAGCTTTCTCACATGGGAATGAAAATTATCGGCGTTCCCAAAACGATCGATAACGATCTCGAGGCAACCGATATCACCTTCGGATATGATTCTGCTCTTGCGGTTGCAACGGAAGCGATTGACCGCTTGCAGACAACCGCTTCGGCACACCATCGCGTCATCGTCGTCGAAGTGATGGGACGGTATGCCGGTTGGATTGCTCTCGGTGCCGGACTTGCCGGCGGAGCGGATATGATCCTGATTCCTGAAATTCCTTTCAAGTGGGACGCCGTTTTTGATTTTGTCTGGAAGCGCAGTAAAGGCGCACGCTTCAGCATCATTTGTGTGTCGGAAGGTGCCAAACCGCTGGACGGTGAAATTGTTGTCCAGGAAAAAGATATCAAACGGACCGATCCGGTTCGCCTCGGCGGCATCGCGGCGCTTGTCGCACAGCGCATTGAAGAAGAAACAGAACTTGAAACGCGTGTGACCGTTCTTGGTCATGTCCAGCGCGGCGGAAGCCCGACCTCGTTCGACAGAATCCTTGGAACCAGATTCGGCACCGTGGCGCTTCAGACGGCATTGAAAGGTGAATTCGGAACGATGGTAAGTTTGCGCGGCCGTGATGTCGTAACCGTTCGTCTCGAAGATGCGATACGCCGGCAACGACTCGTTCCGCCCGATTCCGAGCTTGTTCTTGCGGCACGGGCGGTCGGTGTTAGTTTTGGAGATTGATCCCGTATTCTCATTTTTTCCTCATTTCGGTGATGACAACAGATTCAGCTCCTTCGTTATCACACATCAAACCGGAATTATTGCTTGCCGGCTACGCATCGGGTTTTTTTCCGATGGCAGAACCGAAGAACGGAGAGATCAGATGGTTTTCTCCGGATCCAAGAGGAATTTTGCCGTTGGATTCATTCAAAATTTCCCGGAGTCTGCATCAAACCCTTCGGAAAAATCTGTTCGAGATCCGCTACAATACTTCATTTGAAGAGGTCATTCGTGCCTGTTCCGGACGCGGAGAGACGTGGATTTCGGAAGAAATCATTCAAAGTTACATTGCTCTTCACCGGCTCGGTTATGGCCACAGCGTCGAGGCGTGGATCGGTGAAACACTTGCCGGGGGATTATATGGCGTTGCTCTGGGAGCGGCATTCTTCGGTGAATCGATGTTCAGCCGCGTTCGTGATTCGTCGAAAATTGCACTGGTTCATCTCGTCAATCGTTTGAAAGAACGCCATTTCGAATTACTCGATACGCAGTTTTCCACACCGCATCTTTCCCGGTTTGGCGTCATCGATGTTTCACGCGATATATACGTGAAACTCTTGCAGATTGCAGTTCACAAAAAATGCTCTTTTACGGATTGACAGAAATCGGAATACTTCCTATATTCTTTGGCTGCCACTATTCTGTAATCATAAGGAATTATTTCCATGAGAAAAATTCTTGCCGTTGTCGTTCTGTTACGGTGTTTCATCCTGCCATCTCTTGCCCAGGAATCGTTTACAAAATATGTTGCCATTAAATGCGGAAAACTGATCGACGGAAAAACAGATCACGTTCAGGAACATGCAGTTATTTTGATAGGAAATAATACGATCATCAGTGTCGGAACGTCGGTCCAAATTCCGCGTGATGCCGATGTCATCGATCTTTCCGCCGCAACGGTTCTTCCGGGACTGATCGATTGCCATACGCATGTTTTACTTCAGGGAGATATTACTTCTCAGGATTATGATGAGCAGTTATTGAAGGAATCTATTCCCTACCGTACTATTCGCGGAGCAGTTTCTGCACAGGCAGCGCTTCATAACGGATTTACGACGATCCGGGATGTCGGAACCGAAGGCGCAATGTATGCCGATGTGGATATCAAGAAAGCAATCACCAACGGTATCATCGAAGGTCCGCGCATGTTTGTGGCAACACGGGCGCTGGATGTTACCGGAGCGTATGCCTTGACGGGATATTCCTGGGAATTGCACATGCCGAAGGGACTTCAAATCGTCGATGGTGTCGATGAATGCCGTAAAGCTGTCCGTGAAGAAGTTGAAAATGGCGCCGATCTTATTAAAGTCTATGCCGATCGAAATTATTATTTTGCATCCGATGGACAACTGCACAGTATTTTGACTTTTTCTTTCGACGAGATGAAAGCTATTTGCGACGAGGCACATAAACTTCATCGCAATGTTGCGGCACATGCAATGGGACGTGATGGAATCGAAAATGCCATTCGTGCCGGTGTCAATACGATCGAGCACGGAGATGGTTTTGATGATGAATTGATTTCCCTTGCAAAACAAAAAGGTGTTTTCTGGTGTCCGACATTGTTTATCACGCAATATGTTGCTGAAGGAAGAGCAGCTGAAGGACGACCGATCTACAAACAAATGATCGATTGCCAGAGAAAAGCATTTGCCAAAGGGCGTTCAGGCAGGGATGAAAATAGCTTTCGGTACGGATGTCGGCGGCTTTGCCTGGGAAGTCAATGAAGCGGTCGAGATGAAGGAAATGGTCGATGCCGGTATGACACCGTTGCAGGCAATTTCATCCGCAACAACGGTTGGGGCAGAACTGCTCGGTATGACCGGCAAGCTCGGCGAAATTTCTGCCGGTGCGTTTGCCGATATTGTTGCCGTGCAAGGTAATCCTTTGCAGGATATATCTATTCTCGAACATGTAAAATTTGTGATGAAAGATGGAAAAGTCTATAAAAATGAATTTACCAAATAATTCCAATGCATTCGAACGAAACAATATTTGAAACGAATTTTCCCGCTCTGCGGTTTCTGAAACGCGGAAAAGTCCGCGACATATACGATCTCGGCGAGCATCTGTTGATTGTTGCAACCGATCGTCTTTCCGCTTTCGATGTGATCATGCCCCAGCCGATTCCGTATAAAGGGAAAGTTCTCACACAAATTTCCAATTACTGGTTTGAGCGTATGAACGATATTGTTCCAAACCATATCGTCAGTACGCGGGTTGAAGAATTTCCGAAGGAATGTCAACAATATGCCGAACAGTTACGCGGACGAAGCATCGTTGTAAAAAAAGCTAAGCCGCTTCCTATCGAATGTGTGGCGCGCGGATATCTTTCCGGTTCGGGCTGGATCGAATACCGGCAATCCGGAACGGTGTGCGGCATTCGACTTCCTGCCGGGCTTGTCGAATCGGAAAAATTACCGGTTCCGATCTTCACGCCGGCAACGAAAGCGGATGTCGGCCATGATGAAAATATCGGTTTTGATCGCGCCGTTTCCATGATCGGCAACGAGTATGCGGAAAAAGTCCGGACGATGACGTTGACAATTTTTCAACGTGCCGGCGCCATTGCCGCAGAACAAGGAATTCTGCTGGCCGATACGAAAATGGAATTCGGCATATTCCGCAACGAACTGATTCTGATCGATGAATTGCTGACGCCGGATTCTTCGCGTTTCTGGTCATTATCGAATTACAAAAAAGGCGGACCGCAGGATAGTTTCGATAAACAATTTGTGCGGGATTATTTATTGTCGATTCATTTCAACAAGAAACCGCCCGGTCCAAAATTACCCGAAGAAATTATTCAACAAACATCGCTGTTATATCGGGAAGCGCTCAGGAAATTAACCGGCAACGATGTCGAGTGATTTCGTTATGGCATCTTACGGCAATTTTTTGTACGTTTCTATCATTCTGCACGTCTGCACTCAAAATTCAAGTATATTTTTACGAATGATTCATTAATCATGGAGGAACTCATGATACGATTTCTCGGAGTTTTCTCGCTGATCGTTTTTCCGCTGGTTGTCGGCTTTGCACAGGGAAAACGTGAAGCAGGGGAATCTCAAATTTTTCCGTATACCATCAATCAGGTCACGCTGGACAACGGATTAAAAATTGTTTCCATTCCGTTCGATAGCCCCGGCATTATCGCGTACTACACGGTTGTCCGGACCGGCTCGCGGAACGAAACAGAGCCGGGCAAGTCGGGCTTTGCACATTTCTTCGAGCACATGATGTTCCGCGGAACCGAAAAATATCCCGCTGCAAAATTTAACGATGTTTTGAAATTGATGGGCGCGGATAACAATGCCTTCACGTCCGATGACGAAACCGTTTTTCATACCGTTGCCAGTTCCGATGCCCTCGAATCGATTATGGATCTGGAATCGGACCGCTTTATGCATCTCAAATATTCCGAGGAAGATTTTAAAACGGAGGCGGGCGCGATTCTCGGTGAGTATAATAAAAACGCCTCGAATCCGTTTCAAGCCATCGAAGAAAAGATCCGCGACACTGCATATACCGTGCATACCTATAAACACACGACGATGGGATTTTTGAAAGATATTCAGAATATGCCGAACCAATACCAATACAGTTTGACATTTTTTGACCGCTGGTACCGTCCGGAAAATTGCGTGGTCGTCGTGGTCGGAGATTTCGATCAGGAAAAGTTGATCGCACTGGCAAAAAAATATTATGGGGAATGGAAACACGGTTCCTATACGCTCGATGTTCCTGCCGAACCGCCGCAACAGGAAGAGAAAACGATCAATCTTCCGTGGAAATCCAAAACATTCCCGACCCTTGCCATCGCATATCATGGCCCTGCGTTCAGCGATGTGCAAATCGATATGGCGGCTATGAATCTTCTTTCGATGAGTGTCTTCGGTGAAACGTCGGACCTCTACCGTAAGCTTGTCGTTGACGGACAGCTTGTGGAATCTGTCCGCGGACAGATGGAAGAAAATCGCGATCCCGGATTATTTTATGTGTTTGCCCGGATTAAAAATCGCAACAATATTGAAACGGTCCGGAATGCCATCTATCAGGCGATCGAAACTGCAAAGACCGAACCGGTTTCTGCCGAACGGCTTGCTTCGATCAAGGAACATATGAAATATCGTTTTGCGATGGGCCTCGATAATGCCGATCATGTCGCCAACAACATCGCCCGGTTTATCACATTGACGAACAATCCCGAATCGGTCAATCGTTTGTACTCGTTGTATGACCGTGTTACACCGGATGATATTATGTCTGTTGCCAAAAAGTATTTTTCTCAAAACAACCGTACCGTTCTCTTGCTTTCACAACAGGAGGGAAAACAATGACCGCCCGCATACTATTTCTTTTGATGATCGGAGTAATGATGTTCAGTGCAACTACTCAATCGGCGATAAAATTTACACAGATACAAAGTCCGAATTCACCATTCATCGCGTTCCGTATTATCCTTCGGGCCGGATCGATCAATGACCCGAAAGGAAAGGAAGGTTTGAACGCTCTCACGGCAATGCTCGTGGCGAACGGCGGAACGAAAGACCTGACCTATTCGCAGGTTGTCGAAAAGTTGTATCCGTGGGCTGCTTCGTTCGATGTTCAGACGGATCAGGAAATCACGACGTTCACCGGAGAAATCCATCGCGATCATCTGCACGATTTTTATAAATTATTTTCCGATCTGCTGTTGCACCCGCGTTTCGATGAAGCGGATTTCAAACGGATCAAAGACGACAATCTTAATTATCTGCAGAACGGATTACGTTCGACCAACGATGAGGGGCTTGGCAAAGAAGCATTGAATGCTTTCATGTTCGAAGGCCATCCCTACGGTACGACCGATGTCGGAACGGTGCAGGGTATCACGTCGATTACATTGGATGATGTGAAAAAATATTACGCCGAAACCTACACGCAATCTAATCTGTGGTTCGGTATCGCCGGCGGCTACCCGTCGTCGCTAATCGGCGAGATTCAAAATGATTTTGCGGCACTGCCGGTCGGTCAACATACGGATGTTGCCTTGCCGCAACCGAAAGCAATCAAGGATATGGAAGTGATGGTTGTCGAAAAACCGGCACGGGCCTATGCCGTTTCGATGGGATATCCGATTCCGGTGACGCGCAGCGACAAAAGTTATTACGCTCTGCTCGTTGCCAATTCCTATTTCGGCGAGCATCGAACCTTCAACGGAATTTTGATGAATCACTTGCGCGGCGACCGCGGATTAAATTACGGCGATTATTCCTATATCGAGAAATTCACCGGCGGTCTGGGCGGTGCACCATTTCCGAATCCCAACACACCGTTGCGTCAGCAATTTTTCAGCATCTGGCTTCGTCCGGTACAGCCGGAGAACACGCATTTTGCCATCCGGAATGCATTGTGGGAACTGAAGAACCTTGTCGATAAAGGACTCACACGGGAAGATTTTGAAAACACGCGCAAGTTCCTGATCAATTATTCGAAACTGTGGGTCTCCACCATGAGCCGGCGTCTCGGCTACCAGATGGATTCCGAATTTTACGGAACGGACTATTATATCGATGCGATCGTGAAGGAAATGAATTCGCTTACACTTGACGACGTCAACAGCGCAATCAAAAAATATCTTCATCCGTCCGATATTAAAATTGCCGTGGTGGTTGACGAAGGAAAAGGGAAAGAATTTCTTGATGATCTCACGAAGAACACGCCCTCACCGATCACGTATGACGCAGCAAAGCCGCAGAATATTCTGGATCAGGATAAAATTATTCAAATATTCCCGCTCGCGGTAAACGCGTCGAAGTCTGTCGTCGTGAATGCGAAGGAATTGTTTGAAAAATAAATTGCCTGCCGGCTTCGGCGTTGTTTTTCGGGTATGAGAAGATGGGGGAAGAATGAAAATAGCGGTTCGTGTGAAGACGAATGCGCGGAAAAATAGTGTTCAAGAAGTTGAGGTGGGCACGTTTGTCGTGCACACGACCGCTTCGCCCATCGAAGGGAAAGCGAACGCCAAAGTCATCGAACTTCTTGCAGAACATTTCGGAAAACCGAAACGGTGCTTTACAATCGTTCGGGGCGAGACTTCAAAAGGGAAAATCGTTGAGATAGTGTAAACCTTCGGCTCTCGTAGTTCTTTCCCGGGATCTATCCATTCTACTCTAATTTTTCATTCTCATGTGGTGGCATTTTTATCAAATCTCTCCTCCAACTGGGAAGCAGTTCTACTGCTGACTGAATAATGCCTGGTCGGAAGTTGAACTTCCTCCCAATCACCATGGTTTGATGTCTATGGATTTTCGACTCAAAAGGAGGCGATAGAATTTGGAATTCAGGATGTTCAGACAACTATCACAATTCCCACGACAATGCAATGTCCGTTGGGGTTTTAGGAGCAAAAATGATTACAAATATTTTTAAGATTTTTTTGTTGTTCGTTGTTGTCTTATTTAATCAACTTTTATACAATGAGCAACTTATTGCACAAGATTCGAGATGGTCGAAGGGCGCCACTTTTCTTCGTTATGAAAAACACGTCAGGAAGATGGAAATTTATTCACCAGATAGGAAGAAAAGAGCCATAATTGACTCGACACAACTTATTGTTTTAAACGATGAAAAAAGACTTTCAGGAATTGAGGAAGCTGGGGTTAACACACTTGCAGAGTTACTGTGGTCGCCCAATTCTGATGCTTTTTTTATTACTGAAAGCGATGGGGGTGAAGTAGGTACTTGGCAAGTATCAGTTTATAAAATAGAAGGTAACCATGTTAACGAAATAGATGTATCAAACAAAGTTTTGAATTCATTTAAAAAACAATATAAATGTACCGAAATTGAAGACCCAAATATTGGAGCCATCAAATGGTTGAATGGAGGAAAAAATATACTCTTGGTAGCTGAGGTTCCCCCTCATTCAAGTTGCAATGAAATGGGGAAAGTAAGAGGTTATGTTGTGGAAATTTCGAGCGGAAGAATAACCAAAGAATTTGATGAAAAAGCGCTCAAACTTCATTGGGGTATCTATTTAGGAAAAAGAATTATGAAGAATTAACTTCTTACCCATTTGTAGATTTTCAATGTCTGGTCGGAAGTTGAACCTCCTCCCGGTTACCATACACCGTCTTTCCGACACATTCTATTCGGAATCTTAACTATGCAAGCACGGAATAGATGCTGAATAGAAGCATTTCAGCAAGACGGGATTTTATAAATTGATCCACCACCTATCCCGTCTTCTTCTTGCGTGCCGTGTTAGGTTTTCTTACATTATAGTCCCCTATGAAAAAAAATGCAATAAAAGGGCTTACACTTTCGGAATTAGAAGATTTTGCCGTCTCCATTGGCGAACAACGGTACCGCGGAAAGCAGTTGTTCGACTGGCTCTACATGAAAGAAGCGGAATCGTTTGCGGCAATGTCCACATTCTCGAAATCGCTGCGTGAAAAACTCGACGGGGTCGCGGAAATTGTTTCACTCAAAGTCGCGGCAAGACAGGAATCGATTAAAGACGGTACGACGAAAATTTTGTTCGAGCTCGCCGACGGGAAACGAATCGAAAGCGTGTTGATTCCACCACGCACCGCTTTTCAAAGCCGTGAAGCGGATGATGAAGAACAGAAACGGTTGACGCTGTGTGTCTCGACGCAGGTCGGTTGTCCGCTCGATTGTAAATTCTGTGCAACGGCAACGATGGGCTTCCTGCGAAATCTCACGCCGGCAGAAATCGTCGATCAGGTTATGCAGGCGCGGCGGCTTTCCGGTAAGCGTATTACGAATCTCGTCTTCATGGGAATGGGCGAGCCGCTGATGAATTATGAAAACGTGATGAAATCGATAGAGATCATTACGAACGGTCTGAAAATTACCGGCAGACGTATCACAATTTCTACAGCCGGATGGGTTCCTCAAATCCGGCAGATGGCGGACGAGCGGCGAAAAGTGAAACTGGCAGTTTCACTTCATTCATTGAACGACGAAGCACGCACATCACTCATGCCGATCAATGCAAAATTTCCCCTGGCCGATTTGCTGGAATCGATTCATTATTATTATCAAAAAACGAAACAGCGGGTCACGTTCGAATATATTTTATTCGATAACTGGAATGACCGGGATGAGGACGTTCGGAAACTTGTCAAACTCTCGAAGTCGATTCCGTGCAAAATCAATATTATTCCTTTTCATCGGATTGATTTTGCCGAACCTGCCGGCATAGCGTTGCAATTGCGGCCGACACCGTTGAAGCGAGCGGAAGAATTTGTCAAAATGTTGCGTGATGCACACGTTTCGGTATTTGTTCGGAGCAGTTCCGGAGAAGATATCGACGCGGCATGCGGTCAGCTTGTTGTAAAAACCGACCAACGAAAAAACATGAAACGAAAATCATCTTATTCATCACTAATAGTCCATTCAGCATGAAGCATTTATTGCTGTCGATTGTTCTATCGATCTGTTGTTCGGTGAGTTACGCGCAAGAAACGGTCCGACCGGCGGACCACATCACGCGGGAACGAGCGTACCACGTCGATCATTATCGTCTTGCCGTGAATATCGATCCGCACACCAAAACATGTTTCGGTGAAACGAGTATTAAACTCATTCCACTCCGTCCGATAACCTCGGAACTGAAATTCGATGCTGCGGATTTGCACGTCCGGCGGGTCTTGCTTGGCAATACGGAACTCGAATTTCATACGATCGATGAAACGCTGTCGGTGACTCTCGATAAAATATACGGATTGAATGATACCCTGACTGTCACTATTGCTTACTCCGTGACGTCGCCGAAAAAAGGGCTGTATTTTACTGCCCCCGACAGCGGTTATGCAGATAAGCAGTGGCAGGCATGGACGCAGGGCGAACCGGAAGACAATCATTTTTGGTTTCCGTGTTATGATTTTCCCAACGACAAAGCCACCAGCGAGATGATCGTGACGGTCGCCGATAATTTCACTGCCATCAGTAACGGCACATTGCTCAACGTAAAAAAGGATCCGGAAAATCATACGGCAACCTATCATTGGTATGAAAGCAAACCGCATGCTTCCTATCTTATCTCGCTTATTGTCGGAACGTATGTCGAGGTAAAAGATTCATGGGGAACGGTACCGCTGAGCTATTACGTGTATCCCCATCAAAAAGATGATGCGATGCGATCGTTCAGCAATACGCCGAAGATGTTGGAATTTTATTCCGGTAAAATCGGTTATGCGTATCCGTGGGAAAAATATGCACAGACGGTCGTTCAGGATTTTATTTATGGCGGTGAGGAAAATGTCAGCGCGACGACGCTGACCGATGGAACGATTCACGGTTCGCGCGCGCATCTTGATTATAACAGCGACGGCCTGGTTGCGCACGAGCTCGCGCATATGTGGTGGGGCGATCTGCTGACCTGCCGCGATTGGTCGCATGCATGGCTAAACGAAGGGTTTGCAACATTTTTTGAAAATCAGTTTACGGAATATCACCTTGGCAAAGATGATGGTGCAAAAGAAAATGCCGACAACCAGCTTTCCGTCCGGAATGCCGATGCAGGCAAGCATCGCCGACCGACGGTATGCGACCGGTACATTCATCCGATGGATCTGTTTGACAGTCATATTTACGCAAAAGGCGCCGTGATTCTGAATATGCTCAAAGATGTTTTGGGTGAAGAATTATTCTGGAAGTCCATCAATTATTACGCACATAAGTTTGCATTTCAAAATGTCGAGACCGAAGATTTTAAGATTGCCATTGAAGAAGCGACCGGCTATAATCTGTCGTGGTTTTTTGACGAATGGTTATATAAAGCAGGATACCCGGATTTTCAGGTGACGTCAAATTGGGATCGATCCACCAATACATTGAATCTCAATGTCCGGCAAACTCAAACTATCGATTCGTTAACAGGTGTATTTACAATTCCGGTGAATATCGAATTCTGGGTCAACAACACGCCGGAAGTACATCGTGTCTGGATTTCACAACAAGAACAAACGTTTTCATTTCCGGCGTATCAACAACCGCAGAATATTATTTTCGATAAGGGAAGCCGGGTTTTGAAAAAAATCGATTTTCAGAAATCGCAGGATGAATGGGTCTATCAACTTCTTCATGCCGAAGATGGTGTCGATCGCAGCGCGGCGATTGATGAACTTTCCTGGATTGCCGATTCTGAAAAAGTGACGGAAGCTTTGAAAAAAGCAGCCATTGATGATCCGTTCTGGGATGTTCGCCGTAATGCCGTGTGGGCGCTCGGCGATGCGAAAAGAACTGATGTTTCGGATGTTCTTGTTATGGCGTATGGCGATCGCGATGCCCGTGTACGAGTTGCCGCAGTAACATCGTTGGGAAATTGCCGTGGCGATCGGGTTGTCAAAACATTGCAGCATGCATTTGAGGGAGATTCGAGTTATGGCGTTGCAGCGGCGGCACTGAAGTCGCTCGTGCAGGTCGATTCCCTCAATCGTAAGGTGTATTGTACAAAAGCACTTGCTCAACCGTCCTTCAACGAAATCCTTCGCAGTATGGCTCTTCATCTTCTTGCTCAGGTTGGCGATGAGGATGCTCTGGGAACTGTCTATGCTCATACTCGGTACGGTATCGACAGGAATATTCGTATTCAATCTATCAATCTCCTGGTTTCGAAATGGCGCGATCGGGAAGATGTGATTTCACAATTGATGACGATGGTGAACGATCCAAGTGTTCATATTCGTCGGGCGATAGTCGCAGCGCTGGGAAACACTCACAATCCCCGTGTATTGCAAACACTGCAATCGATTGTCGAACATGAGCCGGATGCACGAACGGTCAGCGAAGCCCGTGAGGCAATTGAAAAAATTCAACAGAAGCAATCGGACAAAAATCACTAAAAGGAAAACGAATGCAATTGATACTTTTTGGTCCTCCCGGAGTCGGCAAAGGAACGCAGGCAAAACTCCTTTCAACAACGATGTCGATTCCGCACATTTCAACCGGCGACATGCTGCGTGAAGCAGTTACCGCTGAAACCGAATTGGGGAAAAAAGCAAAAGCAATTATGGATGCCGGACAGCTTGTTTCCGACGACATTATGATCGGCATCATCCGTACCGTACTCGGTTCCGAGCGATGCCGGAAAGGATTTATTCTTGACGGGTTTCCGCGGACGGTTCCTCAGGCAGAAGCATTGACGGATGTTATGAACGGATTGCACACATCGCTCGATGCGGTGATCGATATGGAAATTAACGAGCAGATTGTTATCGATCGCCTGAGCAGACGCCTGTCGTGCCAGTCATGTGGAAAAATTTATAATCTGAGCATCGATCAGCTTGCCGATTCAAACCGCTGTCCGAATTGTAACGGAAAATTAATTCATCGGGATGATGATACGCCGGAAACCGTACGCAAACGTCTTCATGTTTACACGCAATCGACGGAACCGGTGCGGGAATATTACCGGTCACGGGGGCTTATCAAGACGGTCGATGCCTCGGGAACCGTCGAGAAGGTGAATACGGATATTTGTAACGCTCTCAAAAAACCGTTGTGAACGTTTGGCTTGCCGCGAATCGACCGCCGCTGATTATTGCTCACCGCGGTTCGTCTTCGGCGGCGCCCGAAAATACCCTGGCCGCATTCAAACAGGCAATCCGCGATCGGGCCGATGCAGTCGAGCTGGACATACAGCTGACGTCGGACGGTGAGGTGGTTGTTTTTCATGATCGTCGGTTGGAGCGAACAACCGACGGCAAAGGGTATTTGCACAATCATTCATTACAAGAACTCCGCCGGTTCAGTGCCGGCGGGTGGTTTTCTCCGAAATTTTCTTCCGAAAAAATTCCCACCCTTCAGGAAGTATTCGATCTGATACAGGGAACGATCGGCATCAATATCGAAATTAAAGCTGAACGGCGTTTTCATTCCTCAGACGATCTCGCTGATCGATGTTGTCATCTCATCACGGCAAATAATCTTCAACACCGGGTTCTTGTTTCTTCGTTTTCCCGGTCGGTCATTAAAAGGGTGAAAGAATGTACACCCGCCGTTTCCACAGGATTATTGTATTATCCATTTTCCGGCGGCAGGATATCTCCGGTACGGCTGGCAAAATCAGTGAAGGCGGATTATCTCATCGTGGGCGGAACGGCGCTGAGAAAGAATCTCGTTGAGAAAGCGGTCAGCCGGGGAATTCATGTCGGAGAATTTACCGTAAACACTTCATGGAGAATTCATCGTGCCGTACGGTATAACGTCGGGGCAATCATTACGAATCATCCCGTAACGGTCAGGAAGGCATTAAAACGATGAAGCTCCTCAATGAGGAGCTTCATGTGAATGTACCGGCAAGCCGTGGAGTTAATTCTTCGTAAACAATTGGCCGTAAATTCTTACATGGATACTGCAATGGACGGAATCGGACAATTGGTTCAGCGTTGCAGTAATCGTTACCGTTGGCGGATTCGGCTGTTCGAGAGCGTTCACCAGATACGCTATTCCTGCTGATTGATAATTCCATCCGGTCAATGTAGTATCGAAAATTGAACGCTCGGATGAAAACTGCGATGTCGATAAATTTGTCAGTGAAACGATCTTATTCCCGTCGACGGCGATGAAACCCGATATCGTCGCATGCGGTGTTGTATTGCTGTCGATAAGCAACGTGAGGTTATAAAATTTGGCCGAATCTATGGATGAATTGGCCGCGTTGCGGACATCCGACAGATTTACAGAAACAGAATCTGCTATTGGCGGTACTTGTACAGGTGAATTAAAGTCAATGCGGATTGTCTGTTGCACGGAGCTGCTGAGAATCAACGGGAAGTTGGTTAAACTGCAGCCGTGGAACAGAATCATTCCGACGATGACGATGAACAATTTGCTTGCATGTTTTTTCATATCCATTCCTTTCAAAGAAAAACTTGTGTGGTTGTCATTATAATCCGAAACCGACTGCACCGCTGATCACGGTAACGGTACCGAAGTTAGCATCGGCGCTCAGGTGTAAAATAAGAAGATCGAGACCCAGTCCGGCCGTAAAACGAAAATTGTTCTGACCATCAAGATCCAGATGAATATGATCGGCTGGTCCATATCCCTTGTAATCGTAATCCAGTGTCATGGTGGCGGATTCGTATTGAACTCCACCATAAATCGTCAGAATAGAAAATGATTTACTTGCCTCTCCGCTGAAGTTCAGTGTTTTTTCTTCCATCAAACTGCCGATCGTCAACTGCTGGTAAAAAGCGCTTGCCGCAAGATCCACAGGAATATTGGGAAGGTATTGGCTGATACTGTGGCGAAGACCGACCCCAAAAAATGTCGATTTGGGAAAATTGTTCATGTCCGGTATGGGAATATAACGGATGACCGCTTGCGTTCCCATGAGGTTGCCGATGGTAAGCTGAGGAACAATAAGCGGGACGGCCGATAAATTGAGTTGTCCGTTCTGGAATTGATAATCGACTCCCTGTCCGTGGACAGTGGTTCCCTGTCCGCCGAAAATTGTCGCCGTTTGTACCGGCGTCTGATCGAATGGAACCGGGGGTACGGCAGAATAGACTTTTTGTGCATCACCGATGAGTGTTCCCATGGCGACGAGTTCGAGCTTGAGTGAAAAACCGGTTCCGATATATGCGGAATGGTAAACACCGGAATTCAGGTCGGCGCCGACTCCGTCAATGAACGGTTGAAGATATCCCTTCACCGTCGTCGAACTTAATTGTTGAATGGCGTCTTCAACGGGATTTTGGGCTTGTCCGGTTGTCATCATCATCATTACGCCGGAAAGAACAACAAGCGCACGAATTATTCGGCGCACAACAGCAATAGTCAGCATACAGTCTCCTTTTAAAAAAAGTATTTGATATAGTAACGAACTCGGTTGATTTAATCAACGGCTATGAAGAACGATGTGACCGCCGTCACAACATTTTCCACGTCCCCCGAAGCACCGGAACGCCCAATAGCGTTATAAGGTAAAAATTTCCCGATACAAATCAAACCGGTCGTTGTATTTTTGAAAGGACTTTTCTATATTCCACACGATTTTGTACGATGTGAACATGAAGGAGAATTTCGGTATGCAGGGGTTTTCACGAACGATAACGGGAATTTTTGCCGCACTGGTTTCTGCCGGTGTCATTTTTCTTGGCGGATGCGGGCATAATGACGCGGTGCAGGAGGCATTCCAGCGATGCGGACAGGCTTCGACATTGATGAACGATGGCGATTATGCCACTGCTTTGCCTCTGATCAATGCTGCGATACAGCAATTTGTCGATGCAAAGAATGATTCCGCATCAGGAGGAAGTTATCTCCTGGCGGCTTCCTGTTATCAGAATCTCGGCAAATATGATAGTGCATTGATTGACTATCAGAATGCCATGCAATCATTTCAATCGTACGGCGACCAGAATCTGGAACGGAAAGGACGTATTCTTCTGTCGGAGTTCTATTATGATGTGCATGACGACGATGCCGCACTGACTCTTGCCTCCGATGCCGCAGGATCGGCAAAAGTGCTGAACGATCTTGACGACATGATGCGTTCTCTGGCGATAGCCGCCAATGCAAGCCATCGTCTCGGCAATTATGATCAAGAGATATCTCTCCTTTCCGAGCTATCACAAACCGATAGCATGATGAATCATCGTGATAATTCCGCAACCTATATTCCGAAACAAATGTTTGCCTATCAGGCGGCAGGTCAATACGACAAAGCTCGTTTCGTATGGAACGCCTGGTATAACAGAGTTGCGTCATCGAATGACAACGCTATATTTGTACCGCTCTATACGGCGCTCGGCGACGTGCAGTACGCGTTCAATTTTCCCGACAGTGCATTGCGGTCGTATTCGCAGGCGCTCGGGCGTATTGTGCCGGAAACGGATCCGCTTGTCCGCGGACATCTCCTTTCAGCATTGGGAAATCTTGCCTATCGGGCGCGGCATGTTGAAAACGCAAGAATGTATTACGCCGATGCGGAACAACAAACTGAAAAAGGCAATGACGTTGCCGATCAGCAAATGTTGAAGGCGATGCTGATTGCCTGTGATTGGAAATTAAGCGGAACAAAATCGGGAACGGCAACATCCGAACTCTTAAAACGATGTGGTGATATCCTCACGGTAACACAACAAACGGGATTTCATTTCGGTTCGGCATTCGCTTTTTTTGTACAGGGGAGAATCATGGAATTGAAGTACGGTCCGGATAGTGCTGCCGCCGTTTACCGTCAAGCAATTCATGAATACGAATATCCTTCTGCGTTATCGAACAGATTTTCAGATTATGTCCGGGCATTTATGACTATTGACGAAACGGAATGGTATGATCCGCTTCTCCAGGCATCGTGCGCGAACAATATACCGGCGGAAACGTTTCAACTTGCGGAACGGAAAAATCTTCACGATATCGATCGTTTCTTTTCCGATCTGACGATAACGACGTTTTCTCCAAAACTGAATCATGCCATCGCTCAGTTTCAACATATATATCATTTCTTTGAATCGACACAGGATGGCTTGACATCAGAACTTGTATCGGAAAAGAAGAAAAACACGTCATTGCTCCAAGCGCTCAACGAAATGAGCGAACAATATGCCGGTCAAATTCACGTTGAGGCGAATGAAGTCAGAAAATTTAATCCGAATTTTACGTGGTTGCTGTCCCCCGGACAGCTTACGCTGAAGCAGGTGCAGGATTCATTACCGCGTAATGGTGCTGTCATTGAATATATTCCTCTTCCCACCGCAGTATACATGCTTTTGGTGACGCGTGATTCTGCCTATATCCGGAAATCTCAAATGGCCGGTTCCCGGGTGCAGGATTTAGTGCAGGAATACAGGAGTCTGATCGGCGATCCGCGACTGAATGACGGCTCGTTGCGGTTCGGTCAGGCGGGAATGATTAACCGGATCGATCAGTTGTCAACGGTGCTTGCCGGCGCTCTTATCGATCCGATCCGGAATAAAATGGATTCGTCGACAATATTGTATATCGTTTCATCAAAAGAATTTGGATGGCTTCCGTTTCATACGTTGCGGGAAAACGGTTCTCCGTTGATCGACCGTTTTGATATTCGCTATCTTCCGACCGCTGCGGTACTGTTCTTTACCGTGCCGCAAGAGAAATATATTGCCGATATTATCGGCATCGGTCATCCGGGAAAAACATCGTGGGATGTCGAGTACGAATTGAAAGATATCCGCGGTTTTTACGATAAGGCGCGGATGCTGTTTAATTCCACGGCAACATTGACAACGCTCGATACGGCAGCATATCAGCTTCTTCATTTTGCGGCAGAATTTCATAGTGACCCCGATGTACCGAATAAATCCGCAGCGATATTATCGGATGGCAAGACACCGTTTGGTTTGCACAATGTCCGGCTGGGAGAAATGTTGGCGTGTCCGCCGCCCCAGGCCTTGATCTTCAGCAATATTACACCGAATCCGGGAGAACTATCGCGGTATGCCCCGCTCGCGTTTCTTGCCAACGGAACACCGACAGTTATCACGACCATGTGGCAGGGTGAGCGGAAAGGGAAAAAATATTTCGGTGAAATATTTTATACCGGCATTCACATCGGCACACCCTCAACGCAGGCGTATCATGAAGCCATGGTCGCTCTTACCAAAAAACCTGAGTTTGAAGAACCGGATAAATGGGGATTATTTTATCGCTTCGGTAAGTGAACGGTGACGCGGTGAATGAACTTACGGTTGTCGGCGGATTTTGACGCTTCCCAGTCCCGCCTCGATGTGCATATTTAATTTTCCCGGAGCGTCATAATAATTGGCGCTGTAATAGGTGTTCTGTTCCTGTTCGGAAAAATCATCGGCGAGAGAGATATGGGCGATGATGCTTTTTTCATATTCGATTTTTGCGCCGGTATGTTCGGGAATAATGACGGTTAAGGAACCGAGCCCGACTTCAATATCGACATTCGCTTCTCTGTCCAATTTCCCGCCGAAATCCAGTTCGTAACTGCCGACACCACCCTCAAATTTCAAATGCGAAAAATTGGCGTTGCATAATCCTTCGGCATGAAACTTACTTACTCCGGACTCGATATTCATATCTTCAATGACCGACCGGTTGCGTTTATCGAACCGCATATCAACCGAACTGGCCCCAGTCGACAGGTTCAAATCTTTAATCGATAAACCGCTAAAATCAAAATCGGCCTTGCCCATGCCCAATTCCACATCATACGAAATCGGGATCGCATCGGTGAAATGCATGTCCCAGGTGTTCGTTCCGAATCCGCTAAAATGGATGGAATGATTGTGTTCATTGTTCGATTTGAAATTTTCATCCGACGTACTAATGTTGAGATACCCGATATTGTCACGCGACGAATATTCGATGTAGTCGTCGATGTCGTGTTTCAATTCGGCATCGATGTTCGCGTGAAGAAGCGTTGCACCGTCGCCGCGGGAAAGATACATATCACCGTACCCGGCATTGATCGTTACTTTTAATTCCTGTTCATGGGATAACGGAATGTCTTTTTTATAGGTGTTCGATGCCTTATAAAAAATAAAACCTGTCGCCGCGAGAACCAGAATTACCGGTACGATAAGAATATATGGATATCGGAATTTCATCATCATTTTATTGAAGTGTACGATAGTATGCCCTGAATGTTTCAATAATGAGAAATTTTGTCACGCAGGTATTTATTGAGAAGCTCACGCGCACGAAAAATATGCGCTTTGACGGTGCCGATGGGAAGTTTTAAAATTTTGGCTATTTCGCCGTAATCGCGTTCTTCCGTATGCCGGAGGAGGATGACGCGTTTATATTTTTCCGGCAGTTGGTTGATCGCTTCTTCTAAAATAGTCGTCCGTTGTTTTTGGATGATGTGTTTGTCCGGTTCATACGTTGAATCGGGAAGCTCGAACGTGTAATCGCTTTCTTCGAGCGCAACCGGTTTATCGATGGAAAATGTCTGCAGTTTTTTCTTGCGGATGAAATCGATACTGCTGTTCGTTGCGATCTTGTAGAGCCATGTGGAAAATGCATATTCCTCGTTGAAGCTTTTCAACGAAGCAAATGCTTTGATGAATACCTCCTGTGTCAAATCTTCCACGTTCTCCTGTTGATGGATGATGCGGAAAATCAGATTGGCAATCTGGTCGTGGTATTTCTTCATCAATTGCTTGAAACCCGCTTGCGATCCGGAAAGCGCCGCGGCGATCAGGCGGGAATCTTCTTTCCGCGATTCGATTTTTCCAGGAGAAATTTTTTGAACCTCTCTGGGAAATTTACGATCGCGACGGTCAGCTCGACCGGTTTTTTTTAGATTTTTTGATGGCATCCGTTTCATTATTATTGCAACAATCGAAGAAGCAAGCCCGCGCTTTCGTAACAATGAAATGAATATTGCATACAAAAGCCGGAAATCTCAACGATGTCTGTATACATCGGTTGTATTGCCGTCGTTCGGATCCAGCGCCCGAAAGAAACAATAAAATTCTGGATAACATACCAAAAAATCGATTGAGAGGCAAGGAGGACGTTGATCGTAAATAATTTTCGTGCGGTTATCAGTATGCATGATGGCGAATTGAATAAGAGAGAGATTTTGGTTACCTTAATAAAGGCATAAATTTTCTTCCTGACACATGTTTATTACGTTCGAAGGCATTGATTATTCCGGAAAATCGACACAGGCGAAGCTCCTTGTCGATGTTCTCCGCCAGCAGCGATGCGAGACTGTCTTGTTGCGCGAGCCCGGTGGTACACCGGTATCTGAAAAGGTTCGTGAACTTGTGCTGGATAAAAAACATCTCGAGCTTACGCAGCGAACAGAGTTATTGCTTTTTTCGGCGGCGCGGTCGCAGTTGGTTTCCGAAATTATCCGTCCGGCGCTGGATGCCGGAACTATTGTCGTCTGCGATCGGTTCTACGATTCGACGACGGCATATCAGGGTTACGGCCGCGGAATCGATCTCGCCGATGTTGCATCCTTGAATAGAATTGCCACTGCCGGATTAATTCCGGATATCAGCATCTTCGTGGATGTTACCGTCGATGAAGTTATTCGCCGGCAACGTGCCACGAATGTTCCGGTCGACCGGATGGAGTCTGCCGGTCGCGAATTTTTTGAGCGTGTGCGTACCGGTTATCATGCCATTGCAAAAGCTGAACCGCGGCGATGGCGCATTGTCGACGGTATGAGATCCGTTGACGTCATTCATAACGAAATTGTTTCGGTTGTTCAATCACGGTTGTCTCACTCTGGAGTTTGATATGAAACGATGGTTCTCGAACAGAAAACATGTTCTTCTGGTGTCGGTGTGTGTTATCGTCGTCGGCGCGAGCGTCTTGCTTGTTGGCTTTAAGCGGCCCGATGACGATTACTTTTTTAAGATCAACAAAAGTATCGATATTTTCGGAAGAGTGTACCGGGAAGTTGCTTTGAATTATGTGGATGAAGTCGATCCGGAAAAATTTATGGAAGCCGGGATCGACGGAATGCTGGGGACGCTGGATCCATACACGAATTTCATCAGTGAACAACAGGCAGATGAAGTCGAGCTGATCACCGTTGGGAAATACGGCGGTATCGGCGTGACGATCGGCATTCGCGACGGCTATATTACAATTTTATCGTTGATGGACGGATATTCCGCGCAGCGGCAGGGATTGCTTCCGGGCGATCGGATTCTGGCAATCGACGGACAATCGCTGACCGGTACGCAACCCAATAATGTACGGTCGATGACAAGGGGAGAGCCGGGATCCGAAATCCATCTGACGGTGGAACGTGATGGTGCACCGAAACCGATGGAGTTTACCGTGATCCGGGAAGAAATTCAGTTGAAGAATCTCAGCTATGCGAATTATGTCGGTGATGGTATCGGGTATGTCCATCTCGAACGTTTTTCCCGCGGCGGCGGGGATGAACTCCGGCTGGCAATCAAAGAATTGAAACTCAAAGGTACGATCAAAGGAATGATCCTCGACTTGCGGGATAACCCCGGCGGATTGCTTGATGAAGCTGTCGACGTCGTGGAAAAATTTGTGCCGAAAGGAAGCCAGGTCGTATCAACAAAAGGAAGGAATCCGGATTCGGAGCGCAAATATTTTGCGGCAGAAGAACCGATGCTGCCGGATGTACCGCTCGTTGTCCTGATCAACCGCGGCAGCGCGAGTGCCAGTGAGATCGTTGCCGGAGCGATTCAGGACCTGGACCGCGGCGTCATTCTCGGAACGAGAAGTTTCGGTAAAGGACTTGTCCAAACGATCACGCCGTTATCGTATAACGCGCAATTAAAAATTACCACCGCCAAATATTATACGCCAAGCGGCCGGTGCATTCAGGAAATCAATTATGCACGGAAAAATATCAACGGCGTGTTTGAAACGACACCCGATAGTCTGAAAAAGCAGTTTAAAACATTGAAGGGCCGGTTTGTGTATGAAGCAGGCGGTATTACGCCGGATACGACCGTCATGCCCGGCGATCACAGTTTCGTGTACAACGATTTATTGCGGAAGTCGATGTATTTTAAATTTGCAACCCAATATGGATCGGTTCATGCGGCAGTACCATCGACGTCCGATTCGTTGATGAATGCGTTTCAACAATTTCTCAAAGATCAGCATTTTGTGTATGAAGATGAAGGTGAAACGAAACTCACCGAACTTTCTGCTATTGCTGATAAATCGAAATACAGCAAGACTGTTCGGGATGAAATCGATCGGTTGAAAAAATCGATCGATGAAGAAGAAAAAAATGCCGTCGCTCCGCACAGCGATGAAATTCTTGCGGCTGTCAAGATCGAATTGATGGCTCGCTGGAAAGGCGATACCGGCAGAATCGAAGCATCTCTTGCAGATGACGTTCAGGTGAAGAAAGCTGTGGCGTTGTTACAGGATGGGAAAGAATACCAAAAACTTCTGCGGGCAAAATAATTATTAACGGATGGCGATGGGGGAAGAAATCTCCATCAGTTTTGCCTGAATAAGCATGAGCATGCGGTTGAAATCGCCGCGTTCATGCACGAAATCGACTTCATCCGACGGAATGACAAGCAAGTGGTCCAAGTTTATACGCGCCGATCCAATCTTTGTAATGCCCGCTGAGCTGTTCAAGGTAACTGTGCGGTATGCTTTGCTCGTATTCGCGGCCGCGGCGCGCAATTTGCTTGACAAGCGTTTCAATCCGCGCATCGAGAAAAATCAATAAATCGGGAGGACGAAGATACTGCATCATCACGCGATACAACTCGACGTAATTCGTGTAGTCGCGGTCGTCCATCTTTCCGATAAGATGAAGATTCCGGGCAAAAATTTCCGCATCTTCATAAATTGACCTGTCCTGAATGACGCTGTCTTTTCCGTCGACGATTTTTTTGTGATCGTTGAAACGTTTCGACAAAAAATAGACCTGCAAATTGAACGACCACCTTCCCATATCGGCATAAAAATCCGACAGGTACGGATTATCTTCCACCGATTCGTAAAATGATTTCCAGCCGTAATGCTGGCTCAGCATCCGCGTGAGCGACGACTTTCCCGAACCGATATTTCCTGCAACCGCAACGAAGATTTTTTCAGGCATGGTGGATGAATATAGCAGAAATTGGGATGAATCGCAATTGAAATCAGGTAATTAAATTTTTACTTACTCTTTCGTTTCTTCATCAACAAGGCATACACGACAAACGCAACTCCAAATCCTACGAACCAGGCATAATTATATAGTTGCATCAGAAACGGCCCGACTGATGACGGATCGATCACTTTAATCGTTCCGAGAAAACCGGGAACATTCGGCGCGATGCCGAGAACGAGCGCGATCATTCCCGCCGGGTTAAATCCGCTTCGATATGAGTACTCGCCGTTGGGTGTGTACAACTGGATCGGCTGCAATGTTGTATGTCGGATGAAAAAATAATCGCAAATCAATATTCCGCCGATCGGTCCGAGAAGAGCAGAATATCCGACAAGCCACGTGAAAATATATCCGCTCGGATCGGCCACAAGTTTCCATGGTTGAATCAGAATGCCGATGATGCCGGTGATCAGTCCGCCGATACGGAACGTGATTTTCGATGGCCAGAGATTCGAAAAATCATTTGCCGGACTGACGACATTCGCGGCAAGGTTTGTCGCGAGCGTTGCAAGACAAAGCGCAAACAACGATACTGCAAGGACAAGAGGATTCGTGAAACGTGTGATCAACACAATCGGATCCCATATCGGTTGTCCGCCATAGATAACGACCGTTGCAGATGTTACCGCAACGCCGATGAACGAATATAAAGCCATCGTCGTCGGCAGCCCGATTGCCTGTCCGAGCATTTGATCGCGTTGCGTGCGTGAGTACCGCGTAAAATCGGGAATGTTCAGCGACAATGTTGCCCAGAAGCCGATCATGCCGGTGAGCGATGGAAAAAACACCATCCAGAATTTTCCTGCTTGTGTACCACCCGGTTCAAATTGCGACGGCTGCGACAGCATCGGTCCGAATCCGCCGGCACGATTATACGCCCAGGCGAGCAATGCGAGTCCGAGCAAGATCAGAAGCGGCGCTTTGATGTCCAGCAAAAATCGGATGGAATTAATGCCCTTATAAATGACGAACATGTTGATTCCCCAAAAAAACATGAAGCACGCAAACTGCGCAATGTTGATACCTGCGATCGATGCCGGCAAGGTGTCCAATGACGGCACGTAAATCGTGATGATTTTATAGATTGCCCAGCCGCCGATCCATGATTGAATGCCGAACCATCCGCAGGCAACGAAGGCACGCAACAGTGCCGGAATATTTGCACCACGCACGCCGAACGCAGCGCGGCAATAGACAGGAAACGGTATGCCGTATTTCGTTCCCGCATGTGCGTTCAGAATCATCGGGATCAGCACGATCACGTTGCCGAAAAATATCGTGAGCACTGCCTGGTACCAATTCATGCCCTCGGAAATTAACGATGAGGCGAGCATGTACGTCGGAATGCATGCCGACATCGACACCCACAACGCGGCAATATTGTATGTCGTCCATGTCCGCTGGGAAATTTTCGTCGGCGCAATATCGTCATTGATAAGCGAATTGTGCTGGAGCAGTGACGGATCGATCTCAATCAATTCGGGCGCTTTCGGAGAAGTCATACAATCAACTTTCTATAATGATGAACGATCTCAATTATTGTTCTGATTCATGAAGAATACGACGGGCGTCAATATTTCCCAACGATGCCGCGTGCTGAAGGTTGATTCTGTATTGTGTGGTGTCGCCGGATGTTTCAAGTTTTGTTGCACGATGGTAATATGTTGTCCCGTACGAAGACCGCAGACTGTCGTTAGCCGGGTCGATTGCATACCATGAATGATAAACGGTAAGTTTACGTTCGTCATCGGCAGGAGTATAGGTATTAATGGCTTCGATGGTGTTGGCATATCCACGAGGGTCGTCGGGATAAGCAAGGCTATAATCGTCCCATGTGGAAATTTGCTTCGATGTGTCATTGAGTGCATGATAGTAACGATAGACGCGGAGGGACATGGTGTATCTTCCGAGATGCGACAGGATTCGTTTATCCCACAATGATTTGAACCGATCGATGCTCGGTTGTGTGGTTGCGTTCAGCGTAAACCATGTGAGTGAGCTCAGAAGGGAAATGCCGATAATCAGAAGAAGAATATTGTGACTGCGTTGCGGTTCTTTCCGGAAGAAAAGATATGCGGCAATCAGGTTGAGAAGAAAGAAAAATGCGGCGAACGTGTCCCAATCATTTGCCGTTCCCTGTTCGAGTTTGGCATCGAGCAGATAAAGAAACACCGGACACAGAGCAATGATACCCCACATGCCGATCGGATCGTTGACGATCCCGTCTTTCCCGTGACGAAAACACCAGACAATGATTATTATCAGTGCGAATGGCGACATCAGCACAAAATAATTGAACAGATCGAATGCATGATAGATTGAAAAAACGGTATATGCCTGAGAATAATTATTCATCAGGGAAATATTATTTGTGAGTGAAAGAAAATGACTGATGGGACTCTGGTCGAGTAACCTTTGCGTGTCGAAATCAATCGCAACGAGCAGAATAAAAGCCAGAAATGCACTGATAGCGAACCCCGCAAAGATATCGCGGAAATTTTTTCGTTTGTATTCACGATACGCCAGGTAGATAACTGACAACCCGAGCAGAGCGCCGATGACATGACTCAACGTGACGATGAGGTAGACGGTCGGGATGACGATAAAGGAGATTTTTTCACGAACCGCCAGGATAGAGCAAAGAACGAACACTGCAAGCGCCACCGTGGAAACGGAATACACTTCGATATATCCCATAAAGAATGTCATGTACGGTAAGATCAGGAGAAGAATAAAGACGAGTAACCGTTGTGCCGGTGAGGAAAAAACGTTCCGCACGATAAAGAATATGGTGATGATGAAACAACAGCCCAATGTCAGGTGAACGATAAAAAATGAGCGGGAAGCTTCGGCAAACGATGCGGTTCCTAAAAAGTTTGTCAGATGATATAAAACGAAAATCGAAAGCGGTTCATGCCATGGGGCAAGCGGAGCAATGCCCGCCTTGAAATCGGAAAAATTGTACAATAACGTGAAACTATCCCCGAGTAATGGCGCAGGTATGCGGAACAACGACGCGGCGGCAATGAAGATGCAGAGTGAAATTCCAACAAAGATCACAGGATGTTTATCCATGAATCGTGCCGGCGGAACAACAAAGCGTTCCGGGTTAACTTTGACGCTCACCAACAGAACCGCGACAGCAGCAATGCCGAAAAGTACAGTTGCATACCACGGAAGAAATCCGAGAAAGTGGAATCCCCAGTTTAAACTGCCGGGAAAGAAATATCCGCTGATGAAGAAAAGAATCAGTGCGAGGGAAATGACAACGGTATATGCGAGAAAGTTACGTTCCATTTTTCGTGTTGTCAAGAAGCGACCGATAGTTACGGTTCACCGGCATCGAGCAATAAGAGCATTTGCCGCGTAAATTCAAACGACAGAAGAAGGGCGGAAGGAGTTACATAAATTGATTTATCATTTGGCGTATGCATAACCTTCAGCACTTCCGGTACGTCGTTCTTATTTCGAAACGGGGCAAATCCGGACTTTGTCCATGCTGAAAGCTTCTCCGCATCGCCGTGTGGAACGACAGAAATCGAAATATCTTCCAGACCGGCTGCTGCAAATGATTCATGATCCGATTCCGGATAGGAACTATCGGCAATCACTGTCGCACGGGTCGCCATCGTGGCTTCCCGGATGTATTTCATGAGAATGTGTTCGCTATATTTGCCGACCGGTCCGACATAGACTTCGTTTCCGGTTCCCTCCACATCTAAATTGATCATGGCAAGATGTGTGTATGTCGTATCATACCGTTCAACATAAAAATGCGAGCCGATAAGCCCAGCTTCCTCTTGATCAAAAAAACAAAAGTCGATGCGATGATGAAACGGATAATTTTTTAACTCCTGAAGAAGTTCCAAGATTACCGCAACTCCGCCGCCGTTGTCGTTTGCCCCCGGCGCTCCCGGGACGGCGTCGAAATGCGCGCCGATGACAATTTTTTTGTGACCGCTCCCTACATGAACGATGATATTATTTCCTTCAACAGTATCATATTGTCCTTGAAAAGAAAGAACGGTGTCAAAGGGCATGGTGGTAAAAGAATATCCAAGTTGATGCAGCGTTGTCGTAACGAATTCCATCCGACCCGCATGGGTTTTCCCCTCGATTCCGGTGACGTAATGGAAAAGTATTGTTCCTGCCGAATCACTTTTGCCGGATGATTGTGCAAAACTGTCCGGCGACATTGTGAACATCAGCATGATGAAACAGAGGCATCCGAAAATATATTTATTTTGTCGTACCGATAAAGAAAAAATCTGCCGACGCCGGAGATATATTATTGCCACGATACGCCGAGATTTTTCAGGAAAGTTTGTGCAGCCGGATTTCCGAGACGTGCAGCCTGTTTTTTAAGCTCCAATCCTTTTTTCTTATTGCCGCTATCTTCATACGCACTTCCAAGATTGTAATATGGATCGGAATAGGTCGAGTCGATGTCGATCGCCTGCTGGAAAAACTGGATGGCTTTCGGCGTGTCGCCCTGCTGTGCGTAGATACTGCCGAGATTATTGTATGCCCGTTCGAGATATGGATCGAGTGCGATGGCGTTTTCATAGAACGTGGCTGCTTCAGTTAGGGCACCGTTGCTATACCGCTCATTACCGGCATCCAAACAAAAACTCGCAAACATTTCTATGGCTATCGAGTCCTGGGGATTCGTCGTAAGCCATTGCGTATATGCCTGTGTAATGCGCTTGTAACTTGAAGGGCCGCTGCCCTGGATATTATTAATAAGATTTTGATAACCGCGCGTATCTTGTGGAAAAGCGTTCATGAATTGTTCCCACAACTCGACGGGGGCAACGGTATCCCGAACTTGATGATAGTAGAATGTCAGGTGGAGAACGGCGGCGTAATAAGAAACATTCGACATCGTGCGTCGATCCAGCAATGTTTTATACCGCCGGATAGAAGAATCCGGGGTCGAATTCAAATACAAATAACTCCCGGTGCTCAGTAAAGAAACACCGACGACGAGAAAAAGTATTTTCTGCCGATTCTCAATCGCGGTTTGCAGGAAAAGTATGACGGCAAGAAGGATGCCTATAATAGCGTATGGAGCGAGAACATCCCAGTCTTTGGCAGCACCCAGATCGAACTTTGCACCGGCAAGAAACAGTAAAACAGGAATTAACGCGGCGGCAAGAAATCGTACGACCGGAGATCGAAGAACTTCCTGATTGATCTTTCCAATGATCAAGACAAATAGAATAACGGCGGGGGCATACAGCAGGAGGAGATTGTTGATGATGTCGACAATATGATAGCCCGTTAGTAATGTATACGGTGTTGAAATAATTTCATTCGGGTCGGTGCTGGGAAATAACGGCAGGATGTGACTGTATGGAACCGACGCAGAAAATTTGGAAACATCGAAACCGACGGCAGCTAAAAACACCAGCAGTATGCCGACTGCTATTCCATAACCGGAGACGACAAGATTTTTCTTTCCGGATTTCCATTCTCTCCAGGAAAGAAATAATAGTGATGGAATGACAAGAAGCGTTAAATAATGAACCGCAATCATCAACAAGAACATTGCCGGTAACAGAATGAATGATAATTTTCCCTGGATGTGCCGGATTGAGATCAGGATATAACAGGAAAGAATGAATAATACGGCTCCGTAGACTTCGACATACCCCAGGAACAATTGCATATATGGAACGACAAGCAGTAAACAGAATGCACCAAGCCGGGATTGCGGGTCTTCGAACAACGATTTGACGATAAAAAATATCGTGACAATAAATCCCGCGCCGAGGAGAATGCCTGCAACGAAAAATGAGCTGAGGAAACCGGCGTACGTCGACGGCTGGAACAGGTGAACAATCGAAAAATAATACAATGTTGCCAATGCCTCGTTTCGATAGAGTAACGGTCCGGTATCGTGGAGGGCTTCAAAGAAATTTTTAACGATAAAAAAACTGTCGCCGAGCAGCGGCACTTTGACTTTTAATAAAACCGCGGAAAGAATGAATATTCCGATTGCGGTGATGATAAATTGGTATGAATTTGTTTCCATAAATGTCCCGACAGCAGACACCATGGGATCAAGAATTCCCTTCCAGGTGACGAAAATAATGATGGCGATGATGGCAAGATAGCACAGCAGGACGGATACCGGCAAAAATCCGAATGCATGAAATCCCCATGTCAGTGTTGTGGGAAACAAAAATCCGACAACCTGTATGAACACGATTGCGAGGACAAGTCCGAGGGCAAAAGAAAGATCACGATTATTCATTCTGATATTATACGTTGAAGATGTTAAAAAATCAATTTCCTGAGCGAGTTTTACCGACAGCGGGATTTCATTCCTTTTTTGGCACAAATAGCAATGAAATCGGCTTGAAAAATGATTCGACACGCGCTAATCGTGTGAGAACCGGCACAGCATTTATTTTCAAAATGTATTTACTTACGACAGTAAGTTGATACTCCGCAGCTTACAATAATGTCAAGGGATAGCCCGATCCGTGAAAGGATCGGGCTCGATTTTTTTAGGGAGTCTGCCTGATTTCATCCTACTCATTTTTCTGCTTCTTGGGTGCAAATTCATTATTAAGTCGTTCCTCTACCTCCAGCCGTGTGGGCGAAGGACTGGATGTTTGAATTTCTTCGATCGGTACATATTGCGTCCGCGAAAATACGACAAAAGACCAGACAATGCCCGATACGATAGCTCCGACACAGACGGCAAATCCTAAATAGTACACAATATCGGCAATGCTGTCTGCTGAATCAACCATATTCCAATCGGATAAAAGATTGTACCAATCATGACCGGATGAATCGCCGCCCAGTAACGGCAGCGCGCGATATGCGGCATCGCGGATGTACAAGCTGACATCCATTAAATTTTCACCCGCCCAGAATAAGGCGAACGGAGCGGTTTGCGAGCCCTGTTTTATTGCGATGAAAAACCAGAGCAACGGGAACATCACCTGCCAGAACGATCCGCCGAGAATGTAGAGCGTCCTTCCGAAAAACATGAACAGGAAATGCCCGCCTTCATGCAGAGGAAGAAAAATAAATGTGCGCACGACACTGAGCAGTCCGGGCCAGTATTGACCCGGATGATAAATGATAAATGATGTTGCCGCTTGGAAAAAGAAAAATGTCAGAAAACAATAAACACCGAGTTTGAAAATCAAAGGAATATACCGCTCTGCCGGATCAAGCTTCTGCGGAAGCGGTCGTTTACTCCAATCAGTTGTCATGGATTCACTTTTTCAAATGGAACATCGAGGATGCGGTATAGCCGCCAATTGTTGTAATCGAAATGCCACCATTCGCCTTTGTCGACCGTAAATCCTTCTGCTTCCATCGTGTGCCGAAGGAGGTCGCGTGTGTGTCGTTCTTCTTTCGTGCCGCCGGTGTACTGCGGCGAAGCTTTTTTCGTGAAGTCGTCGTACGGGCTCGGCATCACGATCTCTTTTCCCGATGCAAGATCGTACAGCGAGCAGTCGACGGCACAGCCGCGGTTGTGTTTGGATCCTTTCTTCGGATCGGCGACGAAGCCATGTTTCTCTTTCGGCGTTTCGTCCCAGAATTGTTTCGTCACCGACCACGGGCGGTAACCGTCGAAGACCAGCAAGCCGTACCCGCGTTCGTGCAATTGCCGGTTGGCGCGGACGAGCGCTTCCGCCGCGGGTTTCTGGAGAAATGCCCGCGCCTGCGTGTACATCGGCCGGTGCATGAAGTTGTTCGAAGTTGCGTAACGGATATCGAGATGAATTGTCGAATCGAGTTTGACGAGCTCGATAAGAGTGTCTGCATGAAAATGGCCATTGACCTCAATCGGTTGGGCAAAAGAAAACCGAACACAAAGAAATACAATTGAAAGAAAAACAGCTAAATATTTCTTTGCATAATAAAAATCGACCCAATCAAGCGAGTTCATTATTTTAAAATCTATATTTCAGTATTGGCAAGCGCAATATGGATCATGGCGATGATAGTTATCTCCACGCTCCGGCAAATGCATCGCGCTTGATGAACTGTCCGCGCCCGGTTTTGCCGAGCCATTGTCCTTTATCCACAATTATCTCACCGCGGGAAAGCACGGTTTCGGCATTTCCTTTCACTTTCGTTCCTTCGAACATCGAATAATCGACACGCATGTGATGTGTCTTCGCGGAAATCACATACTCGGCGTTGGGATTCCAGATGACGAGATCGGCGTCGCTGCCGACGGCAATCGTTCCTTTGCGCGGATACATGCCGAACATTTTCGCCGGCGTCGTGGAAACAACTTCCACCCAGCGATTGAGCGAAATCCGTTTCTTGTTGACACCACCATCATATAAAAGCTGAAGACGGTTTTCAATGCCGGGTCCGCCGTTCGGAATTTTTGTGAAGTCGTCTTTGCCCAATTCTTTTTGTTCCTTGAAGCAGAACGGGCAATGATCGGTCGAAACGATTTGCAGATTGTTCGTTTTGAGTCCTTGCCACAATTTATCCTGATTCCATTTTTCGCGCAGAGGAGGTGTGAAGACGAATTTTGCGCTTTCAAAATTCGGTCGCTCCATATCGTCCAATGAAAGAAAGAGATATTGCGGACATGTTTCAGCGTACGCGAGCACGCCTTTGTCACGTGCTTCAGCAACGCGCAGGAGCGCATCGTTGGAAGAAAGATGCACGATGTACACCGGCACGCCGGCGATTTCTGCAAATGCGATTGCGCGGTTAACCGCCTCGGCTTCTGCCGTCGTAGGCCTTGTCAGTGCGTGATAGATCGGTGTTTTTTTTCCTTCGGCGACGGCTTTCTTCACGATAACGTCGATAACACTGCCGTTTTCCGCATGCATGCAAATCAATCCGCCGTTCTCCGCCGTCTTTCGCATCGCTTTAAAGATCGTGGCATCGTCCGCCATCAACACGCCGGGGTATGCCATGAAGAGTTTGAAACTGGAAAGTCCTTCGCGCACCATTTCGTTCATGTCTTCCATGTGGGAATCGGGAAGATCGGTGATGATCATGTGCAAGCCATAATCGGTGCACGCTTTGCCTTCCGCTTTTTTCCACCAGATGTCGAGCGCCTCGCGCATTTTCATTCCCTTGGATTGAATGGCAAAGTCGACAATGGTGGTTGTTCCGCCGAATGCCGCGGCGCGCGTGCCTGTTTCGAAATCGTCGCTGGACGTCGTGCCGCCGAACGGCATATCGAGATGCGTATGCACATCGATGCCGCCGGGAATGACATATTTTCCGCGGGCATCGATGACTTTATCGGCAAGTATCGGCAGACTTGCACCGATGGTCGTGATCTTATCTTTTTCAATATAAATGTCGGCAACATAATCCTGTTCTGCCGTCACAATGCGAGCGTTCTTTATGGTTGTTGACATAGGTGCTCCTTTTCAGAAAAGTACATTTGCGTTATTAAAGAATTCAGAAATTTATTTCACCCAAACAATGGTGATGCCGTTGTTTGCTGTTCCGATATCCGATTGGATGGACAGATTGCATTCCGCCGCCATGTGCTGGATGTCCGGATCAAACGGGGAACGCATCTGCTCCATCAATGATTGCCCGAAATTTTGTCCGGTGACGATAAGTCCAGTTTTGTACGGTGGTTTTCAGCATGCCGCCTTTGCCGCTGCTTCCATAGCCGTGAATGATTTTCAGAATTCTGGATTGAGAAGAACGATCGACCGTTCGCAATGATTCATCCAGGACCGTTTCTGCCAGTTCGGCGGAAAGCGGCGGATGTGCGATATCGATTGTAAGTATGCATGACATGCGAAGTTTGGATGAAATCGTCATCGTCTGTGTCACAAAATAGGAAACCCCGGCGATAATGTCAATTTATCAACCGGGGTTTTTGTGAATGTGCGGGATGAAAATCAGTCGTACTGACGATTCAGAGCGGATTTACATCCACGGTTCATCGCCGGAGGGACCGTAAATCGACGGTACTTTGCCGTCTGCCATCCGGAGATAGATGGAAAATTGTCCGCGGTGATGAATCGTATCCATCATCATCATCCAGAGGGTATCGCCGCTGCGAACGTCGCCGGGAGTTTTCGGAGCGACCATGAATTTGACCATTTTGTTGAAATCCGCGTCGGTCATTTTCTTGATTTTTTCGACATGCTCGCGATGATTGTGTTCATAGGTGGAGATGAGTTCCGGCATACCGGCGGGAGGTTTCGGCTGGTTCATGAAGTCGAACGTTCCCGTGAGTGCGCCATTGACAAACAATTTTTCTTCCGTCACCATACGCCAGGCAAGATCTTTTGCCGTCGGGCATTTCCCGTGCGGTTGTAATTCGGTTTTCTGCGCGGGATAGGATTTCAGCACTTTCAGTGTTGTCTGAAATTCACGTTCCCAGCTTTGGATGAATGATTCCCGTTCGGACATAGCCATAAAAAACTCCTTTTGATGAAAGGGTTGATAGATGTAGTGGATTGTAAAAGCTCTGATTGTGAACGTACAGATTTGGAAGTGTTTCTGTGTTGAACCGTTCAGCTTCCCATGTACGAAGTATACAACAATGATTCTTAAAAAGAAAGTTCCTGTTTGTACAGGTGGTGCCTCAATTTCATTTCATGACTTTCTTCTTTCCATCTGTTCCATCATTCTGAGAGGAACTGAAGGTTTTCAAGGTTAAGATTGAGACGCCACCTTTGTATCAATGGATGTCAATACCATGTTTTCTCTGAAATTGCCGCAACGATTCCCAGGTAAGCGGTTGCGGAAGCTGGTTCATCAATTGATTCCAGGTGATCGCATCTTTGCCGTCGTCGATTCTGACCATCGAAATACAATTTTCAACCGGACAAACGAGGAAGCATAATGTGCAACCGACACAATCCTGTTGCCGAACTTTCGGCTGCGTGCTGCCGTTCTGCGGAATCATATCGATGCATTGATGAGCGCTCTCATCGCATGCAATGTAGCAAAGATTGCAATGAATGCATTTCTGCTCATCGATCTGTGCAACGGTTTTGGCGAGAAGATTCAGGTTGCCGAAATCGGAAAGATGCCGCAGCGATTTTCCGCGGAATTGTTCGATGGAGGAAAATCCTTTTTCTTCCATCCAGTTGGCAAGTCCTTCGGTCAAATCGTTGATGATGCGAAATCCGTAATGCATGACGGCGGTGCAGACCTGAACACTTGTTGCACCGAGCAAAATGAATTCCGCCGCGTCGCGCCACGTGGACACGCCGCCGATGGCGGAAATCGGAAGATTCACTTCGGGGTCGGAGGCGACTTGTGAAACCATGTTGAGCGCAATCGGTTTAACGGCCGGTCCTGCAAATCCTCCATGGCCGCCTTTGCCGTCGATGGATGGACGGAACTGGAACGTGTCGAGATCGAGACCCATAATGCTGTTGATCGTATTGATAAGAGAAATGCCGTGTGCTTTTCCTTTCTTTGCCGCTCGCGCGGGAAAACGGATGTCACCGACATTCGGTGTCAGCTTCACGAGAACGGGAATCGTGGAAACTTCCGTTACCCATTCGGTGATCATCGTGCAATATTCAGGCACCTGACCGACTGCCGAACCCATGCCGCGCTCGCTCATGCCGTGAGGACAACCGTAATTCAACTCGATGCCGTCGCAACCAGTATCGATCGTGCGCTTGACGATATCGTGCCATGTTTCGCGTTTCGATTCCACCATCAATGATGCGATGACGGCACGATCGGGCCAGAGTTTTTTTGTTTCGGCAATTTCTTTCAGGTTCACTTCGATCGGCCGGTCGCTGATGAGTTCGATATTGTTCAAACCGGAAATTTTTTGTCCGTTATAATCGATGGCGCCGTACCGGTTGAAGACATTCATCACCGGTTCGCCGATGGTTTTCCACACAGCGCCGCCCCAGCCCTGCTCGAATGCTTTGCACACCTGATAGGCGGAATTACTCGGCGGTGCCGACGCAAGCCAATACGGGTTCGGTGATTTTATTCCGGCACAATTTATTGAAAGATCAACCATGAAGATTTTCTCCTTTGCGGTTTTCCCGAAGTTCGGAAAGGAATTTATACCGCAAGTTCATTTTTTAGTTTCGGTGGTCGCCGGAGCAGGCATCGGAACCGATGCGTGGTCGACGATGATGACCCATTTATTATTTTGTTTCTTCCAAATGGCAGTATATCTGCCCGAGGAATGTACTTCCGGTCCGCCTTTCGGCTGGAAATTGAAATTAAACATGCCCCATTCGTATGCGAGCTCTCCGTTGTCAGGAACTTCAATATGGCTTTCGGTGATCTCAAATTTCTTCACATCCATTTTCGCAAACATGTCCCACCATGCCTGCTTCACATTGTCCGTCCCCACATAATTTCCATCGGGATACATGGCGACGAGTTCGGGACCGTTCCAGTACGTTTTCATAATGTCCGAAATGGTTTCCCGGTTAAACGCATCGGCAAAAAGCGAGTCCTGTCCTTGAATCGCTTGTTTGATTGTCTCAGGAGTTTCGCGTTTTCCGCAACCGGCCATCAAAAGACAAATACAACAGAATATCATCCAGAATTGTTTCATACATTATCCTCCGGATTTATTATTGTTTTGAATGGAAAAGATGTGCATCGATTCCATGCGCCGCTTTCTTTCCATCGGCTGCGGCATTGACAACTTCTTTGCCACCGTTAATACAATCGCCGCCGGCGAAATATTTCGGATTGGACGTTTGCAGTGTTTCAGGGTTTACGGCAATTTTGCCGCTTTGCATCGTAAGATTAGAAATTTGTGAGAAAAGATTTTCCGCCGGTTTTTGACCGATCGCTTTGATCACCATATCGACCGGAATCTGAAATTCAGAATTTGGGATCGGCTCCGGTTTCTTTTTTCCTTTTGCGTCGGGCGCACCGAGTTTCATTCGTATGCATTCTATTCTTTCGACGGACGTTGTTCCGAGAATCCGTTTCGGCGCCGTCAGGAAATGAAATTCAACGCCGTCTCTTTTTGCCAGTTCATATTCGAAATCGTACGCGGACATTTCTTCTCTGCTTCTTCTATAAATAATCATCACTTGCTCCGCGCCGAGACGCTTTGCTTCGGTCACGGCATCGATTGCCGTGTTGCCGGCGCCGACAACCGCCACGCGTTTCCCGACGTCAACGGAACGCCATTTCCGCGTGGTCACTTTTTCAATGAATTCCAATGCATCATGTACACCGGGAAGATTTTCTCCGGGAATGTCGAGGTCCGGAGAAATTCCCAACCCGGCTCCGATAAAGATTGCATCATGTTTCTTTTCTAATTCGGTTATAGAAATTGTTTTTCCGATCCACGTTTTGGTTTTGATGTTAACGCCAAAACTCTCGACGAGTTTGATTTCGTTGAGACTATCTTTGTACGACATTTTGTACGGAGCGATTCCCCGCGTATCAAGTCCACCGGCAGTTTCTTTTCCTTCGTAGACCGTCACATCATATCCCATCAAGGCAAGTTCTGCGGCACATGCGAGTCCGGCGGGACCGCTGCCGATGATGCCGACAGATTTGCCATTTCTTGGAGCCGGCGTAAACAATTGCGGCATGCCGCGTTCAAAGTATGAATCAATTGCATACCGCTGTAAGCGTCCGATTTCAATCGGCTTTTCGCCCCGATCGTTGTAGACGCACGCGCCTTCACACAACACGCCGACCGGGCATGCCTTTGCGCAGGTGAGTGCGATCCAGTTCGACTGAAAAATTGTTTTTGCCGAACCTTTGAGATTGCCGGTTGCAATTTTTTTGATGAAGGTTGAAATATCGATGTGGGTCGGACACGCTTTCATGCAGGGAGAATCGTAACAATAGAGACAGCGGTTTGCTTCCATGTGCGCTTGATTGTCGGTCATGCGAGGATGGATCTCGGCAAAGTTCTTCTCGTATTGTTCGTCGGTGAGTTTTGGTGCAATGTTGTTCATGGATTGGTTTGCTGGTTAATTCGTTGGTTTGTCGGTTGGTTTGTTCGTTAGTTTGTTAGCTCGTTTGCTGGTTAGTTTGTTTGGGTTTTGATTTTTTGTTTGCCGATAAAAATCTCAAAAAGCCATTTGTCAGTTTTCCGACTTTATCGGCTTGGCTATATATGAGATCGAACTCTTCTGGAGAAATATATTTTGCATCGACAGCGACGATAGAGCTGACTTTTAACTTCGGAAATGGAACGCCGTGCATAAACCAGAAAGCGATGAAATTCCGCATTCGATTTCGAGTCGAAACCTTCCGCAATATTGGAGACTATTGAAACTGCTGCCCGTTGAATCTGATCACGTAATCCGAAATCTCTGCTGAATTGTTCATGTCGTGCGATCGCATAAATCATATTACATAATTTTCTTCCTTCTTTCCAACTTTCCACATCTTCAAATCGAACAATTTTCATAATCCCTCCCTCGTTTTAACTCTAACTACTAAACCAGCAAACCACTAAACCAACAAACTAATAAACTAAATTAGCTCATCCAGTTTACTTTTGATTCGGGATTCCATTTGATCGTTGTCTTTTTCGGCTTTGTGAAAAACTCGATAGAGCTTTTCCCGGTTATATCGCCGGAACCGAATTTGGATTCATTCCATCCGCCGAACGAAAACGGTTCGCGCGGTACCGGCACGCCGATATTCACGCCGATCATTCCTGCGCTGGCATGTTCCATCACGTAGCGTGCCGCGCTGCCGCTTTGTGTGAAGACGGAAGCGGCATTTCCGTACGGGCTTGCATTTTCGATGTGCAGCGCTTCGTCGACCGTCTGAGCACGCATGATGGCGAGAACCGGACCGAATACTTCTTCCTGCGCGATTTTCATTTCCGGTTTCACATAATCGATAACAGTGGGACCGACCCAGTAGCCGTTTTCTTTTCCTTCGACTGTTGCGCCGCGTCCATCGACAAGAATTTTCGCACCTGCCCGTTCCGCTTCGGTGATGTAACGTTCAATACGCTCTTTCGCTTGTTTGGAAATGACGGCACCGAGATTTTTTCCCGGGACGATTTTTCTCGCTTCGTCACAAAGTTTTTTGATGATGTGATCGACCGGTCCGACGGCAACCATAGCCGATGCCGCCATACAACGTTGCCCCGCACATCCGCTCATCGATGCGGCAACATTGGAAGCGGTCATGTCTTCATGAGCATCCGGCAATACGATCAAATGATTCTTCGCACCGCCGAGACAGAGCGCGCGTTTCAAGTGCGACGTTGCCCGCGTGTAAACAATTTTTGCTACTTTCGTCGAACCGACGAATGTCAGGGCGTCGATTTCCGGATGATCGCACAATGCTTCAACGACGGCTTGCGCGCCATGCACCACATTGAAAACGCCATCGGGTAAACCGGCTTGCTTCAATAATTCGGCGATGCGCATGGAACTTAAGGGAACCTGTTCGGACGGTTTGAGAACCATGGTGTTGCCGAGGACGAGTGCGTTCGGAATTGTCCAGTTCGGTACCATGGCCGGAAAATTAAACGGTGTTATGCACGCAACTACACCGACTGCATACCGGTCGATGCGGCATTCAACACCGCGGCTTACTTCCAGAATTTCTCCCGCGATCAATTGCGGCATGGAACAGGCGAATTCCGTTACTTCAATCGATTTTTCGATTTCCGCCATCGCTTCGCTCATGATTTTACCGTTCTCTTTGTGAATCAGAGCGGCAAGCTCGTCGGCATGTTCTTCCATCAGTCGTTTATACCGGAAAAAAACCTGCACACGTTCTTTGATCGGCATTGCCGACCATTTTGCGAACGCATTTTTTGCCGCTTTCACGGCATCATGAACATCGCTCGCGTTGGATAGCGGAGCGGTAGCGATTATTGTGCCTGTCGATGGATTCGTCACCGGTAAAAACTCGGAAGCGTGTGCACGGACAACCGTTCCGTGAATATAATTTCCCAATGTGTCTGTTCCGGAAGAGGTTTGTGTTGATTTCGGGTGTGTTGCGATTTCAGTTTGCATGGCTGTACCTTACACGAAGATGATTGAAAAAGACGTCGAGGTTCGGAAACTACCGATCCCGAACCTCGAGTGATGCTGAAGAATTTTAAGTTACTTTATGAGTATCATTTTCTTGGTTGAAATAAACGATCCGGCAGAAAGACGATAAAAATAAATTCCGCTGGAAAGGTTCGATGCGTTAAACGGCGCCCGGTATTTCCCCGGATTTTGTTCACCGTCGACCAGCCGGGCCACTTCCTGTCCCAACACATTAAATACCGAAAGTTTTACGACGGATGCCTTCGGCACATCGTATAATATTTCTGTCGTGGGATTGAACGGATTCGGATAATTCTGTTGAAGGGCAAATTCCTTCGGGATACCCGATTCGCGTTCGACAACGCCGGTGACGGTTATGTTGTAGGAAATTCCGCTTTGCCCCGGGTGTGCAACAATATTCGGGAAGGTAAAGCCGGATAAAAAGAAATTAGTTATGGAAATTGTATAATTATAAATCTTATTACTCACCGGAAATGTAAAGTTCCCGGTAATAGCATTGGAAGTGGTATACGATTCGCCCGAATCACTATTTACTGCATAGATCTGGAATGAAAAACCGGGGGGAGCATTTGCCAAAGTAATCGTTCCCGAGATGGTGGAATTTACGGTATACTGTGTCAGATTATGAACGATGCTGTCGCCGAGCGATATGACGCCAAGCTCGCCAAAGCCGAGTGTCTGAGTAATCACTGCATTTTGATTTTTTACCGGTTCAGCGATATTCCATGTATGACCGTTCAGAGCAGAAGCCGGAATTCCGATTTGAAAAAGTCCGTTTAAATCGGTCTGGGTATATAATGAAGGCGATCCGCCGGTAGAATCATTTCTCGCTATGTATACGGTCGTGCCGATAATTGGATTTCCGTTTTCGTCTTTGAGGTGGCCGTCGACTTGCGCGGCGGGTGCGGTCATAACGAAATTATAGCCGCTTGGATTTCCAACGATCGTAACAGTTGTATCCTGCGGATATATCAGAGCGGGTGGATAGGGATTGTTTGTCAGACTTACCTGCCATGGGCCCACGGTGTCGGCATTCATTTCGATCGTATAATTTCCGCTTGCATTGGTATAGGCGTTCCAAAAATTGAGAGCATTGCCCGACACGTTTCGTTGTATTTCAACATTGATGTTCTGAGCACTTTTGCCGGATGGGGGAGTAACATGCCCGGAAACTGAGTGCACCGGAGATGCGAGTGCAGTAGCCATTCCGGCCTCGGTAACGATTGACGAATTATTCGTGAATCGGAAAATGTAATGCCCCGGCGCAATACCGATCGGTTGGGCAAAATTAATTTGTCCGTTTTGTAAACCATCCTGATCCGGCGGGCCGCCATTTCCGTTTGTGTCGCCGTCGGTTTGGGTGAAAAGAAACAGCGCGACATCAGTGCCCGGCTCGATGGTTCCGTTTGCATTCACATCGTACCAGATTTCTCCCGTCGTCGTGGAGCCCACAGGAATACTATATTGCCAATGAATTGTATCTCCGGAAGCCAATGTAAATGTTGAAGGTGAAGACACACCGTTGATTTTCAAATTTGACACTTGTGCGGTTCCGGTTGTATATATCATCAAACAAGCTATAACCAAAAAAAATCCAGAAAGATATTTCATCGAAGATCCCTTCTTTTGTGATTGATAATACATATAATACATTTTTTTTGTCTCAATGTAATCATTGTCCGTGATGCATGGCATCGTCCGCAATAGCTAAAGCGGCATCGAATGCCTTCACACCGAGATCGATTTCGTCTTTTGTGACAATGAGCGGCGGTGCGATAACAAAATGGCTTACCCACGATTGAATGTAAACACCATTCTTCATCATGTCAGCACTGACCTTATCGACGAGCAGCGGAACGCCGCTGATTTTATCGGTATAGGTGTTGAACGGTTCTTTGGTCTGACGGTTTTTTACGATTTCCATAGCCCAAAAGAGTCCGATACCACGAACATCGCCGATCGACGGGTGCTTGCTTTGCAGTGCCCGGAGTTTGTTGCCGAGATATTCGCCGATTTCGTTCGAACGATCGTTGAGTTTCAGCCGTTTGTATTCGTTGATGGCGGCAATTGCCGGTGCGAGCGTGAGTGGATGCGCTTCGTACGTGTGACCGTGAGAAAAATAATGGTCATCGAAAAAATCACCGATTGTTTTTGTCGTGGCACACAGCCCCAACGGCATATATGCGGTGGTGATTCCTTTTGCCGTGGTGAGAATATCGGGCTTTACATTCCAATGATCGACGGCAAACCACTTTCCCGTGCGTGCCCATCCGGTCATCACTTCGTCGGCGATGAGCAAAACATGATGCTTGTCGCAGATTTGCCGGAGGCGTGGCATATATTCTTTCGGAGGAATCAAAACGCCGTTCGTGCCGACAATCGGTTCGATAATAACTGCCGCAACATCGCTTTCATTTTCGATCATGTGATCGATATATTCAACGCAGGCAATTTCGCATTCAGGATAATGATGATGAAGCGGACAGCGGTAGCAATTGACTTCCGGTGCGAAAATTACACCGGGGATTTTCCCCGCCGGTTCCATTGCCCATCGCCGCGGATCGCTGGTAGCGGCGATCGATCCCATCGTTGAACCGTGATAGGAATGGTAGCGGGCAATGATTTTTGTCTTGCCGGTATACATGCGGGCAATCTTGAATGCCGCTTCGTTTGCTTCCGTGCCGGACGTTGCGAAGAAGAATTTTTCCAATCCCTGCGGGAGTACCGTGAGCAGTTGTTTGCTTAATTCCGCACGGACATCGGTAGCAAATCCCGGTCCGATGAACGGAAGTTTTCTTGCCTGTTCTTCGATTGCCTTTGTCACGGCTTGATTCTTGTAGCCCAGATGTACGCACATGAGTTGTGCCGAAAAATCGAGGTACCGTTTGCCGGTTGCATCGATAAAAAAACATCCTTCGGCGTCGACGACATGCAACGGTTTCCAGTTTTTCTGAAACCGCCATGTGCCGTACGTAAATTTTGCAGTAACCTCAGATGCGGAAAGTGTATTTATATTCGTGGTTTCCATAGCGATGTTATATATGATTATTAAGATCGGGATTTATCGTTCGACGGCAGAAATTGCACCGTATTCTTCGGGTCTGCGGTCGCGGTAGAATTGCCAGATGTCGCGCACTTCCTTGATTTCATCCAAGTTGAGATCGGCAACGACAAGAAAATCTTTATCGCGGGGAGCTTCAGCGATAATTTTTCCACGCGGGCTGCAGAAATAACTTTGACCGTAGAATTCACCGATGTTCCACGGTGCTTCGACGCCGACACGGTTAATCGCACCGATAAAATATCCGTTTGCGACGGCGTGTGCCGGCTGTTCAAGTTTCCAGAGATATTCCGAGAGTCCGGCAACGGTTGCGGATGGATTGAATACAATTTCCGCACCATTCAAACCGAGGATGCGTGCGCCTTCGGGGAAATGCCTGTCGTAACAAATATACACACCGACGTCGGCATACGCAGTTTTAAATACCGGAAAACCAAGATTGCCCGGTTTGAAATAAAATTTTTCCCAGAATCCGGGAGCGACATGGGGAATATGATGCTTCCGGTATTTCCCTAAATATTTCCCATCGGCATCGATAACGGCGGCAGTATTATAGTATACGCCGGTGATTTCGGTTTCGTAGACGGGAACGATAATAACCATCGAATGCTTTTTTGCAATTTCCTGCATCAATTTTATTGTCGGGCCGTCGGGAACTTTCTCGACGAGAGAATACCATTTCGATTTCTGTTCAGCACAAAAATAGGGACCATAAAATAATTCCTGCATGCAAAGAATCTGCACACCCTTTTTCGCGGCATCTTCAATCATTCCGACATGTTTTTCAATCATTGATTTCTTGATGGTCTCGATCGGCTGTTCTGATGATATTGAAAGAGTGGCTTGTATTAAACCTCCTCGTACTGTACGGTTCATGGAAAAACTCCTCTTCTTATTTGAAAAATATAGGCATAGTGGTGTGCAATTAAAAGATTTTTGGAACCATTGTCAAGAAATGAACGATCGCTTTTGAAGAGTATTCCACCCGAATTACCTAAAGAGTCTCTCAAGTTGTGTTTTGCCAATAACATATAATCTGCCGGTGAAGGAATTGCTTTTCTTGCCGTTAGTAAAGAAATGCCGGCACGTGTACGTGCCGACAATATTCTCATTTGCACCGGCTATAAAAGGACAAAAAACCGATAGATACGATTGAAACGAGAGTTTTGATAAGGAAAGAGTTTTTGAGAGTTTGACCGATGATATTTGAAGACTTTTTTTTAGACATTGCTGAATTCAATGATAAATTTCGAAACCTTCGAGACGCCGTTTTCAAGGCGCGCCTTTTCGATGTTGCTTGTAAAGGTGTGATAGACATTTCTATCACCGATTATTTTGTTCACCAGTCCCGGAAGCTTTCTCACACGGCGTTCGTAAATTCCCACTTCGTTCTGCGTAAGGAAATCGATGTTCCCTTTTTCCTGTCCCCACAAATAATTGTTGACGATAGGCACTTTTTTTGATAACAATGTCTGCATAAACATGGATGCTCCGCACTTGGTAATGACGATGTCGGCAATATTGAGAAGCTCATAGACAAAATCCACATATCCGTAAATTTTGACATTTCCATATTCATTTTTTTCTTTCCACTGCATTGCCTCGCTGAACAGCTTGACGTTCCGCCCGCAGACCATAGCGATATTCGCTTCACGGTTTGCTGCAACAAGGTTTTTGAGAATTGCAAGACCATTGGGAATGCCGTCGGCACCTCCCATAATCAAGACAATTTTTTTGTCCGTTCTGAAACCGAGCTTTTTCTTCTGCTCGATGACCATGTCGTCGGAAAGAGGTCGTGAAAATTTTTCTTCGATGACGAAAGGGAAAACGCGTATTTTTTCTGCAGAAATTCCACGCTTGATACAGTAGCGTTGCAACTCTTCACTGAAGACGATAAAGTGGATATCCTTTTCAAGGAACCAGAGCGGATGTGCAGTAAACGGATCGGTCACAACCGTCATGACGGGGATGGAGAGTTTCAATTCCCGAAGGAGGTCGTGAATCGGTTTAATCAGAAAAAAATGGAAAATGACGATCTTTTCCGGGCGTTCTTTCAGGATAAGTTCTTTGAAAAAAGGCTTTACGACGGCAGAAATAATTGAGCTGTTGACCCGCGCAACAAAAGGCGCTTTATTCGTGAGGTACAGGAAGCGATACATCCACTGTGCTTTCGATTGAAGAAAACGGTAACCGTCTTCCACCAACCACCGTACGAGACGCGGCGCTTTTTCAAATCCATCGATCAGTACCGGGTCGACTTTCTGTTCATATTGTTCCTGCAAGAACGTACAGACCGATTTTGCCGGTGCAAGATGTCCTCCGCCGGTTTTAAGGTACAATAACAAATATTTCTGTTTCATTTTTGTTCGGTCTCCATCATGAGTGGTTGTCGTGAACTTCATTTACCTATCGCATCAGCGGTGAATTTTCCTGGGACATTTTTCCTTCATCAAGAATTTCCCGGATTTTGTGTGTGCCGAGTTTCCGCGCTTTCAAAAATCCTGACCATGCCGCTTCGGCAAATCTTCCGTTCTCCAATGCATCGAAGAGCCATTGATCGGTGTAATCGGGATGTTCCTGTTTTATTCCGGCTTGAATTTCCAGAAGCCATTTTCTGTTGAAATGTTCCTGCGAACCGAGCGCCGGTGACATAATAATCGGAATGCCCAAACCCGTGTAAAACGATAACTCGCTCGGTTTTGTCCATAAGATATCGGTCGAGCGGAGGATCTCGTTGAATTTTGAGAAATAGAGTTCCGGTGTTTCACCGTGAATGACGGTAATTGCATCTCCGTCCGGGGCAATGCGATCTTTAACCGACAAAAAATAATTCCTTACCGATTCCTTTGTCCCGGCAACGAGATTTAATCGCATTTCTCCGTTCAACAATCTTCTTTTTAAACTCGCTGCGATTTTCCCTCCGATTTCCCGTTGAGCCCCCGCGCCTCCGACGGCATACGTAATGGTAAGCTGTCTCGTTTTTCGGAAGACGCAATTTTCCGACCCGAGGAAATGTTCGACGTTACGGCCATGAAGGGGCCAGAACCGATTTTTGGGATCAAGATAAAAAAGCCGCTGACCGAGATCATGCCGGAGGATGGAAAGATGTTCTCCGCCCAGGAGTTCTTCGGGAAGAGGAAATCCGGTCAAAAAAATCCTATCGCGGGGAACGCCGTATGCCTGCAGTCGTTGTGCAGCTTTTCCGCACGGGGCAAAATAGTGGATCCTGCTTTCCCATGGCTCCTTCGCAACCCATACCCTGTTAAGGTCGGCGTCGCAAATGATGCAGTAAACGCGGTCGAAGCCGGACATATCAACCGCAACGGCTGTAGCAAAGAACGATGTAATGACCGGAAGAGGATGGGAACGTATTTTTGCAATCATTCCCGAACAGAGACCCTTCCGGATAAATGAGGTCAGGAGGTTGACTTGAAACGTCGTATCGGATAGATTTCTGATCGGATAGAATGACGGTATGTGAAGAAACGTATCGACAAGCGTGAATATCGGTTTACCGACAACCGGAATGCTTCGCGCTCGTGAGAGAATTTCGTAAGCCCTCAGCATTTTCGACCAGAGATTTTTCTCGACGGCAGTTGCCCCATCGTTATCTCCCACCGAAATAATTTCCTCTTCGGCAAGGTCACGCAAAGGATATACCGCCCGCAGGTGGCCGTACCCCATATCTGCTGTAACAATCCAATATTTTTTTTGAACGACGGAATTTTTTCGCCTGCCGTTGGCATGGTTTTCGACAGGTATCCGGGATTGAAATTTCTCAGTTTGTGAAATTTGGTAATTCAATCAGATCGCTTGAGGATGGTTCACCGATAATATTGATTGTCTCACCGAGTGTGAGAAAGGGCTGTAGCCCGACAATTCCTTCCTGAATCGTCAGGTAGGTGCAGGGTGACTCCGTCCAACAGCCGCTGTTACAATATTGGAGATCGCCGGAAAAATAGATCTCTGCATGATGCGTGTGACCGCAGCAAACCACATCGTATCGCCGGTTAGCGGCATACGAAAGAGAACGTTCCCGAATCTTTTGAGTACATCGAAGAAAAATCTTGCTGTTCGTTTTGGCGAACTTTGCAAAACGATGCGTCTTGTCGATTTTTTGCAGAAGATTATATAGTGCGTCGGCAATAGCCGTGATGGTGCGATGATCTTCGATGAAATCATCGAAAACATGTCCGTGAAGAACGAGAAATGATTTTCCGCCGCTCGAAAAAGTGTGTTCTTCTTTTACCGATACCCCTAAAAGATGAGAGATGATTTCGGCCGGACCGTCGTGATTGCCACAGACCCAGGTAATGGAAATTTTATCCGAAAGTTTTCGCAGGAGAGAAAGTATTTTCCAGTGACTTTTGTGGAGACGGCGGAAGTCGATAGAATCAAATACATCGCCGTTGAGAATAAGTTGCTTGGTCGGGAATAAACCGGTAAGAATCCGTTCGAGAAACTCCGCGAGTTTTTTTGCCTGGCAGAGGTTGCTGCCGAGGTGGATATCGGAAATAATCACGGCATCAACCGCTCCTGCTTCAAACAGGGAGGTGTGATCTGTTTTGAGGGCGAACCGATGAGGCTGGGTCAGTATAATCCTTTCAATCGATTGCACATATCGTATCTAAAAAAACTTTTTAGACCATACAAATGTACTCATTGGGGATTACTGTGCTTTTAATCTTTCATTACGAAATTGTGATATTTTAAACTGATTTTATAAACAAAACAGCGTCATAGTTCATGGAAACACACGGTCTTGTCTCCCCGGTAATGGGATTTCATAACCTTGACTTTCCAAAAAATACTTCGTACCGTATTGTGTCATCACTGAATTCCTGTTCTTTTATTTTCATATAGGAGGAAAAATGAAATACGTCGTTTTTCTTTGTTTTCTCATCCTCGTTCTGTCCCCATCGGTTTTTCCTGCAACACATACCGTTACCAATTCCGGTTTTACATTTTCTCCGGATACCCTGACGATTAACTTCGGGGATACGGTGATTTTTTCTTTAGGATCGATTCATAGTGCGAGAGAAGTAACTCAGGCAACGTGGAACGCGAACGATAGTAATTCCAACGGCGGTTTCAATACACCGTTCGGAGGTGGAACGGTTATTCCACCGCACACCGGCATATACTATTATGTGTGTGCAAATCATTTTTTTATGGGAATGAAAGGAACGATCATGGTGGTACAGCCGACGGATGTGCGCGGCACGCTTCAAACAATTCCGCGGGAATTTTCGCTGATGCAAAATTATCCCAATCCTTTTAACCCCCGGACGGTGATACAGTATGAATTGCCTGTTGAAAGCAAAATTGTACTGACGGTAAGCGACGTGCAGGGAAAAATGGTAGCGAGGTTGATCGATCAAATTCAGCCGGCTGGATACCGATCGGTCGAATGGAATCCTGCCGGACTTGCCAGCGGAATTTATTTATACCGTCTCGAAGCGGTAAACAGTTCAGATCCGGCTAAAACATTTTCTGAAGTTAAAAAAATGTTGCTTATCAAGTGAGATGATTTCTTCGGCCGAAGTGCGGAAAATCAGATTCCTGAGAAGAACGATCCGATTCGGGTTTTGGTTACTACGCAATCAGTGTGGTTTCAACGACTTCTTGTACTGAGGTTTTGCCGTGTTTGAGAAGTTCAATAGCCGCTTCACGTAATGTTTTCATGCCTTGTTCGGTTGCAATTTTCCTGATCGCAGTTTCGTTGATGGAGGATCCGGAATTGAGAATATATTCACGGATTTCTTTGGTCAAATACAGAATCTCGTGGATCGCGGTGCGTCCTTTGAAACCGCGGAGACACTCGATACACCCGACCGGCCGGTAAATTTTCGTTGCCGTAACTTCTTCCCGGGTCATACCGATATTGAGAAGCATGGATGGAGAAACATTTTCCTCCTTCGCCTTGCACCGGTCACATAATTTTCTCACCAACCGTTGAGCAACAATGGCATTAATGCTTGATGATAACAGGAACGGTTCAATGCCCATCTTGAACAACCGGGAAATCGCACTCGGGGCATCGTTTGTATGAAGTGTGGTAAAAGTTAAGTGACCCGTATTGGCAAGTTTGATTGCGATATCGGCAGTAATCCGGTCGCGGATTTCTCCGACCATGACGACGTCGGGGTCGTGCCGGAGAATCGCACGAAGGGCCTGTTCAAAATCCAGTTTCGGGTTCAATTTAACCTGCCGTGCCCCCTCAATGAAATATTCAACCGGATCTTCTACTGTTAAAATATTTAACGTCGGGCTCATGATATAACGAAGCGAGGCAAGCAATGTTGTGCTCTTGCCGCTTCCGGTCGGGCCTGTCAGTATGATCATGCCGTACGGCTGTTCGATGGCTTGCTTAAACCATTGAAGATTTTTCTCTTGAAACCCGATATTTTCCACGGTAATGCTGGCTTCCGGATCGGAGAGAACTCGTAATACGATTGATTCGCTTTTGACCCGTAATTCCCTGTTAATGATCGGTATGATCGATACACGGAAACGGACCAGCTTATTATTGATATTCTTTTGAATGAATCCATCTTGCGCAAGATTGTGTTCGAACCGATCGGTGCCCTTCGCAATGTCCTTGACGACGGCAATAACGGCATCGGCACGAATGTCATCGACTGTTTTCCAGAGTGAAAGTAACCCGTCAAGACGAAAATGAACTTCCGTCTTGCGGAAATCTTTCGGGATAAAGTGAATATCGCTGGCACCCATTCGCACGGCATCCGTGAGCGTGTTGTCGACCAGTTCTCCTAATTTTCCTTTTCGAATTTCATCGTCAAGTTCATCGGAAATTTGATCGTCATCGTCGGGTTCAAAATCCAGTATGCCTTGCGAGAGGCCGGAATTTTGCAAGAGGGCTCGTTCAAGCACTGAAAAACTTTGAAATGATACGTAGCAAATTTCATGCTTGGGGTATGGATATGCTCTTGCTATTTTTGCAATTTCCGGATTGGTCGGGTCCGGAGTGATGATAATGAGTTTCTTCGGATCATCATCAGCAACCTTAAATGGAAGAATCTTGTTCTTGGTTGCAATATCCTGCAACCGTGTGACGAGCGAATTAAGAGTTTTTTGGATAAATTCGACACGGTCCGGACCAATCCCGAGTGCGACAACATCAATTCTCCGGAATGAATAATAATCGACGAATTGTTCATACACAGCTTCGCGATCGACGAGAAATTCTTCAATAAGAATCTGGAAGAGTAAACGCGGATCTTTTTTTGCATGTGTCCGTTTGTAGACAAGTGCTTCGTCGACGACGGATTGACTGACAATGCCTTTATCGATCAGGGTCTGGACGAATCTGCTGATCGTTTCCAGGGAGGGAGTGGATTTGTTTTCTGACAAACGTTCCTCATCATTGTCGTTCAGGAACATGCCGAGGTTCAGGAGTTTTTTTACCCCCGGACGCGGAGTTGGAGTCATCGGCAATAATCGCCCATTACCATTCTTATGGTTGCCGTTTTCGTTCAGCAACCCGATATTCGGATCTATATGTTTTTTGTTCGTATCTTGGGACATAAAAAATGTGGTATAATCATCATGTTAAAAATTGTATAATTTCCCATGACGGGAAAAACATTGTACCGTCGATGTATTACTATCTTTGTAGAGGAACGTAAACCGCAGATCGAAATGCCGGTTCGGTTGATTGCCGGTTGATCGGAAGTTTGACACTAACAATGGTTGGTGTTGGACTTAAGGTAACACCAATGCAAGGGTTGTGAGGTGATTTTCATCACGCAAATAAATTATTGCGGATGTTTCTGATGGCAGGATGTGAATTTTTCGTAAATGGGGATATTTTGAAAATGTGGGAAAAAACTAAAACGAGTAATTCGTTTTCGTTTTTTATCTGTTTTGTAAGAGGATCGATTTTTTCAACTCGATTCGGTACGACTGGTTTCTGTCGAAAAGGCTTCCGGTTTAAAATTGCAGCGTATAATTATTGTTGTGCCCAGGTTGCTCCGTTGTCTTTTGAAATGAAAACACCTTTCTGGGTTCCGGCGTATAAAATCCCTCCGTTTTCATTTAACGAATAGATTACTGCATCGGTTGGCAATCCGTTGTTTGAAAGTGACCAGTTTTCACCGCGATCCGTCGATATAAAAATCCCACCGTTGGTTGTTCCGGCGAACAGGCGACCGCCCGAAAGTGCCAGAGACCATACGTTTTTGATTGTCAATCCGGCGGAATGTTCTTCCCAGACTTCCCCATCATTCCGGAAAAGAAAAATCCCGTTTTCGGTTCCGGCGACCAGACGAGAAGTACTATCGATGATTTGGAGCGTGTGCACGTTCGTATTGGTCAGCCCGTTGTTGATTTGTTTCCACTCATTTCCTTCTTTTGTAAAAACGTAAACCCCGGTGGTTGTGCCGGCATATTTGTTTGGCGGGTTCATGGCAAAACAATTGACCTGGCCCGATATCCCATTCCCGGATTGACGTGCGTTTGTTGGTGTGAGCAGAAACAGCAGAAGTCCTGCAACAACAAAGCATGTGTAAATGTTTTTCTTTGGCATAGAGCTATTCCATAATATTAAAAATTTTACGTCCGGACAGGACGTAATCAAAGTAAGGTAGGCAAATTTATTACTGAAGTCAAAGCTCTTAACTAAGCCCAAATCGAACACGACAAAATCATCTTTCTCATAAACTCTAAACAGCGCAATTCGCAACAAAACAGGGCTTCAAGCGTATAACATTGTATCCCGGAGGGGTTGTTCGTTCAAAAAATTTGGATAGGCGGCAATTGCGCGCCTGACATCCGATTTTGGCCACCATACTATGTCTCTGGTAATTGGTGCAAAAAATTTCTGAATGCAATACTTCGCTCAAATAGTCCGTCCTGTTCTTCGCGAGCTGACGGAAACATCGGAAACGGTCGCTCTCGCACCGTAGGATAAAGAACACCATCATGTTAAGAATTCACTCTACAATGCGAAGAATATCGAAAACCATCCATTCCAGGGGTTTAAATATGATTAAATTGATGTTACATCGGCTTGGTACCATCGTTTGCTATTAACCAATTTCTGAGTTATTTTTATATAGTAAAAGGGTTGTCTGCCATTATATTATGAAAGAATGAATATGAAATGTCTGATTATTGTTGTATTCGGTTTCCTTCTCATCGGGGTTTCTGTCTCCGCCAATGCCCAAGATCAAGCCCAATCGTCGAAACACTTAATGAGAGAAGATTCGGCGGCTGTCAATGCTCTGGTGATGTATCCGGATACGATCCGTCTTCATATTTTTGAAGCGTGTGAATATCCTGCCGCCATCGTGAGCATTGCGAGCTTACAAAAGAAAACGAGTGACGATTTTGCAAGCTTTGTCAGCGGTTATTCCAAAAGCGAGCAAGAAGATTTTTGGAATTTGGCGAGATATCCTGACTTGGTTTCAAAAATTGCACAAGGGGGACAAAAATCCGAAGATCAGATTAATGCCATTCTTGTTGATTATCCGGCGGACATTCATGAGACTGCAGTAAAATACGGTACCGATTATTTTGATCAGATTCAAAAGATCGATGCAATGCAATCACAAACGGATGCGCAATTCCAACAAATCATTTCCGATTATTCTCCGGAAACCCAACAAGCCTTACGGGACATCATTCAATATCCCGAAATAATAAGTCTTCTCAATGATCATTTAAATCTGACCGTTCGTGTCGGGGATCGATTTCGCCGCAATCCGGAAAGAGTCATACACCGGGCAGACTCCTTGAATTTGGTGCAGACCAGACAGAATACAGAAGACGCCGCGGCATGGAAAGAAAACATTGAACAAAATCCGGACGAGGCAAACGATTTACAGCAGGCGGCCGACGATTACGCGACGGAAAATGGTTATTCACCGGAAGATGTCAATACCGAGCCGAACCCGGATGCGGTAACGAATTATACATGCAGTCCCTATTCGTATTGGTTCGGTTATCCGACATGGTATCCGTACGATTATTGGTATCCCTATCCTTTCTGGTTCGATTGCGGATTTTATCGTAACCATTCGGGGAAAATGGTTATTTTCGGTTCTCCGTCGTATTACTTTACCAACTGGTATTTTTATCATCCGGAAAACTGGCACCGGTATCCCGGCGTCGGTAATGCATACATCAATCATTATTATGGATCGGCAAGATCGGTTGGCGCCAACACTATTATTGTCCATAACTGGGTGCGCGATAATAAAAATTATTTACCCAAGGATTTTGTTCATAATGCTTCGAACAGGTCGGCAGTCATAAAACAGGTAGCACAATTAAATATAGACGTTCGGAAACAACAGGGAGTGAAAACGGTTACACCGGCTGTGCGCGATCAATATTTTCAAAATAATAGGACCAAATATCCATCTCTGGAAATCGGACAAAAAATAAAAACAGAACCGGTAGATAAACAACGCGGCGTTCCGGACATTGTTCAGCAACCGGAACGGCAACCGGCCATACGCATTCATGGATTCATGCAGGAAGGGGCGCGGCAGCCGGTACAAACATCTCCCGCTCCACCCGTCAAGGTTCAGCAAGATGTGCAACACCCCGTTGCAAGACCGACACCGACACCACCGGTCCGCAATTTTAACGACATCAATAAAGCCCAGGAATATCACAGAAATGTCTGGCAACAAACTCAACCGGTTGCACACCCTCAGCAGCAGGCGGCTCCCCGCACTCCGGCACCACAGCCCGTGAGGCAGGAACCGGTCAACCGGGAACCATTGGGAAAACATAAGTAAGCGATATAACAGGCCCGGGGCGTGTAAAGAAAATCAATTACGAAATTCGTTTTGTCATTGCCGCATCGTAATATTTGATTGAACGAACATCAATTTTTTTTCGTCTGATAGAGAAACTTCGTTGGTTCAGACCGGTAAACGTTCTTTATTCCATGGATGGCATCCATATTTTTACAACTATATTGCTCACGAGTGAGTAGAAAAGAAACACAACGCCTGTTGTGGTATGCAGTGTTTGTCTTTTTTTTTCTCTTTATTCATGGGAAATCGTTAGCACAATTTCCGGATATGAGTGAGAAATCGCTCTGGGCACATTTTACGACATCTTCGGGTCTTCCTTCCGGTGAAATAACAAATCTTTTTGAATCGTCCGACAGCACACTCTGGGTTTCTACGCTGACCGGTGTGGCATGGTATGACGGATATCGGTGGCGGCAGGGTGAAGAGGGTTCCATCTGGCCGAAAGCAGATGCCTCGGTTATCCAGACTGAATATCACGACAGCATCTTGGTTTTTTCGGGGAGCAGTTATTATCTCGGCAACAGAAACGGTTTCCGGAAGTTCGGTAAACAAATCGGAAAGAATCTCTACGTGATCGGGAAAGATTCTGTTCCGTTGTCGGAAGATGTCGCTTTGAGTGCCCTTTTCGGGACGTCGATCACTCCAAAACCGGACCCGGAATTTATCAAAAAAATCATCCATGTCTATCCGACAAAAAACGGCAATGTTTTGTTGATGCTTTCCAATGGACTCTATCGACGGACTGGAATGTCGTGGAAGCCGCAATTACAATCGTCGAACGAGAAGTTGCCTCTTGCCGTATTGTCCGTAACCGAAAATCGCCACGGTTCCGGTATTTGTCTTGTTCGCGGTCCTGCCGATAAGATGGGAATATGGGAATGGACGAAGGATGGACCCTTTCGTCGAAGTAAATTGGCAAAGCCTGTGTTATATATCGTGAGCGCCGATATTGATGAGAATGATAATGTCGTTGCCGTCGCACGAGCGGGCGAGATATTTGTCAGGCACGACGGATTGTGGAACATGCTTCCCTTTCTGCCCGAGAATGCTTCTAATATTACGAAAGTCCTGTTCCGGCAAAACGGCGATCTCTGCCTTGGCGGTGATGACGGAGTATATATTTGGCGTCACTCTTCGCACAAATGGCAATCGCTTCCCCTCTCTTCGTTTGAGTTACAAAATTGTATCAATGAAATTTTCAAAACCCGCAACGGCGATGTCTGGATCGGTTCGGCGAACGGGATTGAAATACAACATCCGGATGGCACACACCAGGACATGGCCTATATCGGCAAAGAGCGTCTTCTGAATATTACGGGTTTGCAGGAAGATGCAAATGGAAATATGTGGATTTCGAGCGGCTCATCATTCGATGGAGCGTATAAGTGGAATGGAAAAACATGGGAAAACTATCCCGTGACCAGATCGGCCGGGGGGATGTATATTCATAAAATTCGTAAAGATCGTGATGGCAGGTTATGGTTTCTCGGACTCGGACATTATCCGGGGACTTCCGACGACGATGAGGCGGGTGCGTATTGTCTGCAAGGAGATACATTTTCCCGATGGAGTCTTGCAGAAGGTTTATTGAGCGGACGTGTCTACGCTTTTGATGAAAGTGAGGATTCCTCGCTCTGGTTTGGGACTCACAAAGGTATAAGCAGATACCGGTCAGGAGTCTGGAAACATTGGACGACCGCAAATGGACTCCGACAGGACCATGTCTTTTGTCTTGCAGTCGATCACGATGGAAGTGTGTGGTTCGGTCACATGACAACAAACGGGTTGGGTCGCATCGATCGCAATGATTCACTGCAATATTTCGGTATTGAAGATGGTCTTCCCGATAATAGGATTTATGATATCAAGGTAGATTCAGCGGGAGTTGTTTGGATAACGACGCGTGGAGGATTGTGTTGTTATGATCGTGGCAGATGGTCGATATTCGATGAAAAAAGCGGTCTGGTTTCCAACGCGTTGTGGCCCGTTTTGCCGACGCGCGAGGGCATTTATGTCGGTACGACCGGAAAAGGAGCTGCAATTCTTCATCGTGAAGCCGGGGACGATCATTATCCCTACATCATTATCGATAAACCGATTGTCGAAAATCAGAACGCATTTGTCCGGTGGAATGCGTTTGCTTATAACGGAGAAGTAGCTCCTGAAAATTCATTGACGCGGTATCGTGTAAACGGAGGAATCTGGTCTGCGTGGAATACTGTCCATGAAGTTTCCATTCATTCCTCACCTCCCGGTTCTTACGTTATCGAGGTTCAAGCGAAGGGGCTGTACGGTCAGTTTAATCCGAAACCGGAACGAGACTCATACACGATTTTGCCGCCGCTGTATTTGCGTCCGATAATCTATTTCCCCGCAGGCGGTGCGATTGCGGCTCTGGCATATCTGCTCGTGATGTTTCAAGTGCGTCGTATAAAACATCGCAAAGAACTTGAAAAGAGTGAGGAACGTTACCGGCTCATTACCGAACTGATGTCGGATTACGCGTACCTTCTCAGCATTGACAATGACGGCCGTTTTACTGTCCTCTGGATAACCGAATCGTTCGAACGGTTAACCGGTTATTCGACCGAAGAATTCAGAAGTGGTGATTTTGCCGAACGATTCAATCATCAGGAAGACATTTTCTATGTCCGGAAAATGTTTGACTCCGTTCGGAATGGAGAACCGGAAAGCTACGAAAGTCGCGTGTATACGAAAGACGGAAATCTGCATTGGATTCATCATCATGTTGCTCCAATTTGGGACCGAACTCATTCTCGCGTGACACACATTTATGGTATCGCACGGGATATCACACAAAGAAAACATAACGAAGAGCAGGTGAAAATGCTTGCGACCGAATTATCGCTGACGGAGGAACGGGAACGGCGCAGGATGGCAACGTTTCTTCACGATACCATCGGGCAGACATTGGCATTCTCAAAAATCAAACTTCGTACGCTTGAACGGTCCATGCAAGATGCGAATACACTCGCCGCTCTTTCGGAGGTTCGTTCACTGATCGAGGAATCGATCAATGACACACGTTCTCTGACATTTGAACTCAGTCCCCCCGCACTTCACGAATTAGGAATTGCCGAAGCCATCCGGTCGCTGGCGACACAGCTTTTTGAGCGGCACAATATCGGTTTTGAGTTTACCGGAGAACAGTTGCAAGACCAGCCGACGGATGAAATCAGCGTCATCCTGTATTACGCAACACGGGAGGTTCTTATCAATATCGTCAAACATTCCCGTGCAAGCTGGGTTTCTCTTTCCATTTCTGAATTATCCGCGTCCATTCAAGTTTCCGTTCAGGACAACGGTATCGGAATGAAGGAATCTGTCGGAAGGGCGATGTACGAACGGGGAGATTCCTTCGGACTATTCAATACGCGTGAACGCATCCTGCACCTGGGTGGAAGTTTGACAATCAGTTCTGCACCCAACGAAGGAACATCGGTTGTTCTGAACATCCCGTTCAAAACCCCGGTACACCGGCAATCTGATTCTTTGGCTTGAAAGGAAAACTAATGATAAAGACCCGCGTACTGATTGCCGATGATCATAAAATATTACGTGAAGGCCTGCGCCATATTATCCAGAACGATCTGCATTGTGAAGTAGTGGGGTTGGCGACGAACGGCAGGAATGCCATTGCCCTGGCATCGGAACTCCAGCCCGATCTGATCCTTATGGACATTTCCATGCCCGACCTGAACGGGGTCGAGGCGACACAGCAAATTCTTTCAATTTCCCCGCGCATAAAAATCATAGCGCTGTCGATGCATACCAGTAAGGAATTTGTTGCCAAGATGCTCAAAGCCGGTGCTTCCGGATACCTGCTGAAAGATTGTGCGGTCGACGAGCTCGGGGATGCCATTCGGTGTGTTCGGTCAAATAAAATTTATATCAGTCCCGATATTGCCGGCGTGGTCGTTGAAGATTATCTCCGGCATCTTGGGGAACCGGCCGGCAAGCCGCTCGCCAGGCTCACACCGAAAGAACGCGAAGTACTTCAGCTTATTGCCGAGGGAAAGTCGACGAAAGAAGTTTCCGCTATTCTGAATACCAGCGTCTCGACAGTTGAATCTCACCGTCAGCATATCATGGATAAACTTAAGATTCATACCGTTGCCGAGTTGACAAAGTACGCAATCCGTGAAGGTTTGACCTCGCTGGAATAAACTCTTTCCCGAGTATTCGTTTCCTTTTTTCTGAAATTTCCTTCCGTTTTTTATAATCGCATTCTCATGTTTTTCGTAGGCCCAAATCATGGTTTCCATGATTGCGGGCGTATACTGCTTTATCTATTATGTAACGGATTAAATCCATTCCGATGATAATTGGGCTTGAATGAACGACGAATTTAAATCGAAACAGGTGTTTCCCGGCAGAAATAATTCGGGTTGTGTTATCGAATTTTTTTTGCCACAGGAGGCAATGGTTACGCTGAGCATTTTAAACGAACAAGGAAAGAACTGTAAACGCGTGATCGAAAAAGTAAAATTCGAACCGGGAAAACATGAAGTTGAAGTCGAACATGATACGGTTGCCGGTTCAATTTATTTTTACCGCTTATCGATCCAGACCGATCGGCAGGAAATAGTCGATACGAAAAGAATATTTTACGATACCGTCAATAGATAATTTTTTATGATGGCAGATTTTGTTCCCATTTGGGCAAAAGATTGTAATACACTCACTCATCTCATTCCATTTTGAAAGGAATCTTTATGAAAAAACATTACAATGTTCTTTTCATGATCATACTGCTGATTGCGACACAACAGGTGTTCGCACAGATTTTTCCTAATCCGAAGATTACATCTTCGTTCACACCGGACACCAGTTGCGTGCCATCGGGGAAAAATACGAACGGCGCCAGCGGTACCAGAGGTTGCCTCTATGCGTGTGAAAACCATCTTGCGACATATTGCGCCAGCGTGGCAGTGGCCGATACTTTTACGTGGAATGTTGTCGGCGGTACCATTAGCGGAAATCCATCCATTACCGGCGTCGGGCTCACATGCGTCACTGTTCTGTGGGGTCCCGCAGGAAATGGCAGTATTTCAGTGATTGAAACTGACACGAACGGTCACACCGGCATGGATAATTCGTGCGTCACGATTATCAACTCACCCAAAGCGATTTTCAATCCTTCGGTGACAACGGCATGTCTCGGAACACCCGTTAGCTTCAACGATGCATCCTTGAATGCAATCACGTGGAATTGGAACTTCGGCGACCCGGCAAGCGGAGGAAACAACACGACATCGATTCAAAATCCGACGCACACATTTTCATCTCCCGGGACATATACCGTGACGCTCGTTGTTTTCAATCAATGCGGATGCAGTGACACTGCGAGACATAGTATTACTATTACTGGTACACCAGGTCCCACCATAGACTGTCCTTCGACAGTTTGTGCGGGCACGGAGAAATGTTATTCAACGCCCGTTAGTTGTACCGGTGCAACGTATCATTGGTCTGTTGTCGGCGGGACAATTCTCCCTCCCTTCGTCAACTCGAACAACATTTGTGTACAATGGGGATCGGGAAATCCGCAAGGGTCGATTACTCTTTCAATAACCGGCTGCCCAAATGTTTGTTCCGACTCGACTACCGTCAATATTCCGATCATTCCGACAACAACGACAATCATCGGGTCAACCATAGCATGTATTAATAGTAATCCGGTTTACTCGGTTCCTGCTTGGCCCGGAACGTGTTACAAATGGACGGTTCCCGCCGGAGCGGCAACGATTATTGCCGGTGACAGCACAAACCACATTCAGGTTCATTGGAATGCCCCCGGAACATACACGATCACTGTTTCCTGGCACAACTCTCTGCTGGGTTGCGCACCAGGCAGTGCAACGATTCAAGTAACCGTCAATCCGGATTTTTCGATTGTTGGTCCCACCGGACCGGTCTGTCTCAATTCTACTTCTTCTTTTACCGCATTCGGTAACCCGACCACTCCATCAACAAATTTCGTTTGGTCAACCACCGGGGGAACAGTTATCTCCGGTCAGAACACCCAGAATGCAACCATACAATGGACATCTCCCGGCTTACAAACCGTTACGGCAAAACCGTTCGGTTCACCGAATCCTTATTGTACGGACAGTGAAACGTTTGTCGTGAATGTTGTTCAGGTTGCTCCGCCGACTGCAATTACGGGACCGAATGTAGTTTGTGCAAACGGTACCTATACTTATTCGACTGCACCACCGCCGTCGGGTAATGATGTCCAGTGGTCGGTTACGAACGGAACGATCAGCGGATCGAATCACGCAAATCCTGTTACTGTTACATGGGGGCCAACCGGACCGTATTCCGTTTCGGTTGTCTATGTTAGTTCAACGGCGCCGTTCTGTACTTCCGTGCCATTCACATTACCGGTGACCTTGTTCAATGTTTCGTCGATTACCGGAAGCAGTACGGTTTGTATGGATCAAACGGTGACGTATACTGCGGGCCTTCCAAATCCGGCGCTTGACTATCAATGGTCGATTCTTTCTTCGCCGAGCGGACCCGTCTCACCGGATGGTAGTGTTGTTACAGGGCAAGGATCAAATCAGATTTCGGTTCTCTGGCATGGGCCCGGATCTGTTGTCTACCTGCAATTGACGGTGTGTAGTACGACATTGGATTTGCAAATCACCATCAATCCGAAACCAACACCGACGATCACAGCGACCGGACAACTTTGCAATCCTGTGGTTCTTACAGCAACACCGGGTTTCACTTCCTATGCATGGTCGAATGGAGCATCCGGGAATCCGATCGCCGTAACTTCCGGCGGATCATATACCGTTACTGTCACAAATGCATCCGGATGTACCGGAACAGCAACAATCAATGTACCGCAGCCGGTCGGTCCTACGGCAAGTATTTCGACACCGGATCAAATTTCATATTGCACGCCACTCTCGGGACCAATCAGCGTTACATTACATGCGCTTCAAGGATCACCAACATACAATTATGCATGGTATCCTGTCGGCGGTGTTGTTGGAGGGCCCGGCGGGTCGACGTATACTGTCAGCAATCCCGGTTCATATTACGTCGTTGTTACTGATGTAAATGGGTGTACGGCAACATCAAATATAATTGTTGTTTCCGCCGGTCCATGTCCGCCGCCGCAGAACCCATGCAATACGAATGCGGTCATTGATTTCACCATTGGGACTCCGATATGTAATCCGGTATCATTCTTCGACGCATCAACCGGCGGTGTCACAAGCCAAAGCTGGAATTTTGGCGATCCGGCAAGCGGCGTGAATAATACTTCGAACTCATTGACGCCATCCCATTCCTTTACGCAAGCAGGATATTATACGGTAACGTATACAGGACTCGGACCGAACACAAGTCCGCCGCCTGCGAATTGTACAATTTCAGTGAGTCATACACTTTCAATTCCGCTGGTTGCAGATTTTAGTTTCGTACCGGCGTGTGCAGGTGTGCCGACATCATTTATCGATCATTCAACATATCTTCCTCCAGCTACTCTCACATACTCGTGGAATTTTGGTGATGGATGTATCATCGGTCCCGGCAGCGGACCTGTGACCGGATGTGCAACCGGAACATATCAAAATCCGTCGCACATTTATATACCCGGCGTCTATACGGTTACACAGACTGTTTCCAACGGTGTATGTACAGTAACGCAGGTAAGGACGGTTACGATCAACCCGCCTCCATCAGCAGCATTTGTACTTCCTGCGACGACATGCGTTGGCACGGATATTCCGATGAGCGCATCGACACCGGGGTTAACCTACTTATGGCAATTCGGTGATGCTGCCACATCGGCGACACAATCGACATCGCATGCGTATACGACAACCGGCACGTATACTGTGACATTGACGGTTACAGATACCAATGGATGTTCGAGTACATCGTCACAATCGATAACAATTATTCCTGCCGCAAGCGGATGCTTTATTTCGCCGTCGGGTACTGTAACTGTTTGTCCAAATCAACTTCCGTTTACATTGACTGCACCACCGGCATCATCGTATCAATGGTATCAAAACGGAAATATAATTGCCGGACCAGCCGGTACGGCATCAACACTTGCGGTTTCAGTGGCCGGTAATTATACAGTTGTGGTAACGGACGTGAACGGTTGCCAGTGCACGACGCCCCAGGTTACGGTTGTCGTCAATCCGAAACCGTTAATCAATATTACCGTTTCACCAAGCCATCTTGTCTGCCTTGGTTCCGGAATTAATTATGTGACACTGACAACGCCACCCGGGCCGGGATCCTATATCTTCACTTGGTTTAAAGATGGAAATCTCTTCGACAGTGTGAACACGATAAATGATTTCTTCGGCACAACTGGTGTGCATGTTTATAAAGTTGTCGTTACTGATACCTCGACAGGTTGTACGGATACTGCTTCGACGACCATAGTTGTCTGTAACGTTCCTGCCGCTCCGATCATTACCCCTAATGGAAGTGTAAATCTTTGCCAGGGCGATTCAGTCAAACTCACCAGTTCTTTCGGTCCTCCATATATTATCTGGAGTACCGGTCAAACATCACAATCCATTACAGTATATACTTCCGGAACCTACACTGTAACCTATACCGATCCGGGCTGCGGTTGTAAGAGCACGGCAAGTATTATAGTGACCGTCTACCCCTATCCGGATTTCACATTATTTCCGTTTGACGGTCCGGACTGCTGCGATAGGATTTGCGATACCGCCCATTTCTGTGCGCCGAGGGGATATCTCGGTTATCAATGGTTGCTCAATGGTGTCCCAATTCCGCCACCGATGGGAAATTCAGAAGTATTTTATCCACCGACGACCGGCAGTTATCAATTAATTTTGACCGGTCCCAATGGATGTACCGATACATCAAAACCATACTGTCTTGTTTTGATAAACTGCAGCGGAACATGTGTGACGCCGCCGTCCGACATGGTAGCATGGTGGCCATTGAACGATCCGCAAAACGGAGTTCTCGATACGGAAATCGTTGCCGGTCATAACGGTGTTCCTAAACCGGGCGCGATTCAAAATTTCCCGACGTGGACAACCGGTTTCGGACCATCTCCGGCAAGCAGTGTGCCTGCAATCGGAGGAGGTAAGGTTGGCGATGCGTTATACTTCTTCGGTCAGAATCCGACCAGAACATATGTCGATGTACCGCATTCTTCCGCAATCACATTTTCAACATCGGATATGTCCATCGATGCATGGGTGTATATTGATGGCGATAGCACCGGAATTCAACCGATTGTCGAAAAAGTGACAGTCTCACCGGGCGGCGGATTTGTCGGATACCGCCTCTATTTGTTGGGCGGCAAATTGACATTCGATGTCGAACCGGCAACCACCGGTTTGATTCAGTATGCCACACCGCTGGTACCCGGGCTCTGGCATCATGTCGTCGCGACCCTGAAACGAAACGCGACACCGATGGTCAGTAAGCTGTATCTCGACGGATCATTAGTGCAATCAAATCCGATAACGACCATCGGCAGTCTGTATGAAACTTCCGACTTGATCATCGGAGCGACGCACTTGCCGACAGAGCTCAATCAATTGCATATTGCCATCGATGAACTGGAGCTCTTCACACGCGCCATCGATTCAGCCGAAGTGTATTCGCTCTGGCATGCCGGCAGTAAAGGAAAGTGCCGTGTTTGCGATGAAGCCTGTGAAGGTGCAATTTGCGGTATGAAGTGGAACGATAAAAATCACGACGGTATATACAATCCGAAAACCGAAACAGGAATTCCCAATTGGAGCATTTCTCTCGTTGTTCCCGATGCTCATGGTAATCCGACGAAGGATACCATCAAAACGGTAACAACCGATGCCAATGGAAATTACTGCTTCACCAATCTTTGTGCCGGTACGTATTGTGTCATCGAACAACCGGTGAAAGGATGGCAGGAAACGTATCCCGTGAAACCTGGATATTACACGGTTACCATTAACGATACGGAGATTATCGGCGGGTTGAACTTTGGCAACTGGCATCCGCGCATATTGCCGTGGACGGGAGTCGGTATCGATACCGCGACCTTCATTCCGGATTCGGTGCATTACGGAACGGAAACAACGTGGCCGATCGTCATTGCCCAGTTGAATCCATATTCGGTTCTGTATAACGGCATGTTCGGTCCGGGTACAGACTTGCAACTACCCGATGTTCCCGGTTCGTTCAGTATCCATCGGAAGCACGTTGCGAACTATACCTTCTCGAATGTCTACGTCAACGACGTATTGGTCGGCAACGGATCGACTGATTCGGTGGTCATAACACTTTCAGCCGATTCAACCGACGGTGTGACCGTAGCATTCTTCAACCTGTTTACACCCGATACGAATGTTTCGTTCCGAACGTTCACAGCCGATCAACTCGCGCAAACCGATCAGGCGAAACCTGTTAAGGTCGCGAAGAAACAGAAAACGTTCGGCGGGAATACGGCAAACATCATTACCGAAATGTTCCAGAAGCATGAAATCATCATTGTCGGTAAAGCAGGTCAACTGAATGCGGGTCGTAAGGTTAAAGGTTATCTTGCCCCCGGATCTCAAGCTGATGTGTTTGCCACATTCAATACCAAAGGAGTGACACATACCGGTGTGCCCCGCGGAATTGATTTTGATCCGAAGGGTGCGTTGATCCTCAAGGTGCAGAAAAAATTGCCTGTGACGAAGCAGAACAATAAACTCGTTGCCGACATGCTGGCGTTGGAAATCAATATTGCAGCGAGCGATGCAGGGATAACGCCGCCGGGATTCGGCGACCTCGTTCTCCTTGATTCATTATTGACGCCGGATTCCCGCAGGATCAAATCGATGGGAACGATCCGTAACCTTGCCGATTCGATCAATAATCTTATGACGAATTGGGAAGGTGTTTCACCGGACATTTACCTGAACTTGGACAGCCTGGTCGACGCGGTCAATAATGCATTCGCAAAACCGTTGCCGCTGACCGCTCTGGATACGCTGAGCTGGGTACAGGGTACCAATCTTCGGTTACGCGGTGCAGTAGAATTGCAGGATGTTCCCTTCCTGATCGGTGTGTCAAATTCGTCTTCGGCGCTCAACGCGGCTGCATCGATGAAACAAATCACCTTGCCGACGGCATTTGAGCTTCATCAGAACTATCCGAATCCGTTTAATCCGGTAACTGTTCTGAGTTATGATCTGCCGGTGTCGTCACATGTGACGCTGACGATCTATAATACACTGGGTCAGGTGGTTCGTATACTGGTCGATGAAGCTCAGGATGCCGGTTACAAGTCGGCATCGTGGAATGCTGCCAGTGTTGCAAGCGGACTGTATTTCTATCGTCTCGAAGCGGTTGCTGCCGACGATCCGAGTAAAGTCTTCACGGAGGTTAAGAAGATGCTTCTGATCAAGTAAGAAATCGGAAACACAGCGGAACAGAAAGCCCGTTCTCTTTTGAGGACGGGCTTTTTTATTCCGATGATCCGGCGAGTTCACGAGCGCTGCCGCTTGACATTCGTCGTTAAATTCTTCTCATTGAAATAGTTATGAAAAGAATTTTTTGGTTCGGTTGGCTCTTCATTTTGGTCATTGGTATTTCCGTTTCGAGTTATTCACAGGAATTTCCCCCGTGGGCAATGCCTGTCAAATTAGGGGATTCGTTGTCGACCATATTTTCTGTTTTGGGAAAACCGATGAAGAAGACTCATTGGGAATCGGTTCTTGGAGTTGAATGGTTTCCGGATTCCGGTGTGGTGGTGTGGTATGATACGCTGTCGATGAAAGTGTACCAAATCGGAATTAATTGCATAGACAGGAAACCGTTTCGAAAATATAAGAAGGATGTTTTTCAGGATCTTAAAGTAACCGATAACATCGAAAAATGGAAGGAAATTTTAGGAAAGCCGTCGTCAGTCAATACGGTTTTGCGCGATAAGAATGTCATGCGGTATGAATGGAAAACATCGTCGTTCTTGCTCACGGTTGAAATATGGGTGAAGGAATTTTCCGATAAAAGCGGTATTCATACCGGAGGATCCATTGCATCCGTTCTGGTGCAGGATATCATGAACAAGAAATAAGAATGGTATTATTGTCTTGTCCGAAAGTTTGTAAATCCCCGAAAAATTTGTTACGATATTTATTATTGGATTGTTATGATATCAACGAAAGATCATATGAAGCGAATTGTCGGCATCATACTTATGTTTCTGACCGGAATAATGCCGGTCTTCGGACAAATCATCTGGCATCCTGACGGAGAGAGCGGTTACCAGTTGGCACTGCAATCAAGCGTGCAAAGCGGTGCGATCGGTATTGGTGCAACCGGCGGGTATTCGCTGTGGGGAATTCTCGATCTGAATTGTTCGGCCGAACAGTTTTTTTTATCGGATAAACTTTCCGATCAGGCGGTGAGTGCATCGCAAATTCAGCCGTCGGCAACAATTGTCGGCTTCGGCGGCTCGCCGCTGTCTGTTGTCGCTCATGCCGCGTACACGATTGAGCGGTATCACTCATCCGCATTCAATGGTCAGGCGAATACTCTCAACGGAAATTATTTTTCCTCATTTTACGGATTTGAATTCCATGCGCGTTTATCGCCGTCCGTGATGAGCGAACCGATATTCGGTATCGGTTTCATAGAGGCCGCGCCGAATGCTATCAACGGATACGATACACCGTTAAGTTCACCGGAAGCGCGTACGCCGGTCTTTTTCTCGTTCCCGATGTTTTTTGAAAATTCCGTTCAACGATATCTGACGGTTGTTCCGACTATTCGGTATTTTCCCGGTGAGGCGATTGAACCGGATCAGTTGGAACTGTACGTGACGGTAGGATTTTTCTTTTCGACTTCTTCCGGTAATTAATACCGAAAATTCCGGCAGGAGTTCCTGCGGAGAAGTCAGAAAGAGTATTTTGTTATTCCCATCCTTCGTTTGCCAGTGAAGAATGCAATTCGTTGGGGTGGTGACGACAGTGATACTCAATCTTGCTTGAATCTTCGTGTGCCTTGCTATATGTCCATCCCTTTGCCATCAAATTCCGTTCGTGTAATTCGTGAAGAAGAACATAAGGGCGTTCTGCTTCCTCAAGGTCGTTATCGATCCACACTTCATTTTGAGGAACAAATTCGTAAACGTAATCATGCCCGCCTTCCGTAAAATCGATATCGAATACACTTCTCACTAATCTGCCGTCGATAATCCAGACACTGATTCCCGCCTCCAGTTTTTTCCAGAGCCGGATATGCACTTTCGATGGATCGGGGAGATTGCCGCCTTTGGTCAGTTTTTTCACATCGCCCGCTTTCTTGCGCTCTGCCGTTTCTTGTTTATCGCCGGCTTCCAGCGCCGTGTCGTACGGAACACCGCGTTCCATCAAACGATGCTCGACCAGTAAATGATCGATAAAAAATTTCTGTTCATCTTCCGCTGCCTCCTTATCGAGCCAGAACTCATTTTTCGGAATGCAGTCGAAACAGTAAGGCTGGCCGAAGTTTGTAAATTCTTCGTCGAGATGTGTTCGCACGTATGTGCCGTCGACAACCCAGATAACGATGTTGCCGCGCTGACCGATTTTCTTCAGGTACGGCGGCTTTAACGGAGTTTTCATATTCCTGCCTTTAATAAATTATTTGTATCGATGAAATTTCGTCGTGGAATCACAATATACATTGAATGAATATCGGTATTAATCAGATATTCACCATGGCATTGAAATCACCGGCATCAGATCACTTCGGCGTGCCACTTTCTTGATGTTCCGAGTAACCCTACGACGGCAATGCCTCCAAAAGCCAGGGGTGCGAGAAGCGGTTTATCTTTTTCTTTTTCCTGCTTGGCGCTCACTTCTGTGGTTTGTTTATCCTGATCGTCATCGTCACCGATGTGGAGATAGACTCCTGCTGCTGCAACGATGAATGACGCAAAAAGAAAAATTTGAAACCACCGGATCCAGCGTGCATTCCACTGTGTGACCGCACCGATGCCGATGAGCATTCCAATCAGACTAAATACTATGGGGATATAGGCGAGCAATTCTTTCGAGAGAATATCCCGGTGTTCAATGATTGTATCGGCTAAAAGAAAGGCGAAGCTTACAGTTGCAACGAGCACAAGAAGGCGATTAAGCGTATAATTTTTAAACATGTTGTATTCCTTTTCAATTATGAAACAACGGAATATAGGGAAAGCGGGAGAGAAAGACAACACGCGACCTGAAGACATTTGACTCTATTTCCGAATATCCGTACCTTTCGTTTTAGAAATGGGGGAATCACCGATCATCCTGGCGTTCTTGCCGAACTGAATACCACGTACCGATGTGAAAAGAGCCTGTCTTTCAATTTGAGGGATTTGTATGAGAAAGCTACTACTAGTTTGTTTGGTATTTCTTGCAGGTTTAATTCTCGCAAGAGTCGAATGCGTTGCACAGTGGGTACCGACCAACACATCGTATAGCGGCCGTGTCAGTTGTTTCGAAAACACCGGCACGGACATTTTTGCTGGAACTAATGGCTACCTCTTTCGTTCAACAGATAACGGTACGAGTTGGAGTCTTGCAAGTGACTACTGGGTGGGTTTGAATATCTGGTCCCTTGTTGTTAGCGGTACGAATCTGTTTGCCGGGATTTATGACCGCGGCATCTATCGTTCCACCGATATCGGCAAAAACTGGATACCGGTCGATTCGGGCTTGACAAATTTTGATGTCTGGTCGTTTGCCGTCGACGGCGGGAATCTGTTTGCCGGAACCGATGGAGGTGTTTATCGTTCCACGGATAACGGTACGAGCTGGGTGGCTGTCGATTCGGGCTTGACGAATAATGATGTCTGGTCTCTTACTGTCAGTGGGGGAAACATCTTTGCCGGGACTACCGAAGGCGTCTATCGTTCTTCCGATAACGGTGCGAGCTGGATCTCGGCAAGCACTGGCTTGATGAATCCCAATGTCTTATCTCTTTCTGTCAGCGGTACAAATCTCGTTGCCGGGACCATTGACGGTGTCTATCGTTCTTCCGATAACGGGACAACATGGATATCTATCGATTCGGGTTTAACAAATTTGTATGTGCGGTCTATCGCCGTTGATGGTGCAAACACTTTTGCTGGGACTTATGGGGGCGGTATCTTTCGTTCTTCTGATAACGGCACAAGCTGGATGTCTGTCAATTCGGGCTTAACGAATTTTGATGTTTGCTCTTTTGCCGTTACCGGGACGAATCTTCTTGTTGGAACCAGTAGTGGTATCTTTCGTTCTACCGATAACGGTACAAGTTGGATATCTGTGGTAGGATTGACGGATCCGTATGTCCGATCTCTTGCCACGAACGGACAAAATCTCTTCGCGGGCACTGATGGGGGTGTATTCCGTTCCACCGATAATGGCTCAAGCTGGGCAGCCATTGACTCGGGCATGACGTCAAATAGGGATATCTTATCGCTTGCCGTCAGCGGCACGAATCTTTTAGCCGGAACGTATAATAACGGCGTCTTTCGTTCCACCAATAACGGTACAAGCTGGATTTCTATCGACTCGGGCTTGATAAAATGTGAAGTTTTATCTCTTGCCATCAGCGGCGCGAATTTTTTTGCTGGGACTAGTTTATACGGCGTCTTTCGTTCCACCGATAGCGGTACGACATGGAGTACTGCAAACAATGGGTTGCGTAATTATTATGTTCCGTCTTTTGCCATCATTGGAACAAATCTCTTTGCCGTCGCAGGGGGAGGCGGCATCTATCTTTCCACAGATAACGGTTTAAATTGGAATGTAGTCAGCACCAGTTTGATGTATCTCGACATTGCGACTCTTGCTGTTATCGGAGAAAATCTCTTTGCAGGGACGAGTTATGGTGTTTTTCGTTCTACCGATAACGGAACAAACTGGACTTTGGAGACTAACGGTTTACCGGATACTGGCTCTTCCTCGAATTATGCCATTACTGCTCTTGCTGTCAGCGATACAAACATTTTTGCCGCAACTTATTTTGATGGCATCTTTTGTTCTACCAATGACGGTGCAAGTTGGAGTTCTGTGAATGTCGGCTTCCCGCCGCATACAACTGTTACCTCTCTTACTGTTAACGATTCGAATCTCTTTGCCGGGACGTATGGTAACGGCGTCTGGCGTCGCCCATTATCCGAGATGGTCACGGCTGTTCCGGTTTCTTCAAATGAGTTGCCGAAGAAATTTTCCTTGGAACAAAATTATCCGAACCCGTTCAACCCGACTGCAACTATCGGGTATGATTTACCAACAACGAGCCGGGTTTCATTGAAAGTCTACAATTTACTGGGGCAGGTTGTTGCAACTCTCGCGAGTGGAATCGAAGAAGCAGGAATTAAATCTGTACTGTGGAATGCTTCCGACTTTGCGAGCGGCGTTTATTTTTACCGAATTGATGCGGTAAGCATCGGTGATCTGAATAAAACATTTACGCAAATAAAAAAGATGGTGTTTCTAAAGTAAAACCACATGCTGATGTTCGATCCTGAACCTTAAACAAAACGTCAACCAGACCGAGTCTGATTGACGTTTCATTGAGTTGTGGAAAAATCAATAATAAACGTTCGTGACTTCGATAAGACCCGCGCTGACGCCGCGTTTTTTCAAAAAAGTCAAAAAGTCGGTATTGTAATATTCCTGATTTTTTTTCTCGAATTGCTTCAGCATCTTTCTCAATTCCTGTTCTTCCAGCGACGTCCGGATATAATTGAATTGCTCCCGGTCGTCGTAAATTCGGTAATAATGATACACGTTTCTTTTCGCCATGGTGATTCTCCTTTCAATGAAAAATAATTAAACTAAAATTTTGTCCGCGTGCATGAGATCGCCGAACAGCTCGCTCGTGATCGATTCTGCATTCCTGCGTGCATGACCGAGCGCGTTGACGATATAGCGGTTCGCGATGAAAATTTTCTGCGGTTCGATTTCGGCTTCATCGAGCAGCAGGTATCCGATGTACAACGAGCTGTACATTTCCACCAGGTCTTTTGCGGCAACATCCTGAAAACTATTCTCTTTTTTGTCCATCACATATTTCAAACTGTGCAAAAATATCTGCCGTATATCTTTCAGATGATTGGCAAGCTTGGTTAATCCGCCTTTGAATTCCTTTTGTTCTTTTTCGGTAAAAAATTCTTCCAGAACGTCATTGATAACGCCGCCGGATGCCGCGACGATCTGCATTTGCGATGTTCCTTCATAAATATTGGTGATACGGGCATCGCGGGCGAGCCGTTCGACGCGAAATTCTTTCATGTATCCCGTTCCGCCGTGAATCTGAAGCGCATCGTATGAAATCTTGTTCGCCGATTCTGCAAGAATATATTTGGTAACGGGCGTGAGCAGGTTCGCGAGTTTCGTCAGATGTTTCAGTCGGTTATTTTCTTCGATAAACGGTTGCCCGGCCGACTTCAACGATTCGATGCGGTCTTCGAGTTTTTCTTTTTGATCGACGCATTTGGCGACGCTGTAAAAGAGCGACCGGTTGCTTTCCAGCAGGACGCGCATTTCAATCAGCATGTTGGAGACGACCGGGATATCGTAAATCGGTTTTCCGAACTGGCGGCGCTCTTTTGCATACTTCAGCGCTTCTTCGTACGCGGCTTGCGAAATACCGAGCGATTGTGCCGAGACACCCATGCGTGCCCGGAACATCAGATCGATGACATACTTGATAAGACCGAATTTCCGGCTGCCGACGAGTTGTGCGGGCGTGTCGTTGAACTGCAGTTCGCACGTCGGTGAGCCGTGAATGCCGAGCTTGTTTTCAATCCGTCGCACGCGCACCGTTTCGTCGCCATAGCAGACAAAAAGACTCAGGCCGCGCCCGTCTTTTGTGCCCTGTTCGGAACGCGCGAGAACTAGAAGAACTTGCGCATTGCCGTTCGTGATGAACCGTTTGACGCCGCGCAGAAACCATTTTCCATCGCTGTTCTGATACGCGTGAAGTTTCACTGCCTGAAGATCGGAACCGGCATCGGGTTCCGTCAATGCCATCGCTCCGGTATGTTCACCGGAACAAATTCTCGGCAGAAATTCCCTGCGTTGTTCTTCCGTTCCGAATTTCCGGATCGTATCGCCGATATCCTGCAATCCGAAGATATTCATAAGAGATGCGTCGGCTCGGGAAATGATTTCCATAACCATCATGTACATGGTAAAGGGAAAATTCAATCCGCCGTATGCACGCGGAAGTACAATGCCCAGCAAATCTGCCTGAGCAAGCTCTCTCAGGTTTTTCCGCGTGCCTTCCGCATACTGAACCTGCCCGCCGGTGAACGAGGCCCCTTCGGTGTCGACGCCTGCTGCCCGGGAGGCAATGGAATTTCCGGCAAGAGCGCCGACAACTTCAAGGACTTTCCAATAATTTTCCATCGCATCTTCATAATTGACCGGCGCGTGCGGAAATTGTTTTGCCTGCGTATAGTTGTCTTCCGCAAGGGCAACAATCTCTTTCAGATCAAGATGTTTAACATGAAACAGGATGTCCGGGTTTTCGAGAAAAAAATTCGGCATAAGCTCTTCACTTCAATCGATGTTTGTATGCTTCTATGAATTTCGGAACGACATCCATCGCACTGCCGACGATGCCATAGTGGGAAATATCGAAGATCGGCGCGTCCGGATCGGTGTTAATGGCAATAATTTTTTTCGCTTCCTGCATTCCGGCACGATGCTGAATCGCCCCGGAAATGCCGACGGCAATATAGAGTTTCGGGCGAACGGTGATGCCTGTTTGTCCGACTTGCCGTTCATGAGGGATGAAACCGGCATCGACAGCGGCTCGGCTTCCGGCAACTTCACCGCCAAGAATATGTGCCAGCTCGTGAATCAATTTAAAATTTTCTTTATTTCCCATGCCGTAACCCCCGGCAACGATAATCGGCGCTCCCTTCAGATTGACCTTGCTTTCTTCGCGATGCTGCTCAACGATGGTGATCATCTCGTCAATGCCGTCGGTTGCATACGGAATCTGTGTGATCTTCGGTGCTCGCGCCAACGGTCGGCGGGATGCATTTCCATTACCCCTTCGCGAACCGTTGCCATCTGAATCGGATTATCCGGCGTGATGATCGTCGCAATGATGTTTCCGCCGAATGCAGGGCGAATCTGCAGTAAAAGGTTTTCATAACTTTTACCGAGATAGTTTATGGTCTCGACCTTGAGATCGGTACAATCTGCCGTTAAGCCGCTGCGCGTTCTCGATGCAACGCGGGGTGCAAGATCTCTTCCGATAATGGTTGCGCCGAAAAGGACGATGCGCGGAACATGTTTTGCGACAAGATCGGTAAGGATTTTGCTGTACGGCAGTGTTTTGTAATGATGAAGGGACGGATGCTCGATGCTGTACGCTTCGTCCGCACCGTACCGGAATGTATCTTCAGCTATCGATGTTGTCGCATCGCCGATGACGATCGACTTGAGTGTGCCGTTCATCGCATCGGCAAGTTTCCGGCCTTTACTCAACAGTTCGAAGCTGACATCCGCCGGCTTGCCGTTTCGTTGTTCGATGAACACCCAGACTTCGTTGGAAAATTTCGTCATACGTCTTAACCTAAAATCCTGTCTTCGAGAAGTTTGTCGATGAGTATATTCATGCCGGGAATTGTATTCTCGATGCGGACGGGAACGTTTCCCGCCAGCACAACCGATTCAACGTTATAAACTTTTGTGGGCGATCCCTTGATCCCGCACCGCTCGATATCGATCTGAAGATCGTCTGCCGTAAACGTCGGAATGAATAACGACCGGTTTTTATACTCATAAACAAGTTTGTCGATATAGAGAAGAGAATTTCCTTCGACCAACTTTTCGAGTTCGAGAAGCGATTTGGCGCCTTTGTACGTCATCACGCGTTTTGCGCTGAACGGTCTTGGTTCTGCGGCATTGTTGACGACGGTCAGCAGTACCGGCAGACGGGCATCGAGAATTTCATATCCACCCTCGATTTTTTTTCTGATGCGTGCCGTCTGTTTATGGATATCTAAAATTTTTTCGACATAAGTAATCTGGGGAATATCGAGTTTGTCGGCGGTTTGCGGTCCGACTTGAGCCGTATCGCCGTCGATCGCCTGACGTCCGGCGAACACGAAATCGAATTTTCCGATCTTGCCGACTGCTTTGCTGAGAACGTAGGATGTTGCCAGCGTATCGGCTCCGGCAAATTTCCGGTCGGTAATAAGATAGACGTTGTCCGCTCCCATGAACAGGCATTCGCGCAGAATATCGGATGCCCGCGGAGGTCCCATGGTGATTGCCGTGACAGTTCCGCCGAATTGATCTTTAATTTGGAGGGCAAGCTCGAGAGCGACTTTGTCTTCGAAATTAAAAATTGCAGGAAGTTTCGAACGGTTTACCGTACCGTCTTCCTTCATTACCTGCCCGGAGATATTGGTCGTGTCGGGAACCTGTTTTACCAGAACTATGGAATGATACATAAACCGTTTCGTGTTAGTGGTACAAAATGCACACCGCGGAGTAATGCCGTTCGGAAAATTTCCGAAAAACAATCGTAGTGATCGGAAAATAAGAAAGCGCCCGAAGAGTTTATTCGGCGAATATAATGCGGTGTGTAGAAGAACTGTGGATAATAAAGATTGGAATCAACGGATGCAGATCAACTGATCGCTCAATCATCCCCAAAATGATAGTAAAAATACGATTTTTTAACACCGTAGTCAAGCTGGAGATGATGAAACCGGTTAAATGACAGCGTTCTCTGTCATACTGTGGTTGTCGGTGAGGAAAAAATCTATCGGGGCGGTGAATGAGTGAAGAATTCCGTTCGATCAGCGTTTTGCCATACCTTTCAATTTTGTCAATTGTGCATGTGCATCATCAATTTCCTGGGATTTGAAGTCCGCATCTTTCCATATATCCAAAAATTTCTGATACTCCGTGATTGCCAGATCTTTTTCTCCCTGCTGTTGGTAGGCAATCCCCGAGCCAGTAATGAGCTTTTACCGACTGCAATACCGGTCACCTGATATTCATTAAAAGTCAAATAATTCAAATCAAAAAACGAATTACCCGAGATCACTCCACGTTGTTAATCTCTGAAATTCCTGTATGGCTCCCTGCGTACGTCCCATCTTCAATAAACAGAGTGCGTGATGATAGAGAGGTGCATGATTCGGAATCCAGTATTTTGCAAGGAATTCTCGAGCAGCTCAAGAGCAAGATTGTAGTTCCCTTGCTCAATAAGGAATATCGCCTTGCCGTAGCTGTACACTGATCGTTGATTACCACGCATGAAAGATGCGAAGAATCTTCCATCAGGTCGTCAATAAGTTTCAATGGCTTTCGATGAATTTCCATTCTTGAATAAGCAATCGGAAGCAAAAATCGGCCATAGATGCCGTTTGCTTGTATCTTTTCTCAGATTCATTGGAATACTCTTCCTCATCACGGACCATCGACAGAATAATCATGCATCTCATAATCACACATTGCCATCCCGCGAAGTCAATCGGTTCTCCACTCCTGGAAGATGTTGAGCTTTGATGTGATTCCAGATATATTCTGAATCCGCTCCGTGCCTTTACAAATTGACCTTGCGTTGCATGAGAAAGAGATCGGAAGAACTTCTTCATAGAATTTTTCTTCATCATGTTTTGATGCGGCTTCCTGGCGGAAAATATTTTTCCGCAGTTTCATAATCCTGACGTAACAAGGCTGCACGGGCTAACTTGCCGACGCTGGCGAAAATCTGAACGGAATGAAATCGCCTTTTGCCACCATACTTTTGCCGAATCGTAGTCGTTGAACAGTGCATAGATGTCCCCTTTACTGTCGTAGGGATTCGCTTCAGCAGGAGCCAATTGAAGATAACGGTTAATAGCACCCAATGCTTCTTCTTTTTTATTCAATCCGGCATATCCGTATGCCAAGATGTTCCAAAGATTTTTATCCAACGAATCAATTTGCAATCCTCTTACGATAGGTTTGAATTTGTTTCTCAAATTCGCCTGACTTGTCCATAATAGTGATTCCCAGGACAAGATAGGCGCCTCCTTCATGAGGATACTTCTCGATAATATTTTCCAGGCAGTTGATCGCTTTCGGAATGTTTTGTTCGATATTAGCGGCATACCCGGATTCGATTTCCAATCGTTCCCGTTCGGTAACGTTGTTCCTTAACGCATATGCTTTTTTCATCGCATGATTGATTTCATCATTGGAAAGATCACTAAGGTTTGTTGGCAACGTGCAATATACGCCATTGCGAAATTACTATCGAGTTCTATGGCACGCCGAAACGCTGCTTTTGCCTCCGACTCGTAAAAGCGATTATTTAATTCTATCCCTTCGAGATACGAGCGGTATGCTTCGGGAGATTTTGTCGTAACATTTGCAATTGATGTCGCTTCAGATGAGGGAGTCGGAGTAATCTGTAAATCATTTTTCACTAACAATGCAAGTGTATCCACTAACGAGAAAACTCTCTCTGCAGAAAATCCCGATAAGCGTTGTGTGCTCAAGATTTTTCCGGATTGTACCTCGATGAGGCGATACGTTACCGCCAGCGCCGGTTCTTTCTGAAGAATACTTCCAAGCAGCATCATCGAAACGCCGGCACGCTGGGCAATTTTTGTCGCCATCGAAGGTGAAATCGATTTTGCATCCGCCTGCCCAAGCTCTTTTTGAATATCATACAATCGTTCCCTGCTGATAACTTCAATATCCTTTGTCTGGAATAATGATGTCGTCAAAAGATTCGTCAGCATTTCACCGGTATGATCTTTATCGTCCGGATCGGGAATATTTTCGAAATACATCACCGCCAGGATGTTCTTTGCCGGCGCTGCCGTTCCTTTTTGCGTGCTGATTTGGAAATTGAACGGGTTAAAGATCAATACCGCAACGATCAGAACCACGATTGCAGCAGCAGGAATAATGTATTTGGGAATTTTTTTCTTTTGAGGAGGAGTGGCTGCCGGTACTGCTTGCGTCATCGTTGAAGTTGTGGCATATCCTGCCCGCGCATACTCGAAATGTTTCCGTTCCCGACGGAGATCTGCAAGCAGATCATCGACATGCTGGTACCGTTCATCTTTGTCTTTTGCCAGCGCTTTTGCGACAATGCGTTCCAGGTCCGGTGAAATATTTTCGTTGAATCGCGCAATCGGTTGCGGTTCTTCATTGATGAGAGAATACATCAGTGCCGCCTGATGCTCTCCGCGGAACGGAAGTTTGGTCGTGAGAAGTTCGTACAGCACGACGCCGAATGAAAAAATATCCGACCGATGATCGATTTCTTCACCCTGCGCTTGCTCCGGCGACATATATGCCGCCGTGCCGATCGTCGAGCCGGCTTTTGTCAGTTTGGTCGCGCCTTTTACTTTTGCAAGACCAAAATCCATAATCTTGACCTGACCTTTAGAGGTCAGCATGATATTGTCGCTCTTGATATCCCGGTGAACGACTCCTTTTTCATGAGCGGCGGAAAGTCCCTCACAAACTTGAATGGCAATATCAAGCACTTTTTTTATGGACGGGGGATCGTGTTCCAGAAGTCGTTTGAGAGTTTTGCCTTCGATAAATTCCATTGCGAGATAGAGCCGATCTTCAAACTCTTTGATCTCATAAATGGTTGTCACATTGGGATGATTTAAAGCAGAGGCGGCGCGCGCCTCGTGATAGAAGCGTTCCTTTTCGGTCGCGTCGGACGTTAAATAATTCGGGAGGAATTTGAGGGCAACAAAACGGTCGAGTTCCTGGTCATGGGCTTTGTAGACGACGCCCATCCCGCCCTCGCCGAGCTTTTCGATAATTTTATAGTGAGATATGGTCTGTCCTATCATTCTATATTCTTTCTTTGTGATGTCCCGCTGAAAAGAACAGCGGGATTCTCAAAGCTCCGTCCACTCACTCCGTTCGTGAGGAGTTTTGGAATTTGACCGATCATATCGACTGTGATGAGCTATCAATATATTGCAAATAAAGAACTTGAAGGATTTGATAAATTCTCAGTAAAGGTACGCAGAAATCGAAACAGAATCAAATATTCTTGATCCTTCGTTTCATTCAAGGGAATTGTCCAATGCCGGTTTGATTCGTGTGCTTTTACAAAAATGTGAAAGTTCCGACTATTTTATGTTACGGAAAAAATTTTCTCCCTTTGGGCGATAAAAAATGCCACTCAATATCCTTCTGCAGTTCCGGCGCCGCGAGGATCCGCAATTCCCTCAAAGCCATCCGGCGTCACAAGGATGGTCTGAACCTCACCGATATAATTCGCCGGGACAAGATGATAGCCGCGGGCAATAAGATTTTGCTGAACATCGTACACGAGAGAGTTTCGTTCATAAACGACTTCGTCGGGAATCCACTGATGATGAATTCGTCCTGCCAACTCCGCTTCGACAAGCGGCATTTTGAAATCGATCACGTTGAGGATGACTTCAAGGACGGCGTTAGTGATTGTCGTGCCGCCGGGTGAACCAAGAATCAAAAATGGCTTTCCGTCATTCAACACAATGGTCGGCGTCATCGAACTCAACATCCGTTTGCCGGGCCGGATGGAATTTGCTTCCGTGCTGATTGCTCCGAATTGGTTCGGATCTCCCGGTTTCGCACTGAAGTCATCCATCTCATTGTTCAGGAAAAATCCCGCACCGTCCACGACAACCATTGAGCCGAAGTAGCTGTTGAGAGTTGTGGTGACGCTGACGGCATTTCCTTCTTTGTCGATGACCGAATAATGTGTTGTGTGTGGCCCTTCGTTGGGAGGTTTGATCATGTCCGGATAAATGTCGATGCTTGGTGTTGCCCTGACACTATCGATCTGTGAGGCAACGGTTGCCGCATATTCTTTTGAAATAAGCCGGTCGACGGGTGCCGGAACAAACGCGATGTCGCCGAGATACTTATCCCGATCCGCATATGCATGGCGCATCGCTTCAATTTCGAAGTGCAATGTCCGGGACGCCCCGTATCCGTATTTGCGGATATCGAAATGTTCAAGAATATTGAGCATCTCTGCCAGACAGACTCCGCCGGAGCTCGACGGTGGCATGCTGATAACCTGATATCCGTGATATGTTGTCATAATCGGTTCGTAAAGAACCGCATGATAGTTTTTTATATCTGCGGCGGTTATTATTCCACCGGTCTCCCGGTCTTCTTTCGCAATCAATTCCGGAATTTCACCGGAATAGAATCCGTCTCTTCCTTCCTTGGATATCTTCCGCAATATTCGCATAAGATCTTTTTGGGTGATGATATCGCCCGTTTTATAGGTAATGCCGTTCTTTGAAAAATATTTCATCGTCGATGGAAAATTTTTCATAACATGAAAAGCGCTATCGCATGCTGTCTGAAGTCGTTTGTTTACTCTGAATCCCGAGTCGGCAATTGCAATCGCGGGTGCGATCACTTTCTCCAGCGATAATCGTCCGAATTTTTCTTCTGCCATGATGAGTCCGTCGACATTTCCCGGGATGCCAACCGATAACCCACCAACCAGGCTTTTTCCGGAATTTATATTTCCGAGACTGTCCAGATACATGGCGGATGTTGCCGCAGCGGGAGCCGTTTCTCTGGCATCGATTGCATAATTTTTTCCGTCGTGCAAATGAACGATATAATAACCGCCCCCGCCGAGATTGCCGGCTTGCGGGTACGTTACTGCCAGTGCGAAGCCGACCGCCACAGCCGCGTCGATCGCATTTCCTCCTTCTTTCAGGATTTCCACTCCGACATGAGTTGCCAGAGAATCCGATGAAGAAACCATGCCGTTTGTTCCGAAGGCAGGTTTGATTGCGGAGACCTGAGCAAAGGTTGACGCTGTTGCGATCATGACTCCAAGCAGAATTCCGCTTACAATGCTGCTCCATGCCGCTGAACGTTTTCTGTCAACAATGAATTTCATGTTAATCTCTTTTTTGACGAATGGTGATTTGATTTTTGACGGCAATTCCATTTCCGTTCATTGTATTGAATTGTCGAGTATGATAAGGAATGTGGTGATGTGAAGCAAATAAATGGAAATAGCCCACCGGTATGCCGGATCACATCAAGAGAAGACGCCGAGCGGGGTTTAAGGCAGGAGATTTTTATGAAAATTTACGGTAATTCTGATAACCAGCAACAATCGTAATTGTATCAATTCGAGGAAGTAAAATTATTCTTTTCGGTTTTTTTCCTGAATGGCTTTATTCGTGTCACGGTTATGTGATATTTCATATTCTAATTCCGGATCGATTTTCTGCTGTTCTATTTTCCGTTCGCGTTCCATCAATTCGTCATGGTGCGATTGTAAATAGTCGAGATGTTTTTTCCCGTACGATGCGCGCGTAATTAAAACGAACAGGACGGGCACAATTAATATGGCAAGTGTCGACGCCGCCAGCATACCGCCGAGAACGGTAAATCCGATCGTATTCCTTGCCACTGCTCCCGCACCGGTGGCAAATGCGAGCGGCAAGACGCCGAGGATAAATGCCATCGATGTCATGATGATGGGGCGCAATCGTAAACGAACGGCTTCCAGAGTCGATTGAATAAGTTCTTCTCCGCGATCGACACGCATTTTTGCAAATTCCACAATGAGGATGGCGTTTTTTGCCGAGAGCCCGATGAGTGTTATCAGGCCGATCTGAGCATAAACATTATTGGTGAGTCTCGGCAAACAGATGAGCATCAGGATGGCGCCGAACGCGCTGATCGGCACCGGAAGCATGACTGTGAGAGGAACAGACCAGCTTTCATACAATGCCGCCAGAAAAAGAAAGACGAACGTGATGGAGAAAATAAAAATGTAAATAGTGACCGAACCGGCTTTTATTTCCTCGTAACTCAACCCTGAAAATTCGTACGTATAACCGTGGGGCAAAGCTTTTTGCGCCGTCTCTTTGAGTGCATCTATTCCTTCTCCGGTACTGTAACCGGGTGGCGTGGAACCGTCAACTTCTGCAGAACGGAAAATATTGAAATGCGTTATCAACGGCGGTGCTTCCGATGCTTTATATGTGATGACCGTACTGAGCGGAACCATCGTGCCCTGCTGGTTACGCACATAATACTTATCGAGATCCGATATCAACGCCCGGTATGTCGTGTCTGCCTGCACAACAACATGGTATGTCCGGTCGTACAGTGTAAAATTATTGACAAACAAACTTCCCATATATGCTTGCATTGTGGTGAAGACGTCGGAAATATTAACACCCAATTTCTCACATTTCTCTCGATCCACAGTAAGGTCATAGCTGGGAGTATGAGCACCGTAGTAGGAGAATGCCGTCGATATTGCCGGATTCTTGTGGGCCTCGGCGACAAATTTTTTGACGACACTTTCAAATGCATGGACATCGTCGCCGGTACTGCCTTGCTCGATCTGCATGCTGAACCCCGCTGCTTGTCCGATGCCGCGGATCGGTGGAGGCGGAATCACGACAATATTCGCATTGTCGATCCCCGCGGCGGCAATCCGTTTTCTCAATACATCCATAATGCCGGGAATTTGTTCTTCCGGTTTTTGCCGCAATTCCCACGGCTTGAGCATGCAGAAAATACTGCCGGAATTGGATGTCGTTCCGAAATTCAGAATGTTCAGACCGGATAACGCTGAATAGTGATTTACCCCCGGTGTGGAACCGACGATCTCCATCAGTTTGGTGATGACTCCGACGGATTGCGTGGTGGAAGAACCCTCCGGCATTTGGTACGTAATATAGAGCCGGCCTTCATCTTCCGCAGGAATAAAACCTGACGGCTTTTTCTTGAACAAAAGGACAGTCCCCACACAAATGCAAAGAAGTATAATGATGACAAATCGTGATGCCTTGATGCTGCGCTTGACCGTTTTGACATAATCGTTTGTCATTTTCTCGAACCAGAGATTGAAACGATTATAAAAGATCCTGTCAATCCATCGGGACTTCTTACTATCGTGAGGTTTGAGCAGAAGTGAGCAGAGCGCCGGCGTCAATGACAATGCAATGAAAGCGGATAACATCACCGAGATTGCAATGGTGATGGCGAACTGCTGGTACAGGCGCCCGACGATACCCGGAATGAATCCGACCGGTACAAAAACCGACGCGAGGATCAGCGCGATTGCCACAACCGGTGCGGAGATATCTTTCATCGCTCTATACGTAGCTTCCTTTGCCGAGAGGTGATGCTTGTCGATGTAGTGCTGTACCGCTTCGACAACAATGATGGCATCGTCGACAACAATCCCGATGGCGAGCACAAATCCGAACATGGTGAGCGTATTGATCGTAAATCCCATCGGTATGAAAAAGCAGAATGTTCCCAGAATCGAAACAGGAATTGCAAGAATCGGGATAAGTGTCGATCGCAGGTTTTGTAAAAACAGAAAGACCACGATCGCAACAAGACCGAGTGCTTTCAACAACGTCTCCAGAACTTCTTGCATCGAAACTTTGATGATGGTAATGGACTCAAAAGGAACGGCATAATCGACATCCGCAGGAAACGATTTTTTCAGCTCCTCTAATTTTGCGTAAACATTATTTGCCGTTTCCAGAGCGTTACTTCCCGGTGTCTGGTAGATAAACAAAAACGAGGCCCGTTTTCCATCGACAAATGAATTGCTGGAAAAAGTAAATTTTCCCAGTTCTACTCTTGCCACATCTTTCAGATAGATCATCTCTCCGGTCGACGGGATATTCTTTACGATGACATTTTCGAAATCAGTAGCTTTTTTTAATTGCCCGTTGACAAGAATTCCCAATTCGAACTGTTGAGAACTTTGTTGAGGTGGCGCCCCCGCTGATCCCGCTGCGACTTGTACGTTTTGTGCGTTCAACGCGGAGATAATATCCTGCGGGGTGAGATTATGCGCCGCCATTTTCTCGGGATTCATCCAGACACGCATGCTGAAGTTATCCGCGCGCGCAGTGATATCCCCGACACCCGCTACACGGAGCAATGCATCCTCGATAAAAACATTGGTGTAGTTATCGAGGAACGTGATATTATGGGTTCCCTTTGGCGAGAAGATTGCGACTTGCATGAGCATGCTGGGATTGCGCGCCCGTACGGTGAGTCCAAGCCGGCTGACCACCGACGGTAACGATGGCGTCGCGATTCCCACGCGATTCTGAACATTCAATGCGGCAATATGAACATTGGTCCCGACATTAAATGTTACGCTGAGGTTCATTGCACCGGTGTTGGTGTTCGTGCTTTGCATGTATTCCATTCCCGGTGTACCATTGACCTGCTCTTCAATGGGAGTTGCAACCGTTTGTTCCACCGTCTGGGCATCAGCCCCTGTATATTGTCCGCTGACGGAAACACCGGGCGGGGTTATATTCGGGTATTGATCGACGGCAAGGTTTACAATGCAAATGATACCGGATATCATGAGCACAATCGATATGACGATTGCTGTTACCGGCCTTTTGATGAATGTATTAGCGATCATTCCTGAAAAGACTTATGAATTTCTCGGGATCGATGTAAATCATATTCCAATTCCGGATCAATATTTTGTTCTTCTACTCTTTTTGCCTTTTCCATCAACTCTTCATGATGGTCGCGAAGATAACTCAGTTTCTCTTTGCCGTACGACAGGCGCGTGATAATAACAAAGAGTACCGGAACGATGAAAATCGCGAGGGTTGTTGCCGCCAGCATACCACCGAGCACGGTAAACCCGATTGTCCGGCGCGCGATCGCCCCCGCCCCCGATGCGAATACGAGCGGTAAGACGCCGAGAATAAATGCCAGGGATGTCATAACGATAGGCCGTAAACGCAATCGGACAGCGTCCATGGTAGACCGGATAAGTTCTTCGCCGCGGTCGACCCGCACTTTCGCAAATTCCACGATGAGGATAGCATTCTTGGCAGCAAGCCCGATGAGTGTGATGAGACCGATCTGTGCATAGACATTGTTGGAAATGCCTGGCAGGCAGGTCAGTGTCAGAATGGCGCCAAAAGCTCCAATCGGTACAGCCAACAGAACGGAAAAAGGTACAGACCAGCTTTCATAGAGTGCTGCGAGAAAAAGAAAAACAAAGGTGATTGAAAAGACGAAGATATACACAGTCGTCGAACCTTCTTTTATTTCCTCATAACTCAATCCGGAATATTCAAAATCATATCCCTCCGGTAAAACTTTTAATGCGACATCTTTTAACGCATTCAATGTTTCCGTACTGCTGTATCCCGGAGAAGATTCACCGTCGATTTCCGCGGAGCGGAAAATATTAAAATGCGAAATCAGCGGCGCCGCTTCCGTCGGCTGATAATTGATTAACGTGCCGAGGGGAACCATTGATCCTGCCTGATTCCGGACATAATATTTGTCGATATCGGTGACCGATGACCGGAAAATTGTGTCTGCCTGCACCACCACATGAAAGGTACGGTTGTATGTCGTGAAATCATTGACGTAGATGCTGCCCATATATGCCTGAATCGTCGTGAACACATCTGCAATGTTCACACCGAGCTTTTCACATTTTTCTCTATTGACCGTCAGATTATAATTCGGCGTATGGGCAGAGTAAAAACTGTACGCATGAGCGATCGACGGGGTTTTATTCGCCTCATCGACAAATCTATTGACCACTCTCTCAAATGCATGAACATCATCGTTGGTATTTCGCTGCTCGATTTGAAAACTGAAGCCGACAACCGAACCGACGCCCGGAATGGGCGATGGCTGGATAACCTGAACATTGGCATTCATCAGGCCGGCGTCTCCAATCCGCTGTTGCATGACACGGATAATGCCGGGCACCTGTTCGTTCGTGGAAGAACGGTCATCCCACGGTTTGAGCTGACAATAAATTGTGCCGCAATTTGAATTGGTCGCATTGGTCACCACATTCAAACCCGATAATGCTGCGTAATGTCCTACACCCGGAGTAGATGATACAACGGCCATGAGCTTGGCCATCACCGACACCGACTGGGCCGTTGAAGATGCCGGCGGTAATTGAAATGTTATATAGAGATTCCCGTCGTCTTCGGAAGGAATAAAACCTGTGGCTTTATTTCGAAATAAGAATGCGGCTCCGACACAAATACAGACGAGCAAGATGATGACGTATCGTGACGATTTGATGCTGCGCTGAACGCCGTCGGAATACCGGTTTGTCAGATTTTCAAACCAGGAATTGAACCGTTGGAAAAAGAACCCTGTCCATCGTGACGGCTTTGTACTCTTTGATGGTTTGAGAAGAAGACTGCACAGTGACGGCGTCAGCGATAAAGCAATAAATGCAGAAAGGACAACCGAGATCGCAATCGTGATGGCAAACTGCTGGTACAAGCGCCCGACGATGCCTGGGATAAAACCGACAGGAACGAATACTGCCGCGAGAATTAATGCGATAGCGACCACCGGTGCCGAAATATCTTTCATCGCTTGATAGGTTGCCTCTTTGGGTGAGAGACCGCGTTCGTCGATGTAATGCTGAACGGCTTCGACAACAATAATGGCGTCGTCTACCACGATCCCGATGGCAAGAACGAACCCGAACATGGTGAGCGTATTGATCGTAAATCCCAGCGGTATGAAAAAGCAGAATGTTCCCAGGATCGATACCGGAATTGCAAGCACCGGGATGAGTGTGGAGCGAAAATTCTGAAGAAATAAAAACACAACGATCGCAACAAGCCCCAGGGCCTGCAGTAACGTAATGACAACCTCATTCATGGAAACCTTCACGACCGTCACCGACTCGAAAGGCACTTGATAATCGACGTCTGTCGGAAATGATTTTTTCAGTTGAGCAAGAACATCATAAACACCGTTTGCGGTTTTCAGGGCATTGCTTCCGGGTGCCTGATAAATCAGCAGGCAGGAAGCACGTTTCCCGTCGACAAAAGAATTACTCGAAAACGTGAACTTTCCCAGCTCCACCCGGGCCACGTCTTTCAGAAAGACCAGTTCGCCGGTGGCAGGATTTGTTTTGACAATGACATTTTCAAAATCGGAAATCTTACTGAGCCGGCCATTGACAAGAATTCCCAATTCAAAAGTTTGTGTTTTTTGTTGAGGCGGTACGCCGGCCGAGCCGGCCGCAACCTGAACATTCTGTGCATTCAACGCGGAGATGACATCGCTCGGAGTCAAACTGTATGATGCCATTTTCTCCGGGTTCATCCAGATCCGCATACTGAAATCGTCCGTGAATCTGCTGATACTGCCGACTCCCGGCACGCGAAGCAAAGCGTCCTGGACGAAAATATTCGTATAATTGTCGAGAAATGTTATGTCGTGGCTTCCATGTGGCGCATAAATCGCTACCATCATCAGCAGGCTGGGATTCAGCGCCCGAACGGTGAGTCCGAGGCGGCTGACTGCTGCGGGTAATAATGGCGTGGCAATGGTGACACGGTTTTGAACATCCAGCGTCGCAATATCAATATCGGTCCCGATGCCAAAGGTTACATTCATCGACATCAAACCGTTGTTGGTATTGTTGCTCTGCATGTATTCCATGCCCGGAGTACCGTTGACCTGCTGTTCGATCGGTGTGGCGACCGTTTGTTCCACCGTCAGCGCATCGGCTCCCGTGAATTGACCGTTCACCTGCACGACCGGCGGGGTTATCGCCGGGTATTGTTCTACCGGCGAATTCAGAATGCAAATGATGCCGGTAATGACCAGTACGATAGAAATAACAATAGCCGTGACGGGTCTTTTGATAAAAATATTCGCGATCATAGCGTATGCATCATCGAAACGAAATTGGTTGTTGATGACTCAATAAATTGCATGCTGTTTCTTATTGCGTGCCCTGCGGGTTGTTTTTCTTTGTTCCGGAATCTTTTCCTGTTTGCGCGGCAGGGCGCTCTCCCGATGGCGCTATGCGCGAACCGTTATGCAACGACTGTATTCCTTCGGCAACTATTTTTTCACCGCTGTTGATTCCATCTTGAATGATGACATTGGGTCCGATCGTTACTCCAAGCTGGACCTTCTTTTGAAATGCAAACAAACCGTCGTCCTTTTTGGATGCGTCAGTGCCATTCGTCATCGATGTATCTTTTGCGACATACACAAAATACTCGCCCATTTCTTCGACAACGGCTTTATTCGGTATGATCAATTGATCCGTCGATTCCTGATTGCGGACTCTGACAACGCAACTCATACCGGCGCGCAGATAATATTTCGGATTGGGAAACAGGAGCCTGATTCTGATGGAACCCGTCTGGGGATTGACCGCGCGGTCTATCACGGAAAGTTTTCCCGTGTACGGATACAGTGAATTGTTCGGCAAGATGAGGGTAAACAATGAATCGATTGAGTTGTACCTGTTTCGTTGAAGATTTTCAAAGTAGGATAGCTGTTTTTCGTTTATTAAGAAATCGACTCCCATCGGATCGTCGGTAGAAATCGTGATGAGCACGGTCTGACCGACCGTTACTAAATCTCCGAGCTTCACCTGGCTGAAGCCGATCGTTCCGTCGAACGGTGCCGTGATCACCGAATAATTCAAATTGGTGCTTGCGATCTTTAAGAATTCCTCGGCGGATTTATACGCGCTTTGGGCATTCTGCAGGGCGATCATTGCATGGTCGTACAATTGTTTTGCAACGGCTTTATTATTGTTCAGATATTCATAACGGTCGGCATCCTGTTGAGCTTGTTTCAGGTTTCCCTCGGCGACTTTAAGATTCGCGGCGGCGTTATTATAGGTATCTTCGTAAATACGCCGGTCTATTTCATACAACTTTTCACCTTGTTTGACATGACTTCCTTCCTTGAAAAATATTCCCGTAATATATCCCTGAACTTCGGGAAGGAGATTGACCTGACTCAATGCCACCGTTGTCGAGGTGTACCGGTCATAATAGGTAACCGGCTGCGCCCGAACAGTAAATAAATTTACCTGCACGGCTTGCGGCGGCGGCGGCGGGTCCGGTTTACAGGTATAAAAAACGAGTGAAATGATGAGCGATAGAGATAAGAATATTCGGTCCATAATACTCCGTTGAAATACGATTAATGATGTAACGGGATGTCACCCATTGCTTTTTCCAAATCTATTTTGCTCGACAGAAGCTGGAATAACGCGTCGACATAACCTATTTCTGCCGCAATCAAATTCGATTCAGCCACAAGGAGATTCAGATAGGCAACTATTCCCTGTTTGTACTGCAATGATACGACGCGGTAGACGTTGTCTGCCCGCAATTTATTGTCATTCAGAAGACTTAAGTTATACAGATTGCTTTTATAATCCGCCAGAGCGGAAGCGTACTCTGTATAGATCTGCGATTTCAGATTGACCTCTTCCCAATCGAGAAACTCTCCCTGGAGTTCCGATCGTTGAATATTTTCGACACGGGAAAACCCGGTGAAGATCGGTAAACTGAACGACAATCCAATATACGAATACGGGTAGGATGTTTTAAAGAGATTCGACCAGGTATTGTTTTCGTATTCATAATAATAATTGTACACGACCGATATGGTCGGTAAGAATGACAGCACATCGTACACCGTTTCCTTGCGTTGCAGGTCGTGCGCGGTTTGCAGTTCCTGGTATTCTATACGTTTTTCATATTCCAGCGGTTTTGTCGTATCGCAATATATTTCCTGCATCATTTGAGCGGTATCAAAAACCACGTTGAATTGTTTCTCGGGCGGGTAACCGATGATTTGTTTTAAAAAGGAATATTCCGGCCTGACATTTTCGATTTGCTGTTGTAATTGTGCTTTTGAATTGTTCAGTGTGATCACTGCCTGTTGATAATCCGTTTCATCCACGATACCGCTCACATATTGATCGTACGTGTCTGAAATATTTCTGCCGAGACGGGCCGTATCCTCTTCCAGGACACTGATCTGTTCGAGCGTCAGAAGAAGATTATAAAACGATTTGCTGACAGTTGAAACGACGGATATTTTCGTGCTGTCCGTCGCCAGCTCGGCCTGTTTCGTCAGCAATGGCGCGGTAGCTGCCGCGTAGAAAAGTTGCGGCGCAAAAATTGTTTCGGAAGCGGATAACTCGGGAATCGCCGTGTTGATTGTGCCGGTGTGTGTTTCTACCGGCGGCCCGCCCGGCACGGTCGGGTTGGGAGAAAGCGCCGTCGGCAATTGATAATAATGTATCACGTTTCCCGTAAGATTCAATTGCGGCAGCCAGCCCGACAGGTTAATGGCATTCGTTTTTTTGACGATCGCAGTATTCACCAGTGATTGATTCAGTCCGGGCTGGTGTTCCATCGCATAATCGATGCATTGTTCGAGCGTAAAAGATTGAGCCGAATCGGCAGGAGAATCGATGCGCGCATATGCACACACCGGTATGCCGGGAATAACGGCAACAAGGAAACACAATAATTTTATTCCGCACGAAACGAAATTTCTCATACGGATACCTGTTGCCGCGAAGAGGCAACAGTGTGTTTTTGCGTCTAATGGTTTCAAATGAAACATGTTTATATAATTGTTCATTCCGGGAATTAGAAATAATTCGGTTGATACCTAGATGAAAACAATAAATTACACAAAAAGTTCAATGAATGTATATTCAAATTACATTCGTACCGAAACTTATTAGAAACCTGGAAAAGGTAATAGTTTAATGAAGAAAAAGGATATATTCAATGCTTTCACTCTTGAAGGTTCCCTTGAACCCCTCGGATGGTTCGAATAAATTATGGAAAGCGGGAAATGAATGTACCGATGAAGCCTGTCAATCATTTACATCGGGAATTTTTGAAGGTGCCGGCGTAATACGAATCGATGATGCCGGTGATGGCGACGGCAGTCCCGGTAATGACGGTATCTGAGATAGTAACTTTTTTCCAGGCGAAAGGATCCATGTCTTGGTCCTGCCATGCTGTAATTCGGGGCAAGCAATGTTGTTGTGGCGATAACAACGACAAACAACAATTTAACGAAGAGCTTGTTGATCATAACCATTCCTTTTCGATTATGCTGCATGTGGCTTTATATATTCGACAATGAGGCAGAAAAATAGTTTAACCGAAAGAGAGTTTTTCACCGGTTTTTGATAAGCCGTTATGGAATCGAAAAGTAAGAAGGGAAATACGAAATTCGGCTTCGGGTCTTTTCAATAGTTCGGAGAAATAATTTTACCGATTCCATGATGCAAATTTAAAAAGAGGGCGGCCATGTTACATAATTGTCGCGGGTAACTTTCTTGACTTTAACCAGGAACAATTTTGTAATTTAGCAATTGACAACTCCGGAAATTGCATTTGCATGCCGGTCGATATGAACCGGGTCCCGATAAAACGTTAATTCTACAACAAATCAATATATGAAACGAAAATTATTAAAAGCAGTATTGTTTATTGTCGGAGCGCTTGCCGCAATCATTCTGATTCTTGCGCTCGCGATTTCACCCATCGTGAAAAGCTATGTCCAAAGCCATAGCAAGGAATTGATCGGACGGAAAGTCCTGATCGGAGATTTGCATATCAATATTTTTACCGGAGCGCTCGAAGTCGATTCGCTTCGACTCTACGAAGCGGACGACAGGCAGATATTTGCTTCCGTCGATACGTTTTCGATGAATCTCGCACTGAAAAAATTGATTCATCATACTGTGGAAATTTCCGATATGAATATCGTCGGTCCTTTTGTTGCCATTGTGCAAAAAGGAAAGGCAATGAATGTGGATGATCTGCTGGCAAAGGTCCGCAGTGATACATCGAAATCATCTCTCCAATCGGTCATTTTGAATAACATAACCCTTCGCAACGGAAAAGTTTTCTATTGGAATGAACAGTCCGGCAGAAAGATTTCCACTTCGATGGGAAGCATTTCAACAAATCATGACACTCTGTATATGCCTGAATCCAAATATGTATTCGACGAAATCCACCTGTCGGATATCGGACTGGATATTGTATTCCGGCAGATAGCGAACAGCGATACGGTATCGGTGAAGTCAGGTGTGCAAGTATCTTCCTCAAAGCCGGCCTCCTCACAGTCGATGGCGTTCGCGATAAAGAAATTATTGATCGACAACTCGAAATGCACCTTCACCGACAGTACGCTCGTGACTCCCTTCCGGCTTCCGGTAAGCGAGATCAATATTCTCACGACCAATTTCGATCTCAACAAAGAAAACGAATTCAGTGTGAAAGGGGCATTCCCCGAAGGCGGGAAACTCGATTTCCATTGGCAGGGGAGCATTGCCGATATGTCGAATCAGCAGATCACGCTTAATCTTCAGAACCTGAGCCTGCCGTTGTTTAGTCCATACTGTTTGCAGTACACCGCGTATGATATTACCGACGGGAACCTGAATTTCCAGAGTAAAAATATTATCCGGCAGGACAATATTGAAAGTGTGAATCTGATCGATGCTTATAAAATGAATGTCGGGGACAAGCACGGTGATCTAAAGCCCCCGATCAATTTGCCGCTGGGCCTGGCAGTGTATCTTCTGAAAGATAAGGATGACAAGATCAGCTTCGATGTGCCGGTGAAAGGCAATCTCAGCGATCCGCAGTTTTCCTATTCGAGCGTCATCGTCAAGACATTGGTAAACCTTGCGGTCAAAGTCGCGCTTTCGCCATTCCGGTTTCTGGCCGGTGCGCTGGGAATGAATGCAAGCAAATTGGAGTCGATAGAGATCGATCCGTTGCAATCCGATTTTACCGCACAGCAGTACCGTCAGATAAGTGACATAGCTACGATCGCGAAGAAAAAACCGGAGATGACTCTCACGTTGACACAATTCGTCAATGTGAAAGACGAAATTCCGGCATACGCGTTATACCGGACAAAAGCCGCGTTTCTCACAGCACGATTCAAGGAAGAAAATAAGGGAATACCCGGTTATGATGAAATAACAGGTTTCGATGAGAACGACAATACGTTTGGAACATATCTCGATAGCCTGATGAAGTTGCGCGGAATGCCGGATGAGGGAGTTTCACTGAAAGAAAAAGTCATTGCACTCTACAGTGCCGATTCTTTGCAGGACCAATTACAGCAGACGCTCAACAGACGGAATGAACTTCTCAGAAAACATATGATTACTTCCTACCGGATTCCGTCGAAGAAACTCATCGTCAGGACGGCAGAACAATCGGCATTGAATACGTATACCGACAAAGCTCTCTATAAGATAGATATGATGTTGCCCGGGAGTTCCACGGTTGCAAAGACAGAAAAATAATTGAATGGCCGAATTCATTTGAATTTTGGAATGATTACAAGAAACACAAAATCTCATCGGGATTACGACCGGTTGAGATTTTTCCCGAAGGGATGGTTCTCACAGTATTCTTTGTATCGGGAGACAATGGTCTACCGGAAAACAACATTCCACAGTGCACCATTAATTATGAGCAGAAGGTCTTGACAACCAGGATGCAATTCAGTACATTGGGAAATCATTGAGCGGTTAGTTCCCTATCAATCTTGCGTTAAGATGCGGGGCGTGGAATTGCCTGTGCAGGAGAAAAACCCGTAGGTTGGAATATTCGCGAGAATGTTTTGAGCTACGGGTTTTTTATTTTAGAAGAGGGCGACAATGATTCGCTTCAACCGGGTTGGTCAGGGATGTGGAGCTGAACTTTTGAAATAGGAACGGCAAAGTTTTCCCGAAGCTTATCCAATATGATTGATTATTAATAACCGAGAGATACATATGATGCGCTTTGGTATCTTGTATTGTTTGATTCTCTGCCTGCTGATGATATTCATCCAGGATCGTCTTTTTGCTCAGGTTACACTGCAAAATGCATTTCCGAACCTGACATTTTCAAACCCTGTTGCTCTTTGCGCTGCACGCGATACATCGGACCGGATATTCGTCGTTTCGCAGGACGGTATTATTTATCTGTTTCCGAATCGCTCATCGGTACCATCAGCCAAAGTATTCCTCGATATCAGCGACAGTGTCGTGAGCGGCGGAGAGCTGGGATTGCTCGGCCTGGCATTCCATCCGAACTATCAAAACAACGGCTACTTTTATATCTATTATACGGTCAATAATTCTGTCAGTGGCTTCCCGTATGCTTCGGTTGTTGCCCGGTACAGTGTGAGTCCTTCCAATCCCGATTCAGCAATGAGAAATACCGGAGTTGTCCTAATGAGGATCAATCAACCGTTCAGCAATCATAAAGGAGGTCAGCTTGCATTCGGACCCGACGGTTATCTCTACATCGGACTTGGCGACGGCGGGAGCGGCGGAGATCCGTTCGGTAATGGACAAAACAAAACAGTATGGCTCGGGAAAATATTACGCATCAATGTTGATTCTGCAACAGCCGGGCTTCAGTATTCCATTCCATCCGATAATCCTTTTGTTCATGATACAACTACGGGTATCAAAAAAGAAATATTTGCCTATGGATTGCGGAACCCCTGGCGATATAGTTTCGATCATGTTCTGGGGACTCTTTGGGTCAGCGATGTGGGACAGGATTTGTGGGAAGAAGTGGATACGATTGTCAACGGTGGAAATTATGGATGGAATACTATGGAAGGAAATCATTGCTATAATCCGTCCAGCGGTTGCGATTCCGCAGGTTTGAAAATGCCGCTGCTGAATTATGATCATAACGATGGACGATGTGCGGTTATCGGCGGCTATGTGTACCGGGGGCAGGCGATTCCAGCGTTGCAGGGATATTATATCTACGGTGATTATTGTGCCGGAACCGTGTGGGAGCTTAACGCACAAGTTCCTTCCTCGGCGACCAATACCGTGCTGCTAAATTCCGGCAAGGAGATATCGGCATTCGGCGTTGATAAAAATCAGGAACTCTATCTGGTCAGTTATGGTGATGGTGAAATACTAAAATTTGCCGCATTGCCTCCGGCGGCACCAATCCTTCTCCAGCCAACCGATGGTCAATCGGGTGTATCGCTCAATCCGATTCTGTTTTGGAAATCGACAACCAATGCTTCACAATTTCATTTCCAGGTTTCGGCTGATTCTCTCTTTCATGCGATCATCATTTCCGATTCGACGGCAGGTGATACGATGAAACAAATTGGTGCATTGTCGTATTCCACAAATTATTATTGGCGTGTTAATGCTTCGAACAGCGGAGGAACAAGTTCGTACTCACCGGTCTGGAAATTTAAAACGATAGATCCATCGGCACCACCTCCGCCACCGGTATTGTTATCACCTGCCGGTGGTGCTGCAAATCAATCGTCAATCGTCCGGCTGGTGTGGGGAAAATTGCCAACAGCAACTTCATACGAATGTCAAATGGCTCTCGATTCGACCTTCGGCACATACATCATTGATGATACCGCGCTTATCGACACGTTCAGGCAGTCAGGTCCATTGTTAAACGACACGATATATTATTGGAGAGTCCGCGGTAGAAATCAGTTGGGAAGCGGATCGTTTTCACCTGCGGGATCGTTTCGAACGGCAGCATCTTCGATGATTTTTCAACTTTCCGGCGGTTGGAATATCGTTTCGGTTCCGCTTTCCGTGGAAAATAATGCCGCTCGCGTTTTGTATTTTGGAGCCGAGTCGAATGCGTTTTCATATTCAGCGGGAAGCGGGTATAGCATCAGTGACTCATTGCAAAACGGTGTCGGTTATTGGATGAAATATCCCGGCCCGGATACAATTGCGATTGCGGGAATTCCTTTGCCGTTCGATTCTGTCGATGTCTTCGAAGGATGGAATATTATCGGTTCGATTGGCACGCCGTTGAATGTTACAGCTATTCAATCCGAACCACAGGGTCTTGTAACCTCACAGTTCTTTCAATATGACAAACGATATTCCATCACGGATACCATTTTTCCGGGAAGAGGTTATTGGGTTAAACTCAGTCAGCCTGGAAAACTTTTCCTGAACAACCCGGGGTTATCGATTGCATCCATCCCAAAGAAGGCTGATGTTGGGCCGATTCGTATCGAGCAGGTCTTGGAACTTCCTCCTGAACCCCCGGGCGGGAATAACGCGCAACCGCCAAGCTCTGAAATCCCGAGGGAATTCTTTCTTGAGCAAAACTATCCCAATCCGTTCAACCCAACGACGATGCTTCGGTTCGCATTACCGGTCGACAGTAAAGTCACGATGAAGATTTACAATGTACTTGGGCAAGTGGTGGCAACGCTTGTGAATGGTGCCGTGAGTGCCGGTTATCAATCTGCCCAATGGAACGCATCAACTGTTTCGTCGGGAATTTATTTTTACCACATTGAAGCCACAAGTCTTAGCGATCCGACGAAGACGTTCACCCAAGTGAAAAAAATGTTGCTTTTGAAATAACCGGGCATAGATAAAAGTTGGAAATGAAAATCCCGGTCAGGAAATGCTCTGGCCGGGATTTTTTCTAAAGCTTTCGTATTATGGACATTCTATCTTCAACGCCTGAATCTCAAGAGGATGATTGTCTGGCAATCGGATAGTACATATTATGAACAATCTTTTCCCTTTTCCCATTCATTTTGGAGTTTTTTTTGAGCTGATTCATAACAGTCTCATTGTTTCCGGATATTTTTCCACTACGATTGACAGTTAATAAATCTCTCGTTATATTTCCCGCATCATCAGGCAGCTAATCTCCGGTAGGAGTTTTGAGGTTAGTACCGTAACTTTTCTCCCACTTCGTTCTTTTCTCTTTTTCTCATTCACAGTAACGATAATTGCGTTTCTGATAGTTCATGAAAGGGAATTTATGAAGACCCGCATATTAGTTCGAGGACTTCTCATCCTCGCAGTTCTGGTGCTTTTACCGTTTGTACTGCAGCTGATATCTCTCTCTGCTGTTCTCAGCGCTGCGCAGGAACACCCCGGTCAATACCAAGCTGTCTCACTTCGTCCTCTGCCTTCGAATCAAGGTCATGTCAATGTGCCCGGACGAATACATCATTTTAAAGTCAAGAATAATTCCACACAACATTCGGTGGTGCCTGCTTTGCCGAGTGCGATCAAGGTACAACCATACCATGTCAGCGGTATGGTGTACACTGTCACCACGACTCAGGATGCAGGAGATGGATCGTTGCGTAAGGCAATTCTCGATGCCAATGCGAATCCGGGGCTTGACGAAATCGTCTTTGCCATTCCGGCAAGCGGAATACTGACCATTACTCCAAGTTCTGCACTTCCGACGATCATCGATCCGGTCGTGATCGATGGAACGACGCAATCGGGGTACGCTGGCAAACCCATTGTTGAAATAGACGGTAGCTTAGCCGGTCCGGGTGCAAATGGATTACTGATCAAAGCCGGTAACAGCGTGGTGAGAGGGCTTATCATTAATAATTTTGTTGCCAATGGGATGGTCAACGGATTTGGAATCGTGTTGGACTCTGTTGGCGGGAATGTCATTCAGGGTAACTACATCGGCACCAACGCTACCGGTGACACCGCACGTCCGAACGGCGGCTCCGGTATCGGAATCTTCGGAACATCGTCCGGCAATCTCATCGGCGACGTCACGCCGGCGGGGCGCAATGTGATATCGGGAAATAACTACTGCGGGATACAGATCTCTCCCGGTTCGACGGGCGGAAATAAAATCGAGGGGAATTATATCGGTATCAGCGCGACGACGTGGGACACGCTGGGAAATCTTGCCAACGGAATATACACTGATGCTGCCAATGATACCATCGGAGGAGATTTATCGATCGCGACAAATGTTATCGCGGATAACGCCTGGCCCGGTATTGCAGTGGATTCGAACGCGCATAATACTGTCATCAGAGGTAATGCAATCGGTTATGTCCTCGGCGGTTACGTCACACGGGGGAATCATGATGCCGGGATTTTTGTCTATGGCGCGCAGAATGTTCAAATCGGAGATACGACCGGTCTGGGGAGGAATCTTATCGCCGGCAACGCGAAAGCGGGAATTCGAATTCATGGCACGACGGCAACCGGAAATGTCATCCGGGGGAATTGCATCGGCGGACCGGTAAAAATCGGATCAAGCTTTTACGATGCTTCCGGTAATTTGATTGGCGTGTCTATCGAGAATGCACCGAACAATATCATCGGTGGTCGCTCATCGGGCGCAGGGAACATCATTACGCTGAACGCAACCGATGGCATCAGTATTACCGGGATTTTTGCCTCCCGTAACCGGGTCGAAGGGAATTCTATCGGGCCTTCAAAAGGCACCACGGGCGGGGGAAATATTGGGAATGGGGTTTTCATTGAAAATGCCCCCGGCAACATCATCGGCGGCAGTGACTCCCTCGCAAGAAACTATATCTCAGGAAATGAAATGAATGGGATTGCCATTCAAGGGGAATCCGCAACCGGGAATGTCGTGCGCAGCAATTATATCGGTATCAGCCCAACGGATCCCAAGCCGGACTGGGGTAATTATATGGACGGTGTATTCCTGATGGCGTCGAACGATACGATTGGCGGAGATGGTCCTGACGATGGGAACACGATTGCCTATAATTATGGGGCAGGGATATTTGATTCGACCGGAGACGGAAATCCTCTCTGGCGTAATTCAATCTATCTTAATTCCGGTTTGGGGATCGATCTTGCTCCGCGCTGGTTTACGCCGAACGATTCAGCCGATGTCGACACCGGCGCAAATGACGGACAAAATTTTCCGATCCTCGATTCGATCACATTCGATTATCCGATTTCCGCATCGATGTTTGGAAGAATGAACGGTGCCCCCAACGGCGGATACCGGCTCGACTTCTACAAGAGCGATACCTGCAATCCGTCGTGGTTCGGCGATGGGGAGACTTGGATCGGGAAGGGAATGGTGTACTGCGACGAAACCGGTTCCGCAACATTCGATATTCTGGTTCTTGGTGCTTTTACACCGACCGATTATATCACCGCGACTGCAACCGATATAACCAACGGAAGTACGTCTGCCTTTTCGCGGACACTTAAAATGCTCGATTCGGATGGAGACGGTCTTCTTGATATCTGGGAACAAAAGGGGGGCGGCATCGACTGGAATTGCGATGGAAAGATCGATCTGGACCTCTGGTCGATGAATGCCAATCCTTTCCATAAAGACATCTTCGTTGAGGTCGACCGGATGCAGGGATTTCTGACGCATCCGGAGGCACTCAAAAACGTTGAACAGGCATTTCACAGTGTACCGAACAAATACGTGAATAACCCCGATGGGGATGACGGCATTAATCTCCATGCCCAGTTCGATTCCACCGAAACAGCAATTCCGTCGGAAGCGTTTCCGTATCTTCCCTGGACGAGATTTGCCCAGATTAAGGCGGCGAATTTCGGTACGTCTAAAGAGCGGAGCGACCCCAATGCATTCAACATCCTGAAGGCAAAGGAGCTTGTATACAGATACTGTATCTTTGCAAACCAATTCGGCACCAAAGGGCTTTCAGGGCTGGCGGATGGAAAACCCTCTCGTGATTTTATGGTTACCCTCGGCGCCCCTGGATGGAATGAAACCGTATCCGGCGTAGCGGTACCCGGCGGGACCAAGGATATGCAGGCAGGTACATTCATGCACGAGTTAGGACACACTCTCGGTCTTCACCACGGCGGGATCGACGATACCACCAATAAACCGAACTACTATAGTGTGATGAACTATACGTGGCAGTTCCCACTGGGTTTCCAGCGACCCGGAAGTTGGGCACTTGTTTATTCACCCGTCGCACTACCGGCGCTCAATAAGGCACATCTCAATGAAGCAGTTGGATTGAATCCGCAGCCGGGAGATTATCCAATTGTCATTGTACCATACAGTAGATCAGAATTCGCGTACGGTTATGCAACACTTGCACCCGGAGTTGCAGTGGATTGGAATGGTGATAACGATTCATCGGGATATGCAAAGGAAGCTGTCGATATCAACTGGTTTGAAGGCGACCATGGCATGGGTACGGTACTTCAGGGATATGCCGATTGGCCCAATCTCCGCTATCCTGTCCGAACACTCTTTACTTTGGAAGCCGGAACGAGATCCTTGGCGAAGTCGAATGCCGATACTTCGGAAGACGAGATGGATTCAGCTCGATACTCACACCTGCAGAGTCTTCAACCGTATGGGATTGTTGCACCGCTAAGTCAATGGTCGCAGGATACATCAAGTTGTACCCGCCTCGCGACCGGTTATTATTCCGATTGGTACGAGCAAATGATTGGGAACGGCGATGGCGGCGCCATTATTACATGGATGCATGTCTGGGACCAGGGCAATGATAGTGCCTGGGATATTCGCGCACAGCGGATTGATTCGCTGGGCAGAATCCTCTGGGATAACGACGGCATATCGGTTTCTCACGGAGAGAAAGCAGCATGGTTGCCGAGCATTGTATCGGATGGAAAAAACGGAGCGATCATTACATGGGAAGATCAGCGTCTTCCCCACCATTGGCATGGTATTTATGCCCAGCACATCGATAGCTATGGGCGTGAACAATGGAGAACATACGGTGTTCCCGTCACTACTGACACTACTTTTTCGACATGGCTCTATCCAATGTCGGTCAGCGACGGGCATGGCGGAGCGATCATTACATGGTATCAGTCCGACGGTTACCATGCACAACACATCGATTCAACCGGCGCGAGGCAATGGGCCGATAACGGTGTGCTCCTCCTGCCGGGCGTGGCCAACGGTTTGTACACTACGCTGATCAGCGATGGTCGGGGCGGGGCTATTGCCTTCTGGTATACTCTTGTCACCGTGAATTACGTTGGATTCTGGACATGGTACGCAACCCGCGTCGATGGGGCGGGCGCTTTACCCTGGGGCACGGCCGGCGTCCAGTTGACTCGGCAGGGTGCTGGCTCAGCTAATTTCATTGAAGACAAAAATGGCGGTGCGGTTATTGCATTTACTGATTCAGCGAATTACTACCAGAAGTCGAAAGCCTGTTTCCAGCGACTGATGCTGGACGGCTCTCTCCGCTGGCCGCTTGGCGGTGTGCCGATCGATACTGCAAAGAGCGGTACGGCGAATTACAATATTGTTCTGGATGATCGTGGGAATATTACGATAGGATGGTTTAACTACACGGATCAATACGGCCGTTCAGGCAATCTCATGATACAGCGGCTCGATACAGCGGGCACTGTTCGTTGGCCCCTCGGCGGAATTCGCATCGCTTCGGTTTCGGCAATTTCCATTTCTTCTGTACCCTGGTGCCTGCTGGGCACCAATGCGCGTCAGGTACTTGCCTGCTATCCGGCATCAAAGAACGAAAACCTCGCACAGTATATAGACTCTACCGGGGTGTTGTCCTGGTCTGCGTCCGGTATCCCGATCAATAACGGACCATACCAGCAGAACAGCGAAATTCGGGGAGTGGCAGATAACGGGGGTGGAGCAATTGTTATGTTCAGTGGCTCCGGCTCCGATTACGGCAGGCATATCTATGCCCAGCGGCTCAACAGCGGAGGCGGACTGGGAAGCGGTATTCTTACCGCTGTCCATACGAAAAAATCTCCGTTGCCGATGGAGTTCAAATTGCAGCAGAATTATCCGAACCCGTTCAATCCGCGCACCACAATTGAGTATCAACTCCCGGTAGCCAGCAATGTCAGCCTGAAAATTTACAATGTGCTCGGGCAAGTTGTGGCAACACTTGCCGATGGTGTCATGAATGCAGGCTATCGATCTGCTCATTGGAATGCAAACAACTTCGCATCGGGAATTTACTTCTACCGGATTGAAGCAACGAGTATCAGCTATCCTGTGAAGAGGTTTACACAGGTAAAGAAGATGTTGTTGATCAAATAATTTTCCAAAAAAAAGGAATGTATAGAGCCCCAATCATTAAACGATTGGGGTTTTTTATTTTTTCATTTTTGGGGATCATATCTTGATTTTGATGAAATACTAACTTATTATTCATGAACAACTGGTGGCAGTGCAACTGTCTCAGTATCGAAAAACAGTTATTTGGATGAAGTATGATAAAAACCATAATCAGCATCACTTCGCTCCTTCTGTTTCTCTCATCCTCACAATTATCAGCGCAGGACAAAACCGGACAAGTGAAACACACTTCTCAAGTTCATCGGAAACGGCTTGAATTCTTAGATGGAAAGTATATAGCGGTACCGAGTTCGAGCCAGCGTTTTTCTCCGCCGTACCGAGCTTTCAACGTCAAGATTTTTTATGACCCAGGTCAATGTTTCACCGGACGGCCAGAATATTCTCGGCGATGCCGCAAATGAACCTTCCATTGCCATCGATCCGACCAATCCCAATAATATGGTAATGGGCTGGCGACAATTTAGCACCGTTTCGAGCAACTTCCGCCAGGCAGGCTATGGATATACCACTGATGGCGGCCAGAAGTGGTGGTTTCCCGGAGTCATTGACCCGGGGGTTTTCCATTCCGATCCCGTACTCAGCGCCGATGCGGAAGGAAACTTCTATTATAATAGTTTAGAGGAAGATTTTACATGTTATGTCTACAAGTCGAGTTTTGTTTTTGGCGGGTTTTTTTGGGATGGAGGAACTTTCGCACACGGGGGCGACAAGCAGTGGATGGTTGTCGACAAAACCAATAGCGCCGGCAAGGGAAATCAGTATGCTTTTTGGACCAGCGCATATAGCACTTGTCTTCCGGGGTTTTTTACGCGCTCCGCTGATCAAGGCGAAAGTTTCGAAGACTGTACCGAAATTCCCGGCAGTCCATTTTGGGGAACAGAAGCAATCAGCCAGACCGGTACGTTGTATGTCGGTGGATGGGGAGATACGAGTTTTCTGGTAGGAATATCTTCAACGGCAAAAGATTCGAGCGCGTCCGTTTCCTGGGATGCCGTAACCCCAGTAAGTTTAGACGGGAGTATCGCAGATGGTGCCAGTCCAAATCCCGGAGGGTTGGGCGGACAAGCATGGATAGCCGTCGACAATTCGACCGGGCCTTTTCACGGTTCTGTTTATCTGTTGTGTTCGGTGGAACGTAATTCCGTTGCGGACCCGTTGGATGTTATGTTCGCGCGAAGCAGTGATGGGGGCTTGACGTGGAGTTCGCCGGTTCGGGTGAATGATGATACGAGCACGACAAACTATCAATGGTTCGGCACGATGTCGGTCGCCCCCAACGGAAGAATCGACGTGGTATGGCTTGATACACGCGATAATCCCGGAACGGTGCTTTCGTCGTTGTATTATTCTTTCTCGATCAATGGCGGTGTCACATGGTCGCCGAATGAGCGTCTCTCGCAAGCATTCGACCCACATTTAGGCTGGCCACAACAGAATAAGATGGGAGATTACTATCACATGATCTCCGATAATAATGGCGCGCATCTTGCGTGGGCGGCAACATTCAATGGCGAGCAAGACGTTTACTACGGTCACATCAACGAAAGTGCAGCCACAAATGAGAGATCAATTTCTGTCAATGCAAAGTGGAACATGATTTCGCTGCCGATGTTTGTCACCGATTCTTCCAAGACATCTCTTTTCCCGGCTGCTACGTCGCAAGCGTTTTTGTATAACGGAAACAGCTATGTACAAAAGGACACTCTTGCACCCGGCGTCGGATACTGGGTAAAGTTCGCAGCTCCGGGAACTATCTCTTTCACCGGATCTCAGTTTTTATCAGAGACAACGGCTGTACAACAAGGGTGGAATATGATTGGGTCAGTTTCGAATTCTTTGCCGATCGGAAGCATTACAAGCAGCCCTCCGGGTATCACAACGAGTAAATTCTTCGGTTATAATGGAACGTATATAACTTCGGACACAATTTATCCGGGCAAAGGATATTGGGTCAAAACTGACCAAAATGGAATTCTTATTTTGTCAACAGGCAGCAGTGCGTCTCTGACAAAGAACTCAAAAACCGCCCGTATCAGGATCGTCTCAACGAGTGAACTACCGCCACTACCCCCGGATCAGGATATTGCACAGATTGATTTGCCAAAAGAATTTGCACTTGATCAGAACTATCCCGAGCCTTTTAACCCGACCACAACAATCAGGTTTGCCTTACCAACGGATAGTAGAGTCATATTGAAGATTTATAATTTACTCGGACAAGTAGTTGCAACTCTTGTTGACGGAGATATGAGTGCCGGTTATCAATCTGTTGAATGGAATGCGGCAAGTATCGCATCGGAAGTTTATTTTTATCGTTTTGAAGCGGCGAGCATCGGCAATCCGAGCAAGACCTTCACGCAAGTAAGAAAGATGTTGGTTGTGAAATAACCGGATACGCATAAAAATTTTTAAGGAAATCCCGATCAAGAAATATTCTGGTTGGGATTTTCTTTGTAAGGCTTTCGTACCGTTTGTAAAGGAAACTCTATCTTCACAAATTTCCAAAGAGCATTTGAGACGGCAATACGTATTATCCGTTTCCCATTATTTCCACTTCGTTCCAAGCCACCCTTCGAAGATTGCTTTCTGGAGTTCCGTAGGATTACCGACCTGCAGAACTTTGTAATTAGTCTTCGGCGCGGCTCCGAGCGTTATGGCAATGTTTCTCAATCGATCGTTCTGAAAGACCGTCAATGTAATTTTGTCTCCCGGCTCCTAGGTAATTTCCATGCAAATCAATCCCGTTGAAATTACAATCGTTGTTTGAAAACCGCCTGTTAAGGAGCAAATCCGGACTCACGGAGGTACGGCCTGATACGTGTACAATCCATAGATTTTGAAGCGGTCAAAATAAGTCGGTAACTCTATAATTAGGTGGTTGCAAGAGATTGACAACCTAAGCCTATTTTTGTATCTTTTTATAGAGGAATGCTTTCTCATGAATCATGAAATCCATAATTGTCCATATTTCCCATCGCGCTGCTTGCCTTTTCATTCTTCACTATTGTTTACTTCAATTCTGCTTTTCTCAATGTTGGGTATACGAGAAGAGCGGAACAAATAATGATCTTTGGAGCGTCTGTTTCACTGATTCGCTTACCGGTATTGCCGTCGGCAGTGGTGGAATTATGTTGCAGACAACAGATGGCGGGACAACCTGGACAAAGCTCAGAACCGTCATTAATGCAAATTTAGGAGCAGTCTCTTTTCTCGATAAAAATATCGGAATGGTTGGCGGTTCAGGAGACGTTCTGTACACAAACAACGACGGGGCTTCATGGACGATGGAAAATATTTCATACTACAACCTCCCTTTGGGTTTTTATGGGATTTCAGTTCTTGATTCAAATCGGGCGGTTGTCGGTTCTGACAGGGCAATATTTAAAACATTCGACCATGGGACGACATGGACGCTCACGCTCAACACAGCGTCGTATCGATTGTCCTTCGCCAATGCAAATATTGGAGCTTCCATCAGTTCTTATAGAGATTATGTTTATCGCACAACCGATGGTGGTTCAACCTGGGCCGGCATTTTTACGCCACAGGCCTTCACCGGCGTGTCTACTCCTGATAGTAATTCTATCATTGTTGTGACGATGGAAGGCAATGTATTCCGTTCCAACGATGGCGGCGCAACGTGGGCACAACAAAACGTTACCATGCCTACGGGAGAAAATAATGTCTCTTTTGCAGACTCCCTTCATGGGGTTATAGTTTCCAGTGACGGTCCGGCGTTTATTACCGGCGATGGCGGATCAACCTGGACACCAATGAAAACCCCCAGTACATATATCCCAACACTTGCTAACTACGTAGGATATTCGGAGGTAACGTATGCCGGTAATAATTCTGCGATTGCCGTTGGACAACACGGAACAATTATCAAGATGGTCGACAACTGTTCGCAAGTTCTGGCACCAAGTTCTCCTCTCAGCGGTGCTTCTCATCAACTCCTCACCCAATTAAAACCGGGGCAATTTTCCGTAGCACTGCGATGGGATTTTCCTGCTTTTGTCGATATAATTTCGAGAAGAGTTCAAGCCGGAACAGACTCTTCTTTCAATTCGGGATTGGTGCTGGATACTAATCTTGTTTCAGGAATGTATGCCCCCGGACCCAATGCAGTTACATTGCTGAATGTTCTTCCGAAGAAAACATACTATTGGCGTGTGAAAGTCGATTTTAATGATTCGACGTCGACCGGGTGGACGGGTCCATGGGTGTTTACAACCGCAGGTGCATCGATCAGCGGTGTACTGTTCAATGATATTAATGACGACAGTTTACGCGAAGCGGGTGAACCGGGTTTGGCAAATTGGCGTGCAGATATCAGTGGAAAAATTCAGGAATCGATGTATACCGATTCCAACGGTGTGTATAGCTTTGGTGGACTTGATTCCGGAACATATATCGTTACGCAGGAGATCCCGCCGGTGTGGAGAAGAACATCTCCATCATTCACTTCATATAGTCTGACTCCCGGGGTCGGTGACAGTATTACTGGGATAGATTTTGGAGATGCGTATCCGTGGAACTCAATTGAAGGAACGGTATATCTTGATATAAATAAAAACGGTATACGGGATAACGGTGAGCCGGGGTTAGGGCATTGGGTGGTGACATTGATAGGTGTAGATTCAAGTGCAATGACGCAATCCGATTCAATTGGCCAGTATACATTCAACCATGTTAATCCCGGAACGAATACGGTTGAGCTTACCGCACAGCCATCATTTGAACAGGAGACGCCCGAGTTTGGGCAGGGCTACTCAATTGACGTTGAAACGTATGGGGATCGGTATAGCGGTTTTGATTTTGGAGTGCTCAAAATTCCCTTGCGTGTAAAAGTTCCCCTTACGGTTTATGATAATACACTCGTTAATCGCCGTGATATCTGGTTCGGGATTCGCCCCGGTGCAACATACGGAATCTGGGGAGTCGATCCGAAGGCATCGAATGTTGATTTTTCGGAAGGTGAATTTGAAATTCCTCCGCAGACTCCGGGTTTATTTGACGCTCGTTTTCAAGATCCTCATGGCGGTCTAACACGTTTTGGCTACGGTTCATGGACGGACATGAGAAACTTTGTTTCGACCACCCAGAGCGACACGTTTCTTGTAACATTTGCTCCCGGATATTATTTCAACGGAAACTACCCGATGACCATTCAGTGGGCGTTGTCGGATATCCGTAACGCTTTTCCCACCGTTTCTCCCGTGCTTACCGATCCCCGCGGGAACCGGATAAGTATGTGGAACGGATCGGGCGATACTGCTCGTGCCATTATTTCCGACTCAACAATTTCGTATGTGTACATTACGACACAAAGTCCAAATTTTCCCGCCGTTGCTGCCCGACAATGGAATCTGGTTTCGATTCCTCAAAATATTCCTAATGATTACATTAACAATATTTTTACGACCGCGGATTCATCTGCAATTTCTTATGTTACGGGGACAGGATACATCAAACAGGATACATTACTTCCCGGAAAAGGGTATTGGGTTCATTATTCTGCATTCATAGACTCATTGCAACCGATTCCTCTCGCAAGACTTCATGATACGGTCAATCTCCGGGCAGGTTGGAACCTGCTCGGTAGTTTAAGTTCACCGCTCATTGTCGCCGGCATAACGACGATTCCGTCGGGGAGTATCAGCAGTGAATTCTTTGCATATAATAAAGGATATTCAGTTACCGATACACTCCTACCGACCCAAGGGTACTGGATCAAAGCCTCACAAGCGGCGGGGATGATTCTCAATGCATTGGGCACTGCGGCGGTACGAAAAACGGTGGCGGGAAATGAAATTCTCAAGACTTCAGATGCATTACTATTCAGTGATAATGCGGGAAACATGGAACGGCTTTATTGTCGAGCGGTTTCTGCAGGCGATAAGAATACTGTTGCCGATTTGTATGAAGCTCCACCCCTTCCGCCGGAGGGAGTGTTTGATGTGCGATTCTCATCCAACCGAATTTTGGAAACAGTAGTAGAACAACAAACAGGCACACTTCCCGTCATGATGCAGGGAGCGGAATATCCCATCACTGTATCCTGGCAGGCAAATTCAAATTCGGTATCGGCATCAATAGTAATTGATGGAAAGGAAATTCCCTTAAACGGAAAAACCGACGTACAGATCGTTAGTCCCGGGAGCAGTATTTCATTGAAGCTGTCGGGTATGCCGGCGGTTCCTTCTGCGTTCGCACTTGAACAAAACTATCCGAATCCGTTTAACCCAACGACGACGCTGCGGTATGCATTGCCGACAGACAGTAAAGTCACCTTGAAGGTTTATAATGTCCTGGGACAGGTTGTGGCAACACTTGTGAATGGTGTTGTCGGTGCCGGCTATCAATCTGCCCGGTGGAACGCGAACACCGTCGCATCCGGAATTTACTTCTACCGCATTGATGCAACAAGTTTGAGGAGCACGGGTAATACATTTACGCAGGTGAAGAAGATGGTGCTTGTCAAATAATCGTTACGTCAAAAGTCCATTGTATTTGATATGAGAAAGAATTAATTTATTACCAGTACGTATTTCTTGGAAGGTCAGTAGAATTATAATGAAACTCAGAATATTTTCGTTCGTTGCGGTCCTGGTGATAGCCGTCTGCACGGTTCGTTCGCAGTCGATCATTCTCAATCATTATGAAAGAACCGTTGATTCTTTACGAAATCAATTCCTCGGAGTACACCCCAACGAAGGAAACACCAATCCTGTGCATGGTACACGATTGGATTCAATGAAACAGAAATTACAACCTCAGCAGAAACGAATTCGTTCAGAGAAAACAGTTCTTTCTACCGGGGAAATTACCGTGGATGTTACCCAGACCTGGAACGGCGGTGCGTGGGTGAACTCTGAGATGGATAGTATTATTACGAATTCTCATGACGAACAATTAGAATATGTGAAAGAAACCTGGTATAACAATACGTGGCTGAATTATTCCCGAACCATTTCTACCTATGATGCAAATGGAAATCTGACAAGTTTTTTGTACCAGACGGGGGACGTCAATTCCTGGTTGAATAATTATCAACAGTTTTACACCTATGATGGCAACGGACATGAGACCAGTTTTTTTTCCCGGAACTGGGTTAATAGTGCGTGGGTGAATAGTTACAAATATCTTTATACGTACGATGCGAGCGGGTATACAACCATCCAATTGAGCCAGACATGGGGTGGTAGTGCGTGGGTAAACGTTGACCAATACAGTTATGCACCCGATGCAAAAGGTCGTGATACGAATACTTTGTATCAAACCTGGAACGATACTGCCTGGGCGAATTCTACGCTGGACATTTACGCTTATGATGCGAATGGTAATGAGACCCGCGATGTAACCGAGGGATGGTCCGGTAGTTCTTGGATGAACAGCAGTCTGACCAGTTACACCTACGATGCGGGCGGACATCAAACCAAAAAGTTAAATCAGAATTGGACAGGTAGCGCGTGGACGAACAATATGCAATTCAATTCCACCTATGATGCGAATGGAAATGAAACCAGCTATTGGTTCCAGCAATGGGAGAACAACGCGTGGCTCAATGGGTGGCAATTCAACTATACCTATGATGCGAATAGTCATCAGACCAGTGCTTTGAGGCAATACTGGTATGCGAATGCGTGGGTGCAAGATTATAAATATATTTATGCTTATGACACGAATGGAATTGAGACCGGCTATATCTTGCAAGACGGATATACCGGTGTATTGGCGAATGGTTTACAACACAGTTATACGTACGATGCGAACGGAAACCGTACCAGTGATTTGTGCCAGGGATGGAATGACCCCAACTGGGTGAACGCTAACCAAACAATTTATACGTATGACGCGAATGGAAACCTTACGAGCGATTTATACCAGACGTGGAGTGGTGGCGCGTGGTTGAATAATACTCAGGACTTTTATACCATTCAACAAGTTACCGGTGTCGTAAATGCTCACCAATTACCGAATCAATACGCTTTGTTTCAGAACTTTCCAAACCCCTATAATCCATCTACTCAAATCAGCTATACACTTGCAAAAGCAAGCATCGTAACTCTGACCGTTTACGATGTTCTTGGCCGAGAAATAGCAACGCTTGTCAATGGCAAACAAGAACCAGGCGACCATTCAGTCAGTTGGAATGCGCTCAAAGTTCCCAGCGGCGCGTACTTTTATAGAATTGTAGCAGGTGATTTTGTGCAGACGAAGAAAATGATGTTGATGAAGTAATACTTCTTTCTCATTACCGTAAGTTTTCCAGGAACCCTGATGCTATCATGATCGGGGTTTCTTGCTCCTTCCGACGTATAGCTCACCCTTAATCCGACTGCACTCTTTTCTCCGAACAGATCGACGGCGAGCTATCACAATCGCTTTAACTGCGAAAGCCCAAACCCCATGTTCGTGTTTTTCCCGTTTCAAATTAAGAATGACAGATTCAAATCGACGCCAATAGAAAGGTTTCTATCCTGTTTTACTCGATTTAAAAGTCTACAGAAAGATTTCATTTGAACCGGAGATGTTTCAATGTTATTTTTTTTATTTTCTGAAAAACGTATTGACAATAGAAACAAATATTTGTACTTTTACATATCACATTCTGAAATTTCCCAAGATGTCTTGCGTTAGTTTATGGGAAAGGAGTCGGAGACAGCGCTCCTGAAGATCTTTTTATAGACCCGTAGCTTAGGATATTCGTAAGAATGTTTTGAGCTACGTTTTTTTTTGCTTTCAATATGAGAATATGAAGTCGGTGTATGATAATTCTGAGTTTCCATTGTAATGAGTAGAATGATAGGGACACTATGATAGAGATCTTACCGAACCAGACATATGTGGCAATTCCGTCGTATATTTCTAAGGCAGAATTCAATGCCATCGCGGGATGCTTTGACCAAATTCCTGAAATACAGGTTGTTTATGGACATGAACTTCCTGAGAGCCGTTATGTTGGAGTGAATGGTCCTGAAGTTATAGAATTCTCAAAATGGGTCGTTAATTTTAGCCCGGAGATTCTTAAAGAGCTGACAACGTTAACGGTGGAAACCGATACCGGAAAAAAACTCGTTAGTGGCTTTGCCACCCCGCTCGGCAAACAAGCCTGGAACGGCGTTAAACTTCTTGGCGACTTGATCAACGAGAAATTTAACTCCTACCCCAATGACGGTGATGCGATACGACCCGTACTGCAGTTGAAGTCGAACGGGAGAAGCAAGGACGGCGGTCCTTATTTTGATTTAACTGTTTCAATTTCACTCCCCCGGGAAGAGTTAATGCTTCAAGATGCCTACTATGAAATACGGCGGTATTTCTTTCCACTGATAGGTTTCCTTGCAAATGAATCCTCGGATGAAATACGGTTATCTATCGGACCGGAAAGACGATCGAATTGGCCTTGGAGTGTTTGGGATCATGATACCAATGTTATGTATGGGGTCGATTTCAAGAAACATTTATTCAAACAACTCTCAATCGAACCTGCTCAAAAAAATGAACCTATTAAACAATGCTTGCTGATATTGGGACTGACGAATTACTCGGGAGAACCGTGGTGGAAACGGTTGGTGCTCAGTCATGCTAACTAACTCTTAGGCACACCATTAGTTGCAATTTGGTCGGAGGGATCATACTTCGGCCTTCGATAAAATACCGGGAGGCGGGTAAACACCGCCGTCAGGGTTTTTGAAATAGTATTCCGCCCCTCGGTTAAAAACTTCCCACTTCGAATCAACCATCTCCATTCATGACTTAACTTAGTCAGAAATCCGTAGAAAGGGAGTACGCTGGTGATGAAGCAATCCATGATGCGCCGGGTCTTCATAACCGAAGGATAAATCATGAAACAGAAGTGGTTTCGCTCAACCGTCGTGTTCAATATGATTTTTCTCGTTTCCCTAATTAATTTCCTGAATACTCCGTCCAAACCATATAAGTAAGAAAAACGGGAAGAGATCATGATGGTTCCAGCTATGACGTAATCAAGATTTTTTGTATTTTCCATCATGAAAAAGTAACGTACGTTTTGACAATTTTTTAGTAATGATATTCCCGAGTGATGATGATGACGCGAATTGCCGACGATTTATTGAAAAGCAGTGAGGGCAAATTTTACGGTTCATACGGATGGTGCCTGAATCCATTTCGTCCGTTACGCGATCTCTTTGATCTGCTGGATGCCGAACTTTCAAAAATTCCGGACATAACCGAACCATGGCAACAGGAAGAATCCAGAATTAATCTCCATATCTTTGTCGGTGCGATTACCTGCATTGTCGAGGATTACCTGGCTTGGCTTCCATGGCGTTTTCAGCCGCTCAGGAAAATATTTCCGCAACTTCCCATTCCGATATCCCTGCTGGATCGGTTCTTTAACTTTCCATATTCCCTTTGGACGTTTAAACGGCGTAAAGCTGCTCAACGCTGGAGGATCAATTGGACGTCGTATATTAATGAAATTACTCAAATCGTTCTTACCCGGGAAGTCATTACGGAAACAAAAGCAAAATCACTTGCAAAGAAGTTGAAAGAATTCCGGGAAGAAAGGCTAACGGACGACTTGCTCCGGCGTCGTCTGAGAATAGTTGAAGGATACCGGTGTCACGATTTAACTCATCACGACTTCGTTACTCTTGCCAACCGGTTTGCACAATCGCATCCTGATCGGGAAGCAGATATTTTTATTATCGGTATCAGAACGGCCGGATCCTACTACGCTCCGATGGTCTACGGAACATTGCAAGCGCTGGGATATTCACATCTTTCCTGGATCGCCACTCGCCCCAAAAATGGTCTTTCGGAATGGGAGCGAAAGGAAATCATCCGCCGGATCAAACCCGAAACCAGGTTTGTTCTGGTTGACGACTACGCAAACACAGGATACACGTTCCGTCTTCTCCAGCAGATGCTTTCCGACTTCGGTGCCGCCAGGTCACAAATTACATTGCTCGCACCTGTCCATCCGAGATACCCGAACGCTCTCTTCACTACCTTTCCGGAGACGGAAGTCATAAAATTGGTTCATGAAGATCTTTTTAAAACAGAGCTTGTTACCGAAAACAGGATGACTCCTATCCTGCAGAGTTATGTGACAGAACGGTATGGATCTGATTGCGATTTTTCAATCGTTGAATCGGACCAAACAAATGAGATCAACAAACGGTTCTGGAAGGATACCGGCAACAGTTCTATGGTGCGTACAAAAAAACTTTTCGAAATCAAATTTTTGAAATCGGATAGATCTCCTGTGACAACGCGAATACTTGCCAAAAGTGCCGGTTGGGGGTGGTTTGGGTATCACGCATTCATCGTGGGAAGAAAACTCGATGGTTTCGTACCACGTATCATCGGATTGCACCAGGGAATTCTTTTCGAAGAATGGTTGGAAGGTGAAAATGTTACGGTCGGTCAATTGGAAAAGGAGAAATGGATCCCGCAGATCGGAAAGTATGCCGGTCAACGGCTTCGTTTATTGCCGTTGAATGAAGATCCGAGAATGTTTGGCCCTGAATACGGTTGGGGATGGATGGAAATTATTGCACTCCTCCGCAGGCCGTATGGGATTCGCCCCGGATATCTGAAACACCCGGCACTGAGAAAACACCTGTTTCCGCACGGCAGCCCCGTTCCTACATTTATCGACGGAAGGATGATGCCTGAAGATTGGATTGCAACCGGACAGGAATTGAAAAAAACGGACTTTGAACTTCACTGTTTTGGTGAGCCCAACCAGGAAATTGTCGACCCCGCATTCGATCTTGCAGGAGCCGTGTTTGAGTTCCATATGACGGAACAGGAAGAACATCGGATGGTCGAGTCGTATATTCGTGAGAGTGATGATCATGGTGTCACTGACCGGCTGATTCTCCATAAACTTCTCTATGGAAATGTCGCAAAGCGTCTTGCGCGCGAAGATGTTGTTCTCAAGAATTGTCCACAACCGCCCGATTTTAATCACCGGCGCTTTGCGTGGAGCTGGGATTTCCTGGTTTTTACAATGAACCGATATTGTGCGAGCCTGATTAAACCTCTGCCGACGGCAGAACACTCGAAAGGAATATTTTTCCTCGATCTGGACGGCGTGTTCGATACGCTTGTCCTGGGATTTCCACATACGACGCCGGTGGGAGTCACTGCGCTTGCACTCCTTCAGCGCGGCGGATATTCGGTTATTCCAAACACCGGACGGAGTGTTGAACATGTTCGTCAATACTGCAAGGCATACGGATTCCAGGGCGGGGTCGGGGAATATGGAAGCGTAATCGTTGATGCAAAAAAAGAGACGGTGATTCCGCTTATCAGGGAGAAAGCAGCACGGCAGATCGATATATGCCGTTCCATCCTTGAGAAACTTCCGGGAGTATTTCTGGATCCGTCGTACCGCTTCTCGCTGCGAGCGTACCGGTTTGATGGCCCGGAAGCATTCGGGCTGGATGCGGGCGATATGCAAAGAATTTTGGATGAGAACAATTGTGATTGTCTCTCATTCATCAGTCAGGAAAATGAGACATATGTTGTCGATAAAGAAGTTAATAAAGGCACAGCAGCAAAAAAATATTGTGAGTTGATCGGCTACCACGGGACAATGATCGCAGGGATGGGTAACTCGGATGAAGACATTCCCATGCTTGATTTTGTCAACGTTCGGTTCGCCCCGAAGAATTGTTCGGATAAAATACGGTCACGCGCACAGACCGGCTGGTGTACAATTACTAAAATGCCTTTCCAACGCGGCCTCCTGACCGCTGTACAGACGCTCCTTGCCGGTGAAAAACTTCCTGCCACGGAAGAGCTTCTCACCACTGGACCAGAGAACTCTCTCAAGCATGTGTTGTATCAAATTCTCCAAAGAGCCGATCAGTCAACGATACGACGCGCATTCGCTCTTGCCAGGATCAACTCTCTTTAAGCGAACACTCGATTTTAAACCTATCTTGTCGCCCCTACACCGTTGCCGGACGTAAAAAGTCAGCCAAGTAGAAATATAAAATCTCAATCAGTTTAAATCGGTTGAGGTTTTTTTCTGAAGGATGGTTCCCACTGTAAAACTTGTGGGGGCAAGCACCGTCATGTTAAATCTTTAAGATTATTGAATTTCTCATCAAAAATTCTTACTCTACCATATCAGACGGTCTTACCTGCCTTGTTCTTTCCTTGGATTTCCTATCATTTTATATAAATGAATTTAAAGTTTTGCATAAATGATGATATGACCGGATGGCCATGGTAGAGAATAAACGCCGTTTATTGTCGTTTTGGCAAACAATAATTTCAGATTGATTGGTACAGGATTTGTTCCGGATGTACTGATGTAAGAATTGAAAACACTATCTACGGTAATGCCAATGAAGGATACAAAGATAAAATTACGTTCCGGGAATCAAATGGTAGCGGAGGGAGCCATTGCCGCCGGTTGTCGTTTTTTTGCCGGCTATCCGATTACTCCCGCCTCGGGAATTTATAAAAGCATGATCGAGTTTCTTCAGCAACAAGGTGATCTTGCTGTGAGCTCGCCCGATGAAATATCGGCACTGGCATATTGTGTCGGGGCTTCTCTGCGCGGTTTCAAGGCAATGACCGCGACATCCGGTCCGGGATGGGCGCTGATGATTGAAACGGTTCAATATGCTTTGATGACAGAAACTCCGGTTGTGATAGCGCTTGTCCAACGATTGGGACCGAGCACGGGAGGGGCAACACAGGGTGCACAGGGAGATCTCCTTCTCGCTGAATTCTGTACCAGCGGAGGATATACTATTCCGATCTTCTGCCCCAGCACACCGCGTGAGTGTTTTGAGTTAACTATCCAATCTTTTAATTGCGCTGAAACGTTGCGTACTCCCGTTGTTCTTTTGCTTGATAAAGAAGTCGGAATGACAACCGAGAGCGTCGATTACACCCAACTGAGAAGCCCGCGCATTGTTAATCGAACAACAGTGGATAATCGTAACGGAAACAATACCGCCGGTCGAAGAACGTATGAATTTGGAAACAGGAGTGATGTTCCGGTGTTTGCTGCCGTCGGCAGTTCCGTGAAAGTCACCGCGACAGGTTCTGCACACAATAAATCAGGAGCATTGAAGAAGAACGATTCGGAAACGCTCGATGTACTCTATCATCTTGAAGAAAAAATTCATGCACGCGCACAGGAGATCACGACGGTTGCCGTCGATCGTCAGGCCGATGCATCGACGCTGGTCATCAGCTACGGTGTTACTGCGAGAACAATGAAGGAGGCCGTGAAATCAGCCCGCTCCAACGGTAAAAGGGTTTCATCGATGAATGTCAAAACCCTGTTTCCTGTTCCGGAAGAAGAAATCCTCAAAGCATGTGAAGGTATCCCGCGGATTGTTATCCCGGAAGAGAATATGCACGGGCAATATCGCCGGTTGATACAACACCTTTTTGCAGCGAAAGAAGTAATCGGGATCAACAAAATCGGTTCAATGATTACACCACAAGAAATTATCGATAGAATCGTATGAATGAAAACGAAATAGATGTTCCGACGTTTATGACAGAACCGTGCACGATGCCGTTCTGTAAAGGCTGCGGCCATAGTCATGTCCTCCGTGATTTGAATAATGCCCTCGTGCGGTTACAACTTGATCCGCATGATGTTTGCCTTGTCAGCGATATCGGTTGTATCGGATTAGTCGATGCACTGTTTCCCTTGCCGCATACCGTTCACACGACGCACGGACGGTCGACGGCTTTTGCAACGGGTATTGAATTGGCTGATGCAGTTCTTGTCGATTCAAAACTCAAAACAATTGTTCTCATCGGCGACGGCGGGGCAATGATCGGTTTACTTCACCTGGTCAATGCTGCATTGCTCAACGTCGATGTGACGGTTCTGCTCTGTAATAATTTTCTGTTCGGCATGACGGGCGGGCAGAATTCCGCCTTTTCTCCTCTCGACTTTATTACCGCAACGACGCCGAAAGGAAATGTCGTTCCGCCGCTCGATATCTGCAACGTGGTGATGGATGCTCATGCCAAATTTGTTGCTCGAAAACTTGCAACGGATAAAGATCTTGCCGATACCATTGCAGATGCCATCCGGTACCCGGGATTTGCTTTGGTGGAGATTGTGGAGTTGTGTACGGAATACGGCGCGAAACGGAATCAGCTTTCCGGCAATCAGTTGCAGAAGATCGTGGAGTCGCACGGACAGCGGACAGGAATCTTGAAGGATGAGCGTGAACGAATAGAGTTCGGTTCAGTCTACCGCGGGAAATTCCCGCGTCACGAAAACATCGCTCCGGTTAACGACAAGGGTTTTTTGCAGAAGAAATCGGATCATCGGTTGCAAAAACAGGTCGGTGTCGTGGTTGCGGGAAGTGCAGGCGAACGGATTCAATCGTCTGCCGGTTTTTTATGTCAGGCAGCCGTGCAATCCGGACTATACTGCACGCAGAAGAACGACAATCCCGTCACGCAAGGAACAGGCTTTTCATTGTCGGAACTCTGCATCAGCCCTGATGAAATTGATTATACCGGCATCGACCGGCCGGACGCGGTCATTGTTGTTTCGAATGAAGGCCTTCGGGAACTTGTTGCGAAAGGGACGTTTCACCAGCTTTCGTCATCAACCGTCGTCATCGCGGACGCTGAATTAACCATTCCACACAATGAGGCAGAGGTAATCCGGCTTCCGTTGCGTTCAATGTGTGGCGGCCCGAAAGCCGCCGCAGCAGGTATCTTCGCCTATCTTGAGATGAAGAAACCGTTTTCTTCGGCGGGGTTCTCGGAATTGCTTTCAGAAAAAGATGGAACGGGAAAAGAATTCTTTCCGAAAAGCTTCATTGATTTGTTGCAAAAGTGATTCAACGCCGGGAATTGTGGGATTGTTGCAAATATTGGAATCGAGCCCGACCCAAAATATTCAATCATGAAATACCGGATTACGAATGACCCTGACCAGAAATGGTTGGGGTTTATTCTTCCTTGTGGTTGAAAATTTGCTTATCATGGGGAGTATTTCAGTGGCTGGTCAACGATTCCTTTGGCTCATGTTTTTCATTTGAAATTATAATGGCTAAGATAGTATCATATTCGTTGCTGTTGGGTTCGATATGGGTTGCTGGTTTGTATGGTTGTAATCAGCAGAATGGCAAAGTCACTCAGACACAACAAGAGCAACAACAACTTACAACGCAAGACCAACCGGAACAATCCACCGATAACCAACAAAGTGAACAGTTACTGGATTTCAACAGCGTCGACACATCGATTGCATCGAATGGAAATGTAGCAGTTGCGGCCCAACGGCTTGAATCGTTGTCGCCTTCCGAGGCTTGGAAAAATTCTTCAGCCGTTTTACCATCGAAGCTTATGAAGAATCCTCATGCTATGATGGGACAACTCATAAAACTTACGGGGTCTGTGTATAATATTGTGGAGGCTTCGCAAACCAAAATTCCTTCCGGGGGATGGACGGAATTATTCATGGTGGTTGGCAATGTTAATTTCCCGCTTGGAACCATTTCGGTGGACTTTACATACAACGGAGAAGTCAGAGGCGTACATTCAGGGGAAACCATTACGTGTGCCGGCTATTTTGTCGGTACGTATGAAAGTAAGAATGCACAAGATAGCACGATTGAATGTTTGTCCGTTGTGGGAAATGTTTTCAAGAATCAATACTGATTTGCCTAAACCAAAATTATACCTGTAAAAAAAATTTGCATGCGGAATACGTCAGGTAAATTTTCAATGATGTAAAGAGCGGTGCATGAGATATTCGGCGACTGGTAATTTATTTTTCTCCGGAAGCAGTTCGGGCCGCCGGCCGAATACAACAAGTTTCGGATTGTTACAGTGAGATATTTTTTTAAAAAGGAATCTGATCAAAGAGACATTTGGCAATAGACATAACTATGAGTAAAAAGGAGAACTCTGATGAAGAGAATCGTTAGCTTTGGCATGACCATTGTGGCAGTAGTGGTGCTGTTTTCGACTGCGGCAATTGCTCAGGATCTTCAGCCGATTAATCTGCCTCGGCCTGATACTACCGGAGGGAAACCGCTCATGCAGGCACTCAAGCTCCGGAAGTCCACGCGAGAGTTTGGGACCGAGAAACTTTCCCGACAAACTCTCTCCAATTTGCTGTGGGCGGCATTCGGCATCAACCGCCCCGACGGCCATCGCACGGCGCCCTCGGCCATGAACTGGCAGGAGGTCGATATCTACGTCGCGATGGAAGAAGGCACATACGTCTATGACGTGAGCTCGAACTCCCTGAAACCTGTTCTTCATCAGGACGTTCGCAGTACAACGGGGACGCAATCCTTCGTAAAGGACGCTTTTATGAACTTGGTTTATGTCGCTGATCTGTCGAAAACCAAACGGGCATCACAGGAGGATCGGGATCTTTACATCGGCGCAGACTGCGGGTTCATAGCGCAAAATGTCTATCTCAGTTGCGCTTCAGAGGGGCTTGCAGCAGTTGTTCGCGGCTCAATTGACAGAGCAGCGCTCTCGAAAGCGATGAAGCTTCGAGCCGATCAAAAAATTGTCTTGGCTCAGTCGGTGGGCTACCCGAAGAAATAATCTTGGACAATTGCACAGATTGTGAGGATAGTGCTGTTGTCCCATTTGGGAACCTGTCGTTTAGGTGTGTCCATTTCGTAGACGAATATCTTTGACTTCCATACATCCGCAATCAATTCTTTGTCCCGCGCTTAGTTGTGCTGCGAAAATTGATAGTATGAAATTTTGTGTTTTATTGTACAAAGATATTAACGAAAAAGGACTACTCAAGTAAAACCTTGTCTTCCTGTATTCCTCCGGCTTCCATTTCCTCTAATTTCTTTTTTCCGTATGCAATTTTGGTAATTGTTACGAATAAAACCGGTACAATAAATATCGCGAGCATTGTTGCAGCAAGCATACCGCCTATGACCGTCCAGCCGATTGTTTGTCGTGCCTGGGCGCCTGCACCCGTTGCAAAGGCTAAAGGAGAAACACCCAAAATAAATGCCAGGGATGTCATGAGGATCGGACGCAAACGAAGTCGAACAGAGGCGATGACGGCTGTCAGTAACGGCATGCCATTATCGACGCGTACTTTTGCATATTCAACAATTAATATAGCATTCTTGGCTGCCAAACCTATCAACGCAACCAGACCGATTTGTGCATAAACGTTGTCGCTGAGATGTGGTAAAAAAGTCAGTGCAATGATTGCTCCGAACGCGCCGATGGGGATGGCGAAAAGAACAGAAAAGGGTACCGACCAGCTTTCATAGAGCGCAGAAAGAAAGAGGAATACAAAAACAAGTGAGAGTGCAAAAATCGCAAACGTGCTGTTTCCGGCATTTATTTCCTCACGGCTTAGCCCTGAAAAGGTATAACCATATCCGCCCGGCAGTACTTTATCAGCAACTTCTCTTAACGCGGCTATTGCCTGACCGCTGCTGTATCCTGCAGATGAATTGCCGTCCACTTCTGCCGAACGGAACATATTATAATGTGTAATCAACGGAGCGCTTTCCGTAACGCTGTATTTAATGAGTGTGCTTAACGGAACCATTCCACCGGAGAAATTTTTAACGTAGTATTTACCAAGGTCGTGGATAGTTGCCCGATAACTGGAATCAGCTTGAGCGACAACATGAAAATCGCGTCCGTATATTGTAAAATCATTAACATAGTTGCTTCCGAGTAATGTTTGAATGGTATTGAAAACATCTGCAATATTCACACCCATTTTAGCGCATTTTTCTCTGTCAACATCTACATTGTAGCCGGGAGTGTTTGCTGTAAAAAATGAAAAGACACGGTTTAGTTCCGGACGTTGGTTGGCGGCAATAACAAAATTACGCACAACATCGGCAAACTGCTGAATGTTATCAGTGCTTTCCTGCTGCTCTATTTCGAACGTGAACCCGCCCGTCGCACCCAAACCGGGGATTGCCGGTGGTGAAATGACCACGATGTTTGCGTTTTTAATTGCAGAAAATTTTCTTTGGAGTGTCGCGATGATTGAGTTTAACTGAACGGAGTCGCTCTTGCGGTCGTCCCAGTGCTGTAGTTGTGTGAAAATAGTTCCGCTGTTGGATTTGGCAGCGAATGTAACGACGTTCAATCCGCTGATGCCGGCATAATGTGCAATGCCGGGAGTTTGTTTGAGAATGGACATCAGTTCGTTTAACACTTCGATGGATCTCGTTGTGGAAGAAGCTTCCGGTAATTCAAATGTGACGTATAATCTGCCTTCGTCTTCCGTCGGAATAAATCCTGTCGGTTTATGGGCAAACAATCCTACCGTACCTGCATATACACAGATGAGAATGATGAGAAAATAGGGAGCAATTGCAATGCATTTTTTGACGCCGGAAGAATATGACTCTGTTGCTTTCTGAAACCATTCATTAAAATTGAAAAAGAATTTATTGAGTCCTTTTACGTTCTTACCGGAACTCGTCGGTTTGAGAATAAGAGAACATAAAGCGGGAGTCAATGACAATGCCACAAAAGCGGAAATCAGGACAGAGACAGCAATGGTAATAGCAAACTGTTGATACAGTCTTCCGACAATGCCGGGTATAAAACCGACCGGTATGAAAACAGACGTTAAAATTAAAGCGATTGCCACAACGGGCCCCGAGATATCATTCATCGCTCTTTTTGTAGCTTCTTTCGGTGTTAGTTTTTCATTATCGATATAATGCTGTACCGCCTCGACAACAATGATCGCATCGTCGACAACGATTCCGATTGCAAGCACAAATCCGAACATGGTGAGTGTATTAATGGTAAAACCGAGCGGGACAAAGAATGCAAATGTTCCGATAATAGAAACCGGTATTGCCAAAATAGGAATGACGGTGGCCCGCCAGTTTTGAAGGAATAAGAAAACGACTAATACGACAAGTCCCAACGCTTCCAGTAACGTAATGACGACTTCGTTAATAGAAGTGTCAACCACCGAAACCGCTTCGAACGGAACATTATAATCAACATCGGTGGGAAAAGATTTCTTTAACGCGTTCATCTGATCATACACACCTTTTGCGACCGCCAGGGCATTACTTCCGGGTGCCTGATATATCAATAAAAATGATGATGGCCTGCCGTCGACGTATGAGGTGCTTGCATACGTTGCCCGCCCTAATTGAATCCGTGCGACATTTTTCAAATACACCACCGACCGATCGAGGGGGTTTGTGCGAACGATGATGTTTCCAAATTCTTCTGTTGAACTTAACCGGCTATTGGTAAAAACAGTATATTCAAAAGTCTGATTCGCACTTTGAGGAGGAGCCCCAATAGTACCGGCTGCAATTTGTAAGTTCTGTTGTGTTAATGCGTTGGTAACATCGGTCGCAGTGAGTCCGAGCTGAGCCAACTTATCCGGCTGCAGCCAAATGCGCATACTAAAATCGGATGTGCGCGTAAAAATATCGCCGACACCGGGGACGCGCAAGAGTGCATCTCGTACAAAAATGTTGGTAAAGTTATCCAGAAAACTTATGCGATGCGTTCCGTTCGGGGAGAATATCGCCACAAGCATTAAAATACTGGCAGTTCTTTTTCGTGTTGTGATGCCAAGCTGTTTCACTAGATTCGGTAATTGCGGTGTCGCGATGCCGACTCTGTTTTGAATATCAAGTGTTGCCAAATCAGGATTGGTGCCCACATTGAGAACAACATTGATAGACGAGGTTCCGCTGCTGGTGCTATTGCTTGTCATGTACGCCATTCCGGGCGTACCGTTCACCTGTGTTTCTATCGGCGTCGTTACCGTTTGTTCTACCGTTGTTGCATCGGCTCCTGTAAACGCAGAGGATATTTGTACTGTCGGAGGAGTAATGTCCGGATATTGACTGACGGGCAAGTTCAATATGGCAAGAACGCCGACTAATATAGTCACGATCGAAATAACTATGGCAGTTACCGGTCGTTTGATAAATGTATCAGCAATCATCTCTTATCCTGTTTGAGTAGAATTCAGCTTCTGCGGTTTGAGCAGATTATTTTTTATCGTCAGCAATTATGGTAATGGGAGAACTTTCCCGTAGCTTCTGAACACCCTGGACGGCAATTTGATCGCCCGGGGCAAGCCCTTCATCCACGATGACCATATCATTATTGATTGTCCTGCCAAGTTCGATTTTTTTCTGACTAACCTTATCCCCGTTTATAACAAAGACAAAATATTCTCCCATCTGAACAATAACCGCCGCATACGGAATGATGATGCTGTTTGATGTATTGTTATTTAACACACGCACATTGCACGTCATCCCGGGTCTCAGTACGTTCTTTTCATTCGGGAATGTCAATCTGACTGTTATTGTACCCGTTTGTGGATCAACGGCGCGGTCGAGTAACAGTAAACGGCCCGGATACGGGTACACTGATTGATCAGGCAGAATAATGGTAAACGTTGAGTCTTTTGCCTTCGCCGGTTTGTGAAGGAGATCGTTAAAACCTTTTATTTGTTTCTCGTCAACCGTAAAATCAACTGCTATCGGATTATCAGATGAAAGAGTGTTCATTAACGTTTGTCCGGCAATTACCGCAGAACCCAATTTTACCTGGGAAATTCCGATTGTACCGCTAAATGGTGCATATATCACTGAATTGCGCAGATTGGTTTCTAATTCATTCACACTGCTTTCGGCAGCTTTCAGATCGGCGAAAGAATGATCCAGTACCTGCTTCGCAATAGCATCGCTTTTTGCGAGTTCTTCATAGGTCGCATAATCCTGTTGGGCCTTATTGAGGTTTGCTTTTGCGACATCATAAGCAGCTTTGTATTGCTGCTGGTCAATTCCATATAATTTCATTCCCTTGGTTACAGACTGTCCATCTTGAAAAAATATATCAGTGAGGTAACCGGAAACTTCCGGACGGATTTCAACCTGATTGAGGGCGGTTACCGTGGAGGGATAGGTGATATAAAAGGATGCTTTTTCTGATCGTACCGTATAGGCAGTAATCGGCGTGGCAGGAAATTTTTGAACGTCGTTTTTATTTCCACTGCACGATGCCAATACGACAGCGAGAATGCCTGTAAGACACAATAGATATGTTTTGTTTTTCATTGGTGTATGCTTCTGAGTGAACATGTTAATACGATTATGACAACACAATCTGAATATTCAGCGGTCTCACGAAGGCAGTCAATAACTGATCGTGCCCAGTGCTTTCTGCAAATCCGTTTTACTGATCAAAACCTGATAGAGCGCATTCAAATACGTCACCTGTGTTGTCCGTAAATTTGTTTCCGCCGTAATAACTTCCAGGTACGTTTTGATGCCTGATTTATATTGAAGCTCAATGATGGTATAGACATCATTTGCCAGTTTAAGATTATCCTTCTGCGTCTGGAAATTAATCAGGTTGCTTTTGTAATTTGCCAACGCTTGTGTGTATTCGGTATTGATTGAACTTTCTAAAGCCGACTGAACGTAATCGATAAGCTTCAATTCCGACTGTGCTTCTTCAATTTGCGCTATCCTTTTTCCTCCCTGGAAAAGAGGAAACGACAACTGTAAGCCGATATAAGAATTCGGGAAATTCTGGTTATAAAGAGCTGAGAACTGATTGTTCTGAAAATTGAAATTATATTCTCCGAAAGCGGATAACGTTGGAAGAAAACTCCAGACGGAATAATGAAGGTTGGCTTCCTCAAGCCGCCGTTGCGTTTGTAATAATTTATACTCAATTCTGTTTTCATAGTTTAACGTTGCGGTAGTATCGGTGCCGATATCATTCTCCGCTTTTGTTATATCCGAATTCAAACGGATCTCGCCTTGCGAAGGATATCCCATCTGTTCTTTTAAATTTGCATAACTGGTTTTTAATTGTTCCTGATCCTGTTGTGCGGCGGCTTTAGCATTATTCAAAGCAATGGTTGCCTGCATGTAATCTGTTTTGGCTACGACGCCGCCCTTATATTGATTATACGAATCCTTTAAACCCTGTTCCAAACGGGCAATGTCTTCGTTTGCTAAATCGATTTGATTTTGTATTAATAATACTGAATAATATGCTTTGCTGACATTGACAAAAACATTAATTTTATTTCCCGCTGTCGTTTGCACTGACCGTTCCCGTACATCGCCGGCCGTGCTGCTCGCAAGAAGAACATCCCTGTCGAAAATGGTTTGTGTGACGGAAAACAGACCGCTCGACGTGTTGGTCACACCGACCTGAGATCCGGTGCCTTGAACGATGGTGACCGGTAGCTGGTAATTGTGGACGATATTAAAATTAAAATCTATCTGTGGAAACCAATCAGCCAGTTTACTTTTTATTTCTTCGTCTGCGATTTGTTCATTTGTTAACGATTGATTGATTCCGGGCTGATGCGTAAGCGCGTATTGTACGCAATCTTCAAGTGTAGCAGGCGGTAGCAACGTGTCCGCTTGATTATGAGATTGAGATATTGCCGGTGTAATAAAAAATATAACTATGACAAGTAATTGTATTATTCTTTTCATATCAACAGTCTGGATGTATAAGAAATGTACAAATCAGCGGAAACAATTTTGAAGCTTCACAGAAATACAAATATCCGTAGATAAAGGAATATTGTTTCTTTATTAAATATGATGTTTGTTTTTGATATTGTCAAGTTTGAGAATTAAAATTTTTTTTAAAAAATCGGAAACAAGTATGGTCAACTGCCCCTTTCATTGTAATATCTCTTTCTTGCTTTAAAAATGAGCTTGGTTTCCGGATTCAGATTTAAGGTTCATTATCCAAGAAATACCGCTACCGCCTTCAGTAAAAATAATATTTCCACACATAAATTGACCATTTGTCAGCTCTCCGGACGGATCGACACCGGGCAATGTAATTCTAAAGAATCGAAATATCTGAGGATTTAAAACGGAATATTCCGGACGTAATAAAAAATCGCCGGAGACAATTCTTGTCAGACAATTCTTGTCTATGAGACCATAACATAAAAAGCATATGCTGTAGTACTTTTTATCGCGTGGGGACAGTATTGTCTTTTCCTTCAACGCACCGACTGTCAATGAATGCGGAGATGGTCAAAAAGAATGAGAATGAGTGAAGCCGGTGAAAGGGTTTATCATTCACAATTTCCGTTTAATAATATCAAGAGTAAATAGGCGAATCGTGGGGCATGCATGGCAGGTGTATTTCACGATTTTGATATCTTCGTGATGAATAATAATCTCGGCGCCTTCCGGATCCAACGGGGCTTTACACGTGGGGCAGTTCCATTGCGATCCTTGCGTGTTGCCAAGCATGTATCCTTTTTCCTCTTTGGTAAGTTTCATCATAGCGACCTCATGTTGTTGGCTCAATAAATATTTTCAAAAAAAAAGGCACTCTTTACTAAATCACAACGGTGCTATAATTTATTTCATTGCCAATCTAACTAACCGGGGAATCAATATCAAATTAGTTTTCGCGTACAAGGGGTATCATTCCAGGCTTTTCCTTCAACGCAGCCACTCTCAACACAAAATCTCAACCAGTTTATCACTGATTGAGGTCTTTCCCGAAGGTCACAAAGTGATTCCTTTGGAAGATGGCTTTGCCACTGTAGTCCGAGTATCGGGGGGCGGAACATCGAGCTACTCGCAAACTTCCACAGAGTCTTCGAATTGGCATACTAAGCGGCAGTTCGAAATAGATGCTGAATAGAATTTCAACAGGACGCGAATTCAGAGTAAGCGACTTTGGCGAAATTACCAACTACTATCTATCATGTGAATTTGTGCATACGCAATATCTTCTCCAAACACGCGGTCAACGGCATCACGATACGGCGATGAATGAATCCGTACTTAATTGGAAACGAGTCATTACACGCGTTGCCAATTCCATCATAAATGATGTCGTGAGATGTGCAGTACGTTTACCTACGCGGTAACAGATCGCAAGCTTAGTGTCTGAATCCATTGCAACGAATGTGTAGAAGTCACCGCGTTCTTTGGCTTCTTCGCTTGACCGCACACGTTTCTGTTTACACTGTACGAATTGCCACTGTTCGTCACATTGTACATATCCGGCTTGAATGTTTACCACAAGGGAATCGTGAATGTCGTTCGCCTTCTGTCCCGCTTCAAGTAATAATTTGAGAACGGTAACAGGGCTAACGTCTGCAATGCGTGATGTAGCTCGTACTGATTGACCTTCTGTGAGAAGGGAAAGAATAAGGGATTTTTTTTCGACTGATAGTGTGTTCATATACGCCTCTTTGATTTTCACCGGTCAATAGTTGGGTCACTATCCGCAAGAGACCGCAGGGCAACAGCGATGCCCTTCAATTCTTTCTGTAACCGTTCATAAGCCGCCTCCTCCATCTGGATTTGTAACCACACCGCCGACACCTCTCTCGACTTTGCCAAGTAATGTTGCTTTAAGTATTCGGCGGCATCCATATTTTGTTTAATTTTCATGATTTTCTCCATGTTTAATCTTATGCTTAAGATACTGATTAATTAAATCAAAGTCAAGTTACCTTGAATATATTTTTTGCCTATATTTGCTACCACTAAATCACCGGAGAGTGATATGAATGAAGAACTTCAACCTGCTTTGATCGCTATTGCCAAGAAACTCAACTGGGTCTTGATTTGGCTTTTTCTCATTTTCATAGTCCTACTTTACCAGTATGGTATTCTTTCTGAAATTTGGAAGTCTGCGACTTCTTTTTTTCTGGTCTGTATTGTGTTTCTCAATGTGGATGTAATGGGGTCTCCGGCATGGGCATTGTTGTTGGTAATTCTCATTGCTCTAATAATTGTTTGGAGAATAAAAAAGGCGAAACGAGACAAACGAGTACTGAATCCATTTGAAACATTAACAAAGAAAGAATAAAAAATCCTTGTTGTCTGTTTATTTCGATTCAGTTAAAAGGGATCACCCCAAATGAAAAATAGAAAATCATTCCAATTAGTGTTCCTATTGCCGCCGATAATATGGCTGATATACTCGATATTAGGAGAACTTTTTGAAACGATAACGGACGAACGATATAATTCCATCGGTCAAGCAATAGGATACAAACGACTCCTGCTGACCATCCTGCTGTTAATAGCAATATTATGTTCATTAGTAATCTTTCTCCTTAAGCGAAAACAATCTATTCAAGATATTGACCAACAAACAAAGAATATAGAAAAAAACAGTGTTCGATCTGATTCCGACGAATCTTCAAAGCCAACGCCCATAGAAATTATCCGCCAAGTTAATGACCAGCCGCCGCTTCTTCGTGCGCAGTTTATCAGTAATTTTGTCGGTATTAAAGTAACATGGATAGGTACTTTTGGAATAGTTGACGATCTTGGTGATAATACCGTCGATGTCGGTGTAGCAAGCGACGGGTATCTGTTTTATTTTACTGTGTCTCTTAATGATTATCCAATATTTCGCACATTAAAAGAAAATTCTGTTCGTCTAAAAGTAACTGGGACGATTGAACCCTTTCCCCATGAATACGCACCTGTTCACCTGAGGGACGTACAATTTGAGTTCTTGGATTAACAATTCGCGGCGCATAAACTCTTTCATCCCAAATCCTATTGGGCAACATCAAAATCAAGATAAAAACACATATACACATACGAATCTTTCTCATTTATTAAATTCTTTAAGGTTTTTTGAAGAATTTTCTATCTGTTTTTTCCGTTTTCTAAAAATGGCGAATCTGGCGAATTGAAACTGTAACATTACCATCTATCAAGAAAACTTGAAAACGAGAAATTTTCTTTTATATTATCTTATAATTCCTTCCATCAAAGCTATCTCCGTTAGTGTTTCAAGTACATTTTGCACATTTTACAACGGTAGTTCATACAGTCTTTTACTCTGAAACGCACAGCCAAAATATTAATTTTAGAGAATTAATTTCGCAACCATCGTCGGTTGGAGCTCGTATATCTGATATGTCTTCAAATCTCAGTTAAGGCTGATTGATTCTAACGTATTCACCGCAATAATAACGCAAAGGAAACTTTATGCGCTTACTGTTTACACTTACGGCAATGCTGCTTGTTATTGCCCCTGTTGCCCAAACACAAACAGCTGATGAGATCATAGCCAAGTACATCAAAACCATCGGTGGGAGAGAAAAAATCAAAGCCGCGAATGAAATTGTCCGCGTCGGAAAATTTATTGGCGGTGGCGGTTTCGAAGCTCCTGTCCGCCAGGAGAACAAACGCCCTGATATGGTTCGCTCGGAATTTACCATGCAAGGTATGACCGGTATTACCGCTTATGACGGCAAGTCAGGGTGGAAAATTCAACCCTGGGGCGGCAAGAAGGATGTTGAAAGTCTCGATGAAGGAGAACTGCGCAGTATCGAACAGGATGCCGATTTCGATGGACCGTTAATCGATTACAATACGAAGGGCAACACAGTGAAATTTATCGGTACGGAGCCTGTCGATGGCACCGATGCATACAAACTGGAAATAACATTGAAAAGCGGTGACACGTACACATACTATATGGACACCGATTACTATGTTCCAATTAAGATTGAGATCAAACGAACAATTCGTGGAAACGAATCGGAATTCTTCATAAACCTCGGCGACTATAAAGAAGTCAACGGCGTATACTATCCCTTCTATCGGGAAGTCGGAAGCAAGGGAAGTGAGTTCACAAGCAAAACTACATACGAAAAAATTGAAGTAAATACTCCTCTTGCCGGCGATCGATTTTCCAAACCTACACCTCAAGCAAACAGTAAGTAAGGGATCATATGAACAACAATCAAAAGGAAATTGCTTCCATGAAACATATTGTTTCCATACTTGCACTCTGTGCTTTCTTATCTGTTTTGTTCGGGTTTTCAGCACAGAGCCAGAAGAAAGAATCAGGCACGCCGGTGAGGATCGACCCCGAGACATTTTCCGGTCTCGGAGCACGAAACATCGGATCGGCTACAATGAGTGGCCGAATTGCAGCTATCGACGCAGTCCACGAAGACAAACGCCTCACCATTTACGTCGGGTCTGCAAGCGGTGGCGTTTGGAAATCCATGAATGGCGGTACCACATACAAACCGGTGTTCGATAAGGAATCGGTCATGTCCATCGGTGCCGTTACGATCGATCCGGCAAATTCAAAAACGATATGGGTTGGAACCGGAGAATGCTGGACTCGGAATAGCGTATCGATCGGTGACGGCATCTATAAGTCAACCGATGGCGGCGAAACATGGACCAACATGGGACTCAAAGAGTCTGAACGTATCTCAAAGATAATTGTCGATCCAACCGATTCAAAGATTGTCTACGTTGCTGTTCCCGGTAAGTTGTGGAGCGACGGCGATGAGCGTGGGCTTTACAAAACTACCGATGGAGGAACAACCTGGAATAAGATTCTCGCAGGATCCAATCTTTCGACCGGATGTTCAATGATCTCCATAGACAAATCAAATCCCAAAACAATCTACGCGTGTATGTGGGATTTCCGCCGGAAGGGCTGGACGTTCCGCTCGGGCGGTGATAGCGCTACCGCACCCAGTGGCTCCGGCTTTTTCAAGAGCACGGACGGGGGCGCGACATGGAGTGATCTCAACGAATCAACTGCCCAGGGACTTCCCGCAAAACCATGGGGACGCCTTGCAGTCGCAGTTGCTCCTTCCCGTCCACAGACGGTGTATTGTTTTGTCGAATGTGCACCTCCGAATAATGGTCTCTATCGCTCCGATGACGGAGGGAAGACTTGGATCGCAGAAGATCGCAGTCAAAATATGTTGTGGCGACCATTCTACTTTGCCAACCTGATTGTCGATCCAAAGAATCCTGAGAAATTGTACAAGACTGATGGTGGGCTTATCATGAGCGATAACGGTGGCAAAAGTTTCAATTATATCGGGGGAGGTGCCCACGGTGATTTTCACGATGTGTGGATTGATACTGCCAATACCGATTACGTTATCACCGTAGATGACGGTGGCATCTGGTACTCCTTCGATGGGGCGAACAATTGGTGGAAAGGTGAAAATCTCCCGATCTCTCAATTCTATCATGTCAGTTTAGATATGGCACGCCCGTTCAACGTGTATGGCGGTCTGCAGGACAACAGTTCGTGGGTTGCCCCTTCCCAGTTTCCCGGAGGAATAGCGAACAGCAATTGGGAAAACATGTACGGTGGAGACGGCTTCTGGATGTTTTTGGATCCCTCTGACACCGATTACATTTACGCCGAATCGCAAGGTGGAGCTATCGGACGCGTCAATCGAAAGACCCATGAGGTGCGTGACATTAAGCCGCTTCCCGGCTACAAAGAAGGAAAGCTTCGCTACAATTGGAATACGCCGATCCATGTGAGCCCGACAATGGATGGAACCATTTATCTCGGTTCACAATTCCTGTTCCGATCGAAAAACCACGGCCAAAAATGGGACCGCATATCTCCTGACTTGACGACAAACGATCCTGAGAAACTAAAACAGGAACAATCCGGTGGTGTAACAATCGATAACTCTTCTGCCGAAATGCATTGCACGATCTACTCCATTGCGGAGTCTCCGAAGAACTCCAACGTCATATGGGTTGGAACCGACGATGGGAATCTCCAGGTTACAAGAGATGGAGGAAAAAATTGGGAAAACGTTGTCGGTAATATTAAGGGCCTCCCCAAAAATGCCTGGGTCTCCTATATCGATGCGGGACACTTCAACGAAGGAACGGCGTATGCAACGTTTGATCTGCATACATTCGGCGATATGAAACCGTATGTTTACAGAACCACCGATTTCGGCAAGACATGGTTTTCTCTGGTTGCTGATAACAGTCCGATGCGGGGATATGCCCATGTCGTGAGAGAAGATCTTGTTCGCCCGGATTTATTGTTCGTTGGCACAGAATTTGGCCTCTGGATTTCCCTCGACGGTGGCAAGCAGTTTGCCCAATATAAAGGCGGCGAATTGCCGGACGTGGCTGTTCGTGATATCGCCATTCATCCGCGGGACAATTCTTTGGTTCTCGCCACACACGGTCGTGGTATTTGGATTGTTGATGATATTACCCCGTTACGTTCCCTGACACCGGAAGTGCTGGCACAAAACGTCGCATTTCTCCAAATCAAAACGACCGAACAGACACTCGATGCCGGTGGCGGATGGGTGAATGGTGATCAGGTGTTCACCGGTCCAAATCCAACGACGGACGCCACGATTGTCTACTATCAAAAAAAGCGTCACATCTTTGGCGATTTGAAAATCGAAATTTTTTCACCTGACGGGAAATCTCTTGGTACGATTCCAAGTAGTAAGCGCCGCGGACTGAATCGTGCAACGTGGGGAATGCGCCTCAAAGCACCCAAAGTGCCGACCGCAGCGAACGCCGGTGGTGCAGGGATTGGGCCGCGCGTCCTTCCCGGGGTGTATACCGTTAAACTTACGAAAGATAAAGATGTACTGACAACGAAGTTAACAGTTCTTCCGGATCCCCGGCTTACGTATACCGAGGCTGATCACAAAGCACAATTCAACCTGTCGATGAAACTCTATGATATGTTGAGCGATATGACGTATCTCGTCGACAAGATTAACGGAGTCCGTTCAGATCTTGACAGCCGCTCAAACAATCTCACTGTTGGTTTGGAGATCTCCAATCAGCTCAAGTCCGCATCAGCCGAGGCCGATGTCATCCGTAAAGAGATTGTTGCAACGAAAGAAGGTGGAATGATTACCGGCGAAGAGCGCCTGCGAGAATACCTTTGTGACCTCTACAACAATGTCGTCTTCTACGATGGTCCCCCAACGCAGACGGAAATCGAGCGTACTGATGCTCTCAAGGGAGAGCTGTCCGACGTTTCGAAGAAATTCGACAACTGGATAACCAAAAACCTGAACAAAGTCAATTCAGCTCTCTCTGCAAAAGAACTCAAACCTATCACTATCCTCACTCGTGAAGAATGGGAAAAGACCACAAAACAGGAGTGAAGAGACAGGCGTAAAATTTTTCTTAGGAGATTCCCCTCGTGCCAGGGGAGAAATGGTTGAGCTGGAGGTTTTACAACTTCTCATGAAACGGTGTTGAATCTTTTTTGGCTCTCCCAACGGATCGAAACAGAGCAACGTCTTTCTGAGGGAGAGGATGTGAAGGGGGATTGACAATCTCACGAGATTAGCGTATTCTAAGATATATAAATCGGAATCTTCTCTCCGGATATTTCGTTATTGTTAAGAGTTTAAGGCACTTGTCTACAATCCCAATAACTGCAAAGTAAGGTATGAACCATGACGAAATATGTGTTAATCTTCCTCCTGTCCGTATTCACGCTTTTTAGTGCTTCTATCATCTCTGTTCCAGCGCAAGTGAAACAGGGACATCCAAAGGTATTCGACTCGACCGATCCCGATCAGCGCTTCTTTGTTTCCCATTCGGGGGAGACATTTAACGAGTCACTCAAGAAACTTACTATTCCCGATTCGACGGAGGTGATTCGGGCAGAGATAGAATCCACGCCGGCACATCGTGATACGTACGGTCCGTTGCACGATCCACTCCCTGCCGTACAGTTTGATGAATATCTTCTTAATCATAATATGAGCATCGCTTCCGATGGTAAATATTATTATACAATCAACGGTGGAAATGCGGCCTGGGGCAGGATAAAACGCTATACGCTTACTGGCAAGTTCGTCGATTCAGTCAATGTTGGTATCGATGGACGCAGCGTCATGTATAACAAGGCGGACGGATATTTATATGTCGGAGGGTGGAATGGGAATTTATACCGGATGACGTATGGAGGCGGAGACGTTGAATTACTTTACAGCAATTTGTTTGATTATAGCGAAGCAAGTCCGGCAATGAGCGAGGACGGGAATTACGTTTATGGATTTTATGCCGGGAAGCTCAAAAAGTATTCAATCGCGGATGGAAGTGTTGTTGAGTCATTAACAGGGCTTCACTGCGGTTACGGAAATTTAGGGGGCGATGGAGCGGTTGCAGTGGATCAGGATTACATATATACTTGGGATGCAGTTGCAAAGACCGTTTTTGTCTATACACATAAAGGTGTTTCTGTGCGCTCTTTTAGATTGCATGACGGTGATAATGGTATGTCTCTTTCCTTCGTAAACGGGCGGTTGTTCGTCTCCCGCGACGGTGATTATGGAACGGGAACATGGTACGGATATGATGTTCGTTCATTTACTTCCCGAGGAGGCGGTATAACACGGAAACCGTTGCCGCCCGGGAAACCCGGATGCTGAGGCGACGTTAATATGTACTCGTTCCTTATGTCGCGGGGTACGACTTTAATCTTTTCCTTCAACGCAACCACACTAAATAAAAAACCTCAAACAGTTTATCACTGATTGAGGTTATCTGTAGTCCATGTAGCGGGGGCCCGACACGTGTACTACACATAGATTTTAAAGTGAGTAAATTGAATCAGAAACTGGGAAATGTGAGCATACTTACCAAATTATGACTGCAGTAAAAATCACATTCTAAAGCAAATACCTCGTTGACAATCAAGGGGGTATTTGATATATTGTACAATCAAACATTTGCTCGTTCTTGATAAATCTTTCGTCACGACTCAGATCGGGGAGTTGTATGTTCAGGAGACGAACCCATTATTCAGAACACTTGTAGGAGTTTCTTGAGTTATGGGTTTTTTGTTTTTAGTCTAGAAATATCCGGAATAATGCACAAGCTACTCTTCCTATTTCTTAGTACCATCATTAGCAGCAAACTTGTTCTTTCATCATAGGAATACCATTATGAAACGTATTGTTCTTTTTGTTGTGGCATCTTTCCTACTCTTCCAAATCTGTGCGATGGCACAAACGGCAGTAACCCCGGCACCTTCTCTCCCGAAACCATCTCCTAACGTTGATTCCGATCCGGACATGCCACCATTCCTACAAGGGAATATCGATAAACAGGAATATTTGCGTTTGCGAAGTGAACACATCGGCCGTCTGCGCGGTCTGCCCTATCCGGAAATGGATAATCCGCGTATCCGCGCCCTTCAACAATTAGACCTACAACTGAAATCACAACTTAAGAGTACGATGAGCGTTATGTCGCCTGCCTGGACTTCGCTTGGTCCTGCACCCATTCCTCACGGACAAACTGAATTCTCTTCACTTGCTGTCAGCGGCCGGGTCACGGCAATAGCAGTTCATCCAACCCATCCCGATACCGTCTACGTAGGAACAGCACAAGGCGGCATCTACCGGACTTTCGATGGCGGAGCAACATGGACTGCCATTTTTGATAATGCGGCAACTCTTGCCATTGGCGCCCTTACTATCGACCCCATGGACAACACAACCGTGTTCGTCGGGACTGGTGAAGGTAATCTCTCTGGTGACAGTTTCTTTGGCGTCGGACTCTATATCATTAAGAATGCAGAAACTTCGCCGACTCTTTTAGGGCCGTACAACCTTAATGCAACTTCAAACAATGTGCTCGCGTATCGATCCATAACAAACGTACTTGTCGATCCGTCCAACGACAATATTGTGTTTGTTGCCACGAGTTCGGGTGTAAGTGGCATGAGCTACGATGCTTATCCCAACCGACCACCGAGAGGACTTTACCGTTCCACAAATGCAATGTCGGGAAGTCCAACATTTGTACGGTTGGACATGGGTGCTGGGTCAAATACTATCATCACCGACGCTGTTCTTGATCCGGGAAACCCCAACAATCTCGTTTGTGCAATTTATGGACAATCATCCTTCGGAAGCATAGGAGGAATTTATTATACGGCAAATGCACTCGCTGCTACCCCGAGTTTTTTTGAGGTGTTGCCTTTGGCGGACGGATTAAACGTAAAATTCGGTATCAATAGAATTGATACGGTTGTCACGGTTTATGCAGCAACGGCAGAATCTAATGGAGTGTTGAGACAATCCACCGATGGGGGACAATCTTGGTCGGATCAACTGACTGCGGCAAACGCATTTTGTGACCCACAGTGCTTCTATGATATTGCTATTGCTGTTGATCCCGTCAATGCAAATTTGGTATACATTGGCGGTTCCGCATCGGGCTATGGAGGAGGTGCAAGCGAATTCAAGATATCGACCGATGGTGGGGCAACATTTTCAAACAGTTACAACGGATTGCACGCAGATATGCACGCCATTGCTATTGCCTCATCTCCCAATAATAACATTATTTATGCAGGTAATGACGGTGGGGTTTTCCGCTCGACAAATTCGGGATCGAGTTGGACAAGTGTCAATGCAACTGGTTTCAGCTCAACGCAGTTCGAGAGCATTGCTCTTCACCCCACTGATCGCAACTTCACAATTGGCGGAACACAAGATAACGGCACGAATTATCTTTCACCAAGCAGTAACTGGATGCAGTCTGATGGAGGAGATGGTGGATTTTCATTAATCGATCAGAATGCGACTGACACGACTAACGTGACGATGTATCATACCTATTATAATGAAACCAATAATGTAATAGGATTCGCGGTTGCCTTGTCAACAAATAACTGGACTAATTTTTATGGATGTGGAGGAACTTCCAATGGCATCAGCTGTTCGGACAATGTTTTATTTTATGCACCGATGGCACTAGGTCCTGGAAATCCTAATTCGGTTTATTTTGGAACTGACAGGCTTTACCGATCAACGAATAATGGTGCGACAATGCCGGTTGTAAGCCCAGGACCCCTTTCATCGGGAACCCCGATCAGCGCTATCGGTATTTCTCCTCAGAACGATAGTGTGCGCATTGTGGGATTGAGTGACGGTGAAGTTTTTGCAACAACCACCGGTTCCAGCACCCTATCGAGTATCACCGGCTCATTGCCGCCATATTATGTAGCACGAACTGTTATAGATCCGAATAATTCCAATATTGCCTATGTAACGCTCGACGGTTATGGAACGGTTGCAACTCCGCTTCAGCATATTTGGAAAACGACTAATCTTACGAGCGGAACATGGATAGCCGTTTCAAATGGGATACCCGACGTTCCCGTCAATGCTTTCGTCGTCGACCCGATGAACTCAAACGAATTATATTGCGGAACAGACATCGGCGTGTATCATTCTTCCGATGGAGGAGCAAGCTGGAATCCGTACGGAACCGGATTGCCCCGTGTTGCCGTTTTCGATATGGCAATCCAGAACCCCCACCGTATTCTCCGTATTGCTACGCATGGGAAAGGTATTTTGGAAATTCCTACGGCAGTACAGGCGCCAGCCCCTACTATTACCGTTTCTCCGGATTCATTCCGAGTTACATTAGAGACTGGAGATAGTACGAGCCAAATTATGATGATAGGAAACACGGGCCAAGCGCCGTTACACTGGAATCTTACCTCGGGTAACTCAGACAGTCTTTCCACAATGCCGGATAGCGGAACTGTGTCGCCGGGTGGAAGTGAGAATGTACAGGTGAAGTTCTATTCTGCTCATCTTTCTCCAGGGGCGTACCATGAAACGCTTCCGATTTCTAGCAACGATCCGCTAACACCTTTGAAATCCATTTCTGTAACTCTTGTTGATATTCCACAAACTTCCGGTACCGTAGCATTATCACTAGGCAATAACTGGAACCTTGTTTCAGTCCCAGTGGTAGCCCAAAATGATACCGTTAGCTTTCTTTTTCCGACTCGCAGGAGCAGTGCCTTCGCATATAACGGAGGTGGCTACATTATAAAAAATCAATTGAGCGTTGGGACCGGATACTGGCTCAAGTTCTCATCTGCAATAAGCGATACATTGAGGGGCTCACCACTTATTGCAGATTCTGTTGCAGTTTTGGCTGGTTGGAATCTTATCGGTTCGCTTGGATCATCTTTTGTAGCTTCATCCATCACGAGCAACCCCGCGAATATGGTTACCAGTCAATTTTTCGATTACAACGGAAGTTACAAAACCTCCGACACAATTATGCCGGGTAAAGGTTACTGGGTTAAGGTGAACCAGGGAGGAACACTCTTCCTGGACTTGGAAAGCAGTTCATCTTTGGCAAAGACCGCGAATACCGGTCGAATCAGGATAATACCGACCAGTGAGATGCCGCCATCATTTCCAAAGGAGGATGGAACACCGATTGATCTGCCAAAGGAATTTGCGCTGGAGCAGAATTATCCGAATCCGTTCAACCCAACGACGACATTAAGGTACGCATTGCCGACAGATAGTAGAGTTACTCTTGAAGATTTATAATGTGCTCGGACAAGTCGTTGCAACACTTGTGAATGGTGTCGTGAACGCAGGTTATCAGTCTGCACGAGTGGAACGCAAGTAATGTTGCATCGGGTATTTACTTCTATCGCATTGAAGCAACGAGCATCAGCAATCCGAGCAAAATGTTTACGCAGGTGAGGAAGATGGTGTTGATGAGGTAAGAGCTATACAGTAATTGATCAAGAAAAGACCCTGACCAAAAATGGTTGGGGTTTTTCATTTCTTTGAGCCCAAGTACTCACCATAATTCAACCTTTAACCCAACCTTTTCCCGGCTCTCCCAACGGATCGACTCTGAGCAATGTATTTATGAGGGTGAGGAGTTGGGATTGTCAATCAATATATAGCGACTCTGAGCCTACCACGACGATCAGATTCTTCCTCTGAACCTTATCGCTGATATCGGGGTACCACCATAATCTTTTCCTTCAGCGCAACCACACTAAATAAAAAACCTCAAACAGTTTATCACTGATTGAGGTTATCTGTAGTCCATGTAGCGGGGGCAGGACTTGAACCTGCAGCCTTTGGGTTATGAGCCCAACGAGCTACCAATTGCTCCACCCCGCGATCTAGTATCTTAATATACGAAAATAGCTTCGGCAAAGCAAACAGGAAAATTCCGGATAGTATTGAATTTTTATTGATCCGATATCTCGAAGAATTTTATTTCAACCAGCCACGTTCGCGGTACCATGCGACGGTCGAGCGAATTCCTTCTTCGAGCGTCCGCTGTTCCGCAAACCCGATCCCCTGTTTTGCCTTCGCGATACTGCATGTCCACGCGTCCTGCACGATGTCTTTCGCTTTTTCATAATTCAGTAAAACAGCTTTGCGGGTGATAGCAGAATACAATTCGGAAATGCCGGCGATCGTATAGACAAGAGAAACCGGCACTCGAAGCCGGAATCCCTTTTTTCCCATAACGCGTGCGGTGATCTCTCCGATTTCTTTCCAATTATAAAACCGTTCGCTCGAAATAAAATACGTTTGCCCGATTCCTTTCGGATGCTCTCCGGCAAGCACAATGCCGTTCACAAGATCGGTTACGTGAATCAGACTCACTTCTTTATTGTTGAAACCGATCATCGGCTGGAGTCCTTTATTCATGGTTTCGAAAAATGCAAAGACATCTTTGTCACGCGGTCCGTACACTGCCGGTGGACGCGTAATTGTTATTGGAATTTTATCCATCCGTTGGAGACATTCCTTTTCCGCTTCCATTTTGCTTTCGCCGTATGCGGTAATCGGATGAAACGGTGTTTGTTCATCGACAGGAATTCCGCCTGCACTCGGTCCAACTGCTGCCTGCGAGCTAACATGAATGAACCGTTTGATCGTCGGGTTGGCAGCCAGAGCGGCATCCAGCAAATTTCTTGTCGCAATTTGATTGCCCTGGAAATATTCTTCCCGCGATTTCGCTTTCGTCAGCCCGGCAACATGGTAAATGTAATCGACATTTTTCACTGCTTTGGCAAGCGCGTCGGTATCAAACAACGTTCCGTAAGCATATTCTACCGGAAGATGTTTGATCCATTCAAGACTGGATGTCGTGCGCACCAAACACCGAAGCTGATGTCCTTTTTTATGAAGTGCATCGGCGAGATGACTGCCGATAAATCCGGAAGCACCGGTTATTAGAATTTTCATGGAATTACATTATGATGAAGGACGAATGGAGAAACAGCAAGCAATTGACTTTTAAACGTCAATCAAGTATATTAAAAAAATATTTGGCAAGCAACTGCAGGCGTTTTTGTCGATTTTTTTGTTGCTGCCGCATTTCTCTGGTCGTGCAGTTTGCGGAATCGACAGATCACCGCACGTGACCGAAACTTTTATCAAATACAATTATTGAAAATTATGAGCCAATCGGTCGTAAAACCACAATCAGCAACATCCGACACCAAACAGAATACCGACCTGTTTCAAAAATGTTATGATTTTACACGTGCGGATGAAGTCAAAGCCTCCGGCTTTTATCCCTATTTCCGGGCAATCGAAGCAAATGAAGGACCTGTCGTCCAGATCGAGGGCCGAAAAATTATCATGGCGGGATCGAACAATTACCTGGGATTGACCGCCCACCCCAATGTGAAAGAAGCTGCAATAAAAGCTGTAGAAAAATACGGTACCGGTTGTTCCGGCTCGCGGTATTTAACCGGCACACTCGACCTGCATATTGAACTCGAAGCCCGTCTTGCAAAATTTATGGGCACGGAAGCATGCTTGCTGTTCAGTACCGGGTATCAAACTGCACAGGGAATCATTCCGACGCTGGTACAGCGCGGCGAATATCTTGTTACCGATAAGGACAATCATGCTTGCATCGTTGCCGGCTATATGATGGCAAAAGGAATGTTTGCCGAAATTGTCCGGTATAAACATAATGAGATGTCCGATTTGGAACGCGTGATCTCGCGGCTTCCCCTGCACGCCGGAAAACTCATTGTGTCGGACGGTGTGTTCAGCACGAGCGGTGAAATCGTCAATCTTCCCGACCTTGTGACCATCGCGAAAAAATATAATGCACGGATCCTGATCGATGATGCGCATGCCGTCGGTGTGATCGGAAAAGGCGGGCGCGGAACGGCAAGTCATTTCAAACTGGAACATGCCGTCGACATGACGATGGGAACGTTCAGCAAAACATTTGCTTCGCTCGGCGGTTTTGTTGTCGGGGAAGAGCGGGTCATTAATTTTATCAAGCATCAATCTCCGGCATTGATTTTCAGCGCAAGCCCGACACCGGCATCGGTTGCGGCGGCGCTGGCAGCGCTCGATATTCTTGAAAAGGAACCGGAACGCATTCAACGATTGTTGAAGAATGCGGATATGATGCGTACCGGATTTAAAAAATTAGGATTTAAAGTGATTGAAGGACAATCGGCGGTTGTTCCCGTGATCGTCGGCGATGATATGATTGCCTTCCGGTTCTGGCGTGCGCTGTTCGATGCCGGTGTGTTTGTCAACGCGTTTATCAGTCCCGGCGTGCCGCCCGGAATGCAGATGATGCGCACGAGTTATATGGCAACGCATGAACAACACCACTTGCAAAGCATACTCGATATTTTTTCCGTTGAGGCAAAAAAACTCGGTATCATTAATTAAACGCGTTTCCGTTGCTCTTTCGATTCATACATTTTGTCTGTCCCCCGGCAGAAACCAATTCTCCGCCATTGCTCACCTATGGAATTTCCGCTTATGAATACCGTTGACATCCAAACAGTTTCATCCAAACGGGAGATCGAACAGTTTATCCGGTTCGCCTGGCAAATTTACAGCGATAGCCCGCACTGGGTGCCGCCGCTCCTGATGGACCGTCGGAAATTGATGGACAAGAAAAATAATCCCTTCTATCAACATGCCGAAGCGGAATTTTTTGTTGCCCGCCGGAACGGTACGATCGTCGGCCGCATCGGCGCGATCATCAATGACAATCATAATAAAGAACATAACGAAAGAATCGGTTTTTTTGGATTTTTTGAATGCATCAACGATCAGTCGGTTGCCGATGCTTTGATCAGCACCGCGAAGGAATGGGTAAAAAAACGGGGAGCGACGGCACTGCGCGGTCCCGCATCGCCATCGGTCAACGATGAATACGGATTATTGATCGACGGATTCGATTTGCCGCCGGTGGTTTTGATGCCGTACAATCCGCCCTATTACGCGACCCTGTTGGAAAAAGCAGGGATGAAAAAAGCGAAGGATCTGTACGCGTATCATTTGTTCAAGGAACGGTTTATTACCGAGAAATTAGCCCGCGTCGCGGAGGCGGTTCGCAAACGCGAGGGTTTGGTCTTCCGTACAATTAATATGAAGGAATTCGATAAAGAAGTTGCCCTTATCAAAGACCTTTATAATAGAGCGTGGCAACATAACTGGGGCGCCGTGCCAATGACCGACGCGGAGTTTGCGGCGCTTGCGAAAGATCTTAAACCGGTGGTCGTGCCGGAGCTTGTGCTGATCGCAGAATATAAAGGAGATCCGATCGGATTTTCCCTTTCGCTTCCCGATCTGAATGTGGCGTTCAAATATAATAAAAAGGGCTATTTGATTCCGGGGTTCGCACGATTATTGATTCACAAAAAGAAAATCAATCTGGCACGCATTATCGTCCTCGGTGTCGTTCCCGAACGTTTGAAGACAGGTGCCGGAAGTGTACTGTTTTATGAGACCGGCAAACGATGCAACAATGCGGGATATGCCGAGGGAGAAGCGAGTTGGGTTCTTGAAGATAACACCATGATGAACCGCGGCGCCGAATTGATGAACGGCGATCGGTATAAAACGTATCGTATTTACGATTGCAATTTGTCATGAGAAAGGATTGAATGATGCCGGTAAAACCTGTGGAAAAAATCTGGATGAACGGAAAGATGGTCAATTGGAACGATGCGAAGATTCATGTTCTGTCGCATGTCGTTCATTATGGCTCGAGCTGGTTTGAAGGGATACGGTGTTACGATACGAAAAAAGGTGTAGCGGTTTTTCGTCTCGATAAGCATCTGGAACGTCTTTACGATTCCGTAAAAATTTATCACGCCGCGATACCCTTTACCCGTCAGGAACTCGAGAAGGCAATTATTGAAACGATTCATGTCAATAATATGCGCTCGTGTTATATCAGGCCGATCGTGTACCGCGGGTACGGCGACGTCGGCGTTAACCCGTTGAATAATCCTGTGGATGTTGCCATAGCGGTGTGGGATTGGGGAACATATCTCGGCGCGGACGCGTTGTCGAAGGGGATCGACGTCTGCGTTTCGACATGGACGAGACCTGCGGCAAACACTCTGCCGACGATTGCCAAATCGGGCGGCAATTATTTGAATTCTCAATTGATCAAAATTGAAGCAATCAAAGCGGGATTTGTGGAAGGCATCGCTCTCGATACGAACGGTCATGTGAGCGAAGGAAGCGGTGAAAATATTTTTATGGTAAAGAATAACGACGTCTACACGCCGCCGTTTACATCGAGCATCCTTCCCGGTATTACGCGGTCTGCCGCAATGACGATTTTGCGGGAAGCCGGTTACCGCCTACTGGAAGCGCCGGTTTCGCGGGAAATGCTGATTGTTGCCGATGAAATTTTCTTTACCGGCACTGCTGCGGAAATTACGCCGATCCGTTCCGTCGACCGTCAGGCGGTAGGCGACGGGAATGTCGGACCGATCACGAAGGCGGTACAACATGCATTTTTCGAAGTTGTCCGCGACGGTAAAGATTCGCGGGGCTGGCTGAAGTTTATTGTGAAGGATTAATTCTGTTTCGATTTCTGTTTTAGCCTCGTTTCAGTTTGGAGGAAAACGTGCCATGAAGGATTCATCAAAGAAAAAATCTCCGCGTTCTGCGACTGAACGCGAAAACGGCGAACAAAAGTTGTTTTCCATTCACCGCATCCTGGTTCCTATCGATTTTTCCGATCATTCCAAATCTGCACTCCGGTATGCCGTAGAGTTTGCCGCCGTTGTTCACGCGGAATTGCTTCTCGTCTATGTGGTCGAGCCGGCGATGTACCCCGCGGATTTCAGTTTTGGCCAGGTGGCGTTACCCGATTTCGGGAACGAGCTGCGCAAACGCGGTGAAGAAGGATTGAAAAATCTTGTCCGTGACGTTATTCATAACGCTGTTCCTGCCCGGGCAGTTGTGCGGACGGGAAAACCGTTTCTCGAAATCATCGATGCGGCAGAAGAAGAGAATATCGATCTTATCATGATTTCCAGTCACGGGCACACCGGCGTCGAACACATCCTGTTCGGCGGTACGGCGGAAAAAGTTATACGAAAAGCACGGTGTCCGGTATTTGTGATCCGGTAATAAACATATTTTCATTCTTCTAAAGTGACCTGACATGAATATCCATGTAGGCAACCTATCTCTGCAAGTCACCGATAACGATCTCCGCACGCTGTTTGCGGCATTCGGCACAGTCGAAACCACCGAAGTCATCACCAACCAGCGAACAGGCGAACCGCTCGGCTACGGTTTTGTCATTATGCCTGTTGAAGCAGAAGCTCTTGATGCGATCGCGACGCTCAACGGAAAACCGTGGGGCGGGAAAACGCTGGCAGTGACGAAGGCGAACAGGAAAGACGGAAAACGCAAAAGCAGGTTTCCGAGAAAATAATTGTACAATCGTTTGAAATTTTTCTGCGCCGCAGTTAATTTAGCGGTTCGGCAGATTTCCTCAACTGCTTTCTTGATTTCCACGAAACCCACCCGACAATAACAAGTGTCATCACGCCCCCGAAGACCGCAGACGGAATAACACCCATTATGCGAGCCGCAGTTCCCGATTCAAACGCTCCAAGCTCATTCGATGACGATACAAAAATACCGTTCACAGCCATCACACGTCCGCGCATTGCGTCCGGTGTCATCAATTGCAGAAGAGTTTGACGGATAACAACGCTTATGCTGTCGAACGCACCGCTGAAAAACAATGCTATCACAGATAATCCCATCCATGGGGAGACTGCGAAAACAAGTATAGAGATACCGAACCCCGCAACGGCGATCATCAGGTTCCTTAACGGATGATGCATCGGAGATACGCGTGAGAGAATGAGCAATGTGAGCACCGCTCCGACCGATGGTGCTGCACGAAGAATTCCCAATCCTTCCGCTCCGACTTTCAGAATATCCTCTGCATAAATCGGCAGAAGTGCGACGACTCCTCCGAAGAGAACCGAAAAAAGGTCGAGTGAAATTGCATAGAGGATCGTTTTGGTGTGCCAGACAAACCGCAATCCTTCCCTGACGCTTTCGATTAAATTTTCGGTGGCAGGTTCTACCGGTTGCCGTTTATCGCTGATGCGCGAAAAAAGAAATATGGCAATACAGAGTAAACCGACAACAACGAGCAATGTGTCAGAGAACCCGATTCCGGCAAAGAGGAATCCGCCGATGGTCGGGCCGACAATCGAACCGGCTTGCCATGCCGAACTGCTCCACGTTGCCGCATTTTCGTACGCTTCCACAGGAACGAGAAACGCGCGAAGCGACATTGCTGCCGGCGATTGGAATGCACGGCATAATCCAATTAGAAAAACCATTCCGTAAATAACCCCGACAAGTAATGATGTGGGAATGTGCTGTGCCGTATCCGCCCGTGCAACGAGGTGCAGAACGAACGAACCGACGGTGATGATGCCGGAGCTGAAAAGAATGATCCGGCGTTTGCTGTTCCGGTCGGCGATATGCCCGCCGTACAATGAAAGTCCGATGAACGGAACCGCTTCTGCCAAACCGGTAAGCCCGAGTGCGAGAGGATCTCTCGTGACGATATAGAGTTCATAACCGAGAGCAACTTCCTGGACGAGAAGTGCAACCGTAAACAAAAATGAGGCAATGATAAAATTGCGGTATTCCGGAAACCGCAGAGCGGCGTACGGATCGCGAACGGAAGGAAATAGATTACCGGACATCCTGAGAACGAATTTTTTTCATGATATTTTTGAACATACGAAATTCTTCCATGAGATGCCTGTAAAAATCGGGCATGAATGAATTACCGTCCCTTCAGATGCTATAAACACAAAACCCTGCCTTGTGAGCAGGGTTTGTTGTTACAGCGTGTTTCTGTTTTTATTGGATAACGCTGACGTTCGATGCGTTGAGGCCTTTGGGACCTTTTTCGACTTCGAATTCCACGTTGTCGCCTTCATTCAAGCTCTTGTAGCCGCTTGCAGAAATCGCATTAAAGTGGACGAATACATCTTCGCCGCTTGTGCGTGCGATGAAACCGAAACCTTTTGCTGCATTGAACCATTTGACAGTTCCTTTTTCCATTAGAACTTATCCTTTCGTGTATTTATGACGACCCGGCAAACCGCCGGGCAAAGTGTACGCCAACCAGCTTATCTGAATGATGGCGTTGCGACTTTTGGAGGATTCGTACGGTTCATCAGTAGGACTATACAAGCGGTGTACTGTTAATTCACCCTATAACATACACAGAAATCCGATCAATTCCTAATCATATACCATCAACCGGTTTTCGGTGTCGGTGAGTGTATTATTTATTTGCTTCGCTCCATGACGTAATCGACAAACGATGTCAGGGATTCTTTTGATGGTGAATACTGAAGCGGTTCGAGTGCCTGGAGAGCGAGTTTGGAAAAATGTTCTGCTTTTTCAATTGTGTACTGAATACCGCCGAATTCATGAGCGAACTCGACGACTGCCTGAAGCTCTTTTGTCTTTGCACCGTTTTTGATGATCTTGAGAATCTGTTTCGACCGGCTTCGCGGCGATTGCGTTAAGGAATAGATCAGCGGAAGAGTTAACTTTTTTTCCTTCAGGTCCAGCCCCGTCGGCTTTCCGGTGATGCTTTTCCGCCCGGTATAATCCAGGAGATCGTCGCGGATCTGAAACACCATGCCGATATTTTCTCCGAATGTTTTCATACGTTCCAGGGTTTCGGGATTTGATGTAGCGCTTGACGCCCCGATCCGGCAGCATGTTGAAAGAAGCGATGCGGTTTTATCGGAAATAATTTTAAAATATGTCTTCTCGTCGATATCGAGATCCCGGCTTTTGGCAATCTGAAGAATTTCCGCTTCACTCATTCTGCGAACGGCATCGGATGTGATTTGCAGAAAATGAAAATCGCCGTTATCGATCGATAACAACAATCCTTTTGCCAGCATATAATCGCCCATCAGGACGGCGATCTTATTTTTCCAGACGGCATTGATCGATGCAAGTCCGCGACGCGTATCGGCATCGTCGACCACATCATCGTGGATCAACGTTGCGGTATGAAGGATTTCGACGAGCGATGCACCGCGGTAGGTGCTCTCATTGACTTCACCGCATGCTTTGGCGGTGAGCAGAACAAGTGCGGGGCGGATGCGTTTCCCTTTTTGTTTGACGATGTACCGGGCAATCATATCGACAAATGCGACATTGGATCGGATCGCAGTTCGAAAACGATCGTCAAACCGGTCCAGCTCTTCTTCGATAGGTTGTAAAATTGCTTGTAAATTCATTCGTCGATTTATTCTTCAGAAGTTGAACGGGCGTCCCGTTTTTTCTTGGCAATGGATGCAACCCAGATGCTGACTTCATATAATACGAACATCGGAAGCGAAAAAATAGTCATGGTGAACGGATCGGTTGTCGGCGTAACGACAGCGGCAATAATAAGAATGACAACGATGGCATGGCGGCGGTATTTGCGCATGAATGCCGGCGTCATGATCCCGAACCGCGCGAGAAAATACGAGATCATCGGCAATTCAAAAATCAATCCGGACAGCAAAATCAGTTGGAGACTGAAACTCATATATTCATCGATCGAAATCCAGTTTTGGATTCCCGTTGATCCGAACGAAGCGAAAAATTGCAGCATGTACGGCAGCATAAGAAAATACGCGAACGCCACCCCGAGAAGAAAACAGAGCGTTGTATAGGTTACGATACCGGAAATGTATTTCCGTTCTTTTGGCATGAGCCCCGGCCGGATGAATTGCCAGAGCTGGTACAATATCCACGGAGAACTGAGAATGAGTGCCGCGACAAGCACCGCCATCATGTAAAAAGTGATCTGCCCGTACGGAATAGTATTGATGAGATTCAGCGGCGGCGTCGTCAGCTTGCTCGGGCGAATGACGACGTTGTTGACGATCCAATCGGAATAAATACCGCAAATAATAATTGCAACCAGGCATCCTAATGCGGCTTTGACGATGCGCCACCGCAATTCTTCGAGATGCTCGAAGAACGACATTTCCTGTTCGTCGGTTTGGGGTTCTTCGTCGTTCGGTGTTTCGATATCGCCTTCTGCTTCAGCCAATGGACGTTATTCTTTCTTTGATCTCACGATCAGAATACGAATTGTAAGAACATGATTTATGAATACAGCGGAAACTTCTCACATAACTGTTTTACTTTTTGTTCGACATCTTTATAGACGCCGACCGATCCGATATTCTTTAATACTTCATCGATCAAATCGCCGACAAGTTCCATTTCCTTTTCTTTCATGCCGCGGGTTGTGAGTGCCGGTGTGCCGATGCGGATGCCGCTTGTAATCAACGGACTTTTATCGTCGAACGGAACAGAATTTTTATTGACCGTGATGCCGGAGAGATCGAGCGCTTCCTGAGCGTCTTTGCCGGTGAGGTTCTTGTTCCGGACATCGACGAGCATCAGATGATTGTCGGTTCCGTTTGAAATAATATAATATCCCAGGCTCATCAATTTTTTTGCGAGTGTTTGAGAGTTTTTGATGATTTGCTTTGCGTATGTTTCAAATTCCGGCTGGAGATTTTCTTTGAAGCCGACGGCTTTCGCGGCAATCACGTGCATTAGCGGACCGCCCTGAATTCCCGGGAATGACCATCGAATCGATTAATTCCGACATCATTTTTGTACGACCGGATTTCGGCGCAACAAGTCCGAACGGGTTTTCAAAATCATTTCCCATCAGGATTAATCCGCCACGCGGTCCGCGCAATGTTTTGTGTGTCGTGGATGTAACGACATGACAATGCGGAATCGGGTCATTCAATAATTTCTTTGCAATCAAACCTGCCGGATGGGCGATGTCGGCAAACAGGAAAGAGCCGACTGCATCGGCAATCTGCCTGAACGCTTTGTAATCGATATTGCGGGAATACGCACTTGCACCGACGGTGATCATTTTCGGTTTTTCGCGTTTTGCAATTGTTTCCACTTCGTCATAATCGATCGTGCCGGTCTCTTTGTTGATGCCGTAAGCGGAAAATTTATATAATTGTCCGGAGAAGTTGACCGGTGATCCGTGCGTCAGATGCCCGCCGTGCGAGAGATTCATTCCCAACACCGGATCGCCCGGTTTGAGGAATGTAAAGTAAACCGCCATGTTCGCCTGCGAACCGGAATGCGGCTGGACGTTTGCATATTTCGCGCCGAACAATTGCTTTGCCCGGTCGCGGGCGAGGTTTTCAGCAACATCGACAAATTCACAGCCGCCGTAATATCGTTTGCCGGGATATCCCTCAGCGTATTTATTGGTCATCACCGAACCCATTGCTTCCATCACGGCCATGCTGACGAAATTTTCGGAAGCGATCAGTTCAAGTTTTGTGTTTTGTCGGTTTTTTTCGTTCCGGATTGCCTGAAAAATTTCCGGATCCTGTGCACTGAGATGATTCATAGCGCTCCAGTCCTGCTCAATGATGGAAAGTTACAGATTGGTTAATGTGTGAATTTTATCGACCCGCCGCTGATGCCGCCCGCCTTCAAATGCCGTTGCAAGGAACATGTCGATAATGTCTTTTGCTTTTTCCCACGGTGTAAGTCGGGCACCGATGGCGAGAATGTTTGCATTATTATGCTGACGTGCAAGGCGTGCCGCTTCTACCGATTCGACATTGGCTGCGCGGATGCCGTTATGTTTGTTTGCGACAATCGCCATTCCGATACCCGTTCCGCATACGAGGATCCCGAATTCCGCTTTACCGGAGCCGACGTATTCAGCAACTTTGTGTGCATAATCGGGATAATCTGTTGATTCCGCAGAGGTTGTGCCGAAGTCGATAAATTCAATTTTTTTAGACTTCAACAGCTCTTTGATCTTTTCTTTATAATCGAAACCTGCGTGATCGGCACCGAGGGCAATCATACTTTTTTTATTCCTGTTCGGGACGAATGAACCACGTTTCGCCGCCGGTCAATGTTATGGTTACACGCACTATTTTGTCTCTTTGCAATTGATTGTCGGTCGTTCCACGCCAGCTATATTCCATTCCGAAATTCAGTCTCGAATCCCCGATGACAGGAAGACCGAGACCGGCGGTAATACCGGTTTCATTGATGTCGATGCCGTGAAGCTGATAGTACGTTTCGTTATAGAAGAAACCGAAACGATATGCCACGCGCTTCGGCGTCAGTTCCGCACCGATACTGTACCGGTGATCGTCCCGAATCGTTGCGCCGTTGACATCCTGAAATTCACTCCAGTGTTGGTAAAAGATATCCGCGGCGATTAAAAAACGGTCGTTGGAAAATGAAAGCCCGCCGCCGGCACTGAATGGAATTTTTGTTTTGGTGACGGGGAGCGTTACCGTATCGCCTGTGAGGGCGCCGGAAGAATTATATGCGTAAAAGCGTTCATCCGTTTCGTTCAGGTATGATGTGGTCGTAAACAGAGCGCCGAGATTGAGTGTTGAAGCGTCGGGTAACCGGAGAATTTTTCGCAAACCGGTATAGATTGCTCCGAAGGAGAAACCAATTCCCCGAAGCTCGGTCGACCGGATGACGCCGTCGTTTGCATATGCCGTCGTGTTGAACGATTGCGTTGTAGCGTAATTTAACGTTCCGAAAAAGTAATTCAATTTGGCGCCGACATTCAATTCATTATCGATCGTCCATGACGATCCAAGATAAGCAAGTGACAGACCGCCGCTTCCGATATACTGCACATTATATGAATAATCGCTTTCGGCGACGGGAGTAATAACGTTATAATCGACTCTGCTGTAAGGGGTAAAACCCGCGCTGACGACAACACCTGATCCTGTTGCCACGGGAATGGCGATACTTATTCCGTTGAAATCCATCTGACTCAAGTATGCCGATTTAGAATTGTCGGAAGTCGAAAACCCCTCATACAATGTGCTGGCGGAAAACCTCGTACGGGAAATCCGCGCCCATGCTGCCGGATTCATTTCATCGATTTCATTGTTCGTCAGTACGGAAAAACCGGCACCACCCATGCCGACGGCACGGTTGGTTAAAAAATAACTCAAATCGCCGATGCCGTACCGCGAATATCCCGATCCGCCGCTGTCATCTGCAAATCCTTTCGGCGAAAAGAACACCGTTAGAAGAACGATCAACCAGGGCAATATGTGTATCGGATTTCTCATCATATCTCACTTGAATGTCGTAAACGTAACGACTAATTTCGGTCTCAGTGCCTGCGGTGATAAACTCCCGTATAATGCAAATCGTTCCACATTTGCATTTTCGTCAAATGTCCGAAGGAGAATACCGTAATTCGGTTCCCGTGAAGTCCATGCCTGGACAAGCTGAGTAACGTTTGCCTGATAAATTTTTTGCGTTCCGTTGGTTGTCGGTGTGCAAATCGTTGTGTACGCGAGCGAATCGAAGGGATAAACATTTTTTCGTTCCAGCGAGACAAGCAACGAATCCCGGGTATATTGATTGACTTCCGAATTCAATCCGTCGAAAGAAACGGTGAGGATCGCGCGGTTAATGCTTGCTTTGGAGGGAATTCTGAGCGAGTCGAAGAGCACGTGTGTTCGAAATGCAATCCCGGACTGCGCAAACAATCTTCCTGCCATGACCGGTTGCGGACTGTTTGCGGTGAATGTTCGTTGTCCGGTGTAAAAGGTCGACGTTTGATCCGTATCGGCACCGTTGCGATAGTACACGACGACGTGCGGCCGGGTTTCAATCAACAAATTATTCAAGGAACCGACAACGAGAGATGACGAAATAGAACTGGGAATGAGCATCATACCGTCCGGTGCGTCGGTTCCCGCTTGTATCCATTTACTGACAAGTTGATCGATGTGAAATTGAATTGTGCTGTCGCCCGGAACAATGTTGCCGAGAAATGTTGACGACGGAGTCGTATTGTATTCACCGGCGACCGAAACGCTGTCCCACTTGAACGTGCTCTGACTCCAGGTGTTTAACATTTCATGGACTTCGAAGCCGATCGTTCCGATAGAATCCAGGAATTTGAAATCGATTGGAAACGTTACGACGGCGGAATCAACCGTAACCGTGGTGGGTATTGCCGTAAAGCCGGTAAATTGCATCAGTGTACGGACTTCAATTCCTTGATCGTATCCGACCAGCGAATTTCCGGTGCCGATGACTTCATAGAGAAACGAGGTATCTCGATTAGCATACGCAACGGCAGAATCAACTTTTAATCCGTCATTGGAAGAAACCGTTCCTTTTCCCACATCACTCGGATCGTCACTGCAACTCGTGATGATCAAGAGAAAGAAAACCGACAGGACTGCACATGTCAATACGTGTTTCATTGAATCGAAATTATTTGCTCAGAGTGTTGTGTGGTTCGCAGTGTATCACATTTTTGATGTGTGCTACTGCATCATATAAATTTTCAGCGACGAAATCAATTTGGACATTTTGATCGCGACAGTATTGCAGTTCTTGCCTGCCATATCCGGTCAGAACCAGAATCGTTTGCGCTCCGACATTTTTGCCGGTTTGTATATCGAGCAGGCGGTCGCCGACGACGAACGATTGTTTGGCGTCGACCTGAAATTCTTTGACCGCACGATCGATCATGCCGGTATTCGGTTTTCGGCAATCGCACAGCATCCGGTACGGCTGGTTGCCTTCCGGGTGGTGCGGGCAATAATAGATTGCATCAAGATACGCATTTTCTGCTTTGAGTTCCGTACGGAGTTTCTGATGAATGGCATCGAGTTGCTGTTCCGTCAATAAACCGCGGGCAATGCCGGACTGGTTGGTAATCACGAACACGCGGCAACCGCACTGATTTAATTCACGAATGCCTGCTGCAGCGCCTGCCAGCAAACGAAGATCATCGGGGGAACGGAGGTAATCAACTTCTTGATTGATCGTGCCGTCACGATCGAGAAAAACACCGATACGACTCATGCATTGCTCTTGGCGAGGTCATGGTAGATATCGACAAGTTGTTGAGCGATGTGGTTCTGACCGTTGCCGTTTTGAAAATTCATCGAGACGATGGTATTCTTTCGTGTCTGCAAAATTTTTTCGAGTTCGATATCCGGTTCCAGCCGGATGTTTTTTTCCGCTTTGCTGCCGAAGGTTGTGACATAATCCGCGAATGTCAATCCTGCCTGCAAAAAATTTAAACGATCCGTCTGTGATCCGTTTTCCGGCAGGAGACCTGCGGGTAGTCCTGTTTTGGCATACGAACTGCGCGAGAATGTTGCATGGGATGCAAGACTGTATGCCGTAAAAACCGTTTTGACGTTTTTAAAGAAAAGATCATTCTTATAAATCGTTTTCAGATAGGCAGGTATCAAACCGCATTGCCAGTCGTTGCAATGAATGATATCCGGCTGCCACCGCAACCGCTTAAGCGTTTCAAGAACACCGCGGCAAAAAAAGATAAATCGCTCATCATTATCGGAAAAGTATTTCTTTGTTTCCGGATGAAAGTACAGTCCTTCTCTGCTGAAATATTTGTCGTTGGCGAGAAAATACACCAGCACTTTTTGGTTTTCACTGTTCAGATAAGAAGATTTGATGTAGGCGTGTTCGGGATCGTTTGCAACCGGAACGACAATATCCTTCATGCGAAGGAGATTATGGATTTGAAACCGCCGGCTGTTCAGAAATCCGTATCCCGGTAACATGACCCGGATATCATGACCGAGGGCTTTGACGCTCTTTGGAATGCTCCCTGCAAGGTCTCCGATACAACCCGTCTTAATGAAGGGTTCCGCTTCAGTTGCAACAAAGAGAACGCCTATCGATTTTGGCATGCCGTTACAAAATTGGGGGAAATTTATAAATCTACGGAGTAAATTTACTAATTTTTTGGTTCAGAATCAACTATTATCTTGACAATAACTTTGACTTTCTCTATATTGTTCGAACAATACGCTTTTACACTATTTACTCATTAGGAGCGACTCAATACGTTTTTTGTTAAAGGTTGAACATTACCGCTGTTGGTGCTGTTTATAGCTGTCTGGTGAAGGCAGCGGAATTTGCCGTTGGACTGGCGGATACCTTTGACGAAACGTAATGAGAATGATTTTAATCTCAACCGAATGTCATGGTATTTCGACATTCGGTTTTTTTGTTCATGGAACTGAATGATCGGTAATCATACATATAAACATTCATTCTTGAAACGGACATTTCTATTCATGTCGGTCGGTTCGCTGTTTTTGCTCACATGTCGTGCGGGGCAGGACAAGGATATTCACATTCTTCAATCCGATGCTTCCGGTATCGTGGTTGAATATATTCCTGCGTTTCGACCGGCAGAAAAAATAATGGTAAATGGTCAGGCAATGATTCGATATTCATTTAACGGTGCAGTGACAGAGTCCAAACAAACTTCCGGTTCACCGGAAGTTTTGGAACGATCGGTCTTGCTGCGTTTTCCCGGCACGAAGGGAAACAGCGTCGAGCTTCTGCATGCCGACTATGACGATAGCGCAAATGTACGGCTTGCTCCCGTTCCGTTCTTTCGGAAAGATGAAATGGGACCGATGGCGGTTTACTCGACGAATGCCGCTGCGTATGCTGCAAGCGGAATGTTGCCGGAAAAGATTGTTTCATTGTCGAATGTTGCCGAATCACGGGGTGTATTTCTCGGTGATGTGATGATTCATCCTTATCAATATAATGCCGTGCTTCATGTTGTCAGAAAATATAAACGAATGGTTTTTCGCGTCGGGTTTGGACCTGCAGAACCGGTTCGCACGAATAGTTTACCCATGCACATTGCCGTGAACGATCAATTTTCGACTTCACCGGGAAAAGTTTCATCGATTGCAAAGAAAGCAACTGTGCAAAACAGTGTTTTAAGTTCCGGTGCTTGGTTCCGTATCCCGGTCAGCAGTGATGGAATATATAAAATCTCCGGTCAGATGCTGTTGAATGCGGGAGTTCCACCATCGACAGATCCGAAGACAATAAAGATTTACGGAAACGGCGGCCTGGAGACGCCAACGTCGGTAACGGATCCGTTCGTTGACGATTTGATTCAAAATGCAATTTATGTTTTCGACGGCGGCGCGTCCGGTCAACTCGATGCGTCGGATTATATTGTGTTTTACGGAAAAGGTACACGCGGATGGTCATACAACTCCGCCTCAAAATCCTATTCGCACTACATTAATCATTATACCGAGACGAATATGTACTGGCTGACATACGGCGGTTCGCCGGCGAAAAGTATGACCGCTGTTGCTTCGTTGCAACAGTCCTCGCCGTTTCGTCCCGCTACCGCTATCGGCAAAGTATTTCGTGAAGACGACAGAGAAAATCTTCTCGGTTCAGGGTTAGAATGGTTGGGACAAGCGTTTAATCCCGGCGACCAGATAACGTATGTGTCACCGCTGCCGGGGCTCGATGTGTCTCAACCGATTCATTACCGTTTCAATATCGGCGCACAGGCACCGCAAGATCAATATTATAGTGTGTATTCAACCTTCAGCGTGATGGAACATTCAACGGTTCTATTGAATGTAAATATTCCCGGTACGTATACCGACGGAGAGAATTATTATACCTCTTCCCAGTTCATCAATCAAATAGTACAACCATCTGTTGTTCCGAAACAACTTCCATCGTTTACCGACGCGCAGTCCCAGTTACGGTTTTCGTTTTCTTCCGGCCAGTGCGCTGGGTATCGGTTATATTGATTGGTACGAACTGATGTATAAACGTTTTCTATCTGCGCAGGGTGATGCCGTCAGTTTTTCTTCTTATGATACTTCCGCTGTTGCAGAATACGATGTGCACGGATTCAGCGGCGGGCAGGTTTTTGTGTTTGATGTCTCACGGTTCGACAGCGTTGTCATGATTGCCAATCCGCAAATGGTTGCTGATACCTGTTCTTTTCAGGTGCAGCTTACGGCAGGAAGTCCGCGGGAAATGTTCCTTGTCGGCCCCGGCGGATTCAAAACACCCGCCAGTATCACGCCGGTTGCCAATCAAAATTTGCACGGTAATGATGCGGAAGCACCGTACATCATCATCACGCATAGTGATTTTATGAGCGCCGCTCAACGTTTACAGACATATCGCCAGCAGTCCGGACCCCGACCACTCAAGACGCTGATTGTCGACGTTAATCAAATTTATAACGAATTCGGCGGAGGATTGCTTTCGCCGGCTGCCATCCGGAACTATCTTCGTTATATTTATACGAACTGGGCACAAGCGCCGCAATATGTTCTCTTGTTCGGGGACGGTGATTTCGATTACCGGCGAATTATTGCTACCGGAACGGAATGGGTACCGCCCTGGGAAACGGACGAATCATTCATTCCGATTAGTACGTATGCAAGCGATGATGAATTTGTCATATTTAATACTGCGGATATAGTTAATCTTTCCATCGGCCGCTTAACTCCGCGTACGCTCCAACAGGCGGACGTCCTTGTCGATAAAATAATTGAATATGAAACGCATCCGGTAACCGATTCGTGGAAAACGCTTTTCACGTTTGTTGCCGACGATGGGCCTCAGGCACCGGGTGTCAATGATGGGTTTATTCATACCGAGCAAGCCGATGCCGTTGCCGGTCTCGTGCCGGGGTTGTTCAGTGAGAATAAGATTTATGAATATGCCTATCCAACCATTGAAGGTCCCGGCGGTCGCCGTAAACCGGCGGTGAACGAAGCGATCGACAATCAAATCAATCAAGGTACCTTGGTTTTGAATTTCACCGGTCACGGCAATCCGTCGTTATGGACGAACGAGCATGTATTTACGGTCGAATCCGATTTTCCTTTGCTGCATAATGCCGGAAAGTATTTTTTCAATGTTGCCGCTACGTGTAATTTTTCCTACTTCGATGAGATTAATAATCAGAGCGGCGGCGAGCTTCTGGTGAATATGCAGAGTGCGGGAGCGATAGCGGTTTTTTCTGCAACGAGACCGGTTTATTCTTACGATAATTTTAATTTAAACGAGACACTGTACGGTAATTTATTTCAGACAGACAGTATCGGCAGAATTTTGCCGCAACGTCTTGGTGATGTGATTTATCGGACCAAACAGTCGAGGACGACCGATAACGACCTAAAATATTTTCTCCTGGGTGATCCTGCATTGACGCTTGCGTATCCGCAATTCTATGCCACCATTGACAGCATCAATCATGTGCCCAATCGCCAGGTCGTTCAATTGAAGGCATTGGAACAAACTGCAATTTCCGCAACCGTGAGAGATACAGTTACAGGATTACGGAACAAATTCAACGGACAGGCAGAAGTTGTGGTGTATGATGCAAATCATGGAGTAACACTGACGGATCCTACTCTTCCTCTTCCACCGGAACAACAATCGTTCACCTATGTTGCATCCGGAAGCCCATTGTTCCACGGTCAATCCAGTATTGTCAACGGCGCGATGAATCCGAGTTTCATCGTGCCGAAGGATATTTCGTACTCCAGCGACAATGGTAGGATTGCAATCTATTTTTCGAACAGTACTTCCGATGGGGCGGGCTATACAACCAACATTGTCATCAATGGAACCGATACCGCTGCGGTTCAGGATGTGACCGGACCGCAAGTTCATCTGTACATCGGTAACCGCGGTTTTCGGGCGGGTGATATTGTGAGTGCTTCACCGTTGCTCATCGCTGATTTATCCGATTCCAGCGGTATTAATACATCGACTTCCGGCATCGGACACGGCATAGAATTCTGGCTCGATAATCAAACGGAAAGTACCGATCTCAGCAGTTATTACAAAAGTAAAACCGATACATATCGTCAGGGCACGGTGCAGTATTCGCTCGGTGCGTTAAGCGAAGGATCGCATAAACTTCGCTTGCGTGCGTGGGATACGTATGATAATTCGTCGACGGGAGAGACGGTATTTGACGTCGTAACCGGCGTCGGGTTGAAAATGACAAATGTTTACAATTATCCCAATCCGATGTCGTCGACAACGGTATTCGCTTTTGAACATAATCAAATATCGGCGCTCGATGCGGAGGTAAGAATTTATACCGTGGCCGGTCGTCTTATTCAATCAATAAAAAAGACGAACATCGGAACACAATTTGTGCAAATCCCATGGGATGGACGGGATAAAGACGGCGATATTCCTGCAAACGGTGTGTATTTATATAAAGTGACCGCCAGGACGCAAGATGGCCGCTTTTCAGATGATGTTTATGGAAAATTAAGTATAATTAAATAAATGGTGAAAGGGCTTATGTTGTGCCGGTTGTTTTTAACGTCAAAAAATGGTACATTATAATCCCCTGGAAACCGAAAATGCGTACAATATCATTTCATGTTTTTTCATAGAAGGAATAGTTTTATGAATTCAACGACCGTATGGAGAATATTCTCATTTGTAGTTATGCTCGGCATGATCGGGGTTATTATGCCGAATATAATGACGGCTCAAGGTCAGTCGGCGGTACCGTTCCTCCTTATTGCTCCCAATGCCCGTGCCGACGGTATGGGTGAAGCGGGTGGAGCCCTTGCCGATGACGGCGCAGCGGCATATTGGAATCCGGCCGGTCTCGCGTTTCAAAACGGACAAGAGCTCAGTATCACGCATTCCAATTGGCTGCCGCAGTTTCAGTTGTCCGATCTCTTCTATGAATTTCTTTCATACAAGAATCATATCGACGATTGGGGCGGAACGATGGCTGCAAGTATTATCTATTTGAGTCTTGGCGAATTTAATATCACCGGAGAAGGCGGACCTCAAATTCTCGGTACGTTTAAAGCGTATGAAGTTGCTGCAACCGTCGGTTACGCTATAAAAGCGTCCAATGATGTTGGATTGGGAATCAATCTTCGGTATATCCGAAGTTCTCTTGCGGACTTTAATGTTCAGTCTCAGGATCGTAAAGGTATTGCATCCGGTGTGAGTTTTGATATCGCAACGCTCTGGAAACCGACCGGTTTTTTGGATGATCGTTTGAGTATCGGCGTCAATCTTTCCAATCTCGGTCCGAAACTGACGTATATCGACGCGGACCAGGCCGACCCGTTACCGACGAATATACGCCTTGCATTTGCAGGACAGGTTATAAAATCCGAATTTAACAGTGTTACTTTGATTCTTGACTTTTCACGTTTGCTTACGCGGTATTATCCTCAACCGACGGATTCTGCGGGTAACGCGATTGGCGATGCACAGCCTCCCGATCCTCTGCCCAAGTCGTTGATCACCGCATGGGGTGATGGCGGATTGCGTAAAGTTGATATTTCTGCCGGAATGGAATACTGGTATTCGACAAATGGCCAGAGACTGTTTGCCATCCGTCTCGGCTATTTCTATGAAGATCCTGATTACGGCAACAGAAAATTTATGACCTTTGGCGCCGGTATCCGGTACGATGTATACGGTTTTGATTTTAGTTATCTTTCTGCCGCCGATGGCGATAGTCCCCTCGCTGAAACATTACGCTTCAGTCTCTCAATTGCTTGGGGTGGAAAACAAGATTAAATGTTTGCCGTTTGGTAAATATGTCGCGCAGGAAACAATCTCTTGCGCGACATATTGAACCTGTCTATTCATAATACTCGCCCCTGACATCTACCATCAATGAATCTTCTGCCATTACATTTTACCAAATCGACAGTGTCCTTCCGGGGACTCATCGTGCTTCTAACATTTTTTTCTTGCTCATTTCTTTCGGCACAGCAAGTAAAACATCTGACGTTTAGTCATCCGCTCACGATCGCTCCGGAACCGAAGCTGATCCGGCAATCGGCGGTTGCCCTTCCGGAAACGACGCATGTTCTTGCGGTCATGGTAGACTTTCAAAAGGATAATACCGATTTGACGACCGGTACGGGGAGTTTCGATTTTTCCCCGTTTTCCAAAATTGTCGATTCGCCGCCGCACGACAAATCGTATTTCCAGAACCACCTGACGTTTGTCGAAAACTATTTCCGTAAAGTCTCCGATGGTCATCGGATTATTGCTGCAACAATCCTCGATTCTGTGTTTCATCTGTCTCATCAAATGCAATATTATAGTCCGCCAAGCGGCAGCAGTAACAATAAAGAAATCGGACTGCTTCTTCAGGAAACATGGCACATCGTCGATTCACTTAACCCGGGATTTCCGTTTCATCAATACGATGCATTTCTTGTGTTCCATGCAGGCGTGGGGCGCGACATCGATTTTGTGAGTATCTATGGTTATGATCCGACGCCGTATGACATTCCATCCCTGTATATCAATCGTGCCGGCCTGCAAAAAATATTCGGGAATTCATATCCCGGCATCGTCCTGAATAATGGAAACGATACAATTACAAATTCGTTGATCATACCGGAAACGGAAGACCGCAATCTCAGTTCGATCGGAAGCTCATCATTGCTGGAATTGGGAATTAACGGGCTTCTTGCTGCCAATTTTGGAAGTCATTTCGGTTTGCCCGACCTGTTTGATACGAAAACCGGAGCAAGCGGTATCGGTCGGTTCGGCCTGATGGATGGTCAATCGATCTTCAGCTGGAACGGCGTTTTCCCGCCGGAGCCGTCCGCGTGGGAGAGATATTTTCTCGGCTGGATACAGCCGCTGACGATTTCGTCCGGTGACACCGTTTATAACTTTCCGGCGATCAGTCTTGCCGGTAATCCGGATTCTGTGTATCAGGTCTTGATCAGCTCGAAAGAATATTTCCTTGCGGAGAACCGCAATCGTGACGCAAACCGCGACGGCGCCACCGTGTCACTTGTTCAGAATGGTACAGTTGTGACGAAGACGTGGATGAGAGACACCGTCGGTTTTAATGCGTTCGCTCAGGATTCATTATACGGAGTGGTAACGGATGTCGATGAATTCGACTGGAGCTTGCCTGGCGGTGTCGATTCGCAAACGGGTGAATTGTATGATGGCGGTATGCTGATCTGGCACATCGATGAAAATGTCATCGATGCAAATATTGCCGCCGATGCCGTTAATGCCAATCCCGCACACCGCGGTGTGAATCTTATGGAAGCCGATGGTTCTCAGGATATCGGTCAGACGTACAGTTTGCTGGATCCCGGATACGGCAGCGAAGACGGTACACCGCTCGATTTCTGGTATGCAGGCAATGCTGCGCCGCTGCGAAAGGCCTCCAATGCTTTTTCTCCGACTTCGTTTCCCAAGCAGCCGGAGTAATAATCAGGCAGACAGTCATATTTTTATCTCCGGATTTTCGGCACGCGGACCGCATATGTCGGCAAGAATTCAAATCGGCGATAATCAAATTCAACCGTTGGCGGGATTTCCGAAAGATACGAAAATGACATTCGGGAAAAATTCAATTACCGTCTTGAATTCCGGCAAATATTGACTCGGTTGCGCTTATCATTGCAACGAACGCAACCGGCGTGCAGCAAACCGCAACACCAACGGGACTGCCGCCGGTATCGGTGGGCGAGTCACAGCTTTTCGGATGGCACATCACCGATGGTTCGCCATATTTTCCGATGGGAAATGCAAATGGGCTCTTAACCACATCGGGCGGAATCGGAAGAACATTTGTCGGAAAGGTTGCTGCCGGAAATTTTCACTTTGATGCGTCTACCGATATTACGCTCGGTGCCGTCGACAGGCCGGTTTTGGTGCCGCAATATTTTTCCGGTCAAGGGTATTTCAATGAATGGACGTTTCAGGATCAGAACAGTGATAATCGAATTGATTCGTTGTTCCAACTGAAAACATTTCGGGCCATTACGACTGCGCCGGTTGTTTCGGATTCTTTGTATTGCCTACGGGGCAAAGCATGGAACGATGTACATCTTTCGGTATGATGGATCTGTTGCTGATAGTGTTTCATTCTCAAGATTCGTCCGATGTCGTTAGTGTCAATCTTCTCCACAATCCTCAATTGTTTATCGGTGTTACGGAACGCGGAACTGTCTTGACGAATTATGTTCCCGCTTGTCATCACGGATATCTGGAGATACTTCCCCGGTTTCATCTGGCATTTTTTGACTTGCCATCATTTCCACAGTCCGCAAAAGTTTCCGGGATGGTCACGATGTTCGACGGTCAAGTGACAACTCCGATGATCACGACAAGTAACGGTCTGGTCTATCGTCTCAGTGAATACGGAAAAGTTATGCAAGGATTTCCTGTTTCAACAAACGGTGAAATTCTCAATGCACCGGCGATAGCGGATGTCGATGGAGATGGAAAGAAAGACATTATCGTTTTCAGTGGGAATAAAATTTATGCGATCAATGATGCCGGATCTATTCTTGATAATTTTCCGGTTACGGTTCCATCGTATCAAACAATTTTGTCGTCCCCCGTTATTGCGGATATTAATGGAGACGGTTCGGTTGATATTGTTGCCGTGACGCAGGAAGGTTTGGTCGTTGCCTACGATAAAACCGGAAAAATGCTCGACGGTTTTCCATTACAAACAGGAATCAACGGCGGCTCTACTCCGGCAATATTTCTTACGAAGAATTCCGGTGTCGGCATTGCTGTTGCATCCGATGATGGTTATATCTACGCATGGCAAACAGTCGCCGGTTTGTCAAACGTTTCATCGCTGAAACTTCCCTGGCCACAGTATCTGCGTGATGAACGGAATACGAGTTTTGATGCAACGACGCTTGCGTCGACGCCGTTTGTGTCGGGATTTTTCCCGGCAGGCCGCACATATAACTGGCCCAATCCCGTCGGAAAAGAAAATGCGTACAAAACGCATATTCGATATTACATCGGCACGGAGGCTTCTGTTCATATCAAAATATATGATATGGCAGGCGATCTCGTTACGCAATTCAATGGTCCCGGACAAGGCGGATTGGATAATGAAGTTGAATGGGATGTTTCCAATATTCAAAGCGGCGTTTATTTCGCACATATCGATGCACAGGGAACGAACGGCAGCGGAAGTGCAATCATCAAGATCGCGGTGATTAAGTGATCCGGATTTGTTCAGAATATTTGCCGGTTCCTGTATCCGGACATTCTTGCCAAAATTTCTTTCTGCAGAATTATCACCAATTCCATTAAACGGCACACCCAACGACATGATGCGATATCTTTACGTTCTTTCTATGAGTATTTTTGCGGTGCTGGTGTTCCGGAATTTCGCCGCCGCGCAGGATGATTTTTACCACCCGGAGCTCGAATGGCGAACGATCGAAACGGAACATTTCTATGTTCATTATCATAACGGTACGGAACGGACGGCACGGGTCGTTGCGAAAGTTGCCGAAGATATTTACGGACCGGTCACGTCGCTGTATCATCATCAACCCGATGAAAAAGTAAGTTTTGTCATCAAAGATTATGACGATTACTCCAACGGCGGTGCATATTTTTTCGACAACAAAATTGAAATATGGGCTTCGGCGCTCGATTTCGATTTGCGCGGAACCCATAACTGGCTGCGCAATGTCGTCACGCATGAATTCACGCACGTCGTCCAAATTCAAACCGCGCTGAAATTCGGCAGAAAAATTCCCGCCATCTATCTTCAATGGCTTCAATATGAATCGGAACGGCGGACGGACGTGCTGTACGGTTATCCGAGCGGGGTCGTTTCATATCCGGTTTCGGGGTATGTCATGCCGAGCTGGTTCGCGGAAGGAATTGCCCAGTACAACCGGAAACAACTGAGTTATGATTCATGGGATTCACACCGCGATATGATTCTCCGGATGTATGCGCTCGACAGTAACATGCTGTCGTGGAACGAGATGTCGGTTTTCGGAAAAACAAGTCTCGGCAATGAATCATCCTATAACGCGGGATTCGCGTTTGTCCGGTACATTGGACAGAAATACGGCGATGATAAACTGGCGGAAATTTCACGCAACCTTTCGTCGCTGACGGAAGAAACGATCGATGGCGCGATTGAAAAAGCGGTCGGTAAAAACGGAAACGATTTATATGATGAATGGAAAGCATTTCTGCAAAAAGATTATGCATCCCGAACGGCGCAGGTGAAGGAAACTCTTGCCGGAGGCACCGTCATCGGTGGTGTCGGATTCGGAAACTTTTACCCGACATTTTCTCCCGATGGAAAATCGATTGCCTATGTCAGCAACAAACAGGCGGATTATTTCGGACTCTCATCGCTCTATCTGTATGATGTCGCTTCGAAAAAAGAAACGCTGCTCAAAGCCGGCGTTCGTTCGAACATTTCATGGTCTCCCGACGGAAAAAAAATCTATTATACGAAAATGAGCCGGAAGAACGATCACTGGTCGAATCTTTTCGATCTGTATGTGTACGATATCGCGAAGGATGAAGAAACACGCCTGACTCATGGCGCCCGGGCGAATGCCCCGGCACTTTCACCGGACGGCTCAACGATTGCATACGTTGCCGGCAGCGACGGCACGCTCAATATTTTCGAGTCGAATGCCGACGGCTCGAATATCCGTCAGCTCACAAAATATGCCAACGGTGAACAGGTCTACAATCCGAAATGGTCTCCGGACGGATCAAAAATTATTTTCGATTATTCTCTGAAAGACGGTCGTGATATTGCAACCATTCCTGTGACCGGCGGCGATGTCACGTTCGTTCTGGCAACACCGGACGATGAGCGAAATGCAATGTATACTCCGGACGGTTCATCCATTATCTACGCATCCGATCAAACGGGCATTTTCAATATTTATCGGTACAATCTTCAAACGAAAAAGACCGAACAGTTGACAAATGTTCTTGGCGGCGCGTTCATGCCGACGGTCAATGCAGACGGTAAACTGGCGTTTGCCACGTACACTTCGACCGGCTATAAAATAGCTTTGATCGATTCGTTACATGATGTTCAACATCCGATGCCGTATATTCAACAGATTGTGAGAACAGATGATTCATTCAATTCGAATCAAACTATTCCGGCGGAAGATCAATTCGACTGGAAAGCGCTCCGTTCGTACGATGATACGCAGCTTCCCGCGAAAATATGTAACCGACACGACATATAAAAATATTGCCACCGATCTGACTTTTGTTCCTCTTGTGCGTGTCGATAATTACAATCCTAAAAACACGGGCCTTGACGAATTAAAACTCGGCGTATACGCCTTCTCGTATGATGTGCTGGACCGGTACGGTTTTTTTGCCGGTGCAGCAATGAACAAGCAGGGAGAGCGGGATCTCTTTTTAAATTTCGATTATCGGGGAAAAATTCCCGGCCTGTATCAGCTTGGACTTGAACCGGCGCTGTCATTGGAAGCATATAATGTTACGCGAAATGCCAACAGTTACATTGCCCTGCCTCTTGACACGATTCCCGTTCAGGTATGGTATAATTTTCTCGAATTTGACGCCGCCTTGAATCAAAAAATTATTACCGAAGCACTCGACTTGGAATTACGTTATGCCCACAGCCGGTATACCGCATCGATCGGCGCATTCAATTTGCCGGCGACCGGTGAGCGCGTGCAGGCATTCAGCGAATTGTATCTTATCGGTAACGATCTTTCCGCAACGCTTAATTTTGATGCCATCGCTCCATCGAGGACATCGGAAATTAACCCCGTGGGAAGAAAAATCCGTGTCCGGTATGATTATGAAGCAAATCAATTCAATCCGACGGGCGATTATGATGTTTCCAGCGGTGTCCTTGTTCCCCAATATCAGCAGATTAATTTTCACCGGCTCGAAATAAGCTGGCGCGAGTCTCAGCAATTGCCGGGATGGAGTCATACGTTATCGCTGCAAGTGCATGGCGGAACGATTTTCGGTCCACCGGTCGATCAGTTTTTTGATTTTTATATCGGCGGACTTGCCGGGATGAAGGGATATACATTTTATTCTCTCGGGGGCAATGAATTCGCCTATACAAATCTAGAGTATCGTTTTCCCCTGTTCGATCATATTGATTTGCGCATGCTTCAACTGTACTTTGATAAGTTGTATGCTTCAGTGTATGGTGATGTCGGTAACGCATGGACGGGTGGCGGATTAAGCGGCCAGCCGTTCAGGAGGGATGCCGGTGTTGAACTCCGTCTCCAGGCATTTTCGTATTATGCATTTCCGACAAGTATATTTTTTAATGCGACATACGGCTTCAATCAATTTAATTTGTATGTGGCAAGCAGCAACCAGACGGTTACCTACGGAAAGACATGGAATTTTAACTTTGGTGTTCTTTTCGGTTTCGACCTTGATTAAGGAAGGATGTTTCTTATGAAACTCTGTTTTGCACTTCTCGGTTTTTCTGTTCTTCTCGTGTCAAGCGCACGGAGCGGGGAGAATCCCTCGATGTATTTGACCGGTAATCCCACGGTTGATTTTTTTGGAGCGCAAATAACACCGGATATGATAACCCAGCCGCATGAAATGGCCGTTGATGACTTTACATCTGTGAGTGGTGGCGTCCGGAGCGGAAAATCTCCATGGCTTGCCGGTGTCATGTCTTTTGCAATTCCCGGTGCCGGACAGGCATATGCCAACGATTATACAAAAAGTGTAATTTTTGTCGCCGCAGAAGTAGCGTCATGGGCAATTCATCTGTCCTATGCAAAAAAAGGAGATGATCAGGAAGTGTTATTCAAGGCATATGCAAATCAGCATTACAGTGTCGTGCGGTATGTGAACTGGACGCTGGATCATCTCAACTCGCTGACGAACGGTAATACTCCAAACAACCAGAATGCCGCTTATTATTCACAACAAATTTACGGTGCCGCTGGTCCGCCGCAAAATCCCAATGCAGTTCCTCCACCGTTCAGTGATGTCAGCTGGGATGCTCTGAATGGTATGGAAGTGGATATTGCCAACAGCGGCGTCGAAAGCGGTTACTCCCATCAATTACCGGCATACAACGAACAGCAATATTACGAACTCATCGGAAAGTATGATCAATTCAGCAGAGGGTGGGACGATTCGGGAACCCTGACGAATCCTGACAACGGATTGCCGATTCAAAGTACCTCGCAGAGATTTTATATTTATGCCGCAATGCGTGCGCAGGCAAATGATTATTATGATATTGCTTCAACATTCGCGAGCGTGATCGTGATTAATCATATCGTCAGCGCTCTGGATGCATATTGGAGCGCAACGCGATACAACAGCGCTCTTCATGCGAGCATCAACATTAACCTTGAACCGACGCCGGCAGGATTTGTTCCTGTAACGCAGGCAAACGTTCAATACGATTTTTGATTTCGATACAGGCGGGGCAAGCGTTTGTTACTTCGGCACCAGCCACAGAGTGTAAAGTCCTGCCCCGAGAAAGACGATATTGGCAAGCCACGCGGTCAGAAGAGGGTTCATGTCCCCGTTATAACCGAATGCCTGGCTGATCTGTAAAAAAATGATGTAGAGAAAACAGATGCCGATCGCAATGGCAAATTCCACCCCCAATCCGCTTCGCCGCTTAACCGATGAAAATGACACGCCGAACAGCACGACAATCACGCTCGCAAACGGAAATGCAATTTTGCCGTAATAATCGACAAGCCACCGGGAAACTTCATGTCCGGAGCGCTGCTGATTATCGATGAATTGTTTCAAATCCGTATACATCATTTCTTCCGGTTTTTCCATTTTTTTCCGGATGTCATCCGGCGAAAAACTGAGCGCGCCGATCGACAGAGTTTCAAATTTTCTTTCCGTTTCATTTTTTTCCGTGAAGTGTCTTTCGGTTCCGTTGACAAGCTTCCATGTTTTCAGCGCCGGGTTCCATTGCATCTGATCGGCATCGTACCGGCCGACGAGGAATGTCGGGTGAACGGGATCAAAATCCTGAATGCTGACCTGCATGGCAATGTTTCGCCGGTCATCGAACAATCCAATCGAAAGAATGCGTGTTTTGGAATCCTGAATGTAAATATTGTTGTGCGAAACAAATTCAATGTCTTTTTGAAAATAGAGGCGGGCAATTTCCAACTTCTTCTTGTTGGCAAAAGGGACAACCCATCCGTTAAAATAAATCGACCCAAGACTGATAAGGAATGCGAAAATCAACAAGGGTGCCATGAATCGGTAGAGGCTCGTGCCGCCGGATTTCAGAGCGCCTAATTCGTTGTACGTCGATAACCGCCCGGTGGTAAACAGAGCGGATAACAACATCGCCATGGGAATCATCAGCTTGATAATTTCCGGCGTATAGTAGAGGTAATACATAGCGATCATTCCGACGGAGGCGTGATGATCAAGAAAATCATCAAGGTTGTCCATCATGTTGATTGCCACAAAAATAATGGTGAATGCAACAAGAGAAAACGCCATTGTTACAATAAATTGCCGGAGAACGTAGCGATCGATTTTTGACATACTCTTATTCGGCGTCGGGAAGATAGTGATCGGGTGAGCGCCATGCTTTCGGAACGAGACGGCGCAGCAGTGCCCAGTTAATGGACGGGGTTTCGCGTCCCATCCGCAGGGTGAGATACACGCCCAGGAGGCTGAGCGCGATGTTTGCCATCCACATGCCGACCCACGGGCTGATATATTCGCGGAGGGCAAGCTTTTCACCGCCGATGAGCGCGGCCCAATAGAGAACGAAAAATCCGAGACTGAACGATGCTGCCACACCGAATGTTCCGCGTCGTGCGACAATTCCCAGCGGCGCCCCGATGAACACAAAGACGAGGCACGCGGCAGGTATCGAATATTTTTTATTGATCTCGACAAGATACTCGTTGATCCGGTGCTGATTATAATCGATGAACGAAAGCTGATTGTTGATGGTGGTCTCCATGCTGCGAACGGAATTCAGCGCCATCATGATCGCACGTAACCGTGTACCGGATTGGAATGTCCGGGTTCCCAATGTTCGCGGATCGAGCAGGATCCCCGGTTGTGACGGAGGTGTCTGCCGGAAAATTGTTTTCAGTGCCTGATTGTTGAGCGAGGTAAGGAGAGCGACGCTATCTTCCATCGCCTGAGCGCTGAGCTCGCGGCTTCCGCGGTCGATTTCGTTATCTCCCGATCGCTCGAAGTCGAATCCTTCCGTGTTCATGATGATCCGGTGGCGCGTGTATTTCATCCGGCGGTATGTCTGCATATCATGAATCGCCACCTGATGAATTTCTCCATCATACAGGTCCATGATGAGTTTACGGTAATCGGGAGTGAAAGAAACTTTTCCACGCTGTGCCGTCACGACAACGTTCGTGGTCGGGTCGGTGTAATCGTAAATGGTAACACCCTCAAGGTCGTTGGAGTTTTCGAATGTTTTCCGTGTGATGATGCTGTATCCCTGGATGTCCTGCGAAAAAAGTCCGGGCATGATCGTCAGCGTCGGCTTGATGCGCCGGATATCGATCATGAGAACTTTGAACCGATGATTTGCTTCGGGAAGGACATCGTTATTAAATAAGAGGACGAGGTACGTTACCGCGAGAGAGGCGATGACTACCGGCAGCATCATCCGGTACAAACTGACGCCGCTTGCTTTCATTGCGGTGATCTCATGCTGGGAAGAAAGTTTTCCGAATGCCATTAATGTCGCGACCAGGACCGCCATGGGCACCGCAAGAACGACCATCCAGGAAAGACTCAATGCCAGCAGTTCAACGATAATCCATGCGCTTAACCCTTTCCCGACGAGCTGATCGACCGCCCTCATCAAAAATTGTAAAAGGAAAATGAACATCAGCGTGATGAATGCGAAAAAGAACGGTCCGATATGCGTGCGAAGGATATGCCAAGTAAGCTTCATTGCAAATAATATAGCGTGAAATGGAGTATTTTACAAGCCGGTTTTCGCGTGATAGGAATCAAAAAAACAGTAAATTGAATAGATAAAAAACAAAAGTGGTGGTTTTCGTATCTTTTAAGCGATTTCATTTTGTTCAAAATCATCAAATGCTTGCAATTCAAATCCATTTTTCATACATTTTTATAGTAAAGTCTTTTTTGTTGCGGATATTTCGTAAACGAAAATTGTTGTTTGGTTGAAAGGAGCAATTGATATCGGTTCTTGGTAGTAATTTTGCGACAGAATAATTGATATTCATTCGGTAGCTTTTGCAGTCGTGCAACTGTTGCAAGAGATATTTCATAACAAGATCGGTATATAATTGCCTTTGTTTCTCGCATACTTTTTTAGCGGGAGGACCGCGAGTTTGATCCGGTGCGGTATTCTTGTCGCATCGATTCTTCTCTTTTCTGCTATTTCTTTTTCCCAGATCGGTATTGTTCCTGCTGATTCGCTGGCGCGACTCGATAGCTTGCAACGCGTGCAGCAACGGCTTGGCAAAGATTCGTTAGGGTTTTCCAAAACATCGCCGAAGGATACCAGCCGCTCTGCTCTCAGCGATACCATCAAACTCGATACATCCGCTCACTGGGTTGTCTATCTCGACTCAACCGCGCGGATAAAAGAATTTGTTCATGCCCGTCACGATGTTCCTACCGTCGAACTTTTTCCGACACCGAAATATGCGTTATATCTTCACCCTCCTGCTGATGTATACAAGCGTGAGGTTGAACTTGATTCGAGCGGACAGTCCGTCAACGTTCACGAACGCGTGAATGACGTTAACGTGAAAGTTCCTTTGAGCGTTCCGCTCGATGATTATATCCATCAGCGGTACCATGAAGAGTTGAAAAATAATTGGCGCGCGATGGTTCATTCCTATACCATGAGACAGAACAGAGATGAATTAGGCGGTATCCTCGGTTCGTTTACGAATATTTCGATTCCGGTTCCTGCAAATCCATTGTTCGACATCTTCGGCGGAAAAACAGTCAATATCCGGGTCTCCGGCGGCGTTGATATTCAAGGTGCCTTCCGGAGCCAGTCTTCCGACCAGTCGACAATTTCTTCACTCGATCGTTCGACCACGGAACCCAATTTCAAACAGGATGTACAGGTAACGGTCAACGGCACCATCGGAGACAAATTAAATATTCTCGCCGATTGGAATACAACGCGAACGTTCGATTACGAAAACCAGCTCAAGATTAAATATACCGGCTATGACGATGAAATTATACAGAGCGTTGAAGCCGGAAACGTATCTCTTCAGACACCGTCACTCATCGGCGGCGGACAAGCGCTGTTCGGCATCAAAGCCAAAATGCAGATGGGTCCGTTATCGCTGACGACGCTCGTTTCTCAAAAGAAAGGTCAGACAAAAGAATTTAATGTTTCCGGCGGCGCCCAATCAAGTACGTTTCAGGTCTATCCCCAAAATTACAGCACCAAGCATTTCTTTGTCGACACACTTTACCAAAGCTATTTCAATGCTCTGCACCAGACGATTACTCCCGTCCTGACACAACAGATGCAGGAAACGCAGATCATTCAAATGAATGTGTATATCAGCACGACAACAACGCAACAACTGGTGAATGGTAATACACTCAATGCCAAGGCATATATCGATCTTGGACCGGTTGCTCCGGGAAGTACATATCAATATGGACAGCTTCCTTCGGGAGCGGCGGCAACACAAACGGGAAGATATGAAGCGGGTATTTTTCTCCGTCTCACACCGGGAAAGGATTATACCTACGACCAATATGGCGGTTACATCAATTTGGTTGCCGGATATACTGATGATCAGGTGATTGCTGTTTCGTATACTATTAACGGTCAAAATGGAAATACGAGGGCATGGGGTGGGCTTTTGTCGGTTTCGGGGAGTACACCCTCCGATACGTTGATTCTGAAACTTGTCAAACCGAAATATCTTTGGACCAATCCGAGTTATCACCCGGCATGGGATCTGATGTTGAAGAATTTCTATCCTCTCGGTATTACCAATGTGAAGAAAGACGGATTCAAGCTGGATATTTACCGGAGAGTAAGCGGCAGCGCCGATGTCAACAATATTCTCGGGCATGCTTTGTTGAATGTCCTGGGTCTGGATCGGTACGATGCAAATAACCAGCCCAATCCGGATAACCAGTTCGATTTCATTCCGGGATCGACCATCGATGTTTCGAACGGAGAAATTATCTTTCCGACATTGCGCCCCTTCGATCAGGGGTTCCTCAATTTTTTTGCAGCCCAGAACCCGCCACCGCAATTTCCGGATTCGCTGTTGTTCAGTGATATCTATGATACGACCGTGGCCGGGGCAACATCCTCTATTCAAAATGTTTATTATCTGAATGTCACGGCATCCGGAGCGCAGTCCAGCCGGTTTGAATTGGGATTCAATATCGTCGAAGGAAGCGTTCAGGTATTGTTTAACGGCGTACCGATGACTCCCAATGTTGATTATACCGTCGATTACATCGTTGGGGAAGTTGTGATTCGAAATCCGGCCGCTCTCGTGCCCGGTGCTAATGTTCAGGTCAAATACGAACAGAACGATCTCTTTGAAATAGCATCCAAAACATTATCGGGTGCGCGTGCCGAATTGAATCTTTTCCCCAATACCAATCTCGGCTTTACGATCATGAACCTGAATCAGGCAACACTCAGCACCAAAGTACGTTTGGATGAAGAGCCGACGAACAATACGATTATGGGTACCGATTTATCGACCGGTTTTAACTTGCCTTTCTTGACGGACGTTATCGATTTGTTGCCCAACGTGAAATCGAAAGAAATGTCTTCGGTGAAAATTAACGGCGAAGCGGCATACATGATGCCGAATGCCAATACCATGACGAGCTCGATTCCGGGTGACCAAAATCAGAGCGTTGCTTATGTCGATGATTTTGAGGGAGCGCTCCGTTCGATACCGTTGCCGGTTACCTACGTCGGCTGGACGCCCGCCAGTGCGCCGATCGATACGACACTTCCCGAACCGTTGGCCGATTCGTCGCGCAACTGGACGAAAGCAAGGATGAGCTGGTACAATGTTCTTCCCACGAATGTTACGACACAAGACATCTGGCCGCTCCGTCAAACCCGGGCCGGACAAAATCAGGTCACGGTGTTGAATCTCGACTACGATCCAAACCATCGCGGCGTCTATAACTACTCACCGAATCTGGATGCGACACTGCACCGGCAAAAAATCAGTGCCAATACCGGTAAATATGATGATCCGATGTTACGAAAGAAAAATTGGAACGGTATCATGCGCTATATCGGCGCCAGTGCGGGCGCTCTTCTCGATCAAAATATTACCGCCATTCAGTTATGGATAAAAGCGGAGCCGACCGACAACACGGATCTTGCATCGGGAAGACTCTATATCGATCTCGGCAGAGTGAGTGAAGCGGTGATTCCGTTTCCACAAAATACATTATACTCTGAAGATCTCGTCAACGGTCCCCCGAACGGCGTTTTGAATGATGGTGAGGATGTTGGTCTGGATATGATGAACGACGCGCAGGAACAGACGACATTTCGGTCTTTTCTTGATGCGAACAACGGCGATCCCGATGTCAATAGAAACGATCCTTCCGGCGATGATTACCAGCCGTATGGCGACGGATCGAATTTGGTGAATTTCAACGGGACGGAAAATAACAAACCGGACCCGGCGGGACTGATGCCGAACACGGAAGACCTCAACGCAAACGGAGTGCTGGATGCCGTCGATGAGTATGCAGAATATGATCTGAGATTGGATACGCTGAACAACCCTCTTCATATCGGCGGCCAAGGCGGATGGTATCAATATCAGATTCCGCTATTACAAGCATCGCGTTTGATGCCCGGGGATCAATCGATTCAGTCAATACTACAGAATGTTCAATATATTCGCTTATGGGTTTCAGGATTTGCCAGTCCTGTCCGCATTCGTATTGCTGAAATGGATATTATCGGCAATCAATGGATCCAACAAATCCCCAATGATACTCTGATGAAAATATCGGTGGTGAACATTGAAGACAATCCCGACTATGCCGCACAATGGAATCAAATGGGAATTGTCCGGGAGTTGGACCGTACCGATCCGAGCCAGGTTATTGCCGGTAACGAACAATCGTTGTCATTGGTGCTGAACGGGCTCGGGATGGATTCTTCCCGGCAGGCAGTCAAATTTTTCGACGTGCGCCCTCTCGATTTATTTAATTACAAAACAATGAAGATGTTTGTTCATGGTGATCCGACTATGACATATATTTCTCCGAATGTACACGATGCGGAGTTGTTCATGCGGTTCGGGACGGATTCGCTCAATTATTACGAATACCGGGAACCAATTCATCAGGGATGGGATGTTGCCATGAACAATATCGCCATCGATTTTTCACAAGTGACGGCGATGAAATCGTCCCGGGATTCTGCGAATCAATATGTCACAAGACCGGTGGCGAATGGTCCGCCAGGTTCTACGTATGCTGTCATGGGAAATCCCGATCTTCGTGCTGTGCGGCAAATTTCAATCGGTGTAACGAATACGGGAAAGTCTACCGGTCTGTATGGTCAGGTATGGGTCAATGAGCTCCGGCTTGTCGGGGTGGATAATTCGAACGGGCTTGCGTATCACTTTGATACGCAGATCAAGCTAGCCGATTTCGGTTCCGTGGCGATGAATTATTCCAATACCGATCCGTATTTCCACGCCCTCGATCAACGGTTTGGAAGTTATGCATCAAATATTAACTGGTCGATCAATACCAGCGCCTCGCTTGATAAATTTTTCCCGCCGGAATGGCAGGGAACTTCTATTCCGGTCGCGTATTCCCATTCGGAACAAATCGTGAAACCGAAGTATATGCCGAATTCAGACATTGTTGTTACGGAAGCGGCCGCCCTTGCATCAGACCGTGTGGCAAAGGATTCCGGAGCGACGGCAAAACAAATCGCTGCGGCAGCGGATTCCGTTGTAACTCAATCGCAGACGTTGCATGTTCAAAATTCTTATTCGCTTTCCAATTTCCGCATCGCGTTTCCGACACAGGTGTGGTATATTCGCGATACGTTCAGCAAACTGACGTATTCATTCACCTACAATAACGAACGGGATCGTGACCCGACGATTGCAGAACGGTACAGTTGGGCATGGAACCTGGGAATCAATTATAGCGTCAGCTTGCCGGCGGATTACTATGTCCAGCCGTTCTCGAATTTATTCCGGGGCGTTTTTCTGCTGGACGATTTTAAGGATTGGAAGTTGTATTTTTCTCCAATTCAAAATTTCTCGGGACGCGCGGGCGGACAGCGTTCACGGACATACCAGCTTTCACAGGGAGTCGGAATCGACCCGCAGGATAGTCGTAACTTTACTGCTCAAAAGTCAATTGGATTCGGATGGAAACTCACCGAAGGTGGACTGCTGAATCTTTCCGGAGATTACGGGTTGTCCATCAGCCGTAATTTATTGCCGTTGGATGACGACAGTCTGCGCGGCCGCAGTTTTAGCCAGCTTGTGAAGAACTTATTTTTTGGCGGGCAGGATGGCAGTTACAGTCAGCGCGTTTCGTTGAATATGAAACCCAAGATTCTGAATATATTTGATATTCCTAAATATCTGGATGTGAATGGACCGTCCTACGCGGTAAATTATAACTGGCAAAATACATTTCAAAATGGTGATTTAGGAAAAAGTGCGGGCTGGGATAATAATATCACCATGGGTTTTGCTTTCCGTCTGAAATCACTCATTGATCCGCTCTTCGAATCGAATGACGTGCCTTCGACTCAACAACCGAATATCCCGCCGCCGCCAAAAAGACTAACAGACAGTACGGGAAAAATACTTCCCGATACGACGCAGGGCAGCAAAAAAAGCGCCGGGAGGGGATTAGCGGATTTACTTCCCCAGTTGAAATCGCTTGCGCGTGTGCTCATTAAAATACCATTTCTCGATTATGAAAACATCAATATCTCGTTTACCCAAACGAATCGAGCAGGAAACGCCGGCGTTCTCGGGGCAACCGGGTTTCAGAATTTTTGGGGTCGATCGCCATTTGAAGGCTCGCTGGATCAAAACGGTCCTTCGCGATTATACCAGCTCGGACTGATTTCCGATCCGAGCGGAACGTTGAAATTTTCACCGTCGTCCAGTTTTCCGTTTTTAGGGTGGACAACGATTCCGGGTCGTCGGGCTCCCAATGGACTTTTTGCAGATCAATTTGGTGAGTCCAATAACCTTTCGTTACGCACAACGAGACCGTTATGGACCGGAGCATCACTTGAAATTAACTGGAAAGTCGGTTGGCAGTTCAGCAAAACAACAAGCGTTCAAACGGATTCTCTCGGCAATCCCACATCGGGCGAACCCCAAACCACCGGAAGTATTGAACGGTCATTTTTATCGCTGCCTCCCGTGTTATTTTTTAAAGTGTTTAAGAGCAATCTGGAAGATGTCGGGAAAAAGTTTGACGAGGCGAGACTCAACCTGCCGGATGCCCAGGTGAATGCCGCACTGGCCCAATCATTTGAACAAGGACTTGAAGCGCTTCCGATTTTAGATATCTTCGGACAATATATGCCCAGAGCAAACTGGTCGTTGCGGTGGGATGGCATAGAAAAAGTTCTCGGTATTAGCGGCGTTGTCGATCATTTGTCACTCGAACACAGTTATTCTTCTTCCTTCCGGCGTGATTATCAAACCTATCCCGGGAACGGTGAACAAACGAATACCGAACAGGTCAGCTATGCATTTTCTCCGCTTGCCGGCATCACCGCCTCGTTTAAAGATTTTTTGAAAGGCACAATGTCCGGGACGTTCCGATACAATACGTCGACGAATTATGATTTGAATTTAGCCGCGTTACCGGCAAATATCGTAGAAACAATTTCACAGGAAATATCGCTGTCGTTGACCTATTCGCGCAAAGGATTTTCGTTTCCGTTGTTCGGATTAAATCTTTCGAACGATGTTGACTTCACATTTACATTCTCTCTGACAAAGAACGCCCGCACCGAGTATGATCCGACGCTTCTTTCATCCAATCAGGATGGTTCACCTCTTGATGGAAGCACACAAACCAACATGGAACCGCAAATTCGATATGTTCTCAGCACTCGCGTCACGGCATCGATCTATTATAAATATTCCAAAACGGCTCCCGATGCCAGCGGTTCGCTGATCTACGGCACCACATCGAATGAAGCCGGAGTAAATGTTCATATCTCAATTTAGATCATTCTGATTTTTGTACGGTACGAATTAACGCCGGATGTCGTGCGTTGACTCTCGGCAATGAATTAGTTATTTTATACGAAGGATTCTATGGAAACTGCAACCGGAACAAAAGGAAACATTCTTTGGGTCGATGATGAAATTGAACTTCTGCGATCGCATATCATGCTCTTGTCGGAAAAAGGATATACGGTCGGAACGGCAACCAACGGAGAAGATGCGATCGACCTGGTTAAATCTCACTCGTACGATCTTGTTTTTTTAGATGAAATGATGGCCGGAATGGGCGGCCTCGCTACCCTGTCGCAGATTAAAGATCTGCATCCGGAACTTCCTGTTGTCATGATCACGAAAAACGAAGACGAAGGGTTGATGGAGGAGGCAATCGGCGTAAAAATTAGTGATTACCTTACCAAGCCGGTGAACCCGAGCCAGGTACTCCTTGCCTGCAAGAAATTTTTAGAAGGGAAGAAAATTGCCGGTGAACATGTTTCACGGGACTACACCAAAGAATTCGGTGAGATCTCACTGGCATTGCATAATTCTCTGTCGGCCTCGGATTGGGTGGAATTGTATACGAAGCTGGTCGACCGGTCGTTAGAGTTGGATCAGCATCCCGAACTCGGCTTGAAAGAAATGCTGAACGATCAGATTAAGGAGTGTAATGTCGAATTTTCGAAGTTCATAGAGAGAAATTACCGGCATTGGCTGGAACAAAATAATCGTCCGACGCTCTCCAAAGATGTTGCGGAACGGTATCTCCTTCCCGAACTGCGCGATACGAATCGTTCGGTATTCTTTTTCGTGATCGATTGTCTCCGGCTCGACCAGTGGATGGGTATGGAAACGATCTTGCGGGAGTATTATGATATCACCAGGGATTATTATTATTCCATTCTTCCGACGGCAACACCGTATTCGCGAAATTCTATCTTCAGCGGAACATGGCCCGATGAAACGGAAGTTCGGTTTCCCGAAATCTGGGAAGAATGGGAAGACGACGACAACAGCCGCAACCGGTACGAACATCAATTTTTGGATAATTTGCTCGAGCGCCGGAAAATCCAATTGAAACCGGATTCGAAATATGTGAAGATCCTCGATGCGGAGTTCGGAAAGAGTATTGAAAACAATATTCTGTCGTATACAAAAAACCGGCTTACGTCGATTGTCGTAAATTTTGTCGATATGCTTGCCCACGGCAGAAGCGATTCTCAATTGCTGAAAGAAATTGCTCCGGATGAGGCGGCATACCGTTCGCTCACGGCATCGTGGTTCAATCACTCGTCGTTATTTTCCATGCTGCGGACATTGTCGCGGCAAAAAAATGTTACGATCATCCTGACCACCGATCACGGCAGTATCCGGTGTTTGCGCGGCACGAAAGTCATCGGTGACCGGGAAGCATCGACCAATCTCCGGTATAAATACGGACGAAATTTAAAGGCAGATGAACGGCATGCAATATTCGTAAAAAATCCGACCGATTTCCGTTTGCCCAAACGAAGCGTCACGATTAATTACCTGATAGCAAAAGAAGATTATTATTTTGTGTATCCCACCGATTATCACAAATATCTCAATCAGTATCGCGACAGCTTTCAACACGGCGGGATCTCGATGGAAGAAATGATCTTGCCTGTCATCAAGCTGAAACCGAAACAATAAATTTCCGTGGCGCATTCCTATCATACCCGTTCGGTGGAAGAAACGATTGCGCTCGGAGAGGAATTCTCAGGCAAACTTTCGACCGGAAATGTTGTCGCTTTGTTCGGAGATCTCGGAACCGGTAAGACGCACTTTATCAAAGGAGTTTGCCGCGGGCTGGGAGTGCATGAACATGTTGCCAGCCCGACGTTTACTATTGTCAATGAATATGATGCCGGCAGTGTCAAAATTTGCCATGTTGATTGCTATCGCATACAGTCCGAAAAAGAATTGCGTAACATCGGATTTGAAGATTACCTGTTCGGTTCCTATATTTGTCTCATTGAATGGGCAGACCGGATCGAGAAGCTTTTACCGCCGGTTCGGTTCGACGTCCGTTTTCAATTAGGAACTGAAGAAAATATGCGTGAAATTATCATTGAGCATCATCAGGAGATTCCGGTATGATGGTGCTGGGAATAGAAACTGCGACGGCCGTGTGTGCCGTTGCTCTTGTCGAGGACGACGTCGTACGTGCCGAACGCCGGTATGAAATTCCGCAAGCACATTCGGAAAAACTGATGGAATGTGTGGATGATTGTTTGAAATCTGCCGGGTTGGCTCTTTCGTCAATTGACGGCATAGCGATTTCCATCGGTCCCGGATCGTTTACCGGTTTGCGGATCGGTCTGAGCGTTGCAAAAGGACTTGCTTTTGCCACCGATAAACCGGTGGTCGGCGTGCCGACTCTTGAAGCACTTGCGGTTCAACCCGTGCGGAAGGGTGTTGTGGAACCGGATGACGTGATCGTTCCGATGATTGATGCCCGGCGTGATGAGGTGTATACTGCAATTTTTCGTCGGCATGAAAAGAGTGTCGAACAAGTGCTTCCGTCGCAAGCTGTCCGGTGCGTGGAAGCGATGTCAATCCTGTCCGGCCATCACCGGATTGTTCTTGTCGGCGATGGAGCGAATAAATTTTATCAATATTATTCTCACAGTGAATTGAATAACGGTCTCCGGATTATGTTGCCCGATAAGAATCTGCAATCATGTAGTGCTGTTGATGTTGCACTGTGTGGAGTTTTGAAATTTCGGAATGGCGATCGTGATAATCTGGAAACCCTTGAACCGATGTATATCAAAGAATTTTATACAACAGCCAAACCTCAACAATTTTCAGTGGAGTCGTAATGGCGTGGTTCCGGCGTTCGAAGGCAAGCATTGAAACTTCCGTTCAGCGGAAAGATGCGCCCGATGGCATGTGGACAAAATGCGACGGGTGCGGAGAAATTATCCATCGCAAGCAGCTTGAACAGCAGATGTATACCTGTGTCAAGTGTAATTTTCATTTTCGCATCGGCAGTAAGGAATATATTGCCCTGCTGACGGACGATGGGACATTCAGGGAACTCGATCGCAAAATGCGTTCGGTGGATCCGTTGAGTTTTACCGATACCAAGTCGTACCGTGATCGGGTAAAGGATACGATCCGGAAAACAGGACTCAATGATGCCGTTCGTACCGGTACCGGCAAAATTAACGGCGTACCGAGCGTCGTCGGCGTAATGGATTTCGGATTTATCGGCGGCAGTATGGGTTCGGTTGTCGGAGAAAAAATTGCCCGCGCAATCGGCAAAGCAATAAAATCAAAAATACCTATGATTATTGTCTCATCGAGCGGCGGTGCGCGCATGATGGAGGGTGCTCTCTCGTTAATGCAGCTGGCAAAAACGAGCGCGAGACTTGCTCAACTTTCAGATGCAGGAATTCCGTATATTTCCGTCATGACGGATCCGACCACCGGCGGTGTGACCGCAAGTTTTGCCATGCTGGGCGACATCCACATCGCTGAACCGGGCGCGCTGATCGGTTTTGCCGGTCCACGCGTGATCAAACAAACGATCGGTAAAGATTTGCCGCCGGGATTTCAGCGTTCGGAGTTTCAGCTCGAACACGGTTTCGTCGATCTTGTCGTTCATCGAAAAGATATGAAAGAAACCGTGACGAAATTGCTTTCGTTCATGCGGGTATAATCGATTTCATACATAAATTATTTTTAACTTGCCTCAGGATATGACAATCCATATTATAGGGATGCCGATGGATTTAGGCGCGGGCCGTCGCGGTGTCGATATGGGTCCTTCTGCGATTCGCATTGCCGGGATTGGAGAACGTCTTCACGATCTCGGATATAAAATTATCGATGAGGGCAATCTTGCCATCAAGACGCAGGAAGAACAGCGTATCAAAGACCCGCATGCAAAATATCTGCCGGAAATTACACGTGCTGTTACCGTTCTTGGAAATAAAGTTCGAAAAATTATGCAGCGCGGACATTTTCCGCTGGTGCTCGGCGGGGATCATTCGATTGCGATCGGTACGATCAGCGGTATTTCTGCCCACGCGCGGAACCGGAAAAAGAAAATCGGTGTTATCTGGATCGATGCCCATGGCGATTTTAATACACCGGACAGCTCTCCGTCCGGCAATATTCACGGAATGCCGCTTGCCGTTTGTTGCGGCATTGGGCCGCGATCGCTTCGGTCGGTGTGCGGCAACTTCCGCAAAGTCGATCCGGAAAATGTTGCCATTATCGGACTGCGGAATCTCGACCGGCAGGAACGCGAGCAATTAATCAAACTCGGTGTCGGCGTGTTTACGATGGAAGAAATCGACAGGCACGGCGTTCACAAGGTGATGAAAAAAGTTTTGCAGCAATTTGCCTCGAGTGTCGATTATGTCCATGTCAGTTTCGATCTTGATAGCGTCGATCCGGTGTATGCGCCCGGCGTCGGCACGCCGGTGAAAGGCGGGCTCGATTATCGCGAAGCTCATCTCATTATGGAGATGCTTGCCGATTCGAAACGTGTGACATCGCTTGAACTCGTCGAAGTTAATCCGATTCTTGATAACCGCAACCAATCATCGGAATTTGCCGTAGAACTGGTACAGTCGGTTTTCGGAAAAAAAATTTTATGATCAACATCCTGAACGGGTGTCGCAACAACAAAATGGTGTTTCGCTCTGTGGTCCATATACATATGTGCAATGCTGTTGAACAAGGAAGGAATCCGGTGCAGTGAGACGATCGTATTTTGCCGATAAAGAATTTGGCAGAATTCGACTTATCGCAATTATCGTCAGTCTTGTTCTTCACGGCACAATATTTTTTGGGTTGATCTATCAAATACATCAGCACGCAGCGCTTGTTGCTGAAGAGGAAATGAAATTCGGCAGCAGCGGCGGCGGCGGTGGTGAAGGTGCGGAAGACGATGCGATTCAATTCGGGCCGCAGGGTAGTACAGAGCAGGAACACGATGCGGAAACGAAAGCCGAACCGCAATTTACATTACTGCAAATCCATGTCTATGATGAAATTGAAAACGCCATTCCTGTTCCCAAAAAAGAAGAACCGAAACCGACCACCACGAAAAAGAAACGCACAGTCAAACCTCTTCTTGCCGATAATCTGCCGACACGATGGATCCGGAGGGGATCGGGTCCAGGTTCCGGCGGCGGGGCGGGCGGAGGAAGCGGCGGCGGTATTGGTCGCGGTCAGGGATATTCCATCGATTGGGGCGGGACCGGATCGCGTCGCCTACTCAGCGGCAAACTTCCCAAATATCCTGAAGGTACCGATAAACAAATGGCGGTGACGCTCCAGTTTTCTGTTTTGCCGGATGGATCGGTCGATGCGATTATGCCGTCCCGAAAATCGGACGAACGACTCGAAAGTGCGGCGATATCTGCACTGCGCACATGGAGATTCGACCCCCTGCCTCCGCAGATCGATCAGAAGTCGCAAGTCGGCAGTGTAACGTTTAATTTTAAACTTGAGTAATTTCTGAAGAAAGGAATAAGAAATACCATGTATATTTTCCGTACGTGTTTTCGAACATATAGTATTGCTATCGTTCTGTTTTTTGTCATGCACATTCCATTGAATGCCCAGTCATCTTCCGGGCAACCGGTGTGGTGGTACGGCGGTGCGGTAGGACCGAATTTTAATTTTTACAGTACGTCCATACAACACCCGAATGCATCGATAACGACGCCGTCCGGCGAGACATTTACCGGAGGATCGGGAAGCGGAACATTTTTTGCACCGATGATTGAATATCGGCCCAACGCGATCTGGGGCGGCATGCTTGCCTTCGGATTCGACGGCCGTGGCGGCTCATTCGATGATGTCCCCAAAGCAGCGCTCTCCACATCCATGAACTACCTGAGCCTCGAGCCGAGTGTTCGCTATTCTCCGTTTGATTTCGGATTATATTTTTTCGGCGGACCGCGTTTGGCATTTAATATTGCTCAATCGTTTACATACGTTTCAACAAAAACACCGCAAACGAGCGGCGATTGGAGCGGCATTCACGGAGCAGTGTTCGGACTGCAATTAGGCGCCGGATATGAATTCTGCGTTACACCCCCGACGAATAATCTTCAAATTCATATCGCTCCGTTTATTGCAGGACTTGTCGGCGAAGGGCCGAGGTCGGACGAGTCCTGGTCGTTGTCGACCATCCGTGCCGGCGTCGCAATATTACTTGCCGGCAAATCGTTCGGGACTAACGAAGCAGAGGAACACGCGCAATTTTCCGTTCGTGCGCCCCGTGTGATTCCGAACGAACGCACCGTCAAGGAAACATTTCCGATCAGAAATTTTATCTTTTTTGATGAAGGATCGAACAGTATTCCCTCCCGATATGTCGTGCTGACGAAAGAACAGGCCGATGCGTTTAAGGAAGATCAGTTATTGCATCCGGAGCCGAAAGATTTGACCGGACGGTCACGACGCCAGATGATTACCTATCATAACATTTTGAATATTCTGGGTGATCGGCTTCGCCGCGTTTCCAATGCTTCGGTAACGTTACTCGGTTCTTCGAGTGAAGGTTCGTCGAACGGACAGGCGCTCGCAGAAGCAGTGAAGCAATATCTTGTTAATGTTTTTGGCATTGATGGCAGTCGTATTCTTACGCGCGGTGCAACACAACCGCCGGTGCCGTCGTACCAGCCCGGTGGAACGAGAGAAGTCGAGCTTGTCAAACCGGAAGATCGCCGTGTGGAAATCTCCAGTTCAACGACCGGACTCCTTGAACCGGTGCAAATCGTTTCGCTCCAGGAAGATCCTCTGGAAAGCGATATACTGTTGAATGTTCCCGATGCCCAAAACCAGTTTGCGTCATGGTCGGTTGTTGTCAAAGACGATCAGGGAACGACACGCCGGTTCGGTCCGTTCACATCCGACCAGGAACGCATTTCCGGAAAATCAATTCTCGGTAACGCTCAGCAGGGAAGTTATACGATTACGATGGAAGCCCAGACGAAAAACGGCGATATGGTGACGAAAGAACAATCGTTTCATCTGATGAAATCGAACGAACCGGAAGAAGCACCCGGTTACCGCTTCAGCATTTTGTTCGAATTCGATCAATCGAAAACGGTCGCGACCTACGAACGATTTCTGACAGAAACTGTTGCGCCGCTGATTGCCGACGGCAATTCCGTTATCATTCACGGTCATACCGATATCGTCGGTGAAGAAAGCCATAATCTCAATCTTTCACGCGACCGTGCACAACAGACAATGGCGGTTCTCCAGCGCGAACTTGCCAAAACCGGAAAATCTCATGTGAAATTTGATACCTACGGTTTTGGTGAAGATGTTCGCCGGGCGCCGTTCGAAAACCGTTTACCCGAGGAACGGTTCTATAACCGTACGGTGATTATCGATATCGTCCCGGAGTGATCGCGAATTGCTCCAACCGTTAGCACGAATATTGCGGATACTGTTCTCCACGGCAGTTCTCGTTGCCGGGCTGGCGGTATTTGCCGGCGCACAGGTTCCTTCCGTTAACCAATCTCCGTTTCCGGACGATCTCCCTCGCGCCGATCAATGGATATCGATCGGCAGTTATCATGTTGCCCGCCAGGAAGTACTCCCCGCTCTTACACATCTTCATACCGTCGGAGAAATACGCGACGGAATATATATCCTGATGGAAAGCTCGTTCGAAGATCAGGAATATGAAGATGCATATCAATGGTCGGCGATTTTTTTGGACAAATATCCGAACGACGCACAGCGTTCTTCAGCGCTCATCGTGCAGGGGGTAAGTGCATTTCAAACACGCCGGCTGGCCGAATCGCGCGCAGCACTCGATGCATTCGTCAGCCAGTATCCATACCATCGTAAAATCGGCGCTGCATATTTCTGGAGGGCAATGGAACACCTGGACCGCGGTGACTGGCAATTTGCCGAAACGGACCTGCGGTCTGCATACGAGAATTCTCCGGAATCGAACTATCGTGATATCGCATTGATGGGATGGGCACTATCGCTCGAACGTCGTGCAGCATATACGGAAGCGATTCAACTTCTCGAAAAATTTCTCGTGGAATTTCCGCAGAGCAACCTTCTTTCTGAAGTCCGGATCCGGCTTGCATCGCTTTCGTTGCGGACGGGAAATGCGGAGCGTGCGCGGGCGTTGCTGCAAGGATCGGTGCCGTCGAATCGAACCGTGGAAGAATATTCTCTTCTTCGTGCCGAATCAGATATGCGGCTTGCGCGGTACGACAATGCCCGGATCGAGTACGAAGATTTTCTGAAAGAATTTTCCGACAGCCGTTTTGCGAAAAAAGCGCAATTCAATATCGGGTGGGCGCTGCTGAAGAAATACGATTATACCGGGGCGCGGCAGGTATTCGATTCGCTCGGCACCGGGAATGATTCGTTGGCGTTCGTGTCATTGTATGAAAGCGGTGTGCTGGCTCTTCTGCAGAATATGCCGAACGATGCGGAAGACCGGTTCGATTCATTGACCGAACGATCGCCCTATGATTCGTATGCCGAGCAGGCATATTTCCAGTTGGGGATGGAAAAATACCGTGAAAAGCATTACCGCGACGCACGAAGGTATTTTGAACTTGCTGCCCGCATGTTTCCCGGAAGCAGCCGGCAGCCGCAATCGTACCGTATGCTGGGGGAAACAAATGTCGCGTTGAGCGATTTTTCCAATGCACAATTTGCTTTCAGTCAGGTCCGGCGTCTCGGCAGTTCCGATGATCTTCTCGCCCCGTCATTATTTCAGGAAGGAATTTGTCTTTATCACCTCGGCAGATTCAAGACCAGCGCGCAAATGTTCGGGAATTTTTTGGACCGGTTTCCGAAAGATTCACATGCCGCCGAAGGATATGTCTGGAAAGGGGAAGCCTTATATCAGGATTACCGTTTCGATGAATCGGAACGTGCGTACGATGACGCGCTTCGCATGTTTCCCATCAAACCCCAAACGATCCGATGCTGCGTACGGTCTCGCTTGGTCGATGTTCGAACAGAAAAAATTTTCACAGGCGGCAAATGCGTTCGAACGGTTTTCCAAAGATTATCCCGACAGCAAGAATATTCTCGATGCCTCGTTGCGGTGCGCGGATTGTTACTTCTTCATGGGCAGGTATGAAAAAGCCGATTCGATGTACGCCGCGCTTGCTTCAAAACGGACAGACAGCAGAACGATCGAGTATGCCGCTTTTCAGGTTGCCATGTCGTTTATTCAAAGCGGGGAATCCGACCGCGGTATCCAGGAACTCAGGAATTTCCTGACCAAATTCCCTTCATCGATGTATGATGAGGTCGTTCAGTTCAATATTGGATGGGAATATTTTTCTCTGGAGGAATATCCGATGGCAATTACCGAACTCCGGATGCTGATGCAAAAATATCCGGACAGCCAATTGATGCAGAGGGTTTTGCTGAACATGGGCGACTCGTTTTATAATCTGAAACAATATGACAGCGCATCCGCGTACTATCAGGGAATGATAAAAACCTTTCCGCAAAGTCTTTTGGTTCCTGATGCGCTGAACGGTCTGCAGTTTGCGTATGAAAGAGAAGGAAAACCTGCCGGTGCCATCGCCGAAATCGATACCCTTCTGAAAAATCAGTCGATTCAAACACCATCTGAAGAATTGCTGTTGCGAAAAGGCGACATCCTGTTCGGACAGGGAGATTTCGGCGGAGCAATTCAGGAATATCAACACGTTCTTTCGGCGCATCCGAGCCGTGCCGTTCAGGCGAAAGCGCTTCACCAACTCGGCAGAACCTTCGAACTTGAAAACAATCTGCCGCGCGCAATTTCATATTATAAACAGGTGGTAAAAGATTTTCCGGAAACCGATGTTGCTCCCGCAGCAACGCTGGCGCTCGGCATTGCCGATGTGAAACTGCATCAGGATAAAGACGCCATCGGCGTTCTCGATCCGTTCGAGCATTCGTATCCCGAATCGCCGCTCCGATCGGAAGCGCAATATTATGATGCCGTCGCACGTTCCAACAGCGGTGATAAACATTCGGCACGCGAACGTTTTCAAATCATCATTCAGAATTTTCCGAACGATGTCTTTGCCGACCGGAGCCGTTTGCAGATCGCACAAATCATTTCGTCTCAAAAAGATTACCGTTCTGCCGTCGATTCACTGTCGGTCGTGGTGAATCGCCGCAGTGATGACATCGCTGCCGAGGCATTGAACATGATCGCTGACAATTTTCTCCTGATGAAGAAATATCCCGACGCCTTGCAGGCGTATAATGATGTTATCCGCCAATATACCGACTATCCGTTGATGATCGATCGTGCGCGGATGGGATTGGGAGAATCGTACGAGAAATTGCATGACCGCAAGCAGGCGAGGGCATCGTACGAAAAGCTTGTCGCGACGGCAGTTGATCCGATTTTGAAAAATGAAGCACAACAACGTTTAAAGAAATTACGCCGATGAAACGACTGTTTGCTTTCATATTGATGTTGATGATCGGAACTCCGTGTTTTGCGCAGGAGCAGTCTGCCGTGAAAGATACTGCCGGCATGCCGAAACTTGAAATTCCCGAGATCACGATTGTCGGAAAAAAAGCCATCACACTCCCGTTCGCACGCAAAGGGGAAATTTACGATGTCAATATTTTTGATGCACCGCCGCCGGATACATCGTTGCTGAATGAACGTCCCGCAATGCCGCTTCCGGTCGGTGCTTTGCCGCGGTATGAAGAACCGCTTGTCCCGCTTCATGTTTCCGGAGAAGCGTCGCTTGGCAGTTTTACGACCGGTAATGCTCGTGGATTTGTCGACTACAATGAGAAGTTGTGGGGTGTCTATGGTAATGCCGGGTTCAATACGACGCAAGGGCATACCGATCACGCATCAGGGTCATCCGTCGATGCGGAAGTCCATGGCCATAGTCTCATTCCTACGGATAATACCGTTCTGAATATGTTTCGTGTGACGGGCGGAATGCGCGTTGAGCACGATTCGTATGGTCTTTTTGGATTTGTGGATACAACGGTTGACCGGACAAACAACGACGTATCGATGAATATCGGATTCGGTACGGTCAATCGTGAATCGAATGCTCTTGATTTGAATTTTTCGGCCGATATCCGTTCGTTGACCGATCAACGGCTTGGTGTGGATTCGGGTGCTTCGGCAGTTTCTCCGTCTGTTGAAGCTTCCTATAAAACGAATGTCGATAGTGTTCAGGTTCTGACACATTTTTCTTACATTGGTTCTTCACTTGACTATAATAGTGCAGCCCAATCTCCGCGGCTTATCAATCTTTCCGTCGGCGGGCGATGGCAACTCGTCGACCGTGTTTCATTGGAACTCGGCGGAAAGTACGACGATGGAACAGGCAACAACGGTGATGACCGCATGATCATCGCTCCGTTCGGAGAAGTGAAATGGGAATTCGATCATGATCGTGTTTTCAGTTTGTGGCTGCGGCCCGAAATGACACTCGAAACATACAGCGAATATATCAAACAAATTCCGTATTTGGTCCGCGAACCGGACATCCGTCCGGAGCGAAAACCGGTACAGTTCGGCGGAACATTCTGGTACAACAGCGGAATTCTTTCGCTCGAAATCAACGGCTCATTCGCCAAATCGTCCAATACGGCAATCGTGATTGCCGATCACGGAGAAATTTATTTGGACTATGTCGATGCATCAAAATTATTCTTTCGTGGCGATGCAACATTCCGGTTGGAACATGATTTGCTCCTTTCACTCTTCGGTGTGATTCAACCGATGGTAGAAGACGGGACGACGACACAATTGCCGATGACTCCGCTCGTGCATATCGGTGCACGTGGAGAAACATCATTCGGCTCGCCGGTTACCGTCTGGTCCACGCTTGAATATGTGAGCAAGCAAAATGTCGATCGTGCGGCAACGACAACTCTTGGTGACCATGCGATATTGTCGGCGGGATGCTCGACGATTGTTGTAAACAAAGTGGTCGTCTCTGCGACCATCGATAATCTTTTCAACACGGCGTATCAATGGTGGAATAGCTATCTTGCACCGGGGCGTTCCATCATGATTAATGCAAAGGTGAATATTCAGTGACCATCATTTCGACGATTTCGGAAATGCAATCTCTTTCCCGCAATCTTCAGGCACAAGGGAAAAAAATCGGCACTGTTCCGACGATGGGCTTTTTGCATGAAGGCCATTCAAGTTTGATCCGTCTTGCCAAACGGCATGCCGATATTGTCGTAACCACAATTTTTGTCAACCCGACACAGTTTGGACCGAACGAAGATTTTTCAAAATATCCGCGGGATATCGAACATGATAAGAAAATCGCTTCCTCTGCCGGCACCGATTATCTTTTTATTCCCGAAACCTCGGAGATGTATCCCGGAAATTATTCCACGTATGTTCATGTTGAAGAATTAACTACAGTGCTCGAAGGAGCTTCACGCCCGATCCATTTTCGCGGCGTGACGACGATTGTGGCGAAATTGTTCAACATCGTTAATCCGCAAATTGCGGTTTTTGGACAAAAAGATGCACAGCAGGTTGCGGTTATTAAAAAAATGGTAAAAGATTTGAATTTTGATATTGAAATCATCGTTGCTCCGATAGTCCGGGAACCGGACGGACTTGCAATGAGTTCCAGAAACGTGTATCTTTCATCAGCGGACCGTGCCGATAGCGTTGTGCTTTCTCAATCTCTCGGTCGTGCACGTGAAATGATCGAACAAGGTGAGCGGCAATCCTCCGCCATCATCACCGAAATGTCCAAAATGATTTCGCGTAAACCATCTGCACGCATTGATTATATTTCGATCGCCGATGCCATGACATTGCAGGAATGTTCAACCTTGGTTTCCGGGATGCAGATTCTGGTATCACTTGCCGTTCGATTCGGTACGACGCGGCTCATCGATAATCTTCTTCTGACAATTTGATTTTTTGTTATGACCGATACTTCAAAACCGCCTCTGTTAGCAGTCGTGATTCTTGCCGCCGGCAAAGGAAAACGAATGAACAATCCGGATATGGCAAAAGTGATGTACGAAATCAACGGGAAACCGATGGTGGAATATGTCGTAGAGCTTGCCACTGTGGTTCAATCGGCGCGCACATTAATTGTGGTCGGCTGGCAGAAACAGATGGTGATGGATTACCTGTCGAAAAAAACTCCTTCCGTCGAATTCGTTGAACAGGCACAACAGCTCGGAACGGGTCATGCCGTTCTCCAGACGGAAGATCTGCTGAAGGATTTTGAAGGCGATGTGCTGATCCTGTCCGGCGACGTTCCTCTGCTGACGGAAAAAACCACGAAAGCCCTTATCGGTTATCACCGGACAAGCCAGGCGGTTGCGACTATTCTGACAGCGGATATCGACGACCCGACCGGTTACGGACGCATCATTCATAATGATGACGGCAGTGTCAAAAAAATCGTCGAACACAAAGATGCATCGAAAAAAGAACTTGGCATACGGGAAATTAATTCCGGCATTTACCTGTTTAATAAGCAGAAGCTCTTTGATTGTCTCCGGCAATTATCACCCAATAATGTTCAGGGTGAATATTATTTGACCGATGTTTTTGAAATGTTTTGGAAAAATAATTGGCGTGTTTCTGCCGTGAAAGCCATTGATACCATTGAAGTTATGGGAATTAACGACCCCGCCCAGCTTGAATTTGCCCGGTCGATTATCGCTTCGCGTGCGCCCAATTGACGGTTTGACAATCTAACCGATTTTCTGTATAATTATGAAGATTATGATAGGATCGACTATGAAAACGTTCGTTCTGTTGATTGCCGTATTGATGTGGTGTTCGGCAGGCGTTCACGCGCAATTGAAGTCGGATTTCGATGATCAGCCGAGTGCTTCTCAATCGCTTGTTCACCCTGCACCAACGATCGGCAATTTGTTGGGATTTTTCAATCCCGAAAATTTTTCCATGCAAAATAGTCTTTCATACAGTTATATCTCTGCCGGCGGCACCGGACTTTCTGTTGCATCGTATACCAACAGCATGTTCTATAAAATTGCCGATCCGTTGAATGTCCGGGTCGATCTGACATTGCAGGGAACGCCGCTGGGTGCGTCGACGCCGTATCAGAGCGCCCTGAACGGGCTTTTCCTGAGCCGTGCCGAATTGAGTTATAAGCCGTCGCAAAATTTTTCTATCAAAGTTCAATACTATCATCTTCCGGGGAATTATTACGGAATGTACAATCCCTGGTACGGGATGTCTCCGTTCTCCAGTAATTGGGGAGATCAATAATTACCGTTGAGTATTTTGAATAGGTATTACCAAACGTTCTCGCCGAGTTAGTCTTCTTCGGAAGGCTAACTCGGTTTTTTATTTCCTGAATTATGGATCAACAACCGGCGAGTCCGGATCAATCGAAGAAAACGCATATCATCACGAAAGACGATGACAACCGTCCTGACTGCCGTGGTGGCCGTTTTGATACTTATTGTCGGCTATCTTTCGTATGCATTTATTGCGCGCAGCAGTCAGCAGAACCGTGATGCAGCAGCGGCTTCGAAAACAGAGAAAGTCATACAGCTCGACCTGTTGAACGGCTGCGGTGAAAAAGGTATTGCGGCAAAACTCACGACATATCTCCGGAAAAACGGATTCGATGTCGTCGAGATGAAAAATTATAAAACGTCGAACATTCCGCAAACGCTGGTGATTGATCGTGTGGGAAATTTGCAATCTGCCCGGCAGGTTGCGGCGGCGCTCGGCGTTTCCGATAAGAATGTTATTCAGCAATTAAATCCCGATTACTTTGTCGATGTTTCCGTGGTGATCGGAAAAGATTACGGAACCTTACATATTTCACAATAATCATAACAAAAGCCATTGACCTCTCGAACACTTGCTAAAAAGATTGCGCAGTTTGCGCTCGCAAAAAAAGCTCTGAATGTTACATTACTGGATTTACGAAAAGTCACCGACATGGCTGACTTTTTTATCGTCTGCTCGGCTGATTCCGATGTGCAGGTGAAAGCCATCGCCGATCATATTGCCGACGAAACGGATAAGATCGGAGCCCGTGCATGGCATCAGGAAGGATTGTCGCGCCGGCAATGGGTCCTGATCGATTTTGTCGATGTGGTCGTTCACATCTTTCATAAGGATGCACGGAAATATTATGCTCTCGAAAAGCTCTGGGGAGATGCAAAAATCGAGGTGATTGCCGATGAACCGGTTGCGAAAGCTCCGGTCCGAAAAAGAAAAACTGCGGCAAAGAAATGAAGCAATATTTACGCGAGCGTGTCACACATGCTCTTGCAGAAATCAATCCCGCTCTGAATCATGTCCCCGCTCCGACATTTGAGAAACCACGGAATCCTGAACACGGCGATCTCACGACCAATATTGCGATGGTCGTTGCCAAATCTGCCAAGACCAACCCGCGCCCGTTTGCCCAGCAGATCGTCGACCGTCTTCAACTCGATCCTACGCTCGTCGATCGTGTTGAAATTGCCGGACCGGGATTTATCAATTTTCATTTCACCGACAAATTTTACCGGAAGCAGCTTCATGAAATCATTCGACTCTCGAAACAGTTTGGGCGGGTAAATCTCGGGAACCGGAAAAAAACACAGGTGGAATTTGTCAGCGCGAATCCGACCGGACCGCTAACTGTCGGCCACGGCCGCGGCGCAGTCTTCGGCGATACCGTTGCACGTTTGCTCGAATGGTCGAACTATGATGTTACCCGCGAATATTATTTCAATAATGCCGGAAGACAGATGCGCATGCTCGGCGATTCTGTCCGCCTTCGCTATCTCGAATTGCTCGGCGAGGATATATCGTTTCCGGAAGATTATTATCAGGGCGAATACATCAAAGATATTGCACAGCGTGTTCTTGAAAAACATGGACGATTGCCGGAAGGCGAAAAGCTGACGGATCTTTGCCGTTCAACTGCCGAACAGGAAATTTTTGAAGATATCAAGAAGACTCTGGCGCGGATCGGCATTGTGCACGATGTATTTTATAATGAAAACACTCTGTACGAAACCGGAAAAGTTCAGGAAGTGATCGATGAATTCCGCAAACGGGATCTTGCATACGATCAGGACGGGGCGATCTGGTTCAAGTCGACCGTCTTCGGCGGTGAAAAAGATAAAGTGATTGTTAAAAGTTCCGGCGAGCCGACATACCGTTTGCCGGATATTGCCTATCATCGTGAAAAAATTCGTCGCGGATTTGATTTGATTATCGATGTGCTCGGAGCGGATCATGTCGCAACCTATCCCGATGTGCTGGCAGGATTGAAAGCGCTCGGGTACGATCCGTCGATGGTGAAAGTGTTGATTCATCAATTCGTGACGATCGTGCAGAACGGCGAGGTGGTGAAGATGTCGACACGGAAAGCGAATTTCATCACGCTCGATGAGCTGATCGATGAAACGAATGCCGACGTCGTCCGGTATTTCTTCCTGATGCGCGGCATCGGCAGTCATTTGAACTTCGATCTCGGTCTTGCGAAAGAACAATCGGAACAAAATCCGGTGTATTATTTGCAATATGCCCACGCGCGCATTGCGAGCATCATACGGCATGCCGAGGAGATCGGCGTCCGGTATACCGATTCGATGAACGACGATCTGCTGGTCGAGCCGGAAGAATTATCGCTGATTAAAGTGCTGACGGAATTTCCCGATATGGTGGAATCGTGCGCGCTCACTTTCGAGCCGCACCGCCTGGCGGAATATTTACACGACGTTTCCGGATGCTTCCACAAATTTTACCATGCTCACCGCGTGCTCACCGAAGATCCGCACCTTGCCTCTGCCCGTATTGCTTTGTGCGTTGCCGTAAAGACTGTTCTTGCCAACGGGTTTGCAATCTTGGGCATCTCTGCACCGGAAAAGATGTGAAATTTCATCATCGGAGAATAACCAGCTTCTTGACGTCATGCTCGATGCCTGAGCGTAACGTGTAAAAATACACACCGCTTCCGATGTTGTCCGCATTCCACGGGACGACATACCGTCCCGGATTTTTTTCCTCTTCCACAATTGTCGCAACCGCACTTCCCAAAACATCATAAACTTTAAGCGTAACGAATCCTCTTTTTGCAATTGAAAAAGCAAACTGCGTTGTCGGATTGAACGGATTGGGATAATTTTGTTCAAGAAGGAACGACGTCGGGATAGTTTTCGGTGGCTCATGTACCGCCTCTATATAAAATTAGTACTAAAGAGAATCGACAAGGTGGACACCATATTTATAGATGTCATTTAAATGCCGAAATGTTTGAACGTTCGAAATCCCCATCTTTAAAGAGCCTTTTTGGTTAAACATATTGATCGTACCGATAGGATTTCCCGATGTATCTGTTATACGAGATTCGTCCTGTCCACGAGAAACATGCTATCGCAACGTGAACCGAAGGTAAGTCTTGATCTGGCCAACTGAATAATGATAATTTCCTGTACCGAAGAGTCCGTACATTAAATTTTGAAAGTATCCTTCATATGTCGGGTTTGTTGGAATCCCTTGAATACACATGGAATAAAGCCTACCACCGCAAATCCTAATGAATCATTTGTATAATTGCCCACGGCACACCAAAACGCACGCAAAACAAAAGCAGGCGGCATCTTCTATTTCCTGATAGCAAGGATTGAGGCTATCTCTCTCCGATAGTTCCGTTTGGAGAATTTACCATATAAAGCGTTGGCGGTCTGCAACGGATCAATCATCCGATACTCTTATCCAAATTGTCGCAATGTTTTGTGCGCGTAGTGTATGCGCTATTAAATAAGAAAAGAACTGGAAGGCATACAATGAGTTTGGTGAATATGCGTTTCATACATCCTCCAGCTTTTTATCGAAATGTTCTATGTGAAATTTCCTCATCGAAGAATGACCAGTTTCTTGACGTCATGCTCGATGCCTGAGCGTAATGTGTAAAAGTACACACCGCTTCCGATGTTGTCCGCATTCCACGGGACGACATACCGGCCCGGATTTTTTTCCTCTTCCACAAGTGTTGCTACCGTTCTTCCTAAAACATCATACACTTTAAGAGTAACGAATCCTCTTTTTGCGATTGAAAAAGCAAACTGGGTTGTCGGATTGAACGGATTGGGATAATTTTGTTCAAGACGAAACGACGTCGGGATAGTTCTCGGTGGCTCATTGACCCTCTCAATTATAGGAGGAGGCGGAACGTAAATAGAATCGACAGGATGAACACCATAGATATAAATCGTGAGCCTAAATGTGGGTAAGGTTTGCAACGGCTGGAAGATAAAAAGAGAATCCTGATTGAACATATTAACTTTTCCGATCGGCGTGGTACCGTCAGTCGTCAACAGATTTGTTTTGTCCTGTATGAATATGCTATCGCATCGTGCCGCCAAATATCCCGCGTGGGGCCACTTCAGGATAAAATTTTCGGCACCGGCATCGGTGTTGGTACAGGAAATTACGAATGTATCCCGTTGTCCACCGGCCGGAACGCCTTGAATACAGATCGGAGTAAAATTATCGCCGTTAAAACCTAACGGACCATTCACATAGGTTGCCCACGGTACCCATACCGCACCAAAACCGAACACCGGCAGATTTTCTATTTCCTGAAATATTTCATTGATGCTATCTCTCATCCAGGATCCGCTGGAAGTATTTACAAGCCAGAGCATTGTACTGTCGGCTACAGAGGAATCATCCGAAACCCGGATCCAAATTATTGAACAGGGTTGTGCGTGTACTATGCTAATATTCAGCAAGAAAAGAACTGGAAGGAACAAGATGAGTTTGATGAGTACTTGTTTCATGCATCCTCCAACCATTGTCAAGAATTTGCACTCCCGGAAAAGCAAATTACTCTTTGGGTAAAGGTACGAAGGAAGATGGAGAATTGCAAAGACCGTGGAGACAGATTTTTTTAAAAAGCCCTGTTTTTAGTTGGAAACGATAAGAATATACCGCTGAGAGTTTTTCCACCATGCAAAACCATCACTCACAAGCCAGAATTCCACTTCGTATGTACCGGTTTTCGACGGTGCCTGTATCGGAATAGTCGATCTAAAATTTCCTGTTGAATCGATCGCAATCAATGATCTTCCGCCATCCCATGTGACGAGAGAATCATTTCGGAAAATATGATAGCTGACTTGCGGGAGATTGTCGACCGCTTTGTCTGCGGTATTGATTGTCAGAGCAACAGGAATTTTTTCTGATAGATGAGCCGTCAGTGTATCGTGTTCTAACGTAATGGAATATTTTTTATATGTCCGCATGTGCGGGATATTTTTTGCAAACAATGTATCTCCTGCCGGTGTGACAATGGTTTTCGCATATCCCATGTTTTTGTTGGAAAGAAAAAACACGTCACGTCCCTGGAGTGTATCGAGAAGGTTCCAGTAATCGAATTGGTTGCCGTAACTGCCGCCGGTGAGAGATGGAACAACAGATCCGGTATAAAAAGAGAGTTCGGATGCGATTTCGGGAGTGTTCGCAAGTACCGGTCGTCCGTTCGCACGTTCTGCAACTTCGTTCGTGAACGATTTCCATCCCCGCACCAGGTTTGCCGGATCGTTCCGCAACGGGATAATGCTGTGGATGATATGAATCCGGAGTAACAAGAAAATAAGAATGCTGGGAACAAATAATATCTTTACCCATCGCCGCCAGGGCGGGCGTTCGACAATGTATGCGTATGATAAAAGGATCAGCGGTATAAATGCCGTTGCCGTCCATCCGGGCTTTGTTTCTCCCCGCAATGTGAACGGAAGGAAAAAAAGGAAAATGCCGATGACATTGAATTTCAGTATGCGTTCAAAAACAGTTTTCGTTTTAAATTTCAGCATGGCGGGGACCGTCACAAATCCCATCAACGGGCCGGCAAAAAGTAATTGACCCGCAAGAAATTCCGGAATGACGATCGCGCTGTACGAATCGACGTAACGTTCCTGAAGATGAAATCTCACCGTGGGGAATCCGTGTGAAATCTGCCAGTATATATGCGGAGAAAACAGTATGCAGGAAAACAGGAAAATGTACCAGAAGCTTTTTCTCCGCAGAAGCGACGGTGCGGCAAGAACCGTGAAAAGGATGACGAGCACCGCATGATATTTACTGTAGAACATGAGCGGAATGATGAACGAAAGCAAAATGATGCTTTTCCAATTATCGTGATCGATATATTCCCGGATGACGGTAAAATACAGTGCCGTGAAAAAGAGAAGCGGAGTGCTGGGGAATGTTCCCACACCGATGATTTGAAAATATGTTGTCCCGGCAATCAACATAAAAAACAACGTGACGTCTTTGCGGTCCGTTTGCCGGTACAGGACATATATCAGAAGAGTGCAGGTGACTACAAAGAAAAACCGGACGCCTAATTCATTGTGAAACAGAGAAAAACCGGCTGCTGTCAGGAGTGCAAACATCGGCGGGTGATCGTAATATCCCCAATCCGGAAATCGTGATACTGTCCAATAGTATGCTTCATCATATCCAAGCTCCATGAAATATGCCTGAAGCATATTGCAAAACAGCCAGACGAATAGGAATACGAACAGAGGTAAATATGGCGGCGGTCGTTTTTCCATATTATGAAAAATTGTTGTATCCGACAAATCATTGCATCAATAGCTCATCGATGTTCCGGAGAAATTATTTTCGTAACTCCGTGGTTGTCCATTGCCACCATTGGTCAGGGTGTTTGTGGATTTCTTTGTCAAGAAGATCGATCCATTCCTGCGTCAATGCCACGGCATCTTGTTCTGTCGGCGATGGCGGATAGTTGAGCGTAAACGGTTCTAAAATAATTCGGTGCCGGTGTTCTTCGGTGCGGTATGTGGTACAGAGGATGATCGGTATACGATTCCGGATTGCAAGCATTGCGGGACCGGTATCCACCAGCATCATCGCGTTGCCGAATGTCATCCAGGCGCTGTGCAGTGCTCTGCCGGGAACCGATATATCAAACTGGATTGAAAATACTTCATTGTTCCGAAACGCTTCTTCCGCAGCTTTTTGTCCCCCTTCACCGACATAGGTCGTTCGGATGTGGTATCGACGCCGGATAGCATTCAAATGGTATTCGATAATCCGAACTGGAATTCTGTTCGAAACGTTTGCAACCGGAAATCCTAATTCCGAAAGCAAAGCACGGATATACCACCAGTTGCCGATATGGTTGCCGATGCAGAGAACTCCTTTGCCGTTGCTCAATGCGGCTTGAAGATGCTCGAGGCCGGCAACGTCGACTTTTGTTTTGAGCATGCCCTCTGCATACGATGGCAATCGAATTAATTCGACGATCGTGTCGCTGATTTGATGAAAGAGACTGTTCGATATTTGTTCAACGTTTCCCGGGCTTGCTGTTCCAAAAAACCTTGTCATATTCTCAACGATTCGTTTGCGGCGTGTACGAAACAGGGGAACGATAATCCACCGTCCGAATGCATATGCTTTTTTTTCGTTCAGACGAACAATGATGCCATGAAAGATAATCAGTAATATTGTTACCGGAAGCAGGACGACTTCGGAAAACATGCTGAATATCTTTTCTCGCGTCATGGAATGACCGCCAAAGTTATTCTGATAAAGTTATTGTTGACCATCATGTCCGGATTTCGGTTTGTCGGATAAAACATTCGATGTTTCGGGGTGCTGACGAAGCGGGGCATAATTCCAGGGCCACCACTGTTCAGGATGCGCGGCCAAATCGGTTTCCAGAAATTGTAATGCTTGCCGGAGAAGATTTGTCGCCTTCTGATGAATATCGGCGCCGGTCACCTGCGTTATCGGCGGGTGAAAAATGACACGATGAGAATTATTCGATGTACGAATACTGCTGACGCAGATAACCGGAGTCTCGTGGCGGAGCGCCATGATCGCGGGTCCGAGATTCACCGCAAGTTCTGCTTGTCCGAATTGCATCCACGTCGTATGTTTTTCCGTGACGGAGAAATCGATAAATATTCCAAAAATGCCGTTACGCCTGAAAATGTCGGCTGCCGTCTTGGGAAAATTGTCTCCGATCAGCGCACGGTTGATGTTCAACCGTTGATGAATATGCCGGACTTTGCGTTCCAGATACGGAATCCAGACCGGGTTTCCTGCAACGGTGATATCGTGTCCCGTCAAAGCCGTTCCGCTGACGGTGATTACAAGATTTCCAAGGTGGTTGAAAAATAGCATTGCCCCTTGCCCGCCGGCGAGAGCTTGACGCAGATGCTGTTCGCCTTCGATAATAATCTGTTTGCGTAGTTTGTCCATCGGCATGGAATCGATTTGAATGATCTCGTACAATGTTCTTCCGATATGTTCTGCATGAGATTGCCATAGTGCATTCCATTGTTCTTGTGTCCATGCCGGATTTTGCAAAACGGTTTGCATATTGTGCAATGTCATTCTTCTTGTTCTTCCCCGGAGGAATGTTCCGAATCGTTTGGAAAATCCGATCATAACTGCTTCGGGAAGCATGGCGCCGAAGTTCCACGAGAGAAAAACCAACGGAGAGACAATCCATCCGACGAGGGATACGAGAAAGTTAATGATGAAATGTTGTTGTTTCATAACACAATCGGGGTCACGATTTACCCGTGAGCTAATTGTTGCGGATGAAGGGGAGACCGTTCGGTTGAAATGAATTGTTTCGAAACAAGATTGCGGTAATGCTCGCATCGTTCCAGTAACTCTTCGTGAGTGCCGTCGTCCAATATTTTTCCCTGATGAAAAACAACGATGCGTGGAAGGTGAACGACTGTTGCGAGCCTGTGGGCGATAATGATCGTCGTCCTTCCGCGTACGGCCTGGTCCAAAGCGAATTGAAGCTGAAATTCCAATTCTGCGTCGAGCGACGAGGTTGCCTCATCGAGTAAAAGAATCGGTGCATCTTTCAGCAGCGCGCGGGCAATGGCGATACGCTGGCGTTCGCCCCCCGACATCTTGACGCCCCGTTCCCCGACGACAGTCCGGTACTGTTGAGGCAGATGCCGGATGAATTCGTCCAGTTGAGAAATGCGGCAGGCGGCAAGCACTTCGTCATCGGTCGCACCGGGTTTGCCATAACGGATGTTTTCGATAATCGTATCGTCGAACAAAACAATATCTTGCGGGACAATGGAAATCATGTTCCGCAAAGAAGTCAAGGTTACTTTTTGAATATCGATTCCGCCGATGAGAATTTTTCCGCGTTGCGGCGCGTCGAACCGGAGAAGGAGATTGAATAATGTCGTTTTTCCTGACCCGCTCGCACCGACAATGCCCACGCATCCTTGTGCCGGAATTGTCAACGAAACATCATCAAGCGCGACTTCCCGGTCGGGATACGCAAAAGTGATATGCCGGATCTCGATCGATCGGTGTTGTTCCTTTGAAAGATCGGTCGCGCCCGGTGTATCGTTTTCCAGATCGAGTTGAACGATTTCATCCAATCGAATAAATGCCTGCTCAACTTGCTGTAAACCAAGAACAAGATTACTGATGGCGCGGGCTTGCGGAAGCAGAAAGCCGACATACAATAAGAATCCGATGAGCGTTTCAATGGCGAGTTCGTGTTTGGCAATTTGCCAGCTTCCGACCATCAGAATAAGAAGAATAACGCTCATCGCAATTGCTGTCACAAGCGGTTCGGTGAGCGCCGCGAACCGCGCTTCATGATGCTGATGAAGAAGCAGATCCTGCTGCTTGACGTTAAACCGTTTCAGTTCGACATGTTGTGCATTGAATGCTTTGACCGTTCGGATATTGAGAAGCAGTTCATGAATATGTGTGAAAAGATTCCGTGATGCAACTTCGCGTTCCTTGGTCGATTCCCGGACGTGGGCTAAAATGTACCGCAGCCCTAGCGAAACGATCGGGATCGCGATGAGAATGAGAAGCGTCAGTTTCCAGCTTAATACAATCATCATGACCAGACCGCCGCAGAGGATGACGACAATGCCGATCGTGGAGACAAGTCCGAATGTGATGAAACGCTCGATTTCTCCAATGCAGTTCAGCAGTCGTTCAATCGTTCCGCCGATGTTGCTGTCGTAATAGAAATTAATCGTGGTGTACAGAAGCCGTTCGATGAATTGTTGGCGGAGAAGAGCCGTGACACGATGAGCAATATCGTACATGAGGATAAAAACGAAATAGCTCGACAGGACGATAATCAGAAGCCCGATTCCGATTCCAATCCATGACGAGAGATTATACGAAATCGCAGTCCCATTGATTGCCGATCCCAGGAGAGTTTTGACGATGGCCGGAATTATCAATAAACCGATACAGGTGACGACGGAAAGCAGGGTGGCGAATGCCAGTTTTATTGCAAATGGTTGAAGAAGCCGGAAAAGGCGGCGAACGGCGGAAATCATGAAGACGTCAAGAGTGAAAATTGACTTACCACCCTTGCTTCGTCTAGGATGAATGATGCCGCTTTATCGAGCGCACCTTCCTGTCCGAGAATCGGTCGGATCTGTTGTAACCGTGCGCTCATCATCCTTGCACGACCGGGATTGTCAAGAATTGCCAGCGCTTCTTCGGCAAACCGCTGTGCATTGGCATTCTCCTGCAGCAGTTCGGGGACAACTTTTTCATTCAGAAGAATATTCGGCATCGCGATGAACCGGGTTTTGATAAGACGTTTTCCAAGGAAAAATGTCAGGGGTTTTACACGGTAACCGACCACCATCGGAATTCCGAGCAATGCCGTTTCCAGCGTCGCCGTTCCGGAAGAAACAAGAACCAATTTGCTCCGGCTTAAAATTGTATACACATGATTCGTAACGACCGTTGTCCGGTCGAGCATATTCGCGCTTCGTAATTGATTTTCCAGCGCGGGATATAAATGCGGAGCCGCGAGAGGAATGACGATTTGCATCTCTTCGTATCGCTGCTGTATCAGTTGCGCGGCGTGAAGCATCGACTGTGTAAGTTCTTTTACTTCTTGAAATCGACTGCCGGGCATGATCGTCAGTATGGGACGCGATGGATCGATACCGGACGCCCGGAGAATTGTTTCGTACTCATCTTCCGGTTTGACGATATCGAGAAGAGGGTGTCCGAACCATTCTACTCTCCCGCCTTCGCCGCGGTAAATGGAAGTCTCTTGCGGAAAAGCAGGTATGATGGCGTGTGCTCGCTTGGCAATTGTGTGTGCACGCCATTCTCCCCACAACCAGACTTGCGGAGGAAAATAATAGATGAAAGGGATCTCTTCCTTGTATAAAAATTTTGCCAGTAAACCGTTGAAGCCTTCGTTATCCACGAGAATGGCAAGGTCGGGGCGTTCAGTTTGCAACAGGGTGCGAAGCTGTTCCATGATGGCGCGAAGAGGCCGGATGAATGATAACGATTCCTGAAATCCGACGCATCCGAGATGCGATGTTTGAACACGGATATCGACACCGGCTTCCCGCATTTTTTCACCGCCGGAACCGAAAAGGTAAACGTCCGGTTGTTGTTTCAGAATCGTTCGGGCAAGATACGATGCCTGCCGGTCACCGGAAACCTCTCCTGCAGCGATAAAAATTTTTAAAGGAGATTCAACATCACGCTGAAGAAAAGAATTGTTCATTCTTCATTCCTTCTGAATTTCTTTAAGGTCGCCATTTTTCTACAATTTTACGCTTTTGACTGCATATTATCAAAAAACTTGACGTAAAAGTCAAGCTTAACCGAATTCCGGTATCCCAAAGAATTTGTCGTCATTTAATTTATCAGATTCTAAAACCAAAATGTTTTTTCATTGTCTAATCTCAGTAAACATGTTACGTGAAACTGGATTTTTTCAGTAATTTTCGTTAATTTACAAGACAACGTATGGTCGTACCCATCGAAACAATATCCTGTTTTTGGTCGTTTTTGGAAGAAAACGGGAATCCTAACTGAATCGAATTCTAAGAGATTTCGTATAAGATGTATCTTCTGCCCGGGCAGAATAGTGTTGTATTATTAAGTGGTATCATTCATTCATAATTATTGCATCAAGGAGTTATGACAGACATTAAATCACTCAACGAAAAGATCCAGCGGGAAAGCGCTTTCGTGGATCTTCTGCAAATGGAAATCGGAAAAGTTATTGTCGGCCAGAAATATATGATCGAGCGGCTGCTGGTCGGACTTCTCTCCAACGGGCACGTTCTGCTGGAAGGCGTTCCGGGTCTGGCAAAAACGCTTTCGATCAAAACACTGGCGGCAGCAATTTCGGCAAAGTTCCAGCGCATTCAGTTCACGCCGGACCTGCTTCCCGCCGACGTCATCGGCACCATGATCTTCAACCAGAAGAATATGGAATTTACCGTCCGCAAGGGACCGATTTTTTCAAACTTCATTCTTGCCGACGAAATAAACCGCGCACCCGCAAAAGTACAAAGTGCCTTGCTCGAAGCAATGCAGGAACGGCAGGTGACGATCGGCGAACAAACGTTCCGGCTGGACGAACCGTTTCTCGTCCTCGCGACGCAGAATCCGATCGAGCAGGAAGGAACGTATCCGTTGCCGGAAGCGCAGGTCGATCGCTTTATGTTGAAGGTTGTGATCGGCTATCCCGAGCGCGAGGAAGAGCGATTGATCATGCGCCAGAATATCGCCGCTTCATTTCCGGAAATTAAATCTGTTGTCGCGCCATCGGATATCTTGCGAGCACGGTCGGTGCTGCAGGAAGTCTATATGGATGAAAAGATCGAGCGGTATATTCTCGACATCGTTTTTGCGACGCGAACACCGAAGGATTTTAAGCTGGACAAGCTTACATCGCTTATTCAATACGGCGGCTCGCCGCGCGCAAGTATCAATCTGGCACTGGCGGCAAAAGCGTTCGCGTTTATCAAACGCCGCGGGTACGTGATTCCGGAAGATGTCCGTGCAGTATGCCACGATGTGTTGCGCCACCGCATTGCCGTGACGTATGAAGCGGAAGCGGAAAATGTTACTTCGGAACATATTGTCGATGAGATCCTGAACGCTGTCGAAGTTCCATAAAAAAGGCGTTTATGGAAACATCGGAGCTTCTTAAAAAAGTACGGAAGATTGAAATTCGCACGAAAGGTTTGGTCAACCAAATCTTTTCCGGCGAATATCACAGCGTGTTCAAAGGGCGCGGCATGGCGTTCAGCGAAGTGCGGGAATATCAGTTCGGCGACGATATCCGTACGATCGACTGGAACGTTTCTGCACGCTTCAATCATCCCTTCGTGAAAATATTCGAAGAGGAACGCGAGCTGACCGTTATGCTCCTGGTCGATGTGAGCGGCTCGGGAGAATTCGGTACCGTTCATCAGTTAAAAAAAGATATTGCCGCCGAGTTGTGCGCAGTGCTGTCGTTTTCCGCGATTAAAAATAACGATAAGGTTGGCGTGATTTTCTTCAGCGATATCATTGAACTCTTTATTCCGCCGAAAAAAGGTCGCACGCATATTCTCCGCATCGTACGTGAGTTGCTCGATATGCAGCCGAGTCATCGCAAAACGAATATTGCCGAAGGACTCCGCTATCTGAACAGTGCCATTAAAAAACGGAGCATCGTCTTTTTGATTTCCGATTTTTTAGATACCGGATATGATGATGCATTGAAAATCGCATCCCGAAGACATGATCTCGTCGCAGTTCGGCTTTTTGATCCGCGCGAAGTGGAATTGGTCCCGGCCGGGCTTCTTCGTGTCCGTGATGCCGAAACCGGCGAAGCGGTATGGATTGACAGTGCCGATCGTTTTGTCCGCGAATCGTATGCACGATGGTGGAGCGAACGGGGGCAGGAACGCGAACGCCTTTTACGCCGGAGCGGCGTCGATGCCGTCGATATCCGCATCGATCAGTCGTATATCAATCCGCTTGTCGCTTTCTTTAAAGGAAGAGAAAAGCGATGGTAAGAAAAAACTTCCGGCATATTCCGATTTTCCATCTTGCGATCATGCTCGTCGCGGTTTCGTTCATCGTTGCGCCGGTCCGTCTGCGTGCACAGGAGGTTCGTGCTGTTGCCGGACTCGATTCGAATCATATTCTCATCGGCGATTGGTTACGACTTCATCTCGACGTTCAACACCCCAATAATACCGTCGTTGCATTTCCGAATCTTCCGGATTCGATCAACGGCATCGAAATTGTGAAGCGTGAACAGCCGAAGAGGTCTCAATCGGGTGATACGATTTCCGAATCGGTAACATTCGTTATCACTGCATTCGATTCCGGGATGCATGTCGTTCCTCCTATTCCGGTGCAGTACACCGTGAATGGCGATACCGCAAAAAAATATGTGCAAACGGCGCCGCAGATTTTTGTGGTCGGCACGATTGCGATCGATACATCGAAAGAAATCAAAGATATCAAACCGCCGCTTGCGATCGGAATTTCATTTGCCGAAATACTGCCGTATCTCATTGGACTTGTCATTCTTGCGGGAATCGTTTGGCTGATTCTGTACATTCGAAAGAAACGCCGGCGCGGCGAATCGTTGATCCCGGAAGCACCGAAATTGCCGGCGAATGTGGTCGCGTTGGAAGCGTTGCGGATTCTGGAAGCAGAACACGTGTGGCAGCGGGGATTGGTGAAAGATTATTATTCACAACTGACCGATATCCTTCGGATGTATATGGAACGGCGGTTTACTGTCGCGGCGATGGAAATGACGTCGGATGAAATCTTGTCCGCACCGGCTGTTGCCGTTCTTCCCAAGGAAATAAAAAATTCGTTGCGTGAAGTTCTGTTGAGGGCAGATTTAGTGAAGTTTGCAAAATCACAGCCGCTTCCGCAGGAACATGAGTTGAGTTTAACGGCATCACGCTCGTTTGTCGAAACAACATGGAAGGCGGCAGAAGAACCCGTTCAGCAGCAAGTTTCACCGGAGGTTGCGTCATGATGGGAATGACATTTGCCAACCCCGAATATTTTTTGCTTTTGCTCTTTCTTCCGTTGTTTATTTTTTGGTATTGGAAAAAATACCGGACACAGATTGTCGAGCTTCAAATTTCGACCGTGCAGATGTTTTATGCGATTCCCCGGACATGGCGGCAGCGATTGCAGCATCTGTTATTTGTTCTTCGCGTTCTCGCGTTTATTTTTCTGACGATCGCCCTTGCCCGGCCGCAATCGACATCGCAAGGCGAGAATGTGAATACGGAAGGAATCGATATCATTCTCGCGACCGATATTTCAGGCAGCATGGTGGCGGAAGATTTTCATCCTAACCGTATCGAAGCGGCAAAAAAAGTCGCGATGGATTTTATCGACGGCCGGCCGAACGACCGCATCGGGCTGGTAGTGTTCTCCGGCGAAAGTTTTACGCAGTGTCCGTTGACGCTCGATCATCCCGTTGTTAAAAATCTTCTGTCGCAAATCAAAAGCGGCATGATCGAAGACGGTACCGCAATCGGCGAGGGGCTTGCCACGGCAATTTCCCGGCTGAAGGACAGCAAAGCGAAAAGCCGCGTCATTATTCTTTTAACCGACGGTGTGAACAATATGGGATCGATCGATCCGCTGACTGCCGCCGGTATCGCGCAGACATTCGGTATCCGTGTGTATACCATCGGCGTCGGGACCATCGGTTTTGCCCCCTATCCTGTCCAAACGCCGTTCGGCATACAGTATCAGAACATGCCTGTGGAAATCGACGAGGCGTTACTGCAGAAAATTGCCGAACAGACAAACGGCAAATATTTTCGTGCAACCGATAACGGTACATTGAAGACGATTTATGATGAGATTGACCGGATGGAGAAAACAAAAATCGAGGTAACACAATTTCGCCGTCATAAAGAAGAATTTTATAATGCTGCAATGATGGCAGGATTCTTTTTACTGCTTGAAGTGTTTCTATCACAAACGATATTGAGAAAAACTCCGTAATTATGTTCCGATTTGCACATAGCGAATATTTATATGCTCTGGCGTTCATTCCGGTGCTTCTTGTTGTGTTTTGGTGGGCGCTCCGGATGAGAAAACGCGGACTTGAACTGTTCGGTAATCTTTCACTTCTTGACAGGCTCATGCCTTCGGCGGGAAAATACAAACGATCGATCAAGTTTTTTCTTCTTCTCGCATCGTTGATGTTTCTTATTTTGGGACTTGCCAATCCTCAAATCGGCACGAAGCTGGAAGAAGTCAAACGCGAGGGTGTGGACATTATGATAGCGCTCGATGTCTCCAACAGCATGAAAGCGGAAGATATCAAGCCGAACCGTTTGGAGAGTGCCAAGCAGGAAATTGCCCGGATGCTGGAAAAATTGCAGAATGATCGCATCGGCCTGATCGTGTTCGGCGGTCAAAGTTATTTACAGCTTCCGTTGACGACCGATTATTCCGCCGCGCGGCTGATTCTCAGCACGATCGATGTCGATATCGTTCCGGATCCGGGAACGGCCATCGGTTCCGCGATTCGTCTTGCGATGAAATCGTTTGCCGAAGGTGAAAAGAAACATAAAGTCATTATTCTGATTACGGACGGTGAGAATCATGAAGACGATGCCGTTGCCGCCGCAAAAGATGCCGCCGCCGAAGGTGTCGTTATTCACACGGTCGGAATGGGATCGCCGGATGGTGCGCCGATTCCCATCTATCAGAATAACGCACAAGTCGGATTTATGAAAGATAATCAGGGGAACGTCGTTATAACAAAACTGGACGAACAGGCATTGCGGGAAATTGCAGAAACGGGAAAGGGGACGTTTGTCCGTGCGACCAATCAGCAAAACGAGCTCGATGCGGTGTTCAAAGATGTTCAGTCGATGGAAAAAAAAGAGTTCGGCGCAAAGGTCGTGACCGACTACGAGGACCGTTTTCAGTATGCCCTCGTTCCGGCGGCAATTCTTTTGCTTATGGAATTCTTTATTTCCGAACGAAAGAATAAATGGCTTGCACAGTGGAATCTCTTCAAGGAAAAAGTATGAGGAAACTATTCGCTGCTGTTCTGATGATGTTTTGTACGTGCTTGCTTTTCGGACAAACCGACCGGTCGCTCGTGCGTGAAGGGAATTCGTTGTACAAGCAGGATAAATATGCCGACGCGGAAACCAATTACCGGAAAGCTCTCGAAAAAAACAAGGAAATGAATCAGGGTGTATTCAATTTGGGTGATGCACTCTATAAACAGGGCCGGTACGATGAAGCGGCGGAACAATACCGCAACTGGGCGGCGAAAGAAACCGATCCGTCTGCAAAAGCACAGGCATTGCATAATCTCGGCAATTCATTGCTGAAAGGGAAAAAGATCCCGGAAAGCATTTCTGCATATGAAGAAGCATTGAAGCTTCATCCGGACGATCTCGATACAAAATATAATCTTGAATATGCCCAGGCGTTGTTGCAACAACAACAGCAGCAAAAACAAAATCAGAAGAAAAACGATAAGAAAGACAACAAAGACCAGCAGAAACAGGATCAGCAAAAGAAGGATCAGCAGAAACAAGATCAGCAAAAACAAGACCAGCGGAAACAGGATCAACAAAAGCAGGACTCACAGCAAAAAAATCAGGACCAGAAACAGCAGCAAGACCAGGCGCAACAGCGAAAACAGCAAATTTCCAAACAGGATGCGGAGCGAATTCTGGAAGCTCTCAATAATCAGGAAAAAGATGTCCAAAAGAAATTGAAGAAAAAAGTTCCGGCCCGGGTGCATGTCGACAAAGATTGGTAAGATATATTTGTATGATTATATTGATATGATGAAGTATTGCTACATACTGTCGGTTATTATTGCGATGTCATGTTCTTTTGGCGTTGCGCAGAACCCTTCGTTTATCGCCTCGGTGGACAAGAACCGCGTTGCGACCGGTGAACAATTTGAAATTACGTTTTCGTTGAACGGAAACGGCGGCGGCGATAATTTTCATTCGCCGGCATTCACCGATTTCCTGACCGTTTCCGGTCCGAATCAATCGACGAATATGCAGTTCATCAACGGTTCGGTTTCTTCATCCGTTTCGTACAGTTATGTTCTCCAGCCGAAGGCCGAAGGAAAATTTACCATCGGTCCGGCAACGATCGAAGTCGGCGGCAAGCAGCTGAAGACTCAGCCGGTCAATATCGAAGTGACCAAAGGTTCTCCACAGCAGGCACAGCAGAACGGCGGGCAGGGAAATAACGGCGACATCTCCAAACAAATCGGCGACAACCTTTTTTTGAAAGTAACGGTCGATAAATCAGCGTGTGTATCAGGGAGAACAGATTACCGCAACGTACAAAATTTATACTCGAATCAATGTTGTTAATTATTCGCTTACCAAAGTTCCGTCGCTGACAGGTTTCTGGAGCGAAGATATCGAGGTGCCGAAACAAATTCAACTCACGACGGAAACAATCAACGGCAAACAGTATCGCGTCGGCATTCTGAAAAAAGTTGCTTTGTTCCCCCAGCGGAGCGGGACGCTGTCGATCGATCCGATGGAAGTTGCCTGCGTCGTGCAGGTACAAAACCGGAAACGGTCGAACGATATTTTCGATCAGTTTTTCAACGACCCGTTCTTTGGAAACGTATCCAACGTCAATTATAAAGTTCAGAATGAACCGGTGAAAATTACCGTTGCACCCTTGCCGACAAACGATGTGCCGGGCGGATTTGCCGGTGCTGTCGGAAAATTTTCAATGGAAACATGGCTCGACAAAAAACAAACGAAAACGAATGAACCGGTCACTCTTAAGGTTAAAATCACGCGGCAGGGGAAACCTGAAATTGCTTGAAGCTCCGACGATCAATATTTCGCCGGATATCGAAAAATATGATCCGAAGATTTCCGATAATTTTGCCAATCAGGGAGATCAGGTCGCCGGCAGCAGAATGTTCGAATATCTGTTGATCCCGCGTCATCCTGGAGAACAGAAAATCCCGTCATTTCCGTTTTCCTATTTTGATGTCGATAAGAAAAATTATGTCTCGTTCACCAGTCCTGAATTTACAGTGACCGTTGACAAAGGTACGGAGACGGCAACATCGAACACGACCGGTTTAAGCAAAGAGGATGTGAAATTGCTCGGCGAAGATATTCGGTTTATCAAAAGCGGCAACATCATGCTCGCTCAACGTGGTAAAATATTTGTCGGCTCGCCGATGTTTTTCACACTCTCGTTGACGCCATTGCTCGCGTTTGTCGGATTTGTTTTTTATACACGACGTCGTCAGAAAGTTTTAGGGGACGTGGTGACGTTGCGCAATCGCAAAGCCCGTAAAATGGCACAGCGCAGGCTCACCGAGGCAAAGAAATTTCTTCATGCAAAAAAGAAGGAAGAATTCTATGCGGAAATTTCCCGCGCATTGTGGGGATATATCGGCGACAAGCTCGGGATACCGCCTTCCGATTTGTCCCTGGAAACAGTGCGTTCGTCTCTTGCCGGACGGAATGTTTCCGACGAAGCGATCACAAAACTGACCGCAACAATCGAACAATGCGAGTTTGCACGTTTCGCTCCATCAGCCGATTCGATGGAAATGGACGGCGTCTATAACGGAACCATCGATCTTATCTCGACGATTGAGGATACATTCTGATGAAACGATTTTTTGTCATTGTGCTGTTGTTCGTTCCGGTACTGCTTATGGCAGACGAGGCATCACTGCAGGTTGAGCAGGCGAATCAACTCTATCGTTCCGGGTCATACCAAAAAGCTGCCGAAGTCTATGAACAAATTCTCAAGAACGGTTTCGAAAGTCCTGCACTCTATTATAATCTCGGCAATGCATATTTCAAGCTTCAAAATATTCCTGCGGCGATTCTTTCGTATGAACGCGGAAAACGGCTGGCTCCCCGTGACGAAGATATTCTCTATAATCTCCGGCTGGCGAATTTGCGTGTTGTCGATAAGATCGAACCGTTGCCGCAATTATTTCTTCTCGAGTGGTGGAATGCATTTGTCAGCCAGTTTTCTTCCGATGGATGGGCTTTTATCGGAATAATTTTACTGTGGGTTGCAGGGATCGGCGGAGTTGTCTATTTGAGCGCCCGCGGAATTATTCTTCAACGCATCGGATTTATCCTGGTCGGGATATCGATCATGTTCACCTGCATTGCTTTCGTCGCGGTCTATCAGCGGTATCAAGCGGAACACAATACACAAAGCGCCGTTGTGTTCGCTCAAACAATTTCCGTGAAAAGTGCGCCGGACAATCAAAGCACGGATCTTTTTGTGCTTCATGAAGGAGTAACGGTCGAAGTGCTGGATGCGGTCGGCGATTGGCGGAAAATCCGGCTTGCCGACGGTAAGGTGGGATGGATGGTGCTTTCTAATATGGAACTGATCTAGTCGTTGATTTTGTCTTGAAAAAATCGTATTTTTATGTCAGAATCATGCAAAAATTGAAGAGGATAATACTCCTGCCATTTTGATACAATTTCATTTCGTATTGCTCTCGTTACAGAACAATGTGCCGGGAGTTCATAGATTGACTTTAGAAGCCCATTTTTGTAGATTGAATTCCGTTATTTTTCACCTATTTGCATTCAAACGATAATGACGATTCTCGTTACCGGCGGTTGCGGTTTTATCGGCAGTAATTTTGTGCGGTATATGCTGGATAAACACCCGGAATATACCATTGTGAATTTTGATGCGTTAACCTATGCCGGCAATCCTGAAAACCTGGAAGATATTTCTTCTCATCCGCGATATCATTTTGTCAAAGGGAATATTTGCCGGCGTGCCGATGTCGATGAAGCGATGATGAAATTCGGTGCCGATGTCGTTATTAATTTTGCCGCCGAGTCCCATGTCGATCGAAGCATCACCGGACCGGGGATTTTTGTGGAAACGAATATTGCCGGCACGAATGTACTCCTGGAAGCAGCGCGGGAACATCAGGTAAAGCGGTTTGTACAAATTTCTACCGATGAAGTGTACGGATCGCTCGGGTCGTCGGGCAAATTTACCGAGACAACACCGATTCATCCCAACAGTCCGTATGCCGCATCCAAAGCATCCGCAGATTTACTGGTATCGGCATACCACCATACATTTGGATTCCCGGCATTGATTACGCGTTGTTCAAATAATTATGGGCCGTACCAGTTTCCGGAAAAACTCATTTCCCTGATGATCGCTAATGCCTTGGACGGCAAACCGCTTCCGGTCTACGGTAACGGATTGAATGTTCGCGACTGGCTGTTCGTTACGGATCACTGTGCGGCTATCGATGCCGTTCTTCATAAGGGACGTTTGGGTGAAGTGTACAATATCGGCGGTAATAACGAATGGACAAATATCGATATCATCAAATTGCTGTTGAAGAATCTCGGCAAGAGTGAAAACCTGATCAGCTTCGTCAAAGATCGCCCCGGACACGATCTGCGGTATGCAATCGACGCGGCGAAAATTTCTGCCGAGTTAGGATGGAAACCGCAGGTAACATTTGAAGCCGGTTTGCGCTCCACGATCGATTGGTATCTTCAACATGAATCGTGGTGGAGGCGTATCATCAGCGGCGAATATCGGCAGTACTATCGGAAGATGTATGAAGAACGATAACAAGAGCATCCGGTTTATGAAAAATTGGGAAGTTAAAATTATTGTTGCGGGAATTTTCCTCGTTCTCTTCGTCGGGTTCGGTGCATCGTTCGGTATTGCACAGGAACACACGCAGACATCGGACGATCTGGAATCACCTCTGCGGGAAAAAGCTCTTACGAATGTCGTTCCGCAACAGGGTGTTGCACTGGAATCGACCATCGATCCGGAAAAATATTTTGTCGGACCCTCCGATATCTTCAGCGTGAATATCTGGATGAGCCCGCCCTTCAATTTGAACCTGACCGTAACGCCGGAAGGCACATTGATCATCCCGACCATCGGTGAAGTGATGGTTTCCGATTTGACGCTTGCCAAGGCAAAGGAAAAGATTCTTGAGCAGGCACGGAAAAAATATCTCACTGCAGAAATTACCGCGACATTGATAAAACCACGTCCGATCATTATAACCGTAACCGGAAATGTGCTGAACGCTGGAATGTATACACTGACTGCGGTCGACCGCGCAAATAAAGCGATTGAAACGGCAAATACTCCCACCAGGTATCAAAATCAAGGCGATGTTACAGCGATTCTGTTCGACATGTCGACACGCAATGTCGTTTTGCGTCATAAGGACGGGACGCAGGATCATGTCGATATTGTCAAATACCTGTCGACAAAAGATAACCGGTGGAATCCCTACCTGCGTGAAGGCGATGTGGTTATTGTGCCGAGAAAAAATGCGACGAAAAATGTTTTCGGAATCTATGGCGAAGTGAATGCGCCGGGCCGTTATGAATTTGTCGAAGGCGACAGTTTGCACGATGCCATCCGTATCGGTCAGGGATTTACACGTCTTGGCAATTCAGGACAGTGTCGAGTTCACGCGCCTGAATCTCGATGGTACCGTCCTGACCAGCACCATCATCGATGTTGCCGGTATACTCGCCGGTCGTCAGCCCGATTTTGCCCTTGAGCCGGGAGATAGAATTATCGTGCAGGCAAGAACCGAACTGCGTGAAGATTACCGGGTGACGATTCAGGGCGAAGTTCTCTATCCGGGAACATATCCGATAACGAAGAATCGAACGAAACTGAGAGATGTCATCCGGCAGGCAGGAGGATTCACCGAATTTGCCGCATTAAAATCCGCAGAATTGATCCGCCGTTCCATCAATCCGAATCAGATAGAAACCGAACGTTTGCTGAGTTTGCGCGGTGGAGTTTCCGTGGAAGACAGTGCCGACTATGATATAGAGACCGAACTTCGCATCCGGAAAGAAATTGTCGATGTCGATTTTGACAAATTGTTTTCCAGGGGCGATACATCGCAGGACGTCATCCTCCAGACCGAAGATAACGTTATTGTGCCGTCGTTGAAAAAAACCGTGTATGTGTTCGGACAAATCGTATCACCGGGACACGTTCCGTTTGTCCCCGGCGAGAATGCTGACTATTATATTGCCAAAGCCGGAGGGTTTACCGAACGCGCCCGCCATGGTGACGTCAAAATCATAAAAGGAACGACCAAACAGTGGCTTGCCCCCGGTGAAACGACAATTGAGGACGGTGATTATGTCTGGGTTCCCAAAGATCCCGATCATTCGTTCGCGTATTATATGACGATTGCGAGTCAGGCGGCGACTGTTCTGAGTGTGGTCATCGGAATTGGCGTCTTGATTGTTCAAGTGACGAAACACTAATCATTTTTTAAAATCCGGTCTTTACGATTTCAGATGGATAATATCGAAAACAAAAATATTTCAAACACCTCACCGAGCACAAATGATGCGGCGGGACCGTTAGGTGTATCGCTTCTCAATTTTCTCGAAGTGATCACGCTCTGGCGGCGGTTCATCGTGTGGTTTGTTCTTGCATGCACAATTATTACGACCGTGGTTGCTCTCTTCATGCCGCGTTGGTATAAATCGACTTCTTCGGTGTTTCCGGCAGAGCAGGCAGACCTGTTTTCCGGATTAGAGGGTGTGGGATCGCTGGTCAAATCATTTTCATCAACGAAAAAGCTGGCATCGTTCGGTGAACCGACCGAGTTGGATCGATACGTTGCCATTCTGAAAAGTAATACCGTGATGGATTCGGTTATCAGTAAATTTAATCTTCTTACCGTGTATGATGTTGCCTCTTCTTCCAATAAAATGGAACAGGCGCGAAAAGAATTGTCGGGCAACACGGAAATTGAAGCTCAGGATGAAGGCGATCTTACCATTTCTGTCTATGATAAAGTTCCATCGAAGGCCGCCGAGATGGCAAATTATTACGTTCAACTGTTGAATGATATTAATTCCGAACTTAAGGTTCAAAATGCCCGCGGCAACAGAATATTTGTGGAACAGCGTTACGACAAGAATCTGAAAGATATCCGCAGTGCGGAAGATTCGTTGAAGGCATTTCAACTGAAGTTTGGAGTGATTGCCATGCCGGAACAAATCGAGGCATCGATCAAAGCCGGTGCGGAAGTCTATGCGGAACTTGCGAAGAAAGAAATTAGTCTCGGTGTGTTGCAACGGACGCTGGGGGAAGATCACCCGACCGTCAAAGCCGCTGAGATTGAAATCGACGAGACCAAGCGGAAGATTCAGGAATTAAATTCCGGATCGAATTCAAATTCCAATGAGATGAAAATTCTTGTTCCGTTCCGGCAGACTCCCGAACTTGGCATGCGTTATATCCGGCTCTATCGTGAAGTGCAGATTCAGTATAAAGTGATGGAGTTACTCACGCCGCTGTATGAACAGTCGAAAGTTGAAGAACAACGCAACACGCCGTCCGTCATTGTGCTCGATCATGCATTACCCGCGGAACATAAAGCGAAACCGAAAGTGGCGTTGTTTACATTGCTTTCCTTTGTTATTTCCACCGCTGTTTCACTCTTCATCGTTTTTTCGATTGTTGGATTGCAAAAGCTTCAGATTCTCGATCCGGAGAAATTTAATGCATTTACCGACGCAATACGATCCGATTGGTTCGGACTTCGCATCAGCCGTAAATCGAGATCATAAAGATGGGGCTGGCAAACAGTATCCGAAGGAATTCTCTATTCTCGTTCCTTTCATCGGCAATCCGTTTATTAACGAATGTCCTTCTTTTTGTCGGAATCGCGCGATTTTACGGGCCCGATGTTTTTGGGCAATTTACGACTGCTCACACCTTTGCCACGTTCTTTCTCATTTTTGCTGATTTCGGCCTTGATGTCCTCCTAACAACAGAAATAGCACGTCAGCGACTAAGGGCTGCAGAGCTTTTTAACAGGTTTCTTTCGTTAAAATATGTTTTTGTATTTATTGCTGTCGCGGGGATGTGGATTGTTCCATTTGTTCAACCCATGAGCAGTTCTACAAGATGGCTTACTGGGATTTTCAGTTTTTATGTTGCATTTACTGCCCTAACAAATTTCAATTTTGCTTTTTTTAAAGCGTATGAGAAACTTCATTTTGAGACGAAGATATCCTTTGTAAATAATCTTATATTATTGATCGGATTACTTATCCTAGGATTTATCGGGGTACCTATTTATATAGTGACAATTGTTTTTGTAGGAGTGAGAGCAATTGGTTTGTTAAGTTCTTTCAGCGTGGTATCTAAACTATTGTCTGGATTCTCCTTCCGATTTGATTTTAGCGGTTGGAAAGAAATTCGGAGTCAGGTTTTTGTCTTTGGATTTCATCTTTTGTTCGGGAATCTCTTCTTTCTTCTGGATACCATGTTGATTGCTTTTTGGATGGGAGATCATTCGGTGGGAATCTATCAATCTGCGTTTAGATTAATTACGATTTTTCTTGTTATCCCCGAAGTAATAATTAACGCATTAATGCCGGTCCTTTCTCGTTTTCATGAAGAAAATAGGGCGCAATGGGAGGAGTTGGGAAAATTGATGAATAAAACTTTATTTTTTATTGCACTTCCGATTACTCTTTTTCTTTTTGTGTATGCCGAGCAAATCGTTCACTTGGTTTACGGGGAAAAAGCATTTTCCGACGCAGTCCCGCTTTTGCGTTTTTTTGGAATCATAATTTTAATTCGTTTTAGTGTAGAAACATATGCATTAATGCTGACAACTTCTCGCCGACAGAATATTCGAATGATAGTTGTTATCTTAGGGTCTATTTTTAATTGCGCTATAAATTTTTATGCTATTCCGCACTATGGATTGTATGGAGCCGCCTTTGTGTCTCTTTTGACAAATATTTTTGTTGGTGCGGGATACATGATTGGTGCGCGACAATTCTTTGTTCGGTGGACTTTCAACATCTATAACGGCATCCCTTTTGTGATTGCAGGCCTTTTCTTTATCATTCTTTGGAATTTGAGAGAGATTTCGTTTTGGTATCTACTGCCTCCCTCGATGGTAGTGTGTATGCTTGTGTCGTATTTCTTCGGATATAATAATGAGGAACGAAAATTAGTTTTTGTCCAAAAATTTGTTGATTGAGATCGGTGAAAGTTCTTATTGATGAAGGATTGGCAAGTTATGGCAGAATGAGTGGTATTGGCCATTACATTGTTAATTTGGCAAATCAACTGAAAGATATTACAAAGTGTGATATTACTCGGTACCCTTTTCTTCGTAAAATACCGCGATATTTTAGAAAATGGGGATATATCGTAACCTGTAATATCCCGATTTTGTACAAAGATTATGAATTGGTTCACCACATGGCAAACTATGTCCCTTTCTTCCGGGGAAAAAACAAGCACATCATGACGGTGCACGATCTCAGCATATTTCGTTATCCGGAGACAATTTCTCTGGCGTGGCGTCATTATAATGCATTTTCGTTTAAGAGAAGTTTGGAGCGTGCTGACGCATTGATAGCTATTTCGAAATCTGTTCGATCGGAAATTCAAACCACATTTCCATTGCTTCACCAGAAACATGTTTTCATGTGTTATCCAGGAATTCGAAAGTCAATTCTTAATGCGAAACCGGATAAAAGCAGTGTCTTCATCTCGGGTTAAAGCCGTTCTCGTACTTCCTTTTCATTGGTGATCTGACTAAACGAAAAAATCTCGGATTTGCTTTACATGCCTTCACAAAGGCAAAAAAAGAAAAAATGTCTGGATGAGCAAACTCAGTTTGTGGTTGTTGGAAAAAAAGCATGGGGATATTCTGAATTAAAAAAACATTTTACCGAAATTCTTCCGTAAAACAGCTTGGTTATTTAAATGATCAACAAATTACGGCGCTCTATCGATATGCAAAGGCATTTGTTTATCCTTCTATTTATGAGGGCTTCGGAAGTCCGATTATCGAGGCAATGTCGCAAGGTACACCGATTATTATCTCCAAGATTCCAACGAGTATGGAATTAAATGAGAATCATAATAATCAGATGTTTTCATTTGATCTTGGAGATCAGGAAGGGTTAATGAAATGTTTTCAACAAATCGACAGTAATTTCCATTCGATACAACCTTCTATAAATTATGGGGATCTTTCTATGTATCATTATGAAAGTGTAGCTTTTAACCATCTAAACATTTATTTAGAAATAGTAGATAAATATTAAGCCAAACATGGAAGATTTTGTCTTTGAAATAAAACAACTTTCACCTATTTGATGTTTATCGAAAAAGGTTGTGATGAAAGTACTAATTGACGAAGGGCTCTCTACGCTCCAAGAATTGGGCGGAATTGGTTATTTTAGCATTAGTCTATGGGAACATCTCAAAAATTTTATTGAGTGTGATATTACAAATTTTCAGTATCTGAAATCATTGCCGCGGATTGCAAAAAGAACAATTTACCTGGGTTTGGCAAACATCGAACCTTATAAACGACAATATGATATTATCCATTACCAGAATTACTATGTACCGCGTTTTTTGGGGAAGTCAAAAGGAGTGACAACAATTCACGACTTGGCTGGATTAATTTCTCCCGATGTGTATCCGTCGTGGTACAATACCTACTTTCGAAAAGTTCTTCGTAACACCATTCAGCGATCTGATGCAATCACTCTTTCTTCATATGCCGCAAAAGAGGAACTCTGTGGCCTCTTTCCGCGAATAGATCAATCCCGAGTTCATGTTTGTCATCACGGGGTTCGGTCTATTTTTTTTGAAACTCACTCGATAGAAAAAGAAATTATACATCTCGGTCTCCAACCTTATTCGTATTTCCTCTTTGTGGGTAATCTGGAAAAAAGGAAAAATCTTTCGTTTCTTCTTTCCCAGTTTACCACAGCGCGAAAGCACGCTCTTATTTCTCAAGATACAAAATTGGTACTGGTTGGAAAATTAGGGATCGGTTACGATGACTTCAAATTCCTTATTTCTGAACAAAATAATATTATACATCTAGGACGGTTAAAAGAGCATCACCTTGTTGCACTCTACAAGTTCTGCAAAGCATTTATATTTCCTTCTTTATATGAAGGTTTTGGTGTGCCGATTTTGGAAGCGATGACCCAAAAAGCCCCCGTTCTGATTTCAAATATACCGTCAAGTCTCGAATTCCACAGCAGACACAACAAGCATTGTTTTGTTTTTGAATTAGGGCATAAAGAAACATTAATTGAATTGCTTTCACATCTCGATAAAAATTTTGAGACTACTCGTCATCGACTGAATTACGGAGATCTGTCAATGTATTCATATGATAATGTTGCTCAAGAGCATATAAAAGTTTATAATAATGTTTTGGCGCGTTGAAAATATCGAAACTGTTTATTGTAAAAGCCTGCAATGAATTGGATTTCAATCGTTTTTTTTGTAATCGCTTTTGTGATCTGTTGTACAATGCTCAAAAGGGGCGCCGACATCATTTCTCCTGCTCGAGTATTTGGATTTACATGGTGTATTGTTTTTGGGCTCGCAAATCTGAAATTCAGTAGACTTCAATTTGAGTGGACGTTTTCGCAGTGGGTGTATATAATGATGGGCCCAATCTCATTCCTCCTCGGCCTTTTTATTTTGTATGTTTTGAGTATTGGAACGCGGCTTCAACCGATAAATGAAGTACGGCAAATTGTGAAGCACCAGAAAATTAATGAAACCAAACTGTTTTATTTGATAATCTTTGCATTCATCATCTATCTTGGCGGATATATTGCTGTCAATGTCGTCGGCGGACCGATTCCAATTTTTTCAGCCAATCCTTCGGCTGCTCGTACGGAGTTTTCTGCTTTTGGCGTCGGCTTGTTTATTCATACAATGCCCGTTATCGTTTTCTTTTCAATCGTCTACCATTTACTTGTCGGTGGAAATGAATTGAGAAAACGAATACTCAAGGTTATAGTATTTATTAGCGTGTTCACCTATCTGTTCCTTCTGCAACGGTATGCTCTCATCATGATTTCGGTGGTATCGTTTGCAATTATTTATTATGTAACGCGGTATATTCGATTTAAAACGGTGATGACCTTTGTGGCCGTTGGAGTTCTCATATTTTACTCAATCGCTACTCTTCGTGCGGGAAAAATCATTCAAACGGCCCTTTATGTTACTTCTGAAATGAAGTTTTCTTCTCGATACGCTGTGTTTACAGAACCATATATGTATGTAGTTATGAATGTCGAGAACTTTGCCCATGCCCTCAGTAAATTGGAGCATCATACATTTGGTTATTATACATTTAATTTTGTTTTGGCGCTCACTGGTTTGAAGCACTGGATTGAGGGATATTATGGGATTGTAGATACTCCTTATTTGTTTAGCGGCTATAACACGTACACTTTGTTTTGGACATTATACCGCGATTTTGGCCTGTTTGGGATCTCCATGATACCTCTATTTCTTGGGTTGTTTGTTGGAACTATCTATTATGCTCTGCGGCGTAATCCCACTATCGAGCTTGTATCATTTTATAGTATTATTGTTTTTGTAATGGCCTTATCATTTTTTGTCAATCTTCTCGGTTTCCTTTGGTTTGTCTATATCATCATTTGGGTGGTATTAATTTTGAAGCTTATTCGGGTCAACATTATACATAAAGTCAAAGATGGTGATATCGTGGTTCTTAGAAGGCCGACATAAATTTGCAATACTATTTGATTGCTAATGCAGATGTCTATCTCAGCACAACAGAATTCGGGCAATAGCCTCTTCGTGAGCGTGGTTGTTCCACTTTTCAATGGAGGCCAATACATTGAATCTACGCTGCATTCTATTCTTTCACAGTCGTATGATTGCTACGAAATAATTGTTGTTGATGATGGCTCCACGGATGACGGCCCTGCTAAAGTTTCAAAATTTATGGAGAGTTGGCCTGAACGAATTCGACTTTTACGTCACACGGATCACAGTAATCATGGAATTGCTGCTAGTCGAAATGTGGGGATTCGGAATGCCAGAGGATCGTACATAGCATTTATCGACCAAGATGATCTCTGGTTGCCCGAGAAACTTACGAGGCAGATGGAAGTATTACAACGTTTTCCCGATGCGGATCTTGTGTATGCAAGAACCTCTTTTATTGATGAAGGAGGAAATGAAAAAAAAATACGCGATGTTTATCCTACATACGGACAGGGAAATGACGGAGAACCGCGGAATGTGTTCGGCAAACTCATCAACGAAGACTTTATTCCAAATCTGACGGTGCTTGTTCGCAAAAGCTGTCTTGAACGCGTGGGTTTTTTTGATGAAGGACCTCGGTACGAATATGAGGATTGGCTTCTTCTTAAGCAAACTTGCGTTCTTCTATAAATTTGCGTTTGTTTCTGAAGTTCTTGCAAAATGGCGATTGCATAGCAACAATTTTTCAGCTAAGATATTCGCCTCGGGAGAGTTTTCTCATGCTGAAGAGCATTGTACAATTGCCCTTTTTTCGTATCTTTTAAACCAGTCAGGAATCGCAACCGAAGAAGTTCAAAAATATCTTCATCAACGAATCTGGCGGCTCTTTCTTCGTGCCCGGTCGTGGGGTGTACCATCTGATATGCTGAAACAACATGCAAAAAATCTTGGCAATGCTTTTCCAATGGAACAACGTACAATTCAACGTGCACTTCAAACAGCACTGCTTTTCCATCCCAAAATGGCGGCAATGTTGCGCCGCTTGCGTAGAAATATTGTTGGCGTATGATTGACCTTTCTATAATAATCGTTTCCTGGAAAATGCGGCAAATGCTGCACGATCTTCTTTGCTCGATCGTGACAATACACTTCGGGAATCTCGTATGAGTTGATTATCGTCGATAATTTTTCTCAGGACGGTACGGTGGAAATGATCCAACAGGAATTTTCCCAGGCAACATTGATTCAAAATCCGGAAAACCGCGGTGTTGCTCCATCGCGGAATCAGGCATTGCGAGTTGCCAAAGGGCGATATAAACTGATTCTCGATGCCGATATGCTGCTGACCGAAAATTCCTTCAAACCGATGATTGAATTTATGGATCGTACCAGGGATGCGGGAATCTGCGGCAGTAAGTTGATCTTTAGCGACGGTATAGTGCAACCGAGTGCGCGCCGGTATCCGTCGCCTCTTGCGTTTGTCCTTCGCCGGCTCACATTTCTCGGTTTCGTTCGTCGAAGTTCCGTTTTGAATCACCATGAAATGACAGATTGGGATCGCAGCGATATCCGTGATGTGGATTATGTGATCGGTGCGTGCCAGATGATCCGTCACGAAGCATTCGAAAAAGTCGGGCTTCTCGACGAAAAGATTTTTTATGGACCGGAGGATATCGATTATTGTCTCCGCATGTACCGGAACGGCTGGAAGGTGTATTATTTTCCCGGCACGAAGATCATTCACTATGAACAGAGAATCACCAAAAAGAAATTCTTGTCGAAGATTTCATTTCGTCATCTTTCCGGTATCATTTACATTTTTTTGAAGTATGGTGGAACTCTCAGGCGAAATCCATGAAGTTTCTATTGAACCGGGATGCTCCGCTCAAAGTACTATTTGTCGGGTTGAAATACGATTACGGAAATCCTTCCCGCGGTTTGAGCTATGAATATGTGAATTTCTTCGAAACGCTTGTACGGATGAGCGGTGTGGAAGCGACGTTATTTCCATTCGACGAGATTCTGCGGGCCTACGGCAGAGATGAAATGAACCACCTCTTGCTGGAAAAAGTCAATGAAGTTCAGCCGGATATTTGTTTTTTTTTCCTGTTCACCGATGAAATAAAAAAAGAAACCATTCGGTTTATCAGCGAACGCCATTCGACCGTAACACTGAATTGGTTTGCCGATGATCACTGGAGGTTTCATGAGTTCACGCGGTATTGGGCGCCGTTATTTCACTGGAGCGTCACGACCGACCGTGAAGCGACCGGGAAATATCATGCGATCGGCTGTCCCAATGTTATTCGTTCGCAATGGGGTTTCAATCATTTTTTATACAAGCCGGTTGATATTTCTCCGGAATATGATGTATCGTTCATTGGTCAGGCACATTCGAATAGAAAAAAATTTATTGAAGTATTGAAACGATCGGGCGTTTCCGTCGCTTGCTGGGGAAGAGGATGGCGCAACGGGCGCCTGTCGCAGGATGAAATGATCGCCCTGTATTCAAAAAGTAAAATCAATCTGAATTTTACCGAAAGTTCTATCTCCTGGAAACTCAAACCGTTGGCAAAAGTACTGTTGTCGCGACGTGCCGACGATTCATTGCATATAAAAAAAGCAGGAGAAATGGCAGCTCATCTCTCGACACTGGTTCAAAATCGCCGCGTTCAAATCAAAGGACGAAATTTTGAGATTCCGGGGTCCGGCGGCTTTCTTCTGACACAATATGCCGGTGGTATCGAAGAATATTTTGTTCCCGGGCTCGAAATCGCAACATTTTCCACCGAAGATGAATTACTGGAAAGAATTCAGTATTTTCTATCTCATGACCGGGAACGTGAAGCCATTAAGAATGCCGGATATAAACGGGCACTGAACGATCATACGTTCCAAAAGCGTTTTGAGGATATTTTTCAAGTCATTTTTCAAGAAAAAATAAAGAAGCAGTAATCTCCCGTATGTCGGAAAGAATTCGAACTGTTGTTGTCGATCTTATCACCATTAATCTTGCATGGACTGCGTATTACTGGATCCGCGTCCGCAGCGGGTTGATCCGGCATACCATTGAGCCGGATTTTATCGTGCCGATGATTGTCATCTGTCTCTTCTGGCTTTTAGTGTATTTTCTATTCGGTCTGTATCAATCGTGGTACGCAAAATCCCGCCTGGATGAATTTGCTTCGTTGTTCCGGGCTACCTCGTTCGGTGTCCTCGGATTATTTTTTGCAATTTTTGTAGACGACCAGGGTGTCGGTTCTCCGCTGCAATCGCGCCTGATGATTCTTATTTATTGGAGCATCCTTCTGTTGTCGGTCGGCGGCGGAAGATTTCTCCTGCATACATTTCAGCGGCGATTATTGCAGGCAGGAATCGGTCTTCACAACACGCTGATCGTTGGCTGGTCGGCAAAAGCGCGTGAACTGTTCGATACAATTCGATTGTACCCGGCGCTGGGATATCATATCGTCGGATTTGTTCCCGTCACGGCAGAATTAACCGCGGAAACGTATCATGGAATTCCCGTGATGAGTTCGGTTCAGCAGTTGCCTTCGTTGATCGATGAATATCATGTGAGGGATGTGTTGATAGCGTTGGATTCCGCGGAACACGACCGGCTCCTGCATGTGATCGGTGCGTGTAATTCACACGCAGTCAGCATGAAAATTATTCCGGATTTGTACGACATCATCAGCGGTCAGGCACGGACGAATCAGATTTACGGCTTTCCGCTGATCGAAATCATGCCGGAGCTGATGCAGCCGTGGGAACGTGCGGCAAAACGGGGGATCGATATTCTGGTATCATTCATCACACTGTTTGTCGGACTACCGGTTTGGATTCTCATTACGATTGCCATCAAACTCGATTCGCGGGGTCGCGTTTTTTACTTGCAGGAACGTGTGGGAAAAGATGAAAAGCTGTTTCGCATCGTGAAATTCCGTTCGATGTATCAGGATGCCGAATCGGAATCCGGCCCGGTCTGGGCAAACAGGAAAGATCCGCGCACGACGCGTGTCGGGAAAGTACTTCGGAAACTCCGTATCGATGAAATTCCGCAACTTATCAATGTGCTGGACGGCGATATGAGCCTGGTCGGTCCCCGGCCCGAACGACCATTCTTTGTCGAACAATTGTCCAAAGAAATTCCGCTGTACAAACGACGGCTCAAAGTTCGCCCCGGCATTACCGGTTGGGCGCAGGTGAAACATAAATACGACGAGAGTATCGACGACGTGAGGAAAAAAGTTCAATATGATTTATCGTATATCGAAAATATGTCGCTGCGTATGGATCTCAAAATTTTATTGAATACGATCAGCGTCGTCTTGCTGGGAAAAGGACATTAAGGTTGAAGATTTTTCAGTTATATCGATGCTTTCATATCCTTATTCTTGCTTTTTGGATATTCGGGTGTCTTGCCACTGCACAGGTCGAAAATGTTCCCGTGGACAATCAGATTTACGAATTTTTGGATCGCATGGGTGTGAAAGGAATTCTTCCTCTCTATAATAATACGATGATCCCGCTGTCCCGGCAGGAAGTTGCGGATGATCTGGTCGCCGTCAGCAAGCAAAAAGACCGTCTATCGGATGCCGAACAACAGTTTCTTGAAAAATTCACACAAGAATTCATGCATGAAATTCATCCTTCTCAGGAAGATCCGGCATTGCTGTTCAACGGCGACGGTCCCGACGGTCTTCTTTCTCAGAAAGAAAAGTATTTGTATCGATATGTCGATTCGAATGTGACTTCGTACGTTAACTTTTTAGGCTCCATCGACTACCGCGGAATATCCGGTGACACGTACGGATCGACGCATGATTCATTCGGTCAAATCGGCGGAAGAATACGGGGAACCGTCAGCGATAAATTGGGATATTATCTCGAAGGGACAAACGGTTCATTGTGGGGCAACAAAGCATTTGCGCTTTCCGATCAGCGCCTGCGGGGCAATTTCAATTTCAATAATTTGAATTCACAATTTTTCGATTTTACACAAGCATATCTTCGGATGAATTTCGATTGGATCAGCGTACAGTTCGGCAGGGAAAATACGCTGGTGGGAACCGGATATTCCGACCGCTTGCTTCTTTCCGATAACGCTCCGGCTACTGATTTTTTGAAAATTGAAGTGCATTACAAGTCGTTGCGATTCATATCTCTCCATGCATCGCTCGTTCAGGATTCTGCCCTGTTTGCCGGCACACTGGTGCAGGAACCGCCGGGAAGCAATAAATATCTTGCACTCCACCGGCTTCAGCTCGGGCTGTTCGACAAAATGAATCTCGGTGTTTCGGAAATGATTATTTACCAGCGCTTCAGTCCGGAATTCGGATATCTCAATCCCATTACTTTTTATAAATCGGTCGAACATTCGTTAGGCGATCGCGATAATGCCTTTTTGGCATTCGATGCGGAAGTGTTTCCGTTCCCGCGATATAAATTTTACGGTACATGGCTGATCGATGATATCGATTTTTCAAAACTCGGCACGCCATGGTGGGGAAATGAATTCGGATTTCAGGCGGGAATGTTCAACGCCGATGTTGCGGGGATTGCCAACCTGGACGGCATCATTGAATATACGCGTATCGATCCGTATGTCTACAGCAACCGCGTTGCCGGGAATGATTATACGAATGATAATATCGGATTGGGGAACCAATTGCAGCCCAATTCCGATCAATGGTTCTTTCAGCTTCAATATCGTCCTGCAAAACAATTTCGGACGTGGCTGACATATTCGCTGATGCGTCACGGCGATAATATCGTGGTGGATGGACAGGTTGTGAAGAATGTCGGCGGTAACGTGCTGGAAGGACATCGTGATACCGATTCGGAAAACGACGCGTTCCTCGACGGAGTTCTGACGAAACAACATACGGTTCAGTTTCGCGCCGCGTATGAGTTTATCACCGATTATATTGTTTCCGGAATATATGAATACCGGAACAGAGTAACATCGTCGACCAATTACATTGATAATTACGCGTCTCTGCAAGTACAGGTAGAATTTTAACTTTTTACGAACAATCATTATGTCCAGAACACTTGTTGTCACGCCGACGTACGATGAAGCCGAAAATATCGAACGGTTCATCCATGACGTTCTCAAACAGGATCCCGGAATCGATATTCTTGTTGTCGATGATAATTCTCCCGACGGAACAGGAAATATTGTCGATCGGCTCAAAGCATCGAACCCCCGCATTCATTTGATCCGTCGGGCAGGGAAAATGGGATTGGGAACGGCGTATGTGGAAGGATTCAGATATGCCATCGAACAAAGGTTCGATTTCGTGTTCGAGATGGATGCCGATTTCTCACACAATCCTGATGAGATTCCGAATTTTCTGAACAAGATTACTTCGTGCGATGTCGTGATCGGATCGCGGTACACGAACGGTGTCCGCGTTATCAATTGGCCCATCCGCCGGTTAATTTTAAGTTATGCCGCAAACGTCTATACCCGTTTTGTCACCGGTTTGAAGATCAAAGATGCGACGGGAGGATTCAAATGTTTCCGGCGGGCCGTGCTGGAAGCGATCGATCTGAATAAAGTGAAGTCGAACGGATACGCATTTCAGATCGAAATGAATTTCAAAGCGTGGAATAAAGGATTCAAATTATGCGAGCATCCGATTATCTTTGCCGACCGCAGTTCGGGCGTTTCCAAAATGTCGAGAAAAATTGTCCGTGAAGCCGTGGTCATGGTCTGGAAGCTGAAGCTTCAGCAACTTTTCGGGATGTTATAGTCAACCGCAATGCAGCTTTCCGTCATTATAGTCAATTTTAATGTCCGTGTTTTTTTGGAGAACGCTCTTCATTCTGTCTTCAAGGCGATGGAGGGGATCGACGGAGAAGTTCTTGTCGTCGATAATGCTTCGGATGACGGAAGCGTGGATATGCTGCGAAAAAAATTTCCTGCCGTCCGGTTATTCGTGAACGAAACGAATACAGGATTTGCCGCCGCCAATAATCGCGCGCTCAAAGAATGCCGCGGAACATATATTCTTCTGCTAAATCCCGATACCATCGTCCAGGAAGACACGTTTCGTGTGATGATAGATTTTATGGAAAAACATCCGGAGACCGGACTTGCCGGATGCAAAATTCTCAACCCGGACGGTTCGCTCGAGCTTGCCTGCCGGAGAAGTTTTCCGACACCGTGGGTGGCATTCACAAAAATTATCGGACTGAGCGCATTGTTTCCGCATTCGCGCTGGTTCGGCAAATATAATCTTTCGTACCTCGATCCTGATCAGACGTATTCCGTCGATGCGCTCAGCGGTTCTTTTATGTTTGTACGCCGTTCGGTGTACGAACAGATCGGAGGACTCGACGAACAATTTTTTATGTACGGCGAAGACCTGGATTGGTGCTATCGTGCGCAGGTTGCCGGATGGAATATTTCCTATGTCCACGCCACACAGATTATTCACTACAAGGGAGAAAGCACCCGGCGCAGCGGCATGAACGAAGTGAAATTATTTTATGAAGCGATGCGTGTGTTTGTCCGGAAGCATATCCGGCGGGGAGTGCTTTCCGATATCGTTCTCCGCACCGGGATTGCGTTACGCGAAGGTATTGCATTTTTCGGCAAAATATCTTTTTTCCTTCGCGCTGCAATTCTCGACATTCTGTTCGTCAACATTTCGGTGCTTCTCGGCGAGTATTTTTGGTTTCATGCATTTTTCAAGTTCCCGACGTGGTCGTATCCGGTTATTACAACCGTTCCGGCGCTTGCTGTTGTCGTTGCTTTAGGATCGATGGGTGCATATACGAAACGAAAGCTTTCTCTTGCGCGCGTCGCAAGCGGCGTCATTGTCGGCTATGTCATTCTTTCCGCTCTTACATTTTTTTTCAACCAGTACGCTTTCAGCCGGATGATTGTTCTCATTTCCGGAGCAATCAATATTCTTCTGTTGCCGGGATGGAGACGTATTTCCCGGATGGTCGTCCGGCGGGGTGAACATCGCCGGGGAAGCTTGTTCGGCCGCAGGACGTTGATTGTCGGAACGGAGAAATCGGGATTGGAAGTGTTGCGGAAACTCCGCACACGCCTCGAGGACGGGTACGAAATCGTGGGATTTGTCGATATTAACAGGAAGTGCGTCGGCGAAAAAATTTCAGGGGTTGAAATTCTCGGAAGTATTGATAATATTGGGAAGATCATACAGGAACAAAAGGCATCGGAAGTCATTTTTTCCACCGATATGCTGTCCTATACCGAAATTCTTTCGGTCATCGGACGGACGCGGATGCCCTCGGTAAATTTTCGCCTCGTTCCTTCGAGCATGGAAGTGATCATCGGTAAAGCGCATATCGATGAGCTGGATGATATTCCGCTTGTCGATATCGATTATAATATCGATAAACCGTCGCACCGGTTTGTCAAGCGGTTTTTCGATATCGTCTGTGCGATTCTGTTGATGGTCACAGTCTATCCGTTTGTTCAGGGACGGAAGCGGCCGGCAGAAAAACGGGGAAAACTCGAACGGAAGGTTTTGCTCCTGCCGGAAGTGCTGCGCGGGCGGATGAGTTTTGTCGGGCCCCCGGAATTTTCACTGCAACAAACCCGCAACGGATCCGGTGCTGCGCCGGTATTTTTGGGATTGCCGGGAATCACCGGTCTGGTCCAGATAAATTTTCGCGAAGATCTTTCGACGGAAGAAATTGAAAAGTATAATCTCTATTATGCAAAGAACCAGACGGTCACGCTGGATATTGAAATTCTGATGAAGTCATTTATTCTCTTATTGAAAAAATAATCTGCCTATGGCGAAAGCGGTACTGGAATTTGAAAAACCTATTGTCGAGCTGGAAGATAAGATCGAAGAGATGCGGAAATATTCCGATTCTCTCGATATTGCCGATGAAATAAAATATCTCGAAGAAAAAGTTCTCCAGCTTCGCAAGACCGTGTACACCGGGCTGACACGCTGGCAAAAAGTTCAAATGGCGCGCCATCCGGATCGTCCGTACACGCTCGATTACATCGGCATGATGACGACCGATTTTATCGAGCTTCACGGCGACCGGCTCGGCCACGATGACAAAGCAATCGTCGGCGGGTTTGCGCGCATTGATAATCATCCGGTCATGATCATCGGCCATCAAAAAGGACGCGACACGAAATCGAACATCTACCGCAATTTCGGTATGCCGAACCCGGAAGGGTACCGCAAAGCGCTGCGGTTGATGAAGCTTGCGGCAAAATTTGACCGACCGGTCATCTCCATGCTCGATACGCCCGGTGCATTTCCCGGATTAGAAGCGGAAGAGCGCGGACAGGCGGAAGCGATAGCACGGAATTTATTCGAGATGTCGCATCTTCCGGTCCCGATCATCATCGTCATCATCGGCGAAGGTGCATCCGGCGGTGCGCTCGGCATCGGCGTCGGCGACCGCGTTCTGATGATGGAAAACACCTGGTACTCCGTCATTTCGCCGGAATCCTGTTCGAGTATTCTCTGGAGAAGCTGGGATTATAAAGAGCAGGCAGCGGAAGCGCTGAAACTGACCGCGCCCGATCTGCTTGGCGCAAGGCATTATCGACCGGATCGTTCCGGAACCGCTCGGCGGCGCGCACCGGAATCCGCCGGAAGCCGCGGCAATATTGAAAGGCGTTTTGGTCGAAGAATTGAAAAAATTCAAAAAAGTAAAAATCGACAAGCTGCTTGAAAAACGTGTCGAGAAATTCGGACGCATGGGAGAGTTCGACGAATGATTGCCAGCGAGACGCAGGTTCGCGTACGCTATGCCGATACCGACCAGATGAAGATGGTCTATTACGCGAAGTTTTTCGAATATTTTGAGCAGGGACGTTCCGATCTCCTGCGGAATATCGGCATGTCGTATCCGGAAATCGAACGGCTTGGCTATTTTCTTCCCGTCATCGAAGCGCATGCACACTATCTTCGTTCTGCGCGGTACGACGATCTCCTCACCGTGAAAACGATTCTGAAGGAACAGCCGCAGGTGCGCGTCCGGATCGAATATGAAATTCATAACGAACGCGGCGAACTCCTTGCCGAGGGATTCACGGTGCACAGCTTTATCCATGCGTCAACGGGAAAGCCCGCCCGCGCACCGAAAGCATTTCTCGATCTCGTTGCGAAAAGTCTTTTCACAAATACGGCATCTGCCCAGTTTTTCCGATAATGATATCGATGATTTCCGAATTTTTATTGAAAATCCTTTGCTGTCCGAAATGCCGCGGCGAATTATTGTACGAACCCGGACAGAACCGTTTGACATGCCGGGCATGTTCACGTATCTATCGAATCAAAAACAATATTCCGGTGATGACCGATGACGGCGGATCCGACCATTCCTAATATCATCAGCGATGCGGTGGGCGACAGCCGCGTCAGCCGTCTGATCGAAGAAGCAATTCTTGAAGATCTCGGCATGGGTGACATCACGACGGAGGGAATCGTACCGCCTGAATTGCCGGGACGCGGTGAGATACGCGTGAAAGAACCGGGTGTTGTTGCCGGCCTCGCGGTGGTAGATATGGTGTTTCATTTTGTCGATCCGGAAATTGGTATGAAGATTCTGTGCTCCGATGGATCGCATGTTGAAACGGGAACAGTGATCGGCAATGTCAGGGGTTCGTTTGCAAGTTTACTGAAAGCAGAACGGACCGCGTTGAATATTCTTCAACGGATGAGTGGCATTGCGACGGTTACGGCGAAATTTGTCGATGCCATCAAAGGAACGAATGCCCGCATCACCGACACGCGCAAAACGCCGCCCGGTTTAAGAATTCTCGACAAGCTTGCGGTGCGTGTGGGCGGCGCCGTCAACCACCGTTTCGGTTTGGACGATATGGCGCTGATCAAAGACAATCATATCGCCGCGGCAGGCGGCATCGGTCCTGCCATCGATCGTTGCTTGCAGTATCTTCAACAAAAAAAATATATCGTTCGTGTGGAGGTCGAGACGAAAACGCTCGACGAAGTTCAACAAGTCCTGAAATATTCCGGCATCCATCGCATCATGCTCGATAATTTTTCATTACCTGACACGAAACGTGCCGTTCAGATGATCGATCATAAGCTTGAAGTGGAAGCATCCGGTAATGTTTCGCTGGACAATATCCGCGCCATCGCGGAAACCGGCGTCGACCTTATTTCCGTCGGCGCGCTGACGCACTCGCCGAAAGCGCTCGATATCTCCATGAAGATCACGCATTTATCAAAGTCGCACCACTGAATGTTCACCCACCTCAAGCGCCTCGGTACCGAGACAGCCGTGTACGGCATCAGCACCATTCTCGGCCGCTTCCTGAACTTTCTTTTAATTCCGTTTTACACCAACGTCTTCGCCGCCGGCGAGTACGGTGTCGTCGCGTATGTCTATTCGCTGATCGCGTTCGTGACCGTCGTCTATTCGTACGGACTGGAGTCGGCGTATTTCAAATATTCCTCGACGCTCGAAATCGGCACGCCGAAACAGAATTTCAGTACGCCGTTTTTCTCGCTGCTCGGTTCGTCGATTCTGTTTTCAATATTCATCAGCGCTTTCGCGGTTCCTCTCGGACATTTGATCAATCTGCAGGAACAGCATTCCTCGATCATTCTCTACGCGGGCTGGATCCTTGCGCTCGATGCGGTTGCGATCATTCCGTTCGCTGTTTTGCGGATGGAACATAAAGCGACATCATTTGCGACGATCAAGTTCCTGAATATCCTCATCAACGTCGTGATGAATCTCGTTTTGTTATTACAATTCAAAATGGGAATCGAGGGCGTGTTCATCAGCGGACTTGTTGCATCAGCCGTAACGCTGGTGATGTTGTTGCCGACGATCGCGAAGCATCTCGTCCCGTCGTTCAACGGCGGACTCTGGAAAGCATTGATGAAATTCGGTTTGCCCTATATTCCTGCCGGGCTTGCGGCGATGGCGGTGCAGGTGATCGACCGCCCGATTCTCCGCGCGCTCACCGACGACGCCACTGTCGGCATTTACCAGGCGAATTACCGGCTCGGCATTTTCATGATGCTCATCGTTTCGATGTACGATTATGCGTGGCGCCCGTTTTATTTTTCCGTTGCGAAGGAAGCGAACGCAAAAGAAATCTTCGCCCGCGTGCTGACGTATTTGCTGGTGTTCATGTCGGCAATTTTTCTTATTCTGACATTTTTCATCGGCGATATTGCGAAGATCAGTCTGTTCGGCAGGCATCTGATCGGTCCCGGTTACTGGAGCGGACTCGACATCGTGCCGGTGGTGCTTGCCGGGTACGTGTTCCTCGGCATTCACACGAATCTTTCCGCGGGCATTTACATACAGAAGAAAACGCAGTACGCGGCGCCGGTGACGTTCGTCGGTGCGGTAGTGAATGTCGTTGCGAATTATTTTCTAATCCCGTCGATGGGGATGATGGGCGCGGCGTGGGCGACGTTCTTCGCGTACCTGTTCATGGCGGCGACGATGTATGTCGTTGTCCGGCGCGTCTATCCCGTGCCGTACGAGATCAAGCGGCTTCGTGAAAATCCTGATTGCTGTTGCCGTCGTGCTGGTACTCTATTATTTGCCGCCGGTGGAGATGATGGCGTATTTCTCCGCGACGACACGCTTCCTGCAGAAGATTGTTTTGTTATTATTATTTTTGGGATTGATGTACTGGATGAAATTCTTCAACGCAGGCGAGCTTGCGAAAGTAAAGCAATTGCTTTCCCGTGAGAAGAAGGTAGCATCTCCGATTTCCGGCGAAGAAATCCCGCGTGATGAAGAGGGAATGGTGGAGAGGTGAATGTTGGCGGAGGATTTTGTAAGCTTGAAGGAAAGCCGGATCATTACAAAACGACAGGCTGTACTGCAGACTGCAGTATAATTACTAGTTAGGTTTTGCTAATAACGATTATTTCGGAAAATTTGCGTCCTAATCAACCAATTGTCTATGCAAATATCTTGGAATTTCGCCAAAAATTCGCCATGTTTTTTCGTATTATTAAATTGTGATTAAATCACAAAAATAGCTTGACTTTTATCGAATTGATGCCGATATTTTGAAAAAATTGTGACTAATCATCAAAAGGAATAATGAGATGCTTATTGAATTCGAAGTGGGTAACTACTTGTCGTTCAAGGCCCCTGTTCGCTTAAACATGATCGCCGCAAATCCCATAAAGGAATTCGTTGAAGAGAATACATTTCAAGTGGGACAACTTCGTCTTCTAAAGAGCGCTGCTATATATGGGGCAAATGCCAGTGGTAAGTCTAACCTCTTGCGAGCAATGGGCTTTGCTAGAAGTTTCGTTCTGAGTTCCGCTACACAAACGCAGATTGAAGAAGAAATCCATGTAACACCTTTCAAATTCGATGCCGCGACTGAGAATGCACCAAGCCATTTCGAGTTTTGCTTCTTAATAGATAATATCCGATACAAATATGGATTCGAAGTAAACAGAAAATCCGTGGAGAAAGAGTGGCTCTTCTTTGCTGAGAAGCAAAAAGAGAAATCTCTCTTTCTCCGATGGGGAGATCGAATTGAAATTACTGATGATTTTAAAGAAGGCGGTGGATTAGAAGAAAAAACCCGAAACAATGCGCTCTTCCTCTCAGTTGTGGCTCAGTTTAATGGGGAAATAGCGGGCAAGTTACTTAAGTGGTTTCTAGGATTCAGGACGCTGCATGGACTTCGCGAACAAAACTATGAAAGATTTACGGCTTCGCTTTTACAGAAAAATGAAAGTCGACAGCAATTGGTCAATCTGATCAAAGGAGCAGATGTTGGGATAGAAGACCTTTTCGCCATTGAATTTCCAAACGAAGAATTCGTCAAATCAGATCAGCAAGATACTATTACAAAGCGAAGGATATCAATTTCTAAGCAACCAAAGATTTCATCAGTTCATGGAAGGTTCGAGGATGGTGTGAAGAAAGGCGTTGTCAATCTAGACTTTTCCTCTGAGGAATCCGATGGCACTAAGAAGTTATTTCACATTGCTGGACCGATTTTGGATTGTCTTGCAAATGGTTACGTAGTATGTATTGATGAGTTAGATGCGAAACTTCACCCGTTACTCACAAAGGCAATTGTAAGCTTATTTAACTCTTCAAAAGCAAATCCAAGAAATGCACAATTGATTTTTGCGACACATGACACAAATCTTCTGCAATATGCAAACCTGCGTCGCGATCAAATTTGGTTTGTAGAAAAGAATCAGGAGGCAGCAACAGATTTATATTCGCTGGCCGAGTTCAAGCTACCCGACGGAAAAAAAGTTCGCAATGATGCCAGCATTGAAAAAAACTACATTCAAGGTCGATATGGAGCGGTACCTTTCCTAAGTGACTTAAATAAGCTGGTAAAGGAGTGAGCGATGGGTCGACCCGTAAAGATTACAGACCAGGAAAAGGAATGGTTTTTACGACTGTCGCGGCGTAAAGATCGAATAATAGAAGCTCGGTTAGAGCGAGAACGATTCTTGATCGTATGCGAGGGAGAGAAAACTGAACCGAACTACTTCAAAGCTTTTGCAAAAAATCTACCTCCCCACATTATTGATGTGGTTATACTCGGTGAAGGAAGAAACACACTCAGCCTCGTTGATGTGGCCATCAAGGAGAGAGATAAGTACGCTGCTAGCGACTATTCCTTTGATCATGTCTGGATCGTTTTTGACAAAGATAGCTTCCAAGCCGACAATTTCGATAATGCTATTCTCAAAGCCCATGCTGCTAAAGTAAATTGTGCATGGTCTAACGAGGCATTCGAGCTATGGTTTATCCTGCATTTTGAGTATAGAAATACCGGAATGAGCCGAGATGAATATAAAGAGAAACTTTCAGCGATTCTCGACGGCCCATACAAGAAAAATTCCGAATATATGTATCTGATCCTTTCTAAGCAGGGGAATCAAACGCAAGCTATCGCATGGGCAAAAGCCCTGTTCAATAACTTTACTGAGAGAGAGATACCTCCCTCGAGATCAAACCCTTGCACAACAGTATACCTCCTCGTAGAAAAGTTGAACGAATTTAAGGCACCGGCAACTATTTAACTCCCAAATCGATTGCCTTGACTCCTCTTATACGAACGGCCGACAGCCGTGAGGTATTTAAATGAGGCAGCATTTCGATCGAAGTTCAAATTAAGAGATCTTATAAAATTATACGAAAAGAAATCTGGTAAGAAAATTTTTTAGTGGGCGCAACCTAACCAGTCGCTCCAGTCCCGAAGGGATCACTTCGGGATTAGTTCCGCTCCGTTAGGGCGCATTCAATAACACATATAAGGAGTAATAAACATGAAACGAGTCACTGGCATCGGCGGCATCTTCTTCAAGGCAAAAGACGCTCCATCACTGCAGGCTTGGTACAAGCGGCATCTGGGAATCGATGTCCAATCCTGGGGCGGAGCTTCCTTCGATTGGACCGACGCCGAGGGCAAGCCGGTTGCAGGCACAACTGCCTGGTTGATCGATCCGCAGGAAAGCAAGCACTTTGCTCCGAGCTCTGCTTCCTTCATGGTCAACTACCGGGTGGAAGACCTCCACGCCCTGGTCAAGGCTTTGAAAGAAGAAGGCTGCAATGTGCTCGAGAAGATTGACGATTCCGAGTACGGGAAGTTTGCCTGGGTCATCGATCCGGAGGGAAACAAGGTCGAGCTATGGCAGCCGCCTCAAGGCCAATGAGCAGGCTCGTTACTCACGGTCGCGAACTGTGACCTAACCAGTAGCTCCGAGTCCGTTAGAACACACGAACCACTGATTTCGTAACTCGTAATTGATCGAGAAGCGTAACTGAATACACAACCAACATTACTCATGGAAAAATATGAAAAAGAAAATATTTTTGATCTTGGCGTTGACGGCAATGTTCGGTTTTGGCTTTGCATTCAATACGATCATGACAGGTCAATTGAACAGCGAGCCGCAATCGAAAAAAGTGACAGGCATCGGCGGAATCTTCTTTAAGTGCAAAGATCCCAAGAAATTGAAAGAGTGGTACAAAGAGCATTTAGGAATGAAGACCGACCAATACGGGACAATATTTGAATGGCGAGAAGTCCCTGATACAACAAAAAAGGGCGTTACACAGTGGAGTCCCTTTGCCGAAACCACGAAATATTTCAATCCTTCAACAAAAGATTTTATGATAAACTATCGGGTAGAAAACCTCGGATCGCTTGTTGAAGAACTCAGAAAAGAAGGTGTTACGGTTGTTGACACAATTGAGTCTTCCGATTATGGTAAGTTTGTTCATGTCATGGACATTGAAGGAAACAAAGTTGAACTGTGGCAACCATAGGACATCGTGTGTGACAAAATCGTTGGCAAAAAACAAATCATTGAAAAATACTTATGAACACGAAATGGAATTTCGGTCTCTTTAAAGTCATACTTATTCTCTGCAGCGGCATCGTGCTCGGAGGTTTTATCGCCTTGCTTACAACGAACAACGCTTCTCCGCTCGGTGCGTGGCTCGGAATTGCCGCGATGCTTCTGCTGGTAATTTCCGTCGTGGTTGGTTCGAGAGTAAGGGATTCGAAGAAGTAGTTACTACAATATAACCGGCTACTCAAAGAGTGTCTCTGCGAGCGGTTTCATCGCGAAGCAGTCTCATCTCCTTCCTAAAAAACGAGATTGCTTCGTCGCTACGCTCCTCGCAAAGACGGGGGAAATGCTTTTTCATTTCAGAAAGAGATGAACATTTGGTCACGGTTTAAAAACCTGAAGAGTCGAAATCGTCAGCCGTGCGGGTTGGAAAGATTCAATCGTCCCGTTTCTTATGAAGCGGGATTTGGTTACTTTTCCCAAAGGGATGGCTTTGCCACTTTCTCGGAAAGAAAGTAACGTAACACTTCTACCAAATGCTTTTATTCAACATCTATTCTGTGTGTGTTATGATTAGATCCCGACCAAAAACATGTCGGGATGACGATAAAACTGTCAATTGCAACTCCCTCAATAATCAACTATATTAAATGCAGAGTAACGCAAAAAATTTTCTTTTTTATTCAATTTGGAGTTGTTTTGTCGAATAGCCCTTTACGATTTGATCCGAATAAACCGCTTGCCGTCGGCGGACAGGCAGTCATCGAAGGTGTGATGATGCGTGCGCCGGGGCGTATCGCAACCGCCGTACGCCGCAGGAACGGCTCCATCGTCGTGAAAAAACGCGACTACGTTTCGCTTGCCGAGAAGAACGCCATCTTCAAGCTTCCCATTTTACGCGGCGCAGTCGGCTTAATAGAAATGATGTTCATCGGCATCGAGACGCTGAATTTTTCCACCGAAGTTGCCATGCAGGACCTCGAAGCGGAGAAACCTTCGAACGGAAACGGCAAGGCCGCGAAGCCGAAAAAAACCGCTTCGAATTTACGTCTCGCACTGACCGTCATGCTCTCGCTCGCGATGGGCATTGCCGTATTTTTCATTACGCCGCTCATCGTGACAACGAAACTGTTCAACGTCGAGCAGAATGCGTTTTGGTTCAATATCATTGCCGGAATTATACGGCTGAGTATTCTGGTCGGATATTTATTTGTCATATCATTGATGAAAGATGTGAAACGTCTGTTCCGCTATCACGGCGCGGAACATAAAGCCGTTTTCACATTCGAATCGATGGGCGATCTCACGCCCGATTCTGCAAAACTGTACACGCGGTTTCACCCGCGGTGCGGAACGAGTTTTATTCTGATCGTGATGGTTGTGTCGATGCTGTTATTTTCCATTCTCGATTCGTTTCTGATCATGTGGCTCGGGAAAATTTCATTGCCGGTGCGGCTGTTGACGCATCTTCCGCTGATCCCGATCGTCGGCGGCGTGGCATACGAATTCATTCGCTGGTCGGCGAAACGGAGCAACACGCCGTTCGGTAAAATCCTCGTTGCGCCGGGACTCTGGCTCCAGCACATCACGACGAAAGAACCGGATGCATCTCAAATCGAAGTAGCGATCGTCGCACTCAAATGCGCGCTTGGCGTCGATGAACCTTCCGCCGTCTATATCCGGCATATTGCCGATCTTCAATTGACGTAACATGTTCGACCGACTCGAAAAAGTTGCGGCTCGTTACGATGAGCTGACCATGCTCCTGGCGGATCCTGCCGTCATCAATAACCAGGACCGCTACCGCGATTTAAGCAAAGAGCACAGCGATATTTCCGACATCGTCGCGACCTATCATCGTTACAAAAAAGCGAAAGCCGATGTTGATAATCTCCGCCAGCTTGCCAACGGCTCCGATCCGGAAATGCGCGAGCTTGCCTTTACCGAAATGGACGAAGCCGAAGCGAAATTATCGAAGCTTGAAGAAGAGCTGAAAGTTCTACTCATCCCGAAAGATCCCAACGACGACAAAAACTGCATCGTGGAAATCCGCGGCGGCACAGGCGGCGAAGAAGCCGCGCTGTTTGCCGCAGATTTGTACCGCATGTACACGCGCTTTGCCGAGCGGCAAGGATGGAAAACCGAACTGATGGATTGGAACGACGCCAGTAAAGGCGGTTTCAAAGAAGTGACATTTGCACTTTCGGGAACGGGAGCGTACGGAACATTGAAATTTGAAAGCGGCGTACACCGCGTTCAGCGTGTGCCGGAAACCGAAGCGCAGGGACGCGTGCATACATCCGCCGCGACGGTTGCGGTTCTTCCGGAACTGGAAGAGATCGAAGCCGACATACAAATCAATCCGGCTGATCTGGATTTCGCGACGTACCGGTCGGGCGGCAAAGGCGGACAGAACGTCAACAAGGTGGAAACGGCCGTGCGTATCACGCACAAACCGTCGGGCATCGTAGTCGCGTGCCAGCAGGAACGCTCGCAGTTCCAGAACCGCGAACGTGCGATGAAAATGCTTCGCTCAAAATTATACGAGGCAAAAGTTCTGGCACAAACGGAGTCGGTGACGGCAACGCGGCGTTCGATGGTGAAGAGCGGCGACCGGAGCGAAAAAATCCGCACGTATAACTTTCCGCAAAACCGCGTCACCGATCACCGCATCGGTTTGACGCTCTACAATCTGAATGAAATCATCAACGGCAAGTTGGATGAGCTGGTCGAGAGGCTGAAGCTTGCCGACCGCGCGGAGAGACTTCAGGCAAACGCAGAGTAATTGCCGGCATCATTTCGCCGGTAGTGCCGTAGTTTCAAATAGACCTCACCTATAATCCTCTCCTTATTAAGGAGAGGATGTTGTGGCTGCCCCGCGTTGGAGAAAATGCTTTTATAGTTTCCAAATCGACAACTATCATTTCGCGGGTTCACTTCTTTTTCGAATAAAAAATTCTTTCAGTATGGCACCGCATTTTTCTTCGAGAACGCCGCCGACGGTATGCACGCGGTGATTCAAACGGATATCGTTCGTGATCGTAAAGAGCGACGAGCAGGCACCCGCTTTCGGATCGTACGCGCCGAAAATGAGTATCGGCACACGCGCCAGGACGATCGCGCCCGCGCACATCGCGCACGGCTCGAGCGTCACGTACATCGTGCAATTTTCCAAACGGCGGTTGCCGAGATGCGCCGCCGCGGCGGTCAGTGCGATCATTTCCGCATGAGCGGTAGGGTCCTGCAGCATTTCGATTTGATTCGAGCCCTTGGCAATGACGACCCGGTTGTGAACGATGACCGCGCCGACCGGTACTTCCTTCCGCTTCAGCGATAATTCCGCTTCACGGAGCGCCAATCCCATCCAGTATTCGTGGTTGTCGTCTTTCATATTGAAGGAAAATACTGAAAATTTCTCAGCGGAACAATTTTCCTGACCTCGAAATTTCCCGTCTTGCTGAAATGCTTCTGTTCAGCATCTATTCGGAGCTTGCTTCGTTCGGATTCCGAACAAAATCATTTCGGAAAGACGGGATATATCGACTGTTGGTACTGGCTCAATTTGAACTGTATTGAGATTGCTTCGGCACTTCGTGCCTCGCAAAGACTATTTTTTTGCTTGGAATATTTCAAATTGACCCACTACCCGACCGTTGATTCTTAATGAAAATTTGATTAATTTTAGAATAACCGCGTTTGTCCATTTCCATTTACGATGAGCTGAAGAGATGAAAAAATCCATTACCATTTTATTTTTACTCGCCGTCATCCTCTGTTTGCCGGCATCTTCCCATGCAGGTAAATTACAAACGAATCTCCTGTTCGGCGGTTACGATACCATCAAGATTTGCACTCAGAACTTTCTGAACTATCCGCTCTACGTCAACCGCGACCCGTATTTCCGGACGATTTATGGTTATATGCAGCCGGACGTTCTCTTCACCGAAGAAATCGAATATACCAATCCGCAGGGCGGTCCCGGCAATCTCGATGAAATCCGCGATTCCGTTCTCAACTATTATCATCCCGGACTCTATTCGCATGCGCCGTGGAAGGCACCGTACAGCACCTACTCTTCCGATACTCAGCCCGGGATGTTTTATAAATCATCCAAGATTACGTTTTTGAGTCTGTATTCCGTTTTTACCGGAAGTCACGCCGGCGACCGTGATATTATCGAATATAATTTCGCCATAAATTCTACCGCGGACACGCTGCATGTTTTTGTCGTCCATCTGAAAGCGGATGAAGGTTCTCCATATAATACCTACCGGGCAGAGGAAGCCGGCGCTCTCAGAAGTTTTATGAATACACTTCCTGCCGGTTCAAAATTTTTGGTCGTGGGTGATTTCAATACATATGCCAGCACACATTCTGGATCGAACCTTACTAACGAATATTGTCTTGATACTTTGGTTATGAGTATGGCAAGTAACAACGGTCGATGCAAAGATCCTCTCAATCCAACACCGACATATCAATCTTGGCATAACAATCAGAGTTACGAAACGATTCATACACAATCGACGCGCTTCGGCGCTCTTCCGGACAGCGGATCGACCGGTGGACTGAATGACCGTTTCGATTTGATGCTGACTTCTTACACTTCATTAGATACGAATATTCTTCTCTCAACGTATACACCGTTCGGAAATGACGGTCATCATTACGGTGGCAATATTAACACTTTGCCGAATACCGCCGTGCCGGACAGTGTTGCGAATGCATTGTATTATGCTTCCGACCATCTTCCGGTTTTTTGTAATTTCCGGTTCGGCATGGTTACGCTTCCGGCATCGTTTGTCCAATTGTTGCCGTCGAACAGTTCGACAGCCCAGCCGTTGAACGGAACATTGCGATGGAATTCATCGCTTGGCACGGTCGGGTATGATGTGTATTTCGGCACAACGAATCCGCCGACAACGATCGTCAGCCCGAATCAAACCGATACGACGTATGCGTACACCGGTCTCACGCCGGGCACAACGTATTACTGGCAGGTTGTCGCGAAAAATTTAGGCGGATCGGATACGGCAACCGGCGCGCCCTGGAGTTTTACCGCCGCGCATTTGCCCGGCTCGTTCGGTCTGGAAACGCCGGCATCGGGTTTGGTACAGCAGTTATTGAGCGATACGCTGACATGGGACAGTTCGGCGTTCGCCGCATCGTATGATGTGTATTTCGATACACATAATCCGCCGACGCTGAAATTCGATTCGAATATCGTGACGAATTCGTATGCGGTCAGCGGTTTGCATCTCGGGACGACATATTACTGGAAGATTATCGCGAAAACTCTGGCGGGAACGATAACCGCAACGAATGCGCCGTTCCAATTTTCGACGGTGAACACCCCTGCGGAGCCGACAAGTTTGTCCGTTACGAATGTCACGACATCGAGCTTAACATTGAACTGGACGGATACTGCCACGAATGCAAACGGCTACCGCGTGTACCGGTCGCTTGCGAGCGGCGGACCGTATGTTCAGGACGGCAGTGATCTGCCGGTGAATGCGATACAATTTTCCGACACGGGACTAGGCGTCAGCACAGGATATTTTTACCGTGTGGTCGGTTTCAACGTGTGGGGCGAAGGAGTGCCGGCACCGGTCAGCGTGAGCACGCTTGCGGTTCCGCCCGGAACACCGGTGGTTTCGCAAGTGGCGGGAGTTTCGGTGAAAATCGTTTTTGATTCGGTGACGAATTCACCTTCGACTCAGTACGCCATCGTTGCAGTGCACGATACGACGGTACGGTATGTCCGGCTCGACGGAGGACTGGATACGATAGAGCAATGGAACACCTACGCGCATCTTGGAAGTACGGGTGGCTTCGTGGTACATAATCTTTTTCCCTGTGCTCAATATTGGTTCAGGGTGAAAGCGCGGAATATCGGTCTTGTTGAAACGGCATTCAGCGGCAGCGATACGTTGCAGTTGACCTGCTCGCCGTTTACCGTATCTGTGAATCCCGGATGGAACCTGCTTTCGGTGCCGGTGCTTGTACCGGATTACCGGCGGTTGGAGTTGTATCCGACGAGCATTTCGTATGCATTCAGTTATAATCATTCTTACGTTCCGACGAATGTGCTCAGCAATGGTGTGGGATACTGGCTGAAATTTGTCTATCCGGACAGCTTTACATTTACCGGCGATTCACTATTCACGGATACGATCAATCTCGTTCAGGGATGGAATATGATCGGGTCAATTTCATTTCCTGTCCCTGTGAGCTCTGTTATGATTCTGCCTTTCGATCCGTTTAATCACTCACAATTTTTCGGATACATCCTCAACGGTTATACTATTGCCACCACATTGTACCCGGGAAACGGATACTGGGTGAAGGTCAGTCAGGCAGGGCAAATGATTCTCAATGCAAACGGTTCGCATGCGCTGCCGAAAGCTCCGGCTCCTGAAGTTGCTTCGGCAATGAGTTCGTTTACATTTGAAGACAGTTCCGGACATAAACAGACGTTGTATATCGATGAAAATCCTTCGACAAAAAAACCCGGCTTGCAGTATGAGTTGCCGCCGCTGCCTCCCGAATCGGCATTCGATGTGCGGTTCACTGCGGGGACATACGTTTCTTCGTTAAATGGCAATGCGGACGGACAGGAATTCCCGGTTGCATTGCAATCGCTTTCGTATCCCGTAACGCTGTCGTGGGCGCTCGCGGGAAAGAAGATGAATTATGCCGTGGAGATTAACGGTTCGGAACAACGACTCGAGGGATCCGGCACGCTGACGATCGGCAAGGGAACGATCTCGTTTCGTTCGGTTGCGGCGGGGCATTCACTCGTTCCGAAATCATTTGCGCTCTATCAGAATTATCCGAACCCGTTCAATCCGTCGACGGAAATCAGGTATGATCTTCCCGAGCGAAGCAGGGTTGTGATAACGATTTTCAATGATCTCGGCGTAACGGTAGCGACGCCGGTGAGTGACGTTCAGAATGCCGGCGAGTACCGGATCACGTGGGAACCGGCAGTGGCAAGCGGAGTTTACTTCTATAGAATACAGGCGACGAGCAGTGAGCATCCATCCATCTCGTTTCAGAAAGTACTGAAAGCGATCATCGTAAAGTAAAGCATTCCAATCATATTGTGCCGATTGAGACCGTATTTCGGCAATCATTCCTTTCTAAATTTCAAAAATTCTTTTTTGAGAAAATCCTTGACAATGGTTCGAGGATTTACTATTTTCAGTTCGCAATTTTTTTAGGATATGTTTAAATACGCTAAAATGAGAATATTTAGCCCATTAACAATATCAAAAGGAGTTCTATGAAAAAGCTACAACTTTTTTCATTCTTAATTATTGCCATCGTTCTGATCGGTTCCTCGATTGTGAGTGCGGCGACGAAAACATGGGTTCCGACAACCGGAGGTGCATGGACGACAGCAACCAACTGGAATCCTAATATTGTACCGGCGGCAGGAGATGATATAATTATTTCTGCTGACCAGTCGGCAAATATCACGGCAATACCGACAATCACGTTAAACAGTTTAACAATAAATGGTACTTGTACGTGGGCAGCGGCTGCGAGCGGCAATACGGTTACCATAACGAGCAGTATGTCGATAGCGAACGGTAAGACGCTGACATACGGGATTAGCGGCGGACGGCTTGTCTTTACGCTGAATGGTACGGCGACCATCAATGGACATTTTGCTTTTGATGCCGGAACCACGGTACGAAATTTCACCGTTAATAACGGTGCAACGTTGATTGTCACTTCGACCGGACGGGTTTATGATCCGAATATTTCGGCAGGCAGTGCATTTGTTCTCAATAGCGGCGGTACTCTCAAGACAGCGAGGACGGGCGGTATCTCTACCGGCACGACAGCCGATACAACCGTCGCCGTAAATTTCGGTGGAAGTTATACATATAGTTCCGGAGCAAATTATGTATATAACGGAACATCAGCGCAGGTCACCGGAAGCGGATTATCACAGAACACACCGGCCAATGTTACGATCAGTAATCCGGCAGGTGTTACGCTCAGCGGGAACACAACAATAAGCGGAGCTTTGGTTGATTCAACCGGTTCGGCATTTACGATAGGGGCATATACGTTCAGTGTAGGATCGACAAGCACCATCAACGGGACATTGAATATTACCAGTGCGACAGGAACCAAAACTTTTACGGGGCTGGTGACAGTCGGCTCGACAGGAACCTGGAATAATTCCGGAAATTCTCCCGTGACATTTGCCGGCGGAATTACCAACAACGGTACGTTTACAGCCGGTACGGGGACGCATACATTCCAAACCAACTCACAAGCATTGAACGGAACGTTTTCGATTCCGAGTGTCACCGTCAATACACCGACAACACTGACGAACAACGGAACATTAACCGTCGGTACTGCTCTGGCAGGCACAGGCGGATTGACAAATGCCGCGACCGGTACGCTGAATCTCAACTTCACCGGCGCATTGGGCATTACCACGCTGACTGCAACTGCCGCCGGCAACACGGTTAATTACGGTTATGCAGGTACGCAAACGGTCAAGGGAACAACATATTCTAACCTTACGCTCTCAAATTCCGGAGCGAAGACAACGACGGGTATCACCGTCAACGGTACACTTTCGAGGCAGGGAACAGCGACCGTCAGTGCAGCGCCGACGTATGGTGCAGGCGCCACGCTTGAGTATAAAGGAAGTGCGGTCCAAACGACAGGTCCGGAATTAACGGCAACCGTTCCGAATATGACCATTAACAACAGCAACGGCGTCACGCTGAATGCAAGTGCAACGGTCAACGGCGCGCTTGCCTTAACAAGCGGTAAAATTACAACCGGTGCCAATACGTTGAGTATCGGTTCTGCCGGTTCCGTGAACGGTGCCGGTGCGGGGAACTATGTGTTCGGCAATTTACGGCGGACATTCCTTACCGGTGCACAATCATTTACGTTCGATGTCGGTGATGCATCCAATTATACTCCGGCAGCCGTGTCGTTCGCCAACATTACAACCGGTGGAACTCTTACGGCAAAATCAACGGCGGGAGATCATCCGCAAATTGCAACGTCAACTATTATTCCTACCCATAGTGTTAATCGCTATTGGACATTGACGTCGGGCGGAGGACTTGCATTTTCTACATACAATTCAACATTCACATTTGTTCCGGGAGATGTTGATGCCGGTTCGAACACGGCGTCGTTTATCGCCGGGAACTATAACGGATCTACATGGTCGTATCCGGCCGTAGGAACGAAGACTTCGACGTCTACGCAGGTTACGGGCCTGACGACAGTGGGTGATTTTGCTCTCGGAAACAGCACGACCTATGCGATAACTGCATCCGCAGGTGCAAATGGTACGATTAACCCTTCCGGATCGGTGAATGTTAATTACAATACAAGTCAGGCGTTTACATTTACGCCGTCAACCGGATATCACGTCGACAGCATTTATGTGGATGGAGCGTATGCGGGCAACAGTGCAGGCTATACGTTCAACAATGTCGTGGCAACTCATACGATTTCCGTAAAGTTTGCCATCAATACATTTACTATCACCGCAACGGCCGGAGCGAATGGTACGATCAATCCTTCGGGATCAGTTGTCGTGAATTATAATGCAAGTCAGGCATTCACGTTTACGCCGTCAACCGGTTATCATGTCGACAGTGTTTATGTCGATGGTGCGTATGCGGGTAACGGTCCGGGCTACACATTTAACAATGTCGTGGCAAATCATTCCATCAACGTCAAGTTTGCTATCAATCAATTCACGATTACGGCAAGTGCCGGATCGAACGGTGCAATCAATCCTTCGGGATCGGTGCTCGTCAATTATAATGCAAGCCAGCCGTTCACATTTACGCCGTCGACCGGATATCATGTCGACAGTATTTATGTCGATGGTGCGTATGCGGGTAACGGTCCGGGCTACACATTTAACAATGTCGTGGCAAATCATTCCATCAACGTCAAGTTTGCCATCAATCAATTTACGGTTACGGCAACTGCCGGATCGAACGGTGTAATCAATCCTTCGGGATCAGTTGTCGTGAATTATAATGCAAGTCAGGCATTCACGTTCACGCCATCGACCGGTTATCACGTCGACAGTATTTATGTCGATGGTGCGTATGCGGGTAATGGCCCCGGCTACACGTTTAATAACGTTGTGGCGAATCATTCCATCAGCGTGACATTTGCCATCAATCAATTCACGGTTACGGCAACTGCCGGCTCGAACGGTGCGATCAATCCTTCGGGATCGGTGCTCGTCAATTATAATGCAAGCCAGCCGTTTACATTTACGCCGTCGACGGGATATCATGTCGATAGTGTTTATGTCGATGGTGCGTATACGGGAAATGGTCCAGGCTACACGTTTATTAATGTTGTGGCGAATCATTCCATCAGTGTGACGTTTGCCATCAATCAGTTTACGATCTCGTCAACTGCAGGAACGAATGGAGCAATCTCTCCGAACGGAAGTGTGGCTGTCAATTACGGGGCAAATCAGGCATTCACGATCACGCCGAATGTAAATTATAAAGTCGATACACTTTTTGTCGATGGCGTAAAGGTCGATTCGACATCCAGCTATACATTTACCAATGTGACATCGAATCATTCGATCGCAGTCACGTTTAAAAATATTGTGTATGCGACTTCCTCACATCTTTTTGCAGATTTCAATCCGTCCGTTTACGGTCAGACAGTTACCTTGACGGATTCAGTTGTTGGTGGCGGGCCGGCACCAACCGGAACGGTTATCTTCACGGATGGAGCAACAGTATTGGATACTGCCGCAGTGAATGGTGGTGTTGCAACGTTCCAGACGTCAGCACTCAGTGTTGGAGGACATGCAATCAGCGGATTGTACAGCGGCGATGTGAACCATAACGGCAGTACATCGAATGTCTTGTCGGATACGGTGAACAAAGCAGGAACGACGACGAGCGTTGGAGCGGATGTGAACCCATCGGTGTACGGACAAACGGTGAACTTCACGGCAACGATATCGGTGACGAGTCCCGGAGCGGGCACACCGACCGGAAACGTACAGTTCTTTGACGGAGCGACATCACTCGGAACGGTTGCTATCGGCGGTGGTTGAATAAACCGCAGGCAGGATTGAAGAGTGCGATCAAGTCAGTCACGACACAGTTGTCAAAGGAGTGAAACGGACAGTGGTGGATGTGACGGCAAGTCTTGGTGTGTCATCATTGAGTGCCGGAGTCCATTCGATCACGGCAGTGTATCTGGATGATGCGAACTTCACCGGCAGTACGTCCGGAGTATATTCGGATACGGTGACCAATTCGAATACGAATGTGGCATTAGGAGCAGATGTGAACCCGTCGGTGTACGGACAACCGGTAACGTTTACGGCAACGGTGACGAACAACGGAACGACACCAAGCGGGACGGTTATCTTTACGGATGGAGCGACGGTACTCGATACAGCAACATTGAACGGATCGGGTGTTGCAACATTCCAAACGTCAGGTCTTAATGTCGGAGTACATGCAGTCAGTGGATTGTACAGCGGCGATGCGAACCATAACGGCAGCACATCGAATGTCTTGTCGGATACGGTGAACAAAGCGGGCACGACGACGAGTGTCGGAGCGGATGTGAACCCATCGGTGTACGGACAAACGGTAAACTTCACGGCAACGATATCGGTGACAAGTCCCGGAGCGGGCACGCCGACCGGAAACGTACAGTTCTTTGACGGTGCGACATCACTCGGAACGGTTGCTATCGGTGGTAATTTGAATAAACCGCAGGCAGGGTTAAAGAGTGCGATCAAGTCAGTCACGACACAAGTAGTCAAAGGAGTGAAACGGACAGTGGTGGATGTAACGGCAAGCTTGGGTGTGTCATCATTGAGCGCCGGAGTCCATTCGATCACGGCAGTATACTTGGATGATGCGAACTTCACCGGCAGTACGTCCGGAGTATATTCGGATACGGTGACCAATTCGAATACGAATGTGGCATTAGGAGCAGATGTGAACCCGTCGGTGTACGGACAACCGGTAACGTTTACAGCAACGGTGACGAACAACGGAACGACACCGAGCGGAACGGTTATCTTTATGGACGGAGCGACTGTACTCGATACAGCAACAATGAATGGATCGGGAGTTGCAACATTCCAGACATCAGCGCTCGGAGTTGGAGGACATGCAATCAGTGGATTGTATAGCGGCGATGCGAACCATAACAGCAGCACATCGAATGTCTTGTCGGATACGGTGAACAAAGCGGGCACGACGACGAGTGTCGGAGCGGATGTAAACCCATCGGTGTATGGACAGACGGTCAACTTCACGGCAACGATATCGGTAACGAGTCCCGGAGCGGGCACACCGACCGGTAATGTGCAATTCTTTGACGGAGCAACATCACTCGGAACGGTTGCTATCGGTGGTGCGAATAAACCGCTGGCAGGGTTGAAGAGCACGATGAAAGTTGTCAAAGGAACAAAACGAACAGTGGTGGATGTGACGGCAAGCCTGGGTGTATCGAGCTTGAGTGCCGGAGTCCATTCGATCACGGCAGTGTATTTGGATGATGCGAATTTCACCGGCAGTACGTCCGGAGTATATTCGGATACGGTAACTAATTCGAATACGAATGTGGCATTAGGTGCGGATGTGAATCCGTCGGTGTACGGACAGCCGGTAACATTCACGGCAACGGTAACGAACAACGGAACGACACCAAGCGGGACGGTTATCTTTACGGATGGAGCGACGGTACTCGATACAGCAACATTGAACGGATCGGGTGTTGCAACATTCCAGACGTCAGGTCTTAATGTCGGAGTACATGCAGTGAGCGGATTGTACAGCGGCGATGCGAACCATAACGGCAGCACATCGAATGTCTTGTCGGATACGGTGAACAAAGCAGGCACGACGACGAGTGTCGGAGCGGATGTGAACCCGTCGGTGTACGGACAAACGGTGAACTTCACGGCAACGATATCGGTAACGAGTCCCGGAGCGGGCACACCGACCGGAAACGTACAGTTCTTTGACGGAGCGACATCACTCGGAACAGTTGCTATCGGTGGTGCGAATAAACCGCTGGCAGGGTTGAAGAGCACGCTGAAAGTTGTCAAAGGAACGAAACGGACAGTGGTGGATGTGACGGCAAGCTTGGGTGTATCATCGTTAAGTGCCGGAGTTCATTCGATCACGGCAGTGTATTTGGATGATGCAAATTTCACCGGCAGTACGTCCGGAGTATATTCGGATACGGTGACTAATTCGAATACGAATGTCGCCTTGGGTGCAGATGTGAACCCGTCGGTATACGGACAGCCGGTAACATTCACGGCAACGGTAACGAACAACGGAACGACACCAGGCGGGACAGTTATCTTTACGGATGGAGCGACGGTACTCGATACAGCAACATTGAACGGATCGGGTGTTGCAACATTCCAAACGTCAGGTCTTAGTGTCGGAGTTCATGCAGTCAGTGGATTGTACAGCGGCGATGCAAACCATAACGGCAGTGCATCGAATGTCTTGTCCGATACGGTGAACAAAGCGGGTACGACGACGAGTGTCGGAGCAGATGTGAACCCGTCGGTGTATGGACAGACGGTCAACTTCACGGCAACGATATCGGTAACGAGTCCCGGAGCGGGCACACCGACCGGAAACGTACAGTTCTTTGACGGTGCGACATCACTCGGAACGGTTGCTATCGGTGGTGCGAATAAACCGCTGGCAGGGTTGAAGAGCACGATGAAAGTTGTTCCGTCTCTGGTTATCGGTAAACGGTCAACAGCTGGCATACCGGTGGTAACTGCACATTTGAGTCTCTCAACGTTGAGTGCCGGAGTCCATTCGATCACGGCAGTGTATCTGGATGATGCGAACTTTACCGGCAGTACGTCCGGCGCGTTGTCGGATACGGTGAATAAAGTCCCCACAGGAACTACGTTAAGCGCTAATACAACCTCATCTGTATTCGGAGTCTCCGATACCCTGGAAGCATCTGTGGTGAGTTTGATTAACCCCGTTTCCGGAGTTCCAACCGGTACCGTGATATTCGTCGATGGATCGACGGCAATCGATACGGCAATCCTTGATGGTTCCGGTAAGGCGGTATTTATAACATCGGCGTTAGCAGTGGGAGTTCACTCCATCACAGCGAATTATGCGGGTGATGCAAACTTTACTTCAAGCCTATCTGCGGCGTTGAGTGATACCATTAAATTATCGACCGGAGTGATCGGCGGAAAAACGGGAATTCCAAAAGAATATGCATTGTATCAGAATTACCCGAATCCGTTTAACCCGACAACCCGGTTGCAGTTCGATATACCGCAATTGTCGACGGTGACCCTGAAGGTGTACAATATTCTCGGTCAGGAAGTGGCAACTCTGGTGAACCATGAAACGATGGAACCGGGTGTCAAGGTTGCCCAACTGAACGGATCCAGTCTCGCATCGGGATTGTATTTCTACCGGATTACTGCGGACGGTGTGAATGGTAAGAATTTTGTCAGCATCAAGAAGATGATGTTGGTGAAATAGTAAATTGGTGGTGAGAGAAAGCCGGCTCGTTGGTTGAAGGGCCGGCTTTTTATTTTATAAATATCAGTGAAGATTTCTGAACGTTTCTTTGAGCGTTGCAATCGTTTCTTCGATATGATGTTCGTTGATGATTAACGGTGGCAAAAACCGCAGAACGGTTTGACTGGTACAGTTGACCAGTATTCCTTTGTCACGAATCGTTTTTACGATCGAATCTCCTTCTCTTGTTAATTCCATCCCCGCCATCAATCCGAATCCGCGAACTTCTTTCACAAGATCGGGAAATTCATTCTGCAGCGACTTCAGTTTTTCAAAGAATATCGTTCCCAACCGGTTTGCATTCTCCATCAAACCGCCGTCGATAATTTCGTGCATGACCACGATGCCGGCGGCACAGGCAACAGGATTTCCGCCGAAGGTCGTTCCGTGAACGCCCGGTTCAAGCACATCGGCGACGGCCGTATTTCCCAAAATTGCGCCGAGCGGCAATCCGCCGCCGATCGGTTTTGCAACCACGACGATATCCGGTTCGATATCGTAATGCTGAAATCCGAAAAACTTCCCGGTTCGGCCGATGCCGGACTGAATTTCATCGGCAATCAGAAGAAAGCCGAGTTGCTTTTTCAACCGGCGCAGCTCGTCGACAAATTCTTTTGTGACCGGTCGAATCCCACCTTCGCCCTGAATAAATTCCAGGACAACCGCCGCCGTTTTCCTGCCGAGGGCGCTTTGTAATTGTTCCGGATTATTAAATTCCGCGACGCAACAGTTCGGCAGGAACGGTCCGTATCCCTCACGGTATTGAGGCCGGTCCATGATAGAAAGGGCTCCGAATGTTCTGCCATGAAATGCATTGGAAAAAGAAATGATATCGGTCTTTCCGCGTTTCGATCCCCATTTGCGGGCAATTTTGATTGCTCCCTCGATGGCTTCGGTGCCGCTGTTCGAGAAAAATATTTTGGCAAATCCCGACTGTTTCACCAACAATTGAGCAAGCTGAAGCTGCGGTTCCTGCAAAAAATAATTTGAGAGATGCGTGTATCGCTTACTCTGTTCGTAAATTGCCTCGGTAACTTTCGGATGGTTATAGCCGAGCGCATTCACGGCAAGTCCACCAAACATATCGAGATACCTCTTGCCATTTTTTGTATAGAGATACACACCGTCACCGCGTTCGATCTCGAGAGGAAGCCGTTTATAGGTGTGAAAAAAGTATTCAGACTCGCGTTCAAAGGAGTTCATACCGTAAAAATATTTTTAATGTGATGAAAAAAGGACTTGCATAATAATACAAAATCTTGTATATTTATGCAACAACAATTTTCATCATTATCACTTCCGTGATTACTGCTGCCGTTCTTGGAGCGTCCGGGTATTCCGGCGCCGAATTATTACGATTGTTGAACTCCCGCGAGGATGTTGAAATCGCACATTGCGTTGCTGCTTCTTCCGCCGGAAAATCCGTAGCCGAACTCTATCCGATGTTTGCAGGAATGATCGACAGGACATACGAGACGTATGATCCGAACAATCTTTTGGGCGTCGATGTTGCATTTCTTGCCCTGCCTTCGGGTGAAGCGATGCGGATCGTACCGGAAATTTACGGGAAGGTCGGACGCATCATCGATCTCGGCGGGGACTTTCGTCTTTCATCACCGAATCTCTATCAGGAATTTTACCATCGCGAGCATACTGCGTCACATTTGCTTGCCGATGCCGTCTATGGTCTTCCTGAACTGAATTTCGATGCAATACAAACTGCAACTCTTGTGGCCAATCCGGGTTGTTATCCGACAAGCGCTATTCTCGCCTTGTTGCCGGCACTACGGAATAAACTTGTTTCGCCATCCAATATTACCATCAATTCCATGTCCGGCGTTTCCGGTGCCGGAAGAAGTGCATCGTTGGAAATGAGTTTTTCCGAGGTGAACGAAAATATCCGTGCCTACAAAATCGGCAAGCACCAGCATATTCCGGAAATTCAATCGGTGCTGGAATGCGCTGCCGGAGAAAAAATTTCCCTTTCGTTCGTTCCTCATCTCGTTCCGATTACGCGGGGAATTTATACCACCGTGCATGCCAATCTTCTCGAGAATATTCGTGAAGAAGATATTGCCGGCGCATACCGGGAGTTTTACCGTGACGCACCGTTCGTGCGCATGAAAAAAGAAGTTCCGCAGATCACCAACGTCATCCGGACAAATTTTTGCGATATCCATTTCACGATCGAGCGGCGCACGAATCAATTGATTATCGTTTCGGTCATCGACAATCTTGTCAAAGGCGCGGCAGGACAGGCAATTCAAAACATGAATATCATGTTTCAGATTTCTCAAGAACGAGGCTTACAAAAGGAGTTTGCTCAATGATTACAGAAATTCCGGGCGGTGTAACGGGACCCGGCGGCTTTTTCGCCGCCGGCGTTCATAGCGGAATCAAAAAAGTCAAGAAAGATCTCGCATTGCTCTATTCCAGCGAGCCGGCAAACGCCGCGGGAATTTTCACAATGAATAAAGTACCTGCTGCTCCGGTTGTTGTCTGTAAAAAGCAATTGGAAATATCGAATACATTCCGGGCGATTCTCGTGAACAGCGGAAATGCAAATGCCTGTACCGGCGAACGCGGACTCAACGATGCATTGTCGATGATTAAATTAACTGCCGGTGCACTCGGTGTCGATGAAAGCGGTGTGCTCGTTTCTTCCACGGGCGTGATCGGACAATATTTGCCGATGGACAAAGTGGAATCCGGAATTACCGAAGCGATGGCGATGCTCGATGTCGACGGACACGGTGCCGCCGCCGAAGCGATCATGACGACCGATAAATTTTTGAAAGAACTTGCCGTCCGTGTCAACATCGACGGTGTCGACGTGACCATCGGCGGTATGGCAAAAGGTTCCGGCATGATCGCTCCCAACATGGCGACGATGCTCGCCTTTATCACGACGGATGCAAATATTTCGCCGGAGTTATTGCAGTACACACTCAAATATGCTTCCGACCGGTCGTTCAACCGCATTACGGTTGACGGCGATACGAGCACGAACGATATGGTGCTCGTTCTCGCAAACGGTTTGGCGAAAAATTCACGGCTTGAAAGCGCGGACGATCCGCTCTTTCCGGTTTTTTATGAAGCGTTCGAATATCTCCTTGTCAAATTATGCAAGATGATTGTTGTCGACGGTGAGGGTGCGACGAAATTTGTCGAAATTTACGTGACGGATGCCGTTTCGGAAGAAGATGCCGTACAGGCCGCACGGGCAATTGCCAATTCCAATTTAGTGAAAACCGCGATTCATGGAGAAGATGCAAACTGGGGAAGAATTCTTGCCGCGGTCGGATATTCCGGTATCAACTTCAATCCGGAAGATGTGGAAATATTTTTTGATGACGTTCCGATTTTGCAAAAGAATTATGCGATTAACTTTTCCGAAATCGACGCGAAACGGATTCTTTCTCAAAAGGAAATCAAAATCACCGTCAATTTGCACCAGGGCACATCGAGCGCGTCATTCTGGACGTGCGACCTTTCCAAAGATTATGTCGCCATCAATGCGAATTACCGGACGTAGGACGTGATATGACGATCAATGAAAAAACAGAAGTCCTGATTGAAGCGCTTCCGTACATTCGCCGGTACGAAGGCAAAATATTCGTCGTGAAGTACGGCGGTGCCGCCATGATCGATGAAGATCTGGAAGAATCGTTCGCGCAAGATATCGCTCTTCTGGCAAAAGTAGGGATCAATATTGTCATCGTCCACGGCGGCGGTAACGAAGTAACGGACATTGCCGGTAAACTCGGCATTCCGACGCAATTTATCGACGGCCAGCGGTACACCGACGCCTCGATGATGGATGTCGTCCAGATGGTCCTTGCAGGAAAAACGAACAAGGATATTGTTGCCAACATCAATTGCCATCACGGCAACGCGGTCGGGTTGTGCGGCATCGATGCGGAATTGCTGAAAGTGAAAAAATTTATCGGCGGTACATCCGACCTCGGATTTGTCGGTGAAATCGTCGGCGTGAACACGGAATTTTTGCAGTTACTTCTTGCGAAGAATTATCTTCCCGTCATTGCGCCGGTGGGAGTCGACAGTGAAGGAACGGCATTCAATATCAATGCCGATGTTGCGGCATCGCAGGTCGCAGCCGCATTGGGCGCCGAAAAATTAGTGTACATGAGCGATGTGAAAGGTGTGCTGGTCGACGGTACGCTCATTCACAGTATGGACCGTGAAGAAGCGGTTCGGTTGATCGATCAAAAAATCATTATCAACGGTATGATTCCGAAAATCCGTTCCGCGTTTACCGCTCTGGATGCCGGCGTCAATAAAGTCCACCTTGTCGACGGCAGGGTCAAACACTCCCTTCTTCTGGAAATTTTCACCGATGCCGGTATCGGTACGGAAGTTATCCGGTCGAATTCTTTTCAAGAGGTCTTACGATGAAAAAAGATTTTGTCGGTTTTGCCGACTACTCACGGGGAGAAATCGAAACGATATGGTTGATGACGGATGAAATGAAACGCCGTCGGTCGGTATCTTCGACGGTGATGATGGGAAAAACTGCGGCATTGATTTTCGAAAAGCCGTCGTTGCGGACGCATGTTTCGTTTGAAGTTGCTGTCTCACAGCTTGGAGGTCAATCGGTATTTCTTTCACAGCAGAATATCGGTCTCGCAACGCGTGAACCGGTTGAAGATATTGCCGGAGTTCTGTCCCGCTATAACGATCTGATTATTGCACGAACGATGAAACACAGCACCGTGGAAGAGCTTGCGCGGCATTCCACCGTTCCGGTTGTCAATGCGTTGACCGATCTGTTGCATCCGTGTCAGATTTTGGCGGATGTTTATACGTTGCGTGAGCGCGGGATGTTTTCCGATCGGACAAAAATCACGTTTATCGGCGACGGAAATAATATGGTCAATTCCTGGCTTGAGCTGGCGGAGAAAATTCCATTTCACTTCGTACTGGCATGTCCCGAAGGATATGGACCGGATCCGGATATTTTTCTGCGCGCACAATCAGCGGGAGTGAGCCGGATCGATATCGTTCACGATCCGATCGAAGCTGCTACCGATGCCGATGTGTTGTATACCGACGTGTGGGTGAGTATGGGACAGGAAGAAGAACGCGTCGCCCGGCAGCATGCATTTCAGGGATTTCAAATTAATCCAATCTGCTAACCGTTGCTAAAAAGAACTGCGTCGTTCTGCATTGTCTTCCGGCGCATCGCGGTGAAGAAATCACTGCCGATGTGTTTGAACGGTTTCGACCGGTCATTCTGGATGAAGCGGAAAACCGGCTTCATGTTCAAAAAGGAATTCTGAAATATCTTCTTGAGCATCACGGCAGTCTGCCGGTGCGTGATGAACGAAAATTGGAATCCGTTACCATCGAATAACCATGACGAAACAAGCCAGATTATTTGCGGTCAAAGAAATCATCGGATCGAAATCGATCGGCAACCAGGATGAGTTGCGTCTTGAATTGAAGAAGCGCGGGTTCGCTGTAACGCAAGCAACATTATCACGTGATTTGCGTGAACTCGGCGTGGGAAGGATTGCATCCGGGCCGAAACCGCATTATGTGTTTCAAGCTGAAGCGGAACAGCAGATTCTGACGCCGATCGTCGGTTCGCAGGTCGTTTTTATGAACGCCAATGAAAATATAATCGTGATCCGAACGCTTCCGGCATGTGCAAATGTCGTTGCGGAATTTATCGACACGTTACAGCATCCGGATATCATCGGAACGCTGGCGGGTGATAATACGTTGTTGGTGATTCCCCGGTCGCAAAAGAAAACAGAACCACTTCTCAGATTACTTAAAGAAAAATTTACTGAAGGGCAGTCATGAAAAAACAAAAAATCGTTGTTGCGTATTCCGGAGGTCTCGATACTTCCGTCATGGTCAAATGGCTCATGGAAAAATACGATGCCGAAATCGTGACGGCGACGGGCAACCTCGGACAGAGAAAAGAGCTCGTCGGCGTCAGGGAAAAAGCGCTGGCGACCGGCGTATCTGCCGTGTACATGGAAGATCTCACGCGGGAATTCGCGGAATCGTATATCCTCCCGGCATTGAAAGCCGGTGCGCTGTATGAAGGTGTGTATCCGATGGCGACGTCGCTCGGACGACCGCTGTTATCGAAAATGCTTGTCGATGTTGCCCGCAAAGAAAATGCAACGATGGTCGCCCACGGCAGTACCGGAAAAGGAAACGATCAGGTCCGGTTCGAAGTTTCGATTGGTGCCCTGGCGCCCGATTTGAAAATTCTTGCTCCTCTGCGAACGTGGGAGTTCACGTCGCGCGAAGAAGAAATGGTGTATGCAAAAAAACATAATATTCCCGTTTCAGCAACGGTTGCGAGTCCGTATTCCATCGATGAAAATCTGTGGGGAACGAGCATCGAATGCGGCGTGCTGGAAGATCCGATGGTTGAACCGCCGGCCGACGCATATCAGCGCACTGTCGATCCTGCCGATTCACCGGACGAACCGAAATATGTGACGATAGAATTCGATCACGGAGTTCCGGTCGGTATCGACGGCGAAGAGATGGACATCGTTCAATTGATCCATTTGCTCAATGACATCGGCGGAGCATACGGTGTCGGAAGAATCGATCTGGTGGAAAATCGGTTGGTGGGAATTAAATCGCGTGAAATTTATGAAGCGCCGGCGGCAACGATTCTTCATTTCGCACATACCGAACTCGAACGGTTGACATTGGACAAAGCCGTTTTTCATTTCAAACGGCAGCTTGCGCAGGAATATGCCAATCTTGTGTACAACGGTTTGTGGTTTACGCCGCTCCGTCTTGCGCTCGATGCGTTCATCAACGAGACACAGCGAACAGTTTCCGGAACGGTCAAAGTGAAATTGTTCAAAGGAACTGTTTCAGTGGCGGGACGAACGTCTCCGCATTCGTTATATAATGCTAAACTGGCAACCTACACGAAGGAAGATTCGTTCGATCATCAAGCATCGGAAGGATTCATCAAGATTTTCGGATTGTCGGCGAAAACATTCCATCAGGTTCAGCAAAAGTTGAACGGAAAAAGTCCGATCATGAAACAGCTCGTTCCGACAGAGTAAACGAATGAAGCAGTGGAAAGGACGATTTCGTTCACGGCTTCATCCGAAAGCGCTCGCTTTTTCGACCTCCTTGCCGGTCGATAAACAGTTGTACCGGGAAGATATCGAAGGCAGTCTTGCTCACGTTGCAATGCTCGCCGGTCAAAAAATTCTCACAAAGCACGAAGCGCAAAAAATTCAACGCGGATTGCTTGCCGTCTGCAAGGAAATCGAAAGCGGAAAGTTTTCGTTCGATACGATGAAGAATCAAGGCGGCCGGTTCGTTGCTGAAGATGTTCATATGGCAATTGAACAGCGGTTGATCGATCTCGTCGGTCCTGTCGGCGGAAAATTGCACACGGCGCGAAGCCGTAACGATCAAATTGCAGTGGATGAACGATTGTATCTTCGTCGTGCAATCGAAAACATTCAGAAACAGATCCGGCATCCTTCAGAAATCATTCCTCAGAAAAGCCGAACAGTATTCGGATGTCGTCATGCCGGGATATACACATCTTCAACAGGCGCAACCGGTTCTTCTTGCTCATTATTTTCTCGCATATATTTCGATGATCGATCGTGATGATGAGCGCTACGCGGATTGTCTCGACCGTGTGAACCGCTCGCCGCTCGGTGCCGGAGCGCTGGCGGGTACATCGTTTCCGATTGATCGCCGGGCAACCGCTCAGCAGTTGAAATTCAATTCGGTGATTGAAAACAGTATCGATGCCGTCGCCGACCGTGACGTGCTAATCGAATTTCTTTCCGCAAGCGCGATCACCATGATGCATCTCAGCCGGTTTGCAGAGGAAATGGTCTTGTGGAGTTCGCAGGAATGGCGATTTGCAGAAATCGGCGATGCGTTCACGACCGGCAGCAGTATCATGCCGCAGAAAAAGAATCCCGATATGGCAGAACTTGTCCGCGGCAAGACCGGCAGGGTGTACGGATCGCTTGTTGCATTGCTGACTGTCATGAAAGGTTTGCCGCTGGCGTACAACCGTGATCTTCAGGAGGATAAAGAGCCGGTTATCGACACGGTTCGAACCGTTACGGATTGCCTGGAAATTTCTGCTCTGATGCTGCAATCGACAACGTTTCATTCCAAACGGTTCGAAGACGATTGGCAATCGGATTTATTGCTGGCGACGGAAGTAGCGGATTATCTCGTTCGAAAAGGAATGCCGTTTCGTTCGGCGCACGGTGTCGTCGGCAATATTGTTCAACATTGTGTGGATACAAAAAAATCGTTAAAGGATGTATCTCTTCCCGAATATAAAAAATATTCCCGCCTGTTTATGGACGATATCTATGCAGTCATCGATCTTCGAGCGTCGATTGCACGAAAGCGGTCGGAAGGATCGACCTCTCCGGTTGAAGTACGGAAGTCGATTCGGCAGTGGAAAAAGAAATTGAAATTTTCGTGATGTAAAACGTTTTTTATTGAAAGACCATTCCTGTAATTCCCCTTGACGGTAGTGCCTCAATTTACAAATCCCCGTCTTTCCGAAACGCTTCTATTCGGAATCTGAACTAAGGAAGCTCAGAATAGATGCTGAATAATCCCGCTCTTTGAGCGGGACAGCAAGACGAGAGATTTCGGGACAATGGATATAGGGAAACTGAGGCATTACCCCCTTGACAGTTCGCTATAATAATCTTATCATGAATGGTACGGTGTAATTATTTTCTATCATTTGTTCACCGGTAATATTGTTCTTCTATCATGAGGTCGTTATGTATCATAGCCTGACAATTCGTTCTTTCGTTGTATTGCTTACGATTTATGTTGTCGCCGCGTGTTCATCCCCGGCTCAGATGAACTACTGGCAGGAGCGGGGACCTGCCGTCGGATATAATGTCGGTCTCAACCCGCTGAATCCTAATACGATTTACTGTGAACGAACATCCGACGTCCTTTCGGTTTCGAGAGATAAAGGAAAACACTGGACGGATCTTCCCACGACGCCGTATATCAATTATGGCATCCGGCAAATTCTTGTTCATCCCAATGATACCCTGACAATTTTCATCGCCGGATTTTTCAATGACGGATTGTGGAAAACCACCGATGAAGGTGCGCACTGGCATGCCGTTATTCCGAGTTATGGAATTGATGGAGAAAGTTTCGACTTCGATCCTTCACATCCCGATACGATGTATGCCGGAAAATTTTCCGACGGCTCCGTGTATCGCAGCACCGACCGCGGTGAAACGTGGACATTGCAGGGAATCTCCGGTCCGGAACTTTGCGGTCTTATTGTACGGCCCGATAGTTCAAATATTCTTTATGCCGGTACCGGTTCAAGCACCATTTCAAAAAGCACCGATGCCGGAGTAACATGGAGAATGGTCAATAACGGTGGTGCGCTCGAAGTCCCGAAATTTGCAATCAACCCTCAGCAACCGTTGATAGGATATGCCGCGACGTATGGCACTCCGGATACTATAAACAATCTCTGGAAAACGACGGATGGCGGAGAGACATGGTTTAAAACGCCGCTGCAAAAGGTTGCCATCTGGTCGATGGCAATCGATGTACAGCATCCGGAAACGTTATATGTCGGTCGGTTCAGTTTTACGACAGGCATGGCAGGAATCGAGCGGACGACCGACGGCGGTGCAACATTTCAAAATTATACCGCCGGATTACCGTCGGATTTTGCTGCATGGAATCTTCGGGTACATCCGCTTGCGCCAAATGATGTCTGGGTTGCAGGCGCAAATGGCGTTTGGGGTCCTCCCGGAGGTGTGTATCGGCTTATTGATAGTTCGAGCGGATTCATCAGCGGTAAAGTTTTCTTGGATAATAATGCCAACGGGATTGCCGACAGTTCGGAACAGGGTGTTGCCGGAAGGAAAATATATGCCGTCGGCGCAATAGCCGAATCGACCTATACCGATGTGAATGGCAATTATTCATTTATGAGTCTTCTTCAGGATAACTATTCCATCAGTGAAGCCCTGCCGAAAGGATGGCTGCAAACATTACCCTCATTTCTTTCATACAGCGTGGCGTTATCACCGGGCGGAGATTCCACCGGATATAATTTCGGAAATTATCATCTGTATCCCGACGCGATCATACCGGGGTGGAATATGATTTCTGTTCCGGTTATCGCACCGGATTTTCACACCGTGGCGCTTTTTCCGACGGCAAGTTCCAATGCATTCTCTTATTCGAACTCGTATAGTGTGCAAAGTATTTTGGACACCGGTGCCGGTTACTGGTTGAAATTTCCGAACGCCGACACGATGTATACAGCCGGATCGCCGAAATTTCGCTGCACCGATACGGTGCGCACCGGATGGAATATTATCGGTTCGGTTGCGAAGCCAATCGCGATATCGTCGATCACTTCCATTCCCGGAGGAATAATTACATCGCAATTTTTCGGATATGCCGGTTCGTACTATACGACCGATACAATTTTTCCGGGTCGTGCGTATTGGGTCAAGGTTCATCAGGCAGGGAACTTGATCATGGATGGAAGCGGCGGCGGTGCGGAGCAACCGATTACCATTATGGCCACGTCTGAACGACCGCCATCGCCACCGGGCTCAGAAATCATCGGCAAACCTCCGGTTCCTTCTTCCTTTGCTCTCGGGCAAAGTTATCCGAATCCGTTCAATCCTACGGCAAGAATCGATTACCAGCTTCCGCTTGATAGCCGGGTTTCGTTAAAAGTGTATAACATTGCGGGTCAGGTTGTGAGCGTCTTGCGGGATGATATTGAAGATGCAGGATATAAATCGGTCGAATGGAATGCAAACAGTTTTGCAAGCGGCGTATATTTTTATAAACTCGAAGTTACCAGTGCAACCGATGCATCAAAATCATTTACGCAGGTACGGAAAATGGCGTTGGTGAAGTAGGGGGAAAAGTTGTCACACAATATAATGCCATATCTTATTATGTGATGACCAAATATTTACTAAATATCGTTTTGTTCCGCTCAATCAATTGTGAAAGATCTTTTTTCAAATGCTCTCTCTGGTCACGGCATTCTGTTTCCTGTTCTTTCGAAAGTGTTGACTTAAGTCTTTGGTTGATACCATCAAATTCCGTCGCCCTTTCATAAACATCCTGAATCAATTTTGGTATTTCACCATCTTTCCCAAATAAAAAGTCACTTAATTTAGTTTCAGAACGGAATTCGTCAAAATCACTACTCTCAACCACTCCCGTTTGTAGCATTTTCCTTATGAAAGATTTTATAGCATCATAGACCTTTGCTCTCTGATCAAATTTTTGGAATTTTACCGATTGTTTATTTAGACGATATTGTTGACATGCGATATATATTGTCAGAAGTGCAAGAGCCGGGGTTAAAAGTGCTGACAGAAGATGAGTGATGTGATGAAAATGCATTGAATTCCCTTTAGTAAATTGAATTTTAGTTGTGCAATCTTAAAAGAAAATCCCATGCCTTCCTACGGCCAATAGATTCGGATAATAAAAATACCAATCAATGTCCCGACAATTCTGCTGACGGCTTCCATTCTATTTGTGATTGCAATGTGTTGAAAATTCTCTGCGACATAAGTTGGGTTCGCTTGTAAAAGATTGAAGTAACCAAGATTCTCGGGCTTATTCAATGTTTTAGAGTTGAACAAGAATACATGCGGTAGAATTAGAATGAAGATAAATATCCAGGTGATATTGAGGCTAAATGATTTCAGGATGAAGAAAGCAATTATCATTTTAATGAATCCACCAAGCAACCATAAAAGATGAAGATAGATTTTGGTAAAATGCTTTCTTATTGTGTCCGGCAATCGTTGAAATGGAATTGGATGCAAAACAAGTCCGTATAATATGCCAAAAAGATAAGATGCAAAACTAGCACCAGCCAGTGCCAAAAGGTATATGAGTAATGATGCGATCAAGGTCTACGAAAGATAAATTAGAAATTTGTGCGCCCAGAGGGACTTGAACCCCCAACCCTTTGGTTCGAAGCCAAATGCTCTATCCAATTGAGCTATGGGCGCAATGAAAATATGATTATGAAGTGAAAACGATAACAGAAGTGAACGGCTGTAAGATACGAAGATTACTAAATTGTTGCAATTCCGTCTACCGGACGGCGCGGGAACATTCCTGGATGGTGGTAATTCCCGCGGCAAGTTTTTTGATTGCATCCTGCGTAATAGTTTCGAATCCGGATGTGATCGCCGCGGCTTTCAGTTTCACGATAGATGCCTGCTGGTAAATTAACTCTCTCGCCTGATCATCAATGACAAAAATCTCGTGGATGCCTGTTCTTCCTTTATAACCGGTATTCTCACACTGTTCGCATCCTTTGCCGCGGTAAAACTTAATTTGTTGCGGTACATTTTCTCCCAAAACGGATAACTCTTCTGCGGTCGGCTGAAATTCTTCCTTACACGATTCGCAGATTTTTCTCACCAACTGCTGGTAGACAATCCCGTTCAATGAAGACGCAAGCCAGTACGGCAATACGCCGAGGTTCAGAAGGCGGAAGATTGTACTGAGAGCGTCGTTTGCAAGCATCGTGCTGACGACAAGGTTGCCGGTCAGCGCGGCTTCCACGGCAATCGTGCCGCTTTCCGAATCACGAACTTCGCCTAACATGATGATGTTGGGATTCTGTTTCAGAATTGCCCTGAGCGCATCGGTAAACGTAAATGTTTTATCGGTCGAGGCGAAAATTTGTGAAGCAAAATCGAGTTTTGATTCGATCGGATTTTCTACCGTGATGATATTCTTTTCCGGAGTTGCGACATCATTCACCGTAGCGTACATCGTTGTCGTTTTTCCGCTGCTGGCAGGGCCGCTGATGAGCAGGAGTCCCGAAGGCTTGCGTATCAATGCCCGTGTTTTGTCAAGATTTTCTTTGGAAAATCCTATTTCTTCGATGCGGAATGAGCGCGCGTTTTTTTGAAAAATGCGTAAAGCAATGCGTTCACCCCAGAGTACCGGTATCAGGCTGATGCGAACATCAAATTGAAAAGTGCCGATAGAATAGGAAAATTGTCCTTCCTGCGGCTTTTTCTTTTCAAACGCATTCAATGTTGCCTTGGTTTTCAATACATTGGCAAGGTTTTCTGAAATTTCTTTCGGAAGATACACTAATTTCTTCATGAATCCTTCGAAGCCGAGGCGGATTCGTAATTCGTTTTCATGGGGTTCAAGGTGAAGATCGGTTGCGCCTTCTTTAATGGCGCGCAGGATCAATTCGTCGACGAGAACCTCGGCGGTGGGAACTTTTCCTGTGCGGAACAATTCGCGTATTTTCTCTTTGGAAAAATTGCCGACGTCAAATTGCTCCAGCTGAACCTTGCCCGCGATATTTTTAAATTCGTCAAGCATCGATCAATTACTCAGCGAGAATGTGTTCGATTGTCGACAGGACATCTTCCAGCTTATACGGTTTACCGATAAAGTCCCGCGCACCGAATTCTTTTGCTTCCATGGCGTGTTTTAAATCGGCGTAACCGGTGAGCATGACGGCTTTGGTCTGCGGAGAATGTTCTTTGATATATTTGAGCACCTGGATGCCGTTGATGTTCGGCATCTGAATGTCAAGCAGGGCGATATCGAACTTTTGTCGCTTGATGAGCTCAATCGCTTCTTCTCCGTCTTCCGCATCGGTGATCTGATATCCCTGAGCGGTGAGAATATGGCGGAGGAGCGTTCTCAAATCAGCTTCGTCGTCCACGATGAGAATGCGAGCTTTCGCTTTATCCATTATTTTTTTTATCTCCAAGAAACAGTCATGGGTTTGTCACTGCCAAGGTAAAGAAAATGTCTTCTAAAAGCAAAGGAAGTGTGATGTGTGACGGGAAGGAAGTCACGGGAAACAACAGAAACGACGTGATGCTCTTCACAAAGTCATCTGGAAGCGTTTAATGTTTGCCCGCAGGATCGATGCAATTTCATTTTGATGGGAAAGAACCATCGAATTAACGGTTTGTTTTGTCATCCGCAACAGGAAAAATCCCAATAACAATGTGACGGCGAGATGAAGGAGTGCGAGAATCCAGAAGATGGAAAAAAGTGTTTTTCCGCCGGGATCGGAACCGAGCAGGATGTTGAAAAACGAACCGGCTGTTAAGATGGAAGAGAGAAATGTTCCGTAAATCATGATCCAGTACCAGATCCAGTACCGGAAAATTCCGCTCTGGAGAAGCGTTGCAAAAAGCTGGTTATCCTTGGCGAGCTGCGAGAAGATAGATTGTGCCAGCAGTCCCTGTTCGCCCGTTCCGATATTGACCGCTGTTTCCCGTTCTTCCTGAGGGAGGGCAACGATCAATCCGTCAAAAATAATCGTGTTGGATTTTTTCAGGAAGCCGAATAATATTTTGTCCAGCCAAATATGTATTTCACCCAACCACTGTATCCGGCTCGTACTCCAGTAGATTCCCCAAAATGCGGCACCGCAAGCAATTACTCCGCCGCCGATCTCGACGAATCTTCCGTGGTGCAGAAAATCGTTTAGTATTTCGCCCCCCAACAGTATCGATATGCAGCCGCCCACGAAAAATAAAAGATACAGGGCAAATCCAATTTTGATGGTTTCTTCTAAATTTTCGAAATAAGCAAACTGGCTTTTGGGAGTGAGCATCAAAACATCAAAAAATATTGAGTGTGATTCTGAACCAAAGTAACGATTTTATACGATTCTTTCAAGAAATCCTTGAACCGATTATCAAAGTAACGATTAATTCCGAGAAACGGTTGCGCCTATGTGAGCGTAACCACAATCTCTATTGCCGATTTGATATAAATTGAATAGGTTTTCCAATTGAAACATTGCCGGGGAGAGCACCAAATAACTGGAGATTGTCATTGTAGGGGTTAGGTATGATTGATCCGCAACAGGTTTTGACTCAATTGAATTTCGGCCGCGTCGACGGCGAGACCGATAACCGATTTGAAAATTGTTTCATCGGAACGGAGATGCTGCGTCAAGTATTGATGCCGCAACATTCGTTGGTCGTCGGCAACAAAGGTTCGGGGAAAAGCGCCATGTGCCGTTTGTTGTGTGACGATCTTCAAAAAGTGAAGCCGCTTCTCCCGAAACAGTTCAATGAAATTTTTACCATCCCGGCGTACGGACTTCAAAGCGAAGAATTTCTTCCCGGTGTGGAACTGCGTGAATTGAATCCGCAATCGGTCGATGAGTTCCGGTATTTCTGGTTGCTCTACCTCGGATTAAAAACGGCCTCGATCCTGCTCGCAGATAAAAAAATGCAGGCGATGATCGAGAAGTCAAAAAGCGAAAAAGTCAAAGAAGCTCATGCAACATTACACCGGCTGTTGATTGAAGTCGGGCTGCTTGCCGATGACGGTCTGCTTTCGAAGTTCAAACAAAGCATGTTCAAATTCAATAAACCCAAGCAATCCAAAAACTGGCTGCCGTACGCCGATAGCGAAGAGACGAATGAGAAACGGTTGCTGGCAGATTTCAAACAACGAACCGGCATGAGTATCATCGCGTTGCTGGATACGATCGATGTTATTCTTCGAGAAACGAATTGCCTTGCCTGGCTGATGCTCGATAAGCTGGATTTATTGTTCGTCGACGATATTCAAAAATTGCGCGCGTCGATTACCGGTCTGGTTCAGCTTCTTGTCCAATACGGCAATCAATTCAAAAATATTCATTTTAAAATTTTCCTGCGAAACGATATCTACCGCCAGCTTCATATCGTCAACAAATCTCATCTGGTGAGTTATACGACTGAAATGAAATGGCGCAGCCCTCTGCTCATGAAACTGCTCGTCTCACGCGCTGTCGTCGACCCGCATGTACGGGAATATTGTGAAGAGGTTCTGAAGGAAAAAGTGGACGTTTCCAACGTTATCATCGGCGCCGACGATTATGTTGAACGTGTCTTTTATACTATTTTTGAAACGATGACACCTCCCACGTCCGGCATTCCGCCGACGCTTACGCATCACTGGATTTTGAAACGACTGATCGACGGTATGGAAAACAGTTTCCCCCGTGAACTGATTCATCTTGCCAACCGCGCGGTCGAGAGACAACGGGAAATGAACCGCCTGGAAGGAAAACATACGTCGACAAAACTCATCAGCATTAAAGCGCTGAGAGATGCGTTTAATTCTATTTCTCTCTACCGGTGCGACGCATATCTCTATTCCGAATTCCCGCACCTTTCGAAACATTTCGACGTTTTCCGCGGAAGTGATAGTGCAACATTCCATCGCGAAGAATTGTATATGCTGTTTGAACCGCTCAGTCCGAAAGGGGACGATGCGATCCGCGCAGTCTACGACACGGGATTACTGCATCCGCTCGGCAATAATGTCGATTCGAGCAGGAAGTTTAATGTTCCGCTTCTCTACCGGAGCGGATTAGGAATTACCGATCGCCGGCGGAAACCGGATCGCCCGAAAGTGCAAAATTTCTATTTGCACCAGCCGCACGCACAATCCCAGTCGACGCAGGAACAGGTAGCGGCTGAAAAGAAAAATTAAACATTTTCGTTCATTCTTTCAAGAGAATCCTGAATATTATTATTTGGGATTCTCTTTGCTTTCTATCGGGAACTTCGCGATCAAGTTTTAGCCTATCGACAGCTATTTGCGCGTTAAACAAAAATCCTTCGCCCTGAGCTCATTATTGAGAAATCCTTAAACGGGAGCCCCAAATTTCCCGATTTAGATATTTGCATCTTTCACAAAAAATTCCAATATTTGCACACTCAATGGTAAGGATTTCAACAACGATAAACGGCATTTCCAAGTATTCATGTCCATTCTGGTAGAAAATCTCACAAAATCGTACGGTGATGCAAAAGCTGTAGATAACATCTCCTTTGAAGTCCATTCCGGAGAAATTCTGGGATTTCTCGGTCCGAACGGTGCCGGCAAAACGACTTCGATGAGAGTGATTACCTGTTATCTTTCGCCGACTGCCGGTACGGTAAAAGTGGAAGGACGCGACGTTCAAACCGAATCGCTCGAAGTGCGAAAACTTGTCGGCTATCTTCCCGAGCAGAACCCGCTCTATTTCGATATGAACGTGATCGATTATCTCGAATATTCGGCACAGCTTCTGGGTGTTTTTCCGTCGCGCATTCCGGCACGATTGAAAGAAATGGTCGATGTGTGCGGACTCGGAGAAATGAAGCATAAGGATATCGGACAGCTTTCCAAAGGATACAAACAACGTGTCGGGTTGGCGGCGGCGTTGATTCATGATCCGCGTGTTTTGATTCTTGATGAACCGACCAGCGGCTTGGATCCGAATCAAATCGTCGAGATCAGAAGTTTGATTCAGAATATCGGCAAACAAAAAACGGTCGTGCTTGTCGACGCATATCCTTCCGGAAGTTCAGGCAACATGCAACCGCGTTATTATTATTAACCGTGGGAAAATTGTTGCCGACGGACCGATTGCCGATTTACAGAGAAATTTACACGGCGGTGAAAAAATTCTTCTGGAAGTTGAAATTCCGGACGAGCAATCGTTCGAAATGATCGCCGTCCAGGTCAGAAATATTCCTTCGATAAGTACGGTGTCGCTGGTTTCCGAACAGAACGGCGTTAAACGATTTACCGTCGAAACTTCTTCATCAATCGATATTCGAAAAGAGCTGTTCCAGTTATGCGTGCAGAAACGGTGGAATCTTTTGGAGCTTCACCGTGAACAAACAAGTCTCGAAGATATTTTCCGTGAACTTACATCCGATGTGATTCCGCGATGAATTTCAATAATATCAAATATATTTTCCTGAAAGAGCTCCGGTCGTTCTTCAATTCGCCCGTGGCGTATATTGTCATTGTGGTGTTTCTGGTGATCCTTGGCTGGTTTTTTACCAGTAATCTTTTCATCGCGAATATTTCCACGCTGAGAACGGTATTTGAAATGACGCCGTTCCTTCTGCTGTTTTTCGCTCCGGCGATCACCATGCGATTGATTTCCGAAGAAAAAAAATCGGGAACGCTCGAATTACTGATCACCAAGCCGGTTACAGAATCGGAAATCATCACCGGGAAGTTTCTTGCTGCCTGGGCGCTCTATTTCTTCACGCTCCTGCCGACGTTCTGTTATTACATTACCGTTTCGTTTATCGGCACGCTCGATATCGGTCCGGTCATCGGTGGATATCTCGGGCTATTGTTTGTCGGTGCGGTTTTTCTTGCAGTCAGCGTTTTTGGATCATCGATTACGGAAAATCAGGTGGTGGCTTTCATTGTCAGTTTTTTGGTCGTGTTCGGTTTGTTCATGCTCGACAAAGTATTGTTTTATTTGCCGGCCTCTCTCGCAACGTATCTCGAATATCTCAGCGTGGATTATCATTTTTCGAATATTGCGCGCGGGGTTATCGATTCACGGGATTTGATTTATTATGTGTCGGCAGTGGGATTTTCGCTGATGCTGGGAACCGCAGTTCTTCAAAAACGACGATGGTCATGAACGGAGAATAATGCGATGAAACAGCGAAGCCAAATGATTCTGAATATTGTCATCGTTCTCGGCATTCTCGTGTTCGTCAATTTTCTCGGCACGCGATTCTTTAAGCGTTTCGATCTGACGAAAGAAAAAATTTACACGCTTTCCGATGCGAGCAAAAATCTCGTCCGGTCGCTCGACGATAAATTTTTGGTAAAGGCATATTTTACATCCGACCTTCCGGCTCCGTACAATAATAATAAGCGCGAGGTACAGGATCAGCTTGACGAATATCGTGCATATGCCGGTGGCAATTTTCAATACGAGTTTATCGATCCTTCCAAAAAAGAAGAGCTGGAACAGGAAGCCCAAAAATACGGCATTCCGCCGGTGCAGGTTCAGGTCCTGAAAGAAGATAAACTTCAGATTGAAAAAGCATACATGGGCTTGGTATTGTTATATGGCGACAAACAAGAGCATGTCCCCGTCGTTCAATCGACCGCGAATCTTGAGTACGAGATAAGTTCGGCAATCAAGAAAATGACCTCGAAAGAATTGAAGAAGATCGGATTTCTCACCGGTCACGGCGAGCCGTCATTGCAGCAGGTGAAAGAGGTTCAGGATATTCTTGAAAAGCAATATGAGGTAACAACCGTTGACCTGACCGGTGGGAAAGCAATCCCTTCCGACGTTGCCGTTTTGTTGATTGTCGCGCCGACACAGCCGTTTAAAAACTGGGAAAAGTTTTTGATCGATCAATACATGATGAAAGGCGGTCGCGTCGCGTTCTTTCTCAACAAAGTCAGTGCAAATCTTCAGAGCCAGAGCGGACAAGCGTTGAATCTCAATCTTGACGACATGCTCGAGTCGTATGGCGTGCGTGTCAATACCGATCTTGTGCGGGATGTGAGTTGTGCGTATGTGACGGTAAGCCAGCAGGCTGGCTTTATGGTGATTCAGAACCAGATTCCGTTCTATTATTTGCCCAGGGCAAGTGAGTTCAACAAAACGAGCCCGATCGTAAAAGATCTCGGCTCGGTGGTGTTTTATTTCGTCAGTTCGATCGATACGGGTCTTGCCCGGCAAAAAGGGTATACGGCGAATGTGCTCGTACAAAGTTCTACGAAAAGCGGCCGGATGGAAAATTACTTTGTCATTAATCCGACGATTCCTGTGACGCAGGAAATGTTCAGGGAGTCCGGCATTCCGCTTGCCGTGACCGTTGAAGGGGCGTTCTCCAGTGCATTCGCAAGCAAGCCGATCGATGTCGATGATAATGTAAAAACGGCAATCGATACGACGAAGAAAATTGTTACCGGTCCTTTAAATAAAATCGTCGTGGTCGGTGACGGTGATTTCCTGCAGGATCAGTATTCCGGAGGAAATAAAGATAATTTTCTCCTTGCCAGCAATCTTATCGATTGGCTTGCGGACGATATCGGTCTCGCAGCAATTCGTGCAAGAGAGAGCAGCTCAAAACCTCTTGATGAAGTGAGCGAAGCGACCAAATCGTGGATCAAAGGGATCGATCTTGGAGTGCCGCCGCTTGTCGTAATTTTGATCGGTGTCATACGCTGGCGATGGCGAGTCGGTTCGCGCAAGCGTCTTGAATCACGCGGATTATAAATCGGGGAATTATCGCGATGAATCGTTCAACCATAATTTTGATTACCGTGTTGCTGGTGCTGGGCGGGATTACGTATTTTTTGATTCCTTCCGATAAAGAGCGTGAAGCGAGTTATAAACCCGGGCAGATTTCTTTTTCCATCGATTCCGCCTCGGTTGTAAAAATTGAATTGCATCGCCCCTCGAAGTCGATCACGATTGAAAATGTCGGGGGAAAATGGACGATCACGTCGCCGCTTCGATATCCCGCGGATCCGGCATTTGTCCTGCAATTGATCGGCGGTGTTGCGCATTTCAAACAGGGAAGTCTCATCTCGTCGAATCCAGAAAAACAAAGTATCTTCCAGGTCGATAGTTCCGGCACGCGCTTGACCCTGACCGAACGATCGGGGAAATCCGTCACGATGATTGTCGGAAAAATGGGACCGTCATATTCGGAAGTGTATTTTCGATTACCGGATTCCAAGGATGTTTACCTGGGCGAGGGTATTGAAGACTGGGCAATTACGCGTGACGTAAAAGACTGGCGCGATAAAACAATTCTCACCATACCGTCGGAATCCATCAAAGGTCTTACGTACGGAGCGGGGTCAAAAGAGTATTCTCTTCAACGCGATACCAGCGGCTGGAAAATGAATGGAGAAACCGTCGAATTAAATGGAGTAACTCCGGCAATCAATTCCATTGCTAATCTTCGGGCGGATGATTTTGCCGATACGTTGTCGGCATTTCCGCCGCATCCGGTGACTATCGCAGTCAAAGGATCGGAAACAGTGACACTGAATGTCGCCCCCGTTCTTCCGGATTCAGCAAACTACTATGTGCAGTCGTCCACATCTCATCAAACATTTCTCGTCAGTAAGTGGACGGCGCGTCAAATCATGAAGCCGGTGGAAAAGCAGGTTATGCCGGTGAAAAACGTTCCACCGGCTGTTACCGCCAAAAGAAATGAGAAGAAACCGGCAATGACGTCACAGGAAAAGGAAAAACCCTCTGTGCCACCCCGTGTATCAGCTCAGAAAAAAGCTTCTGTTCCTCCGGTATCGGCAGTCAAAGGAACAAAGAAAATTCCAAAGCAAAAAGGAAAAACTCCTCCTGCCGAGCAGCCACCGGTTACGTCAAATGAACAAAAAGAAGCACCACCAGTCACTACCGGACAGGAAAAACCTGCAGAAAACCCGCCGCCTGCAACAACGGCTTCACCCTCGGCCAGCACCTCGGCGGCAGACGATGACGGAGATTTGACCGTTCACACCGTAAAAAAGGGAGAAACGATGCAAACGGTTGCAAAAAAATATAACGTGACTGTCGAGCAAATCCTCAAATGGAACCTGTTAAAGAGTATTAATGTTAAACCGGGACAGGAACTCTATGTTTATATAAAGAAGAAATAGATTTTCAGACCAGGGAACGTTTGGATGTACGCCGCTGTTCTATACATTACGAAAATATGCACCTTAAATCATATCATTATCATTTTTACGAGGAGAGCCTTATGAAACATAAGATTAGCGTTCTTTGTTTGTTGATTCTTGTGTTATCCGTCGGTTTGATTGCCGGTCAGGATAATATGAAAGCTGCAAAAGGCGAAAAAAAGTCCGCCAAAGCTACCACGGTAACCGGTGAAGTTGTCGATGTTTCCTGTTATCTGGCTCACGGCGAAAAAGGCATGGGCGATGACCATGCGAGTTGTGCTGCGGCGTGTGCGAAAGCAGGCGGCCCGCTCGGGATTTTGACGAAAGATAAGAAACTGTATGTGTCCGTACTTCCGGACGATCATTCCGCCGGACCGAACGCTCAACTCATCGATCATGTCGGTCATCAGGTTTCTGCGACCGGAATCGTTCGTGCAAAAGGCGGCGTCAATGGTATCATGATTTCCAAAGTTGAAATGGCTGCCGCAGAAGACCAAAAGTAATTTTCTCCTGCATCAGGAAAAGATTCTCTCGACCCCGTTCCGAAAGGACGGGGTTTTTTATTCCTGAACGTTTCGGGAACGAAAAATGTGCTCGGTTTTCCAACCGTATTGCATGATGGCGCTGTCGATCGTGTGATGCGGTGTCAGATATAACGCGACGAATTTATACTTTTCGTCGAGCGGTATTTCAATTATTCGGAAATCAGACATGTTGATGTCTGCCATTCCGGGTATGATCGGCACCTGATTGACCGATGTGCCAAGGGGAAGTACCTGAGGATGGGAAATGATGAGATTGACTTTTTGACTTATCAGATAACTGAGCGGGGCCAATCGCTGGTGACCCGGAATCGTTGAAACAACAACGCCGTTGCGCGCAATCCAGGGATCGTTCAATCCTAACATATCGACCGCATGCATGCGTGAATAATATGGAATCGCTCCTGCCGCCGTTGTCGCTATGGTGATGGTCGTGTCGAAGTGGAATCGTTCGCCAAGAGTTTTTCCTATTCCCGTCCAATTTTTATCTTCATCGTAAAGATGTCCCCGAAGATCATCCGTCGGTTCGATGCGATCCTCTGTGTTGTATGAAAATGTTTGTGCGTGATGAATTGTTCCCCAGAGGATCACGGCTATTCCAACGAAACGGATGCTTGGGTATGGTATGACGGTAAAAAGAAGCCAGACCACCGAAACAAAAAACAGCGGGAGAACCGGAACGAGGAATCGAAATTCCATAAAATCACCGCCGACTTTGATGATGTACGCGATCCAAAGAAAAAAAACGGATAACAACATTCCGAACGGTATACGTGATTCCTTGAAAAAGCGGTTCCCGAAAAACAATCCCAGGAGAATGAATGGCCAAAGGGAATAGGAAATTAAAAACACATAAAGGAAATTGAGCCCGCGTACCACCGATGTTATCGACGAAGCTTTGACATAAAAGGTATTTGGAAAAATATCGCCATAATAAAAAATTTTCCAGACAAACCATCCTCCGATGATCATCAACAGCGGTGCCGTCATCGCGATGCTTTGTTCGATTTTTTCACGAAGCGATTGATTACCCTTCCGGAGATGGAGTGCAACGGAGGCCAGAATGACGACACAAAAAATAGCCGAATCCAGTCGTGTCAGCAATGCTGCAGCAAGCACGAGAGATAGGGTGGCGCATCCGGCAAGTGATGTTCGTTCATTGGAACAAAATCGGAGAGTCAGCAGAACGCCGAGAAGACACAGCATCGTTTGTAATTGAGTTTCCAGACCGCCGGTCGCGTACGAACTGAATGTATAATTGGTGCCCAGAAGAAGTACGGTGAGTAAACTTAACGGACGGGAACCGAACAAAAGAAATGCTGTCTGATATGTAATCATGAGGGATGCAATGAAACAGATCATTCCTAATACCTGTGACCCCACAACAGGATCGATGCCCGCTGCCATGCCGGCGCTGATAAGGATTGTCCAGAGAAAATTTGTATATCCCTCAACACGTTCGCCGGCATTCCAAACGAGGCCATTGCCGTTCAGCAAATTGCGGGCGTACCGAAAAGAAATAAATGCATCGTCTTGAATAAAACGGTGATGCCATGCCAGAATAACCAACCCGGCAAAGGTAACAATAGCACAGAGGAGAAAAAATCGTTCTACCGTCGATTCCAGTTTTTGCCATGGGACGGTCGATCGGTAAGATGCCGATGACGGATGTTCACTGTGCATCGTCGATTGATTTTCAATTCGTTCTTTATCGGGCATTTTCGAAATAAGATTCCTTCGTGTTTATGTCAAATTATCCACATTCGTTCTGAAAGCGTACCAGAAATAGGAAATGGTGTTTGCCCCGCGGCACAAGCAAATTGTACTAAATAATTGACCGACTGTCAAGCAAAGACACAATGTGTCGTCCACATGAAGAAACTTTCTTTTTTATGGGACTTTTAATCCGTTTCGATAAATCCCATATGTTATCTCTTGGAAATCTGACAGAATTTTGGTATCTTTTCCAACTATTTACTCCGTTCCCGGCGAATTTGGCATCATTCTGTTAAATTTTATAATTCTTTCTCATGAAAAATTCCAGGACAGCAGAACGACAATGAAAGCAGGAATAATCGCTGCCGGCGAAGGCAGCAGACTTCGTTCCGAAGGAATTGTGGTGCCGAAACCGCTCGTTCCTGTCGGCGGCATGCCTCTGATTGAGCGGTTGATCCGGACATTAGAACATCAAGGAATTTCCGAAATTGTTTGTATTGTCAATGAATATTCGCTCGAAGTCAAAAAATTTGTCGAGTCGAAGAAGTTTTCCGTACCGGTACGGTTTGTGGTGAAGACAACACCAAGCTCGATGCACAGTCTTTTTGCACTCGCGCCGTATTTGAATGATGATCCGTTTCTTCTTTCAACCGTCGATCCGATTTTCGATGAAAATGAATTCAGCGGTTTTCTCCAGTATGCACGCCGGAACTCTGCGGCGGACGGGATTCTTGCCGTGACGCAATTCGTCGATGATGAAAACCCGTTGTACGTTCAGCTTGATACGGATCGGCGCATTCTGAATTTCTCAAAATCCGAACAATCGCCGTGGGTAACCGGTGGACTCTACTTTTTTTCGCCGACGATCTTTCGTGATGTCGAAATTGTGCTGAAGAAGAATATCGAACGGCTGAGGAATTTTTTGAACTATCTTTTACAAACCGGCTATCGATTGGAAGGATATCCGTTTTCAAAAATTATCGATGTGGATCATCGCAGTGACATCCGCGTTGCAGAAGAACTTTTGAGGGCACGATAGAATATGGCGAACGGCAAAAACGATATCGCACCCATTCGTGCTTTCAAGAATATGCTCTGGCGTTTGCAGGAATATTCCATTTTTGTTTTCGAGAATATCCGTGCACTGCCTGCCGCCTGGCGCTACCGAAAAGATACGATGGAACAGATGTACCTGATCGGCGCGCAATCGTTCATCATTGCATTTCTCTCCGGCCTCTTTATGGGGATTATCATGGCGATCGAGACGGGACATCGCCTGGAAACGTTCGGTGCGAAACTGCTCGTTGGCCGGACAACCTCGCTGGCGATGTTTCGCGAATTAGGCCCGGTGATTACCGGTCTCTTGATGGCGGCACGAACAGGTGCCAAGAATGCTTCCGAGCTCGGTTCCATGCAGGTGAGCGAACAAATCGATGCGTTGCGTGCTTTCGGAACGAATCCCATCGAAAAGCTTGCCGTACCTCGGTTAGTGGCATCGGTTTTAATGTTCCTGCCGCTGACGCTCATCGCCGACCTTGTCGGTTTGATCGGTGCAATGTATGTTGCCGATATCTGGCTCAATGTCGATAAAGCATTTTTCTGGCAATCGGCAATCAAAGATTTGAGCATGAAAGATTTATTCGTCGGGTTCGGAAAACCGGTCGTCTTTTCGTTCTTTATTTCGACGATCAGTTGTTACTACGGACTTGCAACGACGGGCGGAACGATCGGTGTCGGCCGCGCTGCCGTCAATGCGGTTGTCGTTGCATCGGTGGTGGTGCTGTTTAACGATTTTATTTTCACCAAAGTTGTCTGGACAATGTTAAATTAACCGATGATCCGGCTGGAACATATCAACGTTGAAATGGACGGAAGAAAAATTCTGGATGATGTTTCGTTTCAGGTAAAGGACGGGGAAACGAAAGTGGTCCTCGGTCCGAGCGGCGCCGGAAAAAGTTCGTTGTTGAAAATCATTCTGGGTCTTTGGCGTCCTGATTCGGGGGCGGTCTGGGTTGATAACACGGAAATTACCCGGCTCAGCGAACGCGAGCAAATGCCGGTGCGCCGGAGAATGTCGATGATCTTTCAAGGTAACGCATTGTTCGACTCGTTGACGGTTGCCGAGAATGTCGGTTTTTTTCTCGAAGAACATTCCGAGCTTTCGACGGAAGAAATCGACCGGCGTGTATTGGAGTGTCTCGATTTTGTGAATCTTCCCGATACGCAGAATCTTTTGCCGGAAGAGATCAGCGGCGGGATGAAAAAGCGCGTTGCGATTGCACGGGCGATCGCCTTTCGTCCGGAAATGATTTTATACGATGAGCCGACAACGGGACTCGATCCTATTAACGCAAAAACCGTGACCGAACTTATCATGAGATTGAAAAAAGAACGTCGTGCAACATCGGTCGTGGTGACGCATATTTTACGCGATGCATTTGCTGTCGGCGATTCACTGGCGCTCATGAACGACGGCAAAATTGTTTTTGACGGTTCTCCCCAGGAGTTATTGCAATGTACGGATCCGTTCGTGCAGAATTTCTTGTCGGAAATCCATGAAGAAGCGAACTTGGTCTTTCATAAACAACCATAAAAGAAGATGAATACAAGACAACTGCGATGGTATAGTTTGCGTGTCGGCATTGTGATCCTGATCGGCTTGATCGTTTTTGTGTTCGTGATCAGTGTCGTCGGAACCGAACAGAATATCTTCGCATCAAAGTATACGCTCAAAGTGTTTATGCCAAACGTGCAGGGCCTGGTGAACGGCGCGATGGTGACGCTGGGCGGCCTGAAGATCGGTTATGTCACCGATATGCAGTTTAAAACCCGCGACGGAATCAACGGCGTTGAAGTGACCCTCGGCCTTCTGACCAAATATCAGCCATCCATTACGACAAGCTCGACCGGTCAGATCAAAACGATCGGTCTTCTCGGCGATAAATACATCGACATCGGTATCGGTGCGGAGAATGAAACGCAGCTGGAAGCCAATTCGTTTGTTCCGATTCGCGAGTCGTTCGATTTTGAAGCCGCAGGACCGCAATTGAAAAACGCTCTTGCCGATTTTACAGAATTGATGGGCAATGCCAAACGGATCACCGCTTCCATTGAAAAAGGGGAAGGTTCTGCCGGAAAATTTATCAAGCAGCCGACGGTGGCAAACGAAATGGAAAAATTTCTTCATTCGCTCAACGGCGTCATGACGGCAATGGAATCGAAACAGGGAACGCTGGGAAAATTTGTGTATGATGAATCGATGGCAAAAAATTTAAGCGATCTTTCCGTGAATTTGAAAGTCGTTACCGATCAGATCCGGCAGGGAAAAGGGACGATGGGAAAATTAATCATGGACGATCAGCTCTATGCGAACCTGTCGTCGTTTTCCGGACGTGCCGATTCGATCATGGCAAAAGCGTCGAGTGATTCAAGCAACGTGATCCCGGTTGTTGAGTGATAAAAACGTCTACAATCAAATCATTTCATTAATGAACGATCTGAATTTACTGCTGGTCGATTTGCGGGAACATCCGTCCAAATATGTTCATGTTTCCGTTTTTTGATCCATGAAGCCCCGGACAACCAACATCCTGTTTTTTGTTTTCGGTGTCGGTATTTTCAGTTACCTTGTTTACCGTTTCGGCATCCAGACAATTACCCGCAACATTGAGCAGGCGGGGTGGAGTTTGTTGTATGTGATCGGTATCTGGTTCGTCATTTATCTGTGCAATACGGCCGCGTGGAAACTTGTTCTCGGCCCCGAAGGAAAAAAAATTACATTTCTGCAGTTGTTCATGGTAACCGTTTCCGGGTTTGTGATTAACTATATCACTCCGGTCATCGCTCTGGGCGGGGAGCCGTATAAAGTCAACGCTCTTTCCGGTGCATTGGGTACGCGGCAATCGTTTTCCGTTGTCGTGGTGTACCGGATGATTCATCTTCTCGGTCACATGCTTCTGTTGCTGACCGGAATTGTCGCTGCGCTTGTTGTGCTTGCGCTCCCGCCGGTTGTCGACGCTGTTCTTATTGTTGCCGGCGTGCTCGTTCTTACTGTCATCGGTATGACGCTCGGCGGATACCGGAAAGGAATTTTTCAACGACTGGTTGCATTTGTTGGCCGGATACCGTTCCTGCGGAAAATCTCCGTTTCATTGCAACGGTATGAATACAATCTTAAAGAGATGGACGAGGTCATCACGAATGTTTACCATCAAGACAGGAAGAAATTGTATATTTCAGTCATTCTTGAATATATCAGCCGCGTCCTGATGGGCATCGAAGTCTATCTTATTCTCAGGGGCATCAATGTCGAGACGACGGTTGTCTCTGCTCTCTTTTTATATGTTTCGTATTCAATCATTATTAATTTGTTGTTTTTCATTCCGCTCAATCTCGGTGCGCGGGAAGGCGGTCTGGCTCTCGGATTGGAAAGTCTTGCGTTACCGCCGCTGCTCGGCGTGTATCTCGGCATTGTGATGCGCGTCCGCGAATTTTTCTGGATCCTTCTCGGTTTGTTGTTTATTTTGCTGACGAATATGAAACAAAAATCTCTTTCGAAAGTACTGTAATCAAATTGTTTTTTCCAATTTTACTTTTGACTTTTTCCTTTTGAATTGAACGAATGACCATACTTCCACATCTTCTTTTGACAACTGTTGGAGTTCAGGTTCTGGGGCTCGAAGGAAAGGATATCGTTCTCGCATACACGTTCGGTTATGGAATCGATCTTGTTGATCATCCGATCAAGCTTCCGCTGTATCTGAAGAAGAACGGGAAGAAAAACGAAAAACATTATCACTGGCGGACGCCCTTTCAGGAGCCGGTTGCGCTGATGTGGATCATTCCGCTTTCGGTCTACCTCGGAACATACGTTCCCGCGTTGTTTTTTATTTCGCACTTTGCTCTCGATTACATGGTGAGTTATGAGAAGCGGCCGTTCTATCCGTTCAGCACATATTCGACGGAAGGAATTCTGACCGGCTATTCCGATACGATTAAAGAAATCTGGACATGTGCAATTTGTATTGTTCTGATCGCTGCACTTACATTGTTACGGCATAAATTTATTTAGATGAGTAAAAAATCAGACGGCATATTGAGCGGCTTCATCCGATTCGCCCATGAAACGCTGGGACTTTCACCGAACCAGATTTCGACGATCGGTTTTATTGTCGGCATCGTCGGTGCAGTTTTGGTTGCGGCAGGCATGCTTGTTTCCGGTTTGGTCGTTATGGCAGTTTCTCAAATTATCGACGGGCTTGACGGCGGCGTTGCGCGCATGTACAAATTGCAATCGGACAAAGGCCAGATGCTGGAAGTCGTATTCGATCGCCTCAATGAACTGGCGATGTTTCTCGCGCTTGTCTATGCAGGGTATGTCACGCTCTTTATGGCAATTCTTGCATTCGTGGCGATTCTTCTTGTGACGATTATCGAACCGATGTCGAAATTCGATCCCGGTTTCAAACGGTTTATGATTTATTTCGGATACCTTGCAACGGTTTTGTTCGATGTGCAGGGATTTCAGATTGCGATGCATGTCATTTTTCTTGCCAACCTTACCGGATTCGTGATCGGGACGGTGATGGTCGATTACCGGTTACAGGCGGAAATCGATCGGCAGGCAATAGTCCGGCGTGACAGTGAAATTGCCGAGGGCATTCCACAACCACCGGACGATCCACCATCATTTTTATCGAAACTCTTTTCATGAAATTACAATTTGCCGGCATTACCCGGAAAACCGAATTTTCGCCGAATCATGTCGTGAATGATCTGCTCATCATCAATCAGACGGGGGATGCACTCCGATCGCTCGGTGCCGATGTGACAATGTACGATGAAGGACTGATTACGCCGGATTCAGTAAAAGAAAAACTGATATTTTCCATGGCTCAGGGTCCGCTTGGTTCGAAAACTCTATCGAAGATCGAGGACCGCGGCGCGTTCATCATCAACTCACCGCGGGCCGTGATGAATTGTTACCGCATCAATATGGTCAAGCTCATTCCTGCCGCGGGTATTCCGTTTCCGAAAAGTGTGATCGTCACGACCGATTCCGATGCGAATGTGAAGGAAGCAGGATTCACATCGAACAAAATCTGGATCAAACGCGGGGATGTTCATGCCGTACACAAAGAAGACGTCACGCTTGCCAATACCGATGATGAAGAATTGAATTTACTGAAAGAATTCCATCAGCGCGACATTCATGAAGCGATTTTGCAGGAACATCTCGACGGCGACACGGTGAAATTTTATGCGGTGCGTGAGACCGACCTGTTCCACTGGTATTACCTGAACGGCGTGTATCATACGAAATTTGACGAGAAGAAATTACGGGATTTTGCCTCGGCATCTGCCGAAGTCATGAATCTTTTTGTTTACGGCGGCGATGCCATTATCGGCAGAGACGGCAGTGTCGCTATTATCGATATCAACGACTGGCCCAGCTTTGCGCCCGTACGCGAACAGGCAAGCAGGAATATTGCACAACTTATTTATAGAAAGGCTCAAGAACATGTTGGTTCATGAATCAGGACGACGAAAAGCATCGGTGAAAACCGCAATCCCCGGACCGAAATCAAAAGAGATTTTTGATTTTGAACAAAAATATATTTCTCCCGGAACCCAAACGATTGCCACACTCTCTCAGTTAGTGATGGAAAAAGGCGACGGATGTATCGTCGAAGATATCGACGGCAACCGCTATATCGATTTCTTCGCCGGTGTCGCCGTTGCAAGTCTCGGCTACAATCATCCGAAATATGTCAAGATGATGCAGGAACAGGTTGCAAAAATTCATGTCGGCAGTTTCACGACGAAAGTTCGAGCCGACCTGTCGAAATTTCTTGCCGATCATGCCGTCGGCGATCTCTATCGCACGCAATATTACAGCGGCGGCGCCGAAGCGGTGGAAGCGGCTCTTCGTCTTGCGAAATCCTACACGAAGAAAACGGAAGTGATGGGTTTCTGGGGCGGGTTTCATGGCAAAACGCTTGGCGTTGTTGGGTTGATCGGCGATACGTTCAAGCATCATCTCGGACCTCTTCCGCACGGAATTTACAATACGCCGTATGCGAATTGCCGCCGGTGCCCGTTACATCTGACCTATCCCGATTGCAAATGGGCATGTGTGGATTTCATACGCGAAAAAATTAAAGTGGAAACGACCGGCAATCTCGCGGCGCTTATTGTCGAGCCGATCCAGGGAACGAATGGAAATGTCGTTCCACCCGAGGGATATTTGCTCGAGCTTCGGCGTGTTGCCGATGAGCATGGCGCGTTGCTGATCGTCGATGAAATGATTACGGGCTTCGGCCGCACGGGCAAATTGTTCGGATGTCAGCACGATAACGTTATTCCAGATATTATCACCATCGGGAAAAGTTTCGGCGGCGGCTATCCGATGACCGGCTTGATGTCGAGCGATAAAATTATTTTCTCAAAACCGTTTGCCAATGCAAGCGGAAGCTCATCGAGTTACGGCGGCAATCCTCTTGCCTCTGCCGCGGCGTACGTGACGGTGAAAACGATCATTGAAGACGGACTGGTGGAAAATTCTGCCCGTGTCGGTGCGTTCATGCTGAAAAAACTGACGGCACTGAAAGAGAAATTCCCGTTCATCGGTGAGGTACGCGGTCGCGGTTTGCTGATCGGCGTCGAACTGGTGAAGAACCGGCAAACGAACGAAAAGCTCGATAAAGAAACATGCAAATTTGTTTTCCATGAATGCCTGAAACGCGGTCTTATTACGATGGGTTATAATCCCGATATCCGCATCAACCCGCCGCTCATTATCGATGAAGCGACGGCGGAAGAAGGCATCAACATTCTCAGCGAGGTATTTACACTTGTCGCAGATCGAATCAACATATAAATCGATCGACGTCGAAGAGACGATCGATATATATTTTTACCGTCCGATCGGTTACGTCATTGCGAAATTGTGCCGTGCACTCGGTATCACGCCGAATGTCGTCACGGTTGTCAGCATTTTTATCGGTGTGACCGGCGGTCATCTTCTGTATTACCGGGACGTGACACTCAATATCTGGGGCATTGTTCTCTGGGTCATTGCCGATACGCTCGACAGTGTGGATGGTCAGTTGGCGCGTATGACGAATCATAAATCGAAGATCGGCAGAATACTCGACGGTCTCGGCGGCAACATCATGTTTCTGAGTATTTATCTTCACCTGTTTGCGCGTATGGTGGTGACCTATGACATCGGGTGGCCCTGGCTGCTGTTGTTCGTGCTTGCCGGCGGAGCGAGCCATTCGATTCAAAGCTCGCTGGCGGATTACTACCGCAACGCGTATCTCAAATTTGTGGTCGATCCTGCAAAATCGGAACTCGAAGGTGCCGATGAAGTCCGCCGTGAATATGAAGCAACGCAGTTCTCCCGCAACCCGGCGAAGAAAATTCTTCTGCGTACCTATTTGAATTATACGGTCCAGCAGGAATCGCTTTCAAAAAATTTCCAGCGATTGCGGAAACTGGTTGCAACGGAATTCGGTCAGAACGTTCCGGAATGGTTTCGCGATGAATACCGGACGTTCAACAAACCGCTGATGAAATATTACGCGATCCTCACCACTAATACACGCATGATCGTAATGTCGGTAGCAGTTCTGATCAATTTCGTGCCGCTCTATTTTGCTACCGAAATTATCGTCATCAATGCAATCATGATTGCGGTGACCATGTATCAGGAAAAAATAAGTGCACAATTGCTTGCGATGATCGAACATCGGACGGTGAGCGTGTAATGCTGCGCGGCGCCATTATCGGTTTCGGCAATATCGCAATACGTGGTCATGTTCCGGCATATGTACACGATTCGATCCGTCAGGAAGCCCGCATTACGGCGGTGATGGATGTAGTGGAACAAAACCGCCCCCGCGTTGCCGAACATCTTCCGGGCAGTGCCTTTTATTCCGATCTCGGGACGATGCTGTCGCGCGAGAAAATCGATTTTGTCGATATTTGCACGCCGCCGCATACGCATGCAGAATATATCCGAGCGTGCATGGCAAAGGGAATTCATGTCCTCTGCGAAAAACCGCTCGCGGAAAAATTCGAAACAAGCATCGGGATTGCCGATGAAGTGCGAAAAGCGAATATTGTTTTTGTCCCGTGCCATCAATATAAATATTCGCCGCTCTGGAAAATGATTCACGACATGATCTCGTCGGGAACGCTGGGCGATATCACGCTCGCGCAGTTCAATGTCTATCGCATGCATGCCGATACCGGAACAGCCGGCTGGAAACCGGAGTGGCGGACCAGTAAACTTCACAGCGGCGGCGGCATTCTTGTCGATACCGGTGCGCATTATTTTTATCTCGCACAATATTTCCTCGGCATGCCGAAGAAAGTTTCTGCGATACTCCGGACGCTCAAGCATCACGATTACGGAGTGGAAGATACAGCTGTTGTGACGCTCGAATATCCGGGCACGCTGATGGAAATCAACCTGACCTGGGCGGCAAGTAACCGCGCCAACAGTGTCTATGTCGCCGGGACAAAAGGAAGTCTGTCGTACGACGGCGTGCGGCTTTTGCACACGTCGCCGGATGGCATCACAGAAATTCCGATGCCGGACGTTTCCGATAAAAATCAGTATATTCTCTGGTATGCGAATCTCTTTCAGGAATTTATCCGCCGTATGCAGGGGAAAGATCACTCGACCGATTTACTCGATGAGGCGGTGAATGTCATGAAGCTGCTCGATGTAAGCTATCGTTCATCGGAGCAACGTGCCATGGTGAATGTTGCATGAAAGCGGTTCTTTTTGATTTTGGCGGAACCATCGATACGGATGGTATTCATTGGAGCGAGAAGTTCTGGGAATATTACGAACAGTTCGGTATCGAAGTCGACAAGAAACAGTTTGAAGATGCATTCGTTCAATCGGAACGGATGATTCTGCAATATGCCGATCTTCCGAAACTGACGTTTTACCAGACACTGCACAAACAATTTGTCCTGCAGTTTATCGTGTTGAAATTGGAAGACGAAAGCGATCTGCTGAAACAGATGGTCGATGCGTGTTATCAGGATGTTGTGCGCGTGATCGAGAAGGCACGAAAAGTTTTCGATGCACTTCAACCGAAGTATGCGATGGGCGTTGTTTCAAATTTTTACGGCAACCTGGAAGTTGTTTGTAAAGAGTTCAAGCTCGACGGCTATTTCAAAACGATGATCGATTCGGCTGTTGTCGGTTTGCGAAAACCCGATCCGGCAATCTGGAATCTGGCGATCGGCCGGCTCGATGTTTCACCGAAAAATACAGTGGTTGTCGGTGATTCGTACGACCGCGATATCATTCCGGCAAAAAAACTCGGTTGTTCCACCATCTGGCTGAAAGGAAAAAGCTGGGCGGCGACCGCCTCAACGGAAGCGGCAGATCATACCGTGTCACGACTGGAAGAGATAAAGAAAATTTTGTTATAATATCATGACGAACCCCGGGGCGCTCGTCGATTACAAGTTTGTTATCAAATACGAAAGGAAAGCACAATGAAATCAGGGCAATCAGCAGTGAAAATTCAAAAACCGAAAGGCAAGCTTGGCGTTCTTGTCGTCGGATTGAACGGTGCCGTGTCGACGACATTTCTCACCGGCGTGATGGCGGTGAGAAAAGATCTCGCCCAGCCGATCGGCTCTCTCACGCAAATGGGAACCATCCGGCTCGGCAAACGGACGGACAACCGTTCCCCGCTCATCAAAAAATTTATTCCGCTTGCCGATCTCAACGATCTCGTGTTCGGCGGATGGGATATCCGCAATGAGAATTGTTACGATTCCGCGATGTATGCCGGCGTTCTGACAAAAGATCATCTTGATGCTTTGAAAAAAGAATTGCAAGCGCTTCACCCGATGAAAGCAGTCTTCGATCAGTTCTATGTGAAGCGCCTCAAAGGAACGCATGTCAAAAAAGGGAAAAATAAATTTGAATTGATGGAGCAGCTTCGCGAAGACATCCGCGGGTTCAAGAAATTGAACAAGCTTGATCGGTGTGTGGTGATCTGGTGCGGCAGTACGGAAGTGTTCATCAGCCAAAGCGATGTTCATAAGAATGCGAAAAAATTTGAAGAAGGCATGAAAAAGAATCATGCCGATATCGCACCAAGCATGCTCTATGCCTACGCCGCGTTGAAAGAAGGAGTTCCGTTTGCCAACGGCGCGCCGAACCTCACCGTCGATTTTCCTGTGATGATGGATCTGGCAAAAGAAATGAATCTGCCGATCTGCGGGAAAGATTTCAAAACGGGACAGACGCTGCTGAAGACCGTTCTCGCGCCGATGCTGAAAGCGCGGCTTATCGGGCTGAACGGCTGGTTCTCATCCAATATTCTCGGCAACCGCGACGGCGAAGTGCTCGACGATCCGGATTCATTCAAGACCAAAGAAGAAAGCAAGCTTTCCGTGCTCGACGGGATTCTCCAGCCGGATCTCTATCCGCAGTTGTACAAGGAATATTACCACAAAGTCCGCATCAATTATTATCCGCCGCGCGGAGATAATAAAGAATCGTGGGACAATATCGATATATTCGGATGGATGGGGTATCCGATGCAGGTGAAAGTGAATTTCCTCTGCCGCGACTCGATTCTTGCCGCGCCGATCGTGCTTGACCTCGTGCTCTTCGTTGATCTTGCACAGCGTGCCGGCATGAAAGGCATTCAGGAGTGGCTGTCGTTTTATTTCAAAAGTCCGATGGCGGCTCCCGGTCTCAATCCCGAGCATGATCTGTTCATTCAATTGATGAAATTGAAAAACACGCTCCGCCACTTGAAAGGCGAGGACCTGATCACGCATCTCGGTCTGGAATACTACGATTGAAAAAACAAACGCCCCGAAAGGGGCGTTGTTGTTTATGGGGATTTCTTTTATCGTTAGAAATTTATTCCGACCGTAAAGAGCAAACATGTTGTGGATTGGGATCCCGTTCCGGTTTCTTTGGTGCTTCCGGCAATGATCGTGTATGTATACTCGGGGTTTGACTGGCATAGTCGTAATCCAATATTGAATTGGTCCGAGAGAATCACCCCGCCTCCGAGTCCGAATGCAAACGCACTCGCTCCCGTTGCAGTTTGCGATCCCGTACCGCCGGGCCCGCTGAGTGTGATATCCGGAGCTTTGCCGAACATGACGCCGATTTGTCCATATCCGTAAACTTGCGCTTGCGGAGAAGTTCTGCCGGAAACTCTCATACCGGTCATCAACCAAAACGCTTCCCAATTTCCAAGATAGGTAATCAAATCGGTCGGAATGCCCAAACTTGATTTATCGACTGAATTTATAGTAAATGTCGCACTGGAATACCAGCCCACCGTTTGTTTGCCGACCGTAACGTCTATCCCCATCCCGAATTCTGTCGTCGCAGCGCCTCCGTCTGCTCCGGAACTGGCGAAATCGCCGATGGGAATATTGAGGCCTGCAAAAATGCCCAGCGTGATATTACGTTCGCGGTGTTGTCCCTTAGAAAGGGAATCCGTTTGTACGGGCGTTTGTTTTGGCTGTGTCGGGGAAGCGACCGTTACCGCATAATCTATTCCCACGCGATCAACGTCCGTCATTCTAAAAGTAAAAAAACTACTGTCTGCAGTTCGGATCGTAATTGAACTGTCAGGGATAAGTGTGACGATAGAACATTTGATGATGCTTCCGTTTTTCAGAAAGAGTGCATTGTCGGGAACGTGAAAAATTTCACTGTTTGCATCGACCGAATCGATAGCCTTCATCGGTGTCACGAACAGACTGCTGTCGGATGTTTGTATCTCCATCATACTGTCGGGAATGCAATCGGTGATGATGCCGATCAGCACTTTTCTGTTTTTCAGATGAATGCTGTTTTTCGGTTGCCAAACGGTTGGCATCTGCACACGTTTTCCTTCGCTGACAAGGATTGACGAAAGAACCGCCAGCTTTTCTTTCACATCCATATTGCCGATATCGTGTGATATTGTGTTGCCCGGTGTTCCAATATCTCCGATGATACAACCGGCAACTGCGCCGCCGCCGGCGAGAAGCCAGCGATAATTGTTATCCGTGGGCTGTGCCGCTGACCAGTATGGATTATAGTTCGAATTATTTTGATTATCGATGATATTCCCGGCGAAGAAACCGACTGCTCCGCCAACGACCGTTCCGATAATCATATTTCTCAGCGTGTTGGAATTTCCGTCCGAGTATTCCAGTTTGGTAATGCGTGAGACGGGAATTGCATACAGCGTTCCTTTTTTCGAAACGAGCAGTGAATCGTTTTGTAGTTTGAGCAACGTCATGTCGCTTCCCCTCGTCGAGCGGTTGAAGGTCAGCACCCAGTCGTTGCGCTGCGCGTACGATTCGGTGACGAGCAAAAGGAGGAAACATGCAACTGCGGTGCGTGTCATTTTTGTTTCCTTTCAAGTTTTGAAAACAGCAATGTTGATTATGAGAAACGAAATGCAAGAACGCCGTCAGACGGAATGATTGTCCCGAAGATCCGATTGAACAACTTTGACTAAAATAATAAATTTTTTCGGCAACCACAAGAATTTGAAAAAGAAGGTAGTGTCTCAATTTGAATTGTTTCAGCTTTTGCGACTCCACCTATGATCCTCCCCTTGTTAAGGGGAGGATGTCCCCTCCTTAATAAGTGTATAGACTGGAGACATGGGTAACGGATGTTCGGAGACATGGTAAACACTTTTTGGGTATGATGATTCAACAATTTGGAGAATCATTATGCCCTGGAAAGCAGCATCTACTATGTCGTTACGCTATGAATTTATTCGTTTAGCAATGAATGAAACAGCGAATATACGATCCTTGTGCCGACGATTCGAGATCAGTCCTAAAACAGCGTACAAGTGGATTGAACGTTATAGCGAAGCCGGAGAGGAAGCATTGGAAGATCGGTCTCGACGTCCCAAACACAGCCCCACTCGGACACTACCCGCTGTTGAACAGAAGATTCTTCAGCTACGCGAGAAACACCCAAGCTGGGGTGCCCGCAAGCTCCATGCACGATTAACTGCTCAAGGCTATCGTGATCTTCCCTCTGTCAGTACCATGACCGCAATCTTGCATCGTTATGGATGTATCAATCAACAGGAAGCCTCCAAGCACCAACCGTATCAACGCTTTGAAGTTTCAGAACCTAATCTGCTCTGGCAAATGGATTTCAAAGGCGATTTCCCGATACTTCATGGGCGTTGCTATCCGCTGACGATATTGGATGACCACTCTCGCTTTTCTTTAGGTCTCATTGCCTGTGCCAATCAGCGCAGAGAAACCGTTCAACAACACCTTATTGCAACCTTTCGCCGCTATGGATTGCCCCAGCGTATGCTTACCGATAACGGTGGGCCATGGGGAAGTTGCGGTAATGATGGCTATACAGAACTTGGCCTCTGGATGATTCGACTTGGCATTGCCTTGAGTCACTCACGAGTCTGCCATCCGCAAACTCTGGGAAAGGATGAACGATTCCACCGCACCTTGAAAGCAGAGGCCATCGGTACACGTTTTTTTGAGTCTACAGATCATTGTCAGCACTGCTTTGATCAATGGCGTACAATATACAACTTTGAACGTCCACATGAAGCTTTGGCAATGGCCGTACCTGGTAGCCGATACCAACCCAGTTCGAGAGAGTTTCCAGACACCTTGCCACCGATCGAATATGAGTCGGATGATTTTGTCCGTAAAGTGAATGCCAAGGGAGACATCTCTTTTCGTGGTAAATTCTTTAGAGTTGGCAAAGCATTCTATGGCTATCCGGTTGCTCTCCGCCCTACAACAACCGATGGACTTTTTAACGTCTTTTTTTGTCATCAACACATTGCACAAATCAATCTCATTAACGATATTCAATCATCCTAATGTGTTACCTATGTCCACGAACACCTGTTACCTATCTCCCAAGTCTATACAATAAGGAGGGGATTACAGGGGAGGTCAATCACTTGAAATGAAAATAAAATGATGCACTACGGTAAAAGGAATTGAGTTCTCCTGAATCAAATATAAAACCGCTCTTTGAACCATATCTTCTGAAACGTCGTGTTCATTCCTTTGCAAAGAAAAATCGGACGCTTATTCTCGAACGGCATGCAGTAGTTGCAATTTGTGGTAGCAATAAATTCGACCGATTTATAGTATTGTTTCAGATTGGCAAGATTCTCTTCGACGTTACTGCCCGATCCGAAGATGATGGCGACATCTCCCGATTTTTCGCCCGGTCCCCACAACCAGTAATTGTTGTGCGGGCAGATGGAACTCGGCAATCCGTATTCTTTGCCGAAGAAATCAATCGCGCCCGCTTCGCCGTAGTTGCGCGTGTAAATGACGCATTGTGATTGTTCTTCGGGCGTTAATGTGCGGTACGCTGTAGCAATTTTCCCGACCATTTCTTTCCATCCGAACTCATCGGCATAATATTGCGGAAGCTGCGCGACCTCACTGTGTTCATCGGCGCGGGGTTTGACGCCGAGAAGAGCTTCATATCTGATGAATGTGTCTACCGGCAACACCGGAATCGCGAACGGAACGGAAATTGCACCCATGATGATCAGCAATGTAACGTATGCCGGTCTCACCCATTGTACGGATATCCGTTCAGCGAAAACCGATCCGCCGGCAAGCAGCATCGGGTAGATGGGTGCGAGATAATAAACTTTTGCATTGGTTGCAATCATCAAGACGAATACAAAAATGTATAGAAAGCTCAATGTGCGGAACCGTTTACCGTTTTCTGTGAATAAAAAGAACCATAAACCGGCAAACCAAAGCGGCGCGTTGAGGTAGTTCATGTCGCGGACCTGTCCGCGGAAGAATTCCAGAGCTGAAAGATTGACATTTTTGATCTGGCTCGCGTTGCGCATGAACTCGATGCTCGGCATTCCGTTGGTTATTTCCCAAATAATATGCGGAAGGAAGATGACGAACGCTGCCAGCGCCCCGAGCCAAAACCATTTAGTGAATAATTGTTTTCTCTGCGGCGTAACGAGCAAGCCGGCGGCAAGCCCGATGCAGAGAAACCCGATGGAGTATTTATTGAGAAGTCCCAAGTCCGACGACAACGCCGAATAATAAGCCAAAGCTTCGGTTTATCTTCGCCGAGGATAACAACGACGAGATATGCCGCCGTTACCCAGAACAGGACGTCGAAGGAGTTCATGGAAAAATATCCTCCGTCGCTCAGCAGTCCCGGTGCACAAACGACTGCGAGTGCGGCGCATCCCTGTGCGAACCGCCCGCCGCCGAACCGCCGCGCCATCAATGCCGCGAGGACAACAACGCACGAGCCGGCAACCGCCGGCAGGAAACGGATGGCATGCAACGAATCTCCGAGGATCGTGCGGACAACCGCAAGTACCGCGATAGAGAACGGCGGCTGGTCGACATATCCCCACGCAAGCCGGTTACTGCATGCAATATAATACAACTCGTCCCGGAAATAGCCGTAGTTCCCGTGAAATATAATGTGGAGGATAAGCTGGAACAGCGCTAAGAGAACCGGAACAGCAAGCTCGTGTGAGAAGATTTTATGTGAGGAGGTTTTGTCTTGCATGAAAAGTTATTGTTGGAATTTTAGGATGTGAGGCAAGCCATAAAACATTCCCTTTTTTTGAATCCATGTAAATCGCTTTAGCCCATTCAATCGATTTTATCTTTCACATTACTATATTGAAATGGAAAATCAGAGGTATTTTTACGCGTGTCATAAAATGCTTGATCATCGAAGAATCGCATATAATCTTCAATTAAGAAAGCTCATACAAATCCTTTTGGTTTAAAAGAAACTAGTAATTTTTAGGTTCTCATTATTACCAATGGCAATAATTTTTTTAGTTCTCTTCATAAATACGTTCGGTAATAATGTCGCCATTAAGTAATGCCATCTTTTTACCAAGAATTGAATATATCCATTTATGAAGTAATGGCAATTCGTTAGATCACGAGCAGAATAGTCGATAAATCATCAGTTCTTTTATATGCATGTCTGAGTCCTTTGAAATATACATTTACCCTATAATTTTCGTGCAGAAATTCTTTTTCATTTTCGGATAAGTTCGATTTACGTTTTAACAAATCACACCGTTTTTTAATATCTACAGGAACTTCTGCTCTTACAATTCCGTCGGCAATTTCAGAGGTGTAAATTTCAAATCGTTGTGAATTTATTTCCTTAATTATTACACTTGTTTCAGTACTTGAGTTTTCCGAATTAGAACCCCAAATGTTATTGAATAATCCCATTAACTTCTCCTTGAAAAAACTCTCGATCAGTATTGTTGCTGTATCTCACGATCATATTTCTTATGGCAATTATTGCATTCGTAAAATCCCCTTTTTAAGCCGACATCACCAAGGGTTTTGTCAGGTTGAATATCTAGAAGATTGCCAGCGGGCTTGTGACAGTAAGGGCAAACATCACCCCTGCCGCTAATTTGTTCTTCGATTGCCTTGATACGCTTTTCAAGTTGATTAATCCTCTCAGGAGAATCTTTAATTCGTTTCCAGAGCGGCATTTTATCTAATAATTCATTGAGGTCTTTCAAACTAAACATTGTTTATTCTCCAAGGATGGCAAATGATTTTCATGTAAGTAAACTTCAGAAAAAACATTTTCAGTGTTCCCAGGAAATCTTGATTTGGTAATGAACCCTTCCGCAATCTACCGCTCCCGTTGATTTGTCCATTGTACGAAAATCTCGGGTGCAAGTCAAGATGCGGGGAAAAAAGACGTGCGACTCACCTCCAGCCAAGTTGCTTCGTTGAAGGTGAGTCGCACATTGCGACTGAAATCCCCGTCTTTCCGAAATGATTCTGTTCGGAATCCGACGGCGTTATCGTCGTCCCGACACGTTTTTAGTCGGGATCTATAATCCGATGGCTTGGCATAGATGCTGCCGAAGTCAAGTTCAGCAAAACGGGGAGGTGGGACGAGGCGTAAAGGTTTGGCAAGTATCTGAAATTTTTCATATCTTTGTTGAACCTCAAAACATCAATGCCGAAACGTACAGACCTCCATTCTATTTTAATCATCGGCGCCGGGCCTATCGTCATCGGGCAGGCGTGCGAGTTCGATTATTCGGGAACGCAGGCGTGTAAAGTCCTCAAGGAAGAGGGCTACCGCGTCATTCTCGTCAACAGCAATCCCGCGACCATCATGACCGATCCGGAATTTGCCGACCGAACCTACATCGAGCCGATCACTCCCTATTTTGTCGAAAAAATCATCGAACGCGAGCGCCCGGACGCAATTCTGCCGACGATGGGCGGACAAACCGCGCTCAACACCGCCGTCGCTCTTGCCGAAAACGGCGTGCTGGAAAAATATCATGTCGAACTGATCGGCGCAAAATTAGAAGCGATTAAAAAAGCAGAAAGCCGGGAGTTGTTCCAAAAGACAATGACGGAAATCGGATTGTCGACGGCGAAAGGAACATTTGTCCGCACGGTCGATGAGGCGATGGCGTTCGCGGAGAAAACCGGATTCCCGATTATCATCCGCCCGTCGTTCACGCTTGGCGGCACCGGCGGCGGTACGGCATACAACATCGAAGAATTCAGACCGAAGATCGAGCACGCGCTTACCGCAAGTCCGATCCACGAAACACTTGTCGAAGAATCGGTCATCGGCTGGAAAGAATTCGAGCTTGAAGTGATGCGTGATCTGAAGGATAATGTTGTTATCATCTGCTCGATAGAAAATTTTGACCCGATGGGCGTACACACCGGCGATTCGATTACCGTCGCTCCCGCGCAAACTCTTACCGATAAAGAATATCAATTTATGCGCGATGCCGCGATAAAAATCATCCGTGCGATCGGGGTGGAAACAGGCGGATCGAATATCCAGTTCGCGATCAATCCGGAAAACGGAAAAATGCTCGTCATCGAAATGAATCCGCGCGTGTCACGTTCATCCGCGCTGGCATCGAAAGCGACAGGTTTCCCGATTGCGAAGATCGCGGCAAAATTATCCGTCGGTTATACGCTCGATGAAATTCCGAACGACATCACGAAGAAAACGCCTGCATCATTTGAGCCGACAATCGATTATACGGTCGTGAAAATTCCGCGGTGGGATTTTGAGAAATTCAAAGGCGCGGATGACACGCTCGGTGTACAGATGAAATCGGTCGGCGAGGCAATGGCATTCGGCAGGACATTCAAAGAAGCTCTGCAAAAATCTTTGCGGTCGCTTGAAATTGGAAGATACGGTCTTGGTGCCGATGGTAAGGATGTCGTCGATATCGATTTGTTGAATGATGAAGAAAAAGCTGTTTGGCGCGATCGGGTGAAATTTAAACTTCATATTCCAAAAGCCGACAATATTTTCTATTTGCGGTACGCTCTTCAACTTGGCATTTCCGTTGATGAATTGTATTCCATCACGAAAATCGATCGATGGTTTCTGCACAACATCAAACAAATCGTTGACCTCGAAAAAGAACTAAAACTCATTCCTTCAGGAATGGTAACGCTTGAATTATTATTAAAGGCCAAACAGTTCGGTTTTTCCGACCGTCAGCTTGCGCATATTTGGAAAACGGACGAGATTTCGATTCGAAAGTTGCGCGAGAAGTTGAATGTGAAACCGGTCTTCAAAACGGTGGATACGTGCGCGGCGGAGTTCGAAGCGGAAACGCCGTACCATTATTCTACATACGAAACGGAAACGGAAGTCAAAAAATCGGATCGAAAGAAAGTCGTGATCCTCGGCGGCGGACCGAACCGCATCGGGCAGGGAATTGAATTCGATTATTGCTGCGTCCACGGCGTATTCGCTCTTGAAGAAGAGGGCTACGAGACGATCATGATCAACTGTAATCCCGAAACCGTTTCCACCGATTACGATCAAGCCGACAAATTATATTTTGAGCCGCTCACGCTGGAAAATGTACTCGATATTTGTGAAGTCGAACAACCGGAAGGTGTCATCGTCAGCTTCGGAGGGCAAACGCCGCTGAAGCTTTCCAAATCGCTCGAAGCAAACGGCATAAAAATCCTCGGCACATCGCCTGAAGGGATCGATATTGCGGAAGACCGGAAACGTTTCGGCGAGCTGTTGACGAAACTCCAGATTCCTCATCCGGACGACGGGACAGCAACATCGGTGAAGGAAGCAATTGTGGTTGCCGCTTCGATCGGATATCCCGTGCTTGTGCGCCCGTCGTATGTTCTCGGCGGCAGGGGAATGGAGATCGTTTACAATCCGGAAACGCTCGAACAATATATGAAAGCGGCGGTCAACGTTTCTCCCGATCATCCGATTCTTATCGATAAATTTTTGGAAGACGCGAAAGAATTCGATGTGGATGCCGTGTGTGACGGGACCGATGTGATGATCGGCGGCGTTCTCCAGCATATCGAAGAAGCCGGCATTCATTCCGGCGACAGCGCATGCGTGATGATGCCATCGGTAGAAAGTGTGCAGGTATTCGAACAATTGAAAGATTTTACGCGCAAGCTTGCGCGTGCGTTGAATGTGCGCGGTCTTGTGAACGTGCAATGTGCTGAAAAGAACGGCATTGTCTATGTGCTGGAAGTTAACCCGCGGGCATCGCGCACAGTTCCGTTCGTGAGTAAAGCAATGGGATTCCCGCTGGCAAAAATCGCTGCCAAAGTTATGGTGGGGAAAACACTGAAAGAACTCGGTTATCCGCTGAATGCGCCGCCGAAACACATTGCCGTCAAGGAACCGGTATTTCCGTTCGGAAAATTTCCGCAGGCAAAAGTGTATCTCGGTCCGGAAATGCGTTCAACCGGTGAAGTGATGTCGATCTCAGATAATTTCGGCGATGCGATGGCGAAGGCATTCATCGGCGCCGGCAGTAATCTGCCGACATCCGGCGGCGTCTTTATCAGTGTGAATAACAATGATAAAAATTACCGGCTCGTGGAGGTTGCCAAAGGTTTTGAGCGATTGGGATTCCGGTTATATGCGACCGGCGGAACGTCATCATTCCTCACTGCACATAACGTTGCCAATACGCTTCTCTTTAAAGTGAATGAAGGGCGGCCGAATGTTGTGGACTTTATAAAAAATGGCGATATTCATTGTGTGATCAATACGCCGCTCGGAGAACTTTCACGCTATGACGAAGTCTCCATCGGCAGCGCGGCGCTCGAAGCGAAACTTCCGATCATCACGACGATCTCGGCTGCTGCCGCGGCGGTAAAAGGAATTCAATGGATTCGTGAAAAAAAATCGGGAGTAAAAAGTTTACAGGAATATCATATGTAAGTGACGGATCAATCATTTATAAAAAGGAGAATATGGTATGAAGATATTTTCGATTGTTGTTGTCGTGATATTAATGACGGGCAGTGTGTATGCACAAACACCGTCTGTCGGTCTGCCGATCAGTTTGGACCTCGGTGTTTTAGGTGGCGTTTCCGTGCCGATGGGGACTCTCAGTGATAATACGAATAATGGATGGAATGCCGGCGCCAAAGCGCGGATATCCGGGTTGATTCCGATCGATATCGTTGCATTCGGTATCTACAATCGTCTGCCCGATAAAGTCGATGATTATTCATCAACGGCATGGATGTTCGGTGCGGGTCTTGAGCTTCCTCTTCCTTCATTGATTGTTAAACCGTATCTTGGTGTTGATGGATTTATTTCAACATTATCGAATACCGGTCCATCGGCAAATTCGCTCAGTCGCGAAGGCATCGGACTTGGCGGCGGCGTTCGGGCATCGCTTCCGATTCTCGGCAGTGTCGATATCGGGATAAAATATCAAATCCTGAATCAGTTAGGGCAGGATGCCAACGAGCAAACACTATCTCAGGTTTCCGTGAATGTCGCATTGATGTTCGGCGTTTTGTAACAATCGTTTATCGTTCCGGAAATAGTAGGGCTATCAAACGATAGCCCTATATTTTTTTTGATAAAACACATGACCCGTAATCTTTCCGTCAAGAAAATACAAAAGCAGAGCGCTGTGAGCGCGAGAAAACAGCATTCGATCGTGATCCGCGGTGCCCGCGTTCACAATCTGAAGAATATTTCCTTGGAATTGCCCCGCAATAAACTCATTGTGGTCACCGGTGTAAGCGGTTCCGGAAAATCGAGTCTTGCATTCAATACGATTTATGCCGAAGGACAGCGTCGTTTCGTGGAAAGCCTTTCTTCCTACGCGCGCCAATTTTTAGAACGTATGGACAAGCCGGATGTCGATTTGATCCAGGGGATCAGTCCGGCAATTGCAATCGAACAAAAAACGACTGCGCGAAATCCCCGCTCGACGGTCGGAACGACGACCGAAATTTACGATTACCTTCGCTTGCTGTTTGCACGCGTCGGGAAAACATATTGTTATCAATGCGGCCGGCCGGTGCAGAGGGATTCCGTCCGAACGGTTTTGGAAACATTGAAATCGGAAAATCAGGAATTAAAATTATACATCGCGTTTCCTTTTCCTCATCATAAAGACGCCACGCACAAACAGGAACTGGAAAATCTCAAGAAGCAAGGATTTTTCCGTTTGCTGTATAAAAATGAAATTATCGATCTCAACGAATCGTCTCTTCCGTCGAAAGCAAAAAAAGAACATGTGCTGGTGCTGGTAGACCGGCTGATCTACCGGCCGAACGAAGAAAATGTTCGCATTGCCGATTCCATCGAAACCGCATTTACGGCTGGTGACGGTTATGCTGTGATTGTTTTGCTCGATTCCGGGAAGGAACTGCGTTTCAACCAGCATTTCGAATGTTCGCATTGCGGAATCCGGTATGAAGAACCGGACCCGCGGTTATTTTCATTTAATAATCCGTTCGGTGCGTGCCCGAAATGCCAGGGTTTCGGCAGGGCGGTCGGTATCGATATGGATCTTGTCGTTCCGTACAAGGGAAAATCGATTCGTGAAGGAGCCATTCAACCCTGGACGACGCCGAAGTGGCAGAACAACCTTCGCAATTTGCTTCGCGTTGCTCAGGAAACAGATTTGCGTGTCGATGTCCCGTTCAAAGAACTGACCGAAGAGGAATTGGATATCGTCATGAACGGTCACGGCGATTATGACGGCATCAACGGTTTCTTCCGTGCGGTCGAACGAAAAACATATAAGATTTATTACAGAATTTTATTGAGCCGGTATCGTGGGTATACGATGTGCGGAGAGTGTAACGGTGCCCGTCTCCGGCGGGAAGCGCTTGCGATCTCGGTCGGTGGTAAAACGATATTTGATGTTGTCCGGATGACACTGACTGAGGCGTATGAATTTTTTACTAAGCTGGAATTATCAGTCTTTGAAAAGGAAATCGGTCGCCGCATTCTTGAAGAATTATGCAAACGGTTGAAATACCTGCATGATGTCGGCATCGGGTATCTCACACTCGACCGCTTGTCGAACACGCTGTCGGGCGGCGAATCGCAACGAATCAATCTCGCCACGGCGCTCGGTTCTTCGCTGGTCGGTTCGTTGTACGTACTCGACGAACCAAGCATCGGTCTTCATCCGCGGGACAATGCAAGATTGATTTCCGTACTCCGCGCGCTCCGGGATATCGGCAACACGGTGATCGTTGTCGAACATGATGCCGATATGATGCATGCCGCCGATGTGATTGTCGATATGGGTCCGCGTGCCGGTGAATTCGGCGGTGAAGTTGTCGCTCAGGGAAATTTGGCTGATCTAGTGGGCAATGATCGATCCTTGACGGGGCAATATCTTTCCGGTAAAAAATTAATTGCCGTTCCGAAGATTCGAAGAAAAGGTTCCGGCAAATCGCTTTTTGTGTACGGTGCTTCGGAACATAATTTGAAAGGAATTGATGTCGAAATCCCGCTGGGAAAATTTGTGGCCATCACGGGAGTCAGCGGTTCCGGAAAGAGTACGTTAGTTCATGAAATTCTTTACGCAGCATTGAAGAAAATGAAGGGCGAATATACCGATCCGGTCGGTCAGCACAAATCGATCGAAGGAGCTGATCATATCGATGAAGTCGAACTGGTCGATCAAACGCCGATCGGACGTACGCCGCGATCGAATCCGATCACATATATTAAAGCATTCGATATCATCCGCGATATTTTCTCAGAAACACCGGCGGCAAAAATTCACGGCTATTCCGCGGGACATTTTTCGTTTAATATTCCCGGCGGACGGTGTGAAACGTGCGAGGGGAGCGGTATTCAAACCGTTGAAATGCAATTCCTTGCCGATCTGGAATTGACGTGCGAAGTGTGCAACGGGAAACGATTCAAAAAAGAAATATTGAATATCGAATACCGCGGTAAAAGCATCGATCAGATTCTCGCAATGACGGTGAATGAAGCGATTGAGTTTTTCGGCGGACATGCATCGGGAAAGCGAGCGGCAAAACGACTGCAAATTCTCACCGATGTCGGTATGGGATACGTCCGTCTCGGGCAATCGGCAACAACGCTTTCCGGCGGAGAAGCACAGCGGATAAAACTTGCGTCACATCTTGCCAATCGCGATGACGGAAGGCATTGTCTGTTTATTTTCGATGAACCGACAACGGGACTTCATTTCGATGATATTGCAACTCTGCTGAAAACGTTCAACGCGTTGATCGAGGCGGGGCATTCTATTCTGATCATCGAACACAATATGGATGTCATCAAATCTGCCGATTGGGTTATCGATCTTGGACCGGAAGCGGGAGTGCAAGGAGGAAATATCATTGCCGTGGGAACGCCGGAAGAAATTATGAATGTCGGTGGATCGTATACCGGACAATGTTTGAAAAATTATCTTGCCTGAAGTACTTTCTTACCTTTTTACCACGCAGTGCCAAATGACAGGCTGATAAAAAATCCTCCGAACTGTGTTTTATTCGGAACGTATGAAAGACTTTGCAGTCCGCCCGGGTATGGTATATAATAGTAGCGGATATTCATGCCGAGAACATTTGCTCGTTCCGATCCGAAATATGCGCCGAAACCGATATATCCGCCGGCAGTATATTTTGCCTGACCGTTTCCTAACGCACTGAAATATTCTTCGTTATACGGAAACACATAAATCATTGCCGGTCCTGCCGCCGCCGTAATATATGGCCGGAAGTTATCGAGGATATCATCGGCAAACAGCCGCTGTTCGATTCCTACAAAAACCGGCAGAACGAGAAACCGATTCACCTCTCCCGGTGTATAGGTCTGGCCGGTATACGGATCGATATAATTTTTTTCGTTGTCGTCACTCGCTTCGGAAATAGAGAAATCAACGAAGCCGGCAAAATCATCGGAGTACTCGTGCCGGTAAAACGTTCCCATCCCGAACCCTCCCGTTGAAACAAGAAGATTCACACCCCACGAATTTTTCAGCGTGTTGATGATGGTCTGACCTTGTGGTGCCTGTATCGTTCCGAAAACGATCGTGCTGTCGTGAGATTGTTTGGAAAGATCTTGAGCGGATGTCATCGATGCAATCGAGCAAAGAACTAACACGGCAAAAATTTTTCCAGATAATCGTTTTCTCTTCATATCGTAATATATCTCTGATTTTTCCGAAAGTCAAAATATCTTTTCTGTTTGACACTTTTGATATTATTCGGTTTCATGAAGCGGGAAAATGATTAAAAAGCCTGAAATATTCCGAATTTTAAGTATCGTGTTTCCGGCATGGATGGCAGAACGGGATGATCGGGAGCGGCGCCGTGCCATTCCAGCATGTTGATACTCCGTCCGGCGGATTGTGCCGCGGTAGAAATGATTTCGAGAAAGGTTTCTTCAAAAATGTGATGGGAACAGGAAGCGGTTGCGAGAATTCCGCCTTCGTTCAGCAGTTGAAACGCATATTGATGGATTTCTTTATATCCGCGTTGAGCTCCCGCGACAGACTTTTTATTCTTGGCGAACGATGGCGGATCCAGAATAATGAGATCGAAATGTTGATGATCATCGACAGCCTGTTTGAGATATTCGAATGCGTCGTGTGCGGCGAACCGGACGTTGGCACTCAAATCGTTGCTCGCTGCGTTTGCGGAAGCGCGTACAACAGCCGATTCCGAACTGTCGATTCCGGTAACACGTGTTGCATCGGCAAACCCGGCGTTCAATGCGAACCCGCCATCGTTGCAGAAGCAATCGAGCACAGTGCCGTTCTTCGCATACCGGCGGATTGTTCTATGATTTTCGCGCTGATCGAGAAAATATCCCGTTTTTTGACCTTCCATCAAGTCGATTGAATATTTGACTCCGAATTCCGTGATCGTTACCGGCTCAACTGAACCGCGGAGTATTCCTTTTTTTATTTCCAATCCTTCCAGTGAACGAAGGGACGATTCGTTCCGTTCGACGATGCCGCGGGGATGGATAAGCGACTCCAGCACATCACAGATCAGTGTTTGTCGCTTGTTCATGCCGAACGATAATGTTTGAATCGAACAGTAGTCGTTATACTTATCGATAATTAATCCCGGCAGAAAATCCGCTTCTCCGTGTACGAGACGGAACGTTTCGGTATGCGGATATAATTTCCGCCTCAAGAGAAGCGCTTGTTCGATGCGCTTTTTGAAAAATTGAAAATCGATTTCTTCCTCGGTGCGGGAAAGGATCCGGACGGCGATCAATGAATGCGGATTATAGAATCCGATACCGAGAAGCTTGCCGCCGGCGTTTTTCAACTGAACGATGTCGCCTGCCTGCGGCTCACCGGTGACGGAATGGATTTCGTTGCTGAATGCCCAGAGGTGTCCGCGGATGATCCGGTAGTCTTCCTTTTTTTTCAGCGTGATAATTTTTTCCATATATCAATCGATTAAAAATTTTTAGAAGGTGATGGGCGGCATTACAGTCGTGTAAACCGGAGCCGTAAACTGTTTGATATGACCGACACGGAACTGAATGCCATCGCTCCTGCCGCGATAACAGGATTCAGGAATCCCAGTGCGGCGAGCGGAATGCCGACGATGTTGTAAATAAACGCCCAAAAAAAGTTTTGTTTGACAGTCTCGAATTGTTTTTTGGGAAAGGTTGATCGTTTGTACGATGCTCTTCAAATCATTATGCATCAAAATGATATCGGCAGTTTCCATTGCCGTATCGGTACCGCGGCCCATCGCGATGCCGACGTCGGCTTGAGCAAGCGCCGGTGCGTCATTGATGCCGTCACCGATCATCGCAACTTTTTCACCGGATATTTGTAATTCTTTGATTTTGTTCGCTTTCTCTTCCGGCTGAACTTCGGCAAAAGTCGATTCAATTCCGACCTGTGCTGCAATGGAGCGGGCTGTCTGTTTGTTGTCGCCGGTGATCATATACGTTTTCACGTTTCGATGCCGTAACTCAGCAATCGTTTCGGAAGCCGACGGCCGAACCGTATCCGATAATCCGATCAAGCCGATTGCCCGGTCGTTGACGGCGATGTAAACGACGGTTTTTCCGTTGCCGGAAAGTTTGTCGGCGTCCGGTTTGATCGTGTCGAATGAAATAAAAAATCGATTCATGAACGATTCGTTGCCGATGAACATCGTTTTGCCATCGATCATTCCTGCCGAACCCATTCCCGGAAATGATTGAAACGATTCGACAGAGGAAAATTGTATGTTCTTTTCCCGGGCGTAATTCACGATGGCTTGTGCAAGAGGATGTTCTGAATTTTTTTCAATCGATGCGACATCATGTAACAGCATTTGAACATCATGGCCGTCCCTGGCGATAAAATCGGTTACGGAAGGTTTTCCGATGGTGAGCGTGCCGGTTTTGTCGAATACTATTGTAGAAATATTCCGAACGCGCTCCAACGCTTCAGCATCGCGGATCAAAATTCCATGAGAAGCGCCGAGTCCGGTTCCGACCATAATTGCCGTCGGCGTTGCAAGGCCGAGTGCGCACGGGCAGGCAATAATCAATACCGCAATAAAATTAATCATCGCCGCATTGAACGGGATATGACCGAGAAAATACCATCCTATAAATGTTGACACAGCGACCGAAAGAACCGTCGGGACAAAAATTGCCGCAATTTTGTCGGCGAGATTCTGGATCGGAGCTTTTGAGCCCTGAGCTTCCTGCACAAATTTAATAATGCGGGCAACAACCGTGTCATGCCCGACGGCAGTTGCTTTCATTTCGAAACTTCCGGTGGTGTTGAGTGTGCCACCGACGGCTCGCGAACCGGCATTTTTTTCGACCGGAATGCTTTCACCGGAAATCATCGATTCATCGACGGATGAAAAGCCGCTGACAAGGATTCCGTCGACCGGAATTTTTTCCCCCGGTTTTACAAAAAGGATATCGTTGACCATAACGGAATCAATCGGGATATCGGACTTCTTTCCCGTTGCGAAGAACGTGAGCTGTTTTCGGTTTCAATTCCAAAAATTTTTGATGGCATCCGATGTGCGCTTTTTTGCGCGTGCTTCCAGCAATCGCCCGAAAAGAATCAGCGTGATAATCATCGATGCGGAATCGAAATATACTGTTCTTGATATTCCTGTCGGCAGCCATTCGGGAAATAAAACGACGATCGCGCTATAAATATATGCTGTGCCGGTGCCGACGGCAACGAGCGTATTCATATCGGCAGTGAAATGTTTTGCCAGTTGCCATGCGCCGGAAAAGAACCGTCGCCCGGAAACAATCATGACAATGGTGGTTGCAACCAACAATAATTTATTGATTTGATTCATCGGGAGCGGCGACCATCGCATAAACCAGTCGGTCATGCCGATCATACTGACATCATGATCGGAACCGCAAGTGTTGCACTCACGATAAATTGGGTACGCAAGGTTTGAAATGTGTCATTCTGCTTTTGGGATGAAGGATGATCGGCGGAACTTTCCCGGGGAAGAATAAGTTTATAACCGGCCGTTCAATTGCGTGCGAAAGTTGCGGCAACACTGTTTTTGATTCATCAAAACGAATTGTCACATGTTCCGTGGCAAGATTTGCGGCGGCGGACTGAACGCCGTCGACTTTCGATAGAGCTTTTTCCACCCGTGCGACGCAACTGGCGCAGGTCATTCCTTCTATCGGTAATGTCAGAACAGCGATATGATCCGGTCTCGGTCGGCATGGTGACAATCAATTTGATAAAATAAAAAACTCCGACGCGGTACAACGTACGTCGGAGTTCGGGTAATGTTTAAGCGACGGTAACGTCTTTACACAAATATACGTCCTGAATTGCATTAAGGATTTTAATGCCGTCGTTCATCGGCCGTTGGAATGCTTTGCGACCGGAGATCAATCCCATGCCGCCGGCGCGCTTATTGATGACGGCAGTTCGCACCGCATCGGCAAGATCCGATTCGCCTTTTGATTCGCCGCCGGAATTGATGAGTCCGGCTTTGCCCATGTAATTATTTGCAACCTGATACCGGCAAAGATCGATCGGATTGGCGCTGGTCAGTTCGGTATACATTTTTTTATTGAACTTTCCGAATTTGAGCGCTTCAAAGCCGCCGTTATTTTCGGGAAGCTTTTGTTTGATGATATCCGCTTCGATGGTGACGCCGAGATGATTCGCTTGTCCGGTCAGATCGGCGGAGACATGATAATCTTTTTCGGGCGTCTTGAATGCCGGGTTACGAAGATAGCACCATAAAATCGTCGCCATGCCGAGTTCATGCGCTTGCTGGAATGCAAGTCCGACTTCCTGAATCTGTCGTTTTGATTCGGGTGATCCGAAATAAATGGTTGCGCCGACGGCGATGGCGCCCATATCGAATGCCTGCTTGACGCGCGCAAACATAATTTGATCGTAGCTGTTCGGATAGGAAAGAAATTCGTTATGATTGATTTTCAAAATAAAAGGAATCTTGTGTGCATATTTTCGAGACACCGCACCGAGCACGCCGAGCGTCGATGCGACGCCGTTGCATCCGCCTTCGATTGCGAGCTTGACGATATTTTCCGGATCGAAATAGAGAGGATTGGGTGAAAACGATGCGCCGGCAGAATGTTCGATGCCCTGATCAACCGGCAAAATGGAAACATAACCGGTATGTGCCAATCTGCCCTGATGAATCAGCCAGTTTAAACTTTTCAATACCGGAACGGGGCGATCGGAAAGAGCGTACACGCGGTCGACATAATCCGGTCCGGGCAAACAGATTGATTCTTTCGGAATGCCCGTACATTTATGCTGGAGTAAGAGTTTTGAGTCGGAACCCAACAATTTTTCAACATCATTGATCGTCATAAACATATCCTGTAAAATGTTCTTGGAATCGAATTAATGAAAAAACTATTATCATTCATTAATATACGAAAATGGGAGGATAGTTGAAAGAAATGGTGGCGGAATCAAATTCGATATTTCAATGTCGAAGATTTTGATTTCCGGGGTAATGTCATTCCGAGCTTTGTAACTCCATCAACTTTTTGGTATATTTATTCCCTATGAATCGCATCTTCTGCATTATTTTTGATTTAGATGGTACACTTTCGCGGACAAATGAGCTTATTTTTGCCTCGTTTAATCATGTTGCGGAAAAGTATCTTCATAAGACTTTTACACCGAAAGAAATCACGGGAATGTTCGGACCACCGGAAGAAATTGCAGTGGAACGCCTTGTGGGTAAAGATCATTCTGAGTCCGCCATAGATGATTTCTACGCCTTCTATGAAATGCATCATCCGCGGATGGCAACAGCGTACGATGGCGTCGGAGAATTACTGGATTGGCTGAAACGGCAGGACATTCTTCTGGCGATCTTTACGGGAAAAGGAAAACGTACGGCGCTTGTGACGCTCGAGCAGATCGGCATCAAAAAATATTTTGATATGGTTGTCACGGGAAGCGACGTCAAGAACCACAAACCGTCTGCAGAAGGAATCCGAAATGTGCTCTCCCGGTTTCGTTTAGAACCTGAGAATGTTTTGATGGTGGGAGATTCCGTTTCCGATATTCACGCCGCCCGCGAAGCAAACGTTGCCGTTGCTTCCGTACTCTGGGATTCGTACAGCAAGGAAAAAGTGATGGCCATTGATGCCGATTACCGGTTTCACAGTGTTGCAGAGTTCTCATCATGGGTAAAGAATAATATTTCATCCAAAGGGTAGGAAATTGATGAATGATTTTCTGACCCGTCGTGCGGTTATTGTCGTGTTACCGTTATGTGTATTCGGTTTTTTCCTCACCGCGGCGACACACTTCAACTATACACCGGATGACACGTACATTTATCTTCAGTTTGCGAGAAATATTATTCACGGGAACGGTGTTGCGTTCAACGCCGGGCAACCGACGTACGGATTCACCGGCCCGCTCTGGCTTTTCATCGTTGCCCTCGGCGGAAAATTCGGTATCGATTTTTTGTTTGCTGCAAAAGGAATCGATCTCATCTTTGCCAGTCTGGCGATACTGGTATTTTATTTTCTTGCCTTGGAGATGATCCGCGATCAGGGCGTTTCGTTGCTTGCAACGGTCGCATTTTCCGTTAACGTGTGGTTGATGCGATGGGCGGGAAGCGGCATGGAAACGTCTCTCGGCGTGTTGCTCCTGCTGGGAGTGATCCTGTATTGTTTACGGAATGAATACCTTGTTTCGATGGTTCTCGCGGGAATGCTGACACTGGTTCGTCCGGAGACGTGTGTCATTACCGTGTTTATTTTTGCCGACATGGTAATGAATAGCGTCGATCGGAGACAGGCGTTTCAAAATTTCGGCAGGTTAGTCTCGGGTTATGCCGTGGTGGTCGTCCCGTGGCTTGTCTATGCATATGCAACATTCGGCACCATCGTTCCGAATACCGCACGCGCAAAATCGGATCCACATGCGACCCTTGCCGATATGGCGATGAGTATATGGATGCAAATGAAGATTATCGGCTTTTCCGATGGTCTTGCCGTTGTCACATTGATAGTGGCAGTGATATTGGTTGTTCGGCTTATGTACAATAACGCCCTCAAACAAGAACGCTTTGTTGTTTTCCGGCAGGGATTTGTTGCCGGCGCCATGATTGTAATTCTTCCGGTGATGTATACTTTCTCCGGAACGATGATCGTTTCTCGATATTTGTTATCCGTTACCCCGCTGATCGGTTTGCTGGCGTTTGCCTATGTCTTTCATTATCTGAACAATTCAAAATTTGCGAAATGGACATATAGTATCATCATCAGTTTTACCATTTTGATCGTTGTTCAGAATCAGTTGGGATATTGGAAATTTGTCAAACCGGGCATCGAGCAATTCGAAGCCGGTGAGGAATCATGTCTCGTTCCGATCGGTCGATGGCTGAAGGAAAATTCACCACCAGCCGATGTCGTTTTGGTGTGGGACATCGGTGCGGTCGGATATTATTCCGAAAGAACAATCCGCGATGGTTTCGGCCTCGTTTCGCCGGATATGATTCCGCTGATTCATGCCGGACTTGTGCCGGACAAAATTATGCAGGACAGACTCTATCAATCAATCTGCAAGGCATCGTTTATCGTTTACCGGTCACCGGTTCCTATGCGATGGGATAAAAATGACGATCTCGTTCCGGTGTTGACGAAAACATTTGACCGGATGGGCCTTGCCGAAGAGCATGCCCGGTATTATACAGTCTATAAAGTTATCAATCATTCTGAATAAACCTTATGGAACCTCTTTCTATTGGTGTCGTGGGAGTCGGGCATCTCGGCTCTCTTCATACAAAAATGCTCGCACAAATATCTGCCGTTCGTCTGGTCGGTGTGACGGATGTCGATACTGCCCGTGCTGAAAAAAAAGCGCAGGAGTTTTCAACGAAAGCATTTCGATCGGTTGACGAGTTGCTTGCTCATGTTAAAGCAATCGTGATCGCTACGCCGACGTCGGCGCATTTTGATATTGCGCGTCTCGCCATCGATAAAAACATTCATGTCTTTATTGAAAAGCCGATAACATCGACGGTCGAGCAAGCCCGTATTCTCGTCGACGAAGCAAAAAAACATCGAACGGTTATTCAGGTTGGGCACATTGAACGATTCAATCCCGCAATTCTTGCGCTGGAGAAATATCAACTCAACCCCATGTTCATCGAATCACACCGGTTGGCGCAATTTAATCCGAGGGGAACCGATATCGCCGTGGTTCTCGACCTGATGATTCATGATATCGATATCATTTTAAGTCTTGTCCGATCTCCGGTAGAAAATATCGAAGCGAACGGTATTCCGGTGGTTTCCGATACCGTCGATATTGCTAACGCGCGATTACAATTTGCCAACGGTTGTGTTGCCAATGTAACGGCGAGCAGGATTTCACAAAAGAAAATGCGCAAGATGCGGTTGTTTCAAAGGGATGCATATATATCGGTTGATTTTTCGGAAGGACTTGCGGAAGTTTTCCGGCTTGTTGAAATCGATGCTGAATCGGTTGTGCCGACCATGATGCTCGGTGAGATCGAACTCGGTACATCGAAACGTAAAATTGTTTATGAACAACCCCCTGTCAAGGAAGTCAATTCCTTGCAATATGAGCTCGAACTGTTTGCCGACGCGGTCCGTACGGGAAAACCGCCTTTGGTGACCGGGGAAGACGGACTGCATGCATTAGAGGTCGCACATAAAATCATGGAAAAAATACGTCAACAAAAATTATCGCTGTGAATGCAAGCATGTCCGGAGTGATTTCCCGTATCGATATTATTGAGGATGTTCTCGTCACGATCGGTTCCATTGCCGACGAGCACAATGTCGAAGCGTATGCGGTCGGAGGCTTTGTCCGCGATACGTTGCTTGGCAAACAGTGTAAAGACATTGATATTGTTGTGGTTGGTGACGGCGTTGCGTTTGCCGGCATTGTCGCGAACCGATTGAATGTTTCGAATGTTATTATCTTTGAAAAATTCGGTACGGCCATGCTGCCCGTACCTGACGGTAAAATCGAGTTTGTGACGGCGCGGGAAGAGCGGTATGAACAGCATTCCCGAAAACCGACTGTGACAACGGCATCGCTTCTGAGTGATTTATCCCGAAGAGATTTTACAGTCAACGCTCTTGCCGCTTCATTGAACAAAGCCCGCCGGGGTGAACTGGTCGATCCCTTTCACGGCAGGGAAGACCTCGGACGGAAAATTCTCCGGACGCCGCTCGAACCGGAAAAAACGTTTGACGATGATCCCTTGCGCATGATGCGCGCGATTCGGTTTGCCTCACAGTTGCAGTTTACTATCGAAGAAACGGCACTGCGTGCAATCGGCATCATGGCACAGCGAATCAGTATCGTTTCACAGGAAAGAATTACGGAAGAGTTTTTAAAAATCCTGATGTCGCCGGTGCCTTCTGTCGGATTAAAATTGTTGTATGATACCGGCCTGGCAAAATTTGTTTTTCCGGAACTGGTCGATATGGTCGGCGTCGAACAGCGGAAGGAGTATCATCACAAGGATGTTTTTCTTCACACGCTCAAAGTCGTCGACAATATTTGTCCGGCTACGGACAATATTTGGCTCCGGTTCACTGCACTGGCGCATGACATTGCAAAGCCGCGGACGAAAGCATTCAAGGAAGGAATCGGATGGACCTTTCATGGGCATGAAGACCTCGGTGCACGAATGATGAAATCGATATTTCGCCGCATGCGGCTCCCGATGGATAAACTTCCGTATGTGGAAAAACTCGTTCGTCTCCATCTTCGCCCCATGGTATTGGTGAGCGAAGAAATTACCGATTCGGCAATCCGGCGCCTGTTATTTGAATCCGGCCCGGAAATCGACGATTTAATGATTCTGTGCAAGGCGGATATTACCTCCCAAAATCCACAGCGGGTTGCCCGGTACATGAAAAATTACGATATTGTTATTCAGAAGATGAAAGAAGTGGAAGAGAAGGATCGGTTGAGAAATTGGCAGCCGCCTGTGCGTGGAAACGAAATTATGGAAGTGTGCGGTATTCAACCCAGCCCGTTGGTCGGCGTGTTAAAAACGAAAATTGAGGAGGCAATCCTTGAAGGGCAGATTCCAAACGATCATGATGCCGCTTTAGCGTATCTTCTTGGCATAAAAGACGAAATTTTGAATGAAAATAATCGGTAAATTATGTTTTTGCCTGTAACTTTTTTATCTCCGGCTCGTTACTATTAAAGAAGTCTTGCGAGCCATATCATGCTCATATCCACTTAATCCGAAGGAGTGTTAACAATGAAGTTGGTGTTTTTGATGATAATATTGTCGATGTCAATCTTTTCTGCCTCCAACGCTCAGGAGCCGGTAACATTGACGCTTGATAAGGCGGTTGAGGTGGCATTGGCAAAAAATACACAAGTAATTCAAGGACAATATAGCGTACAAGGAAAGCAAAGTTCGGTGACTGCCGCCGTTGGCGGTTTGTTCCCGACATTGAGCGCTTCAGGATCGTATTTGAATAGACAGCAATGGACTCCTGTGACGAGCGGTGGGTCTCAATTTATTCCGGGTTTCGGAACTATTCAAGTTCCCGGTTCAGGAGGACATTCGGTAAGCGAATCTTATAGTGCAGGGCTGAGTTCCCAGTTAATGCTGTTTGATGGATTTTCAAATTATGCCAACATTAATTCCGCGAAAGCGAATGAGAATTCCTCGGAACTCTCACTTGACCGAACGGTACAGAGTACGATACTGCAAACCTATACGTTTTTCCTTAATGTCGACCGGACATTGGAGTTAATGAAAGTCAGTGAGGATAATCTCAAGCATAGCCAACGCCAATTAGAGCAGATTGAAGAATCAAATAAAGTCGGCTCGGCAGCATTGGCGGACGTCTACCGGCAACAAGTTCAGGTAAGTACCGACGAGCTCAGCTTAATTAACGCGCAAAGCAACTATGAAAAAGCCAAGCTGGCATTAGTTGCATTTCTCGGTGTTGACTTTAATTCTGAATATAAATTTGATTTTACCGGCATTCCTCAGGATATTGATACCACCGAATTTGCATCGGTCAATGCAAAGTATGTTGATTTGAATGGCCTGATGAGTACAGCAATGGAGAAGCGGCCTGATTATCAAAGCTCCGTGGAAAACCTCAATAGTGCTGATGCCCTTGTGACAGAAGCGAAGGGCGCATATTATCCGACGGTCAGCGCTTCAGGGTCGTACGGTTTGGACAATACGGAATTAAGCAATATTACGGACGATAAAAATCTTTCGATCAGTTTGAATATTAGTTTACCGATCTTTAGTGGATTTTCGTTGCAAAGTCAAGTCGAACAAGCCGAAGTCGGCCGGAATATTGCCGATGAACAAATGAAACAGACGGAACGCCAGGTTCGTGTTGATGTGCGTAGCGCTCTGCTCGATCTTGACGCTGCAGAAAAACAAGTTCATGTAACCCAGACGGGTATTGAATCCGCTACTGCCGATCAGAATATTGCCACAGAAAAATATCATCTTGGAGCAGGAACATTGTTAGACTTGTTAACGGCAAATGCAAATTATACCACTGCCCTGAGCAATAAGGTGAATGCTGTGACAGGATATTTGCTTGCCAAAAAGAACACCGAATTCGTTCTCGGCATTATTACAAAGTAATTAAGAAGTTTTTTTCGAAAGGAAATCGCTTATGGCGAATAATAAAAAATCAAAGAAGAAAGTCATCATATTTTCCATTATCGGTGCGTTGGTTATTGTTCTCGGGGCGCTTGTCATCATGGGAAGCAAGAAAGAACCGGTCTTCACCGTCCAGACGGAAAAAACACAGCACCGGACTATTACGCAAGCAGTAACCGCCACCGGAAAAATCTATCCCGAAGTTCAGGTCACCATAACGCCTGAAGTAAGCGGCGAAATCATTTCGCTTCCGGTGAGAGACGGTGCAAAAGTGAAGAAAGGTGATCTTCTTGTCAAAATTAAACCGGAAATCTATATCGCCATGAGAGATCAGGCGGCTTCAGGATTGCAATCGGCGAAGGCAAGTCTTCAAAAAAGTGAATCCGATTTAAAACGCGCTAAAGGTCTGTATAGTAAAGGATTAAATTCCGATGCAGATCTTGAACAGGCAAACACAACGTATCAGCTTGCCAAGGCAAATTACGATCAGGCAGAGGCAGCGCTGAACCAGGCTTCCGAAAATCTTGCAAAAACGACAATTTATTCTCCGATGGACGGAACGGTAAGTCAGCTTGCCGTTGAATTTGGTGACAGGGTTCTTGGAACAAGTCAATTTCAAGGAACGACAATTATGGTTGTTGCCGATCTTTCTCGTATGGAGGCGCGTGTCGATGTCGGCGAGAATGATATCATCACGGTCTCTCTCGGCGATACAACCCGTGTTGCCGTTGATGCGTTACCCGATAAGAAGCTTACCGGAATTGTTTATGAGATCGCAAATTCCGCAACAACAACCGGAGCCGGCACTCAGGAGGAAGTGACGAATTTTCAAGTCAAGATTCGGATCCTCGATAAAGATGTAATTCTGCGCCCCGGTATGTCGATGACAGCCACGATTGAAACGCAAACGAAGAAGAATGTTCTTGCCGTACCGATCCAATGCGTTACCACGCGTTCGGGTAATGAAAAAGAAACACCCGCCGGCAACAATCAGCAACAGGATCAGAACGCCACGAACGATTCCCGCATCAAAGTGAAAAATGAAAAGCCCAAAGAAATTGTTTTTGTGATTGAAAACAACGTTGCAAAATCTGTCGAAGTCAAAAGAGGCATCGCGGATGATTCCTATGTTGAAATTATCTCCGGGCTGGATCAAAATAAAGAAGTCGTTTCCGGCAGTTATAAAGCAATCAGTCGTGAACTGGAAGACGGATCGAAGGTTAAGATCGATAACGTGAAACATAAACCCAATGATGACGCATCGAAATAACATTTACGAGAGGGACTAACGAGGTCGCGTATGAGCAACGATTCAATAGTAATCAACCTACAGCAAATCAAAAAAAATTATGATATGGGCGGGGTGGAAGAGGTTCATGCCCTGCGCGATGTTTCTCTGCAAATCCACAAGAATGAATATGTGGCGATTATGGGACCGTCGGGATCCGGCAAATCGACCTTGATGAATATCATCGGTTGTCTGGATACGCCGACGTCCGGTTTATACGAATTTAACGGAACGAATGTGAGCCAGATGAATGACAACCAGCTCGCAAAAGTCCGGAACAAAGAAATCGGTTTCGTCTTTCAAACGTTTAATTTACTGGCACGTTCCAATGCACTTCATAATGTCGAGCTCCCGTTAATTTATGCGGGCGTAAGTTCCACGGAACGAAAACGGTTGGCGCGTGAAGCACTGGAACATGTCGGTCTGGGCGACCGCATCACGCATAAACCGAACGAGCTTTCCGGCGGTCAGCGTCAACGTGTCGCTGTTGCGCGTGCACTTGTGAATAAGCCGTCCATTCTTCTTGCCGATGAACCGACCGGCAACCTTGACACCAAAACCGGCGAAGAAATTATGGCATTGTTTGAAGAGCTTCATGGCAAGGGAAATACCATTATTCTTGTAACGCATGAAGAATCGATTGCAGAACACGCACACCGTGTTGTTCGTGTTCGCGACGGCTCTATCGAAAGCGATTTACCGGTTGATAAATTCCGACAAGTTGTTGCACATACCTGAAAGCTGTTATGCATGCACTTTCCGAAATAAAAGAAGGCCTTATTATTTCCCTCCAGGCAATCAGAGCGAATAAGATGCGCTCGGTGCTGACGACCCTGGGAATTTTCATCGGTATTCTTTCGGTGACCATGATGGCGACAGCCATTGAAGGAGTTAATCGCGCGTTCGAACAGAGCGCTTCGGCATTCGGTTCGGAAGTCCTGTATGTCCAAAAATTCTCATGGGTAGGCGGCGATGATTGGTGGAAATTTCGTAACCGGAGAGAACTCAAGGTCGAATATGCAGATTTCATCGCGCGCCAGGCAACCATGGCCGACGCGATTGCACCAACCGTCGAAACGGTAAAAGACGCCCATTATGAATCGCGTTCGATGTTAAGCGCGTGGGTGACGGGAACGACGAACGAATATCAGAATGCTTCCGGAACGACTATTCAGGATGGACGCTTCTTTTCTCAGGAAGAATCCGACGGTGGCCGACCGGTCTGTGCCATCGGTTCAAACGTTGCGGAAACGTTATTTCCCTCGACCGATCCGATCGATCAGACGATCAAAGTCGGTGGATATCCGTACAGAGTTATTGCGGTATTTGAAAAACAGGGCGGGCTCTTCGGCGCCTTTACTTCGGATAATAGAATTTATCTCCCCATCAAGTCGTTCCTGTCGCAATTCGGAACGCACCATGAGGTTTCCATCAATGTTCGTGTTGCCAAAAGTGCGGACACCGAAGATGCCAAAGATGAACTTCGCGGTATCATGCGGAAAATCCGGAACCTGCGGCCCGGACAGGAAGACGATTTCAGTATCAATCAACAGGATTTACTGACAAACGTTTTTAGTTCTATTACCAGCGTCATTGCCGGAGTCGGTTTTTTTATTACGGGATTATCGTTGTTTGTTGGCGGAATCGGCATCATGAATATTATGTACGTATCGGTAACGGAACGCACGCGCGAGATCGGTATCCGGAAAGCCATCGGAGCGCGCCGCCGGACAATTTTATTCCAGTTCCTTATTGAAGCGGCTCTCATCTGTTTAATCGGCGGCATTATCGGATTGATCGTTTCCTATCCGCTCAGTTTGATTGCCAATCAAATTTTACCGACGGCAATGCCGTTGTCGGTTGTGTTCCTTGCTATTTTCGTATCACTTCTTGTCGGTCTCATCTCCGGTTTTTTACCTGCCTACCGTGCATCGAAATTAGATCCGGTCGATGCACTCCGGTACGAATAAGGGACAAATGATCAGCGCATTAGAAACAACATTTCTCGGCGTCAAAGAAAGTTTCTTCATGGCGTTGGGAGCTTTGAGGACGAACAAGCTTCGTTCTGCTCTTACGTTACTGGGAATTGCGGTCGGCGTGTTTTCCATCATCGGTGTTATGACCGCGATGGGTGTGATACTGAACAGTATCGAAGGCGGCATGAGTGCGTTGGGGTCGAATACAATTCAAATTCAAAAATATCCTATGTTTGAAGCAGGTGACCCGCAGGATCAGGCACAGCTTCGCAATCGAAAAGATATCACGTACGAACAGGGACTCCGGCTCAAAGAACGTGCATCTCTGGCAAGTGCGGTGGGGATGTTCGCGTTTTCCAATAATGGGGTTGTGGTTTCATGCCGCGGTGAAAAGACGAATCCGAATATTTCACTGTCGGGCAGAGATATCGAAGGATTTTCAGCCAATAATTGGTCGATTGGAGAAGGAAGATTATACACGCTGGAAGAACTCGCTTCGGCAAAACATGTTGCAGTTCTCGGGGCCGATGTTGTGAAAAAGATTTTTCCGAAGTCTGATCCGCTCGGGCAAAAAATTCGGGTCGATGGCAGAGAATTTGAAGTCATCGGAGTTGTCCAGTCTCGCGGGCAAATGATGGGACAGGGTGACAATTTTGTGGTTATTCCCATCAGCACCTTCTTTGATATCTATGGAAAGAATCAACAGGTTTCCATCAAAGTGGTTGCGCCGACGCAAAGTGCTCTGCCCGATTGTATCGAACAGGCAAGGGGAATTCTGAGAACGGTCCGGCACGTTTCACCCGGCGATGATGATGATTTTTATATCTGGTCGAATGACTCGTTAATTACCCAGTTCAATGATTTTACAAAATATTTTCAACTTGGTGTTTTGCTGGTTAGCGCAATTGCGCTGCTTGCCGCCGGAGTCGGGATTATGAATATCATGCTTGTGTCCGTGACGGAACGAACGCGCGAGATAGGGATTCGTAAAGCAATTGGCGCTCGGAAATACAATATTCTCATGCAGTTCGTTCTCGAGGCTATTGTGGTCAGCGAGTTTGGCGGCATTATCGGAATTCTAACCGGACTTTTTGGTGGAAATCTCGTCGCTTTGTATATGGAAATTCCTCCGGTCATTCCCGTTCAATGGGTTCTGATCGGATTTATCAGTTGCAGTGTTGTTGGAATCGTCTTCGGCGTTTATCCGGCGTGGAAAGCATCGAATCTCGATCCCATTGAATCGCTTCGATATGAATAAGGGGAAAATGATCCCGAATAATTTACGATCTGGTGAGTTGAAATGGTCCAAATTGCAGAATTAATCGTTCTTGAAATTAAAGAAAGTTTGCTGATGGCGCTGGCAGCATTGCGCATCAACAAGCTCCGGTCGGTTTTGACACTGCTCGGTATTGCCGTCGGCGTGTTTTCCATCATAGCCGTTATGACGGCTATGGAAGTGCTGGTGAACAGCATTGAAAGCGGTCTGAACGAGCTCGGTGCGAATACATTTCAAATTCAAAAAAATCCTAACTTCAATTCCGGCGGACCGCAGGAGCGGGCAAAGTTTCGGAATCGTAAGAACCTTGAATATGCCCAGGGGTTGCTTGTCGCGGATCGAACGACATTTGCCAAAGCGGTAGGATTGGAATCGTGGACCGGCGGACGTGTTATCGCATCGCGCCAGGGCATCAAAACGAATCCGAATATCGGCATCGCAGGAGAAAATGTCGAAGGATTTACTACCAACAATTGGAATATCGGCGATGGTCGTTTATTCACACCCGAAGAGGTAAGCGCCGGTAAGAGTGTTGCGGTTGTGGGGAAGGGTGTCGTGGAAAAGTTATTTCCCAGAGTTGACCCGATCGGCCAGATCATTCGTGCCGACGGACATGAATATGAGGTAATCGGAACGATTGAGTCACAGGGAGGCATGCTCGGCGGAAATGAAGATAATTTTATTTCGATTCCGATTACGACGTTGTTCGATGTGTACGGGACCGACAGAGATGTGCATATTATGGTTCAATCCACAACGAGAGAAACATACGACGATTGTGTCGAGCAGGTACGCGGAATTTTACGCGCTGCACGGCACGTTGCTCCCGGCGATCCCGATGATTTCTATATCTTTTCCAATGATACGGTCATCGAACAGTTCAATAGTTTTACGAAATACCTTCGTCTCGGTATTATGCTGATCAGCGCAATCGCTCTCGTTGCCGCAGGGGTCGGCATCATGAATATCATGCTGGTATCGGTAACGGAACGGACGAGGGAGATCGGTATCCGAAAGGCGATCGGAGCAAAAAAGAAGAATGTCCTTTCTCAGTTTATTCTTGAGGCAATCGTTCTGAGCGAGTTTGGGGGGACAATCGGTATTATTTCCGGGATTATCAGTGGAAACATTATTGCAGTTATTCTGCATGTACCGCCGGTAATTCCATGGGATTGGACGGCTATCGGATTCGGGATTTGTTCCGTAATTGGCGTCGTTTTCGGGGTTTATCCTGCCTGGAAGGCGTCTAACCTCGATCCCATTGAATGTCTTCGGTACGAATGAGGGTCGTCCAAAAAACACTTGACTTTTGGCTAAAATCGTGTTAATTACAAGTACTATTAGTTTTCCGATCCAATTTTTCATCAAACAGGAGTTCCTATGAAGCACTTCGTGAACGGTTTCCGGAGTGATGTCGTTTTATGTATCTGTGTGATTCTTTGTTTGGGCTTGATGACGGTTTCTCTGCAAGCCCAACCGACGTATCGGACATTCAATCAAAACGATCTTGGAACAAAAAAAGTCGCCGCAGGAAAAATTGTCGGCGCACGGGCATCATTCCAATTCATTAATAACTCCGGTTCCTCTACCGGCAGCCTTCATGTAAAGTTTAATGCCCCGGTTGTTTCCGTCGATACGATTAGCGGATTAACCTCTGCTGTTAACAGCAACAAAAAGAATCTCGACGTTACCGGCACTATTAATGATGGCGATACCGTTGTCGTCTCCGGTCTTTTCAACAAGAAGAATATCGATATCCGGGCGACATGGTCCTGGGGTGATGGAAGTATTGTCCAGCTCAACGGAACCCAAGCGACTGTTGCCATGCCGGTTATTCTTCAGCCAAATGGCGGGAGTGTTTTAGACTTTCTGTATAAAAAAGTCATACCCAAAAATCCGGGTCTTCTCATCGGTGTCGTATCCGACAAACATGCCTTCGGGTGGGTTCGATACACAACCGCCAATCCTAAATTCTTCCCGCACACAGATAGTGCGCGGTGTTTTGATATTCTCGTGACGTCGCGGGGTGCGGTGAAGCCATTTTGGGGAGAGTTCAAAAATCCGACGGTCGCGAAATATAATAACCACTTGCTCGGTGAAGTCCATGCTCTCAATCTGGCGATCGTTGCCAACGACGCACGCGTGACGATGCCCGATACGCCGGCAACACGCCTTGGCGATATCATATATTTTGATTCTACGAACGCCAACGATCCCTGCAATGGAAAAACTTTACGGCAGATTACAATGCTTGCCGATACGGCATTTACGTTTTGCTGGATCTACAGCGGTATTCCCGGTTTTTACCAGGCACTCGATGCCAGCGTAAGCCGGATCAATCAGGCTTTTGATGGAGCATATCACGCTCTCGCATTCACTCCGTTTCTTCTCGACGGGACGCATGCGTTAAGCGAATATTCATTTTTACACGATAATCCCTCTGCGAAGTCTCAGTTGATTTCTGTATCGCATGCGTCGATTATCGATCAACCGGTTCAGTTTGCTCTCCGGCAGAATTATCCGAATCCGTTCAATCCCACGACAACGATCTCGTTTTCGTTGCCCGCAGAAAGCTTTGTGACTCTCAAAGTGTATAATATTCTTGGCCAGGAAGTGAGTACGTTGTACGATAACCAGTTGTTGGAAGACGGTGATCAATCGGTCGCATTCAACGCGATGAATTTATCTTCCGGTGTCTACTTTTATAAAATCACCGCTCAATCTGTTGTCGATCAAACTCAGAGATACACGTCAGTCCAGAGAATGGTTCTCTTAAAGTAAGAAGAAGTGAAATTGCAACAACAAAAAACCCCGAACGGTAACCGTCGGGGTTTTTTATTTGCGTGAGCGTTTGGGGATTACGCTTTCATTCGCATTCCCTTTTCTTCGTAACTGAAAATCCATCCGGCCAGTTTTCCGGGATCGATTGTTTTGAAATGTTCCCAATACGGAGCGTTGTTCATGTGCCGGGAACTGGAATCGTTTTCGGGGATTTCCTGAGCCATTGCAACAATCTTCTGCAAACGCGATTTCCACTGTTTCATATTTTCAATCCGCAAATCGACCCAACCGTCGTGTGTCCACGAATTGAGATGCTTTTTCGTTACCGGAATTTCCTGTTCACCGTGAAACGGCGGAATCTTGATATCCTTGCCCCGCAATAATGTCGTTCCATCCGGCATCAGAATCGGAATGCCGATCGAAATGATTTGTGAACGAAGCGTTGCATCGGCCGAAATTTTCTGGCGGAGTTTTTTGCTTAACGCCGGAGCACTTGTTTTGAGAACCGTATTCATGTCGCGGAAACAAAGCTTGAGAAGATACGCTTCGTATAACAATTTTGAGAGCCGCGGGGGACCCAGCATTTCGAAAGCCACGCTATCGACATGATGCTTCTTTTCCAGGTCTTCGATTTGTTTCTTGGCGCTTTGAAATAAATAACCCGCGCGGTATGTCGGTGATAACGTTGCATTATCGAGTGCATTGATGATGTCGTGTCCGGTGTTGCCGCCTTTAATTTCGTATACAACATCTTCCGCAATTTCTTCCGGCGTCACGAATTCCATCTGTCCCGGTGTTGCAATCGCTTCGAACTCGCCGCGGGAAAATAATCCGTTCTCGCCGGTATCGATGAAGGCGGATTTCAACGTTTTGTTCAGTGGCGTTGCGATGTTGTTCATCGTCACTGTCAAGGTCTTCTGTAATTTCACCCCGCGGGAAGGCGGGCAATCGAACAATTCGATCGCCTTGCCGCGTTTTTTAATTTCTCCGAACGCAACCCGTTTCCACGCGATGGCGGCAGTCGGTTTAATTTCTTTCGTAATCGGTGCATCCGGTGTTCTGCCCATAAGAAAGAGCAGTAATGTGTGTGCGCCAGCTACTGACGATTTGCTGAGTAAAACGCTGGACGGTCTTTCTTCGCTGTGCGTGTACGGAATGTTGAGCCCCATGCCGCCCGTGCCGCTCGTCCCGATTTTGACATAAATTGTCGTTCCGGAATCGTGCATCGATCGGTACATTAATTGTACGTGGCGGATAAGTTGCGGCGTATAGAGTGTGCACAATAATCGTTCCGTCACTTCGCGTAACGATTCGGTGTTTTTTCCCGATTCGGATTTTTTTATTTGATGAAGAACCTGCCGAGCACTGTTGAAGATATCCTGGTACGCAATAGCCGTAGCGGAATTGATGCAGTCGATGATAATGTCGGGTTTGTGGGAATGAATCAATTTGTATAATGTGGAACGCTGGAGAACTGTTTGGGTCAATTCATCCAGCATATCCTCGATCAGCATTGTCCGTGTCACCGGGTTATTAATGATATCTTCCCGCTTTACGTCTTTCAGTGAATGTCGGACGAAAATATTTCCCCACCACGGGGTAAAAAAGGTTCTCGATACTTTCGGAAATTCTTTCCGCAGGGTCGCAATTGCCTCTTCTGTTTCCGACCGGAGGAGGGATGTAACGATGATGCGTTTCGGTTTTTCCGGTATCAGTTTTCTGCAAACGGCAGTACCGACTAACCCGCTGCCGCCGAGTACCAGTATTGTTCGATTTGTGATATCCATAGGAGATTACTTTTCATTGTGAGTGAAAATAAAAAAGGCACAGCAGATTCCTGCCGTGCCATGTTGTACATCAAACGTATGACCGGAATGCTGTCACATTTTTTCCACGACGACCGCGGTGCCGTACGCAAGCACTTCGGTGACGCCCGCGGCAACTTCATTGGCATCATAGCGCATGCCGATGACGGCGTTGGCGCCCATGTATTGAGCGTGCTGCATCATGATTTCGTACGCTTCCTGCCGCGCATGTTCACACAATTCCTGATACAGTGAAATGTTGCCGCCGAACAGTGTTTGTATGCCGGCGCCGATGTTGCCGATGATCGAGCGGGAACGGACGGTAATGCCGCGAACCAACCCGAGCTGTTTGGTCACACGATACCCGTCGAGAGTAAAGGCAGTTGTGACTAATGCATGATCCATTGCCTGTTCCTTATTTTAATTTTATGGAGTTGACGCATTTTTCAAAAACCGGGAAATAAATATCTTTCTGCGGTGCGAAATAATTAATCGTCGTGCGGATTACTTTATCGTTCTTCACGACGAAATACGCGCGGCTGTTAATGTCTTTCATAACGGAATAATCGACCCAGATAGCCGTATTGCCGTCGATCGTTGAATTACCCGTCGCTTTTGCTTTGTATCTTCCTTTATTCTGATCCCATACTTTTTCAACGGTCAATTTTTTTGCACCGAAAACATCGATGTGAATACTGCAATCCCGCCGATCGGCGCGCATTTCCATCGCGTAATCGTTGTTACCTTTGGAAACCTGAACCGGCTCAAGATTTTCAGGATACTGCATGGTAAAAAATGTGCCACCGGGATAGACGCTCATATTCGGCGACGGATTCCACACATCCGGCTTTTTAATTTCAATAATTGGCGCGGCAAACGTACTCTTCATCGTATCAAATACATTCATGTGTGCCGCATACTGATCGCCATATCCTTCGAAGTCCAATTTATAGATTGCGGTGTCGCCGGCGACAAAAATCTGATGTCCGTAAATATTGGTCTTTGTCGTTGCCTTAATTGAATAGGCGATCATTGTGGCAGGTTTTCCGCTGAGTTGCATCGCTTGAGTACTGTTGGCATCGAGTTGGTAATCAGCTTGTTTCATATCCTCTTTTGCCTGTGAAACGATATCGTCGAATTTCTTACCGTCGTACTGAATTACTTCAACGGTAACCTGTGCACCCGCTTCACCCGAACGCGGATCCATAAACTTGTCGAGCACTTCCTGCGATTTTGTAAAGACCGCCTTGCCCGCTGTTCCCAGTTGTTTCCATTCTTTCGGATACTGGATCTTGAATCCGTATGCGGGGTCGCGGTAATCGTTCAGCTCGCCGACTTTCACCGGCTCGATCTTTTTTTCGCAGCCAGCGAAGAATAAGCCGACCAGCATGCCAAGAACAAAAAACGTTTTCATAATATGTACTCCATCTGATGATTGATTGATGTTTATGATGCCGGAACAACCGCATCATACCATGGTTTTTTTTCACGCACACCGGTTTCGTCGATGTGCAGATGTTTCATTTCCATATATTCGTGCAATCCCTCGATGCCGAATTCCCGGCCGATGCCGCTTTGTTTATATCCGCCGAACGGCGCTTTCTCGGAAATCAAATGCCATTCGTTGATCCAAACGGTTCCGGCATGTAATTGTTTAGCCACCCGTAAAGCTTTTTCCTGATCCTTCGACCAGACTCCGCCGCCGAGGCCGTACACCGAATCATTTGCCTGAGCGACCGCTTCTTCGATAGTATTGAATTTGATGACGGAAAGAACGGGACCGAATATTTCTTCCCGTGCAATCGTCATCGTATTCTTGACATTGGTGAAGATTGTCGGTTCGATGAAAAATCCTTTTTGCAATTCCGGATTATTCGGAACAGATCCACCGGTCGCAAGCGTCGCACCTTGTTGTTTTCCCGATTGAATGTACTGTAATACGCGGTCGCGTTGAGTTTGAGAAACCACCGGTCCGATATGCGTTTCGAAACTTTTGGGATCGCCCATTTTCATCTTTTTTGTTTTGGCGATCAATTGCTGTACAAATTCATCATGAATGGATGAATGCAGAAATAACCGCGAACCGGCTTCGCAACATTGTCCCTGGTGATAAAAAATGCCGTAGAACGTTCCATCGACCGCAATATTGAAATCTGCGTCATCCAGAACGATGTTTGCGGATTTCCCGCCGCATTCGAGCGTGCATTTTTTTAACGATCGTGCGGCATGTTCCATGATCCGCTTTCCCGTGGCAGTCGAACCGGTGAAAGAAACTTTATCTACCATTGGATTGGTCGTGAGCTCGTCGCCGATTTCATTGCCGAAGCCGGGTATGATATTGACGACGCCCGGCGGGAATCCAACTTCATGAAATATTTTCGCAAGCTCCATCGCTGTCACCGGCGTTATTTCCGACGGTTTCAAAACGACCGTGTTTCCGGCAGCGAGCGCCGGACCTAATTTCCACACCGCCATCTTCAACGGAAAATTCCACGGCGTAATTGCTGCGACGACTCCGACCGGTTCCCGTACTAATAAATTTTTGCTGAATCCCGGTTTGGAAAGTCCTTCGACCGGTGTGACCGGATCGAGTAGTGCGAGCTTGGAAAAATAATTCATCGCCCGCGCGCTCAGATAAATATCGTCTTTCACTTTTCTGAGTGTCGAGCCGGAGTCTTCGATTTCAAGCTGTTCGAGTTCCGATTTGCGTTCGTTGATCTTGTCTGAAACGGCTTTGATAAGTGCGCTTCGCTCTTCACGCGACATCTTCTGCCACGGTCCGTTATCGAACGCCGAGCGTGCCGCGGCGATCGCCTTCTTGGTATCATCCACATTCGCCCGCGCGACACGTGCAACGATTTCCTGATTGAACGGATTGATCGAATCGAATGTCAGTTTCGAAGACGATGGAACAAAATTCCCGTTACTATAGAGCAAATACTCACGCACGAACTATTGTCCTCCGAGTTTTCCGTAAACCGAAAGTGCAAGAATGATAAGGATCAATAACGGCATCACGATATACGATAACGAAACTTGTCGATCGTATCCGGCCAGCAAGTCGCTGGCATTTTGCGGTGCCTGGCCGTTTGCCATTTGCTGAACAAGCTTCCCGCGTTTGCCCGATTGTATGCCGAGAAGGATGCCGCTGATGACGGTAATAGCGAAGAACATAATTTTTGCAGTTAGCCATCCCAAATCCAACACGCCGAGACCCAATGCATGCATGTTGCCGATGCCCGTAATGAGCATGATCAGAACGGCAATCGGGCTTAATAAACCGACCGGTTTCATTGCCCGGAGAAGAACGGCTTTCGATTGAAGATCGGGAGCTTTTTTATATTGACGGTTGAGGATAAATCCGGCAACGTTTACCGTGACGAGAAGTCCGAAACCGAGGAAATGTAATATTAAAATGACAAATCGTTCCATCAAACTGACCTTTGAATTTTATTGAAGAAAAATCGCCTTTTACCGTATCTTTTTGAGGAAATCCGAATGGCAGGTAAGATACAAAATGTTTTGGAGAGACTCAAACCGGAAGAACCGGCTACGTTTGAATTTTATTGATGGGAAAAATCCGTCATCCTGTTCATTTGAATGAAGTTAGGCTTCTCCAAAAATAACTTGGGTTTGTGAATACAGGGCGCTTTTCCTATATTATTCACACTATTTATGACTTCGAAATCCAATCACTCGAAACCTATCGGAGTTTTTGATTCCGGCATCGGCGGGTTGACGGTTGTCCAGGCGCTCACCAACCGGCTGCCGCATGAAAATATCGTTTATTTCGGTGACACGGCACGTGTGCCATACGGTCCGAAATCTCCTCAGGTCGTCCGCGAATATGCTGCACAGGATACCGACTTTCTCGTCAGTCATGATGTCAAAATGATCATCATCGCCTGCAACACCGTCTCGTCGGTTGCACTCGAAGTTGTGCAGAAACATTCGAGAGTACCTGTCGTCGGCGTGATTGTGCCGGGAGCGAAAGCCGCCGTCGAGGCGACACGAAAAAAACGGATCGGCGTCATCGGAACTGTCGGAACGATCGCCAGCAACGCCTACACAAATGCAATCCGGCAGTTCGATAGTAGTGCGACCGTCATCGGACAGGCATGTCCTCTGTTTGTCCCGCTTGCCGAAGAGGGCTGGATTGATCACAAGGCAACGGAAATGATCGCCAGGGAATATCTCTTTCCCTTGAAACTTCAGAAAATCGATACACTCGTCCTCGGATGTACACATTATCCGATTTTGGAAAAAGTGATTCGCTCGGTTTTCGATAACGAAATAACTCTGATCGATTCGGGGCTTGCGACTGCGGCCGAAGTTGAGTCTGCACTGGATGAACAGGATCTGCGCAACCCGAGTTCTCAAAAAGCGAATTTACAATTCTTCGTAAGCGATATTCCACACAAGTTTGCGGAAATCGGCGCACGGTTTCTCGGCAGAACGCTCGGGAAAGTCAGACGGGCGGAAGGTTTTTTCTAAATCATCATTCATCACCATCATCATCGGAGAACATATGACCTCAACCGATTCGTTCTTACAGCAGCTTGACAATATTATCAAGCACAACAGTATGCTGAACCATCCGTTTTATCAAACATGGACGATGGGCAAACTGAGCCGTGAAGCTTTGCGTGAATATGCAAAGCAATATTATCACTTCGTGCAGGCATTTCCGACATTGCTGAGCGCGACACATGCCAATACGCCGCATCTTGCCGTTCGTCAGGAACTTCTGGAAAATCTTCTCGAAGAAGAACGCGGCGAAGGAAACCATCCCGGACTTTGGATTAAATTTGCTGAATCGTTAGGTGTCACCGCTACGGTTGCGGAGACTACTCCACTACTTCCCGAAACAAAACAAGCGATCGATGAGCTTCGTTCAATCACGCGGAACGGTTCGTTTCTTGAAGGCGTATCGGCACTGTACGCGTATGAATCGCAAATTCCGGAAGTTGCAAAAGTCAAAATCGATGGACTGAAAAAGTTTTATGACATCACCGACGCAGTATCGCTTTCATTTTTTACCGTTCACCAGGAAGCGGATATTTATCATTCCGGCGGCGAGCGGAAAATTCTTGCCGATTATGTTTCTTCGGAAGCCGATTGTCAACTGGTGCTGGCCGCTGCTGAACGGTCTTCCAAAGCAATGCTTCAGTTATTGGACGGGGTTTACCGTTCGTATGTTCAACCTTCAATGAATTGACCGATGGCAATCAGAGACATTCTTCTTCTCGGCAATCCGCTGTTGCGTGTGAAATGTTCGCGCGTGAAGAATTTCTCTGATCCGGAACTTCGCTCGACGATCAACGATTTGCGGGATACTCTTGCTAATTTTCGCCGCCGGAAAGGATTCGGCAGGGGAATTGCCGCTCCGCAAATCGGCAGTTCGCTCAGAATTCTGTTTCTCAATCACGATGAACCGGTTGCCATTATCAATCCGGTCGTGACGAAGCGATCCCGGCAATTGATGACGCTGTGGGATGATTGTTTTTCATTTCCCGACATTCTTGTGAAAGTGAAACGCTTCACAATTATTACCGTTCGATTTCAGGATGAATCAGGGAAAAGAAAAACATTGACGGCGAACGGCGGTTTGTCGGAATTGCTTCAGCATGAGATCGATCATCTCGACGGTATACTTGCAATCGACCGCGCCGTCGATTCCAAACATATTATTTTACGGAGTGAATGGAAAAAATTGATGGAACATCATTCCAACATCCCTTCATTGTGAAAGGAGTTTCGATGAAACTGTTAACCGATTCTGAAGTTACCAAAGCGCTGTCAGGTTTGAATAAATGGAATCTTGCCGGAAAAGAAATTCGCAAGACATTCGAGCATGCCGATTTCGTTCATGCAATGGGATTCGTCAATTCCGTCGCGTTGCTTGCGGAAAAAGCGAATCATCATCCCGATATCGATGTGCGATGGAATAAAGTCACGCTCACGCTTTCCACGCACAGCGCCGGCGGGCTGACGGAAAAAGATTTTGCGCTTGCCAGTCAAATCGACAAACTGTGATGACGAACGAAGAAATCCTTTCTCTTTTCAAACAATCCAAAGCGTTGCTGGACGGACATTTCCAGCTCACATCGGGCTTGCACAGTCCGCACTATTTTCAGTGTGCAAAGGTTCTTCAATATCCGGAATTTGCGACGAAACTCTGCGGTGAAATCGCCGCGGCATTTCACGACAAGCCGATTGATGTCGTGATTGCTCCGGCGCTCGGAGGGATCGTTGTCGGACAGGAAGTCGGCAGACAACTGAACGTGCGCACCATGTTTACCGAGCGGAAGGACATGGAGATGCAGTTACGCCGCGGATTTGAAATTGCCTCCGGTGAGCGCGTGCTCGTCTGTGAAGATGTCGTTACCACCGGTGGTTCGGTTCGTGAAGTGATCGATATCGTCAATCGGCAAGGCGGAATTCTCGTCGGCGTCGGCGCAATCGTCGACCGGAGCGGCGGGGAGATAGAATTCCCTAATTTCTTTGCAACGTTGACGATGCAAGTCGTTACATATAAACCTGATGAATGCCTTCTTTGTAAGGAAGGAATTCCTGTAGATAAACCGGGCAGTCGACCAAGAAAAAAAATGATACCAAATGAATCTTAAACTCCTCAAGCGAAACAACGTTTATCACGGCCGTGTCTTCAATATTATTGTCGATGATGTTGAATATCCTTCCGGAAATAAATCTGTTCGCGAAGTTGTCGAACATGGCGGCGGCGCGGTAGTGCTCGCCGTTTTTCCGGACCGGCGTATCATATTGGTTCATCAACACCGATATCCGCTGAATGAATTTATTCTCGAATTGCCCGCGGGAAAATTAGAACGCGGCGAAGATCCGCTGCATTGCGCACAACGTGAGCTTGAAGAAGAAACCGGCTATCATGCCCAGCATTGGAGAAAATTAACGGCAATCTATACGACGCCCGGATTTTGCACGGAAGTTCTTCATATTTATCTTGCGACCGGATTATCGGAAGCCGCCGGCGGCAGAAAACTGGAAGAAGGCGAACAAACCATGACGCTGAAATTTATTCCTCTCGATGAAGCTGCTGCCATGATCGAGCGGCAGGAAATCCGCGACGGAAAATCGATTTGCGGCATTCTGACCGGAATGAGAATTCTGGAGAAGGAAAAATTATTGTGACGGAATCATCTCCCAAAAGAAATTACCGGCTCGATCTCAAACATTGTATCGATTCGGAATGCGACGGTGAACTTGCGGAAATTTCCTATTATGAACGGAACAACTGGGCGACCGTCGAACTGCAATGCAACCGGTGCAAGAAACGATTTGTCGTGAAAGTGGAAATCTGAATGACATTCAATCCTGTCGAAATCATACAAAAAAAACGCAACGGCGGAACGCTGACGCGCGAAGAAATGGAGTTTTTCATCCGCGGCTATCTCGACGGCAACGTGGCGGAATACCAGATGTCCGCTTTGCTGATGGCAATTTATTTCCAATCGATGTCGTTCGATGAAACCGCGACCTTCACCGACATCATGCTGCACTCCGGCATCGTTGTCGATCTCTCATCCGTTCCCGGAATGAAAGTCGACAAGCATTCCACCGGCGGCGTCGGCGATAAAGTTTCTCTGATTCTTGCGCCGATGGTTGCGGCATGCGGCGTTCCGGTGCCGATGATTTCCGGCCGCGGACTCGGACACACCGGCGGCACGCTCGACAAGCTTGAATCGATTCCCGGTTTCCGAACCGATCTTTCGCTCGAAGAATACAAATCCGTCATCAAAGAAACCGGCGTTGTGATGATCGGGCAGACGAAGGACATTGCGCCGGCGGACAAACGGATGTACGCGTTGCGTGACGTGACCGGCACGGTAGAAAGCATTCCGCTGATTGCCGGAAGCATCATGAGCAAAAAACTTGCGGAAGGCATCGATGCGCTTGTGCTCGATGTGAAGACGGGGCGCGGAGCGTTCATGCAATCGGATGAGAAAGCGATCGGGCTGGCGCACATGCTGATTGCGGTGGGGAAAAAGTTCGGCAAACGGACGGTCGGATTCCTGACCGATATGAACCAGCCGCTCGGCTTTGCCGTCGGGAACTGGCTGGAAGTGGTGGAATGTATCGAATGCATGCAGGGAAAAAATGTTCCCGATCTGATGGAAGTGACGTACGTTCTCGGCGGCGCCATGGTGATGCTAGGCGGAAAAGCCAAAACGATAGAAGAGGGCATGCAGCAATGCCGGGAAAAAATTCGCTCGGGCGCGGCATGGAAAAAATTTCTTGCCATGGTGAAACGCCAGCACGGTGATATCTCGTATCTCGAAGATCCCGGGAAATATTCCAAGAGTAAATTTCAGTGTGATGTGAAAAGTTCATCAGTTGGGTATGTGAATGCGCTCGATGCGAAGGAGATCGGGTTTGCCGGAATTCTGCTCGGCGCCGGACGGATGACGATCAGCGATCCGATCGATCCGAAAGCGGGAATTCTTCTTCATAAAAAAATCGGTGATCGTGTTGAAAAGGGAATTAGTCTTGCAACACTTTATGCCGATGATGAAATGAAATTGCATGAAGTTCTTCGTCGTGTGGAAAAAGCTTTTACTATTTCTGAAACACCTGTCAAGCAAACCCCACTCATCAAAGCGATGATCGATGAGCAGGGCGTGCATCCATGGAAATCAGTTTGAATATTATTTTCCTTTAATTTTTATTGATCGTGAATTGCTGACCCAAGCTATCGGTCGGCAATAAACATTATCATTTTCAAAATCTGGTGTAATGTTGATTATCTGACCTGTCGATATATCAACCTTAGCGAGCCGTTCCTGAACGTTCTTCTTCCCAGCAACGAAAACTAAATTACCATATACTTCACAAAGAATCATTTTATCGTCAGGAGACCAGAATTCAGGATGGAAGTCAAATATCAGTTTGTGATCTTTAATTAAATCCCGAGTTGAGTCGTGGTCAAGATCGAGAACAAAGACATCCCAATAAGTCTCCTGATTGTGGGTTTTCTTACAACGGAATGAAATGAATTTTCCAGAATGTGAATACTTTGGATATTCATATGAATATCCTGTATCTTCCCAAATTCTCTTAATATTTCCATTCAAATCATAATTCGCTATGATACCATATTCACCAAATGGTGCGGATGAGTCTTTCTCATTGTTGTGTGTTGTGTATGCAAGAAGACTTGAGCCATCATTCGACCAATCCGAAACATAAATGTCCAGACAAGGTTGTGTCAACTGCTTTACATCACTGCCATCGTTGTTCATGATATAAATGACTGAACAGGGTCCGATATCGCCGATCGCCTTAACCGAATAAGCAATTTTTTTTGCATCTGGTGATAACTGGGGACCAAGTAAACTTCCGTATTGCCTCATCTTAAAAAGAAGTTTCAAAGAGTCAGAATTACGATCAATTTTAAAAAAAGACCAAAGGCTTCTTTCCCCACGAGTACCTTCGCCCGACGTGACGATCAACGTGCTTTCGTCTTTTGAAATGGAACCACCGGAAAGGGGGGTATGTTTATCGTGTGTTAATTGACGTGTTCCGGTGCCATCATCATTCATTACGTACAATTGACTAGTTCCATCATGGTTTGAAATAAAATAAATTTGACCTGTAGAAGACGGATTCTCATTTTGTAAACGCGTACCTGATATTGAGTGATTTAGTGGGAATAAAGCCAATCCCAAAATCATGGTTATAAATTCTGATTTAAGGCGTTTGGTAAGATGCATATCTTAATGATTTCCCGAGTTGATGACAGAATGTACTAACTTCGGAAACAAAGGTCAAATTTAAATAGAATCCATGTTTGAATATTCCCAAAATTTTTTTATCTTTTTCACACCTGTAAACTGTTATATCATCAGAAATTTGGAGTTCTTGCATGCCTGTTATCACGCTGGTCAATGAAGGAAAAACTATCGACGCTCCGGTAGGCGCCAATCTTCAGAAAAGTTTTGCTGAAAAACGGCATCTCGCCGTATGTCGGCAAAGATAAACTGCTGAATTGTCTCGGCAACGGTTTGTGCGGCACGTGCCGTGTCGAAGTTGTCGACGGCAAAGGCGCACCGCCGATCACGCCGATGGAAGATACCGCTCTTGTCGGGCTTGCCCCGTTTTACGCTCGGCTCATCCCGAAAAATGTCCGCCTTTCCTGCCGCATCAACATCACCGGCGATATGTCAATCAAAACGTATCCGGCAGTTACGATCGATAAAAAATTGACGCGGGAACGATTATCGATCGCTGCAATGTGGCTTTTCTTCGGTGGATCGTTTTTAGCAGTGATGGGAAGATTGCTGTTCGAGCTTGCAACCGGAAGATAAATTTTAATATTGATATGTAATTGAAAACGTAAATAAAAGATTAATCTCGTTTTTAATTTTTAGATGGTGTAATTGGTAAAAATTGAATAATCACATTAGTATGATTGAAAAGAGTAAACCCAATCTGTAATCTTCTTCTAAAAAGGAGAAGATGATGTAGCAATGCAAACATCTTCTTTTTAGAATTATTTTAGGGAGGTTTGTTAAAAGAAAAGTAACTTTATTTTGTTGCCGGTAGGGGATCGAGTAAAATGTTTTTCATTTCTTCATGCACCAATCCGTTTGTCGCAAGAACCTGTTTCTTGTAAACCGAAAACGGATTGCCGGAAAAATCGGAGAGCATGCCGCCCGCTTCCGTTACGAGCAATGCGCCCGCAGCCATGTCCCACGGATTGAGAGCAACTTCCCAGAATCCTTCATAACGTCCCGCTGCGACATACGCAAGATCGATTGCCGCCGAACCCATGCGCCGCACCGCCTGTGATTCCATTAAAAATTGAATAAAATGTTCTATCGCATTGTCCGGATTGTCCGTGACGTTGTACGGAAAACCGGTGACGAGCAAACTTCGCTTGAGCGTGTCTGTGTGCGAGACATGAATCCGTTTGCCGTTGAGGAATGCTCCGTTGCCGCGTTCGGCAGTGAACAGCTCGTCGAAATTCGGATCGTAAATTACTCCTGCAATCAACTCTCCTTTGTGCTCGACGCCGATGGAAACGCAGAAAACGGGGAAGCTGTGCGTAAAATTTGTCGTCCCGTCGAGCGGATCGATGATCCACCGGAACTCCGATGTTTGCCCGCGGCCTGCGCCGCTTTCTTCGGCAAGAATATCGTGTCCCGGATGATGTTTCTTGATGATATCGATAATGATCTCTTCCGATCGCTTATCGATTTCCGTGACGAGATTTTTTTCTTCTCCGCCCTTGAGCTGAATGTTTTTCACTTTCCCGACATTCTGTTTGAGAAATTTTCCCGCTTCTTTGGCTGCTTCGATCGCTGTGGTTAACATGATTATTCTTTGTGTTTGATGATTTTCCGTCCTAAAAGTTTTTGCAAACGTTCCATGTTTTTCTGACTCACACGAAAATGAACGCGTATGGAATTCTCTTCATATTCCTGTTTCGTGATATCGGCAATCTCATGGAGTTTTGCAATCGTTCCGTAATCGGATTGATGAATGGTGATCGTTTGTTCCGAAATATCGTGTTCCATCATTTCCGCAATTTCGGAAGTCAAGCTTGGAATGTTGATGCCGCGTTCAGCAGAAATGAATACAGGATGATCGTATTGCAACGTGAGTTCTTTCAGAATCGACCTGTCGGCAAGCTTGTCGATTTTGTTGAAGACATGAATCATCGGCTTTCCCGATACCTGAAGTGTATCAAGTGTATCGTTGACAACGGCAATATGTTCTTCGAACCGCGGCTGGCTCACGTCGATGACGTGAAGCAGAATATCCGCTTCGGCGGTTTCGGCAAGTGTACTGCGGAACGATGCAATGAGATGCGAAGGCAGTTTACGTATAAACCCGACGGTATCCGACAGCAGAATACTTTTTGACGGCGCGATCGTAACGTTGCGGACGGTTGTATCGAGTGTTGCAAATAACCGGTCTTCGATAAATACATCCGCGCCGGATAATGTTCTCATTAATGTCGATTTGCCGGCATTGGTATAGCCGACCATCGCCACACGCGTCAGTTCTTTTCGTCCTTTGCGCTGGACTTCCCGTTCCTTGCTGATGCGCTGAAGTTTTTCTTTCAGTAAAGAAATCCGTGAGCGGATTGCGCGGCGGTCCGTTTCGATCTGCGTTTCGCCGGGACCTTTGGTGCCGACGCCGCCGTATTGTTTCGAAAGATGTGTCCATTGCCGCGTCAATCGCGGAAGGGAATATTGCAATTGTGCAAGTTCGACTTGCGTCATCGCTTCTTTGGACTTTGCTCGGGAAGCAAAAATATCCAGGATCAGCGCGCTGCGGTCGATAATTTTGCAGGGAATGACTTTTTCAAGATTTCGAATCTGCACCGGTGAAAGGTCGTCATCAAAAATCACACAATCGATCTTTTCGTTGACCACCATTTCGCCTATTTCCTTTGCCTTGCCGCTGCCGATGAATGTTGCCGGATCGATCCGGTCGCGTTCCTGCGTGAATTTATGTTTCACATCGGCGCCTGCCGTATCGGTCAGTAAAATCAATTCATCAAGATATTCATTGACCTGCGCACGCGTTGTTGCACGTGTCACCAGTCCGACCACAATTGCATCTTCACGTTCATCAGTTTCAAAAGTATTTAATTTCATAGTGTCATCATGTTAGATTTGTTGAAGTGCTTTGCGGCTGTCGCGGGCAATGGCCATTTCCAGCAATGCGAGAAGGAGAGCTATCGCGATGCAATAACGCCAGAGCTCCGTTCCGAACCGAGATTGCAAAACGGTCGATTGAATTTGTTCTCCTTTTGTTATCTGTTCGATACGTCCCGATTCGATGCCGAAATGTTTCCAGAATGGATCCATCTCGTCGTTCTTTGCAATACGCGTGTCCGAGGCTTGCGGATCGATATTGACGGCAAATTCCGAAACGGTGGTTGCGCCGTTTTTGATATCGTAAATTCCCGATGTCTTCAAAAGAGGCGATGTGCATGTCAGTGCTGCAGTAAATTCACTGCCATGAGCCGAAGCAATCGACGGCCGTACGATTTCTTCATTGCCATCCGGCGCTTTCATCGTAAATTGTTTTTCAGCCGTTCCGGTCGTGTGCGGGATTGTCAGTACCGGCTCCATGCCGGTCGTGTATGACGACTGGCGATGTTCTTTCGGTGAGACATAAATGATCGATCGATACATCAACGGCGCGAATATTCCTTTCACCGGGAAATCGGACCATGATAATGTCGGTGAAACGGAATACACTAATATTTTTCCGTTGCCGAGTGTGTGTTCGCTGAGGAACGGATCACCGTTACTCATGCGCGATGATCGTTTGCCCGCGTTTGCCTGCCTGCCGGTGAACCGCTTGCCGGATGGCCGGAGATTCGATCGTATGCTGATTCGATTTATTCGTCGTTCGTTCCTGCTCGAAGATCGTAGCGAATAACGGATGGTCAAGATCGATATTCTGAAACGAAATGCCATTACTTTGTGCCGATATCATTCCCTCGATCGGCGGTATATCCAGAAACGGAAGAAACGATGTGTTGTAATTCCGGAGATCCATGCTGTTGCCGGGGAAAAGAATAAGCCCGCCGCCGTTTTCAAGAAACGATTTTATTCGCCCGGCGTCATTGGAAGTCAATGAGCGAATGTTGGTGCAGACCAGCACGTCGACATGGTTCAAATCGATTTGCGGAAGTTTCTCTTCCGGAAATTGTTGAAGCATAAGCAGTGAATGATCGCCGCTGCCGCTTCCTGCCTGAAGCGCAAGCGAAAGAAATTTATTTGCCGCATCGTCGGTTCCGACAATGGTCGTGTTAATTTGATCGGGGATATACATCGTGAAATAACGCCGGTTGTCGGTTTCGATTGCATCGGTTTCCAATTCAACATATCCGCTTAAAAAGCCGGAGCGTTTCGGGATGACGGAGAAATGGAGCGATGCCGACCCGAACGGCTCCGCCGAAATATTCCCCTGTGCCGCCTTCACGCCGTCGAGATAAATACTCGCGACGTAATTATTCAGCGTTGTGTTGCTGAAATTTCTGAACGATGCATACACGGTTGCCGGTTTATCTTTTTCCAAAATCACCGTTTTCACATCGACGGAGTCGACGGCAACGTTCTCAATATTTTTCGAACCAACCGGAACAAGAAATATTTTGGCGTGCTGATCGAGAAGCGAATCTTCCGTCTGCCGGTTTTGCAACAGAGCGAACATCGTCTTCTGCAGTGTTCCGACGACGTAAATTTCTTTGTTGACATTGACCGAATGCCGGAGCAGCCCCGAACATGCCGTGAACGCTTCCTGCAGTGTATGATGAATTTCGGAGAATTGCGTTTCACGAAGAACGGTACGAAGGACGTTCGGATCATGTGCCGCAGGATTGACGGTCACGCGGGGAAGATCGGATAATTTCAGCAGATATAACTCGTCGCCGTTTTTGACAATATCCAGAATTTGTTCTGCCGCAGTTTTTCCCTGCTTCAGACGTTCTCCCTGCTCGTCGCTTGCCTGCATAGCGAACCCGTCGTCGAAAATAATGACGATGGTGGAATGTGTTTGCGTGCCGATCCCGCCGAGAAAGGTGCCGCGCAGCGCCGGCCGCGCAAAGGCAAGAATAATGAACATGACCAATAATGTGCGGACGATCAGCAACAACAATTGGCGCAGTTTCAGTTTCCGTATTTTCGTTTGCTGAAGTTCTTTGAGGAATGTCAGCGTGCTGAATTCAATTGTTCGAAGCTTGCGAAGATTAAGAAGATGGAGAAGCACGGGGACTGCCGCGGCAATCAGCCCAAAGAGAACAAGAGGATTTAAAAAAGTCATGAGTTCGCGGAGTATTCCTTCACGCTAAATGATAATCGTATCCTTCAAGAAGATGAAATTTCATGAAAAAAGCAAGAATGGATCGGGATATTGTAAAATTACCGTGCTACTTCAGCAAAAGCATTTTCTTCATGCCGGAAAATATTTCTTCCGGACGATCGGCGGATATTTCATCGAGACGGTAGAGATACACTCCCGAAGCAATATTTGACGGAGCCCATTTGACTGTTTTGTAACCGGCGGTTTGTTCTTCATTGACCGGTTGTGCAATTTCTTGTCCAAGGAAATTAAATATCCGCAATCTGACAAATCCACTTTTCGGAAGTGCATATGCGAATGTCGTACTCGGGTTGAACGGGTTTGGATAATTTTGTGCGAGCGCAAATTCTTTCGGTATAATCGAACCGATTGCAGAAACATTAACAATGCCGGGAGAACCGGATGCATTGTGGTAAAAATAAAGATGTGCGTTCTGAAAGCCTGCGGTTATCGAATGAAATGTGACGATAAATTTTTGTTTTGAATCAGCAAGAATGGTTGCGCTATCAGGAGTTACCGTGAACATGCTGTTGTCGGAAACCACCGAAGAAATTTTTAACGGCAACGGATTTGCATTATAGACCACGATTGTATCGCTTGTTGAATCCAACAGATATACGGCGCCCATGTTTACACTGGAAGGAACCGGATTAAACGCGATGATGGGCGTATTGTTTTTCAAAATCCATCCTGATGAATCGAGTTGCACGGATGTCGGTTTATGCGGAAGCGTAACGGTGAAGAATTGTGTTTGGGCATTGTTAAATATTGTGATTGTCGTATCCCATCCCGATGCGGAAAATTCGAAATCAATCGGCATGGTAAAATATGACGGGGTGGATGTTTGTGTGGATTGATTTACGGCAACTGTGACAACAAATCCACCGCCGGTCGAATCCGCCGTCCAGCCTGTTGAGTACTGCGGATAGCTCTGGCCGTAAACCCATTCATTGAAAAAGTATGAAAGAGATTTGCCTGATGTAGATTCGCAAACACCCTGGAAATCTGCAGTCGTCGCATTACCGAAACGGTACCGCGGATCATGGGCGTAATTGTACATCGCATGGAAGAATGTGCTGTCGCCCAATACATGCCGCAGCATGTGAAGCACGATCGATCCTTTTGCATAGACATTATTATAGTCAAACAGAAGTCCGACGCTCGATGTGTCGACGACGTAAACGCTTTGTGTTGCATTTTTTGCGTCTGTCATATTGCTGTTGATGCCGGACCAATATGAGGCGTTGCCGTATTCTGCCGCTTCGTACAGGTGTTCACAGTATGTTGCAAATCCTTCGTTGAGCCAGATATTCGGCCAGGTGCGCGTCGTTATCATGTCGCCGAACCACTGGTGAGCGAGTTCATGAGCCGTGAGCCGATCGTCGAAACCGCCTAACGACGTCATCGTTTCATGTTCCATACCGCCGTCCCAGCCGAATTCCGAATGTCCGTACTTTTCATTGATGAACGGATAGAGCCCGAATAAGTTCGAAAAAATATTCAGTTCATCAATAACTCTCGGTAATTGAGATTGCGCACTGGCGAGATGTTCGGGAAGAACATAATTCAATACCTGCATGGAATCGGTAGGAGAGTACTTGAACCAGTTGGAGAATTCGGCAAAATTTGTTATGGCAACCGATACCAGATAGGTGGATATCGGATAACTTTCGTGCCAGTGCACGGTGTGTGTTCCGTCTCCGTTGTTATTGACGGAAATTAATTTCCCATTGGAACCGACTTTGAATGTCGAGTCGCAGGTGACAAACATATCCATGGAATCCGCCTTGTCGGCAGGATCGTCGTTGCATGGCCACCAATCTTTTGCTCCATACGGTTCACTCAACGACCAAACCCAGGGAACGGATGAATGATTGGAAAATTCAAAACTGCCGAATCCGCTGCTTCCCGGTATGCCCTGGTAAAATACTTGCACACGTATCAGCTCGCCTTGATTGTACGGACGATCGAGTGTCACTGTGAAATATGACGGAGATTGAACGGCACTGACGGTCGTGCCGCCGACTTTCACGGAATCGATATGCAGCTGGTTTATGAGATCGATCGATATCGTGCTGAGATTATTCTGGTTACTGACGGCATTCATCAGGACGCTGCCTTTCAGGTATTTCGGCGTTGTCGTGATCGTTAAATCGAGTCTGTAATATTTGACGTCGATGGTCGTCGTAGCGGTAATTCCCGTCGTTGTTCTTCTCAAATTCGACTTGTACCGATTCATTTCCGATTGTACAAGCGCTTTCTCGAACCCGCGATGATTTTGTGCAGGGAGGTTGTTTATGGAGAATACTATCAGTGTGACGATGACCGGTAAAAGAGTTCGCTTCATAATCAACCACTCAGAATGATCCCGTAAATTTCTTTTAAAGTTATATGACCGATCAAAAAACAAAAAACCTTGTTCTTATTTTTTCCTGTTCATCTCAAGAACGATGAACAGATGAAGGAATTGAAGAACAAGGTTTTCTGTTGAATACCTGGAGCGATTTTTTTGAAATCGCCGCCTCATAAATATACCACAACAGGGTTCTATTTTCAAGTACCGATATAATGGCTGTCTGCCGGCAATGGAATGCTATCGGATCGTATTGCCTCTCGATTTTGTCTAAAAACTTTGGCTCCTTTTTTGGAAAAATTGACTGAAATCTATGCTCATCTTCAATCTTCAAGTTTGCAGAATGTTGTAGAATCAATTAGTGTGTGAATTCTAAACACGGGAATATCAAATATTTTTTTATAGTATACTCTCGTTTTGTCGTCATGCTCATGCGTACGTTCTCTCAAGGCACTCCAATGGTAATCGGTGCGGCTTTGTCCCAAGACTTAAACTCGCTCGTGTAATAAAGATAAGCACAAGAGGCGGGCGACTCATACGTTCCCGGGATTTCCGCCTTCAAATCCAGATTTATTTCCTTCTCTTCATTTGGCTGTATCTGGCGATAATAAAAAACAACCTCTCTACCAATGATTTCGTAAAAATCGTAGACTCCCTTTTCCTGAAGCTCTTTGAGTTGCCATGGCTGTGGAGTGAGGCCTCCCGGAATTCCAACAACTGCGATTGTCATGGGAAGTCCGGTATCCGTTACATTTCTCACGGTGGTCGTCAATCTGACAGTTTCTCCCATGCGAATGTTTGCATTCATCAGTTTGGTTCGGAGAAATACTTTTGCAGAATCAGAAGACCGTGGTAAATCTGTGTTCCATGATATGAGCATGGTGTATGGAAGAGCATGTTGGCTCCCTCCTGACTCAATTGTTATGATATGATTTTTATCATCGACCGGTAAAGATTGTTCCAACTGTCCAAGAACAATTGGATCCTGTTCACCTGCCTCGTATGATTTTCTTGCAATAACCTCACCATCAAGCTTTACATTTATCTTCCCGCTTTCAGCGGTCTGTTTCGAATAACGGGCATATTCCGTGAGTGCCTTCAACGCAAGAACCGTTCCTTGAGTTGAACCAAACCCACCTAAACCCGAACGAGATGTCAGAATGAATTTTACGGCGTTCCTCAACGCATCGGGATGGTGGGTTTTCGATAAGATGAGTGCCGTAACTACGAGAGAGGTAGTCTCAACTTTTAGACTGATACCGGAAGATAGTGTTATTGATTGCCCCGCGGCTATCCAACTGCCGTCCGGTTGTTGGGTCTTGATCAATTTGTCGATAATCTCATCGCCGTGATCTCTTTGATTCAAGCGGTACAGTGTATTTGCAATCAGAGCAAGTTGATAAGGGTCCTGGTTTTGAATTGCAGTCTGAAATGCCCTTTCGACTTCAGGCATGATGTCGGTGTAACCGGCTTCTCCCAATGAATAGACAATATAGGCGTTGGTAACATCGGGGTTTGCTCGCCCGAAAGAATCGACCGCTTTGGCATTGCGAAGGAAGCCTCCTTTGCCGTCCTTGCGGCTGATTAACCATGCCGCTGTCCGGTCTACCATCGACTTGTCCACATCGGGATATACAAGTTCCATGTCCTTGAACTCTGCAAGACCGTACGCTGTGAGCGCTTCGTGCGGCGGAACGGAGCCAAACCATTCGTACCCTTTTTCTTTTGTTTCATATCCGGTTAACCTTTTGTACCCGTTATCGAGAAGCTTCGTCGCGCGTTCCATCACGGAAGGATTCTTTATATTGTTCTCCTGGAGATAACGGAGAGCAAGAATATTGGGATAATTCCGTGAAGAGGTTTGTTCAAAACAACCTCCCGGTTCTTGGAACATTGCGTCAATTCCGGAAATGAGATCGCTGGTCACCGTAGGATACGCCGTGAGCGTTGCATGTACAGATCCCTCTATAGGGTTATGAATGAGCAACCCGTAACTTGTTTTTTCGCCATTTCCGGAGAAGGATAACGATTGTGGAAAACCCCTTTCTTTTACACCAACCACTTGCTGGAAGGCATCACGCAGCCCATTAGAGCTAAATGCTACTTCGAACGTATCTTCTCCCGCTACGGCACCGGCTGTAAATGGAATATAGAGAGTCTTTGCACTTCCTGCTGACAAAACTTGTTCGTTCACGATCGAGGCGAGTGCTTTCCAGCCTTTTGGTGATTTGATCTCCAGAGTTCCGGTGACAGTACGGTCGGTATTATTTTTCAGTGTCAAAGGAATAGATATCTCATCTCCTGAAGAAACTTCCGTGGGTAATTTGGCAGACACGCTCAGTGGAAGCTGTGTGAAGTAGGTCTTCTCAGCTCTGCCGACAAGTCCTGTGGTGCCTACGCCCTCTACCGTCGCACGGAACGAAGTAATTTCATCGGAATTGTAAAAACTTATAACAGTCTTGCCGGTCCGGTCGAGAGTGATATCGCCTTGCCAGAAAATCGTCGAACGAAAGTCGTCCCGCACCGCCGGTGTTTCGTTGGCAGAATAGATCGGTGCAGGAAAAACTCTTGCCCGATAAAATCGCCCACCATTACGAATTGGCCTCTGCACGATACCATGATTATTGACGACATTACCATTTTGGGGACCTGCGTTAACAGGATTATTCGCGACGATACCCTTTGTCTGGAACTCCATTAACGGGATATTGAACCTCGTTTGCCCGTCCCCCTTTGAGAAAAAGATTCTTTCCCTGCTGAACAAATCCTGCCTGCGTTTTGAGAACATCCTCGACAGTTTTTACATCGGGAAGTTTCTCAACACTTTTTGAATTTACCGTTTGCGCGCCGGATGTGACAAAATTATTGGCAAGATGTTCGGGGGTTATAGCAACTTCTCCGATTGCCACGTCAGCAGTTTGAAGCTTGAAATCGAGAGACGTGGTTACATTAGGATCGATTTTAACATTTGAGTAATTAATAGCTCCATATCCCACTTGAGTTGCGCGAACAGTATAATTTCCGGTTGGAACTCCAATGATCGTATATTTCCCATCAAGGTCCGTGGCCGCCCCTCGCGTGGTTCCCACAACGAGTACATTTACTCCGGGAATAGGTTCTCCGGATTTCTGATCGATGATCTTGCCGATAATTTTGCCTGCTTTGTGGGTGATTGCATTTTGATCGTTACCCGCCACAGTATGTTTTGTCCGATTGTCATCAAGATTTTGTTGAGCTGAGAGTTCGCTCTCCACACCCCGGAGCTGGAGCCGTACGTTTTCATTGTAATCGAAAAGCGTCATAGTAGACGACTTCATAAACTGATCTTTTTCAACAGAAAGATTAATCGGCGAACTCAGGTCGCAATTTCTGATGCTGAAGGTGCCATTTGAATCCGTTCTTACCGTCTGATTCGTGCCCGTGACAGTCACGCTTGCATCGGCAATCGGTTGGTGTGTTGAGGCATCGATTACCGTCCCTGCGATGAGGGCGCGCTCCGGTTGGAACTGTATCGCCGGAGGTTCCCCATTTAAAACTTCCTTCCATTCGAATCTTCTCCATCCCCGGGTCATCATCAAATAATCGAGTGCCTCGTCCGCTTTCGGTTCCTTTTGATCGAAATAAAAATTCGGCTCATCCACTTTTTCTTTTAGGTCGGGTTCCAGGAGCATCTTCGAAACGATGTTTCCGGACTTGTCATCTGCAAACGAAATAAGCTTATCGTCAACAACTGCCAGTGATAAATTGGCAGGATAAGGAACACCACGGTCATCGGCGGCTTTGATTGTCAGATCAACCTTTTCGCGAGGGAGGTATCGTTCTTTGTCCGTAGAAATTTCTATTCTAAGCTGCTTCGGTTTGTTTACAAATATGAGCCGTTCCGCGCGTTCAATTTCGTTCCCGTCAAATAAGGTTGCCTGAAGAACTCCCGCAGGTAAGTCGGCTATTGATACCGAAATATGGTTTCTTCCCGGTTCGACTTTGAACCATCGAGTAAAATAAACTCTTCCGCGAATTTGTCCGACCAGAGACATATTCTCGTGTTCAGTTGAGCCAATGTCAAAATCTAACTTGTCCGAAGAATTCGTACGTGTGGCAAGCGTGAATCCTTTTTCCAATGCATCCGGAAGTACAAATGCTCTTGTGATTCCTTCTGGTTTTGTAATTTTGACTACATAGGATTTTCCTGATTCGGGAATAAAAGTAAATGTACCCATTCCCGCATGAAAGCTTTTGAAGCTGGTAACTTCTTTTCTATCTGAATCGAAAACGGTTCCTTCTACGTCAGCCGGTTTGCCGAATTCATTCGTCGCTTGGAAAGCAACACGACTTTCAATTCCCTCTACCAGATCTCCACCCTCCGGATAGAGCATCACATTGATTTTATTCAGAAGGATGGGGATTGAACGTGAAATTGATTCGACGCGTCCCTCATGGTCGACGAGAATGCCAAGAAGTCCATCGGTTGTTGAGAGATCTTTGGGCAATTTGAAGCTGACGAGTGCCATGCCGGAATGGTCTGTATGTTCAGAGCTTTCCATAAATTTATTGCCGGCAATGTTGACTATGTATTTGATATCGGTACCTGCCAGCGGTTTGTTGTCAAGCGTATTTATGGCAACTGTAGCCGTTACATTGTCCCCGGCTCCAAAAGCTTTCCGAACAAATTCAAGCTTCATCTTGAGTTTTGGTAAAACAAAATTCTGGATCTGAATCTCCTTCTCGAAATAGAATGCATCGCGGAGATTCTTCTGCCACTGCGTATATGCTCGAACCTTATAGATTCCTCCGGGGAGGTTCTCATCGATATATATATCTCCGCTTGTCACCCCGTCTTTTATAATAAGGGCGAACTGCTGAGATACAGATCCTTTTGGATCAATAAATTCGACATGAAGGATGTCGCTTTGGTGAGAGGGAAGCAAATTCTCATCGTTGCGAATATAGGCCTCGTACCAAATTGTTTCTCCCGGAGAATATAAAGATTTATCAAGTTGCAGATAGATTCGCTCACCCGGAAGCCGGTCCGTGAATTTCACCAATGATGTTTGCAAGTGGTCCAGGAAACTATTACTCGATCCCAAACTGACGTCCATCATGGCCGGTTCAGCCGATCCTTTTTGCGAAGAGACGCCACGGTTCGGTAATGGTTCACTCTGCCGGGCAGTGTGTTGCTGTGCGATTTCCTTTCCAACCTGTGTATTGGAAGAAGGGGGATGTGTCTGAATGCTCAAACTTTCGCTCTGAAAATTTCCCCGTTCTGAAGAGACAGATGGGGGAACTTCCACTTTAGAATTTCTTTGAACAAGCCAGACCAGACTGCCAGCGAAAAGGAAAACTATTGCGGCAGCAGTCCATACAAACCGGCGTGTGAATAACCCGACCTGCATTTCGTTTTCTGGTTCATACATTTGGAGATGATTTCCCCGATGTTCGGGATTCTCATTCTGAGTAAGAGCAGACCTGTTCTTCAATCTCGCTTCTATGGCGGGCCATAGATCTCTTGCCGGAGAAACATCTTTTGGAAGCTTGCCAATACTGTCCTGTAATGCCTTGAATTTATCAATTGTTGTCCGGCATTGGATGCAGGATTTGAGGTGTTGTTCAAATTCTCGTTCCTCGGCGGTTGTCATCTTCCCTGCAAGATAATCATCCGCCCGATGGTGATGGATATTCTCGTTCATTCTTGTAGCCACTCCTTCAGAAGATTGTGTGCTCGATGGAGCTGCGATTTGGATGTTCCAATCGTGACTTCAAGCATGGCGGCAATATCGTCATGTTGATAGCCTTCAATATCGTGCAAGATGAGAACCAATCTTGCCTTCGTCGGGAGACTGGCAATCGCCTTCTCCAGATCGATTGATTCCGGGTTAAACGAAGTTGAAGAAACATATTCGAAAGCATTTTCCCCTCCGGCTTCAACTTTTCCAATTCGTCGCTGTTCGGAACGGTGATGAGCAAGCACTACGTTGATGGTAATGCGATGGAGCCAGGTTGAAAAGGTGCTCTCATTCCGAAAGCTCTGAATTGTTTCCCATGCACGAATAAATGCCACTTGAGTTAACTCTTCGGCAAGCGAAATATTTGCCACGCCACGCACGCAAAGGGCATATACATGGTCCACACACTGGATGTACAACAACTCAAATGCGTGCTTGTCGCCAGCCTTGGTGCGACTGACAAGATCTGATTCGCTGATCAAAGAATCACTGGATTGTGCCAAAATGAACTCCACAGGTTCACACTATAATTGTGACGTATTTTAATGCTTCTGATGATTAGATGCCACCGGAGGGTAAAGGGTTGGAATTGTTTTGTATCCATCAATGCAAAAGTATTGATATTAAGATCTGTCGATCCACTATCGGCTGGACTCCGGCTTGTGCCATCGTTGGTCGATAGAAATACACCATTACCAGATCCTGCAAACAGATTGATTCCTGAGACTGCAAGGTACTAACACTTCCGCCATAGGGGACATTAGTTTGCATCCATTGGCCATAACATACATTAAAGTGCAGAATCAAGAAAGAGCAAGCAATAAGAATAACATTGGTCAATCGCATTCATGTCCATTCATTATTCGTGGACGGTTTGAATAATGAAACCTGCAAATTCGGTTATTCTCATTCACCGGTCTTGAATGAAAAGGTATAAGGTTTCCCAATTGTATAGCCGGAAATAGACCTCAGAGTTGAATCTATTGTTACCGTATATATCGTCCCCGCTGCTAACTCTGGTGGTGTAAATGTAAAATAAGCGCCATAAACCGATAAGACCGGAGGATTCCCTGGCGAGATATGTACGGCGCCTTGAATACCGCTTGGATCAACCGTACTATTACAATAAATATATATGCTGAGAGATCTCGAGACATCGATTGAACCGTCGGTTGGAGACGTACTGGAAATCTGGAACTTTGGCGTAGAGAATTTATAAATGAACGGAGTGGAAAGGTGAATGCTGTCGACGGATTGTAAAACAGTAGAGACGGTAATGGTATATGTTGTATCCGGCATCCAGGTACTTATTGGATAGTATGTAAGATAATCTGAATAGATTGTCAACACTCCTAAAGTGTTTGGTGTGATGCTGAATGCACTGCGCAAACTCGCAGTATCAACCACCCCTGTAAAATCAAACTCTATTGAATTATTCAGGTTTGTGATCGTAGCTCCGTTCGATGGATACGTTTCTTGAATCCCAAACGCTTCAGTAGTGAATGTGGATGTAACCTGCGAGTGTATCAAGTTACCCGTCGCATCACGTGCTCCACCGTCTACCGAAAAAGTATAGGTTGAATTGTAGGAAAATGAATTTAGGTGTCCAAATGAAACTATAAGCGAATCATCCGATGCGAGAACCCACTTTCCGCTCATGGCGGGGGAGATATGCAGCCTGGAGATTATACTCGCATCCAAAGGAGTGTTGAACGCTATTCTTGGTGTGAAATCCTGACTAATATTTGTTGACCCGTTCGTCGGCGATAAAGCCGTAACCCGAAAATATGGTTCCGGTGTATACGAAAACTCATAGGGTGATTTAAGATGATTACCGTTGATATCAACTACTGAAGAATCGATAATTATTTTGTATGTCATTCCAATATGGTACGGTATTTGTATTCCGGTAACTGAATCAAGGATAGCAAAGGCGAGAATATTTTCAAAGGGGCCGGTCTGTACAAAAGCTGCGCTGTTGAGAGACTGGGTTCCAATGACAGGAAAAATTCTGTTGAATGGAAATAAGTACACTTGGATTGGTCGGTCAAATCCCTGCACCCTCACGGAGTTCACATTCAAAGCATTCGTGTTCATCAGCTTATTGAACTGAATCACGAAGTTCGGGTAGCTCGTAGGGTAAAGACTAAGGCCGGGAGAGAAAAGATCGAACGGGCCTGTCGAACCATTGGTTGGTGCCGTTTCGATAACGCTCGGCTGGATTGTCGGATCTATGAGATCACTGTTACCGGCGGGTCCGGCAATTCCGGCAGGTCCTTCTTTCGTACAACCGAAATCAACGATGATAATAATTATAGAGATGAAAAGAACCGTAGCCAGTATGAATGCTGACGTTGATGATTGAACGAGCTTGTTCATGGCGACTCCTCCGATCTGAAAGATAAATTGGTGAGAACAAAAGAAAAAATGATAGGATACCCGAAAGCAATTTATTCATTTACACAGACAATATCAACACCCTGGTATTGCCTCAGTTTCAAACAGACCTTACCTATCCCAAAGGGATCTCTTCGAGATAATCCTCTCCTTAGAGGAGAGGATGTTTGCTTTGCCACAACATCTTCCCCTTTTTTATGCCGAAGGCATCCCTTTGGGACAGATGGGGTCTCATTTTTTATTGAAGGGTTGTACTCAATTCTTGAGACTTT
>CAVQPS010000008.1:0-614979 GCA_963714795.1 uncultured Ignavibacteriales bacterium | reverse complement strand
ATTGCAGATCGAGAATGCGTTGATGATCAATACTGAGCGTTGATCGGATCAGTTCAATTCGTTCGGATACTTTCGCCCGCACTTCATTGCTTGTGAGTTTTTTGTCCGATTCCATTTGATTTGCTTCCCGTATGAGCGACCGTTCACTTGCTTTAACGTTCTCGATGCTCGCATACAACGTATTGATATCGTCGATGATTTGATCGAGGTATTCATCCCTTGATGCGAGGTCTTGAGTCAGGTGAGTGGTGCGGCTTTGGAGCGCGTAATTTTGATTCTGGAGATCTTCAATACGGCTTTCCGCCTCATGATTGTTACACCCAAGGCAAACAATGGCCAATATTCCGAGAACTACGGTGGTCTTCATAATAGATTTCCTTTCGTGATGTGAATGGATCATTATGATTTAGTAACAGAATGTTTCGACCAGTACGACGGTTTCGGTGTTGCAGATGTTTCTTAACTTACCTGCAATCTATCCAATAAAAAAAAGAAAGCAAGTGAATTTATTTTAACACCCACAGATAAATCCTTCGTCTCTGTTGTAACTCATTGTGAATGAATGTGAATTCTCAATTCCGTTGTCGAAATGAAAAATATTTAACGGACTATCATTCGCATGAAGGATTATTAACTTGACATTGGGAGGTTTCGCGTTTTATCTTACGGTGGAAACGAGACAGGATGCAAATCGTTTCACTGTGTGAACAAAAAAAAATAAAAAAGAACGGATCACCCCGACCTTTTGATGCAGAATAAAAGCTCACAAGCTTCATTGTGAGAAGATATTTCACACGTAATATCGTTTGGAAGGAGGAACGCCATGAAATCTCACTCATTATCTTATGCTATCATCATGATAACCATGATGGTATTCTGCCCTGATCAATTAGCCCGGGCACAAGATAAATTAGGTATCGGGTTCGAGTTCGGTCAACCTACCGGCGTCAGTTGGAATTACAAGTTGAACCAGATCAACTCGCTCGATGGCGCAATCGGATTTGCTCCCGATGACAGATATCGGTTTCACATAGATTATCTATGGCACAGCTATCCGTTCAGCGAAAAGCGATTATCGCTTCATTATGGACCGGGTATCCTCTTCGAGTTTGGAAGGACACGGTACAACCAATTTGCGGAGAGTGATGAATTCTTCGGACCCCGTGAAGCAGGATTTGGTATACGAGGGGTTATGGGTCTGACGTACGCCATTGCGAAATCGCCCGTCGATTTGTTCATTGAAGCCGCCCCGATTATCATATTTTCGCCGGAGTCAAGTACCGACGTCGATTTGGCTTTCGGTGCACGGTTCTATCCTTGAAAAGTATTTCGACAAGGAATACAACATTAGCCGGAATGTGATAAAAGCTTTCCAAACAGGTTGTTTCCGGAAGATATTGGCATTGTTAGATCTTCAAGAAGTCGAATGACTTCCTTAGTATTTCTGATTACGAAACGAGCTCTCGTAGGATTTGGACCAACGTGGAATGAGAAAGCGTCGTCACCCAAAGCCGAGAACATGTCTTCATCAGTCCAATCATCCCCAAGTGCGAGAATGAAATCATATTCAGATTTCGCAAGCAGGTAAAGGGTTGCAGTGCCCTTGCTAACGCCGCCATTTCGAATTTCTATGACTTTATTTCCCTGCAACACCTGGACATCGATATTTGCGGTAAAGGCAATTAAATCATCGGTCATTTCCTGCACCGCAAGCCGGGCATGTTCATTATCCGCCATACGGTAATGCCATGCGACGGAGTAGTCTTTTTCTTCAATGAAAGAACCGGGCACTCGATCCGAATACAGTTCGAGAATCGGAAGAACCTTTGGTTTCCAATCGTTCACAAGATGCTTTATCAAAGTCCAGTCTGCGTAGGGATGTTTTATCCAAGCCCCATGTTCCGCTATCAAAGTAATCGGATATGAGCCGAACCATTCTTCCAGGTTGTCTTTTCGCCGGCCGCTGACGATAACGATGTCGTTTAAAGGATCCTCATACAGATCCATTAACAGTGTTCGAAGTTCCTCGCTTGGCCGTGCTTGCATTGGCTTTTTTGAAAAACCAATCAGTGTCCCATCGTAATCAAGAAGGATAAGTCGTTTTGTGGCGGTGGTATAGCGATCCGTCAAATTATTTTTTGTTTTGGTATCGAGAAGTTTTCCGAAAAACACCTCGTCGGTTTGCCGGACGGTGGCCAACTCGCCTAAAAAATCTTTTGCCCACCGTTTAACATCATACCGCTTCAATCTCTGTTGCATGATTTGATTGCGCCGCCGCTGTTCTTCTTCCGGCATTTCGAGTGCTTCTTTCAGAGATTCTGCAATTTCCTCACGATTATTTGGATTGATGATGATGGACTCGCCAAGTTCCTTCGCCGCCCCTGCCATCTCGCTCAGAATAAGAACACCGGTTTGATCTCTTCTGCTTGCAATATATTCCTTGGCAACAAGGTTCATCCCGTCACGCAAGGGCGTAACGAGCGCTACATGACTCATGCCATACATGGCAACAAGTTTTGAAAAAGGAAGGGCCTTATATTGATAAATGATTGGTGTCCAGCCGATCGTCCCGAATTTACCGTTGATATTTCCTACGAGCTCTTCAATGTTCTTTTTCATCGTCTCGTAATGGTCGACACCGATACGCGAAGGCACCAGCACGACAAGTAATGTTACCTTTTCGCGCCAATTCGAATGTACCGTAAGAAATGTTTCAAACCCCAAAAGACGATTGATGATCCCTTTCGAATAATCTAATCGGTCGACGGAGAGAATGACCTTTATTCCGTCGAGGGATTTTTTAAGTTCTTGTCTTTCGTTTTGCACATCGGCATTTTCGGCAACTTCATTAAATTTATTGAAATCGATACCCATCGGAAATGTTTCAACTTGTACCATCCGTTCTCCGACGAGAATCCTCCCCATGTTGGATTCATGCCCCAGGATCCGCAGGACACATCGGAGAAAATCCTGCATATAATCAAATGTATGAAACCCGATCAGGTCCGCGCCCAAGAGTCCTCTGAGAACCTCACGGCGCCATTGCTGCGGCAGGAGACGGAAGATTTCGAAATTTGGAAATGGAATATGCAGGAAAAAACCTATGTGAAGAGACGGTAATCGCTCCCGCAACATTTGTGGAAGCAACATAAGATGGTAGTCATGAATCCAAATATTATCGCCGTCTCGTATCAGGTCAATCAAAGAATCGCAGAATGCTTTATTGACGTCGATATAATGCGACCAAAACTCATGATTATATTCCGCATGAGAAGGAAAATAATGAAACAACGGCCAAAGCGTCTTATTGCAAAATCCATGATAGAATTTGTTTATCTCTTCTTCGGAAAGAAAAACCGGAAAGGCATGATGTTCAATTATTGACCTGGACTTTACTTGTTCCTTAAACTCGTCAGTGACCGTACTACCCGGCCATCCGACCCAGATATATTCTGAATTGCCGTTTGATGATCCTCCGTTCGACCGAAGAAAAGATTGCAAGCCGGTCGCAAGACCACCGACACTATCTGCAAACTGCCATTGGCCATCGACGTTTGAGACGGTGAAAGGAAGTCGATTGGAAACAATGATTGTCCGGCGTGAGACTTGGGATGTATGATTCATAGGTCGTCCTTTCTATCGTTCATGAATAGGATCATAGGTAAACTATATCGTTCTTGTGCACGAGTGAAAGAAACGCAAGCAGATAGTCTTTGATGTGCCGTGTGATGAGAAAATTGTCCTTGATATGTTTTTTTCCGTTGGTTCCAAGTGCTTGAGCGTAAGCAGGTTCATTGATAAGCCGTTTAATCCAGTAGGCGGTTCCTTCAATGGTACGGGTAAGAATGCCGGAATATTTGTCTGAAATCTGCAGGGGAATTCCGCCGACAGCAGAAGCGATAACCGGCTTACCTTTCCATAGTGCTTCAGAGACTGTCAGTCCAAATCCTTCTCTCAACGACTTCTGCAGGATAAGCGTTGAGCCGCGTTGGAGCGCATTGATGACAATATCACTTGCCGGCGGCAGGAAAAGAACAAAGATATCCTTATCATCTTTTGCAGCTTCCTGTACATCAGCCATCGTTTTCAATCCATCCGGGTCATCAGTTGCTCCGCCGCCAGCAAGGACAAGTTGTATGTCGATATATGGTTTTACCATTTTGTATGCTTTAATGACCCCCATAGGGTCTTTCAGATAATCGAAACGTGAAATTTGCGTAATGACCGGCCGAGACGGATCGATACCGAATCGTTGAAACACCTCTTGTATCGTATTTTCTGAAAGATCCTTGTTCTTATCTGATAACGGATCGATCGAGGGAGGGATGAGTATTTGTTTTATGTCGAGTTGTCTCGCAAACGATGGAGCCGAGAACACTGCAGCATCATATTTGTTCACGAATCTTGCAAGGAAATCCCAGACCGGCAAGTTCGGATCCGAAAAGTCCACGTGTCCGCGCCACACCCAATAATTTCTTTCCCGAACCCGTCTTTCTATCAAAGCAACGGGTTGTGGATCATGCACCAATACATATTCCGATGTGAGATCGAGTTCGGAAGCATTTGTTCTTGAGACTTCCATAAAATATTCAATATTTTCATCGGTGAGATTGACATTTGCGCCGTGCAATGCATTATGAATATTTTTGGTAATGGCAAAGAATTTTTCGTCTCCCTTGATTACATCCCATCGGGCGTTCACACCGACGTCACGCAGTAACGGAACCATCCTCGATAGAATTTCTGCCACCCCTCCGCCGACGGAGGTCGAGTTAATGTTTTGAAATGTTTTACCATTCATGGTCTTCCCGAGAAGAAATAGTTCATCAACACTTTCTTTCCCAACGATGGGAATATAATCTTCAATGCTTGGCATGGATGCTAATGGATTTGATAATATTTCTTCGCAAACTTTCAAGCGTTTGTGAATAGGGATCGATGTGCTGCATCGCTTCAGCGAGAGATTCATTGCCGGTTTTGCGGAACCATTCCGAAAAATCATTTTCTTCCCGGTTCATTCTGAGACGAGCATCGAAAATATGGTAAAATAATGAAGATGGGCTTATATGATCCAAACAATTTACAAACTCGTCAAGAGTGCGGGCAACATACGGCGATTCAACAATAAATGACTGAGAGGACATAAAATGAAATTCTTCTCCCGGCGCCGCCTCCACATCCCTCACAGAAAAGGAGAGGAAATCATCGAGGAGATCAACCAATTTTATCCTCAAGTCCGCCAGGGTTCGAATCTGAATCATATCCATGCCTGAAATTCGTTCACCGAGAGTGTTTTCGTTAAGTGCATTGGTTACCCACATTGAGAAATCATTGAGGGGTTCGGGAAAAACAGCCTGGTGCAGCCGGAGAAATTTATGAGTATGGAAATAAATAGAAGATTCCGGTGCCGAATTGATGCCGGCCAATAATTCGGATACCGTTGTGGCTTTCATTCCGAGTAGTATTGTCAAATCAATTTTCGTCTTGAAATGAAATGCTGTAGAATCCATCGTCTTGCTTCGCTCCTATAAATTTAGATGAAGCTTCAGTCGATTCCTCTGTGCCTTTGAATAACAGAACTTTGATTCTCCTCCACCAATCACCGGATTACGGATTGAAAGCAGTCGAGCCGGCTCCTACTAATAAAATCTAATACCGGATTTGCGCGAAGTCAAGTTAAAAATAATTTATTGTCTCAGAGTTAATATAAAATGTTGTTTAATCGTGTTATTAACGAGAATAGATATGTCCTTCCCTGTAAGTTTCCCCAGAAAAGTATTTCAATAGGAATTTGAGTAAGAATCTTAGAACAAAATTCGAAGACCGTTATGATTCATGATTTTCTGTGCTTCTCGGTAAAATCTCGATGAAACTTTTCCGTACATTCCGGACAAATACCATGACTGAAGTCAACATCAGAGTGCTCATGAAGATATGTTTCTACTTCCTGCCAGTATCCTCTGTCGTCACGAATTTTCTTACACCATGCACAGATCGGGAGCAAACCTTTCAACCGCCTAACGTGTTCTAATGCATTTTGAAGTTCTGCAATCAATCGTTCTTTTTCTCTTTCAAGGCCATGTTTGTACAAAGCAATATCGATAATAATCTTCACGTAATTAACATCGAATGGTTTAAGGATGTAGCCAAAGGGGTCCGTGGCTGTCAATCGCTTCACTGTTTCGTTATCGGAATAAGCGGTGAGGTAGATAATTGGCAGGTCAAAGTCAGACCGAATTTTTTTTGCCGCCTCGATTCCATCCTCTTTATCGTTGAGCATGATGTCCATTAACACAAGATCGGGATGATACTCACGTACTTTTTCCATGGCCTGTTTAGCCGATACGGCGAGACCGGGAACACTGTACCCAAGCCTTTCCAAATTCTTCTGTAAATCCTTTGCAATGACGATTTCGTCTTCGACAATCAGGACTTTCACCCTGTCCGCTTCTTTATATTCTGTCTGCATATATTTTTTCTTTAAAAGTGATGGTATACTTTGTACCATTGTGAGAATCTAATTCTATGGTTCCATTGAATTGCTGGACGAACATGATTACAAGTTGAAGCCCTAATGACCTTGTGTTACGGAAATCTATTTCTTTCGGAAAACCAATTCCATTATCTTGCACTTGCAGAATAAAGCTTCCATTGTTTGCCGAATGAAGAAGTATGGATATTTCTCCTTCTCTTCCGTTTGGAAAAGCATGCTTCAAACAATTCGAGACGAGTTCATTTATAACCAAGCCACAGGGAATGGCAGTGTCGATTCCAAGATAAATTCCTTCAGCATTAACTTTAATAGTCACGCTCGACGGATACATCATATGAGTTCGCAACAAATTGACACCGAGCGATTCGAAATAGGGACCCATCTCCACTTTTCCAAGATCTTTGGATTGGTAGAGCTTTTCATGGATTAAGCTAATTGCCTTTATACGGTTCTGGCTATCGGCAAGAATTCCCAGCAATCTTGGGTCGGTGAGATACTCGGATTGAAGGCTTAACATGCTCGCAACCACCTGAAGGTTGTTCTTCACACGATGATGAATTTCTTTGAGAAGCACTTCTTTTCGAAACGCTTCTTTGGCTTGTGCTTCAATTCGTTTTCTTTCCGTGATGTCTCTTATCGCAGCTGTAAACAAGTCACCTTCAGAAGTACTGATGGGGCTCAAACTGATCTCCACCGGAAATTCCGTGTTATCTTTTCGCAACCCGAACAACTCCAAACCCTCTCCCATAGGACGAAATCGAGGTTCGGCGGAGTATTTCACCCGATGCTCGTTATGATTATTATGAAATCGATGGGGAAGCAAAATCTCGATTCGTTGTCCCAATAGTTCTTTTCTCGTGTATCCGAACATTGTTTCTGTCTGTGAGTTGACAAGGTTGATGATTCCTTCTGCATCGGTAATTACCATGGCGTCGGGAGCGGACTCAAGCAGATCCCGGAATTTTTCTTCGGCACGTTTTCGCTCATTCATTTCGAATTGTAGTTCACCGATTGCCTTCGAAAGATCTGCGGTACGTTCATGAACCCGCAAGTCGAGATCCGAGTATGCTTTACGCAATGCCGCCATCACATCTTTCCGCTCAGACACCACCGCCGCAACCATGAGAGCCATAACCGCATTGACGCCCATGAACGTCTCTAATAACAGCAGAGAGGCGTTCCTTGTATTTACCACAAACGAACCGAATCCGCTGACCGTTCCCCACACGGAAATTGCTGATAGAATGGCGGTTGCCGTGGCCGTCTCTCGAGGTCCAAACCTGAAGGCAATTACAACTAAAACCGGGGCACAAATAAAGACTATAGGATAGTTATTCAATAGTGGGTAGTTAAGGTGACCAAAAACAACTAGGCCGGTAGCCAATAAGAGTATCCCAAAGAATATTGCTTCAATAATTTTTGCCTTGTCCCAATGCATTTGTTCCCCTTTCATCCATTGAAGCAAAAGGGGTACAACGATGAGCTCACCTGAACCATCACCTAACCACCACGTGAGACAGATTGGGACAAAATCTCTCCATTGTGCGTAACCTGCTATCGACAAACCTGTAACTCCAATTGTTGCACTTACAGAAGTGCTGAGAAGCGCAGCAAGGATGGTAAATTTTATTACATCTTTTGAACGCCCGAAGACATTTCTTCCATTGGCAAAACGGTTGATCAAATAGGCACCAAGGACACCCTCAAGCGTATTTCCTGTTGCGATAGCTACCGAAGTCAGCACAGTGCCCGCAGTTGTAAGATTTACCAAAAAAGCACCGATGAAAATTCCAACCCAAGCCCGGTAGCCATACACAAGTAATGCCGTTAAAGCGATACCGGCGGGAGGCCAGATCGGGCTGGCACTTACATGGATAGTTGCAAAAGAAAGCCCAAATTTCCCAATAAGAAAATAAATGCCCGCAAGGAGTAAAGTAAGAATACAATGTTCTTTGATGAGTTTGAAAGGGGAGCCACGGATTTGGTGATTATTCCTAAACATTGAAAATTGACTTTCCGGATTGAGGATATTTTTTAAACATGTTGAAGTCTTCTAATAACAAGCGTCGGATGGAGTATACCGTTTATCTAAATTCAAAAACTCAAAAGCTCTTTCGGTCCCGGTTAACCGTAACCCAATCCATGGAATCCAACAAAAACAAAAAACCCCTAAGCAAGAACACTCTTTCGAATATTCTGACTTACGGGTTTCATAGATCACTGACATCGAATTCGTCATCGTCAAGCCCTTGACTGCATGCAAGACTTATTTAAAAAAACTCCGACTGCCTGATTCGAAAATCTAATAAAATTCATTGTTACCGTCAAGTGGGTATGTGATAAAATAAACATAATATCATTGACAGAAACCGTGATTTGGATATATTTTAATCATATTTGAGACTATTTTAGACAAATTGAAATTTTATTAGCAATTCTCCTTCCTTTTGAAATGGCTCATGGAAATCCTTCATTTCTAAATCGCTCCTCCTCCCCCTCAGAAATACATTGCTCCATTTCGATCCGTTGGTAGAGATGGTAAAAGATTAGGTTGGTACGCCGCGATAAGCTATAAGGTTTGGAGAGGATGTTGGGGCAAAGTTTTTATAAGAATTGGTTCCTGCTGATTGACAATTCCAAATCCATTTCATACATTACGCGTTAAAATCTACTGAGGAAACTACTTCTTTTGGCAAACATTAAACATCAAATTGAAAGGAACCACTCATGAAGAGATATTTTGCTGAATTTTTCGGAACCTTTTGGTTAGTACTCGGTGGATGCGGTAGTGCGGTTATTGCCGCAGCATTTCCAAACGTAGGGATCGGTCTTCTCGGTGTTTCGCTTGCATTTGGATTAACAGTACTTACAATGGCATTTGCAATCGGGCATATCTCAGGTTGTCATCTCAATCCGGCGATTTCGGTTGGGCTTTGGGCGGGAAAGCGATTTCCGGCGAAAGAACTTTTTCCGTACATCGTTTCTCAGGTTCTTGGAGCAATTCTTGCAGGCAGTGTTCTTTATATCATAGCAAGCGGTAAGGCCGGTTTTGATGTATCTTCCGGCTTCGCGGCAAACGGTTATGGAGTTCATTCTCCAGGTGGATACTCGCTCCTGTCTGCATTGATAACTGAAGTGGTCATGACAATGATGTTTTTGCTTATCATCATGGGTGCAACCGACAAACGCGCTCCGCAAGGCTTCGCACCAATTGCAATTGGTTTAGGTCTCACATTAATTCATTTGATCAGTATTCCGGTAACGAATACTTCAGTGAACCCTGCACGCAGCACCGGGGTGGCGTTGTTTGTTGGAGACTGGGCAGTGGCTCAATTGTGGTTGTTCTGGGTTGCACCAATCGTTGGCGGAATTCTTGGCGCGGTGATCTACCGATTCATTGGCGAATCGGAAAAATGATCATAATGTTTGCCTTAACACGCTAACGATTTGATTTGTCGAGAACTGCTCCGCTACAAGTACTACATTGGCAAAGCCATCCCTTCGGGAAAAATCTCAATCGGTTTAAAACCGGTTGAGGTTTTGTATTTAGGGTAGCGCCGTTGAAGGCAATGATCAGAGCGGTACACCGCGATGAGCTACAAAGTTCTGGAAGACGTTTTTGCTGTGATGGGCTGATTTAAGGATTTTCCTTCCGAAGGTTTTCAATGATTTCATCGAAGTACGGCTTTTCCCTCAAACTTGCGTGCGATCCGGGAAAATCAAGAATGCTGATATCGACGCTTTGTTCATCGAAATCAGTCATAACAACTGCACACCGCTGATCGTGTGAGAGGCGTGTATTATCTATCATGGGGAAATCGAAAAAACCAACCCAGAACTCTGCTATATTGGGCACATCATTTTCATGTAACGAATCGCTGAGTGTTCGGACTTCGAGACGGACTTTGATGTTCTTCGTGTGTTGGTCTGCTTCAAGTACTACAATCCTGAAAAGACGTTTTATGTTATCGACAGCCATGCTATCTTCGTCCAATACCAACCCTCCAGGATTATTCTTAAGGCTATCGAGATCAATCTGTCTATCAAACTTATCCCCGGCCTCTTCTAAACTCAGAGTTTGTTTCCGGGAAACATCAAGTGCCACCTGTTCCAGCCTGTCGAATAGTTCTCTCTTTTTAGCGCCGTCTTTCAACGCCAGAATTGACCTCTCGAGTTGGAGGAAGAGCGGTTTAAGGTTCAGCGATTCATGGAAGTTAGACGCTAAGAGTTCAATATTGAGTAGCTGGGCATCGAGAGATGAATTTTGCATACCAGGTTTCAGGAATGAGTCAATGATAGACTTGAACATATCCTTCCTTAATGAACTTTCAGATTCTTCACGCTTACTCATCAGCTCGGAATATAGACGGAAATTGGAGTCGAATTGTTGTTGCCGCTCAATGACTCGTGATCCGAAAAATCCGAGACCCGCAACAGCCAGAGCAGTGAGCAATCCACCAACTGGCTCAAGAACAACTTGAGCGATCTCCCATTTATCTTTTTTTCTTGGTTTTGTTTCCTCGGTGTTTTCCATAATTATTTTCTCTTTAATGAATACTTGCCGTCTTTGGTTTCAAGGCTCATATCGTACCGTGTGGATTTATCGTAAGAGTACAGATCAAAAGAAGGGGTCTGATTTTTATAATAGACCTTGAATGTGCATTTCCCTTTCTCCAGAACATACAATCGATATGATCCGTAAGTGTCCGTTAGCGTTGTGTAGCTTTTTTTCGGAGTAACAATTTCAACTTTTATTCCCTTACTCACAGCTTTTCCGCCTTCACGAAGGGTGCCATAAATTTCACCAGCAAGCATGCTGGAGAAAAATAACAGGAATAAAATAAAAAACGGAATGAAGATTTTTATCATACGTATTCTCCTTGTGTTGAAATTGAAGGTAATGCTTCCTTTGAATAAAGATAGCAAGAATACGGGAAAGTCTCAATCTTTGGTGTTCAGTTAAAACAGCCAGCATAAAATACGCACGACAGGGACTACCGGTTGTGAATTCAAGCGTTGACGGTAATTTGTTTTTGTCGCTTTTTTGCAAGCATTGCATCAATAGACCACCGACCCGGCCCAACAAAAAGCAAGAACAACACTGTCATTATCTGTGCGTAATCGGAACGTACCTCATGCAATACTGCCCAAATACCAACTTGAGGTGGAACAGAAGGAAGAGGAAGTGGAGATGTTCCGAGGTACAAAGATATTTTTGTCGATAAGATCGCAACTATCATTTCGATGACGAACGGGATAGCAATGAGCCGCGTGAGGAATCCACTAACGAGCAGAAGACCGCCCACAATCTCAAGCACAGCTACAAAATGAGCCGTGGGCTCGGGGAAAGGGATACCAAGTTTTGTAAATCGCCCTACACCTTGGTTGGTATATACAAATTTCAGAATTCCTTCCCAAAAGAAGACGCCGCCAGCCATCAATCGAAGCAGTATGACCGAAGCTGGCGCACTTTCTGGCGGATGAATAAACCATTGCTGAACTTTCTGCACATTCATAATATATCTCCTTATAAAGGTAAACGCAGTGAAAGTAATACTTATCAGGGATTTGATTATTTTATACGTGATTACGATATTGCACTCAATAATACAGACCTTCAATCTCTGATGAATATTCCCGTCAGACCAGCTTTTCTGTCACCGGGAATAAAATCGTTCGAACTTCAGTCTTTACTTAAAGGCAGTGATTGTTAAAAAACTATGGTTCAAATAGGCAGGATTCTTCGGCTTTTGAACAAGCGATCTTACCACATCTGGATGCTGCCTACAATCTGGCACGGTGGCTTATTCATAACGATCAAGATGCAGAAGATATTGTGCAAGAATCGTTCTTGCGAGCATACAAGTTCTTTGAAGGTTTCCGGGGCGAGAATAGCCGTGCTTGGCTACTCACAATTGTTCGGAATACCTGTTACACTTGGCAACGGCAGAACAGGATGAAAAAAATGTCGACAGTCTTCGATGAAGAGCTTCATGGAAGCGAAAATGAAATTCCAAATCCCGAGACAGTGTTGCTGGAAAATGTCAACGCCGAGATGCTAAAAAATGCTCTCGAAAAACTTCCTGTTGAGTTCCGTGAGGTTCTCATTTTACGCGAGTTGGAGGGCTTCTCATACAAAGAAATCGCCGATATTGTCAGTGTTCCATTAGGTACAGTGATGTCTCGTCTGGCACGCGCTCGGAAGCTACTTCTGCAGAGGCTGACAGGACACGGGGAGAAAGAAAATTGAATTGTCAAGAAGTTGAAAAATTGTTGGACGGCTACGCTGACGGGGAATTGGACTTGGTGAGAACTCTGGAGATTGAACAACACCTCCGCGATTGTCAAGAGTGTTCACGAGAACTTCAAAATAAGGAAAAACTCCGTAAAGCAATGAGCGGAGGCTCTCTCTATTATGAGGCTCCGGCAAGTCTGGGTAGACGAGTTTCGTCGGCTCTTTCTAAGACCCAAGGAGTAAGATTCTTCCCGCGCGCTCCAATATGGTCTTGGCAGGGTCTTGCCGTTGCTTTAACTCTTACAATTATAATCTCCCTGAGTCTCATTGCCATCATGAGGATTCCTTCTGCGGATGATCAATTGACACAGGAGTTAATTTCCAGCCATGTCCGTTCATTGATGGCAAATCATTTGACAGATGTTCCCTCTTCCGATCAACATACCGTCAAACCATGGTTCAACGGTAGATTGGATTTTTCGCCGCAAGTATTGGATCTCGTCCAGCAGGGATTTACATTGGTTGGTGGACGACTTGATTATATTGGAAACAAACCTGTCGCAGCATTGGTATATCAGCGTCGGAAGCATTTCATTAATTTATACATTTGGTTATCAGCATCCGACTCAAATACCGGCGAGAAAACATGGACGCGGCAAGGTTATAATCTCATTCGTTGGGAGAAATCTGACATGACCTATTGGGCTGTATCAGACATTACCCTTTACGAACTGGAAGAGTTTGCGCAGGCAATTCAAAATCCGCGGTAATGACCTGCCCTTTTTTTGTAGTAAATGGAATTGCAATTAATTTTAGCATTTGATCCAATTTGAGCAATTCAAAATTCATGTTGTTTAGTACACATATCGGGCCATCAAGTGGAACCTGCAGTGCCATCGATGAGTGAAAACTGAAGAAGGCTCAATTTAAGGAATAGACATAAATAATTACAATCTCTAAACTAAACAGCACTTTGAAATTTAATTTTATTTTCCTAAATTTTTTTAGTTAAAATCGTTACATAACACAATACACGAACGCTGAGCATTCTTAGACGTTCATTTTATCAACCATTCCGCCATAAATTAATTCCCCGTTTGCTGCATTTCGTATCGTCGCACTATAATGCAGATATAACATTTATAAACCCGACTGAAATACGATGGAACAATTCAGAAACTGCGGCTTAAATAATATTTCTTATTCATTTTGGAAATTCTTTTTGGGGATGAACAGACTGACCGATATGCACATCGTGGAACCGGTATCAGTGTTTCCCTGTTGTTTACTCTGAATGTAAAAAAAAGTATACAAAACCGATCCGTACGATTATCGGTACATACACAACTCGGGGAAACCTCAATGCTTATCCATATCACAACGGCTTCACCGCCGTACAAAGTCAATCAGGGTAAAGCGGCTGAAGAATTAAAAACCCGGATGGCTGATCGTCCGGCGATTGCACGTCTCATCGATGCTGCCTCACAGCATTCCGGTATTGATACACGCTACATCGTTATACCGGATGCAGAATCCAATTCCGCCAAAAAATTTTATTCCGTTGAAGATAATGCAAAGAAACCCGACACGAAAACCCGGATGTCAGAATATGAACACTGGACAAAAATTTTAACCAAAGAAGCCGTGACCCGGCTCCTCGATGATACACAAAGCGACCCATCTTCTATCCATCGGATCATTACCGTTTCGTGTACGGGATTTTACGCCCCGGGAATCGACGCCTATCTGGCAAAAGAATTTAACTTTCCTGCGGATATTCAGCGCACGCATATTGGATTCATGGGATGTGCAGCAGCTCTTGTCGGATTTACTACAGTGCTTGAATCACTACGTGCTGCAGAGCAGAATAAAAGTACTACACTTCTGGTTGCCGTAGAACTCTGTAGTCTTCATTTGCAAACGGAACCTACCCGTGACAATATTCTTGCAAATATGATTTTTGCCGACGGATGTGCCGCTGCATTGTTTTCCAAACAATCATCGTTCAGACCACGACTGCAATTGATCAGTACACATTCACACCTGTTTTCCAATTCCGATCACTTGATGGGCTGGAAAATCGGAAATACCGGATTCGAAATGACGCTCTCATCCGAACTGCCTCGAATCATTTCGGAAGAGGCAGTTCCGGTCATTCAAAATCTTCTTGCACAATTGGGAATTCATCGAACCGCGATCCGTCATTGGGTGCTGCATCCGGGAGGTAAGGCAATCTTAGATGCGCTGCAAAATGGATTGAAAATCAGCGACGAAGAAATGCTTCCTTCGCGGACGGTATTGAAGAATTTTGGCAATATGTCTTCCGTTTCCATTCTGTTTGTCCTGAAAGAACTCCTTGCCACACGAACGATAGATAAAGATGAATATGTTTGCGCGATTGCCTTTGGTCCCGGTTTGAGCATGGAAATTGCTTTCATGAAAGGCGCTTAGTGTTTTATAGACGCAGCCCGGAGAAAGAAATCATGGATGATATGTCAATCCAGGGTGAACCTCTGGACCGGACACTTCGGGAACTGACGACGATAAATTCGAAGCTTGGAGGATTTACAACATCACTCCAGGGCATACGAATTCTTGCACAACGAATTCCTCAAACAAAAACATTAACGATTTTAGATGTCGGTGCAGGAGGCGGAGATCTCGTCAATGTAGTTTCATCAATTCGAACCAATGCGAAGATTACAGCACTCGATTTGAATCAAAGCGTGTGCGAATATGCGGCAAGAATACACCCATCTCTGCATGTTGTCCGGGGATCCGTTCTTGAACTTCCTTTTCATGACCGTTCATTTGATATTGTTCACGCTTCGCTTTTCCTTCATCATTTTACGGAAAGCCAACTCGATGAAATCGTTCGATCTCTCCTGGCCGTTGCACGGTATGGGATCGTTATCAACGACTTGCGCCGTTCTGTTTTTGCATATCTCGGCATTACACTGTTGACACGATTGTTCTCGCAAAGCGACATGGTAAAACATGACGGTCCGCTTTCCGTGTCCAAAGGATTCACAAAGAAAGAACTCCAACAATTGTTTTCAACGCTTTCATCCGTTTCCATCAGCATACGCCGGAGGTGGGCTTTCCGGTGGTTGGTCTGCATTGAGAAGATTTCGTAATGGAATTCCAATACGATGTCGCCGTCATTGGAGGAGGACCGGCTGGATCTACAGCGTCATTATATCTTACACGAAAGGGATTCCGGACATGTCTCATAGAAAAACATATATTCCCGCGGGAAACATTATGCGGTGAATTTCTTTCGAGAGAAGTTATACGGATCATAGAAGATCTCGATCTTACCGCGGAATTTCAATCGCTCCTTCCAAACCGGATTTCGACTTTTCGATTTTGCCCCGAAGGAACCCGATCCTTCGCTACTGATCTGAAATTTACGGCATACGGTTTGAAACGGGGCGCGTTCGATTCGATGTTACTTGATCAGGCACGTCGTTCGGGTACGGCAATATACCAACCGATGACGGTTGAGCGGGTTGACAAGTTGGAAAATGGATACACACTGACTTTTGCCGGATCCGAAGGGCAAACACAAATCAGAAGCCCGTTTGTCGTCTGCGCATACGGGAAGTCCAATGTCCTCAATAAGGCACTGCGGAGAAATTTTCCGGATCGCAGATCAGGGTTCATTGGAGTCAAACTCCATATCCAAAAAAAATATCTGAACAATTTGCCGGATCATGAGGTTCAGATTTATACTGGATACAAGATGTATTGCGGTACAAATACGGTCAACGATAATACCGTTACGCTTTGTTTTCTTGCTGATAAGTCGGCTATCAATCGTCAGCCCCGCACCCAAATTCATGAACTAGTAAAATCCAATCGTCACTTCGCCAATATCATATCGGATGAGGGTATGGAGAAACTATCATCCTTTCCGATTTACGGAACAGCCGATATCTATTTTGGAACGAAACCAAGAATTGTAAACGGCATGTTCATGATCGGCGATACCGCCCAGGTCATAGCACCTCTCGCAGGCGACGGTATCGGCATGGCAATGGAAAGCGCAAAAATGCTTGCTGAAGTTTTGGAAGAAGGTCGTAACCAGAAACTGAGCACCGATGATATCTTGTACAGTTACGATACACAATGGAGTTCAGCTTTCCGGAAACGCATTATCATCGCAAAGACCATTCAGCAATTGCTCTTTTCAAGACCCGGAAAGACGGCAAGCAGTCTTGTTCTCTCGATATTTCCTTCCCTCCTTTCATATACAGTTGAAAAGACAAGGGACTAACGGTTGGATGAAAAGATTAGTTTTGTATCCCTCGAAAAACGTTATCCAACGGTACAACTCCTTTCATTGATCCCGCTCTCAAGATGGTTTTAATACCATCGAAACGCAACAAAAGGGCAGAGTTTAACGTAGTACATCAATATATCTTAACGACTATGAACGCGAAAAATATGCGAACAATAATTTTCCTTCGGATTTTGAGTTTCTTTTTGATCATTGCAACAATGGAATCCGGAAAAACTATTGCCGCTGATTCCTTAGATACCACAAAATTAACCGTCGTTGCCGCAAGAACATCGGGCAAAATCGAATTATCCGGGAAACTTGATGATCCGAACTGGATGCTCGCCCAACCGGTGTCACTTCAGTACGAAGTTACTCCGGGAGAAAATACACCGGCCACCCAACAAACAACCGTCCGCGTTGTTTATAACGATCAATATGTGTACTTTGGCTTTGATTGCAAAGACACTCATCCGGACGAGATCCGTGCTCATCTTACCGACCGCGACAAACCGTGGGACGACGATTGGGTTCTCGTCGTTCTCGATACGTATGGCGATTATCAACGCTCGTATGAGTTCCTTGTAAATCCTTACGGTGTCCAGGCGGATCTTTTGCGAACCGGTAACAATGAAGATGACAGATTCGATGCGCAATGGGAATCTGCCGCTTCGCTTGATTCAACCGGTTGGACAGCGGAGATGGCGGTGCCTTTCAAAAGTCTTCGATTTCCATCGAAGCCCGACCAACGATGGGTTGTAGAATTCATAAGAAACTATCCGCGAGCCAGCCGAGTCCAAATTGCATGGGATAAATCGGACCGAAATAATCCGTGTCTCCCATGCCAGGCAGGCATCATCGAAGGCATTCGAGATATTCAAAATTCGGCATCATCCATTGATTTGTTGCCTTATTTTCTTGGACAGCAAAATGGCTCGCTCAACGATCAAAGTAATCCCGGTTCCGGGTTTGAGAACGGCAAATTAACCGGACGTGTTGGCGGCGGTATCGGCTATGCTCCGACGGCCGACTTTGCCGTCGAGGGTGTGATCAATCCCGATTTTAGTCAGGTTGAATCGGATGCAACGCAAATAAGTGTGAACTCGAACTTCGCACTGTTCTATCCTGAAAAGCGCCCGTTCTTTCTGCTTGGAGCAGATTTATTCCAGAATAACACACAAACATACTACTCTCGCACCATCAATAACCCTCTGTTTGCAACTCGTGTGATCGGGAAAGCCGGATCCCTTTCATTCGCATATCTTACAGCATCCGATCGGAACACGCCATTCATTATTCCCGGGGAAGAAACGAGTGACTACATTGCTACGAATCTGAGTTCGGTTTCAAATGTGGCGCGCGTACGATATGATTTCGGGAAGGAGAATTTTCTCGGTGGTATGGTCATCACGCGGAATACCGGCGAATCGGCGCACAACTATCTGGGCGGAGTCGACTGGAATTATAAGTTCTTGGAAAATTGGTATTTTAACGGTGAACTATTCTATTCCGACACGAAGGAAGTAAACGACACAACCATATTTTCCAGCACCCGGACGTTCGGCAGCACGGGGAATGACGCGTCATTCGACGGCGAACAATATGGAGGAAGCTCTGCCGAGCTGAGTTTACAGCGCAACGCCCGGGATTACAGTTTTAGTCTCCAATATCTTGACAAGTCTCCAACGTTCCAGGCGCAGGACGGATATGTTCCCAACAATGATTTACGCACGGCAATCCTCAATCAACAATACACTTTTTATCCGAACAGCGCACTTCTCGACCAATGGTCGCTCTCGCTCAACACAGGCCTCCATTATAATTACGACGGGATCCGGAAAGAAAAATGGGCATTGCCCGATCTCTACCTGCAATTGAAAAGCCAGACCAATGTGAACATCACTTATTTTGCCGTCAACGATGAATTGTATCACGAAGTTCAGTTCGACCGCATCAACAGAACCGAAATAACCATCAATTCCCGTCCGGCAAGTATCCTCACACTTTCGTTCGATGGATCATTCGGAAGATTCATCAAACGGACCGATCCGGTGGATCTGGGGAGAGGACACAACATCACACTTAGTGCCCAAGTGAGACCCACTTCACAGTTAGAGGTCGATTTTTCCTACGAACGCGCGCGGCTTTTGAATCTTACCGGCGATCAACTTTTTTATGACGGCTATATCGCCCGCATCACGACAATATATCAGTTCACGAAAGAAATTTTCCTGCGCGTTATCGGACAGTATGATGAGTTCGGAAACGACATCGAGATTTATCCGCTTCTCAGTTATAAACTAAACCCCTACACTATTTTTTATGCCGGTTCAACAGACAATCTGACGGATTTTGGAGATCCCTTCGGAACGCAGACGACATCACGCGAATACTTTATTAAATTTCAATACTTGATTCGAATTTAAAATTGAAAGTCGTATTTAAAAAAAAACCGGTCGACTCATTGCCAACCGGTTTTTTTTAACAAATGGGCCGAATATACTTATTTCATCAACAACATTTTTCGAACGTCATTATACAAATGGACCGCACCCGCGTCGTCGGTTGTTTCTACAGTCAACCTGTAGAAATACAATCCCGATGCAAAGCTATTTCCGTTGAAACCGATTTCCTGTAACCCCTGGTCCATATCCTCCCTGTTTAACAGCGTCTGTACTTCCTGGCCGAGAATATTATACACTTTCAGGGTCACGAAGCCGGGCGAAGCAAGCATGAAAGAAATGGTCGTGGTCGGATTAAACGGATTCGGATAATTCTGCAACAACGCAAACTTATCAGGTAACAATCCTTCCCTCCCGGCATTTCCTGAAATTGTTTGAGGTGGTATACCGCTTGCCTGCAGGTACGGAACACTGAAGAGTGCCCGGACACCTTTGATCTTCAGAGAATCATACCAACTGAGTGTATCGAACGCTCCGCTAAATGAGGCATTGAGCTGTTGAATAGTGGTATCGAGCTTTGCATAGAGTACGGGATTGATGACCCATAATGTCATCATGGAATCTGCTCTTGCCGCAATGTCCCTGATGAGCATATTTGAATAGGGATTGCCACTTTGAACATATCTCAACTCACCGAATCCGGGCAACGTGATACTTCTCGCGCTGATAGCAATATTGAATTTCAACGTCAGGAGATCAGCGAAAAGTACATTGTTCTGTTTCGTCGGCGTCAGATATGGCTGCTCTTTCACAAATCTGCGATCGTTATCAAAGAGATCAAAACCATGCGGCGCGCCGGTATGCAGTCCATGATAGATGAGTGACTTATATAGATTTGCCGGTTTTAGAATTCGTACCCACCCGAATAATTTCGGCATATCAGGACGTGGAATACCAACGACAAGCCCGCCCGTTGGAGTGAAGGCACCACGTTGATAGGCATCATTCCGAACATTCGCAAGGTTCGGCATGGGATACTCAAAATATTCAATCTGTGGCTGCAAATTAAACTGGGGAGGCAATACTGCAGGATCAAACGTAAGCTTAGTAATTATCTGGTGGACCGGTTTGACGCTCCGGCCGGTAATGATGACCGAATCATTGGGCAACAAAGCCCCGCTGAATGTCCAATATGTATTGGGTCCTGTCGCGATAAAGTTTGGCGAAGAGATAATCGCTGAAACAAACGATTTAAATTGAATATTTATTCGCGTTATCGTAATCCCGGAGTGATTCGTGATTTTGAATTGCCAGTAATCAGATACAGGTTTCTTAAGGAGCGGCTTGCTAACCGTCATTTCATTATAGGTGAACGTCCGAAACATTTGTAAATAATCCGGCGCATAGGTAAACGTAACCCGTATGGTATGATTTGATGTAACATTCGTAAATGTGTATCCGACAGCATACGGCCGGACAATCCCGTCGACGATAATGCTGTCGACTATGTACTTGGGATCAGGACTGAAAGTAAATGGAGCGGTAGAACCATAAGCGACTGTCACCGGCGTCGGCGGGCTGATCGATCCATTGGCACCTGCAATCGGTGTTATCGTGAACATATCGATCGCAAATGTTACCCGTATCGTATGATTCACAACGACGTTATTAAAAGTGTACCCGGTTAACGAATCAAGGTTCCGAATACCGTCAACAAACAGACTATCAAGATGGTATCCGATGACCGGCGAATAGGTAAACCGTTGGCTTCCATTGTAAGTTACTGACACATTTCCGACCGGGGCAATGGTTCCACCAGCCCCGCTCGAGGCAGTAATTGTATATTGATTAATTTTAAATACAACCCGGATTGTGTGATTCACAATCACATTGTTAAACGTATATCCTGCAAGTGAATCGACATTTTGAACGCCATCAATAAAAACACTATCAACGTGATAACCGGTTTGCGGCGTAAAGAAGAATGACTGACTTCCACCGTAATTCAACGTTACAGTTCCCGGCGTGATCGTACCATTGCTTCCCTGCGTAACTGTGATGGTGAGTGTATTGAGACTAAACAGTGCCGTATCAAAAATCGGACTATTCACGGTAATCGAAGTGGGATTATTTGTTCCTGTATACGAAATTACTCCTGACCCTTTCCATGAACTGAACGAGTATCCGGTCGTTGGCGTAGCAGTCAATTGCACACTCGCTCCGCCATTATACCACCCGTCGGTTGAAGTTGGGCTCGCTCCCGCGTTTCCGCCTGTACCCGCGATAAGAGTGAGTAAATATTGCGTCGTAAAGTTTGCAATAAAAGTCGTATCGTGTAGAGGTATGATAGTATGAGAGATTGCCCCTCCGTCGCTCCAGTTATTCCAGACATACCTTGTTCCGGATGTTCCGCTCTGCGGACTCGACACCACAACCGTGTGGGTTGAATTATAATCCCATATAAACAACTGCGGAGCTGTATACGATATACCATCAACCGTAATTGCCAGTCCGGGAGGATTCGACTGAATCGTTACCGAAGTAGGGGTCGTCGTGAAGCTGGCTGTTTCCGTAATTGGTCCATTCATCGTGACACTCGCCGGATTACTGGAACCGCTGTACGATCCTGTTCCGCTTCCATTCCATCCGCTGAACGATTTGCCTACGTTAGCTGTCGCACTGATTGGGACTGACTGTCCGGCATTGTACCAGCTATTCGATGGTAATACAGTTCCGCCTCCGCTTGCCACCATTGTCAAATAGTATTGTGTTGTAAATGAAACCACAAACGTTGTATCGGAGATTGGTGTAACGGTATGGGATATCGCTCCCCCGTCACTCCAATTACTCCACAAGTATTGAGTACCGGTAGAACCGCTCTGCGGTGTAGTTGTTGCAATGGTGTGGTTACTACCATAGTTCCAGGTAAATGTCTGCGTCGTCGAATAATTTACTCCGTCGACATTAAACGATACGCTGGATCCAAGATTACTGTGTACTGTCACATGTACCGGAATGAGTGAAAACGACGCGTTCTCGGTAATAGGAGCATTGATAGTAATATTAGCGGGATTGTTCGTTCCCGTATAAGATCCCGTTCCGGATCCTGTCCATGAACTAAATTGAAACCCTGTAGCAGGAGACGCGGTGATGCCCACCACCTGACCGCTATTGTACCATCCACCCACGGCAGTTGGGCTCGCAGCCACTGTTCCTCCTGAACCAGCAACAAGCGTGAGAGCAAATTGTGTCTGGAAGCTTGCAGTAAACGTGGAATCAACGAGAGGACTAATAGTATGAGTGAGAGATCCTGCATCGTTCCAGTTTTGCCATTGGTACTGTGTGCCGGGTGTGCCACTCTGGAGACTGTTGGTTGTAATAGTATGATTTGTTCCCGCTAACCACTGTAACGTCTGAGGGCTGGTATACGTTGTACCATCGACAGTTACCGATAAACCCGGAGGAGTCGTATTGACGGTGACATTGATCGTATTGAGTGCAAATGTCGCTCTGACCGAACGATCTGCAACCACATTGAGGAATGTGTAGCTGGTCGCAGGTGTCGTTGAGACACCATCGATGAAAAGACTATCGACATGGTATCCGGGATTCGGCGTGATTGTGTAAACTTGGGATCCGTTAGAATTTACTGTCGCAACACCCGAAGGTGAAATATTCCCATTAGCTCCTGAACTTGCAGTAATGGTATAGGAATTGAGATGGGAGTTCCCAGTCGCATCAGTGATATCCCGATAATTTTCGGAAGAATTGATTTCACTGATACCTGTCCTGATCAGGTTCGGCAGATTTATCCACGTCAAGTTTACGAATGGGACCGGAACGTTGACACCAGTTATTTGGTATGTTGATATCCTGGTTCCATTGACGGGATCGATATCACCGGCATTTTCATACGACCCGTTTCCTCCAAGTGAAATCTGGAGTTCATTACCTGCGACGAGCTGATCGAAGAAGTAACCTGTCCCAATCTGTTCGGATGAAGCCACACGGGTAATCGTGGGAGAAGTGAACGAGGACGTATTGAATGTCAGGATAAACTGACTGTTCCCAAGCCGGAAGTTCGTCGTCCCAACCCGCTTAACATAGATGTCAAACTGATATGTCGTTCCTATGAGAACCCGGTTCTGAATTGAAAGCTGATATTGCGGAATCGGTTGTGCAAGGAGTTCCCCTGCAAGGAACAACATGAGAATCAGTATGGACGTAACACACAATCTCAGAGGTTTCATAATTTTATTCCCAATTATGGTTCATTGACAAATTTAATATGCCATTATGGATGCTGCCGAACTTTCAATCTGTTATTTAAGACGATCGTATAATCAGATGCATCAGTAACGTTATCACCGTTGCAATCTGTCGAGAGATATCCGGTTTGAGAACGATTGTTCCATGTCAGGTTGCGATCGAGAAAGTCGATGACACCGTCCTGGTTTACATCCCCTCCCCATGAAACATAAACGCTGCCGACGAGTTTAAGAGCGCCCGCACCATACGCCTGACCGGCTCCCGTCGTAAAATCATAACTTGTATAAGAGGTCGTTGCTTTGGTCAACGCTAACGGCGACGGCGTCCATACCTCGAGATGATTGCGGTGACGGATCACGAGGTAGTAACTCCCTGCAGGGGCATTGGAAAATGTCAGCAACCCGGCACCGGTTGGAGTAAGAAATACTTTTGCCGAATCAACAAAACCGAACGGCGATGTCGACGATGCCAGATACCCTGCAACAGTATCCTGTACCTGTGTCGTGCCATTCCAGAATCCCTCCATGAGATATTCCAGATTAACTTTGATTGCTCCGATAATCTGGAAATTTCGTACAGAGGTATAGTTAAAGGTATAGCTTCCGTTGGTCCGCATATTTGTCACAGAACTGTTCGAGAGATCCAGGAGAAACAACTGAACACGCGGCTCAATGGAATTCACGTACGTTGAATCCCAACTCAGTGTAAGCAATCCTGAATTTGAAGCTGCGACACTCATATTCCAGGTAGGGTCATTCGGCCCCTGGTAATCAGTTGCGTACTCGGTCCCGAGAATCGGTGGATAATTACCGCCTGAGTGAGGAAAATATACTTCAAGATAAATCCCTGAAGGCGACCGCGGCGGCCGGGGAATATCATACTGGTTATCATACCCTGACGTCGCGTCACTTCGGATTCCCAGCATTGCCAAAGAGTCAGTCAACTGACTGTTCGTGCCTCGAATTTGAAAATTCCAGTTATTGTAAGAAATCTGGGCAACTGATTGTATGACAAACACTATCGTTGCACACAACAACCAACTGATTATTTTTTTGTTATTCATAGGATTTATACCAGTATTAATTTTATGATTGAATTATTTCACAAGAAGTAATTTTTTCGTATCCTCGAATATTTGATGTGATAGAATACCGGTACCGACTAAACGATAAAAATATACACCGCTCGCAAGGTTGAGGACATTAGCATCAATCACAACATCATGAAAACCGGCTTCCTCTACTCCATCAGCCATAACGGCAATTTCCTTTCCCAAAACATCGGATAGGACAATTCGAAGGTTCGTTTGTTCCGGCAACGTATAACGGATAGTTGTCGATGGATTGAACGGATTGGGAAAATTCTGATTGAGCACAAAATTCTCAGGCTGCATAGAGGAAGTAACGATTCTTATTTGTACACTTTGAACCTGAGGATCTTCGATCCGGACTGGAAATTGATGCCATGTTCTGCCATCGAAAGAATATTCTCCCCGCAGAACGTTACAGTCATGAATTTCTGCTGCCAGAACAATCGGATAGTTTGATGACTGAACCTGAATAGTAAAAATATTGGATTCAGCATTTTTCAACTGATATGTTTCAATAAACCGTTGAGAGATAAATCGCGCATCAAAGCCCCCGTCGATTGGTTGAGGTGGCATTTCACTCAATGTGGTTAAGGATGCCTCTGCGGTCGCGGGCAATAAATACAATCTCTGTTTTGATTGACTATTATCGGTAATTGTCACTGAAATCTTTTTATCCGGCAATCGCCCGGGACCAAAAGACTTCGACAACAAGTAACCGTTTCCAACGGTGATACTTCCTGCAGTACTCGCTTTCACCCAGTAACCCTTGCCTGCCCTCAATGTATCGCTGATGAAATAACTTCCCCGATATCCAAAAAAAGAAGAGGTAATAATTCCCCCTGCTGGTGCAGGAACATTGTGGTCCACCGAACCTATCAGATTCCATCCCTTCGTCACCGGCACGTTAACAGTGGGAAGCGCACTTCCTGCGAATTTAATTACTTGGGGCGAATTAAATTTTAACCAATATCCTTTTCCATAGTCAAGCGTAGCTCGAATGTTATAACTTCCTTCATAGGAAAATGCAGATGAAATTGAATTTGGAAAAAGAGTAGTTTTAGATGAATCTTCCATAATTTGTGGAACAGAAACGAGATTCCAACCGGACACCACAGAGTCGATTAACAAATTATACGATACCCAAATGGAAAAATATCGTAACCCGGAATAATGAAATGCATAAGAGGGCTGATGGCGTAATTTGATCGAATCACCGGATATTGAATCCTTCATGATGATCTCATACCCCACCGGCAACTCATTGATCGTCGTCGTATCCCAGGAAAGCGTGATAAAACCTGTGTCAAGACTTGATTCGACGTTCATAAGCCATTTTGCAGAATCCGGACTCGTGATATCTGTCGAGAATTTCGTACCCAACAATGTCGGCCAATGACCGCCGGTGTGCGGGAAATAAGCCTGCAACCAATCGCCGGGAGGATTGGGCGGACTAGGACGATCGTACTGTGAGTCATAATCAGGTGTTGCATCAGGCCGTACTCCTAATGTCGTCGACGAGTCATGCAACCCACTCATTCTCGCCTCAATCAATAATGACCACGAAGTAATCGTGATACTGTCGGAATTAATTTTCGCATCAGAGGCCACACCACGTGAAGCACCGATCATCCAGAATATTGTCAAGGCCGCACAAAGAAAAATCAATCTTCTCATCATAAACTATTCTTCCTTCAATACCTCTTAGATAATAAATCAAATTCGCTCCCCCGGCGCCCTCCACCGGGGGAACGAATCACATATTATTTCACCAGAAGCATTTTTTTCGACTGAGTGAAGTGTGTACCGTTATTTCCCGTAGCACTTATTCGGTACAAGTACACTCCACTTGCCAATCCCGCTCCATTGAAACTCACTTCGTGGTATCCTGCTACCACTTTCTCACCATTCAGCAGCGTGACGACCTTCTGACCCAGCGTGTTATACACTTCCACACTCACCACTGCATCCTGAGGTACTCCAAATCTCACGATGGTTGTCGGGTTGAAGGGGTTCGGATAGTTCTGTGCCAATTGGAACGAGCTTGGTATCGTCTGATCTGCATTGTTGATCATAAATTCCCGGCTCGGTCCTGTCTGTTGATACGTGTATGTTCCCACATTTTTCATATCGATCAGCTTATGAGCGGTCATATCGTATAAGTTGATCTGGACATTATTCCCAAGCGAACCGATCGCATCCTTGTCCCACGTTAATATCACTTGGCCTTCACCCGACGTATTCACGGCAAATTCCCAACTGCCGTTTCCCGGTGCCTGATAATCCCGTGCGTAGGATGTCCCGAATATTTTCGGATAACTATCTCCTTTTCCCGTGAAGCTTACCTCGACATAGTCCCCATTGAGGCTTCTTGGCGGGCGTGGAGCATCATACCGGTTATCGAACCCTGACTTGACATCGCTCCGTACACCAAACGATGCTATTTCGTCTGTACAGATTTTTCCTTCCGACGTCTTGAGTGTTGCTGCAAGGTCGACACTCCAATCTTTCGAAGTCATCAAAGCTACCGGCACACTCTGCTTTGGCGCGGATGCCGGAGAACCTACCGTTGCTGAATACTGAATCGATATTCCACCCGTCAGCATCGGTATCCAGTATCCCTTCCAAACTCCCAGAGCACTCGTTTCATAAGCATACCCTGTCCCGTTGTACTTGTACAGCACAGGAGATAACCAGTTATACGGTGAAGCCGCAGCTTGAGCCAGAGTCAGGGTGACATGACCGTCGGTGAATCGCATACTGTCTAACGGTTCATTGGAAATAAATGGATCACCGACAATATTGAATCCTGTGACTAATGATATATTCACACTGCTCAGCGGAGTTCCGACAGCATCGACAGTCTGCGTGACATTCGATCCCAACCAGTACCCCTGCCCCAATGTCAATATGGACGGTGCCGAATAGAGACCACTATACTGCCACACAAAATATGTTTGAACACCGTAGTTGTCTCCGAACACTCCTGCCGGTGTCATATCGGCCTGAAGTAATGGTACACTGACCAGGCTCCATCCTGCAGGGGCAAGAAAAGAGGATGATTGGTTGATAGAGAACGTCTGATCGCTGACATCCTCCTGTTCGTTCATGACAGAATCACGCGCCACTACTCTGATACGTGCACTCGTTGAGTACCCACTAGGCGGTATCCAGACATATGAATTCATATTCCCGTTTGTTGAATCGATTAAGGTATAAGGAGCAGATCCTGTGAGTGAATAGTAGATATAGTTCCGCAGAATTCCCGTTCCGTCGGTTGAACTCCAACGTATTGTATCCGGTCGGCCTACGGTCGCGACTTCTCCACCGTTAGGCTGAATCACCGTCACTGCCGGTTTCGTGCTGTCCCCGATCAGCAATGTGAAACTTGAAACCTGTCCGGAAACGGATGGCGTTTGGAACGTAAAGGATGGGTTAGCAGAAACATTCTGATACTTTCCGGTCTGCAGATCGTACAGTATCGGTTTGAATCCTGACGGTAAACTCGAGTTGGAAAACGTAATGGTCTGCAATGAATTTACCAAATCAGACGTTGAACGCAATGCCCAATGCTTTGCCTGTGTCGCGAGACTTGCTTCATCTTTTTTGAAATCCACGACATAGTTTGAGATCGGCTGACCCGGGGCTAACAGAAAATATAACTGCACGAAATTAATCGGCGGCGGCGGCGGTGCACCTGTATCCTGCGGATCTACACCGTCTAATGCGAGTATGTCAATACCTGCAACGACATGGTTTGTTGCACTCATTGTGATTGCATATTTGGCCAGGGCAAAGTTCGCCGTGACAGAAATATTCCCTGTCACGTTCGCATCCGTTCTCGGATTAGCCGTTGAACCATCACTCCAGTTCACAAAGCGGTAGCCGGTAATCGGAACTGCAGTCACCGCAGTGCCGCTTGTACCGTAGTTCACCGTTTGCGGGCTTGTCCCGCTGATCGTACCGTTTGCACCCGGAGTATATGTCAGCACGAATGTGTTTAATGCAAAATTCGCCGTGACGGTTTTATTATAGTACATGGCGGTCGTCACCGGATTTACCGATGATGAAATGTCACCGGTCCATGAGACGAAATGATAGTTCGCAGCCGGTGTTGCGGTCAGTTGAACAGATGTTCCGGCATTATAGGAAGCTTGATTCGGATTTTTCGTCACCGAACCGTTCGTTGCATTCACGGTCAGAGTAAAGACCGACTGCAGCGTTTTCCCGGCATCAAGATACCAGGGATTGTAATTGATGTAGCTCGAAACAGAATCGCCTGTTCCATTGGGATTGTTATAATTCGGAACATTTGGAAGCGTTTTAACATCTCTCGGTCCTGATGCATTTCCCCACCAATTGAGAAATGCGCTCTGGAGCTGACCGGTCTGGTTATATGCACCGTAAACGTTGCCGGCAATAGTGTTCGTATCGACAACGGCAGATAATGTCGATGTGGGGTCACTGTAGAAATATACCCCGTAACCCCATTGCGATATTGTGTTCCTGTAGGCGTGCACATTCAGAGTTTGACCGGACACAGCATCCATTTCGAGGCCCGTTCCCCCGGTTCCATCAGAAGTCAATGTGTTATCATGAACGATTGTTGAAATAGCCAATGTCGATGAAACTGATTTAGGCTTCGTAGATTTTGACACCATTGATTCAGTAAACGGTTGCGGTTTGAGACGCGGGGTGGAACCCGGATCGACGTCAATTCCCCAGAACGTTGGCGTGCCGCAGGCGGCCGTCGTCGCAGTGATTGTATTACCGCTGATCGTTCCGCCATTATTGATGTAATAAATCCCGACTGTTGAGTTGGTAAAAGTGTTGTTCGTTGTTATAACCGGATCGGTACCGTCATAGACGAGCAGTGCACATGCGACATCCGTATTAGGCATGTATGAAACACCGGTTACATTATTGCCCGATACCGTACCTGTCGCGCCAAAGCCAATCTGAATACCGTTCTGCGCGTTGAAATCAACCGCACCGGCTCCGGTAACAACGTTATTAGTGATAATGCCGGTCATACCGGTGCCATTAGTCGTAATGCCGTTCTTCTGGAAACCATTCACCGTACAATTCGTGACATTGAGTGTTTGCGGTGTCGCATTATTGACATATGCATAGATTGCATTACCGTGTTGATCTCCGTTGATCGGTGTTTCGCGGACATCCTTTACCAAACAGCTGTCGATCGTACCACCGGCATTAAAGTATCCGATTCCCATAAACCGGTAATTGCCGTTACCGCGACCGGCGCCATCAACAGTAAAGTTCCGAACCACCACCGATGCCGCATCATGAACATAGAGAATGGGGAAATTATTGGCACTCGTCGCAAAATATTTTGTGAGAGTTACCGGAGACTGTAACACCGGGTGGGTACTGCTTGCATTACACAGAGTGAGAGTTTTCGCAATCTCAACCTGTTCAGTATACGTTCCGGAAAGAACTTTGAGCACATCACCAGCCGCGACAATATTGACGGCGTTTTGCAGGGTATTGGATGTATTAGCATACCAGGTCATCGGACTGACCGCCTGAAATCCCATCATGACAAGATCGGCGTCGGTTCCGATGCCGAGCCAGGGACTATAGACAACCTCGCTTGCCGTCGGACCGCTGACAGAAGGCGGATTAATACTGCCCCACCAATATCCTTTCACGTCCGTTGCAAGATAACCCGCTGTCCCGGTGCCTCCATATATCACGAGAACGCTGTCCGTAAATACTGCCGTCCCATTTCCCGTCATCGAATTGGGATAACCGGAACACGTTACCGTATCGCCATTCGCGGATTCAAAATCGAAACCGAAGGTATTATTATTCACAACGTTGTTCGTCAACGATACGGCAACATTTGATACCCCATATCCCCACTCAGTATTGGATATGTACATTCCGACGCTGTTGGCTTTATTCTGCCCGTCAACAATATTTCTTATAAATGGAATCGTTACTGTGCTGGTTGCTGCACCAAAAGCACCGAAACCGATATCGACCCCGGTCACGGTATTTCCGGTAATCGTCGGTGCATTGTAAGGAACAAAAGCCCAGATGCCGTACCCGCCGACAGGACTGCTTGAAACATAGTTGCCTTGAATCAAATCTGCAACACCGCCGCTGCCGCCGGAATTATCGGTATGAATACCGCTGAGAGAATTCGTAATTGTGTTATTGAGGAATTGTGTCCCGCGGGACCAGTTGGCAGAAATTGCATCACTCGCTTCGGAAACAGAATTGTTTGAAAATATTCCGGAGCCGCCAAAATTAAACATGGCAATGGAATTCGGACTTCCATCGACATTCTGAACTGTGTTGTCATGAAAATTAAAGCCACTGCCTCCGCTGCGCGCGTAAATTCCCCGCAAGTAAATATTTTTAACTGTCGTATGATGGACGGTTGTATTATTCCACGGACCATCCGACTCGATGATGCCATTACGGGCATCAACGTCTGCGCCATTGACCACTACACCGCTGGTGAGTCCGGGATTATCTCCGTCGATAGTCAGATTACTGATCGTGACATTATTTGCGGAAACGACAATAACTTGTGAATTTGAAAAGGATGCACCGTCTGATGTTCCGGGATCGGAAATTGCAGGATATATATTAGTCGATCCCTGTCCTGCTCCGTTTAAGGTCAACGGTACCGCGATCGTTATATTATCAGCGTAGGTTCCCGGATAAATCTGTACTGAATCACCGGCTTGGGCATAATTCACTGCATAATGTTGAATTGATGTGTAAATTCCCCGAACGTTATAATATCCATACGTAGGATTGTCCCAGCTTCTGACTGTGGTACTGCTCGACCATGGAATCACACTTTTGTCAAATGTATTATTTGCCAGAATGTTTAACCAATCAAGGTTGGCATATCCCTGATTACCGTTATATAATCCCCATGCGATTATATGTCTGCGGGCGGCATTCGAAAACGAATTACCGGTAATTGTTGCGGCGCCGACCGGATAAAGATCCCATGCTTCGGCACCGGGACCGACAAACGCGATATTATCGATTGCATCGGTAAAGGTATTTCCCGAAATCACACGTCCCGAAACCGGGCCGCTCCATCCGGCACCGCTCGCGATCCGGATACCGTCTGCGTCAACCCCTCCGGCATCGATATAATTTCCCTGGAACGTATAAGACTGCAGATGAGAGACGTCAGTCCCGGAATTATAATGCCAGTCACTGAGATAAACCGCAGCGGCTTCATCCAATCCGTGAACCTTGCAGTTCTTCAATGTGAAGTTATTCCCGGCGACTTCCACAGATTTACTATTAAAATTGACCAGGTCGAGATAACCGGTGATATCAAGACCGCTGATAGTGACATTGTCTGCCTGAACAAAAAAAGCATCCGCCCCAAAATCCGGCACATCCTGTTTTGCGGCAACGAACGCCGATATTGAATTGACATCTGTTATCGGAACGCCGAGCGAAGTAACACCGCGGATGACTACCGATTTATTAACAAATATGTTAAAATTATCACTTCCTGCTCCACCGGTGGAAGGATCAAACCCACTTGCAGCGTCCTGATTATACGTTCCGGGATAGACATTAATCGTATCGCCATTTGATGCCACATTGATGGCAGCCTGAATGGTCGGAAAAGTCGACGGAACATTGAGAATTGATCCCGATGTAACCTGAGAGGGAACAGGATTGATGGGAGTTCCTTTCAGAGGAACAATGGAACCTGGCCGCGAACGCATCGTGGCAATATTTGCTGCCGCCGATTCAGTTGTTCTTATAGCCGGTGATTTTGTAACCGTCTTCGAGATTTTTTTTACAACGTCGTGGACGTTAGCGCTTCTCGGCATCCGGGATTGCGACATCAGATTCGTCCCGATGAAAACGATCGAGAGCATCACAAAAAGAAATGTGGTGGAAATGTGTTTCATGATGATTCCTCCTTAGAGAGTGAGACAATGAAATATATCCGCATATCGGGAGGTGTGTAAGGAATTACCATCACACGATCGGACCACAGGGACAATAACAGGAAAGAACTTCCCCCAGAAGAAAATCCCAGATCTTACGGACGATGAACTAAATTAAATAGAGATTATATAAATGAACAATGTGCAGTCAACCGGAGTTACCGCAGAATGAACGTGATGCAAAAACAATGTTACTTTTTTTTTAAAATAGGAAACCATATCCCTCGATGATGCATCTATTCCTCCAGACGATGGAAAAGAGTTCGGAATGTGTGTCGAGAATCTATACAAAATGTTTGTGAATGTCAATATAAATCTATTCATTTCAGTATTTTTATTTTGAATTGATTTTCGTAATATTTTTTATAATCGTTTTATAACAAACGACTCCTTGATTTCTTTCCACAAACACTTTCGATATGTTCTGTATCATGATGAAAACCGTATCATTGGATGAAATCAATCTTGTTTCAGTCGTTACAACGGTTGCCCTTTTTTAATTTGGCAAATGAAGGATGGGCAAAAAAAAGACGTCTCCTTTCTCAAAGAGACGTCATTCGGCCCTATTCCACATCAAGAAGGAATTTCATCATCGGTAGTACACTTTTTATCTTCGTAAGAAATTTTGATGTCATGCACTCCGCCATATTTCTGTAATTATCTTCCACGATCATTGTTATAAACCTGGTTCAAAATTACCAAAAGAACTCTGAAGAAGAAATAGAGAACAATCCTAAAAAATGTTAGAGATAATACCAATTTTTATCGGTGACAACCCCTATGGCAATGTCATCTTGATGAAGCCGATTGATCACAGGGAATAATTCAATGAGAAAATTAAATCCTTAGGAGGGTGACTTATGCTTCACCCTCCCGTATGCCCCACTCATCCAATCCACAAATATAACCAGGAGGCATTTTTAATTTAAATCTTGACAAATACTAATAAAAATATTTCATGAATAACGTCTTTTTACACCAAAAAAAAAGGTCGATAGGTAACTCCCCGGTTATAATCGCCGGTATTCAAAGTTTCGCAGATTTCCCAACCAAGCCGCTGAACACCGTTTTTGTCGTTACCGCTTCTTCCACCGAAACGAATCCGGGTGTGGTATGTGCGGCCTATCAACGACAAGATTTCAAATTTAAATATTAAACAACCTCGCGTCAATACCACAATCGTGGTATTTTCGATAACATATACGAGATTGACAGCTGGCAGGAAATCGGAAAGTTTTACAGCAAATTCTCCCGTATTACCTTCGACACAGCTCCGGTACTTGTCGATACCTGAAGTTTCTTGTAAATGTTTTTAAGGTGAGTGTTGACGGTATGATAACTGACAAAGAGGGTTGTTGCGATTTGTTTCTTGTTTTTGCCTTCGACCGCCAGTCGTAATATTTCCTTTTCACGATCTGTGAGGCCATATTCTCCTTTACTGTTTTTCGCTTGGGCAAGGAAATCCATCACTTTTTTTGCAATCTGCGCATTCATTGCCGCACCGCCGGCAAGAACGTCCTGGATACTATCGACGATCCTGTCAGACGAAGATTCTTTCAGCAAATATCCGGAAGCACCGGCGCAAATCGCATTAAAAACGCTGTTACTGTCATCATAAATGGTGAGAACGATGATGTGCGATGATGGCGTGATTTTTTTGAAATGCGTTATCCCTTCAACACCGCTCATTCCCGGTAAGCCGATATCAAGGAGAAAAACTTCGGGAGGGAACAAATCCTTTAATGCTTTCAACGCATCTTCACAACAAGAAAATGTTTCGGGACAAATCCATCCCGTATGTTTGTTAATGATTTCGCTTAACGAAGTACGGTATCGCTCATTATCCTCGATAATCCAGACAGTAATGTTTGATGTCTCTGTCAGATCAGGCATAAAGATTTGATGCATTCAAACAATATTTTTGGGGTACGTTGTACCCTGTACATCGAAATTGTATAAAGTATACACATTGCGAACGATCGAAACCATACCGCGATCATGGTATTTTGGCGCACAGTTGGATACGACTCCCTTTTCCCGGTTCGCTTTCAATGTGCAGCGTTCCGTGGATTTGTTCTGCACGGTGTCGAAGATTCCGGATTCCGTTTCCTTTTTGCTCCAGAATGTTATCGCACCCCTTACCATTATCCTCGATACGCAATGTGACCATGCCGGAATCTTCATGCAAATTGATGGTAACCTTTGTCGCTTCCGAATGCTTCACAATATTATGCAGGATTTCCTTATAAATAAGAAATACATTTCTTCGAAAGATCAAATCAACCTTTTTTTGAAATACCTTTTCAGGGCTTTGGAATGTACAATCGATATTCTGAAGCATCGCATTAGCTACATCCTTCATTTTTTGCACAAGGTCTTCGAGAGCATCATGTTCCGGTTTGATGATCCAGACAATGTCCCGCATAAGTTGAGAAGTTTCCCGTGCTGTTAATGCAATCTCGTCGAATTTCTCTCGAATTTGATTATTCACAACATCTGTGCGAATAGCCGAATCACTCATAACGCTGATTGCCCCCAGATTACTTCCTATTTCATCATGAAGATCGCTTGCGATTCGGGCCCGGAGCTGCTGAGCCTCCTGTTGTTTCTTTCGTCGATAATAATGCGTAGAAAGGATTACCGATGACAGGGAAAAAATTACCAACACAGAAAACCACCACTTCTTCCAATACGGTGAGGTAATTGTAAAATATATTTTCGCTTCAGTACTATCTGAAAAATTATCTCCATTCATAGTATGAACATGAAAAATATAATCTCCGGGTGACAAATCAGCATACGTAATAGCTCGCACCGGAGTCGGCGTGGACCAATTATGGTCAGCCCCCTCTAAGAATGTCTGATAACGCACTCTTTGCGGGTCTTTGAAAACTAAACTCAAGTATTCAATAGTGCAATTATTTTTATCGTATGGCAGAACTATCAATGAATCGACCGGTGTTATATTGCCATTTACCTGGAATTTTTTTATGATAATCGGAGATTCAATATTACTTGGTCGAAAATATTTAGAATCCGCTACATAAAGATCTGTCGAAGTAACACACCAGAGAAGTTTATTTGGCAAAAAGCCACAGCTGAAGACTTTCCCAATATTAAACCCCTGCCAAGGAACTGGTTGGAGAGTATTGATATCCACCGGTTCAAAACCAGCATCAGTACCAAGCCAAATATGATTCTGGTCATCTCCCGTAATACACCAGACTGCATTACTTTTTAATCCGTCTTTGAGAGTTATGGACACCCAATGAACACCATCGTACACAACTGCACCCTGATACCTTGTGCCGAACCAGAGTCTTCCCTTTTTGTCCTCATAAATGGACCGGATATGATTGTCCGGAAGACAACTTTTTTCCGTGTATACTGTTACTTTACCTTGCACAGATTCTTTTCCGTCAACAAAACAAAGTCCCCTGTCATAACCACCAAACCAAATTCTGTTTTGGGAATCCTCACATGAGGCACGCACGGAGGGATCAGGAATCTGTAACGGGACTTGATACTCTGTAATCCTGCGCATAGTGTGCAAATCAAATACAAGAATGCCTTCCGGATAATTGTTGCACCACAATCTCTTTGAATGATCGACGATAACATTATAAATCACATCGTTCTTGATTAAAGAATCCATGGCGATGGGGATCGGCTGCCGGACCAATTCCGTAGAATCAGATTTCTTCAGAATTCTATAGCGGTATAGATGACTTGCTATTCCGAGCGTATAGGTCATCGTCCAGAGTGAAGTGTCGGGATCGACGTACACAATTCCGACATCCTCGACCCATGGATGAAACACTTTTTTCACCGGCAAGTAATTTGCAATATTGATTTCCCAATAACCTTTATGAGACGTTATCCAGATCCGGTTACAAGGATCAGCCGCAGCACCACGATCCTTCACAAGATTATCCAACGGAATATGATATAAACCCTGTTGACTGAGTTTTGCAAGACCGTTAATCCATGTACCAACCCACATGTTTCTCTCGCTGTCAAAAAAAACATGGGTAACCATTTGGTCCGGCAAACCATTTTCATTAGTCCACTGTTCCAATGAATCCGTTTCAAATCGATCTTTTCTAAGACTGAATAGTCCTATATCGGAGGTTATCCATAACTTTCCCTGATCATCATCAGCAAGATGGCACCAACCGCTGGACGCAAGTTTACGGTGGGCAATAATCTTCCCCTCGTGAACATGATACAATGAACTATCGGCAAGTGTAACAAACATTTCCTTATCTTTACAGAGTATATTGTCATAAACAGTCGAGGGAAAATGAAGACAGTATTCTTCTTTAAGACGCTCACTATCGGATAATGTACAAAAATGAAATTCCGGTCCATCCGATATCCAAATTCCTCCATCTGCTGATAATAAACGGTGGTCATCGAAATGATCGTGAAAACTGAATGGTAACTTTATCGTTTGTACCGCACGATCCCTGATTAAAAACACTTCATCGCTTGAACTACACCAGACAGTATTACTGTCTCCCCGTTCCATGCGTTCGATTCCATTATCCTTTCCGGAAAACGGTATCTCCACGGGGAAGAATCTGCCATTTTCCTCGATGGTAACAGTTCCTTTGGTACCAAGAATATAAATCCGGTCATGTTCCCGGACAGGAACTTCAATAATGACACTGACATCATTCACAGGCAACCCGTCGAGTACAGTAAAATTCTTAAATGTAATTCCATCAAACTGACTCAAGCCATTATTAGTAGCAATCCATATAAAACCTTGCTTATCCTGCATTATCCAATGGACCTGATTTCCGGAGAGTCCGTTCTGGATCGTATAATATTCAAAAGGAAAAATCTGGGACACTGCTGAACAGAAAGCAAGAAAAAATGCAGCAGTACATAATCCATATTTGAAGCTGTCAGACATTAGCTTTGATGGTAGTATCACTTTTCAGAGTACTCATCTTCAAATGGATATGGGAGAACTGATTCGTGGGAAGGCCATCGGCGGTGGTATAATAATGAAACGGCAGAAGCTGAGAATACGATTTCTCAGTTTGTGTAATACTGAAGAGCAGAATACATATGGAAACAAATTGCCTTCGGTCCATGAGTGATTAACCTGTGAACGCTTCATTTTGTCTGAAAACGAGAAACCAGTTCTCGATTCGAAAGTATTCGAAATGACCGGGACGTACGGGTAGGAAAACCAATATCAGAAAAAAATTTCCTTAAAGGAAAAGTGATTTCTCATATGAAATAAAAAACCCGTAGCTCAAAACATTCTTGCAAAATGTTCTAAACTACAGGTTCTTCTCCGGCACAAGCAACCCTCCAACACTGTTTTCCGCCCGTGTCTTAGCGCAAGATATTAACGAACTAAACACTTTCTGATACCGAAAAATAGGAAAAATTTAGATTCCTGTCAAGAAAAAAATGAAAGCGATGGGTGTCAGGTTTACGGATGACTTCCCGGGTAATCCATAAATCAAAAACCCCGGCCTGAACGGACCGGGGTTTTTGGAGGAAGAAATTTTTTTACCTAACGATCGTTTAATTTTTCAGAGAAAACATTTCACTTTTTTCATCCCACTGTAATCGTGAACGATGGTCATTCCACCATTGAAGGATTTTTTCCGGAGAATCTTTCGAGAAATCGACATGAACATATTTCTGCAAAGCATTTCTCGCATCGTCGGCAAAGATACCGCCGTCTTTGATAATCTGAATGACGCCGGGAATGGCATTCGGATTTCCCAGACCTAATGCCGTCAGCAGAAAGCTTGTTTTCATTTCCGGGTCATCTTCATGCTCCGACTTCTCGACAAGTTTAATTGCAGATTCGCTGTTCCCGATCACTTTCATCGCATTAACGACACTCTCGCGAACTTCATCCGATTTGTCGTCGAGCAATTCCGTGATTTGCGGCAACGCCGTCTGCTCTTTCATGTGAGCAAAGAGATCGACAGACGCTTTTCGCACTTCCGCATCCTGGTCTTTCAGCTTTTCAATCGCAAGCGGAAGCCACTGGCTTTTATCATTTCCATACAATTCAAGATTGACGATCGCTGCCTGGCGATCGGTACTGAGCGGACTGCTTAACATCTGCAATGTATGCGTCAGCGGATTCTCATCGGCTTTCCGGAAGAAAAAAACTGCTCCAATGAATATCACAACAACCGCGGTCGCCGCAGCTAGATTCCGGAATGCACGCACCAGACTTGTGGAAAGTCTCAGGTAACGGAAAATGCCGCTGATCAGTAATCCCGTCGCGAGCACAACGACGATGGCGGGGCTCGTCGGCAATCCGGTATCGTACGAAAGTTTAACGCCGATAAAGCTTATAATCGAACCGCCGATCCATCCGAGAGCCAGACGTGTGCCTAATTTATTCGAGACGAGCATCGCACCCACTGATGGAATGACGAGATAGCTGAACACCAGGAACACACCGGCAATGGCAACCGAACTTGTGATGACGAAGCCGAACGACATATAAAACAGGAAATCCCACAATCGCACATTCATTCCCGATGCTTCGGCTTTATCGACATCGAGGGATATTGCCATGAATTTTTTTCTGAAGATATAATGGAAAATACCGACAAGTGCGTAAATGGTCGCGGTTTTCAAGACGACGTATGGTTGAACCCAGAGCAATTCTCCTTTGATAATGTGCTCAAGTTCCTGCGGTCCCAACGCACTCTTCGACAGCACAAGAATCGTCGAAGCAAAAGTCACCGCGTAGACAATGCCGATGATCGCCTCATGCGGAACCTTTTCACCTTTCATTCTCGTGATAGAAAAGACGAACGCACCGAATATCGTAAAAGCAAGTGAATACAGATACAGGACATTCGTATCCTTACCGACTTCGTAACCGAGCAAAACTCCAATCACCGTACCTAACGCGGCAATCTGAGCGAGCGCCAGATCGACAAAGATCACTTTTCGGGCGATGACATGAACGCCCAGATAAACGTGAATACCGGTCAACACCAGACAGGCGGCAAGAGGCCATATCATTGTTTTCGGTAAATAAAATAACTGTTCCATAATGCAATGTCCTAAAAAAGCTGAATGATTACTTTACCGCTTGTTCGATCTGTTCCATCAAATAGGTTATCAATTTCTCATACGTATCGACTGTTTCAACTGCACCGACATCGACATACGTGATAACGACTTTTGCATCCGTTTTACTCGCAACATAATCCGCAGCTTCCCGTGAATAAAAATTATCATTCAAAATAACTTTAATTCCTTCACGCTTGATCTGCTCGACAATTTCATCCCGGTGCTGCGGCGGGGGCGGTATCCCGGGTTTTTCTTCCAGCTCACCGGCAATCTGAAATCCAAAACAATCGGCAAAATAAATATATGTTTTATGATACGACATGATCTTCACACCGTTCAACGGCTCCGCTTTCTTTTGCCAGCCGCCTAATTTTTCGTACAGGTGTTTTGTCTTCAGCCACGGTATCAGCTCATTGTCTTTCGCTTTCCGGGTCAGAATATCGCCGGCAGACTTCCCGATCGCCTTCAGCAAATCTTCTCCGAACATGGCAACATCCACTTTGTGTTTATAGTCGTCAATTCTCGATTGAAAATATGCCGCATCATTCGGATCAAGTTGCTTAAGCCGGTTGCCGATATTCTCGGCAATAATTTTGACATTGAATGGATCCAGCCAGATGTGCGGGTTTCCCTGCGGATGAATATCTCCCCACGAACGCGAAACTTCCGTCGGAAGTTCTTTGACGGGACAGTTTGTTGTCGCAACAAGATGTCCTAAACCTCCCGGCTGGACTTTCGGATTACCGGATGCATCCAGAACATTCTTCGCCCAGATGTCAAGCGAAAGCCCGTTCTCGATAAATAAATCGGCATCGGAAGCAAGCTGATTCATCCGGGGAGTCGGTGTGACGTAATGCGGATCTTGTTTCGGATTGGCAAGGGCAAACGCTTCGACTTTATCCCCGCCGACTTCCTGCGCCAGATACCGCAAATAATTGAGCGTCGTGACAATTTTCATTTTCCCGTCTTTTGCATCTGCGGGATGAAAATTGAATAACAACATCAGAACAACGATGATGATACCCGAAATCTTTTTCATATCCTTATTCCTTTAAGTTGACAATTTTTATTTATTGACCCAATACGGTTCGGTCGGATGTGAACCGAAGACCAGATTGAGATCGAAAATAAGTGTATTGAGATTATCCTGTGCAGGAATATCGCTTTGGCGATGTTCAAACCCGATGCGGAATCTCAGGAATTCAGTCGTATAATAACTGGCGTACACACCGACATTTCTCGTTATCAGATCATTATTACCCGGATCCTCAATCCAATCGTACCGAGTACCGAGATACAACCAGTATGATGTCTGATACTGCAAATACGCAAACCATCCGAACGGATGAATCCTGTTGAGATGATCACCGCCGGTAGTATCGACAGCCATATGATCAACGATAAGGGCTTCACCACCCGCAACGATCGAATGCGATTCGCGTTCCTCCGACGGCGACCATTTGTATGTCAGATCAACTCCGTACACATGCGTTGCAAAATCTCCGCTCTCATCGTACGCACTTGCGCCTAATGTTAAGAGAGAAACGTTGTTCCAGTCTTTCGAGAGATTCACGTGTCCGATATATGCCGGCTGCCGCACATTAGGCATAAGCATCCCCGAATTGACGGGCATCGAGAGATTGGCATTCGAAATAGCAATATCGCCGGAGCGTACGACATCGAGATTCATTTCCAGCGTTGTTCCCGGAATAGGATTCGGCAGATAAAAATCCAGATCGATACCGGTCGGGTTGAACCCGGATTCAAAAAATTCACCGTGATCCGTTCCGAGATATTGCGAAACAATCAGCGGGCGTGTCGTCCAGGGAAGATCATGGATGTGAATCTTGTTGTCCAATCCCAACGAAGCACGGTATTTTCCGATCTTGACCTTCAATCCTAACGGAGCAGATTCCAAAATTGGCAGTCGTTTGATGAGACCATATGCTTCTTCTGCATCGATGCCGAAATTCTGGCCCGCTTCGTTCTCAAGCGAGATAACGGCAAAAGCCGAAGCATACGGATCCACTGCCGAGCTCAATTCCATTTCAACGGTTCGTAAAAAAAACCGGTCGCTGATCATATTTTGTCCGAGAGGCGAATCGTAGACATCTTTATTATCTGCACGTCCGGCAAAATTCACTGCCGTCACCATCTTCGGGTTGAAAGCGATCGGCGCCATACTGCGTGAAACTGCATCGATCTTGCTTTCGAGTTCCTGCAATCTCTTATCGAGCCGTTCTTCGAGAAGATCGACTTCATCCGACTGGGTCGCATCCGTGGAAGGCATTTGCAACCGCAGTGAATCCAAATCTTTATGTAACTGGTTTACTTCCGCGCGTAAATTCTGAAGCTCCTGCTCTTTTGATTGATCATTCTCTTGCGCCTGAGCGGAGATCGACACGCACAAAATTATAAACAACATAACGCAGACGGTACATCTCATGATGCTTCCTTTCAATTAAAAATTCTAAAAAATTTTGTTACTCTTCTTGCACGAACAAGAATAAAAGTCGATTCGTCAAAGGAAGCGGCCCGGCGGGTCACGTCCCTGTACCGGACTGAAGAGAACAATAAGGGGTGCCGCAAGGACATCGGAATATGTGCTTGCAACAACAGGAAGAATTGTATGAAAGAGAAGCTGGGGAGAAAAGAAGACCTGATTCGAATTAATTTGAAAACAGATCTCGCAGAATGTTGAATGATTTTCTGACGGCGTTTGGTTATAACCGATCTGAACGATACTCGTCAAGGGTGCGGCATAATTTGCCGGATGGGTATGAAACGCCGATAATTGCATGCTGAAAACGTAGCAGAGCAAAAGACACACAATTATCGACTTATGAACGACGTTGTTTACACTCATACGAGTAAAAAAGGTATCGATTTTTATCCAAAAGAGCAAATCGTCCAATAGTCTTTTTTTTACTTGAGAAAAACACGAGGCGGTTTTATTTTCCTTCTAAACCACCGAAATATCTTTTTTGTTCCAGCAAAATTTGAATAATAATTCTTATGAAGCTGCTTTGAGGCAAAATTAAAAGGGAGCAAGCCCTTCTGTCAAATCCTTCAGAAAGCATAGTGCAAGAAATTTCCTTGATTATCGTTCAAAATTTGAGTATCTTGGAAGCCATCTTCATGGTGTCCATAGTTCAGTTTGGTTAGAACGCCAGGTTGTGGCCCTGGAGGTCGTGGGTTCAAGTCCCACTGGACACCCCGAGCCAATTCAAAAAGAAAAAGTCAAAAAGGCTACACAAGGAGCATCATTTTTTCCTTTTGCATTTTGACTTTTGATATGTTCAGCCCCCATCGTCTAGAGGCCTAGGACACGAGCTTTTCAAGCTTGTAACACGAGTTCGAATCTCGTTGGGGGCACGATGTAAGCATTTTTTTTCTTGCCGAAACCCGCTTGCGGAGGGAACCGTTAGCAATCTGTTAGCAGTAAACACACTTCAACTGACACCGATTATAATTGACTTGCATTCTTAATAACAAAGGCAATTATTTATTTTGGCCAATCAAAGCTAAGCTTATTTAAGACTATTTCAAATAAGCCGATCGGCATTTGATCCTCATTCAATGATTTCTAACTTAACCAAATCAAACAAAATTCGCCGGAGATAGCCGTCAATAAAGAAATCACTTTTCATCACCGCTGTATTCAATTGGGCAGCGAAAAATCTATGCCCATGTTATGACAGAACTTTACACAGAGCGATTCAGCGTTTTGCCAGCCGCCGCAGAAATCCGGACTCAGTGCTATTGTTAACACTAATATTTTTCCGGATGCAAGATGTTTCCTGAGAACGCCGGCAATGGCATTAAGATATTCGTCGCTCAGGAGGATATCATAAGAATTGTTTGGTTTGAAGAAGAAGTAATCGATATCGATGTTGACGATACAGGACAATTTGTCGTCACTCAGGCAGTTTTCCAATGCAACAGGAATGGTATGATACTCCGGCTTGACGATCGTATGAAAACGAGGTTCATTCTTTAGTTCATGTGTGGCAAACCAGGCATTCTCAATTAATTGAGGATAGCATTCGAGAAAAAGGGAAAGATAATTTACCCAACTGATCAGAAGCGATTTGCCATGTTTGTCGTTATACGACTTCTCAAGATAATCGTTGAGAGTGACCGACCACAAATCCGGTAGTTGCGGCTTTTGGATCTCGATGTCACCGTAGTAGGTATCCGTATGTCTGTCCATGTGGAAGAGGTTGACTTTCTCGTTCTTCTTTACGTGTTGGAACCAGCACCAGAGTGCAGCCCTGTGGTTGTCCATAACATAAACATTTCCTGAACGCCCAAGGAAATTCAGTTTAAAAGCACCGGAAAGCAATCGACCTTTGAATGGTATGAGATCTTCCATATGATAAATGAAAATTGGTCCCGCTCCGTCGTTTGTGATTACACTTCAGACTACAGTATACTATGAATAAAGATTTACTACAACTTTCAGCTAAAAAATGTTTCGGGAAATACATATCTGTTGTGGGAGACATCGACCAATCCGGGCGGTGATTGGGTGGTGTCCCAATTTCCTGAGATCACCTATCCCGAAATCTCCCGTCTTGCTGAAATGCTTTTATTCAGCATCTATTCTGAGCTTGCGTAGTTTAGATTCCGAATAGAATCGTTTCGGAAAGACGGGGTATTCTAAATTGAGGCATTACCGGTGATTCAACGGAGCAAACAAGTCTGTTATTGAATTTTCTTTTCTCCGTCAAGAATATTTTCGATGATCTTACGTTTTTCCGGATTCGATAAACCGAATGGGAGTTTATACCTCGTTGTTTCTTCATCCACCGATTTCATCAATCCAATGCCGCCCCCAATGATTGCATACATTGCGGTTGTTCTTGCACTTGGTTCACCGACATTTTGAGTTTCGTCGTTCGAGCCGCTAAGACAGAGCCCGAGAGACAATCCCAATGCCGACCCGATAACTATCGGCAGAAAGTGAAAACCTCCGGGACTGGGATACGAAAGTTCTTTCAGTAAATAGATCGGGACTTCCCGTTCAGATGAATCGGTTTGTATTTTCAGAGAATCTGCACTGACACTGATAAGCCGGCAATGCTGGAGGGAAATAATAGTATCTCTCTCACCTTGAAAGTAGCTGACAGTCCATATAGCCGGTTGAGCAAAAACATATGATTGGAAAATAAATATGGTCAGATAAAAAAATCTTCTCATCATATGAAAATTCCTTTGAAGTCATATAACTGGTTGTTGTTACTCAAACAAACCAAATCAGAATCTGCGTTTACCTAATTAAACCCTACTTCACCAGCAACATCTTTTTCGTTTGCACAAAATCACCGGTAGTCAGTCGGTAGAAGTATACACCGCTTGAAAAGTTATTGGCGTTCCATATGACCGACTTATATCCTGCTGGCTCTACTCCATCTTTTAACGTTGCGACGACCTGACCAAGTATATTATAGATCTTCAATGAAACTCGACTTTGGATACGAAGACCGTACTGGATTGTTACCGTGGGATTGAACGGGTTGGGATATGATTGGCTCAGAGTGAATTCAGTCGGTAACACAGTACGTGGTGATATCATTCCATTTCCATCAGGTGGAGATCGGGCATCACTACAAAGTCGAAGACAGTGGGGTATGTTTCATTGATAGAAGAATATGTCAAACCAGAGTTGACAGCATTCCAGCTTGCCCCGTTATTAGACGAAAGAAAAATCCCCCCATAACCAGTTCCGGCAAAGAGATTTGTGCCGGAGACAGCAAGAGCAGAAATTTGAATATCGTTCAGGCCCGAATTCACAGCAGACCAACTCGTGCCATTATTGGTAGATAGAAAGACGCCACCATCAGTTCCGGCGAAGAGATTCTCTCCCAAAAAGGCAAGCGACTTAACATTGCCATGCGTCAAGCCCGAATCCACAGCAATCCAGTTGCTGCCGTTGTTGGTAGAAAGAAAAATTCCATTGCCGTTCGTTCCAGCAAAGATTTTATTGCTATTAGAGGCAAAAGTCGTAACAGAGGGAAACCAAGAACTCGAATTCACCTGAGTCCATGTTGTGCCGTTATCAGTGGATCGAAAAATATACCCATTCCAAGATCCTACAAAGAGATTCGTTCCGCCTGTCCCGTTAGTACTCATCCCCAAAGCACTCACTCCCCAACCGTTAGGTAAGCCAATATGGACTGCAGTCCAGCTCGTACCGTTATTGGATGAAATGAAAGCCCCGATACCTGTACCGGCAAAGAGATTTGTACCGTTCATTAAAAGAGTGATTATATGCAAATCGTCCAAACCTGAATTGAGGGCAATCCAGTTTGTTCCGTTATCCGTGGAAAGAAAAACACCGTCGCTCTCAGTTCCAGCAAAGAGATTCGTGCCGCTGACAGCGAAAGATGTTATCCAATCTCCATAAGGTTTGAACGTCGGATCATTTGTCAAACCATTTGATTGCATCCACTGGGCAGTCAGCGTGCAAACGGTACTAAAAAATAATATTACCAGATATATGTATGTGAATTTTGCTTTCATGCTTTCCACTTTTATGATATGGCATAGACACTAAAGCATTTGAAGTTATTAAGGTATCGGTAAGAACGAAACGACTTGATTGGAATTTCCCTGAGTTTCACTTCCAAGGTAAAATTTTATCGCGACATTGTCAAGAATTTCCATTTTTCCCCACTGGGAAGCAGTTCTACTGCTGACTAGACAAAACTTGGTCGGAAGTTGAACTTCCTCCCGGCAATTTGAATAATTTGTTTGGAATCACAATAAAACTTATATTTAATTTTTAATTTCAATGAATGTTGCGATATCAGTCGCAATCGCCACTAATTTGCATTTCCGGTTGATAATGAGGAGTTTCATAACGGTCGGTTTGAATCTTGTCGGATCGACAGGTGCTTCCATATTTTTTATGAAAAAAATCTAACGCCATGCGCGCAATTATTCCGGTAGCCGGATTCGGAAGCCGGCTTCGCCCACACACGTTCACCGTTCCGAAAGTATTACTGAACGTTGCGGGCAAGCCGATCATCGGTCATATTCTCGATAAAATTATCGAAGACGGATTCGATGAAGCCACTATCATTGTTGGCCACCTCGGAGATAAGATTCGTGAGTATGTCCAGTCGCATTACCGCATCCACGTTGATTTTGTGGAACAGACGGAAGCCAAAGGCCTCGCCCACGCGATTTATCTCGCGAAGGATACATTTTCCACTGAACCGATCCTCATCATCCTCGGCGATACGATCTTCGATGTCAATTTGAAGCCGGTGCTCGGCGAAAAATATACGTCCATCGGCGTGAAGGAAGTGACCGACCCGCGGCGGTTCGGCGTCGTTGAATTGCACGACAATTTCGCCCAACATCTCATCGAAAAACCGGAAAACCCGACAAGCAATCTTGCCATCGTCGGATTATACTGGATCCGGAATCCGAAACTCCTCGTCGAATCGATTGCGGAATTATTCAAAAGCGATCGCCGCACGAAAGGTGAATATCAACTGACCGATGCGCTGGAACTGATGCTCCAGCATGGAGAAAAAATTAAAACATTCCATGTCGACGGATGGTACGATTGCGGTAAACCGGAAACTCTTCTTTCAACCAATCAGCATCTGCTCGAAAAACAGCAGGATAATGTTGTCATCAAGAATGTCGTTATCATACCGCCGGTCTATGTTGCAAAAACTGCCACGATTATTCATTCCGTTATCGGTCCGTATGCAACGATCGCCGATCGTGCAACGGTCACCGATTCGATTATCCGCAATTCGATCGTCAGTGAAGACGCTCAGGTGCATAAAGCGGTGCTGGAAGATTCGTTGGTCGGCGTCAACGCACTGGTCGAAGGAACGTTTAATCGAATTAACATCGGCGATTCATCCGAAATCGAATTCCATTAATTTCAGAAAGGTACTATGTCATATTTATTTACTTCCGAATCGGTATCCGAAGGTCATCCCGATAAAGTCTGCGATCAGATTTCCGATGCCGTGCTTGATGCCCTGCTGACGCAGGATAAATATTCCCGGGTTGCGTGTGAAAGTTTTGTCACAACAGGCCTTGCCCTCGTCGGCGGCGAAGTAACGACAAAAGGATATGTCGACGTCCAGAAAATCGTCCGCAATGTCATCAAAGAAATCGGATACACGGAAGCAGGCGTCGGGTTCGATGCCGATTCCTGTTCCGTTCTGTCGGCAATTCATTCGCAATCACCGGACATCGCGCAAGGTGTCGATACCGGCGGCGCGGGCGATCAGGGAATGATGTTCGGATATGCATGCACCGAAACACCGGAACTGATGCCGATGCCGATCATGTATTCTCATAAACTCGTCAAGCGGCTCGCCGACATCCGCAAACACAACAGGAAGCTGATGCCGTATCTCCGTCCCGATGCAAAATCTCAGGTGACGATCGAATACAACGGAAAAATACCCGTGCGAGTACACACCGTCGTTGTTTCAACACAACATGCACCAAACGTATCACAGAAAAAAATTAAGAGTGATGTGATCAAACATGTCGTTCAGCATGTCATTCCGAAAGAAATGCTCGATTCGAAGACGCGGTATTTCGTCAATCCGACCGGCATGTTTGAAATCGGCGGCCCGCACGGCGACAGCGGTTTGACCGGAAGAAAAATTGTCGTCGACACGTACGGCGGCCGGGCACCGCATGGCGGCGGCGCATTTTCCGGAAAAGATCCGACAAAAGTCGACCGCAGCGCTGCATACGCAACGCGGCATATTGCAAAAAATGTCGTTGCCGCCGGACTCGCGAGCGAATGTTTGATTCAGGTTGCCTATGCCATCGGCGTTATCGAACCTGTTTCGATTCATGCTCAAACATACGGAACAGGAGTCATACCAGATTCTCAACTTGAATCGATTCTGAAAAAATTATCTGCTGCAGGCGGACCGTTCGATTTGACGCCCCGCGGTATTATCGAACGGCTTGATCTCCGTCGTCCGATTTATCGGAAGACCGCCGCATACGGCCATTTCGGCAGGAATGAAAAAGAATTCACCTGGGAAAAAACCGATAAGGTTAACATTCTCAAAAAATCAATACAATAAGATTTTTATTCAACCAACAAACCACCTCACCAAGGAAACAAGGAATCATGGATCATAAAAAAGGTCGTTACAAAGTTGCCAATATAAAATTAGCGGAAGAAGGCAAACAGTTAATTGCGTGGGCAGAATCCCGTATGCCCGTGTTGATGGCATTGCGTGAAAAATACAAGAGGACAAAACCGTTAAAGGGATATCGCATTGCCGGATGTTTGCACGTCACGAAAGAAACTGCGGTTCTTATCAAGACTCTGGTGGAAACGGGCGCGGAAGTAAGCTGGAGCGGCTGTAATCCCCTTTCGACAAACGATGCCGTTGCCGCAGCTCTCGCAGCCGAAGGCGTCTCGATTTTCGCGTGGCACGGAATGAACGTGAAAGAATTTTACTGGTGCATCGAAGAAACGCTTCGCTTCAAACCGAATCTTACTCTCGACGACGGCGCGGATCTTATCTTCACCGTTCACAACAAACATAAAGAACTCATTCCCCACATCATCGGCGGTACCGAAGAAACCACAACCGGCGTACATCGCCTCCGTGCCATGGCAAACGACGGAGCGTTGAGATATCCGGTCGTTGCCGTGAACGACGCGGAAACGAAATGGGATTTCGATAACGTCTACGGAACCGGTCAATCGACATTGGACGGCATTCTTCGTGCAACCAGCGTATTACTCGCCGGCAAAAATTTTGTGGTAGCAGGATACGGACATTGCGGGAAAGGCGTTGCGATCCGTGCAAAAGGATTGGGCGCGAACGTTATCGCTACGGAAGTGAAAGCGACTGCAGCGCTCAAGGCGACACTCGACGGTATGCGCGTCATGAAAATGGATGACGCTGCAAAGATCGGCGATATTTTCGTAACAGCAACCGGTGTAAAAGATATCATCGTGAGCCGCCATTTCAAATCGATGAAAGACGGCGCGATCGTTTGCAACACCGGACATTATGATTGCGAGATCAATCTTGTCGACCTTGGCAAACTTGCTTCGTCGGTCAAAGAAATTCGTCCGAACAACGAGCAATACACAATGAAGAACGGCAACCGGATTTATGTTCTTGCGAAAGGACGTCTGGTCAACTTAGCCGCAGCAGAAGGACATCCGTCGGAAGTGATGGATATGTCGTTTGCAAATCAATTCATGTCGCAGTTACGGCTTGCCGATGTCGACAAAAAAGGCAAACGGTTGGAAAACCAGGTGTACGATATTCCGGTCGAACAGGATCAGGAAATTGCCGGCGTGAAATTGGCAACGATGGGATATACGATCGACACGCTGACCGCCGAGCAGAAAAAATATGCCGACGATTACAGTGCCGGCACGTAAATAACAATCTTCATCAAGATTCAAAAAGCAAGGCGGCCCATCAGGTCGCCTTGTTCTTTTTCAGCAGTTTTTCATGAATTTCATCATGCCCTTCAAACGGTTCCAGGTGAGTAAGAATTTCTATTTGTCCGGGAAATACGTTGTGAAGTTCGTCTTCGATGAGTGTCGCCTGTTCGTGGGCGTGAACAAGAGAGATATCGTCGCGGAACAGGAGATGAAATTCGATGAGAATACGATTGCCGGCATTACGATGGCGGAGTCCGTGATACGCTATATTGAATTGCGTCGATAACCGGTCGAGTGTCGCACGAAGCTTTGTATCGATTGCTGGATCGCTTTCATCCATCAAACCGCCGATGGAACGGCGCATCAGTTTCGTGCCTGTCCAAAGAATATTGATTGCAACCAGGATTGCAAGAATCGGATCGAACGGACGCCAGCCGGTAATCATCGTCAGGATCAATCCGATAATCACACCGAGACTTGTCCAGCTATCGGTCAACACATGTTTCCCGTTCGCTTCGAGTAAGATGGAATGATATTCTTTCCCTTTGCGGATAAGATACCATCCTAATCCACCGTTGATCACCATGGCAAAAAATGTCACCGTCGCGCCGGTACCGATATTTTCTATTTCCAATCCAAACACCCATTTATGCACCGCTTCAAAAATAATATACAGCGCCGCGATAACGATCATCGCTCCTTCGAAACCGGCAGAAAAGAAACTGATGCGGTCATGTCCGTAGAGATGTTTTTCGTCAGGCGGTTTGACGCTCAATTTGAAACTGTAGGCGGCAAACACGACGGCAAAAATATGAACGATCGATTCCGCCGCATCCGATAAAATCGCCGACGAGCCGGTGATGAAATAGGCATACAATTTTATGACCAGCATGAAAAATCCGACACCGACCGAGAGGAACATCGCAAACCGCATCTGATTCATTTGCGATTCGGTATAAACGGAAGTTACACGGTCTTTCGGGGCATCCATGACATTATCCTCGAACGGTTGCATATAATAATTGTTTCGCCGTTTCCGGATCGTTCGTCGGCAAGCGGCACGCATAATTTTCACAAACATACAGCGTCGGTTTCCCGTCGATCATTTTCATATCCCGCGTGAACGGCAGATAGGATGCAAGATCTTTTTTTCCATCGTCCTGAACAAGCATCACGATTTTGTTTGGCATAAAATTTTCATAAACCATTGCAGTGAGTATCTTCGTTTCGTTCGCAGCCGGATTCCCTGCAATAATAATCTCTTTTGGTGAAGAAAGCAACCATGCAATGCCGGCAAGCATTTGAGCGAGTGCATCGGGCATTTGCTGTAACCGGCCGGCGAAGGCAGTAATACCGGTTTCCGCTTTTGTCCGCCAATCTTTATTGTCCGTCATTTGGGAAAGTCGTAACAGATTCAAGATTGCGACCGAATTGCCGGTCGGCTCTGCGCCATCATAATCTTCTTTTGTTCGAAAAAGAAGCGATGCATCGGTTCCCGGCGTATCGAAAAAACCGCCATCGTTCTCATCCCAAAATAATTCTATTTGTTTCGAAGTAAGCCCGATCGCCAATTCAAACCATTGAAAGTCAAAAGACGCTTCATATAAATCCAGTAGTCCCGAAACAAAAAAAGAATAATCCTGAAGACCACCGTCGAACCGGGCGTCGCCGTCGCGATATCTGCGAAAGAGTTTCGGTTTTTTAGAATCGAATAAATGATTTGCAATGAACTTTGCAGCCCGGGTTGCAATGTCGAGATATTTTTGGTCGCGAAGAATCTGATATGCCCGCGCAAATGCGGAGATCATCAAGCCGTTCCACGCCGTGATGATTTTATCGTCGAGATGAGGACGCGGCCGTTTCTCTCGTTCATCAAAAAGTTTTTTGCGGGCTTGATTGAGAGAACTCTCTACGAAGTCGACCGGTTTTCCACAATGTTCTGCAGTTTCCTCGATGCTGTGTGCTGCATATAAAATATTTTTACCGGCAAATACATTCATCGGATCATGCAACGCGTTGCCGGCATCCTGCACACCGAAACGGTACTTGAAGATCACGGCATCTTCATGCCCGATAATTTTCTCAATTTCGGACGATGTCCAGCAATAAAACGCTCCTTCTTCTTTCTCATCAGGATTGGAGGCATTGATTGCACTCTCGGCATCTTCCGCTGAATAAAATCCGCCGAGAGGATCGGTGAGTTTTCGCTCAACATACAAAAGAACATCGCTTGCTATGGCGGCATATTGTTCATCATGCGAAATCTGATATGCATCGAGATACGAATTGACAAGCTGTGCCTGATCGTACAGCATTTTTTCGAAATGCGGAACACGCCATTGCCCGTCGACGGAATACCGGTGAAATCCGCCGCCGATATGGTCGTACATTCCGCCGCGAGCCATCGCGAGCAACGTCGTCAGCGACATTTCCAGAGCCGAATCATTTCCGTTCCTCGCGTAATATCCGAAAAGAAAATTAAAACTTACCGGTCGTGGAAATTTCGGTCCCCTGCCGAATCCCCCGAATTCCGGATCGTATGTTTGCTGGAAACGATGGAATGCCGTATCAAGGATAGTCCCGGTTATCTGAAATCCCTGTGATGGTTGACCGCCCGGTGTTTTAAGATATTCGGCAAGCTGAGCGCTTGTCCCGAATATTTTCTCGCGATCCGATTGCCACAATTCCGAGATTTTATTAACGATCTCCGGGAATCCGGGACGACCGTATTTCGACACGGGCGGAATATATGTCGCGCCGTAAAAGGGTTTCAAATCGGGAGTGAGAAAGACGGACATGGGCCAACCGCCGCTTCCGGTCATTGCTTGCACGGCAGACATATAAATACGGTCGATGTCGGGACGCTCTTCCCTGTCGACTTTAATGCATACTAATTTTTCATTCATCAATCGCGCGATTTCGACGTTCTCAAATACTTCGCGCTCCATGACATGGCACCAGTAGCATGTCGAATAGCCGATCGAAACAAAAATAGGTTTATTTTCGCGGCGGGCTTTGGCAAATGCTTCGTCTCCCCACGGAAACCAATCGACCGGATTGTAGGCATGTTGTAACAGGTACGGACTTTTTTCCTGAAGAAGTCGGTTGGGGGTTTTGCCTTGATTCATGAAGGCACGGTTTCCAGTATGACGAGATTGAGCGGAAAAATCATGAGTGGAGCTGAAGGGATTCGAACCCTCGGCCTCCTCGTTGCGAACGAGGCGCTCTCCCAACTGAGCTACAGCCCCATGGGAAATTATCAATTACTAATTGGGAATTATCAATTACTAATTAGGAATTCTTAATTGACAATAAAATATACGAAACTTTAAAAGGAAAACAAAAAACCCCAACCACTTCTGGCCAGGGTTTTTCTTTAATCAAATCATACGAGCATCTCTCTTTTACATATTTATATTATTCGGGATAATTCCGATTATATTTCTTCGAACACAGTAGTATTACCGGTATTTGCTGATTATTGCAAATAAAAATCCAGCAATTTCCCTGATTGAATTCTCATCGATTATTATGGTAATTAGAAGTGTTGATTAGAAATCGAAGATTAAAGTTAAAAAATTAACTCAACTCATCAATAAAAAGGAAAAATTATGGGTCAGCAACAACTTTTACTCATCATTCTTGGCGTCATCGTCGTCGGTATAGCAATTGCGGTCGGTATTTCGCAGTTCAGTGCACACAGCACACAAGCCAATAAAGACGGTGTTACATCAAGCTTAGTCAATATTTCAGCGAACGCCTATCAGTTCAGAATTCGCCCGACAACCATGGGCGGCGGCGGCGGACAATATACCGGATATACGATTCCGTCACGTATGGCAACTGACAATAATGGTGCATACACTGTTAGCAGCGTAAGTGCCACGAGTGCAGTGCTCAAAGGAACCTCTTCAATGAACAGTTCGTACGTCGCAACATGTACGTCCGATTCGTTGGGCAACACCACGTTGGTTTACACGGGCTGGTAAAATAATTTGTACCCTTAAATAACTAAAGCCGCAGTGAAATTCTACTGCGGCTTTTTTTATACTCAATTTCTCAATTCAACGGTATCGTTATCCTATTCACCGTTGAATGTGACCCCTCAGGCTGTAAAAATAAACCACAACCATTTCCGATCAGGGTCTGGTTTCAATTGCTTGCTGTACAGAGTGAGAAATCGTCAATGATCTTTGGTATTATCTTCTTCGTCCTTCTCTGTCGAAGCATACTCGACGCTTCGGTATGACAAAAAGAATTTCACCTCATCATTCTCACCACTCAGTGAAAAAAGTATCTTTGTTTTGTTTGTTTCCCAATATGTAAGATACTCAAGAAATCCAACCGAAATGGCCGTTCCCCAATTTTGCGGGGAATCACGGAAGGTGTCATTTTTCCAATCGGTACGGTCTTCTTTGGGGGTATCATACATCCGGACCAACGAAGACTTCATTTTTTCATAATAGTCGATGTAATCGTTTTTGTTGGAATGTTCTTCTTCAAAAAAATACGTCCCTGACGAAAGCTTACCTTTTGAAAATTTATAAACGACGAGGGTTACCATTCCGTCAATAATACCTTTATAAAAAAGTCTATTCGTGTCACCATTGATGAGTTTCAATTTTTCAGACCGCTTCACTTCATCTTTAGACATACCCCATGTTGTTTGACGAAATGTAAATTCCTGATTACCGGCCGAAGCTCCGGATTTTTGCGTCTGAAGCGGAGTGACAGGTAAATCCTGCGCGTTCATAATGCACGCATTGAAGAATGCCAAAAAGATAGAAAGAAGCGATAACTGTTTCATGTTCCTTGAGCGTTTACTTAAAATGGAAAAAATTCTCTGACTGTGCTAAAATGTACAGATATTTTTACGTCAAATCAATTTAACGATATCGAAATCCCATTGACCGTAGCATGTAGTCCTTCCGGCCGTAAAAAAATAAACCCCAATCATTTCCGGTCGGGGTTTTTACGTGGCGCCGGGTGTTTTGCCAAAGGCATCCCTTTGGGACCACCCGACGCTAACCTTTTGCAAGCGTCAGGTCGCAAGACCTGACACCACGATACAACAAATTTTATCAGGCGTAACTGGCAAGAGCCCTTCCAACCGTCTCGTACGTTTGAAAAACCTGCACCAGCTTTGTTTTCAGAAATATATTACCGACATGGTTATCAATCCGTGCAAACCGAATATCGCCACCTGCATCCCGCATCGTTTTGAACGAAGAGATCAGGACACTCAGGCCTTTACTGTTGATCCTGTTGACACGTTCAAGATCGAATACGACTTTTGTCATCCCGTCGACCTTCAAACTCATAACCTTTTCCTGGATCGCCAGCGTATCTTTTTCATCCAATAAATCTCCATCGAGTTTTACCACCGCCACGCCGTCGCTTATTTCTTCATGAATATGCATCGATTCTCCATCAACTGTATATTTGATTGGTTAACATTGAAGTGTACGGCAATAAATTTTTAAAGTTGCATCGTGTGTGAAATTCTATCTCCCCCAATTTGATTTGAACGGGGAAATTACTAACATTCCACAGAATGTATAAACCAGACATCAGAACTGTAAAAAAGGTAAGAAGAGATTGTTGAACACGATCAAAGCAACAGGTAAACGAATCAAGATGCGATTAACCGGTGAAGTGCGCCACCTGCGAAAAGGGGTGCATTGTCATCATGTCTGGTATGGAAACGATTACGGCGGTTTTTATGTCTGTCCTGAATTATTGAACAAAAACTCCATCGTTTATTCTTTTGGCATCGGCTTCGATATAACATTCGATACGACGATTATCAAAAATCATGATTGCCATGTTTTCGGTTTTGACCCGACGCCAAAATCAATACAATGGATCCGGAACCGGGCATTGCCGGAAAAATTTCATTTCTATGAATCCGGCATAAGTGATAAAAGCGGACCGGTTGAATTTTACCTGCCGAAAAACCGCGAACACGTATCGGGCAGTATCATCATACAGGACAATGTTAACGTTCAGGAAAAAGTCACTGTCATCATGAAATCATTGAGTGATATCATGAATGAATTAGGACATCAGCACATTGACCTGTTGAAATTGGATATCGAAGGGGCGGAATATGATGTGCTGGAAAATATTCTCAACGCCAAAATCCCGGTTACTCAAATATTAGTGGAATTTCATGACAGGTTCTTTGACAATGGAAGGCAAAAGACGAAACAGATGATTGAGAGCATGAAGAGTAATGGCTATGAAATATTTGCCGTTTCTGATTCCTTCGAAGAAGTTTCATTCATCAATAAAAATGCCCTTTAATATAGTATCCGCAATTACCGGAAGAGCTAAATAACGAATTGTTGTCCAATCCTTCCATGAAACACAAAACCCCAACCGAATAGGCCGGGGTTGTTCCGAGCAACATTTCTTTGAGTAAGCAACTTATCTCAGGTTTTCTTTCAGTGTCGGTTGAATACGGTCATCAGTATATTTTGCCTCTTGACCATCCTGATTGCTGACAAACTCGGTCGAATCTTTTTCCGATACCTTTATAATTCTTTTATGAAGAACGGGCGGATCGGGAATTTTTTGTTCGATCTGTTTGTCCAATGATTTCATCGGGACAGAAGTTTGAACATTCGGTACCGGGTCTTTCGGTCCGTTCACGGACGCACCAAAAAACACGACGGCAAGTGCAAATAAAGAACCAAGAAAGACTGCTAAGTTTTGTGGCTTCATTGAGTTTAGAAAAAAATACGATTTGTCTATGAAAGAATCGTTACGTGCCTGTAAAAGAATCGTAAGTAATGTACATGAATGCACGCGGAAAATTCGTGTCGCAGATCAATTTCGGCACGATTTACTCATTCGGAAAGCTTCGAAACAAGCACCAAAACAGATAAAAAAATCATTCCGATAAAATTTGAATTCCTCAGAAAATTCACGTATTATCCCACATCCAAAAATCCACTGTTCACTCAACCGGAGTACACGAATGGAAACGTCGACAGCAAATGGACTTCCCGAAAATGCATACAAAGAATTAAAAGAGGGCGAAACCTACACACCAATCATGAAAGCCGATCAAACGCCGCCGGAAGTTACCGGCTGGTCGGTCGGATGGGGAATGGTCATGGCGGTTTTGTTCTCTGCCGCTGCGGCATATTCCGGCTTGAAAATCGGACAGGTGTTTGAAGCCGCAATCCCGATTGCCATTCTTGCCGTCGGACTTTCGACGATCGCAAAGAAAAAAAATGCACTCGGTCAGAATGTTATCATCCAATCGATCGGGGCATGTTCCGGTGTTATCGTTGCCGGAGCAATTTTCACAATCCCCGCACTCTATATTTTAGACCTGCCGGCAAGTTTCTTTCAGGTGTTTCTCGCCTCGGCGCTCGGCGGATTTCTCGGAATACTTTTTCTCATTCCGTTCAGAAAATATTTCGTGAAAGATATGCACGGTAAACTTCCGTTTCCCGAGGCAACGGCAACGACAGAAATTCTTATTGCCGGCGAAAAAGGCGGCGCTCAGGCCGGCGTGCTGGTTGTTGCCGGTTTAATCGGCGGCCTATTCGATTTTACCTTTACCTCGTTCGGTGCTTGGTCGGAAGTTATCTCGACCAGAATGTTTGCACTCGGCTCAGCGGTTGCCGATCGTTTCAAAATGGTTCTTAAAGTTGATGTTTCTTCGATGGTATTCGGACTCGGGTATATTGTCGGTGTCAAATATTCTGCGATCATCGCTGCCGGCTCGTTCCTTTCGTGGCTGGTGATGGTTCCGCTGGTACATGAAATCGGACAGCATCTGACGGTCCCCCTCGGCGCTACAGCGACAAAATTGATTTCCGACATGAGTGCCGAAGAAATTTTCCGCACGTATGTCCGCCAGATCGGAATCGGTGGAATTGCGATGGCGGGAATTATCGGCATCATACGATCGTCGAAAATTATTGCGGGAGCGTTCAAGCTTGCGACGGGTGAGATTTTTCAGAAAAAGGCCGGCTCCGCAAACGGGGAACCCCGGACGCAAACAGATATCAAAATGCTGTTCGTGGTCGTTATGATTTTACTGACCGCTCTGCTGATTTTCGTTTTCTTCTACGGCGGAGTTGTTTTTAATTTCACCCATGCACTCGTCGGGATGCTCATCGTCATTATTATTTCATTTTTATTTACAACTGTTGCTGCAAATGCTACGGCAATTGTCGGCACGAATCCTGTTTCCGGCATGACGCTGATGACGTTGATTCTCTCTTCATTCATTCTTGTGCAAATCGGACTCTCCGGAGCAACAGGAATGTTAAGCGCGCTCATTATCGGCGGCGTCGTTTGCACGGCTCTTTCCGTTGCGGGCGGATTCATCACCGATCTGAAAGTCGGTTACTGGATCGGCACGACTCCCAAGAAACAGGAAATATGGAAATTTCTCGGAGTGATAATTTCCGCGGCGACGGTCGGCGGCGTTATCATGGTTCTCAATAAAACATACGGATTCAAAGGCGAAGGAGCGATGGTCGCACCGCAGGCGAATGCGATGGCGGCTGTCATTCAACCGTTGATGTCGAATACACCGGCGCCGTGGATTCTCTATCTTGTCGGAGCGGTCATTTCGTTGATACTGGTTATGGTCAATATCTCGCCGCTTGCCTTTGCGCTCGGCATGTATATACCGCAGGAACTGAACACGCCGCTGGTTATCGGTGGCATTGTTTCCTGGTGGGTTACGACACGCTCGAAAAATGAAAAACTGAACAATGCGCGATTCTCACGCGGCACGCTGATCGCTTCGGGATTCATTGCCGGTGGCTCGCTGTTCGGAGTTATCGCAGCATTCCTCAAGTTCGGCGGTTTCGATTGGTATAACGCATCACTTGCGGATTCACAGACAGGTGAAATCATCGGTCTCATTATGTTCATTGCATTGATATCGTACTCAGTTTGGGATTCGATGCGTGCAAAAGAAGAATAATTCTCGACATATTTCAAGTTTAGTAAAATTATGAAATTACGCCTCATCACTATTTGCATCCTGATCAATTGCTCTCTTGTATTCGGTCAGAAAAAATCGGAAGAGAGCGTTGTCGATCGCTTCCTGCGATATGCCAAATTCGACACGCAGTCGCAGGAGGATATCGAAGCAACACCGACGACGAAGCATCAATTTGCATTGGCGAAACGTCTCGTCGCTGAATTAAAATCACTCGGGCTTCAGAATATTTCACTCGATGATCATTGTTTCGTCTTTGCAACGCTTCCTTCCAATCTTCCCGAAGAACAGTCAAAAAAAATTCCCGTCATCGGATTGATTTCACATCTCGATACGTCTCCGGCTGTGTCGGGAAAAGATGTTCATCCGGTCATTCATGAAAACTACCCGGGCGATGATATTATCCTTCCGAACGATCCGAAACAGATTCTCTCGGTCGCAAAAAATCCGCGGCTGAAAGATTATATCGGCGATTCGATCATTACTGCCGACGGCACCACATTGCTCGGCGCAGACGATAAAGCCGGTGTCGCGGAAATCATGACAGCATTGCAGGCATTGGTGAACAATCCTTCCATCAAACATGGAACGGTCAAGATTGCATTTACACCGGACGAGGAAACCGGAACCGGTATCGGAAAATTCGACGTCAAAAAATTCGGCGCACAGTATGCGTATACGATCGACGGCGGAACGCTCGGCGAAATCAACGAGGAATCCTGGAACGCCGATCAGGCAACCGTAACGTTTCATGGAGCAAGCGCGCATCCGGGAACCGCAAAAGGATCGATGGTGAATTCAATGTATGCGGCGGCAGATTTTCTGTTGCAGCTTCCCGATTCGATGAAACCGGAAACGACGGAAAAACGGGAAGGATTCATCCACCCCGATCACGGCACGCTCGGCGTCGAGGAATCATCGATCAAACTGATTCTCCGTGACTTCGATATGAGCGGACTCGATAATCAACATGCCATTTTGAAAGCTATCCGCGATTCTTCATTGCAACATTTTCCCGGAACAACAATCGATCTCGACATCAAGCCGGATTACCGCAACATGAAAGTCGTACTTGACAGCGTTCCGTTCGTCATCGCTAATGCCGTCGAAGCATGCAAGCGGGCCGGCGTCGTACCGGAAATCGTACCGATTCGCGGCGGCACGGATGGATCGGATCTCACATTTATGGGTTTACCCTGCCCGAATATTTTTACCGGCGGTGAAAATTTTCACAGCAAACTCGAATGGATTCCCGTTCGCGGCATGAATAAAGCGGTGGAAACTCTTCTGAATCTCATCCAGGTATGGAGAGAAAAAAAATCCTGATTTGCTGTTTTCTCGGAAATTATTTATTTTCAATCTGATCGAAACACGTTAGACAACTGACCGCCTCCCGTACAGATCCATCTCATCGAACGGGGGGCGTATGCGTTTTCTTACCATTGTTTGTTTTGTTATTGTAGCACAGGTTTGCTATAGCCAACAATTTCCTTTCATCGAAAATTTTGACGGCGTCACTCCCCCATTGATCCCGGCCGGATGGACGACAACGACGAACCGGTCAACCTCCGGCGATTTTATCACAACGACATCGATTCCGTACAGTGACTCGAATGCTGTCGTCAGCACAAATGCCGCAATCAGTCAAAGTCTCACATCCCCTCGAATCGATTTTTCGAACCGGCAAGCCGACAGCTTGATCTTCTACGAACGGCGGTCAAGCTCGCATAACTCCGGTTTCATCATCGAAGCATCGATTGACAATGGAATTTCGTTCACGATTCCCGTCAGCGATACGCTCTACAATCCCGTTACGACATCCTATATTGAACGAGCGCTCAAACTTCCGGAAACAATCAGCAATCAAGCCGATGTTCGGTTTCGGTGGCGGGTCATCGGCAACGGAACGGGAACAACCGGCACATTGCGGCTGGATAACATCATGATCACCGCAAAAGCACAAATCGACATCGCGGTAAAAACGATTCGTTGTATACCGTTGTTCCCGAACGCCGGCGATTCGGTCACCGTTCTTTCAACAATTGCCAACGTCGGCATTGTGCCTGTCCAGAATATCCGTGTCGGTTTTTTTCTCGACCTGAATAATGATTCCCTGCCGGAAGAAAATGAACTTTTTTCCAGTTCAACCATTGATCAACCGCTGAACCCCGGAGATACTGCCGTGGTTGGTGCAATGCTTGCTAATATTCCATTCGGAAACAATATCATTATCGTTCAGGCATCAATTGATGGCGATGAAAATATTCCGAACAATATCATGCGGATAACTCTTTCTGTCGGATTGAATAAAAATTCGATTGTCATCAACGAAATCATGTACGCGCCGGATCCGGGAGAACCGGAATGGATCGAATTATTCAATACAACATCTTCGGCTATTGATTTGGAAAACTGGAAGATCAGTAATCGCAACAGTTCCACAAAATATACGATAACAGAACACTCATTGCCATTGAATGCGAATGAGTATATTGTCGTCACAAAAGATACTGCGTTGTTCCGTAATGTTCATCCGGCATTTCATTATTCTATTATACAATCTTCATCCTTGCCGACGTTTCTGTTCAATAACAACGGGGATGCCGTCGTGCTTTTCGATTCGCGAGGCAGTATGATGGACAGTGTTCACTATTCTCCAACATGGGGCGGAAAAGGCGGAAGATCGCTTGAACGTATCGAGCCGACGGGCTCTTCCACCGATTCGGCAAATTGGGGTACGAGCACTGATTCTCTCGACAGTACACCCGGCATCCAAAATTCTCTCACACCGGTCGAATACGACCTCCGCATGAATTCCGTTATGTGTATTGATGAAATTCATTCCTGCAGAATAACGGCAACGATTCAAAATACCGGTCGTGAACCGGCAACAAATTTCTCTTTGGAATTATATGATGATCGTAATGAAGATTCCATTCCCGAACCTTCGGAATCAGTGCTAACACAAATCGTGTCGACTGTTCTTCAACCGAAAGATTCTTTAGCTCTTCCGATGATCTGGAATAATCCTCCGGCAGGAAGTCATCATCTTATCGCCGTTATTCATTATCCTGACGATTTACGTTTATCGAATAACGTGATGATGGTGAATATCAAAATCTCTTATCCTGCTTCATCACTTGTCATCAACGAAATTATGTATGCACCGCTGAACGGGCAAGCTGAATATGTCGAATTGTATAACCCAACAAAAACCGCGATTGATCTTCGCGAATGGAAATTAGCCGATAAGCCTGACACAAACAGAACTTCGGATATCTACACCCTGACTAAAAACCAGTTGCTCTTAAATCCCGCAGCGTACATTACGATTGCCTCCGACTCTGACATTATCAACCAATTTTCCTATTTGCGTGATACCACGATCTATCAAGTAATTATCAAACGATCCGGAATATCATTGAACAATTCCGGCGATAATGTCATCCTGTACGATCTGACCGGAACCACTATCGACAGCATGATGTATTCTTCATCCTGGCAAAATCCCAATCTTAGCAATTCAACAGGTCGTTCGCTGGAAAAAATCAACCCGACGCTGGAGGGAACCGATTACCGCAATTGGGGAACAAGTGCAAGTCCGCTCGGCGGTACGCCCGGAAAACAAAATAGCGTTTTTACCAACTCCGTTCCGGCTAACGTTTCACTGTCATGTTCACCAAACCCTTTCTCACCGGACGGCGACGGTTTTCAGGATGTCACGATCATTCAATATGCTTTGCCGACACCTTTGGCGACCATCCGTATCAGGATTTACGATTCCATGGGACGAATCGTACGAACGCTTGCCGACGGCGAACCGGCAGGTGCGCATGGTTCGGTTGTCTGGAACGGATTGAGCGACCGCGGCGAGCGGGTTCGGATGGGAATTTATATTATTCTTTTGGAAACGATTATATCAAACGGCATGACGGTACAAACGGTGAAAGGAACTGTTGTGGTTGCAACGAAATTGTAGCGAAGGAATATTATTTTTCCGGTGACGATGAAGAACTATCCGGTGAAGAAGTTTTTTTCCTGGCAGAAGATTCTTTTTTCGAATTTTTTGGATCGGCAGGCGTTTCCGGTTTCTTTGATGGAGCAGGGGAAGAATCGGAAGTACTGGTCGAAGATTTTTTATAATCGGTGAGATAAAATCCGCTGCCTTTGAAGACCAGCCCGGCCCCTCCGCCGATAATGCGTATCAGCGATTGTTTTTTGCATTTCGGACAACGACGCAAGACCTTATCGGAGATTTTTTGGAACTCTTCAAATTCAAAAGAACACGATTTACAGAGATATCCGTACGTCGGCATAGAACAAAGTCACCTGATTTCACATGTTGAATGACACACAGCAAATATACACAAAAGACAAAAGACCTTCAACCTAAAATCCTTCATGGAGTTTCCTGCACCCTTCTTTCAATCGTTGAACGGCTTTTTCCAATTCTTTCATCGAAGAGGCAAATGAAATCCTCACATGATCTTTCGCACCAAACGCAATTCCGGGCACCATGACAAGTTGTTGGTCATTCAAAAAGAACCGGCAAAGATCATCATCATCCTTGATTCTCTCTCCATCGATTCTCTTCCCGATAAACGCTTTCATGGAAGGGAAAAAATAGAAAGCACCTTTCGGTTCCCTGATTTCCATTCCGGGAATCTTCGCACATTCTCCCATAAAAAAATCTCTTCGCCGTTTGAATTCCGTGACCATCGTATCGACATCGTTCGATGGTGCGGAGAGTGCGACTATCGCGGCTCGTTGTGCGATCGAATTTGCATTGGAAGTCACCTGACTCTGAACTTTTGCAGCGGCTGCCGCAACCTGATTCGATGCACCGAGGTATCCGATCCGCCAGCCGGTCATTGCATACGCTTTGGATACACCGTTAACGGTAATCACCTGATCCCGGATTTGCTTGATGCTGCCGATGCTAAAATGCTTGGCACCGTTGTAAACGATTTTTTCATAAATTTCATCCGAGATCACAAAAATTCCTGTTTCCTCAATGATGTCGGCAAACTCTTCCAGCTCACCCTGCGAATACATACTGCCGGTTGGATTCGATGGAGAATTCAATAATAAAGCTTTCGTTTTCGTATTGATTGCTTTACGAAGCTGCAACGGTGTCATTTTAAAACCTGACTCCAACGTTGTCGGCACGATGACCGGGCGGGCATCGGCGAGCTTCACCATTTCCGGGTAGCTCACCCAATACGGCACAGGGATGACAACCTCATCACCGGGATTGCAAATCGCCTGAAGCGCATTGAAGATGGCTTGTTTTGTTCCTGTTGAAACTACAATCTGGGACGGTTCAAAATTCAGATCATTATCGACGGCAAATTTCGAGATGATCGCCGCGATAAGTTTCGGAATTCCTTGATTGGCCGTATAATGCGTGAAGTTTTCCTCGATAGCCTGAATGGCAGCCATTTTCACATGCGGCGGGGTGGGAAAATCCGGTTCACCGGTATTTAAACTCACGACATCAATTCCCGCGGCCTTCATTTTTTCAACGATCCGGGAGAACGCCAGTGTCTGCGATTCTTCAATGTGCTGGATTTTCAGAGAAAGAGTTTTCATGCAGATATTATTTTTTCACCGAGCGGATTTTTTTCAACAATAAAAGCCGAACAGACGGCGGAACGAATTCGGAAATATCTCCGCCGAGCATCGCAATTTCCCGAACGATGCTGGAATTCAGATACGTATACCGTTCGTGCGGCATCAAAAAGACGGTCGTAATGGAATCATCCAGTTTGCGGTTCATCAGCGCCATTTGAAATTCATATTCGAAATCGGATATCGCACGCAAGCCGCGAACAATGGACGTCGCTTTCTTTTTTTTCGCAAACGAGACGAGCAATCCGTTAAAACTTTCGACCGTCACATTACGATACGGCTTGACGGCATCACGGATCATCGCAACGCGTTCAGCATCGGTGAAGAGCGGCTGTTTTGCCGTGTTGCGTGCAACGGTAACGATGATATGGTCGAATATATCTCTCGCCCGCTGAATGACATCAAGATGCCCGACCGTAACCGGATCGAACGTTCCAGGATACAATGCAATTTTCATGACACACCGGTTTAAAAATTAGGGACGATACGTAAAAAAGCTCACATGCGTATTACCGAATTCCCGCCGCTCGACCGACTGGTAGAACGGAGATTCAGGAAATGATGTTTGTTTGGCATGTTCAATAATAAGAAATCCTTCTTTCCGGAGCAACTTTCGTGAAAATATCTCCTGCGGAATATTTTCCGTATCCTTGAATGCATACGGCGGATCCGCAAAAATAAGATCGAACGATTCGCGTGCTTTTCTCACATAATCATCGGCAGATCCCTGAATGATATCGCAGGCATCGAGACATCCGAGCATTGTTGCATTTTCCTCGATGACATCCAGTACCGCTGGCACGGAATCGACAAAGACCACGCGTGCAGCGCCGCGGCTCATTGCTTCAAATCCTAAACTACCGGTACCGGCAAACAAATCAAGAACATCTGCGTCAATGAGATTAAGACGATTTTGCAGCATGTTGAAAATCGTTCCTTTCACGCGTCCCATCGCCGGGCGAACAGTTCGGTCGGGCACGGAGTCGAGAATTCTCCCTTTATATTTACCGGAAATAATTCTCATCGTGATTGAAGAGCGATGCCTGCACAGGCGGCCAGCATGAAGTCACTGCCATCTTTCGGACGGGAAGTCCTCCACAAGCTCTTCGTGACCAGCCGGTGAAACGGGTCGATCACCCTCATGGGAATTCCGGATGCTTTGTGCTTGAGCCGCAATCGTTCGACGACACTCACCGGACAGCAATAAAAAACTTCCGCAATAGAAAAGTCGGCCTGCCGGTTTTGAATCTTTTTTATGTCTTTATCAGGTTCAGATCCCGTTGTCGAAATAAAACTCATCAGCCGACCGCTCATATACCATCCGATATCCATACGGTCGCCGTTCATCACAACGAGTTCAACACATTTCGTTTTGGCTTCCGGATAATTGGCGAGCAAAGTATATTCGGATGCAAAATAAACGGTATCGATAAGCCCGACGTTCAATCCGCGCGCAGTAATTAATTTCTGCATGTCCACGATATGCTGACGCTGTACGGCAATGGCAAGAATTTCCGCCGTTTGTTCCCGCATATGAGTTTTCAACACACGAATATCGACAACATACTGTTCGGGATTATACCCGGTGATGATATTCGAAAACTCCCAACGAACATGTTCCTGTTGTTCTTTTTGTGTAAGAGATGTATCGACCGGAAAAGAATGAACAATGACCGTTGACGAATCGAGCGCGACAGAAATTTTAGAGACATGTTTGAATATTTTCGACGAGCGGTCAATTTCGCTTAAAAACCAAAATGGCGAAGCATCGTTCCGGTCATGTATTTCAGAACGCAACAGGACGCGTTTTTGATCGCGTATTTCGAAGACCCCGATTTGAAATTGCCGGTTACTGACGCTGATACCGGCCACATATTCTTTACTCATACATTATTTTCCGACCGTACACACAGGAATAATCTTTTCAAGTTTTTTTCTTCCGATGCCTTTGACATGAGACAGATCGTCAACCGACGTAAACGGGCCGTGCTGTTCGCGGTATTTCACAATGCGTAAAGCCATTGCCTCACCGATTCCGGGTAGACCGATGAATTCTTCTTTCGATGCCGTATTGATATTCACGACCCGATGAACGGATGACGAAATTTGAAACGAATCGGCAGAGACAACCGAACTATCCTCAGCCGCCGAATCGGGCTGTCCGATCCGGGCAGATCGTGCTGCAAATTCCGAATCTGAAGCGGAATAATCGAACGAACGAACAGGGTGAACCGATGACCGTATAATCTTAATTCCCAGTCCTGCAACAAATGCCGCCACGAGGAACAAAACAACTTTACTTTCCGTGGCCGTAAAACCGAATTGCCGGTTAAATTTTTTGAGCCCGTTCATAAACGGGTTCATGAACCTTATCACATCCTCCCCCGAGGTTCTTTACGAAAAGATATTCTTCATTTTCTCAAAAAAACTTTTATCCGAATGTGCCGACCGATCGCCTTCTTTCGGTTTCATGTTGTCACTCTTCGAAAGGTTCTTTAATAGCTCTTTTTCTTCTTTCGACAGATGCGTGGGAATAAATACATTGACGCGTATCAATTGATCGCCGCGGCTGCCGTTATTGAGATGCGGAATTCCTTTTCCGCGCATCCGGAGAATTTTTCCGGACTGCGTCCCGGCATCGATCTTCAGCCGTGCGCGGCCTTCCAATGTCGGAATTTCAATCTCGGTGCCCATCACCACTTCCGGAAAGCTGACCAGAATATCGAGAATGACATCTTCACCGTTCCGAACAAACAGCGAATGGTGTTCTTCTTCGATGATGACGAGCAAATCTCCGGGTGGTCCGCCACGTTGCCCGGCGTTACCCTGACCGTGAAGCGGAATATAATTTCCTTCGGAAACACCGGCAGGAACATTCACTTTGATCGTCGTCTCACCCTGCACTCTTCCTTCACCGCCGCAGGTCGGGCACCGATCCTTGATGATTTTTCCTTCGCCATTGCAGTTCGCACAGGTGGTGATATTCACAAATTGGCCGAACACCGATCGGGAAACCTGGCGCGTTTCACCGGTCCCGTTGCACACCGGACAGGTAATTCTTGACGATGATGATTTCGCCCCGGTGCCATCGCACGTTTCGCACGGCTTCCACCGTTTGATCTTTAATTTCTTTTCGACACCGGAGCCGATTTCTTCCAGCGTCAGTTTCAACCGGATTTTCAAATCAGAACCGGGAATGCCGGTTTGCGCTCTGCCACGGGATCGCTGACGACCGCCCGTAAAAACTTCTTCAAAAATACTTCCGCCGAAATTCGACCCGAAGATATCGTTGAAACTGGAAAAAATATCGTTGACGTTATTGAACCCGTGGTAGTCGGTACCGGCGCGGACTCCTTCATGACCGAATTGATCGTACCGCTGGCGTTTACTCGAATCGCTCAGCACTTCGTACGCTTCGGCAGCTTCCTTGAATTTTTCTTCCGCTTCTTTATTATTCGGATTGCGATCGGGATGATATTTCAGCGCCGCTTTCCTGTACGCTTTTTTGATTTCATCCTGATTTGCCGATCGGGTAATTTCTAAAATTTCGTAATAATCTTTTTTTGACATGAATCTCGATTCGTATTATAATTGTTCGGAATCCGCCGGCGGTTCTTCCGCAACATCCGAAGAAACGATCACACGCGCATGACGAAGCACTTTGTCATGCAACATGTATCCCTTTTCCACTTCCTGGATAACCGTATGCGGCGGGACATCATTTTTGGGCATCTGCAAGAGAGCATCGTGAAGCTGCGGATCGAACGGCATTCCGACAACATCAAAATGTTTCAGCCCCTGTGCTTCAAGAATTTTTTTGAATTTGCTGGATATCAATTCCAGCGCCTGGACAAAAACATTTCCTGCCTCACCGGCAGATTGAGCATTCGTTTCCTTTTTTGCTTTCAGGGAACGCTCGAAATCGTCGAGCACCGGAAGCAGTTTTCCGATCAATTCTTCGTTGGAAAATTTAATGATCGAACCATAATCGGACTCCGTTCGTTTCTTATAGTTTTCAAATTCGGCGGCTTTTCGGAGCAATTGATCTTTAAATTGATTGACGGCAGTTTCCAGCTCAACGATCTTCGCGCTGAGCATATCCATCTCGGTGAGCTCGGGAATTTGCTTCGGCGGTTCATTCTGTTCTGCAACCGGCTCTTGCTTATCGATTGTTCGATCTTCTTCCATTTTATCGTTAATAGTGAACCTCATCATTAAAATGTACTACCTCATCCATAAAACATATCATTTTTTATGCACTTTGTCAAGGTTGATGTTATTGCAACACTCTGGTCATCGGCGATGATACTATCAATCTCATTTGGCAAGCTGCTCCCATCCTCTCCGGTTCAGATCGCGATAAATGACAAAGCCAAAGAGGATTCCGGCGGCAAGAAAAATCGAGCCGATAAGATTTTCTCCGAAGATAATTTTTCCGGCACCGAATAGGAATGCATAAATCATCGCAACACCGCACAACCAGTCGACCAGGTTGAATAAACCGTCCTTTTGCGGAATAATATCGGGAGCTTCACGCGCGACCGGCTGCCACAATGCAGCGCTTGGCCTCACACGCCGGTAAAACGCAAGAAGAATTTCCTGCGGTTCCGGTTTTGTAAGAAATGTCGCTGAAAGCCAGATTGCCGTTGTGACCGCTGTGGTGATCAGGAGAATATAGGCGAACTCCTGCGGCTTGCCTTCATCAAAATGAAAAATATATTGCAACGAAAGCGACGTGATGAACGCTCCGGCCATGGCCGAAATTTCGCTCCACGCATTAATACGCCACCAAAACCATCGCAGAATATAGACGAGGCCGGTTCCGGCGCCAAGCGCAATCAAAAGCTTCCATGCTCCTTCAATCGATCCCATGAAATATGTCACAACGGCCGAGAGCAGCATCAACATGATCGTCATTATTTGTGCAACGGAAACGTAATGTTTTTCTTCTTTATTTTTTTTCATAAATCGTTTGTACACATCATTCACCAAATAGCTCGCACCCCAATTGAGTTGTGTACCGATGGTCGACATATACGCGGCCGCGAATGCGGCAATCATTAGCCCGCGGCAATATGCGGGCAGATCGGAAATAAGCACGCGCACATAACCGGATTCGGGATCGGCGGCAAATGCCGGATCGTTCTGATACCGCACCATGGCAACGAGCGCAACCAGGATCCATGGCCAGGGACGCAGCGCATAATGCGCGATATTGAACCAGAGCGTTGCCAGCAGAGAATGTTTTTCATTCTTCGCGGAAAAAATCCGCTGTGCAACATATCCGCCGCCGCCCGGTTCAGCACCGGGATACCACGATGCCCACCAGTTCACCGCGATGTAGACAAAAAACGTGATGAACGGCATCCACGTCGAATTAAGATCCGGCCAAAATGAAAGCACAGAACCGGAACTGCCGCGACGCGTTTCCAGTTGAAGGAGTTGTTCTTTTAACGGACCCAATCCGCCGACAGCATTGACGGCAACGACGGCAAGAAGAATCACCATTCCCATTTTCAACACAAATTGAAAAAGATCCGTCCACAACACTCCCCACAATCCGGACAATGTCGAGATCGATGCGGTCACGGCCATCATGCCGAGAGCAATCAAAAGAGCTTCCAATTTGGTTACACCGAGAACCGGCATCATGATTTTGACGATTGCAAGATTCACCCATCCCATGATAATCAAATTGATCGGTAAACCGAGATAGAGCGCCCGGAACCCTCTCAGAAATGTTGCCGGCTTGCCGCTGTACCGGATTTCCGCGAATTCGACATCGGTCAGCACGCCGGCACGCCGCCATAACCGTGCATAAAAGAAAACGGTCAGCATGCCGCTGAACAACATACTCCACCAGAGCCAGTTGCCGGCGATGCCATACCGTGCAACAAGTCCCGTCACAGCCAGAGGCGTATCGGCGGCAAACGTCGTTGCGACCATCGATGTTCCGGCAAGCCACCAGGTGACATTTCTTCCGGAGATAAAAAAATCGCTGACGCTTTTGGTGGCGCGTTTCCGAAAATACAATCCGATGACGAGATTGAAAAGAAAATAGAGTGCTATCACAGACCAATCGACGTAAGTAAGCTGCATAGTATTATCCGATTGTTATGATGGAAAAATCATGATTTAACGAACGATACAAGATTGCCGACGATCAGTGTTGCCATACAACCGATTACCGTATGCCAGGTAAAATCGATATTTGTCCAGCACAACACGGCAATCATCGCCAACAATCCTGCACTAAAACCGAAGAATGCATCCCGTTGTGTGGTTTGTTTGAAAAATAAGCCAAGAAAAAAAGTACCGAGCAGCCCGCCGTAGGTCACCGAGGCGATTTTCAGTCCCAGTTCCACGACGGCGCTTTTCGTATCGGTAAAGAGCATCGCACCGCCGATCAATAAAACTCCCCACAGAAGCGTGAAGGAATGCGACCACCATAGTTCTTTCTGTTCCGTCAGTGCCTTCCCGCGGGAAGTCATCTTAAAGAGATCAAGATAGGTCGCAGAAGCCAGAGAACTGATCGATGAAGACAAACTTCCCATCGCCGAAGCAAGCACGCCGGCAATAAGGATTCCGGCAAGCCCTGTCGGCAGGTTTTCGACAATAAATTTCGGGAAGATTTCATCCGACGAATGCAATCCAAGTTGCTGGAATCCGGCTCCGTGATAAAAAGCAAAAAGACAGAGTCCGAGAATTAAAAAGAAAGCGAATTGAATGACGATAAATGTTGCGTCAAGGAGGAGTGCACGCTGGCTGTCCCGCTTCGAGGAACAACCCAGCAACCGCTGGACAAGTAATTGATCCGTTCCATGCGAAGCCATCGTGAGAAATGTTCCGCCGATCAAACCGCCCAATAATGTATAGGGAGAAGAAAGAAAATCCAGAAAGCCATTTCCCCACTGAAGATTAAATATTTCAAATTTGTTGATTCCGCCCGCAGTTGCACTCTGCACGACGTCACTCCACCCATTCGGAAGGTGATGAAGAATTAACACCATCGAAATCAGCGCACCGGTGAGATAGATAAACAATTGAACCACATCCATGGCGACAACGGCTTTCAATCCGCCGAGATATGTATAGAGCAGTGTACAAAAACCGATAATGCAAATACTTGTCGTATAATCAAATCCGGTAATGAGATGAACGGGAATGGCGGTTGCAAAAAGACGAACACCGGAAGCGAGAACGCGCGTGACAATAAAAACCAACGAGGTAAATTTCCGCAAACTCAACCCGAAACGTTTACCGAGGAAATCGTACGCTGTCTCAAGATCGCCTTTATAATAGGCAGGAATAAAAATCATACTCACCAGAATCCTGCCGATAAAGTATCCGACAGCAACCTGAAGAAAATGCATGTCGCCTTTATAGGCAAGACCGGGAATGCTGATAAATGTCAGCGTGCTGGTTTCGCTCGCAACAATGGAAAATCCAACCGACCACCACGACAGTTTTTTACCGCCCAGAAAATAATCCCGTGAAGTTTTCTGTCGACCGGCAATCCATGTACCGGCGACGGTGACCCCGACAAGATAAATGACCACGATGAGATAATCGAGGGAAGTAAACCCCATTACGCTCTTGACAAGAGTGTGCGGAGAATAGGCACAAAACCGGCGTTACGAGTTAACGGCTTCTTCAATCTTGGTGTTAATGGTGAAGATACGGTCTAACTGAGAAATCTTCATCAGATCAAGAACTTTTTTATGAATATGGACAAGATGGACAGCCCCGCCGTGTTCGCGCATGGCGCGGTCGGCAATAAGCAATGCGCTTAAGCCGCTACTGTCGCAAAACTGAACCTCGGTCATATCGATAACCAATTTGGCACATGCCTTCGGTTTACAGAGAACGAGGAGTTCTGCTTTCAATTCCGGGGTAACGGTCGCATCCAGTTTCCGGACGTGGAGTTTGAGTATTGTTGCTTTATCGTTTTTTTTGATTTCAAAGTTCATGGATTCGTCTTGAAAAAGTTTTAAAACATTGCCAATCGTGAAGCAAATTGTTTAAAGATTATTTGTGACGCTTGTGATGCATCGAACTTCAACTGCACATTAAAAAATGTGTCAGCCGTTTGATGCACACATCCCACACGCACGGGCGCGTGAGATGCTTTGCAAATATACGCAGTAAGTAGGACGAAGTCAAGATTCAAATCGACCGCAACGTCGTACGATCGATCGAGCACATGCTGGAGTAAAGATTTTTTAGGAAGGAAGAACCTGTTCAGATCTGCCGGTCCCGTCCGGATCACACGGCTATGCAGAAACGTTGAGAGAGAAGTTTCACGCGTACCGGAGCTCACGACAGTGAGGTGAACATCCTCCCGGTTTTTTAGAATTGCCGATACGGCATCGCTTGCCATTGCCGCATCTTCATAGGAATCAGGCAACAGAAGAAGAATATTTCCGGCACCGTTAAAAAATTGTGTCAGTGTCTGTACATGATCGATTTCGTTGCGGAATTGAAATTTCGCAAACTGCAATCCCATATATGCCCGCGCACCTTCCAGCATATCGATTATTTCTTTTTACCGTTGATGATTGATAACAATCGTTTTTCATCCCACAATTCAAGACCGAGCTTTTTTGCTTTATCAAGTTTCGAGCCGGCATCCTCTCCGACAATCAGTACATCCACCTGGTTGGAAACCGCCGAGGCGGTTCGCCCACCCGCTTCTTCAATACGTTCTTTTGCACGATCACGGGACATCGTGGATAGCGTTCCCGTGATGACGAACGTTTTTCCGCTGAGGACACCGCTCTTTTTTTTCTTTTCAGCAGTACATTGAATTCCCGCTTTCTTCAACCGGTCAATCATCGCCCGATTATGTTTATCGCCGAAAAACGATAAAATGCTTTCGGCAATCTTCGGGCCGATTTCGTGAACTTCCAGGAGACTTTCTTTCGACGCTTCCATCAATGCATCGATTGAAGGAAAATGATCGACAAGAATCGGAGCAATCCCGGCACCGACGTGACGTATTCCGAGCGCAAATAGCATTCGATGATACGGACGCTGTTTGCTTGCTTCAATCCCGTCGAGTAAATTCCGGACGCTTTTTTCACCCCACCGTTCCAGCGACATCAATTCTTCACTCCGGTCATGCAAAACATACAGATCGGCAACGTTCCTGATATATCCATGCACGACCAGTTGATCGACCACAGCTTCTCCCAATCCTTCAATATCCATCGCACCGCGCATTGCCCAATGTTCGATACGCCCGCGCACCTGCATCGGACATTCACTGTTCTCACAGAAATAATTCGCTTCATCTTCCGGCCGGATCAGCTTCGTTCTGCATTCCGGGCATTTTTTGGGAAATCGATATTTCTTTGCATCACGCCGGCGTTTGGACATCACGACAGCGGTCACCTTCGGAATAACGTCCCCACCCCGCTCAACCACAACAGTATCTCCGATGCATATATCGATTTCGTTGATATAATCTTCATTATAGAGCGATGCTCGGCTGACAGTCGTTCCCCCGATAAACACCGGTTCAAGCACCGCAACCGGAGTGATCGTGCCGACCCGCCCGACCTGCAATTTGATGTCGCTCAATGTGGTTTCGGCTTTTCGCGATGTAAATTTACAAGCGATCGCCCAGCGCGGACTTTTTGCGATCTGCCCCAACATTTCCTGCTGATTGAGAGAATCGACTTTCACGACGATGCCGTCGATATCGAACGGCAGTTCATCGCGTTTCGATTCCCATGTTTTCCAATGATCGACGACTTCTTCGATCGTTTCACACCGTTTTGCACGGCGATCGACAGGAAATCCAATTGCGCGAAGAGTCTCAAGATTTTCGTAATGAGTACGAAGCGGTTTCCGCATTCCCAACAGCGCATACGCAAAAAACTGAAGAGGACGCGAAGCGACGACTTTCGGATCCTGCAGTTTTAATGTACCGGCTGTTGAATTGCGGGGATTGATGAATATTTTTTCACCCAGCCGTTCCCGTTCTTCATTCATTTTTTGAAAATCGATCCGGTTCATAAGAACTTCACCGCGTACTTCACAATCCGGGACGCTCACATCCTTTGTCGAAAGCCGCAGAGGAATCGCACGGATCGTTTTTACATTGGCGGTAATGTCGTCTCCCTGAACGCCGTCACCGCGCGTCGCACCCCGCTGCAATACACCGTTGCGATAGACCAGGCTCAACGAAACGCCGTCGAATTTTAACTCGCAGACATAGATAATCTTTTGGTTCGGAAGAATATCCCGGACACGCCTGTCAAAATCACGGATATCATCTTCGGAATACGTATTGGCAAGACTTAACATCGGTGATGCATGATTGACGGCCGGAAATACCTTGGTTGGTTCGCCGCCGACGCGCTGGGTGGGAGAATCGGATGTAATCAAATCGGGATATGTACGTTCCAGCGATTGCAAATCGCTCATCAGCTCATCGTAGCGCTCATCGCTGATCGTCGGCTGTGCCAGAACATAATACCGGTAATCGTGTTGATGAATCTCGTCACGCAACTTCCCGATTCGCAGGGCGATATCTTTCTCAATGTTTGGCATCGGTCTCTTTTGATGTCACCGGAAGTTTCCGGAGATTATCCTGAGAAATAATATAATTCCGCAACGGTTTCTTGGTCGTGCCGAGCGCACCGAGGCGCTTTCCGTTCAATGTAAACATCATTCCTTCCGCATTTCCCATCGATACGACAAAATTCTTCTTCGCTTTCCATTTCATATGTTTCGCCGGAGAGAAAATCAGTTCCGACGTTTTCATTCCGTCGATGACAATATGTACCCACACCGACTCACTTGCAACACCTTCCAACGACAGGCTATCCGCGATCGCTCCTCCTTTTTGTCCAAACAGAGTAAGAGAATCTTTGACAGCATTCACGGTAGTTGCCTTCGCTTCCTGCTCTTTGACGACGTCCGAAAAAGAAACTTCCTGCGGTGGAGGCAATTTTTCTTCACGCAACAAGAAAATCGACACGGCAAGACAGACAACAAGCAGAACCAGAATAACGATCGTACGTATTTTCTGGCGCGGTCGTTCAACTGCCGCATTATCTTTTGCAACGGAAAGAGAATTTTCCGAAGAACGATCAGAAACAGTTTGTGCCGTTTTTGGAGCATCCGGCGAAACCGGAAGTGCACGATCTTCCGGTGCAAATTCTGGGATTTTTGTCAAATCCAGATCCACTTCACGGGCAAACGATTTCAAAAAAGCATTGATGTATGCCGCCGGAAGTTTTGGAGTAATATTTTGCTCGATTTCCTCGAGATATTTCCTGCTGATACGCGTATCTCTGGCAATATCATCCAGCGAAAGACCTTTCGCCTCCCGGGCCGCTTTTAAATATTCACCGATAGATTTCATACGGTCATGTGTATTGATGACAATTACGCCGGAACATTTTTGTGAAAATCGAGTACGGACCGGATTTTTTTTGCGAAGTCATGCAATTCATACGGCTTCTGAATAAATCCATCCACGGTATGCATAAATTTTCCATCATCGATCATCGAGGCACTATATCCGCTGCACACCACAACTTTGATATTCGGCAACAACTCTTTGATCCGGTCGAATGTTTCCCTTCCGCCCATCCGCGGCATGTTCATATCGAGTATGACAAGAGCATATCGACTGTCGGGCACCAATAATTTTTCGACTGCTTCACGTCCGTTACGCGCGATATCCGTCCGGTACCCAAGCTCTCGCAAAATATCGGCACCGATTTCACCCACGGAAGACTCATCTTCGATCAGCAACACCCGCTCCGTTCCGCCGACGAGACTTTCAGATTGAACTCCTTCCGTCAAAGATTCCTGCGGAAAAATTCTCGGCAAATAAATTGTGAAAGCCGTTCCGCTGTTCACTTCACTGCTGACATTGATGTAGCCGTTATGACTTCGAACAACTCCGTACACGACCGACAGGCCGAGACCGGTTCCCTTACCCTGTTCTTTCGTGGTAAAAAACGGTTCATAAATTTTTGCCAAAATATGAGGAGGAATGCCGACCCCGGAATCCGCAATCGTAATTTTCACAAAACGACCGGACGTGCCTTCGGTCAGCTCCAGAGCTTCCTGATGATTCAAATCGACATCCTCGCAATTAATAACCAGCACGCCGCCCTGAGGCATAGCATCGCGCGCATTGATGCACAAATTGAGCAGTGCTTGTTGAAGCTGGCTTTCATCCGCTTCCACGAAAACCGGTTCCGGCGACAGAACACATTTGACGTGAATCGATTTCGGCGCAGTGATTTCAAATAACCGCAATGTCTGCTCGATGATTACGTTCACATCGATTCGGTCGACATGAGGATTGCTTTTACGGGCAAATGTCAGAAGCTGACGCGTGACCGATGCCCCGCGCCGGGAAGTCGTTTCAATCAAATCGACATATTTCAGCCACCCCTGGTCGTTTTTAATCCGACGACGCATAATCGATGCAGATCCTAAAATCGCGGTCAGAATATTATTGAAATCGTGCGCGATACCGCCGGCAAGATTACCGATACTGTCGATTTTTTGCGCCTGTAAAATTTTTTCCTCCATTTTTTTCTTTTCGGTAATATCCCGAAGCACCATCCGGACCGCCCGCGGCGAGCCGTCACTGCTTCGGATAAGAGACGTATTGACGCTGACATCGAGAAGAGATCCGTCGTGACACAACATTTGCTCTTCGATACCGCGGAGTTCCTGTCCTTCCTCAAAAATTTTTCTCATATTTTCTTTGACACGATGGTGTTGCGCCGGCGGATAGAGATTGATGACCGGTTTACCGACAATATCTTCTTTGGAATAACCCAGCAAACGGCTCTCGGTAATATTGCAGCTGAGAACAATGCCGTTTTTGTCGATAGCATGATACATATCCGGAGAATATTCATACAGATCGAGATACACTTGCTCCGATTCTCTTACCTGTTCAAACAACGATGCATTGTTCAATGCTGCGCTGATCTGGTTGCCGAACGCCTGGATCATGACGATTTTTTTTGCTTCGTATTTCCGCAACTCGCGATGTCCGATAATCAAAACGCCGGAGAAGGCTTGCTGGCGAACCAGAGGAATGGATGCGATCATTTTGACGCCCTGATTCGCAAACTCCATCGTGGTCGATTGCACAATTTTCGGATCATCGGTCCTGAACAATCCGGGGGAACGAATCCATGACATCGTTTCATCGTCGATAGAAACCTGCTGTGGAAAAATTTCCGCTTCTGTTCCGTTGATATCGCGTAACATCAATAAATTATTTTCCTCGAGATAAATCCAGCCGGCATCGGCGTTCAGCAACTCCACAACCTTGACGAGAGCGGAATGAAGAACAGATTCCAGCTGGACGGAACTATTGACCGCTTCGGTAATGGTATTGAGCTCCAGGAGTTCCCGCCGTTGTTCGTCCAGAATCCGCCCGTATTTCAGCAAGAAGAAAATACTGATATATCCGATAACACCCACCGTCATCGCGCTCATAAAATCCAGCGGCCGGAAGCGTTCACCGGTAGCGAGATAAATGCCGATGATCGTACCCATGGCAACGAGAACGGCAGTTGAGGCGACGACCTGTGCGCGCTCCACCAACCCCAGCGGTGTCATAAACTTTCGAACGCTATGGATAAAATTCTTCATCATTGTCGTTCCATGACTGCAAAGGTAAGAAGATTTACAATGAGTCGCAACGTGAGAATCGGAGGGGAAATCGGTTAAAACATTTGCCCCATTATCCCAATAGCGGAACCCGCCTGAACAAACAGCAGGGGCAGAAATAATCGTATGAAATCGTTTCGTGAAAGATCGGTATGCCGGAAAACGGTTAAACACATCACCCACGCAAAAAATCCGAACGGGAAAAGGTATGTGCCGGCAAGATTCCAGTCACCCCACATCGTGAAGTCATGATTCCAGAGAAGCGGAACGCTCAGACATCCGGCTGCGGACAATGCGAGGAATAAAAGGTTGCGCCGTTCTGCAACAGTAAGAATGATCCGACACTTCCGCATCGTGTAAAGACCGGCGGCAATCAGAAAGATACTCAACGGGGCGACGACGAACACGGTCGAGAATATATCGGCAAGATGCCAAAAAGAAAACATCGAATAGGAAATGAGCGGTGAGATGGGATGCGCATAATCAAAACTCATCGGAACGAACATAATATGATCTGCACCACCGGTAATATTGCCGAAATTTCCTTGAAGGAAAAACGGCTGCACCAGCATATAAAAATATGGAATGATAACAATCCCCGCCATAACGATCCCATGTCGTAATCCGATTGCGGTGCGAGACAACCACGGAAAATCGCCCCACTCGCCATCAAAAGAATCCATCAACAAGACGACACAGGCCGGAATCAGTACAACGCCGGCGGCATGATAAAGAAATGCGAGCGACGCGCAGAAGAATGCAAAAAGCTCCCACCGTTTCACCGAACGCCCGACGGAAGTAAAAACAAAAACTGCGGACATCGACAGCATCATGAACGACATCAATTCCAACTGTGTCGTTTCGATATAACCGAAAAACATCGCCGTACAGCCGGTTAATATTCCGCTCAAGGTAAAAATAATCCTCCCGACCGGCGTAATCCCCCACCGCTGTCCGTACATCCAGAGAGCTCCTACAAATATTCCACCCGAAAGGCACGTCGTGATCACAATCGATGCGTTCGTCGTTACTATCGGGTACACAACTGCAATCAGGGATTTCGTCCAGATAAAAGAATAACAGGTCAGAATTTCCGCCGGAAAGACCATACCGTTATCGATATCGCCGGGGATCGTCGCACCATCGCCGAACATGACATTCAACCGGTATGGAATTCGAAAAATATAAAATACGACTGCAGAAAAAATAATAATACCCACAAGCCAAAGATATTTTTTTCCGCGCAAGAAAAATGGCTGTGCAATGAGTCTGATTCCGGATTTCGGCAACGGGAGAGCGGCAACAAAAGCCGTGCAAAAGAAAAAAGCGATTCTCACCCACAAAGAAATTTTTGAAAATCCCAGGAAACCCCAGAGAAGATTGAATTGTGTAACGGTAACATGACTTCGGATGACAAAGTACGGTTTCTGTGTCGCCGGATTCAAGGCAAGGAATAGCGATTGCGGAAGTTCAGGAATAATGACAAACGACAAAGCGAAAAGGATGGCTACGCTTTTCAGAAATAACAGAACTTCATTCGGAAAGGGGCGTGAAGTAGGAAGAATTGCTTCGAAGGACTTTCGTTCAATCCCGGAGAACTCGTGAGAAAAAAACCGATTTCTTTTCATCATAAACGTTACCGGCAAAAATCACATCGCTATCGTACATCCCTGTATCAAAAATACGAAAATTCTTCATTAACTTCATCTTTTTGAAAAAACCCCTTTTTGAAAAAACCATTAAGGAGAATTAAAAATACATTCCCGACCGATGGGAATAACTGATGAAGAAAAGGAATGTTTCTTACACTTCGATACTGGAAGGTTTCTTGATAGAGGCCGGAACAGGGGGAATAATTTCTTTGACACGAATCTGTTGTGCAGCCCGTGTCGATGGATACACATTCCACAAACGGATCATCAAAATTCCGCCGATCAATGAAAAAATGATCATGCTCGGTGCCCAGGTGCCCCAGCCGAAACGTTCGAGCATCCATCCCATACCGGAACCGACTGCAGCTCCACCGATATATTGCATGCCGTCGAACATTCCCGTCGCGGTTGCAGCGGCTTTCTTCCCGCCGAAATCCATCGACGCCGTTCCCGACAGCATCGAATGTACCATGCTGATAGCAAATGAGTTCACCACGAACGCGGCTATGATCATCATAAGACTCGGCGCAAGCCAGACGACGACGAGACAAACGATCTGCAAAGCGTAACCGAAAAAAGCCACCGGTGGACGGCGCGATGTGAACAGCCAGTCCGAAAGCGTGCCGGCGGCAATCGCTCCGGCAATTCCTGCGACAACGATAATAAACGCGCCTTGCTGGAAGACGGCAGAATTCAGTTGAAGATGTTGCGCCTCCTGCATGTAACGCGGGAACCATTGCTCGAACCCGTGCCGCACAAAACCGGTGCAAAATTCCGCCATCGTGATGGTGAGCGTGACCGGATTCGTGATAACTTTCTTCATCAAATATTTCATGTTCACTTTTTCGGTGTCGCCGCTTGTCGCATCCATCGTATCGAACGCCGGGAACCCGACTTCATCCGGATGATCGCGGACAAATTTCAGCGTCAGAAATCCCATCACACCCATGATGCCTGCAGGAATAAAAAATACCCATTGCCACGGAAGGAATGCGACGGCAACTCCGCCGACAATAAAGATCAAGGCCCTCCCGCTTTGTATCATCGATCCGAAGATTGCAGAAAACGTTCCGCGCTCACGGACGTGGAACCAACCGGAATTTACTTTGATCAGCGCAAGAGCGCTAAAGGATTGAAAATACGAATTGAGCGCCCAGATTGTTGCAAAATATCCGAGCAGTAATGGACCGGTCCCGAGAATCCCAAGGTACGCGCCGAGCCCGAATAAAAGATTAAAAAACACCGCACCGAACACACCGATAAGCATTGCTTTCCTGCCGCCGATCTTGTCGGCAATCGGTCCGTTGAACATTGCAGAGATACCGTAAATGGAAAGCGCGGCGGTGATGATCGCCCCGACCTGCACTTTATCCCAACCGTAATTATCGGAAAGCGCTTTGTTGGCAAACGAAAGGTTATAGCGCCCCATATACATCGCAGCGTACGTGAAGCCGAGAGTCAGCCAATTTTGCGCGCGACGGCGGCGAAACTCAGGTGAATGTTTCGGACGTGCGATGGCGCTGAAAATACTTTTGGTACTCATTTAAAAAAATAGATGAAAATGAACCGAGAGGTAACGAGGCTATACGGTCATAAATATACGAAAATTCCCGATGACTTCAAGTTTCCTGTGTTAAGTTTATGTTAAGGATTATGAGGGAAAATGAGTGAAAGAGGCGGATTTTGAATATAAATGAGCGACGAGATAGCTCTGCTTTGGGGATATAATTATGGATAAGCAAAGCTGTTGAATTTGTGGGTTTTATCAACATCGTTATCCGAGTTCGAACTGTAGCTGACAATTTAACCAATTTGACAATGTCTACACAATGTCATACATTGGATATGTGAATATCTTATGGGATGAGGATAAGAATAAGAAGTTGATATCCCATCGAGGGATTTCGTTTGAACAAGTCGCAGAGCTGATTTTGGCAGAAGAATATGCGGCTATTCTTGAAAATCCGGCCCGACCGGGACAATTTCTATTTCTGATTCCCATCGACGGATATATTCACGTGGTTCCGTTTGTGATTGATAAGGATGATAATATTATTTTGAAGACTATTTTCCCAAGCCGAAAATTTAATAACTTATATGGAGCAAAAAGCGGTGACAAAGACACTTGATAAATATGAGCAGGAAATAGAAAGATCAGCCGGCACATACCGGCATGTAACAAAGAAAAAGCTTCGGAAGATTGAGAAAATTCTGAATCATGTCCGGAAAACGAGGAATATCAATATCCGGATTTCGGAGTTGGTGCTGGATCAAATAAAGCAACGATCACATGAGGAAGGCATTCCCTATCAAACATTGATTTCGAGTATATTGCATAAGTTTGTAACCAACCAGCTTGTGGATGAAAAAGCGATACACAAATCGATAGCGCTTCTCTCTTCGAGACGACAGAAAGTGGTTGTTTGAGAAGTGAGATAAAAACCTTTGTCTAAAATTTGTGTTAAGGATTGTTGGGAAATGAGTAAAAAGGCAGGATTATTTATTAAAAAAGGGTTAAGAAAATAATTCACTTCCCGAATTATCCACAAAACCCTTTTTAGTATTGAAGTCGGAACGGCGGGATTTGAACCCGCGGCCCCTTGCACCCCAAGCAAGTGCGCTACCGGGCTGCGCCGAAATCCGATAAAATAGTGAGGTGTTGTTGTTGAGTGTATGCTGAAACCAATAAAGAAAATCAACATTTCATTCAACACTCTTTAACCTCTGTGAATAGAACGTCCCTCATTGCTCATTCACCACGCCAATGGCTGCAATACAAAAAGGGACATTCACACAAATTGATTGTTGGCGTTTGATTGATTTAAGTTTGCTGATGTAATTTAAAAAAATTCCATTGGGATAGCAAGAACCATCTCTAAGTAAGTGCGTAAATCACACAATGCCTGTGATATTTTTCAACGGAGATTTTTTCAGGTGTTTCTTTTCCCCTGATTAAGGGACGTAATGCCGCTCAGACGCGCTGTTCTGATTTAACTTCTTTCGGCTTCCTACTTGACATCGACATTGCGTAAGGAAAAGCGTGTCGAAGTCGAAGTGAAGAGAAGAAGTTAGACAACAATCGTGTAACCACCTAACCACCTCTTTTACTTTGACATCGACATCTTTTTGCATAGGGATGGCAAAGTGTCAAAGTGTCAAAGTTGGTAAAATCCAAATTTTGGGCATTTCAAAACACCCCTATCTTTCGCTTTCTTGAGAAGTCTGTCGATTGTTCGGTCATCGTACCCCAGAGGATTGCATCGTTCGATAATCTCCTTCCTTGATAGGGGTCTGCCGTCATTAAATATCCCTGTCCAGTCTATTGCTTCTTCTGCCGTCGGTTCTGCCGCCATAATATGTTCACCTTCATCGGTTTCGCCTTCGTCTTTAAACCAAAGTGTTTCCGGGTTGAGAGAAAGCAATCTGCATTTCCGATTTTCGTCTGATACGTGCCGGAATTTTGTTGGTTTGATTATTCTTTTAGTTTCGTCCTGCGCGGAACGGCGTATCTGAAGAACAGTATCGGTGACACTCCCGAAAATATTGAACCTCGCATCTGGTCATTGTGCATTCGTTCATACCTTGCTCCCTTCTTTGTATGATGAATAAGAAGCACGGCAAGATTGTGATTATCCCGCAAGCTCAAGAATTGCCTCATCAATGCTTTCATCTGTGAGCTATCATTTTCATCTTTGTCATGCGAAAAATATAAACAATCCACAATGATAAGGATTGGTTTCTCTATCTTGCAGACTTCGATGAGTGCATCCCAACATTCCGAAAGTGCAGGTACTTCATTCGGGATGATGAGATTTGAAATGTCTCCGCGCGCCGGTAGATTATTTCCCATTTTTTTCAACCTACCCGCGAAATCATTGAATGCCAACTCGTTGTTGAGATACAAGACTTTTCCGGGCTTGACTATCTCATAATCCAACCATTTCTCTGCACCAATCGCTACTGCAAGCGCAAGATTCATTGCAAGCAAGCTCTTCCCGCAACCCTCCTCACCACTCAGAAAATTTACTGAATTTTCCGAAATCAGATTTTTGATGAGATAAGATTGTTCAGGTATATTCATGTTGCATATCTCCATTCCGGTAAATAATTTAAACTCGAAAATCTTTTCCGATTTGCCTTGATTCAACATCGAGTGAGGAAGGATAGGTTCTGTTCCTTGCTCAACGTCAATTGGTCGATGGTTTATCAAAGCCCTTGCTTCTGAATTGAATCTGCCATTTAGAGAAACGGAAGCAAATAGAATGTCTGCGAGTAAACTCTTCAACTCAGGGTTCTCACGTTCGAAGAGAATGACATTTGCAGGTTCTCCGGTCTCAATGAATCGTTTTCTAAACTTGACAAAGACTTCGCGATAATCACAACTCTCAAAAGCATCTTCAGTAAAATCACTTGGCAAATCTTTGTAACCGTCCTTATCGATCAGGAGGGTAGCAAGTACCCCCCTTCTCGTTCAATGCGTCTTCCAGTTTCGCTCATTATTTTAACATCACCTGCCGGCTTGCTTCTGTGAAGAGTTCGGTTTGTTTTGTAAGTGTTCGCTCGAATGCTTCCGCTTTATTCCTTCCCCAAAAGTCGAGCTTCAAAAAGCATTGTTTCTCAAAACCAGATTTGCTGAAGTTGAAAATTGAGCCATGATACAGAAAGAACATTCTTGATGTTTCCAGCTCCTCCCCACAGTAATCAATCACTATCCACTTGAAATGGAAATCTGAGCGTTGCAGGAGTTCAAGATTAACACCCAATGCGTTCAATTTACGATGCAAGTGTTTATCATTCCGCTTCGTCCAGAAGACCCCACTTCCCCCTCATCAAGTTTGCCGATGTAGCGAGTCTCAGAGTCCAGAGTTAGCTCGGACGTTGAAGACGTGTGCATAGCGAGTTGGGATTAATCGGAGAGATTGTGTATATTGTTGTTGCATAAAAGATGTACCTTTCCGATGCCCTCAGAGGTCTAAACTCTTGAGGGCATGGCCTTTTTGCAATAAAAAAGCCAACAGGAATGCTCTCTCAAACCCATCGGCTTCTTATCGCGAAAATCATTTTGTATGTAGAGAGCATTTTTCATTTACTCTCAACATAACTCGATTAAACTGCACTATGTCTATAGTTACAAATATTGGAACTATAGCTAAAGTTCCATTGATTCACCTCCCAGCTTTTCGCCATGCGCGTAAAAAATTCTCTCTTCGTTTTTCCGTCCATCGATTTCCTTTCATCAAAATGCGTGATGCCTGAGCATGATTTGTTGCCTCACCTCTCCTTTTTTGTTCCACAAGTATAACATTCATTCTCAGATACAGAGTTCGACGTTCACGAGATATTTTCTTCCCCGTCATTTGTTCAACACGCTTGAACATAAAAACAATATTCTTCGGTTCAGTATTTTCCAAAACGGTAGAGAGTTTCCGTTGTTTTTTTTGATGTATCTTTGGCTCTATCTTTATTCTTGAATTTATCATTAATCTCGGCTGTTTTTTTCTGCCGGCTTGATTTAGGACTCTCTTTAGCAAATCCTGCATCAATTAATTCCTTGTCGTTTAAAGACTCTTCTTCTTGCTCTATTAAGCGTATAATTACATCTTGAACGTATTTGTTAAACGCCTCTGGACTAAGATTTAAAATTGGAGTTAGGTCACCAATCTGAACAAATTCCCTTCCTCTGTGGTACAATCTAATAATTCGGTCATTCAGAGGTTCCGGAAGTCGGTCAACCAATTTTCCCATAAGATTTCTTCTTTTGTATAATTCTCACTCATACATTCAAATCATAAATTCTCTTCGCTTGTTGTGCAATTTTCACTTCATCAAAATCATTTTTTGAGTCTGCACAAAATCTCCAGCAACTATCCTATAAAAATAAACTCCACTCGGAACGTTCAGAGCATTCCAACTGATTGAATGTTCTCCCGGTTCATTCTTACCATTCACAAGAGTGGCAATCTGTCTTCCAAGAATGTCAAACACTTTCAGAGTGACATTACTTGCCTTTGCGAGTGTGTAACTGATTTTCGTTGCAGGATTGAATGGGTTGGGGAAATTCTGTAGGAGACTAAAGGTCTTCGGATTGTGCGCCTCAGAACCCTTATCATCCACAGATTCGATGCCTGATTTTAAAGTATTCAGAATTGTGCCCTCGTCGCCGACGATGAAGCCATTAAGACTATTCGGAAAAAAGATATCATACAGGGTACTAAAGGAAGGTGTCTCTAGTAAATTCCACGTTGTACCACCAGTTGTGGTCTGTATTAGTGTCCCATTTGTAACTCCATTGACTCCTCCCACAGAGAAGCCATTTTGTAGGTCGAGGAAATAGACTGAGTTCAAGTCAATCGGATTAATGCTAGTCGAAATCGAAATGTCCGCCCAATGCAAACCGCTGTTGTCGGTACGAAGAATTGTTCCCCCTTCACCGACCGCTATTCCGGTGCTGCCGTTTACGCAATAGACACACCGAAGATTTTTTGTGAATCCAAAAGGAGTCTGATTAATCCAAGTCGCCCCACCGTTTTCAGTTCTGAGAATAATTCCGTTATCACCGACAGCGGTCGCAGTATTACTGCCGCCGAATGAGACACTCCCGGAGGTTGAGTGAGGTCGAAATGTTCTCTTGTGTCCAGTGAATACCACCGTCAGTGGTTTTAATAATAGTTCCGCTATCTCCGACGGCAATCGCTCTAAGTGTATCATCATGCGACAGGCAGTTTAGGTTTCTACTTGTCACACTATCTACACTTTCCCAAGTATTTCCGCAGTTTGAAGTGACGCGTATTACCCCAAAACTTCCCACGGTAATCCCATATGGCGAATGGTAAAAAGAAACCGATGATAGGTTTGAGACAAGATTAGTGTTCTCTCCTATCCATGAGCTACCTCCATTTGTGGTCATAATAATCGTTCCAACGTCCCCGACAGCAATTGCAGAGTCTTCATTACAGGGGCAAACACTCCTTATGGCATTCATTGTTGCCGAGTATGAACGTTTAGCCCATGATGAGCCCCCATCCGTTGTCCTATAAATTGAAACGTATCCAACTATGAAACCAGTTTGCGGGTCGCTGAATGATACGCTTCGTAAGGACGCGCCCGACAGCTTATTACTTTCGTTTACCCATGTCGAACCACCATCGTTAGTAATAAGAAGCGTTCCAGATGAACCAATCACGAAACCCGAATCGATTGAAGTAAATTGTACTTTCCATAGGAGGTCAGTTGAACCGCTTGATTGCTCTACCCAATCCTGCCCACCGTTCGTGGTATGAAATATTTTGCCATTTGCTCCAACGGCAGTTCCATAACTCTCGTTCGGGAAGCAAACTCCGTACAAATCGTTTGTCCCAAAGGATTGGTTCATCCAGTTCTGTCCACCATCTGTCGTGCGTCTTATTGTACCACTGCGTCCAACTGCAATACCCACCTCAGTGTTTACAAACCAGACACCCCAGGGTCATAAACTGTTCCACTTGATTGGGTAATCCAATTCGAACCTCCATTAGTAGTGTGCAGGATTGTACCGTTTCCCCCCACAACAATTGCTGTGTCTGCATCAGGACACGCCACGGCGGTATAGGAGATATCACCTGTACAATTACAAAAGCTCTGAGTAGTCCAAGAATTTCCTCCGTCAGTGGTATAAAGTATTGTCCGCTGCTCTCCAACGGCAAAGCCGATGTTGATGTCTGCAAAAGAAATACCCCAAAGTCTTTGATGATGTCCTATTGATTTCTCGCTCCATGATAATCCGCCATCTGAAGTTTGAAGGATTGTTCCATCAGATGTCGTGATTCGAGCTAGAAGTGAATTGAAAGTACGAACGTCGAGCAAATCGTTCCCAGTGGGAATTGGATTCTGGAAGTACCAATTGGTTTGAGAAGGACAAGAAATGAATGCAAGAAAGAATAAAAGCACAAAATTTGAGATGCATCTTAGCATAGTTATCCAACCATCTAAAAAAGAACCCCCAACTGCCACATCCGGGTTTGACCGTACCCATTAAGCAGTTGAGGGTTTATCACCTCGCATAATCCGAGGTCGTAAATTCATATTTTGGTCAATTCGAATGCTCGCAGAAAATACAAAAAAGTTAGCTCACAACCAATTGCTATCTTTTGTTACAATCCATAAGTTATACTTATAAAATGTTTTAGTGTGTATTTTCTTGGAAGAAATTTAAAATGAGAAGCCCTTTCTGAACCATCCCTACCTTCAATTTCATGGGGTAGTAGGTAAAGTGTGGCATACCCCCACCGGAGGGGATGGTCGGCTTCGTTATCCTCCTCCTCCCCCGAAATTCCTTTCACTCAATTGGATGAAAATGAAATTCTGTTCACCGTTGAATGCAAAGTTTCCGGTTGCAAATGAGAGTAAACCTGAGTGACCGCGATGTTGGAATGTCCAAGCAATTTCTGCACTTCGTAGAGGGAAACACCATCTTGCACAAGCCAACTTGCAAAGGTGTGCCGGAGAGAATGAAAGTGCAACTTGTCATTCAATTGCGCAAGGCGAATGTAGTCTTTCAGCTTATGGGTTACTCGGCTTTCCAAAATCCTTGTATCGTTCAGAGAAAAAACATATTCGCCTGTTGATTGCTTCAATCTCATGGTGAGTAAATGGAGGGCAACTTCGCTGAGTGGTAGAGTGCGCTGTTTTCCTTGCTTCGTCTTGAATGATGCGCTACTCTGGATATTAATGAGCTTTCTTTGAAGGTCAACATCCTGCCATCGGAGATTGATTATCTCCCCTCTTCTCATTCCTGTCAGCGCGGCAAACATAACCATTTCTTTAAGCCAGTTCTCGTTGATAATTGAAGTGAGCTTTTGAAAATCTTCCTTACTGAAATATGTAGGAGGTTTCTCAGGTGTTCGTAATGAGTTGTACTCGTGCAAAGGGGTTGTTTTCTACCATTTTCCAACGCAAGGCAACGTTGAAAATAGCTCGTAACCCTCTTACTTCCACGTTTACGCTTGTGGCACTAACCGCTTTCAGCCGTTCAGACTTGTAAATGTCGATATGCTGAGGATTAAGCCGCGTTAAGAGGCAATCTCCTGCAATTGTGGAGAGATGTCTCAAACCAATGGTGAAAATGTCAACTGTGGGCTTTGCGTAAGACGTAGATGCGTAGGAAAGAAAGTCTGTTGTGAAATGAGAGAGCGTTATTGCATCGGGTTTTGAACGCAAAAGCTCCCTAAACTCACTCAGCTTCTTTAGGGCATCGGTTTTGAGATGGCATTTAGAGGACTTCCACTTCCTTTTGCCGTCTACATCATCATAACCAATGTAATACGTACCTTTGCGTTTCCAGAGATAGAATTTCTGGGAGGTGGGCATTGTTGAACATCCTTCCTGCCAACAAAAAAGCTGCTGGCATTCAACAATTCCATCTACAGAGGAATGTAAAACTCACAATTTCGTCGGAACGGCGGGATTTGAACCCGCGGCCCCTTGCACCCCAAGCAAGTGCGCTACCGGGCTGCGCCACGTTCCGAATTTGACAATACAACTTTTTACGTACTACTATTTTATATTTGCTTCCTACACCCTTCTGCCAAAGGCATCCCTTCGGGAGACTACGCTCAGGGTGACGGGGATTTTTTTTATCGTCTGCGTCCTAACACCCGCAACAACAACAGAAACAAATTGATGAAATCAAGATACAACCGCAATGCACCGATGATGGATGCTTTCTGTTCCGCTTCCTCGCCTTCCATCGATGCGGCGGCGAGCGTTTTAATTTTTTGCGCATCGTAGGCAGTCAAGCCGACAAAAATAAACACGCCGATATATGTCGTAATCCAGTAGAGCGTTTCATTCGCCCAGAACATATTCACGACCGAAGCGATAATCATGCCGACAAGTCCCATCATCAGGAAGCTTCCCATGCTCGTCAGGTCACGTTTTGTGATCGTGCCGTACACCGCCATGGCACCGAACGTCGCTCCGGTAACAAAGAACGTCGATGATAACGATGCGAGAGTATAAATAAGAAACACAACCGACAACGTTAAGCCGGTCAATGCGGAATATCCGACAAAGACCATCGTGGCAGTCATGGCGGACATTTTTTGTATTCTAGCCGAAAGCCATATGACAAGTCCAAGCTGTGCAATAATCAAACCGAAATAGACGATGCGGTTTTCGAGAATCAGTTCGAGCAACTGCTTTGAATGATACGTCCCCAACGCCGTAATCGCCGTGATCATCAGACCTGCGGACATCCATCCGTACACTTTCAACATAAACGCGCGAACAATCTCCTGAGCTTCCTCAGCAGTGACGGCGCGCGATGTTGTCATTTCTTCATTCATGAACGTTTCTCCGGGTGATTATGCCAATCGAACCAGTAAATCTTCCAAAAATTTCTTCACGTCTATCATATCGTTACGAAGCCGGTTTTCTGTCGTTTTCGGCTGAACAGATTGCGACATCGTTTCCGGTTCCGCAGCGGAGGCGAGAAGCTCAAGCTGTTCGCCGGTATCGGTGTCCGGAACATACGTCAACAACACCTGTTTGGCTCCTTCTATTGTATAGCGTTCCTCACGCAGAAGTTTCTTGATATACAGAATCATCTTGATTTCGCGATTTGTATAAATACGATTACCGGCGCGATTCTTGGCGGGCTTCAACTGCTCGAATTCCGATTCCCAATACCGTAAGACGTACTGTTCCAAATCAGTGATCTTGCTGACCTCGCTGATCGAGTAGTATAATTTTTTGATGCCAATCTGTTTCATGCGATAATTCCTTCAGAAATGAGGGATAACCGACGTTGTAGTATCAACATAATTATTTTTTTGAGGAAAAACAATCTTCATGTTTATGGTACCTCAACATGAACTGCGTTGAGATTGCTTCGGCACTACGTGCCTCGCAAAGACGGTTTCTTTGCTTGGAATATTTCAAATTGACCCATCATCTCATTTTTCGATAACGGCAAAAGCGACAACGACATTTTCCGAATGAGAAATCGAGATAAACACTTTCCCTCCGGCGAGCAAATCTTTCATCGTGCCGTACAGTATCACCGACGGCTTTCCCGAGGAATCGTTTTCTACTTCGACATCTTTCCACCGGAACCCGCCGCTCCAGCCGGTCGAGAGCGCTTTCGCAACGGCTTCTTTCACGGCAAACCGCGCGGCAATATGAGGCACCGGATCTTTTTTTGAACGGGCGTACCGGAGTTCTTTATTCGTAAAAATCTTTCTGAGAAATACATCCCCCCACTTCGTCACAGTTTCCTGCAGACGTTTAATCTCTACCACGTCTACACCGATGCCTTCAACCATGATTGGCAGTCACTCCGGAATTTTCCTGTTCAACAATCTGAAGCAAATCCTTGATATCGTTGATTTCATAATCGGCGTGCGTTTCGACGGTACCGAATGTGTCGCCGTAGCGCGCAAAAACCGTTTTCATCCCAATATTGCTCGCGCCGATCATATCGCGTTCTGCCCAATCGCCGATCATGAGCGCTTTGTCGGCTCCGACGTTCAGCAATTGTAACGCTTTCCGGAACGGACCCGGATTCGGTTTTCGCTCGCCAGTGTCTTCGAACGTGACGACGGCATGAAAGATATGATGAAAATTAAGATAGCACAACCTCAGCCATGCTTCACGTCCCGGTGCATCGGAAACGACGGCGAGGAGCATTCCGCGCTTCAATAATTCCATCAGCGTCATGTAGACGTGCGGATACGGAACGAGCGCCGCTTCACGTGCTCTGCGGTAGGCAATGATTCCGGCAGAAAGGATTTTGTAATCGACTTTATTGAACACGTCATACAACAACTGATCGAAAACATTTTGAAACTCGATGCCGCGTTCTTTATAGATGGCATCGATGCGCGCCTTCACTTCATCGGGAGAAAGATTGAGTCCGGCATCGATCATCGCCTGCACAGCTGCATCGATGGCACGGCGTTTCATTGCCATAAAATCGACCAGCGTGTTATCGAGATCGAATATGACCGCAGAGATCATCGTGCCTGTTTGGAAAGTTTGGCAACTTCATCTTCAATGTACGAGCGCACATTCGGTTTGATGAATGTCGTTTCAACGCCGTATTCTGCAAGTGCCTGCGCCAGCGCCGACGCTTTGCGTGCATCCGGCAGGCGCTTATTGATGACGAGAATCTTTTGGTCCTTCAAAATGCAATAGCCGCCTTCGAAGTCACCCTTTTCATACCGGAGCGTAACGGCAAGCTGTTTGCTGACTTCTTCCAATTCGCTGATAAGATGGAGATAATTCATTCTTCAATCAAATGTGTGATATCTTTAAGAATACGCAAATTCGGACAGAAAAACAACCTACGAACCTATGTGTCCCATCTTCCGTTGGAGCGAATCAATTTGTGCGAGGGCAACTTGGTTATTCGGATCGAACGATAAAATTTGCCGATACGTTTTTACTGCAACAGGATATCGAGAATGTTGTTCATGGATCTGTGCAATCAACAAAAGTGCTCCGGCATTATTGGGATCTTCACGCAAGGCAAATTCCGCTTCATCGATTGCCTCATCGAACAATTCAGTTTTCCGGTAGAGATTTGCAATTGCCAGATACAAGCGACTGCGATCTGTATGTTCGTTACTGATCCCGATAGAATCGGCAAACAGAAAAATCTGATGAAATGTTTGCACGACCGGATTTTTCGCGTCGATATGGTCCAGGATGGTAAGATACTTTTTCGCTGTGCCCGTGTCGCCGAGCTGGAGATTGTAATGCATGCCCCAGAGCAAACCGACAAAATATTCCGTGTCCGCATCCAGCGAATAATTCATCAGCTCCGCAGCTTTATGATACGCACCTAACTTCCAGTAGACCGAAGCGGCTTTGTATGATTGCACTGCTATACCGTCGGAGTAATGAAGTTCCCGCGCGCTGTTAATTTGATTCATTGCCGAGAGATAGGACGAAGCCGGGTCGAGATACGATCCTGCCTGCGGCGCGGCATACAAGTGCTGATAATATTCCCGTGCATGAACCGAATCATCCAGCAAACTGTATGAAACGAGAGTGTAGTAAACGATTTCCGGCTGAGACGGTGCAAGGGACATTGCCTTCAGAAAATATCCATTGGCGCTGTTGTATTTTCCCGCCGACAGTTGCCGCCACCCGTTCCGAAGATTTGCACTTGCCGTGTTCGATGTATCGATTGTATATGATTGATTATCCGCAGTCACCGGCTCACGAAGTTTGGAATGAATTTGGAAGAAATGCAGATCGCCGACCGTATAGATTTCTTCAAATCGAAACCGCTTCGATTCCATCGTGAGAGCTTCATAGACATTAATCGTCCCCCATCGCCGGGGAGCAACAAGATATTCGGCGCCGTTGTTCCGGATCTCCTGTTCGAATTGCGGCAGAGTAATTCCTTTATCCAGGATCATCACTTTCCGCCCACCGACCACAGTCGCAAGCTGTTTGTATGGACTGACAATGATTGCATGTTCATCCAGATGCTGCTGGATCCAGTTTCCCAGGGTCGTCCACGGTCGCGCATAAAGAGACGTATACAACGCCGATTCATCGCCGGCGGAATAATATATTTCCGGATGAGAATAATATGCGATATTGGCTTTCACCATTTCAAATGCGCTTGCGAGATTCGGCAACATCGCCACGATTGCAATGAGAACGGCATACTTCACCTGTCGGATCATTGCCAGACCGGAAAACTTTTTCGAAAGCCAGTTTGCTCCCCGCATCAGATACAAAATGAGAAGCGGAATGAGCGGCACTAAAAATCGAACATCATTAATCGGATAGAGTAAAATCGCACCGCCGTAGAACAGGACGAAGAATCCCCGCATGAGCATTTTTTTTCCGGAAGTGAAATCCCGCACAAGACCGATGAGGATGAGGATGTCGATAACCGGTTCAAAAATCCCGGAGACCGAGGCAATCATATTTTCCAATCCCGTCGAAAGAGATGACGGGATATAAAAGAGATGACCGAAATGTCCCTGGAACATCGGATAAAATATCAGGCCCGGAATTTGTGATGCATACGAACGGAATGTGAGCCAGATGCGCAATGCGAATTCGTTGATCAGCGAAGAATTCGAACCGGTCATCAGTTTTCTAAAAACAAGAGAAACATTGCCGCCGGCATACAACGAAGCCGTCGAGGCATAGACATTGTTTCGCACATACCATAATGCGATCAGGATTCCTGTCACCAGTATCATGATAACCGGTTCTTTGAATCGTTTATGGAGAAAAAGAAAACCGACCGCGGCAACAGCGACCACCGCACCGACCTCACGGACCATCGACGCAAACAGAACGGCGACCAACAGGAAAATTTGTTCCGGTAATTTTCGTTCTTCCGTCACACACATCCGTTCACACAAATACAATACTCCGAGCACGGCGGCAATAAACGGCGCATCCGAAAGAACCTCGGTTGCGTAAAGCCAGAATAGCGGGTTTCCGGCAAACAGAATCGCTCCGACAAGAGCTCCGGATTTTCCGACAGCGCGGCAAAGCCACGCATACAATAAAAGAACGGCAAGAACGCCCCACAACAACGTCCACGCTTTCACCAGAACAGTTGAATACGGTGCAAGAAATTCCGCCGGAGCGATCAGGAGCGAATATAACGGCGCGTGAACCACATACGGATCGGGATCGGGAAGCGTTTCATCGACGAATCCTTTGCCGTGAGCAAGTGAATTTCCCCAGATCAAATACCGACTGCTGTCCGGTGTATAAAAAGAAAGGTCGTTAAGACGCAGCATCCCTGCAATGAAAAATAGAACGCAGATGAATACAATGCCTTTATTTTTTTTGACGAGCAGCAAAAGGTTCATGCGGAAGAATTACATTAATTATGAGAAATAATTGAGGATGAACGCCGGAACGGGCGGAACACCGCCATCACAACACCGGTGTAATAACAGAGCACAGCAATGAGCGGAACACCGGATAATGCCGCAAGCCGGTGAATCAGCAGAATGCGGAATTCCACGAGATCGTTCGATCCGATATGATCCAGCATCCAGAATTTCATATCCAGAACCATCAAGTAAATTTCCACCGGCGTGAACATGTAAAACAAAATCGCAATAATCATCAACCAGCCATGCTCTTTGAGACGGAGCGCCGTCGATTTGAGAAATATAATCCCGGCGATCCAGAGCACAACATATGCGATATCCACAATCAACGAACTTTGCGCAATTAAACTGTAGACTACGCGTTCGACATACGGATGAATATTCGGTTTGAAGTCGAGCGTACCGACTTGCAGTAAGTCGAATCCAATCATCGCACGGATGATGCTGCCGCCGAGCCAGACGATCGTTGCCGCAAAAACAGCAAGCAATGCAATGCGTTCAATATGTATTTTTCGTATCAATGTTTTACTGATGATGGCGGTTTTGTTCCAATGAATAATTTTTCACCCAGCTTAATTCATTACACAGAGAAAGTAATTCAGTCATATTGTCCGTCGACAGAGAAAGAAAACGTTTCAAAAAAAGATCACGGATTTCGTTCGGACTTTCTTTCATAAGTGTCCGCATTAACGTCGACACTTTTTCAACACCATCCCGAAATTCCGATGAAAGCTTCACTGTTTCCGGGCTATCGCTTCCGACTCTTTTCAAGAGATTGAATGCATTCGTCAAAAATTTTGCATTGAACTGGATATCATCCAGTACCCGGCGAAGCGATACCGAGTTTGCCGCTTCGACCAGCAAACCGATTTCCAGGCGATACCGGAATTTCCGTTGAGCGAATTGTTCGATTTCGGATAACAACGATTCCGTGGAAGGTTGAAGTTTCATGGAGCCCGTGTTACGCTGTCGGTAACGGAAGGAGAATGGTAAATGTCGAACCGGCACCAACCTGGCTTCGTACGCTCACGCGACCGCCGTGTGCTTCGGTGACATGCTTAACCAGGGCGAGACCGAGCCCTGATCCTTTTTCATTGACCAGCGGAACATTTTTTGCCTGATAAAATTTGTTAAACAATTTTGCCAGATCCGCTTCAGGAATTCCGACACCCGAATCCTGCACTTCCACCTTCACACATCCCGGACCGGCATTGCCCACCGATTCGCATTCGTTCGTTTTGACAATCGAAAGAGAAATTGTTCCCTGATCCGGAGTGTACTTCAACGCATTAGATAGAAGGTTGCTGAACACCTGGCTCATCCGGTCTTTATCGATCATCATGAGCGGAAGTTGGTCGGATGTGAACCCGATTTGTATCTGGCGTGTTTGAGCGATGAGTTGCGCTTCCTGTACCAACGGGTTGAGTATATCCACGAGATTGACGCTCTCGAAGTTGAATTTCATCAAGCCGGCTTCCATCTTCGCGATATCCAGAAACGAATTCACGAACTGGTTGATTCTGTTCGTTGCCTGATGAATCATGCCGACGGCATCACGTTGCCGCTGCGTCAAAACGGGACCATCCTTCGTATGAATGATCGAGTAGCAACCGGCTTTGATCACCTGCAGCGGTGTTCGCATTTCATGCGAAATTTCCGACATGAGCTGCATGCGCATTTCATCAAGATGTTTCAATTTATCGCTCATCGAATTGAATGCGACCGTCAGTTCGGCAATTTCATCATTGGATGTGATCGGAACGGTTTCATATTGCGCTTCGCTTACTTTTTCGGTACCCGCTTTCAATGCCTGAATCGGGCGCGTCACGGTCCGGGCAACAAATAACGCGACGACACCGCTGATCGCAAGAGCCAATATCATGATAAAGTAGACTGTCGTGATGACGATGGGAATCCGGTCATTGAATAATTTCCATCCCTTGACCCATGGCGGAAGGTACATATCGCTCAACGATCGCATACTTTGAATCATGGAGTCGGGTTCAATACTCTGTACCTGCAAATCCGATACTGCATTGAGATGCGGATTGTCCCCGAGCTGTTCAGATTCTTTTTTGAGAAAAGATTCAAACCGACCTTGCCGTTCGACAATTTCTTTCAGGAATTGATTGGAAGTATCCGTCATGCGGACGAGCGAATCGACTGCCTGATGGAATTGTGAAACGGTAAAATCCAGTTTCTGCTGGTCGGATGATTTTTTGGTTTCAAAATATTTTTGAGCGGCATCATGTTCGATTCCCCACAATTCCTTCATCATTTGGACATGAGGAATCACACGAAATTCCACCTGGCTCGCAGAAAGCAATGTCTGGATTTGTACCATGGTCGTTATACTCAAACCGACCATGATCAGAATGACGACGGCAAATCCGGCAATAATTTTAGAAAAGAGGGGAAAACGAGGCCGAAGTCCACGGGACTGCGCAGAAGAAGTCATTCTTTACCGGATTTCCAAAAAATAGTTCTCAAATAGCATAAAGTCCGTGACAAGATAGCCGACAAATCTGAGAAAGTCAAATCGAAAATATTACCCATTCTACCAAATTCGAGTAAATTATTAACAAAAGATTAATTTTTTTAAATACCTTGACTATTTCTATAGTTTTAATGAAATTTACGAAGACCTATCACGATTCGATTCCATAATCAAAGGAGCCACATCATGAAACACGTGTTGATTTTTTGTCTTGTTCTTTTATTCGCTGGAGCTACCATTGTGTTTGCACAAGCTCCACCCCGTAACCTCGAGGGTGAATATCACCACGGAATGGTCGATCTCTCGTGGGATCATCCTCCGACAATCGTGCCTCCGATAAATCCTCCTCCAACGCCGCCACCGCCGCTGAAGTATAATATTTACAGAAAACTAAACACGGATACCTCCTTTTCATTGTTAGATTCAACAATGCATCAGGAATATAGCGATAGCGTTGCACTCAATGATTCATTGTGGTATTATGTCACTGCAAAATATCCGGACAGTATTGAAAGCGGTCCGTCAAATATTATCAAACTTTTTTCATTTCCCGATACAGGGCATAATTCCAGCCATGTGCAATTGCAATTTGTGAGTACTCCGCCGCACATGGGAACGACAGGCCAGCTTTACACATACGATGCTCAAGTCGTTACAAACCCTCCGGGACTTCCTGTGTGCTTTAATTTATTGAATGGCCCCGAAGGAATGACGATTAACGACTCCGGCGTTGTTCAATGGACTCCGGCACATTTAGGAATTTATGAAGTTACCATCGGCGCGCATATTTGCACGAATGCTGTTCCGGGAATACGGCAAGCATTTTTCATTTTCGTTCTCTCCGGATCACCGGCAAGTATTACAGGAAACGTGCAGGATACTATCGGACACGGAATTCCTCATGTGAAAATAAAAGTATTTGATGTCAATACGGGACGATTTGTTTATTGTGCGATAACCGACAGTGTGGGAAATTATTCTCTTTCGTATGTGAACCCGTCGACCTATTATCTCCACGCAGAACCGGATAATGCACTCTTACTCCCGCAATGGTACAACGGAGTAAATGATATTCATGACGCAACTCCCGTCGTCGTACAAGACAGCCAGACAGTAACCGTGAATTTTACGTTACACGCGCGCGATACCGTCGACAACCGATTTCTTTTATCCGGTACGGTTTGGGATTCTTCCACCCACCCCATTCCCGGTGCGTTAGTAACGATTTTTAGAACCGGTCATGATTCCTCTACAAGTGCCGACGTTTTTGATGACCATCATAATGATTGTGACCCTGTCCGGATGACGACAACGGATTCCTCCGGCAACTATAGTTTCAAGTTATTGCATGGAACGTATATCGTCACGGCTCAAGCAAAAGGATTTTTACCGCAATTTTGGAATCATCAATCGAGTCCTCTTGATGCAAATCAAATTTATTTGACAGGCGATACTGCGGGAATCAATTTCAATCTTATCGCAAAGCTTCCGTCGACCGGATCGATCAGCGGCGTCATTCACAATGCTCAGGATAGTTCCGGGTTAAAGAGCCATGTTATCGGATTCCACAGAGACGGATCCGGCCGTTATACCGGCTTTACAGTTTCAACGTTCACCGACAGCACAGGAAGTTACACGCTGGACCATTTGCCTGCAGGGAACTTTTATGTCCTTGCCTTGGCAGGAAAAGATTTTTTCCCGACGTTCTATAGTCTTAACGGCGGAACGCCATTCCTCGATAGCGCATCGACAGTCGCCGTGAGCGGCGGAGCTGTGAACGGAATCGATATTTATGCAATCCCGGACACGATCGGTGGTCTTAATTGTGTTAAAGGACATATTCACACCGGACAATCGGCAGGTCCTGTCGACGGTGCGCTGGTTACGGTCATCAATAATTTGCATCAGGTTGTCGGGGCAGACGTCAGCGCGGCTGACGGAAGTTACCTCGTTGCCGGAATACCGCCCGGATCATACTCTCTTCTTTTCCAGAAACCGGGAATGACAGAAACAACGTTACCGACAACTACATCATACGTTAATGCCTCGCCGTCAACAGTGAGCGCAGACGCTCAGTTGAATCCTCTCGGCGGAAGCGGCGGACCGTATACAACATTGAACGTACAGCCTCGGTGGAATCTCGTTTCCATTCCGGTCACTGTTTCCGACCTTCACCAGAAAGTTGTATTCCCCGGTGCTGTTTCGAACGCTTTCCAATTCACATCGAGCGGCTATGCCATCACTTCAGTCCTTTCCTATGGACAAGGATATTGGATTGAATATTCCGGAACAAATTCCATCATCATTTCCGGAACGCAGATGACAACGCAATCGATCTCCTTATCCGCAGGATGGAATTTGATCGGTTCCATATCTTCATCCGTTCCGGTTTCATCAATTTCAACAACACCGGCAGGCATTATCACGTCGAATTTGTTCGGATATGCGACAGGATATGCTCCGGCAACAAGTGTTGACCCGGGACGCGGATATTGGGTGAAAGCTTCTGCACCCGGCACATTGGTGCTGTCGTCAACCGCTTCTTCACCGAAAGTCAACACCGAAGGAGTTCTTTCACAATTGAATTCGATGACGATCACGGATGCAACCGGTAGTTCGCAAACGCTGTATTTCGGGCCGCAACGGAACACGATCAACGTACAAGCATACGAACTGCCACCCGTGGGTCCGTCAGGATCATTTGACGCACGATTTAATTCACAACAAATGGTGGAATTACATCCGTTGGTGTTAAAGACGGCATCATCATATCCGATTTCGTTGCAATCGGCACAGGCCCCTCTTACCGTCAAATGGTCGGTCAGTACGACCGGCTACGGCTACAAGCTCACCGATGCAAGCGGAAAATTGATTACCACAATGAACGGCCAGGGATCGGCAAAGGTCAGCGCTTCGGGTACTTCATTAATTCTGTCGGCACAACCGGTAACAGTACCGAAAGAATTCGCCTTGCACCAGAATTATCCGAATCCGTTCAATCCATCGACGGAAATCGCATTCGATCTCCCGACTGCTTCAACGGTGACCCTGAAGATTTACAACATTCTCGGACAGGAAGTATTCACGTTGTTGAACAACGAATCGGTCGGTGCCGGATCTCATGCCTACCGTTTCGATGCATCCAATCTGAGCTCCGGAATTTATTTCTATAAAATCCAGGCAGGCAGTTTCGATGCGGTTCGAAAAATGATGTTAGTCAAGTAATTTTCGTTTCTGAATGCGGATGAAGATTCACGTCTTCATCCGCGTTCGGGTTTATGTTTCCGCGATCGTTTCTTCTGTTCCGTTGTTCTCCCACGGTTGGCAGGCAGATTCCCCCGAAAAATGTCTTCCAAATAATATTCAGGTCATCAATCATTCATTATTTCGAAAAACAGGTATGAAGTACGGTATTGTTGTTGTCATCCTCGGATTGCTCATCATGGGAGCGCAGGTACGAAAATCCGAACAAACAGGAAGAAGCACGAAAAAGAAGGAACAAAAAATTTCATACAAGAAAGACATCATTCCTATTTTAAAAAAATATTGCCTCCCCTGTCATACGGAAGATGAGATGAATCCGAGTCAGTTATATCTGGAAAGCTATTCAGATTTGATGAACGGCGGGAAACATGGCACGCCGGTCGTTCCCAGGCAAGCCGACTCCAGCATCCTGATAAAGAAAATCGGCTCAACGCCGCCTTTCGGCGATCCGATGCCGTTTCGGTTCAAACGGCAATTTCCTGCCGACACGCTTGCCATTCTGGAAAAATGGATCAACCAAGGAGCAAAAAATAATTAGCATTTTTGATCAGAAAGAATCAACTCATCGATGTCTATACGGCTAAAGGGGATGAAAAAAGCCATTATCCGAATTTAATGTGGCGACCGGCAAAATAGTATTGACAAACATCCAAATTCCATTTACATTTTTTTTATCAGAAAGAAAGGGATTTGGAGATATGTACAATCATACGCGATCGCAATTGACAGAAACCGATTGCATGTTCATTGCACAAACACTCGGCGAGACAAGTTCAGAGCGGGATGCCATCCTTCAGCAAACGGAAGATCCGGCATCAATGACCGGCTTATTGCACGAGAAAAAATTGTTCGAACGGTCGCTGACGACACCGCCGGTGTTTCTCACGATTTCGCCCCAGCTTTTTTTCTATGTGTTCATTTATCAGGCGCTGGATTTCAAGCATCTCGCCGATGACGACCTTGCCGATTATGTTGCGGGCATCTGCGTGGAATTCCGTTCCAATCAAACCGTCTGGAATCTCGCTGCAACCGAAGGCGGCAAAACGATCTACATGATCGATCTGTTGAACATGCTGCCGGAACTCGACAAGCCGCAGCAATATTTTCTCCGGAGATATATCGGCAACATATCGTTATTCCTCACCGGTTTTTTCCCCGATTTTATTTTCCAGCGAAACCAGAATATCGGCGCACCGCCGATGAATTATTATGAACGTATCGGACAGGCACAATTCGAAACGGCCGCGGAACATTCAGAGCGATACGACGCGTCCGCAACACCGATTCTTTCGATGCTTGGAGAACGATTTGTCGACGTGCGGTCGGCAATCAATATTTTCACCGACCATTATTTACAACTCCACAATGATAAATATTCTCTCCAGAGGATTCAGCGGCAGGCAACGACACTTGACGAAGAAAGCTTCGGTCAATCGTTGATGTTGTAATAGACAGGAACACTTCCTTCAATAAAAAGGGCGACTGCCGAAGCGTCGCCCTTTTGAATTTTCAAAACGAAATGCAAACGATGTTATGATCCGACGTTCGCTTTCAGGAATTCCCGGTTCATCCGTGCTATATTCGTGACGGAAATTTCTTTCGGACATTCCGCTTCACACGCGTACGTGTTCGAACAGTTACCAAATCCTTCCTGATCCATCCGGGCGACCATATTCAGCACGCGATCCCTTCGTTCGGCATCTCCCTGCGGCAATAACGCAAGCTGCGAAACTTTCGCACTGACAAACAGCATTGCCGAGGAATTTTTGCACGCCGCTACGCATGCACCGCAACCGATACACGCGGCGGCATCAAATGCCTCGTCGGCAATCACTTTCGAAATCGGGATTGCATTACCGTCCGGAACGCCTCCGGTATCGACAGAAACATATCCGCCGGCCTGAATGATACGATCGAATCCCGATCGGTCGACAACAAGATCTTTGATAACGGGAAAAGCTTTTGCACGCCACGGTTCGACGACAATCGTATCGCCATCCTTGAATGAACGCATATATAACTGGCAGGTGGCAACACCACGCACCGGACCATGTGCCCTGCCGTTGATGTATACGCCGCAGCTTCCGCAAATTCCTTCACGGCAATCGTGATCGAACGCGATCGTGTCTTCGCCTTTCTTGGCAAGATGCAGATTGACCGCATCCATCATTTCAAGAAACGACATATCCGGAGAAATATTTCCCGCCGGGTATTCCACAAATTTTCCTTCGCTCCCTTTACGTTCCTGGCGCCAGATTTTCAGTGTAATATTCATATCGATTTCAAGTGGAGTAAATTCAAAAGTCAAAAATAAAAATTATTTATAACTTCGCTGGGACTGTTTGACATATTCAAAATTCAGCGGTTCTTTATGCAGTTGCGGCTGCTGACCGACACCGGTGAATTCCCACGCCGCGACATAGGAAAATTGTTCATCGTTTCGTTTCGCTTCACCCTCTTCCGTTTGAAATTCCTCACGGAAATGTCCGCCGCAGGACTCTTCACGGTGAAGAGCGTCGCGAACGATCAACTCGGCAAGTTCCATAAAGTCCGCAACCCTTCCGGCCTTTTCGATTTCCGCATTGAAATTATCGGCAGAACCGGGAACTTTCACATCTTTCCAAAATTCTTCACGCAATTGAGGAATGATCTCCAGCGCCTTTTTCAAACCGGTAGCATTGCGCCCCATGCCGCACAATTCCCACATTGTTTTGCCGAGACGTTTATGAAATTCATCAACAGTGGTTTTTCCTTGAATGCCTAAAAACTTCTTTGTCGCTTGTTGAATATCTTTTTCAACCGACGTCACAGTCGGATCGTCCTTTTTCACTGCCGGAAATTTATTTGATGCGAGATAATCACCGATGGTATAGGGAATGATGAAGTACCCATCGGCAAGTCCCTGCATCAACGCACTGGCGCCGAGCCGGTTTGCGCCATGATCGGAAAAATTAGCTTCGCCGAGAACGAACATACCCGGGATAGTGCTCATGAGATTATAATCGACCCAGAGACCGCCCATCGTGTAGTGAACGGCAGGATAAATGCGCATCGGAACTTCGTAGGCATTCTCGCTGGTGATCTCATGATACATATCAAAAAGATTGCCGTATTGTTCTTCCACCCATTTTTTTCCGTTCCGTTTGATCGTATCGCTGAAATCAAGATACACGGCGAGCCCGGTTTGCCCCACCCCGTGACCTTTATCGCACATTTCTTTTGCACGGCGGGAAGCAACATCACGCGGGACCAGATTGCCGAATGCGGGATATAACCGTTCGAGATAATAATCACGATCTTCTTCAGGAATCTGACGGGGATCGCGTTTATCTCCTTTTTGTTTCGGCACCCAAATCCTGCCGTCGTTCCGCAAGCTTTCGCTCATCAGCGTCAGTTTGGATTGAATGTCGCCGGCAACAGGAATACACGTCGGATGAATCTGTGTAAAACAGGGATTGCCGAAAAACGCTCCGCGTTTATGTGCACGCCAGATCGCCGTTGCGTTGCAAGCCTTGGCGTTCGTGGAAAGATAAAAGACATTTCCATATCCGCCGGTAGCGAGGACAACCGCATCGGCGACGTACGACTCGATCGTCCCGTCGATAAGATTGCGGGCGACGATGCCGCGTGCTTTTCCATCGACAACAATAAGATCGAGCATCTCGCGGCGCGGATAAAATTTTACTCCGCCGTTATGAATTTCTTTTGAAAGTGCCTGATAGGCACCGAGGAGCAACTGCTGACCTGTTTGCCCGCGCGCATAAAATGTCCGCGAAACCTGAGCGCCGCCAAACGAACGGTTATCCAGCAGTCCACCATATTCACGCGCAAACGGAACGCCCTGTGCGACACATTGATCGATGATATTGCCGCTGACCTGGGCAAGCCGGTACACATTCGCTTCACGTGCACGATAATCGCCGCCTTTGACCGTATCGTAAAACAACCGCCAGATACTGTCGCCATCGTTCTTATAATTTTTCGGTGCATTGATACCGCCCTGTGCCGCAATGCTGTGAGCCCGGCGCGGCGATTCGTGATAGCACAACGAAGTTACATTGTATCCGAGTTCTGCCAGAGAAGCAGCGGCCGATGCGCCGGCAAGTCCGGTGCCGACCACGATAACGTGATACTTCCGCTTGTTCGCCGGATTGACCAGCTTCATACTGAACCGGTGGTTGTCCCATTTCTGTTGAATGGGGCCTTCGGGGATTTTCGAATTAAGTGTCATGAGAAATTTTTTGATTTCAAGAATTCAAGAAAAAATAAATCGGTATAATCGCAAACCCGATAGGAATCAACAGCCAAAAAATTACGCCTACTGCTTCGATCAACGGAGTATATTTCGTCGTTTTCAATCCGAAGGTTTGAAATACCGATTGAAATCCGTGGCGGAGATGAAAACCAAGAAGCGCCATTGCAACGATATAAAAGGAGCTGTAGACCGGACTGGAAAACGATTCCTTCACCAATGCATACATCGAGAAATGTTCACCGGCTTGATACCGTGATGTGAACCAGAATGTGCGGATATGAATGACAAGAAAAATGAATACGATACTGCCCGTCACGAATGCCCACCGGGAAGAAAAGGAGCTGTTTTCCTGCGGCTTGTTCACCAAGTACTTTTGCGGCCGGGAAAATTTGTTGATCGTCCAAACGATTGTTCCAAAAAGAATGTGGCAAATAAAAATCGCGAACAATATTTTCTCGACAATCAAAATGATGAGCAAACTCGGCAACAACTCCGCGTATCGGTCGAATGCCGCTCCGCCATCATTTTTAAACAACAAAAGATTGCCGCCGAGATGGACGACGAGATAAATGCACAGGCAAACACCCGTTAATCCGACAATTAATTTTTTGCCGATGGAGGAATGATAAAAAGCAGATAGAGTATTCATGAAAGATATTTTTGCCGATGTTCAGTCAGAATCGAATTACGAAGCACAATGTAGGAAAAGATGAAGAAAGATGCAAAACTTATTCCTCTTTATTCAAATCATCCAGAAATGCAACGGCACGCCGCAAATGCGGAATAACGATGGAACCGCCCACAACGAGTGCAATACTGAACACTTCGAACATTTCTTCATCCGTAACGCCTTCTTTTTTGCACTGCTGAATATGATACGAAATGCAATCGTCGCATCGCAATACCATGGATGCAACCAGACCGAGCATCTCTTTTGTTTTCGCATCGAGTTTTCCCGGCTCGTACGTCAGCGTATCGACACCAAAGAAACGCTTAATGGCGCGGTTCTCCACGCTCAGAATGCGTTCATTCATCTTTTCCCGAAATGCATTAAACTCTTCTACACGATTTGCCATAGTTCCTTCCTTTCGATGATCCTATAAAATATGATTACGAGAATGCAAAATCAAATTTCACCGGGGAACAATAATTCTGAGTGTCGAATGTAACTCGCGATAATACGGCGCACGGCGTTTATTCGGGTCGGGATCCCATTTCAAAAATGTATAGTGCTGCAAGGAATCTGCAAGCGAACAACGCAACACGGTGCAAATATTTTCCTGAGCGTTGATGATCTGGACATCGGCTCCGGCATGGTCGGTAAAGTGCTGACCGGCTTCAAAGTTCACATAGGGAAAAGGATCGTTACCATGCACTATGACCGGTTCAAAATCTGAATTTTGGAGAAAGACAGCCCGGTCATTTTCTTTCTTGACGATAATTTCGGAACCCATCGCGCCCGTTTCAGGCATGACCGATAGTACCGTCACTTCCAGTGCGGGATCGTGAAGTTGCACGCGCATTTCATCCTGCATAAATTGTGCTTGCAGCCAATCGCCGGGAAGGTTGACGAGACAAAATTTCGTTCCCTGAGGAAACGACATTCCTGTATTTTTTAGTTGTTGCCCGACCACATACGGTTGACGCGGAATCGTTCCGAAAATTCCGTTTTTCCGGTGGAGTGCATATGCCTGATGTCCCGTCCAGACGATAACGACGGCAAGTATGATAAAAAATATTTTTCGATTCTGCCGCTCGAACCGTGCAAGTAATAATCCAACCGTTGCAGCAACGGCAACTGTCGGCAGAAATAAGTATCGCTCGCTGATGTAGACGATAACGGTCGGAAGCCACGCCGCGATTGCCATCAGCAGCAGTATCCAGAATTTTTTTTCCGTCCGAAGAAAATATATGCTGAATGATAACAAACAGACGCCGAGGATGAAACCATTCGGGCTGACGATCGATTGAATTTGGACTGGCGTCAGGAACGGAACCGTTTCGATGCCGAATAAAATATTGGAACAATAACTTTTCATCTGGCCCCAGAGATGAAAAAGAAATTCCGGGCGATCCGGTGAAACGAAATAGGGATACGGATAGCCGGTATCCGCTCCGGAAATCATCAGAGATCTGATCCAAAACATTCCGGCGATGAGTACGAAATATGCAGCGTACAGTTTCCATTCGCTCTTCACGAGAGATTTGATGTCGGCATATCGCTTTTCTATCAGCCAATCGCTCAGGAAAAGAATCACCGGCAATACCATCGTCAGTTCTTTTGTGAAAATCGCGAACACAAAACAAAGCAAAGCCCACCAGCGCAGTGAAGAGCGATTCGTTCCGAAGGTATGAAGAACCAAACCGCCCAAAAAAAATAACGCTGCCAACGAATCGGTGCGGCCGGCAACGTACCACATTACTTCTCCATGAGAATAAAACGAGGCAAAGAGACAGGTACTTACCAGCAAAGGTATTCCCGGACCGATCCATCGGTAAAAAAACAAACAAACCAAAAAAACGCAGAGCAAATAGATCAACATGTTCGTGATAAGCAGACCCGACACATAATTTTCACCGTATAATTTCACATCCATCCAATAACTCAGTACGACTGGTGGGACGAAAGAAACGCACGTTCTCTTTCACATCGATCCACCACAAGTGATCCCAGTGATTTTCGACGACAGATGCGTTGATAATATTCCCGAAAAAGTTTTGATCCAGTAATTGCACCTGATGGAGATACCGGTAATCGTCCGGCTCAAGCTGAGGAATTGTGAAAACCGGTCTGGCGGTGATGGCGACAATAATTAAACTACAAACGAACGAAGCGATCAGCCAATATTTTTTACTGGCCGATTGTTTACCGATGAGAAGTGAAGGAGTTTTTTTTTCTTTGCGTTTCATGAGATGAAAACAAAGGAATGGTGAACAGCACCATTGAAAAATACTGAAGGAATTGATGCAGGTTACACATCAACTCCTTCATGTTGTGGAGCTGAAGGGGATCGAACCCTCGGCCTCGTGAATGCCATTCACGCGCTCTCCCAGCTGAGCTACAGCCCCAGGAGAATTTTCAATCAAAATGTACGGAAAATTGCGTCAAGAATCAAACAATTTTTAAACCTATTGTGTTGACTCATTGTTTAATATAGTTTTTCTCATGCCAAAGAGTATATTCTCAATGTCAAAAAAGAAAATAAAAATCAATCCTTTGCTTTTCAAACGAGTTTTCATTATCATTTCAGGACCATTTCTCCGACATCAATCGTAAAATGAACCCTAAACGAAATAACCTTGCATGAAAAATCCTTTCGCTAACATGCGTCCGAGAACAATCCGGATTGTCTACACGATCTTCGCGATCGTTGCATTGATCGTTGGTACTGACCGGTTATTGCAGGTCATGGTCTTCCGCGTGACGACCAACGACCAGTGTGCATGGATTTCCTTGGGAAAAAATAAGCAAGGATTGCTGATTACCGGCGTCGTCAAGGGAGGCGTCACCGATAAAGCCGGAATCGCCGACGGCGACACGCTCATCAAGATCAACGGCATTGCATTTACGACTTCGGCCGGAGCGCAGGTCATTATCGATTCTCTGAATGCCGGGAACTTTGCCACATACACGGTGAAGCGCGGAACATCGATCATCGATGCCAACGTTGAGATGGCAAAAATATTCGACGTCCGTTTTCTTGCATTATTTCTGCTGGGATTCGGATTTTGTGCTGTCGGCTATATCGTTGTGATGACAAAACCGCAGGGACAAATTCAACGGATATTTGCCCGGTACGGAATATTTGCGTTGCTCCTGTTCAGTCTTTTCACGCCGAATCTTGTCGCGGGGAGAGATCCTCAGTGGAAAATTTTGCTCATCAATTATTTGTTCATCATTTCCAGAATTTTCGGGCAGGCACTGTTTATTACTTTCTTTTTTTACTTTCCTGTCCGGAAAAACATTCTCCGGCATCGGTGGATCAAACCGGTTGTGTATGCATGCAGTATTGTAAGCGTTGCAGTAATCTTGTTTTTTGTGCGGACACAGCGTCCCCGGTACTGATCAGCATATCGGTCATTCTGGCCCCGTTTGTTTTTTTCGGAATCGGCTTGATCATATTTGTTCACAGTTATTTTCGACAACGTCGAACCGCATCGCAGAAACCAGTTGCGTCCAATCCTGCTCGGAGTCACCATCGGCTTATCGGCAATTTTATTCATCTCGATCATGTCGAGCATCAATCCATTTGCAATTTTTTTGAATCCGATTTTGGTTTCTCCCATCCTTTTCATTATTGCAGTGCCGCTGGCGTTCGGATATTCAATCTTCCGGTACGGGTTGATGGATCTCGATCTGATTATTCAGAGAAGTTTGATTTACGGTGCGGTCACGGCGACGCTCGCGGCGATTTACGTTTCGTTCGTGTTCGGCATCGGAAGCGTGTTGGGTGTCCTGCTGGGAAAATCAGACAGTAAAATCCTCAGCGCGGTTGCATTCGTTGTCATCGCATTTGTTTTCGATCCGGTCAAACGACGGGTTCAGGAATCCATCGATAAAATATTTTACCGGGAACGGCGGGATTACCAAAAAGCCCTCCTGGAATTCAGCCAGGAGCTTCCCCGGCAAATGAATCTCCAGCAAATTCTTTCATCCGTTGTACACCGCATTTCGAATACGATGCATGTCGAGAAAGTCGCCGTATTGGTATTCAATCCCGGCACGGAATGCATGTATGTCAATCACAATATTGCCGCGGAGCTTTGTAGTTTCACGGAATCGCCGGATGGATTTATCGCCCTTTTACGAGAGACGAAAATACCGCAATCATTTGCCCTGCTCGGGGAAGAACCGGTACCGTACCGATGAACGAATCCGACAGAACAAAAATCATACAATCGGGCATCGTTCTTTCGGTCCCGATGGTATTGAAAGACCGGTTCATCGGTGCAATGAATGTCGGTCCGAAACTTTCCGGAAAAATTTATTCGCAGGAAGACATCGACCTTTTGTCGACAGTCGCAAGCCAGGCAGCAATCGCGATAGAAAACGCACGACTGCACAGATCGGAAATCGAAAAACAAAAAATTGAAGAGGAGTTGAACCTTGCCCGGAAAATTCAGGAAGGACTTTTACCGAAGTCCAATCCGAAAATCGCGGGTTTAGATATCGCAGGAATCTCGCTTCCGGCACAGACCGTCGGCGGCGATTACTTCGATTATATCCCGCTCGGGGAAAAACAACTGCTGGTAATCGTTGCCGACGTTTCCGGAAAAGGAATGTCCGCGTCACTGTACATGTCCAAAGTGCAGGGGATGGTGCAACTGGCAGCGCAAATGTATCACACGCCGAAAGATATTCTTATCAACGTCAACAAGAGATTGTACGATGGCATGGAAAGAAAATCATTCATTACGATGGTCATCGCATTATTCGATATGGAGAAACGCGAAGTTCGCATCTGCCGGGCAGGGCATCACAAAGTACTCCTCCGGACAAACGGAACGGTGGAATCCCTCCCTGCAAAAGGGATCGGACTCGGTCTGGAACGCGGGCCATTATTCGAAAGCGAACTGGAAGAACGTTGCCGGCCATTACTTCCCAATCAAACGTTTCTTTTCTATAGTGATGGGCTGACGGAAGCGATGAATTCACAGAACGAGGAATTCGGCGAAGATAGAATCGCACAAATCATCTCCAACGCTCATAATGATTTCCGCCGTAAATTTACAGCAAATGATCATCACCGCAATAACACAATTTCAAGGAACTGCCGAGCAACATGACGACATGACATTGGTTGTCGTTGAATCATAAAATTGGTTTAGGTTTGCAACTTGAATTTCTCTATTGATTTTTTCCGAGGAAACGGTGATTGTGCAACGGATTGTACGATTTGCCCCCCATGAGAATATTTCCTACCTTTCGGAATGTAATAATCGTTTTTAATCAGCGTTAATACAATGAATAATTTCGGTGATGCGTTCACATTTCCGTTTAAAGATCCAAACTGGTTCTCAAAATTTATGATTGGCGGGATATTTATTTTCCTCTCTTTTTTTCTGATAGGAATTCCGGTTTTGTATGGATATTGTATTGAAATTCAACAACGGGTGCGGCGCGGAGAACAATATCCATTGCCCGAATGGAAAGATGTCGGCGTGAAATTTATTCTCGGTTTTAAATACCTGGTCACGTTGCTCATTTATTATATCCCTGTTTTTTTAGTCTTAATTCCGGTCGTCCTTCTTCTCGTCGTTCAAAACCTCGACATCCCCGGAACACCGAGAATTTTAACGGAATGGGGTATGGAGCTTATGTTGGTCGTATTTCTTATTGGATATTCTCTCCTCATCAGTCTTCTTTCACCAATTATTTCGGTCAAATTCGCCGAACATGAAAAAATCCGTGAAGGACTGGACGTCGGGAACATTATTCTTTTATTCAGCAAGCATTGGCAGGACACACTGATTGCGATACTGCTCGGCATGGGCGTAGGAATTTTTGCCGTCGTGGGATTGTTATTTTTTATAGTAGGAATATTTTTTACGACATTCTATGCACTCGTTGTGCGGTATCATTTATTCGGTCAAATCGGAAAGAACATCTATTATGTTCCGGAGGCAGTGAAATGAAAAAAATCATCGTTATCTTTTTGAGCCTTGGCATTTTTCCTTGCTCCTCTGGAATGCATGGTCTTGTAAAGACACGATCAACGGGCCGGGTTTATCACAGATCGTTTTCCCGAGTTCCGGTGTCAGCTACAGCAAGCAGGTACAACCGCTCTTCAACCAGGGATGCGGCGGGCAGAACAATGCATGCCACGGACCGGAAACGTTCGCAACACTTCAATATTCATTGGACACCTATCTGCATGCTATCAACAAATTAGGGATTATTGTACCGGGATCGCCGGATCAGAGTTTACTTGTTTTGACAATCGACGGGAAAAGTCCTCCCGCAATGCCGCCGGTGGGTTCTCCCGCTCTGACACAAAATCAAATAACCGGACTGCAGACATGGATTACGGAAGGGGCGCGGGGCGATAATTAATGTATCGCACCGACCAGATGAGGAGGCGGAACATATGCAACCGCGGCAGGATTTTTTCTTGCGCGCGTTTCAAATTCACTGCGAAATTTCTTAATCACGCTTTGCACGGGCCACGCGGCCGCATCACCAAGCGCACAGATCGTATTGCCTTCGATATTATTGGCAACATCCAGCAAAAGGTCGATATCTTCCGATCGTACCGTCTCCCGCCAAAAATCGTTTTAAGATTTTTTCCATCCACCCGCATCCTTCACGGCACGGTGTACACTGCCCGCACGATTCATGATGATAAAAATGCGTAATGCGCGTGATAACTTTCAGTACATCCGTATCTTCATCCATCACAATCACACCACCGGTACCGATCGAAGTTCCGACAGCTTTCAGGGAATCGGCATCCATGCGGACATTTTCGAGCTCTTCACCCCTCAACCAGTTTGTCGATGAACCGCCCGGAATAACTGCTTTGATTTTTTTATTCCCTTTAACACCGCCGGCAAACGTATAGATCAGATCGGTCAATAAAGTTCCCGTCGGCGCTTCGTACACGCCGGGTTTATTGACATGTCCGCTGATACCGAACAGCAAAGTACCGGGTTGTTTCGGTGCACCGATTTTCGAGAACCAATCGGCTCCCTTGTTGATAATGACAGGAACATTGGAAAGCGTTTCAATATTGTTGATGGTCGTCGGACATCCCCACAAACCGTATTGTGCAGGGAACGGAGGTTTCACGCGTGGATAGCCGCGATCACCTTCAATCGAATTCATCAAAGCGGATTCTTCGCCGCAAATGTACGCACCGGCACCTTTATAAATCACAATGTCCGTACCGAAGTTTCCGCCGAGAATATTTTTTCCGATATATCCTTTCGCGTATGCATCGTCGACCGCTTTTTGCAGAAGCTTGATCCACGTTCCATATTCGCCGCGCACATACACATAGACCGTTGTAATTCCCATCGCGTAAGCGGCAATAACCGAACCTTCAACGAAAAGATGCGGATTGCATTCAAAAATTTGCCGGTCCTTAAATGTTCCCGGTTCCGATTCATCGCCGTTTGCGCAGAGGTATTTCGGTTTTGCCGATTGCTTCGGCATGAATGTCCATTTCAATCCGGTCGGAAAACATGCGCCGCCGCGTCCGCGAAGATTCGATCGTTTCACTTCATCCGTCACTGCTTCGGGCTGCATCCCCAGCGCTTTCCTTAACGCCTGATAACCGCCATGTTGTTCGTATACTTCAAGACGATGAAGATCGGGAATATCGGGAAGAATCAATTTTTCGGTACTGTCAGTCATAGGATTTATTTGAATTCTTCCAGAAGCATATCGATTTTTTCGACCGTAAGATTTTCATAATAGCGTTCATTCACCTGCATCATCGGCGCTGTGCCGCAGGAACCGAGGCATTCAACCTCCGTCACAGTGAACCGCTGATCGGGTGTGGTTTCACCGAGTTTAATATTCAATTTTTTGCAAACATGTTCCGAGATTTTTTCACTGCCGAGAAGCTGGCACGAAATATTCGTACAGACCTGCAGATGATACTTCCCGACAGGTTTGACGTTGAACATCGTATAAAACGTAACGACGCCGTAAACGTGACGCACGGGAAGGTGAAGCAAATCGGCAACATACTTCATCGCTTCCGTGGAAATCCAGCCGTGCTCTTCCTGAACCATCCAGAGAACAGGAAGCGTCAACGATTTTGTCGTCGGATATTTTTTTTTCAGCTCTTCGAGCTTTGCTAAATTCTGTTGTGATAGCATTGAATTATCTTTGGCTCAGAATGTTATTTATCTGCCTCACCCATCACCGGATCCATACTCCCGATGACGGCAACAACGTCGGAAATCATTCCCCCCTTCAGCATCGGGGGAAGCGCCTGAAGATTGACAAATGACGGTGAACGAATTTTCAGCCGCCACGGATAACCTTCACCATGGCTCACGATATAAAACCCCAGTTCACCTTTCGAAGCTTCGATTGCCTGATACACTTCACCGATGGGCGGGTTGATGCCGAAGTTCACCAGCATGAAATCGTGAATCAACTCTTCCATTTTTCCATAGGTGCGCTCTTTCTTGGGAAGAATGCGTTTTGGATTGCCGGTATTGATCGGACCGGACGGAAGACGTTCAAGTGCCTGCCGGAGAATACGATAACTTTCTCTCATTTCCGCGATACGGACATAAAAACGGGAAAGCACGTCGCAGTCATAATATACCGGCACATCGAATTCGAGCTGGTCATAGACAAGATACGGTTGATCGCGCCGGAGATCGTGATCGACACCGGCAGCACGAAGAAGCGGGCCCGTCACGCCGTAATTAATCGTGTCTTCTTTCGAAAGATACCCGATTCCTTCACACCGATCGATGAAAATCCGATTTTTAATTAAAACATTTTCGCATTCATCAAGACTCGCCGGAAATTGTTCAAGAAATGTTTTAATTGCTGAAATTGTTTCGGGAGAAATATCCTGCGCCAACCCGCCGACGCGGGTAAAACTTGTCGTAAAGCGTACGCCGGTCAGCAGATCCCAGATGTCCTGAATTTTTTCGCGTTCACGGAATCCCCACAGCAACACTGTCACGGCGCCGACATCCATTGCCATGGTGCCGATCCAGACAAGATGCGATGCTAAACGGGCAAGTTCACAACAGATCACACGAATATATTGCGCACGCGGTGTTACCTCGATACCGGCAAGCTTTTCGACGGCGAGTACATAGGCAACATTATTTGCCAAAGGCGAGAGGTAATCGAGACGGTCGGTATGAGGAATAAATTCATGATAACTCATATTCTCCGCGAGCTTTTCATATCCGCGATGCAGATAACCGAGATCGGGAACGGCAGAAACAATCGTTTCTCCGTCAAGCCGCACGAGCAGGCGAAGTACACCGTGCGTGGCGGGATGTTGCGGACCCATATTGAGAACCATTTCGTTCTCAAGAGGATCGTCGAAGGTGACGGTCGTATCCTGATTTTCAAGAGCGTAAAGAATTTTATCTTTCGAATCGATCGGGGCCGAATTCATAGGATAGCATTGTTGGGTTATTTGTGAGGAAGCGAAAGCGATCCGGGAATTCCCATCAATGGAAAATCTTTGCGGAGAGGATAATGCTCAAACTGTTCCGGCATATAGATGCGCCGCAAGTCGGGATGGCCATCGAAAAGAATGCCAAACATATCGTATGTTTCACGCTCGTGCCAGTTTGCAGTTTTCCAGACACCGGTGACCGTCGGTACATGCAGATCCTGTTCCTCGACACGTACTTTCAAGCGGAGACGAAAATGATTTTTCAAAGAATAGAGATTATAAATAACTTCGAACCGCTCATCCGGCCGGTGATAATCGGCGCCGCATAAATCTCTCATCGAGTCGAAAAGAAGATCGTTATCATCTTTCAACATCGAACATATTTTTGCAATATCCTGTTTCTTCACGACGATGGTCAACTCACCGCGATATTCATTGACCGAAACGATGGAAGAAGGAAACTGCGCCGTAATTTTTTGAACGATACTATCTTTCATCACCGGGCAACAGATTCTTGAATATAGATTTTTTCCGATTGACCCGGTTTCTCACCGCGTGCAATCTTTTTTTGAATTTCCATCAAACCTTTCAGCAAATTGTCCGGTCGCGGCGGACAACCGGCGACATACACATCAACGGGAATAAACTGATCGATTCCCTGAACCACGGAATAGGAACGATACATTCCACCACTCGACGTACAGGCACCCATCGCTATGACCCATTTCGGGTCGGGCATCTGGTCGTAAATTTTTCGAACGACATGCGACATTTTGTATGTGACCGTTCCTGCAACGATCATTAAATCACTTTGCCGGGGAGAAAACCGGAATGCTTCCGAGCCAAAACGCGAAACATCGTATCGGGGTCCTGCGAACGACATCATTTCTATGGCGCAGCAGGAAATTCCCATCGGCATCGGCCAGAGAGAATTTTTACGCGCCCATCCGATAATTTCATCAACCTTCGACGTTAAAAAACTGTCGCCCGAGCGCTCTAGTTCCATTTTAACGCACCTTTCTTCCACAAATACAAATATCCGAACAAAAGGATCACAATAAATACGAACATCTCTACCAGACCGAACAATCCCAGATGCCGGTAATTGACCGCCCACGGATACATGAATACAACTTCAATGTCGAACACAATAAACAGCATTGCCACCATGTAATATTTCACCGAAACTCGTTCGCGCGCATTGCGGATCGGTTCCATGCCGCTCTCGTACGTTGAGAGTTTCACTTCGGTGGGATTTTTCGGTCCGAGCCATTCGCTTGCTTTCGACATGAGGATGCCGAACGCAGCACCGAACAGAATCATCACACCAATGGGAATGTATTGTTCAAGCATGAAAATATCGATGAAATTTATTCAGAATTCTCTAAAATGTAGGAAAAAACAGAACGAAATGCAAACGAATCTCGGGATTCAATTACATTGTAAGCCGGGAAAGGATGACACCGCATGAAACAGCGACATTGAGAGATTCGGCTTGCCCGAATTTCGGAATGGTGAGATTCACATCGGCAAGAGAATGAATTTCTTTTGAAACGCCATGCGATTCGTTGCCAAACACGAGACAATATTTACCGATGGCGAACTTTTGAGACAAGTTCGCACCGCCGCTGACTACCGTCGAAACGATTTTCCAATGATGCTGCTTCAATTTTTCCACTGTTTGCGAAAGATGATCATCGACAATCACCGGAAGGTGGAAAATCGAACCCATGGACGAACGCAGGACTTTCGGATTGTATAATTCGACGCTTGCATTTCCTACAACGACGGCATCGACACCGAACCAATCGCACGTTCGTATAATCGTCCCGACATTCCCGGGATCGGAAATTCCATCGAGAATCACAATCAGAGATTCTGCCAAAGATTTTGCCGAAATCCGGTCCCACAATTCAGCGGTTTCCTTTTCACCGACAATAGCGATAATGCCCTGCGTCGTCACCGCATCGCTCACTGTTCGAACCTCACGATCACTCGCCAGGAAAAAGGGAATTTTCTTACCAAGTGCTTTCTTGTGAATACCGGAAAATTCCTTTGATGGCAGAAAGGTTTCGCTGACAAGAATGGTTTCGACGTCCCAATCCGTGTTCAAAATCTCTTCGACAAGGTGAACGCCTTCAATAATGAATTTCCGTTCACTCTCACGGTATTTTTTTTGCGTCAGCTTTTGATACGATTTAAGGCGGGACGACGGTATGCGAGGTAACGGGTTCATGGCACAGCCAATATAGAAAATCATGCAAGAAATTCCAAGAATTAATGTCACGTAACTACTTGATTCTCATGGCGGTTCTCCCTATATTGACTGCGAAAACACGTTGAACAAGGAGATATTTTCCGTGGTAATTATTTCTGAAAAACGTTTGCAGGAATTATTCGCTTCGATGACCGGGAAACGGATTGCGGTTATCGGAGATTTGATGCTCGATCGATATATCTGGGGCAGTGTCAGTCGGATATCTCCCGAAGCTCCCGTACCGGTCATCGACATGGAAACGGAGCAGGCACGTCTCGGCGGAGCAGCAAACGTAGCACGAAACATTAAATCTCTCGGCGGTGAACCTTTGCTCGTCGGTGTTATCGGTGCGGACAACAGCGGAAAGCAATTGTACGATATTATCCGTGAAAACAATTTTGCGCCGGAAGGCGTCGTTGTCGATCCATCCCGCCCGACCACGGTAAAGACCAGGGTCATCGCACACAGCCAGCACGTTGTTCGTATCGACCGTGAGCAAAAAGCAGACATTTCACATACGATCCAGAAAAAAATCATCGATGTTCTTCGTCTGAACATCAATTCCATCGACGGCATCATCATTGAAGACTACAACAAAGGCGTTGTGGTGAAAGATTTAATCCGGCAAATCATCGCACTGGCGAACGAAACGAACAAGCCCGTAACCGTCGATCCGAAATTCAACAATTTTTTTGAATACAATACCGTAACGGTGTTCAAACCAAACCGGAAAGAAGCGGAAGAAGCTCTCGGCATACGACTGCGTACGGATGATGAAATCATTCACGCGGGAAAGTTAATGATGGAACGATTACACGCCCACAACGTTCTCCTGACGTTGGGCGAGCACGGCATGTCGTTGTTTGAACCCGGCGGGGAAGTCTCGCATGTGCCGACCAAAGCAAGAAACGTTGCCGATGTTTCCGGGGCAGGTGATACGGTCATTTCCACGCTCACCATGACGCTGGTCGGCGGTGCATCGATCAAAGAAGCCGCCGCTCTGGCAAATCATGCCGGAGGTATTGTGTGCGGGTATGTCGGTATCGTACCGATCAACAAAGAGGAGCTCCGCAAAAACGTCGTGGCCGAAGCAGAACTGTTTGCAGAAACCAAACAATAATTCCATGGGAACTGTTGTCACCCGCGAAGAGTTAAAATCAATACGGGACGCTCTGCGCCGGAAAAACAAAAAAGTTGTATTTACCAACGGAGTATTCGACATTATTCACCGCGGGCACATTGAATATCTTCACAAAGCGCGTTCCGCCGGAGACGTTTTAGTGGTCGGCATGAATACCGACGCTTCGGTTCACCGCATCAAAGGAGATAAACGACCGATTGTTGATCAAAATGATCGGGCATTCGTGCTGTCCAATCTTCTTCCCGTCGATTATGTCTGTCTCTTTGACGAAGACACGCCCCTCTCTCTCATTACCGACATCGTACCGGATATTCTTGTCAAAGGTGCTGATTGGAATCTGAATGCCATCGTCGGAAAAGATATCGTGGAAAAAGCAGGGGGAACTGTCGCTACGATTGAATTCATCCCGAACCGTTCGACCACCTCCATCATCGATCGCATACTCGAACGGTTTTCCAGTCGTTGAGGCGCGGCATGAAAAAAAACCTCAAACGCATCTTCAAAATCGGTTCCATTACCGCGGGCATTATTATTCTTTTCGTCGTGTTTATTGCATTGTTCACACAAACCCAATTTTTCCGCGACCGGCTTCGGATCATTCTGGCATCGTCGATCACTTCAAAGATAAACGGCACATTGCACATCGGGACAATCGAGGGCAATCTCCTTACCGGTTTTACCATTGATTCCGTTGCGCTCTCCAATAACGGTGAGATGCTGTTCAGCACCGGCAAAGTTTTTTGCCAGTATGAACCGTTTGGATTTTTCAGTAAACGGGCTACATTCCGTTATATCATCATGGAACAGCCGACAATCCGATTAACGCGATCTGCATCGGGACAATGGAATATCGCTTCAATCCTGAAACCGGATTCTACCAACACGAGCAATCATTTTGACTGGACACTCGTTTTTGATGATGTTGAAATCAAGCACGGAACAGTTATTGTGGTCGACTCGTGCTCGCTCTCGGATCCCAACCACTGGAATCTTCCCCCGTCATATTTTGAATATCACAATTTTTCCGTAAACGACTTCAATCTCACACTCCACGCAACGGTAACGGAGAAAAGCATTTCGGCAAATATCATTCACGCAAGCTGTTACTCTCCCCAATCCCGATTTGAGCTGACATATTTCAAAGGAAACTTTTCCGTTTCCGACAAAGGAACGTTTGCAAACAATATCATACTGCAGACGGGACATTCGTATATCGAACTGGACGGCTCCATTGCCAATGCCAATATTTTGAACGATTTCTCTCTTGCCCGGTTGCGACAGGACTCGGTACACGTGCGGGTCCGGGCAAAAAATTTGGATGTCGGCGAACTAAAAAGTTTTTTGCCGCAGGTGGACTTCTTAAACGGTTCCGTGTTTCTTGATTTGGATGTTGACGGCGAATTCGGAAATCTTTTCATCCGGCATCTCCATCTCAACACATTCCGGAGTACGGTTAATCTTTCCGGAAGTGTCCGCAATCTTCATCAGCCCAGGAATTTGAGTCTTGGCATTATTGTTGGCGATACAAAGATCGACCCCTCTGATATTTCCCGTATTCTTCCGTCGCTTCAGATTCCGCCATTCGACAGCGTCGGATTTGTGACTGTCTATTCGGAGTTCAACGGGAGACCGTTAAACTTCAAATCGAAAACTTCACTGAAAGGATCATTCGGTTCAATCGATATCAACGGCGAAATGAACATGGAACAGGATCAGCCATCGTATGCAGGCTCCATAACGACGAGTCGATTGAATCTTGGACCGATTATTCGAAACAAAAAATTCAACACGATGTTGAATGCGAAAGGAACAATCACCGGGCGCGGTTTTTCATTCGACAATCTTTCCACAACCGTATGGTTCGCCGCCGATTCATCGCGTATCCAGCATCTCAATCTCACGTCGCTCACCTGCACATTGCGGGGCGAACCCAATCGCATCGAGGCAAACATTCGTGCACAAAATTCCGACATGAACGCGGAGATCCTTGCTCAGGCGAGATTATAGCGACACGACCGCACCGCGATATTCTGCGACGGTCGATCTTTCTTCATTCGACCTTGCTTCTATTCTGAACGATGAAAAATTCTCCAGTGATTTGACGTTTCAAGGTTCATTTTCCGGTTCGGGACATCATATCGACGATCTGAATGCAGAAAGCAATCTTACGTTTCTTCCCTCCATGTTTCAGGGACATACCGTTTCTGCCCAGGACATTCACCTCACACTCGATCAGCGACAAGAACTTCACAAACATCTTTCATTACAATCGGGCATTGCCGATATCGACCTGCGGGGCGAATTCGATCTTGATCATATGACTGATGCGCTCGTTCATCAAACGAGCAACTTGATCGAATCGATTCAACGTCATGCATCTCCGTCAGACTCACTCGCACGCGAATCAAATGAAGGAACACTCTCCGGGGATCATCGCTTGATTCATCAAAAGAAATTTAACAGCACATATACCGTCAACATCAAAGACCTTGAGCCCCTTGCCGAATTATTTAAGAGCTCACCGTTCGATGCGAAAGCACAGTTAAGCGGTTCTCTCACGGGGACAGCAGAAAACCTATCTCTCCGGTGCAAAGGCACGTTCGATGAATGTTATTTCGGAACGGTCAAAGGGGGCATCCTGCTCAACAACGGGACGATCGACGCCGATCTCGACTCACTCAAAGACATACGGACGTTGGAAGACCTTACGGCGAATGCTCGTTTCACTGCAACCAGCGGCAAACTGAACACGAAAACAATCGAACATCTTGACGCATCGGTCTCGTACAAAAATCTTGCGGGAACAATTTCCCTGCATGGAACCGTGGATTCGCTCTATACGCTGAACATGGAAGGGAATGCCTCGGTTCAACCGCACACCTATGTGTTCGATTTCGATACGCTCGATCTTGCCGCCGGACCGTATCGATGGATAAACGACCAAGACGTTCAGTGCCGGTGGAACTATGACGGCTTCCGTATCATGCATGGTGTGATGAAACGAAACGATGAGCAATTTACGCTCGTCGGGATATTGCCTTCGACCGGCGATATGGATTTTACCGCAACGCTCAAACATTTCGAACTTTCCGGAATCCAAAATATTTTACACCCGAATCCCTCAACTTCCGGCGATGGACTTTTTACAGGAACAGCGGATGCCGAACTCCATCTCTCGGGGTCGATGCTTGCACCGGGTATTGTATTCGATGCAAATTCCGAGAACACGTTTTACAAACAAACGCGCGTCGGAAGTTTTCGCGCGCATGTTGAATATAATAAACAGATCGCCATCCTGAACATTCTGAATATGGATAAGGAATTCGATTCCATTCCCCGGCTTGTCATCAAGGGATCTCTGCCGATCGACCTCGGGTTCACGAATGTTGATGAGCGTTTTCCCGATACCAGCGAATATATTGAAATCACTTCCCAAGGATTTGACGTCGGGGTTCTCGAACCGCTTTTCCCCGATCTCGGCAATTTGAGCGGGACCGTCAAATCAAATGTGATTATAGCCGGAACGCCGCGCCAGCCCGAATTCAGCGGTTCGATTCTTCTCAACAATATTCAGTTTCTTTTCGGACCCAATAATATCCCGTACAGCATCTCCGGCGAGTTGCAGCCGACGCAGGACAAAATTATGGTCAAACAATTACAGATCCGGAATTTCGAGCCCGGCGGAAACGGAAACGAAGCGACATTAACCGGTTCGATCTCGGTAAAGAATTTCGAGGTCGGAGAATTGAATCTGACGGCTCAAGGAAAAATATTGTTGATGACGGAAGCAACCCGCCGCCGCGTTCCGACAATGTTCGGAACTCTGCTCACAGAAACCGATGATGAGGGTTTACACATCACCGGCACACCGGAATATCCGCTTTTATCCGGGAAATTATTCATCCTCGATGCGAATCTGACGTTCCCGCCGGCTACATCGGAACTATCGGCATCGAACAATTTAATTCTGCCGTATATCGTTGTCGATGACACGACAAAAATTAAATTCGGACAGGAAAAGCTTTCAAAATTTTATGCCGTCGGTGATTCATCCTCGGATTCGTCCCAATACACCGCCATCAAAGCATCTCCGCTCCTCGATCGTCTGCGATATAATCTCAATATCGAAACCAAGGGCCTGACGGCAGTCCGGATGATTTTCAGTCCGACAACAAATCAAGAATTGTACGCAGAGCTCGAAGGAAAAGTAACGGCAGTTAATAACTCCGGAACGCCGAGCATTTACGGTGAAATTGAAGTCGGGTCCCGTTCATATTATACATTTGTGAAAAAATTCGATGCAACCGGGAAATTAAAATTCATCGGACAATGGGATAATCCGGAGCTTGATGTAACGGCAACGTATCAGGGTGTGCGGCAAATAACCGAACCGCAAACAACCGAGCAAGAAGCCACGACCACACCGAAAACGACGGATCAAAATGTATTGGTCGAACTTGCCATCAGCGGACCGCGGCTTAACCCGACGCTTGCCATGTCGATGAAAGTACAATTACGTCCCGGAGGCGACTGGGTCGACTGGTCGACACAATCACAGGGCGGCGACGTACAGTCCGACGTGATTTCGTTTATCCTCTGGGGAAAATTTCACGACCAGTTAACTTCCAAAGAACAGCAGGACGTTTCCAATATCGGATCGTCAACAGGAACATCGGTAGCATCGAACCTGGTTTCCGGGATTTTTTCCGACATAGTGCGTCAGGAATTGCCATTTATTCGTGATGTGGACTTTAGTTTCGAGGGGGGTACCATTCAGGAAGGAACGAATGTCAACGTCACAACATCGCCCGGTGTCGGACAATTGCGCGTTGGCGGGAAAATTTTCAATGATATTGGCAACACCAACTTATCATACCAAATCAATCTGGTCCGAAATTTATTTCTTGAAATCCAGAGAAAAGTCACAAGTGAAAACACGGAAGATAAACGATTGACAAATGAAGCTCGCTTGTATTACCGATTCGCATTTTGAATTATGACAGAAACCCTACTCAACGACCTTAAACAAAAAATCCTTTTTTTCTTTCGTAAGTATCCGAACGAACAATTCAAGCCTTCTGTGATTGCCCGCCGGCTTTCGATCAAAAATCAGGAAGAAATCCGGCACCTCCGCCAGGCATTGAACCAATTGCACCAGGCAAAAGCCATTGACCGCGGACGGGGTAAACGGTACGGTCATGCAGCTCCTCCTCCGTCATCCCGCGAAACGGGTATACTGTCGATGACGAAACAAGGTAATGGCATCGTCAAAATACAGGGACCGGAAATGAAACGTATTTCTATTCCGGCAAAATTTTTGGGAACCGCACTGAACGGTGATACGGTAAGCGTCGCATTATTTGCTCAACCGGAAGAAGCCGCCGATGTCGAACACGCGATGCCGGAAGGCGAAATCGTTGCTATCATCGAACGAAGCCAACAACCGTTCGTCGGGATTTTCGAAAAAAGTAAACACTTCTTTTTTGTCGTCCCGGATAACAGAAATATTCCCCGCGATGTGTATATTCCTCAGGGAAAAACAAAAGGCGCGAGGCCCGGCCAGAAAGTCGTGGCTCTTCTCGATTCGTGGGAATCCCGGAATCTGAATCCCGAAGGTCATATCATTGAAATCCTCGGGCAATCGGGCGACATCGGGACGGAAATGACCGCCGTTGCAAGAGAATTTCAACTACCTCTTCGTTTTCCTCAAAATGTGCTTGCCGAAGCGAACAACATCAACGATACGATTTCCACCGAAGAAATCGCTCGACGTCTCGATCTTCGTGAACTTACCTGTTTTACGATCGATCCGGAAGATGCGAAAGATTTTGATGATGCGGTCTCGCTCGAACCGTTGCCCGACGGCGGATTCCGGCTCGGGGTTCATATTGCGGATGTCAGCCATTTTGTCCAGGAAGGTTCCGAACTCGATGACGAAGCCGAAAAGCGAGGAACGAGTGTCTATCTGGCAAATGAAGTTATTCCGATGCTTCCGGAAAATCTTTCGAATAATATCTGCAGTTTGCGTCCCGGCGTCGACCGCTTAACATACTCTGCCTTCATGACGTTGACAAATCGTGGTATGGTAAAAGATTATGAGATACGGAAAAGCGTCATTCACAGCAAACGCAGATTCTCATATGAAGAAGTTCAAAAGATTATTGAAACCGGCCGGGGTGATTATGCGGATAGTATCCGCGACATGTTCAATGTCAGCCAGGTCCTTCTCAAAAAAAGAATGAAAGAGGGAAGTTTTGATTTCGACAGCACGGAAACAAAATTTCACTTCGATGCTCATGGGAAACCGACTGAGATTATCAAAAAAGTGAGACTCGATGCGCACCGGCTTGTTGAAGAATTTATGTTGATGGCAAATCAAATCGTTGCCAAGCATATCGGCTTGCACAAAAAAGAAGATCATCAACGTCCTTTTATTTATCGCATCCACGATGCGCCGCCCCCCGACAAATTACGGGACTTTGCTACTTTTGTCGAACACCTTGGCTATTCCCTCAACATCAGCGGCGGTTTGCAATCGAAAGCGCTCCAGCAATTATTAGAAAAAGTCCGCGGGAAGGACGAAGAAGGCGTCATCAACGAAGTAGCAATCCGGAGTATGGCAAAGGCTATTTATTCGGAAGAGAATATCGGACATTTCGGGCTCGCCTTCAAGTACTATACGCATTTTACTTCTCCGATCCGGCGTTATCCCGATCTGATCGTCCACCGGTTGCTTCATGAATATGAAATGAAAATGCCGCTGAAACGCCGCCAGCATTTTTCCGAAGTCTTGCCCGATGTTTGCCAGCACGCATCCGACCGGGAACGGGTGGCGATGGAAGCAGAACGCGCTTCCGTTAAAGTGATGCAGGTTGAATATATGAAACGCCACCTCGGCGACGAGTTCCAGGCAATTATTTCCGGCGTAACGAATTTCGGACTATTCGTGAGGATTGCCGATATGAACGTCGAAGGACTGATTCGTGTGCGCGACATGGAAGACGATTTTTATGTTTATGATGAAAAACATTATGCGTTAACGGGAAGACGAACCAAGAAGCGGTATCGCCTGGGCGATACCGTGCGAATACAGGTCGTTCGCGTCGATCCTGAAGAACGCGAAATAGATTTTACGTTAATCGGATAAGACCTTCCGGTTTTTTTTCACCGTCTATTTTTTCGTATATTGTTTCTCCAATTTCATTCAGACAGGAAATTCTCATTGGATATTATTAAACATCTCATCGATTACGTTCTCCATATCGACGTTCATTTGAATGATCTCATCATTCAATACGGAACATGGACATATGCAATTCTTTTTGGTATTATTTTTTGTGAAACGGGATTTGTGATCACGCCGTTTCTTCCCGGCGACTCGTTATTATTTGCCGCCGGTGCATTTGCAGCGGCCGGTTCCCTCAATTCATTTCTGTTGTTCGTATTACTTTTCACTGCTGCCGTGTCCGGGGACAACGTCAATTACTGGATCGGTGCATTCGTCGGTCCAAAAATTTTTCACAAAGAACATGTCCGGCTTCTCAACAAAGAATATCTCGACCGCTCGCACCGGTTTTATGAACGATACGGCGTGAAGACGATTATTATAGCGAGATTTATGCCGATTATCCGGACGTTTGCCCCATTCGTCGCCGGCATTGCAAGAATGACATACTGGAAATTTTTCGGATTTGATATTATCGGGGGAATTCTCTGGGTAGGAACATTTATATTTGCCGGTTATTATTTCGGCAACATACCTGCTGTCAAAAGAAATTTCACATTGGTGATATTCGCAATCATTATCATTTCGACATTACCGGCGTTCATTGAGTATGTACGACACCGTTTCAAATCATCAAATAGAAAATCTCAATAAGTTTTTCTCACAGAGATCTCCACATTGTCCACGCAAGCCAAAACCAACCGCCAAGAAAGCAGATTCCTCCGGCCGGAGTTATAGCTCCGATCCATCGCATACCGGTAACACTAAGGATATATAGGCTGCCGGAAAAAATAATTGTCCCGGCAACAAACAACCATCCTGCCGCAGTAAAATTTACGCCGGGCCATTGAGACATTGCCCAGGCGACAACAAAAAGTCCAAGAGCATGATAAAAGTGATACCGTACGCCGACTTCCCAAATATTAAAGAGATCCGGCGCAAGCATATCTTTCAGAACATGGGCGGCAAATGCACCGAGTACAACGGCGAGAAATGCCGAAACTGACCCCATCACAAAAAATTTTTTTGCCATCTCCGTCCTGCAAATGAGTGTTGATTCAGTTCTCGAAAAGGCGCTCTCATTTCTTTCGTTTGATTCCCCACTCCCTGCTCGCAACCGTATGAACACCGCCGCGGATTTTATAATCCGCTATCACTTCCATCCATTTCGGTTGACAGCGCCGAACCAAATCTTCGAGCACGCGGTTGACCAGGTGTTCCTGATAAATTCCGACATTGCGGTAGGAGAGCAAATAATATTTGAGCGACCGTAATTCGATGAGGTGCTTTTTCGGAATGTAATTGACTTTGATCGTCGCAAAATCCGGTAACCCTGAAAAAGGACATACCGCGGTAAACTCGTCGGTATCGATATTGATCACAATATCTTTTCCCGGGTATTCATATGGAAAAACATCGAGCACCTTAAGATCGATTGCACCGTATTGTTCAACATCGTAACGGCGATCAAGACCGGCAAACTGCTCTTGTGTACGTTGGGACTTTGAAGATTTTTGCTTCATGATTGACTCTTTTTTCATTTTACATTGTTCTACAAATATACGCGATTTTTGCCTTGATTTCCATTGTGATGTTCGTCGGGAAATGAATTCTTGACCAGGGGTGTCGTGATAAAAGACACAGAGCACCTTATTACGGTATTTTTCATGTCAAGTCATTTTATTGCAAAACACAATTTCGACCGATTAAAAATCAATAATCTTTTAAAACAGCTCAAAAACGTAGAAAAAATAAGAGACGCAGAATACATGTTCGTTGACATTACTTCCCGTTTTATCTATATTTTTCGAGTTAAAAATTCATTAAATGAAAGGGATCGGGGTGTCTGAACAGGAGGAGCAAAAACGCTCGAAAGATTTGGAACAGAAAGTCGAGGCGGCACGGCAACAATCCTTCATGGAGGAAATGCAACGATTTGATGGGGAATTGGACGAACGTGCTCGGCAGCAACTCAGGCAAATTCAATCCCAGAGGGAAGATTCGTTCCAGGCGCAGGTAAAGAAAGCAGAAGAAGAACATCTCCGCGTCGAAGAAACCATTCGCTCGAAGGAGGAAGAATTGCATCGCGCCCTTGGTCAGGAACGTGAAAAGAAACGCGAGGCGCGGGAGCGTGAAGAAATAGAAGTCCGTCGCAGACAAGAAGCCGAACAGCGGCGAAAAGAAGACCTTGCCCATCGAAAAGCAGAGGAAGAATTGCGCCGTCAATCGGAACTTGCCCGTCGCAAATCAGAAGAAGAAGAACGTCGGCGTCGTGAAGAAGAATCACATCATCGTGCGGAAACAGACCGACGCAAGCGTGAAGATGAATTACGCAAACAAGAAGAAGCGCGGCGAATCAAAGAAGAGGAAGAACGCAAACGCAAAGAAGAAGAGAAACGCAAAAAAGAGGAAGAGGCGCGTCAAACCGCTCTCGAACAACAACGCAAGGAAGAAGAAAAACGACAAAAGGAAGAAGAAAAACAAAAAGAAGAATCGGAACGGAAGCAACGGACGGAAGTACAGATTGCCAAAGGCCGGTCGTTCTTCAGCGCGGGAGATTACGAACATGCGCTTGTTGAAGTCGCAAAAGCTCTCGTCAACGATCCGATGAACGTGGATGCTCTCGACCTCGAACAAAAAATCAAAGAAGCTCAAAACACGAATGCTCCGCAAGAAATCGATCAACCATCGGAGACAACGGAACCGAAGCCTAAGCCGAAACCGAAAGTAAAAATCAAAAAGGCAAAACAGACGTTTCGTGCCGGACAAAAATCCCCCGGACAAAAACGTAATAATACTCCCATTCTCATCGGGATTGCAATTGCGGCTGTTGTGATAATAACAATAGTATTTTTCATATTGAAAAAACCTGTTCAGCCACCGCAAATCGCGCTTGTTATCAATCCTTTCGGAAGCACAAGTAATTCTCTCGAAGAATCGCTCTTAGGATCCTCACTTGCTGAAGAAGTGACGGAACGGTTCCAGCGGCTTACGGCTGTCACCGCTACCGGATTTTCATCATCCTACGGTCTGAAACAACAAGCCGCCGCGGCGGGATTTTCTATCGTGCACGATGGACCGATTTTCTCACTAACAGGTACAGTATCACGTTCCGGTGATACGATTGCCATTGCATTACATCTGATTGATTCGGTTGGAAAAACGGCATGGTCCGACGGAATCATAGAGCCCATGGAAAAGATATCTCAAGTCCCCGATGAAATTTCTGCAAAGGTTGCCGACGCAATGAATATTCCTTCGTCAGGACGTACCGATTCTTTCCTGCACCGGCGCGAATCGCGAAATACCGACGCATATCAGATGTACCTTCGTGGATTGGAAATTAGCAACCGGATGACGATTGAAAACCGGCGGAGTGCTGTTGCATTATTCGAACAGGCACTTCAACATGAACCGAAATTTTCCGAGGCTTATGCAGCGGAGGCAAACATCCTCATTGAAGAATACGAGAAAGGCTGGACATCGTACGACACTGCTTTGGGAAGAGCCCGGCAATTGGCAGAGTCTGCAATTTCATCCGATCCGGCAGTCAGCAAGGGCTATATCGTTCTTGGTGAGCTTCTTTCCATACAAAAGGATTTCAAAGAAGCCACGGCAAATTTTACCAATGCACTCAAACTTTCTCCGAACAACAGCATAGCGCATCTTGACCTTAGTAAGGTGTTATTACAAACCGGAAAGACAAAGGAAGCAACGGACGAATTCAATGAAGCATATCGACTCGATCCGTTCAACCCGGACGTTCTCGAATTCTGCGGCATAGCTCAGCAATTTTTGCATGCTCCTCGCCTCGGAATGACATACCATCAAACTGCATTACGATTTGCACAAGATTCAGTCCACTATATTATCGGACCGATCGCTGATGCTGTCGCATCCGATCCTGACCTCTCGCTGACATATAACGGACAGGTTATCGGTGCCTGTGAAAGCGGTATCGCTGCAAATCCAAATGATTTCGTCACAATGTATCGTTTGGCGCGGCTCAAACAACTTCTCGGAGTCTGGCAGGAAGCGAATGTTCTGTTAAAAAACACCATCGAGGTATTGCGAAAAGACATCCGTGAACATCCGAAAGACGGGAAAGCGCTCGTTTACCTCGCCCTGACATTGACCCGTCTCGGACAGTTCCCTGAGGCAATCAATTACTCACGGCAAGCTCTTGAAATTGATCCCCGTAATGCCGAGGTCCATTACGCCGTTGCCCAGATGTATTCGTTGCAAATGTATTCGGGAAAGAAAAAAGAAATTGATCCGAATAAAAAAGAAGAAGCGGTTCAGGCATTGAAACAGGCACTGGCTATTCATTACCGCTTCGATCAGCTTATCAATGCGGATTTCTTTAATTTGCGTGACATTCCGGAATACCAATCTTTAATTGAGGAGCCGGCAGAATGACGTCCCAAAAAAGTTCACATAACATTCGCTATCAATCGATCGACAGAGATCCGGTTGTTCGCAAACATCAAGGGCTATACTTATGATAAAGAATCTTATTCCGAAAAAAGAATCTAAAGAAGACGAAAACCAGCGAAAAAAACAGGCAAGCGAACTCCTCAAGAACGCCGACCGGTTTTATAAGCTCGGCGATCTTCCCGCGGCATTGAAAGAAGTGGAGCAAACTCTGGCAATCGATCCCTCGAATTTCTATGCCCGTGCGTACAAAGAACGGATTCTCTACGCACAACAGCATCCCGAAGCGATGCTCAAACCCAAGAAAGAAGATCAGTCAAAAGCACCCCAGGTTCAGGAAGAAAAAAAGGACCCCAAGCAACAACAGAAATCATCCGACGAAAATGACGATTTTCGTCAACGACTGATCATTCAACAGAAAAGAGTTGAAGAAGAGAAAAAAAGGATCGAAGAAGAACAAAAACGACATGAGCAGGAATTACGCCGTCGCTCGTTAGAATCCGAAGCACATTACAAACTGGATGACGAAGATCGACTGAAGACCGAGCAAGACCGGCAACGTGCCGAGGAAATACAAAATCGACTCGAGCAAGAACTTCTCCGGAAGGAAGAAAGAGTACGAAACCGATTTCTTGAAGAGGAAACACAACAAAAAGCGGCCGAAGAACGCCAACGCCTCAGCGATGAACTTCACAGACGAGAAGAACAAACACGTAAAGAAGAGGAAGAAGAAGAACGAAATCGATCAGCAAAAGAATCCCGTGAACGGGCAGAGGCTGAACACCGCCGACGCACGGAAGAAGAAGAACGCCGCAAAAAAGAAGCTGAAGAAGAACGGTCGCGGATTGAAGCTGAAAACCGACGTAAAGCTGAACAAGAACGACTTCGTTTACAAGCCGAAGCTCAACGAAAAGCGGAAGAAGAACGAAAACGCCTTGAAGCGGAAGCCCGTAAACGGGCGGAAGAAGAAGCCCGTAAGAGACTGGAAGAGGAACTTCGCAAACGCGTTGAAGAGGAACAAGCAAGAAAACAGGAAGAAGAGGCGTTACACCAGGCCAGAGAACGCGGCAAACAGGAAGCAAGAAAAAAACGACTCGAAGACTCTCTCACCAGCGCCAAGCAGTATGTGGTAGAGAAATCCTTTGATGATGCATTGCTGGAAATCTTGAAGATTTGTTCAATTGAACCGGAACATGCTGAAGCACGTCAACTGGAGCAACTCATCAATAAAGAACAACAGGTTGTCGAGGAAGAACAGCTTTCCGGACTAAAACAGGTACCGCGGCAGTTGTATCTCGACAGTTACCATCGTGCCTTGAAAGATGCATGGAGCGACGGCACCCTCAATCACGCGGAACATAACCTTGTCGCAAAATTCCGTAATGAATTACAAATCACAGCGGAAGAACACCGCTCGCTCGAACCCCAGATAAAACTCGAAGTGTATACCGACTCTGTGCGCGAAGCGTGGAAGGACGGAAATCTTTCTCCCGAAGAAGGCGATCATCTCGGACGCTTGCGGAAGGAACTCAACATTTCCGCAGAAAATCATCTTGTGATCGAACAAAAAGTTCGGGCAGAGATTGGAACGTAATCTCCCGTTTACTTTTCAACCGTCGTAAACTGTATCGCGGGTTTGTGGGACAGTTTCAGGCCATCCGATGAATTAATTGCCGATTCACGAATTTGTCCGAGGGTATTTTCCAAATCTTCGCGTAAGCCGGACAGGTTTACCGTTGAACGAAGATGTTCGAATGTCCGGAGATTGATTACCGCTTTTTCAAACAAGTACAATGCGGTGGTCATTTTTGATGTTTTCAGAAAATTATAACCCGACGCCATCTGAACAAATGCCTGAGCAAATGTTTTCGCTTCACCTTCCTGTTCACGCCAAACTTCTTCCCACGCTTCGTGAGCTTCCCAGTAATACCCTTTGTTAAACAGTTTGATGCCTTCTGCAAACCGTTCGTTATTGCAAATTTCTTTCAGCTCAACAAGGAGGTCGGGGTTGCCGGGGCGATGAAACTGGAGTTTCGGAACAAGATCATACGAAAATTCCTCAAGGTCGTCTTCACCCAGCCGATTCGCTTCTTTTTTCCCGGCATCGATGCATTCCAAAATCGGTTTCAGCGTAATTCCCAAATAATCCGGCTGGAACACTGTCAACTTTGCATATGCTTTATCGAAATTATTCATCATACCGGCAAAACTCTTCTTCGTCACGAGATGATGATACGCGGCGGCAAGCTGAATCAGTCCCTGGAAAAATAAACGTTCATCTTCCGTATGACGCGCCCACACCTGCTCCCACGCTTCGTGTGCGTGCCAGAATTTTCTATTATTAAAAAAAGAAACGCCGCGGGAAAATTCTTCCCAGTCTTCCAACGACATCGGAAGTTCTTTCAGCGGTGTTTGCCCGATTTCTTCAGGCTTCTTTTTTGGAGTTCGGCTCTTTTTCATTTTCCCAATATAACATTTTTTATTGAAAATTTCGTGAAACCGGCATTTCCCAAAATCCGGCAATAGCAGCAGAACATTTCGGGCATACACCGTTTTTTATGATATTCTGCAGAACAGTAAAACCCTTCCGTTCAATAACCGTTGAATGACAGGAAGGACAATAGGTATTTTCAAATTTTCCAACGTCACCCGGAAGGTTTCCGGCGTAGACATAATGAAGTCCCGCCCCGTACCCGATTTCCACCGCCCGAAGCAATGTTCCGGCAGAGGTCCGATCAATATCAGTCATTTTATAATCGGAATGAAATGCAGTAACGTGCCACGGAATATCGGGGGAAACAGCGACCAGGAAATTCGCTATATCCCGAATTTCTTCTTCCGAATCATTGAAACCGGGAACAATGAGCGTCACCACTTCCATCCAAAAATTTAATTTGTATAATCGTTGAATCGTCTCCTGCACATTCCGAAGGACTCCGCCGAGCTTCCGGTATTGGCGATCATTAAATCCTTTCAGATCGACTTTATATAAATCCACATATGGCCGGATAAAGTCGAGCACTTCGGGCGTCGCATTGCCGTTCGATACATACGATGTTACCAAACCGTACCGCTTGGCCACTGAAAAAATTTCCACAGCCCACTCGCTGGTAATCAGCGGTTCGTTATAGGTACTCGTTATAATTTTCGCTTTCCGTTCCAATGCAAGAGCAACAAGATCCTCCGCATCGGCAAATTCGATTGACGAAATTGCCTCCGGATCGCGCAATGCCTGAGAGGTTACCCAATTCTGACAATAGGAACAATGATAATCGCACCCGAGCATTCCGAAACTCAGTGCGCGGCTTCCCGGCAGCGCGTGGAAGAACGGTTTTTTTTCCACCGGGTCGAGCTGAACACCGCCGACATATCCCCATGGAACATACAGCTTGCCATCCCGGTTAAACCGAACCCGGCAAATTCCTTCTTTCCCCTCACCGATCACACACCGGTGTCCGCAGGAAAAACATTCAAGTTTTCCGTTGCCTAAATCTTTGGTGAGAGTTCCTTCATGAGTATGTTCAGAAAGGATCTCTTTGAGTGAAGGTATTTCTGTTTTCGTCATCAAGATTTCTTGCTGTTCCGACAATATACATCAAATCCCGGAGATGGTCAATTCTGTGCCAGGAACCTTAATAATTTCAGATTGGCAATATCTTCATGTAAATCTTCGCTCTTCGGAGTTTCCAGAATTTTCGGTATGTTTTTCAACCGATCATCGTGCATCAATAACCGGAAACCATCCTGACCGATATAACCGTTACCGATATGCTCATGCCGGTCCACTTTTGAACCGAGTGGCTTCTTCGAATCGTTGAAGTGCATTGCAACGAGTCGATCGAACCCGATAATCGTATCGAATTGTTTCATTGTTTCGCGATACCCGCTTGCCGAATGAATGTCGTACCCGGCGGCAAAAATATGACATGTGTCGATACAGACCGCCATGCGATCGGGATCGTCGACACCATCGATAATTTCCCGAAGTTGTTCAAAACGATAACCGAGAACGGTTCCCTGCCCTGCCGTTGTTTCCAGAACGCTCAGAACGGAACACTCGGGCGTTCGCTCATGCGCCCGGTTGAGCGATTCGATGATTCCACGGATACCGGCCTCTTCACCGGCACCGACATGTGCGCCGGGATGAAAATTCAGAAAGCGAATTCCGAGAGATTCGCATCGTTGCAATTCATCGACAAACGCTTCCCGGGATTTTTGAAGAATGACAGGATCGATTGCACACAAGTTGATCAAATATGAATCATGGGCGATAACGTAACCAATATTTGATTTCGATGCGGCGGTTTTGTAGTTTGCGATGTCTTCGGCGGTGAGCGATGTAGCTTTCCACCGGTTCGAGTTTTTTGTAAAAACCTGAAGCACGCGGCAACCGGCTTGCTCCGCGCGGTCAAATGCTTTAAAGATTCCGCCGGCAATCGACTGATGGGCACCAATCAACAGTTCTTCGCCGGGATGTTCGATTCTTTTTTTCATGAAATCACGTAACTGGTTTTTTTCTTTCAAAGAATATAAAAAAAATCTTAACAGGCATCAAGATGAAACGGTTAGAACAACTTTTCCGAAAGAAAAAAAAGACGGCTATCGGACTGATGTCCGGAACTTCTGCCGACGGTATCGATGCCGTCGTTGTTGAAATCACCGGCAACGGCAAAAAGACAAACGTTCGAGAAATAGCATTCGCCACATATCCGTTTCCGCACGGGTATAAAAAATTTCTTCTGCAGAATTCCGATCCCGGCACGGCACGCCTCGATAATCTGACGAGATTGAATGTCCTCATTGCTGAATTGTTTGCAGACGCAGCAGGAAAAATTGCCAAATCTGCCGGCAAACGGCTGAGTGAAATCGATCTCATCGGGTCACATGGACAAACACTGCAACATTTGCCCGAGACAAAAGAAATATTTGGAAAAATAATACGGGCCACACTTCAGCTCGGAGATCCTTCCGTGATTGCCAAACGAACGGGAATCGTTACCGTTGGAAATTTTCGTATGGGAGATATTGCCGTCGGGGGAACCGGCGCACCGCTCGTCCCTCTTTTCGATTTTCTTATGCTCACATCGAAAACAAAAAACCGGCTCGTCTTAAATATCGGTGGCATTGCGAATTTTACTGTGCTTCCACGAAATTGTTCCATTGATAAAGTGTTTGCTTTCGATACAGGACCCGGAAATATGGCAATCGACGAGCTTGTTCATCGATTCTATGGGAAAAAATTCGATACCGACGGAATGATTGCATCCTCCGGAAAGATATTGCCATCGCTGCTCCATCGATTACAAAAGCATCCCTATCTGACCTTACAACCTCCGAAATCAACCGGCAGAGAATTATTCGGCAAAGAATTTGTAAAGAATATATTGCACTATTCCCGGGGTAGAAACTCCCGTGACATCATCACGACCGTGACGGAATTTACGGCACTTTCTATTTTTGAAAGTTATGTCCGATTTGTACTCCCGAAAATATCGGTGGACGAAATACTGGTGAGCGGCGGCGGAACTCAAAATCATTATCTTGATGGAAGCATTACAACGGTATTTCAGTGGAATAGAAATTAAAACTACCGACGATGTACAAATTTCATCCGATGCAAAGGAAGCAATTTGTTTTGCATTACTTGCCAATGAAACAATTTCCGGCAACCCCGGAAATATTCCCGGCTCAACAGGCGCCCGAAGACAAACCGCACTAGGAACGATCTGCCTACCCTAATATCGAACTGCTAAAAATCCCGAGTAAAAAAATAATAAAGAAAGACACTACTGCCCGCAAGCTGTGCCAACCGGTACACAGTAAAATGTTTTTCTTTCAAATAATTCCAAAGAACTGCCGCAGAAAACATTACCGCAACAAAAATGAAGAAGATCAAAAATATTTGTTCGATGGAACAGCCCTGACCGAATATCACCTGGAGGTTTTCATTCGGATTAACGGCGGATCCATACAACACAACAAGATGCAGAACATAAACAAACAACGATTCCCTGCCCAGTACCGTCAAGAGCGGCTTGGGTTTTTTAATTTTTTTCCCCCAGAACCAAAATAGCGGCAGAATTGTCAGCAATGCGCCGATCCGGACAAGAAAATAATTCGGGCTCGTAAACCAGTAATTATAGACCGGATAAATTTTTACCGGAAGAACGTCGAACAGAATTCCCGCAAGCACAAGCACACAACCGATTATGGCAAGCTGCATCATAAATCGCTGTTCACGCTGTTCCCGAACGGCAAGAAGAAATTCCCACGAAACGACCACGCCGGCAAACAGAAAGCCGACATACGGAAATAACGGAAACGGTGAACCATGCATCCCGTTGCATAATTGTGCCAACACCGGCGGAAAATATGAGAGAAAGTCAACACTCCAGATTATTGGCGTAAGAAAACAAACGGTCACCACGGCGGAAACAACAAGTCCGTAAAAACGCGATTCTGTTTTGAAAAAAAAGACTAAGCCATGAAGAATCAATAAACCGATTCCTATACAATAGAGAACATCGCATTGAAAAAGCTGAAGGTAATCAGATGTCGTTCCATCCACAATAATTTTTCGAATGGAAAAAAAGGGAAGATGAATCGCAAGTCCCAACAGAATAATCATCACAATACGTTTCATCCGCCGGGCGAGAGGATCGCCCCAATGGTGGAATGCCTCCCATCGTTGGCGGGTCGAGATGACAAACGTCAATCCTGCGCCGAATAAAAATGCCGGGGCGCTCAATCCATGAATGAATTCATGAATTTGGAAAAAAAAGGTCTGCTGAAGGTCGCGTGACAGGAACGTACGAAACGTGTGTCCTTCCAGCATCAACAGGATGACGGCGCTTCGGTAGACGTCGATGAACACATGACGCCGCACGGGAACAGACAACGGTTCCGCCATGAACGATCAACTTAGACTGCAAGAACGCAATTGATCGCTGCCGTGTTGACGATATCATCAACACTGCAGCCGCGGGAAAGATCGAATGCCGGTTTCGCCAGTCCTTGCACGACCGGTCCGATTGCTTCCGCTCCGCCGAGTCGTTGCGCAAGTTTGTATCCGATGTTGCCTGCATTCAGATCGGGGAATATCAAAACATTGGCGTTGCCTTCTACCGGACTTCCCGGCGCCTTCGCTGAAGCGACTTTCGGAACAATTGCGGCATCAAGCTGAAGTTCGCCATCGACGATGAGATGCGGCGCCTTCCGTTTTACAATTGCCGTCGCTTGCTGAACCTTTTCAACAAGAACATGGTTGGCGCTTCCTTTTGTGGAAAATGAAAGCATCGCAACGCGCGGCTCTTCGCCGGTTAGTTTCTGGTGATTCTCGGCCGTTGCAAGGGCAATATCGGCAAGCTGTTCGAACGTCGGATCGGGAACGACGGCACAGTCGGCGAATGAAAATACTTTGTGAGGAAATACCATCAAAAAAAAGCTTGAGACGATAGTGATATCCGCTTTCAAACCGATTGTTTGAATGGCTGCGCGCAACACATCGCCGGTTGTTGAGAGCGATCCTGCCACACTGCCGTTCGCCATTCCTTCCCGCACCATCATTGCGCCGAAAAAGAGCGGATGCGTCATCGCTTTTCGTGCCTCATCGATCGTGATTCCTTTGGCTTTCCGGAGATTAAAGAAAATATTGGAAAAGTCGGAAAGCTTTTCCGACTTCAGCGGATCGATGATGCGAATTCCATTAAGATTAACACCTGCTGAAGAAGCCACCGAACGAATTTCATTTTCGGCGCCGATCAAAATCGGATGTGCAATCTGTTCATCGATAAGAATGCGGGCGGCTTTTTGTGCACGGACGTCAAGTGCATCAGGCAATACGACCGTCTTCTTGACTTTCTTTGCTTGTTCTTTAATTGATTGTAATAAATTGGATGGGATCATAATTTTTCCATGTGATAAAACGAATGAACCAAAGTTCGCCTTTTTTCGAGGGAAAAGCAAATGATATCACACTATTTCAAATTCCAGACCAAACGTCTCGTTGTCAGAATTAAATTATAACATCGTACGGTAATTTTTGTGTTAGAAAATCTTCGAACTTCACAGGCGAGCCATCGCGTTCAGAGTCTTGGCAGACAACGTATTTTTCGATCAATCTGAAAATCATTTTTTTCAACACGAATAATAGAATGTACGTCTTCCTTTTCTACTGATACTAAGATATTTATCAACTTCTGCCGTCTTGTCAACACGCTCGTTCAATAAAATCTGCATTTCATTCAATATATGAAAACATCTTTTGCACGATTTGCGATTTCTTGACTATCTGTCAGTTTATGGTTATCTTTTATATTCAAACATAATACCTTTATTTTTAAATGAATTTGCAGAGTTTCCAGGGTTAATTCCGTCTTACCATGTTGCAAAAAACAAAAAAACGGGTCTACATCGAGACGTACGGTTGTCAGATGAACATCGCGGATTCCGAAGTTGTTTCCAGTGTTCTCGCTGATGGCGGATATGAATTGACCGACTCACTTTCCACTGCAGATGTTTTGCTCGTTAATACGTGCAGTGTCCGGGAAAATGCCGAACAGCGCATTTACGGACGGCTCGGAGAATTCAAGCGGATGAAACTTGAAAACCCGGAAATTCTCGTCGGTGTTATCGGTTGCATGGCAGAACGATTGCGTTCTAAATTATCAACCGAAAAAGCACAAGGCGTCGGACAAATGGTCGACATCATTGTCGGGCCGGATGAATACCGCAAAATGCCTCAACTCCTGAACGCTGCCTGGCATGGTGAAAAAGGAATTGCCGTACAGCTTTCGCGCGTTGAAACCTACGATGACATCACACCGTTGCGGACGAACGGCATCAGCGCATGGATTTCCGTTATGCGCGGGTGCGACAAGTTTTGCACATTTTGCGTTGTTCCATTCACTCGCGGCCGCGAACGGAGCCGGACATTTGCAAGCATCGTCAAAGAAGTTGAAGTTCTCGCTATGCGCGGATTCAAAGAAGTCACTCTTCTTGGTCAAAACGTGAATTCTTATCATGACGAACAATTTGATTTCGCGGATCTGCTTAAGTCAGTGGCAAGTGTCGATCGCTCCGTACGGGTTCGGTATACGACGTCGCATCCCCAGGATATGTCTGACAAATTGATCGAAACGATCGCCGCTCATGCGAACATTTGCAATTATGTTCATCTTCCGGTTCAGTCCGCTTCCGATCGTATTCTGGAATTGATGAACAGAACATACACGCGCGACCATTATGTCCGATTGATAACGAAAATCAGAAATCTGCTTCCGGATACGACTCTTTCGACCGACATCATTACCGGTTTTCCAACCGAGACGGAAGCCGATCATCAGGCAACGCTTGCATTACTCGAAGAAATCCGGTACGACGGTGCATTCATGTTTAAATATTCTCCCCGCGAAAATACTCCGGCATTCTCGATGAGTGATAATGTTCCCGAGGAAATAAAAACCAGGCGCATCAATGAAATTGTCGAACTGCAAAACCGGATTTCTGCAGAAAAGAACAGCGAGCTCATCGGAAAAACGGTTTCGATTTTGGTTGAAGGTGAAAGTAAAAAGTCTTCCGATGAATGGCAGGGACGGACCGACGGAAACAAAATGGTGATATTCCCGAAAACGAACGCCGTTGCCGGCGATTATCTTACGGTCACGATCAATCGGACAAATTCCGCAACATTATTCGGGTCGGCCGTGAAAAATATTTCTGCTCTGGAAGCCGCATGAAAGTTTCATCATATTGCATAACGATAATACTGGGATTCATTATTTCGACGCTCGGTGTTCGTTCTCAGACTACGGATGAAATACATTCCTACTTGCAGAAAATCGATCAGGGACAATCGGCAGAAGTAAAGAAAGCTCTTCCCGACCTTATCACGAAGTATCAGAATACTCCCGGCATTATGTACCTTCAGGGGCGACTCGCTTCCGACGGAATTGAAGCGGTCAAATTTTACCAGAGTGTCGTCGACAATTTTCCAAAGAGCGAATGGGCCGACGATGCGTTGTTTCGCATTTATCAGTACTACTATGCTCTTGGACTGTATCGAACAGCCGATTTGAAAATGGCTCAGTTAAAAAAAGAATATCCCAATTCACTTCACGTCACCGGCAAAGAATTGGTTGCAACACCGAAACAGGAAGAACCTCCGGTAAAACTTCCTTCGGCGGAACCGGTTCTCGCCGACAGCCAGCAAATGACAAAAACACCGCCACCACCCGTTCAGCAAACATACACGCTGCAAACCGGTGCATTTTCAACGATCGTCAATGCACAGAAACAAAAAACTTTTTTTGAAGATTCGGGGTATACGGTCGAGATCACGAATAAGATTCGCAACGGAAAAAGTTTATTTCTCGTATGGGTAGGAAATTACAAGACGCCGGAAGAAGCACGCACGGTGGCAAAAGAAATAAAATCAAAATATAAGATCGATTCATTCTTTCTGGAAAGGTATTGAGACGAATGGATCGTGAAGAAGTACAGCAGTTTGGCATCATCGGCAAGTCGGAAGAGATGAACGAAATCATTCATGTCATCCGGCAGGTTGCGCCGACCGAACTAACCGTTCTCATTACGGGCGAAAGCGGTACCGGCAAAGAAGTCATTGCCAAAGCAATTCACCGGGCGAGCAATCGCGCCGGCAAGCCGATGATTTCCGTGAATGCCGGAGCAATCCCGGAAGGTATTATTGAAAGCGAGTTGTTCGGTCATGAACGCGGCGCATTTACCGGTGCGGGAGAAACACGGAAAGGATATTTCGAGCTTGCCGACACGGGAACGATCTTCCTCGACGAAATCGGAGAACTGCCGCCTGCCACGCAGGTAAAATTCTTGCGTGTCCTGGAAAACGGCGAATATATGCGCGTCGGCTCGGCAACGCCGCGAAAAGTCGACGTGCGCGTTATTGCCGCTACGAACAAGAATCTTGAAACCGAAGTACATAATGGAAATTTCCGCGGCGACCTGTTCTTCCGGTTACGTTCGATCAACATCAGCCTCCCGCCGCTTCGCGAACGGCCGGAAGATATTCCGCTGTTCATCGATGAATTTGCAAAACAAATTTGTGAGAAAAATAAAATTGTATTCGGCGGCTTTACGGAAGAATCGATTGCGATGCTCAAAAACTACCGCTGGCCGGGCAATGTCCGCGAACTCAAAAACGTGCTGGAGAGTATGCTGGTTATCGAACGCGGTAAACGCATCGACAGCAACGATGTCCGGAAATATCTGAAAGACTTCCATGATAACGGCCGGAACCTTCCGGTCTTCACTCATAAAACTCCCGACCAGGCAGAACGCGAATTGATATTACGCGCGCTCCTGGAAATGAAAAACGATATCATGGAAATCAAACATATCCTCGGACAGCAGCATCAAAATCTCTCGCCGACACTCAGCAACAGGGCTCTTGAAGCAACCGTGGATACGGAAAGTCCCGACAACCACAAACCGGTCGTGCCGATCGACGAAATGGAACAGCGGATGATTGCCGGTGCGCTGGAACGATTTGAAGGAAACCGCCGTCTCGCAGCCCGGGCTTTAAAGATCAGCGAGCGGACGCTCTACCGCAAAATTAAAGAATACGGACTGGATCGATGAAACCGATTGTTGTTTTTTTTCTGATAATTGCTTCTGCCCTGTACAGCGGATGTTATTCCTTCACCGGTTCATCGGTGCCGCCGCATCTGAAAACTATCGGGATTCCTTTATTTGACGATCAAAGCGGATCCGGCGAGCCGAGCTTGCGCGAACAACTGACGAATAAGCTGATCGATAAATTTCGCCAGGATAACAGTTTGGGAATCGCTGATAAAACCCATTCCGATTCCGTTTTGGAAGGAATCATTGTTGCGATGCCTGACCAACCGCAGGTCATCGCGTCCGGAGAAACGGTGACAAAACGGAAAATCACGTTGACCGTGAAAGTCGTATACCAGGATCTGGTCAAGAAAAAGAAAGTGTATGAAAAAGAATTTTCCGAATGGGGTGATTACGCTGCCGGCGGCGATCTGACACAGCGTGAGGCGGCGATCACGACCGCCATCGATAAAATCACCGACGATATTTTACTTGCAACGGTTTCCAATTGGTAGAATGTGAGTTTTTCGTTGAATCATTATTGTTCACTTTAAAAAGGCAGAACCGACCTCAATGCAAAATTTTATAATCTGGTCATACTTTATTTCCCTCTCCATCCTGTTTTTATTCGGCTCGAGCGGGTTCGTGATGATCTATTATTACATCAAGCATCGCGATACAAAAACGCCGAAAGCCGGACCTCTCCCGGAATTTCCCATCGTAACCCTTCAGTTACCTGTGTACAACGAATATTATGTCGTTGAACGCCTCATTACTGCCTGTTGTGAAGTCGATTATCCGAGAGAAAAGATGGAAATACAGGTGCTTGATGATTCAACCGACGAAACGGTAGACATTATTGCTGCACTCGTCGCGCAAAAACAGGACGAGGGATTCGACATCAAGCATGTTCGCCGCAGCTCGCGGAAAGGATATAAAGCCGGTGCATTGAAGGAAGGTCTCGTCACGTGCCGCGGGGAATTTATCGGGATCTTCGATGCCGATTTTATTCCGAAAAAAGATTTTTTGATGCAAACCCTGCCGTATTTTTATCAGGACAAAAAAATCGGACTCGTGCAAACACGATGGGAACATCTCAACAGCGAATATTCATTCCTCACGCGCGCACAGGCAATGGCGCTCGACGGCCATTTCGTGATCGAACAGAATGTCCGCAACAAGGCAGGATTCTTCATCAACTTCAACGGTACCGGGGGCATCTGGCGCAAGGAATGCATCCTTGACGCCGGCAACTGGGAAGCAGACACGCTGACCGAAGATCTCGACCTGAGTTACCGCGCACAATTGCGCGGGTGGAGATTCCAATTTCTGAAAGATGTCACGTCACCGGCAGAGTTACCGTCGGAAATCAATGCGCTGAAATCGCAACAATTCCGGTGGACGAAGGGTGCCATCGAGACAGCGATAAAAATTCTTCCGAGAGTTTGGAAATCGTCATTACCGTTGGAAAAGAAAATCCACGCGACATTTCATTTATCGAATAATATCGTTTTCCCATTTATTCTTGTCGCCGGAATTTTGAATGTCCCTCTGATTTTTATCAAACACCAGGGCGGATATGAAACCTATTTCGCCATCATGGCGGTGTTCGTGTTCGCGTTCATCGGCTCATTCCTGTTCTATTTGTATTCCCAGAAGGATGTTTACCACGACTGGCAGCGCCGCATGCTGTTGTTCCCGCTATTCATGGCAGGCAATATGGGTTTTGCCGTCAACAACACGAAAGCCGTGTTCGAAGGTCTCTTCAAGAAAAAATCTGAATTTGTCCGCACTCCTAAATATTCCGTCGTCGATAAAAAAGATAATTGGCTTGACAAGAAGTATGTTTTGATGAACGTAAACGGCACCGTTATTATCGAATTGATACTGGCATTATATTGCTTCTTCGGGGTTGCCACTTCGATTTATTATCTTGAGCTTGCCGCCGTACCGTTCCAATTGCTCTTTTCGGTCGGCTTCGGTTTAGTGGCATGGCTTTCACTGCGACATGCATGGATGGCCCGCAGAATCGCGGTTGCCCAACGAAAGATCCAGGCCAAGCATTTGCAAAACGGTCCGTTGAACGATGTCAAAGAAACAGTTCTGGTAAATCCATAAAAACACCCATTGTCTTGATGACAGTGACACCGTGACAATACAAGATTTAGAGTCCAAACTTTCTCACCGACCGGAATCTCCGCTTTTTGCACGACTGGCAGGCGAATATCTTGCCGAACATCGCATCGCAGAAGCCAGGGAAATTTGCTTACACGGCTTACAACGATTTCCTCAATATGCCACCGCCCATCTCATCCTCGCGCGTTGCTATAACGCCGAATCAGATTATCCGTCGGCGCTAACCGCTCTTGAACGAGCAGAGAGTTCGCTCCCGGACAGTTCTGTACTGAAGGATTTTCGTGACACCGTACAAAATTTTCTTCCGATATCGACGGTTCGTGAAGAGGAGATAATTACACAAGACATCGCACCTCCTACAGAAGCCATCGAACGAAGCAATCCAACATCTGAATTACCTCTTCCCGCAATTTCTGAAGAGATGAATGTCAGCGACAGGGCGGTTGAAACGCTTTCAGAAGAAGCCCCAAAGCAAATCGAAACAATCACAGACAATTCCGATAAGGTCACAGTTGAGGAAATTCCGGTACAACCGGCAGAAGAAGTTCCTCAGGAAATTTTTCCAGAAACAAATCAATCTCAAGAAACTTCAAACAACCCTCCCGCTGAATCTTTCGACGATTCAACAATAAGTCCGACACCGGAAAACGTTCCCGAACCTTCTGAGTCTTTAGCGGACGATACTTCTGTTCCTTCGGAACAGATCACCATACCCGCTGAAAAACTTCCACCACTGTTACCTGTCTCGATCGAACACATTCAAGAACAAGCTCCTCCCGAGCCTGAGAAAATTACTCAAGCATCAATTCAAGAACCGGTTATTATCGACTCACCGGCTCCCGTCGTGGACAATGTTTTCGACATAACAGATTCCAATGAAACAAGAATTGTGAGTAAGACGCTTGCGGAAATTTACGCTTCTCAGGGCGCGTACGATGAGGCCATTATTACGTATCGATTGCTGAAAGAATATCGCCCCGAACGAAGCGCCGAGTGCGACACAAGAATTGCGGAACTGGAAAATCTCCGGCAGGAAAAAATCAAAGAATGAGAAATGCAAAAAGTCCGATCATTGACCGGACTTTTTTTGTCATGAAATCTTTTTTGTTACTTCAGAGAACTAACGTATTTCGTTAAACTGGATTTTTTATTCGCAGCATTGTTGCCGTGAATAAGACCTTTGGCGGCAAACTGATCGAGCAGTTTCACGACCTTCTTCAATTCCGCTCCGGCCTTTGTCTTGTCCTTTTCATTCCGCACACGTTTGATGGCAGTTTTCATTTTGGACATGTATGCACGATTGCGTTCACGATGTTTTAACGCCCGGCGTGCCTGACGCTCTGCAGAGAGATGTTGAGCCATTTCTTGAAATTCCTTAAAGATTGGTTAAAAAAACGTGTTTTAATATACAAAAAAACTTTGAGAGGAGCAATGAAAAAATTATTGACCTATGACGAAATAGTATTCGGTTCGGGACCTTTCGGGTTCTCCGTATTCTTCCTGTTGAACCGCATCACGGAAATTGCACTGCCGAATAATCCAAGCAATACGCCGACGAGAACAATGAGATAGTAAACGGATCGGTCCACTTTCAAAAAATCGGCAAGCTCCGCTGAAACAATCCCCGTAGCGGATGTCAGCGTGTAATACAACAAACCGATCGCAAGAAGCCCGCCGATGATTCCTTGAAATATTCCTTCGATAATAAACGGGGCACGTTTAAGGTTCGTGATTCCGATTGAGGCTTGCTTGGTGTACATCGTCAAGCGAATCGTATTGGCGACAAGAAATATTGCCGAGATACCGATGAGAATGCCGAGAACAAGTCCGATATCATACAACGTGCGCGCCTGCTTTTCGACAAACTCGAGCATCTCTCTTCGGTAAATAACATTATCAACACCGGTAACGGTTTTAATACTTTTTTCCACCTCGCCCGCTGTTACACTCGTTTGATACTCTTCTTTCAAACTGATTTTAAACGACGGCGGCAAGGGATTAAAATCAAGAACCTTGTTGATATCTTCTCCGAATTCTTCCTTAAAAATCTTTGCCGCCTCATCTTTTGAAATATACTGCACGCCCGCAATGCCCTGAATGGCAAGAAGGTGTTTACGAATTTCTTCGACACGATCATTCGTGACCGGCTCAGCAAGGAATGCTTCCATTTCGATTTTCCCGCGAATCGAGTGAACGATACGGGATGTGTTCGTCGAAATAATATAAAATGAGCCAAGCAACAGTAATGCCAGCATCATCGTCACGATAGAACCGACGGTGGCAAATTTTGCGCGCCGAAACCCTGAAAACGCCTCTTTAAAAACATCAAAAAAACTCATATGCTCATCTTGAAAATTGTTTTTCCTACCGAATATGAACCAAGAATTTTGACATACGTACTTATTTCTTCGAGATGATCAACGGCCCGCCGGCACGAATCATCGAGAATACTTCCCTCAAAATCAAGGTAGAAAAGATATTCCCACGGCTTCCCGACCAACGGACGCGATTCGATCTTATAGAGATTGATGTCCCGTAGCGAGAAGACGCTCAAGGCTTTGTATAACGAACCGGGAATATTCTTCAACGAAAAAATGATCGAGGTTTTCGCATTCCGCTTCACACTGACTTTGTGTTTTGCGAGAACCAAAAATCGTGTAAAATTCTGATGATCGGTTTCGATGCCGGAATACAATATCTTCAATCCATACACGTGCGCTGCTTCTCTGCTTGCAATCGCCGCGGCATCGGTCCGATGTTGTTCTTTGATCATCTTTGCCGCACCGGCGGTATCATAGACAGCAACCACCTCAATATTTTTTAATCGGCTGAGAAATCGCTCGCACTGCCCCAGCGCTTGGGGGTGAGAATAAATGAAACGGACGTGTTTCATCGATACCGTTGGATGAACAAGCAGCGTGTGCACAACTCTCAATTTAATCTCACCGACGATAAACAAATTGAACTTCTGCAACAAATCATAATTTTGATGAATGCTGCCGAACAGAGAATTCTCAATCGGTATAATTCCATACCGTACCGATGTTTTTTCCACGGCACGAAATACATCGGGAAACGTTTTGCAGGGAACGGTTCTCGTCGATTTCAGACAATATGCATGCGCTGCCTGCTCGCTAAAAGCACCATGCTCTCCCTGAAATGCAATGATGTGATTTTTCATAGCTTAGAAATTAGACTCATCGCGCCAATATGCAATTTTCCACGGATCGCTCGACGTCGCACGTTCAAATGTCATATCGGCATAGCCATCGACATGTTCGATATCGGTTGGATTAAATGTCACGGTGAGATCGAACCCGCGAATGACAGTCCTTTGAGTTTCACCGCTGTCGGACGAAATCTCGCTGTTCCAAATCAACGTCAATGATTGTGCACTCTGGAATAAACCGTACGTCGAGCGCATTTCATCATCTCTTCCCCATGTAACATCGACACCATTGTCGTAATCACGGTAACTGAACGTAAAATCGGGCGCGATAATCGAACCATACAATGTCGTGTCTTTAAACGCGTATGCATTCCGAAACGTACAAAACACATTATCGATTTGTGTAAGATCGCTGCACGTATTTTCCGATAACTGTGTGTCCAGATGTGGGGCAAACGGATTTAAACAACTCAGGTTCAACAGAACATACCCCGCCAGAATAATTATCGGTAATGTTCTCACGGTATCAGAAATGCGCTTTCAAATAACTCCAGGTAGAATCGGTTGTGGTACGCGTGTCTTCCCACCGATAAATCGACCAGCCATGCTGACCGTCCGTTTGTAAATATAAATGCATATATCCCCGCACTTCGGTCGGAACGCCCGCCTGGTGATGCGGATAGAACAGAATATAATCCGCCGTGTATTCCGCCGTTGTGGAAGCCTGATTGATATATTCTTCGTTGGAGGTTGTCAAATAGGGACTGCCGGACGTCGGAGCACCGAGGTTTTGAAAATACCGTCGCTCGTCTTCCAGTTGCCAGTTCCTGAAGATGCCCTGGAAATCCGCCGATGGGACAAACGTAAAAACCGGTGCACCGGGTATCGTCGTGTCGACAAAACAGCGCATGTAATTATCCGTATTATGACTTTGAATCGATAGCTGGAGATTTGCCAAAACAATCTCCGGCGTAATCGGCGGTATCACGCCGACAGAAGCCTGCGACGGGGGTTGCGGATCGCGTGTCTGGAAAAGATTACAACCTCCGCAACAAACGATCACCATCAAACAAAAGACTTTCCGGGTCACACTGCAACTCTTCCTTCCAGTGCCCGCGTTAATGTCGCCTCGTCGGAAAATTCCAGGTCGCCGCCGATCGGAATGCCGCGGGCAAGGCGAGTTATCTTCACACCGAGAGGTTTCAACAAACGCGTGAGATAAATGGTCGTCGCCTCACCTTCAATATCGGGGTTCAACGCAAGGATTATTTCTTCCGTCGACGGCGTGATTCGTGTAAGTAGTTCTTTTACTTTTAAATCATCCGGACCGATTCCCTCCAGCGGGGAAAGCGAACCGCCCAGGACGTGATACACACCGCGATACTCGTTTGTTTTCTCGATGGCAATAACGTCGTTCGGTTCTTCAACGACACAAATTGTTTGCCGGCTCCGTCTCGGATTTTCGCAGAGGGCACACGGATCGGACTCGGTAAAATTCCAGCACGATGAACAATAGCGCATCTTTTCTTTGATGTTCACCAATGCCTGCGCGATATTGCCGACTTCTTCTTTCGGAAGTTTGAGGATATATAAGGCAAGCCGCTGCGCCGATTTCCTTCCGATACCGGGAAGTTGCGAAAGTTCTTCGATCAGCTGGTTCAGTGAATCAGAAATATGCAGCACGGGATAATTTCAGTAGTCGATCCGTTCAGGATATGTATATTGATTAAAAACCGGGGATGTTCAATCCGGGAATATTCGGCATGAGTCCGGCAGTTGCCTTACTCATTTCTTCTTGTGCCATCTTTTGCGATTCTTCAAGGGCTTTGTTCACGGCGGCGACGATAAGATCTTCCAGCATTTCGCCATCGTTCGGGTTGATAACTTCCTTTTCAATCTGAATTTTCGTTAGCTGTTGTTTACCGCTCGCAGTAGCTTTTACCATACCTCCACCGGACTCGGCCGTGACCGTCTTTTGTTCGAGTTCGGCCTGCACCTGAGCCATTTTTTCCTGCATTTTTTGAACCTGTTTCATCATTCCCTGCATATTCGGCATGCCCATTTTCATAATTTCCTCTGAGGAACGTTAACGGAATTTTTTTATTGTGATGAATCAATATATCTTTTTCCTTACGGAAAATCAAACGTTCACCGGAAAATGGAATGAAAGTTCCGTTTTCAACGTTTATAAGAAAGAGAGAAAGGATTGGTGTCCGTTTCCTTGACTTTCGTCTCAAAATCACGTAACTTTGATAACAATTCATAAGATTTTCCGCCGAAAGAAAAGGGCTTGTCAGAGTGATCTCACGTAATGCTCAGGGTGAGGATAAGAAAATTCAGCTGGAACTAAAGCGCAACGGCGACATTCCCTCACACATCGCCGTTATTATGGACGGCAACGGGCGCTGGGCAAAAAAACGGGGATTACCGCGCATTGCAGGCCACACGGAAGGTGTCGAGTCTGTTCGGGAAATAGTCGAGGCAAGCGGCCAACTCGGTGTTCAATATTTAACCTTGTACGCATTTTCCACCGAAAACTGGAAACGCCCGAAAGATGAAGTATCGCTCCTCATGCGTTTGCTGATGCATGCCCTGCGCGATGAAACGGACAAATTATACGAGAACAATGTCCGTGTTCATACCATCGGCGAGACAACTTCTCTGCCGCAAGAAGTGCAGGACGAATTGTCCGATGCAATTGAAAAAACAAAACACAATACCGGTTTGAAATTATTCCTCGCCCTCAGTTACAGCGGACGGTGGGATATTACGAAAGCCACCCAGCAAATTGCTCTCGATGTTCAATATAAAAAACTACAACCGTCAGAGATCGACGACAAAACCATAGCCCGGTATCTTTCAACTGTCGACGTTCCAGACCCCGATCTTCTTATTCGGACCAGCGGAGAATTCCGTATCAGTAATTTTTTACTCTGGCAGTTGGCGTATTCAGAAATTTATATCAGTACGGCATGCTGGCCGGATTTTCGCCGAAAGGATTTATATAACGCAATCGCCGAGTACCAACAACGTGAGCGACGGTTTGGCTTGGTCAGCGAACAGGTCGCTTCGCCCAAATCAAAAACGGGATACGCACGGCGCCTCTTTAAACATGTTGCAGGACTATAATATTTTGCATCATCGATTTATAATGCTTTTGCTGTTGGGCATTCTCCTTGTCTGCCCCCGTTTAGTTTTTTCACAGGAACGTCCCAACACGGAAACATATCGTATCGCGGGAATATCGGTCGAAGGAAATAACGGACGGACCGGAACCGAAAGCAGTGCTATCATCGCCAATTCAGGATTACGTGTCGGCGATGAGATTACTATACCCGGCGACCAAACGCGGGGAGCTATTGCCCGCCTTTGGGCTCTCAAAATATTTTCCGACATTCAAATCCTCGTCGATAATAAAATCAACCGCGACATATACCTTTCCATTAAAGTGAAAGAATATCCTCGTTTGGATCATGTCGAAGTGAACGGTGCAAACGACGTCAGTAAAGATGATATTCTGAAAAAAGTCACTACCGTCAAAGGTCAGATTATTACACCGGAAGACATTAATAAGATCATCACGAATGTCAAGGCCTTATACGAAGAAGAAGGACATTTGCTTTCCGAAATAAAAACCGATACCTCCACGGTCGATTCCACCGGCAAGTTGGTCGTTACTCTCAATATCGATGAAGGTCCGAGCGTTACCATCGATCGTGTCCATTTTACCGGCAATATCGCTTTTTCGGAAGACGATTTGAAAGGACAGCTGGACGATACGCATGAAAAAAGCTGGTGGCAAATCTTTTCGCATCCGAAATTTGAAAAAAAGAAGTTTCAGGACGACAAAACGAAGCTGATTAAATTTTTCAAAAAAAACGGCTACATCGACGCGGAAGTTCTCTCCGATTCCACGTGGTATAGTCCCGATAAAAAACATATTTCGGTTTTGATTGCCGTACATGAAGGCGCCCAGTATAAAATCCGCAACATCACATGGGAAGGCAACACGGTTTATACGGCGGACTTACTGAACCAGCGGCTCCAATTTTCCCCCGGTATGATATATGATGAAGACCGCTTTGAGGAAAATTTGCGGGGCAACCAGGAACAAAACGATGTGGCATCGCTCTATCTTGATAATGGATATCTTAAATTCAACATCGACCCGAGTATGCAGCGGGTGGGAACGGATAGTCTCGATATTGCCATTCATGTGTATGAACGCAATCAATTCCGTGTCGGCCATGTCGACATTCGCGGCAACACGAAAACGCACGACAACGTGATCCGCCGTGAATTGTTTACCCGCCCCGGCGATTTTTTCAGCCGGTCAAATATTTACCGCAGTCTCCGGCAATTATCACAGCTTAATTATTTCAACCCGGAAAAATTGAAACCGGATACACGCCTTGTCGACGACGAAACGGTCGACCTCGTTTATGAAGTTGAAGAAAAATCGAGCGACAATGTCAACGCATCCGTCGGTTACAGCGGGGCGTTCGGTGTGACCGGCTCCCTCGGATTTTCCATCAATAATTTTTCGTTAGCAGACCCCCTGGAAGGCGGCGCCGGACAAATCCTCAGTTTCGACTGGCAGTTCGGTGCAACGACCGTTTACCGGACGTTTTCCCTTTCGTTCACGGAACCGTGGTTGTACGGCCGACCGACAACGTTAGGAATCAGTTTATTCGATACACGGCAGGTGTACATTGCAGATTATGAGCAGACGGGAGTTTCGGCACGGATCGGAAAACGGTTGAATTGGCCCGATAATTATTTTCGTGCCGATTGGACGTTACGCATTCAACGCAACGATGTCATCGATAACGGCGGAATACAATTGTATGACCTCGGGCTTTCGACACAGGTCAGCATTGCACAAACTATCTCGCGCAACAGCACCGACAGTCCGATTTTCCCGACCACCGGATCGAGTATCGCTTTTACCGTAGAACTCTCCGGCGGACCGCTTCATCTCGGCAACGTCAATTACGACAAATGGTTATTCAATGCGGATTGGTACACACCGCTTTCCACCAGCGGACGTCTGGTACTGGCAATCTCGTCATCATTAGGATATGTCGACGGCATCGGTAGCGATCCGAAGATCCCGTTCCTTGAATATTTCTTCATGGGCGGTACGGGAATCGGTTATGCAAACACGACGCCGCTTCGCGGTTATGAAGATCGTATGGTCGGACCCATCGATAATGCCGGACAATCGCTCGGCGGTCTCGTTCTCAACAAGCATACTGCAGAACTCCGGCTTGCCGTAACGTTAAATCCGATCCCGATCTATATTTTAACATTTGCCGAAGGCGGGAATATCTATTCCGATTTTCAACATGCAAATTTTCTCGATTTGAAACGCTCGTACGGATTCGGCGCCCGGCTCCAGATCCAGCCGATCGGAATGATCGGTTTCGATTATGGTTATGGCGCGGATGATGTTTATCCGAAAGACGGCCTACCGGATGGCTGGCATTTTCATTTTCAATTCGGTCGTGGGTTTTAAAGACAATCATTCACTTTTCACAATCTAAGGGGAAATCGTGACACATCGTATCGTTCGGACAGCAACTCTGTTTGTTATCGCACTCTGTTTCATTGCGCCGGCACTGGCGCAAAATCCCAAAATCGGGTTCGTCAATTCCGCAAAAATCCTCGCGGAATACCCCGAAGCACAGGAAGCAAATAAAAAACTGGATGAAATGGGAAAGAGATGGCAAGAGGAACTTCAAAAGATGACGAAAGATTTTCAAACACAATATGAAGAATATCAGAAAAAAGAACCGTTGCTGAAAGATGACGAGAAGAAAAGCCGGCAAGCCGATCTCCAGGATCAGCAACAACGCGTAATAGCATTCCAGAAAGAAAAATTCGGGAATGACGGACAACTTGCCGTAGCAACGGATTCGCTCCTCCGCCCGATCAAGCAAAAAGTCATGAAGATCATCGAAGAACTTTCCAAGAAAGAAAAGATTCAATTTATGTTCGACCGGAACGAACAAATTATGGTATTGTTGTACGGCGAACCAAAATCCGATTATACAAATTTAGTCATCGATCGATTAAAACGGGGCGAGACATCTCACTAACTTTCGAGGTACACTATGCGAACTCTTTTGAAGATCAGCATCATATTGGTATGTATCGTTTGCTCTTTTTCTCTGAGCCATGCTCAGGCCAAAATCGGTTGGGTCAATTCCCAGGCAATCATGGATAAATTACCGGAAGCTCAGGATGCTCAAAAACAAATCGACAATATCGTTGCCGAATGGCAAAGCGAGCTGGCAAAAATGCAGAACGACTGGCAAAAAAAATATGAAGAGTATGACAAGAAAAAACTCATTCTGACCGACCAGCTCCGGGCACAATCGGAAAAAGAATTGCAGGACCTCGACAAAAAGATCGCCGACTACCGCAATAAAAAATTCGGACAGAACGGCGAACTGTTCTCGAAACAAAACGATCTCATGAAGCCGGTTCAGAATAAAATTTTCAAAGTCATTGAAGATATCGCCAAAGAAGACAACTATGATTATATTTTCGATAAAAGCGGTGATGTCCTGTTGATGTACACGAACGATAAGTACGACCTTACCATGAAAGTCTTTGAACGACTGACAACTTTCAATAAGTGAGAATGCGGTTATCCGAAATCGCTGAAATTGTAAAAGGGGAAATCGCCGGCAGCCGCGACATCGAAATCAGGCACGTCGCAAAAATTGAAGATGCCGGTGATGGAGACATTACCTTTCTTGCAAATCCAAAATACAAAAAATACCTGGCAACGACTAATGCTTCGGCAGTGTTGGTGGCACACGATGCAGAATTTGAAGAACTGACACATCGCCAAACGCCCATAGCCGTCGTGCGTGTCGGCGATCCGTACCATGCGTTCATTACTCTGATCGATCTGTTTCACCCCCCCGTTTCACCGATGACCACCGGTATTCATCCAAGCGCAATCGTCTCGCCTTCTTCCACGATCCATCCAACAGCGGCAATCGGTCCTCTGGTGGTTATCGGCAACCGATGCCGCATCGGAGAACATACGACGCTTCATGCCGGAACCGTGATCAGCGATGATGTTCAGATTGGAAACGGATGCATGCTGTACGCCAACGTGACAGTGCGAGAGCAATGTACGATCGGGAACAACGCCATCATTCACTCCGGAGCGGTCATCGGCAGTGACGGATTCGGTTTCAATAAAAATGAAAACGGATCGTATGAAAAAATTCCGCAGCGCGGAATCGTCGTCATCGAAGATGATGTTGAAATTGGCGCTAACTGTACGATCGACCGGGCGACCATCGGCGCAACATCCGTCAAACGCGGAGCAAAACTCGATAATCTCATCCACATTGCTCACAATGTCGTTATCGGCGAACACACGGCAATCGCCGCACAAACGGGAATTTCCGGAAGTACGAAAGTCGGTCAGTATTGTCAATTCGGCGGTCAGGTCGGGCTCACCGGACATATTCACATTGCCGATCATACGACGATCGGTGCACAATCCGGCGTTCCCAAATCGATAACCGAACCGGGAAAAACATATATGGGCTATCCGGCACGGGAAATCCGAACGACATGGAAAATTGAGGCACTGCTGCTGCAGCTTCCGGAATTATTCGAAAAAATTCAGACGCTGCAGGACAAAATTCAATCGCTCGAAACCCGATTATCGTCAACAAAATAAAAGGACAGGCATGCTCGTTCAGCAACGGACAATAAAGAAACCGGTCACGCTCTCCGGCATCGGACTTCATACCGGTGTAGCGACGACAATGACGTTCAAACCGGCCCCGATAAATTACGGCATCCGATTTCGCCGGATCGATATCCCGGACGAACCGGAAATCCCCGCACTGGTGGATTTCGTTGTCGATGTTGCACGCGGAACAACACTTCGCATCGGCGAAGCGAAAGTCCATACCGTTGAACATGTCCTTGCCGCCTGCATCGGTTTGCAGATCGACAATATTATCATCGAGATTAATAATATCGAACCGCCGATCATTGACGGAAGCTCAAAACCGTTTGTCGACGCATTAACCGCAGCAGAATTCGAAGTGCAGGATGCACACAAAGATTACCTGATTATCGACCAGCCGGTTCGGTATACCGACGAGAAAAAAGGTGTCGATATTGTCGCCCTTCCCACCGACGATTACCGGCTCACGGTCATGATCGATTATCAAAACCCTGCTCTCGGAAGCCAGCACACGGGGCTGTTCGATCTGGAAAAGGAATTCGTCACGGAATTTGCATCGTCCCGGACGTTTTGTTTTCTCCATGAAGTCGAGACGCTTCATCAGCAGGGGCTGATTAAAGGCGGAAATCTCGACAACGCCATCGTGATTATCGATCAGGATATCAGCGATGAACAGGCACGGCAAATTATGAAGCGTATGGGCATCACGAAAACACTGGTCATGGGACAAAACGGAATTCTCGACAACAAAGAATTACGTTTCAAAAACGAGCCTGCCCGGCACAAGTTGCTCGATCTTATGGGTGATCTCGCGTTGATCGGTGTTCCGATCAAAGCTCAGATACTCGCCGCCAGACCCGGACATGCCAGCAATGTTGAGTTTGCACGCAAGGTGCGGAAACTCTATCAACAAAAAGCACTTGTTAAAAAATATCAGTTTGAGAAAAAAGAAGGTGTTGTTTTCGACAGTATCGCGTTGCAAAAAATTCTTCCCCATCGATATCCGTTTCTCCTTGTCGACAAGGTCATCGACTTTAAACTTGACGAATTGATCGTCGGTGTAAAAAATGTCTCTATCGACGAATGGTTTTTCCAGGGACACTTTCCCGGCAGACCTATCATGCCCGGCGTGCTGATTATTGAAGCAATGGCACAAGTCGGAGGAATTCTTCTGCTCAACGGACTGGAAAATCCCGAAGGAAAACTTGCGATGTTCACCACGATCAATAACGCAAAATTCCGCCGACAAGTCGTTCCGGGGGATACGTTGGTTCTGGAGGTCCGGCTGGTTGCCCGGCGTTCAAAGATCGCCCAGCTCGAAGGGAAAGCATTTGTCGATGGTGAACTTGCCGCAGAATCGGAATTGAGCGCTGCCATCATCGAACGCAACAGTGTCATTGAAAAAAAATCATAACGGCATTCTTTTCTAAAAAAAATACCATGGCTACTTCCGTCGACCCCAGAGCAATCGTTAGTTCAAAAGCTGAAATCGGTGATGGCGTCACAATCGGACCGAACACTATCGTGGAAGATGACGTCGTCATCGGCAGCGGGACGGTACTGGGTGCAAACATTCTTATTGCGAACGGAACGCGAATCGGCCGCGAATGCAGGATCTTCCACGGCGCCGTCCTCGGAACCATTCCTCAGGATTTAAAATTCCACGGCGAAATCACCGCACTCGAGATCGGCGACCACAACATCATTCGTGAATATGCCACGCTGAACCGCGGAACAGGAACTTCGGGTAAAACTGTCGTTGGCAACCATTGTTTCTTTATGGCATATACTCACGTTGCTCACGATTGTACAGTCGGCAACCACGTCATATTGGCGAACTCGGTAAATATGGGAGGTCATTGTATCATCGAAGATCATGCCGTGGTCGGAGGAATAGTGGCCATTCACCAATTTTCCCACATCGGCCGCCATTCGATAATCGGCGGCGGATTTCGCGCCACAAAAGATGTCCCTCCGTACGTTCTCGCCGGTTCCGAACCGCTTGCCTTCATCGGATTGAATATCGTCGGGCTCAAGCGCCGGAATTTTTCAAAAGAGATTATTGACAATCTCGAACAAACCTATCACTTAATTTATCATTCGGGCCTCAACGTAACACAGGCAATTAAAAAAATTAAAACCGAATTACCGATTTCTGAAGAGGTCCGGCACGTTATCGAGTTCATTGAAAAAAGCAAGCGCGGCATCATCTGGGTACGGCGATGATGTGGAAGTTTTTGAATACCGGATTTCAGACCGGTTTCTTCAATATGGAACTGGATAAACACCTCGCAGTACACTTTCACGATATTAGCGATACTCCGATTCTCCGTGTCTATGGCTGGCAACCCTTTGCTGTTTCCATTGGCTACAATCAATCCATGGAAGATTTTGATTTGCAGACCATCTCTGCAAGCCATTATGAAATTGTCCGCAGGCCGACTGGCGGCAAAGCAATATTTCATGCTCACGAACTTACGTACAGCGTCGCCGCCCCGATGGCAATCATGAGTCCGCGTACATGGTATCAATTCATTCATGAACGGTTGTTACACGGGCTAGAATTTCTCGGCGTTCATGCCGACCTTTCGGAAAGTGATCCGAATTTCCGTGAATTATACCGCGACCCGACATCGATTCCCTGTTTTTCCAGTTCTGCAAAATCCGAAATTCAATGGAACGGCCGAAAACTTGTCGGCAGTGCACAACGGCGGTTCGGAAACGTTATTCTTCAACACGGCTCTATCCTTTTGGGACCGCAACACCGGCAAATTACGGATTTCCTCAACACGCAAACACATGAAGCTCAGGATTCCATCACAAATTTACTGCGGGAACATACTATCGAGGTAGAAAGCGTACTTGGCAGATCGGTTTCATTCGACGAAACTGCGGAAGCCGTTCGACGCGGCTTTCGTGAACATTCCGATTCATCGGTTGAGGAAATATCGATCGATGATGTGAATTTTTCTTCAACGACTTTTTCTCATGAAGGAACACTATGAAACACTCGGTGGAAAAAAAACAACGTGTTGTCACGACAAAAACGGTGACAACTATGAAACAGACCGGCGAAAAAATCACAATGCTGACGGCATACGATTATCTCGTCGCCAAATATCTTGATCAGGTCGCGATCGACATTATTCTTGTGGGAGATTCGCTGGGAAATGTCGTGCATGGTTATGAGACAACGCTTCCGGTAACCGTTGACGACATGATTTATCATGCGAAGGCGGTCAAGAGGGCGGTAAAAAATGCTCTGATCGTTGTGGACATGCCTTTTATGTCGTTCCAGACGAGCATCGATGATGCAGTACGTAATGCCGGACGGATCATGAAAGAAGTCGGCGTCGGTGCCGTGAAACTTGAAGGCGGGGCTTACATTGCCGACATCGTCAAGCATCTTGTCAAGATCGGAATCCCCGTCATGGGCCATCTCGGATTGACCCCGCAGGCTATCAACAAATTCGGAACATACGAAGTCCGTGCACAAACCAAAGAGGAAGCCGATGAATTACTCAATGATGCAAAAATAATTGCCGATGCGGGAGTTTTTGCGATTGTGCTTGAAAAAATTCCGTCGGCGCTTGCAAAGAAGGTAACACAAACCGTCAAGGTTCCGACGATCGGCATCGGAGCTGGACCGCATTGCGATGGACAGGTTTTGGTGGTATATGACATGTTGGGATTGACCGAAGAGTTCAAACCGCGGTTTGTCCGGCGATATGCCGAACTTGCCGATACGATGCGGAATGCATTCCGTAAGTATATTGCCGACGTCCGCAACGGCGATTTTCCGACCAAAAAAGAGAGTTATTGATTTTTTTCCCAACCAGTGAATGACATGAAGCGATCGAACATACAAATTCTTGTGTGCAATGATGATGGAATCGATGCACCGGGAATTTTCGCGCTTGTTCAGGAGATGAAAAAGATCGGTACGGTAACGGTGGTAGCACCCGACAAACAGCAAAGCGCCGTCGGTCACGCAATCACCATGAATCATCCGCTCCGCGTTTCCAAATTCAGTATCGGAAAAAAATTCTTCGGGTATGCCATCAACGGAACGCCGGCAGATTGCGTGAAAATTGCCGTTCGCACGCTGTTGAAAAAACGTCCTGATATTTTAGTCTCCGGGATCAACCACGGATCGAATACATCCATCAACATCATTTATTCGGGCACGGTTTCGGCGGCGACGGAAGGAACCATTCTCGGCATACCGTCGATTGCGTTTTCCCTGACGACATACGAAAGGCCGGATTTCAGATTTGCGGCGAAGTTTGCACGGAAGCTTGCTGCGGTTGTTCTTCGCAACGGATTGACGCCCGGAACTCTTCTCAATGTGAATGTCCCGGCGGTTTCCGAAAAAGAAATCAGCGGCATCCGGGTAACGCGTCAGGGGAAAACGCGATGGGATGATACGTTTGATGTACGGCGGGATCCGGCGAACAAAAAATATTATTGGCTGACCGGAAAATTAGAAATCATCGATACAGCAAACGACACCGATCAAATCGCCGTGATGAACAATTATGTTTCCGTCACTCCCATTCAATACGACCTCACCGATTACACGATGCTTCCAAAATTGCATCGGTGGAAATTATCGTCATTACTCCGTTGATCGCTCCATCATTCTGTCCGCAGCAAAAAACTTAGAACAATCCCGGCCAAAATCACAAACTGAATTGCCTTCGCGGCATGAATGTTCCATTTTTTCGTATGATACCAGGCAAAAGCCATCATCCACATCGCCGCGGTGAGCAGAACAAATAATCCAAAGCATTGGAGATAATTCATCGTCGGTCCGAAGTACCGGATAAAACTCCATTTGTATGTATACCCGTAAACAATCAACAAATGCACGGTGTACACAAGCAACGATTCTTTTCCGAATAACGTAAAAACCGAATTCGGTGACACTGTTTTTTTATGTTCATAGAACCACAGGACCGACAATAACAAAACAATGATGCCGAAACGGACAAAGAAAAATTCCGGGCTGGCATTCCAAAAATCATGATTGGGATATAACGTAAACGGAATCAATTCCGCCGCGATTGAAACAACGATTAACAGAAATGAAGCAAGCATGCACCGATTGATAAAGATTTTTTCTTTTTGGCGTTTTTTCATCGACAAAAACCAGAGCCCGACCAATATTCCCATCAAAAGAAATGCTGCCCAGGGAAATAACGGAAACTGCGATTTCACCTGCATCGTAAAATAGGGACTCAACCATGCCGGCGCCGATGAATAATCCAATTGCCGAACAACCGGTGATGAAAAAATAACTCCGAGTGAAATGATCGACAATACCCAGACGTATATTGATTCCTTTCTGAGAATCAAAACCAGAATCGTGCCTACCATTAATGAAACGGAAATTGTTTGAAGAATATCCGCCTGGAAAAATGGCCGCCAAACAGTCATGTCCTCAACAGACCGTAAACGGGACAGTGAAAAAAAAGGCAAGTGCAAAGAATATCCGACAATCAAAATAAAAAGCAGCCGTATAAAATACTTCCAAAGCGGTTTTTTGAATGCACAATAATCATTCCATTTTCTTGACAATGTAATTGCCAACGCTAAACCTGCACAGAATAAAAACGATGGCGCGACCAGGCCGTTGACAAATGTCAGAACCTTGAAAAAAGCGTCTTCCTTCAATTGAGGAAGAAGAAGCGCATTAAACACATGCGTTTCAATCATAACAAAAACTGCCCACCCCCGAAGGAGGTCGATGAACTCAAGCCGGGATGAGGTTTGCGGTAGAGAATTCAATGGCGGAATGAATAGTGTGAATAGTCAATAATTGTGATTTGAAAAATGAATGAGAAGGTAGTGCGAATTTCGAACAAAGTCAACTTTAAAAATATCAATTCACATAAACCGTGTTCCGAACAAAACTACTCCCTCATCGCATCCATATATCGAAAAGAATGGGAAATGGTATAGCTATCGATGACTAAACCGGTCGAGAAAATCCCGTTCACCCGCGGTTAAGCTTTGAACACCGTTTGTATTGATTTTATTGTTGAGACGATCAAATTCTTCGCGGTTCACCGGATGAAGCTGCTCACGGGAGATCGTCTTCCAGCGTTCGATGTCGGCAGAGCTGACTTCCGGTTTCTCAAATTGTCGCTGAAACCGTGCTGCACGCGAATTGGCAGTCATCAATTTCAAATACAAATATCCTCCGAGGAAACCACCGAGATGGGCAAAGTGCGCGGTTCCATCCGACATGCCGCCGAAACCTCCGAAGAGCGATAGCCCCGTCATAATGACCACAAGCCATCGTGCCTGGATCGGCAGGATACCGTAAATATAAATAGGTTCCGTCGGCCAGTGAAATGCAAATCCGAGCATGACACCATACACGGCACCGGATGCGCCGACAATCGCAGTATGCGGAGAAAAGAATATCGACAGTATCGCACCCATGATTCCGCTGATACAATAAAGCCAGAGGAAGTGCTTACTGCCGATCGTCAATTCGAGCCTGGGACCGAAGAAAAAAAGAGCAAGCATATTGAAAAAAATATGAGCGAACCCGGCATGGAGAAACATGTAGGTTATCAATGTCCAAGGCTTGTACAGGACCAGCACCGGAACGAACATTAATTGGGTTGTCAGTGCCGGTGATAATGAAGTTAAAATAAACATTACGACATTCGCAATAATCAGGCGTAATACCCAGGGTGTCATACAATTGTCATCAGCAAGTGATCAATATGTGAAACCATTTAACAGCGGGAAATTGTTATTAAAGAAGAAAATGGCGTTAAAATTTAAGGAATTTTCCGATAATTCCAAAAGATGGTAATGTCCGAATTTGTGCGGTCGGGTCTTTCAACCCAACCGAAACCCGATGATGTCAGGTCGTCCCGAAGGGATCCCCTTGGGAAAAGACCTGACATCACCCAGATCCGTTTCATATTAGGACAGTAACCAAAAGATGACCTATTTGATAAATTCCTTCATTCTATGTATACTATAGTAAAAGCCGGAGGAAGAACGTGCGACACCGAACTTCGTTTCGAAAAATAATGCTGCAGAACCATTTTCGAAATCTTTTCCGGCTCTTTGCGTTTTTCTCTTTGTATGGAATATTCTCGGTTCAATGTTTCTCTCAACCTAACAGTTGTGAACCGATCTGGCAACCGTCTATTCGCCTTTCATTTGATTCGGTTCTTTCCATTTCTCCCGTCATCGTAACCAGCGGCGATACGCTTCACATTATGTGGTACGGCTTCGACACGCTCGGTGGTACACCGAATTCCGGTATTGAATATTGTCGAAGTACGGACGGCGGAAATACTTTTTCCGCTCAAAGAACCATTGTTTCTGCAGCGACGGCATTTTCGCCGGGATTGATCTTCTGTTTCGATAATGTCGTTTGTATAACCTATTTTGGTGCGGCAAACGGTTCAACAGGAACGATCGTTACCCGGAGCACCGATGCCGGAACGACGTGGCAGGTTCCTCAACTCCTCAAATCCAATACTTTTCCCCGGGCAATCACAGGGTCGGGAACAAGTCTTTATATTCATTACGGATTACAAACTTCGGCGCAGAGCGGCCTGCTCGCAAGCATCGATTCCGGCACCTCATGGAATATCCGAACATCCGAAATGCCCCCGTTACAAAAGATCCAAATCGTCGGCAATACATTTTACGGAGTCGGAGAATATGATTTTGGACTGCACCAGGAAAGCGGATATTATTACAGCGATGATCAAGGGGTCTCCTGGGCTGGACCACAATCGATCGCTCAGGAAAATTCCACGCCTTCCATCTCGCCTGATCTTTCCGTCGGAAACGACGGAACAATTTACGCAACATGGAATGATACCGGAACAATCATGATGCGCAGAAGTGTCGGGATTGATCAGGATGGCAACCTTATCTGGGGAAATATCATTACGTTGTCAGACGAGCCGGGTGCGGTTTCTTCTGCAATTGTTTCAGAGGGTTCATTTGTTGACGTTATTTGGAGTAACAACACGAACAACAATAATTCCATCCGGCTCCGGTCCAGCAATGATAACGCCGGATCATTCTGTCCGGCGGATAGTCCTTCGGTTGGTAATCAGGCAAGCGAACCGTCAATCATTCTGAATGGTTCTCAGTTCCATCTGGTATGGAGTGAAAACTTTGAGGGGAATACCGAAATTGTATATCGAAAGGCGATGCTCCAACCGGATCTTCGTCCGAAATCATTTATACTCGGACAAAACTACCCGAATCCTGCCAACCGGATAACGTATATATCTTACGATCTTCCGATTCCTGCCATCGTTTCATTACGGGTGTACAATATCCTCGGCCAGCTTATTTCGATACTTGTCAACGGGGTTCAACCGGCGGCAAAATATACGCTGCCGTTTTCAACCGAACGGCTGGCGTCCGGAGTTTACTTCTACCAGATCAGAGCATTTCCCTTCAACGAAACTAAAAAATTCGTTGTCCTTCACTGAAACTCACCGCATCTTTTCAATGGTGTTGATTTCCCGCAACAGGTCTTTCTTGGTAAACCGGGATTTACTCATGATCGTTGAAATAAATCCCTGCATCTGCTCTTTTGTTTCGTCGTCGACTTCCATCGAGGTCAAGATGATGATCGGCGTATTGCGTGTATGCTGATGTTGTTTGAGCTGATAAGCAACGTTGAATCCTGAAATATCCGGCATAATAAGGTCGAGAATAATGAGATCCGGAGATTCGGAAGCGGCAAGACGGACGCCGTCTTTACCGTTCATCGTTTTGATGACTTCATATCCTTCGGCTTCCAGCATAACCTGAATAAGTTCCGCCGCAGTCCGATCGTCATCGATAATGAGCACTTTCGGATGTTGCTTCTGAGAATGAATCTTCAGAGGAACCTTTTTCATCGCATTGATCAGTTCTTCCTTATTCACCGGCTTGACGAAATAATCCACCGCACCCATGCTGAATCCGAGCTTCTTCTCATCGGTGATGGAAATAATGATGATCGGAATATTCTTGCAGAGCGGATGCCGTTTCAATTCCTTCATCACCTGCCAGCCGTCCTTAATCGGCATGATCATATCCAGCGTAATAATATTCGGTTTCAACCGCTTTGCCATTTCAATTCCTTCCGAACCATCTTTGGCAATTTCCGTCCGATAGCCGGCTTCCTGGAGATACATTTGAATCAACTGACCCGCCTGCATATTGTCTTCAATGATGAGGACGAGAGGTTTCTCGCCGTCCGGCAGTGTGACCGATTGTTCGCCGACAATCCGCAGAATCTGATCTGCCGATTCAATAATCTCTCCGGCAACGATCATCGGAATTCTGAAACGGAATGTACTTCCTTTGCCCCACTCACTTTCAACGGTAATATGACCGCCGTGGAGTTCCACCAATCGTTTCGTAATAACCAGACCGAGCCCGGTGCCTTCTTTCGATCCTTTTGCATTTTTCCCCTGCTGGAATGCCTGGAACAGTCTCGTCAAATCTTCCGGTTTGATACCCACACCTTCGTCTTTTACCTCGAACTCAATTTCATTGACAAAACGGCGGACACCAACCGTGACGTTTCCACCGGTATGGCTGTACTTGATCGCATTGGAAACAAGATTGACAAGAATTTGTTTGAAGCGAGTCTGGTCGACGACCAGTTGATCGATATCCGGAGCGATTTCGAATTTCAGCGTGGCATTTTTTTGTTGAATTGCCGATTGCATCACCCGCTGGATGCTTTCCGTGAAATAAGAAATCGGATATGCCTCGACATGCAGTTCCATCTTTCCCGCTTCGATCTTGGAAAGATCAAGAATATCGTTAATCAGACCCTGCAGATGTTTGCCGCTTTCATTGATATTCTTCATGAAATCGTTCACTTTTTCCTGCGGCAAAGATCTAATCTCCGATGTCAGAATTTCCGAAAATCCCACAATAGCGTTCAGCGGGGCACGTAATTCATGACTGAACGTAGCAAGAAACCGTTTGAGTGTCTCGTTCGCATCATCGGTACGCTTCTTTTCATTTTCCAATTCAATATTTTTTATCGTCACTTCATCCATCAACCGTTTACGGCTCATCCCGATGGCAAGTTCATTGGCAATAATGGTAAGCATTTTCAAATCTTCCGCGATGGCGGACTCAACCTTCGGCGAGAGCACTTCCATTACCCCCTGAACTTCATTCTGAACCATCAGCGGAATGGAAATCAAGGTTTTTAACTTCAACTGATCTGTTTCACCTAAGAAATAGGCTGCGATGGAGCTTCGCGACAATTCATCCGAAACGATTACTTTCCGGTCCATCACCGTTCGGACGGCAATCGTCAGTGTTTTATCGTCGACAATTTGGTGTTCAACCTCGGGATCGACACGGACATCGACGAGGGACGGCGCCATGAGATGCAACAACGAGCTTCGCTGGTCATATCGATAGATGCAAACGAACTTCGACGGTATCTCCATGAACGCGGCGATCCGTTCGCCGGCATTGAAGCAAAGATCATCGAGATGGGGAGCAACATTGATAACGTGAGAAACCTCCATCAGCATTTCTTTTTGCCGTTGCTGGCGTTTTTGTTCGGTGATATCCTGAAAGAACACCGAAATGCCGCTGTCGGTCGGATAGACCCGGATGTCGTACCATGCTTCAAACCGTTCATCGCGGTACGATGTTTCGATACTCTGAAATAATTTCTTTTCCATCGCGAAGCGGTACTTCTCACCTAATTCGGCATCTTTGGCATTCGGAAAAATTTCAAAAACATTTTTACCGATAACTTCATCTCGTTGCAGGCCGGTACCTTCTTCCGCGGCCCGATTCCAGTAAGTAAAGCGGTAATCACTATCAAGCGCAAAAAAGCCGCCCGAAATGCCTTCAAGAATTTCTACGTATTTATTGGAAGAATCCATAAAACGCCTTGATCTTTTTTAATGAGGAATTTTAGTTTCGGATTGGGCGGATACCCGCCCGAGAAACCTTTTGAGCATAATCAATTTTTCAACAAGATGCAAGTTTTTTCTGGAGGATTGCTTGAGCAAATACGATTAATCCCTTATTTTTCAAATCGAGGAGAACCTATCAACATAATATTCCACATAAAAGTCCTTAATTTCGATTTTTTTGAACATATTTCGTGAAGTTATCAACATCATCGGAATTGAACAAAATTCCATACTTATAAAGAAATAATCAAAAATAATGGCATTTTGAACTTCAGAATAGAATACTGAAATGAAATTGTGGATGGAATTGGAAAAAGGCCTTTTGGAGCGAAATTATAAGGCTGGACCGACTGAAAAATATAGTAATAGTGGACCGACCGTCACCGGAAAATTCGGCAGATCGTTTCTGAAATAAAAACTCTTTCCCATACCGAACGACATCTGCCCCAGCGGGGAATCAAGAGCAATGGCAATGCCAACCCCGTGTCGAAAACTGTCGAATTTTAGTTCCTGAGGAATGAGCGAAATAGTGCCCAGATCATACCGGGCTTTGATATATGTCGGAAAAATAATTTGAAAGGGAAACCAATAACGATATTCCATGTTAATCAGAAAAAGCTGGCGGCCACGGCTATCATCCTCGCGCAAACCGTAGAAGGAATTGAAACCTCCAAGAGAGTATTGTTCCGTCAGCGGGAGGGTTTGATCGGCAAATCCGAATGTAATTTTCGGATGAATCGTATTCCGCCCCAAAAATGTGTAGTACGATTCGTACATTACGCCGAATTTTCCAAAACTGACCTGGCTCCCGAGATTTTTCAGGGCAGATTCATAACTGACCAATAAAAACATTCCTGTCGTCGGAAACACAAACTTGTCCTCGGTATCGATATTACTTTGGAGCTTCAAGGCAACAAACCGAAAATTATCCGGCGTATATCCGACACCGGACAACGCATCGATAACATGCTGTTCCCATCGAAATTCACCTGTCAGGTTTCCAAACCGTTCAAGGTCACTGCCGAATGTCATCGACCCGCCGTATTTAATCTGCCGATAGCGGCCCTCTTCGAGTCGATCCCAGTGTTCCGTCGTGAGGGTCGGGTCATCCGCATAGGTAATGATGTCTCGCGATGTATAGTATCCTTTGAGATTAAAGGTCAGGTACGTGTTAAAAATCCGATTGATCGTATATTCGGTCAGTGCACTCCGATCACGGTACCCGTACCGGAGAATGACTCCGAGATCTTCCCAGGCGCCGCGGAAATTGGCATCGCGGATATCCACCGTACTCACCACGCCATGCTCATCGTCGGCATGGAGCCCGAGCCGAAGAAGTTCCGAACTTTTTTCCTTCACTTTCAGTACCAAAACCGGCTTCTCATTCTCGTACCGGACATCGAGCAAAACATAATCAAACAATCCTGTACTTTTGATGTTGACGATTCCCTGCGATGCCTGATCAATATTGAAAACATCGCCCTCGTCGAGCGGGAATTCCCTTCGAATGATATAATCCTTTGTTTTATCGTTCCCATCGTACCGAATTTGCCCGATCTGCCCCTCATTAATCCTGAAATTCACAACCCCGGAATTGTAATCGACACGCAAGGATTCAATCCTCGCGAGGGAATATCCCCGGGAACGATATATTCCTAAAATATTTTCCATGGCAGACTGGAGATTATGCGGATCGATGTCTTTGTCTTTCAAAACTTCAACGACGCCGTCGATGCTTTTGGTCGGGATCAGTTTATTTCCTGCAAAATTGATTCGGGTGATCGGAACATTCTTCTTTGCATGAAAAACTATTTCGGTCGAGTTATCCGTTCTCGTTACGCTCGCATTGACCTCGGAATATTGTCCCGTCTGCACAACGGCATTGAGACATGTCCGGAGTTCCGCTTTCGAAATGCTGTCCCGTTGTGTATTCAACCCGAACTGATCCTGAATATCCGGGGGAAAAGCATCGGCATCGAACGAAAAATGGGCGTTTCGCAAACAAACGGTATCCGACCTGGCAGGAGCAACCGTGTGAGATTGGATGACACTTACTATGCGGGAAATATTTTCTTCGCCGGCACGTTCACCGGAAGCGATGAGACTGTCAACTCCGGAAAAATCAGAGACGATGCGGTCCGTATCACCCGGTGTAATAACGACGTCCGCCAGCTTTAATTGCCGCCGATTCGATTCTTGCATCATAATCGTCATAATTTGATCTGCGATCTCCCATGGCGCATTCATTTGATTTGCCTTCCGCATGGAACTCGTAGAATTAACCACGATAACGACATCACACCCCATCAATCGTGCGGCATCGGCAGGAATATTGGAAGTCAGTCCGCCATCCACCATTGCCATGGAATCTTTCACCAATGGAGAATATAACAGCGGCACCGTAATACTTGCGCGCATCGCCTCGGCAAGCGAACCGCGGTCTAAAATAACGCGCTGACCGGAGATCAAATCGGTGGCAGTGGCACGAAACGGAATTTTTAAATCATCGAATGTGGGATTCGGCTGATAGAGCGCCTGCAATGTGAGATAGGAGAAAAAATTCGAGAGGCGCTGACCGCCGGAAATCGACGACGGGATAATCGGCTGCAATCCGTCAAACCGAATGAGAAGATATCCTTCTTGCTCGCTTTGTTTTTGTTCGACGAATAAATCTGTCCGTTTTGTTTCTTCAGAAAATGACAGGAGATCCGACCAATCGGTATGCACGGCAATGCTTTCGATCTGTGTCGTCGAATACCCGGCGGCATACAGTCCGCCGACGACACTTCCCAAACTGTTACCCACAATGAGATCGATGGGAATATGATGCCGTTCCAGAGCGCGAAGAACCCCGATTTGTGCCAGCCCGCGGGCTCCCCCGCCGCTTAATACCAGGCCGACCTTCGGACGGCTTGAATCTTTCGCAATGTCAACATGAATACCATGTATCTTCGATGAAACAACCGAGGGCTGAATAATAAATTTTTGCTGGGAATGCAGTACGAGCGGAAATACCAGGACCAGAAAACAATTCAGGAAGAATCTCATGGAATGTGAAAGCAAATTTTATCCTCAACAAATTCGTGTAATGAAATCCGGACGCTACAAAAAATAGAAATTTCCGTGAGCAAAATCAAGGGTGATGTTTGCCGGAATGATGAGATTCCCATTTCGCAGAAAGAGAGGCCGCGATGCCGGCGGTAAAAATCTCCGTTGCGAATTGTTCGGCGTGTGCACGAATCTTGTTGCCGTCAAATGGAAGCCGCTCATATCGATGGATTGCATCGATCAGACTTGATGGCGTTTGCTCACGAAAAAAGACTCCCGTCATCCCGTCGACAACCGTTTCCGTTACTCCTCCGCTTCCAAATGCGATGACAGGTTTGCCGCACGCCATCGCTTCCACCGGAACGATGCCGAAATCTTCTTCACCGGGGAAAATGACCGCACGGCAGTTCTCATAAAATTTCTTTACGGTGTCATCGTCGGCAACTCCATGGAATTCGACATTGGGCTTTGCTATTGCCTTGAGTTTTTTTTCTTCGCTTCCGGATCCGACTATCACCAACCGGCTGCCGAGAGAATTAAAAGCTTGAACGGCAAGATCGATGCGCTTGTACGGAACGAGTGCCGAGACAATTAAAAAATATCCGTCTTCATTCCGGGAAACAGAAAATCTTTTCACATCGACGGGCGGATAGAGAACCTCAGCATCCCGTCGGTAAATTCGTTTGATCCGTCCCTGAACATACCGCGAATTCGCGATGAAGTAATTCACGTTATGAGCCGTTTCGACATCCCAGCGGCGAAGGTAGCCACGCACCATCCGCATGGCAAGTCTCACGGCCGGGGATGATTTTCCTTTTCCGAAATATTGATCGTATTGATCCCATACGTATCGCATCGGCGTATGACAATAACAGATGTGAAGTGCGCCGGTTCGCGTTTTCACGCCTTTCGCGGCTGCCGAACTGCTGGAAATGACAAGATCGTAACCGCTAACATCCAGTGATCGTGCGGCACAGGGAAACAACGGAAGATAGTATTGATAATGCAAAACGCCGAACGGTAATCGTTGGAGAAATGAGGTCGTTGTCTGCATGCGTTCGATCGGCAACGAGAGCGATTGTTCCCGATGAACCAACGTAAAGAGATGCGCATCCGGAAATAGTTTGCATAAAACTTCCAAAACGCGTTCACCGCCGCGCATACTCACGAGCCAATCATGCACTATGGCAATTTTATTCGGTAACGGCATAGACCCGACCAATATACAAAGATTGCCGGAGAGATGGAATTCCTCAATCATCGATTAGTACGTGGTGGGTCAATTTATAAAATCCCGTCTTTCCGAAATGATTCTATTCGGAATCTAAACTAAGCAAGCCCGGATTAGATGCTGAACAATCCCGCTCATTGAGCGGGACAGCAAGACGGGTGGTCTTGGAGTTGGTGATCTCAGAAAATGACCCACTACTGATTAGTACTATCGGTTGCATCAAAGAAACACTCTTCCTATATTGAAATAGTATTTTCCCAATTCAATACCAGGAACCGCTTCTTCCATACCATGACCGTTATTTCCATTGTATTGATTGTCTTGCTCGTTTTTATTTTTTCAGCGACAATCATCATGTTCGTTATCGGACCAAAACTTCTGTTGCTCCCGCGTATGCGAACTGCTGAATTTTATCGGATGCGAAAATTGCCCGTTTCTCCCGGCGAACTGGGGCTCCGGCATGAAGACGTCCGTGTCCAGGTCGATAACGGGATACAACTTCACAGCTGGCTGATTCGTTCGAAGCGGCAGGCACAGGGTACGATTATTTATCTTCACGGAGTTGCCGATTGCAAAATCGACGGTCTCCGGTTTGCAAAATTATTACACGATCAGGATTACAATGTTTTTCTGTACGATTCCCGCCGGCATGGCGAGAGCGACGGCGCGTACTGCACGTACGGCTTTTATGAAAAGCATGATGTTGTCCGCGTTATCGATTATCTTCAGTCACGGAACGATTTGCAGGTCGGGAAAATAGGATTGTTCGGAACATCGATGGGAGCGGCGATCGCTCTTCAGGCGGCAGCAATCGACCCACGCGTTGCTGCAGTCATCGCGGAGAATTCGTTTGCAACCTTGCGCACCATTTTTGATGACTACCAGCGCAGAATGATCAAGCTTTCATTTCATTATTTACGCAACGTGGTCATCGTGAGGTCGGAACTGAAAGCAAAATTCAAGGCAAGCGATGTCTCACCTCTCGAAGCAGTGAAAAAAATCTCCATTCCCCTCCTCTTCATTTACGGAACGAAGGATCACCTGATCAATTATCAGTATTCTTTGTTGCTTCACGAAAACGCACACGAGCCGAAGGAATTGTTTGCCGTCGAGGGCGCTTCCCATTCCGACATATGGGATATTGCCGGAAAACAATATGAGCAGAGGCTTGTCGGTTTCTTTAAGAAATATTTGACATGAAGATCATTTTGTTTTCAACAATTCCAGGATCTTCATCATATCCGATGAAAGTTCGGAATTGAATCGTAGGACCTGTTTCGTGACGGGATGAACGAAACCGATTGTTTTTGCATGAAGCGCCTGCCGATCGATGATCGTAAGAAATTCCTGAACCTGTTCTTTTTTCTTCTTACCCGAATCTCCCCATGCAATTCGCCTTCCGCCGTAGGTCGGATCGCCGAAAACAGGATGCCCGATATGATGAAGATGCACACGAATCTGGTGTGTTCGTCCTGTTCGAAGCTTTAATTTTACCAGTGAAAGATATTCAAATTGCTCGAGCACCGTGTATTCGGTCAATGCCGCTTTTCCCGACTCCCTGACGGCAATTTTTTTTCTGTCCGACACGCTGCGGCCGAGTGACGCTTCGATGATGCCCGATTGCTTTCCATCAAACCGCCCCCATACGATTGCCCAGTACTCCCGTTCGATCGTTCGTTGTGAAAATTGTCTTGCAAGATGAGCATGCGTCGGATCATCCTTCGCAATCACCATTAAACCGGAAGTATCCTTGTCGAGACGATGAACGATACCGGGGCGAATAACATCGTTGAGTGTCGAAAGATGGTTGTTACAATGAAACAAGAGTGCATTGACAAGAGTTCCGGTATAATTGCCGTATGCGGGGTGAGTTACCATCCCTGCCGGTTTATTAACAACCAGAAGATTTTCATCTTCGTACAAAATTTCCAGCGGGATATTTTCCGGCTCGACATCCGGCGGCGGCGGCTTCGGGATGGTAACATGAATCACTTCTCCCCCGGAAATCTTGTAACTCGATTTTACCGGTTTCCCGTTGACTAACACCAGTCCGGCATCGATCGCTTGCTGAACTTTGGATCTCGTGGCATTTTCCACGTGGTGAGTAAGATACACGTCGAGACGTTCACGGACTTTCCCCGCTGGAACAAGAATCTCAAATTCGCGGGTTGCCGGCATCGTCACGGTTGCGGAGGTTCAGGACCGGAAGGAGTTGGCGAAGAATCCGGTGAAAATACGGAAGCACCGAGCATATCGGCCGACCCCGCATTATCAATTTGCGCCGAGGATTCTTCATCGGTCTTTTTTCGGTGAGCGAACAACATAAGGATAACACCGCACGTTACCGAGGCATCGGCAATATTAAATACAGGCCACCGGGTAATGTGGTATCCGAACAAATTCACATTGAAAAAATCGGCATCGATAAAATCGACGACTTTCCCGTAGAACAAACCGCCGTCGTTAAATAAAACTCCATAAAAAACGCGATCGATCAAATTGCCGACCGCACCGCCGAGAATCAATGCAAGCGAAACACGGAACAGAAAATTTTCATTGCGGGCTTTATACAAATAGAGTAAAATGCCGATGCTGGCAACGATAGAAAAAAGTGAAAAAAATAATTTTCCGCCGATATCGATCCCGAACGCCATACCGGGATTTTCGATATACGTAATGCGAAGAAAATCGCCGATAACCGCATGACTGCTGCCGAGCAGCAAACCATGAACCTGAATCCCGAGAAAGGGAATCGTGATGCCTTTGATTGCCAGCTTGGTCGCCTGATCGGCAAGAACAATAAACAGACTGAGATTAAGAATTTTCAAGATCGGGTTTTCCCTTTTATCGTCAATTATTTTTGTGACCGCATTTTACACTGAAGGCATTGTTGCGCGTGCGGAACAGCTTCCAGCCGTTCTTTCTCAATAAGTTTTTCGCATGAAGTACATCTGCCGTAATCGCCTTTTTCAATGCGGAGCAAAGCATCTTCAAGATAATTCAGGAACTTCCCTTCACGGGAAGCAAAGAGAAAAGTTTTCTCACGTTCCATAGCGTCGGTTCCCTGTTCCATGTGCGTGGAATAGGTCGAGTTCTCACTCGCATATTCACCGGTCGTATTGTCCATCATGGAATCGCGAAGGGTCTCGAGTTCTTCCAGAATTTCTTTTTTCTTTTCAAGAATGATCTTCCGGAAATAATCAAGATCCTGTTTGGAATAATATTGCCGCTTGATCGGCGGTTTCGAAGCTTCCGCTTTGGCAAGTTTCACCGGTTTTATCGGTTTCACCGGTTTGAGTTTGATCGACGGTTTCGTTTTGGGAGCCGTCTCTTTTCGCTTCTTGGCTTTTTCTTTCATCAACTTGATCGTTTTTTGCATCGCCGCCGATGTTTTTTTGGATTTTGCCATTACAAAAGTCCTCTCGTTAATTGAACAATTTCATTGTGGATACTTGTTCCATCATTTGCCGTTCTTCGTGACACGCTCGATGCTGACGGAACACCGCTCGCCGTTAATATCCAAATCCGCCGCATGACCCTGCATTCCTGAAGCTTCGGTGACATCGGTCGCGAGCGTTTCATGTTTGACATACTCGACAAGCGTTTTCAGAGCGTCCGATAATTTTTTGTCGGATGAATACTGAATGCGAATGCGATCCGTCACTTCAAACCCGGCGTCTTTTCTCATATTCTGAATGCGGTTCACGAACTCGCGCGCAAATCCTTCATCGATAAGAGCGGGCGTCAATTCCGTATCGAGCGCAACCGTTAACGTACCATCCGATTCAACGATCCAACCTTTGATTTCCTGATGAAGAATTTCGACATCTTCTTTCGCAATTGTCACCTCGGTACCGTTGATTGAAAGGATGACATGGCCATCTTTTTCCAACGAAGAAATTTCCTTCGATCCGAAATTCTTGATTGCCGCCGCAACTGCTTGCACCGATTTGCCATGCTTCGGTCCGAGCGTTTTAAAATTCGGCTTCGCGGATTTATGAACGATGCCGGAATCATCCGTGACAAATTCCAGCTTCTTCACATTGATCTCTTCGAGAATCACTTCTTCCATTTGTGCGATCGCCTTTTGATCACGTTCGCCGGAAACCGGAATGATCACTCTCGACAACGGTTGCCGGACTTTCAAATTCGACTTGTTGCGAATTGCGCGAACAAGCGATACAATCCGCTGTGCCTTTTCCATCTTCAATTCGAGCTCAAGATCAATTGCCGCCGTTTCAACTTCCGGCATCATCGCAAGATGCACCGAATCAGTTTGCTCCTGCTTCGCAATCGAATTCAAATTGCCGTACAATTCTTCCGCGAGAAACGGAGCGAACGGCGCCATCAATTTCGTAATCACAACTAAACATTCATACAGCGTCTGGTACGCGGCAAGCTTATCGCCGCCCATTTCGCTTTTCCAGAAACGCCGGCGATTCCTACGAACATACCAATTCGACAATTGATCGATTGTGAAATCGCTCACAGCCCGTGCCGCCTTCGTAACGTCATAGCTGTCCATCGCTTCGGTGTATGTTTTCACAAGCGAATTTAATGCAGAAATGATCCACCGGTCGATTTCCTGACGCTGACCAATCGGAATTCTTGATTCATGATAATCAAACTTGTCGATATTTGCATAGAGGCTGAAAAACGCGTACGTATTGAGCAGCGTTCCCAAAAATTTCCGCTGAACTTCAACCATGCCGTCTTCATCGAATAATGTCGTACGCCAGGGCGGACTTGTCGCAACGAGATACCAGCGCGTCGTATCGGCGCCATACTTTTGAAGAATACTGAACGGATCGACGGTGTTGCCTTTCGACTTGGACATTTTCTGTCCTTCTTTGTCGAGTATCAATTCGTTGACGATGACATTCTTGAAAGCCGGTTCATCGAATAAAAACGTGCTGATGGAATGAAGCGAATAAAACCACCCGCGTGTTTGATCGACGCCTTCGCAAATATAATCTGCCGGATGCTGTTCGCCGGAATCGATAAGCTCTTTATGTTCGAACGGATAATGCCATTGCGCAAACTGCATCGCTCCGGAATCAAACCACACGTCGATCAATTCAGGAACGCGCCGCATCGTACCGCCGCATGCGCAATCGAAAGTCACATCATCCACAAACGGCTTGTGCAGATCGAGCGGCTCTTTTACGCCTTTGCCTTTGCGGAATTCTTCGATACTGCCGACACACGTTTGCTTGCCGCATTTTTCACAGATCCAGATCGGAAGCGGCGTTCCCCAGAACCGATCGCGTGAAAGCGACCAGTCTTTATTCTCTTCCAGCCAGTTGCCGAAACGGCCGGACCCAACTTCCGGCGGATACCAATGAATCTGGTTGTTCAGTTCGACCATACGTTTCGCGTATTTCGTCGTTGCAATGTACCACGAATCCCGCGCATAATAGAGTAACGGTGTTTTGCACCGCCAGCAATGAGGATAACTGTGTGTGATGGTTTCTTTTTTATAGAGAATTCCGCGCGCTTTTAGATTTTGTATGATGAGCGGATCGGCATCCTTGACAAACTTGCCGGCGAAGTCGGTCACTTCCGAAGTGAACTCGCCGCTTTTATTCACCGGATGAATCGTCGGCAATCCATATTTCTTCGACGTCTGATAATCATCTTCACCATAAGCAGGAGCCATGTGAACGATGCCGGAGCCGTCTTCGGTGGTAACAAAATCCGCTTCAACGACGTACCAACCTTTTTCTTTTGCCTGATGATAATTGAAGAGACGTTCGTATTCTTTCCCGAGAAGTGATTTCCCTTTGAACTTTTCGATAACGGAATACTCACCATCAAGCACGGGCAATCTTGATTCTGCAAGAATCAGATTTTGTCCTTTGTTTTCAACCTTCACATATTCGACATCCGGATGAACGGCCAGCGCAACATTTGAAATAAGCGTCCATGGTGTTGTCGTCCAAACGAGAAAATATGTATTCTCTTCACCTTTCACTTTGAACTTTACATACACGCTCGGATCTTTGACATCTTCGTAGCCGAGAGAAACTTCATGTGACGAAAGCGGCGTCTCGCACCGCGGGCAATAGGGCTGAATCTTGTATCCTTTATAGATCAAACCTTTATCGAAATACTGCTTCAGCGCCCACCAGACCGATTCGATATAATTGTTTTCGAACGTCACGTAGGGATCGTTCATGTTGACCCAATATCCCATCCGCTCAGTGAGCTGTTCCCATTCGGTTTTATATTTCCAGACCGACTTCTTGCACTCTTCGTTGAACTTCGCAACGCCGTACTTCACGATATCGTCTTTGTGTTTGAAGCCGAGCGCTTTCTCGACCTCGATCTCGACCGGCAAGCCGTGCGTGTCCCATCCTGCTTTGCGATGCACCTGAAAGCCGCGCATCGTTTTATAGCGACAGATCAAATCCTTCAGTGTGCGGCTCATGACGTGATGAATACCGGGACGACCGTTTGCCGTCGGCGGTCCTTCGTAAAACGTAAAGCCCGGTTTCCCCTCACGCGTGGAAACGCTCTTCTCGAAAATGTTCCGCTCTTTCCAGAATTTCAAAATGGAAAGTTCGAGTTCGGAATAATGTATTTTATCGGTCAGTTCTTTGAACATTTATTTCTTACTGAAAAACGAAATCACCCAAATAATCAAACTCAAAACGATGCTGATGATAATGCTTGTCGTAATCGGAACATACACTTGAAAATTTTCTTTCTTGATGCTGATGTCACCGGGCAAGCGGCCGACGAACGGAATTTTATCGGAATACATGAACAAAATTCCTACACCGACGATAATGAATCCGAGCACGACAAGAATTTTACCGAACGGCGCCATCATGTTACAAGCGCTTCACCAATTCTTTCATGATTTTGGTCAGCTTCGGCTCCGCTTTGTTCGCAACGGCGATCACCTCGGCAACCGTTACCGGCTTCAGCGTATCGGGAAAACATTCGTCGGTAATGATCGACATACCGAAACAGCGCATACCCATATGATTGGCAACGATATTTTCCGGAACGGTCGACATGCCGACGGCATCCGCTCCGATGCCGCGCAGGAAACGATACTCTGCACGCGTTTCGAGATTCGGTCCCTGAACGGCAACAAAAATGCCGCTCTGTACTTTAATTTTTAATTCAGAAGAAATCTTCTTCGCCATTGAAATAAGTTCATGATTATACGGCTCCGACATATCGGGAAACCGCGGACCCATTTCATCATCATTCGGACCGATCAACGGATTATCGCCCTGCAAATTGATATGATCGGTAATGATCATCAAATCGCCTTTGCGAAATTCCGGATTCATGCCGCCGGCAGCATTCGAAATCAAAAGCGTATCAACGCCCAATCCGATTTTCTTCGACATCAATCGAATCGGAAACGTTACCTGCTGCATCGTGTAGCCTTCATAAAAATGAAAGCGTCCCTGCATCGCCACAATATTTTTGCCGCCGAGCGTGCCGAAAATCAGTTTCCCGTGATGCGACTCGACGGTAGAAACGGGAAAATGCGGGATCGACTCGTATTCCAGAACGACTTCTTTCTGAATTTCTTTCACCAATCCGCCGAGTCCGGTTCCGAGAACGATGCCGATTTCCGGTTTCATCTTCGTTTTTTTCCGGATGTATGCTAATGCGTCCCGAACCTGTTTTCGTTGTTCCGTCATCATACAAACACCGATATCCTTACTCAGGTTTAATTCGTTTACCAAAAATTGCGGTGCCGACACGGATCATTGTCGCACCTTCTTCGATGGCGATTTCAAAATCGTTCGTCATGCCCATCGACAAATGATCGAGCAAAATTCCTTTACGTGCAATCGAATCTTTCAACTGCCGCAACATGCGAAATGCCGGTCGGGCAGATTCCGGATCAGGCAGCAACGGACCAATTGTCATCAAACCTCTGACATGAACATGTTCCAATAACGCAAGAGCCGCCACGAGTTTTTCAGCATCGTCCGGTTGGACACCGAATTTACTTGCCTCGCCGGACGTATTGACTTCGACCAAAATATCAATTGAACGGTTCACTTCTTTGGCCCGTTTTGCAATTTCTTCACCGAGCCGTAATGAATCGACAGCGTGAATCGCGTGAATCCATCCGGCAACGGCTTTCACTTTATTGGTCTGTAAATGACCGATAAAGTGCCAGTGTATCGGTTCATTCTCAAGTTCCGAGCGCTTCGCAAGAAGTTCCTGAACGTAATTCTCACCGATATCCGGAATGCCGGCGCCGACCGCTTCCCGAACGGCATCGGATGAGAAAGTTTTTGCAACGGCAACTAATGTAATTTCTGCAGGATTTCTCCCGCTTCGGGCACTCGCCCGCTTTATGCGTTCCTTGATATATTGGATATTTTCGGCGATCATCCGGTTTGAAGTTCTTAATATACTCCATTTTTTTTCAAAAAACAACGAAACATCACTCTTCCCGGGGACTCCGTACTTGACATACAAATTTTTTTTTGTTTATATTCAGAAGAGAGTTCCTGACAGAACATCGACCAGCACCATGAGCAATTTTGAATTCGAAAATTTAGACGACGATTTTGAGGATCCGGACGATCACAACGATCGTTTTGAGGACGAGATAAAAAAACTCAAAGATCGTTTGCACGATAGCGGAGGCGGATCGACCAATATCGAAGCGCTCGAAGAAATCGTGTCGTATTATCTGGAAAATGAAAAATACGAAGACGCGCTTCCGTTCATTTCCCTTTTGTTGGAATTCATTCCCTTCAGCGCCGACACCTGGCAGCGCAAAGGCATTATTCTCAATAATCTTCAGCAGCATGAAGAAGCTCTCCGTTGTTTCGACCGGGCGGTGGGGTTGAATCCCGTTGATGTGGAAATTCTGATCGGCCGCGGCTTCACGCTCGATACACTCGGATTGTACGATGAAGCAATCGTCTGCTACGACAAAGCTCTCTCAATCGACGGATCCAACGAAGATGCCCTTTTCAGTAAAGCGCTCACGTTCGAGCGGATGGACCGGTTCGACGATGCGGCACGGATGTTCAGGTTCATCGTGGAAGGCAACCCGGCTCACAAAGAAGCGTGGTACGAATTAGGTTTTTGTTTGGACTGTCTCGATAAAACCGAAGACGCCCTCGCCTGTTACGATAAGCATATCGAACTCGACCCGTACAATTACAATGCCTGGTACAACCGCGGCATTGTCTTCAACCGCATCGCTCAATATGCCAAGGCCATCGAAAGCTACGACATGGCGCTGGCAATCAAAGACGATTTCACAGCGGCGATTTACAACAAAGGCAATTCATTTGCCAATATGGGAAGATTGTATGATGCCATCGAATGTTACAAGCTGACGCTGCGGCTGGACGAACGGGATGTCCCTGCATGGCACAACATCGGCAACGCGTATGAAGAATTGGGCATGTATCAGGAAGCGATCAAATGCTTCACGCAGGCGCTGAAGTACGATGCCAATCATTATGAATCCTATTTCGGACGCGGCAGTTGTTATGATTCTCTCGAACAATTCCGGAAAGCATATAACGATTATACGCGGGCGCTTCATCTCTGCAAGAATTATCCGGAACTCTGGTACGCCAAAGCCGACGTCTCGTATAACTTAGGCAAATGGCGCGAGGCATTGTACAGTTACAAAATGGCCGTCAAATTCGATCCGGATAACATCGAAGCGTGGTTCGACCTCGGTGAAACACTCTTAGAATACGGATATTTCAAAGAAGCGCTGAAAGCATTCAATAAATGTATCGAGCTCCATCCGAAGTGGGCGGACCCGTATTACAGCAGGGCGAAAGTATTGTTCCTGATGCGCAAAACATTCGATGCTTTTGAATCGCTCAAAAAATCATTCCAACTCGACCCGGACAAACGAAAAACATTTGTCACCGAGTTTCCCGGAGTGCATTCGATTAAAGAATTTACCAATCTGCTGGAAAAATAATCTTCCCCTCGCACCGCCGCCGTTATTCGTCTTTTTCCAACGCCGAAAAATTAACTTTTTGAAAAATACGGTGTCTAACCGACAAATGCATAATCCCTGCAACCATTCGGTTTTGTTTTGTGTTATTATAATCGAACAATCGATCTGAAGTTATTGCTTTTACTCTTCCTGTTTTGTAATTTGATAAAAAAGAACGGTTTATGAAACAGTTTCATGCGTGCATCCTCGTCCTTTGTTCGTTGGTCATACTGTTCGGCACCAACGCGGCGGCACAGGAAACGCAATTCGGTGAAAACAAAGTACAGTATAAAACATTCGACTGGTATTATATTCAGTCGAGTCATTTTGATGTCTATTTCAGCGCCGGCGGCGAATATCTCGCAAACTTCACTGCCGATGCTGCGGAATCCGCATACGTTCTGATCAGTAAATCGTTTCGCTACCAGTTGACGAATCGGGTACCGATCATCGTGTACAATTCGCACAACGATTTCCAGCAATCGAACGTCGTCAATGAATATCTCGAAGAAGGAATCGGTGGGCTGACCGAACTGTTCAAAAACCGCGTCATACTGCCGTTCGAAGGCGATTATAAAAAATTCCGGCATGTCATCCATCACGAACTTGTTCACGCCGTGGTCAACGACATGTTTTACGGCGGCTCAATCCAATCGATCATCACCAATAATATTACGCTCCAGCTTCCGCTCTGGTTCAATGAAGGTCTCGCCGAATACGAATCGTTAAAGTGGGATACCGATTCCGACATGTTCCTCCGCGACGCAACGGTGCACGAATATCTTCCGCCCATCCAAAATCTCTACGGGTATTTTGCTTATCGCGGCGGACAAAGCGTGTGGAATTATATCGCCACGAAATACGGCGATCAGAAAATCGGTGAAATTCTTTCGCGTATCCGCGGAACACGAAGCGTCGACCAGGGATTCCGCGCCGCGATCGGTTTGAGCGTCGAAGAACTTTCGGAACGATGGCAAAAAGAGCAAAAAGTTTTGTACTGGCCCGACATTGCCAAACGGCAGGAGCCGACCGATTATGCAAAACGTTTGACAAATCACATGAAAGACGGCGGCTTTTATAATACCAGCCCGTCGATTTCACCGCAGGGAGATCGCATTGCATTTATTTCGAACCGCGACGATTATTTCGATGTGTTCATCATGAACGCGACCGACGGTTCGATTCAGAATAAACTTATCAACGGACAACGGACTGCCGATTTTGAAGAATTGCATCTTCTCACTCCCGGCATGTCCTGGTCGCCGGATGGCAAACGACTGGCACTTGCCACAAAAACCGGTGAACGGGATGCCATCTTCATTTTCGATGTCAACTCCGGGCATGAACAAAAAATCGAATTAGATCTGGACGGTATTTTTTCCGTTGCATGGAGTCCGGACTCGGTGCACGCGAACAACGTATTGGCCTTTGTCGGAATGCTCGACGGCCGTTCCGATATCTACACGTACGACCTTGATACGAAGCAGTTGACCAACCTGACGGACGATGTTTTCAGCGACGCCGATCCTTCATGGTCACCGGACGGCAAATCGATTTATTTTGCGTCCGACCGGTCATCCTATACCGATCCGTCGATTGTCCCGGCAGATTTCAAGATGCAAAAATACAATTTCCGCCAGCTCGATATATTTACGATCGACATTGCAACAAAAAAAATCACCCGTCTTACCGACTTTCCGAACAGCGACGAAACGTCGCCGGTCGCCGCACCGGATGGAAAGCACCTGTTGTTCATTTCCGACATGAACGGCATCAACAATATTTATGTCGATGATCTTGACAGCAACAAGATTTATCCGCAAACAAATTCGCTCAGCGGCGTCTACCAGCTTTCCTTATCCCGTGATGGCAGTAAGCTGGCATTTAATTCACTGAATAATTCCGGATTCGATTTATTCCTGATGCGAAACCCGTTTGACCGTGACGGTAAGCCGGACACGCTGGAACCGACGGAATATTTCAAACGGATGTATGCCGTCCGAAAAACCGATACTTCCGGCGGGAAAAAAGATGGTGTCCAGATATCCAATGACGTTATCATCAAAACGGCAAAGGTGGACTCGGAAAGCATTTACAGCACCGACGCGAAGATCGATTTGAGAAATTACGTCTTCAACGATGCCTTCCGCAACCATCCGGAAATGAAAACCGATACGATGAAATCGATTTCCGTCGCCAATAACCTCGATGAAAGCGGGAACTATAAAGTTATAAAGTACAAACTGAATTTTTCACCCGACATCGTTTACGGAAACGCTGGGTTCAATACGTTTTACGGCGTCCAGGGAACAACGGAGATGGCCTTCAGCGACATGATGGGCAATCACCAGATTTATCTTCTGACCAATCTCATGTTCGATTTGAAGAACAGCGATTTTGCCCTGGCATATTTTTATTTACCGAAACGGCTGGATCTCGGCATTCAGGCATTTCACAGCGCACGGTTTCTCTATCTCGGAGATCTTTCGAGCGATTCGGATTCACTGTACCGTTTCGGTACGTACGGTGTCACCGCCATCGGTTTATATCCGATCGATAAATTTAACCGGTTCGATTTCTCATTATCGTGGTACGACATCACCAAAGATAATCTCGACGATGCGTTCACGCCGACAGAAGAACGCGAGTTACTCGTTCCATCCGTCAGTTATGTTCACGACAATACGCTGTGGGGCATAACCGCTCCGGCAAACGGCGACCGGTACAATCTCACACTGATGGCAAGTCCGAAATTCGGAAGCCAATCGTTGGGATTTTATTCTCTCACGCTCGATTACCGGGATTATTTGCGTTTCTGGAGGAATTATACATTCGTCCTGCGACTTGCCGGCGGCGGAAGTTTCGGAGAAGATCCGCAGCGATTCGTCATCGGCGGCGTGGACAACTGGATCAACCGGCAATTCCAAAACAACCGCATCCCGATCGATAAACCGGAAGACATTATGTTTCTGACGTCGGGCATTCCCCTTAGGGGTTATGATTACGGCGCGCGCATGGGAACAAAATACGGTCTGGTCAATATGGAATTCCGCTTTCCGTTCTTCGGGTATTTTGCGGCCGGTCCGTTGCCGATTTTCTTTCAAAGCCTGAGCGGAGCAATCTTCCTCGATATGGGATCGACATGGACATTGGGGAGATATGAAAAACTCTTTGACCGTGATGAAAACGGAAGCGTCTACATGCGGGATCTTCTTGCCGGAACCGGTTACGGCATTCGGATGGCTGTTCTTGGATTTTTGTTGAAGCTGGATGTTGCGTGGTCGTTCGATCTTCAACAAACATCAACGCCGCAATATTATCTTTCCCTCGGCGAAGATATCTGATACGGAAATTGCGGTCAGCCGGAAGAGTCTTACACGACCGGAAGAATAACGGTAAAAACACTTCCCTTCGACGGCTCACTTTCCACTTCGATTCTCCCGTTATGAAGTTCCGCAATCCATTTTGCGATGGAAAGCCCTAACCCGCTTCCACCCAGCTCGCGCGTCCGCGCCTTATCGACGCGGTAAAATCGATCGAAGATTTTCTGCAGGTCTTCTTTCGGAATACCGATGCCGGAATCTTTGACGTGAATTTTTGCAAACCCGTTTTCCCGGACGGAGGTGAGAACAATCCTTCCCTGTTCCGGTGTATATTTAATCGCATTATCGACGAGGTTCATGAGAAGCTGGCGAAGTTTTATCCGATCACCGCGGACAGTCAGCTTTTCATTCTTCGCGAGTTCTATCACAATATTTTTCTTCGTCGCAAGCATCTGGCAATCATCGTATAATTCGGCAACCAGATCGTGCAAAGCCACATCTTCTTCTTTCAGTACTTCAAAGCGGCCGAATTCCGCTTTCGATAAAGTCAGCAAATTATCGACGATCGCGGAAAGACGAAGAACTTCTTCCAGATTGCTCACCAAAACACGGCGGTATTCGTCCGGCTCTTTCGGATACCGTAAAGCGAGCTCCACTTCGCCGCGCATAATGGTCAGCGGTGTCCTCAGTTCATGCGATGCATCGGCAGAAAACTGCCGGATCTGATCGAAGGAATTTCGCAGCCGCGTGATCATTTGATTGAACGTGGACGTAAGACGCCCGATTTCATCGTTGACCGACCGTTCGGGAATCCGGCGATCAAGATTTTGTGCCGTAATTTCCTGTACGGCGCGCGTTATTTCATCGACCGGCTTCAACGATTGATACGCGAGCCACCATCCCCCGCCCACCGATATGGTTAAAGCAACCGGTATTAAAATGAGAAAAATCGAAAAAAGATTGTCGAGAGCTTCCGTGAGTTCGGACAAAGGATACGCAACATAAATATCGAGATCGTTCGTTCTTGTCGCGGCAACGCGGAGGTCGGTTCCCTTTTGATTCTGCAATGTCTGGATTTTGATCGTATTCAACGGAACTTCGCCGACATCGAGAGATTCGGCTTGGGTAGGAAATGACCGGAACGAAATTGCACCGTACTTATTTGTCACCTCGATGATTGTTTTCTTCGGATTGACAAGCGCATGTTCATAAATCTGATCCCACACAATATCATCGGCATCGGCGGCATTTTTATCGTCATTCACCGCCGATTGCTGGTCGGATTGTTGAGGTGCTTTTGGTTGCTGGGAAAATTTCTTGCTCGGTTTTACTTTGGAGGATTTGCTTTCGATAAAATTCTTGACCCACTTCACTTCATTCCGCAGGGAACGGTCAAGATTATCGGACAACTGCTGGCTGGAGTATGTATATGCAATCAGACCGAAAGCGCCGAGCGTTGTCAGCAGGATAAATGAATACCACAGAGTCAGTTTTGTCCGGATCGACTTCAGCCACCCAAACATGATCTATTCATCCTTCAGGACATATCCGACGCCGCGAACGGTGTGAAGAAGTTTCTTTTCAAATCCTTCATCAACTTTGGTACGCAGGTGATTGATATACACATCAACGACATTGGTGCCGGTATCGAAATTATAATTCCAGATATGCTCGGAGATCAGCGTCCGTGTCAATACCCTGTTGACATTTCTCATGAAGTATTCAAGCAGGGCATATTCTTTTCCTGTTAATTCGATAATGCGCTCGCCGCGCTGGGCGATATGTTTGACGGTATCGAGCTGGAGGTCGAACACCTTCAACACCGTGGTTTTTTCCGGGCCGCCGCGCCGCATCAGTGAACGGATACGGGCAAGCAGTTCTTCGAATGCAAACGGCTTGACAAGATAATCATCCGCTCCGGCATCCAGTCCCTCCACACGGTTATCGACGGAACTCTTGGCGGTCAGCATCAGCACCGGCGTTTCGATCCGTTTCGCACGCATTTCTTTCACGATCGTCACACCGTCTTTTTTCGGAAGAAGGATATCGAGAAGGATGAGATCATATGGTTGCGTGGTCGCAAGAAGCGCCCCCTGTTCGCCGTCGTAGGCAACATCGACGGTATAGTCTTCTTCCTGCAAACCCTGCTGAAGAAAGTTCGCAACTTTTTTTTCATCTTCCACAACGAGAATTTTCATACATGGCCTATCGGTTAGTGTGTAGCTTCACCTTAAGGTAATCCTTTCAAACGTCAATAAAAAATTAAAACATTTTAAGGTTTTGCGTATCCGTGTTATCTTGAACGATTTTGCCGGTTGAAATCCTTTTTCTTCTGTACAAGATTTTGTATATTGACCGTTATCGATATGAAAACCATACTCTTTTTTTATACTTTCGTTTTTATTTTTGCGTTTTCCGGCTGCTTTCAACAGATTGCGATAAATTCGATGGGCGGCATTATGGATAACGGATTTGCCGTCATCAACGAAGGACAAGATCTCGATATTGCCGATAAGAGCATCGCCTCCAATCTTACACTCCTCGAAACGGTTTTGCGCAGCGATCCCGGCAACGATCATTATTTACTGCTCGCTTCCATCGGCTACACCAGTTATGCGCTGGGATTTGTCGAAGATGAAAGCACGGACCGCGCCCGGCTCCTCTATCTCCGCGGAAAAGATTTCGGCATGAAAATTCTTTTGCACAATACACGTTTTGCCGATGCTCTTTCAAAAGGTCCGGCTGAATTTTCCGATGCACTTTCATCGTTTTCCCGGGACGACGTTCCGGCAATATTCTGGACAGCCGTCGGCTGGGGCAGCTACATCAATGTGACCTTAACCGACCCTTCCGCCATCGCCGACCTTCCGAAAGTGGAAGCGATGATGAGGTTTGTCGTCCAGCATGATCCTACATTCTATTATGGCGGCGCACATTTTTTTCTCGGGACGCTTGCCGGCACGAAACCGAAGCTGTTCGGCGGCAATCCCGACTCATCACGATCGCACTTTGAAGAATGTCTGCGGATCAACAATGGAAAATTTTTGATGACCTATATTTATTATGCCCGCTCGTATGCCGTGCAAACGCAAAACCGGGAATTATTTGAATCCTGTTTGACGACAGTCGATACGACATCGATCGATGTTTTGCCGGAAGCACGTCTTTCGAATGCGATTGCAAAGAGAAAAGCAAAACTCCTGCGTGCCGGCATCGATCAATTTTTTTAATGCGGAACAATATACCATCGTGACAACAAGGAGTACAATTTGAAAATTATCAATATTATTATTGCCGTTCTTATCGGACTCTGCATAACCGGCTCTGAACTTTTCAGCCAGCAGTACACGATTAAATTCGCGACTCTTGCACCGGACGGAAGCACATGGATGAACGTGATGAAAGAATATGATCAAGCAATCCGGGCAGAAAGCAATGGTCAATTAGGATTTAAAATTTATGCCGGCGGCGTCCAGGGAGATGAAAAAGACGTGCTGAGGAAAATTAAAGTCGGACAACTGCATAGTGCCGGTATCACCGGCGTCGGTATGACAAGCATTGCACCGAAAACACGGATTCTCGATACGCCCTTTCTGTTCAAATCATACGATGAAGTGGATTACATTACCGGATTGATCGGCGATGAATTGAACCAGGCGTTCGAGGATGGTGGATTTGTGAATCTCGGCTGGGCGGAAGTCGGCTGGACATACGTTTTTTCCGATACACCGGTCCGGACACCGGAAGAGTTACGAAAAGTAAAAATGTGGATGTGGGAGGGCGACCCGGTCGCCGAAGCAATGTTCAACGTTATCGGCGTCAACCCGATCCCGCTTTCCGTCACCGATGTGCTGACATCGCTGCAAACCAATCTTATCGACGCGGTATATGCTCCGCCGCTCGTGGCAATTTCCATGCAGTGGTTTACCCGTCTAAAATATATGAACCATATGCCTCTTGCCGACGCGGCCGGTGCTGTGGTCATCTCGAAAAAGAAATTCGATGAACTTCCGCCCGAATTGCAAAATATTTTGGTGCGCAACGGAAAAAAATTCATGCAAAAACTTACACGGCTCAGTCGTGAAGATAATGCAAAAGCACTGACAACACTCACACAAAACGGTATTACGATAACCGAACGTCCTTCGCCGGAAGCTCAAAAACGCTATGACGAAATCGGAACAAACGGCAGACAGTTGCTCGTCGGAAAATTATACTCCGAAGATCTTCTCCGTCGCGTTGAACAAGCCCTGGCAGAATACCGCTCCCATAATCCGTCAAAGTGATTTTCTTTTAGTTGACCATCAACGACCGCAACCGAGGAACCACCATGAAGATATATCATCTGGCATTTCTTCTTTTTTTTACCGTTCAGCTTCACGCCCAGGACCGGCGATTAATTCAAAACCCTGTTCGTGATATTCCCCGGTGGGTGCGTCTCGAATTCGAAAAAAAAATGGATCGTGATTACGCCATAACGTATAAATTATATCCCCATGTTCTTACCGGCGATTTCAACGGCGACGGCCGAAAAGATGTCGTCATCCAGATCACGGAAAAACGAACGGGCAAAACGGGATTTGCAATATTTCACGGGAAGAAAACGCAGGCATTGTTTGTGAATATATCGATTGCCGGCGCCGGAACCCGGCTCGGAACTTCAGACGATAACCTCACGTGGATTAATCTCTGGAACTGCATTCCTCACGAAAAACTATCCGCAACAGGATATGGCATATTGAAAAGTGCGAAAGGAGACGTACTTGTTTTCAGCGATCGTGAATCACGAAAAGAGATGCTGTTCTGGAATGGAAAAAAATATGAATGGTACACGCCGCACCATTGAGACTTTTTATTTTTGAATTTTTAATTTTCAATTCGCAACTCCTTCCGATCGGTAAAATCCCCCGCAACGATCACGTACGAATAATTCCCGCTTTTTAAAAGCTGCACGTCCGCCGAAGCGATATACCGGCCCGGCGATTGTACGGCATCGACCACCGTAAGCATTTCATGATTCCGTTCGTCGAGAATTTTCACCACCACCGGAGAACGTTCTTTAATTTCATACGGGATGAAAACGACCGATGAAACACGATCCGGATAATGAAGTCCGAGTCTGTTTTCCAGTGAAAATTGTTTTGCAAGATTCGCGATTTCCGGAATGACGACGCTTTCGACGGCAGGCGTACTTTCATTATTCCCTTTATCCAGCGATGATACCGCATAATAATATTTTGAGGACGATGCAAACCGAATCGTATCGGTAAATTCCGTTACCGAAGCGGGTATGATCGCAAGGATATTTGCCGCATCGTCAACATCCACCGGTTTGACCGGTGAACGATACACGGTAAAATATTTTGCCCGATCGCCGTCGGAAGCCGGCAACGGTTGCTGCCATTGAATATGAAATATGCCGTCTACGATATTATCGACATGGACGAACTGCGGTGCATTCGGCGGAACATCATCCTTCCACGGCATCGGCGGAATAGTTGCCGGGTACCGGTACCTGCCTTGCAGATCGAGTATTCCGTGTATACTCTCATACCGGAAAAATGAATTCCCCGCGGCACCGATCGTACGGGAAGTATCGATCAGCGAAGGAATTTCTTCGAACACATCCTGTTTATATGCACCGATGCCGACGACAATCGGGCGGCCGTATGAATTTTTCAGCCAGTCATTTGCAATCAGGACGAAATCGGGATTCGTCGATCGATCGCCGAACGACCAGTACACCTGCGGCGCAAGATAATCCTGCACGCGCTCACGCAGCCACCGGCGTGAGTCCTGAAAAACTTCGGCATACCCCTGCAACGCTCTCCCTTTCCCGATATCCATATAGACGCCGAGCGGCGCAGATCCGATCTTCAACATCGGTTTGATCAATAATGCCTGATCATGAAATACGCGTACAAAGTTATTGATATTTTCGCGGCGCCATTCATCTTTCGGAAGTCCTTTACCATAACGTTTGTATGTCGCTTCATCCGACATCGGTCGTGCAGGATAGCGGATATAATCAAAATGCAATCCGTCGATGTCGTAATTCTTAACAATATCCATGGCAACATTCAAAACATAATCGCGAACGGCAGGAATGCCGGGATCGAACCACCATTCGTCTTCGGTTTGTTGAACCCATTCAGGATGTTGAAGAATAACATGCAGCGGCGATGAAACGGTCGGCTTCGGACCGGTTTTCACCAGGAACGTGTTGAACCACGCGTGAACTTCCATCCCGCGGGCATGAGCTTCGGTCAGAATAAATTCCAGCGGATCCCAGTGCGGATCCTGACCGAGGGTTCCGGTCAATTGCTGTGACCATGGTTCATAATGCGAACGGTACATTGCATCGGCTCTGCCGCGTACCTGAAAGAAAATTGTATTGAAATGTGCGCGGTGAAGTTTGTCGACCATCATGCGGAGCGATTGCTGCTGCTCGAGCGGATCTTCGGATTTGGGCCAATCCAGCCCGGAAACAGTCGCAATCCATACCGCGCGGATTTCACGCTTGGGAAAAGGTTTCTCGCCACAATAAACCTGAATTGTGAAAAAGAAACAAAAAAGAAGAACAATGCAGTACAATGAATGCGGTAAAAATGTTTTCAACAGTTGAACACGTATCGAAAAATTGAAGAAAATACACTTGGTTATCAATATAGATGTGCCGAAGTCGAGAATCAAGAAAAAAATTGGCCGGATGGCTTCTTTTTCAAAACTCCCGACGGTATCGTTTTTTGATTGACTTTCAGCAAAATTAGCGTTATATTTTTATTCCGTTATTCATAAAACTGACCCTAAATTAATCACCTTTTTTTGATGTAGGAGTTGAAAAACCTCACGTGAAGAAAAACCGCGGCAAATTAATCTTTATTATTGTTTGCATCCTTCTTTCAATTTATTTCATTTATCCGACCTACAAAGACTACACGTTCACAAAAGACCTGCGTAGTCTCGTCGGCGAAGATAGTGCGAAATATGTTGATCAGCATGAGAGCGCCATTCGCGATGCAAAACAGAATCGTATTAAGCTCGGTCTCGATCTTCAGGGCGGTATGCGAGTCGTCCTCGAGGTCAACCTTCTCAAATTGCTGGATGATCTTGCGAAGAACAAAGACGATAATTTCAATACTATCATGGATGAAGTTCGTGCTGAATCGAAAAACAGCGATCAGGACTTCATCGATATTCTGCGGAAGAAATTCCAGGACAAGCAGGTTCGTCTCAGCAGATACTACGGCAGTATCCGTGATAACGATGACGAAGTTATCTCGAAACTTCGCGATGAATCAACGAATGCCGTCGACCGTGCAATGGAAATCGTCCGCAACCGTGTCGACCAGTACGGTGTATCCGAGCCATCGATCCAGAAACAAGGAGGCAACCGGATTATCGTCGAGCTTCCCGGCGTGAGCAAGGAAGCGGAAGTTCGTCAGTTACTGCAGGGCACAGCGCTTCTTGAATTCAAATTATTGATCGATCCCGAAATTGCTCTCAAAGTGTATAATTCCATCGATAAATCGCTCGCAGGAAAAGAAATCGATTCATTGGTGACGGACAGTTCCAAAACAATTGCTAAAAAAGAAACCGCAAAATCCGACACATCGAATGCATCCGATACCGGTTTAGCCCAGCTTCCCGAAGATCAGGCAAAAAACATAGAACAGCAGAGAAAGGAACATCCGTTTTTCGCTCTCGCTAATTCGTTTTCACAGAAGGAATGGGACGGGCAATTGTATTCTGCGGATGAAGACCGTGGGAAAGTGATGCAAATTCTCGATCGTCCGGAAATCAAGAGACTTGTTCCTTCCGATATGGGTTTCGTCTGGTCAGCAAAACCGATCACGACCGCCGACGGAAAGAAATTTTATTCCTTGTTTGCAGTAAAAAAAGTTGCTGAGCTGAACGGCGGCGTCATTACCGATGCCCACGCGACGATCGACCCGACATATAACACACCGATCGTCGAAATGAAAATGAATAACGACGGCTCCCGCGATTGGGCGCGCATCACCGGTGCCAACATCAAGAAACGGATTGCCATTATTATGGACAATGCCTGTTTCTCGGCTCCTGTCGTTCAGAATAAAATTACCGGCGGCAGTTCCCAGATTACCGGCATGACCGACGTTCAGGAAGCAAAGCTTCTCGAAATCGTACTCAAAGCCGGAGCGTTACCTGCCCCTGTCGAAATCATACAGCAGGCGACCGTCGGACCGTCACTCGGAGAAGATTCCATTCAAAAAGGAATCTGGGCGGCGATACTCGCATTGGGTCTCACCGCGATATTCATGATTTTCTATTACAGCACCGGCGGAACGATGGCAGACATCGCCCTGTTGCTGAATATTCTTTTCGTTCTCGGTGTGCTTGCAGGATTTCACGGAACGCTCACTCTTCCGGGTATTGCCGGTTTGATTCTGACCGTCGCCATCGCCGTCGATGCCAACGTGCTGATTTACGAACGTATCCGTGAAGAATCCGTTACCGGCAAAACTCTTGCCGCCGCGATCGATGCCGGTTACACCCGTGCATTCTCTGCAATATTCGATTCAAATCTTACGGCGCTCATCACCGGTATTATCCTGTATCAATTCGGAAGCGGTCCGGTGCAGGGATTTGCGTTAACGCTCATGATCGGTATCGTCGCCAGCGTCTTCAGCGCCGTGGTGGTCAGCAGAGTGATCATCGGCATCCTGCTCGAACGCGGAATTCACGTCAACTTTGGTTAACCTTTTGGAGAAATGAATGCGTTTCTTTCGTAAAACAACTATCGATTTCATGGGCAAGCGGAACATGTGGTACATGATTTCCGCAGCGGTCATCCTTGCGGGAATTGTTTCACTCACCGTGAAGGGATTTCATTTCGGTATCGATTTCTTAGGCGGAACGGAAATGATTGTGGAATTTTCCCAACCGCCCGACGTTTCCAAAATCAGGGATATGATGGATAAAGCCGACTTCCCGAAATCGGAAATTAAAGTCTACGGTCAGGAAAACCGTCTCCTCATCCGGACGGAACAGCAAGGCGAAGGAACTTCTGTCGGAGATCGAATCAAGACGGCACTGCAACAGAATTTCCCCGAGTTGAAGCCGTTCGTATTGCAGGATCAAAAAATCGGACCGAAGATCGGATTGGAATTACGGCGCAACGCCTTGTTCGCCGTTCTCGCTTCACTCCTTGCCATGGGATTATACGTTGCATTCCGGTTTGAATTCATTTACGGTCTCGGCGCTATCGTCGCTCTCTTTCACGACGTTATGGTTGCGCTCGGATTCGTTTCCATTTTCGACGGTCTCACGCCGTATACGAACTTCGAGATCGATCAGAACATGATTGCGGCTTTTTTGACCATTGTCGGTCTTTCGATGAACGATACCGTCGTTATTTTCGACCGTATCCGCGAAAATAAAAAAATATTCAAATCGATGCCGCTGGTGGAGCTCATCAATAAAAGCTTGAATGAAACCTTGAGCCGTACCATCATCACATCGGGAACGATTTTCGTCATCACGCTGATCCTGTTCTTCTTCGGCGGAGAAGTCAACAGGGGATTTTCATTCGCACTGACCATCGGTATCACGACCGGCACGTATTCATCGATTTACATCGCAAGCGCTATCGCACTCGATTATACGAACCGGAAACTGCGGAAGAAGTCAAAACCCGTTGCCACAGAAAAAATCAGTTATGAAACTATCCAGTAACGAAACGTCCGGCGTCAGTATCATCGATCTGGAAGGGAACGTTCTCGGCGGACCGGATGCAACGGCATTGAACGACATTCTTCATAAGCTGATCGAGAAGAAAAAGAAAAAAGTTTTGGTCGATCTTTCCGCCGTCCAGTCGATGAACAGTTCCGGACTGAGCATGCTCATCGGCGCATTGCAAACGATGCGGAATGCCGGTGGCGAACTGAAAATTGCCGCGGCATCGAAAAAAATCGAGAGCCTGCTCGTCATTACGAAACTCAGCACCGTGTTCGAACTTTATCCCACAGCGAAAGAAGCGATCGAAAGTTTCAAGTAATCGTTCATGAATATTCTCAACCGAGAGACTCCGATGCCGTTTTCCAACATCGGAGTTTTTTATTGATAGGAAAACTCCATGCCTGTACAAATCATCGTCGGCGCCCAGTGGGGCGATGAAGGAAAAGGAAAAATCGTCGATCACCTCAGCGAGAATATCGACATTGTTGCGCGCTACCAGGGCGGTGCGAACGCCGGACATACCGTCGTCATCGGTGAAAAAGAATATGTCCTCCACCTCATTCCTTCCGGCATTTTTCATCCGCACGTCACCTGCGTGATCGGCAACGGAGTCGTTATCGATCCGATTGCCCTGATGGATGAAATCCATCAGCTTCAATCGCTCAACATCGATATTACCGGACGCCTGCTCGTCAGCCACAACGCACATCTCATCATGCCGTATCACAAATTGCTCGACACCATCCGCGAGAAAACCTCGGAAAAAATCGGCACAACCGGACGCGGCATCGGTCCGGCATATATCGATAAATTTATGCGAACCGGCATTCGGATTGTCGATTTACTCAACAGAGATGTTTTCGTTAACAAACTGAAACGGAACATCGAAGAAAAGAATCAGATACTCAACAAGATTTACGGCAACCCGGAACTGAACGTCGACAAAATCGTTGAGGAATATGAATCGTTTGATAAAAAAATCGATGAGTATATTACTGACACTGCGCTCTATCTTAATTCTGCATTGAAAAACAATAAACGGATCCTTGCCGAAGGTGCGCAGGGAGCTTTATTGGATGTCGATCACGGGACATATCCGTTCGTCACATCTTCCAATCCGACGTCCGGCGGTGCGTGCACGGGATTGGGAATTCCGCCGACTGCAGTAACGTCGATTCTCGGCGTCGTCAAAGCGTATGCAACACGCGTCGGCAACGGACCGTTTCCAACGGAACTCGATAATGCCATCGGAAACAATCTTCGCGAGATCGGCGGCGAGTATGGCGCAACAACCGGCAGACCGCGGCGGTGCGGCTGGTTCGATGCCTTCAGTCTGAAATATTCCGCGATGATCAACGGCATTAGTCACATCGCCATCACCAAGCTCGATGTCCTCGATTCATTCGAGACAATCAAAATTTGCACAGGATATCACGTCAACGGAAAAGAATTAAAATCGTTTCCATCCGATGCGCACTCTTTGAAATCGATTACGCCGGTTTATGAAACATTTCCCGGCTGGCAATCGAAAACTTCTCACATTACATCGTTCGGAAATTTGCCGGAGAATGCCAAAAAATATATCGCGGCAATGGGAACGCTCACCGGCACAGAAGTGAAAATCGTTTCCGTCGGGGCGCGCCGTGATCAGACAATTTTTGTCGATTGATACTCGCCATGACCCGGCCCCGTTCCGCAAATATTAAAATTGTTCTGCTTGCAACTGCCGTCCTCATTGTGGTCGGAACGCTTTTTTATACACAACGTCTTGTCCGCGAATTATTACAGCGGGAACGGGACATCGCAACCCTCCATGCCAAATCGCTGGAGTTCATCGCCAACCGCCCGACCACCGACCACGGACTCGATCAATCCGATTACAGTTTTATTTTCAACGAGATCATCACCTCCATCGACTTCCCGATGCTGTTAACGGACAACGATAATCATCCGATGCCGGATTACCGCATCAACGCGCGCAATATCGATCTCGATTCTTCTCTCACACCGCAGGAGCAAAAAGATTTTCTGGAAACAGTCGTACAAAAACTCGATGCACAAAATCCTCCGATCAGTGTTGTCATCAAAATTTCACAAACCGATTCAATCGTACAGCATTTGCATTACGGCGAATCGGAATTGATCACACGTTTGCGCTGGCTTCCCTACCTCGAAATCGGCGTCGCGGGAATGTTCATCCTGATGGGATATATCGGTTTCAGTTACATCAAGCGGAATGAACAAAGCAATATCTGGGTCGGGATGGCGAAAGAAACCGCTCACCAGCTCGGCACGCCGCTTTCCAGCCTGATGGGATGGATCGAGATGATGAAAGAATATGCCGCCGACAATCCGAAACAGCGTTCGACGATCGCCGACATGGAACACGATCTCGGCCGGCTGAATAAAATTACGGAACGGTTTTCGAAGATCGGGTCGAAACCGATACTGCGCGAGGAAAATCTTGTCGAAGTCATCGAATCCGTCATCAATTATTTCCAGCAGCGGCTTCCTTCCCGCTTCGGCCAGGGAAAAAATATTGAAATTACCGTCGATACGGACCAACCGACACCGGTCCGCATCAACCGGGAGCTGTTTGAATGGGTCGTCGAGAATCTTATCAAGAATGCCATCGATGCCATGGAAACGAGTCAGGGAAAAATTACCTTTTCCATCGCACCGAAAGATGATGCCGTCTTTATCGACGTCAAAGATAACGGCAAAGGCATCGATCTGAAATCGAAGCAGGATATTTTCCGTCCCGGCTACAGCACGAAACAACGCGGATGGGGATTGGGATTGAGTCTTTCGAAAAGGATTATCGAAACGTATCACAACGGAAAAATCTTCGTCAAAGAAAGTAAGCCGGGAAAAGGAACAACCTTCCGTATCAAACTTCTCCGATGATAAAAGCAATCGATAAAATCAGCGATGGACTCGCGTTTGCACAACGGTCGCTTCTTGTCATTTTCGTTTTGGTGATGGTTGGATTATCGTTTCTTCAAGTCGTTCTGCGAAATGTTTTCTCATTCGGATTTCTCTGGGCAGATCCGTTTCTCCGGTACATCGTGGTGTGGGTCGGATTTTTGGGAGCGATACTTGCGACAAAGGAAGAAAAACATTTCGGCGTCGATATTCTTAATCGATTTCTTTCGCCGCGTGCAATTCATGCCGTCAAAACGATTATTGACATCCTGGCATGTATCGTTGCGTTTCTTCTTGCAAAAGCAGCGATCCAATTTCTTTTTGAAGCGATCGGCAGTGAGGAAAAAGACCTGTTCGATCTTCCGAGAAGATTATATTTTTCGATTATTCCGATCGGTTTCGGATTGATGACGTTGGAATTCTTTTTTAACGTCATTCGCAACGGGCGTAAATTTTTTACGAACGCGTCGAACATTACCAAGCAACAATCTTCTGAAACCGCATGACGCTCGTTATCGTCGGCATTATTCTATTGCTGTTGTCGCTGTTCGGAGCGCCGCTGTTCGTTATGATCGGCGGTTTGGCGCTGTATCTGTTTTCTTCGTCCGGCGGTGAAGCGCAATTCATCATCGCCGAGCTGACACGTCTCAACGATTTTCCTTCGCTCATTGCAATTCCGCTGTTTACTTTTGCCGGTTACGTTCTCGCAGAATCGAAATCGCCGCAACGATTGTTGAATCTGACGGAAGCGCTTGTCGGCTGGATTCCCGGCGGACTCGCTGTCGTCGCGCTTTTGTCATCTGCAATATTCACGGCATTTACCGGTGCATCCGGCGTAACCATCGTTGCGCTCGGCGGAATTCTTCTTCCCATTTTGTTGAAACAAGGTTACCGCGAAAATTTCTCACTCGGGCTTCTCACCACAACCGGAAGTTTAGGTTTACTGTTTCCACCGAGCTTGCCGATTATTTTGTACGGAGTAGTCGCTCAAATTTCCATCAATCAATTGTTCGTTGCCGGACTTCTGCCCGGCATTCTGCTGATTGTTTTACTTGCGGGATATTCGATTTTTGTCAGCATGAAGACGCACGTGCAGAAAACTCCGTTCGATTGGAAGACGCTTCTTCAGACGGTGCGTGTCTCGGTTTGGGAAATTCCGCTTCCGATCATCGTGATTTACGGAATTTATGCCGGATTTTTCACGGCAACCGAAGCCGCCGCCATTACGGCCTTTTATGTGGTTGTGATTGAAGTCTTCGTTTACAAAGACCTGAAATTATTCTCCGACATTCCCCAGTGTTATCCGGAAAAGCATGCTGCTGTTCGGAGCGATATTTGTCGTTCTCGGAACGGCTTTGGGGTTGACGAATTATTTTATCGATGCGCAGATTCCACAGCAGATGTTCGGATGGATTCACGGCTTCATCGAAAATAAATTTTTATTCCTTGTCTTGCTGAACGGCATTCTGATTATCGTCAACATGATCGAAATTTTTTCGGCGATCATTATTTTTGTGCCATTGATTATTCCGATTGCCGCCCAGTACGGCATCAACCCTGTGCATCTCGGCATCACGTTCTTGCTGAACCTCGAGATCGGCTACATGCTTCCGCCGCTTGCGTTGAATTTGTTCATCGGCAGTTTACGGTTCGAGAAACCGATCACGCAACTCTACCGCGCAGTTCTTCCCTTTCTTTTGATATTGCTCATCATGCTGTGCATCATCATGTTCTATCCCGATTTGAGTCTCTGGCTTGTGCGAACGTTGAATGTGAAGTGACAAAGTGCCGAGATAGATGGAGTCCACTTCTCAAGTGGGCTCCATCTGATCCGCGCTTGTGTCAGGCCGTCCCGTTGGGAGAAGACCCGCGGAAAGCAACGTGCGACTCACCTTCAACCAAGTTGCTTCCCTGGAGGTGAGTCGCACATACTTGCTTCCTGAAATGAAAATCAGTATACTCAAAGAAATCTTGGGGGATTTGACTTACGATGAATTTGAAAAACTCTCATTAAAAATTAATTCTCTGATGTTATTATAGAACATTTAAAAATTGATTTTGAACCAATTATTAAATCTCAGAAACTCTTGAAATTGGGTAGGGTAAATATTCTCACTGGAAGAAACGCAAGTGGAAAATCGACAATCTTGAGAAGAATATTAGAGAGCCCCGATCTGGGAATTACCTATAAAAAATCCGATAAAACTAAAGCAATAATACGTAGTCATATTCGCAATTTTGCTGAGCCCACTCCAAACGAAATTAACGAATGGATCAATAATATTCAATCCCATCTTGACAACGAAATAATTTTTATGAGTTCTGAGCGCGATATGCACAGTTTAGTAAGCGAGGCAAGAAGAATTTTAGGAAATCAATACGCACTCGATCATGATATAGCTCAAGTGTCAAAAGCGCTTGTATCCTTTAAACCACAAGATCCGATAGCAGCTTTATTGTCTCCAAAGAGGCATATGCAACATCAAACAATTGCCAGAACGTCAGAACCACTTGATCCAGAAGCAACTATTGCTCTATCTCGACTTTTTTATCTAAGGAATCAACCTCTCGATAGCAATGACAAAAATGTATTTGAAAATATCCTTAATCACTTCCGAAATATTACTGGTATGAATTCGACATACAGATTCTTCCCGATAATCACATCAACAATTCAACTTCTTTCAGACGCCCCGGTGAGAGTCCTGGATCTTGGAGAAGACGAGGGACTGGGATTAAGTGAAGTTTTATCAATCCTTCTCTATTGACCGATGGTAATCACCAGCTACTTTTGTTGAAAACCTGAAAATCGTTTAATCCCGATCTTCAAAGGAATACTTTCTTTTCCAAATTCGTTGAAGCCCGACAATTTATTCTATCAACCCACTCTCCAATTTTCCAACCCTACAATGGTTGATCGAATATATTTCTGTAATTATAAAGATGGAGAGATAATCATAGATGATAACACAAGTCGTGCAGAAGCTCTCTCTCAAATTGGAGTACTAGCGATCGACAACCTCACCTCAGACGCAGTTGTTATCTACAGAAGGAAAAACAGATCAGACAGTCATTGACTACATTGTAATGAAATGGTTGAAAGCTCCTTCCAGTACATCGATTTCCCATGTATTTCTCGCGGGATCAATGATGAAGTATTTCGATCCAACACCTTTTACTCAACTTCGCAATACATTTGTATTGTTAGATCGTGATACAAGTAATGTTGATGCTCAAAAAGTTTTTATTGAGGCTCTGTAACAAAACTGGCATAATACCAACACAATTGACTAGATATTGTTTGGAGAATTATTACACTTTAGATGCAATTCGGACAATTTTTGGAGAAATTGTTCCCAGTAACATTAAGCAATTGGATAATGATACTCCTCCATGGAAACAACTTGCAGATACAAATCATGACGAAGTTGGTGGAAGGGCGAACTGAAAAGTTCTCGAAGAATTCCACGCATATTGGATCGAATGAATATTTCAGATTTAGAAGGAACGGACATTTTCGAATTCTGCAAGAAATTAAAATCCGGACTTTAAAAATTGTTGCACAATATAACCAATTAACCAGCAAACTATCAAACCAAAAGGAACCACTAATGAAACAACTCTTCACCACGTTCTTCGCCATCATCGTCACGGCATTTATTCTGGCGGGATGTTCATCCAGCTCGCAAACCGGTTCAGAAAATCCTGCCCGCGCAAAGATGGCTGCGGATTCTCTGAAAATGGCAAAGCTGATGGCAATGGTTCAGTACCCGTTGATCAAAGGCGGCAAATTCAGCGGCGTCATACCGGTTGCCGATCCCACCGAGATTCCCGACCCGAACCGTGATTACAAATTATTATTCTCGGTGACCGCCAAAAATCCCGATTCGCTTGCCAAAGAAATTAACAGCGGTCTCGATGAGGTTGTCCGCATGCTCAATCTCCACGTTGCATCGGGAATTCCGGCAAACAAACTCTTTCCGGTGATCGTCGTTCACGGCGGCGGTCTTGAAGCGGTCGTGAACAATGCATACTATCAGAAAAAACATTCCATCGACAACCCGAATCTCAAAATCATACACGACCTTGAAAACGTTGGGGCAAAGTTTATCGCCTGCGGACAGGCAATGGCGTTTTTTGAAATGACAAAAGAAAATCTTCTGCCCGAAATAAAAATATCTCTCACCGCACAAACGGTTTTATCGAATTACCAATTGCAGGGTTACGTTCTGTATTCGATCAACAGCGATTAATATCGGCAAATAGTGCCGGTTCTTTTAAAACTAAGAAAAAGATTTGTATTCACTAAATCCATATCACATAAAAGGAGCTATCGTATGCCGAAGTACATTATCGAACGTAATATCCCGGGAGCAAACAAGTTATCGCAGCAGGAACTTCACGCAATCTCACAGAAGTCCTGCGGGGTGCTGGTCAAAATGGGACCGCAGATACAATGGGTGCAGAGTTATGTTGCCGGAGATAAAATCTATTGTGTGTATATTGCACCGAACGAAAAAATGGTTCGTGAACATGCACAACAAGGCGGGTTCCCGGCAGACGTTGTATCAGAAATAAAATCAATCATCGATCCGACGACGGGCGGAGCGTAACCGTATCATTAATACGGAGTGCCGTAGTTTCGGCTGACACAGAAAATCGCAATCCTCCGAAGGATTCCTTCGGAGGATCTGCCTATACGCACTCCTTTGGAAACTTCATTACAACATTTTTAATCATAAATTGTATTCTGTTTCATTACTCATTTAAAAAATAATGCTCACAATCGGAAAAACACCGCTCATAAAATTAGAACGACTCTCGGAACCGGGCTGTGCAGAAATATTTGTCAAATATGAAGGCGCAAATCCCACCGGAAGCATGAAAGACCGGATGGCGCTCTCGATGATCGAAGGCGCGGAAAAAAGAGGTCAGCTCAAACCGGGCGGCAGAGTGATCGATTACACCGGCGGAAGCACGGGAAGCTCGCTCGCAATGGTCTGCGCAACAAAAGGTTACAAGGCACACTTCGTCTCTTCCGATGCTTTTGCAAAAGAAAAACTTCAGACCATGCAGGCATTCGGCGCCACGCTGGAAATATTTCCCAGTGGCGATGGTTCGATAACGGCAAAACTTATCGACTCGATGGTTGCGCGGTCGAAAGAATTAAGTTTACAGCCGAATACATTCTGGACCGACCAGTTCAATAATGTCGACAACCGGAATGCCTATCACGAGATGGCTCGAGAAATCATCGGTGTTTTCGGAAATAACATCGATGAATTTATTATGGGAGTCGGAACCGGCGGATGTTTTTCCGGAAATGCCGAAATATTCAAAAAAGAAATACCGAAAATCCGGTGCCTTTCTATTGAGCCGTACCACGTGCGCGCACTTTCGGGCGGTGAAATTTCCGGAAAGCACAAATTGGAAGGAATCGGTGCGGGATTCGTGCCGTCTATTTATAGAGCAGATTTAGCAGATGAAATCATATCGGTCAAAGATGAAGATGCTATTGAAATTGCAAGAAAATTAGCTCGGATGGAAGGAATATTCGGAGGAACGACGTCGGGTGCGAATGTGTGGGCGGCGATTCAACGGGCGAGAATTATCGGTCCGGGAAAGAAAATCGTCACCGTTATCGTCGATTCAGGTTTGAAGTATCTCGATGGAGATTTATATAAATAATCATTTTCAGAGGAGAATTTCATGAAGCAATTTGCTTTGTTTATCTGCTTTTCGAAAAAACGATTACCGGCGCGAAGCGCATTCGGTACGACAGGTCTCGCGTTCGGCGCACGGGCGGAAGTGGAATTCTGGACAACAATCAAATAAACCATACCGGGTGCAGACAATTTTCATTCACATCAAGACTAACAGACGACAATGAAAAAACTAACTTTCTTACTCTTCATCATCGCGGGACAATTCCTGCCCACATCCCTCCCCGCCCAGGATACGTTATCGAGCAGAATACCCACGATCATTTCGCAAACACAACTCCGTGTGCTCTACGACGATATTCAAGCAAAGTTCGAGAAACTGCGTCCGCAGTCGATTCGCCCGGCAGAGGGATTCATTAAATATGACTACCTCATCCCGGCGGGATTCTACAAACAGATGTGGGACTGGGATGGGTTCTTCATCGGGTGCCACCTCACCTCCCTCGGAAAACCGGAGTATCTCAAATGGTGGGTGCTCGATTTTGTCGCGGCGATCGATTCCGAAGGATATATCCCCGGATGCGTCACCACGAAAGGCCCCAGACCTGTCTTCGGAAAATTTGCTATGAAGCCGTTTCTGGCCCAGGGAGCATTTCTTGCATCGAAGGCGATGAACGATTTCGAATGGGTCAAACCGGTTTACGATCAAATCAAAAAGTCGTGCGCGTACCGGGAGAGAACTCAATACGACTCGACCTACGGGCTCTTCTTCTGGGACAATGCCGGACAAAGCGGCGCCGATAACACAGTCGTGCTCTCCAACGACTCCAACGAAACGAGCGCTATTCTCGGCGTGGATATTGACGTCTTCCAATACCGCGAATATCTTTCACTGGCAAAAATAGCGGAGAAGATCAATCGCCCCACTGATGTTGCATACTTCACCGAGAAGGCCGCAAAGCTGAAAAAAAACATCATGAAGTATCACTGGGACAAGGAGCGGTTTTCGTTCTGGAATATTCGGCGTCGAGACGGCAGAGCAATCAGGCGCGTTAGCTACTCGAATTTTGTCCCGCTCATTCAGAAGGATATTCTCCCAGACGAGGACGCCCGCGAAATGATCCGGCGCTACCTCTGGAATGACGACTACATGCTGGCTCCGCATGGTATCCGCAGTCTCTCCAAACAGGACCCAGACTACAATACCGAGAACGTCATCATTCCATACTCCAACTGGCAGGGACCCGTCTGGGTCAACGCCAATTTTCTGCATATGATTGGATTGAGGAATTACGGTTTTGACAATGAATGCCGTGAGCTTGCGTTCGCGCTGGGAACGATGCTTTCAAAGGATATCGACCAGAACGGGTCGATGCACGAAGATTATAACGGCGACAACGGTGAACCGCTCGCGCCCACTGCCGCACAATCCAAGGGGGGCGTGTTCACGGGATTCGTCGGGTGGGACCTTCTTCTGCAAAATATGTTGATGGGAGTCGTCGATAACAATTGGATGATGCTGGAGATTCGCTGAAGCGGAATGCATTCGGAATAACCGGTCTCGCGTTCGGCGTACGGGCGGAAGTGGAATTCCGGGCGACAGTTAAGTAATCCGCTCCTGAAAGGATTTTGTAGTGGGTCAGTTTCCTGAGATCACCTATCCCGAAATCTCCCGTCTTGCTGTCCCGCTCAATGAGCGGGATTGTTCAGCATCTATTCCGAGCTTACTTGGTTCAGATTCCGAATAGAATCGTTTCGGAAAGACGCGGTTTTGTAAATTGATCCACTACCAAGGATTTGAAATTCTCCGGATTAATTGTACATTGACCTTCATTCAAACATCATTCCGTACATTCGTTCCTTAACACTACGCTCTCGATCACAGAAGCCGGCGCTACCGGACAAGAGGAGTTTATAAAAGGAGCTGAATATGAAATCGATCATTACGATTCTGATTACCATCAGTACGTGCTTGATATGTTGGTCTTGCACATCGCCGTTAAACAATGCGATCATCGACGATCCGTCATCGCTCCGGGTTGTTGCGCAAGTCGATAAACAAATTTCAACAGACGGCACAAACTTTCTTCAGGTTGCAGTCTACTTATTTGATAAAAATGACGGAAGCGCCACGATCAAGGACGGCGGCATCACCGTCAACGGAACCGACATGTGGGTTCAGAATGACGGATTTGGGTTGCCGTATTACGCTTCAAGTCTTTCGCCGGTTGCGAAGTCGACGTATCAATTCATCGTCACGCTGGGCGACGGCAGTGTGTTCGGAGGCAGCACGATCACCACTCCGGCCGATCTGACAATTCTTAATGTGCCGTCAACGCAAAGCCGTGGTCAGGACATGTCAGTCACGTTTCAAAATATCGACAGTACACATTCCACATCAGTCACACTCACGCAATATTACACCGGCACTGATACAACGACAACGGTTACACTTCCCGTCATACCGGTACGAGCGGGGTCGTTCAATATTTCTGCCGCCAATTATGCCAATGCTTCAATTAAGAGCGTCACGGTAACACTGGATCGGAAAATCCCCGGAGTTATCAACTCCCGTTTCATGTCGACCAGCAGTGCCATTGCGGATTTTTCAATTGCAAAAACCGCGACGATCCATTAGATAACGCGATTGAGAAGATTTGAAATTCAGAGGATTCACTGTACATTAGGATCGGTTCCACCATCGTTTCTTGCGGCATCACAACTTTACATTGAATGCAAGATACAAACGATGATAGCCGAAATTAACATGACCATCATTAAAATTAAACACCTATGAAAAACATAACATTGATTCTCTTGACATTGTTAACATCATTGTCTTTATATGGACAAAACATCGTCGGACAATGGAATGGGACATTAAGCATTCAAGGAGCTCAATTACGGGTTGTATTTCATATTGTCAAAGCGGACAATGGATATAGCTCAACGATGGACAGTCCTGACCAAGGCGCCAAAGGAATTCCTGTCACTTCTACACGATTTGAAAACCCGGTCTTAACCATTGAAGTCTCAAATGCAGACATTGAATATACCGGGACTTTGGTAAAGAAAATAATTTTACAGGAACCTTTAAACAACATGGGCAAACTTTTCCGTTGAATTTATCGAAAGAAATCAAAGAAAAAGAAAATACAGTACAAGAATCGGAAAACAAAGACACAACTTTTGCTGAAACGCAAAGTACGTTGCAGACTAAAACCGGACAAATCTTAGGGACATTAACAACTCCAAAAAAATTCAGTACAATTCCCGTGGCATTAATCATTGCCGGCTCCGGACCAACCGATAGGGACGGCAATAATCCGATGATGAAATGTGATGCGTATAAGAAACTTGCTTATGGACTTGCCGAAAACAATATAGCTTCCCTGCGCTATGACAAAAGAGGAATTGCAGAAAGCCAGGCAGCAGGAAAAAATGAATCCGACCTTCGTTTTGATGACTATGTGAATGATGCAAAGGATTGGATACAATTATTAAAGCAGGAAAAACGTTTTTCAAAAGTTATTGTCATCGGGCATAGTGAAGGTTCATTAATCGGAATGATTGCGGCAACCGATGCAGATAAATTTATTTCACTTGCCGGCGCCGGGCGGCGGGCGGACAAAATTATCAAGGAACAATTGAGTAATCAATCAAAAGAAGCGCTGGATTTATCCAATCCCATTATCGACAGTTTGACAAAAGGAAAAACAGTCGACAATGTGCCTGAAATGTCTCAATTCACTTTTCAGGCCCAGTGTACAACCGTATATGATTTCGTGGTTTAAATATGATCCGCAAATCGAAATACAAAAACTCACCATTCCGGTTCTTATCATTCAGGGAACAAATGATATTCAGATAACGGTTGAAGATGCAAAACGACTTTCAACAGCAAACCGGAAATCGCAATTGATATTGATTGATAAAATGAATCATATTCTCCGAACCGTCGAAGGCGACAAACAAGCGAATATAGCGACATACAATAACTCTTCGTTACCATTAGCGGATGGACTCATAAAAGACATCACAAGCTTTATTTTGAAAAACCGGAACTGAATATTTGTTCAACGATACATCACCGCAGCAACAGTAGCACGAAGATACTTAAAGGATAAGGTCGCCGGAAGTGTGAAAATTTATTCGCTCAACATGACAATCTTTTAAAAACGCTGATTTGAAATTCAACGGATAAATAGTACATTAGTCTCACGTAATCATCACTCCCTTTTCTCGTTCTTCAAAACTGCTTTCTGTTTCACATTCCTTCAACATTGTTGAGAAAGGAATCGATCATGTTTATCACATTGCTTGTCGTCGATTTTATCGTTTCGTTTGCGGTATGCTTTCATCGTTGCGCTGGTATTTCGCACGCCGGTTTCCAAAATCATGCAGAGACTGATCGCCGAAGACATTTCCCATGCATGGAGTAAATACCTGATGTTTGCAATTTATGTCGTCGGAATTTCCGGCGGCGTCAGGATTTGGGATCTGGAAAAATATATCACTCCCGCAAAAACCGGTGATGCATTGCTGGAGCTTACCTCCGATCGCTGGGTTTTGGAAATTTATCGCACCATCATCGGCACACTCGAAAGCAACGCATGGATGCTTCTGGTATTTTTTGTGTTCGCGTTACTCGCATACGTTATCGTCAAAGGATTGGAATTACGAAAACAGCAATCGCCGTTATAATCCTTTTTATTTTGTACATTAAATATATTCTACCGCCTAACATTCAGGAGTTTTTCATGAAACATATCATACTGCGTATTATCATCGTCGTTATCTGCATCGCGTCGTTCGCACATTTCGCTATGCGTGATGAGGGCATGTGGCTGATGACCCAGGTCGACAAGCTTCCTTTTCAGGAAATGAAAAAACACGGACTGGAACTCACACCCGAACAAATTTACAATGCAAACGGAACGAGCTTGAAAGATGCGGTCGTTCTGCTGGGCGGCGGAACGGGATCGTTCGTTTCTGTGGAGGGGCTCATCATCACGAATCATCATATCGTTTTCGGTGCGCTGCAATCGGTCAGCTCCGTGCAGGATGATTATTTGAAGAACGGCGTCTATGCACATTCGAGAGCCGAAGAAATTTCCGTGCCGTCGTATACCGCGAATATCGTTGCATCGATAAAAGACGTCACCGACGAAGTCCTCTCTGCGGTCAGCGATACAATGTCCGCTCCGTCACGGGCAAAAGCGATTCAGCAAAAAATTACCGGAATAGAAAAAGCGGCAAAGGGAACCGGGGACATGCGATACTCCGTTTCCGAAACATATAACGGCGTAAAATATTTCCTGTACGGCTTTCTGGAATTGACCGATATCCGTTTGGTGTATGCACCGCCCTCATCCATCGGCAATTACGGCGGTGAAGTCGATAACTGGTACTGGCCACGGCATACCGGCGATTTCGGTTTCATGCGCGCGTATGTCGGACCGGACGGCAAGCCGGCGAAATATTCCAAAGACAATGTCCCGTACAAACCAAAAGCTTTTCTCCCGATCTCTTCGAAACCGCTCGATGAAGGATCGTTTGCAATGATTATGGGGTTCCCGGGACGCACGTACCGGTATCGCACAGCCGCGGAAATCAAATTAAGCAAAGAAGAAACATTACCGACGATGATCGATCTCTTTAAGACACGGATGGACATTATGGATGAGGCAGGGAAAAAAGACCGCGGAATTCAGATCAAGTATGCTTCCGTGTGGAGGGGACTTGCAAACACGTACAAAAACTATCAGGGATCACTGGAAGGAATGGTTCGCGCAAATATTCTTGATGTTCGCCAAAAAGAAGAAAAAGAATTCACCGATTTTCTTCATTCGAAACCGGAACTCCACAAAAAATACGGTACAGTACTTGCGGACATCGCCAAAGAGTATGAGAATCTGAAAATGTTCAATAAAAAACAACTTTTGCTTCAACAGGTATATTTCACCTCGGGCGTCTTTCGAATTGCTCAGCGCTTTCGCACGTACGCGAAAAGCTTTACAAAAGATTCCGTCTCCGGCAACATGAAAGCTCCGCAAAAAAATTATAACGATATGAAAGAATTTCTCTCCAGCGCTTTTAAGAATGTCGACCTGTCCGTCGATAAACAGCAACTTGCCGCCATAATGCTGAAAGAAACCGAACTGCCACCCGACCAGCGTGCAGATGTGATACAACATATTATCGGACAGCGGACAGACAACAACGAGCAATCAAAAGCAATCCATGATTATCTTGAAGATTTATACAGCGACAGCAAGTTTACGTCGCCCGAGGGATGTATGAAAATGCTCGATAAATCCGCCGATGATATTATGGATGATGCCATGTTAAAATTTATCGCCCGTCTGGATGCAGATAATGATCCGCTGCAAAACCGTTTGAATTCTTTTAATGCGAACATCGGGCTTCTGCGTGAAAAACTTATGGAAGGAATGATGGCATGGAAGGGCAACGACATCTATCCCGACGCCAACCGCACGTTGCGCATTACATACGGTGAAATAAAGCCGTACAATCCGCGGGATGCCGTGCATTACGATTATGAAACGACACTCAGCGGCGTCATGGAAAAGGAAACCGGCGAGGATCCGTTCATTGTTCCGGAAAAGCTTCACGACCTCTGGGCGAAGAAAGATTTCGGGCGATGGGAAGATCCGAAACTTCACGACGTTCCGGTAGCATTTCTTGCCAACCTCGACATTACCGGCGGCAATTCCGGCAGCCCGGTAATCAACGGCAAAGGCGAGCTGATCGGTGTTGCGTTCGACGGTAATTGGGAATCTGTCGTCGGCGATTACATTTATCAGGAGCCGCTCAACCGGTCAATCAACGTAGAATCGCGGTACGTATTATTTATCCTCGACAAGTTTTCAAACGCTCAAAATATTTTGAACGAACTCGTTATCCACTAACCTATTCATCTCTGCCGTCTCCGGTCTCATCCGGAGACGGTGGATGAATATTCTCCTCTATAGACCAACTGGAACCGATTCCCCCCGCAAGTCCTTTATTTTCAAAACATTTCATTCCTCAAAATAATTTGCGATAGGAAACCCAATATTAAATTTTATTAAAGAAGCCCTTCCCGGCAATGAGCTTCTTGACTTTAGGATAAGACTGTTGTATTATTAAACAGATAATTATTCCCATTCATATAACGCAACGCTGTTCATCACAATTCAGGGGGTTCTATGATAAATATTGGTACGATACTGCGGGGGATGTTCCGAATTTTTACGATCCTAATCTTCGTTTTCTCGCTCCAGGCGTTTGCCGGACAGCAACAAAGTTTGCAACAATCGACTCGCGAACGAGCGATGAAAGCGGGACAACAACTCAGAGAATATCACCGGCAGCAAGCTGAGTCGTTGAAAAAATCTGCCTTGAGGGGAACTTCTTCGGTCCAGCCGAAGGTCGGCATCTCTGTCAATAAAACCTCCGGATTAAGCTCAACCATTTTCTTTTACGATAATTTCGAGTCCGGCGCGCATGCGTGGACTACGGAATTGTACGGCGGTGCAACAGACAATATCTGGCACAGAACAACGCTCAATTCAAGCTCGCCGACACATAGCTGGTGGGCAGGAATCGACGGACAGGGTGATTACAATACCGGCCGGACGATCAATACGGCCGTCGTTTCAGAACCGATCAATCTTACCGGTGCCGTCGGATCAATTAGCCTGATGTTTGCAGAAAATTATGCTACGGAACATGGCTGGGACGATTGCATGGTTGACGTTTCCACCGACAGCGAAGCAACATGGACACATCTCCGCGGCGGTTACGGCGCAGCGCCATCCGGCAGCAGTGAGGGATGGACGATCACTTCTCTCGACCTCACTCCCTATTCCGGAAAGACAATTAAAATTCGATTTTATTTTTACACGTTCGATGCAAACTTCAATGATTTTCCGGGATGGTTCATCGATGATATCGTCGTGTTCGACCAACGGGGAACTATTGAGGGAAGGAAATTCTTTGATGTCAACAATAACGGCGTCAAGGATCCGGGTGAACGCGGCATCAAAGATTGGTTGATAACGGCAACCGGTCCGGTTACCATTACCACGACCACCAATTACCGCGGCCATTATTCATTGACATTACCGCTCGGATCGTATACCGTTACGGAAGCATTCGAACCGAACTGGACACAAAAATATCCTCTCGTCCGGTCACTGGAATATCAATCTCACCACACCCGATACGGTTGTCGACAGCACCCATTTCGGGAATTACACACAGTCAAGCTTCATCAACGGTATGATGTTCAATGATATCAACCGTAACAGCACGTTCGATGCCGGCGATACGGCTTTGCCGAATTGGAAGATTGTTCTTTCCGATACCAACGGTAATCAGATCGATTACGATGTTACCGATTCACTCGGACAATATTCGCTTTATATATTTCAGCCCGGCGTCTATGTCGTTTCTGAAGTCGGAAAACAGGGATGGGTTGAATCGTATCCCTCAAGCGAAACATATACCATCACTATTCCGGATCTGAATACGACTTCCAACGGCAATAACTTCGGCAACTATTACGATGATTCCGTGAACACGATTATGGGACAAAAATTTAACGACCTGAATCGTAACGGCATCCTCGATCCTCATGAACCGGGAATCGCCGGTATTCAAATAAAACTTTCGGGCACAAAAAGTAAAACGGTAAAAACCGACAGCAGCGGATTCTACCAGTTCCTCAGCCTGCCTTCGGGTCATTACACTATTAAAGAAATTCCGCAAATGGGTTGGTGGCAATCCTATCCCGAATCAATTTATACGGTCACATGTTATGGAGGACAACTTATTGATTCGCTCAATTTCGGAAACTATGCGATCTCGACCGGTTCCATCAGCGGCTTGAAGTATAACGATATCAACGGAAACGGTTCGCAGGACAGCGCCGAAACCGGACTTTCCGGCTGGACGATTACCGTCAACGGATACAACATATTTCGGCACGTCGGTATTGAATTCGGCAACGACTGACGGTAGCGGTAATTATTCTTTCAACGGATTATGGCCCGGAAATTATACGGTGAGCGAGGTGTTCCGTTCGAACTGGAGACAAACGCAACCGGATCATTTACAGCCGTATCATATCAATCTTGGTGTCGAACAAAACCTGACCGGAATAAAATTCGGCAATCACAGCGACAGCACATTCAGTCTCTCATTCCGCACATTTATTCCTGAAAGTCTTGCACTCGGTGTAGATTTAAAAGGAAAACATCTGCCGATTCCGGCAAAACCGGATCGAGCAGCATTCGGATTTTCGTTTGTCGACAACGCCCCTCACGCTCAGATCATGAGCATGTTGACTGTAAAATTCAACGTGGCGGTGCTTGATTCCATTCAAATAAATCGTGCCGGGACACAGGTGTGGAATGCCAAAAATACCAGCGTCGACATTCTATTCTCTGCTCCGGTAGATTCGGGGGACAGCGTTACAATTTCCGGTATCGGCATAAAACCGAAATTGGAGACGATCTCCAAAGCATACTGGACAAACAATCTGTCGAAAAAAATTGTTGTCGGCGGGACGAATACGTTCAGCCAGTTGCTGTATCCCGAACCGAATGCCATCAACGTCGTTCAATTGGTCGGCGGAGGATTGAAAGTCGGATTAGGCGGACCGCATTCCGTCGTGCACGGCACATGGAAAGACGTGATGAAATCGCTTGTCGGTACTGCGAATCGTATCCAGAGCGGTGATCCGCGCTGTCTCGCGGCCTATACGAACGGCTCATCGATCAAGAAACAACAACGTTCGTTAACACCGACACAGGAAAACAATAAATTATTCAGCGAAGCAATTGCACTGCAGGCAAATATTCTTGCCAGCGATATGGATGTTACTCCGGGCGGCTTCGGCAATTTGATTTTCGACGCAGGAACCGGCATCGATTCATTACATCCGTTCAATGGAAAGTCGATACGAATGATCGCGGGAATGCTCGATGAATTCATGTCGTCCGTGAAAGACACGAATAAAACATCCGTCTGCCGCGACACCGGCGCATTAAAATGGGTGTCAGCAGGAGAGGTCTGGGAAACAATCCGATTGATCGATTCCGCATTCACCGGTCCGATCGATACGGTCAGCTTTGCGAGCAAAGCCGGATTACAGCTCACACCGGTGAAACCTTTGAGTGCGGCAACGTTCCTGCGGCTCGATACATCTGCCACGAACAAGCCGTTCACATTTATCCACTCAATTCCGCACGGCATTCCGGATGTCTTCACGTTAAATCAAAATTATCCGAATCCGTTTAACCCCACGACGGAAATCGATTTCTATATTCCGCTCCAGAGCGTCGTCACGTTAAAAGTCTATAATATCCTCGGACAGGAAGTCGCAAGCCTGGTCAACAGAGAAGTTATGGATGCCGGCTCATATCAATACCAGCTGTCGGCAACAAATGCCAACCTCGCTTCGGGTGTGTACTTTTACCGGATGGTTGCACAAACGGTCGTCAACGATGAAAATCCTGCGGGCCAGATATTTACGGACGTCAAGAAGATGTTGCTCGTGAAATAAAGCCCGTTGGAGTACTCGATAGAAAGCAAAAGCCGGCGATTATCGCCGGCTTTTTTTTACGATACCTGCATCACTCTTTTTCTTTTCTTCCGTTTCATCTGAATAGTGAAAAACGAACTTTCCATTGCAGTCAGCAACAACAACGAAAGCGTATCCCGATCCAGCCAGACCGCAAAACCTTTCTCGCTCACGAGAAATTTAATAATGAATGTTGCAATCGACCAGCCTACGGAAAAAATAATGAACAAAAATCCGACCGCAAGCAGTCCTTCCTTCCAATCGGATTCCTGCCATCGTTTCGTAAACAGAATGACCGCTCCGACGGTATGGGCGAAAAAAATAAAAAGCGTAATCATCGGTTACAACAATGCCTTTAAGGTTTTCAGAAGAATTTTAAAATCAAGTCCCATCGACCAATTCTCGATGTAATAGATGTCGTATTTAATACGTTCATCAAGAGAAGAGTTGCCGCGCAAGCCGTTCACCTGCGCCCAGCCGGTCATTCCGGTTTTTACACGATGGCGGTCGAGATATTTCGGCACGAGGCGTTTAAACTGATCGACAAAATAGGGACGCTCCGGTCTCGGACCGACGAGGCTCATTTCACCTTTCAACACGTTGAACAGTTGCGGTAATTCATCAAGAGATGTCCGGCGCAAAAATTTTCCAAATACTGTTTGCCGCGGATCATTGGGAACGCCGAGACCTGCAAATTTATCGTGCAATTCCGCACCGGCTTTCATCGAACGGAATTTTATCATCTTAAATTTCACACCGTCGAGCCCGACCCGTTCCTGTAAAAAAAATACCGGACCGGAAGACGTCAGCTTGATGAGAATAGCAAGAAGAACAAACAATGGCGAAAGCAGAGCGATCAAAACGATGGAAACCACGAAATCGGCTAATCGTTTAACAATTCTTCCCCATGTCGTCATCGGCACTCCTTTGAGACGGACAAACGGAATTCCTTCGATTTCTTTCACCGCCATTCTGCTCGCCATGATCTCCACAAAATCCGGAACGATCATAAATTCGGCATTCACGCCTTCACATTCTTCGATCACCTCGTTCAGCGTATCGTGTTCCCGCGAGTCGATCGCAACAATCGCCAGCTCGATCCGGAATTTTTGAAGGAGATTCGGAACATCGGCAAGCCGTCCGAGCCATTGCGCACCGCCGAGCGGATCGATTTTCAGACATTCATGATCGGCAAAATACCCGATGAATTTATAACCGAGCAAGGGATTGTTGCTCAGGCGAAAATAAATACGGTTTGCCGTCGCGCTGTCACCGATGATGACCGCATGCCGCAGATCCTTCCCGCGGCGATATTGCCATCGTTCGACATTATAGAGCACGATCTTGCCGACAAAAATTGCCGTGATGGCAATTCCCCACAACAACCCGAACACAACGCGGGAATAAGAAAATGCCCGGTAGAAAAATGCCGCGCTCATCACCACGAGCATGCCGATCGTTACAAGACGCACGATCGTAAAAAACTCATCCGATGGTTTGATATTCCTGCGCGCACCGTACAGTTTACGCGAGTTGAAAATCAATAACCAGACCGGAATAATAACAAGCGAGCCGTACAGATATGCATCCAGCGGCGGTTTGTCCAATTCAAGAGGAATGAGATTGAAGAGAGAAAATTTAAAACGAAGAGCATACGACAAAAGAAATGCAAACTCGATGGCGATCCCGTCGAAGAGTACACCGAGTGTGGGGATGAGAAAATCGTTACGGCGATAGCGCGCCATGGGGTTTCGAAGGTTTATCCGAACATTTCATTTTCGACAATTCCGCAAATGATATGAGCGACGGTGATATGCCCTTCCTGAATACGCTGTGTATCATTTGACGGAATCACGATCGGAACGTCGCACAATTCTCTGGATGGTCCTCCACCTTTGCCGAGAAATCCAATCACGGTCATTCCTTTTTTCTTTGCTTCATGAATTGCACGGTTGACATTTTCCGATTTGCCGCTCGTGCTGATGGCGATGAGAACATCGCCTTTACTGCCGAGTCCTTCAACCTGCCGCGAAAAAATATTATCGAAACCGATATCGTTACCGCCGGCAGTGATCATTGAGCTGTCGGTCGTTAAGGCAATCGCGGGAAGCGCTCTTCGGTCCGGTTTCGACATGCGAATCACCAGTTCGGTTGCAATGTGTTGTGAATCTGCTGCACTGCCGCCATTACCGCAGAGCAAAACTTTACAGCCGTGATTATACGCGTTGATGATCGCGTCGACGGCTTTCAGGATATCGCCGGCGCACGCCTCGAACATTTTCTTTTTCGTTTCGGCGCTGTCGTTCAGTTGATCCTGAATGTATTTTTGTCGATACACGAGTGTAAGCGGTAAATGAGCCATGAGTCAAGTCAAAATGAAAAAGGAAAAATTAAAAAATAATGAATTAAGGGGTTGATGTTTTTATATTTTACTTTTGATTTTTTATTTGGTTGAAGCAAGCATCGATTTCACGATTTCCGGAGTTTCCCGAAGCGTTTCATCCAGTTTCGCAACATCTTTGCCGCCGGCGGTTGCGAGATGCGGTCGACCGCCGCCGCCGCCGCCCAGCCGCCTGGCAAGTTCTCCGACGATTTTGCCAGCCGCAAGTTTCTTCTCTTTTATTAAATCGTCGGTGACAACACAAACGAGCGCGACTTTATCGTCGACCACAGCGCCGAGCACGCCGACGCCGGAAGTAATTTTCAAACGCAAAGCATCGCCGAGGGACTTCAATTCTTCTGCATCTCCCACGTCAATTTTTGCCGAAACAACCGTAAAACCGTTTAACGCAACGCCTTTTGCAACAATTTCTTCGATTCCGGACGAAGCGCTCTTCACACGAAATTTACTGATTTCTTTCTTAATATCAAGTGAAGATTTCGTGACTTCCTCAATTATTTGCTCTCGTTTGGATAACGCCTGTTCAACGGAATTGATGGCATCAGCAGTAATTTTATCCGATGAAAGCGAAACCGCTCCAAGCGAAGGACGTTTTGGAGATTCGACTTTCGTAAATTGCCCGAGCTGACGTTCGAGATCTTCCTGTTCTTTCAGAAGCTTTTCGATTTGACGGTCAAGCTCACCGGTTTTTTCGATTCGTTGTTGGATATAATTTTTGAGACCGTCACCGGTAACCGCTTCGATACGACGGATGCCGCTCGCAACACTCGACTCTGAAATAATTTTAAATAGTCCAATTTCGTTCGTATGCTTCACATGTGTACCGCCGCACAGCTCGACGGAAAAATTCGGATCGATCTCGACGATGCGGACATGATCGCCGTACTTATCGCCGAAAAACATTTTCACGTTCGGATATTTCGCTTTTGCCTGCTCGATGGTGAGCCATTCTTTCGGATCATTCAAGGCAACAACCGTGATATCATCTGAAATTTTCTCATTGACGATATCTTCAATTTTTTTCATTTGATCAGCGGTGATTCTTTCAAAATGATTGAAGTCGAAACGCAAATGATCCGGATCGACGAGCGAGCCCTGCTGGTGAGAATGAGTACCGATCACGCGCCGCAATGCTTCATGCATGATGTGCGTGGCAGTATGGTTGCGCTCGATGTTGCGGCGGCGAGGTATATCGATTTCTTGCAAGATACTTGTGTTCTTCAAAGCTATCTTTCGAATCAATATCATCTCTTGACAGATCCACAAAATGAATATTTTTCCCTGTTCTTTTTTAGTATTCTCTGCAATTTTAGTAATTGTCATTGCCACTAAGAACACTCAATGCATCATCCAACTTGTCCACCAGACTCTGCATAAAATGTAGTTTATTCAAGGAAATTACGCAATCGTGCCTATTGACGCCATTCGTCACCTCTACATAAAACTGGAGCTGCATAAGCTAGTCTCAATTGAATTATAAATTATAAGATTCTTGTACCTTCGGCTTTACTATATGTCGCATGCATCAAGCTTCATTCTGATCTTCCGATATCCAAATCCAACTTGAAACTTCGATTTTTTTTCTTTTGAGATTCATCTATGCTCCTCCATTAATTCATTAAATCTATTGCGATCAACTGTTATACCATATGTCTGAGCATTGTCTTCAGTTCAGTCTATTGATTCCATAAGTATCATACAGTTTGAACGCATCATCTCACTGATAAGATCAATTTATATTTCATCTTGTCTCATGACGTCTTACACCAAATTCTTCGCTGAGATCGAGCAGATAAGAACCAAGACGTATTTCTTAAACTTATAACGCATCAACTCAATCTCCTGCAAATACTTTATCCTCGCTTAATCATCAAGCCTGATCTTATTGGTCGCCTATCAACGTGCAATCAAAAACTTCAAGATCCGTTTGGTTAAGTGTTCTGATTAAATCCTTCTTCCTCACCTTTAATCACTCGTTCAATCTGATTTTGTTTCTCTTTAATCTCGGGATATTGACTTGCCCATCGACTTCACGACCGCTTCGACAACTTTGTAAATAAACGGCTCTTTCATGTCGAGATTTCTGCCGAAGCGCGCAGCGCGGCGAAGAATCCTGCGCATCACGTAACCGCGTCCTTCGTTGGAAGGAATGCCGCCGTCGGCAATCGAGAACGAAAGCATACGCACGTGATCGGCAATGACGCGCATCGCAATATCGGTCGGTGCATCGAGCTTGCTCGTGTACGGCTTTCCGGCAAGTTCTGCGATCCGATCGATGATCGGCATGAAGACATCGGTATCGTAATTCGATTTCTTGTTTTGAAGTACCGCGCAAATCCGCTCGAAACCCATGCCGGTATCGACATGCTTCGACGGCAGAGGTGTGAGAGTTCCCTTTTCGTCTCTGTCGTATTGGATGAAAACAAGATTCCAGATTTCCATCACGCGGGCATCGCCGGCGTTGACGAGATTGCCGCCGGAATAATCGTCGGTGAGATCGATATGAATTTCCGAACAGGGACCGCACGGACCGGTTTCACCCATCTCCCAGAAATTATCTTTCTTTCCGAAACGAAGAACATGCGACGGATCGATGTCGGTCACTTTTTTCCAGAGCTGTTCCGCTTCTTCATCGGTTTCAAAAACTGTGGCATAGAGACGCTTCTTCTCGAGTCCCCACACTTTCGTCAGCAATTCCCACGCCCACTCGATTGCTTCCTTTTTGTAATAATCGCCGAACGACCAGTTGCCGAGCATTTCGAAAAATGTGTGGTGGTACGTATCGCGTCCGACTTCTTCAAGATCGTTATGTTTTCCGCTGACGCGGATACACTTTTGCGAATCGGCAGCGCGGACATAATCACGTTTTCCGGTTCCGAGGAAAACATCTTTGAACTGGTTCATACCGGCATTCGTAAACAACAATGTCGGGTCATCGTACGGAATGACGGATGCACTCGGCACGATGCGGTGTTTGCGTTCTTCAAAAAATTTCAGAAACGTATTTCGGATTTCAGTCGATGTCATCAATAATTATCTGGTTGGTTACACTTCAATCTGCGTCATCAGTTCGATTTCTTCAAGCACGCCGCTGACCTGCACGCAACGCGTCACTTCGCCTTCAAAGACACATGCCTTGCCGGCGTTATGGACTTCCCATGTCAGCGATTCGGCAGTTGCCTGATCGCAGCCGGTCGCCTTGATGATTTGTCCGATGACCTCATCGAACGTATGTACTTCATCGTTAAAGAGGATAACTTTCGCCGGCTGTTGAACGGCAAAATCAATATCATCTTCTTTTTCGACGGAAAATGACGGATCGTTCATTGTCATGAAGAAATGCGTAAGTCATTAAAAAATACCAAAAATCGAGCACTAAAGCAACAAAGCCAGTTGACTTTCCGAAAGAAAAATAGTATATAACAGTATCAAAAAACCCTCGAGTCCTGCATGAAAACACTTCTACAATCGTTTCTTCTTTGTTCCGTAGCAATACTGGTTTTTATCCTCACGTCATCGGTCAATCAAGCACAAATCTGTTGAATCAGGATCTAAAAACGAGCGCGGCGAAAGCGATGCGTTGCACAGTTTCGAATGGTGGTATGCACAGCGATCATTGCCGAATGATACGATTCCGCGGGATGGTTTGCAAAAAGCTTTTCGCTATGTCCAATCAACGATGAGAAAAGACAAGAAATTTTCTCCAAGCAGTGTGACATCGGCCGGTCAGTGGAAATCGCTCGGTCCGAATAATATCGGCGGACGAACGCTGTCGATTGCCGTCGATCCCGTCAATCCGAATGTTGTGTGGGCAGGAGCGGCAAGCGGCGGATTATGGAAGACGGCAAACGGCGGCACCGGATTGAATTCATGGTCGTACGTCAATACCGGCTTCAACACGATTTCCGTCAGTTCTGTGGTGATCGATCAGTCGAATCACAACGTGATGTATATCGGAACGGGAGAAATCAGTCTGTACCAACGGCCATTGGTCGGAACGGTCGGTGCGCGGGCATCGTACGGCATGGGAATTTTAAAATCGACCGACGGCGGAAGTACATGGAGTCAGACCGGTCTAACATTTACGTTTCCGCAGATCACCGCCATCGAACGAATTGTTTTGAATCCGAAAAATACAAATACTATTTATGCCGCCACAAGCGAAGGAGTGTACAAATCGACAGACGGCGGGACTTCCTGGACAGTTTCCAATTCCGTGTTGATGGCAATGGATGTAGTGATCAATCCGATCGACACGACAATTCTCTATTCTGCACACGGTAATTCGAATTCTTCGCCGAACCCCGGTATCTACCAATCGACCGATGCGGGAAATTCCTGGACACAATTAACGAACGGCTTGCCGTCGTCCAATTTCGGTCGGACTGCCCTGGCAATTTCACCGATCAATCCTTCCGTCGTTTACGCGGGCATAACCGACGCCGCTTTCTATGGAATTATCGGATTGTACAAGACCACTGATGGTGGAGCATCGTGGGCCGTAGTCTCAACGCAAGATTATGTCGGGACGCAGGGATGGTACAATAATGTCGTTGTCGTCGACCCGCGAAGTGTGGACACGGTATTCTGTTCAGGATACAGCATCTACAAATCAACAAATGGCGGGTCGAATCTTACATCGATTTCCCCATCGGATGTGCATGTCGATCATCATGCGATTGCATTCGATCCGACAAATGCCAACATGATGTATTTCGGAACCGACGGAGGAATCTGGAAAAGCACTGACGGCGGATCGACATATATCGATATCAATAACAGCTACGTGACAACTCAATTCTATCCGGGACTCGCAGTCTATCCTCTCGATTCGGTCACGACATTAGGAGGATTACAAGACAACGGCACATTGTCATATTACGGAAATCCGGATTGGGCACAGGTATATTACAGCGACGGCGGATGGTGTGCAATCGATCCCACGAACAAGGCCACCATGTACGCGGAATCGCAGTACGGGGATATCGAGAAATCCACAAACGGCGGTTTGACGTTCGGTTCCATTACGGGCGGACTTCCGACTTCATCATCGGATTGGAATTTCCTGTCGCCATTTGTCATATCTCCATCCAATCCAAATATTCTGTACGCCGGCAGTTCAAATGTGTACAAAACAACCACCGGAGGATCGTTATGGTTTTCTCCGAACGGTAATTCGACACTGAACGGAACAAATATTTCCTGTATCGGCGTTTCCTGGTCAAATCCCGATACTGTCATTGCCGGAACCGGTAATGGCGCGCTTGGAGTAACACCGACATTTGCAATATTCCGCTCTACCAATGGCGGTGGGATATGGACAAACGTAAATACCGGGCTTCCGAACCGGTATCCGACGGACATCGAATTCGATCCGACGAACAGTGCGATTGCGTATCTCACCTATTCCGGATATGGGGCATCGCACGTGTTCAAATCGTTGAACGCCGGCGCAACGTGGATCGATATTACTTCCAATCTTCCCGATATTCCTCACCAATCTGTCACTGTTGATCCTGCAAACCCGCAACATGTTTATGTCGGAACCGACCTCGGTGTATTTCATTCTTCGAACGGCGGAGGAACCTGGGAAGAGTTTAACGAGGGTATGCCTCCGGCAATGGTACTTGATCTCACGGTGTCCCGGTCGAATGGAACGCTGCGTGCGGCAACATTCGGGAACGGCATATATGAACGACCGCTTGTCCGCATTCCGGTATTAACGCTCACTTCATTTCTTGGCGGTGATGTTGTCGCAAGCGGCGCTATAATGCCGATCACATGGACATCTCAATTTATGAATATCATTAACATAGAGTTTTCTTCTGATAACGGCAGTACGTGGAGTACGGTGGCTGACAGTATTCCCGCTTCGGCCGGATCGTACACATGGACGATTCCGTTTCTTGTGACGACGGAAGGACGCATTCGCATCAGCAATTCGGTGAACGGCTCGCCGGCCGATTCGTCCGCAACAGCATTCAGTATTTTATCAAATCCGGACGTTGCCGGCGGGTGGAATTTGTTATCGCTTCCCCTGCAGGTTACCGATCCGCTGAAATCCGATCTCTTCCCCACGGCGATATCGCAGGCATTCCGGTATGATCACGGTTATATTGTTACGGATTCGCTCCAAAACGGCGTCGGGTACTGGCTAAAGTTCTCACAGGCGGGATTTCTCACGATAACCGGAGACAGTATTTCCGTCGATACGGTAAACGTTCGTGCCGGTTGGAATATGATCGGCGCCATCACGACTCCTGTCTCTAAAAATTCCATCGTGCAAATTCCCGTGAACAATGTCGTCTCGCAATATTTCAGTTATTTCGGAGGATACCGGATTTCCGATACGATAAGACCAAAATCCGGTTACTGGGTGAAAGTAAACAGCGACGGGAAACTCGTGCTTTCTTCACAACCGTCACTTTCAAAAATTCAGGAGGCGAAGGATCATTCTCTTGCATCGTGCAATTCCATCACGATCAACGATAACGCGGGAAACCGTGGGACACTGTATATTGCAAAATCCGATTTGGATTTTGATGGAAGCGCGTATACTTTGCCGCCGGTTCCTCCGTCAGGAGGGTTTGACGTCCGATTCAATACGCAACGTATGATGGAAATATTCGATGGACAAACAACTTCGACTCAGGATTTTCCGCTTACCGTTCAATCGAAATCATTTCCCATACAATTTTCCTGGAACAGTGTCGATCACAATCTATCGCTTACACTACGACAAGGAAATCAAATACTTGCAACGCTTTCAGGCAATGGAACAATCATGCTCGACAGCACGGCAACCGGCCTCTCACTGCACATCGAACAGATATTTCAGGAATCTCTTCCGAAAGATTTTTCACTGGAACAAAACTATCCAAATCCGTTCAACCCTTCAACAATTATCCATTATACTCTTCCAAAAGGCTCCGCCGTTTCTTTAAAAATATTTGACGTGTTGGGAAAAGAAGTCGTTACCCTCGTCCAATCATTCCAAAATGCCGGCGAACAGGAAGTTCACTGGGACGCAACCGGATACTCCAGTGGTATTTATTTTTACAAGCTCCAAACCGGTAGTTTTACAGAGACAAAAAAAATGCTTCTTTTGCGTTAAAACCCTTATTTCAAAAATTTCGTAAAACCAACATTATTAATTTTCCGGTAAATTACTCCTAATTTTTTGGAAGTTTAAAAAAAATTAGTATTTTCAAAGGTTGTTATTACTTAGGGAATTCTTTCTTCTTTTATCATTATTCATTTTTTAAAGGATGACACCATGAAAGCAATTGCGGTCGTGTTCTTGATGTTACTATCGCTTACACTTGCATCGGGACAAACGAATGTTTCCGGAACAATCAGTGCAAGTGCGGACTGGAATCTTGCGGGCAGTCCATACACCGTAACGGGCAGTATTTATATTAATTCGGCTGTGACGCTTACAGTCGACTCCGGAGTCGTTGTCCGATTTCAGAGTGGTCAAGGAATGACTGTCCGCGGAACGTTGAACGCTCGTCAGGCAATATTTACTTCATACCGCGATATTTTGGGCGGCTCTCCGGTCAAAGGAGATTGGACATATATTCAGGTCGGTGATGGAACCGGTGCAGGCACGGCGACATTCGACACGTGCCATATTCGATACGGCGGCACGGCATCAAACAATAGTGCAAATCCAAGTGTGTATGGGTATTGGGGAAACACTACATTCATCGGTGGTGATATTACCAGCAGTAATAATTACGGAATCATGGTTTATACTTCTGCAAATGTCACGCTCACGAACACGAACATTTCTTCATGTTCATGGCCCATTGTGTATAACGGACCGGGGTCGCTTGTTTTTAACGGATCTGTAAATCTGACGGGTAATACTTATAACGGAGTTTTTGTTTACTTCGGTAGTAATAGCAACACATTTGTTCTCGACACGATTAATGTCCCCTATGTCTTCGGTCTCAATTATGGGAGTTATACGGTCAATAGTGGCGGTACGTTACAAATCGCATCCGGAGATATAGTGAAGGTGACTTCAGGAGCCCAAATTATTGTCAACGGTACTCTCAATGCCGTTGCCGCTACCAGCCAACAAATATATTTTACGGCGTATGACGATGATAATCTCGGCGGCGATACGAATGGCGATGGTACGTCAACATCGCCTGTATCGAGTTATTGGGGCGGGGTAGTCTTTAATTCCACAAGCAGCGGTTGTCTTATGCGCCGTTGTACCATTCATTATGCCGGATCGGGCAACATCGGCGGAATATCGATGTACAACGCGAGTCCGACAATCGACAGTTGCACCATGCAGTATAATTACTATGGCGCCATGATGCAATACGTTTCAAATCCGGTCTTCACCCATAACACGATCGGCTCAAGTCAGCTTGTTCCGATTGCAATTTCATTTTCTGCAAATCCGATATTCTCTAATAACACGTTTTCATTCCAGGATAATGCCTACGATGCCATTGGTTTGCTCGGAGGAACACTTTCGGCAAATTCGGTGCTACCTATTCGCTCGGTGACCTCAATCCCAAATGTGACGTACCTTCTTTTACAGAATGTTACTGTACCTGTCGGTATGTCACTGACGATCAACAAGGGAATCGTCATCAAGGGATACTCATCAGGACAATACATCGATGTCCAGGGTAAACTTATCGCGAATGCAACACCGGATAGTATGATTACGATTACCTCTGCAAAGGATGATAACTTCGGGAATCCCGGTGATACGAATAAGGATGGTACACAAACAGTACCTGCCGTCGGCGATTGGGGCGGAATCATTTTCGAACAGGGGAGCGATACCCTTTCGATAATCAATCATTGCCGGTTAAAATATGGCAACGTGCCTAATTTTTATTACAACAGCGTTTATTTGCAGGGAGAAATCTTAACAGTCGGGGCAAGTCCGATAATTGACAGTTCCGAATTTACCAATGTGGTGTATGGTCTTACTCTCTTTGAATCTTCCAATCCAAAAATTCTCTACGACACAATCATCAATACGCAATACACACCGATTGCGCTTTCCGTTGCAGCGAATCCCACGTTAACCGGCATCAAATTCATCAACCCGGCGTGGGCTGCACTCGGTATCATTGGCGAAAATCTTGGATTCAATGGAAGAATTTACAGGAGAAATGTAGCGGGGTACACCAATATCACATACGTCCTGCTGGCAAACCTGACGATTAATGCCGGCACCGATGTTTCAGTGGATCCCGGAGTTGTCATCAAATTCAATGGAGACGGAATCTACGTCGATGGCGGATTCCAGGCGAGGGGAAATATTGCGAACGGACAGATCGTCTTTACATCGCTGAAGGACGACAATTTCGGCAACCCCGGCGACACCAACGGTGACGGAGCAGCATCGGCTCCGGCACGTGGCGATTGGGGCACAATACAATTTCGTGCTACATCCGACGATATTTACTGCCGGCTCGATAGTTGCTTGATTAAGTACGCTGGAAATGCCGGTATAGGAGGAGTTACCTACACGAACGCAGGTTCCACATTCTCGAATTCTACTCTTAGCGACATCAACAATTACGGCATCGAGTGTGATGGCGGATCGACACCGAATGTCTATAACGTCAATATCATCAATTGCCGTCTCGACCCGATCGCAATGTCGTTGACATCGAATCCCACGTTGGGAAGCGGCATTACGTTCTCCGCAAACGGCAGCAGAGGAATTTACATTCTCGAAGGAACACTTTCATCCAATGCGACATTGATTCAACGGAACGTTGCGGGAATCAACAACATCGCATACATCGTTAATACTCTCACCGTTGCTTCCAATGCAGTCCTGACGATTTCTCCTGGGGTTGTTATCAAATTCTCCGGCGGTTACAGTTATATTTCTGTTTCCGGCGCATTGATTGCACACGGATTACCGACAAATAAGATTATCTTTACCGCTCTGGCAGATGATTCTAATGGAGGTGATACGAACAATGATGGAAACGCCAGTGCCCCCTCGGCTGGGAACTGGTCGGTGATCGACTTCCAACCATCCTCCGCCGATTCGCTGAATTCAATGAGGAATTGTGAATTCCGGTATGGTGGAAACGGCGTATATTCGTCGGGCTATAATTATGGAAATATCCGTGCCTTCAGCGCAAAGACGGTGATCGATAGCTGCGTGATCCAGCAATCCGCAACATCTGCCCTCGGTTGTTTTGGCAGTGCAAGCCCGACGTTTACGCATTTGCAAATCAACAATATTGCAAACTTGCCTGTTGCGATGAGCATGTTCTCAAACCCGACGTTCGGATTTGACACTGCATTGAATATCGGCTACATGGCATTGGGTATCATTCCGGAAACATACTCCGTAACAGATACCGTTCCGGTCCGGAATTTTGCCGGATATAATAATATGACGTACTATTTCTACAACACCAGCACGATTAATTCCGGCACAACGATCACGATACCGGCGGGAGTGGTATTTAAAGGGAGCGGAAATTTCTTGGCTGTGAACGGTGCATTGATTGTCAACGGCACGTCCACCCAGCCGGTGGTCTTTACAGATTACCGGGATGATTCGTACGGTAACCCGGGTGATTCCAACCAGGATGGTTCTGCAACGAAGCCGACCGTCAACGGCAATTCGTATGACATCTACTTTACAGATGTCAGCAATGATACCGCAAACAGGGTCAAACATACATTGTTCCGGTATGCCGGCGAGGGTTGCTACATGCTCAGCGCTTCTCCGACAATTGTCGGTTGTACGTTCAATAATGACACGTGGGGTGTATGGCTCGGTGGAGTATCCGCTCCCGCTATCGACAGTTGCACATTCAACAATTTAACCTACGCACCGATCAACACATCTCTCGTCTCCTATCCGAAAGAGACGATTGCCGATGTCATCAGCGGCACCACATACAAAATGATTGGAGTAATTCAAGAAACACTGGTACAGGACGTTACGTTGGTAAAACGGAGTTTTGCGGGCATCAATAATATTCCGTATCTCTTCGGGCCGTACACTATCGGATCCGGTGCGACGCTGACAATCAGTCCCGGCATTGTCGTCAAATTCTTTGGCGGCGGGTACATTGACGTCAATAAGGGATTGATTGCCAATGGAGGATCGACGGCAGACAGCACAATCGTTTTTACAAGTTATGTCGATGATTTTTATGGAGGAGATTCAAACAGCGATTCATCCGCTACTTCCGTACCGAGCAATTATTATTATAACGGTTGGAGCGGTCTTATCTTTGAAAATCAATCTCTCGACCCGCTGTGCCAACTTAAGAATTGTGTTATTCGATATGCAACCGCCTACGACAATGCATCGGGCATCACAACCACGAGTGCTAACCCGACGATCACTTATTGCACAATTACTCAAAACTGGAACGGTATAACAGCTAATGCCGCTTCCAGTCCGTTGGTAAATTATTGCGACATCTATAAGAACTTAAATAAAGGAATTCAGAATACGAACCTTTCCTTTAATATCGATGCTCGCAACAATTGGTGGGGTGACAACAGCGGACCGACCTATGCCGGCAATCCGGGCGGAAAAGGTGATGCCATAACCGATAGTGTACGATATCAGCCATTCCGCACTATCGGCGCACAACAGCCTCTTTCCGGAGATGTCAGCCTCAACGGAACGGTACAAGCATACGATGCAACATTGATTCTGGAATATACAGTTAACCCGGGTACGTACCCTCTCAATACAACACAGCAGAAAGTTGCCGACGTGAGTGGAAACGGAACTATTACTGCTCTCGATGCATCTCTGATCCTTCAGTACGTTGTCGGAAATATTTTAGCATTCCCGATCGACGGCGGAAAAAATACGCCGGTATTACTTCCGAAGGTTCTTGCATCTTCCGTTGCAATCGGCAATGAATCGGGAAAACATGCATCGACGCTGACAGTTCCGATTCAAGTTCAAGGAATTAAGAATTTTGCATCGGCAAATATCGATCTTGTGTTCGATAATAAACTGCTGACAGTAAAAGACGTCACTCTTGGTTCTGCAGTTTCCGGAATGTCCATCGCCCACGCAGTCGCAGGTAATCATGTTAAAATTGCTATGGCAGGATCGATACCGATGAACCTCGATGGCGACCTTATCACACTTACGTTCGATGTCGCAAATGATGTGCACGGCACAGTGAAATCACCGATTTCATTCTCGCGATTATTGCTGAATGAAACAGACTTCACTTCGACAGCGACGTCCGGCGAAATGACGATTATCGGCAAGCCGACGGAATTCACACTCATGCAAAATTTCCCGAACCCGTTTAACCCGACAACAACGATTCAGTATCAAATCCCGAACGATGGAACTCATATCACACTCACCATTTATAATTCGCTTGGTGAAGTAGTGAAAACACTTGTCAACGAGGTCCAACCTGCCGGGACGTATAATGTTGTCTGGAACGGAACGAATAGTACCGGAGGTTCCGTGAGTAGCGGCATGTATTTCTTCCGCATCAGTGCATCGGGAAACCAGTCGTTTACAAGTGTGAAAAAAATGCTCTTGATGAAATGACACAATCACATCGATGTGTCCTGACTCATACGACTTTCAAAAGGAGCAAACAATTATGAAACCCTTTTTCATGCTATTGTTTTTGATCGGTGTCTGCCTGGTCCCGTCCATTCTGATGGCGGGACCGGTAGGTATCGCCGTACACGATTCGACTTTTGCCAGCGGGGCAACAGTCTACATTCCTGTTCGTGTCGATACGACGGTAACCGATTCCAACGTTGTTTCGTATCAGATCGATCTTTCGTATTCCTCATCTGTGATGCTCATCGATAGCGTCATTATGAGCGGTACGATGACGAATGGATGGCTGACAACATTTCATCTTTATCCCGGACGGATTACCATTGCCGGTTCCAGCGGAACAGCGTTGACCGGAAAAGGAATATTGTTTTACCTGAGGGCGAAGATGTTTGTTTTTTACTCCCTGAATTACGCATCCGTTACGTTTAATAGTGCAGCGCTGAACGAAGGAAAACCCGCGACGGTCACACGGAATGGCAATTTCACTATCACGGCATCACCCATTATTACCGTCGCTCCCGATAATGTCGTTCTGACGGTCGGAGACGCACAGCAGTTTTCGGTATCCGGAGGGACAGCTCCCTATACGTGGTCGACGACCAATTCTTCCATTGCTACAATCAACAGCAGCGGCATTCTTACTGCTGTGCATGCGGGGTTTTGCCGCGTGGTAGCAGTCGATCAGAACCATGTCGTTGATACGTCTCAACAAGTGGAAGTGCGTGCGTACAAACTTTCTATTCGTGACACGTCGTACTTTCAGGGACAAACGTTCCTCTTGCCGATTTATATCAGTGATCTCAGTTTGGTTAATATATATTCCGGGACATTTACTCTCACGTTCAATCAAAGCATTCTTCAGGCAACCGGGACATCGCAGACAGGAACGCTACTTGCATCCTATGGTGCCCCCGTTGTCAAAATAACTTCATCAACCATTTCCGTTGCATTCGCAGGAACAACACGTCTCAACGGAATCGGAAACAGTGTGCTCATGTATATTCAATTTCAAGTATCGAATAGTAACCCATATTCAACGAGCATACAGTTCTCGAATTTCTTAATGAATGAAACGATTACCGGAACGAATCGCGATGGTAATTTCACCGTTATACCTCATCCGACATTTACCGTGAGTCCCTCGACAGGAACGATCGTTTATGGAGATTCGCTGCAATTCAGTGTGGGAAGCGGGGCGGTACAGCCGGTTGTTTGGTCCGTTTCGGATACCTCACGTGCCTCAATTTCTTCGGCTGGCTGGTTGAAAGTTAAAAAAGGTGGAACCGTCGTCGTCTCTGCAACCGACGCCGTCGGAGGCACGGGATCGAGCGGTAATGTATCGCTCTACGACATGCGTGTACAGGTTTTGAATGCTTCGGGAGCCGCCGGCGATACTGTCAGTGTGAATGTACAATTAAGTACAGCAGCTTTCGGATTTTCTTCCTTCCAATTTTCATTGTCTTATAGCCAGCCGTACATCACGCCAATTGATATTGTTGGAGGGGCGCTCTATCAAAATTGGTCTGTCGTTGCGGGAAACCCATCGCCCGGAACAGTAAATATTGCTGGTGCATCGACGACTACAGTCCTCAGTCAGGGCATCCTGTTGACAGCGAGATTTAGAATTACGCCGGGGACGGGTAATGGCAGTTATGCGATCAATCTGGCAAACCTTATTTTTAATGAAGGAAATCCGATCGGTTTAGTTTCGAACGGAAATATCATCGTGACAAACCCGACGGATGTGCGCGAGTATCGTTCCGGCATTCCGAATCAATTTGCTCTTGAACAAAATTATCCGAACCCGTTCAATCCTTCAACGTTGATCCGTTACGATCTTCCGAAGAGTGAACAGGTGGTTGTCAAGGTGTACGATATCGTTGGTCGGGAAATTTCGACGCTCGTCGATTCACGCCAGGAAGCGGGATTCAGGGAAGTTCAATGGAATGCATCGAATCTTCCGAGCGGAATCTACTTCTACAGAATTTCCGCGGGTACGTTCACCGATACAAAGAAGACGATGCTTGTCAAATAATCTTCTCCCAAGAAATCGATAAAGCCGATCTTTCGTTTGAGAGATCGGCTTTTTTGATTGAAGTTCGACTAAGTTACATCCTCTGAATAATTGCACTCCCGAATTCTGAACATTTCACTTCCTTCGCTCCGTCCATCAATCGGGCAAAATCGTATGTAACAGTTTTCGATTGGATCGCTGCATTCAATCCTTTGATGATGCAATCCGCCGCTTCATTCCATCCTAAATATCGCAACATCATCTCGGCACTCAAAATAACGGAGCCGGGATTGACTTTATCGAGGTCGGCATATTTCGGCGCGGTGCCGTGCGTCGCTTCGAAGATTGCATGACCGGTAATATAATTGATATTTCCACCGGGAGCGATCCCGATACCGCCGACTTGCGCAGCGAGCGCGTCGCTGAGGTAATCGCCGTTGAGATTGAGCGTCGCGATGACATCGAAATCTTCCGGCCGCGTCAGAACCTGCTGCAATGTGATATCGGCAATCGAATCTTTGATGACAAGTCCCGCTCCCGGTTTACCGGCAGGAATCTTACACCATGGTCCACCGTCGATTTCTTCCGCACCGAAAAATTGTTTTGCTGTTTGATAACCCCAATCGCGGAATGCGCCTTCGGTAAATTTCATGATATTGCCTTTATGCACCAGCGTGACGCTTTTTCGATGTTGTTGAATCGCATAGCTGATGGCGCTGTGAATGAGGCGGACGGATCCGGAATAACTGACCGGTTTTATTCCGATGCCGACATTGACATCCGCCGGAAAATCCGTTGCACCGACACGCTTCCAGAATTCTGCGGCTTTATCACGTGTCCCGAATCGAATCTTTTCAAACTGCTTGGGAAAATCTTTGGCAAGAATATCGAGTATTTTTTGAGCCTCGGGGGTTCCGCCCTGATATTCTATTCCGGCATAAATATCTTCCGTGTTTTCACGGAAGATGATCATATCGACTTTTTCCGGATGTTTCACGGGAGACGGCACGCCGGAAAAATATTGCACCGGACGAAGACAAACATATAAATCCAGCATTTGCCGGAGGGCAACATTCAATGAACGGATACCGCCGCCGACCGGTGTTGTCAGCGGTCCTTTGATTCCCACCAGATATTCACGAAACGCTTCCACCGTTTCATCCGGCAGCCACGAGTTAAATTGTTTAAACGCTTTTTCACCGGCATACACTTCCATCCATGCGATTTTCCGTTTGCCGTTATACGCCTTTTCAACGGCCGCATCGATCACGCGGACGGATGCACGCCAGATATCCGCGCCGGTTCCGTCTCCTTCGATAAACGGAATAATCGGGCGATCGGGAGTTTGCAGCTTGCCGTTCTGTATCGAGATTTTTTTACCGTCCGGTGGTATTCGGAGAAAACTCATAGGTATTCCTTTACTATTGTTCGTGGATCATTGTTCGTTGAATCTGCCGGCGCAACTGTTCGCCGTAGCGTGCCATTTCATCCGATTGATATTTTTTTAATTGCAGAATAAACCGTATTTGATCGTCGGTGTAGCGCGGCGTCACATGAAAGTGCACATGAAAAATCGATTGACCGGCCGCTTTTCCGTTATTCGAAAAAATGTTGAATCCCTGCGGCTTCAGCGTTTCCATAATCGCCCCAGCGGCAAGTTTCGTTGTCCGGATTAAATCGGGCAGTTCCTGGTCCGGCATATCCAAAAACGTGACACTGTGTGTTTTGGGGATGACAAGAACATGACCAAAATGAATGGGATTGATATCGAGAATCGCAATTACATGCGGTGTGACGTGGAGAATTTCCGCGGACAATTCGCCCCGGATGATCTTACAAAAAGCGCAATCGTTCATTATTGAGAATACGGAATATGACAAAAGTGATTACTATATACCGAAAATCTTGCTGAAAGTCAAAGAATCTTCGGTTTCGACAGTGATGACGTGAGTTGATTCTTGTCGGCACATTCCGTATATTTGTTCCACGTTGAACTGTTCATTCCCAGATAATTCATTCAAAGGAGTTTCCATGATGAAATACTATTCACTTTTCGTCGTCATTATATTCACTCTTGTCGGCCTTACCGTAACCGGTTTTCAATGCGGCTCTGCTGATATTACAAGCGGAAAATTGTATATGCAACACTATGAATATGCAAAAGCTGATTCTTCATTTTCCAGGGAGGTGAGAAAAAATCCGGCCAATGCAGAGGCATGGTACCTTCTGGGAAACGTTCGCATTCAAACACAGAATTATCCGGGAATGATGGATGCGTACAACAATTCACTCAAGGCAAGTAAAGAATTTGAAAATGAAATCACGCATCAGAAATTATCGGTATGGGGAACATATCTTAACCAGGGAGTTCAATTTTACAATAAATACGTTTCTGCCGTCAAAGAAAACAGTCAAACGCCAAAAGACAGCGCTCAGATGTTCCTGGATCAGGCAATTGCACGATACGATACTGCCATCATGGTTAATCCCGACAGCGCCATTACTTATCAGAACCTCGCATATGCATACCATGTCAGCGGTAACCTTGACCAGGAAATTTCTGCCATGAAAGAAGCGGCCAAACGAAAACCGGCCGATGATGAATATACTTCGATCATCAACGCCTACATTAAAAAAGGAGATGTCGCAACCGATAGAAACAACAAACAGGAAGCGACAGATGATTACAACAATGCTATCGCGTCCCTCCACGATGCAAGAACGTTCGATCCTTCGAATCAAGATTTCTTAAGCACGATGATTGAACTCTACGTAAAACTAAACCGCACGGGCGAAGCAAAACCGTATATGTACGAAGCGATTGCCCAGGATCCGGGAAATAAAATACTTCACTTCAACATCGGGGTATTACTCATGCAGGGCGATAATATCGACAGCATTAAAGCAGCAATTACGCATTTCAATGCTGCGCTTCAGGCCGATCCGAACTACGAACCTGCTCTTCAAAATATCGCGGTCTGCAATGTAAAAATAGGGAGTGAGTTAAAACAGGCGGTGATCAACAGCGGGGCAAAAGAAAATTCTGATAAATCGTTTGTTCCGTACTTCAAGAAAGCAGCAGAATATTTCGAACGGCTCACCGTCCTGAAACCGGAAGAACCAAAATATTACGACGCGCTCGCTACCGCGTATGCAAATGCGGAAATGACCAAAGAAGCAAGGAAGGCTTTCGAAAAAGCGGACGCCCTTCGGAAAAAATAATCGACTCATCAATCGCATGCTCTTCGGAAATCAACGTCCGGAGAGCATGTTCACGTTTTCATCGAAAGAACATTCATGACAAACCAGGGACAACAACCGCAACAGATCAATATCGAACTCGGAGAAAAAGAAGCCGAGGGCATTTATTCCAATCTCGCCATCATAACGCATTCGCCTGCTGAATTCGTGATCGACTTTACGCGGGTTTTACCGGGTGTCCCGAAAGCAAAAGTTCATGCCCGCATCATCACGACGCCGCAACACGCCAAACTGCTTCTCGGCGCGCTCAAAGAAAATATTGAAAAATTTGAGAAATCATTCGGAGAGATCAAGATCCAGGGTGAATCTCCTCATGCAGGATTCGGTTTTCAACCTCCCGTAACCGGCGATAAAGTTCATTAGATGGTATTCGCCGGAGTTCTGTATTTATAAAATGTAGCGGCTCAGGTCTTTGTTCTTGACGATTCCGGTAAGTCTATCTTCAACCATTTCTTTTGTCACCATAATTGTTGTACCGGCGTACTTATCCGGCGCTTCAAAAAGAATTTCCTCGAGAAGCGTCGTCATGATTGTATGAAGCCGGCGCGCACCGATATTTTCCACCTGTCCGTTCACTTCCGCCGCCGTACGGGCAATTTCATGAATACCATCCGTTGCAAATTCCAACCGGACTCCTTCCGTTTCCAGCAGTGCTGAATATTGCTTGATGAGTGCATTTTGCGGAAGAGTCAGAATCTTCACAAAATCCTGTTCTGTCAAACTGTCCAGTTCGACACGAATGGGGAAACGTCCCTGCAGTTCCGGGATAAGATCCGACGGCTTGGAAACGTGAAAAGCGCCGGACGCGATAAAAAGGATGTGATCGGTTTTTACCATGCCGTACTTCGTAAGAACGGTCGTTCCTTCCACAATCGGAAGCAGATCACGCTGCACACCTTCGCGGGAAACATCGGGACCCGAACTTGCTCCCCGTTCACCGGCAATCTTATCGATTTCATCAAGAAAGACAATGCCGGAATTTTCCACACGGTCCAAAGCTTCTTTCACGATCGCTTCGGTGTCGATCAGTTTTTGAACTTCTTCCTGCACTAAAATCATCCGCGCTTCGGCGATCGACATTTTTCTCTGCTTCGTCCGTTTCGGCATAATATTGCCGAACATTTCCTGAAGATTGACTCCCATTTCTTCGATATTGATCGGACCGAGAACCTGCATGGCCGGCATTTGCGTTGCAGTTACGTCAATTTCCACGGTTCGTTCTTCCAGTTCACCGGCACGGAGTTTCTCGCGAAATTTTTCCCGTGTCGCCTTGTTATCATCCGTTTCGACCAATTCTTCGTCGCCGGGTACGGCTTCACCGGTTTGCCGGCGCTTTACCGGTGGGACGAGAATATCCAGAATCCGGTCTTCGACAAGACGGTTCGCTTTATCCTGCACTTCCGCCGCTTTTTCTCCCTTCAACATGTTCACGGCAAATTCAATCAGGTCGCGCACCATCGATTCGACATCCCTGCCGACATATCCGACTTCGGTAAATTTCGATGCCTCGACTTTTATAAACGGTGCACTCACAAGCTTCGCGAGCCGGCGGGCGATTTCCGTTTTTCCGACGCCCGTCGGACCGATCATGATGATGTTGTTCGGCATGATCTCTTCACGAATATTTTCCGCCGTATGCAGCCGGCGCCAGCGGTTACGGATCGCAATCGCCACCGATTTTTTTGCCGCCTGCTGACCAATAATGAACCGGTCCAGTTCCCGGACAATGTCACGCGGCTTTAATTCTTGAAAAGATTCTTTCTTGATTTTTTTTGTCATAGCAGTAGTCATTTTTCAGGATACAATAAAAAGGTGATCAGAGTTCTTCGATGGAAATATTCTTATTCGTGTAGATACAAATGTCGGCCGCAGCCTCGAGCGATTGCTGGACAATTTCTTTCGCCGGCAGATTGGTATGACGCTTCAGCACACGCGCGGCGGTCAAAGCATAATTTCCGCCCGAGCCGATGGCGATGATGCCGTCGTCCGGCTCGATGATTTCTCCCGTTCCGGAAATGATCAATCCTTGTTCCTTATCGAGTACGGCAAGCAACGCCTCGAGCTGTCTCAAATATTTATCGGTGCGCCAGAGTTTGGCAAGCTCGACGGCAGCACGAAGAAGATTTCCGTGATACTGCTGCAAGCGATCTTCGAATCGTTCGAAGAGCGTGAAAGCGTCGGCAGCGGCGCCGGCAAATCCTGCGAGCACGGTCCCGTTATAAATTTTCCGGACTTTGCGTGCGTGTTGCTTCATGACGGAATTGCCGACGGTCACCTGACCGTCGCCGCCGATGACCGTTTGTCCGTTGTGCGACAATCCGATCACTGTTGTGGAATGAATAATTTCTGGCATAGGTAAGCACTGAGTATGTGATTAAATTTTTCGGCGAAGCCGTGCAACAGGAATTTTCATCGCCTCGCGGTATTTTGCTACGGTTCTGCGGGCAATATTCAATCCATCCGTATTGAGCATTTCGGCGATCCGGTCATCGCTCAACGGATGGTTCGGTTCTTCTTTTTCAATCATTTCCTTGATCTGTTTCTTTACCTCTTTGTTTGAAATTTCATCGCCGGACGACGTCGTCAGTTTATCGCTGAAGAAATGGCGTAACTCAAAAACACCGTATTCTGTCTGAACATATTTGCCATTCACCACGCGGCTGATCGTGGAAATATCCATTCCGATCACTTCGGCAATATCCTTGTAAATCATCGGCCGCAGGTTTTCACCGGTTTCAAAAAATAATCTCTGCTTTTCCACAATTGCCCGCATGACTCTCATCATCGTATCCCGGCGCTGGTTGATAGAAGCGATAAACCATTTTGCCGCTTCGAACCGTTTGCGGATAAAATCTTTGACATTATCCGGCGTACCGTTTTTATGCCGTCGTGACATCAATTCTTTGTAACCTTTATTGATACGCAACGGCGGGACATTCCTGTCGTTGAGCGAAATAATAAAATCGTCGTCATCATGTTCAACCGTAAAATCCGGGATAACATAATTCTGTTGGGCAGAAAATTGACCTTCCCCCGGTTTGGGATTCAATTTTTGAATCAACTCGATGACCGGTTTCAGTTGATCGATATGAATGTTGAGAAATTTTGCCAGATCTTCATAATGCTTCATCGTGAAGTCGTCGAAATGCTTGCGAAGAATCGTCAGCGCCTGCTCCTTCAGCACGTGATTAAAAGCGCCGACCTCGAGCTGAACGATCAAACATTCCTGAAGCGATCGGGCGGCAATACCCGGCGGATCGAGACGCTGGATCATCGCAAGAATTTCTTCGGCACGCTCATTGGTCAGGGAAAGATTTTGCGCAAGGTTCAGATCCTGAACGATCAGCGGCAATTCTCTCCGGAGATAACCGTCTTCATCGATATTCCCGACAATTTCCTCGGACAGAATTTTTTCTTCCGGAGAAATATCGAGAAAAAAAATCTGATCGATCAGTTTCTGTGTGACCGTTTGTTCCGACGGCTGGGGAAGTTCGTCACGTTCTTCTTCATCGAAGTTGCTCCGGGCGGCTTTATGTCCGTCCAGCTCATCATTCATGAAATCTTCGAACGTGTAACCATCGTCGTCATTATTCTTTGTCTCGGCCGCCTCCGCCTCCGGGGTGGAAACCTCCTCCTGCTCCTGAACCGTTTCCATTTCGTCGATTTCTTCCAGAAGCGGATTGAGTTCGAGTTCCGCTTTGATGCGTTGTTCGAGCGCGAGAACGGGAAGCTGCAGCAGTTGCAGATACTGCACCTGCTGGGGAGTCAGCTTCATCTGAAGCATTTGTCGTTGAGAGAGATTCAACACGGGGTTATACGAACGATAAATTTATATCATCAACGCGCATTATTTTCACGTTCACACTTTGTTTGGAAATCCTCATACCACGTTTTGCCGAATTTTCGTATCAGAGCGTCTTTCAGAAAGACGTACAGCGGAATATTTTTTGCCGTTCCGTTCGATACAGCCGGCAGGCATTCCCGAATTTGTTCATACCGGACCCGTTCCGGACCATTTCGTGAAATCCGGATGGGAAACAGATGACAGGAAATCGGTTTCCGCCATGTCGTTTCGCCTGCAAGATATGCCTTTTCCAGAGAACACTTTGCAACGGAATCTTCATAATACACGAAGACACAATCTTTTTCATCAATACAAACCGTTGCATGGCTGCCGGGAATTCCCTCTACCATTCCGTGCCTTGCAATTGCATCCAGATGAGTTGCAGAAAGATATTTCCTGGCAAACGGAAATGCCCGTTCAATTTCACCGATTTCGTCGTCCTGCAATGGCGCACCCCGCCCGCCGGGAAGCGTGCAGCAGGCACCTTTACATTGTGCAAGATCGCATGCAAAGCGTCTGTTCGCAATGCTGTCCTCAACAATCGTTTCATTCACAATGACCATAGTGATACAAAATACGAAAGTTTTTGGTAAGAGAAAAGCGTGAAAGGATAAATCAGGAAAAATATTTGTAATCGGAAAATTGAGATTAAGAAATTTTTAAAAAAGTTTTCCCGGGTAATTGTTTCACAATGCCTTTGAATTCAAGGCCGAGCAGGTGCACCAGAACATCGGCGGTAGACATGCCGCAACGTTCAGCTAGGAGATCAATATGGAGAGCATCAAACGACAATGCCTCATACACCTTTCGTTCAAAAAGATTCAATCCATCCATCGCTTTCTCCTGATCTCCCTGATGAATAGTATGTATCAGCGGTTTCAGCTTGCCGGATAATTCAGCAAGGATATCATCCATCGTTTCAACAAGTTTCGCTTTACTTTCTTTGATAAGCATGTTGCAGCCGCGGCTTTTCTTTGCCGTGATATTTCCGGGAATAGCGAAGACTTCCCTGTTCTGATCCAGCGCCATATTCGTCGTAATGATCGCACCTCCATCGACGTCGGTTTCGACGACAAGCGTTCCCAACGACAATCCGCTGATGATGCGGTTCCGCCGCGGGAAATTGACAGCATCCGGTTTCGCTCCCATTTCATACTCACTGACGACCGCGCCGTTAGAAATAATCCTGTCCATCAAATTTCTGTTTTCCGGAGGATAACAAACATCGAGTCCCGAACCGATGACCGCAATCGTCCTTCCGGAAGATTTCACGGCTGTCTGATGGGCAACGGTATCGATACCGCGTGCAAGTCCGCTCACGACGGTTATGCCGATCGATGCACAATCCCGGCTGAATCGTTCCGCCATCGTGATCCCGTATTCCGACGGTGTACGCGTTCCGACGATCGCAAGAGAATATTTATCGGTCTCGGCAATCTCCCCGCGAAGGAAAAAATAAGGAGGCGGATCGTAAATCTTTTTCAACGGCTCCGGATATCGTTTTTCCCAGAACGAAACAATCTTGCCGTCAACTTTATTTAATCTCGAAAGCTGTTTTTCGGCATACCTCTTTGCTTCATCCAGCTTGGTGCTTTTCAAAAAGTGAACTACCATGGATGCAAGCTTTTTACTGAATCCCTCCACGGCAGAAATTTCCCTGGCACTTGCGGTAAAAATATTTTCCGGCGCACCGAAATGCGACACAAGAAGACGAAGCCGGTTAGACCCGATCTGCGGAATTTGTGACAACACAAGAAGATCAAAAGCAGACATGACAATTTTCCTCCCGAAAAATTTACCGCTGAATTACACTAAAGTTACAATTGAAATATAAGAAAAAGCTTTGGTAAAGAAAAAGTCGTTTCAGATTGCATTTCTCCTTTTAGCTTCAACTGCAAAATATCTTTAGCTGATTATCATTCCAGGTATAAATAACCCAATATATAGTATGTCGATACAATCCCGTAGATGTCGGTGATCATGCCCTCTACAGTAATGAGAGGACAGTAGCAGGAATGTGTCACACTAGTAGTATCTTTCTCATTATCTATGTACTCCTACATATTGAATCTCTGCGGGATATACTCTTTGACAGCAACTAATCCGACGTCGATGTGACCATAATATGCTTCCACAATTCTTGCCTTTCCAGAGTATCCATAGTAATAAAATGTTCATTGTATATTGACTTAATCCGACTTGCATATTTTGATATACCTTTATGATTTTAGAACTTTTTTGAAGTAACACTCAAAAATTTCCCTCTTAACAAAATTGCTTTTTATTATGGAAGCTGAGTCATACTCGAGATAATTTTATTTCTTCATAAGGCCCTTCTTGTTCAGTTTTACTAAGGAGATCCTTTTCTTCTTGACTTGGCTGTGAATGGTCAACCCTAGGTTGTGGGTCGGAGATCTGTGCAAAGGCCAAGCAAGATACTAACCAAATAAATATGAAGAATAAGACTAATACTTTTAAATTTTTCATTCACTTTCTCTCAATAATTAAATTGGATAATCGTCCTCCATGCTCTTTTTATCAATATTGATGTTGTCCTCGACAAATTGAAATCCTTAAAAGTAAATTTAGATAGCAAAAAATATTTTATCAGTCTATGCATATTCAGAACCCCCACTGATTGTGCTGGATTGATTTTAATCGTATTAGGAAGGAACATTTTACCCCCCACAAAAATCCCCTGTTGTCCGACAGTTGCACTGTCGGACACAACAGTCCGAGTGTACAACACTCGGACAACTGAATTTTACTCGACAGTCTCCAGTCCGTCCACCACGGCAACAATAACCGAATGAACCGGAACTTTTTTATTGCCCAACACCTGTGCAGCGCCTGATCCTTCCTGAATCACCAGAACGGTATCGTTCAATCCGGCATCGACCGAATCGAGAGCGATAAGATCACGACCGATCGGTTCTCCCTGAAGATCGACCGGTTGAACGATCAGCAATTTCTGACTTTTCAGATGTTCATTTTTTTGCGTTGCAACGAGTGTACCGGTAACTTTACAAAGAATCATGGCAATTGAAGAATTTCTTGTCGGAATTTTTGAACTAATTCTTGTGCCTGCACGTTTGTCGGCGCTTCGGCAATAATCCGGATAATCGGCTCAGTATTCGATTTTCGCAAATGAACCCAGGAGCGCTCGAAATTGATTTTAAGCCCGTCATCGACATTCACATTTCCGTTCGAGGCATACCGTTGTTTAATCGTGTCGAGAATCCGGTCCGGAGATTTATGATCGAGATCGATCTTGGATTTGACAATCTCGTACTGTGGCAGTGTCGATTTGAATGCGGACACTGTTCCGTTGAATTCTGCAAGCTGTTGCAGAATGAGACCGATTCCGACGATTGCATCACGACCGTAATGCACTGCCGGCAAAATCACACCGCCGCTTCCTTCCCCGCCGATGATGGCTCCCTGTTGTCGCATCCGTTGCACAACATTAATTTCTCCCACCGGCGTACGATACACCGTTGCATTGTTTGCACGTGCAATATCGTCTACGGCTCTCGTCGTCGAAAGATTGACCGCCACCGAGGGGCGATTGATTCCCGTTTGCGAACGATCATGCTCCAAAATAAATTTTACCGCGGTCGCTATGGTGTATTCTTCTCCGAACGGTTCGCCTTTCTCGTTGATCAACACCAACCGGTCGACATCCGGATCGACAGCAATTCCGATATCCGCCTGTTCGGTTCGAACGCGGTCACAGAGTGCGACAAGATTTTCCGGAACCGGCTCGGAAGGCCTGGAAAAAATGCCGCTGACATCACAATTCATTTCAATCACATCGCATCCAAAATCCCGCAGGAGCCGCGGTACAATAACACCGCCGGCGGCATTGATGCAATCAACGACGATTTTGAATTTCCTTTTTCGGATGACGTCGGGTTTGAGATACGGCAGATTCAACACCATATCGATATGCTGACGGAGAAACGAGTCGTCGACAAGATATTTTCCCAAAGAATTCCACGGGACGTATGAACGGTCCGCTGAATTTGCGATAGCCCATAATTTCTTGTTTTCTTCCGCATTCAGAAAAACACCGCTGGCGGCAAAAAATTTAAGACCGTTCCACTCTATCGGATTATGACTTGCCGTGATGGAAATTCCGCCCGCCGCATGAAGCTGTTCCACCGCAATAGCGATGGTCGGCGTCGGAGCAATGCCGAGGGCAATGACATCGCATCCCATGGAAAGTAACGTCGACGAAACAATATTGGCAATGATCTTTCCGGTTATCCTGCCGTCGTAGCCGATAACGATTCTTCCGCCTTCGCAATATTGCCCGAAAGCAGACGTGTATTTCATAACGACCTCCGGCGTGAGATTTTCTCCCACGATTCCGCGTATGCCGGAAATAGTGACCATTAATGACATAATTCTCTCGACGTTTCTTTCTTTTCCATTGAGAATGTAGTAAAGATGCGCGTGAGAATCAAGGCGGAGAGAGCTCACAATTCAGAAGTAGTTGAATATCAACCGCATTTTCCGTAAGTTTGATTCAACAATTCATGGTAAGAATGCTTTCAGATTCCGAAAAACAAATCCTCTTCGATATTGCCCGCAGGTCGATTGCCTCGGCGGTGAAACGTTCCAGGGGAAAACTGCCGGCTCAAATTCCACCGGCGCTGATGGATCGGTGCGGCGCCTTCGTCACGCTTCGAATTCATGGAGAATTACGCGGTTGCATCGGTTACATCGAAGGAATAGATCCGCTGTACGAAACGGTACATGAAGCAGCGGCAAAAGCAGCGATGGAAGATTATCGTTTCGAGCCGCTCACGGCCGATGAAATGACCGATCTTGAAATTGAGATTTCCGTTCTTTCTCCGCGCAGGGAAATTCATGATGTTCAAGAAATCGAAATCGGAACACACGGCCTTATCGTCGAGCACGGAAATCATCGGGCATTATTGCTTCCGCAAGTGGCAACCGAACAGGGATGGGATAAAGAAACATTCGTGAAGAACACTCTCAGAAAAGCGGGCTTACCGTCAACGATGTGGCAGAATCCGGACATCTGTTTATTCATTTTCACGGCTGATGTCCTTCAACAGGATACGCCGTCTCATCATACACATTAATATGAACAGATCAACCATACGTTCGAATGCCGTTGCCGGGATGTTCTATCCGGAACGAAGCTCGGAATTAACATCAACCATCGAACAATTATTCGATCAAACGAACGACGCTCCGGTTTCCGGAACGATCGTCGGATTGATTGTTCCGCATGCAGGATACATGTATTCCGGCTCGACAGCCGCGTATGCGTACCGTTTGCTCAAAAAGCATTCCTTCGATTCTGTTATCATTGTCGCGCCGAGCCACGCCGAATACTTCGACGGGATTTCCGTATACAACGGATCCGGATATGAAACGCCACTCGGCGATATTTCCATCGACGAAGAAATGCGTGATGCTCTTCTGAAAGATGAATCATTGATCGAATCATCCCAACGCGGTCATCGGAACGAACATGCGGTCGAAGTCCAACTACCGTTTTTACAAAGCGTTCTTCCCTCATTCCGTTTCCTGCCGATCGTCATGGGTGATCAGCGGAAAGAGTATTGTTTTCATCTCGGTAAAAAACTCGCTCATATTCTTGCGGGAAAACATTCGCTGCTCATTGCGAGCACCGATCTTTCTCATTATCATACATATCAACAGGCAAAAAATCTTGATCATGTCTTCATTCATGATGTTGAGACATTCGATTGCGAGCAGCTCATTCATCACCTTGACAATGAAACGACGGAAGCGTGCGGTGGTGGTCCGGCTGTCGCCGTTATGACTGCCGCAAAATTGCTGGGTGCCGATCGCATCCAAACACTGCACCATTGCAACTCCGGCGATATCACCGGCGATCACAAACGTGTTGTCGGATACCTTTCGGCGGCAATCGTCCGGACAAATTAATCGCACATGCAGAAACGAAATCCAAAATTCAGCATCATCGGCGCAGGAAAAGTCGGTTCAACTCTAGCCCTTGCTTTGCACGATAAAAAAATTCCGATTGTCAGCGTCATCAGCAAATCGGGCAAACACGCAATCGACCTGGCAAAGAAAGTACATTGTAAACGAGCATCGACAAAGCCGGCAGACATCGATCCATCAACCGAATATATTCTGATTGCCGTTTCCGATCCGGCGCTCGAAGAAGTCGCATCCGGGCTTTCAAAAGTCAAACAACTGAAGTTTAAAAAACTCTGTGTCGTTCATTGCTCCGGAGTTTATTCATCCGACATTCTTGCCCCGCTGAAGAAAAAAGGCGCGACGGTTGCATCAATGCATCCTATTCAAACCTTTCCGAAAACAAGAACACCGGAACAGATGCGGAACAAGCTCAGGAATATTTTTTACGGCGTTGAAGGGAATCCCCAAGCAATCGAAAAAGTTGAAATAATTGTAAAATTGCTTGAAGGAAAATCCGTTGTCATCACCAAGGAATTGAAACCGTTGTATCATGTTGCGTGCGTGTTTGCTTCGAGTTATATGGCGACGCTTCTCAACACGATCAGCGAATTGTCATCGGCATTGAATTTGAAAGCAACGTGGACGGAAGTTTTCGGTCCGTTATTGACTGCAACGATGGAAAATGTTGTGCGGGATTCTCCGGCAACCGCAATCACCGGTCCGATTGTGCGCGGTGACCATCAGACAATCGATCTTCATTTAGAGGCATTATCGCGGTACGCACCGCAATTTCTGCCATTATATACGATTGCCGGAATTGAAGTCGCACGTGTCGTAAAAAACCACGGTGCAATCGGTCAAAAAGAATATGACGAGCTCATTACACGATTCAGAACATTTGTCAAATCTCTTCCCATAAAAAAATAATTTATCCGAACATCGAACTATGACCTACTCCACTTTGATAGTGACAATCACCAACCGGATTGCAACGGTTACAATCAACCGTCCCGACAAACTCAACGCGTTGAATGCACAATGCAAAAGTGAATTGAAAGATGTATTTACAAATATCAAAACAAATCCCCAAGTGGATGTCGTCATTCTTACCGGATCCGGTGAGAAAGCATTTGTCGCCGGAACCGATATTGGCGAACTTACGAAACTCGACTCAGTGAGCGGAAAGGAATTCGCCGCGAATGGGCAATCCATTTTCGATCTCATTCAGCATCTCGGCAAACCTGTCATTGCGGCGATTAACGGTTACGCACTCGGCGGCGGATGCGAGATTGCGCTTGCCTGCCACATGCGGATTGCATCGGAGAATGCCAAATTCGGCCAACCGGAAGTCAACCTCGGCATCATTCCCGGCTATGGCGGCACACAGCGGCTCGCGAGACTTGTCGGAGTCGGTCGGGCAATGGAAATGATTCTGACCGGCAATCAAATCGATGCGAATGAAGCTCTTCGCATCGGGCTGGTCAATAAAATCGTGCCGCAATCCGAATTGCTTGCAACAGCCGAATCGATTGCAAAAACAATTTTGAGCAAAGGGCAACTCGCCATCCGCATGTCGATCAAAGCGATCAACGCAACGATGGAAGCACCGCTGAACGAGGGATTGCACATCGAAGCAGGATTGTTCGGTGAATGCTGCAGCACGGAAGATTTTCGCGAAGGAACGGCCGCATTTCTCGAAAAGCGGAAGCCGGTCTTCAAAGGAAAATAATGTTTCGAAACTTTGATAAAGGAATAATTTTTCGTTTCTTATTATCGCTCGTGCTTGCGGCGGCGGCGCTTGGACTTTTTTTGATGAGCCGGGCAAAGATTACCCAGCCGGTTGCAAAAAGTGAAAAGGATTTTTCATTATTATCGCTTCAACTGGACCGGGACGTTGATACCGTTCTTTCGCATTTCAAAATTCAAAAAGAATGGACGAAAAAAATGCAGTTTCCGGTTCCCAACTCGTCGTTGAACCGGATAGAGAGGCGTGTGTTGATACCGCCGGATATTCTCCCGATTCAAATGAATCTCGTCCTCAACCGGATGGCAAGAAAATATAATGGTCGTGCAGTGGCTTCGGAAAATCTTAAAGAAAGTACCGTGACGATTCATATCGAAGTGGAAGATACAATTATAGAAACGATCGTTTTGAAGACAGATGCACATTTGAAGAAGAATAAGGAGACGCAGACGACTGTTTAAGGTTTGATGAAGGAGGATCAAATGAATACATCTCGAAAGAGTAATTTCATTTTGAAGTCGTTACTGACTGTTTGTCTACTCAGCATGTTGAGTTGCAATAAATCCGCCATCGTAGAACCGATTGCAGGATATGAACAACCGAATAATATCAGGAAGATATTTCCCATGCAGGTCGGATTTTCGTGGCATTATATAGGGCATTATTTCTGGGGACGCGGAACCGGACTACACAGTAGATATTTTGTTAACCGTTTCCGATAGTTCGAGTTCGCATTCCATCGGCAGTACTTTGTTTAATTTACAAGCACGAACAATTACTATAAGTACGGATACTTCTCTGGATAATACGAACGACACGACGATGGACTCGTGGTTGGTGTGGATTGATTCCAATTCGTACACACGATCGGAAGACTCCTGGCCAAATACCATTTTGAAAACGCCAGTCAAAAGAAATCTAAGATGGCTGTTTGCACCGACTGCCACAGATTCCATCGGAGGATTTCTCCACATCACACATCCCGATACGAGTATTCTTGTCGACTCCACACGATACAATCATGCCATAGTAGTCGAAAGAGATGACCCGACCGGCGAAGCAGGAACCGACACCTATTTCATCGTACCCGGTGTGGGAATTGTTTATGAAATTCACGGTTTATATTATGGCGGAACATATCTTAATCTTGTCGACAGAAATTTTCACTAACACACTTTTTTAAAAAACTTATGGCAAAACCGAATACTGAAACACAACTTATGGAAAAACTCGTCTCGCTGTGCAAGCGGCGAGGATTTGTCTTCCAATCATCGGAAATATACGGCGGCTTAAACGGCGCGTGGGACTACGGTCCGTTAGGAGTCGAACTTCTGCGCAATATCAAAGACGCCTGGTGGAAGTCGATGACATACCGCAGCAACATCGAAGGCATCGATGCGGCAATCCTGATGCATCCGCGGACGTGGGAAGCTTCGGGGCACGTCGAAAATTTCACCGATCCGATGGTGGATTGCAAACAGTGCAAGTCCCGTTACCGCCTCGACATTCTTTTTGATGAATTATCGATCAAGAAACAAAAAGATGTTTTGCGGGAATTGGAACCGGCAAAGTTTCAAGGTCAGCAAAAAGATGAAGTTATTGCTGAAGAATTCAAAAAATTATCGGAGACTTCGACTGCTTCGGTACTCATCGCACTAAGCTGTCCGAATTGCGGCAACAAAGGAACGTTTACTGAAGCAAGAAAATTTAATCTCATGTTCAAAACATTTGTCGGACCGGTGGAAGATTCGAGCAATGTCGTCTACCTGCGGCCGGAAACCGCACAGGGAATTTTCGTGAATTTCCTGAACGTGCAGGCGGCGTCGCGGCAGAAACTGCCGTTTGGCATTGCGCAGATCGGGAAAGCATTCCGGAACGAAATCAACACGAAAAACTTTCTCTTCCGCACGCGGGAATTCGAGCAGATGGAAATGCAATTCTTCTGCAAACCAGGCACCGACGATCAGCATTTCGAGTACTGGCGCGAACAGCGGATGAACTGGTTCATCTCGCTCGGCATGCCGAAAGAAAAGCTCCAGTGGCATCAGCATGAACCGAACAAGCTCGCACACTACGCAAAGAACGCGTACGACATCGAATTCAAATTTCCGTTCGGGTGGGGTGAAATCGAAGGAGTCCACAACCGCACCGACTTCGATCTATCGCGGCACGAACAATTTTCCGGCAAGAATATGAAGTATTTCGATGAAGAGACAAAGGAAAAATTCATTCCCTACATCATCGAAACATCGGCAGGAGCAAGCAGATCGTTTATGGCATTTTTGGTGAACGCGTATGCGGAAGAAGAAGCACCGTCGGCAGAAGGACAGATGGAAACGCGCGTCGTGATGAAATTCCATCCGAACCTCGCGCCGATCAAAGCGGCAATATTCCCGCTCGTCAACCGCGACGGGATGCCGGAGCTTGCACGCAATATCGAAGCGGAGCTCCGCCCGCACATGCGTGTCTTTTATGACGACAGCGGCGCAGTCGGGCGCAGGTACCGGCGGCAGGATGAGATTGGAACACCATTCTGCATCACCGTCGATTCACAAACATTGCAGGATCAGTCCGTCACCGTCCGTGAACGGGATTCGATGAAACAGGAAAGAATTGCGACTGACAAACTACTTTCCTATCTTATGTCAAGATTATCCGCTGCATAATTTTCTGTTTTCATTGGATCAATCATACATTCGTCACGCTCATTGATTGCAGGCGTGGCGATTTTTTTAAGGGATTCTTGGTTGAAATCATTGCACCTTCTTTTTTTTGTTTTGCTCATTGTTTGCTCCACTCACTTTGTGCAGGCACAGTGGATCGGGGATTCGGTCAACGATGCGCGTATTATCAGAGGCATTCACCACGTCTACAATTTAACATTCGACAGCGCAAAGGCGGAATTTCAACAGGTCGTCAAATCCCGGCCCGATCATCCCGCCGGATATTTTTTTCTCGCCATGATTGATTGGTGGAAAATCGTCATCGATATCAACAACACGTCGCACGACGAACGATTTCTTTCGGAATTGGACCGCGTCATCGACATGTGCGACAAGAGACTTGATGCCGATGACAATGATGTTACCGCATTATTCTTCAAAGGCGGCGCCCTCGGTTTTCAGGGAAGGTTATATGCAAACCGCGAGGACTGGGTGAAAGCCGCAAATGCCGGGCGTGAAGCTCTGCCGATCGTTCAAAAAGCATACAAACTCGCACCGGAAAATAACGACATTCTCCTCGGCATCGGCATTTATAATTATTATGCCGCCGTCGTCCCGGAACAATATCCGTTTGTCAAGCCGTTCATGATTTTTTTTCCGAAAGGCAATCGTACGAAAGGACTGAAAGAATTGCGAACCGCTTCGGAGAAAGCCCGCTATGCAAATACCGAGGCGACATATTTTCTTCTCGTTGCATTGCAAACAATCGAGCGATCATACGGCGACGCGCTTATACTGGCATTGAAACTCTATTCGGAATTTCCGAATAATGTTATCTTTCATAAATATGTGGGTCGAAGCTATGCTGCCGCCGGCAATTGGGATGAAACGCATCGCGTCTATCTGGAGATACTGGATCGTGTCAACAAACACCGGCTGGGATACGATTCCGTGGCGACCCGGGAAGCAGATTACTATCTTGGTTTATATGAAATGCAAGCCGGACAGAACGATCGTGCTCTGGAATATTTTTATGAATCCGACAGACTTTCACGAACACTCGATGCGAGTGAAATTTCCGGTTTCATGACACTCACGAATCTTCGCATCGGAATGATTTATGACATTCAAAAGAAACGTGATCTGGCGATAACGCAATATAACAAAGTGCTGAAGATGAAAGATATTTTTGATGCGCACAAACAAGCAGACCAATACTTAACTTCGCCGTACCAAAAACCGTGAGGACTGCTGCATGCTGACAATCATACTTTTCGGCTTGATGGCCTCCGGTGCAGAAATTCTCGGCGGCACGCTCGTCATCCTCCGTAAACACTGGCCGAAACTGGTGCAGGAATATTTACTGGCACTCAGCGCCGGATTTCTTCTTGCTCTCGTATTTTTTGAATTGATGCCGGAAAGCATACAACTTCTCGGCAGCAAAGCGTCGCTCTATATTATTTTGGGGTTCGGCTTTCTCCATTTTTTCGAGCACACCATTGTCGGGCATTTTCATTTCGGCGAAGAAACGCATTCCGACGTCATGCTTTCGAAAACCGCAAGTCTTTCGGCGTTCGCAGGATTGTTTGTCCATGCTTTTTTCGACGGCGTTTCGATTTCCGCGGGCATGCAATATAATTTTGCAATCGGCTTACTCATCTTCACGGCGATCTTCCTTCATAAATTACCGGAAGGCCTCACCATTGCGTCCATCATGCTCGCCGCCAGTCAGCCGAAAAAAAATGCATTCATTGCTTCGGTTGCGATCGGGGTCGCAACGATGCTCGGCATCGTTATTGTTTTCTTTCTTGCCCGCATCAATGCGGAAGTAATCGGAATAGCATTTGCATTTTCGGCCGGAGCTTCCATCTATGTCGGTGCCAGCGATTTAATTCCGGAAATCAATCGTTCCGGCAATCGTATTACACCGTTGATTGTCTTCGGGGGAATGCTGTTATTTTATATCAGCAAGGAATTGCTGAGAGGATTTATTCTGTAAGATTTACAATGCGACGCTGATGCGGTGAACGCCGCCGATCTTTCCGTACGATGTGAATGCATAATCGATGTTATAACTGCCGGTGAGAATTCCCAACCCGATTGAAAACCCCGCAAGCCCGGCACTCGAATCAATTTCCATATCCTGATGCTGTTCGTTATTGTACCCGAAACGGAGTTGTACATTCGGGCTCGCAGTAAACTCGACACCGACGGAAAACGGTGTGAAATGCTGTCCGAAGTTATCCTGACTCTGATTCAATTTATGAAAGTTCACCATAATTGCCGCCGGAAGATGTTCCGGATACACGGAAGCGCCGATGGTGACATCCAGCGGAAGATCTTCTCTCGTCGTAACGTACGGATTGAGTTGGGTGCCGAGATTGAGAACGCTCGCACCCAGTATGAAACGGTTCGGCACCACCACATATTGGGTTCCCAAATCGACAGCAACGCCTGATGAATGTACTTCGGCAATAGATGAGTAAATATATTTTGCATTCAATCCGTATGTTAGTCCGTGTTGCAACTCACCGGCGTAACCGATGGAAACGGCAAGTTCGCCGGCACTGAATGTACCTAAGTCTTCACCCTCTTCACCGGTCCGCGGAAAATCACCGTAGTTCATATAATTCACCCCGGCACCGACAAAGCCGAAGTGAGGAATTTCGGTTCCATAACTTACGTATCCGGCATTAATGTCGAGCAGGTGTTTAAAAAATCCGGCCGAAAACCGGCTCGTCGAAAGCGTCGCAAGACCTGCGGGGTTATAAAAAATTAAATTCGGATCATCCGTCGAACTCACAAAGCTTCCGCCGAGTGCTGCGGCTCTTGCCCCGACGTCATTCAAAAGGAAATCGTATACGGTCGTTCCCTGCGCAAAAAGGGAAAGTGTCATTGCGATAAAAATTGTCAATAATATTAAACAGCGTCGTGCGATGATTTCCATGACCGGTAATTTAACTGTAAGATAAATTTATAAATTCAATCTAAATAATAATCATATAAAATTCAAGAAAAACAGACATTATTAACGAAAAGTTAGCCATTGTGCTCCGATTTTTCAACGGGAGCACTTATTTCAACTTGGAGCATTTGTTTTTTTTGAGTAAAGTCGTATATTGATTAAAATAGTAACAAATTCAACAATTACGGTAATATATGTATCAAAAGGAGATTGACCATATCGTCCGTTCGGTTTTGCAAAAAAAACCGAATGAAAGGCATACCTGTTGTTCCGACGGGACATGCAGTGACGGATTGTGCGTCATTCACAATAAAGAAGGCGTTAAAAACATTGTTCATCATGGCGCTTCTCGCGTTACGGCCGGCATCGGTATCGATGCGGCCGGCGGAATCGAAACCGAACTTGCCGGAATGATCGATCACACATTATTGAAACCCGAAGCGACGAAAGAAGAAATTACGAAGCTGTGCCACGAGGCGAAAAAGTTTTCATTTGCCAGCGTCTGTATCAACCCTTCCTACGTTTCACTGTGTGCAAAACTTTTACGGGATACATCCGTCAAAGTATGTACGGTCATCGGTTTCCCGCTTGGTGCCACATCGACACAATCGAAAGCATTTGAAGCAGAACACGCGCTTCGGGATGGTGCGAGAGAAGTGGATATGGTCATCAATATCGGCATGCTGAAGTCCCTCGAATATGAATATGTTGAGAATGACATTTTTGCTGTCGTGACAACGGCACGCCGTTACGGGGCACTGACCAAAGTGATACTGGAAACGGCATTACTCACCGACGAAGAAAAAGTAAAGGCATGCCTGCTGGCAAAACATGCCGGAGCGGATTTTGTGAAAACATCGACAGGGTTTTCAAAAGGTGGTGCTACCGTCGGCGATATTGCGCTGATGCGGAAAGTTGTCGGGACGGCAATGGGTATTAAAGCTTCCGGCGGTGTGCGAACACGGGAAGACGCACTGGCAATGGTTGCCAGCGGCGCCGATCGTATCGGTGCAAGCGCAAGTGTCAAGATTGTCACACCGGATGGTGCAGAAAAATCGAAAGAACAAACAAAAACGGGTCAGCCGTATTAATGATCATTTTTTAAAAGAGAACAATATGAAATTCAACCATGTACTTTTCCTGACCATGATCGCCCTCGCGGGAATCTTTTGGGGATGTTCATCATCGGAAGAATCTCAAAAGGCGTCTCAACTCATCACTGCTTCATCGGGAATAAACGGAATAATTTCACCGCAAGGTTCGACCAACGTAATCAAAGGCTCAAATATTACATACACAATCACTCCGGTGGCCGGATATCATGTTGACAGTGTATTTGTAGACGGAATGCCGGTGGGAGCTGTATCCACCTATACATTCAATAATATTGCGTACGATCATTCCATCAGAGCGACGTTTGCCAGCGATGGTCAGGGGGTGACGGGCAGAGTCGATACCGTCAATGTCAACAAACAAAACACCGAACGACCTCTTTACAACACGCAGGCGGCGTCAGCAGATTCAATACCGAATGGAAATTTCTCCGTGCAGATCGGTTCGTTTAAAATGCCGGAAAATGCCGGCCGTATTGTTGCTCTTGCCAAAGAACGGTTTACACAGCCCGTGTATTTCTTTCTCGATAAAAGCGATAATTCCTACAAAATAGTTATCGGGAACTTCAGTACAAAGGACGATGCACGGAAATTCCGCGATCAAATGGAGCAACAATATCCGAATGATTATGATCATGCATGGGTTCGGGATAATTCCAAAAAATAAAATGCGGTATCTCCTTTTTCTTCTCGGAAGTTTTATGGTCTGGGGATGTTCGGGATCAAAAGAGGTTTCCAATACCGAAGTACACGATTATACCTTGCGGGAATTCCTGGCTGCGTACGAACCGACCTTCAATCCGTCCGATTATGATCCCGATGTAACGGTATTGAAACAACGGGAAGAAGACCGGCACAATGCGTTAGTAGCATCGGCGGTTGTTTCGACCGCCCTGCCGGAAACCATTCCGGGATTTCGCGTTCAGGTGTTGTTCACACAGGAAATCGACGAGGCAAATCGCACGCGGGACAGTCTTTCAAGTTTATTACCGGACGATTGGATTTATATCGTTTACGATGTCCCGTATTATAAAGTCCGGGTAGGAAATTTTGCCGACCGCCCTTCCGCCAATCAGATTCTTAAAAAACTGACGGGTCTCGGGTATACAGATGCGTGGATCGTCCCGGACAACGTCATTAAAAATCCGCCCACGAGATTTCCGGATATTGACATCGAGCCGGAACGACCGTTCGATCAACGCCGGTAACGTTCATTTCAAACGGATTGTCAACCCTTCTAACGGCCATCGCGCACGAAGTTTTAATGTATCAGGATACACAATAAATCTTTCCGAGGGCACAAACGGATAGGGTCGGCCGCAAGAATAAATTCCGTTGGTATCCGCATCGCGAAATGCAAAAAAAGTATACTGCCCTTCCTTCAATCCATCCATCTCAAAATTCCCGGGAGACGGAAGCACGATAGTTCTCGGTTTCATTTTTCGGTCTGCAATATTTGTCGCAGTAACGATCAGAGTACCTTTGGCTCCGGCAAGGTCGTCGGTTATCTGACCGCGAATACTGCTCAATATTTTTTCATTCACGGTTTGGAAACGGATCATCAACGTTGAATCGGAAAAATGATTTCCGGAATAATCCCGAATGGAATCCAAAACGACGCGGAGCCGGTAATTTGTTTCGTACCGGAGCGGTTCGAGCGGCACAAATGAAACAGCGGTGGAAAACCACCAGACAAAACGTCCTTTCACTTTGACGAGAGCAGTATCGAACATGACAAAGCCGGATTCAAACGATTGTTGTTTGACCGGTTTTTGAAATTGGAAATGAAATATCTCATCAATGGGAATTTCTTTACTCTGATCGTGCAGGTCGGAAATTTCAAATACCGGTTTAGCCGTATCGGGGTCGGCACTGCCCGTAAATTCTCCGATATTATGCGGAAAATGCATCTTGTTTCCGGCACTATCCTGTGCACCGTTGAGGATGAAACGATATCCTGCATTTTTCTTTTGCTCGGCCGTGACAACTTCCGCCTCAAGGGATGGCCGTTCCGTAAATGAAAGATTGACAATGGAAAGCGGAGCATTCATGAGCGTATCCACAATCGTCATACTATCGATTGTTATCGAAGAGACATCCATCCCCTGGCTGAATTTCAATACGACATGATTTTGATCGAGAGCTTTGGCACTGGAAAGAAACGGAGCCGACGTATCTTCAATGCTCAAACGAAATTGCACACCGGGATAGATCGGATGTACCGGCGTCAATACGACATCGGAAGTAAACGTTCCAAAATGATCAGTTTGAAGATCATACAGAAGATTTTTGTATTCATCGCGCACCGCTATCAACCGGTAGGTTCCGAATGCCAAATACGGCAATATAAATTTTCCGTCTTTTCCCGTTTGTGTGATATAATCCGGCTTCGTGTGAGAAGGATTCAGGGTGTCCGGTAAACGATCGTCAAGTTTATAACCAAAAATCATCACGCCAACAGGATCCTGATCGAATACCGATCCGGTGATTTTTGCGGTATCGATCACATTGCCGGTAGAAAACGGAAGTGAAAACGCCTGCGCCAAACGGTTATTCCGGATATCCCTCAGATCGGTTCCCAGCGTCACAATGTAGGTCGTGCGGGGTCGGAGCGAATCGGTAAAATGAACCGTTACATCTTTGCTGCCCCAATCGAATGTCAATTGCCCCACCGATGGGGAGAAAAAAATCGATTCTTCAACCGATCGTCGATCGACATATTTGCTGAACGAAAACGAAACCTCCTGTTGATGGAAATTCAGCGTGCGGGGTAACGGCAATGATTCGACAATTTCCGGCGGCGTAGTGTCAGGCGGGCCTCCCGATGGATAGATTTGTCCGGCACATGATAATAAAATCACATCGACTAAAACGAAACTGACGGTAAGAATAATTTTCTCAAAAAGATCGATCATGCCGGATCCAAGTTCAACAACCGAAACAATATAATCATTTTAGCATTAATATAATTCTTTTATATCCTGGCGGAATTCACGAACGCGATGAAACTTTTGAATGGCATGCAGGTGTTCCGAGAACGTTTTAGAAAATCGATGTCCACCCAATCCTGTCGCAACAAAGAAAAAGAATTTATGACGGGCGGGATGTAAAGCGGCGAGAATTGATGCTTTTCCCGGGCTGTTAATCGGACCCGGGGGAAGACCGTCATGACGATAGGTGTTATACGGAGATTCGCGGTCCAGGTCGCTGAGTGCCAGCCGTCTCGCTCCGCCACCAAGAATAAATTCAACCGTCGGATCGGCTTGCAGCCGCATACCTTTTTGTAATCGATTGTAATAGACGCCTGCAATGACCGCACGTTCGGAATCGATGGACGTTTCCATTTCAACGATCGATGCCACCGTCAATACTTCGTTCATCGAAAGTCTTTTGACGTTCATCGTTGCCCGCATCGAGCTATCGAACATGATCGTAAACTGCTTCACAAGCTCCTTGATAATGTCCGATTCATCCGATTGCCAATAAAATTTGTACGTCATCGGCGTCAAATACCCGATCAACGAATTACTCTCGATTCCCAATTGATGAATAAACGACGTGTCATGCACCAGTGTCATAAACCGGACGGAATCGATTCCGAGATTTTTCGCGAGCAGATGAGCTTGCCGCTCGGGACGCAATCCTTCGGGAATCGAAACGATAATCAATTCAACGGTACTGCCGAAACGGATATCTTTCAAGATGTCAAAATTGGACATACCGCTTTTGAAGCGATATTTTCCGATCTGCATTTTGGTCGTATATCCTGAAATTCTTCCGGCAAGATCAGCTAACTTTTTACTGCGAATGATGCCGGCATGATCGAGTGAATCGAGCACCTGCTGGAAATTTTCTCCTTTTGAAACAATGATAAACCGGTCACCCTCGAATGTGTTCGACGCCCAAAATATTTGGTACGTCAGAATGAATGCAATCCCAAGAAGAAAAAGGATAACAGCGAGTATACGTCGTTTCATGTGAATGCAAGATTCGGTACGGCAGTAAGATCATACGATGATCGCATTCCCCGCTGAAGTTTCATCCAACCGACCATCGCGATCATTGCCGCGTTATCAGTACAATATTCGAATGCCGGAATAAACAACCGGCATTCTTCCCGCCGGCACTCTTCCTGCATCCGTTTTCGCAATTCGGAATTTGCAGACACCCCGCCGGCGACGGCAATATCCCGAACGCCGAATTGGCGCGCGGCACGGATTGTTTTTTCAACAAGCACATCGATGACAGCAGCCTGAAAACTCGCACAGATATCCGCCCTGGTGTGTTCATCGAGTGAACGATGACCGTTCACACTGTTTGTATGATCTCTGAGCCAATACAGCACTGCCGTCTTCACACCGCTGAAACTGAAATTGAAATTATTTCCATCAAGAAAGGAACGGGGGAATTCGATAAAATGGGGATTTCCTTTTGAAGCGAGTTTATCAATGATCGGACCGCCGGGAAAGCCCAAGTCGAGCATTTTCGATACCTTATCGAACGCTTCTCCCGCCGCATCGTCGAGCGTTTCACCCAGCAGTTCTTTCTCGAACGGCGCCTTCATGATTGCAAGCTGTGTATGGCCGCCGGAAACAATCAAGCAGAGAAACGGATAATCCGGTTTTGGATCACCAATAAAATTTGAATAGATATGTGCTTCCATATGGTTTACACCGATAAACGGAATTTTCAAACCGTATGAGAAAGCTTTAGCAAAATTCAAGCCGACCATTAACGCGCCCATGAGACCGGGTCCGTACGTCACGGCAATGCCATGAAGTTGATGATGATGCACTCCCGCTGTCTGGAGAGCTTCATGCACAACCGGAACAATCAATTGCTGGTGCGCCCGTGATGCCAGTTCGGGGACAACTCCGCCGTATTTTTTATGAACAAACTGCGAGGAGACAATATTTGACCGAATCACGCCGTCAACAAGAACGGAAGCAGATGTCTCATCGCACGATGTTTCAATGCCGAGAATATTCATAATGACAACAATAAGCAAAAACTCCCGTTGATTTTCAACTTTTTTTTGTCATGGATTGGATTTCGTCAGGGAAAAAAGTAATTTATGGAAACAGCCGATGCATAGTCTCAACGCCTTTGCGAATCATGATATCTGAAACGAAGAATTCTTCCTCAAAAAAGAAATATCTTTACTGGACGCTCGTCGTTCTTGCTATCGTCTATGGCATTCAATATGCCGTATCGTTATGGTATATTAATGACGACTGCTTCGTCTCGTTCCGATACGCGCGAAATTTTGTCAATGGTCTTGGCCTCGTCTATAACGCGGGCGAGCGTGTCGAAGGATTCACCAATTTCCTCTGGACAATGATCATCGCCCTGGGAATGAAGCTTGGATTCGATCCCGTGTCATTATCGACCAACCTTGGCATCATTTTTTATATTGCAACGCTGGCAACGTACGGCTTGATGAGTTGGAAATTCAAAGACGCCGGCAAAACACAACTTGCATTCATTCCTCTTACGACGATTGCGCTTAGCCTCCATCGGGAATTCAATGCTCATGCGACCAGCGGCATGGAAACATCGATGTTCACGTTTTTGATCACGGCCGCTTTTGCGTTGCTTCTTCTCGGAACCGGTCGCCGGCAATTGATTGCAACCGGAGCGGTGTTCGTTCTTGCAATGATGACGCGCCCGGATGGAATTATTTTTCTCGCCGCAGCGGCTTTCTATATTATCCTGACCCGAAAACCGTTGCTAAAATCCCTGATCTGGCTGTTCCTGCCGTCGCTCATCATTTTTCTTCCGTACTGGATGATCCGGTATTGGTACTACGGATTTTTCTTCCCGAATACATTTTACGCGAAATCGATCGACCTTCCCTATTACAGCCAGGGAATTGCCTACGCACTTCTCTATTTCAAAACATATTACGTCTTTGCTGCCATTCCGATCCTTGGAGGGATTATTCTCTGGCAGAGGCGGAAAAAAATCGTCAATCTTTCTGCTCTGCGATCATCGATCGATGGGATAAGAAATTGTCCGACCTCTTCCCATCCAATCATGCTTGGCCTTTTATGCATCGCGGCGTATACTGCATTCACCATCCGCATCGGCGGGGATTTCATGTTTGCCAGATTTTTTATTGCTACAACACCGATGATGTTTTTTACGATTGAGCTCCTGATAAACAAAATGACAACGAAATATTTCACTCTCGCCTTGTACGTACTCGTTATTCTGGCCACCATACTCCGGTACGATCAATACGGAAACGACAAGTTCGTGGGATATGTCGCCGACGAGTCGCGGTATTTTACCATGGATGGTTTACAGCAAGCGCAAACCGATGGAGCAATCTTGAGAAAATATTTCGACGAACTGCCGGTACGCGTTTCGTTCTGGGCGGGACAACTACAGTTGATGTATTACGCCGATCCTTTCTATGCCATTGAATCGAGCGGCGGTCTCACCGATACAGCTGTTGCCCATCAGGCAATCACGACACGCGGTCGGCCCGGGCATGAAAAAATTCCGACAACCGATTATCTCATCAAACGCCGAATAAATTTTTATATGGGGCCATTAGGACCGCCGCCGCCCGGACAGCAAATTCTGAACGCTATTCTTTTCGGAAATAGGCTCGGCCGCATCATCGTCTATAACGATACAATTATGTCCGCGCTTGCGAAATATCCGGAGGTAAAATTTGTCCACATCCCGGAATATCTCGATTCATATATTCCAACCATGGATACGCTGCCAAGAACAAGAATTGAATCCGATTACGCATACTTTAAATCGTTTTATTTCGATATCAACCATGATTCCGCGGATTCCCTCCGGCAATCAAAATTCATTTCTTATCTTCAAGAAAAATAAACATCTTGGCATTTCAGGGAAATCAAGATTATCTTCCCGTAATTTGCTTTCTGTCCAGCCATACTGTATATTCATTCATAACCGTTAGGGGTGCCTCATTCGATTATTATCGAACGAGACTGAGAGAAAACCCTATGAACCTGATCTGGACTATACCAGCGTAGGAAAACGGGACAGAGTTTTGCGAGTGCCGTTTTTCTGAATTTTCAGTCCATGAATCAGGAAAACGGCATTCTCATTTTTTGAGGTGGATTTATGAAACTCTGCATCACGTACATCATCCTGATGTTCCTCGCCGCACAAATGCTTCATGCACAGGAAACAACTCCGGCAATTCACGATACGACGTATTATCTTGCACCGGTCATCGTGATGCCGACGGAAGCGAAAGAACGTCTGACGCCGGTTACGTTTACCAATCTTTCATCCAAACAAATCCTGGACCGCTATTCCAATCAGGATGTGCCGGTATTGCTTTCGGAGCTTCCGTCGATGACGACATACTCGGAAAACGGGAACGGCATCGGTTATAATTACATCAACCTGCGCGGGTTCGATCAGCGGCGGCTTTCCGTGATGATCAACGGCGTGCCGCAGAACGATCCGGAAGATCATGACGTTTACTGGATCGATTTTCCCGACCTCATGGCAAGCACCGAGAATATTCAAATACAACGCGGCGCCGGAAGTGACTTTTACGGACCGCCGGCAATCGGCGGATCGATCAATCTCGTAACGAATCCTTTTGCGCGGAAACCGGGCGTGACGCTCGAAACGGATCTCGGATTTCAGGAGTTCGGCGACAGCAGTAATTCGCTTCCGCTGAACACGAAAAAGTTTTCCGCGACCATCAATTCCGGTCTCATCGATAAACACTATATGCTGTACGGAAAATTATCGCAAATCGAGAGTCAGGGTTACCGGATAAATTCCTGGGTAGAATTAAATTCCTATTTTCTCGGCGCCGTGCGATTCGACGAGAATGTCACCACCCGCATTCATATTTTCGGCGGACCGCTCACGGATGGATTATCGTATAACGGACTTCCAAAATTTGTGAACGGTAACTTAGCCCTTCGCCGGCAAAATCTATCCGATTGGGGAATCGATTCCACCGGGACACAGTATACCTATCAGGTCCAACGACGAACGCAGGAATCGGAAAGTTTCGCTCAACCTCATTACGAAATTATCAACGAATGGAAACCGTCGCCGAAACTCACCGTATCCAATACATTATTTTATTATACGGGCGCCGGCTATTACGATTACGATGCCTCCTGGGCGGATACATCGATGCTTCGATTGGGATATGCATACGGCATCCCCACAAACCAAAATCCGGCAAACACGCTCGTTCGTGCATTCGTCGGAAATACACAGTGGGGCTGGTTACCGCATGTCGATATCGATCACGAAGATGGCACGTTGACGCTCGGCGCTGAAATGCGTTTTCACCGTTCGATTCATTGGGGTAAAATTTCGTATGCCGAAAACCTTCCGCCGAATTTCGATCCCGATTATGAATTTTATTCATACAACGGATCAAAAGATATTGTTTCATTGTACGGTCATGAATTATATCATCTGAACGGCGATCTCACTCTCATGACTGATCTTCAATTCGCCTACAACCGTTATGGTCTCACCAATGAAAAATATCTCGATAACACATTCATCATACCGTATTATTTTTTGAACCCGCGGATCGGCATCAATGACAATATCAATGATGACTGGAACGGCTACGTTTCCGTCGCATATACTTCACACGAACCGACCCTCCTTAATTTATACCCTGCGGAATCCGCGTACTTCGGTGCTACGCCGCAATTCGTCGTTACCGATACTACCGGTGGAAAAGTGCGTTATGATTTCACCCAGCCGCTTGCGAAACCGGAACGACTGCTCGATTTTGAACTCGGCACTTCCTACACGACATCTTCCGTTCATTTCTCTGCCGATGTGTACTGGATGGAATTCACGGACGAGCTTGTCGATAACGGGCAGTTGGATATTTTCGGTCAGCCGGTAACGGGAAATGCACCGAGAACGCGACACATCGGATTTGAATTTGACGGCATCGCTGCCATGAACAGTGCGTGGACAATCAGCGGCAACTTCACATTGTCCCACAATCAGCTAATTCATTATTCTGCAGCGAACGGCGATTCCATCGTTTCACTCGACGGTAACCCGGTTGCCGGTTTTCCCGATTTTCTCGCCAATATGCGTCTGACATATCATGATGATGCCTTTACCGGCTCGCTCATCGCGAAATATGTCGGCGCCTTTTATACGGACAATTTTAAGAATGAAGCGAATAAAAATGATGCGTATACCGTCTTCAACATGGAATTGTTGTATCGGTTACCGCGTGTCTTCGATTCTGATTTCACTCTTCGCTGTGAAGTACGCAATCTGTTCGACCGGTTATATTTCGCGAATGGCGATGGCAATGCATTTTATCCCGCGGCGGAACGAAACTATCTTATCGGAATTACAGCAAATTTATAAAACCGGTCGACTTCCATGAATAAAAAAAACAAACACGCCCTCATTATCGCCAACGGAACTTTGCCATCCGCCGATCGAATCCGGTTGGCCGCACGCAACGCGGATTATATCGTTTGTGCCGATGGCGGCGCCAATCATGCCCGCCGACTCGGCATTACACCGGATATTATTCTCGGTGATTTTGATTCGCTGTACGCTTCGACGCGAAAATATTTCAAATCGGTCGTTCAGGAAAAAATCGACGATCAGGAAAATACCGATTTAGAGAAAGCATTGGAATATTGCATTAAACATCATTTTTCTTCTGCCGATATTGTTGGGGCATTCGGCGATAGAATCGATCATACAACGGGAAGTCTCGGATGTTTTAAGAAATTCGGAACAAAAATACATATCCGTTTTCTTGATTCGGTCGGAGAAACAACACGTATCCTGAAATCTTTAACCATGACAACAATCACGGGAGAAAAGATTTCTTTGATCCCATTGGAACGATGCACGGGAATCACAACACAACATTTACTGTATCCGCTGCACGCCGAAACACTCGAACTTGGCGTTCGCGAAGGCATCAGCAACGAAGCAACGGGACGCTCCGTCACTATCACGGTAAAAAAAGGGACACTTCTTCTCTACCGATTTTATCACGACGATGGACATCGAAAACGTCCATGATTCATCTTGCCGTCGTTGATATTCTGATCATTGTGACATATTTTGCGGCCATCGTCTTTATCGGATTCCGTGCGGCACGAAAAACAGAGACGACCGAAGTGGATTTCCTGCTTGCAGGGCGTTCCCTGACACTGCCGATTTTTGTCATGACGCTCGTTTCGACCTGGTATGGCGGCGTGCTGGGAGTCGGGGAATATTCATACCGTTTCGGAATTTCCAATTGGGTCACACAAGGACTTCCATACTATATTTTTGCGGCAGTCTTCGCATTTTTTCTTGCAAAAAAAGTCCGCGCAACCAATCTTTTTTCCATCCCGGATAAACTCGCCGCCTCTTATGACAGAAAAACCGCTCTGCTCGGTTCTTTTCTGACTTTTATTTTGATGACCCCCGCGCCGTATATCCTTATGTTCAGCGTATTGCTGCAATTGATATTCGGATGGAATATGCTCACCTGTCTCATTGTTACTGCAATCACTGCGATTTCATATATCAACTTCGGCGGATTCCGGTCGGATGTCGCAACCAACATTCTGGAATTTTTTCTGATGTTTCTTGGGTTTGTCATCATCATTCCATTCTGCATACAATCATTTGGCGGTTTGAATTTTCTCGCCACACACCTTCCGCCGGCACATCTGACATGGAATGGCGGAAATTCTTTTCAGTATATTTTGATTTGGTTTTTTATCGCGCTGTGGACGCTGGTCGATCCCTCATTTCATCAGCGGTGTTATGCCGCCAAGGACGGATCTGTGGCTCAAAAGGGAATTCTTCTTTCGATTATTTTTTGGTTTGTTTTTGATTTTATAACGACAATGGCTGGCTTATATGCACGTGCGGCTCTCCCGAATCTGGATCAACCGATGATGTCGTACCCGATGCTGGCGGAAGCCGTTTTGCCCCCCGTTGCAAAAGGAATATTTTACGTCGGCATGCTCGCACCGATCATGTCGACACTCAACTCACTCGCATTTGTTTCAGGACAAACGCTCGGAAGAGATTTTTTTCTGCAACTTCGAACGAAATCCGGAATGATTGCACAGCATCCATCCACGTTCGTGACACAAATAGGAGTCATCGTTTCATTTATCCTTTCGATTATTCTCGCGCTTCTGATTCCCAGCGTCATTAATCTTTGGTACACGATCGGAACGGTGATCATTCCCGGATTGCTCGTCCCGTTGATGGCAAGCTATTTCGACCGATTGAAGATTTCAGCACGATTTGCATTTTCTGCAATGCTCTTCGGTTGGCTGACCTCGCTTGGATGGCTTCTCACAGGATTGACAAACGGTCATCAGGGAGAATATCTTTTTGGAATTGAGCCGATGTATCCCGGGCTTGCCGTATCAATAATTTTTTGGATTGCCGGAAGGATCGAAATCCGTTCGGCAATAATTAAACAAGTTCCCCTTTGACGACGGTTCTTGCACTGCCGGCAATTTTGACGCGCTCCCCGACAATGCGAAGGTGTAGAATTCCTCCCCGCGGAGACGCCTGGTATGCAATAAAATGATCTTTCTGAAGTTTGTTTCTCCAAAACGGTGTCAGCGCAGTGTGAGCTGAACCGGTTACCGGATCTTCATCAATACCTGATCCGGGAGCAAAGAACCGGGAGATAAAATCAAATCCCGGTGTCGCAGCGCGGCTCGTTACCATGACTCCTCGCACGGCAATCTTCTTCAGTAATCCGAAATCCGGTTTCATGTTTCGTACAATTTCTTCCGAGTCCACCTCGATCAAATAATCGAATTGATTTTTTCCGACATACACTGCACGAACGCCGAGAGCCCGCAATAATTCCTGCGGTGGCGGCGAAGCTTGTTCAGGTTTTGAAGGAAAATCAAGTTCGATCAAATCATTTTTGTAATCGGCAGTCAGAATACCGCTGCGTGTAATAAATCGTGCCTGTTCACTGCGTTTCAAATTTCCGGTTTCCCATAACGTGTGCGCGCTGGCGAGTGTTGCATGTCCGCAAAGATCGACTTCCACCGTCGGAGTGAACCAGCGAAGATTGAATCCATCGTCCTGTTTCACAAGAAATGCGGTTTCGGAAAGATTCATTTCCATCGCCACGTTTTGCATCCACTGTGCATCTTTATTTTCCGGAAGCAAACAAACAGCCGCGGGATTGCCGGAAAATTCTTTATCGGTTACAAATGCATCGACTTGGTAAATAGGAATTGACATAGTACCCTCGATTATTGTTGATTCGGTAAAAGAACATCATACACATTCGGATCGGCAGGATTTGATTTTCCGCCTCCCGTCCATTCGCTTGCCTGTTTTTCAACTGCACGAAATTCTCCGATACCGGCGCCACCATGATCATCCTGGCATCCTACCAAAACCGAATATCGCCAGAGCGGCGCCGGCGTACCGAGAATTTTTATCGGAACGGAAAATTCAATCGATTTTGTTTGAACATTTCCCAACGGATTCTTTTCGTCGCCGGGAGCCGGTAAATATTCTGCAAGAATCTTTCCGCTGTCATTCTCAACGCGGAAACCGCCGCCGAGATAGATAATATTTTCAAACGCAAAATTCGAATCAAGAGTATAATGCGCGTTCATGCCGACGGCAGTTTGTCCCGATCCTCGTTTCCGATCTTTATCAATTGCAATAGCAACATAGGTAAGCTGGAAACCGTATTCCGGATGCCAGCCGGGATCGGAAAGATTTTTGAAGTTCAATAAAAAATATACATTTTGGCCATCCGATCGTACGGTAAAATGCGTGATGTCCATACTTCCCGGTTTCAGATTCGTCGTGGTGGGATAGCGATACGATCCCATTCCAGTGTCATCGCCGACAGGATCGCTCACATCATACATCGTCGTCGCCGAAGCGCTCGAATGTTTGATGTCAGCATTTGTTAAAAGTGTAAAAGGCGGTGCGTTTAATGCTTTCAGCCCGTGTCGAATATGTGGCGATGCAAGTGTCAATAACTTTCCGAAGGGCTTGCGGTCGGATGAAACAATTTGCCAAATAACTTTCTTTTCTTTTTGATTGATAATCTCTCCAACACCGGTATCAGTTATTCGATATTTTACGGTAACGTGAGGATGAAGAACGATATCAACGCCGATGATCCGTCCGGAGGAAAACGTCCAGGTCACGTGAACAGGCAACTCTTTTGATAGCTGATGAGGATAAAACTCAACATAATCCGCCTCCGCCGAACGGTTATAACGTAATCCAATATATCCATCGTGAACGTAAATATCAGCTTCTGCATTTCGCATGGTCGCCGGCAAATGCGGGTTGAGAACGATGCCGCCCGTTGTATCATCCGGCCTGATTCCCATATAATCCTGATAAAAATTTCGTATAAATTCAGCAAGACTCCACGCCTGAGAAAATGTACCCGAAAGGCGCGGCTCATCCTCACCCGAACGCGGAACCGCATCGAGTAACTCCGAAAGCGTTCCAACAGCGCCGCGATCCAATATTTGGTGAACCATGTTTTCGGTGAGACGAAAAGCAAGATCGGGATTCCTTCCGTGTCCGGCGGTCAGCGAAATCCATTGTCCGGACAGCCACGTCCACACGGTCCCGTTATGGTACGCCGCATCCTGAACATAAAACGGTGAATAATGATGATACGGATGAAAATTCGGATCCTCCTGCCAGAGCGATGCAATGCCGTACGGATACACTAAATTTTCAGTCACCGCCTGAAGAACCGAATCTTCGATCGACGAATCGGAAAGTGCATCGAGCAAAGAAAATGTGAATAATTGATTCGGACGAAGCTGCGTATCGGGAGAACCGTCCGATCGAAGATGATCATAGATGATGCCCCGCGATGAATCGACAAAGTATTTCCGAAAATTTTCCGATAACCGGTCTGCATATTCCCGCCAACGGACGTCTTCAGCATTGTGATGAGATATGCGAGCCAACCTGCACCCGGCATTCAACTGGTCGAACCATAATTCCTGTACATCATTTGCACGATTCCCGCGAGGGCTCCATGCGCCATCCGGGCCGACCGCATCCATCCACGATTCGGCATCGCCATGCGTCAGGAAACCTAAACTATCGGTATGATATCGGATCGTGCCTTCAATAGAACGTTTCACAACGGGCCAGAATTCTTTTACAACCGATGTATCGCCCGAATAACGGACATAATCCATCAACGCAATGACAAACCGTGGTGTCCCGTCGGCAGTATTATATGCGATCGACGATGTTGTGACAAGATTGGGAATCCTGCCGTATGTCGTGCCCGAAGAGTTTGTATCCTGCCATCGTGCAAACGAAGACAGGATTTCTTTTGCATCGCGAAAATTACCGGTGACAAGCGTCGCCCCGGCTAATGAAATGAACGAATCTCTTCCCCAATAATCATCGAACCAGGGCAACCCGGCAAAAATTCCTTTCCGTATTTGATTCATGATTAACGCATCCATCGAAATTTTCGCCCAGCACAATGCTTTGTCGAACCTGACATTATCTGTCCGGATGTATGATCGGTTCACCAGATCTTCGAGGCGTCGTTTGCGTTGTTCAATGAACGCCGGAATGCGATCCGCAACCCGATGAGCAAGAGAGATCGTTTCCGAGCGAGTATTTCCGGCAACAAAAACGATTTCTGCTTGATGGTTTGAAACGGAAGAATTGATCGAAGCGGGAGAAAATTCATTACCGGAACGATTTCCAGTCCCTACCGTTGATCGGTTAGAATGAGCCACAATCACCCCCAGCCATACCGGGAAATTTTCCTTCGATGTCCGTTGAAGATGATTTTTTCGACCGATGACAAGAACGGAATCTTCAAATGCAGTGACAAAATCACCAACCGATTCTGCATTGCTGAATAACATATCGGCAGAAAGGTTTTTACCGTTGATATGATCGAGCTGCACCACGAGCGCATCCACGGAATCAATCAATGTCACAGTTTCGCGCATACCGTTCGGATAGCGACGAACAAGTTGATAAGGAAAAACATCGGCAGCAGCTTCTGATTTTTTGAGTGACTGCCCGTCAACCGCAACACTGTAATCGTCCATCATTTTTGTCGACATAATGCGCCAGCCCTGCCACGCGCTTCGGTGGACGCCGTTGGTTTCGGTATAGAAGACTCCTGCGACTTTGTTTGTATAGGCAATTTCACGGGAACTATCACGCGGAACAACGATCCGCAAATCATTCATCGTTATTGGAATATGCCTGCTCTGTTCCTGTCCAAAACATGTCACCGAAATAATGAACAGCAAGAGAATAGATCCCGTGAGATGATATTGTTTTACCGGCAAGGCGTTCTTAATTGCATCCCCCACCGAAAAAGATACATCCGATACTGATATGTTCCATCTCTTCATTCATGTTGAACGAGCAATTGTGTTGCTGAGTATACGAAAAAAAAGGAACATGTGCATATTTCTCAAAACATAAAAATCAAAGCGGATTCATAAATAGATCTCGTCCTTTCAGAAAATTCCTACCGATCCATTAAACTTTCTATGGTTACTATTGTCATATATTTGAATCAATTTTTGATGAAATGGAGACAGGGTATGAAAAAATTCATGATAGTGGCCATTCTTTTACTTGCATCGATTGCGTACAGTCAGCCTGACCCGATGCAGGTACCGGATAACCACAAGGAAAAGAGCACGCATAAGGGAGAATTCGGGCCGGCCGGCCGGTTAAAACTGTCCGATGACCAACAGAAACAATTTGAAGGACTCACCTCTGTACTGATAAAAAAGCAGATTGCGTTACGATCGAGTGTCATGTCAAAACGGGTCGATTTGCACGATCTCGTCAGGGAAGACACCCCGAGCAAAGAAAAAATTGAAGCGTTACAAAACGAAATCGGCAAACTGCAATCCGAAATTAAAATCAATCGGACGGAATTTTGGTTTGACGTGAACCGGATTCTCGAACCGGAACAGCAAAAAGAATGGAAGAGAATGCTTTTGATGCGGGCTGAACACCGCGGGATGCAAGGCATGCAACATGGATCGTCCGGCAAGAATCGTCGATTCGATAAACACGGCCCGTCACATCAATGGGGTCAAGATCAGCAAATGGATCCGCATGACGATGATGAAGACTAAGGTGATAGCATAATTTCTGAGATTCGATAAACCTGACAGTGAGGGGGATTCCGATAGACAATCTTTTGAAGCATACATCTTCAAAGCATTGGGGAATCCCCCGTCACACGATTGACCTTCCAAGCAAATCCAATCCAAGCGTCATTCGCAACCGTTAGCACACCGAAGAGCGTTTATTTTTTCTTAAAATATTCCTTCAAAGGATTCCAGTAGAAATCCTTCCAACCGCGTTTATAATTATTCACCAGTGATGAGGGAATATTCTTTTGAATCATCTTAATATCGGTACCGCCATTTTTGGGGATAAACTGGAATTCGATGAGCGACGGTGTAAAGCCTTCCGGCCATTCGGTCGTCTTCCACTCCTGAATTATTCTTCGTCCGTTTTCCAGCTTGATGTTCGTTCCCGAGATATAACCGTCCCATGCCGTGAAGGTGCCGCCGACCCGGCGTTCACACGTCGCTTTTGCACCGGTAAACTCGGTGTGGGTTTTTTCATTAAGGAAGGCATCATAAATTTCGGAAGGCATTGCGCGGACAAATGCCGTCTGTCGTATCATCGTGGTCTTCCGGAGAAGTTTCTTTTTGGATAGCGATGATAGAGGTGTGATTTTCATGGCAATGCTCCTTTCGAAAAGATAGTTCAACGGTTTTTACGGAAGTTCGTCGACAAGTTTATTGAGCATTTCAAAAATCTTTCCCGGAAACACAACTCCCCCTCTCCGTGTTACCTGATCATCCCAGACGATGTTCCCATTCTCACTATCAAAAACATATAACGTTGTCGAAACCGATGACGTGTATTGAATGGCAGTTTTCGTATCCGACATACTTTCATCCTGCGAACCACTTCCGTTCTGCGTGGCAACCGGAACATTAAAACCGCGGACGAACAACATAAAAATCAAACCACCGCCGAGTTGTTTACCCACCGATGCAGCTTCGGGAATTTGAATTTCCGGTTCATTCTCTTTATGACTGCTATTCAACAAACGAAGAACCAGTACCTGCAATTCACGCCGGCTGGCCGAGTCGGGGAATAAAAGGTTATTGACATAAAACGGAGGTGAGGCAACATTCAGTGACTGATCATCAGTGTTGTCTTCATATTCATCCCGAACGATTTTATAAACATCGTTCGCATTCATTCCCATACCCATCGAAGAGATCAGCGTCCGGTTGATATGATATCCTTTTTGATTTAAACTTCCCGCAAGAACATTCAGACACATTTGGGCAGTCTTCCCGTTCGCAACAACATCCATTTGTGTGCCTTGTCCGCGGAGATTGTCAATGATAGCCACATCCGTCATGATCATTCCCGATGAGCTCTGACTTTTTTCCATCAAAAAACCGGGATACCGCGACAACGGAGAACTGGAACACCCGTATAAAACCAATAGCAACCCGGTTAACAAAAGAAGTAAAATATTTTTTTTCATAGAATTTTTCAGTACGCACATCACCGTAAGCCCGGAAGTTAAGAAAAGTTACCAATAATATACTGAGCCTTCATCAGAATATCAATTGACGAAACCCGGTCCGGTGCCATCTTCCTGAAAATTGTCGTATTTGGTAGAATGAAAAATATTTCGTACGTTTTTCACACAAAACAGTCAAGAATCCCATTTTTCCGTTGCAAAGAAAGCTATCTTTGCCCAGAATAAAGCTATTGAAATGAACATTTGTATTCTGACCAAAATCATGCCTTCACACGCCAAAGGAGGCGTTCAGGATCATGTACAAATGCTCACAAGCGGGCTTGCCCGTGGCGGACACACTGTTTCTATCGTCACAACCGCGCTTTCTGATAATAACGATCAAACTGCATCACACCAATCCGATCGAACGACGATTCATTACGTGCCGCAAACTCACCCGGGAAAACTGGATAACGCATGGTGGCGCGAGAGTTCGCGGATGGTTCAAGCGCTCCATGCTCAAACCAAATTCGACATTCTACACAGCGAGGGTATTGCCGGATATGCAGTCATCCGGAACGATATTCATCGATCACTTAAGATTCCCGCCGTCATTTCTTTTCATGGAACACATTACGATGAACTGATGACCCGCTGTCGAAGAGGATTTTCATGGAATCCGTGGACTTCCTTGAAAAATATTGCCGCCATCATTATTGTCCTTTGGAAAATTCTCATGTGGGATTTTCGTACGATCTTCCACGCGGATGGAATCGTTGCAACAAGCAACGAGCAATCGGATCTTCTCAAATCATTTTATCATATTCCTTCCGATCGTATTTTCAGCGTGTGGAACGGTATGGACCTTTCTGCATTCTCTCCCGCCGAACCGTCACCCGATCTTCTGAGAAAACTGAATATCCGTGAAGACACGCCGGCGATACTCTGCATGGCGAGGCTTATTCGCGATAAAGGCATCCAGCATATGATTGTCGCCATGCCGTCGATTCTTCGCGCCGTTCCAAATTGCAAGCTCATTATTGTCGGTGACGGTAACTACCGTACTTCACTCGAACGACTCAGCAAATCAAAAGGACTGGCATCCAGCATTGTTTTTACCGGCATGGCAGATTTCGGGCAACTGCCTGACTATTTTCGACTTTGTTCCGTATTTGTCAATCCGACTGTTCAGCAAAACGGATACGATCTCACCATGGTCGAAGCGATGGCCTGCGAGAAGGTCGTTATCTCCAGCAATATCGGAAGCACGCCGACACTCATCGAAGATTCCGTCGATGGAATTTTATTTCCGACCGCAAATGTTCATATTCTTGCAGACCGTGTCATTCAATTATTGCAGGACCCCGATCGCCGGAAGGAAATCGGAAAGCGTGCCCGGCAAAAGGTCATGAGCAATTTTACTCTGGATCAGATGGTTCATAAAACAATGGCAATGTATCGGACACTGATAGAAAATTCATGATGTCGATAAATTTCTCCCCATGAATAAATCTCAAAAAGTCGTTTCAGCAGTCTTTTGGAATTTCTCTGGGAAAACCGGTTTTTATATTCTCAAGTTTTTTGAATCACTGTTGCTGGTTCGTTTGATCGGAAGCGAACAGTACGGTGTCTACGGATCGCTTCTGAATATTCAATCGATCATTGCATTGACGATCTCGTTTGGATTGGAAAATGTTATCGGCAGATTCCTGCCGCAATTTCTCGCCGAGGAAAACTACAACTCTGTTCATTCACTCCTTCGAAAGATCCTCCGCATCCGGGGATTATCGGTCATCCTGATAGGATGCGTTTTCTTCTTTTTTTCCGATTTCATCTCTGTCAGACTTTTTCATGCTTCACTGGGCGGGTATTATTTACGGCTCGCTTTTGTTCTCGTGGCACTGGTTTCATTTCATACGATTTTCCGGTCGTTCCTCGATCTCTTGTTCCAGCTCAAATTTATCAACATTCTCGATCTCTGCACGCAGGCATCATACCTCGTCATCGCCTACATTCTTGTCCAATGCGGTTACGGTTTAACTGCTGTTCTGATTACGCTTATCTGCGTCAATGCTTCCGCCCTTTTTGTTCTTTCATACAAATATCGCAAAGAAAAGCTTCGGCTCCCACGCACGACGAGCAATACTTTTACTGAAAAAACAAAAGTATACGCATACGGCGGGGCGCTCTACATATTAAACCTGCTCAATTACGTTTTGGGAAAGGGGCTGGATGTCTTATTGATTGGGATTTTAATAGGCGATATGCGTCAGGTAGCATATTATTTATTGGCGTTCAACGTTGCATTTTATGCGGTCAGTATTATGGATATGGCGGTATCCGCAAACTTCGTCGTCTCACTCATCGTCGATGCGCACACGCGCAACAATATGGAAACTCTTCGAAAGATTTATTGCGGCTTATTCGAATTTATTTATCTTTTTATCGTTCCGATCGTCATCGGCGGACTCATTTTGCGGACGGAGATCATTCAATTATTATACAGGGCCGAAAACCTGCCGGCCGCTTCATTCCTCGCTCTGTTTCTCGTTGCCATGTCGGTCGGAAAACTGAGCAGTATCGCTTCCACATTTCTTGTTTTGCTGAACAAAGAAAAAATTATCGCCGTTTCCCGAACCCTGTTCGGAATTGCAAATCTTATTTTTGATATTATTCTCATCAAAATCATGGGGGCTTTTGGTGCTGTAATCGCGACAGGCACGATCATGATATTGATGTCGGTCTATGAAAGTATTCTTCTTCACCGTTTAATTGCTCCGAGATACAGTCTGACGTTTCTTTGGAAAACGTTTGCAGTCTCCATGACGATGGGCGGATGTGTTTACTTTCTCAATACGATATGGGGGGGACCTCCGGTATTCAAAATACCGGCAATAATTTTGGCAGGTACGATCATTTACTCCGGCGGAATTTTCCTCCTGAAACCGATATCTCCGGAAAATATTTCTTTAATTCAAAAAAGCAATCTCCCTTTTCGGAATACACTAAACCGATTGCTTTCTTCGCATCGAGAAATTCAAAACGGATTATGAACCTATCGCAGAGCGGTAACAGGAATGAAGTCCGTCGAGCACGCGGGACATCGAACACTCTTCCTTGAGGAATGACCGAAGAGATGCGTTGGTGGTATTATTCAGCACCGTGACAATACCGTGATGAATCAATTCCCACGATGTCGGCTCGGCAAATTCGACACCATCGCCGAAATATTCTCCTAAACCGGATCGTTTACTTACGACAACTTTTTTTCCCAACACGGCGGCATTGACTGTCAGGGGCGTCCATAAGCCGGATGCCGAAGGATCGACAAAAATATCACACGCCGCAAGAGCAGAAAACAAGAATTTATTTTTTCCCTCCTCATCATCAATAACCCGTATATGCGGATTTTCATGCGCAATCTGTCTGCATGCTTCGGCATATCTTGTCCCGGAATATTTTCCGAGGACAATCGACGGAAGATTGATTTTTCCCAAGGATCGAAAAAGCTGAAGAGCATTCGTTGCAGGGTGAAAATCGTCTGCAATGGAAAAAACAAAACGCTCAACTCCCAATTGCCGTTTCAACGACGGGGCATCTGTCTGAAAGAACCGTTCATCGATAACCGGGTAGACAACAGCGATATTCTCTTTCGGTATGCCAAATCCATGTTCAATACATGAAGCTTGCTGTTGCGAAGGTACCATGACCCTGGCAGACAAAGAATAAATCGTTGATGCAAAAGGAATGTTTTTCAAATGGTCGGGCAGAATATTTCCGAAGATATTCGCGCCGAATTTCAAAAAACGGATCAACTGCATATTGGAAACTCCACCAGTGTTTGCATATACCACAAACGGTATTTTTCTTCGGGAAAGTTCCAGCGCAATGTGAGCTGTCGATCGATCGGCGCCGACTAATTGCACGCAATCGACCGGATGAGAGTCTAAATCTTCGAACGACTTCAAAGGTACTGTAATAATCCCGCGTTGCTGTGCTTCACCAGTCGCAAGATAATCGGCAAGAAACGGAATTTTTCCGCGAACTGTTATGTCATGTACAAATAATCCGATTCTCATAAATAGGTTACAAAGAATTAAGAATGTGAAGAAGATCGGTTTCGCGCTTTTGTTTTGGAAACAGTGAAACGATTCTTAACCGTGATCGTTTACCGACCGATTCATCCGCCTGCAATGCACGAAGCAATCCTTCGACGAGAGACTCAGTCCGGGCAGGCGGAATAAGAAATCCGTCGGTACCGACTGCAGTCGACGTCCCGCCGACAGCGGTCGCAACGGGAATGCATTCGCACAACATCGCTTCACATAATGCATTCGACAATCCTTCCCGCCGCGACGGTTGGCAATAGATTTTTGCCTGCCGGTATAACGGCAATAATTCCGAACGCCCGACCGGAGGATAAAATTTCATATTCAGCGGTGGAAACAGATTCAAATCGGCGCGAGGATCGATGCCGACAACAATAAAATTCGTGTCCGGCATTTTCCATGCCGCATCGATAAGCAGATCGATGCCTTTGACTAAAGCTGTGGTCCGATCGCGAACGATCGCAACAGTTAAAACCGTATCCTCTTTCAATCCGAGCGGTTTCCAGAATTCCGGATCGAAACCGGTCGGGACATAGACGATATTTCCGCCGTCATATCCGGCAAGACGTTTTAAATTTTCCTCAAGGGACGGATCCACGACAAGAATTTTATCCGCATGCCTGATTGCATAACCTATCAGCTTCGCCCGCCAGGGACTTAACCAGATACCGTATTGCAATTTCTCGTCCTTTGCAGCATCAACGCCGCCAACCATAACGACAGATTTCACACCGATCATCCTGCCGAAAAATATTCCGACAAAAGCATACACGGAAGCAAACCAACAGACCACAATATCGGAGCGGAAAACGTTTATCATAATTCTCCATGCTGCCGTAAACCCGTGTCCGACGAGGATACGAAGATGGAAATGTTTTTCCAGGTAATCGATGTCGTCTTCAACAAAAGACGTACGAAAAGCAGAAATGAATAATATATCCCGTTGCTCCTGTATCATTTATTTTTCCCGGCACGTACGAATCCGCTGTTCAAGCAATTTCAGCGTTTGCTGCGCGGCGATATTCCAATCGAATGTTTTCGCCCAATCGATTGCATTCATTCCCAGCCGCTTCCGCAGAGCATTATCGGTAAAAAGCTCGATCATTTTTCCTGCAAGCTCATCGACATTACCGTATTCATAGAGAATGCCGGTTGTGCCGTCTTTGATTGCATCGCGCAAACCGGGCACGTTGCTTGCGAGAACCGGGGTCCCGCACGCATTCGATTCGATCACCGTCAATCCCCATCCTTCTTTCGATGATGGATTGACCATAAACCACGCTTCCTGCAGTAAACGAACTTTTGTCTGCTCATCGACAAATCCGGTAAATTGAACGCGGTCTTTCATTCCGAGTTGAACCGCAAGATGTTCGAGCGATAATCGATATTCTCCTTCACCGATGATCAACAACCGTGCATCCGGCACTTTCTGGAGAACGGATGCAAAAGCATGAAGCAGATGATCGACCGATTTGTATTTTTTTAATCTGCCGAAATAGGCAATGAGCGGTGCCGTACTTCTTCGACTTGCATCCGGTCTGTGAAGGTCGTGGTCGACACAATTATAAACAATCTCAAGGTCGCGCTCAGGAAAACGATGCTTCAGTAATTCCGCTTTTGTGCTTTGCGAAACAACCATCACCGGAATCCGGAAAATTCGTGCAACGGCAATGCCGAGTTTTTCAATGAAATAAAAAGGAAGTGCAACCGGCAGTGCAACTTCACGAAAAATACTGCGATCAAAAAGATGATGTACGATGAAATAGAGCGGTTTCCGCACGAAAACAGGTGTAAAGAACGGCACCTTATTAAAATCATCGACGACGATATCGAATTGTTCTTTACGAAACCGCGTCAGGTAACGAACGGGGACAAAAAAATTATACACAAATCTGCCACCTTCGCGAACGACGTTGATCCCATCGATGGTTTCGTGTGAAGGAGCGCCTTCGAACGTCGAGCAATAGAGTGTAACATGATGTCCCATTTTCACGATGCGCGAAAAAATCTGATGCATGTGAACTTCCGCACCGCCGCCAAGAGGATTTTTGATGTCCTGCCAATTAAAAATCAATATGTTCATGGGAACAACAACGTCATAAAAGAAATACGGAATCAAATGTTAATTCTTCCCTGCCGTATCGGTTGCGGAGGGAGATTTCATTTTATTTTCATAATAATGAAGCCGGGTTTTGATATCCTCAACAGCCGGATATTGCGCAGAAACCCGGCTCAACAGGGAGACGGCAGAAGCGTAATCCTTCCGCGCATCATAAATATCCACCAATGTGCGATAGGGCATGAACGGATCTTGCGGATCGACTTCATTATTATTGATCGCCTGTATCGCACTTGATTCAACAGTTCGGGCGTAAAGGTTAAAATGTGCTGTGTCGCCGATCTGCGAAAACATCGGCAGGAAATAAGCGCTGATTCTCCAGTCCTGCATCGGAATTGCTTCGATCGGCAATGTTCTCTCCATCGCCGAAAATATTTGCCTCGCCAGCCGATCATCTTTCTTGACAATCAACGCATATTGTGCCAGTTTCAAATAATTGAACCGGTAATTTTGAACCATGCGCAGAGCATCATCATCATAATAAATATTTGCCTTATCGAGATTGCGATAACGGAATCCTGATTGAGGTGTTTTCGACGGCACGACATTTTCAGCCAGAACATTTGCCGACATGATTGCGAAATCCATTTCTCCGCCTGCACCGCTGACCGTGAGGGGTTTCAATTGAAACGCCAGGCCGTCCATCCATAAATAATTTCCTAAACCGATTCTTGATTCCGGTGGGCAGGTTATTGCAAAATAGACCGGACGTTCCCATTTATTCGAAATAATAATGCTGTACACCATGATATCCTGGATGCGCAGAATGCGGATATCTTTCCCGTACGGAACGCCGTCCATCGAAAACGAAATTTTTCCCCGGTGGAGAACGGCAGTATCCGTAACGCCGAATTTTTCGGCAACATCGTTCGGGACAAGAATATCCCGCGCTTGCGGCGTCCACCGCCGGGACGAAAGCTGATCGATCTGATCATCCGTAAACGGTATAATAATTTTATGTGTGCCGTACGGTGCGTTGATTTTTAATTGATGAATATACCACTGCACATTGAGAAGACTGAGATTCACAATGCGTACGTCCCTCCGGACACCTTCGACATCCTGCAAATACCAGAGGGGAAACGTATCGTTGTCGCCGTTCGTGAAAAGGATTGCATCCTTGCCGCAGCTCTGCAAAAAGTTATACGAATAATCCCATGCAATATAATTTTGACTGCGGTCATGATTGAACCAGTTCACACGTGCCAGATTGAACGGAACGGCTCCCAGTGAAAGGACAAGAATACCGGATGCGGTAGTTCGAAACGATTGTTCGTTCACTTTTGATTTCAGGAAATCAATCAAGCCGATGACGCCGATGCCGATCCACACCGCAATGCAATAAAACGCGCCGACATAAAAATAGTCGCGCTCGCGCGGCTGGGGATCCTGCTGATTTTGATACAAATCGAGAACAATGCCCATGATGGTCGTCATCGTAAAAAGAACCAGGGCCATCTTCCAATCTTTTTTGATATGATACCAAAACCCAAATAGGCCGAGCAGGAACGGAATACCCCACGTATTTTTCCAGCTGATGTCGGCGTCCTGTTTATCGCTTTCCGCACCGATAAAATTCTGCAGCACGTACCGAATATACATATGATCAACCTGATACCGCCAGAAGAAATCCCAATCGCTCGTATAATTGACGCGCGTCGGTTCGTGATACGGCTCGCGGGACCATCGCCGTGGAAATAATTTATCGGTGTAGGTTTGCGTTTCGTTGTCCCAGCTTTCACCCTTGAACATCGGCGTTTCACCGTACTGCTCGCGGGTGAGATAACCCGTCAAGCGGGAAAGATTATTCGGCGTATTTTCATTCATCGGGAGGTTGTCGACATTCGCACGCATGATCACCTGCGTGTAAGAAGTGTATCCTAACACGATCAACAAAAACGACAGGCATCCGATGTGCAGCATTTTCTGTTGCGTCTGGTATCCCTTCATCGCTCCAAAGATTGCAACCAGAACGAACAGCAACGGGACAAACGGAAATAATTCACTGTGCTGTCCGGCAAACTCGCCGTCAAGAAACGATGGCAATAGTTGAACGATACCCGGATAAACGACGAAAAAGATTATCAGTGCGATAACGGAAAATCTAATAAACGATTGCCACGAAAACTCATACCGTCGAAAATAAAAAATCATTAACACCGGAATGATAACAAGAAGGGCAAGAATATGAACACCGGTCGATAAACCGAAAAGATACGCGATGAGAATGATATACCGTTCATTGTCCGGCTCATCGGCTCGTTCAGACCACTCGAATGCGAGCCACAGAATCAACGAAACGAACAACATACCCATGCCGTAGACTTCCGCTTCGATGGAGTTGTCCCAATATGTCGAGCTGAACGCAAGCGCCCAGGCGGCAACAGCGGAAGAGCCGTAGGTAATGATCCGGTCCGATATTGATATCACCGGACCGCGAAAACGAACAACCAGTTTTACTGCGACAAGATAGAGAAAGAATATTCCGAAAGCGCTTCCGATTGCCGATACGGCATGCATTCTCGCAGCAATATCATCACGGAACGGAATAAGCGAAGCAACGCGTGCAAGAAATAAAAAAAGAGGTGCACCGGGCGGATGGGGAACCTGCATGAGTTTGGCGGCCGCACAAAACTCTCCGACATCCCAGAAGACAACTGTGGTCGAGAGCGTTTTTAAATACACCGCAACCGTCACAAAAAAAACAACGAACGCTACGACCCGATTAACTGTTTTTTCCGACATTCAAAACCCGGACTATCAATAGAAGTTATTGATTTTATTTACGAATGCGGTTGAAATATAGAAGATTTATCATCCATTCGCAAAAAGACGGACTTCGCGGGAAGGTTTGACAAGCAGCCGCTCACTGATTTCATCGCATAGAAGAAAGCCTTTATCGGTCAACCGCAGAATGCTTTTTTCTAACGAAACAAGTTGTTCTGCCTGAAGCTGGTCGATCAATGGTTTTTGGATTGAAAGCAAATCGACATCATACTCAGAGCGAACTCGATGGAGGTCGATACCGCCGCTCCGAAGTCCCAACATGACTGCCTCATCGTACAACTGCGACGGTGACAGCAATTCACTGCCGGAAACCGGGCTCCGGTTCTGTTCAAGATTATTGCAATAGGTACGAATATTGGAAATGTTCCACCATCGTTTGCCGCGAACAAATGAATGTGCCGACGGACCGAATCCGACATAATGCGAATGATCCCAATACATGCAATTATGCCGTGAACGGAAACCCGGCTGTGCATAATTGGAAACTTCGTAATGTTCGAAACCGGCGTCACGCATATATTCCATCGTCATCTCATACATTGCCGCTTCGGTCTCAACCGGCTGGGGCGAAACAATTTTTGCATCGACCATCCGATACAGCGGCGTGCCGCGTTCTACGATCAGACTGTAGGCGGAAATATGCTGTGGTTCGAGTTCGAGAGCTGAATGAAGATTCTGTTCCCATCGTGACATAGTCTGATCCGGAAGAGCAAAAATAAGATCGACATTAATATTGCCGAATCCCGCATCGCGTGCAAAACGAACTGCCCGTCGTGCCTGATCAGCCGAATGGATACGTGTCAGGAATTTCAGATCATCATCAAAAAACGATTGAACACCGAAACTGATTCTGTTTATTCCAGCATGGCGAAAACCTTCCAGTTTCTTTTGATCTACCGTACCGGGATTTGTTTCGAGTGTGATTTCCGCGTCAGGTTCGACGGTAAATGTTTCGGCAAGATGTTGAAGGACACCGGCAATCTCTTTCGGAGAAAGCAATGAGGGCGTTCCGCCTCCGAAAAAAATCGTCTTAAAATGTTCGTCCTGAAACGACGATGCATACATATCGATTTCTGATCGAAGCGCACGAAGAAAATCGTTCTTCGCATCGAGCGATTCTATCGAATAAAAATCGCAGTAGATGCACTTGTGCTCGCAAAAAGGAATATGGATATAGAGGCCGGACATTTTCTTGATCTTATTGAACGAAAGTTCCGATGCGGTTCCACCGGATACCGAATGTCGGATCAGCCGACCAGTAAATCATCATCGCTTCACCGATCAGATTCTCTTCCGGCAGAAATCCCCAGTACCGGCTGTCGTAGCTGTGATCCCGGTTGTCGCCGAGTACGAAGAGATAATTTTTTTGAATGGTATACGATGACGAAGATGTCCCGTCGATCATCACATCACCGGATGGAGAACATGCGACCTCATGACCTTCCCGTTCGAGTACCTGAGCCCAGTGCAGATAATTTGCCCGTGTCAAATGAACAACATCGCCTTTCTGCGGAACGGCGATCGGGCCGAAATTATCTTGCTGATACACAGACGCTGTCGCTTTTTCGGGTAACGGCATCAGAACTCCATTGACAAAAACTTTTCCGCTATTCATCATGATCTCATCACCGGCGACGGCAATACAACGCTTAACGAAATACCCCAGTTGCGGCGAAGATCCGCCTTCCCCGACGTCGGGCAATCGGAACACAACCACATCGCCCCGCCGCACGTCCCGGATTTTCGGGACATGAAATTGGAATGTTCCTTCTTTGATGAACGGCAGGTCCGAAATACGGGCACCGTACACGAGCTTGTTGACAAACACATAATCGCCCGCCAACAATGTGGATTGCATCGACGGTGAAGGAATATGAATTGCATCCAGCACGAATACTTTCAACAAGACGGCGACGAGCACCGTTGCAACAACAATCTGGACGGTGAAACGAAGCACGGAAACAACTCGAACAGGCTTTCGTTGCACCGGAACGCTATGCCCGTATGGTTCAATCATCAATGAACGAGCGTGCCGAACCGATTCATCCGGATGGATGAAAGCTTATTTGCGAGACTGAAAATCGGCAAATCGGGATCCCACGACCAGTAGACGATCAACGGAGTTCCGACAACCGATTCTTCGGGAATAAATCCCCAGAACCTGCTGTCGAGGCTGTTATCCCTGTTATCACCCATGCCGAAAAGATAATTCCGTGCAACGGTGTAATTCGACTGAACTTTTCCGTCGATATAAAAATTCTGATCGTGCAATTCAAACGAATGACCTTCACGCCGGATAAACGTATCCCACCGTTGATAATTATCTATCGTCAAATTGATGACATCACCTTTTTTGGGAATCACAACCGGTCCGTAATTATCCTCATTAAATGCCGCGCCCTTCGGAAAGATCCGCGAATCGCCGTATCCAGCAGGATGTATAAATGTACTGTTGAATTTTACGTTGCGCGGAACCGGTGCGGGTTTGCCGTTCACATAAACAATTCGATTGATAACCTGTACCGTATCGCCGGCAACGGCAACGCACCGTTTGAGATAATAGGCAAATTCCGACGCTTCGACCTCATCACGGTATCCCGGAAAAATAAAAACGATGACATCGCCGCGATCGACATGCCAGAATGCCGGCAGTTTGAATGCCGGAACTTTTACATTCGTGAACGGAACGGTCCGGGGCGTTGTGCCGCCGAAAACGAATTTATTGACGAGGAGAAAATCACCCGTCATGATTTCATTTTCCATCGAACCGGTAGGAACTTCAAACGATGCAAGGACAAAACTATTCAGCACGAGAAATGCACCGAAGATAATTCCCAATTCCTTCATCATCGCCGTGAATTGTTTCATTGATGCTCCATTAATAAATAAACATGATAAATTATTCTTCCATTGCCAGTACGGCAAGAAACGCTTCCTGCGGAATTTCAACGCGCCCTACCTGTTTCATACGTCGCTTGCCTTCTTTTTGTTTCTCGAGCAATTTCCGTTTCCGCGAAATATCGCCCCCGTAACATTTTGCTATAACATTTTTTCGCATCGCGGAAATCGAATCCCTCGCGATCACTTTACTGCCGATCGCCGCCTGAACGACCACCTCGAACATCTGCCGTGGAATAAGTTTACGTAACTTTGCACAAAGTTTCTTTCCCCATTCGTACGATTTTTCACGATGAACGATCGTCGACAGTGCGTCGACCGGTTCGCTATTCAATAAAATATCCAGTTTGACCAGATCCGATTCGCGGTTTTCCAGAAATTCATAATCGAGTGAAGCATATCCGCGGGAAATCGATTTCAGCTTATCGTAAAAATCGAATATGATTTCCGAAAGCGGCAATTCATATCGCAAATCCGCACGTGTCGGATCGAGGTACGTCGTATTTTTGTACACGCCGCGCCGGTCGGTGCATAATTTCATGATATTGCCGATATATTCCGTCGGCACGATGATCTGCGCCCGGATAAACGGCTCTTCGACGTGATCGATCTCCCCGGCAGGCGGCATGAATGCGGGATTATCGACGAGCACGACTTCCCCGTTTGTTTTCACGACACGATATTCGACGTTCGGTACCGTCGTAATGAGTTCCTGCTTGTATTCGCGCTCGAGCCGTTCCTGAATAATTTCCATATGCAGGAGTCCGAGAAACCCTGCACGAAATCCGAAGCCCAGCGCCACGGACGATTCCGGTTCGAAAATCAACGACGCATCGTTCATGCGGAGTTTTTCCAGCGATTCGCGAAGTTCGGCAAAATTATCCGCGTTTACCGGATACAATCCGGCAAAAACCATCGGCTTCGCTTCCTTGTATCCCGGCAACGGACCATCCGAAGGACGACCGGCATTCGTAATCGTATCGCCGACTTTCGTATCATGAACATCTCTCGCTCCGGGAATCAAGTAACCGACGTCTCCCGCCGAAAGTTCCTTCGTCCGTAACCGCTGCATTTCGAGAACGCCGACTTCCTCGGCGTCGAATACTTTAGCGTTCGCGAAAAACTTTACTTTATCTTTTTCTTTCAAAGTTCCATCGATCACCCGGATGTACACCACCGATCCACGGTACCCGTCGAAAATCGAATCAAAAATAAGCGCCCTCAGCGGTGCACTAGGATCGCCTTTCGGTGGCTGGATCCGATGAACGACCGCTTCGAGAATCTCATCGATGCCCGTTTTCATTTTCGCGCTTGTCAGAATAATTTCTTCTTCCTTACATCCGATCAGATCCATGATCTGGTGCTTCACGTTATCCACCATCGCGCTCGGCAAATCGATTTTATTGATGACCGGAATAATTTCCAATCCCGCGTCGATGGCAAGATAGAGATTACTGATGGTTTGCGCTTCCACACCTTGCGATGCATCGACGACAAGAATCGCACCTTCGCACGCGGCAAGCGAACGTGAAACCTCGTACGAAAAATCGACATGCCCGGGCGTATCGATGAGATTGAGCGTATACTCGCTGCCATTGAGCGCTTTGTAATGCATCTGTATCGCATGAAGCTTAATCGTGATGCCGCGTTCCTGTTCAAGTTCCATATCGTCCAGAACCTGATTGGTTTTCATTTCACGCGCAGTGATCGTGCCGGTGCGTTCCAGCAACCGGTCGGCAATGGTAGACTTCCCGTGATCGATGTGTGCAATTATGCAGAAATTCCGGAGATGATCCATGTACATTAGACAGAGATAACAATAATCCCGCTTAAATGAAGCGGGATTTGATTAAAAATATACCTAAAAATGGGCTGAATTGCAATAGTGTCCCTGCCGTTAATTTGACAATCGAAACTTATTCAGATATATTGACGTCAATATAAAGGAGGCAAATACAATACTTCGGTGTGAACGCTTGTTCATCATCATCCGTAAATAATACGAAGGAGATTTTACTATGTTTATGAGAAATATTTTTATCGCCGTTGTCGGGATTTTTCTGACATCGACACTTTTCTGCCAGGAAAATCCTCTCTGGCTCCGTTATCCGGCTATCTCACCGGACGGTCAAACCATCCTTTTTGAATTTAAGGGCGACATCTATTCTATTCCATCCACCGGCGGAACGGCAACACCGCTCACGATCAGCGAATCCTATGAGTTTGCTCCCGTATGGAGTCACGACGGGAAGAGCATTGCATTTGCTTCCGATCGATATGGAAATTTCGACGTCTTCGTGATGCCTTCATCCGGCGGCGAAGCAAAACGACTGACGTTTCATTCCACGCGCGAGATTCCGAGCAGTTTCACTGCCGATGATAAAGCAATTCTATTTTCTGCATATCGTCAGGAGCTTGCTACCAACACGCAATTTCCGATTTCGGTCATGAGCCAACTCTACAGCGTTCCTGTCTCGGGTGGACGTATTTCCATGGTATTGCCCGTACCGGCTCTCGATGCGACAATCAATTCGACCGGCGATAAATTGATCTATCACGACATCAAAGGATACGAAAGCGACTGGCGTAAACATCATACATCATCCATCACGCGGGACGTTTGGGTGTACGACTTCAAGACAAAAAAATATAATCAGCTTACACAATTTAATGGCGAGGACCGCAATCCCGTCTTTGATAACGATGACAATACATTTTATTACCTGAGCGAGCAAAGCGGTTCGTTCAATGTCTACAAAAGCTCATTATCCGATCCGTCCACCTCGACGGCGATAACGCACTTCACAAAAAATCCGGTTCGATTTCTCACACGATCAAAAAATAATACCCTCTGCTTCTGCTACGACGGTGAGATTTATACACTTCAGCCCGGCGGTGAGCCGAAAAAAGTTTCGGTTCGCATCGGTGCAGATGGACGCCAGGTGCTCGATAAAATCGTTCCGGTCAATGATGGATTCACGGAAGCTACTCTTTCGCCGAACGGAAAAGAATTCGCGTATGTCTTTCGCGGAGAAATATTCGTCTCGAGCATGGAAGGCGGAATCACGAAACGCATCACCAATACTCCATGGCAGGAACGGAGCGTGAGTTTCAGTCCGGATGGACGCTCGCTGGTCTATGCGGCTGAAAAAGATAATAACTGGAATATTTATAAAATCTCCATCAATAGAAAAGAAGAACCGTATTTTTATGCGTCAACTGTTTTAAAAGAAGAACCGGTCGTTGCAACTCCGGCGGAAGAATACCAGCCGGCATTTTCACCGGATGGAAAGGAAATCGCTTACCTTGAAAACCGCGTAACGCTGAAAGTAATTAACCTCGCCAGCAAAGAGACACGGACGATCATGACTGCGGATAAAAATTATTCGTATGCGGACGGCGATCAATATTACCAGTGGTCTCCCGACGGAAAATGGTTCCTCGTTCAATTCGGCTATCCCGAAAGAGTTTTTACCTCTCAGGTCGGTTTGGTCTCGTCGGATGGAAAAGGCGAGATCCACAATCTCACCATGAGCGGGTATGATAACTCGACACCCAAATGGGCGATGGACGGCAAAATGATGATCTGGGGTTCTGACCGCGACGGCACACGCCAGCAAGGCGGCGACCTGTCCAGCAGTGATGTGTACGGAATGTTCTTCACAAAGGCGGCGTTCGACCGTTTTAAACTTTCGAAAGAAGAACTTGCGCTGGTCAAAGAGCAGGAAGATAAAGATAAAAAAGACGCGGACGATAAGAAAAAAGATGAAAAGAAAAAGAAAGAATCTTCCGCTTCCAAATCGGATGAGGATTCCGCAAAAGTTGTTATCGATTGGGCGAATCTCACCGACCGGAAAGCAAAATTGACGATTCATACTTCACCGGCAAGCGACTGGCTTTTGTCGAAAGACGGCGAAAAGCTTTTTTATCTGACCAGCTTCGATAAAGGAACCGATCTCTGGGTTACCGAACTGCGGACAAGAGATACAAAGCTGTTTGTCAAAATGGGCGCGCAACATGCAGGCATGGAGCTTTCGAAAGACGGCAAGTTCATTTTCCTTTTGAGCGACGGCAAGCCGATGAAAGTCGACGTCGAAAGCGGCAAAGATGAGCCGATCAAAACCGGCGGAGAAATGGTGCTGAAACAAGCGAACGAACGAAATTATATTTTCGATCATGCCTGGCGGCAGTTCAAGGAAAAATTTTACGTCGCCGATTTGCAGGGCGTCGATTGGGATTATTATTATACCGATTACAAAAAATTTCTTCCGTACATCAACAACAATTATGATTTTGCAGAAATGCTGAGCGAGATGCTCGGTGAAGTGAATGCTTCGCACACCGGCTGTTATTACCGGAACAGTCCGCCCAATGCCGACCAGACCGCCGACCTCGGCGTTCTGTATGATTTCAGTTACACCGGCAACGGAGTAAAAATCGCCGAAGTGGTGGAAGGCGGTCCGCTCGACAAAGCTTCATCGAAAATTCAAGCCGGCAATATCATCGAATCGATCGACGGTCAGCCTCTCACCGCGGATATGGATTTCTACCAATTGCTGAACAGAAAAGTCGGAAAACTGACGCTTCTGAATGTATATGATCCATCATCCGACAAGCGGTGGGAAGAAACCGTGAAACCGATTTCCGGCGGCGAAGAAGGTGAGTTATTGTACAACCGATGGGTAAAAAACCGCCGCGAAGAAGTGGATAAACTTTCGAACGGCGCGATCGGTTACGTACATGTCCGCGCGATGAATGATCCGAGCATGCGCACGGTATTCGAAGAAGCTCTTGGACGCAACATCGGAAAGAAAGCAATCATTATCGATACCCGTTTCAACGGCGGCGGTAACATACACGAACAGTTATCGGATTTCCTGAGCGGCAAAAAATATTTTGACATCGTCCCGCACGGACAATATGTCGGCTCGGAGCCGAATGATAAATGGACAAAACCGTCAATCGTGCTGATCGGCGAAAGCGATTATTCGGATGCCCACCTGTTTCCGGTAGCGTATAAACTGAAAGGCATCGGCAAAACGCTCGGCATGCCCGTTCCCGGAACCGGAACTTTCGTTTGGTGGGAAAATCAGATCGATCCGACATTGGTATTCGGAATTCCGATGGGCGGCTGGCGGACTCCGGATGGAAAGTTCTGCGAAAACAACCAGCTCGAACCGGACATTAAAGTGCGCAACGAACCGGATATCATGACCAACGGCCGCGATCAGCAGATCGAAGCGGCGGTCGAAGAATTACTGAAGAAATAAAATTTGCATTGCCGGCATCACCATCCCGCATGAAAATCGTATTTCATGCGGGATGGACCGGTAGAAAATTTATTTTGTCTCGGGGGTATTCGTTGCCAGCGGTTGTATTTCCGGCAGAACGACGTGTGCATACTCGATCGGTCCCGGATACGGCGTCACCCAACTGAACTTCAGGAAAAATCCGGAAGCGTTATATGACATCGACGCTGGTAACCAGCGAATCGATCTTCCCTTTTAAATTTTTCAACGAATTATCCATTGCGCCGAGTGTTTCATTTGAAATGCCGTTTTCGGCCAATCCCTTTTGTGATCCCAGCACGTTGCGGAAATCAACTGCTGCCTTATAACATGAATCGACGACCTCGATGATCATACCGGCATCGGTTCCCTTTTTCACCATCTGCCCGAAATACACGATCGATCCGTCGAATAACGTCTTGACGGAATCCACGCTCGTTCTCGCCTGAACGTCTGTAGCATTCTTATGGAATGTTTCCGACGCGTTCAGGATGTCTTTGTTGCATGCGTTGAGTACGGGACTCACTTCCGTCTTTAACTTTCCGATATCTTTATAAGCGGATTTCAGAACAAGATTTGCGGTGACGACGAATGCGACGATAATGAACAAGGCAATAAATGTTTCAAGATCGTACTTGATGATCTTTTTATGTTTTTGTTCTTCGGCTTTCAGCTCTTCTTCAAATTGCGTCATAGTCTCTCTCCTCGTAATTGCTCGGTTTTATTTTTCTTGATGCTCATAAACACAAAAAGCCGCCCCGGAAATAATTTTCCACAAGCGGCTTTCAAAGAGCAAATGCTGTTTGATGCTATAATTTACGAAATCAAATCGGGAAAATCAATTCCTGTGTCTTGCTCACTTCTGAAAAACACGATAAAATGATTCGATTCGATGAATAATGCGCAATACTTTCTTTTTTCCGTGACGAATGTCATCCGTACCGACAAATAGGTGGGTTGCTTCTTTGGTTGTGTCGGGTTATCTTTAACAGTCAAACAATTCACTGTTCTTACCAATCAGGAGTAATACCATGCGTTATATTATGAAAGTCGAAATGCCGATAGTACCGGGAAACGTTGCGTTGAAGGATCCGCAATTCGGACAAAAGATGGGGCAACTGCTGGCAGAAATAAAAGCCGAAGCCGCATATTTTACAACGATCAACGGGAACCGCGGCTGTTATATCATTGTGAACATGACCGATGCATCGCAGATACCGGCAATCGCAGAACCGTTTTTTCTCTGGCTTCAGGCAAAGATAGAATGGATGCCATGCATGTTACCGCAAGACCTCCAGAAGGCAGGTCCCGCTATCGAAGCTGCAGTAAAAAAGTGGGCATAGTTATTTGAGCTGTTGAAGAAACGTCGGGCAGCAATGCCCGACGGGGATTATTGAAAGTTTCTGAAATCCCTTTGTGTAGTAATATTGATTGTAGGCAGATATCAAAATAATAATTGAATAAAAAAATATGATTTACAAATATATTTATCAAAAAGAAGAAAAAGAGTTAGATTTTGAGGCTGATAAATCAATGGAAAGCACAGCTCAAATTCGCAATGAGATAATGTCAAAATTCTTTTTGGCAGATAATATCAATTTTTTAATGAGTAACGGCTGTTCGGTATGCCGGTTCAGAGCAAATCAACGACGAAGATGAGAACTCTAATTGTGCACAAATTCTTACTAACTATGAATTCTTAAACCCAATAGATAATGCCATTCAAAAACGTGTTAACCGATTAGCGAAAGAACGACCAGAGTTAGCACTTAAGAAATTATTTGAACTAAAACTTTTTTACGAAAGTATTGCTAATCAAAATTCAAAGGAGTCTAATTCATGAAAACATAGCATTATCATTTTATAATCATAATATTGACGCAGTTTTATTGTCAAGCTGTGCCAACACGAACACCTTCAAGGATGCAAATATTTGCTATCCCGAACAGGTACAGATAACGTGTTACCGTTTTACTCAGAAATCGCGAATTCCGTTACAGCTTGCAATTAACGAGAGATAGATTCCATTGGATTTACCTTATAGCGAAATGCTTAGGCAATTTGTAGAAGCATTAAACAAACACAATTCTGTTTTGATAATTATAGGTATTCTTTTTTAGATGAGCATGTTAATGATTTCATTGGAAATCAAACGCAAACCCTGACTTTAATTATATAATATTTACTTTTGATATAAAACCATAAGAATATATCAAATATTCTGAAACAGCTTTATTCTGATGAAGAACCATTCAAGAATCACAATGATTTATGGAAACCTCTTTGGTGATTTTAAAAACATTGTTGATCTTTTAATGCCATTTCCAGAAATGAATAATCCAATGGAAGATATTTTTAGTGTTTTCCAATCACTAAAAAATGCAAACAAATAAAATGCTTCAAGAAAACATTTTAATAGGCAAGGTTGTAAAGATCGACGGTCTGAATATCACGGTTGAAATTACCCGCGAACAAGACATAAGAAAAATTTTACTTCAATGGAATATCAAGGATTATGTTGTTTCAATTCATAATGCAGGCTTGTTCTACCCAGACACGACAACGAACATGGAAAAGCCATAGTTACAAAACGTCTCCTACGGGATGACCTTTATGGAATCTCCTAATTTACATGCTTATGCTTGAAAATAAAGAGATTTGATTAAGCGTAGTCGGATGATGAAAACGCGACTGCAAATATGTCGAAGCACTGCAGTTAAATGAGCCCACTGTCGCACTCACCTTTTTCCAAGAAGCAATCGTGTAAATCCTAATTACGCGGAAGCATATCTTGGAATGGCGTCATATACTGATTTCTGGAGAATCGAGGATAAAATTGTTGCCATGTTAAAAAGCAATTAAATTAAAACACGATTATGCAGAAGCATACGGAAATTTAGTATTCGTAAAACAGAGGTACGATGATGGATTTAAATCTATGTAACCTTCAGGATTCGTCGCTGCCTATGGTTGATAGCTATTTAGATATTAACACTTCCCACTACAACTACAGATTATATATCTCCACGCCGTACGGAACAATCTGTTATCCAATTTACGCCAACAGCTGCTCAGATGACAAAAATCTAAGAAAATTAAACTAACGGCTCTGTAAACGAATAACAAACAGAATGTTGTACATAATGTTAACAATCATCACTCACCTTAACAACTGCTCTTCATGCCCATACGCATCGCCACAGAATCAGATATCGAGAAATTACTCCCGGCATTGAAAGAACTCAGACCTCACCGCGACGATGAGTACCTGAGAAAACATTTGCCGATGCAATTCCGGGAAGGTTATACCATCGCATACATCGGCGACGAGAAGATGGCATATGCCGTTGCGGGATTCAGGATACTCAACCATCTGTTCAGCGGCAAAACATTATACCTTGACGATCTCGTCACGCACACGGCTCACCGGAAAAACGGCTACGGCAGGCAGCTTCTCGATTGGGTTCTTCAGTATGCGAAAGAACACCAGTGCGATCATTTTTCTCTCGATTCCGGATACCTGAGAAACGACGCGCACCGGCTCTATCTTAATTTCGGATTGTATATCCGCTCGCTCCATTTCGGCAGGGATATTAAAGATTTGAAAAAGTAATCCCCCTTTCTTTCTGGTTTCCCGATTAAAACATTCGGGAAAGACATATATGATGGGAAAAACAAAAGCCACTTCCTTCCTGTCATGCCCACATGTTTCAAGTGGGCATCCAGATTCATCAACTAAGTCCAACTGTAATAGGAAATTTGAAAATCTGCCGCTTTAGTGTTATCTTCAAGAGAATCAAATCCAGGTTGTCACTTTTCATAACAACGTATCATGATTGCAGTAACAGGCGCCGCGGGATTTATCGGCTCGAATCTTGCCGCACGTTTATCGACGGACGGCAACGAACTGATCCTCACCGATTACCCGCTCACGGCGGATAAACTGGTAAATTGGATGGGACTCAAGCACTTTCATTTTGTCGAACATCTCGAATTTCTGAAAGAGCTTGAAGATGGCCGCCTTTCACCCGACGCGATATTTCATCTCGGCGCGTGCAGCAGTACGACGGAAACCGACTGGAAATATTTACAGCACAATAACATCGAATATTCCCAGCGGCTCTGGAACTGGTGTGCACAGAAAAAAAAACCGTTCATGTACGCATCGAGCGCGGCAACATACGGCAACGGCTCAGCCGGCTACGACGACAGGACACCGCCGGAACGCCTCCAGCCGCTGAACCTGTACGGCCGCAGTAAAAATGAATTCGACCAGTGGGTGCTCAAACAGGTTTCCGGCGGAAAACAATCGCCGCCTCGCTGGGCAGGATTGAAGTTCTTCAACGTCTACGGTCCGCGCGAATCTCACAAGGGATCGATGGCAAGTGTCGTCTGGAAAGCATACCGGCAGATCGAAACGGTCGGTGAAGTCTCTCTGTTCCGTTCGAACGATCCCGCAATCCGTGACGGCGAGCAGAAGCGGGATTTCGTTTTCGTCGAAGATTGTATCGATCACATGCTTTGGCTTTTGCAATTTCCGAATGTGGCAGGTTTGTACAACAGCGGAACCGGCGAGGCACGCACGTTTCTCGATCTCGTCCGCGCAGTCTTCTCTGCTCTGGGCAAAGAACCGCGTATCCGGTTCATCAATATGCCCGAAAGTCTCTCGGCGCAATATCAAAATTTCACCGAAGCGGTGATGACCAAACTGAGAAGTGCCGGTTATCAAAAAAAGGCAACATCGCTTGAAGACGGCGTGGCAAAATATATTTCTTCATTACAAATGAATAATTCAGAATCTTTCAAAGGAAATTCCTGACATGAACAAAGGACCGATTTCACAATTCATGGAGAAACATTATCTTCATTTCAATGCCGCGGCGATGATGGATGCGGCAAAAGCATACGAGGCACACATGAAATCCGGCGGCAAGATGATGATCACGGTCGCAGGTGCGATGTCGACCGGAGAGCTCGGCATCTCGCTGGCAGAAATGATCCGCAAGGATAAAGTGCAAATCATTTCCTGCACCGGCGCAAATCTCGAGGAAGACCTGATGAACCTCGTCGCGCACTCCCATTATAAACGCGTGCCGCATTATCGCCAGCTTTCTCCGAAAGAAGAGCAGGATTTATTGGATAACCATTTCAACCGCGTGACCGATACCTGCATTCCGGAGGAAGAAGCATTCCGACGATTGCAGAAACATATCTTCAAATTGTGGAATGATGCGAATAAAAAGAAGGAACGATATTTTCCGCACGAATACATGTATAAATTATTGTTGAGCGGAGAACTGAAACAGTATTATGAAATCGATCCCGCCAACAGCTGGATGCTTGCCGCTGCGGAAAAGAATCTTCCGATCATCGTGCCGGGATGGGAAGATTCGACACTCGGCAACATCTTCGCATCATATTGCATCAAAGGCGAGTTACCGCCGTCCGTCATGCGAAGCGGTATCGAGTATATGGTTTCTCTTGCAGATTGGTACCGGAAAAATTCCGGAGGAAAAGGCGTTGGGTTCTTTCAGATCGGCGGCGGCATCGCGGGCGATTTCCCGATCTGCGTCGTTCCGATGATGTACCAGGATCTGGAATGGCACGACGTCCCGCTCTGGTCGTATTTTTGTCAGATCAGCGATTCCACAACTTCATACGGATCGTACAGCGGCGCGGTACCGAATGAAAAAATTACCTGGGGAAAACTGGGAGTCGATACGCCGAGATTCATCGTGGAAAGCGACGCAACCATCGTCGCGCCGCTGATGTTTGGCTGGATACTCGGCTGGTAAAATTATTTGGATGAAACCGGAAAGACCATCGTAAAAGAAATTCTCAGCGTATCCTGAACCGGGATCATCATGAGCGATGGACGATCGATACCGAATGCGGTCAAGCTGACATTCGCAGTTCCCTGAACCGTCAGCTTGTTGTTCGCCGAGGATGTTGTCGCGGCAAAATCCACCGGCTTTGTCTGCCCGTGAAATGTAAGATCACCGCTTACCGTTACATTCATTCCCGATGTTGTAATACTTTTGCTTTGAAACGAAACCGACGGAAACGTGAGTGCGTCGAGAACTTCCATGGCGTGCGAATCACGATTACTGTTCCCGCTATCGAATGACGAAACATCGGCACTGAACGACGTGCTTTGAATTGTCTTCGTGGTATCGTTATAATCGATCGTACAGTCGACATCTTTACTCGTCGCCTCAATTTCATGAAGCGGATGTATCAATTTATAGGTCAGAAAAGATTCATCTTTCGCGGCGGAAAGCTTCGTTGTCTGTCCACTGGCGAAAGGATGACACACGGCAAGCACGAAAAGAAAAAAAACAGCGCCGAGAACAAAAACGAACAGCGTAAAGAACAGGTTGGAATACAGAACGGAGTGTTTTTTCATAGTATCGTTTCCTTAGAATGTTAAAATGATCATCGAAGCGGAAAACGCCGCAAAGGTTGTATACGCAGTGATCTGATGGATCGTCCGTAAATTTTGTGCAGCACTCAACGACAGTGACTTATTCGCGGAAAGCGAACCGAGAATCGGTGTTGCAATCATGCCGACGAAATGAACCCAGGCCAATGTTTTGTGCAGTGTCGTTGTACTCCAGTCGCCACGCCGGATGAGCGGTGGAGGCGCAAAGATTGCAAGCGACGCCGTTGCCATGTAGGAGGAAAACGTCAGCATGCCCATCATCTGGTGGAGGTTATTCAATTTCCGATCAAGCTGATGGCCGTTTGATGCATTATTCCAGTTCGCAAGATTGCGCTGACCGATAATGAGCGTCGGAATAAAAAGTCCAAACGTCAGGAAGCCGCCGATTTGATGAGCGGTAAGCATCGTACGGCGAACACCTAATTCGCTTTTCCTCGATTCGGGAGTGAGCGGAAACCAGCCGGTCGAGCGCATGATGCCTCCTTCGCCCCACAAAAAACTTTCCATCGGGCTGAGATGATCCGGAAGAAGTTTCATTTTTGATTTCGGAACGACAGTCGAATCCGAATTGTCAATCGACATTTCCGCAGGACTTTCCATTGAAGCAGTCGGAAGATCAGACGGAACTGCGAATAACATTCCATCCGGTGAATCGAACAGACAAACACGTTGTTCATTTCCGAACTTCTGACCGGCTTCAGACGCACTAAAAGACCACAAAAGGATTACCGATACAATAATGACCGAGGATAGTGTTTTCATGAGTTTCGCTTTCATTGTTACATGGAAATAGTGATTGTCGTACCGTCGAACATTGTTGCAAACGTTTGCAATGAGCTCGGGGCAGGACCGCCGAGGACCGCCGCAAAATTGCCTGCTTGCGCGCTAAACACCGAACCATGACACGGGCAATACACCTGTCCGCCCGATGGGTTACCCACGGCACATCCTGCATGTGTGCAAATAACCGACATCGTCTGAAACGCGCCGGCTCCGTTGGCAGCCGTCCTCACAACGATGACCGGATTGTTGCCATTCGTATTGTTGCCGAACGAACGCTGAATAAATCCGCCCACATTTTGAAGCGCCGGTTCATTTGCAAGGATAAGTTTTACCTTTTGTCCCGTCAGTGGCTCCGGTGCCACACCGTTACTGGCAGTATTACACGCTTCGAGACTTGATAACCACATCGTACCGCCGATTGCCGCCACGCCGACGGAAACTTTTTTCAAAAAATTCCTGCGTGAAATTTCAAAAGATCGCTCTTTTGGGATATTTTCCATCAATATTCCTAAATTATTTACATTCTGTTAACTGTCCCAAACCATTCGTCCGCGAAAAACACCGGTGCGTAGTATTCTTAAAATGAATAATCCTGCAATTAGCGTGCCTAAAAGAGTAAAGCAGCGCAGAATTGCTTCTCGATTAAGAAATTAACCAATCCTTAGGTAACAGAAATTTTTTGCAACGATGAAAATTATAAAAATCTAAAACAAGGTCTCAAGTCAATGAGTTGTTTTATTGTAAGAAATGAGAATGGTGATTGGATTCGTAAATGGAATAGAACGAGTTCATATTGATGTTTAATATATACATTTGGATTAACTTTGTCAACATATTTGTTTTTCTAAAATTTCGGATATTCACTCCGGGAAAATAGTTGTAAAATTTTCCTATGCCTGAAAAATAAAAGCCGATTCTTGCTGAATCGGCTTTGCGAATTGCCTGAATAAAAACAGCTGATTTCTAATAAAGAAACATCGGTTTACCCATCAAGTGAGCAACCTTCGGCCGATAATGGTTGACTTCGTATAGTTCATCGACATCGACACGCTTCTTCCCTTCCGTAATGATATTTGCGGAAACAGTGGTGTATTTCCCGTCGCGTAATGCAACCATTCTGCCCGATTGTTTTTTCAAAAGAAGATCGGTAGCAAGATGTCCGTACGTTGACGACACCATCAGATCGAGAGCATCCGGAGCGCCGCTGCGCATAAGATAGGCAAGCTGTTGATAAACCGTGCGAATGCCGGACCGTTTTTCAATTTCTTTGGAAATGAATTCGCCGACTCCGCCGAGTTTCTTATGCCCGTAAGCGTCTGCCTCGCCGCTGAGATACATCTCACCGCCCATCGGCTTTGCACCTTCCGATGTGGTCATGATGGCATATCTGCTCGGATTGTTTTCTCTATCGTGAACCAGAAAGTCGACAAGTTTTTCCGTATCGAAATCAACTTCGGAAATAATTGCCCGATCGACGCCGGCAAGATACGCGGAGATCAACGATGTTTCACCCGAATATCTGCCGAAAAGTTCGATCACGGCGATACGCTCATGCGAGCCGGTCGGCGTGCGAAGTCCATGTATGAATTCGACACTCCGTGTCACCGCCGTGGAAAATCCGATACAATAATCGGTACCGAAAACATCGTTATCCATCGTCTTCGGAATACAGACGACGGGAAAATTTTCTTTATGAAGACGGACAGCATAGCTTAAGGTATCGTCGCCGCCGATAGCGACAAGTGCATCGAGTTTGAGATGAGCAAGCACTTTCAAAATATGCGGCGTGCAATCGATCGTTTGTCCGTCGGCGGGTGCTTTGTAGGAATTCACCAAAAAATCCGGAAGACCGCTTGGTTTTACCTTACCCGGATTCGTCCGGGAGGTATGAAGATACGTTCCGCCGGTACGATCGATCGTCCGAGTATTATGTCCGGTTGAGGGGAATGATATTATTGTCGAATGATGACGGATCATCGGGATTCAAATTCAGGAGCCCGCCCCATCCGCGCCGAATGCCGAGCATTTCATGTCCCTCATCCGAAGCGCGATAGACTGCCGCTTTGATGCAGGGATTCAGATCCGGGAACGTCTCCACCACCTGTTAAAATTCCAAATTTCATAATTCGTTATCCATGAAGTTTAAAAAATTTCTGTTGACAGAACAATGTACGGAAAATCTTTACCGATTTCAATTCTTTCTGAAAGCTCTCAACGACTAACCACAGAAAAAAATTCAAACAAAATAATTAATCATTTTGGAAACAAGCTTTGCCGCGGTCAGGTCGGGATGATGAACACCTTTCATAGGAGCAAGTTCAACAACATCGCATGCAACGACCTGTTTTCGCTTGCCGAGCTTCTTCAGAAATGCCATCGTCTCATGCCAGAACAATCCGTTCGGTTCGGGAGTTCCTGTCGACGGCATGATCGACGGATCCAGCCCGTCGACATCGAACGTGACATACACGTGATCGGTGAGCTTCTCAATTGCATAATCGTCCCAATATTTCAGTAGTTTCGTATACTTTCCGCCGCGGATTTCATGTGCGTATAATGTCGTGATTCCGCTTGCTTTCATAAATTCCGCTTCTTCGATGCATTGGGCGCGGATGCCGACCTGAACGAGCCGTTTCGGATTAAGAAATTCGCAGACACGTGCCATAACACATGCATGACTGAATTTTGAATTCTGATATTCCATCCGCAAATCGGAATGCGCATCAATTTGGACGACGGAAAGATCGCGGAATGTTTCTGCACAGGCTGCAATGGATGCCTGCGAAATAGTGTGTTCACCGCCTAATGTGACGATAAATTTTTTTTCTGCCAGCAACGCCCGTGTCGTTTCATAGAGATATTCCAGCATTGCTTCGCTATTTTTATTTTTTACCGAAAGCGGCGGAAGAGTGGCAATTCCGAATTCTTTATAAACTTCCCGACCGGTTTCTTCATCATAAAATTCCACATAGCGTGAAGCTTCTAGAATTGCCGCAGGACCGAATTTTGTTCCGCCGCCGTAGCTGGTTGTCCGCTCATACGGTACCGGCACGACGACCACTTTGGAGCCGTCGAACGAACAGAGTTCAGGTTCTTCAATCCCTAAAAAATTCTTTTTCACATTGAGAGTTTTCATCATCCGAGCGCCTGATTGGTGTGATACAGATCAGAATTGCATTTCAAAATCGTTTGAATATAGCAGAATGTGTGAAAAGATGCAATTTTGCCGAAATGATGACAGAAGTCACTGAACAGATTCACAAAATTTATATTTTATGAAATGTTCATCAAAATTTACATTCTTTGAAAATCCGACTTTCCAACATCATTCATTAACCAATATGTATTTTATTGGGAGAAATTTTTATGATTGAAATTATCGATCACACTGATGGCATACGTCAACTTGAAACGGAATGGAACCGGCTTGCATCTCGATTCGAATCTCCACTCGTGCAGCATGAATGGTTCCTTTCGTGTGCGGAAGCTTTTTGTCCGCCGGACACGCTCAAGGTAGTCGTTCTTCGGAAAAACGGCGTCGTTCGTGCGATTGCCCCGCTGGCAGTGGTCGGTCACGGCGTTAACAAACGATTGGAACTGTTGGGAACCGGCGTTTTGTGCGAACCGTGCAGTTTCCTCTACGAGGATCATGATGCATTGATTGAAATTGTCGATGCGATAAAAGAATTCCATGAGCCGACAATCTTGAAAAGACTCATTTCTCTTTCCAATGAATCGGACATGATTGCCGGCCGGTGGAAATCCGTCCAATGGATACAGATGAAGACCTGCACCGCTTCTCCATGGCTTCCCATCAATTCTTCGTGGGAAGATTTCGAGAAAAGCATCTCATCCCAACGGCGGTATACCGTACGGCGCGCCAGAAAACGGGCGGAAGAAATGGGACAATTGGAGATTTCCGTCGTTACTCCCGACGAGCATTCGGTCGAACAATATCTTGAAGAGCTGTTCCGGATAGAAGCTTCGGGGTGGAAACATCGCGAGGGAACGAGCTTGCAAATGAATTGCCAATTGCGTAAGTTTTTCCATCACTATTCTTTTGCTCTTGCCCGGCAAAAGAAATTGCAGTTTGGAATTTTACGGATCGGCGATCGTGCAGTCGCTGCACAACTTGCCGTGGAATTTGCCGGCCGGTATTGGGTCTTGAAAATCGGATTCGACGAGGAATATGCCCGGTGTTCACCCGGAATTTTATTGATGCATGAATCTATTCGATATGCTTTTGAAAAAGGATTACAGGCATTTGAATTTCTTGGCAGCGATGAACCGTGGCTGCGGATGTGGACCGATCAGGTGCATCAGTTTGCAACATATCGTTCCTATCCGGTTACCCTTCAGGGCATTGCCGGATTCAGCAGTGATTCTTCAGATTTTTTGTGGAAAAAAATCGAACAATTGAATAGAAAGAGTATCCTTGCACAACCACGCACGGTCAATATTGCAACATCGTAAACCATTCCTCCGGTCAAGGTAATGCTTCAGAAAATTGTCAGCCGGCTTGCCGCCAGCCACATCGCCGGGTCTTCCATCGAAAGTGCTCTTGACGTCTCACGCCGTGCAGTTGCCAATGGCTGGAGTACCACATTATGCGTTTGGAACGGACCGGACGGTACTCCCGCTCTTTTATTTCAGGAATACCGATCTCTTATTGAAGCATTGCAAAAAGAATCCGGGAACTTTAATATTTCTTTGAAGATCCCTTCGTTTCATTATGATCTTGAACTTCTCCGCCAAACAATTATCCTTGCTACAAAACAAAAAATCGGTATTGAGTTCGATTCTCACGGTCCGGAATCTGCCGACCGGACATTGAATTTTGCACAACAACTGCGTCCTTTTTGCGATCGGATGACCTGTTCGATGCCGGCGCGATGGGTTCGCAGTGTTCAGGACGCTGAGTGGGCGGTCGAACACCGCATCGGCGTGCGGATCGTGAAAGGACAATGGAACGATCCCGAAGCTCCGGGCCTCGATTATCGTGATAATTTTTTAAAAATTATCGATTCGCTTGCATCGCGCGGCGTCAAGGTTTCCGTTGCGACACACCAACCTTCACTCGTACGTGAAGCATTGCACCGTTTACAACAATCCGGAACGCCGTGTGAGCTTGAAGTCATGTTCAGTCTTCCTCTCGACGTGACGAAAATTGCTGAACGCATGGATGTACCCGTTCGTGTATTTATTCCCTTCGGATATCCATATTTACCGTACAACATTTCCGACGCACACGCCAGGCCTGCAATTGCGTTGTGGGGAATACGAAATTTTCTGGCAGGCCGGCCTCCCCGGCAATATCCGCTCTATAAATAAGTTTTCATTTTCTTGATTCTCATCCGATTTTCTCATACCTTTCGGCTATAAGACGCCGATTATGAGAATATTCAATCCGTATCGCATATTATTGATAGGAACAACGCTGTGGTGCCTGATGCTGGTTGCACCGCCGTTCGTATCTCTTGTCGAAAATAATACACACGTCTATTCTCACACGATCATCCGATTCTTTTCTCCCGTCTGTCATCAGCTTGACGATCGTTCGTTTCATCTGTTCGGAATGAAATTTGCCGTGTGCAGCCGGTGTTCCGGAATTTATTTCGGATTTTTTCTCGGAGTGGTATCCTATCCATTTCGAACGAAGAAAAAACTTCTCAACACTTCATTCGTCTGGCTCATCGGAACATTGCCGATGCTGACCGATGTTGCGTTGGACCTATTCGGACTGCACGAAAGCACCCTGGTAACGCGATTATGGACGGGATTGCTCTTCGGTATCGTCGCGTCGATTATTCTCACACCGCTGTTTCTTGAGGGTATGACACACCTGTTCCAACATTCATCCACAATCCAAGGGATTACTCATGAGTCCAAAGCCTGACAAACTTATTCCCGCGTTGTATGGCGGTATTATCATGGCAATCATTTCCACCGTTCCGTTTTTAAGTCTCATCAATTGTCTCTGTTGCGCCGGTTTGCTGTTCGGCGGATTCATTGCCGTCTATTTTTATAAGAACAATTTTACACCGGATACACCGCCGTTCAACTCCGGTGATTGTATGGCCGTTGGAGCGCTGGCCGGCCTTATCAGCGCGGTCATTGGAACGCTCCTTTCACTCATGTTCCTTTCGATGTTCGGCAATGTGATGGGAGAGTTCATCATGAAAATGCTGCGTGAATACAGTTCACAGCTTCCGGAACAGACGCTCGATCAGATCGAATCGGCGCTCGATCGAAAAATGTCGGCGATGTTCATCATACTCGGATTTTTTCAGAATCTGGTTCTTCATTCTCTGTTCGGACTGCTGGGCGGGTTAATCGGTTACAGTATTTTCAAACCGAAACAACAACCGATGATGCCTCCGCCGCCGATGCCTCCGCCGGCACAATTCCCGGTGTAACTATTTTCGCCGGCTCTGTGATTTCCTATCGATCAATATTGAGGCAGTGTGTCATTCTCACTGCCTCATTCTTTTTTCTGACGCCGGTTTATTCCCAAAATCAAAACGATTCCGGGTTTGTCATCCTCAGTCATCGGGCAACGATACAGATTTTTCCATCTGCCAACGCCATCGCATGCACCGATACGATCGGCATACGACGAACGTCGTTCCGGAACAATTTCATCACTTTCCGGCTTCCACCGGTATTCGATTTTCATGAAGCTTCTGTCAATCAGCATAAAAAAGAGATCCAAAAAACAGAAAATGGATTTGAGATAAAGAATATTCCTTCCGATTCGCTTCTCGATATCGTTGTCTCGTATTCCGGCGTACTTGCGTTCCGATCGGAGTTCACGCTGATCACAAATGACCGTGCCGTGCTTCGTGAAGAAGAAGTTTTGCCGGGCGGTCAGCGGGCATTGGAGTCCGTACGTTTCAGTTTGATTGTTCCTCATGACTGGCAGGCATTTGCCACCGGAAAACTTGTCAAGTCCGATACTCGCGGCGATTCATCATTATTTGTGTGGGATTTCGACCGGCCGATTCCGCAAATTGGTTGGATCTGTGCCGGAAAATTTACGACAATCCGAAACACCGGCGGATTGGTTCCGGTTGCCGTTCATCTGTTTGCCGAAGATTCCTCATCCGGAAAAAATATTGCAGCACTCGCTTCGAAGATTGTTCAATTCTATAGCGAAAAATTTCTTCTGTACCGGTTTCCGGAACTGAATATTATCGAAGTGGAAAACTGGGTTGCAGGAAGAAACGTCCTTGCCATTGCTGTTCCATCAATCGTCATGGTAAAACAACTGGCGTTCACGACGGAAGATACATTCAACAAAGCCGCATCAATTTTACCGCACGAAATTGCACACCAGTGGTGGCCCGGTACCGTTTTTATCGACGAACAGGACGCGGCTTTTTTGTCGGAAGGATTCTGCGAATATTCCGCGCTCTTATATCAGGAAGCGCATCACACGATGACCGCCCGCGACTCGCTGTCGCATCATCCGCTGCTGCGTCCGCTGTTGATGCGCGTGCAACAGGGAACCGATATTCCGTTACAGCAGAAAGCCGACCTGCGCTCGATCCCGACGCAGTACCTCAAAGCATCGTATGTCCATAACATGTTGAGAAAAATTCTCGGCGATAGTATTTTTATGGAATTGTATCATCAATACGCGCTCCGTTTTGCCGAACATACCGCAACGATGACTGACTTTCAGCATCTTGCCGAAACACTTTCCGGAAAAAAGCTCGGTTGGTTCTTCGATCAATGGATCACCAAAACCGGAATTCCGCAAATGAAAATTTATAACGTGAAATCGATTTCAGAGAGTGGAAAATGGACGACCCGCGGCAGGGTGCGCATCGTCGGTTATCAAAAATATTCTTCATTCGTAAACGTCGGTATTCAGACCGGCAACGAAATGCACACGACGCAGGTCTTTCTCGGTTCCGACACAAACGGAATCTATCATAACGACGTTCCATTCGAAATTTCTTCTCCGGCAAAACCAACGCGTGCCATACTCGATCCATATGGTGACGTTCTGAAGATCCAGAAACTTGCGCCGAAGTTCAGCGACATCCGCGACCCCGGCGACGGTTTGATGATCGTCGGTTCGTTCGATCAGGAATATTTACTTGGGCTTGCACGAAAAGATTCTGCGGAACTGGATCGCTACGGTTGGTCGATCACCATAAAAACCGATTCATCTGTCACACTTGCGGATCTTCAGAACTCCCGCGTTTTTCTGTACGGCAAGGTAACGGAAAATCGTGTCGTTGCAGATCTTCAGCAAAAATTTCCATTCCGGTTTACCGGAGATTCCGTACTGATTCACGGTGAAGCAATTTTCGACAGCACACTTTCGCTGGAGCAAATCATCGAAAGTCCGTACATCGCTCAGGGATTATTGTGGTGGAACGCTCCGTTTAGCACGAAAGCGGTGCCGTCATTATTTCCCGCAGAAACTTCGTGGGAATTAGTGAGGGGAAAAGATGTCGTTTCATCCGGCACATGGGATGTTCAGGATGAAAATCTGGTCGTAAACATCAAATAGCAAAAAGCTCACTTGCTTTCCAGATTTATTTTTAGTAAAATTTTTATTCATTCATTAACCCAATCGATTGTAAAAAAACACAAATCATCATGTTTGGCAAACGACAAGCCGCCCTGGGTTTTATTTTCGTTACGCTGTTGATTGACGTAACCGGCTTCGGCATCATCATTCCAATCATTCCGAAGCTGATCAGTGAGCTGATACATGGTACCATGAGCGACGCCTCACGGTACGGGGGATGGCTGATGTTCACATATTCCGTGGTACAATTCTTCTGTTCGCCGGTCATGGGAAATCTCAGCGACCGGTTCGGCCGCCGGCCAGTACTCCTTGCAGCCGTGTTCGGATTGGGAGTCGATTACCTGTTCCTTGCGTTCTCCCCTACCATCTGGTGGCTCTTCCTCGGACGAATGTTTGCAGGAATTTTCGGGGCCAGTTTTACAACCGGTGGAGCATACATTGCAGATATCAGTACGCCGGAAAAACGGGGGCAGAATTTTGGAATCATTGGCGTTGCCTTCGGGGTGGGGTTTATCATAGGACCTGTGATCGGCGGTGTTCTCGGACAATTCGGGTCGCGCGTACCGTTCTATGCCGCTGCCGGACTTTCCCTGCTCAATTGGCTCTATGGTTTCTTCGTTCTTCCCGAATCGTTGAAAAAAGAAAACCGCCGGAAGTTTGAATGGAAACGAGCGAATCCCGTCGGATCGCTGCTGCAGTTAAAAAAATATCCTGTTGTCGCAGGACTTATCGAGTCGCTGGTTTTTATTTATATTGCCGCGTATGCAGTACAAAGCACCTGGACGTTTTTTACCATGCAGCAATTTAATTGGGATTCGGCTATGGTCGGCTATTCCCTGGGTATCGTTGGATTCATTACAGCAATCGTCCAGGGAGGATTGATTCGCATCATCATTCCGAAACTCGGACAAAAACGTTCCGTCTACGTGGGACTCAGCATGTACGGAATCGGATTCCTGCTGTTCGCATTTGCGACGCAGAGCTGGATGATGTTTGCATTTCTCGTACCGTACTGTTTGGGAGGTATTGCCGGACCCGCACTGCAAGGCATCATCTCCACACAAGTTCCCGTCAACGAACAAGGTGAATTACAGGGCGCGCTCACAAGCCTGATGAGCGCTTCCGCTATCGTCGGTCCACCTGTCATGACAAATCTCTTTGCTTTCTTTACAAGCAACAATGCACCGGTTTACTTTCCCGGAATGCCGTTTCTCGCCGCAGCGGTGCTTACATTGTTGAGTGTCATTTTCGCAATGCGCACGCTCGCGTCATATATCCATACGACAGGAACCATCCCTGTCGAAATTCTTGCAGAAGATCAATGATGTTGAATCACATAAACGAGCAGATACTTTCAATGGTTAAATCTAAAGGAAGGAAATTTATGTTCAAATCGATAATAACGCTTCTTCTTGTTGGCTGGATGTTTGCAGCAACATTCGCCACGGCACAAAATCTCAATGAATCTTTTCAAACGACATTCTACACCGACCTCCGCGTATATACATGGGAAGAATTCGACGATAACGGCGCGCAGAACCTGAGCGAGACCGGTTCCCTGTTCGGGTTCGGCGTTGTTCCGAAAATCGCCTTGAATGATTCGAAAAATTTTTTCCTACGAGGTGACTTCACGATGTACTTCGCTTCCGTCGGATACAACGGCTTCACGTTTGATCAACTGGGCAACCAAACGCCGTTCACGACCAACACGAACTATTTCGGTTTCGAGGCGACGCCGGAGCTCGGCTATAACTTCGCACTTTCAAAAGAATTCGATCTCACGCCCGTAACAGGTCCGGGATTCGAACATTGGAGCCGCGGGATCAACGGCGGCAACGCTCCGGGCTATACCGAAAATTATTCCGTGTTTCTCTGGGATATAACAGCGGAAGGAACATACAAGGTCGACAAGGATATTCAATTTATTCCCTGGTTTGGATTACGATTTCCGCTATCGTTTTCGGAGTCTGTCGACCTTTCACAAGATCAGGGTCCTTCCGATATCAGTCTATCGCCGGGCACTTCGCCGCGCATCCGTTTCGGCTTGGACGGAAGTTTTTATCGGGCATTCGCTTCTCTTTCATTTGAAACATGGTCAATCGGAAAATCGCCACAGGATCAAAACTATTTACAGCCCAATTCTTCACGAAAAATATTTATGATAAAAGTGGGATATACGATGTAAATTTTGCCTTGATCAATGCGGCAGATCTCCAACGGTCTGCCGCAATTGATCGACAAAAATCGTTTCAATTCATCCTGCCCTTCTAATTGCTTTTCACCCCTTTTTTTGGTTAATTCTTGAAACTTTTCCGTCTATTTATCTAAACCTGCGACGCTTTCGACATGTCCACTCCGCTGATGAAGCAATACGGTCAGATGAAGGCAAAGTATCCCGACACGATACTGCTCTTCCGGCTCGGTGATTTTTACGAGACGTTTGAAGATGACGCCAAGATTGCATCGAAAGTTCTCGGCATCACGCTCACCAAACGCGGCAGCGGTGCGGCGAACGATATCCCGCTTGCAGGATTTCCGCATCACGCACTCGAAGCATATATGCCGAAGCTGTTGCGCGCCGGTTACCGCGTTGCCGTCTGCGAACAGATGGAAGATCCGAAATTTGCAAAAGGAATCGTCAAGCGCGACGTTATCGAAGTCGTCACGCCCGGCGTTGCATTTTCCGACAAAGTGCTGGAACAGAAACAGAACAATTATCTCGCCGCCATAGCGCTTCCCCACTCGCTTGCCAACGGCGACGAGATCATCGGACTTGCATTCGTCGATGTCACGACGGCGGAATTCAACGTCAGTGAATTCCCGTTGCGACAGCTTTCGGAACAGATCGCTTCGCTACACCCGTCCGAAATCGTCGTACAGAAACGCGACCGCGAAGCAATTCACCAGCTTCTGAACAATCGATACTCCGGCTTGTACTCTAAACTTGATGATTGGATTTTCAATTTCGATTACGGATACGAACTTCTCATCAATCAATTCAAAACGCAAACGCTCAAGGGCTTCGGCATCGAAACGATGCGTCTCGGCATTGTCGCCGCCGGCGCCGCGATGAATTACCTGCAGGAGACACAAAAAGCAAATCTCCTGCACCTCCGGAAAATCATGCCATATAACACGAGCGAATATATTTTGCTCGATCAATCGACAAAACGTAACCTGGAAATCACGACGTCACTCGAAGGTCAACCGGAAGGAACGCTTTTCTGGGTTTTGGATAGAACACAAACACCGATGGGCGGCAGATTATTGAAGCGCTGGATTAATCTTCCGTTACGAAAACTCGAACCGATCACATCGCGTCTTGAAGCGGTCGAAGAATTTTTTAAAAATCCCGATCTCCGTAAGAGTGTTGCCCAGACGCTGTCACACATCGGCGACATTGAGCGGCTGATCGCGAAAATCTGCACCAATCGTGCAACGCCGCGTGAAGTATTTGCGCTCAATGCCATGCTCATGCAGATTGAACGGGTGAAATCCGGCATCGCCCAGGTTCGTTCATCAACGCTCGCAGCCCTTAAGAACGGATTGGAGCCGCTTCCGGATCTGGCACAGATTATTTCTTCGGCATTATCCGACGATCCACCCTTGTCACTTGTCGATGGCGGGGTATTCAAAAAAGGATACAATAAGGAACTTGATGAATTGCGTGATATTTCGATCAACGGAAAGTCGTGGATCGCCAATCTTCAGAAAACCGAGCGCGAGAAAACGGGAATTTCATCGCTGAAAGTCGGGTTTAACAATGTCTTCGGGTATTATATCGAAATTACGAATACGCACAAAGACAAAATGCCCGACCGGTACATTCGCCGGCAAACGATGACGAATGCCGAGCGGTTCATCACGCCGGAACTGAAAGAGTACGAAGAAAAAATTCTTCATGCGGAAGAAAAAATTCTCTCGCTTGAAACGAAGCTCTTCAACGAGTTGCGGATGGAAATCGCTTCTCATGCCGAATCGATCCAGCGAAATGCTCAACTTATTGCCATGCTCGATTGTTTCGTTTCGCTCGCGGATGTCGCCGTCGAATATGGATACAATAAGCCGGAGATAAACAACAAAACGCGGATCGAGATTCAGGGAGGACGCCATCCGGTCATCGAACGCCTGCTTCCGCCCGGCGAACCATACACGCCGAACAATCTCATGATCGACAACGACGACAACCAGATCATGATCATCACCGGACCGAACATGAGCGGCAAATCGAGCTACCTCCGGCAAGCGGGGCTCATTACGTTGCTGGCGCAGATCGGAAGTTTCGTTCCGGCAACGAAAGCAACGATCGGTATCGTCGACAGAATTTACACGCGTGTCGGCGCAAGCGATAACATTGCTTCCGGCGAAAGCACGTTTCTCGTGGAAATGCATGAAGCGGCAAACATCGTCAACACGGCAACCGACCGCAGTTTGATTCTGCTCGATGAAGTCGGGCGCGGCACCAGCACCTTCGACGGCATCAGCATTGCATGGGCATTGACGGAATATATTCACAACCGCATCGGCGCAAAGACATTGTTTGCAACACATTATCACGAATTGAACGAGCTTGCCGATTTGTTTCCGAGAATTAAAAATCTTAAAGTAGAGGTGCGTGAGTACGGCGATAAGGTCATTTTTCTTCATAAAGTCACGCCCGGATTTGCCGACCATTCGTACGGTATCCAGGTAGCGCAAATGGCCGGCTTGCCGGAAGAAATCACCGACCGTGCGACGTCGATATTAAAAAATTTAGAAGATTCCGAGCTGAACGTGCATGGAGAAAACGGTTCGAAGAAAACAAAAGGACGAATCGCCGCGCCGGAAATGCAGATGACGCTTTTCGAAATGAAAGACGATTCCTTGCGGAATGAATTAAAGAAAGTCGATATCGAAAAGATCACTCCCCTCGAAGCGATGCAAAAACTGGCTGAGATGAAGAAGAAAATCAAAGAATAATTCACCGAAAAATTTTTCCATCCGTTTTCAATCATGCAAAGGAAACGGACAACCAACAAACAATCAAAACAAAAATTATGCAACGACGAACCTTTCTCAAAACCACAGCCGCGGGAGCGCTCGTGCCGCTGGTCGTTTCACCCGCTCTTGCACAAACATCCGCACCAAAAAATCCGAAAGTCGATGAAATCCGAAGCCGCATCAAACCGATCACACCGGAAGAGCGACAACAACGGATCGAAAAGGCGCAAAAGATCATGCAGGAACAAAACATCGACGCGTTATTTATGGAAGGTGGAACAAGTTTGAATTATTTCACCGGCATCCGTTGGGACAGGAGCGAGCGACTCTTTTCAATGATATTGTTCCAGAATGGCGCTCCGGTATTTATCGCTCCGGAATTCGAACATATGCGGGCGGCAGAACAGGCAGGGTCGTCGAAATTATTCACATGGCAGGAAGATGAAGATCCGTACGCCCTTGTGAAAACGATTCTCACGCAGTACAATTGTTTGTCGGGAGTCATCGGTATTGAAGAGACAACGAGGGATTTTGTTACCGGGGGAATCAAACGAAGATGCGGCGGCGCTGACCTCATCAGCGGCACGATTGTCACTGCCGGATGCCGCAGTATCAAAACCGATCATGAAATCGAATTGATACAAATCGGCAACGATATTACGAAAGAAGTCTACTTGTCTGCAGTCGAACATCTGAAAGAAGGAATGACCGAGCGGGAATACGGAGCGATCATCACCAAACTCTATGCCGAATTCGGCGTGAGCGGCGGCGCGCTCGTGCTGTTCGGTGAAGCATCGGCGAGTCCGCACGGATTTCAAAAACAACAGACATTAAAAGAAAACCAAATCGTTCTGATGGACGGCGGGTGTACGGTTGAAGGTTACCAATCCGATGTGACACGGACTACCGTGTTCGGAAAATCGTCGGATGACATGCAAAAAGTATTCAACATTGTTCTGAAAGCACAATCAAGAGCGCTTGCGGTTGCAAAACCGGGAATCGCCGCTGAAGAAATCGACCTGATTGCGCGCATAGAAACCAATACCGACGGCTTCGGTCCCGGTTTCAAATATTTTACGCACCGTCTGGGACACGGCATCGGGATGGACGAGCATGAATGGTATTATCTTGTCCCCGGCAATAAACGGCAAGTGGAACCCCGCAATATGTTCAGCAACGAACCGGGCATTTACCAGCCGGGAAAATTCGGCATACGGATTGAAGATGAAATGCTCATCACCGACAACGGTGCAAAACTTCTCTTGCCGAAACCGAAATCTCTCGAAATCATGTTTTGATCAATCATTTTGGAGAATACGATATGACTGCAAAAGATATTCAGACACTGTATGAATTCAATTATTGGGCGAAAGACCGGATACTCGGCGTGGTTGAAAAACTGACGCCGGAACAATTCACCAAAGATCTCAAATCGAGTCACGGTGGAATTCACGGAACACTCACACATACGCTCGGAGCGGAAGATATCTGGCTGAAACGCTGGACCGGCGCGCCGATCACCGGATTCCTCAAGCCGGCAGATGTTCCGACATTTACCGATCTTCAGAACAAATGGAAAACGGTTGCAACAGAAATTCTCAAGTTTTGCGGCACACTGAAATCCGACAATGATATCCAAAAGATAATCGTCTACAAAGATCTCAAAGGAAATGAGTACCGCCAGCCGTTGTATCAGTTGATGCAGCATATTGTCAATCATTCATCATACCATCGCGGACAAGTTGTGACGATGCTTCGACAATTAGGCGTTCAACCGATTGGAACGGATATGGTCGGATTCTTTCGCGAGAAAAATTGAAGTTTGTCGTAATCTTCCGTATCTTTTTCCATCATTACAGCCCATAAAGTCATGGGACATCACTCGTTCTTCGAAATTATGTTATCATATTTCATTATAATGGGAGAACGATGTTATGAAAACCCTGAAGCTTTTTTTCATGTTCACAATTCTGGCATTATATTCATTCGATCGTGCATCCGCACAAGGAACGGCAGTTCCGTTTCTTTTGATCACATCTTCTACGGAGGGAAACGGCATGGGGGGAATCAGCGGATCGATCCAAACCGATAATGCAATGTCGACGCTCGCAAATCCCGGACAACTCGGCATGATGACGCTTGACCATTTTCTGATTGCCGGCACATACACAGAGAATACGGCATGGCTACCGACATTCGAGTTATCCGGCCTCACATATAATTCATATGCTATTAATGAAGGAGTGAACTTCCAAAATTTTTCCAAGCTGCCTTTCGGTTTGAGTGTTGGATACGGTTATTCAAAAATCATACTTAATCTCGGAACATATACAATATATAGCCCAACCGGATTTGCAACGGATGGCACATTCGAAGCGAAAGAAAGTTCTGAGAATTACCATTTCGGTGTCGGGTTCGAATATGTCGTGAAATTAGGTCTGGGATATACTGTCAAATACGTTGACTCCGATCTTGGTCTCGCCGAAGCAAAGTTTTCAACATACGATCTCGGAATGATAATGACAATTCCTGTTTTCGGGGTTATTTCCAAATTCCGTGAACAACCGATCACGTTGGGTAACGACATCGAACCGGTATTCGATATTACTTTCGGTTATGCCAAAAAAAATCTCGGAGATAAATTTGTAACGTACATTGACGTGAGCCAGGGCGACCCGCTTCCCCGTACCGCTCTGATGGGACTAAGCTGGAAAGCCGGCATCATCGCTCACGCTTCAACTCAAAAATGGGAAGTACTATCATTCACACTCGCCCGTGAGGCGGAAGATGTTCTTGTCAAACAATTTCCTGCTCCAACCGACAGTGTAGGAAATCCTATCGGAGATCCGCCTCCGTCACAATATGTCGACGGAAGTGGCGATATCCAGTTCTTCCGAAACGTCATTGCCGGCGAATGGGGCGGTAAAATTTGGCTGAGAAAAGGATGGCAGACAAATATCGGAGAATTTTTCTACATGAGCGGTGGAAGGACGGATGCACCCGGACTTGGCTTTTCAACGCAAGGGTACGCTTTCCGGCTTGCCGGAATTCTGAAAACCATCGAAGCGTTGCACACTTCCGTCTCGGAATCACCGGTATTCAAATTTTTGGTAAACCATGTCGACCTTCGTTTCGATCACAGCGAAGAAAATAATACCGGCCCGCGAGAAGGCACGACCTACGACGGGATAAATTTCGTTTTGAATTAGATTGTCTCATTTATCATAAGGATCGCATGCCTGCATATCAAACATTGCTTTACCAAATCACAGACGGCGTCTGCACCATCACGCTCAACAGACCCGACGTGTACAATGCTTTCAACGAGCAGATGAAAAAAGATCTGAACGATGGGTTGAAAGAAGCTGAGAAAGATTCTTCAGCCCGATGTCTTGTTATTCGCGGAGCAGGCGATAAGGCATTTTGTTCCGGGCAGGATTTGAAAGAACATGCCGGCTCGAAACGCTCCCTGAAAGAATCATTGGAGAAAAGTTACAACCCGATGATCCGCAAAATCCGAACGATGGAAAAACCGGTTATCGGCATGATCAACGGCGTCGCGGCGGGAGCGGGATGCAGTCTGGCGCTGGCATGCGATATGCGCATCATGTCGAACACGGCAAAGCTTATCGAAGTCTTCATTCGCATCGCACTCGTTCCGGATTCCGGTTCGCACTTTTTTTTAACCCGACTGACAAGCATGGCACGAGCATTTGAGTATGCAACAACCGGCAGAGATATTCCTGCAGAGGAAGCCGAACGAGTCGGGCTGGTGAATAAGATTGTACCGCCGGAAAAATTGGAAGAGGAAACGATGTCGCTCGCGAAGAAATTCGCTCAGGCGCCGACCAAATCAATCGGCTTGATCAAACGAACACTCAACAAATCGCTTTCGTCCGATCTCGACACGATTTTGGCATACGAAGCGTACATCCAGCAAATTGCATCCGAAACGGAAGATCATCAGGAAGGGTTAAAAGCGTTCTTGGAAAAACGGCAGGCAAACTTTACAGGGAAGTAGGCTCGGTCTTTTTTTCGCTGCGTTTTCTTTCGATCAAACTCCCGGTGGCAATACCGGCAGCCAAACTTCCGGCAATAATCGTTATTATCAGAACCAGCCGGGCCGGTTCACCGATCATATTATAACCGGTTACCACGACAACAAAGGTCGAAAGGATAACCGCAACAACCTCCATCTTGAATGAACGTTTTCTTTTCATCATTATGCCTGACGAATGTTCATTCCGGTATTGTATCCACGCTCGCAGAACGGTTGAAGTTTCTCGATCCAGATCTGTTCGAGAAGCGTCAGCTCATCGGTAAGATTAAAATTCGGATCGTCTTTGACATTCACTATTTCTAAAATTTCGAAGACGAACTTGTCAGAGCCGAATTCATTCCAATCCTTTTGAAGCGCTTCGACCGGATGTTTCCCGAACATAAGCGCGAACTTGTGCCTGTTCAGCGATCCGTCTAAATTCAGACTGCTGCCGAGCAGAACTTTGCCGTTCACCGTGTTCTTCACCTGAAAAACTCCGGATGGTACTTTACGTTCTTTATATTCTCTCTTGATTTCCTGTTTTGTTTTCATGGCTATCTGAAAAGAACGCTCTCCGGAGAAACGCTCCGGCATAAGCGCCGGCAAATGAGACAACAAGCGCGAAAACCGAACCGTAATTATTGAACTGAATGATATTGGCGAGCGGTATCCAAATGCCAAGTGCAAGGGCCAAAAGCCATGCATGACGCGGCAGTAACGAACCGAGCACAGCAGATGTTCCCAAAACCATCGCCACGGTAATTCCCGTGTCATCCCAATGAGGACGCGTATCGATCCACGCGATAAAGAGTCCGGTCACGATAGCAACAATCAGTATTATCCAATATTTCAATCGATCGTTCATCCTTGACCTCCCGTTATTCTTCTTCTTTGAGAGTGTCAATTATTACAGGGAGTGGCTTATTATATTTAAATGGTTTTGTAGTCTTCAACCATCGTTTATTCCCGTTGACCTCGCCAAGATATTCTTTTTCTTCCTCACGAAGAAGAACCAGTTTGTTATTCTCATCATGATAAATCTCTACCTCAGTACTTTCATAACTGGTAGTAACAGTTGACGTCACCACTTTTTCATCGGGAATTGTTTCTGGATCCCATAAGTTATCAAACTGTAAATCACGCTTAAATGTTCCTGATTTGGGATTATAAAGCCAGACATGAAATTGTTCACCGGCAGAACCGCCAGCGTAATTTAAAAGGATATCAAGATATCCATCAAAATTCATATCTTTGGCATAAAATGAATCAGAAGAATACATTGGTAATTCCCCAGAAATTTTAATCTTCTGAATAATCTGATTACCGGTAGAACTTCTAACTTCGATTCGAGAGACAGTCCCGGTGCTTTCACCTGTGTTTTTTAGGGTATCAAGGAAAACAGAAAATACGAAATCAGGCAGGCTAGAATTTATTTTAATAGTGTATTGATAGTGATTATCGCTCTCAAAATATTCCTGGCATCGTGCTATACGAACAAACAACACAAATGGCATCAAGAAGAACAATATTCTTAGGGATTTTTTCATATTAAAATATCCTCCAATGAATTAATATGATGTTCAGCAAGACCAGATAACTATTTGGATCACTTACGCCGTTGCCGGAACCAACTCCTGCAACTCCCGGCGGATTTCTTCCAGGTCGTCGTAAATATTTTCTTTGAGCATTTCAAGCTTCGTTTCAAAATCGGCGAAAAGCGTTTTGTAATATTCAATTCCCTCGTCGAGGTTTTTTTGAAACGAGTCGAAGTAGTTCAATTGTTTTTCAGTGAACGGTTTGGGCGCTTCGGAAATTTTTGTCTTCAGGTAATCGACATACAACCGAAGCTCTTTCACGAACATATTCGGACGATGCGATTCATTTACCAGCTTGATCCGGCCGTAAATGTGATCGATCATTTCTTTGAGCGACACCACTTTATCGAAGTACGCAATATTCGGTCCGGGGCAGATGGAAACTCCCGACCCATCGCCGTTCGTCGGAATATTGTTGACGATCAAAGCGGCGTTCGTCAGCCCGACACAGAGACAAACTTTTTCGGTGACTGCATCGAACGATTTCTTTTTTTCTTCCGCTGAAAGATTCAGTCCGTCCAGTTCCTGTATCTTGAGATTCTGATATTGCCGCGAAGCAAGGCAGATTGCCTGCTCGGTATACTCGGTGTTGAACGAAACGAATTTTTTCGGACACGCGCTTCCCGGCCTGCCTTTGTCGATGTATCCCTGCTTTTCAATATCTTTCGTATTCCCGCGAAGGCTGTTGAACGGTACACCGAGCGGTGAAATATTGCTGAGATATAAATCTTCTTCTTTTGCCGCTGCAAGCAAACCGAGCGTATGATTGTCAACATTGGTGACTTCGGGAACGAGCAAGAACGGAGAGCCCCAGCCGATGGAATCGAGTCCGTAATGATTCAACAAAAAGTCATGTTCTTCCGCCGTGCCGACTCCACCCTGTGCGGTGATTTTAATCGGAAGCGGAAGCGAAGGAACGTGCCGGTTTTTATTTTTCAATGCACCGACACACATCTCGTGCGTTGTTTGAATAAGCGTAGCGCGGTTCGTCTTGAATTCTTCAAGGATCGGGCCCATCAAGAATCCGTCGGTTGCAAAAGCGTGCCCGCCGCAGTTCAGTCCCGATTCGATCCGGTATTCGGAAACCCACAATCCTTTTTTGGCAAGGAATTTTCCCTGGATGATCGCCGACCGGTAATCGCTGACCTTTAAAATAATTTTCTTTTTGATGTAATTGTTCTCGTCGGGATAAAAATCGTCGAACTTTTCGATGTAGCCGTACAGCCGCGGATTCATGCCGGCAGAAAAAACGATGGAAGAACGAAGTGTGCTGTTGGCATACCCGCGCAGAGCGGCGTGGGCATCGTTAAACTCGCTCGACAATTTTTCGCTGTCCCGGTAATTCTCTTTATCCAATTTCGTCATGATGTTCACGTCGATGCTTCCGGGATGAAGATGCTCGTCGATCCATTGCGCAACATCTTCTTTCATGGTGTTATGTTCCATGAAGTCGTGGAATTTTTGTTTGATCTCTGAAAGATCGGGAAGCATCTCGATATATTTATGAAGATCTTCGCCTTTTGCATTGATGGAATGTTTAAGCGACGCGAATTTTGCGCTCACCATTTTGTCCATAAGATTGAGATATTCGGTGATCCGCCGTGCGCGATGGTCGTCTTCTTTATCGGTGATCGGTGTGAAGGGAAGGTTCAGCTTCTCGCTGTAAAATTTTCTCATGCGTTCGACGAGAATATCGTCGACAAGCGAAATGACTGATGAAATGCCGTAATGCGCCACTTTTGCCGGTGTATCGATGGTATATCCGATGCCCATCACCGGAATGTGGAATGAATGCAGCTTTGCCTGTTTCTTCAATAATGTACCTTTTATAAGTGTATATACTAAAATACACTAATTTCGGGAGAATAGAAAGCGGCATGTGATTTATTTTCGAAGTGCAACCTTGCGAAGGTTTTCGGCTTGAAACCTTGCGAAGGTTGGCAACTTTCGCAAGGTTCAGGCGTAATGCGATATGGTAATTTTGGGAGAATTGCTCAACGTTTGAAAAACAACGCAATAACGCTCGGTAAGGCGCATCAGCGTGGCAAGCTGTTCATCCGAAGCATTTGTTTTGAGATCGAACATGAGCCGGATATTCTGAAAACCGACGGGCACTTCTTTGGAAACTCCGAGTGTTCCGCGAAAATCCAGATCGCCTTCGGTGCGGACGGTTCCCTCATCAATTGTAATGCCGATTGCGGTTGCAACAGCGCTCAACGTAACGCCAGCACACGCCGCGAGCGCTTCGAGCAGCATATCGCCGGAGCAGACCATCATGCCGTTACCACCTGTTGCCGGATGCAATCCTGCCTCGACGAGCGCCTTGCCCGTTTCGATTCTGCAGGAAACTCCTTCACCGATTTTTCCCTGGGCTTTCAGTGTGATGAACGCCGCCTCAGGTTTTTCCTGATAGCGTTTCTTTAACGGCGCTTGCAAAGAACGAAGTTGGTCTGGGTTCATTGAATCTTAATTCGTTTATTTAGGTTTTAGCTCTTCCGAGGTTATTGAAAAATTGAATTACCCTAATGTCATTTTCAGCTACCATTGCAAAGCGTTCTTCTATTTCCGGATAATGTCTCAAGAAATCGACAATAAAAACACAAGTTAGCATGATGGAAATAGTGAGGATCAGGTTTCTTGTTGAAATAAGTTCGCCGGAATTCTGGAGGTAATCTTTTACTTGCATTAATGAAATATATTCTGAATGGACATAATTTGTTGAAAGAAGCCAAATCTTTCGATACAAATCAGGATTCAAATCTGATTGTTCGAATAAGCTGTTCCAACCTACTAATTTGGCTACACGGTCTTTGAGAATCTTCTTTTGTTGAGATGATTCTAAGGATTGGAAAAAATGGTTATTTCTCAACAAATGTAAAATATCCTGAATTCGCGCATTCTCTTCTTGTTTCTTCTTTTCAAGTGCTGGCATGGCTACGTCGAATTTCTGACGACTATTTAAGCCCGCTAGCTCGTAGATCAGAAATCTATATCTTTGTTCGTCCTTTGTCTTTGGCTGAAGATACAAATAGAAAAAGAGTAGATAATTCTCAATTTGGGCTCGCATCAAAATAAAAATAGAAGAAATATCAATCATATTCACAGAAACATTCGACAATGAAGACTCGATACGTGAACCATCCAGTATTTGGGAAAGGCTATTTGCACTCAATATGTATTTTATCACAAGAGTTTCCGAAAAGAATCTCCATCCTTCGTCTTTGATTTTTTTCTGAGCCATTGTATTCATTAAATAGATAAAAATGTCTAACAATCTCTTATAATCACTCAGTACGATTGGAAATTCTTCTTCATTATATTCGAAATCACGGGGCCTATTTAAATAAAACTGGATATCCACTTTTTGAGTCTATAATATACTTTTTAATAAATCTCAAAAACTATTTTCCTATTCATCCAAAAAATATACCTCTTTTTCCGTCGAACCTCAACTTGGGGTAGTGGGTCAGTTCCATTCTCCAATTCCACACCAAAGCCACGTGTCATTCCCACACGTTTTAAGTGGGAATCCAGATCGCTGGCTTCTCTGTTCTGGATTCCCGACTGAAGCATTCGGGAATGACAGGAAGAAGTCAAACCGACCCACTACCCAACTTGGGTTGGCTGCGTTTAGGTGGCGGCGTTTAGGTGGTGTCCAAATTTGGATTTGGACGCCACCTTCGCTAAGCCGTTGCAAATGTGTCCGATTTTTATTATGTTCATTATCATAATCCGTTTAATTTCAACAAGTTTTTATCAATTGGAGACGTTCTTATGCCGAACAATCCCTCAAAACTTCCGAACAGCCAGCGCGAAGAAATCATGAAGAAAAAGCTCGCCAAAGGCGATTCGATCGAAACCGTCGATGACATGAGCGACGAGTATTACGATCACCTCACCAACCTCATGCTCCAGCAGGCGGATTCCGAACTTGCCGGCGGCTTTGGCTACGTTCCGTGGATCATGAAAGCGCCGACCACCGAAGAGATGCTCATCGTCTCGAACATCGTGCGTGACGAAGTGCGCCACGGCAGAGCAATGTACCGCCTGCTCGAAGACACACACTTCGGCGTCGACGACTGGGTGGAGAAAATGGATTTCGCGTTCCGCGTGGAAGACAGTCTCGATCTGGGGAGCAAGCGCGCTGCAAGCGACAAGCGCGTCAATATTTTTTATTACCCGATCGATTCCTGGCCCGATTTCGTCATGTTCAATTTTTTGATGGATCGCGGCGCCGGACATCAATTAGAAGACGTGAAGGTGAGCAGTTTCGGTCCGTGGCGCAGAGAGATCGACCGCATCTTCAAAGAAGAACTGACCCATATCGCCCACGGCGATTACTGGGTGAAGCGCCTCGCGCTCGATCCGAAAACGAAACCGGACATTCAAGCAGCACTCGAACGGTGGTGGCCACGGGTGATGGCGATTTTCGGCAGACCCGGCTCCAAGAAAAACAAACGCTACTGCGAACTCGGCATCAAGAAGCGCGACAACAACGACGTGCGCAACACGTTCGAAAAGGAAGTCCGCGAGAAAGCCGAAGCGTGGGGCCTGACGGTTCCGAAATGGATTCCGGACTGGCAAAAAGTTCCGGAAGATTCAGTCATTCCCGGTTAATATTTTTTTGATATGAACAACATCGGCATTGTCGGCGCGGGCACGATGGGTGCAGGCATAGCACACGTCGCCGCTCTTGCCGGATGCAGCGTCATTCTCCACGATGTTTCCGAAGATCTCCTGAACCGTGCGATCAAGCGCATCGACGCCGATCTGCAAAAGGGAATTGATAAACAGAAACTCACACCACAACAAAAATCGGACGCGCTGAAACGAATTAGACGACAACCTCGTTTGAGAAATTCTCAACATGTGAATTTGTTGTTGAAGCGGCAATCGAGAAAGTCGATGTCAAACATCACATCTTCCGGCATCTCGAATCGGTCTGTTCCGAACAAACAATTCTTGCATCGAACACTTCTTCCCTTTCGATAACCGTCATCGCTGCAAATGCGAATCATCCTGAACGGATCGCCGGAATGCATTTCTTCAATCCCCCTTATTTGATGAAATTGGTGGAAGTCATACGCGGACATCACACTTCAGAAGATACCATCCAACAAACCGTACAATTCGCAAAACAATTAGGCAAAACTCCGGTCATCGCAAAAGACACGCCCGGTTTTATCGTGAACAGAATTGCAAGACCGTTCTACGGTGAAGCGTTGCGGATTTTGGGCGAAGGAATTGCGACCGTCGAAGAAATCGACCGGATCGTCACGAAAGAAGGCGGTTTCAAAATGGGTCCGTTCGCATTGATGGATCTGATCGGCATCGATGTAAATTTCGCCGTCACGCAATCGATGTACGAACAAACATTCGGCGAGCCGCGCTACAAGCCGCACGTCATACAGCAAACGATGGTCAACGCCGGAAAACTCGGCAAAAAAACCAAACAGGGATTTTACAGATACGACAAATGACAGCAGAAAGAATATTTTTCCTTGTTATTGCGGTTTTATTGTTTGCTGGTTTTCTGATTGCCGGTGAAACCAACGATCCGAGAATGAATGATTACGATGTTCTCCATTATGATCTCTCTGTTGCATTCGATATTTCCCACAAAACAATGAGCGGTGCCGTTGTCGTCGAAGCGAAAGCGGTGCATCCTCTGTCTGAATGTGTGTTGTGCGCAACGCAGGACATGATCACGGTTGATTCGGCATTCACAGTGTTCGTCGAAAAGCATCGACTTTCTTTCACGCAGGATTCCGGAAAAGTAGTCATAACCTTATCGAAACAAAATCGACCGTTACAACCCGAAGTTCATTTCCGCATAAAAATCTTTTATCACGCAATTTCTACGTACAGCGGAGAATATGACGGTGGTGGAATTTACTTCACGAAGTCGGGACGATTTGCTTCGAGCGGCGAGCCGCAGTTTGCACGCCGGTGGTGGCCATGCAAAGACGTGCCGTCGGATAAAGCGACGATCTCGACACACTTTCACCGTTCCCGACAGCTTCACTGCCGTTTCGAACGGCATATTGAAATCGGTTGAACGGCATAACGGGCTGGCAACATTCAACTGGACGACAGAATATCCGACGTCGACATATCTCGTCACCGCAGCCGCAGCAAAATATGTCGAATTGAACGATACCTATCATGCCATGAACGGCGATACGATGCGGTTATCGTATTATGTTTTTCCGGAAGATGCTGAAAAAGCAAAAATCGATTACAAGAACGCTCCGAAATTTTTGGAATTCATGAGCAGGAAATTTTGTGAATATCCGTTCCTGAAAGAAAAATTCGGATATGCGGAAGCCGAAGGCGATCTCACGATGGAAAACCAAACGCTGTGCACCATTCAAAATACGATGCTGAGAGGCGACGGAAAAAGTGACATCACGATTTTTCATGAAACGGCTCATCACTGGTTCGGCGATATGATCACGACTGCCGACTGGCACAACACGTGGCTGAACGAAGGATTTGCAACGTATGCAGAAGCACTCTATCTCGAATCGACGGACGGAATCAAAGGATACCGGAAGCATATCGATGAATTGATGTCCTTGCCGGTTGGATCGTATGCGAAAGCGGTCGTCGGAAGAAGCGATACGGCATTCTGGGATTCGTTCGGATCGTCGGTCTATTTCAAAGGAGCATTGACACTGCACATGTTGAGAAAAATGTTGGGCGACAGCATATTCTTTACGGCGATGAAACGATATGTCAACAATCCGAAATTGAAGTACGCAAACGCAACGACGGAAGATTTTATTCATGAATGTGAATCGGCATCGGGACAAGATCTCGGCTGGTTTTTTCAACAGTGGGTGTATGCTTCATCCGATTCCATCGACCGCCCGATCCTGCATTATTCATGGAACGCAAAACCCGACGGCTCCCGCTTCAATGTCGGTGTGACGATCAAACAGGAAAATGCACCGATAATGGTTTACCGGTTGCCGTTACCGGTTGTCATCCATTCCGAAACTTCCTCACGCTCGTTTCCTGTCGTCGATTCGTTAGCGGAACAGACATTCAATATTATTGTCGATTCAAAACCCGATTCGATTCTCATCGATCCGGAGAAAACGATTTTCGGAATTGTGAAGCGCGATCAATGAAGAGGCGGCAAAAAATATTTCTCTGCGGTGAACCGAAGCTCGTTTCGGAATTCGGGGAAGTTTGCCATGCTGCAGATTTCGATATTTTTTGCAAACTCAATACACCATCCTCCCTTCCGAAATTTTTCAAAAAAACGACGACCGTTTCGAGAACCGTTTTGCTCGCTGTCGAGTTGACGAATATCGATTTGGAAATCAAAAAGAAAAATCTTCGATGGCTCGACAAAGCGTTGCCTCCATCGACCATCATTCTCACATCATCCATAACGATATCGGCGACAGAGCAGGCATCATGGATCAAACATCCTTCGCGGCTGATCGGCATCAGCGCGTTTCCGACACTCACGAAAGAACATCTCGTCGAAATTGCACCAACGCAGTTTACAGAACGGAAGTATATTAGTTCCGCTCAAGAATTTTTTATTTCAATCGGAAAAGAAATATCGGTCGTGCAGGATCGTATCGGCATGGTCATGCCGCGTATACTTTGTCAATTGATCAACGAAGCTTTTTTTACGCTCACGGAAAATATCGCATCGCCGGCCGATATCGATACGGCAATGAAGCTCGGCACCGGATATCCGAACGGACCGGTCGAGTGGGCAAACCGCATCGGGTTGCCGTCGGTTATTGCAGTCCTGGAACAACTTCACCGGGATCTCGGCGAAGACCGGTACAGAATTGCGCCGTTATTGAAACAACTGTCGCTTTCACAATCTGCAGTATCCACTTGAATTTGTAAGAACATTTCTCTATATTTTTATATCAAATCATTATTTCCGGAGTTCATGTATGGCAACACGATTCAGCATTATCCTCACTGCGCTCACCCTGTGCGCAGTCGCCGCTTTCGCTCAACCCAAAATTAAAGTACTACCCGAATCGATATTCGATATCGGCGATTACTATCAGGGACAGAAAGCGGAACACAACCTCACGATAAAAAATGTCGGAAAAGATACGCTTCGCATTGCCGATGTCAAGGCACAATGCGGATGCACGGCGACCATGATGGCAGAAAAAGTTCTTGCGCCGAATCAGGAAGGACAGCTTTCGATCACATTCGATACGCATTCCTATACCGGCAAAGTGACGAAACAGGTATACATTACATCGAACGATACGTCCGCTCCGAAAACGACGATCCAATTCACGGCGAATGTCATTCAAGTTCTGAGTTTCAATCCGGCGTTCCTGTCGTTTGATAATTGTAAGGTCGACACGACGTATACAAAAGTCGTCACGATCTCGAACCCTTCACAAAAACAAACGATCAAGATATTATCTGTCGACCCGCAATCGGATCAAATCAAAGTCACACTGATGAAAAATGTCTTGATGCCGGGCGAACAGACACAACTTCAGGCAGTCTATCATCCGATAAAATCCGGAACGACCAATGGCGCGATCGAGGTTGCAACCGACCATCCGTTGATGCCGAAATTCGAGATAAAATATTATTCATGGGTCAACCGGAAGTAATTTCTCGCATATTATGAAGAAATTTTTCTTGATGGCAGGGTTGATCCCCTGCCTTCTTTATTCACAGCCCTCGCTGATCGTCCGCGGCGGAACCGAATTCTCATTCGGCGATATTCCATCCTACGGAACAGTGCAACGTCTCATCACACTCGTCAATTCCGGCAACGATACGCTGGTCATCGACCACATCTGGGCATTGTGCGAATGCACCGGAACGTTATTGAACAGCGATCACATCGCTCCCAATGACAGCAACGTTCTCGCTATCACATTCAACCCGACCGCATTTTCGGGCAGAGTCGTAAAGACCGTTCAGCTCAGCACGAACGATCCGTCGAATAAAGCCATCACGATAAAATTTTCTGTGAGCGTCGTGAAAGCTCTCGAAATCGATCCCGATTATGTTTTCGTCAAAACCATTACCGACTCCACAACGTCGGCACCGATCACGCTCAACAATACGGGCGATAAGGATATAAAGATTCTTTCCGTGAAATCGACAAACCCGCTTGTTTCCGTCAAACTTTCGGACGATAAGATTTCCCCGGGAAAAGATGCGATCATCGTCACCACCGTCACGCCGAAAACCGGAGGTATGATTACCGGTAATATCGAATTCACAACTGATCATCCGCTGCAACCGCTGATGAGCATCCGTTACCGTGCGTGGGTGAAAGAACTCCCGCATCCAACCCATGAAAATTAGATTCGATTATGGCAAGAACTGAAGCAGTTATTGTCGATGCAGTACGCACGCCGGTCGGAAAATACGGCGGTGCGCTACGCGATGTGCGGCCCGATGATCTTGGTGCAATCGTCATCAAGGCGCTTGTTGAACGGACAAAAATCGATCCGGCAAGTATTCAGGACGTTTTGTGGGGATGCGCGAATCAGGCAGGCGAAGATAATCGAAATGTCGGAAGAATGAGCGCGCTTTTAGCCGGACTTCCGAATTCCGTTCCGGGCGTGACGATCAACCGATTGTGCGGCTCAAGTCTCGAAAGCATCAACCAGGCAGCGCGGGCAATCTGGTCGGATGATCTGGAAATTGCTATTGCCGGCGGCGTGGAAAGCATGAGCCGCGCACCGTATTCTGTTGCAAAAAATCAGTCCGGTTCATACGGCAATATCACCGCGTACGACACGGCGCTCGGCTGGCGATATCCGAATCCAAAAATGGAAAAAATGTTTCCGCTCGAATCGATGGGTGAAACGGCGGAGAATGTTGCGGAAAAATATAAGATCGGGCGTGAGGAACAGGATTTATTTGCTTTGGAAAGTCACCGCAAAGCATCGCAGGCACAAAAAAGCGGGAAATTTAATGATGAAATCATTCCGATCGAGATTTCTCAGAAAAAAGGTTCGCCGGTAATCGTTTCGCAGGATGAAGGACCGCGTGCCGACAGTTCGCTGGAACAATTGGCAAAACTTCAACCGGCATTCCGAAAAAACGGAACGGTCACGGCGGGAAATTCTTCTTCACTCAACGACGGCGCAGCGGCAACATTGATTATGAGCTTCAACAAAGCAAAACAACTTGGACTGAAACCGATGGCCCGAATTGTTGCAACCGGCGTTGCCGGCGTCGACCCGCGTTTCATGGGAATCGGACCGGTGCCTGCGGTTCAACATGCTTTGCGGAAATCGGGATTGGCTATAAAGGATATCGATCTTGTGGAATTAAATGAGGCATTTGCGGCACAATCGCTCGCGGTCATCAGGGATTTGCAAATCGATATGAGTAAACTCAATCCGAACGGCGGCGCGATTGCTCTCGGCCACCCGCTTGGTTGCAGTGGCGCAAGAATTATGACGACGCTACTTCATGAAATGAACCGGAGAAAATCCCGGTATGGACTCGCCACAATGTGCATCGGCGTCGGGCAAGGTATTGCAACGATTGTTGAACGATTATAATAATTCTCCACTAACCGGCTTCCCCACCGTCATCCTGCCAGCGGCCCTCATCATCCGTTTTGGGCGGAGGATTAAATGCCTGGGAAACGAATTCCTGTACGTGATTTATCGGCTCTTCAGCACCGCGAAGCAGTTTCAACAAATCATCGGAACCATCTTCTACCGGCCGGAGTCCCCGTACCCAATTGTCTATATCCTGGTTTAGTTCATTTTGCGGCGAACTTCCCCTGTGGTGCTTCTGCGGATGTTCAGATTTTATCATGTTGACACCTTTCCGTTGTAATGATAACGCACCGGTTCACCGTCATGCCGCAGTTTCATTTCGCAGGCAAACGCAATTGCCTGATGCTCATCATTGAACCAATTCGATGAGATCCTTTTTTTGAACCAGAAGGATTTCTTCCAGCGCTGCACAATCCAAATGCTCGCATCCGAATCACGATGCGTGAGATCGATGAAACAATCCCGGGCGGTCGATATGACAATCACATTCGTCATGATTTTTTATACACAGTATTTCCCCCGATTCTTAAGAATACAAAGGAATATCTTCTTTCTCTTAACGGCATAGAGATCTTGCCACTGCTTCCATGCGATTTCACTGACAAAGTCTGTTGAACAATCTATTGTGTCTCCGAAATAAAGATGATGTTGCATAAATCCGATAATTGATGATGGAGAAAAATGGCGAGTTACCGTACCGCAGACTAATAGAAAAGCAGCGTAGAGAATAGAATCGAGGTAGACTAACAACGAATGCTGTTTTACGGGACGACCCCTGTGAGTCTAACGACCCTGGCTTTCAAACCATAGCGAGCTCAGTGGGCCAATTGTTAATATATGTAATGTAACACTTTCAGTCCCAATAGCAAGATGTTTATTTTATTTAATATCCGGGCTCACAGGAATGTGCGACTCACCTTCAAAGAAGCAACTTGGCTGTAGGTGAGTCGCACGTTTATCCTTGAATTGAGTGAGAAAATGTCGTATACTCAATGCAATTCCGGAGCCTCTCTTACACCTGAACGCAGTGTTGATTTTGGCAGATTGCTACATCAAAATATCTCCAAACGTTGAAATATCAAAGACTAAACATGAACGCAAAAAATATCGCACAAAAGATTTTCCTGTTCCCGTTGACGAGAATAATCGTCGGACTCGTGGTATGCGGAGGAATCATCCAGATTGCACAAACGCAATTATGGACATTGCTGAACTTCACCTCCATCGATACCGATTTCAAAAACCTCATCACCGGAATTATCGCCGCCATTTTGACGATTACTTGCTACACGATGTTATACAAATTCTACGAACGAAGGAAAATTACCGAATTTTCAACCAACGGCATCGTTAAAAGTTTAATCGCAGGTATTGTGCTCGGAGCGGTTTTACAATCGCTGACGATTTTGATCATTTATTTGAATCACGGCTACTCCGTCGTTTCGATCAACCCGATTCTCTTTTTAATTCCACCGCTGACGATGGCATTCACGTCGGGAGTTATCGAGGAAACGTTAACGAGAGGAATCATTTTCAGAATCACGGAAGAGAAATTAGGAAGTTACATTGCGCTGATTATTTCGGCATTGCTCTTCGGAGCCGCACATCTTGCAAATCCTCACAGTTCGATCACGGCAGCGATCGGGCTTGCGATTCAAGCCGGACTTTTACTCGGCTCTGCATATATTTATGCGAGAAATTTATGGTTTCCGATTGCCATTCATTTCGCCTGGAACTTCACGCAGTCGGCAATTTTCGGAGCAAGCGTTTCCGGAAACGCCATTGGGAAGACACTCATCACATCGAAGATTGAAGGAGCCGATTGGATCACGGGCGGACAATTTGGGCCGGAAGGATCGATTCAGGCGACGGTTTTTTGTCTCTGCGCCACGATTGTTTTATTATTTCTAAGCCACAGAGAAAATAAAATCATCAAGCCGTACTGGAAAATGAAAACGTGCGACTCACTTCCTGAGATGAACTCAACATTGAAAGTGAGTCGCACATTGCTCAAAGTCATTCCCGTCCCAAAGGGATCCGAAAGGTTATGAACCAGAGGGACGTTCTGGATTCCCACTAACAGAATGTGGGAATGACGCGGGGCTGAGATTGACTCCGATAAAAGTTTTTAGTATACTCGTGGAACTTATTAGGGATTGAGTATGAGGAACAAATACATGGGCATTATCTTGGTTTCAGCATTTCTCTTAGTCGGCAGCCAATCCAAAAAACAAACAGCTACCAGCAATCAAAGAACTGATTCGTTTCAATTAGAAGTGGATTCAACCTTTCAATTGGTGCTTGGCCCCAAACTTCCATGTACGGTACATGCCAAAGTTTGGATAAGTGAAAGTACTTCGAAAGTTATTTATTCGTTTCTTTTCTTGAGACAACCCAATAACGAATTGCTTACATCATACTTAGATACGTTGGACTTGCACAATTTTGCCGCTGGTGATTTTAGTTTCATAGATGCAAATTTCGATGGATACATGGATATTGAAATGTCGACAGGGGACACTCGAAATGGATCTTCTTCAATCTACTCTATTGCCCTCTTTGACACAAGCGCAAATAAATTTCAGTTTAGCCAAGAATTTTCAGACCTCTGCTGTGATTTGACGTTTGATAGCATTTCAAAGACAATCGTTCGAGAAGGATCACAATGGAGTGGCAGCGGAATTTATAGTTGGAAATACACATATAAGGTTTTGGGAAATCAGCCCATCTCCATCGAAGAAGAGGATGGCAGACAATGGCATGACAATGATACGTTATTCGATCAAACCATTATACGGAAGTTAATCAATGGAAAGATGGCCTTAGTAACTGACAAGACAACCCACAATCCTTAGTCTTGGTCGACGGCAAACAGCAACCTTGGAAGTATAATATTTCTCAATTATCAAAATTATCAACCATCATGACATCATCCAAACCGTTTCACGGACTTCGCACAGTCATCTATTCTGTCAACGATCTCGACACAGCGAAGAAATGGTACGCATCGGTTCTCGGCTTCCCGCCCTATTTCGATCAGCCGTTTTATGTCGGGTTCAGCGTCGGCGGATTCGAGCTGGGACTCAATCCCGATATGTCGGGTGTTACGCTCGGCACTAACGTGATTGCGTACTGGGGCGTCAGCGATGCAAAAGCAACATACAAGCGATTACTGGAACTCGGAGCGAAGAAGCATCAGGAGGTGATGGATGTCGGGGAAGGAATTCTCGTCGGCACCGTTCTCGATCCGTTCGGGAATGTCTTTGGCGTAATCGAGAACCCGCATTTTAAAATTGAAGACGGGAAATAATTTCAATTCTGAGTTCAGATTCCGAACAATCCCGCTCTTCGAGCGGGACGGAAAGACAGGCAAAAAAGCGGGAACATCAACCAGTCCAACCCGTCTTGCTGAAACGCTTCTATTCAGCATCTATTCCGAAGTTGCTGAGTTCGGATTCCGACTAAAAACTTGTCGGGATAACGATAAAGCCGTCAGATTCCGAATAATCCCGCTCGTAGAGCGGGACGGAAAGACGGGGAAACGAAACATCACCTCAGCTACAACCGTACTCGGGCGGGGAAAAATTCTTGTCGGTTGCAAGGAATACTTTTCCGGCGACGATAAATTCCTTTTTCACAAGAACCCTGTACCACCGGCGAAACGCTTCCACGAGAATAATGATTGCACAAATCATGATAACAACGGTAAGGATCGTGTTGATATATCCGAACGTGCGTGTCGCCGGATCGGCGGTCAGCGGCAAGAAATTATCGAAAATATTCATCCAGCATGCCGTCAGCGTCGTGACCGCAACGAAGACCATCGGAATGAGTGTCACCCACACGTAACGTACTTTACCGGCATTGATGATAGCCGTCGTGGCAACGGCAAGCGCAACGGCGGCAAGCAATTGATTCGCTGTGCCGAACATGGGCCAGATCGTGCCGATACTTCCCGTCCAGATAAAATATCCCCAGCAGAAAACGATAAATGCCGTGGCAAGCATGGAACCGGGAAGCCAATTTGGCCGCTCAAACGGTTTCCAGACCCGCCCGCAAAATTCCTGAACCAGAAACCGGGCAACGCGAGTGCCGGCATCGATAGTTGTGAGAATGAACAGTGCTTCGAACATAATTGCAAAATGGTACCAGTACGACATGAGCGAACGCATGCCGGGTAATGCCGGAAAAAATCTGCGCAAATCCCACCGCCAAAGAAACCGCCCCGCCGGGACGACCGGCAACCGCTTCACCGACTTCCCTTGACAGCTCCTGAAGATTAACCGTGCTCATTCCCAGCGTGGAAAATTTCTCCGGTGAAAGATTGATGGCAAAATAATCTGCCGGGAAAAGTGAACTCGCCGCGATCAATGCGACGATGCCGACAATTCCTTCCATCAGCATTGCGCCGTAACCGATCATGCGCGCATCGCTTTCGCGGTTCAGCATTTTCGGTGTCGTGCCGGATGACACCAGCGAATGAAATCCCGAGATCGCACCGCAGGCAATCGTAACGAACACGAACGGGAACATTTTTCCGGGAATAATCGGCCCTCCGCCATGGATAAATTCCGTAATCGCCGGCATCCGCAGTTGCGGATCGACGATCACGACCCCGATCACCAGCGCGGCGATCGTCCCGATCTTCATATAGGAACTCAGATAATCTCTCGGACAGAGCAATAACCAAACCGGCAGAATCGAAGCAATAAATCCGTACACTGCCATCGCGATAATGATTCCCTCCCGCGAAAGAGTAAAGTATTGTGCAAAGGAAGAACCGGGAATGAAACTGCCGATAATCACGCATGCAAAAACACCGATAACACCGACCAATACTTGCCTCTCCGATTTTCCCCGGCCGGATCCGGTACATATACAAACCGACGATCAGCGCCACAGGAATCGTCATCGCAATGGTAAATGTTCCCCAGGAACTTTCGCGCAACGCATTCACGACGGCAAGTCCAAGTCCGGCGAGTGCAACGACGACAATAATCAGAATTGCAATCGAACCGATGACGCCGGCAAGCGGACTGATCTCATTGCGCGCAATTTCCGCCAGCGAGCGACCTTTGCGGCGAACCGACGCGGCAAGAATAACGAAATCGTGGACGGCACCTGCAAGCACAACACCGATCAACAGCCAGAGAAATCCGGGCAAGAAATCCGAATTGCGCGGCAAGAACCGGACCGATGAGCGGACCGGCACCGGAAATCGCGGCAAAGTGATGTCCAAACAAAACCCATTTATTTGTCGGATCGTAATTCTGTCCGTCACGCAACGTATGAGCAGGCGTCGGACGGGAATCGTCCAACGCAACGACTTTCGCTGCGATGAATGCACTGTAATAGCGATAGGCAATCGCAAGCACACACAACGCACCGAGTATAAAAGGCAAAGCATTCATAATTAAAATGCGTCTTCAAGATGTCGGATAATCGGCATTGAGCCGTCGTATTCTATCGCAATCACATCGAACCGGCACAGGCGATCTTCGATCTGATGTTCAAAAAGATAACCGTCTGCCGTTTTCCGGATCTGTTTGCGTTTCGATTCCGTCACGGCATCTTCCGGATCGCCGAATTGTTTTGAACGACGGGCTTTCACTTCGATAAATACGAGTGTACCGTTATCATCGGCAATAATATCGATTTCGCCATGCTCGAAACGATAATTTCGTTCAAGAATAGAATACTTCTTTTTCAATAAATAGTCAATTGCCTGCTGTTCACCGAGCGCACCCTGTGTACGGTTATTCGGTTTCATTGCTTTGCAGGCATCCGAAAACTGCGGCGGTGAATTTCGCACGGACCGTATTTTCTTATTGCTTCGAGATGTTCAGGCGTACCGTATCCTTTATGTTTTGCAAAACCGTATTGCGGAAATTGTTCGTGATATTCCATCATCAGACGATCACGAGTCACTTTGGCAACAATTGAAGCGGCGGCGATGGTAAAACATTGTGCATCACCGCCGATGATCGCTTTGTACGGAATACTTGAATTTTGATATCGCGGTCCATCGATAAGAAGCTGTGCAGGAACGGGATCGAGTGCGGCAACGGCGTCCGCCATCGCTTTCATCGTCGCCTGATAAATATTGATCTCATCGATACAATCATGCTGAATAATGCCGACACCGATGCTTATTGCAGTGTCTTTGATAATATCATACAGCTCTACTCGTTGTTGATGTTTCAATTTTTTAGAATCGTTCACGCCATAAATCCACACCTCTGATGGAAAGATCACTGCTGCCGCAACAACGGGACCTGCAAGCGGTCCGCGCCCCGCCTCATCGATACCGGCAACATGTTCGATACCATTACGCCAGTATGTCCTTTCGATCGAATAATCCAAAATCGTCTTCATAGGTTCAAAACTCGTTTGCCAATCCGAAGTGCAGTTTGCCTTCTGTAAAGGAATCTCCCTGACCGAATGCAAGACTGATGCCGATATTGCCGAGCGATGTATCCATCCGAATCCCGACGCCATAACCGTATTTCATTTGTTGAGTCGATGCGATTCCTTTCGTATCATCACCGGGAAGATAAAAATATCCGACATCAAAAAGAAGGAAAAAATACGACCGTCTGGCAAGGAGAAAACGGTATTCCGTATTCGTCCATGCAATCCGCGAACCGAGAAATTGATTTTCCAGGTAACCGCGAAGCGAGTTTGCACCGCCAAGCCGGTACAAATCGCCCAGCTCGATACTGCCGCCGGTTCGTTCCCTGCCGTGAAATCCGACCGCAAGCACCTGATGGACAGCAGTGCTCAAAAAAACCGACGCGTCGACACTCAACGTACTCACCGCCAAACTATTCTGCGATGCCCCATCTATCGTTTTCGTGCCTGCCTGATAATTGGTTGCATAATTCACGCCGGATGTCGGGCTGATAATATCGTTTCTCGTGTCATATCGGAGTTCAACCCCGGCCGTCGAGGTACGGCTTTGCTGGACAACCGGAACTGCCAATGTACTTGACGGAATAACAGATTCCAGAGTCACTACTCCCGACAAAGTCAAAGATTCATTTAATAATAAATCGATTCTTCCGTTCACGAAACGCTGAACGTAACTGCTGTCCTGTTGCCGCTGTGTAAACCCGGCGGAAAGATCGATCGGTAAGCTGAAGATCCACGGTTCGACATACTCCACGCCGAGTTCCTGAGCATCGCGCTCGTCGCTTTGCCAGTGCACGTTGAGTTTTCGCGCCGTTCCGAACAGGTTTCTCATCGTAACATTCACAAACCCGGTCACGATTCCGCCGCTGCCATTCGATTGCGCCGGTGCATAACCGACGATGCCGTCGAACGCGTTCGTATTTCCCTCGTTCACATTAATCAACAAACCGCCGCCGCGGCTATTCACATACAACTGCGGCTCATCGACATGTGAAAAAATGTTCAGATGATTTAATCGGTCCGGAATTTTCGCGATCTTATCCGGATTGTATAATTCATGCAATGAAATTCTGGATTCACGAACAATGACGCCGGCGTCGGTTTCTTTATTGCCGGTCACACGGATTTCATCGATGGAAACGATTCGACCTTCCTGCACGGATATTTCCACGCGAAGTCTTTTTCCTGTAGAATCGTCGTAGAGAGAGATGGACGGAATGCTTGCCGAAACGAACGGATAACCCTGCCGCTCATATCGGTTCAATAAACCGGCGATGTCCGCTTCCAGGAGATCGGATTGAAGAAAACCGCCGACGTGCGTTTCGAATTGTTTCAGAATATCTTCCTGTGTAAAAATAGTGCACGAATCGATGCGAAGCATACCGATCGAAACCTGCTTTCCTTCATCAATATTCAGAACGATATCGATGGAGGAACTATCCGTCGCCATGCGGGAACTGTCGCCGTTCACTTCGGCAAAAAAAAATCCGTTGCGTGAATAAAAATCCTGAATGGATTTGATATCATGACTGAATTGTTTTGGCGAATACCGGTCACCGGTTCGAAGAAGCATGACATCATAAAGTTCCCGTTCGGAAAAAACTTGATTGCCGTGAATTGTAATCGACCGGATGAGACAGGTATTGGCACCGCGGGAACATTGAACGATCAACAGGCAACTGATAACGATAAAAAAAAATCGCATGAGGAGGAAGTGAATGTTTACCGAATTCGAGTGTGATCGACATCCCAGATCGGATTTTGCAACCGAAAATCGCCGAAGCCGGTATAATCGATAAAGACGAACTGACGGTTTTGATCATAATACGACCAGATTTCGTACGGTCGTGCGTCGATTTCAAACGGATGTTGTTCGATATTGTTCGGAACGCCGAAAATGATGTACACCATTCCCATATCGGATTTCCAGCCGTCGAAAAAATGGCCGAAATGTTTATTGGCATACATGACCCGCGTATAATATTCCTCCATCAATTCATTCCGTTCGGTATTCGGCGTCGGATCCCGTTTCTTCCAGAATGCATCGAACAGTTCTTTCTTTTTTTCCGGCGGGGCTTTTTTCATTTCATCGAGAACATCTTTATCGGCAAAATACTGGAGCTGTTCGATGGCAAGATCGAGATTAGTGATGGAAACCGGCATGCCGTGCCACCGGACAACGAACAACCGGGACGTTTTCGCTTCGGGAGTCTTGACACCATCCGAATCATACGCAGTGTTGGGAACTGCCGTCAGCTTCAGGATGTAATTGCCGGCAATGAGTTTTGATGTTTGCACCTGATGAAAACACGAAACCCGCGCGGAACCGAGCGGAACCGTGAACGTGTCGCGCAGTGCCGCATCGCCGGTCATATTTTCAACGGCGAGATAGATTTGTTCGGATTCTGCATCGACGGAATTATACGTTTCAAAAAATATCGTGCAACTGTCTTTTACATCGCCGACCGTAGCGGAAATATTCGGATAGACAAATTTCTTTTGTGAAATCGTGTCGACATGCCGCACCATCATGATATCGCTCAATGCAAACGGCACGGCGGAAAAATTTTGAACGGTCACTTTTCGCTTAATGCGTGAAGTCTTTTGCGTTTCCGTATCTTTAATTTGCATCGACAGAGTATATGTCCCCGGCGGCAGTTGAATTGCACGTTGGGTGACATCTCCCACGGTCTGCGAAACGGATTCTTCATACGTTTTCGTTTCGATTCTTTCGGTCCACCATGTATCGTTGACCAGCTTATCCATGCCGTCATAGACATTGACGGTCACCTCGTATGCCGCATGAAACATATTGATTTCTTTCGTGAAGCGCAAAACCGTGTACGGTACTTCAATGTACAGATCGAGCCGGCCCATGTCCTGTTGGTCGGATTTTACGTTCAAAACATCGAGGTAAAACTGAGGAATATCGGGAGAGACGATCGGTGCGACATCATCCTGGGAATACATTCTGACATCTGGAGAGAAACAAAAGCATCAACGACGAGAAAATATTTTTTCATCCGGCAGACCTCTTTGATCAGGATGGTGAACCGGGAGCCTTAACCGTTGCATCGGCCCGTGGTAATTCCGCAAACATATCATATTCCTCGGCGTCAGTAAATTCCACCTCGTAAAACTCTCCGACACGAAGAGCGCCTGCCCTGTGAATAGTCACTTCGTTATCGACTTCCGGCGCATCGCGGTATGTTCGTCCGATTGCCACACCGTCCATGCGTTGATCGACAAGAACTCTTGCCGTTTTGCCGACCAGCGCCATATTTTTTTTCATGGAAATTTCCTGTTGTATTTCCATGATACTATCGCGACGATGCTCTTTCACATTTATGGGAACAGGATCGCCAAGGGGAAACGCCGACGTCCCGTCTTCATGTGAATAGGTGAAAACACCGAGCCGGTCGAATTCCGTTTCTTTGACAAATTCAGACAGCTCGCGGAATTCTTTTTCTCCCTCGGTTGGATAGCCGACGATCAATGTTGTGCGAAGAGTAATGTCCGGCACATGACGGCGAATGGTATCGATCAATACACGCAATTGTTTGGATGAAATCCCGCGCTTCATCGAAGACAAAACCGCATCGGCAACATGCTGCACCGGCATATCGAGATACCGGCAAAGTTTGGGATTGCCGTTTAACTGTTCCAGAATATCTTCCGGAAATCCGGTAGGAAATGCATACATCAAACGGATCCACTCGATGCCATGGATGAGACTGAGTTTCTCAAGAAGCTTTGCGAGCACGCGTTTTCCGTACAGATCGAGTCCGTAATAGGTGCTATCCTGTGCGATAATGACCAGCTCTTTTACGCCGAGCGCCGCGAGCCGTTCCGCTTCGGTCAATATTCGTTCCATCGGTTTGCTGACATGAGCGCCGCGCATCAGCGGTATTGAACAGAACGAGCATGGGCGGTCGCACCCCTCGGAAATTTTCAGGTACGCAAAATGCTGAGGAGTCGTCAGCATCCGCTCGCCGAGCAATTCATTTTTCAAATTGCCGCCCAGTTCCAAAACAACTTTGTCCATTTTATTCGCACCGATATAGGCATCGACATCGGGAATTTCTTTCTTCAATTCTTCGGCATATCGCTCGGAAAGACATCCCATGACGACAACTTTTTTCAGCTTTCCTTCTCTCTTCAATTGAACTGCCTGAAGAATCGTATCGATCGATTCCTTTTTTGCCGCGTCGATGAAACCGCACGTATTGATGACGGCAATATCGCTTCCATCCGATGTCGGTGTGAATTTCCAATCGTTATCCTGAAGCTGTTTCATCAACACTTCAGAATCAACGATATTCTTCGAACATCCGAGGGTGATAATATTGACTGTTTTATCTGTTCCGGCCATGAAGTATCAACTGAAGAAAATAAAATCTAAATAAAGATACACAAGCGGCGATACCAAAAGCAAGCTGTCGAACCGGTCGAATGCACCGCCGTGACCGGGAATGAGTGTGGACGAATCCTTGACGCCGGCATCACGTTTCAGCAGCGATTCGATCAAGATCGCCGATTTGTCCGAAAATACCGACGATGATTCCGATAATGACGGCTCCGCTCGACCGGAAGATAATCCAGCACCAGATATTTTGCGGCAACAGCACTCGCAATAGCAAAGATAAATCCGAAGATTGCGCCTTCCCAGCTTTTATTCGGACTGACGCGGGGGAATAATTTATGCTTTCCCATTTTCTTTCCGAAATGAAATGCCGCGCTGTCGCAAATCCAGATCATCGCAAAAATTGAAATAACCGTCAAACCGCCGTATCGATAGACCGTCGGCGGATCATTCATTGAAAAAACTGAATGAAAATAAGACGCAATCGTCGGATCTTCTATGGTGAACAATTCACGGATACCGATAAACGTACCGAAGAAAAAGGAAACATACATCACGCCGAAAACGGTCGTTGAAACATTCAGAAGTGCCGAACCGTTATTCCGGAATAATTCTACGACACCGAACACTACAACGGCAAGCAACAAAACAATCATGAACAACTGCGTTTGTGACGGAAACGGAATCTGCATTCCGAGCGAAAGACACAATCCGACGATATACGATTGCAGTTTCACCTGATAAAATGAAAGGTTGACAAAAAATCCGGCAATCACGCCGATCGTGACAAGTGGCTTTGCGCCCTTCGCAGCAGCAAGCTTGTAAAATTCAATCAAAGCAATTGCCGAAGCAGCAGCGACAAAAATAAAAAAATACAAACCGCCTGCCATACAAATCAAAATGATAATCGGAATGGCGACGATCGCCGTTAATATTCTCTGCGTTAAATTCGACACGTTCACTTTCCCAATGTTTTACAGTACGTTACACTTCATGGTCGTCATATGCCACAGCATCTTTATGCTCGACCGGTTTTTTGGTAATATGAATAAAATAAATAGTGGAAATCAAAAAAATCAAACCAAAGAGCCAGAATGTAAACAACAGCATGCCGGTGGACATCTTTTCCGCGTTGCCGGTAATAACATAATCGTCGTCAAAGTGGAAATAAAAAATAATCGTTGCAAGGGCATTGTTGTAAAAATGTGTCGCCATCGAAACCCACAAACTGTCGGCGCGCATGGCAAGAAAGCCGAGATAGATCCCGATCGCAGCCAGCGGCACAAACGACGACGGGTTGAGATGATAACTTGCAAAAATAATTCCCGTTGCAACCGCAGCCCGCATCGGTGACATGGACTTTTCGAAACTTCTCTGGACAAGTCCGCGGAACAACAATTCTTCCACAATTGCCGGTATCAACGCGATCACAAAAATAACCCAAAATAATTCCGGGATGGAATTTGAGCTGACGAGAAGTTTATATGCTTCGTCCATCAATTGTTTAAATTCATCAAGCTGCTGTTCCAAATCCGGCGGAAGCGGAATCCGTTCCTGAAAAACCAAATAAATCTGAAGCACGACCTGCAGTGAAAAAATGCCGACGATCGGAACAAAAAACGCCTTCATGTTTGGAGCACGTAAACGGAAAAATTCTTTCGGTTTCAGGGAGATGAATCGAACAAGAATCAACGTCGGGACAAGCAGGAAAAGAATCTGACCGATACCCGTGCTCAGCCGGTAGCCGAAAATATTTTCCGCGGTGGGTTTCATCCCGAAGATCAGGAACGTAATCACACCACCGACGATCTGATAGAGAACGAACACGATGACGAGCGAAATGGCTGCAAACAGAATCGGTGAAATACCGAACCGCTCCAGAAGAGTCTGTTGCACAGCAGGAAGCGGCGGCTGAATTTCAGTCGGAGGCAACTGTTCGTCGGTCATCGGTTATTCTTTAGGAATTTTCGCATTGATCGGTCCGGCAACGCCGACATATTCCACAAGCTCTGCATCGACATTTCCGATTTTGATTTTCGTACTGACGAGGACGGGCATTTTCCGGTCGTCATCGGTGAGCCAGATATAGATTCTTCCATCCCCTTTGAACAATCCGCCTTCTTTCACCAGCGGTTCGATAACGACGCAATTGAATTTTCCGGCTTCCGCTTCTATCGTTTGCCTGCCGCGGAATTTTACGTCGAGCTGGTAAGTGGAATCTTTATAAAAATTTTCCATGTGAACCCGTTGCCCATCGGCAAAACCGGAATAATCGAATGTGCGCGACAAATAAAATGCCGACATCATGTCCTGAACGTACGGAGGAATACGATATTTTCCTTCGGATGTAACGGCAAGATGGTTCACCTGATCGAATGCAACGGCAAAATCCCGCGTATAACCGCCTTCACGGATATGCTGCTCAAAACGCCAGGGAAATAATCCTTCGGCATCGACGAACGTATAATACCGGTCACGTACTTTATAGAATACGTCAAAAAACGGTTTGCTGTTGAGTGTGAATTCCACAAGAAAACATTTTCGGCCGTTATATATCGTGTCTCTCGTTTTCATCGTTCCTTCACCGGCAGTGATGACGCCGTAATTGATGTCGAAACGAAGATATTCACCACTGGCAAATGCCTTGTTGGGTAATTTTCGCAACGCCTCAATGGGTGCGATCGCTCCGGAATCTCTCATCAAAGAATCCTGTGCAGTATGTGCGACAGATGAATCTTCTTTTCCGATATTCACTTGAATATTCGGATGATCCAACATCGTGCCGACGAACCCAATCAGCATCATCAGCAAATTTACAATGAGATTTACGTTAATCATTATTCGCTTTTATAAAATCATTTTCGTGAAGGAGCTGACTTGCGGCCGCAAATACTTCATCGACCGAAATCGAATCCATGCATTCGCAGACGGATGAATTCTGCGATAAACATTGACGACAATCGATCGGTTTACCGACCGGAGAAAATATTGTTTTCCGTTCGGTGTACGGAGCCCAGCGTTTTGCACTCAATGCCGTCACCTGCGGATACAAACCGATCACGGGAGTCCCGACTGCCGCGGCAATATGAATCGGGCCGGTGGAATTTGCAACGAACAATTTTGCCTGTTTCGCGAGAGCGGCATATTCGCGCAATGTCAATCGGTCGATCCATGCCATTGAACCTGTTCCGATCATGATTCTGTACGCGGGAAACGAGATTTTGTTCCTGTCTTCCACCTATGATTAAAATTTTAACGCCCGGAATCCGGGAAAGTCTTCTTCCCAGTTCACCGAATTTTTCAGCGCTCCAATCCCGTGCCGATCGACCGCTGCCGGGATGAAGAATGACAAGAGTTTCATTATCGGATATACCGGATTCGGCAAGAAGCCGTTTTACAACTTCGGCGGATTCCTGACGAACGGTTAACGACGGCTTGACGGATCCTTCCGGAACATCGATTCCGATTGCACGCAGTAAATGAAGATTATATTCAAGTTCGTGAAATTGAGCATCTTTCCGGTGTTCGTACACTTTATTATTAAAGAGAAATGAATACCACCGGTATCCCGTACCGACACGCACCGGAATACGTGCAATCCACGTCATCAATGCAAGCCGAAAACGAGGACGCATATGAAAAACGATATCGAATCGTTCCCGTCGCAGTGTTGAAACGAGATGAAACATCGGAACGGGCCGTTGACCGTCGTCGTACAAAACGATGTGATCGACGAACCGGCTGTCTTCCACAACTTCGGCAGTATACCGCTGAATCAACATGGCAATATGCGCCGATGGAAAATAATTCCGCAATACCTGCGCGATCGGAAGAGTAAGGATAACATCCCCGATTCTATCGTTGCGAACGATTAAAATCCGATGAATTGTTTGTTCCAAAAGTATACTACTCCAATTCGTTCAATTAATATACGCGGAATGTGAGTGAATTGCAACGGAAAGCGGACAATACGGCGTGAATCGATAATCGGTCCAACACCGTATCGGTATTCTCATCAAAAAAAATTCAACAATGATTATGAAAAAATCTTAGTGTTCAGAAAGGACACCCATCGAACGCTGAAGACGGACAAGGAATGAATTGTAATCGGACAATGCCTGAATACGAGTAATGCGCGCGTTGGACAGCGACAACTGCGCATCGGTCACTTCGATCGCCGATCCGACGCCGGCAACGTACTGCCGTTCGGCAAGTCTCATACTCTCTTCCGCTTGTTCAACCAATTTTGAAGTTGCCGCAATGCGATCTTCCGCCTCCTGCACGCCGAGATAATTTTGTTCGATTTCCAAAATCATCGATTCACGGAGTAGCTCCAAACCGGCTTTTGCCGCATTCGTTCCGGCACGCGCCTGATCAACCTGAGCCGTGACGCTGAATCCTTGAAACAACGGCAGCGTTACGGTTACACCGGCATTCCAATGACTGACAAGCGGAAAATTGAAATTACTCCATGTGTACGTACCGTTCGCCGAGATTGTCGGAAGATTCTGATCCCATGCCGCATTGACTAATGCCTGACTCGCTTCCACCCGGGCTTTTGCGGCAACCAAATCGGGTCGCACCGATTCCATGACGGCTTCGGCAGAATCGAGTGTCATGCTAAACGGCGGAATTTCAAACGTATCCTGCACAGCGTATTGTGTCGATGAAAGAATACCCATTGCATTGTCGAGTTGCAGTTTGGCAAGCTGTAATTGATTCCTGGCTACGATAAGTCCAACCTGAGCATTCGCATAATCGACTTCCGCCCGCGTCACATCGAGTTGTGCAACTTTGCCGACAGAATAAAATGCTTTTGCTTCTGTGAGATGCTGCGAAGTTTGTTCCACTGCTTCCTGATTCACGCTGACAACCTGTTGCTGCTGCATATATCCGTAGTATGCAAGCTTGACGTTGAGAATGATAGTTTGCCGCGTCGAATCGAAACTTGCCTGTGCCGCATCAACCAACTGATGTGAAGCGGAAACCTTGTTAATCGTTCTTCCGAAATCAAAAATCGTTTCATTAACCTGTACAGCACCGGTATAAATGTTGTACCGTTGCGATATCACGGGAAATCCGGGAATATTGAGAGCGAATGTCCCGTCATTCCGAGCCAACGATCCGTTTGCGCTGATGGAAGGATAATATGTCGAAACATTTTGAGTCACGCCGGACGATGCAATGTCCACACCGGCATTTGCAATTTGCAACGAAGGATGATTTTTCAATCCCATATCGACCGCTTGATCCAATGTCAGAACATTACTTTTGATACTCGATGGTGTTTGAGAAAATCCATTACTCACCGTCAATGCAATCAATATGCAGACAATCCAACAATGTGTTGCCGTTTTCATGCAATTGCCTCCGATGTTACTTTTCCTTCAACGGTCTCGTCTTCTTTTGCTTTCAATTCACGTTTGAAGCGTTCTTCAAAAACCGTATAGAGAACTGGAATAAAGAATAATGTCAGGCCGGTCGATAGAGTAAGTCCGCCAATGACCGCGATTGCAAGCGGCGCCTGCGTCGATTCGCCGCCGATACCGACAGCCATCGGAATTAATCCCAACACCGTTGCTAATGAGGTCATTAAAATCGGCTTCAATCGTGTAACACCTGCCTTCATGACCGCCTCATGCAAATCCACGCCGCGCATGCGAAGATGATTCGTATAGTCAACAAGCAGAATACCGTTACTGACAACGATACCGACCATCACGATAATTCCCTGGAATGATGTCACCGATAACGTCGTGTTCGTCAGGAACAGCATCCAGAACACACCGATCATACCGAGCGGAACGGTAAACATGATAATAAACGGATCGATGAGCGATTGAAACTGAGATGCCATGACAACATAGACAAGCATGATCGCCAATCCAAATGCAAGGAGCAGATCGCGGAATGTTTTATGTTGTTGTTCGACATTGCCTGTCATTTTTATTTCAAAACCGGAAGGAAGGGCAAGCTTATCAAGTTTTGCCTGAATATCGTTCGCAACGCTTCCCAGATCCCTGTCGAAAACGTTTGCGGTCACATCGATCAGGCGCTGCTGGTATTTCCGATCGATTTCCACCGGTGAGCTTGCCTTTTCAATCTTTGCAATATTTCCCAACAAAACTTGTTGCCCGCTGTTTGTTGTCAGAACGAGGCTGTTGAGATCCTCGATGTTCGACCGGTAATCTTCGCTCAGACGGACAAGGATATTATATTGATTGCCGTTAACAGGATCCGAATATAAGGAAGCAACTGTTCCATTGATACACGTACTGATGATGTTGGAAATTTGTGCCACATCAATGCCGAGAATGCCCGCCTTATCACGGTCAATTCTCACGCGAAGTTCCGGAAGATTGTCTTCCCTGCTCGACTGCACATCGGTAGCTCCCGGAACGGAACGAACGGTGTTCACCACTTCTTTCGCAAGTGCCGAACCGGTCTCAAGATCGAACCCCCGAATCTCCACATCGATCGGTGCGTTGGAACCGAAGTTCAGGAGAAACCGGAGAAAACCGCTCGGGGCAATATATAAGCTTGCGCCCGGAATGGCATTCAGTTTCGGCCGGATGTCCTTGATGATATCAAAGAGAGAACGCTTTCGCTGGTCTGAAGGAACAAGCGCAATCTGAATATTGGCATTATGGCTTCCGGTATTTCTTCCGAAAAAATTATTGCTTCGTGTCGGCGGAATACCGACATCGGTAATCATCGCCTGAATTTCCGGAATGTTCTTTCGCAACACGTCTTCAATCTGGAGACAAAAATTATTCGTTACTTCCGGACGGGTGCCGACCGGTAGCCGTACGGTAACGGTGAATTGCCCTTCATCCTGATCGGGAAAGAATTCTGTCCCGATAAATTTTATCAATACAAGAGAAACCACGGCAAGAATGAGGATACCATAAATAACTTTCTTGCGGTTCTGTAAAGTCCATCCCAGCCATTTTGAATACCATGCATCCAATGATTCGATAAAGTCGGTCGAGATTACACGAAGCCGGTCAGAAAGTTTCTTTGATTCACGATTGAGGTGTTTTTCCGGCGGCAGGAAATTCAAACACATTAACGGCGTAACTGTTCGCGAAACAAAGAACGAGCCGAACAGAGTGATCGTAATCGTGATGGTCAACGGAATAAACAGCAACTTGGCAACACCGGAAAGAAACACAATCGGCAGAAATACGATCACCGTAGTCAACGTTGAAATGAAAATCGGTGCAGCAACTTCTTTTGCCGCTTCGAGAGTGGCCGCCATTTTTGACTGATTCGGTTTGCGCTCATTATAATGACGCGAAATCGCTTCCAGTTCGACAATCGAGTCGTCCACGAGCCGCCCGACGGCAAGTGCCAATCCTCCAAACGTCATAATATTCAGCGTCACACCGCTGAACCGGAAAAAGATAAACGCGATCAAAATCGAAAGAGGAATCGCGACAATAATAATGAGTGTTCCCCGAAGATTGCGCAGGAAAAAAAGAATAATCAACATTGCCAGCGCGGCACCGAGGAACGCTTCCCGCTGCAGCCCGGAAATCGTTTGTTTAATATAGACCGATTGATCGAACGACAGAGTCATTTTCACATTCTCGGGAATTCCGGTCAGCTTCGGTAAGGCATGAAGAACATTATCCACGACATCGACGGTATTTGCCTCGGCAAGTTTCTGAACACGCAGGGTCAGACCGGGTTTTCCATCGATACGAATGATTTCCGTTTCTTCCTGATAGCTGTCTTCCACCGAACCGATATCTCTCAGGCGAATGGGGACGCCATCGACAACTTTTACGACGACGTCTTGTATCGGCTTCACCACGTTAAACTGACTTTCTGTTTTCAATGCATAATCGAATTTGCCGGTTTTTAAATCGCCCGATGGCAAAATGAGATTCGAATTGGCAACAGCAGTTAAAACGGTTTGCACGGGAAGTTGAAGAGCCTGAATGCGCGTATTATCGAGTATAACGTGTATCTCCCGAATACGCCCGCCAAGAACCTGCGCAGACGCAACGCCGGGAACGTGTTCGATTTGCGGCTCGATAACATTCAATCCTAAATCATAAAGATCGCGGGGATCCATTGATCCCGATACTGCAATGTTGCAAACCGGAAGACTCGTCAAATCGAATCGCAGAGCGATCGGTTGCGAGATACCGGTCGGGAGGGAATTAAGTATACGGTTGATATGTTGAACGACATCGACCAATCCCACGTCAAGATTTGCATTCCAATCGAAATAGATACGAGCCTGTGAAACTCCCTCTTTTGTTGCCGACTGGACATAATCCACGTCGTTTACCGAACTGACGCCGCGCTCGATAAAAACGGTGACAGCTTGTTCCATGTCAAGCGGGCCGGCGCCGTTATAATACGTAATGACCGAAACGACAGGAATGGAAACGTTCGGCAGTAAATCGACCGGCAATTGAGTAAATGAAACATACCCCAACACAAGAATTGTCAGGGCAAAAAGAAACGTGGAAATCGGATATCGAAGAGCGAGTCTAGTTAACCACATGCGAAGCCTGATTATTGTTGTACATTGACTTGTCCACCATCCTTCACGAACTGCTGCCCGATGGAAATGATCTGTTCGTTGCCGGAAAGCCCTTTGATAATTTCCATCCGCGAATTTTGTTCAATCCCCAACACAAGATCATGCCGCTGGGCAATATTATTTTCAACGGAAAAGACATACGTACCTTTTTCATCTTTCAGAATGGTTTGCGTCGGTACCGTCACCGCATCTTTATGCTGATCCACGATCAACGCAACATTGCAAAACATTCCTGGCTTGAGGAGAAAATCTTTATTGGGGATATCGATTTCGATCGCCATCGTACGGGTCGAAAGATCAACCGCTCCGCTGATACGAACCACGGTTCCGGTAAATTCTTTCCCGGGATAGGCATCGACGGTTATCGTGGCAACACGGCCGATGTTGACCAGCGGGATATCTTTTTCCAGAACGTTCACAACTATCTTCATCGCTTCCATATCCATCACGGTAAACAGCGTCGTGTTGTTGGCAACGATGTTCGAACCCTGATCGAGATACCGTTTCGTTACCGTTCCGGCGAACGGGGCTGTAATGCGCGCATAATCAAGCCGGATCTTTGCATCTTCGTAATTGGCTTTGGCAACTTTCATTGCCGCCTCGGCATTATCGAGATCCTGTTTCGCCACAAGATTTTGTTCCGATAAATCCTTCGTCCGGTCAAAATTTATTTTTGCATTTTCATATGTTGCAGCATTTTGCAGATAGGTCTGGGACAATTCCGTGGTATCGATCAATGCAAGCAATTGATTTTCTTTGACGACAGTCCCCATATCGACATAGACACGCTCAAGATTACCGCTGACTTTCGCATACATATTTGCCTGCTGGATGGGAATAACATCTCCGGTAAATCGTAACGCATACACGACCGTTTCACGGTGTGCGGATTCTATTTTGACAATCGGAATATTTTGCCGCCGGACGTTCGAACCGGAATTGCTCGCAACAATTTTCCACGCCGACAATCCGACAACCACAACGGCAATTCCGATCAGAATATATTTGGTTCTTTTTTTCATAACTGGTTCCGAACAATGAATGATGAATAATCAATTGTGACGATGAACAGGTTCTTTTTTCTTACGTCCGGGTGAGTATAATCCACGGATGAAAATTTCCGCAATCAGTTCGAATTCTTTTTGCAATGCCTCGTAATACCGATGCTCGATATGTGCAGTTGTCGTTTCACGAATAGCGCGCAACCGCAAGCCCTGCATAATGTGCAGGAGGGCTTTTGCAACCGCATCCGGCGAAGAAACACAAAACTCACCCGATGTCTTTCCCTGCCGGATCATGGCGGTCAGCAATTTAATTTCTCGCCCGGCAAATTCGACAAACAATGCACGAATCACCGGTTTAAACTTTGTCGAAAATTGCGATTCGAGTACTTGAAGATTGATCATCCGGGAAAAGTATTCGAACCGCAGCCGGACATACCGCTTCAATTTATCCGAAGCCGAAATCGGTTGCTTGTGCATGTCGACGATGCTCTGGAGAAACGTTTCATGTTCTCGGGCTAGCACAGCCTGAAACAGGTTTTCCTTCGTCGGAAAATAATAGTACAGCGATGCTTTTGCCATACCGATATCGCGCGCAATTTCGTCCATCGTAACTTTGGACAGACCGAATTGCTCGAACCGGTACCGTGCTGCATCGAGAATTTGTGTCTTCACTCTTGGAATTATGCCTGAAAAGGAAAAAAACGAATTCGACTTTTAGACCAGATTGGTCTAAAATTAGACAAAAATAATCTAAGAGTCAAGAAATTTATCGGTGGGGAGTGCAACGTCAACAGGATGGGAAACAATTATCTTTCGCCGCAAGCAATGCTGTTACATAAGATAGGCATGGGGAATGGGATGGCCGGGCCGCTCGATATCCCACAATACCGTCATGATCCAGAAGCGTCCATGTTCGCGCACGATTTGAATACTGTTGATGCCCCGCTGTACGGATGTGGAACCTGTTTCCGCATCTTTTGTTTCATACGTGCTGAACACATGCATAATATTGCCAAACATCTGTGTCCGACGGGCAATCTCGGTTTCCAGAAAACCTTTCCGCTCCAATCCGCTGATGACAATGATTTCCCGTGATTGCGTGACGAAGGATTCAAGATCAAGAGAAGAAAATTCGGCATCACGATCGACTTTTGACGGAATCAACCGCCCGTCACGGTGAAAGATCGTCCGCAACCGGTCATAGTTCGGTTGTTTTCCGGGAGCGAACGAAACCGATTCGTAGAGCGCTTTGATGATCCCATCCAGCGACGAAACGTCGGCGGGATCCGCTACAAGTTTATTTTTACTGACTCGAACTTTCGGCATTGGGACTCAATATACATCACCCGTTATTCATCTGCAATTATACGGCGACAACCGTCACCTGTAACCGAAAAGATTAATTTTTTTAAATTCTCCGGTTGAATCTTTTCAAATAAAAAGGGCGATCATCGTTAAATGACCGCCCTCTGGTGGATTAGGTAGATATTGAATTTGAACAAATGAATGATAACAAATCACTTTCTTGGTATCAATACCCCTTACCTCAATTACCTAATTTTATTTAAAATTGTAGAAACGAAAATCCTTAAAATCCCGGTGTATTCATGACAAAATCGATACCACGAATATCCTTCCGATTTGACGAGCGACACAGAGCCATTGATGCCGGAGGCGGGAATTGCTAGATTGGTGTGGGGAAAATCTCCAAAGCAATGGGCTACATATCCCCAATCCCTAAGGGTGGCTGCCTCCGGCCACCCTTCTTTTTTTATTTCATTTTTTCGAGAGCCTTGATCTCGTCGAGAATTTGTTTGTTTCGCTCAAGATATCGGTCAACATTTTCTCCTCTTTTGCTTGCCTCTTTTAATTGACGGAGATTATCTTCAGCAATTTTTTGTAATTTTTCCCGCTTGATAAAATACAGCGCTTCTTCAGCAATCTGTTGCGGCACGCGTTCGGTATCCGATGCCGCTTTTTCCCACCGCTTGCTGATTGTGTATTTGTGGAAAACGATATCGGCTATCAATCGCCGGAGGGAATCATCCCTCGTTTCATCCATCAGCGAATTGGCATCGATCGACATCCCTTCTTCAATGCGATCGAGCAGAAGTTTGATCAGTTTTTTTGTTTCCGGATGATCCAGCGATTCAATATCAATTTGAGAGAGAATAAATTGAACCGCATCCGGCCCTCCTTCAAGCATTGCAAGGAGCAATTCTTTTTCTGCCGGCGGTATTGCACCGACCGGTTTTGCCGTTGTTGAAGCGGTTTCATTCGACCCGGCAGATACAGAACGCATTCGTTGTTGCCGTCCGGTTGTACCGAGAGTTTTTTCAAGCTCGCGATACAGTGTCGATTCATAAAGTTTATATTTTTCGGCAACCCGTTTGATATAAAAATTACGCTTCAGTTCATCTTTCATTTTCGCGATGGTTTGAATGATCGTCCGGACGACCTGCGCCTGTCCCTCCGGCGTTTTCAATTTTCCCTGCCGCTCGTATGCCTGAGCGATGAAATCGACAAATGAAACCGCTTCATCCAGGATTTTTTGAAATGCCGTACCGCCGTTTTTCTTGACGAACGAATCGGGATCGTCACCCTCCGGCAACGAGGCAACACGAACATCGAGATCATGTTCCAGAATTAGATCGACACCGCGCAGTGCAGCGCTTGAGCCGGCAGAATCGGCATCATACATGATCGTGATGTTTTTGGTATACCGGCTGACAAGAAGAATTTGTTCAACGGTCAATGCCGTACCGCTCGATGCAACAACATTTTTGATCCCTGCCTGAAAAACAGAAATAAGGTCGGCATATCCTTCCACCAAAACGGCAAAATCTTTTTCCCGGATTGTTTCTTTCGCTTGATACAATCCGTATAAAATTTTACTCTTGTTGTAAATAAGTGTTTCCGGCGAGTTGATATATTTTCCGAGCGGATCGTCCTCACGAAGCTTGCGCGCGCCGAAACCGACAACGCGACCTGTCGACGAAAATATCGGGAACATTGCACGCCCGCGGAAATAATCGAAGTATGTTCCATCATCACGCTTGCGTGCCAATCCGGCTTTCTCCAGTATTGAGGAAGAAAAACTTTTCTGTTCCCCGAATTGGATGATAGCATCCCAGGAATTCGGCGCATAGCCAAGACCGAACGTGCGGATCGTTTCATCGGTGAAGCCGCGTTTGTGGAAATAGTCGACGGCAAATTTTCCCTCACCCGACTCGGTCAGAGCTTTGTAATAAAAGAGACCGGCTTCCCGGCAAACATTATAGAGATCTTCCTGCTCGCTGACCACCTGATCATCGGCGGAAGAACCTTGCGGTAGTGCAATGCCGACTTTCTCGGCAAGAGAACGGACAGCTTCGAGGAATGAAACTTTCTCATATTCCATCACGAATGTAAAAACGTTTCCGCCGACGCCGCAACCGAAACAGTGATACATTTGCCGGTCCGGAGAGACATTAAACGACGGTGTTTTCTCGGTGTGAAAGGGACACAGGCCGAGAAAGTTCTTGCCGCGCTTTTTCAGTTTGACAAAACCGCCGATAAGATCGACAATATCGATGGCGTTGCGGACCTCGTCGATTTTTTCCTGTGGAATACGCACAAATATTGATTGTAGATTGAGATTTTCAATGTGCGGCTCACCTCCAGCCAAGCTTCTTCGTTGAAGGTGAGTCGCACGTCGCGTATCGAAATGTAAGAAAAATGAGCGAGGGAAACAATGGCAGCGATAAACCTTGCGAAGGTTCCAAACCTTCGCAAGGTTGCCTTAGTAACCATTTGCACTTCACTTCCCCATTGTTTATTTTTGTAAGGTCTTCAACTTCTAAAACCATCTTGATTCCTTATGAAATTTCTGAAAATCGGCATCATCGTACTTATTCTCGCCGCCGGCGTCATACAACTGTTTCCGCCGGAACAGAATATTTCTTCCTCATCAACAGGAAATGAAGTGGCAAAAGCCTTCGTCGTTCCTGCCGATGTTCAATCGATCCTCACGCGTTCGTGCTACGACTGCCACAGCAACAATACCGTGTACCCGTGGTACGTTCACGTCCAGCCGGTCGGATGGTTCCTCAATAACCACATTCAGGGCGGGAAGCGTCATCTCAATTTCGATGAGTTCACGACATACACACTGACGAAACAATACCGTCGGTTGAAAGACATCGCCGAACAAATCGAGGAAAAAGAAATGCCGCTCACATCGTATTTGCTCATTCACCGGTATGCCGTCCTCACGGCTGATGAGAAAGCAGCGGTCATCAACTGGACAGCTGCCATGCAGGACTCGATGAAAGTTCATTATCCGAACGACAGTCTCGATCGCCCCGAACCATCTCCAAAACCGTCATGGAATCCTTAAGCGACTTAAAAAAATTCAGCGACACACTCGGCACGCAGGAAAAATTCATGCCTCTGCTCTTCGTCGGACACGGCAGTCCGATGAATGCCATTGAAGAGAATGAATTCAGCAAAGGATGGAAAGCCGCCGGCAATGAACTTCCGAAACCGAAAGCAATTCTTTGCATTTCGGCCCACTGGGAAACACGGGGTACGTTCGTGACCGCGATGAAACATCCGAAAACGATTCACGACTTTTACGGTTTCCCCCAGGAATTATCCGAAGTGGAATATCCCGCGCCGGGCGATCCTCAATTAGCAAAAGAAACGAAAGAAGCCGTCAAGCATACCGATGTGGAATTCGACAACCAGTGGGGACTCGATCACGGTTGCTGGAGCGTGTTGAAGCATCTGTATCCCGCCGCCGACAAACCGGTCATACAACTCAGCATGGATTACACCAAACCGGCGCAATGGCATTATGAACTTGCCCAAGAGCTCGCTGTGCTTCGGAAAAAAGGCGTGCTCATTATCGGAAGTGGAAACATGGTGCACAATTTGCGGCTGATCGACTGGCGTCATCCTTCCGGCGCATTCGATTGGGCGGAAGAAATGAGCGAAACATTCAAAAAATTTATTCTCGACGGCAACAGCAAACAACTCATCAATTATACTTCCCTCGGACAATCAGCCTCGTTGGCGATACCGACACCCGAACATTTTCTTCCCCTTTTATATATTTTGGGATTAAGAGAAAAACAGGAAGCCGTCACCATCTTCAACGATAAAACCGTCATGGGTTCCATATCGATGACGTCGTTGAAGATCGGTAGTTGATTTACAAAAACTTTCCGGTATATTTTTTGAAATGTTAAACTTTCTCATATATTAAAATATATGAGACGCAGAATCACCGAGCAAACCGTTCTTTTTGTCAGTATTGTGAAGTGGGTAATTCTGGCGACCCTTGCCGGAGCCGTTGTCGGTGGGGCAACAGCGCTATTTCTCAAACTGCTGAACTGGACGACAGCATTCAGCCAGCAATCATCGTATACCTTCCTTTTTCTTCCTGCAGCATTATTTCTCAGCTCGTTGTTGATTAAATATTTGGCTCCCGATGCGGAGGGCCATGGAACCGAAAAAGTTATCGAAGCGATACACAAACGAGCCGGTAAAATTCCGGCTGCTGTCGTGCCGGTAAAGCTTCTGGCAACCATCGTAACGCTGGCAATCGGGGGTTCCGCGGGAAAAGAAGGACCATGCGCGCAAATCGGTGCAGGACTGACATCGCTCTTCAGCGATCTTCTGAAATTCGATGATCACGACAGAAAGAAACTTGTTATTTGCGGAATCAGTGCGGGGTTTGCCGCGGTGTTCGGAACACCGATTGCGGGATCAATGTTCGGCGTTGAAGTCCTATTTGTCGGAGCAATTTTGTACGAAGTCCTACTGCCGTCGTTCATTGCGGGGATCACAGCCTACCAGGTGTCTTCGGCGATGGGAATAACATATTTTCACGAGCCAATCAGCATGGCTCCGGTTTTTTCCGAATCGTTTCTGATCAAAGTCATGGCGGCAGGATTATTTTTCGGAATTTGTTCCATCTTCCTCATCGAGACGTTGAAGGTCGGTGAGAAATTTTCCGAACGTTTACACATCTGGCAGCCGTTAAAAGGAATCATCGGAGGCGTACTGCTTATCGGTTTGACGTTTCTTTTTTCGAACCGTTACCTCGGATTGGGATTGACCACCGTTGAAGCCGGTCTCCGGGGCGAAGCAACCGATTGGTATGCATTTTTAATAAAACCGGTTTTCACAAGCATCACACTCAGCTTCGGAGGCAGTGGAGGAATCGTTACACCGATATTTTTCACAGGAACGACGGCCGGCGTTTTCTTTGCACAAGTGATGAATCTCAATACGGCAACTTTCGCCGCGATCGGACTCGTGAGCCTTCTTGCCGGCGCTGCCAACACACCAATTGCCGCAAGCATCATGGCGATTGAATTGTTCGGTCCGTCGTTAGCTCCGTATGCAACGATTGCCTGTATCATCAGTTTTTTGATGACGGGGCATCGAAGTGTCTACCCGTCGCAAATTCTTTCCATTAAAAAATCGGATTCACTGCAGGTGGAAATCGGGAAGGAACTGGAGACGGTCAGGGCAACATATGCCGGAGGTAACAAAAAAATCTTCTCCCTTATTCTTCAAGCATTGAAACGAATCGAAACATTTCTGAAATGGTAAAAAAAAGCTGTTAGAATAGTAAAATTCTAACAGCCATTTACACAAAGCAAATCTATCCGGATTTAACCCTCTTCGACAGTCACTTCTTTCTTCTGCGTCTTATTCGCTTTTCCGTTTTTGCGCTTGAACGGCTTTTCAGTCGGCGGGACATGATTTTTCGGATCTTCTTCCAGATCGGGATACGTAAAGATTTCGTATTTATAATTTCGAAGAATGATATTTTTCCCCGCCCTGCCGAGAACGTATTGCGGCAGGAGAGGAATTTTTCCGCCGCCGCCGGGCGCATCGATCACGAATTGCGGAATGGCAAGTCCGGATGTATGCCCGCGCAACTTATCCATGATTTCCAATCCCTTGCTCACCGGCGTCCGGAAATAATCGGTGCCCTTCGTGATATCCGCCTGATAGAGATAATATGGTTTTACACGCATCGCAAGCAGTTTGCGGACTAATTCAAGCATGACGTCGGGATCGTCGTTCACGCCCTTCATCAGGACCGCCTGATTGCCGACAGGACAACCGGCATCGGCAAGCATTTCGCACGCGCGTTTTGCTTCCGGCGTGCATTCCCACGGATGATTGAAATGCGTATTCACATACACAGGATGATATTTTCTGATTACTTTACAAAGCTTCGGTGTGATGCGCTGCGGAAGAACGCACGGCATTTTCGTACCGAGGCGAATGATCTCGACATGCGGAATCTCGCGCAAACCTTTGAGAACGCGCTCCAGCAGAAAATCGGTCAGCATCAGCGGATCGCCGCCGGAAAGGATCACATCGCGGATTTGAGGATGTTTCGCAATATAATCGATGCCGTCCTGGATATACTTCATGTTGATTTTTGTCGAGTCGCCGACTTTTCTCTTCCGTGTGCAGAACCGGCAATACATCGAACATTGGCTGGTTGTCAGGAACAAAACACGATCGGGATACCGGTGAACGATACTCGGCACCGGACTGTGAGAATCCTCGGCAAGCGGGTCTTCCAGAAGTCCGTCTTCCACCAATTCCCGTGCATCGGGAATACATTGCAGCCATATCGGATCACCCGGATACCGGATCAAGCTCAGGTAGTACGGGTTAATACGTGTATGAAAAAGGGAATTCAATTTTTCTGCCAGACCGTGATCAAATCCGAAACGCTCGACCAAATCTTTACCGCTGTCGACGCTCTGACGCAACATTTCTTGCCAAAGTTCCATTGCTTCTCTTAACTCCTCATGATTGTGAGAGATATTTTCCGTACACCACGAGATCGTCGCCTCTTTTATAGTAATCTTTGATTCGTGCGACTTCTGCGTAATGGTTGTTCAAATAAAACCGCCGTGTGTGTTCGTACTTCGGCTGCGACGATGTTTCCGCCACAACCAACCTCCCTCCATGCGAAGCAATACGCGATTCCGCATGATGCAACAACTGTTTACCGATACCTTTATCATGTAATGATGGCTTCACGGCAATCCAGTACAAATCGAATGTGCCGACGGTACCGGGCGTCGGACCGATGCAATAATATCCCATCACATGTCCCGATTCGTTGATTGCGGTGAAGATTTCATAATCTTTCTGCTGCGGATTGCCGAGTGTCGTATCGATAAGTTCGAGCGCAATACCAACTTCTTCGTTGGAAAATACATCGGTATCAACAAGCAATGCATGGATATGCTCACGATGATTACGTTCTAATGGCCGAATGACAATCAGAGTGTCCGCTCCACTGCACATTCGACAATTTTTTCGACGAGATCATCGAACGAATAACCGTATGCTCCTGCCGAACGGGCAAATCCGGCATCATCGGAAATATCGGGATTCGGATTGACTTCCAGAATATACGGCTGGTGATCTTTGCTCAACCGGAAATCCACACGTGCATAATCCCGGCAGCCGAGATGTTGATACGCCTTGAGTGCCATATTTTTTATGACAGTCTCCAGTTCCGGCGGCAGTAACGCGGGGCAAACACCGCGTGTGTGTTCAAATTCTTCTGTGCCCTTCATCCATTTCGCATTGTACGTGATGATACGATGGTATTCTTTCGGCAGGGTCGACATATCGATTTCCGAAATTGGAAATACAGTCGGCTTGCGGTTCCCCATGATGGCAACATTGAGTTCACGCCCGTCGATATATTCTTCAACGAGAGCGGATTGATCGAATTGTTCGAAGATATAGCGAACGCGTTTTTTCAATTCATTGAAATTCGAAACAACCGATGCAGTTTCAATGCCGATACTGGCATCTTCCCGTGACGGCTTGACGATCAGCGGATACGTCATGCTTTCATCGATCGATATTTTTATCGGACTGGTAATAAGCTGATACCGGGGCGTTGGCAAACTATAATGCATCAATATTTCTTTCACACGAACTTTGTTCAATGCCGTGCCGAGCGTCAACGGATTCGATCCGGTATAAGGAATTTTCATCAATTCATAAATACCGACAACATGCATTTCATGAACGGAAATATTCCCGATACTTTCACACAGATTGAAAATGACATCGGGCTGTGTGTCTCGTAAAAAATTCACCAGCTTTACGATATCACTGTCGACATTATAGATCACCGTCTTGTAACCAATATTCTGTAATGCACGGGCAATATCTTCTTTTTCTTCCAGCACACCGACTTCCGAAAGATCAGTCAACACCTCAACATTGGAGGTATTCACCAGCTTGGCGCCTTCCTGCAAAACCCCGGCTTCGGAAATATACTTCCGTCCCGATTTCGTCTGGACAGTCGGCTCGTTGTAGATAATTGCAACCAGTAATTTTTTTCTCATGCAAACTCCTCAGTTTGTTGTTCGGTAGGACGACGGTGATGTGGTAACCAGGCCATTTCGTACTGCGGCAAGGCTAAGAACTATTTGTATCAATTGATTATATCCGATGCCGGCAGCACGGGCGGCCTTCGGGAAACAAGAATTCTCTTCAGGATTGGGAAGAATACCGGGTAACGGATTCAGTTCCAGAATATGAGGAACGCCGTTTGCATCGAGACGGACATCGATACGGCACCAGTCACGACAGTGCAGGACGGAATATGCTTTCCGGCAGATCGATTCTATTTCATGACGAAGGTTTGGTGAAAGCTCCGCCGGACACGCAAAAATATCGAGCGGCGCGTCCGAGGTATCCCAAATCCATTTCGCCTCATAAGAATAAATCGGATTGACGTTGTTCGGTAATGAATCGAATTTGATTTCGACAATGGGAAGAACGACCGTATCATCTCCATTTCCCAGCATCGCAACGGTAAATTCGCGGCCGCCGAGATATTCTTCCACCAGAACCGGTTCATCGTACCGGTGAAGAATATTCATCACTTCGTTTTCGAGCTCTTTCGTGTTACGGACAATCGATGAATTAAAAATTCCCTTGCTCGAACCCTCGTGAAGCGGTTTAACAATACCGGGAAATCGTACTTTGTTGTGAGCCAATTCAGACAGATGGGTGATACGGCAAAAAGCAGGAGTGGGGATATGATAATAAGAAAGAATTTCTTTTGTTCGGGATTTATCCAGACAGGTTGCAAGAGTCAACGGATCGGAACCGGTGTACGGCAATTGCAGAAATTCCAGGATTGCAGGAATTTGTGCTTCTCGCGAGATGCCGTATAAACCTTCGCTCATATTAAACACGATCTCCGGACGCTCCATGCGCAAACGCTCGTACGCATTTTCATCCGCTTCGATCATCGATACATTGTGAAGTTCAGCAAGCGCCCGTTGGACGGCACTGATTGTTTCAGATGTATCCCATTCAGCATAACGATCGGAAATCTGTTGCGGGGAAGGTTGTTGGTTCGCTTTCAGGATGGAAGTTGCACCTCGTGACTGATCGGGAGGTTCATCATGTTCATCCGTCATCAATTGTTGTGTAGCATCTTCCTTTTTTTGATTGTACACTAGCGCTACGCGCATCGACTGTGTTTGCGAAGGAAGATCTAACAAATGTCTCGTGCAATCCTCTCGAATAGTTGAACATAATTTTTTTAAACAATCGTCCGCGACAGCACGAGCGTTTAAATGTTACATGTGTAATATAATCATTTTATTCTTTTTGTCAAGCGCAAAATGCATTTTTCGCCGCGATGACAAACAAAATCCGATGATGATGGTTCAACGATCCACACGAAAAGTCTCCGGAAAATTTTTACGAATGAATTATGCACCCTGAAGATTGGACATCGAGTCTCTGATCCGTCCTTCAAAGTGCTTCCGGACCGGTTGATGTTCGGGAAGTCGAAGATGCGGATCGGCATCGATCATCGTGAACGCTTCATGACGCGCGAGCGATAAAATGTCGCCATCGGTAAGCAGGTTGGCAAGCTGGAGCGCCGGTAACCCGCTTTGTCTTGTTCCAAAAAAATCTCCCGGACCCCTCAAATCCAAATCAATTTCGGCAATTTTGAACCCATCGGTCGTCTCCACCATTGTCGAAAGACGTCTGACTGCTTTTCCCTGATCATCCAACGTTGTATTATCCCGGAACATGGTCGTGGTTCGTTTCATCATGCCTCTCATCCAGTTCGGAGCGATCAAAACGCAATACGATTGCTCGCTTCCTCGCCCTACCCTACCGCGTAACTGGTGAAGCTGTGCCAGGCCGAACCGTTCGGCATGTTCAATGATCATTATAGAGGCGTTCGGGATGTCGATACCGACTTCGATGACAGTCGTCGCTACCAGAACGTCGATCTTTTTCTGTTTCAATGAAGCCATGACCTCTTCTTTTTCATCCGACTTCATCCGACCGTGGAGCAAACCGAGCTGAAGATCGGGAAATATTTCCGATTTCAGGTATTCAAAACTCTCGGTCGCGGCTTTTAAATCCAACTTCTCGGATTCCTCGACCAACGGATAGACGATATATGCCTGCAGCCCTTTTTGAATTTCCTGTCGGACGAATTTATATACTGCCGGCTCTTCGGACTCAAACTTCAATATCGTTTTAATCGGTTTTCGGTTCGCAGGCAACTCATCGATAACGGAAACATCCAGATCGCCGTAGACGGTAAGAGACAGCGTGCGGGGAATGGGTGTTGCCGTCATAACGAGAATATCGGGCTGGGCGCCGCCGGTTGAAGCGGTTCCTTTGCCCCGTAATGCGACCCGCTGGGCAACGCCGAAACGATGCTGTTCGTCGATAACAACAAGCCCCAGCTTGGCAAATTCGACATCTTCCTGAATCAGGGCATGAGTTCCGACAACAATGGAAGCGGATCCTCTTCGCATGTCTTCCAGAATATCTTCACGAAGTTTCGATTTTTGATTACCGACCAGAAGCCGGATGTTGACCGGAAAATCCTTTAACATAGAAGCGAGCGTGCGGAAATGCTGTTCAGCAAGAATTTCCGTCGGCGCCATGAATGCTGTCTGAAATCCGTTATCGATGGCAATCAACATCGCAATCAAAGCGACCACCGTTTTCCCACTGCCGACATCTCCCTGCAACAATCTGTTCATCGGTTTTGGAGATTTCATATCTCCGGCGATTTCTTTCACGACACGAACCTGAGCTTTCGTCAATTGAAACGGCAACGAATCCACCACTCGGCGGGCTAGTTTGCTTTCGACATTGAATGCAATTCCCGGCGTTTCCACTTTGATGCTTTTTCGCCGCAACGCCATCAATAACTGCATCGTAAAGAATTCGTCGAACTTCAAACGGCGGCGTGCTGCGGCAAGGTCTTCCTGAGACGCGGGAAAGTGTATTGAACGTATCGCATGTTGCAGAGGAATTAGATGATTACGGCGTAATGTTGCGGCAGGCAACGATTCTTCCAGAAATCCGGAAAACTCGTCGACCGTTGCGCGCATGATTTTCCGCAATCCTTTAAGATTGAGATGCACATCTTTCATCTCTTCCGAGGAACCGTATTTCGGTACGATGCCTTTGGTATGAAGAAATCCCTGAACATCGCCTCCATCATCCTCATTGCCGGAAAGCCGGTCGATGGATGGATGAATAAATTGCGGGCGCTTTCCGAATGCGGTCACTTTTCCCGAAACGGCAAGCATTTCACCGACCTCGAAAGCTTTTTTGAAATATTGCACGCTCCGGAAAAACACAAGCTGAATCGTTCCCGTCTCATCGCCCAGCATTATCACGAACCGTTGCTTGGGAGACCTGCCGATGACATCGAATGTCCGAACAGTTCCGATAACGGTAAGCCATTCTCCCGAATTGATATGCTTTTTCAGATTGCCGATCTTCTCAATATTTCGCAAATCGATATAATCGAAAGGGAAATAATAGAGAAGATCATGAACGGTAGAAACTCCGCGTTCACGAAGCGTCGCCGAGCGTTTCGGCCCGATTCCTTTGACAAACTGAACGGGAAGCTCAAGCGTTCGTTCCTGATGAAGTGTCGGCATGGATGAAAAGATACGAACAGACAGAGGAAATAGCAATTCGCGTTATAGGAAAGAGGTGTCTCAGTTTACCATACCCCGTCTTTCCGAAATGTTCTTGTTGGAATCTGACAGCTTTATCGTCATCCCGACATGTCACAAAGTGATCCTCCGAGGGAGCCCTTCGGGCCTTCGGGACTTTTAGTCGGGATATAATCCTTGGTTGCCTAAGTTCAGATGCTGAACAGGAGCATTTCAGCAAGACGGATGGGCTGAGATGGCTTTTCCTTCTGTACCCCGTCTTTCCGAAATTCTTTTGTTCGGAATCCATACAAAGCGGGCGGGGGGAATAGATGCTGAATAATCCCGCTCATTGAGCGGGACAGTAAGACGGGATATTTTAGGAGAGACGCCCTCAGGAAGCCGAGCCACCACCTTTTATTGAAGAAACTTGAATATTTAATAAAACTTGAGTATGCTGGTCGCAAAGATAAAACAACAGGCCATTTCCAAGAACTACTTATGGAGGAAGTTACTTTATGAAATGTCTAAAATGCAGCTTTGAAGCTGAGTGGGTCAATTCTACTTGCCAACAATGTTCATGGACTCCTGCAGAAGGAAAATTTAAAGACATGAACAAGTACAATCGCTATATTAGTGGAGACAAATCTACTGGTACAGAGTACTCTTTTACATCTGAACCCGTAGATGTACAAATACTTAATCAGTTGAAGACTATTAAAACTTGTGCAGTCACCGTGACTTGGATAATTGTAATTCCAATACTTATTTATAGTCTAAGTATACTTGCTAAGTTGACTAGTCATTAAGTATCATTTTCTTAGTGATAAGATAGGGGGGAGTAAGTCAAGAAAATCTCCAGTAACACCAGAGCAACAAACCTAATGCTCTTCTTTGGGATCACGCGTCATCAAATCAGCGGTCGCAGCAACCGGGTTTTTCCCTTCGAACAAGACTTGATAAACGGCATTTGAGATAGGCAATTCAACGTTATGCTTTTTTGCAATATCATGGACTGATTTCGTCGTGGCAACACCTTCCGCCACCATCACCATACCGGCAAGAACATCCTGCAGTTTCCGTCCTTTACCGATTTCTTCACCGACGTACCGGTTTCGGCTATGCTTGCTCATACAGGTCGCAATCAAATCGCCGATACCGGAAAGTCCGGCAAACGTTTGCGGCTTTGCTCCCACGAATTTCCCGAGACGCGAAATTTCCGCCGTCGCCCGCGTCATCACCGCCGCTTTGGTATTGTCGCCGAATCCTGCCCCATCGGCAATCCCGGCACCAATGGCGATAACATTTTTAATAGAACCGGCAAGTTCGACACCGCGGATATCGTCGCTCGAATAGACGCGGAAATACGGATTCATGAAAATCTGCTGTGCACGCCGGGCAGATTCGAGACTTGCAGAAGCCGACACGATGGCCGTCGGAACTTTCCGGCTGACTTCTTCGGCGAAACTCGGTCCGGATAATGTCACGATATTTTTTTTATGGACATGCGGAAGAACATCGGCGAGAATTTCCGAAATCGTCATCAACGAATCATTCTCAATCCCCTTGGCAACATTCACAATAAGATGGTGTTCGGTTACGCGGGAACCGAGTCGTTTTGCAACGGAGCGAAGAAATTGTGTCGGAACGGCGGTGACAAGAACATCGACGTCGCGGACAGCAAGTTCTAAGTCGCTTGTTATCGTGATCGTTTCGGGAATTGTAATGCCGGGAAGAAGAATCGCATTTTCATGATGCTGGCGCATCGATTGAGCATGATCGTCACGGTGAGACCACAGTGCGACATGATGCGCATTACCATGAAGAAGAATCGCCAGGGTAGTTCCCCAGCTTCCTGCACCGAATACCGCAATGCGCATTGAAGGAGCGAAGAAAAAAATTACAGATTATTTTTTAGGAATATGAACCCGCGTCAACCGGTGCTCGGTTCCGTCGAGAAGCCGGCGAATATTGGCGCGATGTGTATATAACAGAAGAAGCGAAATGCCGATACTGAAAAAAATCAGCGTATTATATCCTTGCAAATCGGCATGGAACAGATTGTGCCGGAAAAACATTGCTAATGGCAATGCAACGGCACCGCTGATCGAGCTGAGAGAGACATAACGAGAAAGAAGAAAGACAATTGAAAAAACTCCCAGAGCAACAAGAACTTCGATCGTCGCAAGCCCGAGCAAAGCGCCGCCGGCAGTTGCAATTCCTTTTCCGCCGCGGAACCCTCCGAAAGCCGTCCACACATGACCGAGAATCGCCGCACATCCGGCGATGATACGAATGACCGTAATATCTTCGAACGGCGTTTGATTGTTGAACGGAAGCGATCCATACATCAATTTGGTAACAACCATCGTTGCAACATATCCTTTGAGAATATCGATGATGATCACCAGAACACCGACTTTGACGCCAAGGACGCGCATAACATTAGTGCCACCGGCATTGCCGCTGCCATGTTCGCGAATATCGATACCGCGCATAAGTTTTGTCACGATTATACTTGTCGGAACCGAACCGACAAGATAACTGAGAAGGATAATCGCACCCAGTGGTATCATACTATTTCCTTGAAAATTAGCATATCTTTATAAGATAATAGATTATCGGAAAAAATCAACACGACTGTATCACACAATATTCCATCGTTTTGCTATTAAATGAGCCAATTCCATATCCTCCGGCGTCGTGATTTTAATATTATCATAATTTCCTTCCACAACGGTAATTTTGCCGCCGATTCGCTCAACCAGAGAGGCATCGTCAGTTCCATAAAAATTATCCGAAATTGCCTTCTCAAATGCTTTCGTCAGGAGACCGCTATCAAATACTTGTGGAGTTTGTGCAAGCCATAATTTTCCACGCGGCAACGTGGATATTGCCTTTTCATGTATCTTGACCGTTTCTTTCGGCCGGACTGCAAGAATAGCGCCACCACTTACCATTGCGGCTTCAACAACACGATTCAGCATTTCTTCGGTAAAAAACGGGCGCACGACATCGTGAATGACTATCAGATCGACATGATGCGAACGTAATTCCTGCAAACCATTCCATACTGAATCCTGCCGCTCGGCACCGCCCGCAACAACAGATGCAACTTTCGACAAACGATCGTTTCGAACAAGATCATTGATCGTATTCAGAATATCAGAGCCGGCAGCAACAACGATTGTATCAACAATTTCAGATTGTTCAAACCGGCGTAACGTATGAAGAGCTATCGGTGTACCTGCAAGATGAAGCAACTGTTTATGTGCTTCACCGCGCATCCGTATACCTTTTCCTGCCGCCGGAATAACAACGCCGACACGTTTTCCCTGTATCATAATTACGGAATTACAAAATAAGCATTGCATCGCCGTAACTATAAAACCGCCATTTTTCTTTGATCGCCTTCTTGTATCCTTTCATCACGAAATCCCGTCCCGCAAAAGCCGACACCAGCATCAGTAAGGTCGACTCCGGCATGTGAAAATTCGTGATCATGTGATCGACGATTTTAAAATCATACGGCGGGAAAATAAATTTATCGGTCCATCCCCGGTTGACTTTCAGATGTCCCGTTGTCATCACGCTCGACTCGATCGCCCGTGTCGTGCTCGTACCGGCAACAAAGACATGTCCGCGACTATCAATCGTCTTATTAACGACGTCAACTGTTGACTGGGGAATTTCATAATATTCCGAATCCATTTTATGTTTCGACAAATCCTCCACTTCCACCGGCCGGAACGAACCGAGCCCGAGGTGGAGCGTCACCGGGGCGATCTTCACGCCTTTCTTCTCGATTGCCGCAAGGAGCCTTTTGGTAAAATGAAGTCCTGCGGTCGGGGCAGCGACCGAACCGATATGTTTCGCATAAACCGTCTGGTACGTTTCCTTATCCTCTTCGACCGGCTCCCGCTTGATGTAATATGGCAACGGCGTCATGCCGATCCGTTCGATGATCTTGAAAAGATCATCCTTATAGTTGAAACGAACCGTACGACCGCGGGAAGTGGTATTATCGACCACTTCGCACCAAATTTTTCCGTCATCGAAATATATTTTATTCCCGATACGGACCTTGCGGGCCGGATCGACAATAACGTCCCATATTCCCTCTTCCGCATTCAACTCGCGCAGTAAAAACACTTCAATCCGTGCGTTCGTTTTTTCTTTTTTGCCGAACAGGCGGGCAGGAAATACTTTTGTCTGATTGATGATCAAACAATCGCCTTTGGAAAAATAATCGATGATGCTGCTGAACTGAGATTCAGTAATTGTTTCTTTTGCCCGATCCAACACCATCAAGCGCGCAGAGTCTCTCGGCTTGGCGGGATACTTGGCAATCAAGTTGCGCGGCAACGGGTATTTAAAATCAGAAAGTTTCATTACGATGATATCCTTTCAAATAAAAACTCTGGTTGATTTCGAACCACCGGGATTACTTGCTCTTGTTTCCCCGCTTCGATTTTTTATTGGTTTTCGTTTGTGTCGCCTTTTGACGTAACACCGCTTGAGCAGCGGCAAGACGGGCAATCGGAACACGGAACGGAGAACAGCTCACATAATCCATCCCCAGACGATGACAGAAATCCACCGACCGCGGATCGCCGCCATGTTCGCCGCAAATACCGATCTCAAGATCGGGGCGCTGCTTTCTTCCGCGTTCAATACTGATCTTCATGAGCTCACCGATCCCTTCCTGATCGATCGTTTGGAACGGATCATCCGGAAGAACATGTTTCAAAAGATAGTCGGGCAAAAAACTGCCGATATCATCGCGCGAAAAACCGAATCCCATCTGCGTCAGGTCATTCGTGCCGAATGAGAAAAATTGGGCAATCTCTGCAATTTGATCCGATACAATGCATGCTCGCGGAATTTCGATCATCGTTCCGAGCATATGTTTGATGCTTTTCAATTTGTGCTTTTCGAGAACTTCGCGATACACACGATTCGCAATATCGAATTGATCCTGAAGTTCCTTCACGTGACCGACAACCGGAATCATGATTTCCGGATACGGCTTTTTCCCTTCCGCAATCAATTCCGCCGCCGCATCGAAAACTGCACGGATCTGCATCTCGCTCACTTCCGGATACGTAATGCCCAGCCGGACGCCGCGATGTCCCATCATCGGATTGGATTCATGTAAATTTTCCGCTCTGCCCGCAAGTTCATCCATCGTGATGTGCAGATCACGGGAAAGCTCTTCAAGCTTTCCACGTTCCCGGGGAACAAACTCGTGAAGCGGCGGATCGAGCAATCGAACGACGACAGGATATCCGTCCATGGCTTCAAGAGTGCCTTTGATGTCCTTTTTGACATACGGATAGAGTTCGTCGAGAGCGCGGCGGCGTTCATCGACAGTTTTCGAGATAATCATCTTTCTCAATCTGAAGAGCGGTTCTTCAGAACCCTTTCCATAGAACATATGTTCTGTCCGGAACAGACCGATTCCCTGTGCACCGAACCGGCGTCCGGCCTGCGCGTCTTCCGGCGTGTCGGCATTCGTTCGCACACCAAGCTTCTTGACCGAATCACATACTTTCAGGAAATCCGTCAGGATTGAATTTTCACTCGATGCATCGATCATGGGAAGTTGCCCCTGATAGACATTGCCGCGCGTGCCGTTTAATGTAATCCAGCTTCCTTCTTTCAGCGTAACGCCGTCGGCAGTAAGAGTTTTCACCCTATAATCCACATGAAGTTTTCCGCAACCGACGATACAGCATTTTCCCCAGCCGCGTGCAACCAGAGCCGCGTGCGAGGTCATCCCGCCGCGGGCGGTCAGAATTGCCCGTGCCGCGCGCATTCCTTCGACATCTTCCGGATTTGTTTCTTCGCGGACAAGGATAACTTTCTTCCCTTGCTTCGTCCAGTCAACGGCATCCTGCGCGGTGAAAACGACCTGACCTGACGCTCCGCCGGGTCCGGCCGGAAGCCCCTTCACAAACACTTTCTGTTCTTTTTCGATTTTCGGATCGATGATCGGATGCAACAGTTCATCCAATTGATCCGGCGTGACACGCATGATGGCGGTTTCGCGGTCGATTAATTTCTCCTTCAACATATCGACTGCAATTCTCACGGCGGCATGCCCGTTCCGTTTCCCGACACGGCATTGCAACATGAACAACCTGCCTTTTTCAATCGTGAATTCTATATCCTGCATATCGTGATAATGTTTTTCCAGCCGGCGCTGAATGTCAAACAGCTCTTTGTACAGCTTCGGCATCCCTTGTTCCAGCGTGATAAGTTCTTTATTATGTTCCGATTTCGAATATTCGTTCACCGGCGCAGGCGTGCGAATGCCGGCAACAACATCTTCTCCCTGCGCATCGATCAGGTATTCGCCATAAAACTTATTATCACCGTTGCCCGGATTCCGCGTAAATGCAACTCCGGTTGCCGAGTCAGAACCCATATTGCCGAAGACCATCGATTGCACATTGACGGCCGTTCCCCATTCATCGGGAATGCCCTCGATGCGGCGATAACTGATGGCACGTTTTCCATTCCACGATGAAAACACCGCTCCGATGCCGCCCCATAATTGTTTTTCCGGGTCATCGGGAAATTCTTTTCCCAACACTTCTTTTATTTTCGATTTAAATTGAACGCAAAGCTCCTTGAGATCTTCCGTTCTGAGATCGGTATCGGTATGATAACCTTTTTGTTTTTTCAACCGGTCCATAACACGTTCTAACTGACGGCGGATCCCGGCTCCTTCATCTTCCAATTCGACGCCGGCAGCTTTCTCCATAACGACATCGGAATACATCATGATCAAACGGCGATAGGCATCATACACGAACCGATCGTTGCCACCGCTTTGTTTGATCAGTCCGGGAATAGTTTTTTCCGTCAATCCGACGTTGAGAATTGTTTCCATCATACCGGGCATTGATTTTCGGGCACCGGAGCGAACGGATACCAGCAACGGATTTACCGGATCGCCGAATTTTCTTTTCATCAACTTCTCGACTTGCTGCAGTGCACGGCCGAGGTCATGGGTCAATCCTTTCGGATACGTCCGCTTGTGATCGTAATAGTATGTGCAAACCTCGGTTGTGATGGTAAATCCCGGCGGAACCGGCAGCCGGAGATTGGGATGACCGGCCATTTCCGCAAGATTCGCACCCTTGCCGCCGAGCAGATTTTTCATACTTTCGTTACCGTCGGCTTTTCCGCCGCCGAATGAGTATATATATTTTTGCTTCATTATTGATTTTCCTTTTTATAAAGAGATTTGATTTCGTATTTACTTTTTTGTGCCGCTGTCAGAAATGAATCCAACACTCCTTTAGTAAACGGATTCAGAGATTCTTTCATTCGTTCCGGATGCCATTGCACGAGCAGAAAGAATGAATTTCCATCCGTCCGTTCGAGTGCTTCGACGACTCCATCCGCCGAACGTGCACTCACCTGTAAACCGTCACCGATGCGATCCGTCCCCTGGTGATGGCTTGAATTTATCGAACCTTCCAAACTTTTAATGCAACGAAAGGCCGTCGTATCTTTTTCAACAAACACTTCGTGCAAAAATTCGGCGCCATCGGTTTTACTGTTATGCGATCCGAATCCTGCTTCTTCGAGATCGGCGAATAACGAGCCGCCAAAATACACATTCGCCAACTGAAGACCGCGGCAAATACCGAGAACCGGAATTCCGGCAGTCAACGCCTGCTCAAGAACGTGGAATTCAAAATCATCCCGCCGGCGATTCGTATCGTGAATTTTCGGATGATTTGGTTCGCCGCCGTATAATCGAGGATCGACATCGTGTCCGCCGGTCAATAATAAACCATCGCACGATTGAATACCGTTCGTATTATCAAACACATACGAAAGGCGAACAGTTTCAACAGACGGTTCGGCATACTGAAGCCACGAAATATATTGCTGAAATTTATGTTCGGACCCCATCGTGTCGGTTACAGCAATTTTCATCGGCTCTGTTTTTCAAAAATGGATTCAATGAGATCGTGCAGGTGTTCTTCTCCTTCGGTCACGACAGCTTCTATTTCTATGAAAAATAATCGAATGGAATCGGAAAAATCCCGAAGAAGTTCAGGCGCAATCCTGACCGCATCTTTTTCTGTGGTAATGATCATCGACACTTCATTCTCGAGCGCTTTGTGTTTGATATTATGAATGTCTTCGATCGAATAATTGTGATGGTCAGGAAATCGCATGACCTCAACCGATGTCAATCCCGTTTCTGATAGTGTTGCAGCGAACGACTCCGGGTTACCGATTCCGCAAAAGGTCAAGCATCGTTGATGTTGAAATTCCGAAAATTCACATAAACGATGGGACACAATCTCGACAAGTTTTTTGGGCCGAAAGCGAACGGACGCCATCGGCGCAGAAGAATACCGAGATACCAACTTTTTTAAATCGGATGAAATCGTTGTTCTCGAAACGACTGTCATGTCCGCCCGCCGAAGCGATGAAAGCGGCTCCCGGCGTTTTCCCGCCGGTATCATTCGCATACCGGACAATGATATTGTTCCATCAATCATCAGAATATTGCAATCCCTTTCGATCGCACGGTGCTGAAACCCGTCATCCAGAATTATGACATCCGGCTTAGATTGCTGTATGGCAGCAAAAGACCCGCGGACACGGTTCTCATCCACAACGACGGCAACATCCGGAAACTTTAAAGCCAACTGCATCGGTTCATCACCTGCCTGATTCGCTGATCCATATTTTTTTATCCCGTCGGATACGATAAACGTTCCCCGCGTCGATCGCTTATAACCGCGGCTCACAACGGCAATGCGTTTTCCGCGTTGCAGCAGCCGCTGCAGGAGATATTCAACGAACGGCGTTTTACCGGTACCACCGGCAGTGATATTCCCGACGGCAATAACCGGAACGGGAATTCTTTCCGAATGAAAAATCCCGGAATCATAGCACCAATTTCGAACATAGAGCATGAATCCGTACAGCCATGAAAACGGAAGAAGAAACAGTGTCAGCCATGATGGTGTATTCACGAAGACGACAGCAAAATTTGTGCAACCCGTTTTGACGCACCGGGAGTTCCGAGATTCTTTTTTACAACCGACAACTCTTCCGAGATCGTCTTCCGCAACGATTCACTATCGAGCATGCGTAACGCTTCCTGTGCAAGACGTTGCGGTGTGGCTTGCCGCTGAATGATTTCCGGAACGACACGTTTGCCGGCGACAATATTTGCCAGCCCGATATTTTTTATCCGGATGAAAAATCTGCCGAAACTATACGTCAGAAACGACGTCTTGTACACGATAACCATCGGTGTTTGATAAAACGCAGTTTCCAGGGTGGCAGTTCCTGACGTTACCAATGCCACGTCAGCATTCTTCATCAAATCGTACGTTCCGTGCTGAATAAACTGAACCGGAAAATCGCCGCGGACAAACGATTTCACATACTCATATTCCAGCACCGACGATACCCCGACGGCAATCTGTATATCATGCTGTGCATGCAGAATTCTCGCTGCGCCAAGCATTGCCGGGAAAATCCGCTCAAGTTCCTGCCGTCGACTGCCGGGAAACAATCCAAGAATGCGCCGGTTCGGATCGAGTTCATACCGTTTACAAAAATCATTTTTATTCTGCGGTTCGTTGAGTACTTCCAGCAGCGGATGACCGACAAATTCAACATCAATACCTTGCTTCCGGTAAATATCCACTTCAAACGGAAAAACAACCAGCATTTTATCGATAATCGTTTTCATCGTTCGCACGCGGCTGCTATGCCATGCCCACACTTGCGGACTGATGTAATACACCGTCCGGATTTTTTTCTCATGAGCAATCCTGGCAAATCGCAAATTAAACCCCGGATAGTCGATCAGTAAAACCACATCGGGCTTGCGGACATTCAGGAGCGCCTCGAGCGTTTTCTGCATTGAACGCAACAAGGGCAGATGCTGCCACACTTCCCAGATGCCCATGACCGAAAGTTCGCGGACATGATAAATAAGCTGCATTCCCGCCGCCTGCATTTTATCGCCGCCGATTCCGAAGATCTCACAATCCGGAGAAAGTTTTTTCAATTCGCGCACGACGCCGGAACCATGTAAATCTCCCGACGCTTCACCGGCCACGATCATAATCCGCATCGGTCTATCCTTGTAATCGCCAGAACGCCGTCAGCAGGATTGTCAGAATACCGATTGCCTGAAGCGTTCTTTTTTCAGAAACCAGTCCTTTTTTCCAATCCAACGGAGGTTGCTCCAACGATCCGCTTTGAAATTGTTTGAAGTGAGGAAAAAATCTCGCTGTCGCCGCACAATATTTTTCAAATTCTTCACGAAACGTTTTTAATAAATATTCTTCCTCTAAGCTGACGATTAAAGAATATTGAAATAAAAAATAGATCAGGGCAATCAACGGCAACCAGGGAAACAAGGCGTTCGCCATGATGCCGGCACCGAAATACAGCAGCATGTTACCGAGATAGAGCGGATTGCGAACGTAAGCAAACGGACCTTTCGTGATTAAATATGTGCCGCCGACGGGACCGGTTGTCCGCGTTTCACTTCCGGCAATCGCCACTCCCCATAACCGTAAAAATTCCCCGGTAGCAACAAACAAAAAACCGATCGCCATGCTGAGTGCTGTCGGTCGTGCAAAGATCATCATAATAATTAAAAAGGGAATCGGCGTATAGCTCCTGTATTGAAACAATCGTTGTCGGAAATCCATAGGTTGTCGTTATCCGCCCATCAATAATTCGTGCCGTGCGAGTAATGCCTGCTTGCGTTTTTTGAATGCCGCATGATTGCCTGACTGCCGATCATCCAACAATCCTTGCAAACGATGCCGGATATCTGCAAAAAAAGTATATTCGTAAAAGGGAATGTTTTCCTTCCGGCAATAGCGCAGGAGATCATCCTTGGCAAAAACAATATCGGCAAAGCGCGACGGGCAACGGTCCGAGTATCCTTCGCCGATATACACAATAATGTCATCATCAGCAGAAATCGTCAGCATATGATTCCGCTTGCACGAAGCACAACGGTCACATATCTCATCGGTATACGGAAACGAGGGGACAAATTTCACCGTCTCTTTTCCGTTCATCGGTTCAAGGGCTAATATATTGGAAAAAAAAGGAACATCCGACAAATTATAATTATTCAAAATCCGGCGGATGTAATGATCCATCCCGTCGCTGAGGATACAGCAATCGATATCGTTTGTTCGGCAGAACCGAACGAAATCGGGAAAAGAATCATCAATGGTTTGTTGAAGCAGGAATTCACCGAGTGCACTTCGATCGACCTCGCCGCAGGCTTTGCATTCCAGTTCAAAACATTTTCGTGCGGAAATTTTTCCGTCACGATATTGTTCTACCGCATCGATACTGATAGCACCGCCGAATGTTTCAAACATCGCATCGCCGACATCTTGCCGTGTTATCGTTCCGTCAAAATCGATAAATACTTTTATCATACTACCATTAATTCGTCACCGTCGCAGACTTCACGCGGGCTTCTTCATTAAATCGAACCGTCACAATTTTTGAAACACCCTGTTCTTCCATCGTCACGCCGTATAACGCATGCGCAGCTTCCATCGTCCGCTTATTATGCGTGACAACGATAAATTGTGTGTTGCCTGAAAATTTCTTTAAGATGCGTGAATAGCGGTCGATATTCGAATCATCGAGCGGTGCATCCACTTCATCCAGAATGCAAAACGGGCTCGGCTTGACAAGGTAAATGGCAAACAGCAGTGCAATCGCCGTCAGCGTTTTCTCGCCGCCGGAAAGCAAATCGATCGACGTCGGGCGCTTGCCGCGCGGCTTGGCAATGATTTCTATGTTCGCTTCCAGGGGATCGACATTCTCTTCCAGACGAAGATCGCATTCATCGCCTTCCAGGAACAGTTCTTTGAAGGTCGTAATAAAATTCTCCCGGATCTTGCCGAATGTTTCAAGGAAAATTCTCTGCGCCGTCGTGTTAATTTCTTCGATGGTATTGAGCAGCGTTTGCTCTGCTTCAATCAGGTCATCACGCTGCTGCGTCAGGAACGTCAGACGCTCGCTTTCCGTCGTAAACTCATCGAATGCCGCGAAGTTGATGGCACCGAGAATGCGGATGCGCTCTTTCAGATTTTTCACTTCATCCCGGAGTTTTGCAAAATCAACCCATTCATCCTCCGGATACACTTTCAACGAAAGTTCAAGCTCGAATTCTTCTTTGGCGCGCGAGATCAGATGATCGATATTGGACTTCAATTCGGCAATTTTCATTTCCAGCTCGTGCGTATGCGTCACCGATTCATCGTGCAACCGGCGTTCATCCTTCATCTTCAGTTCGATACGATGCATCTCATCGCGTTTTTCACCATACGCCTGTTCGATTTCTTTTTTGCGCGCTTCAATAACGGTATACGCACCGCGCAGTCCGACCAGATCCGATTCGAGCATTTGCGTTTCGGCGGCAAGTCTGACCATTTCATCCCGCGCATGCAGGATTTCCTCTTCCCGGCGAACAAGTGTCACCTGGATATCATTGACACGGGATAGCGTTCGTTCAACATCCAACTCATTATTCCGCAGATCGCCCCGAACCGTCAACAATTGCATTTCAAAATCGTTGACCGTTTTCGTTTTCTCACTCCAGCGAACCTCGCACTGTTCCAATTCCCGCATCGCCCCGCCCGCAAGAAATTCCTGTGCAACCTTATGTTCCTGCTGAACGGCAAGTTCCGCACCGGCATGTTCAAATACTTTGCGCTGGTCATCAATCTCATGCTGGAGTAATCCGATTTCGGTACGATTGCGCTCGATTCCGTCGTTGGCTCTTTTCTTTTCGAATTCCAGCTGGGCGATACGCATTTCGATCGACGTCATTTCTTTTTCAATACTCTTGACCGTGCCGGCATACTGTTTCAGGTCATGTGATTCGAACGCCTTTTCTTTTTCACTGACGGAGTTCCTTCAGACGGATGCGCTCATTTTCAAGTTCGGCTATTTCTTTTTCGAATTCTTCGATTTGAGATTTCTTTCCGATCAATCCGCTTTCATCATGATGATGACTTCCACCGCGGACAATTCCCCCGCTGGAAACAGATTGACCGTCGGAAGTAATACAACGAATGCCGATATGATGGGCAACGACTTCTTTTGCAGCGTTCAACGAATCAACGAACACGGCATCATCAAGAAGAAAAGAAATCAAAGGCCGGTACCGTTCTTCACACCGAACAACATCGGACGCCCACACTTCCGAAGACGTTTTACTTTTCTTTCGATGGCGCCGAATCTTCGGCACCCATTGCAGGCAAATGAATGTCGCTTTTCCTTTTTGCTGATGTGCCAATTCCTGTACCGCGGCATATCCCTCTTCAACGGTATCGACAACCACGAGATGGGCGGCATCACCGAGAGCAGTTTCGATCGCGGTACGATACTGCGGATCGGTTTGTACGATATCGGCAACAGTGGTCAGCTTCCTCTTTTTCCACGATTCCTGGTTGAGTAAAAATTTTGCACCGTCCGAGAAACCTTCGCTGCTTTCGATCATCCGGCGGAGAAATTCAATTTTCGCATTCCGCCGCTCGATATTGTTCGATACTTCCATTTCGCCTTTTTGCAGCCGCTCAATTTCCTGTTGAATATCTTTTCTTGCCGCTTCACGGTTATACAATTCAATTTCAGCTTCCGCAAAACGGCGGCGTAAATCCCGGTCCTGCGCAGTAAGTTCCGCGATTCTCTGCTCGTTTTGCCGGACATCGGATTCGTAGAGAACGTTATCTTCACCGGAGCGATCGATTCTGCCGAGAGAATTATCGATTCGCGCTTTCAAACGTTCCTGCTCACCCTGTTTTTGAACGATCTCGTGAGCAAGCTTCAGGATTGCGTCTTTGAACTGCTGAACTTCAATTTTCTTCGCGTCCAGCTGGCTGCCGGCAACATTTTGTTCTTCCCGGGCTTGTGAATACGATTGCTCTGTCGTCTGCAGCTGGTGTTGCAGTTCCTCGTGCCGTTGCTGTAACGAAACCTTTTCCTGAGCGAGAACTTCTTCCTGTTGAAAAAGATCGGTACGTTCCAATTCATACCGGTCGATATTGGACGAGAGCGAATTTCGCCGTTCGTTGGCAACGAGGATTTTTTCTTCGGCATGATGAATCAATTCGAATTGCGCCGCAGCATTCCGCTGAACTTCGGCAAGCTCGGTTTCGATTTCCTGCAGTTTTTCGCGCAACCGGTCGACAGATTCTTCCTGCAACCGAAGCTCCGAATCGATTTTGGATTTGTCGGTCGATGCAAGGACAAATTTTTCTTCCAGCGGCACAAGTTTGGCATGAAGATACGCATACTCCCGCTCGAGCAGATCGATTTCCAATAATTTAAGCCGGGTAGAAACTTCATTATATTGTTCGGCTTTTTTCGACTGGCGTTCCAGCGAGTTGACGGTCTTCTGCACTTCTTTTACAATATCGTTGACACGGGCAAGGTCCTGGCGCACATCTTCCAGCTTCCGGATTGCCGCTTTCCGGCGATGTTTATATTTTGTCACACCGGCAGCTTCCTCAAATAGTTTCCGGCGTTCATCGGTTTTATCGCTCAAAATAGTTTCGACCATCTTCAGCTCGATGACGGAATATGCATCGCTTCCCATACCGGTATCCATAAAAAGATCGATGATATCTTTCAGCCGGCAGGGAACTTTATTCAACAAATATTCGCTTTCACCGGAACGGAAGACGCGGCGCGTGATGGTCACTTCGGAATATTCGGTCGGAAGAATGCCTTTCGTATTTTCGATGGTCAGTGAAACCTCGGCAAGACCGAGCGCTTTGCGATTTTTCGTCCCGTTAAAAATGACATCTTCCATTTTATCGCTGCGAAGCGTGCTGTACCGCTGTTCACCCAGCGCCCAGCGGATCGCATCGACGATATTGGTTTTCCCGCAACCGTTCGGACCCACGATTGCCGTAACGCCCGAATCAAATTGCAGGTTGATGCGCTGCGCGAACGACTTAAATCCGATGATCTCGATTTTCGACAGATACATGGATTTCCCTTACACTGAATTTTTGATCGATTGCATCATGTATTTCAGATATACCGTCGTTGATTTTTCATAATCCAAATAACCATAGAGCGCTGCCGTCGCGACAATAATCACCAATGCGCCAATGGCATACACTTTCATCGGATAGACATCATAAATAATCGAAATGCCTTTTAAGAGCCGGAGCAGAACCCATACTTTCATAATTATAATAACAAAAAAAATCGGCATAATGTACACATCCGACTCCATTAACCGGAACATAATCATTGCGACCGGAATGAGAAGAACATACGGCAGCATCGACCAGACGGTAATGGAAAATGCGTGGTAGAAAAGAACCCGTGTCCGGACCATCATCGACAATATCTGAATAACCAGCGAAAGCACAAAAAGAGCGATTAAAAAAAATCCGCCGACCATCAGAATAAACTTGAACGGATGCCAGACCAACTGAATCAGCCATGTTTTCATCTCATCGGATAAAATCTGGCTCAACAAATTGTCAAGCAATAAATTATCGCGATAGTGTGCAAAGAAACTCGACATGACCGTTGCCATTGTGAGAGAAATGATCGCGGCAAGAATCAGAGAATGTCCGTACGTCAATATTCGTTGATCCCGCACATCGGCAAAGAAATTATACGTCCGGAACAACGACCGGTTCACGGCATCGCGAAACCGTCGGTTGCTGTTGTAGACGAAGGCAAAGGAAACGAGAATAATGAATCCGACAATGACAAAAACAATGGGTGAGCTGGAAGAATAATTTCCCACCGGAAGCGCCTGGACTTTTTCATCGTTGAAAAGCGCCCGGGCGACGTCATACGCCGGCCTTTTTTCACGCTCGTAGCTTACAATTCCCATTGTGGAAAGAAATGCATCGTTCGAATGAGCTGTTAACGCCGCCCGATCGGTATGCCAGTCGTTGAATGACCAGAGAACACTGCCGGCAATCTTGGAATCTTTCATGACATTGAAACATTGCATGATGTAGCGGGCCTGCGATTCCATGGAAAGCGGATCGCTGTAACCGTTACGATTACCCGGCTCGATATCACGGCCGTACCGCGCCACGATGAGCGGTTTATCGGAACCGGTCGCCTTATACCGTTTGAGAAGTTCATTCAGTTCTTTTGCATCGATGCCGTACGTATTAAGGGCGACCAAATCGACATATTCGAAATTCTGATCTTTGATCCGAGGCGATGCAAAATAAACGTTCCTGGGATCGATCGATTTAATGAGATTGCGCGCCGCATTGATGTAATCGGAAGTGGTCGGTGTTGTTTCGAATTCATCCCCGATTCCCCACGCGAGAATACAAACGTGGTTTTTATCACGATCGACCATTTCCCGGATATACGAAAGGGCAATGTCCTGATAGTAATCCTTCATGAGAATTTCCGCGGGAACATCGCGTAGCGGAATCTCTTCCATTGCCAGAATGCCATACCGATCGCATAAATTCAACATGTACGGATGCGGCGGGTAGAGAAACCGGATGAGGTTTGCACCGAGAGCTTTGATGGAAGCGACATCATGTTCGAGCGCTTCATACGTCATCGCCGATGCAAACGTCGAATGATCTTCCTGCCACAAAACGCCTTTGAGAGAAACTTCCGTTCCGTTCACGATCAGCCTGCCGTTTTTCCATGATGCCGTCCGGATACCGACATCGCTCGCGTATTCATCAAGAACATTCACATCCTTATTCAGAACATGCACAATCTGGCATTTGATAACATACAGATCAGGAGTTTCGGGAAACCATAATTTCGGACTGGCAATAACGACTTCTGCGTTTGCCTGCACACTCTTGTTGAATTGTGGAGCTATCGGAATAATCCCGCTTCTCCCGACCATTTCCCCGCTCAGTTTATCATCGGCTTCGACCTGAAAACCGAGCATACCGTTTACCGAAGTTGCCTGCGCATCATGATCGGTAATTTCACTTCGGACAATTATTTTTGCCGACTTCAATTCCCCTTTTACATCGTTGACGATCTCTGTCCGGACACCGATATTCTCGATAAACAATTTCGGCGTTGCAAGAATGTAGATGTCTCGAAAAATTCCACCGTACGTCCGCCACCCGCCGACTTGCTGGCGAAGCGGCAACGTGGTTTTCGGCGTCAGCTCATTATCGACCAGAACTTTGATGGAATTTTGTTTCCCGACCTGCAGTATGTTTTGCGGAATGGAAAAAATGAACGACGAATATCCGCCGGAATGCCGTCCGATGAAATTGCCGTTGAGCGTAATCTCGCTCTGATAATTGATGCCGTAGGCGACGAGGGAAAAGGTAAACTTGTCGAGCATGTCCGATGTGATTTCAAACTCACGCTGAAATGTTACACGCCCGGAAAAATCGTATGCACTCGGAACGGCAACGATACTCCATGTTTGTTCATCAAGCGTATAATTCCATTGGCCGGAAAGATCGATCTTCGTCCGGTAAGTTGTTTCCGGGAACATCGCGGCATCGGGACCCGTTCGCGTCGGCTGGCCGTTTTCGTAGAACCTGGGTTGAGAAATTCCAGCGGTAACCAAGAAAAGAGATAAAAACGCAGCAAACTGCAAGCCACGCAGTGCGAGCTTTGTGAGTGTAATCTCGATAGTAATCAGCCCGTTATTAGAAAGACAAATTGAGAATCGTCTTGATTTGGAAGCAATTCTATCCCAATATAATAAATTTGAGATGGGAAAGCAATGAAAATGTAACGATTTGGGGAATTCTTCCGAAGAAATTGTTCAGAATTATCCCCTAACAAGGTGTCCTTCTTTGACCTCGACAGCCAATTTTTCTGTCTTATTTTTGTCTATCGGTGCTTGCTCCGGCATCAATAATTGCCATAAATGCGTCAACTTTCAAGCTTGCTCCACCGATAAGTCCCCCATCGATGTCGGTTTGCGAGAGAAGTGAAGCGGCATTTTCGGCGTTCATGCTTCCGCCATATTGAATGATCAATCCGTCGGCGACGGTATTGTTATAAAGTTGCGCCACAAGTTTGCGGATAAACTTATGAACCTGATTCGCCTGATCGGGCGTCGCCGTCTTCCCCGTTCCGATCGCCCAGACCGGTTCATACGCGATGACAACCTTGTGCATTTCTTCGGAGGACAGCTCTTTCAACACTCCTTTGATTTGTGTTGATATGATCTTTTCAGTGACGCCGGCTTCACGTTCTTCCAATGTTTCACCGACGCAAATGATTGGAATGAGACTTACCTTCAATGCCTTTTTGATTTTCGCATTGATAAGTTCGTCGGTTTCCTTGAAATATTGTCGCCGTTCCGAATGTCCGAGTATCACATATTCACAGCCGATAGCCGTCAGCATCTTCGCGGAAACTTCACCGGTGAACGCACCATCATCATTCTGCGATACGTTCTGAGCGCCGAGATGAATCTGCGTTCCCTGAATGAGAGATTTCGCAACGACCAGCGATGTAAACGGCGGACAGATGACAACACCGACGTTGCCTTTAAAATCTTTCATCTTTTCTTTGAGTCCGTTCACGAGCGTTGCAGTCTCATGAATGTCTTTGTTCATTTTCCAATTACCGGCAATAATTTTTTTTCGCATAAGAAATGACCTTTATCAAGTATGAGTTCTGAGAGAGATTCTAACAATATTACTTTAATTTTTTTTGTAAAATAGAATTGACAATTGACGGATTCGCTTTTCCTTTTGTCGCTTTCATCACTTCTCCGACAAAAAAACCGAAAACTTTTTCATTGCCTGCCCGGTATTTTTCGATTTGAGGAATATTTTTTGCAAGAACAAGGTCGACGATCTTTTCGATTGCTGATTCGTCGGATAGCTGAACCCAACCTTTTCGTTCGATAATTTTATTAGGTTCTTCATTGACAACAAGCATCTCGGCAAAAACATCCTTGGCAATTTTACCGCTGATCGTACCATCATTGATGAGCCGTATCATCGCCGAAAGATTTTCCGGAGAAACGGGAAAGTCCCGGATATCAATATGTCGTTCGCTGACCACGCGTAACACTTCCGTCATCACCCAGTTACTTGCCTGCTTCGCATGTTCCTGATTGGATGAACCAAGATGCCGAACAACAGCTTCAAAATAATCGGCATAACTTTTCTCGGCAGTTAAGACATCCGCGTCATATTTCGGCAATCCATACTCCCGAATAAACCGGTCGCGACGATCTGTCGGATGTTCGACAAGATTTTGGCGGACCGCATCGATCCATTTTTCGTCGACAAGCACCGGCACGAGATCGGGTTCGGGGAAATATCGATAATCATGCGCTTCTTCTTTCGTACGCATAATGTGCGCACTATTTTTTTCTGCATCCCACAACAGCGTTTCCTGAACAACTGTTCCGCCATCGTCGATAATATTAATCTGTCGTTGAATCTCGAATTCCAGCGCACGCTCGACATTGCGGAAGGAGTTCATATTTTTCAGTTCCGTTTTCGTGCCGAATTTTGTTTCGCCTTTTTCCCGGACGGAAACATTCGCATCGCACCGGAAACTTCCTTCTTCCATATTGCCGTCACATATTCCCAAATACGTAACGATCTGTCGCATGACACGAAGATAGCTGTTCGCTTCTTTCGGAGAACGGATATCCGGCTCGCTCACTATTTCGATCAACGGAACGCCGCACCGGTTGATATCGACCAGCGTTTCGTCTCCCTGATCATGAATCAATTTGCCGGCATCTTCTTCCATGTGAATGCGCGTAATGCCGATCCGTTTGCGTTTTGATTCGTCGATATCGATATCAACACAACCATTCGAGCAGATCGGTTCTTCGTATTGAGAGATTTGGTATCCTTTGGGAAGGTCGGGATAGAAATAATTTTTGCGCGCAAAAATCGACCGGGGTGCGATCGCGCAATGAGTGGCAAGACCGATGCGGATGGCAAATTCGACGACCTGTTTGTTCAGAACGGGAAGAACGCCCGGCAAGCCGAGACAAACCGGACAAACGTTGGTATTCGGTTCATTTCCGAATTTTGTCGTACAACTGCAAAACGCTTTGGAATTAGTCAGAAGCTGAGCGTGAACTTCCAACCCGATGACCGGTTCATATGCATCAGTATTTCCCATCGATCACATTACGCCGCCCTGATGGCTTGCGTAACTTTTTCAGCGGCTTCCTGCAAACTTCCGGCAACGGCAAAATCCAGTCCGGAGTGCGCGAGAATTTCGCGGGCTTCCTTGGCATTCGTTCCTTCCAATCTCACCACGACGGGAATATGCACATCCACATTCTTTGCCGCCTGCACAACACCGTTCGCCACACGATCACAGCGCACGATACCGCCGAAAATATTGATGAGAATGGCTTTGACATTCTTATCGGACAAAATAATTCTGAAACCGTTGGAAACCGTTTCAACATTCGCGCCGCCGCCGACATCGAGAAAATTCGCCGGTTCGCCGCCCGCAAGCTTGATGATGTCCATCGTTCCCATCGCAAGTCCGGCGCCGTTGACCATACAGCCGACGTTGCCATCGAGTTTGATATAATTCAAATTTGATTTCGACGCTTCGATTTCGAGCGGATCTTCTTCATTGAGATCGCGCATCGCCTCGATATCCGGATGACGGAAGAGCGCGTTGTCGTCAAAATTCATTTTCGCATCGAGCGCAATTACCTGTCCATCGGTCGTGATGACCAGAGGATTGATTTCGGCAAGCGATGCATCCGATTCTTCATACGCTTTGTACAATGCAACCAAAAATTTCACCGCATTCTTTAATGCATCGCCCGATAATCCCAAACCGAATGCAAGTTTCCGTGCCTGAAATTCGCGGAAACCGATCGTCGGGCTGACGGCTTCCTTCAAGATTTTCTCCGGCATTTCAGCAGCAACTTTTTCTATTTCCACGCCGCCCTCCGTCGATGCCATCACCACATTCTGAGAACGTGCACGATCGAGCGTAATGCCGACATACAATTCTTTTGCAATCGAAATGCCCTGCTCGATAAGCAGTCGCTTGACGATTTTTCCTTCCGGACCGGTTTGATGCGTCACCAATTGCATACCTAAAATCTGTGAAGCAAACTGGCGCACTTCATCGATGCTTTTGGCAACTTTCACGCCGCCGCCTTTGCCGCGGCCGCCGGCATGAATCTGCGCCTTCACCACCCAAACACTACCGCCAAGCTTTTGCGCAACAGCGACCGCCTCATCGACAGAAAATGCAACACCGCCCTGCGGAACCGGCACTCCGTATTTTTTTAAGATTTCTTTTCCCTGATATTCGTGTATTTTCATGACTAAGTATTTGAGTAGATGAGATTATGAGTAGTTGAGATTAATGTGATAAACTTTTTACTTCATCTTCGTTGCAATTGACTTCGCCTGAAGAAAGAGCAGCAGATAATCCTGTCCGCCGGCTTTGGAATCGGTACCGCTCATATTGAACCCGCCGAACGGATGCGCACCGACCATTGCGCCCGTACATTTCCGGTTCAGATATAAATTGCCGCAGAAAAATTCCGTCTTCGCTTTTTCCAGTTTCTTTTTATTTTTCGTATACACTCCGCCCGTCAAACCGAATTCCGTATTATTGGCAATCTCCAAAGCATGATCGAAATTTTTCGCTTTAATGACCGCAAGCACCGGACCGAAGATTTCTTCCTGCGAGATCGTTGCCTTCGGATCGACATCGGCAATAACCGTCGGCTTCAGGAAAAATCCTTTTTCCTTTCCCGGAACCGGACCACCACCGGCAAGTAGCCGACCGCCCTCGCTCAATCCTTTATCGATATACCGCTGGATACTTTCCATCGATCGTTTGTTGACAACCGGTCCCATATAATTATTGATGAGATACGGCTCACCGACGGAAATCGATTCGACACGTTTCTTCACGAGCTCAAGAAATTTATCATAGACTTTCTCATCGACGATCACGCGGGAACATGCCGAACATTTCTGTCCCTGGAATCCGAATGCGGAAACCGTTACACCTGCCGAGGCTTCATCGAGATTCGTTTCGCTGTCGACAATAATCGAATCCTTTCCGCCCATTTCCGCAACGACCCGCTTCAGCCATCGCTGGCCCGGCTGGACTTTTGCCGCTTCCGTGTTGATGTGAATACCGACTTCCTTCGATCCGGTAAATGCAACGAATCGTATCTTCGGATGTTTCACCAGCGTGTCGCCCACCGCGCTGCCCGGTCCGGCAACAAAATTGATCACACCTGCAGGAAGTTTTGCTTCTTCCATCACTTCCATCAACTTGTAACCGATCAGCGGTGAATCGCTCGACGGTTTCAGGATGACAGTGTTTCCGGTAACAACCGAAGCAAGCGTCATGCCGGTCAGAATTGCCAGCGGAAAATTCCACGGCGGAATCACAACGCCCACACCGAGCGGAATGTATGCAAGCTCATCTTTTTCACCAGGCAATTGAATCGGTACTTTCGCATTTGCATACCGCAGCATTTCGTGGGCGTAGAATTCGCAGAAGTCGATCGCCTCAGCCGTATCCGCATCGGCTTCGATCCACGATTTCCCGACTTCATACATCATCACGGCATTCAGTTCGAACCGACGCTTGCGCATAATTTTCGCGGCTTTGAAAAGATAATCGGCACGCTTTGCCGCCGGAACTTTCTTCCAGGTTTCAAATGTCCTCCACGCCGCGTCAAGCGCTCGGAGTGCATCATCGGAAGTTCCCTGTTGAAATACCCCGACAACCTGTCCGGCGTTCGACGGATTGATGGAATTAAATTTTCCCTGACTCCGGACTTTTTCTCCGGCAATAATATTCGGATATTCTTTGCCGAGAGATGATTCCAGTTTTTTTATTGCAGTTTCCTGATTTTTTCGATTGACCGGTTTCGACCAATCGGTAAGTGCTTCATTTTTGAATTTGGGAATAGGCATATAGGTTCCTTCAGATTAGATCAAATAAATTTCTTAAAAAAATTCCCCATTTGAGGGAAAATTATTGAATTGCTCTCATTACCGCATCGTGCACTAAGGGGCGCACTTTGCCGATTTTGTTGTTATTGCGGGTCGGGTAGACCCGATTGGTAAGTAATATAACAAAAATTTTCTTTTCCGGCTCGATCCAGACCGAGGTGCCAGTAAAGCCGGTGTGGCCGAACGTTTTCTCCCCCATCAACGTTCCGGCAGTGCTGTAGCCGTTCATCGTTTTCGTGTCCCAGCCGAGTGCACGGCTGTTGTCTTTCGATTGACGCGATGTAAATAATCTGACCGTTTCGGATTGAATATAACGTTTGCCGCCGTATGTTCCGCCGTTCAGAATCATCTGCAGAAAGATTGAAAGATCGGATGCCGATGAAAATAATCCCGCATGCCCGGAAACACCGCCGAGTGCATACGCATTTTCATCGTGCACGACGCCGCGGACAAGTTGTTTTCGATACACGGAATCGAATTCGGTCGGTGCAATATTCGACCGCATCGTTACCGGAGGATTGAACATCGTCCGACGCATGCCGAGCGGTTTGAAGAATACCGAATCGACATACCGATCAAGAGAAACACCTGAAATTTTTTCGATGATCTTTCCGAGAAGAATAAAATCGAAATCGCTGTAGACCGTCGAATCTCCGGTCTTGTAGATCATTTCGGTTTGATAAACGGAATCCAATACTTCCTGCGGCGATTTACATGTAAGAAATAATAATTTGAACGGCGGCAGTCCTCCGTTATGAAGAAGCAGATTCCGGATGGTGATATGTTCTTTTCCATGATTTCCGAATTCCGGAATAAAGTTCGTCACTTTTTCGTCGAGACGGAGTTTACCTTCATCATACAACCGCATCACTGCGGACGTTGTTGCAATAACTTTTGTGAGCGAGGCAAGGTCGAACATCGTGGAATTTTCGACACGCGGACTTCCCGCAAAATATTCCTGCGTTCCGAATGATTTGTTGTAAACGACGGCACCATCTTTTGCAACGAGAAATTGTGCGCCGGGAAAGGCAGAATCCCGAATCGCTTTCGTCATAAGAGAATCGATCCGTGCAAAACTATCGCGGTTCATGCCCACTGATTCCGGCGAATCGTTCCGCAAAACCGATTGATCGACACGTAACCCGGTTCCATACGAAAATAAATTCGGAATCGTTACCGGCAAAGTTCCTGTGGTCTGAATCTCGCCGAACAGCGCTTCAACAGTTGCTTCCGTCGACACCTCGCAATCGGAATAGGAACAAATATACGCACCGGCTTTTGGAAACGAGCTGAGAATATACGGACTTCCCATCGCAATCAGCACCACCGGCTTTTTCAATGAACAGAGCGTATCGATAACATCGATGATGTTATCCGGCAAACCGAACTGACCGGAACCGGAACGGGCTTTCGAAAATATCGGACAGACGATCACGCTTGCCCGCTCTGCACTTTTCAGCAACGATTCAACATCGAGATCATTGATTGTCGGATCGACCCGGATCGATTGCACATTGCCGTATCGTTTCCGGAATTGCGCCATAAAATAATCGCCGACGGTTTCGTTGGACCACGGGCTGGATGAGCGGTGAATTTCCGTCCGGTAATTTTCCGCATCGGCAACGATCACGGAAAGAATTTTCTTCTCGCCGTATCGTTCGAACGGAAGAATATTTTCATTCTTCAATAAAGTTATCGATTCGCGTGCGGCTTCCTTCGCAAGTCCAAGGTGCTCGGGAGTAGCGACATGCTCAAATATTTTATCCGGATCGACAAACCTGTTATCGACCAATCCCAATTGTTGTTTACAAGATAAAATTTTCCGGACAGACTGATTAATGTGCTCTTCAGAAATTCTGCCCAACCGGACTGCGTTTATGATAGCATTGATGGCAGCATCTTCATCGGGAGGGACAAGCAAAATATCGGCGCCGGCTTCCACCGCTTTCACCGCAGCGGAATCATTACCGAAAGAATTTACCAGCGCGCCCATATCCATCGCATCGGTAACAACAAGTCCATTAAAACCGAATTCGTGTTTCAGAAGTCCATCGATGACAAACGGCGACAAAGTTGCCGGAAGCGACAATTGTTGTTGCAACGATGGGATTTCGAGATGCGCAACCATGATTCCATCGACATTATTTTGAATCAATCGACGGAACGGGACGAACTCCACTGAATCGAGCCGCTCCCGTGAATGAAGAACCAACGGCAGGTTGAGATGAGAATCCGTTTGCGTATCGCCGTGACCGGGAAAATGTTTGGCAACTGCAAAAGCTCCGGCGGATTGTATCCCGCGCGAGTAGGCCGTTGCAAGCGATGCAACTAATTGTGGATTTTCGCCGAACGATCGCGTATTGATGACGGGATTGTCGGGATTGACGTTCACATCGGCAACGGGAGCAAAATCAATTTGCACACCGATGGCCCGCGTTTCCTCACCGATCGCTTTTCCGACGGCATATGAAAGTGCGGAATCTCTCGATGCACCGAGCGCCATCGCCTCGGGAAAACGCGTCGAGCGCCGGATGCGCATCGCCGTTCCCCACTCGAAATCTCCTCCAGTCAGTAATGGAACATCGGAAATTTTCTGCAGACGGTTCACCATCGTGGCGGTTTCCAGAACGTCTCCCTGGAAGAAAATGACGCCACCGACCTTACGATCGTGAACACTATGTGCGATGCGATGGAATTCGTCGCTTTCCGAGCTGAAATAATATCCGTACGCACGCGACATAATCATCTGTGCGACTTTTTCCTCGAGCGTCAATCGTTTGAGCGTCGATTCGACCCACGAAGCTGATACGACGGATTGTTTTGGTGACGGTTGGGATGCGCAGCCCGCAAACAGGAGGACTGCAATAATAAGAGCGGAAAAAAATATTCGGTTAACGGAATGCATGCAATCCGATAATCGTTGCGCCGAAGGCGGCAGGAAATTTTGGTTTCTGTATGACGACATTCGGAAGCGAATGGATAATGCGTTCTTTCACCATTTTGGAATACACATTTTCCGATTCGAGCAATCCGCCCATCAAGGCAACTGGTAATTTTTTTCTCGGGCGAACTTTCATCGTCAAAATACGAACCAACTCCACAATTTCCGTCGAATTTTTCACGATCACCGTGTGCGCTACCCGGTCGCGCTCGACAACTGCTTCAAACACTTTGGGAGCGAACGATGCAAAATCGGTATTACCGCCATACACTTTTGGAATGATGTCCTCAACTTTATCGACTTGAAAATGCGCAAGCGCTTTATTCGTGAGCTCGGTCTTCTCGCTTCGACCGTCGTACTGGCGCATGACATAATTCAGCGCATCGCGTCCGATAGAATAACCGCTTCCCTCATCGCCGAGCAAGTAACCCCAGCCGCCGGCACGCAATATTTTATTATCTTCCGTCCGGTACAACGCGATCGAACCGGTACCTGCTATAACAACGATACCGGGACCGCCGGCAAAGGCAGCTTCGAGAGCGATGCGTGCGTCTGTTTCAATCGTTATATTTTTTAGGGGAAATTTTTTCTTGAGCGCTACGGCAAGAATGGTATTGGATAATTCGGCGCGGTCGGAAGCGCGGCCTGCGCCCGCAAGCCCGAGCACGACATTCTGCAAATACTCAGCCGGACATTGGGCTTTGGAACAGGTTTCAACGATAAGATCGAAAATGGTACTTGCCGCGGTTTTAATTCCGACGGTTTGAAGATTGGTTGGACCGCCGAACGATTCTGCGAGCATGCCGCCATCCATCCCGACGATGACAGCATGAGTCTTCGTGCCGCCGCCATCGATACCGATCACACACCGTTGCTGTTCGCCCACAGAAATTCCCTAATTTCGATTCAGAAGATTGATTTTTTCTAAATTCTGTCGAACAAAGTATCGAAAAATGGGGAGAGAAGCAAGGAAGGAATGGCGGGAATCACGGGTTTGAAGATTAAAAAAGTTAAATTTTTCTTCTCTCAGATCACAACTTCTCCAAGAATTGTTCTGGTTCAACTTTAGCTTGGCGAAGAATTCCACGGAGAGTTCCGACTTTTAGTTCCTTATGCAAAGGGACAGCACATCCCACCGCCCCTTCTGACGTATCTTTTCTTAGAACAACGTGGCTCCCTCGTTGTCGCACTTGCCTGAAGCCAAGACGTTCAAGCGCTTTTATTGCTTCGGCTCCTGAAACAGTTCTTAGATTAGGCACTGACCGCCGCCTCGAATGTCGTCATAAGCACTTTATCAATCTTCGGAATCGGAAATTCCTCAAGATAAAGCTCCGTTGCTTCTTTTAAATTAGCCAAGGATTCCTCAATCGAATAACCTTGACTTACCGTGCCGACCTCCGGGCATTCCGCAACATACATATCATCTTCTTTATGTAAAACGGCAGTGAGCGTTTTTATCGTCATCGTTTCTCCTTTCTTCAGTTAAAATTTGCAGATTCTCAATTGTGTTTGCATATATATTTGAAGAACATTCTTGGAAAAGATAATCATATTTTGGATGAATGTAAAATTTTATTACTCGTTTTAAAATGGGGAGAGAAGCAAGGAAGGAATTGAGGGAAGTCACGGGTTATTGATTAAGAAATTTTTGTTTTTGTTCATCAATTCCTTTAATAGGTATCAATCTTTTCCCTTATCTTTTTGATTTCGCCTGCAGCCTAGATTTAAACTCTTTTCCGACAACATCAAAAGTATCCAGGAGTTGTGGAAAAGTGTTTTTACCGCCTAGAAAATTCCAATATTCCTCACCTATAAGAAAATCGTTGGGATGATTCATCATACCAACTTCAGTAAATCTTGAATAAGGTTCTGGATGATATGGATTATAAGGAAAAACTAAAAATACTTTTACAGGTTTTCTTTTTCTGGCTATCGATTTAATAATTTGGTTTTACTTTTCTCAAAAATATCGATATTTGGTTTTACCTTTTTATTTAAAATAATATTCAATACCATCTTTCATCATATACATATCAGCGATATTACCAGATTTTTGGAATTGCCCATTAACCGGCGATGCTTTAAGTACTTCGAGGGTTTCATCTTCAATGCTCGCAATTCTTTCACCATTTCTTAATTCGGTAACAATTTTCGCAATTATAGATTTCTGAGATTTTAAATTACTCCTCCGACTCCATATTTCTATAACAATCAGAAGAGTTGCCTCGGGCAATTATTACAGAAACATCTTCATTATGGACATTCCAAGAGATGTTGCTAATGAATGTATAAATGAATATTCTGCAATTTTTTCATTGTCTTGAATTATCTGGCTAGAAACGGCATTGAAGTAGTTTCTCGACCGTATTTCTTAATCTTATTTTCCATTTTCTTCACAAAAGTTTGATTTCCTCCTTTTGCAAATTAGAGAGCCATTATCTTTTCTCTTCTTGAAATGAAAAATACTTTCTGAGTATGCTCCCTTGTCTCTCTCTGTGCGATTTAACACTGGTCGCTTAAATTGATTGACAATTTTCATTCCTGACTTGATTGCGATGTCGGGATAAAGGTTGTACTTATCATTAGCAACCAAAAATTCATTATAGTCATTACAAGATATTGCTTACAGTTTCATACAACGCAATGTTTTCTGCATAAGATTCTCTCGCCTCTTTTCCATTTCCCTTCTTATGGCCGATTTCCAGATGTCGATTTCTATCGAATCCAAACAAACCATAAGCATACGGTTTTGTTCATGATAATCAATCAAACCAACATATGGAGGGCTGGAAAAGATACCGTTGAACTTTTTTCCCTCAAGTAAATTGGCAAATTGCTTATTCTCTTTCTTCAGTGAACCAACGATATCAATAACTCTTGAATCACCTGTCAAGCAAATCTGTGAGGTTTTTGTTTTGAGCTTTTCAAACTCTGCCAACCGCTTTAATGTATCAATACTATATCGCTCCCACCAGCTCAGAATGGAAAATAGCGGCTTACATACCTTTCCATGTTTTGAACAGAAATACGTTGCGGTAACCGGCTCAACAAGTGTTGCCAAATCTGCGTGTGTTGTCGCTCTGCATGAACGAATAGTTCAACTTAGAATTACACTTATAGTATTTCTTGCGTCTTCATCTTTAATTTTTTTTATCAAGTTGAACACAAAGTCAATTTCTGACCTTACGTGTTTAAATACCATTTGTCAAGAAAAAATCCGATTTCGACTGCTCGACTTCAATATTATATTCACGAACCAATTTTTTAAAAATTGGTAGAAACATTCTTTCTTTTTAAATCCATACTCTCCTCTTTCACCTTACCTTCACTGACCCAATGTTTGAATTCCGGAGAAGGAAAATATTTATCATTAAACTTAGCAAGCTCCTCCAGAAGCTTTGCTTCAAATTTGATTGTGTTGGAATCAGCGATAAATTGTTTCAATGCTATTGTAATCTTCTTGATCTCATGATTTAATTCAGCAAAGTCATGTTTTTCAACCTTAATATTACTTATGAGAGCATTGAATGAGGAAACGTCTATTCCGATTGCATGCATACCAAGTTCGTTGGCCTGAACCAGCGTGGTTCCGCTACCGCAAAATGGGTCAAGAACTACATCACCTTTTTTGAAGTAAACTTCTTTTTTGAACTCATCAACATGATCATCAAGAAAATACTCGACAAGCTGAGGAATGAATTTACCTTTATACGGGTGCAATCTGTGGACGTGTTTCGTCGTATCGGCTTCTTTGAGAAAATCAAAAGATAGATGCCAGTCTAAATCTTCACCAAGCTTTTCTTTCCAATTAACTTCTCGTTTACCAAAAAATGATTCATAGTATTTCTTCAAATCATTTTTACTAATAAACGTGCCTCCGTTATTTCCGATTTTCTTAACTTTGCCGTATTGTATTAGGTAGGAGATGTTTGAAGTGGTAACATTTCTTTTCAGAAACTCACTTGCCCATTCACTCGCTTGTTTGATTGTTAAATGCTTTGACATGTCTTCCATAAAAAATAAAATCCTCCCTTCAAGAAAATAAAGTTTAGAAACTGGTAATCTCGGGAGGCCTAATTTAATATAAATAAAAAAACGAAACTATCAACGTTTTTCTCGCTGGCATAAGAATTAGAACTTTATTGAACAGTGCGGTCGCATTTTGCGACCGGATGTTCCCCAAAACAATTACATTATGCGAGGTTTAAGCTGAGTAAATTCTCCCCTCCGCCGCCATCAGCGTATTCTTCATCAACATCGCAATCGTCATCGGACCGACGCCGCCGGGAACGGGCGTGATCGCTTTGGCAATTTTTACCGCTGATGCAAAATGTACATCGCCCACAATCCTGTATCCATTTTTCGCCGATGGATCTTCCACGCGGTTTATCCCGACATCGATCACCACAACACCCGGCTTGAGCATATCGCCCGTGATAGATTCCGGTTTTCCGATTGCTGCAACGAGAATATCCGCTTGCTTCGTGAACTGTGAAATATCGCTTGCACCGGTGTGGGCGATCGTCACAACGGCATTCGCGCCTTTCTGTTTCTGCAGAAGAATATTCATCACCGGTTTGCCGACAATATTACTCCGACCGACCACAACGACATGTTTTCCCGAAGGATCGTTCCCGCTTCTCACCAATAATTCCTGAACTCCCGCGGGCGTGCACGGCCGCAAACATTCCTGTCCGATCACGAGCCGTCCGACATTGATCGGATGAAATCCGTCGACGTCTTTCTTATAATCGATTGCGGTAATAATTTTTTCTTCGCTGATATGTTTCGGTAACGGAAGCTGGACAAGAATTCCGTGGATCCGCGTATCACTGATTGAACTGATCGATGAGCTGCAACAGATATGCTTCACTCGTTTCTTCAGAAAGTCGTTCCGTCACGGAATAAAATCCCATCTCCTCGCATGCCTTCCCTTTCATCCGAACATACGATTGCGATGCAGGATTCTCACCGACAAGAATGAATGCGAGTCCCGGAGTGATTCCGCGGGAAGCTTTCAGCTGTTCAGTTTCAATCTTTACTTCACGCCTAATGTCTTCGGCGATTTTTTTGCCGTCGATTAACGTTGCTGTCATATCATTCAAATTTCGGATACATAAAACTTTCAAACTTCAGCGCCTTGCCGGTTTCGACATCTGCCTGAACATACACGCCGGAAAGCCGGACATCGAACGACGCCATTTCATATTTGTACGGCGTTTGATGGAGAAAACGCTTGATCGCAATTTCTTTTTTCAATCCGATCACGGAATCGTACGGACCGGTCATACCGACGTCGGTGATGTACGCTGTTCCGTGCGGCAGAATGCGCGCATCGGCAGTCTGAATGTGCGTGTGCGTTCCGACCATCGCCGTAATCCTTCCGTCGAGATACCAGCCGAGCGCAACTTTTTCCGCGGTCGCTTCGGCATGCATGTCGAGAAAGATCACTTTCGTTTGCTCACGCATTTTCTCCACAGCCCAATCGGCTTTCTTGAACGGGCAATCGATCGTCTGCATGTAGACTCGACCCTGTAAGTTCAGAACCCCGACTTTTCCTTTTTCACCCAGATCATACACGATGAATCCGTTGCCCGGATTTTCGGATGGATAATTCAGCGGGCGCAGTACGTTCCGGTTGGATCCGAGAAGTTTGCGCGCTCCCCAGTTATCCCACAAGTGATTTCCGCCGGTGATAACGTGGACGCCAAGACTGAACAGTTTGTTCGCGCCTTCCTCATTGATTCCTTTGCCGTCGATGAGATTTTCGCCGTTCACGATACAGAAATCGATCTCATACTTTTGAAGATAACTTTTCAAAAGCGTTTCGACGACTTCGAGCCCCGGTTTCCCGACGATGTCACCGATGAAAAGAATATTGAGTACTTTTTGAGCCATAAAATTGGAGAGAGTTTTTTAAAAAATGAACGAACGACTTTGTATTATTGTTAAGAAGGTAGAGATCGAATTTTTTCAGATTTTCAACAAAATGTGAATAAATATACTAAAATTTGCCTTAACAAAAAATTTTAATATCTTATAGTATCAGAAATATCATTATTCTTCGTTCATCATAAATTATGGCAGAAAAAGACATTTCTACACAAACGGGACCACAACAAATCATTCTCGAACCGTTATCCGACAACGGCATTACGGTTCACAACAATACGCTCAAACGCTGGTATCAGCTCATTCACCTCGGCAGATTGCTCGACCTCAAAGCCGCAAATTACGTGCGGCAGGCAAAGGGATGGTCGTATCATTCTTCTTGTGCGGGGCATGAAGGCGTGCAGCTCATTCTCGGACTTTCATTCCGCCAGAATAAAGATTTTCTCTTTCCGTATTACCGCGATCTGGTTACGGCGCTTTCTGCCGGCATATCGGTCGAAGAGATTATTCTGAATGGGCTCTCGAAAGCCGGTGATGTAAGCGCCGGTGGACGACACATGAGCAACCATTTCGGAAAGCCGTCGATCCGCATACAAAATGTTTCCTCGTCGACGGGCAATCATTCATTGCACGCCGTCGGTGTTGCACGCGCGATTAAGAAATATGGCGGCGACGAAATCGCATTTGCGAGCTTCGGCGAGTCTGCCGTTTCGGAAGGGTTTGTCTATGAAGCGGTCAGCGGTGCGGCACGGGAAAAGTTGCCGGTCGTTTTTGTGATTCAGAATAATCAATATGGAATTTCCGTTCCGAATAAAGAACAAGCGGCCAATAAAAATGTCGGACAGAATTTTATCGGATTCAAGACGATAAAGATCGTCAACGTGGACGGCACCAACGTGTTCGATGCCTGGCGCGGAATGCAGGAAGTGCTCGACTATGTAAAATCGGGCGAAGGTCCGGCAATTCTTCACGCCGATTGTGTGCGCATCAATTCCCACAGCAATTCCGACCGGCAGGATTCGTACCGACCTCCGGAAGAAATTGCGGCCGCACATGAAAAAAGATCCGGTGAAGCGGTTCCGTCAATATCTGATCTCGCACGACGAGTTTACCGAAAACGAGATAGCCAAAATCGAAGAAGAAAATTCGCGCGTCGTCGAAGCCACAGCAACGCAAGTCGAGGAAGAACCCGATCCCGATCCGGCGACGGCAACACAGTTCGTTATTCCTCCGGCATACGACAAGGCGCAGGAAGACGATCATACGATACCGCCGAACCCCGAAACGCCATTGATCACGCTTCGTGAAGCGATCAATGAAACGTTAAAGGAAGAATTCCGCCGGAATGAAAATACATTTTTGTGGGGACAGGACGTTGCATCGCACGATAAAGGCGGCGTGTTCAACGTAACGAAAGGAATGTTGCAGGAATTCGGGAACGACCGGATTTTCAACGCACCGATTGCGGAAGATTTTATCGTCGGAACCGCAAACGGTTTCTCACGGTACCGTGACGATATTTGGGTTGCAATCGAAGGCGCGCAGTTTGCCGATTATTTCTGGCCCGCGATGGAACAATTGATCGAATGTTCGCACGATTATTACCGGACGAATGGTCAGTTTTCACCGAACGTTGTTATACGACTTGCCTCCGGCGGATACATTGCCGGCGGATTGTACCACTCGCAAAGTCTCGATGCGACATTCGCCACGATTCCCGGCATGCGGATCGTGATGCCGTCGTTTGCCGATGACGCCGTCGGGTTGATGCGTATGGCAATGCGAAGCAAAGGACCGACCATTTTTATTGAAAATAAATTTTTGTACAACCAGTTCTTTACCAAAACTCCGAGACCTTCGGCCACGCATATTATCCCGTTCGGAAAAGCGCGTGTGCGCCGCGAAGGAACCGACCTCAGCATCATTGCATGGGGAACACCGATACACTTTGCACTGCGGGCAGCTCACAAATTGGCAGACGATCATGGAATTTCGGCGGAAGTTCTCGATTTGCGATCGATCAATCCTCTCGATGTGGATGCGATTCTGCAAACCGTGAAGAAAACCGGACGGTTGCTCGTCGCTCATGAGCATGCATTGTTCGGAGGATTCGGCGGCGAAGTTGCTTCAATTGTTGCCGAGCAGGCATTTCAATATCTCGATGCACCGGTCATGCGTGTTGCTTCCAAGAACACTCCTGTTCCGTTCGCGCGGGTTCTTGAGAAAGCAATATTGTTGCAGGAAGATGATGTTTTACAAGCAGCGCTGAAGCTGGCGGCATTTTAGATTTTGGTTTGAAGGTTAGCAATGAAAAAGCCCGGGCAGATGCTCGGGCTTTGCTGTAGTATTTCAATCTATTAAATGTTTATTTTCAGACCGACCGTCGACAAAATATTTCGTCCTTTGATTTCCAATCCTTGCGGCACATATGCATTGGTAAGACTTAGCGCATAGCGAGAATCAAATCTCAATGCCAAGTTTGGATTTAAATTTATTTCTGCTCCCCCACCGGCAAGGATACTGAAATCAAAATTAGCAATGTTATCGTTAGTCTCCACGTTCGAAGCTCCTCCGTTCACAACAAGGTTGGGCGCAAGCATAGGCTCCCCAGAACTTACCTTGAACGCAGGCATGCCACCACCAAGTAGAAAAATGGAAAATTTTGCAATCTTGTTTATGAATTTATACTCCGCCATTACAGGAATACCAAGGTAATCCGATTCAACGCCCCATGTTTGACCATGGAAATTATATCCTGCCTGAACATACAACAGTTCACTTATGATATAAAAGTTTGTGCCGATTGGAATTTCAATCATGCCTCCCGCTATAAAACCGATACGGTTATCTGTCGAAGGATTAGATGGTGGGGATGTAGACACATTTGCAATATTCAAACCGGTCTTCAACTCTACAGATATAGGTTGAAGATATCCATTTTCTTGAGCTTGGGCACTTTGTATAAAAACAACAAAACCGCAAAGCAAAATAAACAATTCTATCTTCTTCATTTTCCCCCTCCGTTGTTATAATCGAGATCTCTTTTACTGATTTCGCACAACAGCATTGTATCTGAGCATGGAAAGAATTACAAAAATTTTCAAGGCGACAAAAAACCTTATCACAATATCGATACATTTGATTGTGGTAAGAATTACAAATCCTCTCCGTTGAATAATATTCTGTGGAATGTACGAACACGCAGTGAAAAAATCAAGTAGGATTTATAAAAACGAAAAAGCCCGGGCAGATGCTCGGGCTTTTTGTTAAAACAAATCTTTGCAAACTTACTTCCCTTTTTCCGCGAGTAGTTTCTCCACTTCACTCCGCACTTCTTTCGACATCGGATCGACTGCCGATAAATATTTCGCCACGATGTTGCCGTTCCGATCGACGAGATATTTCTGGAAATTCCATTTTATAGCTCCCTGGTACGGCGACGCTTTCGTGATATACTGATACAATGGATGTTGATCGTTTCCCTTCACGCTGATTTTTTCAAACAGATCGAACGTCGTATGGAATTGCGTCGAGCAGAAATCTTTTATTTCGGAATTCGTTCCGGGTTCCTGCTTGCCGAAATTATTCGCCGGGAACGCGAGAATCTGGAAACCGCTGTCTTTGTACGTTTCGTACAGCTTTTCCAGCGTTTCGTATTGCGGTGTGAACCCGCACTTGGAAGCGGTATTCACGATCATCAGCACTTTTCCTTTGTACGAAGAAAGCGGGCGCGGCTTCCCGTCGATGGTCGTCATCGTAAAATCCAGAACACTTTTTTCAGACATAGATGTTTTACTCGAATCGGATGTTTGTGATTTGGCTATCGGTACATTGACCGCAAGAAAGAACAAGGTGACAATGAGAATTTTCATAGGCATCGAACCTTTCATTTAGTTTGTCGGGTAAAACCTTGCGAAGGTTTCCCGCCTTCGGCGGGATAAACTTCACCTTCGCAAGGTTACTACGTTGAGGGTTGGAATTTTTCCACTTCTTCCAAAATTGTCGAGACAATATCTTCTTCCTTTACTCTTTTAATTACTTCACCTTTGCGATAGAGAATTGCGACGCCTTTTCCGGCGGCAATGCCGATATCGGCTTCACTCGCTTCGCCGGGACCATTCACGACACAGCCGAGTACGGCGATCTTCACCGGTTTCTTCACGCCTTCAAGTTTTTCTTCGAGCTGTTTCATGATGCCAAAGAGGTCGACTTCCAGCCGCCCGCACGTCGGACATGCGATCAATTCGACATTGCGTGACGCCAGGCTGAGCGAGCGGAGAATTTCTTTTCCCACTTCAATTTCTTTTACCGGATCGTCGGTCAACGATACGCGGATCGTATCGCCGATTCCTTCGGCAAGCAACGTTCCGATGCCGACCGCGGATTTGATCGTGCCGATCTTTGTCGTACCGGCTTCCGTGACGCCGAGATGCAAGCGGGATATCGGTTCGTTCCGCCACAAGACGATATGCCTCGATCATCAATTTTACGTCGGTCGATTTCACCGAAATGATCACATCCCGGAATCCGAACTCTTCACAAATCCCGACATGCCGCATCGCGCTTTCGAACAATGCTTCGGCAGTCGGGTAACCGTGCTTTTCGAGAATATCTTCTTCGAGTGATCCGGAATTGACGCCGATACGGATGGGAATGTGTTTCGCTTTCGCTGCAGTCAAAACTTGTTCAATCCGGTCACGCGAACCGATATTTCCCGGATTGAGGCGCACTTTTGCGACACTTGCTTCAATTGCTTTCAGCGCAAAAATATGATTGAAATGAATATCCGCTACAACGGGGATCGGGGACTGCTTCACAATCGCTGCGATTGAATCAGCTGCCTCTTTGTCGTTTACGGTCACTCGGACAATATCGCATCCGGCGTCAGCCGCCTGACGAATCTGAGCGACTGTTGCTTCCACGTCAGAGGTTTTGGTTTTCGTCATCGTCTGAACGGAAATCGGAGCGTTGCCTCCTATCAGAATTCCGCCGACATTCACTTGACGCGTTTGCCGGCGAATGCCGACTTTATACGTCTGATGTTTCACTGTCTGATTATTATTAAGAACGGGAAGGATGACATTCATATTTTTTCAATCGGAAATCAATTTAGTTTTTTACTTGCTTCAAAAAGAATCTTCTTTTCCTGTTCGGTCAGACTCTGGTAACCGTTTTGACTGATCTTATCCAGAATTTCATCGATGCGTTCCTGGCTGACACGATCTTCATCATCATGCACATCGAAATATTTCGCATCGCTCACATGGACTTTTTCATTCGGAGAATACCGTCCCACCGGTTCAGCAGTGGCAAACCGATTTCGAGTTTTCTCAAAGAAATTCTGAAACGGAATTCTCCGTTGATCGATGAGCATATAGACCAGCCCAACCGCCGCACCGCCGAGATGCGCAAAGTGTGCGATGCCGTCGGTGGTCCCGGTAATGCCGGCGTATAATTCCAATCCGATGTAAATCAAGACGAAGTAACGTGCCCGGATCGGAAGAAGGAAATAAACAAAGATCGGGCGATCGGGAAACATCATTCCGAACGCGATCAGAACACCGTAGATCGCTCCGGATGCGCCGACCGTCGGACCGGCCGGACCGAACAGCGGACCGATAATCAGTGTCGACAACCCCGCACCGATACCGCAAATCATGTAATACGTGAAAAACTTTTTCGATCCCCACGTATTCTCCAGTTCCATGCCGAACATCCACAACGCGAACATGTTGAACAGAAGATGCATAAATCCTGCATGCAGGAACATGTACGTGAAGAGCTGCCAAACCTTGAAACCTTCGCTCAGCGGGTAGAGAGGAAGAACAGCAGTGATAATATCGCCGAATGAATTTCCGTGAAATCGAAACAGTCCGAAGAATCCGGTAAACAGGAAAATTGCCGTATTACTGATCAGCAATGCCTTGATGACCGGAGGAAAAAACTTGAATCCTCCGAACGGCGAGGGACGGTAATAACTTGAATTTGAATAACGATAATATGCCATAACCTATTTGGTGTGCGTTACTATAGTAAACGAAAATTGATAGTGATTCGTTTCATTTATCCGTCAGCGCTGCAACGCCGGGAAGAACTTTCCCCTCAAGAAATTCCAACGATGCGCCGCCGCCCGTAGAAACATGCGAAACGGATTTTTCCAGTCCGGCTTTTGCGATTGCCGCAGCCGAATCGCCGCCGCCCACAATCGTCGTTGCCCCGAGTTTCGTCAGATCAGCAAGCGTTTTTGCTATTGCCATCGTCCCGGCTGCAAAATTGTCCATTTCGAACACGCCCAGAGGACCGTTCCAAACGATTGTTTTTGCCGGGCGAAGCGCGTCTGTAAATAATTTAATAGAATCAGGACCAATATCAAGACCCTGCCAGCCTGTCGGGATTTGCGTCACGGGAACAACTTTTCGTGCCGCGTTATTATCAAAACGATCAGCGATAACGGTATCAACCGGAAGCAGCAACCTGATGCCGCGCTTCTTCGCGTCTGCCAAAATTTTGGCAGCAAGATCGACCTTATCGGCTTCGAGCAGTGAATTGCCGATTTCCAGTCCCTGCGCTTTGAAAAACGTAAACATCATTCCGCCGCCGACGATAAGGATGTCGACGATATTCATGAGGTTTTGGATGACTTCGATTTTCCCGGAAATTTTTGCGCCACCAAGAATTGCAGCATACGGCCGAACCGGATTGCCAACCGCACGTCCGAGATAATTCAGCTCCTTCTGCATCAAATATCCCGCAACGGCGGGTTTGAGAAAATGTGTGATGCCTTCGGTCGATGCGTGCGCGCGATGAGCGCTTCCGAATGCATCATTCACATACAGATCGCCGAGCGAAGCAAGTTGTTGCGAAAATGCCGCATCGTTCGCTTCTTCCTCGGGATGGAAACGTAAATTCTCCAGCAACAGACAATCGCCGTTGGCAAGATGATGCACACGATTTTGAGCTTCTTCACCGACACAATCGGCAGTAAACTGAACATTCTTCCCGATCAGCACCGATAATCGTTCGGCAACCGGCTGGAGGGTAAATTCCATATTTCGTTTTCCTTTGGGACGTCCAAGATGACTCATCAAAATCGCTTTGCCGCCGTCGTTGAGAATTTTTTTGATCGTCGGAAGTGATTCGACAATTCTCGTATCATCGGTTACTTTCTGCTTTTCCATCGGCACATTGAAATCCACACGCACCAAAACCCGTTTTCCTTTTAGCTGAACATCATCAATTGTTAATTTATTCATTGTCACATTCCTTTCTTGATCCAAAAAATAAAAAAAAGGCTAACGACATCGAATCATCGTTAGCCCGGGAAACCATTGCGGTTCTTATTTCATCATGGAGATGATCTTTTTTGCAAGATCAACGACGCGGCACGAATATCCCCATTCATTATCGTACCAAGCACCGACTTTAATCATATTATCGATGGCGTAGGTGAGTCCGGCATCGAAAATAGCCGAATGCGGGTTGCCCCGGAAATCGATCGAGACAAGAGGCAGTTCCGTGTATTCAAGAATCTGTTTCATCTCGCCGTTTGCCGCTTCTTTAAATGCCGCATTCACCGCTTCCTTTGTTGCCGGTTTTTCCGCATCGATAACAAGATCGACGAGCGAAACGTTCGGGGTTGGGACACGAACGGAAATGCCGTCCATTTTGCCTTTCAATTCCGGTATCACCAAACCGATCGCTTTCGCCGCACCGGTCGATGTCGGAATCATATTCAATGCTGCAGCCCGCGCGCGGCGCAAATCGGAATGAGGCAGATCAAGCAGTTTCTGATCGTTGGTGTAGGAATGAATGGTGGTCATCAATCCTTTTTTAATTCCGAAATGTTTCAATAAAATTTTCGCCACCGGCGCGAGACAGTTTGTCGTGCAGGAAGCATTCGAAATGACATTGTGTTTTATCGGATCATAAATCGAATCGTTGACACCCATTGCGATCGTCACATCGGGAGTTTTTGCCGGTGCGCTGATGATAACTTTTTTTGCGCCATTGATGATATGCTGTTTTGCCGCATCACCGTCGGTAAAATGTTTCAAACCGGTCGATTCAATGACAAGTTCAACGCCGAGATCTTTCCAGGGAAGTTTCGTATGGTCTTTTTCCGACAGCACTTTGAACGGCTTACCGTTGACGATAATCGTCGAATCTTTTACTTCCACCGTTGCCGAAAAATTCCCGATCACGGAATCATATTTCAAAAGATGCCCGAGCGTTTTTGCATCGGTAATGTCATTGACAGCCACAACTTCATATTCTTTCGATCCGAATCCTGCACGAAACACATTCCGACCGATACGACCGAATCCGTTAATTCCTACCTTAACCGCCATAATAACCCTCCAAATTCTATGATTATATGTTCAATAATTGATTTGCTTTGGTAAAATGATTTCTCACAATTGAAATGTACCAAGAAATGAGACGAAAATCAACTTATTCGGCGGTGGTGACTCAATGTAATCTTGAACACCCTTCGTCATTCGGCTTCGCTCATGATCGCTCATGGTGACGGAATCGATGGAAAAAGAAAATCATAAAATGAAATTGAGACACCACCTATTCGGCTAGAGCAACCGACGCGGCAAGAACAGACGATGCTTCATGCTGTAGTAGTATATTCGCACAAGCGGTAATCGTCGAGCCGGTCGTTATGACGTCATCGACCAAAATAAATCGCTTTCCGTTGATGTGAGCATCGCATTTTGCATCAATGTGAAATGCGTCTCCGACATTTGCTCTTCGTTCATCGATATTCAATTGCGTTTGCGATTCGGTATATTTTTGTCTGACGATGAATGTCGACGCAACAGGAATACCGGTCACCGCAGCAATTCCTTTACAAATATATTCGGATTGATTGTAACCGCGTTCGCGGCGTTTGAGGACATGGAGAGGAATCGGAATGAGCCCATCAGCATTTTGAAATTTCGGATTCACCAGCATTCGGAATCCGATTTCACGCCCGAGTTTGACGCCGAGCGTTCTCATTCCTTCATACTTCAACAGGTGAATAGCATTCTGCAACGTTCCTTCTTTCTCAAATAAGAAACACGACAGGAGAGATTCAATGCTTCCTTCCAAAATCAATTTTTCGGAAATCTCTTTCCACGTCGGGTGTGATGAATCGATCGGTGAAAATTGTTTCCAGCAGGAGATCACAGATGTACTCTTCGGATTTGTTCAGATACCGGTCGCAGATGAAACAAACGGGCGGGTACACAAAATCGCGAACAGGAATAGCAATATTTTGAAATACACGAACAAGAGATTTTGCGTCCATCGAATTCCTCCCGGAATAAATGCTATTTGATCATTTTCTCCAGCCGTGAAATTTCATCACGGAGCTCTGCCGCGCGTTCAAACTCCAGATCTTTTGCGGCGTTGCGCATCTCCAGTTTCAGTTCCTCGAGCAGATCCTGACGTTGATTACTCGTCATATATTTCACGATCGATTCGGCAATCATCGGCGGTTTTTCTTTTTCACGTCGGGCGTCGCGGGACGATTTCACATCGGCAACGGTGGTGCTGGCAAGAATTTCTTCCGTCGATTTGTAAATTGTTTTCGGCGTGATGTTGTGGACCCGGTTGTATTCGGTTTGTTTTTGACGCCGACGGTTCGTTTCGTCCAGCATGCGCTTCATGGAACCGGTCACTGTATCGGCATACATAATGACCCTGCCGTTGAGATTACGCGCCGTTCGCCCTGCCGTTTGAATCAGCGAACGGTCCGAACGCAAAAATCCTTCTTTATCCGCATCAAGAATTGCAACGAGTGAAACTTCCGGAAGATCCAATCCTTCACGCAGAAGATTGACCCCGACCAGCACGTCGAACTCACCCATCCGCAAATCGCGTAAAATTTCCACGCGCTCCAGCGCATCGATTTCAGAATGAATATAGCGCACTTTAATATTGATATCGCTCAGATACTTGGTAAGGTCTTCCGCCATCCTTTTCGTCAACGTGGTAACAAGAGTACGTTCTTTTCTTACCGTCCGTGTTCGAATTTCGGCAATAAGATCGTCAATTTGATTTTTGACAGGACGAATATCGACTTCCGGATCGATAAGACCGGTCGGTCGGATTATCTGTTCCACAACGACGCCCTTGCATTTTTCCAATTCATACGGTCCCGGTGTTGCACTCACGAAGATGACTTTGTTTACCATCGTTTCCCATTCTTCAAACGTAAGCGGACGATTATCGAGTGCGGACGGAAGACGGAAGCCATGTTCGACCAGCGTCATTTTTCGCGACCGGTCGCCATGCCACATGCCGCCGATCTGCGGAACGGAAACGTGCGATTCGTCGATCACGAGAAGAAAATCTTTCGGAAAATAATCGAACAAACAGTACGGACGGGAACCGGGCGGGCGGGCGGCAATGTGGCGCGAATAATTTTCGATACCGGGGCAATAGCCGACTTCCCGCATCATTTCCAGATCGAACCGCGTACGCTGTTCCAGCCGCTGTGCCTCGAGCAGTTTTCCGATTTTCCGGAGATAATCGAGGCGTTCTTCAAGTTCTGCTTCGATACCGGACATTGCCCGCTCGAGGGTCGGTGCAGAAGTCACGAAATGTTTCGCAGGATAAATAATATCCGCGTCGATTTCCTGAATCACTTGCCCAGAAAGCGGATGAATCGTTGCAAGTTTTTCAATTTCATCGCCGAAAAACTGGATGCGAAGCCCCTGCTCAATTTCATACGCCGGAATAATTTCCACGACATCGCCGCGGACACGGAACGTTCCGCGCGTAAAGTCAAAATCGTTGCGCACATAATGGATGTCGAGAAGTGCGCGGAGAAGTTTGTTCCGCTCAATCCGTTGGCCTTTACGGACATTCACCATCTGTTTCAGCCATTCGTCCGGCGCGCCGATACCGTAAATGCAGCTCACCGAAGCTACCACGATAACATTCCGATCGCCGCTCAGCAACGCGCTGGTTGCGCGTAATCGTAAGCGATCAATTTCATCGTTTATCGACGCATCTTTGGCGATATACGTATCGCTCACCGGCACATACGCTTCCGGCTGATAATAATCGTAATAGGAAATAAAAAATTCCACGCGGTCGTGCGGAAAGAATTGTTTGAATTCACCGAACAATTGTGCTGCCAGCGTTTTGTTGTGCGACATGATCAGCACCGGCGTGTCGAATCGCTGGATGACATTCGAAATGGTAAACGTTTTACCGCTGCCGGTTACGCCGAGAAGTGTTTGGTACCGGTCACCGCGCCGTATTCCTTCCGAAAGTTCATCAATTGCCTGCGGCTGATCGCCGCTCGGCTGAAAATCGGAGACAAGTCGAAACGCCATATTCTCAAAATTGTTGGTGTGAAATAAAAAAGATTTCCACAATCTATGGAAATCTTTCGATTATTCAAAAACAGAACAACTGCAGCGCTTCGCCGGAAATTTCTCATCCGACAAAGCATGACATTCGGTAATTACCTATTGGGTATTCTTCTCATGATTTCGCGGTTGGGATTCAGTTCTGGTTTTTTTCAGTTCTGCAAATTTTGTTTTTTGGTCATCGGTAAGAATTTGTTCGATCTGCTTATCGGCTTTGCCCATAATGTCACGACGTGCCTGTCTCATCGATTTGCCGTTTCCTTTCAGGCTGTCGGAAACCGCCGACATTTCTTTTTGTGAATTTTCATAAATCGTTTGAACCTGTGCAGTTTGCTCATCGGTGAGCGACAAGGATTCTTTGAGATGTTGTGCACGGTTTTGCGGCGTTTGCTGGACACGTTGCGCATTGGCAACAACAGAAGACAACGATATCATCAGCCCGACCATAACGACCATCGCGACAGTATGCAACCGGATTCGTCCCATCATGATTTTTATCCTTTCAAAAAATTGTGATATAATGACATCTGATTCGTATATCGATCTGACACAGAATTTTCAGAATGGTTTAAAAAAATTATATTCTTTCGACCGGTCATTTCATCATTCGGAAAATTATTCGTACCGAAGCGCTTCCATCGGTGAAAGAAGCGAAGCTTTCCGTGCGGGATAATAACCGAAAAATACGCCGACAAGCATGGAAAAGAAAACAGAAAGAAAAATTGAGCCGGATGTGACAAAGGTAGGCCAGCCGGCGATTTTGGAAACAAGGGTCGAACCGGTAACGCCCAACAGGATACCGACAAGTCCGCCGAGCAAACTCAACACAATGGCTTCCATTAAAAACTGAGTGAGGATATCATATTTCCTGGCGCCGATGGACATACGCACACCAATCTCGCGCGTCCTCTCTGTAACTGATACCAGCATGATATTCATGATTCCGATACCGCCGACAATCAGAGATACGGAGGCAATACTTGCCAACAGTGCTGTCATCACTTTTGATGTCGATTCGGAGGCTTCAGCAATTTCCGTTTGATTTCGAATGGTGAAATCATTATCGTCGCTTGGACCAAGTTTATGTCTGGCTCGCAACAAATCGGTAATTTGTTGCTGTGCTTCGAGAATTTGTCCCTGTGATTTTGCCGAAGCGGTAAAACCCCATGAACGAATATTATTTCCCATCAACCTTTTTTGCAGCGTCGTATAGGGAATAATAATAAGATCATCTTGATCCTGTCCCATCATATTTTGCCCTTTGGGCTTCAGTGTTCCGACAACTCTGAAGGGTATGCTCCGGATACGAATGGTCTTTCCCACAGGATCTTCAGAGGAAAACAACTGCTGAACAACAGTCTGACCGAGCAAACATACTTTTGTTGCACCACGTACGTCGGCATCGGAAAAGAAATCACCCTGGTCAATACGCCAATCGCGAATGGAAAAATAGTCGGGTGTTCCACCTTGCAAAGACGTTCCCCAGTTATTTTCACCATATACTATCTGCGCACCTGCCCGCAGAAGAGGACTGAGATAAGCAACAGCAGGGCATTGTTCTTTGATTGCCGCGCCATCTTCTTCCGTCAAGGTCGTTCCAGTCTGCGCCCCAGTCCTGACTGATCCCGTGTTGATTGATCCCGGAAAAATCAGCAACACATTCGTACCGAGACTGCTGATCTGGGCATTGACCTGCACCTGTGCACCTTGACCGATAGCAACCATGGCAATGACGGCGCCAACACCGATAATGATTCCCAACATGGTCAGGAGTGAACGCATTTTGTTCCGCAACAACGCATCGAACGCAATACGCAATATTTCAAAAAACCGCATCATAGAAAAATCCAATGTCAAATAAAAAACTCGTTTATATTACATTCCTCTTCGCGGACCACCGCTGGGCCCACGTTGCTGGAACGGATTCGTTTGATTATTGCCCGACGCCGCAAGTTCCGCAGCAGTGACTCCGACAACGATGTCGTCGCCTTCTTTCAAGGAATCAGTGTTGATCTCGACATAGCGATTATCATTCAATCCGATTTTCACAGGAACCGGCCGAAGCGTTTGGTTCGAACTCATGACCCATATTCGTCCCATTCGCATTGCAGGATGCTGATCATCAGCAGATTTGGCATATTGTTTATCGGCACCGGCACTATCCGGATGATGCCATTTAGCTTTCGCGTCGGAAGCTGAAGCGGATTGCTGGTCCGGCGTCGTACTATTTCGTTGTGCACCATTTGTTTTGACATCTCCGGCAACGCTGTTATCGATAAGATCCGGTGTGGGTTGGAACCGAATCGCGAGCGTCGGAACGCGAAGCACGTTATCCCGGCGATCTACAAGAATCGAAGCTGTTGCCGTCATTCCCGGGCGAAGTTTCATATCGAGATTATCCACAGAAATGATAACGGTATACGTCACGACATTTTGTGAAATGATCGGGTTAAGTCTCACCTGTGTCACAATGCCGTTAAATGTTTGATCCGGGTACGCATCAACAGTAAATGTCACCGGTTGATTGTCTTTTATCTGACCGATATCCGCTTCATCCACACTTGCTTCCACTTGCATATGTTTTAAGTCGGTGGCAAGCGTGAAGAGTGTCGATGCCTGTAAATTCGACACGACGGTTTGTCCGACTTCGACGGCACGATCGATGATCACACCGTCGCTCGGTGCGCGGATGATTGCATATTGAAGATTAACACGTGCCTGATACAATGCCGCTTTTGTCTGTTTGAGTTGAGCGACATCCCCTTCATACGTTGCAGTTGCCGCATCAAGATCCGATTGCGAAACGAGTGATTTACTGAAGAGATCTTTTTCACGTACCAGCGTGCGATCTGCCTGGTTTAAATCTGCCTGTACGTGTTCGACGTTGGCTTCCGCCTGCTGCACTGCCGCATACAGAAATGTCGAATCAATGACTGCAATAACCTCTCCTTTTTTCACGACGCTATTGAAGTCGACAAAGAGTTTCGAAATTATTCCGGAGACCTGACTCCCGACCGTTATCGTCAGAGGAGGATTCACCGTGCCGGTCGACCGGACCGTGACCACCACATTGCCCCGGCTTACTTTATCAAGCCTGAACTTCGGATCTTTCGAACTCGAGCCTAAAAGGAGGAAATATCCACCGGTAGCAATCAGAACTATACCGATGATTGCGTATAACAAAACTTTCTTCATAATAACGTCCAATAATTTGATTTCAGATTAAATTGCTTCTATAATATACGAATTTTACGCCAACTTTTCTGCAATCCGGCCCGGAATGCCATGATGAGAAATGCGATCCTTACGAAAATATTCTTCCCTCTTTAGACCAAATTATTGCAAAATCGCTTAAGAACTTATGGTAAAAATTTTTCCTCTGCTTTTTCACATTTTAATGACGAATTTGCCATCTTTCATGATGATAACGTCATCAAACCAAACAGTTGGATCTTTTACAAGCCCATCGAGATGGCTTGCTACACGGACAGAGCCGCCCATCGATTTATTGTCGCCGAAAGCGATGTGGATTGTACCCATAACTTTTTCATCTTCGAGTATCAGACCGGAAAGTTTTGCCTGATCATTCGTACCGATACCGAATTCCGCAACATTCCGGGCATCTCTTCCGTGAGGTTCAAGAAGATTATTCAACTTATTTGCATCGTCACCCCCTGCAATGGTCGTCGCGTACCCGTTTTCAACGGTGATCCTGATCGGTTCTTTCAGCATTCCGATCATCGCCATCGAACCATCGACCACGACGACCCCATTCGACGTGCCTTCACAAGGAGCAAGATAAGCTTCGCCGGTCGGCAAATTTCCGGATTCACCTTTTTTATGAAACAATCCCGAACTTGCATGAGCTTTTCTTCCCTGCTTCGGAAGTGTAATATCCGTACCGCCCAGCGATGTCACCCGGATAACGCCTGTCTTATCTAACAACTCACATAATAAAAAAGTTCGCCGTGCGATCAAATGGTAATCGGCATTCATACACCGCACCATAATCTCTTCGGTAACGCCCGGAAGTGTGGCGATGCGAACACCCAAGGCACTTGCCGAACGTCGCGCATCGGTATGGGTCAAGGATTTGGATGTCGGGCACAAAACGACATCCGCCTTTTTCATCAAATCGGCGACTTCATCCGGCGGTTCTGCACCATTGGAAGAACGCGGCAACATTTCGACCAGCAGGACATCATTTCCCAGCTCTTTCACACACCGGTGAAGTGCGTATCCGATTTTGCGCAACGGTTCATCGGTCACAATCAATACGCGTTCGTTGCGCTGAAGCCCCATACAATCCCTGACGGCAACGAGGCAAGCGTTTTCGAGCGTTGTATTCATTTCACCTTAAAAATCTTTCCGGCAGAATTGGCGATAACCGTAAACCTCTTCGATCCGTTTTTAAGGGCAATCTCATATTCGACATGACTTGCTCTCGTACTGGATTCAACTCTTTGAACGGCACCGTTGGGATATTTCGCACGAAGACTGTCACGTACCTGCAACGGCAATTCGTTTTCACTCAATGATCGTTCCACTTCAACGATAGTACCGTCGGCCTGAAATGTAACATCCCGTGACCGGCTGCTGTCGATACTTTCGATTTCATAAATAGATTTTCCATCCGTTGTTTCGACAGTTTGATTTTTAATGACCGCCGTCGGGAAATGCTGTTGAAATGTTTGAAGCACGGCGGGAGGCAATTTCGATTTGGGAATTTTTTTCTCGCCGCCAAAACATATCATCGATACGATCAAAAAAGAAATACTCATGACAACAAGAATGCGATTCATAATTCCTCTTTTTTTAGTGTGACACTTTTCTGTCTGCGGCTCCACGGAACAAAATAAATCCTAACACGGCAAACACAACGACGGCAACAAGATCGGAATCCCATAAAAACCGGAGGTGGTTATAGGCAAATGCGATCGGCAACGGCAAACCGGTGTCATCATCGATGAAATTAGGAATGAAATTTAAAAACGCGCCCGCCACACCGAGCAAGGCGCCGCCGGCAATCAATCCGGATGAAAGAAGCGTCCCTTCACTTTCTTCCGTTGCATCGGGAACGCGCTTATAATATTTATCGGCAGCCTTGCGGACAAGCCCGCCGACAAAAACGGGAAACGTCGACGACAGCGGAAGATAAAATCCGACGGCAAATGTCAGCGAATGCATGCCGATTAATTCCATGAACAACGCGAGACTTGCGCCGATCATAATCAATCCCCACGGCAATTTTTGTTCGAGCAATCCGCTGATCAAGACTGCCATCAGATTTGCCTGCGGAGCGGCAAGCTCACGACCGCCGATACCGTCGATGCGTCTCATGACCGCTTGATGGGTTTGCTCGTCAACAAGATAATTTCCCGGTTCGATACCTTGTTGGTCGACAACCTTTGCAAGCAAATACGTTTTGCCGTCCTTACCTTGCATTTCTTCAGCGCGTTGAATGGAAATTGCCGGCGGTGTGAACGGTTTATCGAGAGCGATTTCCTTCGATTGACTTTCATTCAACAACAGCATCGTAACACCGACCACAGCAGCCGATGTGACGACTCCAACCAGCATCGCGAATTGCTGTTTGCTCGGCGTGGAACCGAGAAGGTGTCCGGTTTTCAGATCCTGTGCCGTTGTTCCCGCATTGCTGATTGCGATACAAACCGTGGCTCCGATGACGAGTGCAAGATACGTATATTCCTGACCTGTCCAGCCGACAGCAAGAAAAATCAAACATGTTCCCATCAAGACGGCAATCGTCATGCCGGAAAGAGGACTTGAAGATGAACCGACGATACCGGTGATTCTTGCAGACACGACCGAAAATAAAAATCCGAACACGACGATCAATAGAGCGCCGAGAACATTCACATGAAATGTCGGCACAAGCCAGATGAAAATCACCAATGCAAGCGATCCGAGCCCGACAACGGTAATCGGCGTATCCCGTTCGGTTCTCAAGACGGTACCGGTATGATCGACTCCCATCCGTTCGCCGGTCAGTTGTTTGATCGATGCGGTAATGGAATCCCAAATTGCAGGAAACGCGCGGAACAGGCCGACAATGCCGCCGGTTGCCACTGCTCCGGCTCCCATGTACTTCACATAATTTCGCCAGATATCCGTCGTGCTCATCTCGCTGATCGGAACAGTTCCGGGATAGATTGCCTGCGGCACATGAGCACCGATGAACGCGATGATCGGAGAAATCACAAACGACGCAAGCAATCCGCCGCCGACCATGATCAACGATGTTTGCCAGCCGATAATGTAACCGACGCCCATCAGTTCCGGGGCAACATCCATACCGACGGATGAACCGGGATAAAAAGAAAAATCTCTTGCAATGGACGGTTTCCAAAATCCGAACAAGGTCGGCAAACCTTTCCAGAGCGCGCCGAGTCCGATTCCTTTAAAAATTTTCGCAGCAGATGTTCCGCCGACTTCTCCGGCTTTAATGATCTCTGCACATGCTGTCCCTTCCGGAAATCGGAGGTTGCCATGTTCCTTCACAATGAGATAGCGGCGAAGCGGAATCATCATCAATACGCCGAGCACACCGCCGGTCAATGCAATCAATAATGTGATCGACATCTTCAAAGGAAACCCCAAAAATATCAATGCGGGAACTGTAAATACCACCGCCGCGGCAATCGATTCTCCGGCAGAACCGACCGTCTGCACGATATTATTTTCGAGAGCTGTATTCCCCTTTAGTTTCTTGAGAATTGTAATTGCCATGACCGCGATCGGAATCGAAGCGGATGTCGTCAAACCGACACGCAACCCAAGGTATACCGACGCAGCACCGAATACGATGCCGAGTATCGATCCAAGAACTAACGACCGGAATGTCGCTTCGGCGGGAGATTGATCGGCAGAAATATACGGTTTGAAATTTTCCAATGCAGATGATATTTTTCCCGAAGAACTTTCAGCAGATGGCGTCATTTGCCCTCATAAGGAATATTGAAAAAAATGGAACGTCGCAAAATTTTCCAACGACGGTTGATTAGGAAAAATTCAACATAGAGAAATTTCGGGGAAAATGCAACAGATTCAGAGATAATATCGTACGATCGGCCGCGCTTTAGACCAGCGTCGTTCTTCGACGAATCCTGCTTTTTTGAATGCGGAAAGAAATCCCGTCCACGCAAATGCGGCAGGCATGTTGTCGGAATACGGAATGATCGGATATGCTTCGAGAATTGTAACGCCCTGTTTCTTGCATTGTGCAACAACGCCTTTCAGAATTTCCGAAGACAATCCCCTGCGTCGATATTCTTTGACGATAAAGAAACAGACAATCGACCACACCGGTTTATCGTCGATGGGCTTGAGAACTCTCGCGTTTTCCAATTTTGCATATACTTCTCTCGGTGCAACGGCGCACCAGGCAATCGGTTTCCCGCCGGCATACGTCAAGACGCCGATCTGTTCTTTTTGCATAACCAGTTTCTTCATCGCCCGTTTGTTGGCGTTTCCTTTTTGTTGCTCGAATTGTTTATTCGGCAACCGCCACGACATGCACCAGCATCCGCCGCATGCTCCCCGTTCACCCAATACCGTTTCAAAATCGCTCCACCGTCTCGCATCCAGCGGTTGAAACACCAGCTTCGGCTTCATCGGGAGTTTACCTGCCATCGGCAATTCCCTTTTCAACTTCGGCCATTTTTTCCGTCAACACATTCCATTGATAATATGCAGTTTCAAGATTCTTTTTGAGATCGGTATACTCATGTGCCGTCTTTTTCGCTTCCTCGTCATGCTTATAAAATTCCGCATCCAGCATCATCACTTCAATTTCTTTCTTCCGCGATTCCATTTTTGCAATTTCTTTTTCCACTTTTTCGAATTGATCTTTATACGGTTTCAACAAATTATACCGTTCACGGCGCAGGTCGGCTTCCATCCGCTTTCGTTCTTTATCGGAAAGATTGGATTTTCCCGCAACCGGGACAGGTTTTTTCTCACGTTCGGATTTTTTCTTTTCCAGATAATCGGAAACATTACCGAGAAATGTGCGGATTCCCGACGTGTTGATCTCGAGAACCTTGTTCACAAGCGGATCGAGAAAAGCGCGGTCATGCGAAACGATAACGTACGTTCCGTCGTATTCCAGCAGCGATTCCTGCAGAACGGTTTTCGAACGCATGTCGAGATGGTTGGTCGGTTCATCCATAATCAGAAAGTTCGCGGGCTGAAGCAGCATTTTTGCAAGTGCAAGCCGGCTCTTTTCGCCGCCGGAAAGAACGCCGACTTTCTTAAAGACATCATCGCCGTGAAATAAAAACGATCCGAGAATTGTCCGGAGCTTCTTGCGGATTTCTCCGGTGGCAACTTCGTCAACGATTTGCAATGCATCTTTGGTAAGGTCGAGTTCCTCCGCCTGATGCTGGGCGAAATATGCCGGGATCACATTGTAACCGACCGTTCGTGTTCCGGCAGTCATCGGTTCGACGCCGGCGACGATTCGCGAGAATGTCGACTTGCCTGCCCCATTCACTCCGACCACCGCAATGCGATCACCCCGTTCAAGAATATAATTCAAGCCTTCAAATACTTTTTTGGAGCCGTATGATTTTGCAACATTCTTCAGCTCCATCACCGTTTTTCCGCTTTGCTGTGGCTGTGGAAAATGAAAATGAATTTCCTCTTCATCATTTTCAATTTCGATCATATCGACTTTTTCCAGCGCCTTGATTCTGCTCTGCACCTGCCGCGCTTTGGTCGCTTTATACCGGAACCGCTCGATGAACTCCTGCGTATGTTTCAGTTGTTTCTGCTGATTCTTGAACGCGTTCACCTGCTGTTCTTTCCGGACGAGCCGTTCCCGTTCGAAAAAAGAATAATTACCGGAATACATTTCCATTTTTCCGGAACTCAGTGCAAGAGTTGTCGTCGTGAGACTGTCAAGAAATGCACGATCGTGGGAAACGAGAATAATGGCGCCGTTATAATTGTGAAGATACTCTTCCAGCCATTGCAATGATTCGATGTCGAGATGGTTCGTCGGTTCGTCGAGCAGAAGGACAGACGGCTCCTTCAGCAGTAATTTGGCAAGAGCGATCCGCATCTGCCAGCCGCCGCTGAATTCTTCCGTCTGGCGCTCAAGATCCGGAATTGAAAATCCCAGACCCATCAGCACGCGCTCGATTTTCGATTTCATCCGGAATGCATCAAGATCCTCCAGTTTATGCTGAAGTTCTCCATAAATCTCGAGGGTTTCCTGATACTCAGAAGTCGCCGGATCGAACGATCCCATACGCTGGTGTGCTTCATCAAGTTCCTGCTGGACGAGCAGAATATCTTCGAATGCAGTTTCGACTTCTTTATATAGTGTCAAACCGCTCGCTATGACGCCATCCTGCGGCAAATAGCCGACCGTCACGTAATGCGCCTTGCCGATTGATCCGTGTTCCGACTGTTGGAGACCGGCAATAATTTTCAAAAGCGTCGATTTTCCGGTGCCGTTCGAGCCGACAAGTCCGATCCGGTCATGCGGACCGATCATGAACGAAACGTCGTCGAACAACGTTCGCCCGCCGAATTGCATCGTTATGTGTTCAAGAGAAAGCAAGGATCAAGTCAAAAGGAAAAAGTCAAAAGGAAAAATTACAATTAGAATATACAAAAAAGAGGAGAGAGAATGAAGAACTAAAATTTGCCGGTCGGGCCGGAATATTCAATAGAATGCAAGGCGCAACGGCACCGGGAAATCGGAGGTGTGATCGAGATGCATCGGTAAAGCATAATTAAATTCACAACGAATATGTTCGTCTCACGCATTCTTGTTTTGTTTTTCCAGTTTCGTCAACCGCTCATTAAATTCCTTCAATACCAATCGCACGGCAAAGACAATCACGCTCAGGATAAATAAAATTACAGAAATCGGAACAGAAATATTTGTGTTATTCCATGAAGAAAAATAAGAAATAACTGCCATTAACAACAAACCGATTGATGACGGCAAGAGAAAACTGGTTTTATTCATAAAGAGCTGATGATTAGTTTGGATAGAAGTATTTATTTAAAATTTCTTATTCATCACACGGAATAGATTGTTCAGAATTTTTCCTTTTGAGACAACCGGAACTTCGTCATTTGATAAATTCCAACGATCATCCCGAGACCAAACGCCTGAAGGCTCCAGTTAATGTACATTCTGAAACCGGAAATGTCAATCAACCTTCCCGCGCCGATACCGATATTACCGGCCGCAATGGTTGCAATAACAATCAGGACAAACGTAGACAGGGCGACCGGTTGTTTGAATTTTTTAGAAACCGAATAACCGATTGCGCCGAGAATAAGATATGTAACGATCCATTCTGCAATATCCAAATATGTAATTTGCATATTTCATTATTCCTTTTCGTTATGATTATTATATATGTTTAATCACAAGTCTGAATCCTCTCGTTGCCGTTAGAAACTGAGCGTTTGGATAGTCAACAACACAGATTCAAAAAGTCTGCTGATAATAAATTCCCTTTTCCGCATCCTTTGTACCAACCACCACAGCAGCGGAACTGCCGGCTTTCAAGTCGCCCTGATCGCCCACTTTTTTTGCCCTTACCAAATCAACAATAATATCTCCGTCTCCCGACGTTTTAATAAACGTTGCATTCACATAGTCGGATTCTCCGGTAACCTCGTAGGGAGTTTGTTGCAGGGTACAGTCGAGCTTTTTTTTGTCGGTATTAAAGAAAATAGAGGCGACAAAAGATATCGGCTTACCATTGCTCGATGTCACTCGGAGTGTGAGTTTCTGAGAATCAGTCTTCGCCGACTGAGAGTTCAAATTACTCATGACGAAAAAAAGGGTTACGATCGCTACGATGAAGTATTTCATGATTTTCTCCTTATCATGTAAGTAATGATACTGCAATCTGCAGTAAAGAATGTCGTATTGTGATGACCTGCTGTGGAATGATGGAAAGAACAATCTCGAGTGTGATTCCCCCCTCGCTGCGTCTATCTTACTAAATCAATCAGAGAAAGTCAAGGCATGAGATAATGAAAACTCATCTCATTTCTTCAATAACCTTGGGCATTTCGTGATCCTGATCTTACTGATAGAAATCAATTTTGATGGAAATTTTATTCCTTCACGCTTGACCGGGACATGAGAATTCCGACTATCATCGGCAGGGCAAAGAACAACATGAGACTGGATACCGAAAATCCTCCGATGACAGCAATGGCGAGTGGTTGCTGCATTTGCGATCCGGCGCCGATTCCCAGCGAAAGAGGAAGAAGTGCAAGAATTGCCGCAAGTGTCGTCATTAATATCGGGCGTGAACGCATTCTCGTTCCCGTGATGACCGCTTCCTCGAACGGCAGGCCGTCTTTGCGAAGCACGTTTATCGTGTGCAGAACGAATATCGCATTCTCTGCAACGATACCGATGATCATGATGATGCCGACAAAACTGGAAATGTTGAATGAACTTCCCGAAATCCACAACGCTCCGAACACTCCGAATAATGAAAGCAACGAGACGATGAACACGGCAATAGGAACGGTATAACTTTCGAATTCGAAAATGAGAACAATACACACCAGGAGAAAAGCCGCCAGTGAAACGAGAAGCAATCCCCGGAACGATTCCTGTTGTGTTTGATACACACCGCCGTATTCGATGGAGATGCCGGCGGGAAGAATAAGTTTGTGTACCAGTTCCTGCTGAATGTCGGCAACCGTTCGTCCCAAATCGCGTCCTGAAATGCGGGCGGTGACAGCGACGAACTGGCGCAGTCGTTCACGATGAATTTCTGTTTGACCGGCGGTTCGTTCAATTCCGGCAACACTTTTGAGAGGAATAATTTTTCCCGACGCATTTGTGAGCGAAAGATCTTCGATGGCGCCAATATCTTCCTGAAGCACTTTCGGAAAACGGACGCGAATAGCTACCAGCTTTTCGCCGTATTGAACCTGTGTTTCCGCCTTTCCCTGAATCATTGTCTCCAACTGCTCACTGACATCGGACGGCTGGAGTCCGGCAAGAGCACAACGCACCGGATCAACAGTAATCATCAATGCCGGTCCTGAAACGACGATGCCGTGAAACGCATCGACCACGCCCGGTACCGATTGGATCACCGAATCGACATTGAGGGCGGTTGCTTCTATTAACTTCTGATCGTCACCGAAAATTTTTATTTCAACGGGAGACGGTGAGTTTGTTAAATCCCCGATAACATCCATCATCAATTGTCCGAAGTCGATTTGTAACGAGGGTTCACTGCTTTCAATCCTGGTTCGCACTTCATCCATGACATCATCAATGGAACGATTCCGTTTTTCTTTCAATCGTACAAGATAATCTCCGTTATTCGGCTCCGTGAGGAAAAAACCGAGTTGTGTTCCCGTTCGCCGTGAATACGACTCGACTTCCGGAACACTCATCAGAATTTCTTCGACATGCATCAGCATGCGGTTCGTCTCATCCAGCGACGTTCCGGGCGGAGAAGTATAATCCAGCACGAATGTTCCTTCATCCATATCCGGCATGAAGCCGCTGCCGATGTGGAGGTAAAAGAAATACGCGCCGCCCAAAATGACGATGATGATCAGCGGAACAAGAATTGATCTGAATTTCATCAGCCGGTGCATGGCAGCTTCATACCACACACCGAATCGTGAGACCTCAAGTTCTTTCTTTACTTCACGGTCAATATCTTTTTCCCGAAGGAACATCGATGCAAGCAGCGGACTGAGTGTGATGGAAAAGAGAAACGATAACAGAAGTGATATCACCATCGTCAATGAAAGGGAAGTAAAGAACGCGCCGGTGACTCCACCCAAAAATGCCAGCGGGATGTGAATGACGATCGTGCTTGCCGTTGATCCGATGATTGCCGGCATCAGGCCGTGTAACGCCTTTGTAGCTGATGCTGAAAACGTAGCTTTTGCCTCACCGGTTTCAGCCTCACGCTTCGAGAATTGCGTGAAGATATGTTCAATGATCACGATGGAATCGTCGATGATGAGCCCGACCGCTGCCGCCATGCCGCCCAGCGTCATAATGTTTATAGATTTGCCGAACGTGTAGAGGATTCCGATCGTAATTGCAATCGTCACGGGAACGACGAGCGCCATAACGAGAGTAGTACGCCAGCTTCGGAGAAAAATGAAGAGCACGACCATCGAAAGAATAACGCCGATGACAATACTGTCCCGCGTGCTCATGATCGATTTCCGGATAAAATCTCCCTGGTCATAAAATGTTTCAAAGTGAACGCCGCGCGGAAGTTTCAGCCGGGCAATTTCATCTTTGACGTCAATTCCGATTTTGACCGTACTGCCGGTCGGTTGTTTCATGATATTCAGAAGAACCGCATCGCGGCCGTGAGCCGTCGTCCGGATTGTGCGGTATTCCGTCGATGAAGTTACCGTTGCAACATCCCGCAGGAATATCGGTGTACCATTTCGGACAGCGACGACCACACTGCCGATTTCCTGCGCATTTTTTGTCAAACCGGAAACGAGCGAGAGATACAATTGATATTCGCTGGCAACGAGGCCGCCGGCAGCGATGAAGTTTGTTTTTTCCAGCGCGTCGCTTACCTGACGGATATCCAAACCATACTCGGTAAGTTTTGCCGGCGATACAATGACGGCAAACTCACGCGTGTCGCCGCCGGTCACTTCGATCTTTGCAACGCCATGGACACGCATGAGCGTGGGTCGAATCTGGTATAGTGCGATATCCCGCAATTCGACCAGGCTGAGTGAATCAGATGTCAAACTGTATCCCAAAATCGGAAAGACGCTGACCATCATCTGTTCGCTTTGAATGGTTGCAGTTGCAGGCAATGTGGTCCGCGCATTTGCTATGCGTCCCTGCAATAAAAGGAGTGTTTGCTGAACATCCGATCCCCAATCGAGATTCAAAGAAATTTCCGTTGAACCTCGGCTTGTCGTCGATCGGATAATGTTGACACCGGGAATCGAGCTGGCGATTTCTTCGAGCGGCTTGGTAACTTCAACCATCATCCGCTCCGTCGGCTGTTCGCCGTTATCGGCAAGAACGACGATCCTCGGAAATGTAATATCGGGGAAAAGTGAAACGGGCATTTGTGTCAGCAGAGCGATGCCCGATGCAACGAGGACTATTATCGTGAAAAGAAATGCCCTTTTATGTTTTTGAAGATACTCAAACAACATTACCGGACCTCGACATGTGTCGAATCTGCCAGTCCGTAACTTCCTTCAACAATAACGGGCATGCCTGATTTGAGCTGGCCGGAATGAATTTCGATCAGCGAATCGGATTGAACGCCGACTTCCACGTCGATCTTTCTGGCAATGGAATCGGAAGTCATGGTGAAGACAGAATATGAACCGGTCTCATCGTTTCTGATCAATGACCGTTTCGGAACAAAAAGTGCGGCATTTCGTTTTCCGGTCACGATTGAAACCGAAGCGATCATTTCTGTCCGGATCGGATTATTGATTTGAAATTTTTCGTCGTCGAACCGAAGCCGGACAGGCACGGTTTGACTTTCGACGACGGCTTGTGGACTGACTGCATCGACGGTCGCATCGAATTTTCGTCCGGCGATAGAAGGAAACTCGATAAATGCTTTCTGACCGATTTTTACGGAACCGATATCCTGAATCGGAACCTGTGCAACAACGACGACAGTGGACAGATCGATAAGCGTTGCAAGTTCTGCATTCTCTGCAACGACTTCGCTTTCGCTCACAAGCCGTTGAGAAACATATCCGTCAAATGGCGCTTTCAGAACAGCAACATTATCCGACCGGTTTGCCAGATCGAGCATTTGTTTTGCTTCCTGCTTCTGCTGATCGGTTGTTGCCGACTGGAGCAACCCTTCAGCGCCGGCAATCGTTGCCTGTGCTTCTTTCGACCGGATAATTGCAATGACATCTCCCGAATGAACCGATGTTCCTTCCTGAATGTGCAGTGTCGTTACGATTCCTGCTATCGGAGAATAAACTTTTTGCTTGCGGAGTGCATCCGTTTTTCCCACACCGCGAATTGTTACCGAAGCGGTTCCCGTAGAAATAGTTGCAACAGTTACAGGGACTTTGACATTGGCGCTCTCCGCCGAATCTTCATCCTTCTTGCCGTCGCATGCAACCGGCGAGCACCATGGAAATCAAAAGTGCAAATATTATGCTTGGTCTCATCGTTCTTCTTCCGTTGTCAGTTGAACTATTCTTGCCGAAATCGATTGAATCTCTGCCGATGCCTCCAGCGCCGCCACTTCCGAATCGTTTACCAATTGCTGTGCGCCAAGCACTTCGACGGCAAGTGCGCTTCCGCCGGCATACCGCGCTTTTGTCAGCAAAAATAAATCTTTTGCCTTTGCCGCATTGCGACGCAACGTTTCAAGCTGTGCCAGTTCGTTCATTCTTTGAAGCCGGAGGCGTGCCATTTCACCGCTCAGTTTCCGTTCCAGCAGTGATCCCTCCGTTGAAAGGGAATTGAGTTCAAGTTCTTTCTGCTCTTTCCGCAAGCTTCTTCCGCCCCAATCGAAAATCGGAAATTCCGCGAGAATGCCGACCGAATATCCGAAACTGTTGTAGCGGTCTCCGCCCGGCAGTTTCAGGTTTTCGACCGATGTGAGTAATCCCGCATCGCCGAATAATGAGAGGACCGGATATGCTTCATGTTCCGCTAGTGATATGTCCAGTGCGCTTTTTTCGATTCCCGTTCGTGAAAGTTCCAGATCGAGAACATGACCGGGCAACGTATCGACCGGAACGTCGATAAGACTGTCCAGCGTTCCTGTTACCGAAAATGTTGTGTCAATGGTTCCTCCGAGAAGTTCCGCCAGCGAATATCGCGCTGTGTTGTACGATACTTCTGCGTGATTCAATTCGACTCTGGCATTCGACAGTTCCACATCGGTTCGGAGGACGTCGCTTTCGCCCGTGCCGCCGCCGTGAAATCGCCGCTGCGTCAGATCAAGATATTCCTGAAGCTGATCGACGGTTTCCCGGCGCAATGTGGTTTCTTGTTGATACCGAAGTACATCGATGAAAGCAAGCGTGACCGAATACTTCAGATCGCGCTGAACCGATTGAAGCTGGATGTTCGCTTCCGTTATGCCGAGCGAGAGTTGATCCGATTTCAGCGCACGCGTTCCGCCATCATAAAGGGATTGTTGAACAAGAACCTGCGCACCCAATTGTCCCTGATTCGTAATGACCGGATCGTACCCGAACGACGGATTGGCAGGAGCATAAATTGCAGAAATTTCCGATTTGATTTGCGGAAGTCCTGTGGAATTGATTTCCGACCGCGCCTTCTCGCTTACCAACCGGTCGTTCTTTGCTACGGCAAGCTGAAGGTTATTCTTACGTGCAAGATTGATTGCGCTGGAAAGTGTAAGCTGTTCCTGACAGAACACGGTCTCACGGAAAAAGAAGGCGCAAAGAGTTATTGCGCACAAGCAGATGAATTGCCGAAATTCTCCGTTAATGCAAATCATAGAGGATCTGAAGACACAATGCGGGGTTCATTCCGTTTACCGTCATTTGATAATAACAATGTGCCGTAAGCTAATAAATTTCCGCAAGGAAGGCAACAAAAAATAACTCGGAATGGTGTTCCGATGTAACCAGGAAAGCTCAAAATTGAACAGGCAGAGAATGTACTTGTTAAGGAGTCTTCGGATCTTCTTACCGATATGACTTACACATACGTTCAGTGATACAATAATATTTCTCACGAATTATATATGTGCAAGTCATAATTGGACTTGAGTTCTTAATGCATCCTGTCAACAAAGGCAATGCTTAGCGTTATACTGATGTAAACGACACCGGCAAAAAATGCAAAGAGGCTCCATTTATTTGTTTGGGAGACTTTACCTGTTCTCAAGAGAATATACCCGATCAGTACATTCGCTAATGCCCACAAAACATTGACCAGCGGAGACGACAATCCTTTGCCGGGCGGATTTGCGAATGGCGTTGGAAAACTGTCGCCGGATATTCCATGCACAAAGTGCGGAACCGTATTAACTAAAAAGGCACCGGCGAAGAAACAGGCAACGTAATGATACCATTTCATGACATTCTCTCTGAAAAATGTTGATTGAATATAACGTGACAAACCACGCTAAATCCGAAACAGATCCATTCGGACATCCGGGACTTGTCCCAAAAGGACCCCTTCGGGGAGCGACTGGTTAGCCTACACGGGGCGAGAGATCGTCAGCTTATATCCGTCGGGATCCTTCAGCCGGAAAACGCGCGCACCCCATGGCATATCGGCCGGTTCGGAATCGAGTATGCCGCCATGTTCTTTAATCCGGTTTGCAACCTGGTCGATATTTTGATCTGTCGTTATATTCAGTGAGAATCCTTCGCCTTTGACGCGGGTCCATCCTTTTGCTCCGTCGTCCTGATTGATCGAGATCCGTGCATTCCCGGCTTTGAGTGCGACTGCCCGGAGTTTTCCATCGCGTTCAATCTTGCGGTCGATGGTGAATCCCAGCACGTCAGTGTACCAGGCAAGACTCTTGCCGAGATCTTTCACAGTCAGTGAGATCGAAAGCATGCTGGCCTGGAACGACTCAGATGCAGCGTTCTTGCTGCCGCCGGCAGAGATTGGTGAATTGGTGCTCATACGATATCCTCAGTTAGTTTATAAATGTTTTGATTTGTCAATAGATTTGTGCCGATGATCGGGTTGCTCAATATATATATTTTCACAACAATTAATGCGAACCTGAGCAACTGGTTAGGGCATCGGATATCATAATCTTATTTTTTCTTTTTAGGTGACTTGCGCCCCGAGCTCTTTTTTGTTGCTGAAATGGACTTGGTGATCGTTGCACCATGTATAATTTGTTTCTTGTCTTTCACTTTTGCCAATGAGTTGGCGTATGCTTCTTTCATCAATTTCCTGATATACGTCTTTGGGAAATCGGCTTTGTCCTTAACAAGAATATACCTATACTGATTTCCTTCGCCCAGCAAAATCTTCCTGGGATCAGCAATTTGGGATCCCCAGTAGAAGCCAAAGTGAACATTCTTGCTGCTTCTTCCCACCGCAACGGAACAAAATGTATGTCCGACCTTATCGGTTGGAGACCAGCCAAATGCCACGGCGTTATAGTTGTCATAAATGAGTTCATTGGTGTCCGGATATAAATCCCAGACGAAATCCCTTAACCACAAAGCCGTCTCCCTGACATCGCTGGGGAAAGGCTTTAGAAATTTAAGCAAATCTTTTGTCTCGGTTTTACTCATATGGATACCGTGTGATTAGTTATCATTGACCGCATATCTACTTTCTTGTGAGCTTCAACCGTGCAAACGGTTGCATCTTCCCTTTCTCTTCGTCATCCATCAACCACTGCCAGGTGTCGGGACCTCTATCATATAAGAAAGTTGTATGGAAAAGACTGGTTTCACTGAACTTGAATAAGAAGGCAATCGTATCGCCGTTCCGTTTTGCATGACCGATAACCGGATTCGAGAGTCCATTGCCGCTGGTTCCATCGAGCCAAAAACATCCATACTGATCCGACGATGTGTCCCATCCAATGAATACGATTGCTTCATACATCGCTTCACTGTTACTATTCTTTTCACGTGACACTTCATGAAATCGCAGGTACTGATGACCCAGTATCCATTCTGCGACAATATCGTGCGTTGTCTCTTTTCCGTCTATGGTGCCTTGCAATTTCCACTTCCCGATAAAGTGATCGAGCAGGGAATCCTGAAATGTCGTTTGTTGTGCTGAAACGGACAAAGAAACCAAACCAACGAGCACGATAATCTTTAAAAATATTTTCATTGATGATTCTCCCATTATTCTGTCCAGTCCTCATATTCGATGTGGGCAGGTTTCGTGTGTAATTTTGCATTTCTCTTTTCGAGCTGGTCTGAAAGCCATTGAACCCACTCGCCGTAGTTTTCCCGTTTACTCGTCGCACGAAGTTCGATGAAATAGTTCCTGAATTTTTTCCAGAACATCACGATGGCTCCGCCGAAAAAATTGGCAACAAGCTCCAGGCTGATATCATGGCGAAAGACCAAATAACCGATGCTTTCAAATGCTCCGAACATGACAAGAACAGAATTCATTCTATCACCGACGAAATCCTCAATTTGTTTCTTCGATAAGTTCTCGGGAACATTGAATAAAATATGAACGGCGTCCATAAATTCAGGCGTCTGTGTTGAACGCAGCATTTGAATAGCGGATTCTCTTGCTCTCTGTTTCTTAAATTGAATGATCTGCACTCCCGCAAAAATTCCCGCCGCCATCACCGAAACGGTCGTAATGAGTTCAAGTATTGTTGAGAAATCCATACGATTTTGTTAAAAGTTTGTTTGAGATTGAGGTAAAAAATTATTTGTTGTTCACCATATCGGAGATGATTAGAATTCTATCAGATCCTTGTAGAATATACGCGCGGCAGGCATCGCTAATTCATAAAAAAATTTTCCTTCGCGCGGCGGAATCGGCGACGGTCACTGGAGCCTGTCCCGACATGGTTTTAGTCGGGATCAGCTTGAGCGACTGGTTAGGCAGCACGCGAACCTTCGACAGCCTTGGGAGGCAGATAGATTTCAAACTCAATTTGTGGGCACAAAAATATCGAATGAGGCTCATTCATTTCATCGTTTGACAACAATCCGAGTTTTTCGTAAAGACTAAAGTGTAGATGTTTCCCAGTCGCCGCAGTTAATTTCATTTCTGGATGCCAAATTTTATATGTTCCTATCTTCCTATCTGATCGACGAAAGAAGCCGGTAATAGGATGTGTAAGAATCAATTTCATTTCGTCTAAGCTGGAAAAACCATCCATTTTCGTGATGGGTTCTCCTGTGTCCTCAATCTCTACTTCGCCTTTACACCACTCTGACTCAAAGTAGTAACTGTATTTTTCGTAAATCGACTCATTATAATCGTAGCGACAATCAGTTAAATAATTTGCATAGTGCCAAGGCATTTTCCAGAGTAATTGAGGGAAATATACAAATCTCGAGCCTAAATTTGTTCCAAAAAACCAAACTGCGTGTTCGCCAGTGGCTTTGTCTATTATATACGCTCGATGATTCGTTTGGTAGAAACTTGACTTCGATTTTGGAGCAAATTGGGGAAAATGGAAATCGACATCCAAGAAAGGGACGACACTGATAAATGAGCGCATTCCACGCTCAGTTTGAAATTCGGGTATCTCGAATCGATCACTAGGAATAAGTTTTATCAAACGTTCCTTTGGCAAGGCATAATTAATCAGCGCAAAATGTTTCAATGTCGTCCGCGCGTCCATGAGTCGTTTTGTCGGACGCTTCAGTCGAAGTTCTAAACTATTTCTAGAGTCAAATGATTTATTCATGTCGATGTTCTTTGTGCTGACTAACGGATGGCGGCTAAGCTGCCGCACTGATAACTTTCAAAATGTACTAAACGAAACAAGTTCATGCTGATAACCAAATTAGTCAGCACTCAACCGACGAGGTACTGAAAAATTAATTATAAAAACATTAACCCACCATTCGCAATGCAAAATGCACCCACGCTCATCCGGTCAGCTTGAGCGACTGGTTAGGCCACACAATGACTATTCTTAATAAATTTACTGACCATAATATTTTTTAATACCGATCTTTGCTTCTTCTAATAGTTGAATACTTTGGGCACATACTTCTTTATAATTGCGATCTGTAATTGTTGAAATCTTTTTAATTCTTCGATCAATTGCATTCATTGAACGTTCAAAGGAATTATAACGTTTATCATCAACATCGGGACTACTACAAATGTCTTCCAAACGATATTTTGGAAAGGCTATCTTAAAAACATTTATTGGAGCATTTTCTAGCGCTTCACCTACAGAATTAACCAACATCTCACTTGCGCCTGCATCAGAACCAGGATATAGAGCAACTGCGACATTTAACCAGTCTACACTACCTAATTTTATATGTTGCAATACATAATTCCATTTAGATGAATCATTATATAATTCTGTTACAACAATGTTTGCCCCGCGCTTGGAAACTTCTTGCAATATCGTTTTGGGCTTTTGATGGTACCCATTATTGTTTGATAACAAAGTCGCTGGTGGATAAGCCAAAAGAACTGTTGCAAAAACAATTAACAAGGATTTCCAAATTTGCAATGACATATTATAATTATGTATTCCCATTATTTTGTGTGGCCTAACTAGTAATGATATTGTGGCATGCAGTATAGCATGTCGAATGAATATCTTGTTCCTGTTGCAAATTGTTCTTGTGAATGAACAATCTCGAGTGTGATTCCCTCTCGTTGCGTGTATCTTACTAAATCAATTAGAAAAAGTCAAGATGTGAAATGGTGAGAACTCATTTCCAACATATTTCTTGTAAACGGAAGCCATTTCATCCCTCTCTTTAAGAAAGAGAGGGATTATAGGGTGAGTTCAAAAAGCCAAACGTTTCTGACTCATCCCCCGCCCCCTTCTCTACCATGTAGAGAAGGGGAGTTGGAGTGGCTAGAAGTTTTGGAGTTCATTAAGCTTTTTAATCTCTTCAACACATTCTGCAGTCTCATTTCAATTTCTTCATTTCGAAATCTGATGACGGTGCATCCCATTTGTTCAATAACATTTGTTCTTTCCTGATCCTGATCTTGCTGATAGAAATGATTATGTCCGTCAAGTTCTATAACGAGCCGGCAGTCATGGCAATAAAAATCGGCAATGTAAAAGCATTCTTTCCCCGAAGGATCAATGAAAAATATCGGATGTTGGCGAAGGATTTTTTGACCGGCAAAATTTCTGTTGCGGAGATTCTCCCAAAGAATTCGCTCCGCATGTGTTTGATTCTTTCGTAATGTACGGCAAAACTCCCTCGCAATTTCAAATGTGCGTTTGAGTATGAATGCCTCCTCGTTGTTGAACTTATTTCCGACAATTTTCTTGCGCACCAGAGCCAAAACGTCCCTCTCTTTAAGAAAGAGAGGGACCACAGGGTGAGTTTATTACGCTCTCATCAACTTCTTATACTTAATCCGGTGCGGCCGCTCGGCTTCGATGCCGAGGAGTTTCCTGCGGTGTTCTTCGAATTCAGAGTAATTGCCGTCGAACCAGATGGCAGTGCTGTCACCTTCGAAGGCAAGAATATGCGTTGCAACGCGGTCGAGGAACCAGCGGTCGTGGGAAATAACGACGGCACATCCGGCAAAATTTAACAACGCTTCTTCCAGCGCGCGAAATGTATTGACGTCGAGATCGTTCGTCGGTTCGTCGAGGAGCAAAACGTTGGCGCCTTCTTTGAGAACTTTGGCAAGATGAACGCGGTTGCGCTCGCCGCCGGAAAGAACGCCGGTCGGTTTTTGCTGATCCGGTCCGCCGAAATTAAATCGTGCAACATACGCGCGCGAATTCATTTCGCGGTTGCCAAGCTTGATAATTTCCTCGCCGCCGGAAATTTCCTGCCACAATGTTTTATTCGGATCGAGCGGTCGGTTCTGATCGATGTACGCAATCTTTACCGTTTCACCGATGCGGATTGTTCCGCCATCAGGTTTTTCCTGTTCCATAATCATTTTAAATAACGTCGTTTTGCCGGCGCCGTTCGGTCCGATGATGCCGACAATCGCGCCGGGCGGCAGACTGAAATTCAAATCTTCATACAAAATAATATCGCCGTACGATTTTGAAACTTTCGTCGCCTGAATCACCACATCGCCGAGCCGCGGTCCGGGCGGAATGTAAATTTCCAATTCTTCGTTCCGTTTATCGTTATCGTCGGCAAGCATTTGTTCGTATGAAGCAATACGTGCTTTGCTCTTTGCGCGCCGCCCTTTCGGATTCATGCGAATCCATTCGAGTTCGTGCTGCAGTACTTTCTGCCGTTTCGATTCCTGTTTCTCTTCGACGGCAAGCCGCGCCTGTTTCTGTTCGAGCCATGAAGAATAATTTCCTTCGAACGGAATTCCTTCACCACGGTCGAGTTCCAGAATCCAGCCGGCAACATTATCGAGGAAATAACGGTCGTGCGTTACGGCGATGACCGTTCCATGATATTGACTGAGATGATGCTCGAGCCATTCGACCGATTCCGCATCGAGATGGTTTGTCGGCTCGTCGAGCAATAACACATCCGGTTCTTGTAATAGCAATCGACATAATGCAACACGTCGCCGCTCGCCGCCGGAGATAACTGAAACCGAGGTTTCGCCAGGCGGGCAACGTAACGAATCCATCGCCTGCTCGAGCTTGCTGTCGAGATCCCACGCGTTGAGATGATCGATTTTTTCCTGAAGCTTCGCCTGTTTTGCAAGCAGTGCATCGAAATCCGCGTCCGGTTCGGAAAATTTTGCGCTGATCGCTTCATATTCTTTCAGCAGACTGACAGTTTCCTGTGCGCCTTCTTCAACAATTTCTTTGACAGTCTTCTTCGGATCCAGTTCCGGTTCTTGCGGAAGATAACCGAACGTGATTCCTTTCTGAGCGTTGATCTGTCCGATATAATCTTTATCGACCCCGGCAATGATGCGAAGAAGCGTCGATTTCCCCGCGCCGTTCAAGCCGAGCACGCCGATTTTCGCCCCGTAAAAAAACGAAAGATAAATATCTTTCAGGACCTGCTTATTCGGTTTATGAACTTTCCCGACACCGATCATCGAAAAAATAATTTTGTTATCTGCCATAGTACCCGTTATGAATGAGGATGATGTGAAAAACGAACGTTAATCGTTCGTCCGGAATTGTGCATCCGCAGGACGGATGGAATCGTACAATCTTTTCAGTGCATTGAAACCGATAACGCTTCCGCGCTGTGCGCTTTTGCGGTAGAGCCGCGACGCCTCGCCGATATTCTGCGGAACACCAAAACCTTCTTCGGCGCAAAAGCCCAACGCCACTTCTGCAAGGACGGAACCATCGTGCATCGCATCGGTAAGGAAAGGAACGACATCTGATACATTGCTGGAATCGCGAGACGACATCAATTCCGATACTGCGTACCTGACTTTCGCTTCGCGGCTTCCGAGCAAAGCAGCTTCACGCCATAATGCAATCGCCCGCGTTCTGCTTTTTTCAACCGGCCCGCCCTGTGCATACCATAAACCCAACTCGATCAAAGCAGAAATATTTTTTTTCTTCGCAGCAGTTTCCAGCATGCCCAATGCCTGTTCCTGCGTCAACTGGTAATCGAACTGCAATGCGATCAGTGAAGCCCACACGCTTTCGGCGTCGGCATCTTTTTTATCGACACGGGATTTCAGCAGTTCGAAATATTGATGCCCGTGAACAAGATTCCAGAGCAATTCGGGTGCGCGCGGTGAATCGCAATGAATAGCGCGAATATAATAGAGCGATGCGGTAACGGCATCCTGTTTGACGTATGTGCCCATTTCATACCAGCGTCCCATCATCGTCAACGCTTCCGGACTTCCGGCATCAGCTGCCTGTTGCACCAACCGAACGATGGAAGTATCGACCGCGGTCGTATCAGCCGTCAAGAGCTGGTCAGATTCCCGCTTCCGTAATTCTTCGGAACCGTTCTGCGATGCTTCCTCGGCAAGAGTGGTATCGTTCGAATGCGAAGATGTATCGCGATTGAAATCAAGATAAATCACTTTCGATGGCGACGACATCGCGGTATCATTGGAAAGACTATTTTCTTCAGGACCTTTCTTGCCGATGCCGCGTTGTGCAAAAATCGTCAGAGTTTCCATCGCCGGTTCGTATCCGGAATCTGCGGCGGCCTGGACGCGGCAATATGCTTCTTTCTCGTCCCGCGGGACAACAAGGTTATCGAGATATGCTATTCCCAGAGCGTATTCGGCCTCCGGCATTTCATGATGAGCGGCAAATTGAAAATCTTTATATGCATCAAACGGATTCCACGGTAAGCCCCATCCGTTGTCTTCCAGAATTCCCAGGTTAAACCGCGCCGAAGGAAGTCCCTGCGCAGCCGCTTTCGTAATCCAGTATGCAGCTTTCACGGTATCCGCAGGAAATCCTTTTCCGGAAATATACCGGATGCCAAGTTCGTGTTGTGCAATCGGATCGCCGTCGTTCGCTTTTTTCATCAGCATAAAATTCTGCCAGAGATCGTATGAAAGATCGCCGGGAAGAACAAGCGAGTGCGAATCGGTCGGGACGTAGCTTTTCAACACCGGGCTGTTGGGATGCTTTTGTGCAAAAAGTGCAGAAAATCCGAAACCTATCAATCCAAGACAAACAAAAAGCCACCGTTTTTTCATAGTTCAATATACAAAATCGATTGAAAAAAATATTCTACTCTGTGAGAAATCGTTCTCTGAGGGTTTCAAGGAAGAAGAAAAATTAAACGGGATCAATGTTATGAATGCGGCGAAGATCGATTGTCACCCCTTCATCATCCGAAGAATGGAACATATCGGCAAACTTTGCTCCCCATCGCACCTCATGATATTTATAGGATGATCGTGAATGCACTGTTTGCGAAAATGTTTCATCGAATGCCGTCAACAGGATGAGGAATTCCGCGTCGGAAGCTTTCAACGACGTTTCGGTTTCTCCGGACAGCGGACTTTGTTCATCGATAGGATGAACGATGACCCAGTGAAGAGGAAAAAACACGACCTGGTTCCGCTCCAGAGAAAGAGGATAAAACTTTCGCATCGTGTTGCCCTGTGCATCACGCTCGACACGGCTCAAGGTCAGCGTGCAATGCACTTCAAACAATTCATTACTTCGCTCGTTGGCAATACGGAATTCGAATGCCGTTATTCCGCGGTACGGTGCGATCACGGCATGATGACTGTATACAATCTGGGCATTTGGACGCGAAAAACGCGCGAACAATAATCCCGTCGCAAGAGCAAAACCGAGTAGACCTGCCAGCGCTTCGAATGTCACAAGAATGTTTGCGGCAAGACCGTGCGGGCTTGCAGTACCATACCCGATCGTGGAAACTGTTTGCACGCTGAAAAAGAAATCCTGTAAAAACTCATCGGCATTATTTTGGGGGTGAATTCCTTCGATCGCATCGCTCCCGCAAAGAACATAACCGCAGGCAAAGATCGCATTCACGACAAAGTAACCGAGGCAGAGGATCATAAAAAATTTCACCCACGACATCGCGAGCAGGGAATGATACGTATTCTGCGACCGAAGAAACGACAGCCCTTTACGATGCACGTTGAAGCTTCCGTCACGGTTGAGAAACCGGACTCTGCTTTCCTGTGCCACACGTGATCCAAGACCGAGATCACGATTTATGTCATCCTGTTGTTGACGGTCAGCCATTAGGAGAAAAGGTTCTTTTTAAAAAGATAGTTTTACAAACATTACGGTTTATGCCCGCTGTACATTTTTTCGCCCGCTTCAATACGGATCGGCAAATGATTCTGCCGCGGCGGAATCGGACATGTTGCAAATGTGGTGAAAACACAAGGCCAATTATACGCTTTATTAAAATCGAGTACCACCTTATTATCTTTATCAGGAAGAGAAGTATATAATTGACGTCCCATACCGTACGTTTCTTTTCCGCTCGTCTCATCGCTGAACATCATGAACAGCTCGTTATCGGAACCGACTTCCTTCACCGCATCCAATCGATATTCTTTATCATCGAGTGTGAAAACAATTGCGCCGGGACAGGAATCATCTTCAACGGTATTGATCATCGACGCGATTTTAATCATCTTCGGAGGATTATACGGTTCGAATCGTGCATCGAACCGATATCGGACATCAGTCGGAAAATAATCGAGCCCTTTGAAGTTCATTCGCACCGGACTCTCGCTGTCTTTTACACGCACGCCAAGCTGGCCCGACCGCCTGATGGCATAAAAACTAATCGTCCCGATTTTTAAGATGGTCGGATCGGTCGCGCCTTCACCGTCATCCTGTATAACAGCAGCAGTAACAAGCGAATCTTTTATTTTGATCTGCGCGTCCGGTTTTGCCGTCATATGAATTGTGCCCTTACCCAACCACAGTGAACCGGCAACTGAAGGAGTTGTTCCCGGCGGGAAGATAATCGTATTGGACGAATCCGTTCCGAATTTATTTTCACCTTCTTTCAGCCAGAAGAGACCGACGAGCGTAAGCCAGCCGTTCTCGCTGGTCAGCCGCTGTAATCGTGTCGCATGCCATTGATCAATCTCTTTTTTATATTCTTCAACATTCAGACCGGTTGTCGATTTGGAACATCCGAACAGACCGATCAAAAATATAAGACCAAGAAAAATGAAAATATTTTTCATAATGACCCGCTGTTGTTAATTATAGATTCTTTTCATTTCAAAGTACAGAACTGAACGTCAATCCGCAAACACATTCACCGCTTAATTTTCGAAGGATGTATATCTGATATCCGCGGGGAGAAAGCCGGACATCGAACGGTTTATTTTTTTGAACAATCACCGATTCGCCGGAGAATATTTCGTGCAGAGTTGCATCAGATCCTTTGCCGAACACTTGTTCAGGAACTGTCAGATTCGTTACGACGGAATCTTTGGCAAAATTGACCACCGTCAGAATTTTATCAATTCCCGAAATTCGTACAAACGCATAGACTGTGTTCTCATCGGAAGAAGAAACGTGAACAAAGTTTCCATTTCGGAGAGCTTGATGATCTCTTCGTGTGTGAAAAAGAGTCGTGTACAATTTCTCCATATCGTGCGGACGGTTCCAATCGACTTGCACTTTTTCAAACAAACTCAATTTTTGATCATTGGCAACCTCTTCACCGGTGTATAAAAGAGGAACTCCGGGAAGCGTATTAATAAGAATTGCTGTAAGCTTCAATCCATCCGGACCGTATTTTAAAACTGCCGGAGAATCCCACGCGTTTTTGTCGTGATTGGTATTGAACCGGAGACGCAAACTTCCCTTCGGAAAACGAAGAGATTCCTTCTGCAGAAGGCTATCGAGACCAAATGCCGGTTGTGTGTTTTTCAAAAGAGGATCAAACAGATCGTACAAATTCCATGAATATGTCAGATCGAATGCTTCGAGATGATGTTCCGGCTTCGAACCTTCCGAAAGCATCATGACCGGTTTGATGGCATTCAATCGGCGACGGGCTTCATTCCAAAAATCGAGCGGCACCATTTCCGCGACATCGCAACGGAAGCCGTCGATGCCGATATCTTTCACCCACCACTCCATCATTTCTGTTAAATAATTTCGCAGATCAGGTTTTGAATAATCGAGAGCGGCAACATCTGTCCAGTTTGAATTCGGTGAAATAATTGCACCGGAAGCATCATGCTTGAACCATTCCGGATGCTGTTCGATCAGCTTACTGTCCCACGCTGCATGATTGATGACAAGATCGATAATCAATTTCATCCCATTTGCGTGAACGGTTTTCAGAAGATTCCGGAAATCGTCCATCGTGCCGAATTCAGGGTTCACACTATAATAGTCCTGAACAGAATACGGACTGCCGAGCGTTCCTTTTCTCAGCTTCACACCGACGGGATGAATTGGCAGCAACCAGATAACGGTTACGCCCATTGCCTTCAATTCGGGGATACGTTTTTCGAATCCGGCAAATGTTCCTTCGGGCGAAGCGGACCGAAGATATGCGGAATAGATAACTGCATCGGTCACCCATCCGGCGCTGTGAATGGCCAGTTGTGAGGCAACGGTATTTATCGTCGGAGAATTCCGCACAGTTGTTGAGAGATCAGTGATGGAGAAAATATGGCGGGAACAAAAATAAGTAATGCGATAATGAGCCGTGCATGCCCATCGTTCATCTTCGGTAAAATCATCATCGATGAATCGTCATGACCCCGTCCCGTCCCTTACGGGACGGAACGGGATAGGACGTTCTTGATAGTTTTTATTTTATTGACAACAATTCGACCTGGAAAATCAAAGTCGTGTTCGGACCGATGACACCGCCGGCACCGCGATCGCCATATGCAAGCTCGGGCGGAATATACAATTCCCATTTCGATCCGACAGGCATCATCTGTAAAGCTTCAACCCAACCTTTGATTACGCCGTTGACCTGAAATTCGGCGGGCTGTCCACGTTTATAGGAGCTGTCGAATTCCGTTCCGTCGACCAACGTGCCGCGATAATTGACGCTCACGGTTTCGGTCTCTTTCGGTTTTTTGCCGGTTCCGGCTGTAAGGATTTTATATTGCAATCCATCGGGAAGCGTGACAACGCCTTCCTTGGTTTTGTTTGCTGCAAGGAACGCTGCTCCTTCTTTCACGGCTTTTTCCCCTTTCGTTTTCATCATTTGAGTTTGGAAATTCGTCATGCACTCCTGCACCTGTTGTTCCGTCAGCAACGTTTTGGCGCTATCCAAAACATCTTTGATGCCGCGGGCAAGAATGGCCGGATCAACATCAACCGACTGTTGTTTGAGATTTTTTCCCATATTCAAACCGATACTGTAACTAACGCTGTCTTTTTGGGTTTTCAATTGAACTTTTTCCTGCGTATTGCCCTGGCAGGCAATAAGGGCGAGAGCAAGAGATGCAAACCACACATATTTCATGAAAATTCCTTTCAAAATGAGATAATTATAGAGACGGGGCTAAACCCGACGCGAAGGATTTAAAATACGATTTTTCTCAAGGGTTTCCAAATTACACCAAGTTGATATTTTCTAAGAATCCGCTATATTGCTTCATGCAAAATTCAAGTCAAAAGTCAAAAGGAAAAATTAAAAAGATGTTTAGTTTGAGCCGGAAATTATGCTGAATTACATTTGGCTGGCACTTGTCGTAATTGGAATTCTTGTTGCCGTCGGAAACGATTGGCACGACATGTCGGTCGATAAATATCATAACGAGGAACAAGACAGTAGTTTTTTTATACTTCGTTTCCCCACCGTGCTGACTCTCTTAAATCCGGCTATTCATATCCCTGCAAAATTGTTCACAAGTGTCGAGGTTGATCTCCGGTTGGTTCGAAATAATTGAAAAATGACTCTTCTTGTCGGATATGTTCCACCGACAGCCCCAACGCGGAGATCATTATTCCATTCGATCGAAACAATGGTGTGATTCACATCTTTGTCGATGACAAATGCTCTCCCGGTATTTAAAGCAAGATTCAAGTATCAAAAAAATCCTGAATTTTTAGTCGGACATATTCATTGGGATTCGCTCAACACTAAATCAATTTCTGAAGCACTAATAAAATATGATCCGATTAAGTTTAACAATCTCAAAGCTGTCACGAACGACGGCATCATACAAAGCGCGAAAACTGCCGTCGAGCTTGCCATCGGACTGATCGGCATCATGGCATTGTGGCTCGGCCTCATGAAGATTGCCGAACAATCGGGGTTGGTCGCAAAACTTGCCCGCCTGCTCAAGCCGGTGACGACACGATTATTCCCTGACGTCCCGCCCGACCATCCCGCCATGGGCGCTATGATCATGAATATTTCCGCGAACATGCTCGGGCTTGCTAACGCCGCCACGCCGCTCGGATTGAAAGCGATGGAAGAGCTGAACACGCTCAACAAGAAGCTCGGCACGGCGACCGATGCGATGTGCACGTTTCTCGTTATCAACACAAGCAATGTTCAGTTGATTCCCGCGACAGTCATTGCGATCCGCGCATCTGCCGGATCATCCAATCCCGCGGAAATTTTAGGTTCAACACTTGTGGCAACATTCGTTGCGCTCGTTGTCGGAATAACGACCGCAAAACTTCTTGCCCGATTGCCATTCTACAAAAAACAACTTCAGGTCGAAGCATAGCAATGGCAACATTCATCAATATTATCGATATCATATCGCTGGTTGCCATACCGGCCCTGGTACTTTTTATTGTCATCTACGGAGCGATAAAGAAAGTAAAAATTTATGAAGCATTCGTCGAAGGTGCAAAAGAAGGATTCAATGTTGCGGTGAGAATCATTCCGTATCTCGTTGCGATGCTGGTGGCAATCGGAATTTTTCGTGCAGGCGGTGCGATGGAATTATTGTCATCGATCCTTTCGCCGTTCACAAAACTGATCGGCATGCCGGCGGAAGTGTTGCCGATGGCGATCATCCGACCGCTTTCGGGCAGCGGCGCGCTCGGCGTCATGTCGGAAGCAATCAAAACACACGGACCGGATTCCCTCATCGGCAGAATGGTTTCGGTCATGATGGGAAGCAGTGAGACAACGTTTTACGTTCTTGCCATTTATTTCGGCTCGGTGAGCATCACAAAGACGCGTCATGCTGTTCCGGCAGGCATTGTTGCCGACATCGTTGCATTATTGATGTCCGTGTGGGTTGTCAATCTCATTTTCGGCTGATGTGGTTTGCTTTTCAGGAACATCTTTCCTATATTCACGAAGTTTAGCGGTCATAATGCTGCTGTTACGCGAATAACTTTCTCTTGTTGCCGGTTAATCAATGAATATTCTGAATAAGATTGTTGTCGCAACACTTCCTGCCGTTCCGAAATCCATCGTTCGTAAATTTGCCAATCGTTACATTGCCGGCGACAGCGTCGCCGACGCCGTCCGTGTCGTCAAGGAACTCAACCGCGAGGGAATCATGGCAACGCTTGACGTTCTTGGGGAAGATATCACGCGACGGGAAGAAGCGCTTCAGTCCCGCGATGAAATACTCGACGTGTATGAAGCAATTCATCGTGAAAAACTCGACGCGAATGTATCGGTAAAGCTTTCACAATTAGGATTGAAGCTCGACCGGCAATTCTGTCTGGAAACAACACGATCGATCGTTCTGCGGGCACGCGATCTGAATAATTTTCTCCGCATCGATATGGAAGATTCAACCTGTACGGATGACACGATCTGGGTCTACCGGCAATTGCGAAAAGAATTCACCAACCTCGGCATCGCGCTTCAAGGATATTTAAAACGCACCGCTGCGGATGCGGACGGAATGATACGGGACGGACTGAAGAATTTTCGCCTCTGCAAAGGAATCTACATCGAGCCCGAAGAAATCGCTTACAAAGGTCATGAAATCATTAACAAACATTATATTGCTGTTCTTGAAGCGATGCTGAAACAGGGAGCGTATGTCGGGATTGCAACACACGACAAAGCATTGGTCGATGCGGCGTACGGGATGATTTCAAATATGAAACTGAAGCGAACGGATTACGAATTTCAGATGCTGCTCGGCGTCCGTCCCGATCTGCGTGCCAAGATTGTGCGCGACAATCACCGCCTGCGCGTGTATGTTCCGTTCGGACATCACTGGTATCGATATTCGATACGACGATTCAAGGAAAATCCTCAGATGGCCGGATATGTTTTTAAAGCTATATTTCGTAGAGATCGACTGAATTAATTGCGTTCATCATCCACACATTCAATGGAAGGAGAGTTTCATGGCTGACCAGACTACGGAAAAATTCACATCGTACGTCCCTGCCGATTCCACTATGAAAGAGTTTTCGGTTCGCGCTTTGGTCATCGGTCTGATCATGTGCGTGGTACTCGGGGCTGCAAATGCGTATCTCGGTCTGAAAGCCGGGATGACGATCGCGGCAACATATCCCGCAGCCGTCATCGGTATGGCAGTGCTCAAGATGATGAAAGGTTCTCTTCTCGAAGAGAATTTTGCCCGAACGGTCGGATCGATCGGCGAATCGGTTGCCGCCGGAGCAATCTTCACGATTCCGGCGTTTGTCGTTCTCCACATCTGGAACTTCAATTCCGAAAGTATGCTGACGGAATATTTGACCGCCTCTTCATTGATGATACTCGGCGGTATCCTTGGAATTTTGTTCGTAACGATCCTTCGTCGTGTGATGGTGGAAGATAAGAGTTTGCCGTTCCCCGAATCGGTAGCCGCTTCTGAGATTCACAAAGCCGGTCAGCGCGGCGCTGATGCTGCTATTCAGCTTTTCAAAGCAATGGCAGTCGGCGCGTTTATCAAACTGATGGATGGACTGAATGTCTTTCATTCTTCCAATGATTTTCAGGTCATGGTCGGACGTGTGAAGGAATCATTCGTAAAATTGGGCATCGGAGGCAATTCCGAGAAAATTTTAGGCGGCGGCATCACAACGATTTCCGCTCCTGCCGCAACACCGGCATACATCGGCGTCGGTTATATTATCGGTCCGGAACTTGGCGCGCTCAACTTCGCCGGCGGTCTGCTCGCATGGGGATTATTCGTTCCGCTTCTCGTATTTTTTATCGGTCCGCAGGAAATCGACAAATATCTTGCGATGAACGGTGGTAACAATCTTGCGGCATGGGCTGCTCTCACCGGGCATCTCTATAAGTATATCGTTCGTCCGATTGCTGTCGGCGGAATGCTCGTCGGCGCATGCTACACACTTTGGAAAATGCGAAAGAATCTGATCCTTGGTATTAAACGCGGCGTCGCCGACGTGAGAAAGACAGCGAGCGCATCCGCACCAACCGAGCGAACGCAGAAGGATCTTTCTTTCCGTGTTGTTGCCATCGGTATCGTTTTCGTTTTCGCCCTGATGATCGGACTCTATTTCTATTTTACGAACATGATGCTCGGCGCTGTTCTTGCGGCGATCGTTATGCTCATCACCGGATTTTTCTTCGCGGCAGTTTCCGGTAATCTCGTCGGCATGATCGGTTCATCGAACAATCCGATTTCCGGTCTCACACTTGCGACGACTGTTGTCGCCGCACTCACAATGGTTCTGGTTGGAGTGCACGGAATGGCAGGCGTCGCGGCAGTATTAGGTGTTGCCGCAGTCGTTTGCGTTTCTTCCGCCGTCGCCGGTGAAATGCTGCAGGATCTGAAAGTCGGACATATCCTCGGCGGAACACCGTCGAAGATGGAGACCGGCGACATCATCGGCGTTATTCTTGCCGGACTCGTGATGTTCTTCCCGCTGTATATTTTGCATAATTCCGATCTTGCGAGCAATCCACTCACCGGCGGATTCGGAGGACCGAAACTTCCTGCACCGCAAGCTGGGTTGATGGCGGCGCTTTCTCAGGGAATCGTCGGAGGAGAAATGGCATGGCCTCTGGTCCTCGTTGGAATCGCTCTCGGTATATCGCTTATTCTGATTAAGGTAAAAAGCCCAATGCTCTTTTCCGTCGGTATGTATCTTCCGCTGGAAACAACATTTGCAATTTTCATCGGCGGCATGATACGCGGTCTCGTCGACAAACGCGCTGCGAAACGCGGATACAATGCCGCACAAAAAGCACGTGTCGAAAATGCCGGAATCCTTTCCGCTTCCGGATTGATTGCCGGCGAAGCGTTGATGGGATTGTTTATTGCAGCAGTCGTTTTCATACGCGACAGAACGAGCGGTACACCGGAATTCTGGTCGGTTCCCGGTTTTGAATCTATTGCATCATGGCTTGCAATTCCTGTGTTCCTGATTCTTGCGGCTTACCTGGTCTATATTCCATTGTCGAAAGCCGGAAAGCCCGATGAACCTGCACCTCCGACAGCCATTATGTAATCGGAGATGCATGAAAATGATTATTGTCTGATTGAAACTAAAACTAAAAAGGAGTTCTTATGTCTTCCGCAATTGATGGATTAAAACCGGAGCTGGTGTGGAAATATTTTGCCGAAATTTCCCGCATCCCACGCGGTTCAAAAAATGAAGCGGCGATCTCGAAATATATTGTTGACACCGCGAAGAAATTGGGTCTCACGGCAAAGCAGGATCGCTTCATGAATGTAGTCGTGAAGAAGCCAGCTTCCGCCGGAAAGCAAAATGCGAAAAGTATTTGCCTGCAAGGTCATCTCGATATGGTGTGCGAAAAGAATGCCGGCAAAGTTCATGATTTTACCAAAGACCCGATCGAGCTTGTTCGAAAAGGAAATTTTTTGATGGCAAACGGCACGACACTCGGAGCCGATAACGGTATTGCCGTCGCAACGAATCTTGCCATCATGGAAGATAAATCGCTCGTGCACGGTCCGCTTGAATTTCTCTTTACGATCGATGAAGAAACCGGATTGACCGGCGCGAGCAATCTCGGCGGCGATTTCCTTTCGAGCAAAACACTTATGAATCTTGATTCGGAAGAAGAAGGCGCGCTGTATGTCGGATGTTCCGGCGGCCGCGACACGCTTGGAACGTGGAAAGTCGATTTTGAAAACGCTCCGGCGCAAACCGTTGCAGTTCAACTGAAAGTCACCGGATTAAAAGGCGGACATTCGGGACTCGAGATCGACAAAGGACGCGGAAATGCAATCAAGATTATCAATCGCGTTCTTATTGATCTTGAAGAATTGGGCGCACGCCTCTCTTCCATCGAAGGCGGAAACAAACGAAATGCTATTCCGAGAGAATGTATGGCAGTTCTTTTCGTTCCGAAAAAGAATATCGCAAAAATTCAATCGGCCGTTGAGGCATGCAATAAAATGATAAAGGCGGAAATCTCATCGGTCGACGGTGACCTGCAAATCAGTCTTGAAGATATGCCATCAATGAAAAAAGGGAAAGTCATTAAGAAAGCACAGCAGAAGAAACTGTGTACGACGATTGCCGCTCTGCCGCATGGCGTTACCAAGATGAGCGCGGATATTCCGGGATTAGTGGAAACCTCGACGAATGTTGCCGTCATCAACACGACGAAAAAGGAAATCGTACTTGCAACGAGCCAGCGCAGTTCCGTCAAATCCGAACTGGAAGAAATTGTACTGGCAGTCGCTTCGATTCTCGAATTGGGCGGAGCAGATGCCAAAACATCCGACGGCTATCCCGGCTGGAAACCGAATCTCGATTCTACGATTCTCAAGATTGCCAAATCGTCCTATAAATCATCTGTACGGAAAAGATCCATCCGTCAAGGCGATACATGCCGGACTGGAATGTGGTATTATCGGAGAAAAATTTCCCGGGATGGATATGGTTTCGTTCGGACCGACAATGGAAGGTGTTCATTCACCCGACGAAAAAATCCATATCGATACGGTTGAAAAGTTCTGGAAATTCGTGCTGGCGATATTGAAGAACGTTAATTGAGGGATTAAGCCTACCAATCTATAATTCTCAGTCCGGTCGTTGAGACATCAGCGACCGGCTGAAAGTTTTCAACTCGGATTTATCTCTTTCCCCTGAAGACAATTCCTTTGCTGTTAATCGGATCATAGAGAAAACCAACTCCAACGACGAGGTTCCCTCGTTGATCAACAGAATTAATACGTTCATTGTTGTTTGCAAGCTCTGAATAATATTTCCACCCAATGCCATTATAATGGGCAATCATCGCATATTCTCCAACGAGCATATAATCATTTACTCCTTGCCCTCGTAGGCGATACGGAAATCCAGGAAAATAATCTACAGTAAAGGACATTCTCTTTCCCTGTCCGTGTGTAGTCGACAAAGCACTATAAACACCATTTGGAGAACCGACAAAAACACGTTTACTGTTCGGCGTGTATACAGTTGAAAATGCGCCAGACAAAGAGTCTGTTTTAACGGTGAATTCCGAAGCGGTGCCATCGTAGGCAATTTGCCATCCAGCCCCAGTATTACGAAGCAAACATGTTCCTGGACAGCAGTCCTTGAAACCACAAGCCCACACAACACCACCATCCGGACTTCCCCACACATCGAGCAGGTCAATGTTTGTTCCGCTCTCCATCTTTTGCCAAGCATGCCCATCATAGTGAATAATAGTCCCGCTTCTTCCAACGGCATAAAGGTTTTGTGAGGACGTACCCCAGATTTTTGTAAGTTGACCACTGATAAGAGTATTCATGGAGCAATCACCAGAAAATCGATTTCCATCCCAATGCTCAATCTCTCCACCACCACTGAACCAAACATTGGTTGGTGAAAAACTGAAAACGCAATAAAGTGGAAATGGATCGGTATAGTTTGTTCCACACACCGGCACTGGAAGTACTTGCAGTTGCCAATTGATACCATTCCATTTTGCCAGGTTATAGATTATCCAACTACCCAAAGAATCTTTTTTATTAATCGTCCCAACCACATAGATCACCGTGTCATTAATAATTGCGACATCGTTGAGCACGCTCGAGTTTCCGTCCCCAAGTGTATCAGTCTGCCATGTAAAATTATGGCTCGTTGTATCTAATGTCGCGAACACGAACGATTCACTGGAATCAATCGATCCAAACGATAACATTTGTTCTATGATAAGTCGATAACTATGATTGGGAATCAGAGAATCGACGTATAGTACGGTATCGGCATGAGGCAACGAAACTGTTAGGAGAATTTGCTGATTTTGCTTGATCGAGATACTACTCACTGTGTTGGTCAACGACGATGTCTTAACGTTGAGCCAGGCATCAGTCGAGCCGGCATCGAGGAGCGCAAGGATATTATTGGAAATTCCGGTTTGGGTAATACTGTTCTTGCAGGCAAAACCCGCAATCAAACTCACACAGACCAAAACAATGTTGAAGAATTTCATCGTTTCCCTTTTCCCAGGGAAAGGTACGGAATTAAATCGAGTTCTCAAATTTCAAAATCCCCGTCTTGCTGAAACGCTCCTGTTCAGCATCTAATCACGGCTTGCTGAGTTCAGATCCCGACTAAAATCATGTCGGGATGACGATGAAACTGTCAGATTCCGAACAGAAACTTTTCGGAAAGACGGGGTATTCTAAATTGAGACGCCACCTTCCCGCAAGCATCTTTCAGAAAAATTTTGTATTATTCGGATAAGCAACTGTATTGCCAACAATACGCAAAGGTCATGGAAATTTTTGCGAGCGCATTCACCGCAACAACCGAGCACATCACCATCCATGTTCGGCCCGTCTTCCTCGATCACGAATCCGACGTGATGGAACATAAATTCGTCTTCGCGTATTTTGTCGAGATCGAAAACCACAGCGCCGGAAAAGTACAGCTTCTGCGCCGGCATTGGTTCATCAACCACGACGGCGGGCGTGTCGAAGAAGTCGAGGGCGAAGGCGTCGTCGGCAAACAGCCCTTCATCGCCCCGGGAAAATCCCACAAGTATAACAGCTTCTGCATCCTCGACGGCCTCGAAGGTTCCATGGAAGGCACGTACCTCATGCAAAAAGATTCGGGTGAATATTTCCGCGTCACCATCCCCCGTTTCACATTGCGCGCAATGGCAAACTGAACATCGCACATTCCTTTCTTTTTTACACATTTCAAAAGTTGGGTACCGGTTCAATTTGAACTGCGTTGAGATTGCTTCGGCACTACGTGCCTCGCAAAGACAACTTTTTGACTAGGAATATTTCAAACTGACCCACCATCAAAAGTTGAATTTATCATAAAAACCTCCCTATATTGGGAGTATCATGATTTCGTTCTTTGTGTCTTTTTCTTCATGGCTTAGGATATTCCTTTTACTGCAGAATCTGCCGTTCCGGTATTCGCGGCAAATCGTCCCCACCCGTATTCCCAATAATCACTTACAAAATATATGAACAACGAAAAATTTGTTGAAGACCGGCTTGCCGATTTTTCGACCGACATTCGCGTGGTCGTTCTGTCTCTCATGGCAATCGTCATCGGCGTATTCGGCGCGGTCATCGCGTACGCTTTGGTATGGCTCATCACCACAATTTCCAATTTTGCGTTCTTCCAAACATACGCACCGGCGCTTCTCTCGCCGGCACAGCACCATCTCGGTTACTGGCTCATCGGCATACCGGTTATCGGCGGACTGATCATCGGCGTTATGGCACGGTACGGCTCGGAGAAAATCCGCGGGCATGGTATTCCGGAAGCGCTCGAAGCGATCCTCATCGGCCGGAGCCGCATCGAAGCGAAAGTTGCCATACTGAAACCAATCTCGTCGGCAATATCGATCGGAACAGGCGGACCATTCGGAGCGGAAGGTCCGATCATCATGACCGGCGGCGCATTCGGTTCGCTCTTCGCTCAATTCTTTCATTTATCATCTGCAGAACGGAAAACATTATTGGTTGCCGGAGCTGCAGCGGGAATGTCGGCTGTTTTTGCCACGCCGATTGCGGCAGTTCTTCTCGCCGTCGAACTATTATTATTTGAATGGAAGCCGCGAAGTTTTATACCGGTCGCTCTCGCATCGGCGGTTGCCGCATCGGTTCGCATTCCGTTAATGGGCGCTGGACCGATTTTTCCGGTTTTTCCTCACTCACCGCTCGCGATGAACGGACTTTTAATTGCCGGCGGAGTCGGACTTGTAGCCGGTCTCGCATCCGGACTTCTGACAAATCTTGTCTACTGGTTTGAAGATCTTTTTCAAAAGCTTCCGATCCATTGGATGTGGTGGCCTGCGATCGGCGGGATCATCATCGGCGTCGGCGGATTCATCGATCCGAGAGTATTGGGTGTCGGGTACGATCTTATTCATTCCATGTTGAAAGGTGATTTAATTGGTGCGACGGTCCTCGGCTTAATGGTCGGCAAAGCGCTGGTCTGGTCCATCGCGCTCGGCTCGGGAACATCGGGCGGCGTGCTGGCGCCGTTGCTCATCATGGGCGGAGCGCTCGGAGCGTTCGAGGCGCACTGGATCCCGATCGGTGATGCCGGCTTGTGGAGCATGATCAGCATGGCGGCAATGATGGGAGGAACAATGCGTTCTCCGTTTACTGCGATGGTATTTACGCTGGAGTTGACGCACGATCTCAACACGCTTCCCGCACTGTTGGTCAGTTGTATTGCCGCAGAAATCGTGAGCGTCTTATTGCTTCGCCGGTCGATTCTTACGGAAAAAGTTGCACGCCGCGGTCATCACATTGTCCGGGAATATTCCGTTGATCCGCTTGAAATCAAACGCGTCGGAGATGTGATGGATATTGACGTTCCGACCATATCTTCCGCAATGAAAGTCGCCGAACTGGAAACGGAAATTTCCAGACCCGGTTCACCGCTCACGAGGCATCAGGCAATTCCGATACTGGATGCAAAAGGAAAGCTCGCTGGCATCATCACACGCGGGGATATATTGCGTTCCATACATGATCCGTCACTGGATACGCTTATGGTTGCCGAAGCAGGAACGAAAAATTTGATCGTAACCTATCCGGACGAATTGGTCAGCACGGCAGTTTTGAAAATGCTGAAAAATGATATTGGCAGATTGATCGTTGTCGATCCTCATGACCAGAAACGAATGGTAGGATATCTTGGCCGACCGAACATTATCAAGGCACGGTTACAGCGCCACGAAGAAGAACATCTTCGCGAACCGGGATGGCTGAACAATTTTCCTCTGTTACGGAGGCAATAAAACTGGACGAACGAAAAAATATTTCCAGCGGTACACCATGGGAACCGGTCATCGGTTATTCACGGGCAGTTCGTATCGGCCGGTTTGTCTGGGTCACCGGAACGACCGCAACCGATGCAACCGGAAAAATCGTCGGTATCGGTGATCCGTATGCGCAAACGGTTCAGGCGATCCGCAATATCGAATCTGCATTGATAAAAGCGGGAGCCGGTTTACACGACGTCGTGAGAACCAGAATGTTCGTCACCAACATCGATCAGTGGGAACAGATCGGCAAAGCACATCGAGAATTTTTCGGTGCGATCCTGCCGGCAACGTCAATGGTTGAGATTAAACGGCTCATCCATCCCGATATGTTCGTCGAGATCGAAGCGGACGCTTGCATCATCAACTCGTGACGAGTTGGTAGAGCCTCAATTTGAACTGCGTTGAGATTGCTTCGGCACTACGTGCCTCGCAAAGACGACCTTTGCTTGGAATATTTCAAACTTACTCACTACCAACAAGTTGAATTCCTCAGATTTCCTCTCTATATTGAGCCAACCAATCGAAACGTATGCCGTCCTTTTTTGAAAAACAACCGAAACTCGGAATTCTCGGCGGCGGGCAGCTCGGCAGAATGCTCATCCAGTCGGCAATTAACTTCGACCTGTACACAAAAGTGCTGGACAGCGACGCCCAATGTCCTTGCCGCGACGTTTGCAGTGAATTTGTCCGCGGTTCCATTACCGATTATGAATCTGTTCTCCGGTTCGGTAGGGATGTCGACGTATTGACAATCGAAATAGAAAATGTCAATGTCGACGCGCTGGAACAGCTTCAGTCGGACGGTATTACCGTCCACCCGCAACCGCACGTGATACGAACGATACAGGATAAAGGTCGACAAAAACAGTTTCTTCTGGAACACAACATTCCGACGACCGAGTTTCAGTTTATCGAAAACAAAACAGAACTTCTTCAATTCGATCGGTTTTTTCCCGCGGTGCAGAAACTTCGCACAACAGGATATGACGGTCGCGGTATTTACAAAATTACTGGCAAGCAGGATTTCGGCAAAGCATTTGAGAAGCCGAGCGTTCTTGAAAAATTCGTTGAGTTTGAAAAAGAAATTTCAGTCATCGTTTCCCGCAACATTTCCGGAGAAATGAAAACGTATCCTCCGGTCGAAATGATGTTTCATCCGGAAGCGAATCTCGTAGAATTCCTCATCGCTCCGGCATCTCTTTCACCGTCGGTCGAACACCGCGCCGAAACCATTGCATGCGATGTCGCACGCGCATTGAACATTATCGGACTGGCGGCTGTGGAAATGTTCGTGATGCACGACGGAACCATTTTCGTTAATGAAATCGCTCCACGCCCGCACAACAGCGGACATCAAACCATCGAGGCAAATATGACCTCGCAATATGATCAGCATCTCCGTGCCATTTTCGATCTTCCGCTCGGCTCGACGGCATTGCAATCTCCCGCAGTCATGGTCAATATTTTAGGTGCGGAAGGATTTGAAGGCGCAGCACGATATCAGGGGATTGAAAAAATTCTCGCCATCGAAGGTGCAACTGTTCATCTGTACGGTAAGGCGATAACAAAACCGTTCCGGAAAATGGGACATGTTACGATTCTCGATTCAAACATCGACAGCGCATTACAAAAGGCGCGCTCCATCAAACAACAGCTCAAGGTGATTGCATGAAAAAACCGGTCGTTGGAATTATCATGGGAAGCCAGTCGGATCTTCCGGTCATGTCGGAAGCGGCAACCGTGCTGAAATCGCTCGGCATCCCTTTCGAAATAACTATTGTATCCGCTCATCGCACGCCGAAACGGATGGCGCAGTATGCCCAGACGGCGGCAATCCGCGATTTAAAGGTGATCATTGCCGGAGCCGGCGGTTCGGCGCATTTGCCGGGCATGGTGGCATCGCTGACCACACTTCCTGTCATTGGTGTGCCGATCAAATCGCGGAATTCTCTCGACGGTTTGGATTCGATATTATCCATTGTACAAATGCCCGCCGGAATTCCGGTCGCCACCGTTGCGCTCAATGGCGCTCATAATGCAGGCATTCTCGCCGCTCAAATTCTCGCAACTTCCGATAAGCAGGTTGCCGCCAGGATTTCATCACTCAAAGAAAATCTCAAAATCAGAATTGAACTTCAAGCGAGAAATATCAAGCAAAAAGGATATCAAAAGGCATTGAAATCGTTAAAGAAATAACCTTCTGAAATTTTTCTCACCTCATCGTCATCGTTCCGCAACTTTTTCATCGATTCCGATGTCTAAATGAATCGGATGACTTTCTGAAACTATTCTATTTCGAAACCGTACCTTTAACTGGCGGTTGTTCGCTCACGCTCAACACAATGAGATTCACTGATAAGGGTCAATGATGAAAAAGAAACTTGTGATTTCTTCCTCTGCCGTTGTGGTGCTCGCCGTTGCGGCATATTTTATCTTTGTCGGATCGAAAAGCTCCGGTGATACTACGTTGGGGAAAATAAAAGTGGTGCGGGGCACAATTACCGATAAAGTGCTTGCCGTGGGAACGATCGAACCGCAAAATGAAATCTCCATCAAATCGCAGGTTTCGGGAGTCGTCAAGAAAATGTTCGTCGATGCAGGCACATTCGTCCATGCCGGCGACCCGCTGATAGAAATCAAACCGGATCCAACACCGCTCGAACTCGCCGATGCCAAGCGACAGGTGCAACTGGAACAGGTCAGTCTCGACAATCTTCAGAAAGAAAGCGTCCGCGAAGATTCTATGAAATCAAAACAACTGATATCGGATAAAGAGTATGAAGATTTTTTTAGAGATTTTCAGGGAGAAAAATTGCGGTTGAAGATTGCACAGGAACATCTTGGACTATTGGAAAACGGAAAAGTGAAAATTGACGACACGGAAATCGAATCGATTATCAGGGCGCCGATCGACGGATTTATTCTCAGCAAAACCGTCGAAGTCGGTGATCCTGTCACACCGATGACAACGTATCAGGACGGAACGGTACTGATGAAAGCTGCCAACATGGAAAACCTTGTTTTTAAAGGTACGGTCGATGAAATCGATGTCGGCAAACTGAAAGAAGGAATGGAAGCGGAACTGAAAGTCGGTGCTCTGCCGACCGACACGGTGCATGGCATTTTGAAAAAGATTTCATTGAAGGCGGATAAAAAAGACAATGCAACGGTCTTCCCGATCGAAATTCAGATCCCGCAAGGAACACACATTACATTGCGTGCGGGTTATTCCGCCAACGCGAGCATCATCATTCAGAAAAAGATCAACGTTCTGACATTGCCGGAACGCGTGGTCACATTCCGGAACGATTCCGCGTTCGTCAACATTCAGAACAGTACGAACAAGAACGAAGAAAAACTCATCAAGACCGGATTGAGTGACGCCATTAATGTTGAAGTCGCATTCGGCCTGAAAGATTCCGACGAAGTGTTCGAAAAACCGGTCAAGAAGATCGAGTGATGCATGGATCATCTCCGGACGATCATCTCTGAATTTCTTATCGACCTGCGTGCGCAAAAATTGCGTGCATTCCTGACCACCTTCGGTATCGTGTGGGGAACGGTTGCCATCATCGTGCTGATCGCATTCGGCGTCGGGTTCAAGAAGCAGGTCAGCAAGGACGAACACGGCATCGGCGAGAGCATTGCCATCATGTTTCCCGGAAAAACGACGAAGCCGTTCGAAGGATTCGGCACCGGCAGACCGATTCAATTGGTCGAAGACGATGCAAAACTTCTCGCGGAACAGGTTTCTTCCATCGAACATGTCACGCCGGAATACGGCAAACGGAAAATCCCCGTCCGCGTAGAAAAGAACATCGCCAATCCCCTCGTCACGGGCATCTATCCTATTTACGGTGAGATGCGGAACATCATCCCGGAAGCCGGCGGTCGTTTTATCAATGACGACGATATCAAAACGCGCCGCCGCGTTGTCGTGCTTGGCAATAAAATAAAAGATTTTCTGTTCGGTGAATCGAATGCAATCGACAAATTAATTTATGTCGACGAAACACCGTTCACGGTCATCGGTGTCATGCAGCCAAAAACGCAAAACTCATCGTACAATTCGCGCGATCGTGATAGAATTTTTATTCCTGCCAGCACGTTTTCTTCGGTCTTCGGCATCATTTACGTCAACAATATTATCTATACACCGAAAGATCCGCGTGAATCGAAAGCAGTCGAAACACAGGTTCGCGAAGTATTGGGGAAAAAATATAAATTCGATCCGACCGATCAGGATGCCATCTGGGTTTGGGATACGACCGAGTTCGATAAATTTCTCTTTTACTTTTTCCTCGCATTCGATATTTTCATGGGACTGATCGGCAGCTTCACGCTCGGTGTTGCAGGAATCGGCGTGGCAAATATCATGTATATCGTCGTGCAGGAACGCGTCAGGGAAATTGGCATCAAACGTGCGGTTGGCGCAAAGAAATCCAACATATTGTTTCAATTTTTTCTGGAAACGATTTTCATCGTCGGCATCGGATCGTTCATCGGTTTTCTTGTTGCAGTTGGTATTCTCCAGTTGTTGCAATTTATCCCGATCAAAGAATTTGTCGGGACGCCGGAACTTTCGTGGGAAGTCGTTGCTGCAACCATCGTCGTTCTCTCGCTCATCGGTCTCGCGTCCGGCCTGATGCCGGCAAAGCGTGCGGCAAATCTCAACGTCGTCGATTGTTTACGGTAATGCCATGTGGATTGAACTGATAAAAGAATTCTTTTTCGATTTAAAATCACATCGCATACGCGCGTTTCTTACCATTATTGCAATCACATGGGGAACGGTATCCGTTGTCCTCCTGCTTGCGTTCGGGACCGGATTGAGCGACCGTCTCCTGAACGGCGAGATGAATGCCGGCAACCGCATCATGATCATTTACGGCGATGAAACAGGCATGACATACGAAGGATTGCCGAAAGGCCGCCGCATTAATTTTACCGAAAGCGATGTCGATCTCTTGAAACTAGCGTTACCGTCGGTCGATATGGCAAGTCCGCAATACAGCCAGTCGGTTACTCTGACAAACGGAAAATATTCCACGACAACGGAATGCGAAGGAGTCAATGCTTCTTTCGAGGAGATGAGACGAATGTATCCGACATCCGGCGGAAGATTTTTGAATGATGTCGATGTTTCCGAACAGCGGCGAACACTTGTTCTTGGCGACGAGATCGCCAAAGAAATCTTCCCGACCGGTTCTCCGATCGGAAAGATTCTCCTTGTCGACGGCGTCCCGTTTACGGTTGTCGGCACTCTTCAAAATAAAATTCAGACGAGCATGAATAACGGTCCCGATTCACGGCGTGCCGTTATTCCGTACACGACTTTTCGAAATACATATGGCGATCTGTATGTCAACTCGCTCGTGATTCATCCAAGCGATTCGAATCTTCAGCCGCTGATTAAGAGCGAGATTTATCGTGTCTTAGGGAGAAAATATAAATTCAGTCCCGACGATGAACGTGCACTCGGCATTTGGGATTTCATCGAAGATGAAAAAATAAATAAGAAAGTCGGGCTCGGGATGACGATTTTTCTCGGATCGATCGGCGGTTTAACTCTATTGATCGCCGGCGTCGGCGTAGCGAACGTCATGTACGTTGTGGTCAAAGAACGAACGCGCGAGATCGGCATCAAGATGGCGGTCGGTGCGCGGCGAAGTCATATTCTTGCACAATTCATTTTTGAATCTCTCCTGATTGCATTCATCGGCGGCATGCTCGGCATGCTGATTTCGTGGGGAATCGTCTCCGTCGTATGGCTGTTTCCTGCTGATGACGGTCCGATGCAGTTTCTCGGACGGCCGCTCCTTTCTCCCGCCGTTATCATTATAACGACAACCATTCTCGCCCTCATCGGTTTGCTTGCCGGACTATTTCCGGCACGAAAAGCCGCCGGAGTCGATCCGGTGGAATCGCTTCGCTACGAATAAATTCTGGCAAAACACACCACAGCCGGAATATTTGGAACTTTCGGCCGTTCTTGGTACATTTCTCCATTCAAATCTTTCAATTCATCGTCTTAATTCTTAGGAGAGTTTTTATGAATAATGTAACGAGTCGATTCATTGCAATCGTTTTTTGTATCCTTACCGTTGTCGGTATCGTCAGCGCGCAAGGTTTGTACTGGGAAAGCACAACCACCATGCCGATGGGCGGACGGGAACGCCACACCAAATATTATTACATGCCGAAAATGCTGAAGTCGGTTTCCGACGATCGCGGCGGGTATACTGTCGTCCGGCTCGATAAAGAAATGTTCGTGACGGTCAACGATTCGGACAAAACGTATTCGGAAACTTCTTTCTCCGATATGGAAGCTGCCATAAAAAAAGCAACGAGCGATATGGATCAGCGGATTGCGGCAATGCGCGACCGGTTGAAAGACATGCCGGAAGATCGCCGGAAGATGGTCGAAGATATGATCAACAGAAATTCGCAGGGTCAGCCGACTCGACTCTCGATATCGTCAAGAGTGATGAAAAGAAAACGATCGGCGGATTTTCCTGCACAAAAAATACATTGAAGCAGAGCGATAAAGAGCTTGCAACAATCTGGACAACGACCGACATCAAAGGTTACCAGGACATGGGAAAAGATTTGAAAGAATTCGGCGCGCGGTTAGCGGCACTGAATCCCCGCGGCGGAAAAACCATGGCGGCAGGAACGCGGAAAGTCGACGGCTTTCCGATGCAAATGGATATGGGACAGATTTCGATGACCGTCACCAAAGTCGAACCGCAAACAACTCCCGCAACGGCATTCGAAGTTCCCGACGGATATAAAAAAGTTCCTTCAACATTGATCGATCAGTTGAATCAGATGAACCAACGCGGCCGCGGACGGAGAAATGGCGGCGGCGATAATGAGAATAACAATAATAACGACAATAATTAATCCAAAGAACGATATTCTCAAAACAGAAATTCAGAAAATTTATTATGACAGACCAGCGATATCCGATCGGAAAATTTGAGCGCCTCGATACGATTACCGATGAACAGAGAAAAACGTTCATCAAACAGATTGCCGAAGCACCTGCGAACCTGCGGTCCGCTGTTCGGGGATTAACAGATACACAGATCGAAACTCCGTACCGTGAAGGCGGCTGGACAGTCAGGCAAGTTGTCCATCACGTTGCGGATAGTCATCTCAATGCATATATCCGCTGCAAACTTGCGCTCACCGAAGACACTCCGCCTATCAAACCGTACAGTGAAAAACTCTGGGCGGAACTGTTCGATGCACGGACGTCGGCAATCGAGCCGTCGCTCGTATTAACGGAATCGCTTCATCACCGGTGGGTGATGTTGATGCAATCTCTTTCGCCGAACGATTTCGGAAAAGCGATGCGGCATCCTGAACACGGCATCATCACGATCGATTTCCTCGTTCAGTTATATTCCTGGCACGGCAGACATCATGCCGCGCACATTACGTCGTTACGGGAACGGATGGGCTGGAAATAAGCGGAGAGAATTATTCGTAGCGGTCGAGCTTGAACTTTTCGCCGAGATACAACCGGCGCGCTTCGGGATCATTGGCAAGATATTCCGCACTTCCCGATTTAATGATTTTTCCTTCAAAGAGAAGATACGACCGGTCGGTAATCGAAAGCGTTTCGTGGACATTATGATCGGTGATCAGCACGCCGATGTTACGTTCCTTGAGATTGTGAACGATGCGCATGATATCTTCCACGGCAATCGGGTCGATGCCGGCAAACGGTTCGTCGAGAAGAATGAAATTCGGATCGGTGGCAAGAGCGCGGGCAATTTCGGTTCGCCGCCGTTCACCGCCGGAGAGCATGTACCCTTTGCTGTTCGCAATATTCGTAATACCGAAATCTTCCATTAACCGGTCACACCGCTCGTTGCGTTCCTTCCGCGAAAATTTCGCAAGTTCAAGAATTGCGGTAATGTTTTCACGCACCGTCAATTTCCGGAACACGGACGCTTCCTGCGATAAATAGCCGATGCCCATGCGTGCGCGTTTGTACATCGGTTCTTTGGTGATTTCACGATCGTCGAGGAAGACACTCCCTTCCGAAGGTTTGATCATTCCAACAATCATATAAAAGGTCGTCGTTTTTCCGGCACCGTTGGGACCCAACAAACCGACAATCTCCCGCCGGCGAACTTCGACACTGACATTATTCACCACCGCGCGTTTCTTATATCGTTTATATAATCCTTCCGACCGGAGAATACGAACGATACCCGCCTGTTCATTGTCTTGTTGTGGAATTTCACTGTTCATATGAATGCACAATATACGATTTCAAATATCGGAATGAAAATTTCTTACTGATCGAAACATGTTTATTGTTTTTTCTTCCCGGGTATATCGTCGCGGAAATTAAAACCATCAAGATTGTACGCGCTTTCATGATTCTTCACCAGACGTTCCGGATAAAATTGTCCTTCCACGCCGGTGACAACGCTGATTTTGTCTATTTTACCTTCGAGAAATGTCATCGTAATATGATCGCCGGACGTTTTATTCATACCGTTCGCTTTTCCCTGATCGAAAAGAAAATACAGACTTGTTGCGGTCGTATTCACATCGATTTGCGTAATCTTGCTTTCCACAAAATGAAGAATGATTTCCTGTCCCGTCATTTGGTTAAACCGATTGGGGTAATTGGAATCCGCGCGTGATATGGCAATTCCTCTTCCTTCGACAAATGCGGTCTCGAGTTTTCGATTCTTCAGTTTCAAAAATATGGAATCGCCGGAAACCTGATTTTCATCGTGCACTGCCTGTGAATACCAGACAATGGGAGATTTTCTCAGCACGATGCTGTCGAGCTTCGTAAAGAAAACACTGCTTCCCGATTCTGCGGCAAGCCCGCCGCGTGTAATGCGGACGCTGTCGGTTGCAATCAATCGTTCCGTCGAATCCTGAAATGATTCCATGAACACACTCGTCACGACAAGCGTATCCCGTTTTCCCGTACCGGCAGTATCAATTTGGATGACTTTCGGTTTTCCGGTGATTTTGCTGTACTGTTTCTGTTTGAAATTCTCAAAATGATCGCCGAAAATCGTCAAGCCGTTGTGGGAATTGACAATCTTGACATTTCCCGTTGCGATGGAATGTTGATCGGAACGGTAATATGTCAATTCATCGGACGTCACCACGGAGGACGTGTCTTCGACATACACGTTTCCTTTGAAATATGCTTTTTTCTCCGCCGTAAAATATTTTCCATAATCGGCACGGATGAATGTGGAAGATTCTTCGATCTGGACCCGGTCAAATGCTTCGGCAATTCTCGTGTCACTGTAATACATACCGCGCTTGCCGACCATCCGCATGCTGTCGTCATGAACCTGCACGGTACCTTCCATGGAAATTTTATTCGTTACCAAATATTGCAACGCACGGTCGCATGTAACGACTGTTTTCCCCTGCCGGAATTGAACATGACCGAACAACTCTCTTGCTTTTTCACCGTCGACTTGTTTGCCGACCAGGCTGTCGGCATGTTCAAGAATGACGGGATTGTTCTCCGGTTGGTTTTGCGCACAACAATTATTGTAGACCAACAAGCAAAGAAACGTTGCCAACAAAAATCGAAAACGAATCGATAAGAAACCGTATGTACGAGTATCAGTCATTCGGTTTTTGTTGTCCTGTGACTTTGAAGATGGTATAATGTCTGAGACTTTGGTCGGATTCAAAGCCCTGTCCCTGAATTTGTTCTGTCGGCGACGAGATATCGACATAGGCAGGCGTATGCACCATACGGGTCACATTCACCCAAAAAAGATCCTGCGTCCGGAGAGTTGTCCCGCTGTCCGAAACAACAACCACATTGTCGTGCGCTTCAAAATCGTGAGTCAGATCGTTCACCGTTCCCCGTTTTGCCGTCAGCACGGAAGTATGACGCTCGTTTTCATCATAAAAATCGACGGTAATATTTGAATCGAGGCGTGTCATTCGCTGTTCGGCAAATGCCGAGATATGTCCGGCCCGAAGGATACCGGTTATCTTACCGGAATCGGTAAATGTAATCTTTGCATCCCAACTTTCCTGTGTCGGCACTTCACCTCCGATACCGGTGGAAGAAACGGGCGGCTTTACTTTTTCTCCACACGAAACCAAAAGGAGTGAATAGAAAATAACCGGAATGATATATCGTTTCATACCGCTAAAGGAATGACGCTATTGATTTTCATTGCCTAACCCGGCTTTCACCAACTCATGAAGATGGACGATACCGACAGGATGATGATGTTCGTCGACAACGATAAGCTGTGTAATATTGTGCGCTTCCATTTCCTGCAGGGCGATGGCAGCAAGAGTATCCTGCCGGATTGTTTTAGGATGTTTCGTCATCATCATTTCGGCGGTCGTGTTTATGACATCGGTCGTCTTCTGCAACATACGGCGCAAATCTCCGTCGGTAACGATCCCGACAAGTTTTCCGTCACGGTCGACAACGCTTGTTGCGCCAAGTCGTTTTGAAGTGATTTCCAGAATTGCATCACGGACCGAAACGTCGTTACGCACTTTCGGCACGGCATCGCCTTTGACCATCAATTCTTCCGTTTTCAATAAAAGGCGTTTTCCCAAATTTCCGCCCGGATGATACAATGCAAAATCTTCGACGGTAAAATTCCGTTTATCGAGCAATGCCATCGCAAGTGCATCACCGAGAACCAACGTTGCGGTAGTGGAAGAAGTCGGGGCAAGATCGTACGGACACGCTTCTTCTTTCACGCTGATATCGAGCACGACATCGGCAATCCCGGCAATGCGCGAATTGGGGTTTCCCACCATTGCGATAACCGGCACACCGATCCTTTTTAAAATCGGCAGGAGATGATACAGTTCCGCAGTGTCTCCGCTTTTTGAAATGCATAGCACCGCATCTTCTTTTCGCACCATCCCGATATCGCCGTGCACGGCATCCGAAGGATGAAGAAAGATCGACGGCGAACCGGTCGAATTCAATGTTGCAACAATTTTTCTCGCAATGAGGCCGGATTTTCCCATGCCGGTAACGACCACCCTGCCGCGGCAAGCGAACATCATTTCCACAGCCGCTGCAAACCTGCCGTTAATCCGGTCGCTCAAGGCGGCAACCGCTTCGGCTTCAATCCGGATAACGTTTTTTCCCTTGTCAATTATTCTCTGGTTCGGTTTCATTTTGCGTGCCTGGAAAAAAATTTTCGTAGGGCGAAAGTTATCGGGATATTGCGATGCATCAGGCGGTTGGAGAGGTTCTCCGATAACTACTTTTGATTTTAATGCATTATAACGAACGAAGGCGTGCACCAGATCCTCATCCGAATAATTATTCAGGTCGAAAAAAAATCGTTTCGCATCGAGTGCAATTTTCGGATCGCGGATATTTTTATGCAACATCAATTCGTTGTAGTAATTCGTGACCGGAATAAGTTTATTGACCTGTACGGCGGCATCGTATACCCACAAGCGTTTATCCTTCGAACATATCGAAAGAACATATTGCATCTGCCGGCGTTCTGCCGTTTGCATCTGCACTTCACGAACTTTTTCATTGCATTGCGGACAAACTTGACCCGGCATCCATGTGGAATATGTCCATCGTCCGCGATTCCTCGAATTCTTCCGGAACATTTTCCATCCTCTGGCAGACCGATTCGACAGAAATCTGGTCGCACGATATTTCCCTCAACGTCACGGAGATCGATTCCGAAATTTGTATCGATTGCACCGTAGGCGAAAACCGGTGCAAGCGGCAGATCGAGATTCACATCGGATCCTTTTGTTCCTAAAACTATTTCACCGTTACCGCGTCTTCCTTCTCCAAGAACGATCATCCGGTCAATCGCCGTCCGGTATTCATGGTAACCGGGCCGGTCGGCGGGAAGAATCCACAAAATCCATTCCCGTTCCCTTGGAGTCAGTTCCCGCGGATACTGTGTACCGGACAAAGACGTTTCCATATCAAAGCAATTTTTTCGACCGGAGAATACGATCAAGAACTTCACGGACAGCGCCGCGGCCGCCGTTCCTTTTTGTGACGATGTCCACAATACTACGCACTTCGTCCATCCCGTCAGCAGGGGCGGCACTCACGCCAACCTTTTTTATTACCGAAATATCCGGTTCATCATCGCCGATGTAACACACTTCTTCATCGCGCAATCCGTAACGGCGTTTTAACATTGTATACACAACAAGTTTATCGTCAATCTTCTGATGAACTTCTTTGATGCCCAATTCTTTTGCACGGCGGGAAATCATCGAGGATGCACTGCCGGTGATCAATGCAAGAATCAGTCCGTGGCTTTGAGCACGCTTCATACCGTAACCATCATGAGCGTCAAAGGATTTATATTCTCTTCCGGTATCGTCATACGTCACCCTGCCCTCGGTCAGTACACCATCGACGTCCATTGCAACCAACCGGATCATCGCCAATCTGTCCGATATTGTACCGGATTTTTTTTTCTTAGCGGGCAAGACGCTCCTTTACGACCGTATCGATGGCGACAACCTGTTTCACCAAATCTTCCAGCAAATCTAATTTCAACTGGCTTGCGGCATCACTGAGGGCACGTTTCGGATTGGGGTGTGTTTCGACGAACAATCCGTCGATACCCACGGCAACACCCGCGCGTGCAATCGGGAAAATAAATTCCGGCTGACCGCCCGTTTGATTGCGTTCTCCGCCGGGCAATTGAACGGAATGTGTTGCATCGAGAATTACCGGGTAACCGGTATCATGGAGAATTGCAAGAGAGCGCATATCGACGACAAGATTATGATACCCGAACGTTGTTCCTCTCTCGGTGAGCATTACTTTTTTATTGCCGGTCATTTCAACTTTCATTGCCTGGTGTTTCATATCTTCCGGCGCGAGAAATTGTCCCTTCTTGATGTTCACTATTTTTCCCGTTAATCCCGCGGCATGCAGTAATTCCGTTTGCCGGCAAAGAAACGCCGGGATCTGCAGTATGTCGGCAACTTCTGCGGCGGGCAATACTTCCGATTCGGAATGAATATCGGTGAGAATCGGAACGCCGAATCCTTCTTTGACTTCCGCAAGAATTTTCAACGCTTCATCCATCCCGATCGTGGTGAACGTTTTCCCGCTGGTTCGATTGGCTTTCTTATACGATGCCTTGAAAATAAACGGCACATGATATTTTCGCGTGATCGATTGAATTTTACTTGCAGTGCGTAAAGCCATTTCGCGGCCTTCGACAACACAGGGACCGGCAATTAAAACAATCCGTTTTCCGCCGCCAATAGAAAATTTTCCGATTTTTATCATCTGCATCTTATTATTTTTACTCCGTAAAAGTACAAAAATTCGAGTGAATATCAAAAGATAAGAATTCAATTTGATATTTTAAAAATATAGCCATATATTGTCCTAATATCTTATCATCTAACGTGTTTCTGGGAAGACAGCGAAACACGTATTCCGTTCTTCGCTTTAAATCACAACTTTGTTTTGCTTAAATTCGTTTTCTCGATGGGAGAAAACTTATTTCTATTGAGTAAATCACAGTCTAGTTGATTCAACGGGAAAAATGTATGACATTTCATAAATATATCTTCTTAGCAATCGGGATGATTGCAGTAATACATTCATTGGCATTTTCACAAGTGACTATACGGGATACAATCATACTTAATTCGGGAAGGCAAAAGACTGCAGCGGCGGGCCGCACGCTAGGTGTGAATTTTTTTTGGAGCGGCGGCCTGGAAACAGACAATTGGTGCGATCCCAAAGATCCATCTGTTTCGAATATGTTAGAGCTCACAAACACCCAATGCTACCTTTACCAAGATACAAAAGTGGATAATGGTAGCGGCAGCGTTAGTATCCCAAACGCTACCTCTGGGACTTATAATATTGTTCCATTTTTGTGGACGACATCAAGCGGTACAGGATCATGTTATATATACCTGATGGTAATCTAATCGATCAATATAGTTTTTCCAGTGGTCCCTCCAGTTGTCCCACCGAGAACTCTTATTCTCACCAAACAAGTCTCCAGTCTGCGATATGGATCAATGAAAACGTCCAAAGCATACTTCATGGTGACAACATTTCTTTTGGACTCGGATCGGCTTATTCCGATCCTTGTTCAACACCTTGGGCCCCTGTTTCAGATCAGGTAAAAATGGATATCGTAGATGGGCAACAATATGGAAACTTTTACCACAATGACGGAAGCATGATTGGGCCAACCTACACGGCATTGCTTTCTGATATAAGCACACTTGGTTGCTATTTTAAAGCTGACGGAAAGCAACCTTGTGGTGCGACAGCTAACATTTCGGTTACGGCCTCCGTTCCATCTGCCGGAATTTCAAGTCAAGTATCATTCCAAGTATTTTGTAATCTGCAGCCTATAAATTACCAACAAAATCAAAAAGATTGGGGTGGAAAATATTATGATGGTACGAATTACTTAATATCAAAAAGAGGATGTGCCTTGACATCGCTTGCAATGGCTTTAACAGCTTTCGGAGTTTCGATAAATCCTGGAAGCCTAAATGATTATCTCAACACCAAACACGGATTTACTGGAACGGGGGATGTAATTTGGCCCAAAGCTCAGGGTCTATCGAATTATGTCAAAATTACGAAATCATTGAATAAATCGGTCGGGGGAGAGAATAATAGCTCATCGGGTGTGATCGATAATGCACTTGGTAACTGTAAACTAATAATTGTAGAAGTTTTAAATCCAACAAGTGGGGACCAACATTGGGTGTTGGTGACACAGAAAGATCAAAATGGTGATTATATTATAGTTGATCCAGCATATTTAGATAGAACTAGGCTCATTAACTCTGTGTATGCGGGTAAATTTTGGGAATATGTCACTGTAGGTCCATGTAAATAAACAATGTATATATCTTTCTAAGTACATAATAAAAATTTTTAGAATGCGATTTATTGACCCATTTCAAGTGTGTTGTTTGAGGAGAATTTCATCATGAAACTAATATTTACATTTTTCTCGGTAACTTTATTTCTGAATACAATGCTTTTCTCGCAAATACAAGGAATTGTAGATATTAGTATGCGTGGACGGATTCAATTCATGGTCACCGATTCTGTAGGTTACAGGACAGGGGTAGATTCAAGGACAGGCATTTTATACCAGGACATCCCTAATACGGGCTATGGTATTGGTTGTTGTGGAAGCATTGATCCGGCCGATTCAATCTATGATAAAGGAATCCAATTTAGTTTTTTGCAATCTGTCGATTCTTTGTTCAATGATCAATATACGCTAAGCGTATTTGGCTTAAGGAAAGGTCTCTTTCAGTATTCGGTTAATTTAATACAAACAATAGACGGAAAAGGCACATTCCTTAATGAATTTGGAGTGATTGATTCCCTTCAGACAATTGAATTTAAAATCAATTATTCAACCGATTCCACAGTTCCACCAACAGTAGTTAAAATCGTCGATGTCCCACTTCTTATTCAAGATCTCAACAATTGCTACGGTTTAAATTTAGTAAAAAATCAATCTCTTTATCAAAGCTTAACTATCGCCGTAACCAAAGCTGATTCGTTGTTACACGTACCCGACACTGTTGATGCTCGATTTCAACTCTTACAATTCGATATTCTCCTTGATCGATCTTCTTCCGATACCTCACAAATAGATACAAATGGGTACAAAATTCTCAAAGAAGATATCGGCACGTTGTTTTCTCAACTTCCCACGTATTTTGTACCTTCGACGCCAGTACCACAATATACACTGACAATCAATGTATCTGGTGCTGGTTCAGTAACAAGAAATCCAAACCAAAGTATTTACGATAGCGCTGAAACCGTCCAACTTACTGCAACACCATCGACAGGATACTCTTTTGCAGGTTGGAGTGGAGACGCGAGTGGACAGATAAACCCTTTGTCGCTCTTGATTAGCAGTAATAAAACTGTCACTGCAACGTTCATACAGAGTAGTTTTGCTATTACAGCGTCTGCAGGAGCAAACGGAACGATTTCTCCGAGCGGGACAGTGAACGTCAATTTCGGTGCCAGCCAAATCTTCACCATCACGCCAAACGCCGGTTATCACATCGATAGCGTTTTTGTCGATAATATTTATGTCGGCAACTTGCCATTCGATACAATTAACAACGTGACAGGGAATCATTCCATCTCGGCGAAGTTTGCAATCAATCAATATACAATTACAGCATCGGCCGGATCCAGCGGGAGTATAAGCCCGGCGGGAAATCTGGTCGTGAATTATGGGTCAAGTCAAACATTCACATTCACACCGAATACGGGGTACTATATTGATAGCTTGATTGTGGATGGGGTGCGGCAAACGTCGGCCTCCAGTTACACATTCAGTAGTGTCACAGCAAATCGTACAATTAGGGCGACCTTTAAATTGTACCAATACACGATAACGGCTTCTTCTGGCTCAAATGGTAGTCTCAGTCCCTCGGGAAATGTTGTTGTGAACTACGGATCAAATCAGACATTTACATTTACGCCTAATACAGGTTACTATGTGGACAGTTTGATAGTGGATGGAGTGCAGCAGACATCAGCCTCAAGTTATATATTCAATAGTGTGACTGCTAATCACACCATTCGGGTCACCTTTTCGAATCAATATACATTAACGATTATAATTTCTGGAGGAGGAGGCACGGTAACACAGTCACCGAAATATTCAACTTACAGCTACGGAACAACGGTAACATTAACTGCACATAAGCAAATTAACGGTATCGATCCCCAGATAAAGATTCAGCCGCTCCTTCCCGCACCAAAAGAATGGGATTTCGATCATTGGGAATTGGATGCATCGGGGACAACGAATCCCACTACCATCACAATGAACGGAAATAAAACAGTTCGGGCAGTTTTCGTTGCTAAATATTAAGGAGAGTGGATTTATGAAAACCATCAATGTCCTTCTGATAATATTTTTTTGGTTTAGTATACTGGGGGCGGCAGAACCGAAGACACCCCAAACAAAATCGTCGAAATTAAACGACTCGACTGCGGTTCCGACACACCACGTACCGTTCGCCTCGACAGGGAATAAAATCGAATTGACGATAGCAAACTCACAGCCGCAGATGATTGCCAATATTCGGGTGGGAGTTTCAAAGCTCCCGAACTGGCTGCATATCAGCCCGGAAGATCAGACCGTGCAGTCGTTAAAAGGTCAAGGAGAACGCACAGCAACATTCACCTTCTCTGTCGACAGAACAGCTCCAGTGAAGAAAGAAACCACAATTTCACTGGAAGCAATTGGAGCAAGTGGACAAAAGTGGACCAAGAATATAAATATTATTGTCGATGTACCGAAACAATTTGAATTGATGCAGAATTTTCCAAACCCATTTAATCCGACGACGACAATATGGTACAATCTGCCGCACGATGCCAAAGTTATATTGAAAGTTTACAACACATTGGGGCAGCAAGTGAAGATGTTAGTCGATGAACAACAAGAAGAGGGCGGACAATCGGTGAAGTTCAATGCGGCATCGCTGTCGTCGGGAGTTTATTTTTACAGACTTCAGGCCGGAAATTTCTCATCGGTTAAAAAAATGGTGGTGACAAAGTAAAATCGTCGCCACCATTTTTGCAAAATTCTTGGTAACCAGCTTCCCGCTTTTTTTATAATTGCATCTCACGATTCTTTCCGCTATTTTTCGGCATGAATAACGACATCCCGGCATCTATTACCCGACAAGCCCATGCGAAAATCAATTTAGGAATTCGCATTCTTCGAAAACGCTCCGACGGTTACCACGACATTGAAACGGTTTTTACGCGTATTCTCCCATACGATGAAATAGTTTTACAACAATCCGACGTCATCACGCTGGTTTGCAATAAGCCGGAACTCCCCACCGATGAGAATAATCTTTGTATCAAAGGTTCTGAATTATTGCGGCAGCAGTTCGGTGTCAAAAAAGGCGCGCACATCACACTCAAGAAACAAATCCCTCTCGGCGCCGGTCTCGGCGGAGGAAGCTCGGATGCAGCGGCAACACTTTTGGGACTCGTTCAACTATGGAACCTTGCAACTTCAACCGAAACACTTTCAACTCTCGCATTGAAACTCGGCTCCGACGTGCCGTATTTTTTGCACGAGGGGACGGCACATGCAACCGGCAGAGGCGAGATGCTGGACTATGTTGATTTAGAAATACCGTACTGGATCGTTCTGGTGTACCCGAACATTCACGTATCAACGGCTTGGGCGTATCGGGAAATTGATATGACGATGTCCCCGACAAAAGAAACAGCGGAGATCCGTCAATCTTCTTTAAAAGATCTCGTCATGAAAAACATTCATCATCCGGAACTATTACGGAAAACAATCGTTAACGATTTTGAATCTGTTGTGATGAAAGCATATCCGCCCATTGCTCAAATCAAACAAGAGCTGTACGATAACGGAGCAATCTTCGCTCAAATGTCCGGCAGTGGTTCATCAGTATATGGATTCTTTGAATCGAAAGACCGTGCGGCATCGGTTGTGCGGCAATTTGAAAAACGATATGCCGTGTTTTTGACGCCTCCGAAATTTTCACCCGAAAAATAACCGTACAAAAAATTTCACCATGAAGAATCCGGCCAATCATTTTCAACCGCTGTTTGCGCTTTGATCCCCTTTTCTCTATATTTTCCGAAACAATTGTCTTCCATGAAACTCTTTCGTTTTCCACTTATTTTCTTCTTGCTCTGTTCAAGCGTTTGGACGCTGTACGCTCAGCATTCATTCGAAGATTCTGCTTTCACGAAATCTTCTTCGCTTTCCGATTCTGCACGAAGGCAATTTATCGTTCCGATACCGCTCGTGGGCTCCATCGATCGTTCGCTTCAATCTCCCGATATCATCACCGATTCGATGAGGGATTTTTATGACTACCGCTTTACGGCAGACCTTTTGTCGTTATCGCCCGGCATGTTCATGCGTGAATTCGGAAGCCCGGGGCAAATCCCGGATATTACCATTGACGGACTCGGCGCTCACGAAATTGCATTTCTGTATGACGGCATCGAACTCAACGACCCGCTCTTCGGGATTTTCAATCCGTATTTGATCCCGACCGAATCTCTTGAACGGATAGAATATATTACCGGCAGCGAAGCATCGTTGTACGGATTGAACAGCACCGATGCCGCGATCGATATCCTCACGAAAAGTAAAAAAGCGATTCATGCCTATTCCCGGTTACGGTACAGTGAATCGGGAAACGGATACAGCCTGATCGACGGGATGGTCAGCCAGGATATTATCCGCGGACTCAACATTACCGCCGGCGCTCAACATACAACATACGGTCCCGGTTTCCCGAACACCGGTTACGATGCGTGGAACGGTCGTTTCAAAATCCGGTACAACATCAATAAAACAGTCAATCTGTTTTTTTCGGAATTGTTCAACCAGACACAACTCGGATTGAACGGCGGTGTCAATGACACAACTCCGGTTTCACTTCGTTTTGATCAGCTTCAATCGACGGTGAACAATACGACGGCAAATGAAAAAACCACACGGCACGATCTTCAGCTTGGCGCGGCAATGCATCTGTTTCCCGATTCCACCGCGGTTACTACGATTACGTTGTATCTTTCTTCCAGCCTCCGCCAATTTATCGACCCGGGGGATCCATTAACGTTTGATGCGATTCCGTTCGAACAGGATCAATGGTCGCAATGGATGGGAGTCAAAGCTGATCATTTTTTCTCGGTGGGCAATCAAACGCTGAACTTCGGAGCAGAAATGCAATCCCAGCGAGAGCTTGTGACTCCGGCAGTGGATGAGCATCGAAGAACTCTGGCAGATGTTTACGGAAAGGCATCGTTGGAAGCAACGCCGTTTCTCATCGTCACTCCGTACGGGCGATTGGAACGTTACATCGGCCAGAACGAGCTGTCGTACGGCGTCGACGGATCTATTCCTGTTGAACGTGCATTTTCAATTTTCGCCGGATATTCACGGTCATTCCGGTTTCCGACGTTCGAAGAACGATATGGTCTCGATACAATTTTGTCATCAACACTCTCCGACCAATCGATTGAACGGCATCATGTTATCGAAGCAGGATTCCAGGGGAACCAGGGAAAAAATTTCTTCTTCAAGTTTACCGGGTTTTATCACACAATCTTTAATATGATAACCATCGCACCTCAGACCGTTCCCGGCAGCACCGTTCCGTACCAATTCATTCAAAACGACAAAGAAATTGTGCAGGGTTTCAGCGGCTCGGCAGGATTGAGATGGTCCAGTTTTTATGCGGAAGGAACCGGAGAATATCTCGACCGCATCAATCACGATGATGAAACAGCGATCCTCCCGAAATGGAATGCAACCGGCGGCGTCTATTATTGGGATACGCTCTTCAACAATCATTTAAATTTGAAAGTCGGGATCCGCGGCAAATTCTTTACGGATTATACCGCTGAAGAATTCAACCAGCAGTCCCTCGAATACCTTCCCGGCGGGCAGAGTTATCCCGTTACGACAACGGGAACGTTAGATTTTGTACTGATTGCCCGCCTCGGCTCAGCGTACATTCATTTTATCGCAGAAAATCTCGCCGACCAGCAATATGTTATGACATCATTTTATCCGATGCCGGGAAGGGAATTCCGGTTCGGTGTCAGTTGGGAATTTACCGATTAATCGAACTGTTGACATGAATCGATTTCCCGGCTTGACCGATTCTTTTTTTTTCGTACTTTTTATCATACAACGACACATCAACATTCACAAATTTTTGAGCGACTTATGAAAAACATTATTTCCTTATCGATTTTTATTTTGCTTTTTCTTTCGAGCGGATTTTCACAAACACATTACGAATTGCTCGATCCGAAATTACGCGACTTATTTCACGAAACGCTGAGCGGTGAGCTTGCCAAGGAACATGTCTTCCAGATAACGCGGTATCACCGCATTCAAGGATCGCGGCAATACCGCGATGCTGCACAGTATGTCCTGGGGCAACTTCGGCAATATGGTTTTTCGGAAAAGGATGCATACATCGAAAGTTTCAAATCGGACGGGCGAGTATCGTATCAAACATGGCAATCCCCGTCGGGGTGGGATATCTCGTCGGCTGAACTTCGCATGGTCGCGCCGTACGACGAACGCATCGTCGGCTATCCGGAAATTGCAATGAGCGTCATGACGTATTCCAATCCGGGCGATGTCACAGCCGAAGTAGTGTGGGTCGGTAACGGCACCAGTGACGAGGATTACGCCGGAAAAGATGTCAAGGATAAATTCGTTCTTGCCACCGGATATGGCGGCGATGTTCATCGCCTTGCTGTGTTAAAGTACGGCGCCAGGGCGGTTATTTGCTACCTCGACGACGACCGCGCAAAGCAACATCCCGATATGCTGCAATACACCGGCATGTGGCCACGCACCCCGGAGCTTGAAAAGGTCACATTCGGATTCAACCTTACCAAACGACAGGGCGATAAATTAAAAGACATGTTGTTAGCCGGGAAAAAAGTCGTCATGCACGGATGGGTAAAAGGCATCGGGCTGGAACCATATTTTATGGATGTTGTTGTAGCACAAATTCCCGGTGAAAAGTTGAATGAAAAACTTCTGTTCAGTGCGCACCTCGATCATCCGAAAGAATCGGCGAACGATAACGCAAGCGGTTCCGGAGCAATTCTTGATATCGCGCGGACTCTGAAAGAATTAATCGACGGCAAACGATTGCCTCAGCCGAAACGTTCGCTGGTTTTTCTCTGGGTTCCCGAATGGAACGGTACGATGGCATATATCGATAAACATCCCGAGCTTCAAGGACCCGAACTCGGCGGAACGTACCTGGCAAATATCAATCTCGATATGGTCGGAGAAAATCTCGACCTGCTGCATTCTCAAATGGGAATTTGCCGGACACCAATGTCCGTCGGATCCTGCCTGAACGATGTTGTTGAAAATATGACGGAGATGGTTGCCGATATGGATATCCGCACACCGCGGGGGAGTCAATCGGCATTTAATTGCCGCATCACTCCGTATGCCGGCGGCAGTGACCACATGATGTTTCTTGACCGGAAGATTCCGGCGGTCATGTTTTCTCATTCCGATTATACACATCATACATCGGATGATACGCCGGATAAAGTCGATCCGGTTGAATTGGAACGGAGCGAAATGATTGCGTTGAGTTCATTATGGTATCTCGACAACCTCACGCCCAATCAGGCACTGGAACTGGTCGATCTTGTCCGCGCAAATGCGGGCAAACGGCTTGGCATGGTGGCACTGACAGTACGAAAGTATATTGCTTCTCAAAATAAAATGAAAATAGATATAGCGTGGGCAGAAGGGGCTAACAAAGCCAACCGATCGATCCAAAATGAAATCGATGCCGGCAATTCTGTTCTGACATTCAATAACGCCGACAACATCAAACTTGCGGCACAGGCATTACAACTGCATCTCGGCGTGCGGTTCCAGTTTCTGTTCGACCAGATGCGCGCGCAGGTCGAGGAAATGGGATTTAAATCAGCAGACATTCCTTCCATCGACGACAATCCGGATAATCGCATTCCGATCCGGCTGACGCGGGGACCGCTTGATTTCCGAATGCCCGAAAGCGTGTTACCGCCCGACGAGGCAGCGTGGTTCGCATCGAAGGATTTCCCGTTGAACGGCGACCAGCGATTTGAACTCGTTAATTTCATCAACGGTAAAAATTCTGTCGAAGATGTTCGCAATGCCCTCTGTGCAGAATTTTCACCGATTCCATCTCCGGTCATTTCCCGATATATCGACGACCTGGTAAAAGCCGGAGTCGTAAAATGGAAATGACCTGTAGTATGAGCTGACAGAAAGTGTCTGCTTTTGCCCATATTCGTCATGTATTTTTTGCGTCTTGGTCGGTAAAATTTGCTACTATTTATGCTTATTCGAAAGAAAATATCTTCTTGGGTTTCATTTTTTTGATAAAATTTTATTATTTTTAAGTTGTTTTAGGCATTTCAACTTCCTCATCGATAAAAAGAGAAAAAATGGCACTAAAATTGTAACATTATTTCGTTACCGACATGGTGGATGTTGGTGATTAGTGGATTAGAGAGTACAACCGCCGTTAAAAACTTCCCTCCCGGTTTGCGGCGGTTGTTTTATTTTTGTCCCTTCACATTAATTCCGGAAATCTTTCGTTGCCAATGCAGAATGCATTTGATATATTGATAAGAAAATATTCTCTTTTATCATTGTTAGTCGATTGAAACGATACATCATCAAGAAACCGGCAGACCAACTGCACATCGTTCACCCGCAACAATTTCAGATCGATTACAAAAAAGAATTGAACGCCGCGCAGTACGAAGCCGTGACATCGATTAACGGTCCTCACCTGATTGTTGCCGGCGCCGGCACCGGAAAAACCCGAACGATTGTATACCGCGTAGCATATCTTGTCGAACTCGGCGTAAAGCCGGAACAGATCCTTCTTCTCACGTTTACGCGCAAAGCGGCGCAAGAAATGCTGCGCCGGGCAGCAATGACGCTTGACTACCGTTGTGAAAAAGTCTCCGGCGGAACATTTCATTCGTTTGCCAATTCGGTCCTTCGTAAATATGGAACGCTGCTGGGATTTGATCGCGGTTTCACAATTCTCGATCAGGGCGATGCCGAGGATGTGATCAACCTTATCCGCACAAGGATGAAGCTGGATACGAAAGAACGCCGGTTTCCCAAAAAAGAAACGATCTACGATCTGTACAGCCGATCAGCAAATATGGTGGTGCCGGTGAAACAGCTTCTTGCCTCTGATTATCCGCATTACATCGAACTGGAAACCGATATCGCGAGCATCCATTCTGCGTACGGAGAATATAAACGCCTTCACAATTTGATGGATTATGACGACCTGCTTCTTAACCTCGTCATGCTGTTGCAGAAACAGGAAAGCGTACGAGGCGAGCTTTCGAATCGCTACAAATATATTATGGTCGATGAATATCAGGACACAAACACCATTCAATCGGAAATCATTAAATTACTTGCATACAAACATAACAACATTATGGCAGTCGGCGACGATTCGCAATCAATTTATTCTTTCCGTGGTGCAACGATCCGCAACATTCTCGATTTTCCGGAACAATTCCCGGGATGCCGTATCGTCACGCTGGAAGAAAATTATCGCAGTACTCAGGCAATCCTGAATGTCGCCAACGAAATATTAAAACGAGCACTGGAATGATGTCCATGCAAACATTTCTCCTCTTTTCGAATTGTTATCTTAGACAATAATCATTAGTAATCACGAGAACAATCATGCGAACATATTTTCTTTTATTTTTCCTTCTTGCATTTTTATTGACCGGCTGTCCGCCATCCAAGGAAACAAAAAAGGAAGAGAATCCCCCGCCGGTATCAGTCAAACCTCTTGAGCCGGAGATCATCATCAAAGTCGCGAGCCTGAACTTGGGACGATTCAATAAACGAATCGAAGCGGATGATGTCGATCGTTTTGCAGCCATTATATTACGCGATACCGTCGACGTTCTCATCCTTCACGGTATTACACGGTATCCCGATTTACCGGACCGTGTGGACGTGGTTGAAGAATTGGCAAACCGTGCAGCAATGAGAAAAGTGTTCGGCGAAACAATTACCGTGTCCGGCCGGCAGGGCGGAAATGCCGTGTTCAGCACATACCCGATCATATCAAACGAAAATCTGCATTATGCAAATTTACATTCCAGCAATTTCGAAGCGGCATTGCAGGCCATGATCGATTGCGGCGCGGCGCAGATCGTTGTCATCGGCACACAGCTTCCGGAAAACGCGATGATCGACGATCAATCGGTCGTTGCCGGTACGCTGAGCTCTTTCAATAATTTGTATATCAACCATCCGATCATCATCGGCGGAAACCTGCCGAGAACGGAAGCAATGCGAACCGTTGCCTCGTACAACGATGCGAGACCGGGGAAAACCGACGATGCCCCGCGTATCTGGTATTCAAACGACGGATCGATACGACCGGTGAGCGCAAAAACGGAACGGACAAATTTCGGGCCCATGACCGTTGTCAATTTCGGAATTTTCAAAGAAGGCAACCGGTAACGCATGCGTCGCAAGTACACAAAAGTCCTTTACACGCATAAATCCGAAGGATCGCTCCCGCAGTTAATCGTTGCAGAAGACGAAAACATGCAATCGAAATTCGTCGTGCAAAAAATTCTCGAATTACGGGAACAGGGAGTTCCGCTGGAAGACCTTGCCGTCCTGTTTCGCTCTTCGTTTCACTCATTCGATCTCGAAATCGAATTGACGAAAGCAAACATACCGTTCGTCAAATTCGGGGGATTCAAATTCATCGAAACCGCGCATGTCAAAGATATGATTGCGTATCTTCGTGTTCTGGAAAACCCCCGCGATGTTGTCGCATGGAATCGTATTTTATTATTGATCGACGGCATCGGACCGCGTACTGCGGAAAAAATCATCGACGATATTCTCAGCCACCGGACAAATAGTCCCGCTTCTTCATTTTGGGAAAAATATAATTCCTACCCTGAGCAGGTTAAAGAACTCTTCGAACTGCTCAAATCAATCGTGCCGGACCGTTATCCGCCTGCCGACAAAGTGTCCCGGATTTATACGCACTATCATCCTTTTTTCAAAAAAAAGTACGATGATTACAACAAGCGGAAAAAAGATCTGGAAATTTTCGAGCAAATTGCCGGACGCTATGATTCTGTAGCGACCCTTCTGGCGGATCTTGCACTCGAACCGCCGAACGAAAGCATCGTCGATGTCGAATCTCCCGGCAAAGAAGAAGAATATCTCACGCTCTCGACCATTCACAGTGCAAAAGGATTGGAATGGCACAGCGTCTTTCTCATTTACGCACTCGACGGAAGATTTCCCACATCGCGAGCGGTCAATGATTCCGAGGAACTTGAAGAGGAACGTCGGCTCATGTATGTCGCCTGCACGCGTGCCAAAGAAAATCTCTTCATCACTTATCCTATCAACGTATACGACCGTGAAACCGGAACAATTCTGACCAAACCTTCGCGATTTTTAGAAGGATTGGATGAAAAGCTGATCGATCTCTGGGTGATCGGCGAAGAATAACATTTCGAAATTAATTTTGGAACTTGATCATTTCAACCAATTCTATAAGTTCGACACTCTAACGTATTGCTTTTGAATACAAACGATTTGACAATAAGCATTTTTTTATCTACCATTCCCCTGCATTTTTCGGCAGATCGTAGACAGAGCGTATCGAATGCGATGGAAAATAACCGGATTTCACTATAAACCATAAACGGAGTTGAGCATGAAATATTTTGTCCTCGGTGTTTCTGTAATTGTTTTACTTCTACATGTTTGCGCGATGTCTCAAACACCGGCACCACCGCAACCGGCTTCGAAAGAACAATTCGGCTCCGATCCCGACCTGCCTCCCTTCATGCAGGGCAATATGGACAAGCAAGAATATCTCCGGTTACGAAGCGAACATATCGGCCGGCTCCGCGGTATGCCTTATCCGGAAGCAAACAACCCGCGCATCCGCGCTCTTCAACAATTGAACCGCCAATTGAAAAACCAATCCAAAAGCACTCTGGGTTTGCAATCGTCTACATGGACGCCGATAGGTCCTGCACCAATCCCAAACGGACAAACTGAACTCTCATCGCTTGCCGTAAGCGGTCGTGTCACAGCAATAGCGGTTCATCCAACCCATCCGGACACCGTTTACGTCGGTACAGCACAAGGCGGTGTGTACCGGACATTTGACGGCGGATCGACATGGACAGCCATTTTCGACAACGCCGCAAGTCTTGCCATCGGCGCTATTACGATTGATCCGATGAACACGACAACCGTTTTCATCGGAACCGGCGAAGGAAATCTATCCGCTCGACAGCTTTTTCGGTATCGGACTTTATATTATTAAGAATGCGGAAACTTCTGCAAATCTTTTCGGACCATATTACCTCGACGGTGGCTCAAACAATGTCCTTGCGTATCGCTCGATCAACAATGTTCTCGTCGATCCGTCTAACGACAACAATATTTTCATTGCCACAAGTTCGGGAGTGAGCGGTACAAGCGGTGATGCGTTTCCCAACCGACCGGCAAGGGGTCTTTACCGATCCACCAATGCAATGGGGGGAAGTCCGACATTCATGCTCTTAAACACCGGTTCAGGATCGAATTCAATCATTACCGATGCTGTCATCGATCCCGGAAACGCGAACAATCTTGTTTGTGCAGTATACGGCCAAACATCCCTCGGAATCACGGGGGGAATTTACAGTACAACAAATGCGCTCGCCGCTACTCCGGCATTTTCCCAAACATTGTTATTAGCTGACGGGCTGAACGTAAAATTCGGAAGTAATAAATCCGGATCCGTTTTCACAATCTATGCAGCAACCGCCGAATCCAACGGAATGTTGAGAAAATCTACCGACGGCGGGCAAACGTGGTCCGGTCAGATGACTGCAGCGAATGCTTTCTGTTACCCTCAATGCTGGTATGATATTGCCATTGCCGTCGACCCGACTAACGCAAACATCGTATACATCTGCGGTTCCGCATCGGGATACGGAGGCGGTGCAAGTGAACTGAAGAAATCCACAGACGGAGGCTCGACATTTACAGACAGTTACGATGGTTTGCATGCGGATATGCATGCCATTGCAATTGCTTCGTCGCCGAAGAATAATATAATTTATGTCGGAAACGACGGCGGCGTATTTCGATCCACGAACTCTGCCGGGACTTGGACAAGTCTCAATACGACCGGTTTCAGCGCGACACAATTCGAGAGCATTGCACTTCACCCCACCGACCGTAATTTCACTATCGGCGGAACGCAGGATAACGGCACAAACTATCTTTCACCCGGCGGCATCTGGGAAGAATCTGTCGGCGGAGACGGTGGGTTTTCCCTCATCGATCAGAATGCAACGGATACGACAAATGTAACGATGTATCATACGTTTTATAATGGAACAGTTGGATCTACCGGTCAAATCGGATTCCAGGTCGCAACAACGACAAACAATTGGGGTAATTTTTATGGATGCTCCGGAGGAACGTCGAACAACGGCATCGGTTGTTCCGACGGTGTACTATTTTATGCACCGATGGCTCTTGGACCGGGAAATCCGAATACGGTATATTTTGGAACCGACCGGCTGTACCGTTCTGTCGATCGTGGCGCAACCATGCCTCTCGTCAGCCAGGGGCCTCTTTCATCAGGAACTCCGGTAAGTGCTATCGGCATTTCTCCTCAAAACGATAATGTGAGGATCGTGGGTTTGAGCGATGGTGAGGTTTTTGCAACAACCACCGGTTCCAGTACACTAACGAGTATCACCGGCTCTTTGCCGCCATATTATGCAGCACGTACTGTTATTGATCCGAATAATTCCAATACGGCATATGTGACACTGGACGGTTATGGAACGATCGCAACTCCGCTTCAGCATATTTGGAAAACGACAAATCTCATGAGCGGAACATGGACAGCTTTTTCAAATGGAGTACCGGACGTTCCCGTCAATGCTTTCGTCGTTGATCCGATGAACTCAAACGAATTATATTGCGGAACAGATATCGGCGTGTATCATTCTTCCGATGGAGGGGTGAGCTGGAATCCGTACGGAACCGGTTTACCTCTTGTCGCCGTTTTCGATATGGCAATTCAGAATCCCAACCGTATTCTCCGTATCGCCACACACGGCAGAGGCATGTGGGAAATTCCTACATCATTTCAAGGAGGACCTGCCAATCCCGGCAGCATCGTTTTTTCGTTGAGCAATACGTGGAACCTTATTTCATTGCCGGTAGTCGTTTCCAATGATACGGTAAGTGCGCTTTTTCCCGGACATATCAGCAGTGCTTTTGCGTACAACGGCAGCGGTTATGTTATAAAAAATCAATTGAATGTCGGCGCCGGATACTGGATCAAGTTCGGATCGGCCAGAACCGACACGATAAGCGGTTCAGCGCTTTCTTCCGATTCCATTTCGGTAAATTCCGGATGGAATTTGATCGGTTCACTTGGACTTCCCTTGTCAACATCATCGATTCTCAGCAACCCTCCGGGGATGATCACCAGTAAATTTTTCGGCTACAGCGGAAGTTATAAAATATCGGATACAATTTATCCGGGAAAGGGATACTGGGTAAAAGCAAGCCAGCCGGGCACACTTATCCTTTCTACGAGTTCCGGTGCTTCTCTGTCAAAAAACTTTGATGCCGGTTATATCAATATTGTACCAACCGATGATTTGCCTCCGTCACCGCCATCCATCAATGAGACGAAGGCTGATCTTCCGAAGGATTTTGCACTGGAGCAGAATTATCCGAATCCGTTCAACCCTACAACGACTTTGAGCTACGCGTTGCCGGCTGACAGCAAGGTCCGGCTAACTGTTTTCAATCTTCTCGGACAAACCGTAGCGACACTCACTGATGGCATCGTCAGCGCCGGCTACCAGACTGCAACATGGAACGCCGGTCTCGTTGCGTCGGGAATTTATTTTTATCGACTTGAAGCAACGAGCATCGCCGATCCGAGTAGAACTTTCGTACAAATGAAAAAAATGGCTTTGATCAAATAAACTTCTCCGGTTCACCGAAGATAAAAAACCCCGGCAAGTTTCAGGCCGGGGTTTTTGTTTTTTCGATCTGACCGAAGCCTTCCTTCAGTTTTATATTTTCAACCGCCGGCACACCACACATTTTACGATCATAGCATTCCCTTTTTATAAATAACGAGATTAAAACCATCAATTAATTTTTCAAATCTTTTAAAAAGATTTGCCATTTTTTCTCAATCATGAAAACTTTTTCGACATGAGGTTTCATTATGCAGTTAAAATCATCAATTTCAATGTTACCAAAGCACTCCCTTTTGGCATCAAGATTGCTAAAATTATTTCGATTGAATACAAAAGGAAACGATATGCAACTGACAATGACCGGTGAATATGCGGTGCGAGCGATGGTCGGTTTGGCTTCGAAACCATTCGGAACAGTTACGCCGATATCGGAGATTTCCGAAGAGTGGGAAATTTCGGAAAATTTTCTCAGAAAAATTATTGCCCACCTGGTTAAGATGGGACTCGTTCATTCCCGGCGGGGAACGAATGGCGGAGTGCGGCTCGCCATTCCTGCGGAAAAATTAACCCTACTCGATGTAATCGAAGCGATCGAAGGAAAAATATTTTTAAATAAGTGTTTGATCGGGCCGGAATGTTGCACACAAACTGCATGGTGTGCGGTTCATACCGTTTGGTGCGAAGCACAGGAAGCGATGAGATATATTCTCAGCAAACGGTCTCTTGCAGAAATTGCTTCGAGCAATGCCGCTCAGCTTTCCCATGTGAAAGCCGCGCACAAAAATAGGTTTTTCTCTGCTGCAACAATCGTACAAGCATCTTAACAGTAAACAGTATGGCATCTCAAAAATTCCGTGTAGAAATTCCCGATATCGAATACTGGCAGAGACAGATCAAATGCCAATGGGGTTGTCCCGTGCGGACCGATGCACGCGGGTACGTCATCGCGATTGCCGAAGGACGTTACTTCGATGCCTATACAATCGCCCGCGCGCCGAACCCGTTTGCGTCTATTTGCGGAAGAGTGTGCGGCGCTCCGTGTGAAGTGGAATGCCGCCGCGGAAGTATCGACGACTCGATAACGATCCGCGCTTTGAAACGGTTCGTCACCGAACAACACGGCGTCGAATCGGGAAACCCCGAAAAGACCATCGAATTTTCTGAAGCCCGCCGCGATGCAAATAACCCGAAAGCCGGAACGAAAATTGCCGTCATCGGCGGCGGCGTTGCCGGATTTACCGCCGCACATGATTTATCACTTCTCGGTTACAAAGTCACCGTGTTTGAAGCCGGACCGATTGCCGGCGGCATGTTGATGACCGGCGTTCCGACGTATCGTTTGCCGCGTGATCTTGTGCAGATGGAAATTCAGGCGATCCTCAGTCTCGGCATCGAGCTGAAGACGAACACGCGTGTCGGCAAAGATATTACCATACCGCAGCTCCGGTCGCAAGCATTTGAAGCAATCCTGATTGCCGCCGGACTTCAACGCGGACGCAATCTTCCTATCAAAGGAGTTGAACTGGAAGGAGTTGTCCACGGCATCGATTTTCTGAAACAGGTCAACATGGGTGAAGAAGTAAAACTCGGTGAAAAAGTCGTTGTCATCGGCGGCGGAAATGTCGCATTTGATGTTGCCCGCTCCGCAGTTCGCGCCGGCGGAACATTCCGATCGGAAGCCCAGGACTTTTATGAAGCGGCTGACTCATCACGCATGGCTTTACGATCCGGTGCAAAAGAAGTTCATCTTGTTTGCCTCGAATCCCGCGAAGAAATGCCCGCCGACGAAATTGAAATTCATGAAGGCATGGAAGAAGGCGTTTCACTTCATCCATCACGCGGTCCGCTGGAAATTATCGGTGAAAACGGGAAAGTGACAGGACTTGCAACCCGCAAAGTGAAATCCGTTTTCGACGAAAACGGCAGATTCAATCCCACTTTTGATGATGCACCCGGAGAAATCATTCCTGCCGACACCGTTATGTTGTCTATCGGCCAGACTATTGACGATGCATTCGTCAAAGATGTTCCGGAGCTTGTTCTCGAACGCGGTATCATAAAAATCGACCAGACGACAAAACGCACGAATGTTCCCGATATATTTGCCTGCGGCGATGCTGCCGAAGGTGCAAAACTGTTCATCAATGCCGTGGCATCCGGACAACGGGCAGCAATTTCCATCGACGAATATTTGCGGAAGAAAGACATACAGGAAGAACGCCGCGGCAATTTTGAATTGCCGGCTCTCCAACATCAGATGTATGAAGGATATTTACAACTCGATCGAGTCAATCCTCCATCACTTGAGCCAACCATCCGTGCGACAACACAAAAAATTGTCGAGGTGAATTATGAAGAAGGCGTCGCCAAAGAACAGGGAGAACGATGTCTGAAGTGTCATATCAATACAATTTTCAACGGTGAACTCTGCGTTCTGTGCAACGGCTGTGTGGATGTATGTCCGACATATTGTCTCGCACTGGTTCCCCTTTCGCAAATCGAACTTGAACCACGGCTTGAAAAAGCTCTTCAGCAACGCTATGGTATCAACATTCGCGAATTATCGGAACGGGAAGGACTCGACGCAGTAAAACGCTCCGGTTCGGTCATGCTGAAAGACGAAGAACTCTGCATCCGCTGTGGATATTGCGCGAAGCGATGTCCGACCGGTGCGGTCACAATGGAACATTTCGCCTATCAGCAACAATTTTCAGTTGTATAACGGAAAGGAAAGTCATTATGCTGGTATCACTGTATCTTTTGGTATTTCTCAGTGTCGCATTAGGCGTCGTGTTTGCGCTCGGTTTTGTCTATGCGGCAAGATCAAATCAATTCAAAGATATCGAAGAACCGAAATATCAAATGCTGAGAGAGCCGGATTGATGAATATCCCCTCACTTGCAATGTAAGAGTCAAAGGAGTATTTCAGTGAAAAAGAAAAATGTTCGCATGCAGCAACCGGAAATCGACCGCCGGACTTTTTTGACCACGCTGGGCTGGATCGGCATTGCACTTTCGGGAGGACTTGCAGCGCTGGGCAATCTGCTGTATCTCAAACCCGCGGTTGACTATGGTCCCCCCTCGCGTATTCTTGCCGGAAAACCAGAAAATTATAAAGAAGGCATCAAAGAGATTCTCGAAAATGATCGCATTGTCATTGTGCGCGACAGGCAAGGATTTGCAGCAATCTCCTTGAAATGCACGCATCTTGGGTGCACGGTTGCCGTTTCAGACGCCGGCTTTTCGTGCCCCTGTCACGGCAGTCAGTTCGATAACGATGGCTTCGTTACCGGCGGACCGGCACCTGCTCCGTTAAACTGGTATCAGGTCAGCGTCGCGCCCAACGGCGAATTAGAGATCGACAAATCTGTAAAAGTTCCCCCAGGAACTTATTTTAAAGTGTGATGCGGTCACCGCACACCGGTATGGAACGATTTACCAACTGTTCTGAACGAAGGACAATCTTATGAATGCACCGACAAAATTTTTCAATAATATTTACCGTTCTGTTTTTCGTTACGGAAAGATGCCCGAGGATGCGGAAGGCGCATCCTATGCCGTCTTCAACAATCTTTTCCTCCACATTCATCCCGTAAAAGTCTCCAAACACTCGCTTAAATTCACGTACACCTTCGGGCTCGGCGTGATTGCGACATGCCTGTTCCTGAATCTGATATTCACCGGTGTGTGGCTGATGTTTTATTACTTCCCGTCGGCAACAGAAGCGTACGGCAGAATGCTCGATCTTCGTTCGTCCGTCGACTTCGGTTTCGTTTTGCGCAACGTTCATAAGTGGTCGGCAGAAGCCATGGTGTTCATTGCCGTTCTGCACATGGCGCGCGTGTTTTTCACCGGCGCCTACAAACCGCCGAGAGAATTCAACTGGGTCATCGGCATCATACTTCTTCTGCTCACGCTGGGGCTTTCATTCACCGGATATTTATTGCCGTGGGACCAATTAGCGTTCTGGGCAATCACTGTCGGGACATCCATTGCCGGCTATGCACCGATTCTCGGTGAACCGATCCGAAAATTTCTGCTTGGTTCGGATAATGTCGGACAGGAAGCGCTCGTTCGTTTCTATGTCCTCCACGTCGTCATTCTTCCGGGACTCCTCTCGATTTTTCTTGCGATTCATTTCTGGAGAATCCGGAAAGACGGCGGCCTTTCCCATCCGAATGATAACGACATCCCCCCGGCAACAAAAGGAGCGAAGTCATGAAAGAAGTCGATACCACACACGTCTATCCCAAAGATGCAAACAAAACGTACGGCCTGATGGAGTTGGTAAAAGGGACCAAACCGACGGTCGGTCAGTCACCCGATGATATGGTTTACTCCTGGCCCCATTTGCTCGTTCGCGAACTTGTCGTTTTCGTCATTATCGCCGGGTGTTTGCTGATAGCAGCATTTTTGTTCAACGCTCCGTTGGAAGAAATTGCCAATCCCAATCATCCCCCGAACCCGGCAAAAGCGCCTTGGTATTTTTTGGGCTTGCAGGAACTTGTCAGTTATTCTGCTTTTATCGGCGGCGTAGTGATTCCGACATTGATCGTTCTCGCCCTCGCTCTCGTTCCCTACATCGACAGGAAAAAAGTCGGCATCGGTATCTGGTTCGCCAAAGAACGGTGGCTTGCAAACGGCCTGTTTCTGACATTCCTCATTCTCATGGGAATTCTCATTGTTGTGGGAATGTATTTCCGCGGACCGAACTGGGGATTCGTTATCCCATGGGAACAAACAAGCGGACATTGATTTCATCAATACGATTACGGAGAGATTATGCACATCGGCATCAAAATGAAAATCGCACTTATTGTCGGCGGGTTGTTTTTACTGCTCGGCAACGGGTTCATCATGCTGAAAAATTATCAGACCGAATGGCGGACGTATCAAGCCGAATATCTGAAAATGGTGATCGAAAAAACTTCCGATCCCACGATGAAAAAAGTGCTCGAGGAACGTTCACCGCGTATCGATCAGATCATCACGACGGGGTTCGGACGAGAACGAGTCGACCGGTGTATGACCTGTCATGCCGGAATCGACGATGATCGGTTCCGCGATGCGCCTCAGCCGTACCGCACACATCCCAAGATTGCAGGCAATCATCCGTACAGAACATTCGGCTGTACGACATGTCACGACGGCAACGGACGCGGTCTTGCGACGGTCGACGCACACGGTGAAGGAAAGTTCTGGATGGAACCGCTCCTGCGCGGCGATTACATCGAGTCCGGTTGCGCAAAATGTCATGGTGTGAATCTGAACGAGACACCGAAACTGCATCTCGGCGCCGAACTGTTCTTCAAGAAATCGTGTTACGGCTGTCATAAGATTGAAGGACTATCCGACGGGAAGATCGGTCCCGAACTTACCGGCGTCGGTGCGAAATGGAATTTGGCATACCTTGAAGAAGCGCTTCGTAATCCGAAAGCGAATAATTTTGAATCGATGATGCCGACCTTTTCGCTGACCAAGGACGAGGTTCGGGCATTGACCATTTACTTAAAAAGTCTTACCGGTGAGAACCTCATGAAAGGTCCGGTTGAGCGATACAATGAATTGAAAGCTTGGAAAACTGCACAGCCTGCCGAGGTACCGGTGACGGTCGAATCCGGCAAACTCGTCTTCGACAACAAGCATTGCGACGCCTGCCACACGATCAACGGTGCCGGCGGAAAAATTGGCCCCGATTTAAGCGTGTACGGATTGATCCGGACGAAAGAATGGATGATTCAGCATCACATCAATCCGCGATCGCTGGTCGGCGGATCGGTCATGCCGGATTTCAAATACTCCAAGACCGAACTTGAAGCTCTTGCTTTGTATCTCGAATCATTACAGAAACTGGAAGTCGACAACTCTGTCGTCTACGCAAAACCCCCTGACACTGCTGCCCAGGCAATGAAGTGATCGATTACGGGTTCATATTTCTAACGGGTTTATTGACAAGTCTGCATTGCGTTGGAATGTGCGGCGCGATCGTGCTTGCCTATTCAGTCCCAACCCCAAACGTTGCGCCGATCAAAACCAACCCGATCAAGCTTCATGCTGCATATAATGGCGGAAGAATTCTTTCGTACGCTTTGCTCGGTGGTATTGCCGGTATGTTGGGAATGACACTGTCCGGGTTTGAAAAGGTTGCTGAGAGCGTTTCCGTTCTGAGCGGCGTCATCATGATCATCGCCGGATTCGCAATGCTTGGGATACTTCCTCTTCCGGCAATGCTTTCGTTCGGTGGAAATGCTTTCGGCATCGGCAGGATTCACGGCATGTTGATACGGGGAAAATCCTCATGGTCAAAATTCTCTCTCGGATTTCTGACGCCCATTTTGCCGTGTGGTTTATTGTACGCCATGCTTGCCAAAGCTGCCACGGCAGGCAGTGCCGTGAACGGCGCACTTACCATGGGTGTGTTCGGTGCCGGGATGGCGCCGTCATTGATGCTACTCGGAGGATTTACATCATTTTTTTCGATGAAAGTTCGCAAAAGAGCGGAGATGCTGGCAGCGCTGACGATCGTATTGATGGGGATTATACTCGTTTTGCGCGGATTACATGTTCCTTTTCTCGGATTTATTCCGATGGGTGGATTACATCAATCATGTTGTCAGAATTAGAAAAAAAATATTTTATGATGTTGTTGAATGTCTCGGCACAGGAAATACGTTTCAATCAAAGGAAATCCCTATGACGTTATTACGAATAAATTTCTGGATTATTGTTCCGATACTCGTTATCGCAACGGCATTTCTTCTTGTTGTTTCACAAGTAGAACTCTTTGGAAAAGATAATCTTCAATCGCCTCCAAGTATGACTGAGTCCGTGTCTGCAGGCAAGGCGATCTTTTTCGAATATTGTTCCGGATGTCACGGTCGCCGTGCCGATGGTCGTGGTCCACAATCGTTGAACCTTATACCGCGCCCGCAGAACCTCCGCAATGCGCAATTTGTGAAACACCTGACGGATGACCGTATCTTCACATCGATCAGCGGCGGTGTGCGGGGAACAGCGATGCCGGCCTTCGAGATGACCCTTTCTCCGGAAAAACGATGGCATGTGATTCATTATATCCGCTCGCTGACGGCAGACGACACGATCAAACTTGCTAACAGTATCGAATATCAGTCAGTTCCGAAAGACATAAAAAACCCTATCCCGTCCACAAGCGAATCGATTGCGACCGGCAAGCGGTTGTTTTTGAACTACTGTTCAAGTTGTCACGGACCAAAAGCAGACGGACTGGGTTTAATCGCTCCCAGTCTGATTCCGATGCCGCGCAATCTCGTTGCGATCACGTCGTGGGGCGAAAAACCGTTCATCGATTACATGCCGGACAGCAGGTTATACGAATCGATTACCGACGGTGTACCGGGAACATCGATGCAGCCGTGGATCAAAGTTCTATCGAACGACGAACGTTGGAGCGTGCTGAATTTCCTTCGTGACCGCGCACGGGAAGAACGGGAAGCATCAGAAAAGAGTTCTCAGTAAATATTGTCGAAGTTGCTTCATTACTACTATTACAAAGGAGTACTACATCTATGGAACTTCACGAAGATAAGAGCGCACGGTGGTTCATTTATGCCTCCGTCGTGTTCTTTCTTGTTACCATTTCAATCGGCCTCATCATGGCAATCAAGTTTATTTGGCCCGATTTCCTCGGAGGTTTCGGACCGCTGAGCTTCGGACGCATCCGTGCAATTCATACCAACGGCGTTTTATTCGGATGGCTGCTGGCAGCAGACATGGGCTTGTGTTTTTATATCGTTCCCCGTCTTGCCGGCGTCAAACTGTACAGTGAAAAACTTGGGCTGGCAACGCTCGGACTCTGGGTTGTTATCATCCTCGGAGCAGTTGTAACATTGGGATCCGGTGACACGCAAGGAAAAGAATATCTTGAGCTTGATTCTGTTCTCGATATTCTCGTCACGATCGCGTGGGTAATGTTTGCCGTCAATATGTTTGCGACGATAGCAAAACGAAAATACGAACACATGTACGCGAGTCTCTGGTACATTATGGGAACATTGCTCTGGACGGCGGTTCTCTGGATCGTCGGCAATCTTCCGGTCTATTCCGGTGTGAATGATGCAAACGTCAACTGGTGGTTCGGACACAATGCCGTGGGATTGATTTTTACGCCGGTGGGTCTCGCCATCGCCTATTATTTTATTCCGAAAGCAACCGGCAATGCGCTCTATAGTCATAAACTGTCCATCATCGGTTTCTGGACAATAGCGTTTCTTTACATCTGGACCGGCGCGCATCATATCCTTTTCGGACCGGTTCCGACATGGCTGCAAACCGTCGCCATTTTATTCAGCGTCTCATTATTAATTCCGGTCTGGACTGCCGTAACGAATTTCTACGGAACACTTCGCGGCAAATGGGCACAGGGAAATTACGTGGTGAAATTTTTCCTTGCAGGGACGACATTCTATCTCCTGACCTGCTTTCAAGGTCCACTGCACTCGTTGCGAAGCGTGAATCAAATTGTCAGCAAAACGGATTGGATCATCGGTCACGCTCACATGGCATTGCTCGGCGGATTCAGTTTCTTCGCCATCGGCGGCATTTATTATGCGCTGCCGAAAATGTTGAAACGTCCGCTCTATTCCGAGAAAATGGCGGAGTGGCATTTCTGGCTGACGTTCATCGGATTCCTCGGCTTTGCAATCAGTTTGTGGGTCGGCGGATTTTTACAGGGTTTGCAGTGGATGGATTATACGATCTCATTCCTCGATACCGTCAAATCGATGTTTCCATATTATGTCGTGCGCATGTTCTCCGGTATCCTCATCGTTACCGCACAATTGATGTTTGCATTTAATGTTCTGAAGACTGCACGCGGCGGTAATTCATCAATCCAACCGTCAATAGCGTAAGGAGAAACGACAATGAAACTCGAAGCAAAAGCAGTCTTACTGGTCGTTGTAGTTGCTGTCTTCATGTTCCTCGGTTCGTACGTTACGATGGTGATGCCGCTGTCGGATCCAAGTCTTTATGTTCCCACCAAAGATGCAAAGCCGTACACCGAACTGGAAATGCGCGGCCGGCAAGTTTATCAACGCGAAGGTTGCATGTATTGCCACACACAACAGGTACGCAATCTTCTTGAAGAAACTCAGCGCTACGGTATGGGTGAAGAAGAAACATACAAGCGTTTCGGTATCCGCGCGTTGATCCAGGCGCCGCCGTCACAACCGGGTGAATACGTTTACGATAGCCCTCATTTTCTCGGCACGCGGCGTGTCGGACCCGACCTGGCTCGGGTCGGCGGTAAGTACGATAATTCATGGCATATCAATCACTTGCGCGATCCCCGCAGCACGTCGCCGGGTTCGCTCATGCCTGCTTATACATGGCTCTTCGACAAAGCGGGACAACCGACAGGCGAAGCAATTGCACTCGTTGCCTATCTTCAAAAATTGGGAACGAACATCAAATGGCGTGAAGAAGGTGTCGAACAGGCAAAAAAACTCCAGGCACTGAACGGCACATCGACAACAACTCCACCGGCTACCGAAAGAAAGGATGCACAATGAACACCGCGGATATTTATAATGACGACGGGGAAATCAAACAAAACCACGATACCGGTCCCGGCTGGTTTTTGAAGATTGCCTATATCGTCATCGTACTGTTCTGTATTTATTACGGATTCAAATATTGGAACTGGCAATCGAATTATCAGAATCAACAAACGGAAATTCAATCAAAAATACAAGGCAAGTAATTTTTTACTTTCCTGTTATGATTTGAAAAAGAATAAAAGGATGTTTGCACTCACAACATATAAATCCAAACGGCGACTTATACAAATCATCAGTACGATCCTGATCGTCGGTTTGCCGTTTTTCAACATCATGCGGCTTGACGTGCCGACATTGCGATTTTATTTCTTCAATACCGCATTGTGGGTGGATGAATTTTATCTTCTCTTCCTCGTTGTCATGCTCATCCTCTGGATCATCGTGATTTTTGCAATGCTCTACGGCCGCGTCTGGTGCGGATGGATGTGCCCGCAAACAGTACTCGATGAATTATATTATTCATTCAAGAAAAAAACGGTACGGTGGTTCAGGGTTCCGAAAAGCGGAGGAAAACTCTGGCGCCGGTTTGCTTCAAATGGAATTGTAGGACTTGCTGTTGCCATTATTTCTGCCGTTATCGGCTTTAACCTCGTCGCATATTTTGTCGACCCGCACAGAATGATTGAAGACCTTGCAACATTTTCTCTCAGCCCGGTCACGACCGGCATCATAATGGGAATTGCCGGAGTCATGTTCGTCAATATGATGTTCTGGCGGGAAAAATTCTGTACGAAAGCTTGTCCGTACGGTATGCTGCAGGCGGTTTTTACCGATTCGAAAACACAAATCGTCCGGTACCAGACGGAACGGAACAACGAATGTATCGAGTGCAAAGCATGCGTGCGTGATTGCATGATGGGAATCGATATCCGCACATCCCCCTATCAAACGGAATGCATCCATTGCGGCGATTGTGTCGATTCGTGCGAGGCAATCCTTTCCAAACTCAAATCACCGCTTCCGACACTCATTACTTTTTCATGGGGAGAACATGAAACCCCCAAAACCACATGGTACCAAAAACTTGGATTCGTTGATGCGAAACGATGGATCGTTCTCGGCCTGACCGTAGCGTATGCGGCCGTGCTCATCGTTGTCATTCAGTTGCGGCAGCCGCTTTCTCTTTCCGCATCCGGCGATCGATCGACGCTCTATCATCGTGCTGACGACGGTCGTTTCTACAACGAATATGTTTTGAAAATCTCGAACCGCGACATTCAGGACGGATGGTTCATCATCCGATGTACCGGACAGAATCAGCAAGGACAAGATTGTACGGTCAAAATCGACCAGAATCCGATTTTCCTGAAATCCCGCGAAGCGAAAACATTGAAGATGTCGATTTATACTTCGGGGGAACAATTCCACCCGGGCCCGAACCGTATCGAATTGAACGCGGTCAACAAAAATAATTCCGATATTCATGTACAAACCGAAATCGTGTTCTTCATGCCCGAACCGAAGCTGAGCAACGCAGAGACCGGAAAACCGAAGGAGTCGTTATGAAAAAAGCAATTTACGCTACGCTCGCGTTGTTCATCGGCATTCTTATTTACGTGGGATTCGTTGCCGAACGGAAACCGATTCATGAAGTAAAATACGAAAACGGGCAGGTTGTTCCGAAGGACAACTGACCATAGCCGGTTGCGACACCGGCATCTTTATATTGAAGTCGCATTTTATTATTTCGCTGTTTGCAGATTTGACGAACAGGAATCGATTTGATGACAGCATCACAAAGTTCTTTGAACACCGGACATATGCAACCCCAACCCGCCGCGGATACCGCATGTAATCTGTGCGGACTGAAACTTCCGAAACGCCCGTACCGGTCCGATGTGAACGGGCATTCATACCAATTCTGCTGTACCGGCTGTCGCCAGGTTTTTATCCTCCTCAATAAAAGCGGACTCCTCGATGGCGATTACAAAAGTTCCGATCTCTACCAGACAAGTCTCAAGCTCGGCATCATTGCCAAGCCCGACGAAACCATGGCAGGCAACGAACCGTCTCCGGATGAACTCAAAGGATGCAAAGAGCTTGTACTCTGCGTCGACGGCATGTGGTGTTCATCCTGTTCATGGTTGATTGAGAAAGTCGTCGGCGCCGAACCGGGCGTCGTCCATGCACGTGTCATCTACGCTTCCGACACTGCGAAGATTTTTTACAAACCCGAACAGATTGCTCCCGAACAAATCACGAAGAAAATCGAGAAGCTTGGTTACTCAACCGCATCGCGCCAGGCAGATCCGAAAGAAAATTGGTCGGAACGAAAACCTTTGCTCATCAAAATGGGCGTTGCCCTTTTCCTGATGAACAATCTTATGCTTTTCAGTTATGCATTGTACATCGGATATTTCCAGGAACTACCGTCTCAAATTCTTTCATTGTTCCCGCTGGTGTTGTTCGGTTTCGCGATACCGTCCGTTTTTTGGTGCGCAATCCCGATTCACCGGAAAGCGTGGCAAAGCCTCCGCGCAAAAGCGCCGACTATGGAGCTGTTGTTTTCCATCGGAATCATTTCGGCATTTTTATACAGTTCGTACGAACTATTTGCAGGTGGACATCATTTTTATTTCGACACGGCAGGAAGTCTCGTTGGCTTGCTGCTCGTCGGAAAATTTATCGAGCTTTCGGCAAAACATAAAACTTCCGAAAGCATCAACCGGCTGTACCAGATGCTTCCCAAGAAAGTCCGTTTGAAAGCGCCGGAAGGCGAACGGCTTGTTTCGATCGATAAGCTGAATGTCGGAGACCGATTCATCGTGAAATCGGGAGAAAAAATTCCTGCAGATGGAAAAGTAATCGAGGGGTATGCCGTTGTCGATGAATCGTTACTGACCGGCGAATCGAAACCGATCGAAAAGAAACCGGGCAATAGCGTCATCGCATCATCCATGAATATGAACGGCATATTGGAAATCGAAGCAGAACGTATTGGAACGAACACGACGCTCTCTTCGATCATCAAACAGGTTGAACGGGCGCTCTCCAGCAAATCGGAACTTGAACGGACGGTCGACAAGATCGCCCGGGTTTTCATTCCGGCGATCCTGACGATTGCCGTTCTCGTCGGAATATTTCTCTTTTTAACAGGCGCCGGAATCGAAACTTCCATTCTTCGTTCAATTACCGTTTTGGTTATCGCCTGTCCCTGCGCATTAGGCATGGCAACTCCGATGGCAATTGCTGCCGGAATCGGTTACGCCGCGAAACGCGGAATACTGATTCGTGACGGCGCCGTACTGCAGCGTGCCGGGAAAGTTTCTTCGGTGGTATTCGATAAAACCGGAACAGTAACGGAAGGAAATTTTTCTCTGCTGGCGACGAGAGGCTCTCTTCCTGCAGACGAACAGCTTCGCCTCATCGCATCGCTCGAACAAGCGTCCAATCATCCGATTGCGCTGGCGCTGGCCGATGCAGCAAAAGGGAAAAACGTATTGCTTACCGAAACTCATGCCGTTCGAATCGTCGATGGGATGGGAATTGAGGGAACGGTCGAAGGGAAACGGGTCGTCGCCGGCAATATGCGTTTCATTATACAGTCTGGTTTTCCGATCGATGAAAGCATACGCGAGTTGACGGAGCGTGAAGGAGAATCCGGGAACACCGTTGTGTTCTGCGGGATTGAGGGAATTCAAACATCCGGATATTTCGTTTTGGGCGACTCCATCAAACCGACGTCGTTGCAAGCGATCGGGCGATTGTCGAAGCTTGGCGTCACCACCCGGCTCCTTTCCGGCGATATGGAAAAAACGACCGCCGCTGTTGGCCGACGTGCCGGCATCGGATCGTACTCGGCGCAGGCATTGCCTTCCGACAAAATCGAAATGATAAAACAATTACAGAATGACAGGCAAAATCGTTGCGATGGTGGGCGACGGTGTGAATGATGCACCGGCGCTCGCTCAAGCCGATGTCGGAATTGCGATGGGAACAGGAACGGAACTTGCCGTCGAGTCTGCCTCGATCACGCTTATGCGTGACGATCTCTCGCTTGTCGCCGAAGCCTTAGAAATTTCACGCAGGAGCTATTCTGCTGTGAAACAAAATCTTGCCTGGGCGTATATGTATAACACCATCGGGATTGTGCTTGCCGTGACGGGATATCTTAATCCGTTCATCGCAGCAATTGCAATGCTGGCAAGCAGTATTTCCGTCGTTCTGAATTCGATGCGGTTGAGTTATGAGAAAGGGAATCTTTCTCAAACGGCTTATCGAAATACTTTTCCCCTGGATTGAACCCTCAACCTGAGCTTCAACACGAATTACGCTGCAATTTTCTTTTTGCGTTTCGCGTCCAGACTTAACGGTCCCGCTCCTGCCGCAGAAAAATACAGCCAGATAAAACAATACAGAATTGCCGGCACTCCATTATTCATCGTCGGCCAGAATCCGCGGGGAAAATGAAACTGGAAATATGCAACCGCCATTTCACCAGCAAGAATAAATGCAACAGGGCGGGTGCAAAAACCGACGAACAATAATGCGCCGCCGATTACTTCAAGCATTCCCCCGATCCAGATTTGAGACCAGAGCTCGGCAGTACCGCCGTTCGGCGGCAAACCGACCGGAAAAGCAAAAATCTTTGCCGAACCGGCAAGCATAAATAATATTGATGCAACGATGCGAAGCACACTCAGAAAGTATGGACTCCACGCTTGCCACTTTGCAACGAGTGTCAAACCCCCTGCTCACTTCCGTTTTCCATTATGTTTCTCCTTTGTCAATTCAAAAATTTTGTCTTTATCGATTGCTTATTAACTGGCAATTGAATAACGTCATTATAGCCACGAGCTTCAGCTCGTGACTGAAAGATAATCAATTTTTATTTTTTCGTCCACGACCTGCCCAGAAGGTCAGAAGGGCTTGCCAAAGGCATCACTTCGTGACCTTTGGAGGATGGCTTCGCCAAAGGTCGTGGCAATTCCAAAAGATCAAATTCATTCCAATCAATCTGGTTCCGACCATTAGAACATCCCGTTTTTGTTTGGAGTTTCTTTGGGTACAGGTTGTGCAATATCCCACAATTCAACAATGAGGTCACCTTCGAAACGAAAAATATGGACGGTTGCGAAGCCCTGATCACCGGGTTCCATGCGGATGTGCGAATGCACTGTCACAAAATTTCCGTCCTCGAGCACCCGTTTGATATCGATAACCGTGTGAGGATTCTTGGAATGGTTTTCCTCCATCGCTTTTTCTAGACTTACCGCATCACCGGCAAACCACGGGTTATGGTGCCCCATTTCTTTTGCGACATACGTTGCATACGCCTCGCGAATTTTTCTGGCGACAACGAGTTGCAAAAACGATTTCGCAGAATCTTTATGAGAATTATTTTTAGGCATAATGATCTCTTCTTTACTTTTTTTCGGTTGCTGATACAATCCGAAAACATTTCCTGCCGGATCGCTGAACCGTGCAGTGATCTCCGGCGCATCCACGCCGACCGGTTGCACGATTTTTCCTCCGTTTGCAATGATTACGTCAATAGTGGCGTTGATGTCGTCCACCATAATATATATCAAGATGTTTGGTTCGGTAGAGGGCTTACGATCTTTTATCCACGAGCCACTGACCTCACCGACGGTGTCGTCAAACGCAAGACTGCCGTCACCGCGTATTCTGGTCTGCCAGCCGAACACTTTCTTATAAAAATCTGCCGATCGATTGATGTCATTTGCTGGAACCTCGATGTAACTAATCTTACCGTTTCCGTACCTCGGTTGATGACCTGCCATGTATTTTCCCTTTCTTCTGTTGGAAATTTACCCGCCGGCAATAGCACCGATAATCATATACGGTTCCTTACCGGAAACAACTGCCTCGGGCAACGGAGAATCAGGCGACTCAAGTGAGAGATCTTCGCCGCAGGCAAAGAAACGCAAGAACGGTCTGCGTTGTTGCGAGCCGTGGTCACGAATTGTTCCTGCCAGCATCGGAAAACGCGACTCGAGTGCATTCAGAACCGAACGTTGTGTAACAGGGCCGACGATTTCCAGACTAATTTCGGCGTCGACCTGCGCAAGCGTTCGCAAATGATACGGAAGCATGACCCGGATCATGATAACGTCTGCACCTCCACGGATAATACGGCGGGTAGATCGCGAACGATCGGAGCCCAATGATCACCGGAATCCGAGGACCCGTACACCTGTCCGCCGGTTGTGCCGAAATAAATACCGCATGAATCAAGCGAATCAACAGCCATCGCGTCGCGCAGAACGTTGACGTAGCAATCACGCTGCGGCAAACCGTTTGTCAGCGGTTCCCATTCGTTGCCGCCTTTCCGGCTTCGGTAGACGCGGAGTTTTCCGTCAGGAGGATAATGTTCGGAATCGCTCTTGATCGGAACAACATAAACAGTTTCCGGCTCGTGTGCATGGACGTCGATTGCGAAGCCAAAATCGGTCGGTAAATTTCCGCTGATTTCTCGCCACGATTCGCCGGCATCGTCGGTGCGCAAAACATCCCAGTGCTTCTGCATGAACAGAACATCCGGCCGTGATGCATTCATCGCAATACGGTGAACGCAATGCCCGACTTCCGCCGTAGGATCGGGAATATGCAAGGAACTTAATCCCTGATTGATCGGCTTCCATGTCTTGCCGGCATCATCTGTCCGGAACGCGCCCGCGGCAGAAATTGCGACATAGATTCTTTTTGGATTTTTCGGATCGAGAACGATCGTATGCAAGCCCATGCCTCCTGCACCCGGAGCCCATTTCGGCCCGGTACCGTGACCGCGAAGCCCTGCAAGTTCATGCCACGATTGTCCGCCGTCGGTTGTACGAAACAAGGCAGCATCTTCAACGCCGGCGTACACGGCATTCGCATCGGTGAACGACGGCTCGAGATGCCACACCCGTTTGAATTCCCACGGATGTTGTGTTCCATCGTACCATTGATGAGTAGTAAGTGGTTTCCCGGTAGACGAAGAAGTATCGTACATAAATTTGTTACTTTCGGTTTTCGGCATTCCATCGGGAGTTGTGGTTGGTTCGCCCGGCTTTGTCCCCGGCTGATACCACGTCTTGCCGCCGTCATCGGAACGCTGGATGATTTGTCCGAACCATCCGCTTGTCTGCGATGCATATAATCGATCCGGATCGACGGGCGAACCTTTCAGATGATAAATCTCCCAGCCTGCAAAGTGCGGACCGCTGACATTCCATTTCTCACGCTTTCCATCCGACGTCAGAATGAATGCCCCTTTGTGCGTACCGACAAGAACACGTACTCCGCTCATTATCAATTCTCCTTTTTATAATGATAAACGGTGAATGTTGCTGATGTAATAATATTACCAATTTTTTTATAAAAAGCACGCGCAGTCTTTGCGATCCCGCTCTTCGAGCGGGAGCCTCGCAAAGACGGTTGGTTTATTATTATTTCTTTTTCTCAATCTGTTTGCGAACGGCAGGATTATCCGCTGCCTTCCGGACGTCGGCAGGAAAATCCGACATCTCGAAAACCTGCCGTATTTCTATCACGTCGCCGTCTGCGGCGGGAACACGTTTCGCCCAATCAACTGCCTCCTGTTTCGACTTCACCTGTATCATCCAGTAGCCACCGATGACTTCTTTCGCTTCGATGAATGGCCCGTCGATGAAGCTCGGTTTCTCGCCTTTGAACGCCACGCGTGCACCTTTTGCCGGAGGTTGAAGCCCGTCGAGCGAGATGAGCGCTCCGGCTTTCACAAGTTCCTCGTTGAACTTCATCATTTTTTCGACCGCATCAGCCGGAGGGGCGAATCCTTCACCCGGTTTTTCTCCGGCAGGAATGTCGGGTTGATAAATTTTTGGAATCATAAACATCATAAATCGCATTGTAGTATCTCCTTATGAATTTTTACTTTTAAATTTTGACTTGTATTAGGTAGTCGTTTGGCAAGGGGTGAAATCGACAATTAGTTTCTACCTATTGACTTCATTTATCCATCTAAGCTTAAGTTTATAAATAAAATATAAAATCACCCCTCCGTATTTTCTCTCAGGTTCGTGATTGCCAGGAATTGCCACGAGCTTCAGCTCGTGGGCAAAAGCCAAGCAAGGATGTGGGTTTTCAACCCTTCGCAGGAAATCTGTAGTCCTTGAAAAATTGATCGTACTCTTCACCGAACGACTTCACTCGATGGTGTTCCGCCTGATTTCGAATATACTGCCGGATGATATCGATATTTGATTCGCTGACCGACACGGCGATGTATTCATCCTGCCACTCGAATTTATTGTTGCAAAGATTCTGCGAATTAATCCAGTGTGACGATTCTCCTTTCAGAAGCTGAGCGACCTTCGCGATCGTCTGATCGGATTTCAAAGAAACGAGTGTATGAACATGATCCGCTATACCGTTAATACTATCGAGATAAATTTCTTTCTTTGCGGCGTTCTCTTTCATGTGAGAGAACACCTTTTCACGCAGTGATTCGCTGAGAAGCGGTCTTCGTTCTTTTGTCGACCAGATAAGATGCACCCATATCCTCACGTATGGCATAAGCAATCCTCCCTTCTTTTGGGGGCTAAAGCCCCATCGCTTATGATTTATTTATTTTGCCACGACCTAAAGGTCGTGGCAAAAATTAAAAACACCTCCTAAAGATTGTAGCAATATTTAAAAGCAATATCTAAAGGTCGATGGCAAAATTTGGATATTTAAATAACTGCTAGGAATATCCAACAAATATGAAAATAATGCAAGATCAATTACAAAATCCGTAGCGACAATTCATCAAACCGGCTTCTCATCAAAACAACTGCATATTCCTCCTGATAAGTTTTGCTTCACTATCAAAACGTACAAGAAATCAGCACGTTTTATGCCCTTCAAAATCATAATTTTCCGACATTGCCACGAGCTTGAGCTCGTGGGCAAAAGCCAAGCAATGCCGTGGGTTTCAACCCTTCCCGAACTCAACAACTTCCATAAAATATTTTAACCCTGCTTCATCGGCGGGACCGGTGGCATCGCTGCCCATCCGAAAACGATGCCCGTCCGGATCTTCCACATTCATTTCTCTTGTTCCCCAGGGAAAATTTGTGGGTGGCTGGCGAATGATCGCGCCGCTCTTTTTGTATTCATCGTGGAGAACATCGACATCCTCCACGAAAACCGACATCCACGTCCCGTACTTGCCCTGCGCTCCTTCACAAAGGAATATTTCAACCTTGCCCCGCGTAACACAGCCGAATGTCGGCGGCTCGCCCCATGCCCACTTTTTCTTGAAACCGAGTTTGTTGATATAGTAGTCCAACGAGACGGCAAAGTTCTTCACGTTCAAAATCGGAATCGCACATTCGAAGTCATTCATATTCATCACATCTCCGGCCGCGTGATCGGTTTGCCCGCGACGTATTGTTTCCACGGATTCCAGTAATGATCGTGCCATCCTTTGGAAAGATGCCCGGCATGTTTATCGGGAACGTTGGCATGAATCGCATACAGCACCACGTCTTTTCCCTTCCGTTCGAGGTTGATGATAAACGTGGAGTCGGCGTCATTCTTCTCCCAGTTGGAGCCTCTCCATGTCTGCACGATCTGCCTGTCCTTCACGAGGTGAAGAGTCTTTCCGGTAATATATCCATGATGGAGAGAATATGTACTTCCGATCTTCGGCGATATTGACGCGGGTGCACCCGATACCATGGAATGTTTTTTCGCATCGACATAGAGATCGTACAGAGCTTTCGGCGTCGTATTCCTGAACAGAATTTTTTGAACGATTGTTTTTGCCATACTTTTTGTCTTTCCTGTTAATATTGGGATTGTGAGTTTTGGATTGATGACAAATCAACGTTTAAAAACCGGACATGGTTCCGGATTTTTTTTGAAGCTAATTTGTTCTACGGGATGACAAATGCATTACTTCTGATCGTACGCCTGTTGTAATTTATTGATGTCGATCTTCTTCATTTGAAGCATCGCAGCCATCACCCTTTTCGATTTGGCCGGGTCGGGATCGCTCATCAGTTTGCCCAAAGCGGTTGGAACGATCTGCCACGACACACCGTATTTATCTTTAAGCCAGCCGCATTGCCCCGGTTCGCCGCCGGCTGAAAGCTTGTCCCAGTATTCGTCGACTTCTTTTTGTGTTTCGCAACTCACCATAAACGATATCGCTTCAGTGAATTTGAAGAGCGGTCCGCCGTTGAGCGCCATGAAGTCTTGCCCGAAGAGCCGGAACGTTACCGTCATGACTGATCCTTTCGGCCTTCCGGAAACTTTCGCTGCTTCGTCTCCATAACGTGAGATCGTCCCTATTTTCGCATCTTTAAAAATCGAAATATATAAATTTATTGCCTCTTCGGCATTGTTATCGAACCACAAGCATGGAGTTATTTTTTGCATAGAATCTCCTGAAAATGTTACGTTATACGTTGTTCGTTGATCGATTTCCTGCACTGCCGGAAGAACTCAGACAACCATCCCGCCGTTCACCATCCACGGAACGCCGAACTGGTCGATGAGCATACCGAATCGTGTTGCCCAAAATGTTTTCTGGATAGGCATTATCACGGTACCATTTTCCGATAAAGCATGGAACATGCGTTCTGCGTCCGTAAGTTCCTTCACCTGTATCGATACAAATAATCCCTGCGGTGGTTGGTAGCGTCCGGGCGGCGCATCGGAAGCCATGATGAGCGTGTCGCCCACGGTGATGCGTCCATGGAGGATCTTATCGCGCCATTCGGGCGGCACACCGCTCTCTGCAGGCGTACCCGCATGTGTTAACAGCGATTCGATTTTCGCGCCGAGATGTTTCTCATAGAATTTGAACGCCTCCTCGCAACGGCCGTTGAACATTATATATGGATTTAATTCCATCACGAACTCCTTTCAATAAATAATGAGATGGATTGTTTACATTTTTACAAACTTTCGTACCAGTTCGGCGGAAATTTCATTCATTTCATATACCTACGAACATACGGTTACAAGACCGCATCGGCTTTTCGGCATCGACATAGAACAGCACAGCCGATTTTCGATGACGGGAATGCACGACAAATATTCAGGTAAAATATTTATCCAGAATATCCGAATGGATCTTAATCAATTGTTTCGAGCTTCTTTGCTTCATATCGTACATCGTTTTCAGCAGTTCGGCACGTTCCTTGATAAATGCACGATGTGCATCGATCTTCGAAAGATAGATTTTCTTTTCTTCATCATCCAAAGAAGATTCCACTTCATCATAAAACAGTTCTAATATTTTTAAGAGTTCTTCAATTCGTTCAATGGAAGGCATACTATTTCTCCTCGTGTGGCGGTTCTCTTAGTCCGTTAGAAGCATATAAACTACAAATGACAGCGGCAACGGCCATAAGAATTAATGTTATAAATTCACGTATGAATGCAGAATCAACAGGGGTTCCCGGGTGTATCAATTTGACTGTAGGGAATGACGAACATCGGAGCTGATCGTTTCACTGTTTCGTTTTTCGCCAGAGATTCATTGCGACCCCGAGCGCGACACCGACTCCAATGCCGGCAGCGGGATTGCCCAACGCCGTACCGATCCCGACACCGAGTGCGATCCCCAGACCGATCCACATGCCGTACGATTTGACCGGACTTTTTTGAGACGGTTGTTTCCCGTTGTTATGTTCCATAAGAACCTGAAATGTTATTGATAGAAATATTCCCGGTCATCATCCGGTTCCGGCATATCTGCGTGCTCTTACTTTCCCGATTGCTTCGTTTTGATCAGTGCGGTGAGATCGTATCCTTCTGCTGTCGCCTGATCGAGAATACATGTAAGTGTCGAATCGTTCATAGCCGGCGTTCTGGACAGAACCCAGAAATACTTCCGCGTCGGTTCCCCGACAACGGCATAACGGTAATCCGCGGCGAGGTTGATGATCCAATAATCTCCCCACACGAACGGAAGGAACGAAAGAAAACCGGGCGCGAACCGGACTTTCAGTTTCGTATTCAGCGTATCGTCGCCGGACTGTTTTCCTTCACCCTCCGCTTCGGAGATATCGCCGTTATCTTTACGACAGCGGTTCACGATTTTCAATTTACCGTCATCAAGCAATGAATACGTTGCTGTCACATCGCCGACGCATTGTTCCTGAAACCTGTTCGGTAGACGGGCAATCTCATACCAGAGGCCAGCATAGCGATTAAAATCGACAAACGGCACCGCTGAAACCGGTTGCAACAGGTGTTCCTGTGGATACCCACGGGTTGTCATTAGAGAAAAAACTGTCAGAAAGAACAAAAAACGCATATTCGTTTTCAAATAAAACAATTCATTAATGATATTACATGGTAAAATAACGTAAGGAAAATCGAATGGATTGTCAAGGTAATGTCGGTTTTTTGTAAAATGATTTCCTTGTTCTCAAATCATGGCAGGTGTTGATTCTTTCCAGGCCGTTACGTACATTTGGATAGAGGCTTCAAATAAGCCCCCTTAACCGTTTCATCTTGTCAAGATCAAACGATTATCCCGCGTCCTGATGGGTGCGGGATTTTTATTGACAGCGATTCATGCCGGAAGCTGTGGCAGAGGAATAAAATTCTCTTCGGACGAACAAATCCATTCAAAAAAAAATTTATGCAGACTAAACTCATCGACCTTACACATGTTCTTAATGAAAACATTACCGTCTACCCCGATACACTTCCCCCAAAATTGGAAGTGATAAATACTGTTCAGAAGAGCGGGTTTGCCGAACTGAAAATAACTACCGTTCTTCACACCGGAACCCATATCGATGCGCCGTGTCATATACTCGAGCACACAAAATCACTCGACAAATTTCCCATCGACAAATTCATCGGGAAAGCAATGGTGATTCATTGTCAAGATAAAAAAGAAATCGGACTGAAGTTCCTTCAAACATTCCAAGATAAAATCGGTCAAGTTGATTTCATCATATTCTTTACCGGCTGGCAATATAAATGGAACACCAAAGGCTACTTTGACGACAGTCCGATTCCTACAACGGAAGCGGCAACGTGGTTGACAAAATTTAAACTGAAAGGAATCGGCATCGATTCTTTTTCGATTGATGAGGTTATCACGGCCAGCGATCTGGATTCAGAAGAATTACCGAATCATAACATTCTCCTGGCAAAGGAAATAATTCTCATCGAGAATCTTACCAATGTCGATAAACTTCCCGACGGCATATTTACGTTCCAATGTTTACCCCTGAATATTGAAAATGCGGACGGTTCGCCGGTGAGAGCAATTGCAATGATTGATGGATAAAAGACAAGCCCCGGAGTGATAATTACAATCATGTCACGCCAAAAAATTCCCGTCCCAAATGGGTCCCTTCGGGAAATGTTTTTACCGGGAATCCAGAACGGAGCGAAACATAGTTTTAGATTCCCCCTTAAAACATGTGGGAATGACAGGGAAGAGATCCGCATATGAAATGTACGAGAGAGACTGAAGAGCAGCAGGATTTTCCGCATGACTGCACGAAGGGATGAATAACTCTGTCACCTGAAAAGAGCGCATCACATTGTGCATCATCGCGGTTTTTTGTATACTATCAAAATATGAACGCCGGCAATTCATTTTCAATGAATATCGATTGTGAAAGAAAACGATAATCTATGAATCTTTTCTCCATCAACCCGGCTTTCATACGCACAATCATTGCCTATATCGACCCGGGAACAGGCAGTATGATCTTGCAAGTTCTCCTCGGCGGCGTTGCGGGCATCTGGGTCATCCTCAAATTATTCGGCAAACGGATCATGGCATTTTTCGGAATTTCAAAAAAAGAAAAAAATCAGGAAGACGCATAACGACATTGCCCATATTCTCCGCATCCAGCGTGCGAAACTTCAACAGAAAAGGATCGTTCCCATCTCACCGTCGGCGGCATGACTCACACTCCTCCAGTCACAAATAACAACAACATTGAACCCGGTTCATTCCGCGACCGGAACGGCAGAATTTATTATTTCGACGATGCAATTTACCGCGGCATCAGCTCCCGTGCTCTGGAAGAATGGAAAGCCCTTGCGTCTACAAAATTTTTCCGCCGCGCAATGGAAGATGGGAAGCTCGTAGGAACGGAAGAGGCCGATCCGAAGCAGATACCCGATCCTGCGCTTGCGAACGAATGGGCGGGAATCCTCAAGCATGAAAGAATTCCTTTCATTTCGTATCCGTACGAATGGACATTCGGCATGCTGAAGGACGCTGCGCTGTTGCAACTCGATCTTCTTGCTTCGGCACTCAAGGAAAACATGACGATGAAGGATGCAACCAGTTTCAACATTCAATGGATCGGTTCGCGACCGGTGTTCATCGACATTCCTTCATTCGAGCGGCTCGTTCCCGGCTCGCCATGGAGCGGCTACCGGCAATTCTGCACGCTGTTTCTCTATCCACTCTTCCTTCAGGCATATAAGAATATTTCTTATCATGCACGGCTCCGCGGCAACATAGACGGCATCGATCCGGAAGAATGCAATAACATGATGTCACTGCGCGACCTCTTGCGTCCCGGCGTGCTCACCGACGTTTTTCTTCAGTCAAAGATGGAAAAGTCGTATGCAGATTCTTCCAAGCATGTGAAAGAGGATTTGAAGAAATCCGGATTCAATGCGGAAATGATAAAAACGAACGTCCGGCGTTTGCAGAAAATTATTGGAAAGCTCACATGGAAACAGGCGCAATCGGAATGGTCCGATTATGCAACACACAATAGCTATACCGAAACGGACGGCGCCTCGAAGGAAGCATTTGTCCGAACTGCTGTCATACAAAAACGCCGGAATCTTGTGTGGGATCTCGGAGCGAATACAGGACGATACTCACGGATCGCCGCAGAAAATTCGCAATATGTCGTTGCGATGGACAGCGATCATCTCGCCGTCGAACGGTTTTATATCGAAATGAAAGAAGAAAAAAACCGAAACATACTGCCGCTGGTCATGAACCTTGCCGATAGCTCTCCGAAGTTAGGATGGCGTGGTCTTGAACGGAAATCATTGCAGGATCGCGGCAAACCCGACCTTATCCTCTGCCTCGCACTGATTCATCATATCGTCATCAGCGCGAATATTCCGGTTCATGAATTCATCGATTGGCTTGCATCTTTTCAGAGTGACCTCATTATCGAATTCATCACGAAAGACGACCCCATGGCAAAAACTCTCCTCAGAAACAAAGACGACCAATACGCAGACTACGAACTCGGTAATTTTGAAAAAGTTCTCGCTTCACGATTTACCATCGCCGAACGGAAAGCACTGTCGTCCGGAACGCGTTATCTCTTTCATGCACACCCGAGAATAAACCAATAAACAGACCGCAATTTCAGCAGAGGAGCATTGTGCCGGAACGGAACGAGTTCAGCAGAACAGAAAAAATACTTTCGGTCTTACCGCCGGTCATTCTCATTCTCTCGAATATTTTCCTGTTCGGTCCATTTACATTATACAGCGGAAATCTTGGGGAATTCCACGTACCGCTCAGTTCGATTCTCAAAAATTTTCTCAGCCCATCGCTGATCGACATCGTGGTTTTGAGTTTGGTCGGATTCTTCCTTCCTGAAAAATTGTACAGGCGTTATGTATCGATACTGTTCATGTTCGGAATATTGATCTGGCTGCAGGAAAATATTTTCGTCTGGAATTACGGGCTTATCGGTAAAGCGGATATTGATTTGTCGAACGGCACATGGCGCGGCTGGATCGATACATCTGCATGGATTGTTTTCTTACTGATTTCCCTGGTCTTTTACCGCTCAACATACAAAATTGCCCGCACGGCAAGCATTGCACTGGTCGTCCTGGAGGGAGCGCTGCTCGCATTCACCAGCTACAGCCATCCGAATATCTGGAAGAACGGGAGCGATTACTCACAATCTCCGTCAAACACGTTCCGGTTTTCAGCAAAACAAAATGTCATCCATGTCATCCTCGATGAGTTTCAATCGGATGTTTTTCAGAAGATCATCGCCGAAGACACGGCGCGGTATTCCCGGGCGTTCGAAGGATTTACGTACTTCCGTTCCACATCCGGATCGTTTCCATCCACCATGATGAGCATGCCGGCCATTCTTACCGGACAGGTATACAAGAACGATGTTCCGGCAGAACAATTCGCCGATACAATTTACAAGGGAAAAACCGTTCCCAACGTTCTTTTTGAGAACGGTTACGATGTCGATCTCGCATCGACGATCGATTGGTACCGCTACGGCAAATATACAAACTGGTATAACATTCCTGTTCCGTACGGCGTTTCACCGGATGAATACGAGCGGACGAATTCCGACTGGATGATGAGCCTGATATTGCTGCGGACATCCCCCTTTTTCCTCAAGGGATTCTTATACAACAATCAAAACGGCTTACCGATGCTGCACTTCGACAACGTCCAGCACTTCGAAGCGCTCCGGCACTTTGCCAATGAAGATTTTCTGGAAGACCTCATCAACAAGATGTCGGTCGACAGAGAAAAACCGTTATACAAATTCATCCATCTCACTACGACACATTGGCCCACCGTGGTCACGGCCGATTGCCAGTATGCGGGCAAAATTCTCCCGTGGGAATGGAACAATATCACCGCGCAAGACCGGTGCAGTCTCAATCATTTCATTGAGTTTCTGAATAAACTGAAAACATTGGGTATTTATGATAACGCATTGATCGTCGTGCAGGCGGACCATGGCTGTTGGAGGGTTCCGCAATCGCTCAACCAGATCAGTTTGAAAAATACCGACAACGATATCGGGAAAGATTTTCATGACGAGGAAGATTTTGCCTCAAAAGTCTGTGCCAGCTCGCCGTTGCTTCTTGTCAAGCCGCCGCACAGCGCCGGACCTCTGAAAATTTCGGATGCACCGACAGCGCTGACCGATATTCCGGCAACGATCACCTCCATCCTCAATGTGAATGATAAATTCGAAGGCAGATCGGTTTTCGATATCCGTCCGGACGAAGTGCGTGAACGACAGTTCAATTATTATTATGAGCTTCTTCAGTCGGGAAATAAATATTACGATTTCATCGACGAGTATTCAATCACCGGAAATTTATTCGACAGAACTTCGTGGAAACATATCGGACGGCTTGTCCCTCCGGTGCCGCCGCAGGCAGTGCAAATAATCGATTTCGGAAGCGATAGTGCAAAATTCTTCACGCGTTCCGGCTGGGGGACAAAAGAACAGGAACCGGGCGAAGGAGGACACGCGTTTGTTTGGGCACTCGGCAAAACCGCATCAATTTTTATTTCACTTCCGAAAACTGCGGTCACGTTGACGGCGACAGTCAAGTCGCTGTTCAAAAGCGGAGATCAAACCGTTACCGTTATTGTGGACGGTAAAGAAGCGGGAAGATGGAAAAATATAGAATTTAGTCAGTGGGAGAATCACTTCGTCTTTATTCCGGACAATCCGAATAGACCGTCTGTGAGTACCGTTGAGTTTATGTTTTCGGAATATTTTCCGGCTACCCAAAAAGAAAGCAGAGAACTCGCCTTGATATTTAATTCGATAACATTCGAAGAAAAGACAAATCAATAAATCAGAAATGTTTTTGTTTTATTGCTGATGAATATATTTCCAGATGCTTTTCGACGAACCTGTCCAACGAGTATTTTGCACGCACGGTTTCTGCCGCCTTCTTCGCCATTGCATCACGCCTGTCGTCACGGTTCAGAATGGCATCGACCACCTGAATGAGTTCCTGCAAATTCTTCGGCTGGATCAGCAACCCGGTTTCACCACGGGTGATCTGTTCCGGCACACCGCCGACCGCAAACGCAACCGGAACCGTTCCGCACGCCATCGCCTCGATGATCGTGCAGGAACTGTTCTCCGCCAGCGTCGGCGAAACAAGAATGTCGGCAGAGGAATAATACATCCGTAAATCGTTCGCATTGCCGATCCAGCCCGTTTCCTTTCCGGCAAACTGATCGCCGAGCACCGTCTTGTTCTCCAGATTACCGATCACAATCGTGTACAGGTCGCTGCGCTGCGCGTACAATGCTTTCAACAATGCTTTGAAGGTACGGATTCCTTTGCTCGGGATGGAATTCACCCAGCTTGCAATGAACAGCATGACTTTCTTATCGTGCGGAATCTGCATTATTTCCCTCGCCACCCGTTTATTTTCCGGATAGAAGAGTCTCGTATCAACCGGGCTGGGTATGACGCTCACCGGATGATCGCGCAGGAACGATTTTTCTATATGACTGCGAAGCCATTCCGACGGAGAGACGATCATGAAATCTTTCTTTTGAAAAAGTCGTTTCTTTAATTTCAACAGCATGCGGCTCGTATCCCGCGTCAGCTTCGGATAAGCGGAAAGCTGGGGACAATTCCCGCACGAATGTGTGTATCGTTCGCAGTCGTATGCATGCACACATTTTCCGGTGAATGGCCACATATCGTGAAACGTCCAGACTACCGGTTTTTTCTTCATCAAGGTGGCAATCGTGAACATGTTGAAATAATAGCCGTGCATATTGTGCAGGTGGATGACATCCGCCTGCCGGACGATCTCCATCGAAGACACTTTCAGCGTCGGCAGGTAAAATAACGAATGGGTGGAAAAAATTTGATCCAGAAAATTTCCTGCGGAATACATGGCGTCACTGCCGGGAACGGGAACGACAAGCTCTTTCGCCAACGGGTCGGCATTATAATCGATGCGGCGGGCAAGCATTTTCGAGTCGTAGCCGCGGACGTGCAGTTCTTTGCAGAGACCGTACGCTACTTTTTCCGCTCCGCCTCCCGCATTTGCCGTATTGATCGCGACGATATTCTTCACAGGTCAGGATAATTGTTTGTAGAGGTTCATTGTTTGTTCCGCAATTGCATTCCAGTTGAACCGCTGAACATGAGCGGCATTCGCTTTTCCCATATTCCGCATCAGCGATTCATCGGACAGGAGAGCGATCACCTCATCGGCAAGGCGGTCGAGATTTTTTGGCGTTACGTACCGGCAGCCGTTTGCCGTCGTATATTCGCGGATTGCGGGAAGATCGGTCGCAACAACCGGCAGACCGCACGCCATCGCTTCGAGAAGCGCGTTGTTCGCCGCGGCGCCGGTTAACGAGAGCACTGCCGCTGATGCTTCGTGATACATTTTCAGCAATTGTTCGTCGGAAATGCCGGTATGAAATGTAACATTTTTTAATTCCGAAAAGAACTGCCGGTTTTTCTCCAGCGAAACGACGTCGCAATGAATATCCGGCGCAAACTTCTGCAGTATTGCCAAAGCGGGAGCGAGCGTCGGGAAATCGCGAAGCCAGTTTCCGACGGCAATAATCTTTTTCTGTTCCGGCCGTCGAACTGCGGGAGAGAAAAATGTTAAATCGATACCGTGCGGGATAACATGGATTTTGTCGTTCCCGACAACCGGTTCGAAGAATTCACGCTGGCTTTCGCTTAACAAGATGACGGCATCGAGCCGTTTGATGGCGTCCATTTGGACGATATATTGCCGCGATTCTTCCGGCGGCTGGTGATAGGTTGCAATAAGTTTGGTCTTCGGTGAATGTTTTATTTTTGCAGTGAAATAAAAGGAATTTTCCGGGTGGACGAAATGGAAAAGGCGTCGCCCCGGGAGAGACGAGTGCAGGCGTGTACGCCATTCGAGGTAGAGGCATTCCGGGAAGTATCCGAGCAAGCCGGTTTTGGTTTTCAGCTCTTCGCGCATTTTGAGCGTGTAGATTTTTTCAAGCGCTCTGCCGATCCGGGGCGGCACCGTAATTTCGCGGCAGGGAAGAAATTCCGCGAGCCGGTTGTACCCGGAGATCGAGTAATGGTGTTGGAATTTATATGTGATGAAATAAATATTCATTTTTTTTTGTGCAGTCGGGTCTTTCGACCCGACTGAAAAGAGCACCGGAATGTGTCAGGTCGTAAGACCTGACACCACCCCATCCATTCCCTGTCATTCCCGAATGCTCTTATCGGGAATCCAGAACGGTGCAAAACGTGACTCTGGATTCCCACTTAAAACGTGTGGGAATGACAGGAATGGTTTTCAGGTCGTCCCTAAGAGACCCCCTTGGGGCAATCTCATTTTCGTATCGAATCTTGAGCGATCAGATTGCTTCGCTCCGCTCGCAAAGACTTTTTGAACAACCCCACCCCAAAGCGCAACCATAAAGGTTGCGGCTACATCTTCGTTCCATCATGCCAATCCTGCAAAGCGGGATTGTGCAGAGTTTCTTTCGCCTTCCGCAAAAGCCACATCCGGTATGACATCCGGTATTTCCAATACCGCGGCTGCAAGAATGTGCCCCAATGCTTCTTCGATGCGCGCAACTGTTCAGGATAGACAAATTGTTCGAGCGGTGCAAACGTCTTCGCATCGCGATGCATCCGGTACGTTGCCAGAAATTTCGGAATATGATGAAACCGGTAATGCATCGCCACGCGCAGCCACCATTCATAATCCATCGCATAATGATACGATTCATCGAGCAAGCCGGCAATACCGAAAACTTCTTTCCGCACGAAGACGGTCGGCTGGTGAATCGCAAATGTGTAATCCCACCACCGGATCATCTCTTCATACCTTCCGCAAAACCCCGTTGTCGAATACAATATCTTTCCGCTCTCATCGACGGCGTGATAATTGCCGAAGACAACAGAACATTCCGGTTCCGCTTTGAATTTTTCCGCCACTGCAACGAACGCACCGGGCAGGAAAATATCGTCGGAATTGATCCACCCGATGATCTCGCCTTTCGCTTTCACAACGCCTTTATTCACCGCGTGTGTTTGCCCGCGGTCCTTTTCGGAAACCCAATCGATGTGAGGAAAATTTTTCAGAACGGAAATCGTCTTATCGGTCGAGCCGGCATCCATCACGATATGCTCGATGCGAGGATAATGCTGGTCGAGAACCGAGCGGATCGTTTCCTCGATGAATTGCCCCTGGTTGAATGTCGGCGTGATGATGGAAAAAAGCGGAGCGTTTTCGTTCTGTGGGTTCGGCATATTTCGAAAATTTATTTCTTCGGTTTGAACAATTCACCGAAAAACTCACGCAGATACCTGAACGGATTCCTGTGCAATGCATCGATCCACCCGCGCAGTTCCCGGATTTCTGCATCCTTGCGGTCCCGGTCGGCTTCCAGACTTTTATACCACTCTTCCCATTGCCGGACAACCTCCACCAAATGCCGGCTCTCGTTGGCAAGCCGTTCGATTTCGGCTTTCTTATCGGCGTCCCATTGTTTATAAAGATCTCGATCTTTTTCAAGACTCTTGTACCACTCTTCCCACTGCTGAACTTGTTTCAACATCGCTTCGTGCGCGCTCTTCCATGTGTCGTGTGACTTCTGTAATTCCGGCAGCTGCGTCCGCAAACGTTCGGATGTCTGTTCCCAGTATTTCATTTCGCGGACGAGCCAGTGATCGTCATTGATGTCGATAACGGGAGTCGGCATGGCAAGAGGATCACGTTTCCGGGATGAGTTATCGGTCATTGTTTTCCCACCTGTTGAACATTCATCACACCTTCAATTTCCTTTTTGACCATCTCCGGTGTGATGGAAGTGATACATTTGATTTCATCGTAGATGCAATGCCAATAGCAACGATAGCAATCCATCGGCACGTGAACGATGCGTGCGTGGGGAACGGATGGTGTAAACCGGTCGAAATGTCCGCCGCCGAAAATTCCGACCGATGGAATTCCCGATGTCCACGCAAAATGAAATCCTGCCGTATCGATTCCGACGAACAGCGACGCGCGTTCGATCAGTGCGGCAAACTGATTGAGAGAACTTTCGCCGGTGAGATCGTACAAACTCTGTTTCGATAATTTTTGAATCCCCTGCGCAAGCGATTTATCTTTCGCCGAACCGGCAATCACCACATTCATACCGAATTTCCCGATCAACCAATCGGCAACGGCTGCAAAATATTCATTCGACCAGAGTTTTGTATCGAATCCGGCGCCCGGACTGAGAACGGCGAATTTTTTATCCGGAAATGTATTTGCGATATACTTGTCCGCCCAGGCTCGTTCTTCATCGCGAATCCAGTAGACGGGCTGTAGCGATTCTGCATCGGGCGGCATACCGAGCGCATTTAATAAAAGCCGGTATCGTTCAATTTCGAACATCCATTCTTCCGGCGATGCGACGAGTGTTGTGTACAAAGCCTGATCCTGCGTGCGGATTTCCCGCCTGCCGTCGTTGTCGAGACATGCGAATCCGATTTTGACGGGTGCGTGCGTCCGTGCGGCAATGTCGTCCGATTGCCATGTGCGGGAGTACATCGTATTCACGACGATATCGAAGTTGCCGCCGAAGTGGCGAGAGACCTGCGCGACATACACGGAATCGGTTGCGTACCGTTCGGGGTCGATATGCCAGACTTCATCGACGTACGGGCAATTGTTGGCGAGTGGCGCAACGAGCGGATGTACGACGAGTGTGATTTTATCGTCACGAAACAGTTGCCGCAGGTGCGGCAATGCCGATGTGAAGAGGATAAAATCGCCGATGGCATCGAGCCGGAGCAACAAGACCCGCCTGTTCACGTGCGCATCGCCTTTCGAAAGTCGTCCATGAGCAACAGGATAAGAATTTTATGGGAATATACCAAGCTTATGAAACCGTTTCCAAAAAACGTAAACAACTTTTGATGGTAGATTCTTTGAGAAGTAATAGTTTTTCGCGTGGAATAGTTCGCGATTCATTCAAAGCATTCTCAATGTTTCCGATATCGCTCAATGAATCAACGCTTTCAAAACCAACTTGTTCAACCAACCCACGAATTTTTTCATTCCGATTGATTGCAACCACTTTACAACCCTTCCAGGCCCCGACGACACAAGCATGATAACGGCTCGTCAATAAATATTCCGGGGTTCCAAACTTTTCAACGTAATTATGCACAGAATCTTGCGAATAATTGGCAGACCGGATTTGCAATTGTGATTGATCGGTTAAAGACAATTTCGAAAATAAATCGGATTCCATTCCTGAAAGTTTACGGGACTCCTGAAGGATCCAATACTGTTTCTGTGTCGATTTTCGCTGAACAAGACTATGAAAAGCATCCGCATAAAATTGTTCCGGCCGATCAAAATTTAAAACGTAACCAATCGAATCATGTTCAACCGCAGAACTCTTGTCAGAAGCCAAATACGCATGTGCAAGATCGGCACTTTCTTCTATTTTCTCGTTTTCACAAACATCGCTAAGCATTTCTGCGGATTGTCGATCACGTGTCCAAATATGTGATGCATATTCCAAAATTTCTCTTGAGCTTTGTTCTTTAAGTGAATCTTTATCATTCACACCAACGCCTAAGAAAAACATCCGCTTGTGAAAGCGTTTGCAGACGGATAACTCATCTTCTAAATGTTTGAGAAACCACAAACCGACATCAGTTTGGAACGGTGTATCTCCCAAACCTAACCATACATCGCACCGTTCAATAATTGCCTGCCGGGTTCCCGGATTGTACGGAAGCCATTCGATTTCCGGAAATCTCTTTTGTTGAGAAAGAATATCATGCGGTGTCGAACATGAAAGATGTAAATGAGGTACTTCGTTTTTGATTGCAGAAAGAAAACCGGCAAGCATCAGATCATCTCCGAAGTTTCCCGCACCGTAGAAATGATGACCGATATGAATTCGAACCATCGAGAAACTCAGGGAGTTTTCAAACTGTGCGATATATTCATCGGCAACTGAGCGATGCCATAAAAGGGATAGACTTCGGAATCGTCGGTGGTCACGGTGACGGGGCCGAGCATTTCATGCCGGTCGTGTATGAAGCCGAGGTTCGGCGGCTGGCCCTCCACCGGTTCCGAAACGCCGAGACTGAACGTGTAGTCACCCTGCTCGACGTTCATTTTCACGTCGAACACGACAATCAGTTCCTCGCCTTTTTTCAGGTCGGGCAGGCGGTGACGCAACTGCTTCGTTCCGGCAGCGAAGACGAGCGTGCCCATTCTATTGTTCAGATGCAAACCGCAGGTCGGGTCGTGGATGTCGGTGTTCGCATGCAGCAGGACGGTGAACGTGAGCGATCCGAGAACGGGAACCGCGCGTGCATCCTCACCGTCGACGTTCGTCACGCGTGCGGCAATGATCTCGACGCCGTGTGCGCCGTGGCGGTTCGTGCCTGTTAACAGAGAATGCCTCTTGATGTCGTCCGGCGTCATGGCGATATTCCCTTCGCCGGGAGAAACAGCGGGCACGCGCTTTTCTTTTGCCGGTACGGAGGCAGGTTTCTGCCCGACTTTTGCGTAGTAGCGGCTCACCGCTTCGGTGGTTGCACCGATAAACTCCGCTTTCCCGGCATCGAGCAACAATGCACGATCGCAGAGATTTTGCATACCGGCGGTATCATGCGTAACGTAAATGAACGTCGTGCCCTGCGCGATGATCTCGCGCATCCTGGTGAAGCATTTTTGCTGGAAGAAAACGTCGCCGACGGAAAGAATCTCGTCGATAATCAGGATTTCCGGTTCGACGCTCACGGCGACGGCGAAGCCGAGCCGCGCGTACATGCCGGAGGAATATTTCTTGACGGGTACGTCGATGAAGTCCCACATCTCCGCAAAATCGACGATCTCTTTGAATTTATTCTCGATGAACGTACGCGGCATGCCGAGGATCGATCCGCTCATAAAAATATTCTCGCGGCCCGTAAGGTCGGGATGAAACCCGGCGCCTAATTCGATCAGCGAAGAAATCCTGCCGTTGACGATGACCGTTCCGGCTGTCGGTTTCGTGATGCCGGCGATAATTTTCAGGATGGTGCTCTTCCCTGCCCCGTTCCTGCCGATGATCCCGAACGCCTCGCCTTTCTCGATTTCGAAACTCACATCGGAAAGAGCGTGGAACAGGTCGCCGGATGACGACGGATTGGTAACGGATTTCAGCGCGCCGAACAGCGTCTGGCGTCCCGCCTGCAGGTCGTATACTTTGTCGACATGCTCGAATCGCACGATGCTCATAGCACGTCGGCAAAAAGTTTTTCTGCACGCTTGAAGAACTTATAGCTCGGGATGAAAACGAGAATCAGGATGGCCATCGCGATCGTCAGTGAATACCACCGCGGTTCATAATCGTAGAAGAAAACATTCTTGAATGCGTCGATGATCGCGCCCATCGGGTTGAGGAAATAAAATTCCTGCAGTTTCTTCGGGAGCGCGCCAATGGAAAAAAAGACCGGCGTGAGGAACATGTAGAGCGTCATCAGGAACGAAACGACATACGTCAGGTCCCGCCGGACGACATTCAACACGGAGAGAATCAGTGCGAGATCGACGATGAATAAAATTTCCACGATAAGGATTGCGGGAATATAGAGAAATTTGATATTCGGGAAAAAGCCGTAGAACGCGGCGAGCACGAGAAGCACGACGAACGAAACGGCGAAATCAAACAGGCCCGAAAGAATCGACGTGAGTGGAATAATTTCGCGCGGGAACGCAACCTTGGTGATGAGCGCGCTGTTTGCGCGGAGACTGGTCATCGCGCTGATAGTTGTACCTGCGAAATACGTCCAGAGCGTCAGGTTGGCAAAAACGAAGATCGGATAGGGAATGCCTTCGGCACTGGGAGTTTTCAGGACGAACGAGAACGCTATCGTATAGACAACCGTCTGGAGAATCGGCTGCATGAGTGACCAGCCGAGACCGAAAAATGTCTGCTTGTACCGCGAGATGATCTCACGCCGGGTAAGCGTGAAAAGCAGTTCGCGATGAAGATAGAGATTACGGAGATCGCTGCCCATGTTGACGAATCCCCAGTACACATGAAAGAACGGCGATCGGGCTTGCACTGCGGCAGTATGTGGGGATGATGGCATTAGGTTTTAAGACCGAAAGTACAAAAAATTCCCGGTAGCCGCAACCTTCAGGTTGCGTTGCAACGCATGCTAAAGCATGCGGCTACCGTGGATTTCGTTCTTTACGGTTTCTCTTTCGGAACAAAGCCGACGGATGCGAGGATCTTGTACCCGGGGGCGGTCGTCACTTTTTCCAGTTTCTGCTCAATCATCGCCAGTGTCGCCTGCAATTCCTGCACGCGGATCTGGCTTCGTGTATACCGCTGCTGTAAATCGGACTGCGATTTCTGGTACGTATCGAATGCGGATATCTGTTTTTCCAGTTCGATCTTCAATTGCCGCGCCGACATGCCGTTTTCTTCCGATTCACGCTGGAGGTTCATCAGGAAATCGGTTTGATCCTTGACCCGCTGTTCCAGTTGCACAACTTTCTGCTGGCGATCCGCAATTTCTTTTTGCGCCGTATCGGCGATGGCGCGCTTCTCGTCGAGTTCTTTTTTCATTGCGGCAACGGCATCCGTTTTTTCTTTCATCGACACCTGTGCCTGCGACCATTTCGATTCGGCTTCCGCCTTTTCCCGCTTGAGCATTTCCTGAACCTGCGTCCGGTCCTGAACGGCAGTTTCCAGGTCTTTGATGCGCGATTCGAGCTGGCTGATAACCTGTTCCCGTTCCTTTACGACCGATTCGTTACCGCCGTACAGGCGTTCGAGTTCTTCATTGCGTGTGCGGAACCGCTCGGTTTCCTGACGGAACCCGTCCGACATTTTTTCCTGATCCCTTATTTGCGAGTGCAACAAATGAATCTCTTCTTTAAATGCCGCAAGCTCTTCGGCGGACGCGGAAACATTGGTGTGTGTTTCGTCGAGCAAGGTTTGCAAACTGACAACCTGTGCCTGCAGTGCAGTAATTTCTTCGGTATGCTCCTGCGCAATATCCGCACTCTCGTTCAGCAGCACCTGGACATCGGCAGTGCGTAGCGCTTCCTGCTCCTGCCTTTCATGCGCTGCTGCAAGCTCGGCAGTCTGGCGTTCGACGATTTTGTCTAGCTCTGCCATCGCGCTGCGGAGACGGACGTTTTCAGCGCTGAGGTTTTGCAATTGCTGTGTCCGTTCGTCAAGAGACAATTCGATATCCTTCAGCCGTGACGACGATGCGGTCTGTTCTTCCTTCAGCGAATTGGCACGCGCTGTCCGGAGGTCGTACGCCTGCTGGAGCGTTTCAATGGAGGTATGTGCATTTTGCAGATCGCTTTTGAGAGCGGTAATAGTCCGCTCGCGGTCGGCAAGCGTCGATTCAGTATGTTCACGACGATGCTGGGATACCGCCAATTCGTGGCGGAGCTGCTGGATCGTATTTTCGCGTTCCGAAATATCGTTCTGCAATCCGGTTGCCGATTGCCCGAGCGATCGAACTTCTTCTTCAAGTGATTTCATCCGTGCAGGCAATTCTTCCACGCGCGCGTGTTGTGCAATATCGAAATAAAGCGATTTACTGCTGTCGGCAATTTCACGCGGAAGCGTTTCATCGGAACAGATGGCGATCAATTGGTCCGGTTCGGAGAACTGCTCGTCGTCCGGTGGAAGTGTAAAGAGATTTTCCCGCGCATGGAATCGGAATGAATCGTCCTTCCATTGATAGAGCGACCAGATGCTCGAAACGGTGAGCGGTTTTTGACCGACGAACAGAACATTCTTAAAATACTCTTTCGTGAATTCGGCAAACTCCACCGGCGTGAAAAGATCCGTCCCGTTCCCCTTGAATGCGCTGGCAACGGTTCTGACATTCGTGGTAATAATGGCAACGCCACCCGGAGCCATTGCGGTTTTCAAATTCTTCATCATTGCATGACGTGTTTCCATCGGGAGATGTTCGAGGGTACCGAAACAGATCGCAACGTCACGATCTGCCGGACAGGCGATACTCTCGCCGTGGATTCCGACCTCGAACCGGGAATGCGTGAATTCCTGGTATTTGCAGCGGGCAGTGCCGATCGCCGATTCATCCGGATCGATGCCGAGAACATCCACTGCGTTGAGTGAAAGGAATGCCGTCCCGTACCCTTCACCACAGCCGATTTCGAGAACACGTTTATTCCTGACAAACCGCGATGCGTACAGGTAACGGTGGTATCGCTCAAGCGATTTTACCGGGTCGCACGGGTCCGGCGCGGCAGGAGCCGCCGGAGGTTCGGCAACGAAGGTTACGGGCTGTTGTTTTTCTTCTTCTATCAATTGTTCCATGTGAGATTCCTTGTAATTGTTCAAGGATAATTCAGAAATTACGACTGATGAATTAGTTGCTGATAACACTCTTCCAATGTTCGTGCTTGTACGTCCCAGCCGCCCGGTTTCGATGGACGGTGAACCGGCTCAGTTCCATACGCAAGCGCCTGTTCAATACCTGATGCAAATGAATTACTGTCGCCTGTTTCGGCTATAAACATTCCCTGTTCGTTCCGCAGGAGTTCGATAATTCCGACAGCATTGCCGGTGACAACAGGAATTCCGACCGCGTACGCTTCCGCAACCGATAAACCGAAACCTTCGCTCACCGACGGGCAGACTGCGACATCAAGCGAGCGCAAGACATCCGGAATATCGTTCCGATGACCGAGGAACAGAACCTGTTCCTGTAACCCGCGGCTCGCGACAAAATTTTTCAATTGTTTTTCATACTCCATGAGAAACGGCATGATGTTTTCGTTCTGCACGTTGCCGACAATCAGAAATTTCAGATCGTTGCGCGTGCGAAGCAATTGTTCCGCTGCACGGAGAAATACGAGCTGCCCTTTCATCGGATCGATCCTGCCAATCGTGCCAATCAGCTTCACCGATTCCGGAATATGCAATTCTTCGCGAAGGACATTCCGCTCACCGGTACGTTTCGGACGAAATGCATCACCCTCGATGCCGGGATACACGGTACGTACCGTTTGTCCCATTAACACCATGCGACGCCGGAGATCTTCTTCAATCAAGAAAGAATTCGTCACGATCGTTGATACCGTACCGAGTGCAAGCATATTGAATAATATCAAGCGTGTCCACTCATAAAAAAAAATAACGCTGTAAACAACCGGAATTTTCTTCCGCATCACTGCCGGCGCAATCAATGCCAGCGAGAGAACATCGCCGCAGTGGATAATATCCACGCGGTTCGTTTCGAGAAACTTCGTCATCATTGTTGCATCGTTCATCATCCGCACAAAAACCGACGGTCGGATCAATTCTTTCATCATCACGGTGCGAAACGGCATTATTTCCGTCCGTACACCGAGCCCGCGCACCGCCTCGGTCAGAGATCCTTCGGTGTTCACGAGCAGAACCGGTTCACAACGGGTTTTATCCAGTTCTTTCAACAGATGGTAGATGGCAACTTCACCGCCGCCCATTTCCGTATAGAGTGCGATAAAAAGAACCGTATACCGTTCATTCGCGTTCATCGGAACCGCCGCGATATTCTGTTCGCACCATACCGGCTATTTCCACGGTAATTGACGCGACGGCAAATCCTGCCGTCACTGCCGCCTGTGCAAGTACTGTTAAGAACGAAAGATATAACGCCCGGCCGAAACGGTGTCGCCCGAACGGATGAACGAACAAACCGAAATACACACTCAACGGAATTTTTGCCGGTTTCTTTGCCGACCGTTTATAAGACACATAATATAAACAGGAACCTTTTCCAAATTCGAATTGATGTTTGACGAACCGGATGAAATCGGCATCATTGTAATGTGTCACGACAATCGCCGGATCGTAGATCATCCTGCCACCCGCCTGCACCACACGGAACAGAAGATCGCGATCTTCGGCTCCCATGCGGAACCGTTTATCCGGACCACCGACTTTTTCCAGACTCGCGCGCGTGTACGCAACATTATTGCCGGTTAAAAACGGAACTTCCGTACCGGAACGGTTCATCGCCGACTTAAAATAATTGTTGATCATATCGTTCGCTTGCGCGTACGGATTCGACGGGTCACCGGTCACCGTCGATCCTCCGACTCCGGCAATCCCGTGCTGTTGAAATACTTCATGAAGTTTTTGCAGCCAATCGGACGGGACGATGCAGTCATCATCGGTAAATGCGATATATTCTCCGCCGGCATGTTGGAGCCCTGCCAGCCGCGTTGCAGCAAGTCCGCTGTTTGCATGATGAACATACTTGAAGTGCGAAGTTTCCGGGAGATGTGACACATATTCATGCGTCCCATCCGAACTTCCGTCATTCACGACGATCACTTCATAATCTTTAAAATTCTGGCGGAAAAGACTTTCCAATGTTTTTTTCAATAATTCAATTCTGTTGTACGTTGGAACGATCACGGAAAATTCCATCTCAATCAACCGGCATCAAGAACAAACATTTGCAAACATCAATCATTCGAAAACATTCAACTTGTACACCAACAAATGAGACATTCCTTGAAAGAGTGCGTAAAAGTTACATAATATTGAAATAATAGTCAAGAAATTTGCATTTTTCAAAGAAATTCCGCCATCGAATTTACCCATGTGCAAACCATTCATTTTTTTAACGGAATCGAAGAAAAGCTTAATTATTCTTCAAAATTGTGTAATTTAAGGGTATTATCGTATATTAACATTTCCATATGAATTCATCTGCCAGAATTTTACTCTTCGGAATAATAATTATCGTGCTCCTGCACATTTGGGGCACGCTCGAACCGATCCACGAAAACTGGGGATTGCATTTCTTCGGATTTTATAATGCGACGGTTTCGCTCATCGCTCTGGGGATTCTTATCCTGTTTTCCATTCCGGCGCTACAGTCAAAAATTCTCGACCGGCTTGCGGCATTGTTCCGCGCGCTTTCTAAACTACCGGTCTTCATAAATTTTATCATCGTCGCGGGAATTCTCTACGGCGGCATTCGACTGTTTCCGGCGAAACTACATTTACTCGGCGACGGGGCGATTCTTCTGCGTTCGGCAACGCTCGGAATCAACGGTCCTGAAATTACGCAAAGTTTCCGCAACCAGCCGTTGATGTTCTGGATTTATAAAACGGCGATGACGATGCGGCCGTTCGACACAACGCCGGATTCATACACCGTTTATTATTTTATCGACCTGGTTGCCGCTGCATTATTTCTCTTTTTCATTTTCTGGATGTTGCGGCAGATCGATCGTCCGTTACTCGAAAAAGTATTACTGGGATGTTTACTGTTTTTCGGCGGTGGTAGTCAATTTTTCTTCGGTTACGTTGAGAATTACGCACTCCAATATATTTTGACGATTGCATTTGCCGTCACCGGATGGTTTGCATTGGAACGGCGTGTCAGTATTGTCGTTCCGATCGTCTGCTTTGTCGTTATGGTCTTACTGCATCTCGGATCACTGGTCTTTTCGCCGGCCATTGCACTGTTGATCCTTCTGTACTGGCCGAAAAAGAGAATGCAGGCAATATTCATTCTGGCGGGAACCGGCGTGCTGGGAATTATCGGTTTGTTTGCGGCAGGATTCAACCTCATCGATCTCACGAGGCATTTACAATCAGGAAATGTAGATTTTCTTCATCCATTTTCGGTCCCGGGAGGGAATTTTCCGTATGCGATGTTTTCGTTCAGTCATTTAGTTGACTGGTTTAACTCGCTCATGCTGGTTGCACCGGTCGGTTTGATTGCAATACCGGCACTGATAGTGGCAATTCCGAATGAGCAGCGGTGGAAACGCCCCGCTTTGGCGTTCCTGATTTGCACCGCGGCATGCGGATTCTTCTTCACGTGGGTCATCAACAGTGCGCTGGGTCTTGCGCGAGACTGGGATCTGTTTTCCGGGTTCTTTACTCCATTACTTGTGCTTATGATATACCTGTTGAGCAGAGATGAGCTTTCATTACAACCAAGACGCTATGTGTTCATGCTCATCGTCATCGTCAGCATGCTTCATTGGGTGGCGTGGATCGGCCTCAATGCCGACGCCGACAAACATCTTGCGCGGATCAAAATACTCAACAGCCCGAAGTTTCTCGCGCTGACGACGCAGATGGTCTACGATGAAGCGCTCGCGAATTATTATTTCGATTCGGGGAGGTATCAGGATGCCCGCGGTTACTATCTTCACTTTATGAATATCGATTCCTCCAATACGCGCATCGTCGGCAACATTGCCGATGTGTACAGAAAATTGGGAGAAAAAGATAATTATTTCAGAATGCTGTTACGAGCTGAAAATTTAGGATCGAGAGACCCCGGGATTTACACGAATCTTGGAGTGGAATACGCCTCCCGCGGCGATACGGCACGAGCGATCGAATTCAATCTTAAGGCGGTCAAGCTGAACCCTGCCATGCAGAAAGCAAATGCCAACCTTGGAATTCTCTTTGCAAGCATAAAGAATTATCCACTCGCCTACCGTTACTTCACGGCGGCACTCAACCTTGGGATGCGGGATCCCATCATCTTTCGTTATGCCGGGGATATGGCGACATTCTTGCATCAATACCGGGACGCATTACATTATTACGACAGCTATCTCGATCAATCGCCGACCGATCAACGCGTCAAAGCCGTCAGGGACAGGATCGCACAGGCATTACGGGAACAACAACCGCATAAATAACCTGTGCAGAAAAAACACGAACACGGGTTAGAATTATCGAAGACTTCCGCAGTTTACTTTCTCGGTAGATGTTGAAGAGCAGTTCGGGCGGCTTCGAAATCAGGTGCGAGCCGCACTGTTTCGATAAATTGCCGTTCGGCATCCGAATATTTTCCTTCTTTGGCAAGAAGATTACCATAATTGAAATGTGCTTGGACGTTCGTTGAATCAATCCGCAATGCTTCCCGTAACTGCAAGGAAGCAGAATCAAATTTCATTTGCATCGTGTACAACTTTCCGAGATTTACACGGGCATCGGCGAACGCGGGATTTATCGTAATCGTCTCTAACCAATGAATTTCCGCTTCGGCAAACTGTCCCTCCTTTGCAAGAGCGTTTCCAAGATTGAACTGTGCATTATCATAGCGTGCATTGATGCGAATGGCGGAGCGATACATTTCCAGGGCACCGGAAGAATTTGCCAGGTGATCATAGAAAATCCCCAAATCATTGTAGGCGGTTGCATTCGTGGAATCACAACGGATTGCTTCAAGAAATTCTTTGATCGCTTCGTCGTTTTGATGCTGTCTGGCGGCAATAATTCCCAGAACGTCATGAGCATCGGAGTTTTTCGGTTGAAGTTTCAAGATAATTATGCACTGGTTTTTCGCCTCCTCAAATCTTCCTTGTTGTGAATAGAGTACCGCTAACCGGCAGCGGGAATCAAAATCATGAGGATCGAGACGAATCGCTTCAACGAAATGATTGATTGCTTCTTTTCCCCGTCCTTCGTCGTTCAGAAGGCGTCCGACCAGCGCGAGTAATTTCGGATCGTTCCACCCATTCGTAAACATCCATTCATAATTGTCGATTGCTTCGTGATAGTCACCCAAAGCAAGAAGCGACCGTCCAAGATTATGACGCGCAGGTATGTAATCGGGTTTTATCCGGAGCGCCTCGCGAAAATGAGGAATCGCTTCGGCATGTTTTCCCGAATCAACGAGATCTGCGCCAAGATTGTTCTGCGCAAGAAAATTATCGGAAGTAACGGCAAGTGCATGTTCGAATAGAGTCCGGTTATTTTTCCATGACGACACCTGTGAACGCGTACCGAACATCAACAAAAGGACAATCAACACGAACGCACCATGGAGAACGACGCTGGTAATCTTATGACGATAAATAAATGCAGGAACTCCCCATGCGATCATGATCAACAGTCCGATCATCGGCAGGTACATAAACCGGTCGGCCATTGCCTGCAAACCGGTTTGAACAATACCGATGACAGGCACAAGCGTACCAAGAAACCAGAGCCATCCAACCAGAAGATACGGTTGGCGCACACGTTGCCTCCAAACAATCATCGTTATGAAAAGAAGCACGAATGCCGAAAGGCAGACTTCCCACAAAGGAAAACCGGCAGGATAGGGATAGAAAACCGCGAGATCATCGGGAACAATTGTTTTCCAAATATATTGAGCATACGAAACAACGGCATTGGCAATGCGGTCGGAAAAAACCACACTTATCAGTTGATTGGTAGCCCCTGCTTGCCGCTGTACGAGGTACGTCACAACGGAAGAGGCGCCCGCAAGAACAAAAAAAGGAATTTTCTCCCGAAGACTTCCGAGCAGTTTGACCTGATTTTTATTCGCTTTGGCCGGAAGAACGGAATCGTGAACGGCCAATCGTGCAAAAGGCCAAATATCGAGCAGGACAAGAACAAAGGGAAGCGTGATCAACATCGGCTTTGCAAGCAACCCGAAAGCAAATGCAGCGACGGCAAACCAGTACCATTTGGTCCTCAGAGTAATCCGGTATTCCGTGTACGCTCCGATCGTCAACATCCAAAAGAGACCGCTCAACACATCTTTTCGTTCTGTAATCCATGCGACGGATTCGACATGAAGCGGATGAACGGCAAAAACGAGTGCAATGAATGCGCTTTGCCAGAGCGCCTTCGTCATACGGTCTAAGATAAGAAAGAGTAGTATACTGCTCAGGAGATGGAGAAGAAGATTCGTTGCGTGGTGATACCCGGCGTCCATCCCGAAAAAAGTGCAATCCAGCTCATGCGAGATCCATGTGAGGGGATGCCAGTTCGCTTTATCGGTCGACTCGAACGACCATTTGATCGTTTCAAGAGATATACCCGATTTGACATGATCATTATTCGTGACAAAGCCCGGATCGTCAAAGTTTACAAAATTATACTGAACAACGTGCCAAAAAGAAAAGACCGTAACGGCACTCAGAAGAATGACAATGATCAGTTTTTGAATATTTTTTGCAATTATCATACAATACAGAAATTACATGACGCGTTAAGGGGTTTTCAAACTCTATAGTACCGAGAGAATTACCCAAACAATCCGTTCCAGAGAACAAGATAAGGAATCACCGCACCATTTTCTACTGCTTCGGATGCATATTACCGGTAATCTGTTTTTTGCACCATATAATCAGGCCACAATTGACAACGAATCCAGGATTACTACATTGCTCATCCGGCATCATACACCGACGTCATCCACTGTGTCATTAGGTAACGAGCAATTAATAGTGTATCTTATCTATACACTAAATGGTCAATACCATGGCAAAATTAGTCGAGTTCAATCCACTCCGCATTAACAAGAAAAACGCCGAGAGAATCCTTCACGCAAAGATCGACGTTCACACCTGGACGGTTTTCAATGAGTTTGTCACCAGAACATGCAAGCCGGAAGATATTTTCATCAAATATTGGAAATTCTGGCACGAGGCGGCATAGAGCTGCTTTCGTATAACCTTTCCATAACCTTAGGAGATTATTATGCAATGGTATCAAATCAGATTTACCAAAGAAGAAATGACCGCAGGAGACTCCACGCTTCTCACCGATCAATTCATAAAAGTCTGTTACAGTTTTGGATCACCCAAGGGAATGGCACTTCTCAGCGAAGAAGAAACAGGGGACGATACAAGTTCGGTTTACTATCTTAATACTGTTGGAAGAGAATACATCCGGGAACTCACAAGGATTTTTTCAGCAATTCCTTGCTCACTCCCTACCGGCAAAAATCTTCATCTGGTATTCGGCGATTCAAACCCGGTGGAAAAATCTCTCAGGGCTGTATAGAAAAGAAAAAAGGATAACACTCAGGCGGGAAAACTCGTTGTCGTTCGGCTGCAGGATGATGACCGGTCAATTACCAATGTACCCTCTGGTCCGGGCATTGTTCACACATGCCTGGCGCGAAAAAAATCCGTTACCGGAAACCGCAACGACTTTGTTGGATTCAAACTTCCGCCATTGCCATTGACCAATCGTGTCTTTATAAAATTGCCACCGATCAGGATGTTGCATCATAGAAAATTCCTTACTCACCGGTATCGTTTAACAGAGAAATTTATATTTTTGATGTATGTCGTGTTCGATTTCCGTACGCTGGGATTCATCTTCTTTCGGCAGAATGCAAATACAGTTGGCATGGTTTGCCTGAAATGAATCCGATTTCTTCGGAGAATCGGAAAGGTTGGGAGTCTCACCGCAATAAATCCGGCTGTGCGCGATTCTTCCGTCTTCACTATGGTTTCTGTTTGAGATGAAGTACACCGCTCCGAATTTTGCAAACTCTGTTTCCAGCGGATAGGCCCGGAATGTGTACATTTTTCCGGAACTTCCTTTCACACGAACATTTCCCAATCCTGCATTCATCATACAAACTCCAATCTTTTTAAAAAAAGTTCCGGCAAAATCAATTTACAAGGTACGGGGCCGGGCTTCGTTCACGGTAATCGGTTTTCCCTTCAGCTCTTTTGCGTGAAGTCCCGCAATGGCGGCTTCCGCTTCCGGGTTAACGGGCATTTCCAGAAATCCGAATCCCGCAGACACCTTATTATTGCGGTTCCGAACAATATTGACAAAGGAAACCTCACCGTATGCGCGGAATTCCTTCCGAAGGTCATCTTCCGTTACGTCAAGTGCCAAATTACCTGCATAAATATTCATATTCTCTTCCTTCTTATAATAAAAATACATGATGTGCTGAATTGTGGAAGCATTTTCCGTAACGTGATTCAAGAAGTGTTGGTGAGAAATGTGGTGGAAGGTCGTTTCAGACCAGCAGAAAGCAAATCACACTTATAAGGTACGACAATTTTTGCCCGATTCCTAATCGGCAAACCGGCCTGTTACGAATTTATAAGAGCCTTTTCATCAAACGCAGCGTCAAAAATTACAATCTGTTGCCTGTTGTTAAAGAGAGCATTGGAACGACTTTCATCCGGAAGTAATTTATTTGAAATTGAATTCCTCAATAAAAATCCCGACCGGAATCTTTCCTGATCGGGATTGTTTTATACGATATCACCACTGCGTTTTACTTCACCGGCATCATCTTGTATTCAATGTAATGGTGTTACATCATGTTGATCGATGATGATTAATTATTTGCAGCGTAAGCAACCGTAACGATTGCAACACCGATATATTCATCCGCGTTGGCACTTGGATCAACATTAAAAATACCGCCCAAATTGAAATGAACGGGGGCGGTAGGGTCTTGATTTAGTGTGATGGATGTTCCATTCTTCGGATTGAAATAATTCGCCGTGCCGTTGTCATCGACCCAGCATGCCGATGTTCCATTGTAGTCAACATGGATGACACCGGTGCCGTTGTTCACGGGATAGAGTAAATACGGCAATGCAAAGGAAACGACGACGCCTGCACTTGGAGCACCCTGTACGTCAAACGACGCCGGGTTTCCACCAAGGTTCGGTTGATAAGAGTTGGTTCCGCTGCCGGCAAGACCTGCCTGCAACCACGCATCTGCACCATCGGGAATTGCTGCAATAGCAACGCCCGGGGTAAGTGTCCCTGCGCCGCCATCGTCAAGAGCGAGGTCCGAAGGATTTTGAATTGCAAGTGGAACCGTTCCGACATTTACATCGAACGTCAAATCAGCACTCTGTGCTTCCTGTGCATGCGATGCTGGCGCTATGCCGAGCATCAGCACCACTGCGAACACAAATGTTTTCATGTTCAAGCCCTTAAATGATAAATATTGGAAGACCAATTTCATTCGCTCGTCTTCGTTTTCAATTTAATATTAAAAAGCATGTTTTTATCTTTTTTATCAACGGTTGCGTGACTGCAATCAATTGCTTTGATTGCCGCAGATCACATTTTCCCGATTGATTTCGTGGCAAACGTGGAATAAAAGAGATAGGGTGGTGTATTAGTAATTTGGGGGCAAAAACAACTCAAATTCACATGTATGTTTTGTATACCAAATTGTAGACTAATTATATCCTCAGTTGCCTTCATCTACCAGCCGGCAGATAAAAGCCCATCCTCCACCGAGCTCGCTGTCCGCGAGCATGACCTCATTCTTCCCTTTGTGCAGTGAAAGGTAAACGGCATCGTTTTCAGGATAGATGATGCCGAGAAATCCGGGATCGCGGAATCCCTGAGCACTCCGTCCGCGGAACAGGATTTTACCATTCAGGAAAACGCTCACCTCGTCGCTATAACCGATGTAAAGTTTTTTTACCTGATCTCTATCCGATTCGATCGTCGTTCGCGCGTAAACGACCATCGTTCCCGGCTGAGGTTGCAAGCGGGTGGAAAAATCGGACTGGAACGAAACGTTAATGTGCGGGCTCTCGCGATAACGATTGATGACAATAAAACCGGGTGGCTCCGCCTCGACATTCTGCCATTTCATCGTATCGATCTCGGAAGGAGACAGCGGGCGTTCCACGTTACGTGAGAGCGCATCGTACGCAGGCGAGAGATTCCACTTCGTCAAGGTGTTCGGCTCCATCGGTGGAAGGTGCCGCTCCCACGGCATATCGGGAGTCTTCTGCACTCTAAAATTTGAGAAGTAGACTTCGCCGGCAAGATTCCAGAGTCCAACGCTTCCTTTCTGCACGCCGCTTTTCAAGTCGTCCATCACGAGGGCGGGTTTGGTCATGTCATTGACATATAATTTCGCCTGCGCGCCTGTGACGGCGACGCGCATATGAATCCAGACATTGCTCGCGATTTCGAGGCGGCCCGTGAAACCCGCACCGTTGTAAATCTGCCACGTGCTTCCGGTATTGATGACCGGCATATACTGCATGGCATCGGGCAACCCGGTCTTATGCCTGCGCAGATAGACAACTTCATAACTCTCTTCCGACGAATCGATACGAAACATTACGCCGATGAATGCCCGGGTGGACGGCGTTTGCATGTCCACGTCGATGACGCCGTCGCGCATTTGAAAATCCTTCAACACCGCGGCTGCAGTTTTTAAATCGATGCATGCGCGACCGTCGAAATTCGTAACATGGGCATTGCCTTCCAATTGCCATCGAGACGAGTCCGCAGGAAAGAGCGTCCCCTCCGCTTGCCCGTGGGCGAACGGAACCGCCAACAGGATCGCCATGCACAGAGAACCGAATCCGCTCATCGCGGTCAGGAAGAAAGTTGGTTTCCGGCAGGACAAACTGCGATCGTTATTATGTTCGGCTGTCAGGAGATTTGTTGTCATATGATACCTGAAATGATGTTGTTTGCAATGTGACGTCACGACGCGGTGCGCCATGGACTCGTCAATAACTTTACTTGTAAGGCTTGAAAATTTATACGAAAAGGTTGATAGAATGGTTTCAAGATTCGGAGGGAAATTCTCGAATTCACATGTATGTTTTGTATACCAAAATTGTAAACCAAGTTACAATTGGTCTACACTTGGTTTACAATGACAGTGTAGACCACCTTATTGAATTGTAGACCAAAGAATTATTTGGGTGAGTGACTTGATTGCTCTTAAATAATAATTTAATGTTTGAAGTGAACAGGAAAAGCAACCCACCCTTTTCTGAGTGAGCCCGACTTATCTGTCCATTTAAATTTAAGATGCTGGACATAATCAATCGCATATTTGTTAAATGCAGCATCTGTTGATTCCATGACCTTTGCTTCACTAACGGTTCCCTTGGCGGTCACAAACAATTCCACATACACGGTTGCTTTCCTGTTCTGCAGTTTAGGATCTGTTGGGAAAACTACCGTTTGGTGCGAAAACCAATTTAGGTGGCGTAAAACTATCGGGATTGTTTACCGGGGTCATGTCATTCGGAAGTAGCTTGAATACTTGAACTATCCTGTTGAGATTCGCTGCATTAAGAACCAGAATAAAAAGACAAGTAAAGATGCTCAAGTATCTCGCGAGTTGAACAGTTCTCTTGTTCATATTTCCTCCATAATTATGTTGACAACTTTCTATCAATTTTGCTACGTCTAACGCAAGGAATGATCGTACAGGAAAGAACATTTAGTCAGATGCAATGGTATAATTTTCCTATCACTCAGAAAAGTTACTTCCTTTTTTGAAGAACATCAACCCAAGAAGTGTGATTTTTGTGGGCCCTGCAGGACTTGAACCTGCGACCCGCTGATTATGAGTCAGCTGCTCTAACCAAGCTGAGCTAAGGGCCCAAAAGATTTGTTTCCCGCTCGAAAGATACGAAAAATGAATGTCATGCACAAAAAAAGTTTGTCCGGAAAAATCGAGAAATGGTTGGTAGCGGATCAATTCCTTGGGTGCCTAAGTTCAGATGCTGAACAAGGGCATTTCAGCAAGACGGGTAGGCTGGGTGGCGTTTCCTTCTTTACTCCGTCTTTCCGAAATGCCTCAATTCGGAATCTGAACGTAGCAAGCTATGTATAGATGCTGAACAATCCCGCTCTTTGAGCGGGACAGCAAGACGGGCAGGCCGGATTTTCCCCGTCATTCCCACATGTTATTAGTGGGAATCCAGAACACAGGAACACTCCTTCTGGATTCCCGATCGAAGCATTTCCCGAAGGGATCCCTTTGGGACGGGAATGACAAAATAATGAAAACCAAGACGGGAGATTTTGGGAATTGTAAATTGTGAAGTTCAGAGTTTAACGGAAAGCATCATACCCAACGACTTGCTTCCGACGGCCGGTGCAACGGAGAAATCCTGCGGGTTGTTGTTCAGCTTCTCGACAAGTTTTGTAGAGTAGTAACCGACGATACTGCCGACGAAGACATCACTCGCCCAGTGCGTTTGTTCCATAATCCTGCTCACCCCGACCATCGAAGCAACGGAATACGATGCGGCAGAAATCCACGGGCTCGAACAGAGATCCGCAATGGTCGTTGCAGCGGCAAACACCGTCGCAGTATGTCCGGACGGGAACGCATCAAAAAACGACCAGCCCTTGCCGGAATTCTGACTCTGCCGGAAAAATGCAAACGGACCGTAAAACGTTCCGCCGCTCCTCGTCGCAACATTGGGCTGTTCCCTGCTGAATGACATTTTGAGTACCAGCGATGCTACACCGCTGACAGCAAACGATTCCAATCCGACCAAACCGATTTCTTTCGAGCGTGCATCACCCATGAGCAACGAATATGCGTACGCGCCGCCGAACAAAACGATTGAACTTTTCCCGTCGCCGAGATTGGTGATCACCGGGCTCGTTCGGTTCAATAACGGATGGCTCATCTTCCACGCATAGAGCGTGTTGTACGTCGCCTGATCTGTTGCGAAAAGAGTTGCGGTGATGGCAAGCGATCCGCCGATCGTCAGCGCCGTCCGGTTTCGTTCCACAAAGCCGGCCGGTTCAACAGAGACCGGCATCATTTCCTGTGCAGCAAACCGGGAAGAATCCCGGATCACCTCTCCGGAATACGAGGAGGTTATCCCGGAAGAAATATTCGCCGGAAGATTTTGAATTGCCGCCGTTGCAAATAGTTCACCGTAATCCTCAAGTCCATAGTAGCCAACATCATGCTGATCATCCAACATTATTGTTTGACCCACCATAAAAGCCGTGGGCATCAGCAACAGACAGAATATGATTTGAAAAATTCGCATTCTAAAATATACAAAAAACCGAAATCAAAAAAAAGAGTGTATTATCGAAAAACACGAACTCAGTTGTATCAGGTTTGAAAATAAATTTGTTAGAAAAATTAACCGATTGGCGGTTCAAGGAAATGAGATCGCGATAAACCGGCAAGGACGTTCCGGACATAACGCACAAGAGTTTCGGCGCCGAACGGTTTGTTGATGAACCCGTCGGATCCCAATTCCTCGGCTTGCTTGACATATTCTGCCGTACCATATCCCGATAACATGATCACGCGTATCTGCTGAGAGTTCTTTTTAATAGCGGCAAGAGTTTCCAGTCCATTCATCCTCGGCATCATCAGATCCAATAACACAAGATCCACTTTCTCCCGCTCGATAATCGGCAGGACATCGGCGCCGTCATAGGCAAGTGTCACTTTATAACCTTCGTCGCGAAGAATGTCTGCAACAGTACCGCAAAGAAATTTTTCGTCATCAGCTATAACGATATGAAAATTATTCATGAATGTCGTCCGGCGCAAGTGAATGGATCGTGCATAAAGAAACGCTATTAAAATATGACTTTTTATCGGATGAATCAAGAAAAATGTCGACGCCATCGAACTTCCGGGCAAGTACTGTTATGATGAATCAAAATGCCATTTTATTCACGAATTGCGCAGTATCGGCAAATTTTTAGCCGGCGGGGATTCGATCGGCAAAAAAATTACGACTTTATCTGTCCGGGAAAGCTTGAAAAACGGATAGCTATTACGGTTTTTCGTTGACTGCTAAGGAACTTTTTGCTATATTATAACATGGGATGTATTTGCTCATGATATCTTCAAATGCACCTTCCGTGCAATTGTTCTTTCACCCGGGCATCTCATACTTAAATCACATTTACCTCATCACAACATTTTGAGGCTCTGCATGGCGCGAACAAAATATTCTGAACGGTTCTGTGGCTACTGCAATAAAGCAACGAGGATGGAGTTTGTCGGAGAGATGGAAGGGCGACAGGATAAGATGTGGTTTCGTTGCACCCGGTGCCATCATACATCTTTGATGGACATTCCCGTTGCGTCGTCAATGAACGACGGCAAACTCGATGCGACGACGGCAACACCGTATAATCCGTTATCCACATTTAAAGTGGGTGAAGCAATTTTTCATGTCGAATGGAACGATGTAGGAAAAGTTGTGAGTAAAAATAAAACATCCGATGGAAGTCAATCAATCACTGTTTCATTCGAGAAGACAGGACAACGTCGGCTTATCGAAAACCTTAAACCGGAGATTGCAGACAATCTTGTTACGACGTAATTGTATCACTGCGAAAGGGGGTGAAGAGCATGGTCGGCATCGTTATCCAGGAAAATGAGAACATCGACCGGGCCATACGGCGCTTCAAAAAGAAATATGAACGCTCAGGTATTTTGAAAGAGGTCAAAAAGCGTGCCTATTTTTCGAAACCCTCGGTAAAGAAACGGATGAAGAAAATCAAAGCCATCCGTCGATCTCAACGAACATTAATGGAAGAAATGTAAATCGTCCATTTCGGAGTATCAACAAAAAAAGGGTCGGAATTTCCGGCCCTTTTTATTTTTATATCCCGCCCGACAAATCAGACAACGGTTTCTTTCTCACCATCACCCTTCGCTTTTCCGGACAATCGTAATTTCGCTTTGAGCCAGGGCGATTGAAACAAACCTGCAAGAATTAACAGGAACGATACGCCCCACGCTGCCTGCGTGATCGTGTATCCTTTTTCCAGTGTTTCCGGGTTGAACCGAAAGACCACGGTATGTTTTCCGCCCGGCACGACGAGCGAACGGAGGACATAATTCGTCTTGAAGATTTCCGTTTCCGCGCCGTCGACAAATGCTTTCCAACCCGCAGGATAATACACCTCGCTCACGACCAGCAGCGACGGTTTCGACGCATACACGTCGAACGAGATTTCCCGTGTGGCATATGACGTCAGTTGCGCCGATGCTGAATCGGATCGCATCACCGGCTGCGGAAGCTGCTTTTCTAAAATTGCCGTCGCACGCGGATTCCATGACGGATCGTTCAAATGATAAAACACATCTGTCTTTGACATTGCAACAACTGCCGTATCGACGAACCATGCCCGCGGTAAATAATCCGGATTGCGATACGTCAATATTTTTTTTGCCTGATCGGCATTGACCAATGTAAACCGTTCCGGCAACCGGCCTCCGGCAACCAGATATTTTGTGTTCAGCATATTGATGACATTCATATTCAGCGGAAACTGCGGATCGGAACCGTGAAAGAAAGTCGAATCGATCAGTTCCTGATACATCTTGAGTTTTGCAGGACTATACCCGCCGATGGAAGTGATGGCGTGATACATATACGTATTGTCCTGGAATAATTCTCCCAGCGGATAAATTCTGTAGAGCGTCGAATCTGCCTGAAGAAATTGCGTGGTGGCATCGGGTTGAAAATGTTCTTCCATCGCTGTCGGGGGCTGGGGATTGATGAATTTCAGATCGAGAATCAGTAAATCGACAACGGTCACGGCGATACACAAACCGACAAAAGAAGATTGAGAGATTTTTTTATCGATCAGAAGCACGATGCCATACAGAAACACTCCTGCAATAATCATCATTTTCACAAAATCGTTCCAGAGAAGATCAAAGCGTTTTTGTTTGAATATATCCACCACCTGTTGACCGTACTGCTGGAGCTCGCCCTGCTTGACGAGCGACGAACCGGAAAAAAATCCGAACAGACTCCCTTTGGCAACGAATCCGATCACCAGCACCCCACCGAGAACCGCAAGAATCTTCATCAGATTCTTCCTGAATTTCACTGTGTCGAATTCTTTCGACCGTTCACGGAGTTCCATCAGGAACGACAAACCGTACGCGGCAAGAATCCCGATCGTGAGAGGAGTCAGATACAAAATCATCGACGGCGCGCGGAATTTATTGAAGAACGGCAAATAATAAAAAAGCAGATTGTACAAAACCCCGAAATAATTCCCGAACGAAATGAGAAAGACGATACCGGTCAGTATGGCAAAAAACCATGTCATCTTATTCCGGCGGTAGATCAGTGCAATGATTGCCAGAAGAACCGGAATCAATCCGATATACGGCGGGGCGTCGGATAACGGCATCCATCCCCAATACAACGGCAGTGCCCGCTCCTGCCCTTGCCAATCGGTAACATAACTGCTGGAAAATCCGAAGAACGACGGAATGAAATATGTCACCATTTCAAAGGGATGCAACGACCAGTTGGTTGCATAATCGTATGAGAGTCCGCTTGAAATTTTACCATCGCCGCTTCCGCCACGGATCGAAAATTTTGCATATTCCTGCGTCGGCAGGAATTCATACGAATAAATTGCCACACCGATAGCAACGGCAATCACGAACAACGCCATCTTTTTCCCCGCTATCAACGGCTGTTTCTGTTTGACGTCGAGAACAACATCATACAACAAATAAAGGCCGATCGCCAGCAAACCGTAAAATGCCATTTGCGGATGACGATCGAGCAGTGTCATCCCGACCGCAGCGGCAAGCAATCCGAAATTCAAAATAGTTCTTTTCTCAAACAGACGATACGTCAGCAAAAATAGCAACGAGAAATAACTGAATACCACCAGCTTCGAACCGTGTCCCGACTCGGCAAACCCGATAACAGACGGGCTTAACATTGCCACCAATCCGGCGAAGAGTGACGGCAACGGTGTGAATCGTAAATTGCGGGCAAGAAGATACATGAATAATCCCGCCAGGAAAAAATGGGGCACGTACCAGGGATTCGCCGAAAGGAAAAATATTTTACTCACATACTGAATCAGCGTTTCAAGATAATTGACCGATTTCGGGAACAACAGCGGACCGAATACCGGCATGCCGGAAAAAATATACGGCACCCAGAGCGGTTCGACATGCTCAGTTTCGGAAATGTGCTGGATCGCCTTCGACCAGCTTTCCTGTGCCGCGGTATCCGCCTCGCTGGAAAAAACGTAGCCGGAGAAAATTATTTTGAAGAACAGAACGTACACAACCAGCAGCATGATGCCGATGCAGACAAGATCACGTTTCATCATCGACAGTTTATCGAACCATGTCATCGATTCGGCATTTCCGGAACTTTTGGACGACGACGGCTTATCTTTTTGTTTCATGTTCACAGACCTATGATTGTAAGACAACATTGAGATGCAACCGGTCGTTGCATCGTGATGACAGCATTAACGGCGAGGACTATTCTTTCACTCCAACTCCGTATATGCACCAACCCCACACATTCCAAAAACCGTTGACAACTTTTTCCCGGTTCCCGCTCAGCAAGCCCAGCCCCATTTTGACAATATCGAGCGGAATTCGTATCCAGACACGTATCGTCGATACCCGCTCGACATGCAACCGGCACTCGCTCAGAAATCCGTACAATCCCTGTTTCGACCACGGCTTGATATGCGTCGGATCGTCAAAAAAATTAAACGGATGTCCCTGTTCCCGACGCATTCCGAACGACGGCGCGAACATGGTCGTCCAGTTCGGCGTTTCAACATATATCCGCCCGCCGGATTTCAGCACGCGGTGAATTTCAGAACATAGCCTCAAAGGATTCCGGAGATGCTCGATGACATGCGTAAAGATAATTGCATCGAACGTGTTGTCCGGAAACGGAAGTTTATCGTCATCAAGATTGACTTTTTGATACTGAATGAGCGGATCGATTTCCTGCGGCGACATAATATCGACGCCGTAAAACTCGGCCGTCGACGAGAGTAATTGAAGATTGTGAAAATTAACTCCGCGGCCGCACCCGAGTTCGAGAATTTTTCCGGTGTTTTTTATTTCGCCGAAAAACCGCCACCGGGGTTTATAGCGTACGGAAAAATTCAGCGTTGAACTGTTCATCGAAATACTTTCATTTTCTTATTGATTCTGAAAACCTGGTCTATCCTTCATCACCAGTTGCACTTTTTGCCAGACGGCATCGACAGTAATTTCCTGCATCTTCGGAATATACGAATAATTCACCGGCCCGGGATCCCACGTTTCCAGCGCCTTGTCCATAATATATTGAAAGTGCCGATTATTTTTTGGAAAAACAACGTGTGCGGGTGTTCCGCCGATCAATGCCACGGTCGGCGTCTTCTGCGCAATCGCAATATGCATCGGACCGGTGTTAATCGTAATAAAAAGATTCATTCGTTGAAAGAGTGCGCCGAGTTCCTCGACAGTATATTGAAGTCCGCGATGGACACGATCTTTGCCATGAATATGGTCGATAATTCCGTCGATATATTCTTTGTCCGATTGCGATCCGGTAAAAATAATTTTTGCATGATATTCCCGGATAATGCGATCCGACAGCACTGCAAATTTCTGCTGATCCCACCGGCGAAGATTTTGAGTCTGCCGGGAATTCGAATGAATGCCGACGACAACATCATTTCCGGTTATTCCGTCATGCTTCAATGTTTCCTGCACATGCCGTTTTGCATCTTCACCGACGCGAAAAATCATTTCACGATCTGTAATCTTCCATCCGAATGCCTGTTCCAGCAAATCCAGCTCCTCATCGACGCGATATTTCATGCGAGCCGTTCTTGTGGCAATCGGAATCCGGAGATTATGAAAACATCCGCGGTCGCGGTAATCGTAACCGAGACGGTAGCGCGGATGAATCTTCCAGAGAATGAAATTATTCCGCAACGACGTGTTCACCTGGATGCCCAGATCATACTTCCGCTTTCGCAGTTGCGAAATCATCTTCAGATCGAAGCGATGCATTCCGGCAGGATGAACATGAACCTCATCGACATACGGATTCGTCTTCAATACTTCTTTCGAAAAAGGAAATACCAGCGCTTCAACCGAAGCACCCGGAAAATGCTCTTTCAGTGCACGATACAACGGCGAAGTCATCACCATGTCGCCGAGGTATGCAAAATCGATCACCAGAACCCGCTTGACGCCGTCAGGCGACATGGGAACTTTGTCCGGGCGAATCAATGCCTTGATGATTTTCAGCAGCAATCTCATACGTCAACCGAATCGTTCATTATACGACATCGAAATCTCAAACGCAATCGGGCAACGTCATCGCTTGGGAAGATAGCGCTCAAGCCGTCCCTTTCCTTTTACATTGCGCAGACCATCGATCAATCCGGCAACAACTGCTTCCGTTCCGATCCGCGATTTCCATTTCAAACTCATTCGAACGATATGCCGCAGATAAAAATATACCAGATATGGAACATTCGGCAGCCATCGTAAAGAATGCTTCCGGAGAAAAAGAATTTTATTCCGCATGAGGAAATAAAGATAGACCGGGCTATCGTGTCCCGTCGACGCGGAAACTTTATGCCAGACAATTGCTTGGGGATTATAGACAATCTTAAATCCTTTTGCTTTTGCCCGCAAGCACCAATCCGAATCTTCAAAATAGAGAAACCAGCTATCGTCCAGCAGTCCAACTTCTTCTATGGCGCGGCGTGAGATAAACATCATACAGCCGGTGGAAAAATCGGTTTCTTCAATAGTATTGTACTGACCCGCGTCTTTTTCATGCAACCCGCGATGATACCCGAGCGCTTTATCGATCTTCAAACATCCGCCGGCATACCAGAATGTATTTCCCGGTTGATGGAAATAAATCTTACAACTCTGGGCGCCGATCTTCGGATCGGATTCTGCAAGCGAAAGCAACGGTTCAAGAAAATCATTTTTCACGATCGTATCGTTGTTCAGCAAAACGATATAATCGGCGTTATTGTCCAACGCATACCGGATGCCGATATTATTGCCTCCGGCAAATCCGAGGTTTTCATCGCTCCGAAGAAATCGGATATCCGGAAATTCCTTTTGAAGGCGAAACCCCGAACCGTCAGTCGAGCAGTTATCGACCAGAATGATCTCCGCATTCGCGTAGGTCAACTGATGGAGTGACCGGATGCAATCGCGCGAATACTCTTCCTGATTGAGGTGCACCAGGATGATGGAGATTTTTTGCATGTTGAAGGATTTTATTTTTCTTGAAAATAGTCGCCGGGAATTTTTACAAAGAGATCAATATTGTAAAATCGGGTCGGCAACTTCTTCAGTGATGACTGGGTTCATGAAACTTCTTTACCGCAGTAACGATATGATTGACATCGTCATCGGAAAGCACCGGATGAACGGGGATCGAGAGCACTTCACGGGCCGCATCGCTGGAATTTTTGCACAGACATTGCCCTGCCGATTTACAATCACACGTTCCTTTATACAAGGGCTGTTGGCAATTCGGAATCGGATAGACAATAAAACTCCCGATCTGGTTTTCGGTCAAATACTGTTTCAACGCGTCGCGGTTCTGAAGCCGGATTGTATATTGATGAAAGACATGCGACCGGTCGGATGGTACAAACGGAGTCGCCAGCCACGGAAGACCCGCAAATTCTTTGTTGTAGATTTCCGCAATTGCCCGACGGCGTTTATTGCCGGCGTCAAGTTTTTCAAGCTGACCGATACCGATTGCAGCTGCGAAATTGGTCATACGATAATTGTACCCGAGAATATCGTGTTCATATTGTCCCATCCTGCCATGATTGACAAGCTTGCGGACAAGATCGGCAGTTTTCTGATCGTTCGTTAACACCATACCGCCTTCGCCGGTGGTCATATTTTTTGTTGCATAAAAACTGAATGTTGAAACATCACCCATCGATCCGACTTTTTTACCTTTGTACAACGCTCCGTGCGCCTGCGCGCAATCTTCGATCAGGAGAACGCCAAATTCATTTTTAAGTTCGAGAAATGCATCCATGTCGCACGCCATGCCGTAAAGATGGACAAGCAGAATCGCTTTGATGTCTTTTCGTTTTTTCAAGATATCGCGGACAAGATTCGGATCGAGGTTGAAAGTTTTCGGATCGATATCGGCAAAAACCGGTTTCGCACCACAGAAAGCGATGGAGTTTGTCGATGCAATGAACGTGAATGGAGTTGTTAAAACTCTATCTCCGGGTTTGATGCCGATTGCTAACAGCGCTGCGTGAAGTGCGGTCGTACCGTTACTCGTCGCAATACCGAACTTCGCATTGCAGTATGCCGAAAATTTTTGCTCGAATTCCGTCGTCACCGCGCCGGAAGCGATCATACCCGACTTGAGCACATCGAGTACACGCTGCTGCTCGTCCGGTGAAATCACCGGTCTGGAAACCTGAATCATGGATAGTTTTCTATTTTCTTATCGATAGTTTTCTCGGCTGTTTGCCGCCGAATCAGATCAAAACGACATCAGACTGCAGAAATATAACGAAGAGGGAAGTAAAAACCAATTACCCGGGAATGAAGGAAGGTCACTGTAATTATAGCTTTTCGAAATCGGGCATTTTCGACCTCACATATCTGATAAAAGGATCGGCCCCATACCTTTCATAAACATGAAAAAAAGATTTTATAATTTTAAATATCTGCCCTTTTCTCAGAACCGATCTCATAAATTTCTCGATGTATCTGTTTAATTCAACCGGGATCTGTTCATGATATTTTTCTTGAGCTTCATGAAACGAGCCGGACAAGCAGAGAGTAATACATTCGGCAAGTCGTTCTTCTGAAGAGTCCGTCATTTCGATGATCCGATCGGTCGGAAGTCCGAAATATTCCGCGTCGTGATACATGGAAGCAAAAACAGACATGGAACGATTCAATACCTGAATCATCGGGAGCGGCTTCGCCCAATCGGATGTACAAAGCCAGGATATTCCGCTGGAACAGCCGACAAATAAATCGCAATACTTTGTCATTTCGGCATTCTGGCGAAGCGACAATTCACTTCCGTCGATAATCCTCTGATCGTCCTGGACAATTTTTTGATTCGAAGAGAGAATGACGGCTGCATCGGGAATATTCCGCAAAACTCTTTTCGAAACTTCTACCGCATACGCCGACGTCAAAAATGATTGCCCGCTTTGCGAAGAGCATTCAAAAAGAATCACATGTTGATAACGTGAAAGATTATGTCGTTCGGCAAATTGACGGACGCCAGCGACTTCTTCGTCTCGTAACCGGATAATCGGTTGCACCGGCACGGTAATCGGCGCGGGATACGCGCGGAAAACTGACGAACGGACCGTACCGTCAAAATTCTGATAGTTGTTTGGACCAATTTGTGTGAGAAAAATTTCGTCAAACTCACCGGTTTTTTTTCTTTGCTTTGCTTCTTTGGCGAATTTGATCCAGGCAGCATCCATATCGGATCTTTTCAACAGCGGAATTTCCCAAATTTCGTCAACGTAAGGATTTTCTTCAATCGCAGGCCGGTATATCGTGCCGATTGCCCATATCAATTTGCAGCCGGGATAGTCATTCTTTATCTGCCGGGCAATCACCGTGGCATATAAGCAATCGCCGAACGAAGCAAGATGACCGAGAAGTATGTGAGGCGGGTTGTTCACGAAATGAAGTCTACGTCGGCAACTTCTGTTCCAACATCAATGAAGCTAAACCGGACAGATCGACTTGAGGTTTCCAGCCAAGCTCCCGGATACGCCGTGGATTGGAGACCAGAATTTTATATTCCGGGATGAAACCCGGAAACCTCACGAACATATTTATGCCAATCCAATCCTGATTTTGAAAAACAAAGCTCGATCCAATCCTGAATCGAATGCGGAATTCCCGAACCAAGCACCGCTTCAAAAACGCTATCCTGATTAACAAGTGTAAATATTGCTTTGGCAATATCGCCGGCAAACGTCCACTCCTTTTGCACTGAAAGATCGCCGACGACAAGCGATTCTTCCGCACCGGATTGTATGTTCCGGATGGCGCGGACAATCTTCTGACTCATATGGTTCGGTTTTCTCAACGGGCTTTCATGATGAAAAAGATATCCCACGTATGCCTGCACTCCAAGTGTCCGGTAATACCGCGCGGCATAGACCGATTGAATGCGGGCAATCGAATACGGGCTGCTTGCCTCGAATGGTGTATCTTCGTCGATCGGTTTTCCCTGATTCAAAAATTGGACGCCGCTCCCGGCAATAAAAATACGTACCGGTAATTTCGATACGTAGACCGATTCCAAAATGTTGAGCGTGCCGGTAGAAATGGTGTGATGATTTTCGAAAAGAGCGTTATGACCCGTTGTGGAATTCGCGGCAAGATGAAATATATAGCGGGGTTTATATTCGATGATGCAACGATCGACGAAACTGCGATCGGCGACATCCCCGGCAAGAAATCCTCCCGACCGGGAAATACCGATCGGCGTAATTCCCTTCGATTGACAAAGCCCGGAAAGATAATGGCCGTCTTGCCCATTGGCGCCGAAAATTATTGCATTCATAGGAACCTATCCAAATGAACAATCAACCGAAACACCGTCAGCTGTCTATCCGACAACTTCAATCGTCGGCAACGGGAAGATCATTTTGATGCCGCTTTTCAACGTTGCTTTTTCCCGTTCGAGAAATTCGGCTTTAAAATGCCACGGTAAGACCAGATAAAAATCGGGTTTCATCGCTCGTGATTCCTCTTCGCTCACAATAGGAATATCTGTGCCAAGTGTGAACGCACCGAACTTTTCCGGATTTCTATCTGCAGCCACGTCGACAATAGTATTATCGATACCGCACCACTGAAGAATCGTGTTTCCTTTCGTGGAAGCTCCGTAGACATGAATCTTTTTCCCTGCTTTTTTTTGTTTCCGCAGAAATGCATTCAGCTCTTCTTTATGCATATCGATATGTTCCTGGAAATTTTTGTACGGTTTATCGGTATCCAGTTCGATATCGAATTCTTCCCGACGAAGAACTTTAATATTATTGATGAATTCTTCCTGTTTGAATTTAAAATTCTTGCTGTGCGTGGCATAACACCGTACACTGCCGCCGTTAATATTATTCAGCGTGGCATTGACCAATTTCAGATCGGCTTTTTTCAAAATGTACTCGATGACGGCAAGACTGTAATATTCCAAATGCTCATGGCATATCGTATCATAGGAATTCATTTTCAACATCGACGGCATGTACGACATTTCGAATATCAGGATGCCGTCCGCAGCGAGAATATCCCGTATGCTCTGCATAAAAAACACCGGGTTTTCGAGATCATAAAACATCGCGATGGAAGTCACCGCATCGAATTTTTTTCCATCCAGATGAGTAATGAGTTCGTCCGATGGAAATGTATCCTGAACAACCTTGATATCTCCCCCGACGGTTTGCCCGATATCGGACGGATCGATGCCCACTTTCACGTATGTCGACGGATAATAATTGAGAAGCGTTCCGTCATTCGAACCGATATCGAGAACGAGAGCGGAATTTTTCTTCAACAGCGATTTCACTTCTTTCGTGATTCCCTCAAGATGTGATCTCATTGTTTGATTTGTCCCCGACCGGTACCAGTACGAGGAATAAAGAACTTCCGGCGGAACGGATTTCTCCATTTGAAGCAAGCCGCATGCTTTTTCATCGAGCATCGGATTGCACCGCACCAGGACGGTGGGAATTTTTCTCATGGATGGATGTTCTTCGCCCGGTTTAACGAACGAACCCTGGAGATATTGTTCACCGAGATCGATAACTTTTGTCAATGCCGTCGATCCGCAGACACGGCAGCTTTTTCTATGGATAAGATGCATAACTCACCACGTATATTTATGAGACATTATCGTTGATTCCCTCCGCTGCTTCCGATCATCTGTTGAAATTGCTTGTCAATTTGATCGATACATTGATTTCTTTGAAGATTGAGAACGGCTATTTGCTTAACGACAGAATCTTTTTGCTCGACCGGCACTTTTTCGAATTCGTACACTTTTTCCTGTTCGTGCCACAACTCGCAATTGACTTCCGCAAGCTTAGAAACGATCTCACTGAGACTGCCTGCTACTTCGGAAATCCGGTTGCCTTCTTTTTTATAAACTTTGTTCGCAGCAAACGTCAAATGACCGGCCGGTATCTCGCCGCGAACTGCCGCCGCGATAAAATTGTTCATCTCGGACTGCAACCGTTTTTCCTGTTCGGCAAGACTTGCCTGCCGTTCCGGATTTTCCGTGTGCCATTGTTTCAGCTTCACAATGGTTAATTTATCACAAAGAGAGCCGAGTGTTTCCGCCATACCAAAAATCTAATCTAATACATTGAATAGAACAAAGAATTTTTTTATTTTGCCCAAATACCAACCGCCGTACCATTGAGAATTCTTTTCAACTGAAACGGCAATATGACACATCCCGGTAAAAGACATAAGCACGTGGCAAGAATGACGCCCGTCGTATTCAGGTTGAGATCTTTCGCCAAAAAAATAGCCAGCGGAATATTCAGAACGCTCGCTAACGGAGAAATCCATATTTGCAGCCTCAATTTACCGGTTCCGCTGATAAAATAACCAATTATGTTACTCCAAGCAAATGCCATGGCATACACGCCCATAAATATTGAGAGAGAGAATGGCACGACTATGTCCTTTCCCACCCATAATCCGTACAACCGGTTGGCAAATACGATTAAGATGACGAGACCAACCCCAAGGACCAACCAGAGCTTAATAAGTTTCTTCATTGCACGCCGGATCCAATCGATTTCTCCGCGGACGTATGCATCCGTCACCGCCGTCAAGAACGGTGTAAGAATTATGAGAAATGCCATCAACGGGATACCGAATAATTTATACGCAATATTATACGGTGTCACTCCGGAAGGACCGAAGAGCTGTGTGATGATGATATTTGCCGTCGAATACATCACCAGACCGGAAAGCTGTAAAACGAAAAACTGCGTGCCGAGACTGAGAAGCTCCCGTGCATGACGCGTATCGATCGAAGAAATCGTCGGTGCGAACCACCGGTAGCGTCCGTTGAAATACCAGATATTTGCAAGCAAAGGTACACCGGCACTGATGATACTGATGGAACCTCCGAGCCAGAACAGCGAGCCGGTCGTGGTTTTTGTCAGAATGTAAACAACGCTGAGCGAAAGGATACTGATGATCGCTTCCAGGAAACTGCTCATACCGGGACGTTGGAATGCGATCAGCAGTGTCCCGATCAAACCGAAAATAAGACGTAACGCAAAAAGAACGAACATCAAAACCGCAAGCGAAGAAAGCTCCGACTCCATCTCCGGCGATGTGTTCAGGATTCCGGACCAATGCAAAAACGGATTGACAGCGAGAAAAAGAATGACAACGCCGATCATGATAATAGAAATAACCGCGTACGTGGTGCTGACGTATGAACGCGCAAGGTCTCTGTCGTTTTTGGCAATTGCTTCCGCGAATTTGTTCCGCATGCCGTTTCCCAAACCGACATCCATGAAGCTGACCCAGGCGACCATCGAACTCAGCGTAAGCCAAATGCCGTACTTTGTCGGATTCAGATAATGCAATGTCATTGGAACAAGAAAAAAATTGACTGCCGACGTGATGCCGCGAAGGAAAAACAAGCTCACGATATTCTTCTTCGCTTTCACGGTGCGCACGTGACCATCGGAGCCAAGAAGGTTTTCCAGCGCTTGTTCAAATTTTGCGAGAAGAGGATTCTTCGAATCGGTCATTTCGCAAGAAAATAATTTGACGGCCGCATTACGGAAAGTCTTTTTTGAAATACGAAGGCGTTTTAAGAGAAGAAAAAAAACTTACCTCGTCGTTCGAAACAAAGAAAAAGGAGTTCATTACTTATTTTTTTGGAAAACCAGGGTTGCAAAAGTATAAGCACATCCTCCATAACTGAAATCGGGATTCTGGCAATCCCATTGAGGTACATCAACAAGAGAACATCCCTTGATGAGCGGCAGAAGGCGTTGTTTGAAATCATTTTGCGTATAGAAACGGAAATCTTCACTGGGAATTTTGTCACCCGATTGATACTTGTCATTATAATCGCAAGTCAAAACAGCGATGCCGCCCGGCGAGAGCAATTCTCCTACTTGCGACAAAAAAAGCCCGTCGTTTTGAACATGTTCAAGAACCGATGTGGAATAGACAATATCATAACTGCCGCTTCGTGTCGTAGGTTTATTCATGAAGGTGTTAAGGTCGTAATTCAACACCGGATCGATTTCTTCCATGATCAATCCCAGGGCTTTCAATCCGGCATAAGCCGTATCTTCGTAACTGCCGACACAAAGGATCGAAGGATTTTTATATTTTTGTGAAAATTTTCGGACAGTATCAAATACAAATGCTTGCTGTATATTTGCCTCAGGAATTTTTCTGGACATAAGTTCGGGAACCAGATGCATCAAGCCTTCAATCGCAGGAGCGTATTGTTTCCTTGCCGCGTTATCGAGTATCCGATTAAACACCGAAACACCGGCAACATCTTGAATTGCTCCGTTACTTTCTTTTCGCGATGGAGCTGTCTTACTTTCCGAAGGTTTTGCCAACATTAATTTATCACCGCCAACAGAATATGTGGCAAAGTTACGCTTGAATTTCTTTACAGCTAATTGGAACGGAGAAATTTTTGCAGGTAACGGCCGGCTCAGTACCTGATCAAGGATACGTTCATAGTCCCAAATAAAATTGGTTTTACTCCATTCGCGATAAAAAAGGGACAACGGCGAAAAACCATTACTTATTATTTGCCGTAACGATGTTACTTCGATGCAAATCGACGGAGATGCAGAAGTAATATGTCTGAACATGTCCGTTTTAGTAATTGCAATTGGTCGTTGAACAGCTAAACAATGATCGATGACGCTGGATACACCGCGGCCACGATAATCCCGATAGAAAAAAGCATTTAGGGTATTCTTCGCCAGGAAATCAAGTACTTGTTCGTTCGTGAGAAACTCATGACTCAATTTGAGTGTGATCCCCGGCTTATTGATTAAGCTCTGACATATTTGCGCTGTTTCTTTTGCCTGAATTCCCTCCGGATCGACAACATCGTTGAAAGGTATATGCAGCCGGATTATCGCCTCATCAAATTCATTTTGTACCATCGAGATAAGACGATCGAATCCCTTACCTTCCAACCCGAATCCAAAACTTCCGATAACCGGTACATCGGGGACGGGATAGGTATTTGTATACTGTGGTACTAATCTCCCGGTTTTAAAAATACGGGAATTGAGCAATAATAAAGTCGGGTCAGGAAATATATAATAATGGAATATGGAAGTATCAATCGTCTTCGCATATTCTTGAGCACCTTCATGGATGATCGCAACGTGCGGAACGTCGAATTTTTTGATAGTATTGCGATTGAGCCATGGGAGCGTTATCGGAGCATAATTATAGATAATGACGCTGGGGTTTGTAGTGGCAACCGCAGAAACGAAATCATCGACCGACGCACATTCAAAATAATGAAAAGAATATTTCTCGGAACCTTTCAGGGCTTGGAAAATATTCACTCCATACTCATGGATTCCACAGCGTTTCTTCGCATGTGAAATCATTAAAATATTCTTTTTATCCAAACGAGAGGTTGAAGACATGCTACTGTTTTAAATTTGGAGAATTGAAAATACCGTTCACGTCACGAATAATTGCGTGTTTAGCAAACAGAATATGAATTATCAAAGAAAATAATATAGATAATATTTGCGTTTCACGCAACAAACGAAACCCCAAAAGAATCTATCCATTATGATTTCACGAATTGCAAAAGATACATTCCATTCAAAAAAAGTCCCGACCTGCAAACATAACAAGCCGGGACTTACTTAAAAACAACAACAAATCATTTCTTACTGTCTAATGACATTTGCCGTTACTGCCTGATAAAAAGATGTTCTGAGATTATCGGCATCTGTCAGGGCACTATTATAGATTGATATTTCATCAATCATTCCACGGAATTGATATTCCGTTGTATCAGGTGTACGTAGATGGGCGCCTATACTTACATCTGCAATTCCATTAAAAATATTCATGAATGAGCTATCTTTTTCTGCAACTTTTACGCCGTTGACATACATTCGCCGCGTTCCCGTATTTTTATCATAAACACCGGAAACGTGGTTCCATGCATTGAGTGTTAAAACATCATAAGGACTAATAAATTCAACAAATGTGATATCATGTTGATGTGCTGAATCGGAGAGAGAAAATTCAAGTCGCACCACCAGGCGCTACGCCCAAATACCATGACTCCTGTCCATACCACCCATTTTCATCGCCCCACTTGCCAATGATTGCCCCACGTTGATAGTCACTTGTTGGATATATCCATCCCTCGATACTGAAACTGCCTGAAGGATTTAAGCTCGGGGAATTGGGGATCCGTACGAAATTATTCGCGCTTTCAAAAAGGAATGCCGAACCGACCTTTCCGGTTGCAAAGAAACTGCCGTTTATCGGCGTGCCATTATTTATCCCCATCGCATCGTAGTCGTTCCCTTCACCCTTCCACCAGCTCACCAGTCCGTCAGGCGCCGGTACGCAACCGGTAGCCCAGGTCACCTGGATATCGATATTCCCTGTCGCGGGATGTAATTGCAGGTTCACCAGGACCGTTTGCCCCGGAATCACATCGACGTCGGTTGAACCGGTATAGAGCACGGTGGAACTGTCACTCAGCGCATCCACTTCGAGATGCCACGTTCCCGATGCAACGTTTGTTATCGATCCGGAAGCGGAACGACCGGTATCCGAAATATTTAATGTCAGCGTCTGATTCGGAAATCCATTTCGCGTCAACGTAGCCACCACTTTTACCACTGCAGTCGGAACGCTGGTAAATGAAAACGACAGCTTGCCTGCCTGGGAAGACCCTCCATTGCCCTGCCCGGGATCCGTGCTTTGATCTTTACATCCCGGACCGAAAACAACCAATACCATTACCACTGCAATGAACACTACCACTGCTCTCATGAATTGTTTCATAGCATTACTCCTCTTTGAAATTTTAGCCGCATGAAACTCAAATCCTCACTATCCTCAATATGACGTTTTTTCTTTTTATTGGTTAATGACATTTACCGTAACTTCCTGCCTGATAGATTCCTGCAATCTCATCCGGTGATAACGCACGATCATAGAGTGAAAGCTCGTCGATCTTGCCCGGAAAATTCGAAGCGATCATGCCCGGTGCAAATTCCTGCGCGCCGCAGGTGAACGATGCGATACTTTGAAATATCTTGAACGGCGGATCGGTCCTATCGGCAACCTTTATGCCGTTCACAAAGATTTGCCGTTCACCGAGATCCTGATTGTACACCGCTGCGACGTGATTCCAGGAATTCACCGTCAGGACGCCGCCCTGCGTATCGAAATCGTGAAACGATTCATCGTTCTGATGTGCCGTGTCGGTCACACCGAAGCGGAGATTTCCGCCTTTGATCATGCCGAACCCGACACAACGCTGATTTGTCCACTCGTAGTAACCGCCCCATTGAGAGAAAACTGCGCCGATACTGTCGTTCGTCGGATAAATCCATGCTTCCACCGTGAAGCTCCCCTTCAGTTGAAGAGGATGAGGAATTCTATCGGTTGAAATCGGAGTGGGGTAAACTGAAGGCAACTCGATATACGACTGAACGCCGTCGAATAAAAACGCGCTCCCAACTTTTCCGGGACCGTACGTCGCTCCATTCACCAGGATTGCAGAACTGTAACCGACGATATCCGCAGCACTGGAATCAGCAGGCCACCAGTTTGTAATGCCCGGCGGCGGCGGATAGCACAAACCGCCCCACGTCACATTAATATCGATGGAACCGGTTGTCGGTTGTAAAACAAGACTGACCGGAATTGTTTGTCCGCCGATCACATTGACATCGGTCTGGCCGGAATATTTGACAACACCGGAATCATTCAATGCATCCACTTCCAAATGCCATGTTCCTGCGGCGACATTATTCAACGTACCGGATGCACCGCCGCCGGAATCACGGATCGTCAGCACCAGCATCAGACCGGAGAATCCTTGCCGGGTCAGGTGTGCTACGACCTGCGTTATGCCGGCAGGAGACTGATCGAACCGCAACGCGACCGTTCCCGGATTAGTGCTGGTCTGGTTACCTCCGGTCGACGTAAGGAGATCACCGTTTTTGCAGCTAAGCTGAACGAGAGCAAATGTTACGGCAAGAATGAAAAGAATTTTTCTATCGCGAGCGAAATACTTATTGAATGCAGTCATACTGAATCCCTCCATAAGGGTGACAGGGCAGTTTCGTTTATGAAACTGCTTTATGAGTTTACAACAGTTGGAATATCAAAATCTGAAAAGAACTTGAACGGAGTGACCCTCAGACAGAATGTAATTAATTCAAGAGAAAGTGTCAACTACGCTGGTCACAGTTACCCGGAAAAGAGGATTATTTTGAAGAAAGCGGGTAATTCAGGAGTAGAATAAAGGAAAACTCATCCCACTACGTGGGAATGACGGGACAAAACCAAGCACACCCGTCGGATTGCCCCACTCAAGGGGACATCTGTTTGTGGGAATGACCGCTCCCGGACCCGAAAACCGGGAGACGGCACCAAGCACACCCGTCTTGGTTTTTTATTATTTTGTCATTCCCATCTCAAGGGGATCACTTTGTGACATGTTGTTAGTGGGAATCCAAAACACAGAAGCACTCCTTCTGGATTCCCGATTGAAGCATTTCCCGAAGGGATCCCTTCGGGACGGGAATGACGGGAGGTATTCAGGTCAGGAAATGAGCCGGCGGACGGCTTTAACAAATCCGCGACCGAGAGCAGGAAACGTGCTGAACTTTCCTTGCACCAATTGCTTCACAAGAAAAATAAAGGTGAGAAATCCGATGCACCACGGAATCGTCAGCCAGTGATACCATCGCGCATACCGCTTGAAATAAATAAGATTGTACTCGATCTTCAGCGTCATCCGCTTCGGCGTGATGATGCCGCCGCTCGATGTGGAAACATGATGCCAGATTTTTGCCGTGGGAACATAGATCACGCGGAATCCCGCGCGTAACGCCCGAGCGCACATATCGGAATCTTCCGTGTAAAACGGATTGAACACCGGATCGAACATGCCGACGCGATCGAGCACTGCTTTGCTGATGCAGAACGAACATCCCACGACGTACGCCGTATCTTCCAGCCGGTCGTACTGGCCGGTATCTTTTTTCCGGATGCCGCGGTGCGTGACCATGCCCGTCCAATAGTTGACGTTGCCGCCCGCATACCAGAGCGTATCCGGTTTTGCATAATAATAAATTTTTGCGCCGAGAATGCCGATCTTCGGATCGGACGAAGCCGCGTTCATCAATTCGGTCAGAAGCTCCGGATCAACTTTCACGTCGTTATCGATATGATGAATCCATTCCGCGCCGTGTGCGAGCGCGTAATTCATGCCGATGTTTCTGCCGCCGGTGACGCCGAGATTCTCGCCGTTCTCGATCAATGTCAGCCACGGAAAATGTTTTTTCAGATGTTCCTGCGTGCCGTCGGTCGAACCGTTATCGACAACAAGAACTTTGAAATTCGGGTAGGTCATCGCACGGATCGATTCGAGCGTTTCGGTCAGAACGTCCTTGCCGTTCATTGTGAGAACGATACAATAGACAAGCGGAGATTGTGCGGGCATCACGAAGCTTTCGTAATGTTCTTCAGAAGGATATCGACGATGCGCTGCGCGGATTTTCCGTCTCCGTACGGATTCGTCTTTGTCGACATTTCGAGATATGCTTTCCGATCTGACAATAAGGTATCGGCAGTTTTGAAAATTGTATCGCGGTCTGTTCCGACAAGCTTAGCCGTTCCGGCTTCGATCGCTTCGGGGCGTTCCGTGGTCGTTCGCAGAACGAGAACCGGTTTGCCGAGCGTCGGCGCTTCTTCCTGCACGCCGCCGGAATCGGTCAGGATCAGGTACGCTTTATTCATCAGTTGAACGAACGGCCGGTAATCCATCGGCTCGATCAAATGCACACGCGGGACATTGGAAAGAATTTCCTTTGCCGCTTTCTGCACGTTCGGATTGGGATGAACGGGATAAATCAATTCGACATCGGGATATTTTTGCACGAGATCACGACAAGCGGTAAAAATGTGCACCATCGGCTCGCCGAAATTTTCGCGGCGATGCGACGTCAGCACGATCACTCTCCTGTTCGAAAAATCGATCGTGTTCAGGGGCGGTTCGGTGAACCGATAATTCGGATCGACGATCATCAGCAATGCATCGATGACCGTATTGCCGGTGACATAAACATGTTCCGGTCGGATTCCTTCTTTCAGTAAATTCGATTTCGCCCATTCGGTCGGCGGGAAATGAAACTCCGTCAGCCGCGTGGTTATCTGCCGGTTCATTTCTTCCGGAAACGGATTGAATTTATTCCATGTCCGCAATCCCGCTTCGACATGCCCCACGGGAATCTTCAGATAAAATGCGGCAAGACTTGCGGCAAACGTCGTCGTCGTGTCGCCCTGCACCAGCAGAACATCCGGCATTTCTTTTTGCAACACCGGTTTAATTTTCTCCAACACTGCGGTGGTCACATGAAACAGATCCTGATTCTGTCTGCATGATATCGAGATCGTAGGCGGGGATGAATCTTGAATATCTGAAGCATCTGGTCGAGCATTCCCCGGTGCTGAGCTGTCACGATGACGATATGCTCCAGCTTCCTTCGTTCAAGTTCTTTTACGATCGGCGCCATCTTGATCGCTTCGGGGCGTGTTCCGAAAACAACGGCGGTTTTCATAAACTATCGGTCCTTTTCTTCGAGCGAAAGAATGTAGACAACACCGGAAACGAGAAGCTCGCGAAGTCCCGGAATTATTCCGACGATACCGGCATCGACCGGTTTCAAACCGAAACGAATATGGTTAGGGCCGATCAGATAAAATTTTCTACGGGTGATACAATATCCCGTTTCGCGTGCAAGCCGCTGAAATTTTGCAATACCCATTTTCAGGCGGGCGAGTTTCTGAATCTCTTCCACAAGCCGCTGCTGTTCGTTCTGTAAACGCGGAAGAATTGTTGAAATGGCAAACGGGAGTAAATGAAAGAACGGCAGCCGGCGGAAGGGCGCTTTCAGAAATTGCTGGTGCGCACCGAACGCGGAATAGTACGGCGGATAGGTGATGATAAGTTTCCCGTCCGGTTTCAAATATTTTTTCAACGTTTCCAGCACGTATGTTTTCCGCTCGATATGTTCGAAGACATCATGAAGAATAACGACATCAAAACGTTCGCCCTCCAGCGGAATCGGTTTGGCATAAATACTCCCGACAAACATTTCCATCTTCCGATCGCCGCTCATCGCATGGGCAAGATCGATGTACGGCTGTTCAAGATCAAAACCTTTACACTGCATGCCGGCATCGTACATCGCGCTGATGCCTCCGCCGTCGCCGCAGCCGACATCCAGCACCGTGGCACCATCAATCTTTATTCCCCACGACTTCATCAGCGGAAGAAGATATTTCGCCATCACGTCATATTCATATTGCCAGTATATTCTTCCCGCGTCGGTCATTTCCATCATTTCTTCCGTGATTGAATTTCTGTCGTCAATGATTCAATATTCTTGCACAAGATTATCCCACGAATATTTTTGTTTTTCCGTTTTGACATTCCGGACAAATTCCTGTTCGTCGATTCTCCGTGTAAAATTGTTTGATTGCTCCGGCAAGCGCTTCCGGCGAATTAGGAGGAACGATCAATCCGGTCTTTTTATCGACCACTACTTCCGCAAGTCCGCCGGTATCGGTGGCGATAACCGGTTTATCGAAATTGTAGGCGATCTGAACGATACCGCTTTGCGTCGCGGACAGATACGGCAGGACAACAACATCCGCCGCACTGAAATATGTCGTCACCTGATCGTTCGGCACATATTCGGAAACGAACCGGATATATGGTTCCAGTCCGAGCTCGCGGACACGATTCCGGTACCGCGTTTCATCGTCATAAAACTCGCCGACGACCAGCAGTGTGCAATCGGTCATTCCGGCATCGACGAGTAATTTCATCGCATCGATCAGGACGAGCAATCCTTTGTATGCACGGACATAGCCGAAAAACAACATAACTTTTTTTGCAGAAACTCCCAAAGCAGTACGTGCCGATTCTTTCTAGTATGGCAGCGCCAAAATTTTCATATACCGGATGAGGAACTTTTCGATACAGACGATCCGGGAAATTTCTGTCAGAAGATCCCGCTCGACCGCATCGGATTGCACGATGAAACCCATCGGCATGGCGAAATGCATAACGTGTAAATGCCACGTCGCCGGGACGGCGTTCATGCGGAATGATATTATCACAAATAAATATCACCGACGCACCCGTTTTCTTCTTTGCGAATTTCGCGATAGTCCCGAAACAGGGACCGAAAAACGGCAGCCAGTATTTGAAAATCAAAAGATCAGGTTTGCGCCGAGCGACTTCTCCGGCAACATGGAGCCAATTCAAAGGATTGATGGAATCGATAAGTTGCGGCGCGGGAATTTCACCGTGATGTTCGCCGGTTTCATCCTGCGTCGTTCCGGGAAATAAAAATTTCGGATACTGCCGTTTGAAGGTGATTGTCTCGACGATGTGTTTTTTTTGTAAATGGGACCCAAGAAGGGCGTTAAAGTGGGCGATGCCACCGCGAAGAGGATAGGCGGTTCCGATGATGAGAATTTTCATGCCGTGTTGTCAAAACCCCAGTTTATCTCTCACGACATACAGCGGTCGTTGTTTCACTTCATCATAAATTCTTCCGACATACTCACCGATAACACCGAGCGTCATCAGGATCAGTCCGCCGAGGAATGCCATGATCACGATCGTCGATGCCCAGCCGACGACATCGATTTCATTGACAAGTTTCCGGTAAATGATAAAAAGGCCGCCGAGGAATGCGCATGTGGCAAAACCGAATCCCGTATACACCGCCATCCGTAACGGGACGACGGAAAACGACAGAAGCCCGTCATACGCAAGCTTCATCAATTTGGTGAATGTATATTTCGGATCGCCGGCATACCGGGCATCCCGTTCATATTCCAATCCGATTTGTCTGAATCCCGCCCATGTCCGCAACCCGCGCACAAAGCGGCTGCGTTCACGCAAATCACGGATGACCGCGACGACCTTTTTATCCATCAAACAAAAATCACCGGAGTCGAGAGGAATCTCGAGATACGAAAGAACACGAAGTATGCGATAAAAAGATGCGTACGCGGCGCGCTTGAAAATATTCTCTTTCCGTTTTTTCCGGATGGCATACACGACTTCAAATCCTTCACGCCATTTGGCAAGAAAGCGCGGCACGATTTCCGGCGGGTCCTGAAGATCGCCATCCATCAGGATGACTGCGTCACCGGAAGCATGATCGATACCGGCGCTGATTGCCATCTGGTGTCCGAAATTTCTGGAAAACCGCAGATACCTTGAACCTCGGATCTTTTGTGTGAATATCATTCAATAGCTGGAACGAATTGTCGACGCTTCCGTCATCCACAAATATGACTTCGGAAGATTCATCAAGAGAATTCATAACTTCATTCAACCGCCGGTGAAGTTCGGGAATGGTTTCATGCTCGTTATATATCGGAATTACAATCGAGTACATGATACAATCATGCAGAAGGAGGTTTTGAACGTTTTTTCACAACCGAATATACAATTCCTACAAACGACAATCCAATCGTTACCGCGGTAATCCATGCTCCACGGCGGAATGAATCCGGTTCGAACCGGACTTCGATGGAATGTTTTCCTTCGCGAACCGGAATTGCACGCAAATTCCAATCGCCGCGGTATAACGGCGATTGCGTGCCGTTATCATAGGCATGCCATCCGGGATAATACACTTCGCTTAAGACGAGAAAGCCGTTATGAGGAGCTGTAACGTCGAGTGAAATACTGTTAAGATGGTACGAAGTTATTGTCGCTTTTCCCGCCATGCTGTCCGGCGGAGAAGTTAATGGAAAATGCGGATCGTCATCCAAGACGACAACCCTGGACGGATTGAAAGCATCGCTTTCCATGAATGCTTTTTGCTCTGTTTCGTCCGGAAGAATTTTTGCTTCGGAAACAAAAAACGCGCGTGGAAGATACGTCGTCGATGTGGCAATATTCATTTTTCGTTGGGACTCGTCGACAACGATACGATATTTAGCATTCATGAGATCGCAGATACGGCTCCAACTGCTTCCGGGCGGGGTAAACCGCTGAAGAGAAAGCGGTGTGTATCCTTCCATCAAAAATATCTGATCGACCATTCCCTGGTTTCTGTCCAGCAGCATCGCACCGCCCTGACGGGCATTGATGCGGAAATATTCATGCGCTCCGTCCTCTTTCAACATGTTGACAAGTCCGGAGGTTCGCCCGTAATATTCTTTGGGATCGGTACTGCTGTTATTCTGATTGAAACCGAAAATTTGAACATCAACAAACTGCACGAGAAGAAGCAACATGATAGCGGCGGCCGTTCCGATTGTTTTTCTTCCGAGAAGAAAAAGAATTCCGATTGTCACGATAATGAGAATCAATGCCGTGGTAGTTTCACTGACTGCCGGTGCATGAACTTGTTGGTACAACTGCGTGAGTTTCCGACGGCTGTAAAAAGCCCGATTGAACGGCAATCCAGAGAAGAATGCCGAATCCGCCGGCGGCAAAAATTATTTGTTGAAATTTTTTCCGTGACGATCCGATATAATCGAGGGCAACCTGAATTCCGAATCCGCTTAACATTGCCGCTGACAACGCCAGCAACAGTGTTATCCTGCCGATACTGCGGAATTTACTGAATCCAGGAACGACATAAAAAAAGAATTTATGAAGAATAAAACTATCTCCGACGGAGTACAGCAACGTGAAGACAACGATAGAGCAGAAAAATGCGATGTACTTATTTTTCCGGAAGGCAAAAGTCGAAAAAATGATGAACACGAGAGCGGGAATTCCGACATAGATCGATGTTTCCCAATATGCCCAGTAGACGCCCGGTCCCCAATAATTCGATCCCTGCGAACCGCTCGATCCGAAAAATTTCGGAACGATCATCGTGACAAGCTGTCCCCAGCTCATCACTCCTTCGAGCGACTTCTCATACGTAATTTCCGCACGCTGCGACAACGGAGCCAGTTCAATCGTCGGTAGCAGTTGAAGCGCGGTGAAGCCGATGGAAATCACGATCATTCCTGCGGCAAGCATCGCGAGCGGAAAACATTTTTTCCATCCATCCTGACGAACGGAAGAAACGAATTCGAAAACAAAATAGAGAAATATGAAAAAGAAAATATAAAGCGATACCTGCGGAAATCCGGCGAGCACGGCATGACCAAGCACGAGGCCTCCGACGATCATCCAGAGAAGAGAACGCTGGTGGAACATTTTCCGGAACAGAAGAAGAATCAACGGAAGCCATGCCACCTGGCAGATAATCACCTGGTGAATCGCGTGCGTGATCATGAAGCCGGAAAACATATATACCATGCCGCTGAACAACGACGCAAACCGCGGCAAACCGAAATCTCTCGCCAGGTAATACATGCTGACGCCGGCGATCATGAAATGGATGATAATGAACAATTCGACCCAGAAGGCACTCAACCGTCCGTCGCTGACAAACAATGTCAGCAGGAGATTCGGAATATAAAACAATGCCGACTGCATATCGGCCTGGAACGGTGTTCCGTTAAATGTGAAAGGATTCCAGAGCGGCAATTCGCCGCGGGACATTGACACTGCCGCAAAAAACCGGTTCGGATAATACTGGTAGAGAAAGTCTTCCCAAAAAAATGCTTTCTGCAGAAGAATATCCCGAAAGAATATCGCAGCGGAAAGACAGATGGCAACAATCGCATGCCAGTCTTGTATTTCCGGCAACGCGAGAGTATTGTTTGGGCCGGTATTTTTTCGTTGGGATTGAGCCATTCCTGAGCGCTTTGTTTTACCGTTTCAAAAGCCGCTGACAGGCATCAAAGACTTTTTTAACGGAAAGATATTGCATGCAATCGTTCGGACAGGTCGGTGCATAAAAACAATCGCAGTCGAAATCCGGTTCAAGAATTTCCCCCCGGCCGTACAATTCGAATTCGTATTTATTAAAAATATTGTTAAAGAGGACGATCTTTTTCTGTAAACCGATCGTCAGGTGCATCGCCATCGTGACGGCAGTGACGACCAGTTCACACTGATTGACTTCGCTGATGAATTGCTTCAACGGAAAATGCCCGAGATACAGCGCACCGCTCGCTTTTGCGAGCTTTTTATTTTTCTCATGTTCCTGCTCGCCGCCCAATAATAATGGAACATATCCGGCAGTTTTTAATTTTTTGGCAAGTGCGATCCAATTCGGTTCGGGCCAGAGACGCGAAGTCCATCGCCCGCCGCAACCGGTGTTCAGCCCGACGATACGTTTTTTCTTCGGCAGTTTCCAGACGAATCCGTCCACATCCGGCATGATATTTTCTTCTTTGACAAACCGGAATCCGCAGATTTCAAAAATCTCTTCCTGATAACTTTTCGTGTTGGCTTTGCTGATATCGTCGAATACGCCGGTCAGATATTTATGTTCGGCTTCTTTATCGACCGGAATACATTTTCCATTCTCGAGTGTATATCCCTTTTTCATACGGGCAGTCAGCATCAAGTTCAACGCGCAGGCATCTTTATCTTTATCAAGACAATAGATCGTATCGAAGGTCGTCGCCTGCAATGTTGCCAGGCTTTGCGGCGTAAATGGCAGAAGGACATCGATCCATTGCTTCGGCAATACTTCCGGTGAAAGCGTCAGCCACCAGATTTCGGCAGATGGTTCGACTTCCTTGAGTTTTCTTAATAAAGGAGTCGTCCGGATGACATCGCCGATCGCACCGAGCTTGATGATCAGAATTCTTTTTCCGGTAGGATCATAATATTCACAGGCCTTTCCTTTTTCATCGACACAATGGACACCGTGAAGTTTGTGGGGTTTGCAGGGAAGATCACCGCGGAACGACCGGCAATCGCGTTTCAATTGAGCAACGGAAATCGTCATCGGATTTTAATTACGATATGATTGATGAATAGACCGACATTCGGGATCTCACTATCGGAAGAATTTTGCGCATGAGACGGTTCTGCGAAACAGAATGAAATTATCTCCAAATTTCGCGGATAGAATATTCTTTCTCACTGCCGTTTCGTGTTTTGGTAATCAGCTCGCCGATCAAACCGACGGAAATAAATTGTATGCCAACAATAATCAATAAAATGCCGCCAAGAAACAGTGGCCGGTTACTTAACGATACCCCATCAACGATTTTTAACAGGGCAAGATATAAATCAACACCGAAACCAGCGATAAAAAACACCATTCCCCAAAATCCGAAGAGATGGAGCGGACGCTGCATGTACCGGGTCGTAAAGAGCACGGTAATAAGATCGAGAAATCCTTTCCAGAATCTTCCGATACCGAATTTTGTTTTCCCGAACTTTCTCGCATGGTGCCGGACGGGAATTTCTCCCACCTTGTATCCGAGCCAATGCGCAAGTACCGGAATGTACCGGTGAAGCTCGCCGTAAATATGAACTTCCTTCACCACATCTTTCCGGTATGCTTTGAGCCCGCAATTGAAATCGTGAATTTTAATGCCGGTCAGGACCGATGTCACAAAATTGAAAAAGCGCGAGGGAATGGTTTTCGAAATCGGATCGTGACGTTTCTTCTTCCAGCCGGAAACAAGATCGTATCCTTTTTTGATTTCGTTGATCAGCCCGGGAATTTCTTCCGGATCGTCCTGCAGATCGGCATCGAGTGTGATCACGATATCGCCGGATGCGTGAAGAAATCCGACCGAGAGCGCCGCCGACTTTCCATAGTTGCGGCGAAACCGGATAATTTTTACGCGCCGATCCCGTTGCCGTAAATCGTGGAGAACACGGATTGAACCATCCGTGCTTCCGTCGTCGATGAACCAGATTTCATATCGTCCCTGACGATTCAATACCGATTTTAATTTCTCGTACAACTCGGGCAGTGACTGCTCTTCATTGTAGAGAGGAACAACGATGGAGATTTCTTTATTTCCCTCGGAATGCGACCTCTGTTCGAACCGGTTCCCTGACGGACGTTGGCGTTGCTGTTTGAACCGCCTGTCCCTTTGCGGCTTTCGTTCTGCCTGAGCCGGAGGCGGATTTCCGCCTTGCTGGGTCTTCTCTCCGGGAGATGGAACACGTTCTTCAGCTGAAGGAACAGGTGAATCCGAAGATGTATTGGGGGGCTGTGATTCGTTGTTTTGTTGATCGTTCATTTGATCATTCATTTCAATCTCAATTATTTTTGAGTCAAAATACGATATTTTTTATTGAGAATCAAAGAAATGAAATATACGATGAACAATTCAATTAGAATATGGCGTTTCCGGGACGTCTTAAAGACATTGAATGACGTGCGATACGGCGACAAAAACTAAATCAGGTTTAGTACGGACCATTACCGCAATTATCGACATATAAAAAAAAGAGTGACCCCCGTTCAAACACGAGGGTCACTCAATAAATTACGCTAATTAGCTTGCCTGACCTTCTGCTTCTTTTGCTTTTGCCTTGATTTCCTGAATTTCTTTTCGGATTTCTTGGGCTTTCTTCTTTAATTCATTCATTTCTTTACGAACTCGAGTACCTGCCGACTTGTTGCCTTTTTCGTAAAATTTGATGAAGTCTTTTTCGAAACTGTTCAACAAATCGCGTAGTTCTGTGAATTTACTCATGGTAACCCTCCAAATGGTTTTGAAAATGTCCCGCTTATACAGCGAGGGATTGGTTTGTGGTTTATGCTATCTTTCATTCGTTGAAAATAATTGTACTCTGTTTACCGCTATTGTCCATAAATGCAATTTTGAAAAAAAATTTTATGAAGCATCAACAGAATCATCACTATTCAAATTATTGCGCTTACATCCTCTCATTTAATTTCGATTACTATGAGAATCCGTTAACACAAAGCTGGCTAAAATATACAAAAATAGCTGAATTAAGCAAGGAAAATATTTGAAAAATGAAATGATTTTGAGGGATAAGCAAACTTAATCAAAAATGATTAATTTAGCCTGTTTTCGACATTTACAAAGTAATTTGAACTTAAAAAGTTATCCCTCTTTCATTTGATCCTAAATTATAAAACGAAGTCGGTGTTCCTTTTCGGTTGATTCTTATGAACTTTTTATTTATATTTAGACTAATTCTAAATAAAAAAACATGGATATTCGAGCAGCAAAAGAAACTCTTTCTGAGTATCTCGGTGAAAAAAAACTTCGGCCGACCCGGGAACGTTTTCTTCTTTTAGAAGAAATCATGAAGACCGGCGGTCATTTCGATGCCGACGAGCTTTTTGCCTCACTGAGTGCAAAAGGATTGAAAGCATCACGGGCAACCGTGTACAATACACTCGATCTGCTCGTGGATTGCGGATTAATTTCGAAGTACCGGTTCGGTGAAAACAGTTGCCGTTATGAAAAAGCATTCGGTCGGCCACGGCACGATCACTTGATTTGCCTCGAATGCGGTGATATCATCGAATTTGTCAACGAAAAACTGGATAAAATTCAAAAAGAAGTTTGTCACGAAAAGAATTTTCAGTTGCAAAATTCCACACTCCAGATTTTCGGAATCTGTTCAGACTGCCAAAAGAAAAAATAACGAATATGCCCACAGACACGTTGATAATGCCAAAACAATCATTGCATGAAACCGCCCTTCCGCTGACATTGGATGCACTTCAACCGGGAGATTATGCCGTCATAGAAAAACTCGACGGATCTTCCGTTAAAATTCGACAGCGGTTGCTGGAAATGGGCCTGACGCGGGGAACGCGTCTTCAGGTCATTCGGTTCGCCCCGCTGGGAGACCCGATTGAAATCGCCATCCGTGGCTACCGCCTTTCACTTCGTAAAGAAGAAGCGTCATCGGTTGTTGTCCGCAAACTTTCTGAGCCTGTGTGAACGACGCCGTCAGTACAGACATATTGTCCATTGCCATCATTGGCAATCCTAATGCGGGAAAGTCTTCTCTCTTTAATGCTCTGACCGGCATGCGGCAAAAAGTGGCGAATTACCCCGGCGTCACTGTTGAAAAAAAAGAAGGTACGATACTTCTCAATGATGGATCCGAAGTAACATTAATCGATCTCCCGGGTATTTACAGCCTTACCGCAAATTCTCCCGACGAAATAATTGCCGTTAACGCTTTGTTCGGCTTGATCGAAGGTACACCGCAGCCGGACGTCGTTATCTGTGTCGTCGATGCAACGAACATCGAGCGCAACCTGTACCTTGTCAGCCAGATTATCGATTATCATATTCCGACTGTTGTCGCACTCAACATGATGGATATCGCCGAACAGCAAGGAATATCGGTCAACGATAAAAAACTTTCTGAAGAATTGGGAATACCGGTTATCCCCACGGTCGCCAACAAAGCAATCGGTATCGAAGAATTGAAATCGGCAATCATACAAAAATCATATCAATCAAATACCCGGCGATGGAAGCTGCCGCCGGTCCTCGATACTGAGTGGAATGAATTACAAAAAATGCTTCAAACGGAATGTGGTTTTTCCGAACCGCGCGCCTATCACGAAGCCATGATTCTTCTCTCCTCTTCGGGCAATCTCGACGAATACCGGAGCCTTTTTCAGAACAACATCATCGGACATGTTTCCAAAGTTCATCAAAAATTGGAATTTCTCGGAATCGACTGCCAGTCGGCATTCATTGAAGCACGATACGAATGGATCAAAAAAATATGTGAACAAACCGTCAGATCACCGAAACAAAAAAATGTCAGTTTCAGCGACAAGCTCGACCGGATACTGACACATAAATTTTGGGGATTTGCCATTTTTCTCCTGCTCATGGCGCTGATGTTCCAGGCAATTTTTTCCTGGGCAACCGTTCCGATGGATTACATCAACATCGGATTCGATTGGCTGGGTGTTCAAATTACACACTTTCTTCCGGCCGGCGATCTGCAGCATCTCCTTGTCAACGGTGTCCTCGGCGGTGTTGGAGCAGTCGTCGCGTTTCTTCCGCAAATCCTTTTCCTCTTTCTCTTTCTTGGTTTGCTGGAAGATACCGGATACATGGCCCGCGCGGCGTTTATCATGGACCGGGTGATGCGAAAGGTCGGGCTTCACGGAAAATCTTTTATACCGCTCCTGAGTTCATTCGCATGCGCTATTCCGGCGATCATGGCAACGCGGACAATCGAAAACCGTAAAGACCGGCTTGTTACGATGCTCGTCGCGCCGCTGATGAGCTGCAGTGCCCGACTTCCCGTGTACACGCTCCTGATCGGAGCGTTTATTCCGCACAGGGTGATTCTCGGTTTTTTCTCGCTTCCCGGACTCACGATGATCGGGCTTTATTTGTTCGGAATGATCGTCGCATTGCTCATGGCATGGTTATTTAAAAAAACATTGCTCACCGGTGACACACCGGCATTCATCATGGAGCTCCCGGCATATAAAATGCCGTCATTGCGGTCGGTCCTGTTGCAAATGTGGGAACGATCCATGCTCTTTCTGAAACGGGCGGGAACATTCATTCTCGGGGTATCAATAATTTTATGGTTTCTGGCAACCTATCCGAAAACCGATATCGGTTCGTCCTCGGACCAACTGGAACATAGTTTTGCGGGCCAAACCGGACATATCATCGAACCTCTCATTAAACCTCTGGGATTCGATTGGAAGATCGGCATCGGGCTGATCGCATCATTATTGCAACGTGAAGTTTTTGTCAGTACGATGGGTACGATCTATAATATTAAGGATACCGATCACAACGAAGGACTCCTTTCACTGCGCCAACATCTTGAACAGGATGCCGACCCTGTGACAGGGAAGCCGACATTTACCCTACTGACTGCGATTTGTTTGATGGTGTATTACGCCCTCGCCATGCAATGTTTTTCAACGGTAGCGGTTATGAAACGGGAAACGAACGGATGGAAATGGCCAATGTTTCAATTTGCCTACATGACAGCGCTTGCGTATACAATGACCTTCATAGTCTATCGGCTGGGTCTCTGGATCATGCAAATATAGACACAAAAAAATGAGCCCATTTATTCAACAAATACTTTCTCTCATTATCGTCGGAATCAGTGCGATATGGTTAATTCGAAATCGTGTCCTCGCCAGACGGCGTGCAAAACTGCGCCCCTGCGGGCATGATTGCCATTGCTCGGCCGGCGATTCGGTGAAGGAAAGTATTCAAAAAATACATAGTCCGTAAACGCAGAGTAAGAATACATAAAAAAAGTGCACCACGACTCCGGCAAGAGTTGACGTGATGCACTCAAAGACGAAAAGAAACCGACAGGAATTTGCATTCTTGTGGCCCCTTTTCATTTATAATATAGTCAAGAATGTTTTGTGAATCAAGAAATCAATATATCCTTCGAGCCATTCAAAACGATCAAAACGTTATTATCAAATTTAATAAAAGGATTCCTATGAGCCGTTGCAAAAAAATATGTACCGCTTCTCTCTTTTTTTTCTTTCCATTAATCCTTTTTTGTCAAGAAAAAATACCCAATGGAGATTCATCACCCGATTCCATCTATATCATGAAGGATGTTACCGTCACTGGCTACAAGATCATGGACGGTATCGGTCGGATGAAAGACAATGCTGACGGTGTTATATATGCAGGAATGAAGAACGAGGTGCTCGAAATAGACAGTCTGGACGCCAATAAGGCGGTCAATAATACAAGACAGATTCTTGGACGGATACCGGGGATAAATATTACTGAAAATGAAATGGGTGGATTCACGGCAAACGGAATCGGCTTTCGTGGATTTTCTCCATATCAAAGCATCGAAACCAACACGCGGCAAAACGGTTATAATATCTCTGCAGACTTATATGGTTACAACGAAGCATACTATCTCCCGCCGATGGAAGCGGTGAAAAGTATCACGATCTTGGAGGACGGCTCCGCCTTGGCGTTCGGTCCGCAATTGGGCGGTGTTGTGAATTATGAGTTGAAAGACGGCGGATCCGGTTCGATTCAAGTCAACTCATCCCAGACAGCCGGCAGTTACGGACTCTTCAATAGTTTTAATTCCATCGGCGGCGGTAACGGCATCCTCAATTATTACGGTTTTCTTCAGTACAGACGCATGGATGGATGGCGCGCAAACTCCCAGCAGACACAATGGTCGGGTTACGGAAATTTGAAATTTGATCCAACTGAGAAACTACAAATCGGATTAGAATACACTTCCCTGCGCAATCTGATCCAGATGCCCGGGCGGTGAAAACGATTCCATGTTCAACGCAAATCCTCAGGGCTCCCTTCGCAGCAGGAATTGGCTCGATAGCCCGTGGAATATCGCGGCGTCACATATTGATTACAAAATAGATGATAACTCATCTCTCAATCTCGTGTCATCCTACCTCTTCAGTCGACGCGATCTGGTTTGGAGAAATGAAGATGTTCCGCCGTATGTTCCGGATACCATCACGACAGGATTGACATACACTCCGCGCGAAGTCGAGGAAGAATTTTTCAATACGTTCACGACCGAACTCCGGTTCCTGTCCAATTATAACTTCCTCGGTCAAAACAATATCTTCTCATTCGGTTTGCGATATGCAAATTCCCATCTCGTGAGAAAAGACGGAGCGGACGGCACGACGGGAACCGATTTCGACCTGACCACAACTTCTCCGTGGGGACAGGATATGAACTTTTACACAACGAACATCGCTCCGTATGTTCAGAACATCTTCAGGATCGGCGACGCATTCAGCCTAACGCCTGCCTTGCGCTTTGAATATCTGAGCACAAATGCAAACGGTTATGCAGAAAACAATGATACGACCTCATCCCCCTATGTCTCTGTAAATAATGAAGGACACACTCGGACATTTTTGTTAGGTTCGCTCGGTGCTCAATTTAAAATTTTCGATGCGGCGGACATCTACGCCAATTTCAGCCAGTCGTATAGGCCCGTCACGTATGACGACCTGACTCCATTCGGCACCATCGCAAAAATCGATCAGAACCTGAAAGATGCATCGGCAAACAATGCCGATATTGGATTCAGAGGATTGGTCGGCAACTTCCTGAACTTTGACGTAAGTCTATTCTATACGCACGTTATGAACGACATCGGAATTATTGAACAAACGGAGGATATTTCAACGTACCAGTTTGAGACCAATACAGGAGCTGATGATCATAAGGGTGTGGAAACATATATAGAGGTGAACGTTTTAGGCGGTCTGATTTCTAACAATCATTACGGCAGATTGGGAATATACAATTCCTTTGCGTATACGGACGCGCGGTATGTCTCAGGCGAATTTGACGGTAATTATGTTCCGTACGCTCCAAAGTACGCAGAGCGTTTCGGTCTTGACTACTCGTTGGGAAACTTTTCAATGAACGCACAATATTCTTATTCCGCCTCTTGCTACAGCGACCCTGCCGACATAAAATTTTCTGCCGATGGTTTGGTGGGAACGATCCCCTCATACAGCGTGATCGATATCTCGGCTGCGTACAAAATTTCAAAATATGAATTTCGATTAGGAGTGAACAACCTGACCAACGAATCGTATTTTACGATGCGCACCGATGAATATCCCGGCCCCGGAATCATTCCATCTGTCGGAAGAATGTTCTATATCGGGCTATCGGAAACAATGTAAGGGACTCAATGTATCTATTGCAATACTTCCCCAAAAACCGTACCTTAGTATCAGAAAGGGACATCGATCATGAGCGAACAAAAACCTACAGAACAGCAGCAAATTACCGAAGCGCAAGTCTACGAAGTAATGAAACAGGTTTTCGATCCGGAAATCCCGGTGAGCGTCGTCGATCTCGGATTGATTTATGATGTGAAGATCATCGACGATTGGGTCGGCGTAAAAATGACATTGACCACGCCCGGCTGCGGCATGGGCGGCGCCATCGCCAATCAGGTTCGTGAACGCGTCCTCGATATTCCCGGCGTTCATGAATGTGATGTTCGTATCGTATGGGATCCGGTGTGGAATTCTTCGATGATGTCGGATTCAGCAAAGAAGAAATTGAATGTTCGATAGTGCAACCTTGCGAAGGTTCCAAACCTTCGCAAGGTTCATCGTTGGCACCCCGTTCAGAATTTAATATCATCATGTCCAAATCCACAAAGGGCCGCGGCACTGCGTCCAATACCCCTAACAAGTTCGAAGCAATTCATCGTGAGCCGTTTGAGCAGATAGAGATTTCATCGGACGCGGATGACGATCGTCCGGTTCGCACCGTCTTTTATAAAGACACTTCGAAAACAATTCTTTCCAAAAACAGCAGTCCCGATGTCCCGTTCACCTACAGCATCAATCCGTACCGCGGGTGTGAGCACGGATGCATTTATTGTTACGCGAGACCAAGTCATGAATACCTCGGCTTTTCGGCAGGACTCGATTTCGAATCGAAAATTCTGGTCAAACATGATGCGCCGGAATTGCTGGAAGCAGCTTTCAGGAAAAAAAGCTGGCAGCCGCAATGGATCTGTTTCTCCGGGAATACCGACTGTTACCAGCCGGTCGAACAAAAATTGAAACTCACACGCCGCTGTCTTGAAGTCTTTCTGAAATATCGCAATCCGGTCGGCATCATCACAAAAAATTCGCTCATCTTGCGGGATCTCGATCTTTTAAAAGCATTGCATGAGTTCAATCTTGTCGAGGTCACAATCTCTATCACCAGTTTCGATACCGATCTGATTCGTGTGATGGAACCGCGAACCGCAACACCGCTCAAACGATTGGAGACCGTAGAAATGCTTTCATCGCACGGCATTCCGGTTTCGGTCAAAGTTGCACCGATCATTCCAGGACTCAACGATGAAGAAATTCCGACCATCGTCAAAGAATCGGCTGCACGCGGGGCATACGGTGCAAGTTATACGATCGTACGACTGCCGGGAGCGGTGGAACAATTATTCAAAGAATGGGTGCGGAGAGAATTGCCCGACCGTACCGATAAGATTATTCATCGCATCGAAGAAATTCACGGCGGGTCGGCAAATGATTCGCGGTGGAAGTTGCGGATGACGGGTGAGGGTTCCTGGTCGGAAACGATTAAAAAACTTTTTTTACTTCAATGTAAAAAATACGGATTGAACAGACTACCGGTCGATCTTTCAACAGAACATTTCCGCCGGGAGATGAAACGGCAAATCGAGATGTTCTAATTTACACGTTGAACCGGAAAAGCATGATGTCGCCATCCTCGACAATGTACTCACGCCCTTCGATATGCATCAACCCTTTTTCTTTGACGGCTTGTTCCGAGCCGAGCCGGACAAGATCGTTGTATTTCATGACTTCTGCCCGGATAAATCCCCGCTCGAAATCGGAATGAATCTCGCCTGCCGCCTGCGGTGCAAGAGATCCGCGTTTGATCGTCCATGCCCGAACCTCTTTTGGTCCCGCGGTAAAAAACGTAATCAACTTAAGCAATGCATATCCTTCATGGATTACCTGGTCGAGTCCCGATTCTTTCACGCCGAGTTCGCGTAAAAATTGCTCACGTTCTGCGTACGGCATCACGGCAATTTCCGCTTCGATTTTCGTGCATGCAACGACGACCTTCGCTCCTTCTTTTGCGGCAAGCTCACGAACCTGCTTGACGTAACCGTCTTCCGCATTCAAATGTTTTTCATCGACATTGGCAATGTACATAATCGGTTTTGCCGTCAGCAAGTGAAGATCACGCAGCCAGAATTCCTCGTCCGGCGATGACGGTTTTTCATACACCGCAAGTCTGCCGCCCAGCAAATGTTCCCTGATGTGCGCATAATAATCCGCCTCGGCACGAATTTTCTTGTCGCCACCCTTTGACCGTTTTTCGGCGTCGGATAATTTTTTTTCAACGGTATCCGTATCTTTCAGGATCAATTCCGTTTCAACCACTTCGATATCACGCTTCGGATCGACACTGCCGTCGACATGGACGACATTCTCATCTTCAAAGCAACGCACAACATGGCAAATAGCGTTGACGTCCCGGATATGCGACAGAAATTGGTTGCCCAACCCTTCGCCCTTGCTGGCGCCTTTGACCAATCCCGCGATATCGACAAACTCTATCGCTGTCGGACTGATTTTTGCCGGCTTGTACATGCCGACAAGCGCGTCGAGCCGTTTGTCGGGCACGGGCACGACTCCCACATTCGGATCGATCGTACAAAAAGGATAATTTTCCGCTGCAGCACCCGCTGCGGTGATTGCATTAAACAACGTGGACTTCCCCACATTGGGAAGTCCGACAATTCCACAATTAAAACCCATAAATGATATTGAAAGAGGAAATGATTATTGACGAGGAAAAATGTACAGAAAATTTTTCCCGATTCCAAAGAAAGGAATATGACCGGCGGTTACCGAACCGATGCAGACCGTTGCGATGATTTCAGCGTAAGGACTTTGGCACGGATATTCGGGACGCCGTTAAGCTGACGGCGAATCAAGGAAATGTCTCTCATCTGCCCTTCGATCCGTTCAAGATTCGTGAGGAGCAGATGGAAGAACGTTTCGCGCTTGTGTTTCGACAATTCCCTGTTCTCCAAATGATATAATGCCAACCGTATAACGCTCAGGGGGTTGTTGATTTCATGAACAAATGTGGCGAGCGATGAACTCACATTCCGCAACTCATTGTGAAGCGTATCGTACTCTTTCGCTTTCTTCTTCAAGACGACCTGTTCCACCGTACTGATAAACGACCATGCGAACAACGATGTTCCCATCTCGGAAATTTTTAACATATCGTCAATCCCGGCTTTTTTGTACGACAGGGGAAGACGGACATCGTTTTTTTGCGTGAGAACGAAAATCGGAATGGCAAGATTACAGGAACGGAAAAATTTCGTCAGTTGCAGGATAGCGGCGTTTGAAAGCGAATTTCCCAACACGATAATATCGATGATGCCGACCGCATCACGAAAGACTGTTTCGGCATTTTTGGGAGACGTGAGCGTTACGGCAAATCGGATTGATTCGGGATTTTGTAATCGTTTACTTAAAAGTTTTTGATAAACAGCGGTGTTATCTACAAGTAAAACGCGAAATTTTTTCATGGTGGTGGATTGAGAGCATAATTAATGAGCGTGGATGTATGTTTGTGAAACCTGTTTGGGAATCTCCGACGATGCCGACAAAAATATTTTAAAGGATTGGAGTAACTCCCATAAATTTTTTCCTTTTTCCCAGACTTCATCGGCAACCGTTTTAGACAGTTTCTCGCGAATCTGCCCGTCGACATATCCGGAAAGAACGATAATTTTCATCGAGTTGTCTTTTTTTCGTGACTTCAATAATTCCAGGACCTGCAGCCCGTCAATCTTCGGCATCTTGATATCGAGAAAAACGACTTTCGGCTTTCGTTCACCGATAAGAAGTAATGCTTCATAACCGTCATCGGTAATGATCACATCCGCTTCCGGAAATTGCGTGCAGATCGCTTCTTTCAATGTTAAGCTGAACGATTTGTCGTCATCAACAATCAGGAATGTCGTCTGGCGTTCGTCCACGAATTGATACGGCACGTCGAGACCAGCTGAAACCATAAATTCTTTCAGATCGCCGGGCCAGATACGATAATGTCCGCCGTACGTTGTGAATGCTTTAAGAGCGTCCCGGTAAATCCAATTCAAAACCGTTTTCTTGCTCACCCGGCAAACTTTCGCTACAAGACCGACACTCATCGGTTTTCGATACACGGTTGCAAGCTTTAATCCGTTTGGACTGTGGCGATATTCGACCATAATAAAACCAGGGAGTTATTGAAATTATAATTTCCTGAAATATAAAAGGTCTCGTGAACTGAGTGGTGACATTTATCACTAAGGGAAGAAACGATCACTTGAAATCGATCAAAAAATGGTCGATTTTTATCGAAATTCGTCGGTTTTGGAAAATGTGATAACGATTGCAGGAATGCTAAAGATTTTTGATAACGCGGACAACTTTCCAGATAAACATGACGTCCCGTTTACGAACCGTCACCGGCTCAAACGTGGTATTCAAAGGAATGAGGTGAACATACTGTTCGTCGATATTGACTTTTTTCAAAACATCTTCATCATTGACGCGAACGACACAAATATCCCCGCTGCGAACTTCCTGTTGCGGACTGACCACCACGATGTCGCCGTCTTCAATTTTCGGAGACATGCTCTTCCCTTTCACAACAAGGGCGAATGCATTGTGATCCTGGATATTATCGATCGTAACATATCGCTCGACATATTCCGGATGAAAAATTGCCGCCGTCCTTCCGGCCGGCACCGATGAGTACAGCGGAATATCGACAAGCTGGACTTTATGAAGGGATGTTTCCTTGTGAAGATAAATGATCTTCCGGTGAGGCGGAAGCGTCGAATACATTTCTCCTTCACCGGTCAGCAACCACTCGGGACGCACGCCGGTTGAATTTGCAAGCCGAACCAGATAATTACTGTCAGGAACCTGTAGCCCTTTTTCCCAACGCTGTAATGTTCGGACAGCCACATCAGTTTTTGCCGCGAGCGCACCCTGATCCAATGTTTTGTTTTCTCTCGCGATCTTGATACGTTCGGCAATGGTGGTCGATTTCATATAATCCTCAATATGAGATATGTCAGTTTTGTCTTAGTTTATCAGCTAAAACGACATTTTTGTCATTTCCAATATAAGAGAATTCACAATAGAAGTCAAGACAAAACATAAGAAATGACTGACGGAAGGGGCTCGATTTATTTCGCTGTCTGACCCTGTTTATTCAATGCATCGGCAATAATCTTCGAGGCATCCTGTAAAGAAATAGTAAGGCGTGCTCCTGATTCTGCAATTGCCTGGTCGAGTGTTCCCTGTCTGGTAGAAAGCCATCGCCAGATATGATATCCGAGTCTATTCCGATCATTCGGCTCTTGCGTCGGTATCGTGCTGACACTGAAATAGGCGGTTTTTTCGAGAGAATCTGCAGAAGATTCCTTAACAGAAGAAGGCGGTTTTGTCGTCATGATACAATTCCATTCTTTTTTATTCAAATATACAAAACTTGATTGAATAATGACAACTCCCGGCCGTGGTAAATTTTAATCCGGATTGATGTTTCAAAAAGTTGATGGAAAAAACAAGGATCGGTTTTGTACCGGAGATAGAAAGCTCTATCTCTTTGGTGCAGAACTTGGAAAAATTCTCAGATAATAATCGCCGCGCTCGCCCTGTTCTGCCAGCAAACCGATATCCTTATTTTTCATCTGGTGCTCATTGACAAGCCGTGCGATTTCATTGACGAGAATTTCGGTCATCTGAATTCCGACATATTTACTATTGGCAGACCGGTACGAACTGTTAATCAGAGGGATAAGAAATTTCGGCATCGTCCGGGGAGCTGTTGCTTCATTGATCTGGTCCTGCGTGCTGATTTGAAATGTTTGAATATTCGGATTAAATTGAGCCGAAATCGTTCCTTCCCACCGAAATGTCACCGGCGCAGGAGACACCGATGCAAACTCAAACGTCGAAGCAAGCACGGGTTGCAGGGGAATCCGGTGAACCTGCAACGGCTCAGCGACAGTTCGATCTTCGTCGCCCGCGGAAGAATCAGAACGTTCAACCCTCGCAAACTTTATCATCGAAGGAAGAACAGCATCGTTTGCATCATTCATGGCTGACACCGCGGAATGCGTTTCAGCACTGTTCGGTGAACGTGAGTGCCGGGTTTCGCCTTCGTCCGTATCCAGGCGGGTAACCGATGACACAGATTTTCCGGATCCGAGAAGCTCAAGCCAGTTTCCCATCCGAACATCGATTGTATCATTGCGCGCATCACGTGCATTAAAAGAAATTATGCGATACGTTTCCAAATCGGCCGGAGGGAAAAGAATTCTGTGCAACGAGTCGACCCGCACGACGCGGGGAGAGACCAAACCGAATGCTCTGTTCACTTGTTGAGATATCTTTTTACCGGTAATATCCAGAGCCCGATCGAGCGATGTCACGAGCTGGTCGTACCGGGAAGATTCTGAGCGAAGTTTATGCGAAACTTCAAGATAGAGCCAGTGACCGAATCCGAGACTGTCGTTCGAAAACACACCCTGGGGATTCCATCCGCCGGAAAGCCGGGCATACCCGGAATCATACATCGCCAGACCGCATGCAAAACCCAGCGAGCGCAATGTATCCCGGAATGCCAGACTGATTTGGGAGATTCCCCATTGTTCGTCGGTCGTCGTTCCGTTGCTCACGATGAGATCGGCCGACCGAATCGGCGAAGGATATGATTTTTCATCATAGGCATGAAGACACAACGTAATGTGTGTGAGATCGGAAATCATTTCATGCCATCGCTGGAAGATTGTCCGCTTCAATCTCCCCACGTCGGTCGAACCCCGGCCGGTAAGAGCGTTTCTGCTACCACCGGCAATCAACAACCATTCTGCATTTGTTCTGCGGAATAACTCGGCGCTTATCGACAAAATATTATCATCATCAACAGGATGATTGACTTCAATATTCAGCCGTTTACTATGATTGCGGTTATGGATGAATGTTCCCCAACCGAATCTCACCGGAGATTGTTCGCGCACAATATCATAGACTTTTCCCGATTTACTATCTTTCAACTGAAGAAGCGTATAATTATACTTCCGAAGAAGAACTCTGCAACTGTCGAACATTTGCATGCGAAAGAGAAAAACAATTGTTCCCCATTCCCGGAAATCATTTTCTGTCGGAATTTTATAAACGCCGGAATGTTCTTGCGGCATGGCAATCCGGATATCGTCAATAAATTTATTGAAATTATCCGGACGGCTCTTTTGGGCAAAAATCTCCCCTCCGGGGACGAATAGAGACACCGATGCGACAATAATTGCAATTTTTATTACACTGGTCGACAAGTACTGCCTTTTCTTTGTTGAAAAATACATCGTACAAGAACCACTATGACGATGTTGAGGGGGGTATATCAAAGGTACTTTAAACCTCTGATAAAGTCAAGTATGTAGATCACAATCTGTGCTGTCTTGAATCTCCAACAATCCTGGTTCAGTTTTTGGACGGTTTTCATGGTTTTTTATGAAAAATCATTCAAATCATCGAATAAAACAATGGCATAATCATTGTAAATATCATCGGTAGATGTTAGAAACTGATATAATTTAAAGGAGAATTTCCGTGAAAAAAGTAATGTTCGTAGTGCTGATGATCCTTGCAATTGGAGGGAACGCCGAAGCAAAACGTCCGATTACTTTTAACTTTGGCGTGCACTCTAAGAATTTTGGCGTCTTTTATTCATCCTTATCATCGTATGGAGAATGGATTCAAATGCATGGCGGGTATGTTTGGCGACCCGTTCGTGTCAGCCATGGATGGCGACCGTATCTGAATGGAAACTGGACATGGACCGATTACGGATGGTATTGGGTCTCGAGCGAACCGTTCGGATGGGCAACTTTTCATTACGGACGCTGGTATTATGATGATTATTACGGCTGGATCTGGATCCCGGACGATACATGGGGACCGGCATGGGTTGAATGGAGATACGATAATGATAACATCGGATGGGCGCCGTTGACTCCCTACGCGCAGTTTCGTGCCGGAATGGGTATTATCGCGGCAGATCGGTGGGTAAGCCCGGTGCATTATTGGAATTTTGTTCCCGGAAGATATTTCACCGCACGAAGAATTGCCGATTATATCCAACCGGCAGATCGCGCACGCGTTATTTTCGGTAACACGCGGGCATCGGTGAACATTCAATTCGATAATCACCGCATCGTCAATCGCGGAGTGGACGTTCATCTTGTTGAACAACGGACAAACAGCCATATTAACTGTGTCGACGTCGTCACTCGCCCGACAGGCAACGGCGAGCGAATTACCAGCGGACGTGATCGCGTTCAAATCGAAACCGTTCGCCCGCGCTTCGGAACTGTTCCACACGGACAGCAAATTCATCCTCAAGTATTCCGGCACGATCAACAGCGTACTCCGGCTGTCATCAGACCTCAACCGAGACAGCAACCCGAGCATAACCGGAACTTCCAAAGCGGTCGGCAGCGGCCGTAAAGAACGTGACTGGAAGGAAGTTCCACTTCCGACCTGATGTCCGACCAAGTAGTCGGTAATAGAACTACCTCCCGGCATGAGGCGGGTTCAAATAACAAAGGCGACCGGTAAACAACCGGCCGCCTTTTCTTTTTAAAAATGTCTTCTTCGGCTATTCGAGAGAGCCGACGATCTCACCCAACAATATTTCTATCTGCTGTGTTAATTCATCTTCCATGCCGGGACCATCGAATCCGATCGTGGTAAAAGCAATGTCTCCGTTTTTATCGATAATGAATTTTGTCGGAATTCCCGTGACGTTATATCTTTCAGCCACCTTGTCATCGAGAACCACCGGAAACGTATATTTATTATCATTCATAAATTTCTTGGCGTTGGCAACAGTGGCAGGAATATCTTTCATTCGTTCCCACGAATCGACTGCAAGAAAAGCCACATGGGGATTTTTTTGATATTTCTCATATACTTTTTGAAGATACGGAAACGAAGCACGGCAGGGACCGCACCAAGTTGCCCAAAAATCGAGGATAACGACTTTTCCTTTCAATGAAGAAAGCACAACCGGCATTCCCTGCAAATCGTTTACCGTAAAATCCATGGATGGAGTATTCGTTCTGCTCTCCAGGATTTTCTTCCGAAGTTTTTCGGTTTTCACGCGATTCGCATCGGCAAGAATTCCGTCAAAACTTTTTTGTTTATCGCCCGGCAAAGCATCAAATCCTTTTTCCGATCCTTCTTTTTGAGCATATGCCTCCTTCATCAAATCCAGCAGTTTCGGACTTTCATGTAAATCCTCGATGCACTGCCTGCCGATTGTCATCGCATCCTCGAAGTGTTTATTCCGGACAAGCGCTTCCACATACCGTGCATCGACGTCAACGTCTTCACCTTTCGATACCTGATACGACTCCCGATAAACTTTTTCCGCCTCATCATACTTTTGTAACTGCAGCAAACCGTAGCCGTAGGTATCGAGGATCATATACAACAGTTCCTTCGATTGTTCTTCCCATTCCTGACGGGTATAATAACCGGGTTTTGCCGACGGGTCGGAATTGACGGCAAGGTCGACGCCCTGCTTCGCCCACGCAACCGCTTTGTCGAGTTGTTTACCTTTTTCAATCAGCGGCCAGGACAGTCCGTTGTAATATGATGCAGTCGGATGTTTGAGTCTGGACAGGATTTCTGCCGCTTTATCATAATTACTGTCGGCAATATACGCACTCGAAAGATTGACCAAATAATTTTCTTTTTGTTTATCAGCGATATCCGGAAAATCCGATAGCAATTTTTCCAACATCTCCGCCCGTTTTGCAAAATCTTTATTTTTCATAATCGCCCGGTACCGAAGCAGGCACGCTGATTTTCCTTGAGGAAATTTCGTATTCACTTCCTGGGTCAGACGTGCGGCACTGCTGCTATCCTCGAGCTTTTCATACCATGGAATCAAATCCCAATATGCTTCATCAACATTTTTGGTTGAGGCATAAACCGCATCGAGCTCTTTATGAATCGTCGCCCGCGTTTCTTCATTATCATTCTCTTTGAGTGCACGATCCCACAAGACAAGACGCGGTTTCCATGTTTCGGGATAGATCTCCGTTTCTTTCGCGAGGACGGATCTCGCGGCCGCCATGTCCATCGAATGACGAAAACCGTACAGATTTCCGTTTGCCAGAAGCCATCCGAGCATATAGTTTGCACCCTTCACCGCTTTGCCGTCGGAACCATACACCAGAGTGTTCCAGACGTTGGCGCTATCATCATCCGTTTTTTCTCCGGAGACAAATCTGAAGAGTAACAATCGCGCCCCGGGATCCTGAAGCGTGAATGTGCCTCTCCACACCGATCCGTCTTTTTTCAACGGAGTTTCAATAAGGAATTCATCGAAATCACCGCGGTCAACCAGCGTCTGGCATTCCATATCGGAAGCAGTTTTCAATTGCGCCTTTGCCGCACCGGCATTGTATGTGATTGTAATCTGGTCGCCGATTTTCGGTTGTGACGGATTAATGGAAACATAACTTTCCTGTCCGACGGCAAAAGAACAGAACATCATGAGGATAAAAAATAGACGATTCATATAATTCTCCTTCTCAATCGTTGAAATGAAGAGACTTTGGAAAGAACGTTGCTCTAAACGTACTTAACCGGCGGATGAAAGTCAAATACCCCAACAACGCACGGCAATTATTGAATTTCCGGCTGGATGAGCAGGTTCAGATCCGTCACGGTTTCCGGAGAACCAATTTATTGTTTACCGCTTAGGATTTCATAAAGCGCGGAACGGGCTTTATCGCCGCCGATACTGCCGAGATAATACACCGCTTCCTTGCGCAGATCGTAATCGTCGCTTGAACGCGCAACTGCAGCAAGAAAATCGACAGCCCTGTCGTTCCCGACATCGGCGATAAAATAAAATATCGTACGTTTCTGTTCAAGCCGGTTATGCGGAATCGCATTGAATAAATCGATCAATGTTGAGACCGATTTGTTTTTGTCTTTAGTATTACTGCTGATAAAATCGATGGCAAGATTCTGCATTACCTCAGCGGTATCATGTTTTGCAATCTCGAGGTACACCGGCATGAGATCGAATTTTTTGAAATCGGAAAGCGCATCGAGCGCCGCCTGCCGCAACCGCAGCGATTGTTTAAAATCTAGCGCAACATTTTTCAATGTCTGAAATGATTTATCATCCTCTTTCCCACTTCCGATGGCATAGAGCGCTTCGATCTTCAATTCCGTTTCCGGATCCTCCTTTTCTTCCCGCCCCCATCCTAGTTCCGAAAACGACCGCGTGTCCGGAGATAGGTGCGGAACATGATTCAGTATGCGCAACTTCCGTTCCATATCACGCATGGAGCGCTCCATCATGACCGGACTTTGCGGAGATGCGGCCGGTTGTGCAGGCATGGCCGGCGTCGAATAACTATACGACCATCCCTGGCCCGTCGAGGGGGCTGCAGTGGTAGCTTCATTCGTTTCGAGCTGCGACAGATCCGCAACGGCATCGTCGTAATAATTGCTGTTCGGATATTTTTTGATGAATTGTTTATACGCTTCAACAGCTCCCTTTTTATCAATATGTTTGAGTGCAAATGCCGACCAGTATTGCGCGTCGTCGACATACGAACTTTGGGGAAACTGCTTGATCATTCCCTCCAATTTTTCCCGCGCCTCTTTCCATTGTTCATCGAGAACAAGATTATACCCTTCTTTATACATCGCGTACCCCGGATCGTCCTTCGCATCCATCGTCTCCGCGGATGCAGCATCCGTGGAAAATGCAACGGCAGAGTTTCCCGATGAAACGATCGTTATCGACGTTTCCTGACGTGAGTAACCGATGGTGATTGCAAGTGCGAGACCGAACAAAATACATGTTGTTTTCATAATGATGCTTCTTTCTGAAGAATAATATTCAATTGCCGGGTGTGCGCGAAGAATCGAACATCGATTCCGCAACGCGGATTTTAAAAAGTAAATTTTCCTGGTGAATGCCGCCGCGAATAATCTCCACATCGGGACCATCACCATGTTCTTTCGCATTGGCAAGCTGGATGAGTATTTTTTCCAGATCCCCGATCAGTTTGGCGGAACGATTGTCCATCGGCTGATTCTTGAGGTACCGTGCTTCCTGCAACAGAGCCCGGGAGTATTTTTGTTCGGAACTCAAATCGACCGGCTGATTCTCATTCAGTTTCATGTTCGTTATCCCGACCAGCAGCATTTTTGATTTCCGGAAGTAATTACCCATCCTGATATCCTGATCTATAGTTTGGCCCGAAATTTCCGCTACCTGCGGTCCTTGTTTTTCGTCTTCATGTAACCGGGACGGAACCATCCTGTGCCATGACAGAATTGCAACAACAAGAAGAACCATCACACCGCTCACTGCGGATACCGTAACCGGACGAATCATGACGAACGAAATAATATCATCCCAAATATCCGACCAGAACGTTGCCGCTGACGATGATTGCGGTTTCAATCGCTCATCGACCATTCCGGCAAACTGCTGCCAATATTCGGCAGGACGTTCATCGCTCGGAACAATATTCTGCTGCGATAATAATTGAATGGCCGCACGAATTTCATCGACATCATCCTTACAGCGCCGGCAAGTTGCAAGATGTTTCTCAATTACTATCCGTTCAACATCGGATACTTCATTTTTCAGATAATCATACAACAGAAGATTAATTTTTCTATGCAGGCTCATACTATTTCATCTTTCAGGAAAATCATTTTCGCTTTCATTTTTTTCAGTCCGCGGTGAAGATGCGTTTTCACCGTGCCTTCGGAACATTGAAGGATCGTGCTGACCTGTTTCGTCGACATCCCGTTGAAATGCCGTAAAATAACGACTGCTCTCTGGAGCGTGGACAATTCATGCAAGGTCCGTTCGATATGCATTCGCATATCCTGATTATCGGCACCGTCAATGTGATTGTTTCGATGGAGCATCGCTTCATCCCACGAATGAATTTCCCGTTCCGCCGTATGTTTTTTTTGTCGAATACGGTTCAACGAAAGATTGGTAACGATTCTGTACAGCCATGTGCCGAACCCCGCATCACCGCGAAACGACCGGATCGATTGAAACGCACGGACAAACGATTCCTGCGAAATATCTTCGGCATCGTGATGATCCCGGACAAAGCCGTAGGCAATATTATACGCATGCTTCATATACCGCTCCACTAGGATACGGAAAGCATCATGGCTTCCTTCCTTCACCTGAAGGATAAGTTGCTGCTCGTCCGCAGCCGTCATGCAGGGTTCCCTTTTTCTTTCTCTTGTTTAGACATATATCCTTGTCAAACGGTTGACACTTTGCATTCCATGATACGATGAATTGAAAGAATAGTTGGAAAGAGACGATGCGGAAGGAGTTTTACAAACTCCACCAATAAGAAAGCTTTGCCAGAATGACGTTATCCATCGGCAACCGGAAAGTGTTCGAAAAATCGTCGGAAAATGTGGTATTAAAAACATCGTCTGTGGCATCGCGCGCCTGTGTCCATACAAGATAGAATGTACTGCCCGGAAGGTATTCCCACCGCAACACCAGATTGGCATTCAGTATTTTTTCGTTGAAATCGGGATCGACATACGTCGATGAATGTTCATAATCATACGAAGGTAAATTTTCTTCGCCAACCAATTTTTTAAAGTTGGAATAATGTCCCTTCGCAATAAAGACCTGTGTAAAAAATTGAAAACTCAACGTCCGTGTAAACGTGATCGTTCCCCGCAGTGCAACACTATATTGATCGACATCCCGGTTGCCGAATAAATCAAATCCATCGGGAGTAAAATACGGCAACACCCATGTCTCTTCATTTCGCGTTTGATAGAACGTGAGCTCCGGTGAAAATTCCATCCAGGAATTTGGCCGGAGAGTAACACTGAGATCGGAATAAGCAGCTCCCATTCCCTTCGTCGTGCCGAGGTAGCCGACTGTCAAAGCCATGATGGCAGCGTTCCGTGCATCGGATTGTATGTCGACATATAATTGATTTTCGGACGGGCGGCGATAGACACCGCCGACAATTCTGTTCTGATCGTCATACGCCGGAAAATCATGATAATAATCGAGCGCCAGTGTCCAAAAATTCCTGAATTGCCACGACGGCTCTGTCTCAATTTGTTTGACCGTATTGATGCCATCCCAATTCCACCGATAATTCGATTGGAAAATAATTCCGTATCGCAACACCGGTTCTTCGGCGCGATCTTCTTTATAGATAAGTTCGGTGTAACCGCCATGCTCGAGCGGCTGGCTGTAAAAACCGAGATTGGAAACGGAAAAATTTCTCGAAGAATAATCGTATGCCGTGAATCCGAGAAAATGTTCACCCTGCGGTTTTGCAAATCCGATCCTGCCGGCAGTTCCGGTTAATTTTACCGAATCCTGTTCCGGCACTTCGGACGAACCGGCAAGATAGCCGTCGAGCAAGATATTCTCCTTTATTGAAACGAACGATTCCAATCGATGCCTCCGTTGACTGCGGGAATATTTTGTTCCTTGAATGCGCTCGTCGCCATCATTCCGATCGTCGATTGATCGCCGATATCCTGTTTCAACCGTAGAACATTATAACTCGCCTGCGGTTCGACAACAATCGAAGGCCGTTGAACGCCGGCAAGATTTTGTTCCGCCTCATCTTCACGATCGGTCATTGCCGACAGTGCCGCAATCGTCAAGCCGTCATCGGTTCTCCCGGTAAACTTCGCCGCGCCGAGAATCGTGGTCACTTGCGGCTCGTCAAGAAAAGCATAACCGGAATCGGCGGCAGGAATTGTCGGGTTCGCCCCGATCCGGCGCGAGTAAAACAACTGAAGCTGTTTATTATCGAACATCGTTCCGAACGCAAATGCCTGAGCGCCTTCGAGAAAAAACGGCCGCTTTTCCGGATACAATGTTTCGAACCGGGTCAGGTTCAAAACCGCCTGATCGACTTCGACCTGCCCGAAATCGGGATTGAGGGCAAGATCGAATGTAAAGTCGTTCGTCACCCCATATTTCAAATCGAGGCCCGCGGAATTTTTAAATTGCTTCTGCACCGGAAACGGCGATGGTTCGGAAAGATAATTCAACTTGGAAACTCCATACGGAAGTAACTCGACATGCAGCGGCGGATGAATATCGGTGATACCGGAAATATTTCCCATTCTCGAAACGGATGAAATCGTTCCCTGGATTGTTTCCTTCCGCGGCACCATCACCCATTCGTCGGTTTCCTGTTTGCGTGCGATAAACCGCCGGAAATTTATCCCCCAGACATACTCGCTGTCCTGTTCGACAAACCGGAGAGCGCTGAAAGGAATTCTAAATTCTCCGGACCAGCCGTTGGGAAGAATTTTTGCATCATATTCCCACACGGCATCCCACTGCACATCATAGATTCTTCCGTCCTGCGACAGTACGCCGTCCGATTGAACACCCGATGCAGATCCGCTGAACAAAAATGCCGTTGTATTATCATGATACGAATCGATCATGATGGAAATACGGTCTGCCTGAACGGTCCGGTCGCGTCTCGTCAGTTGCTCGACAATGCCGCCGGGAACGGAATCATAACACATCACACCGATATACAGCGCATCATCATCATATAAAATGCGAACGGACGTTTGCTCCGTCGGCGATGCGCCCTCTTCGGGATCAAATTGCGTAAATCCGGAAACGGGAACGGCAAGATTCCACACATCATCCGTCAGCAATCCGTCGATCCGCGGAGCCGATGGCGTTCGTGCGGCAACAATACTTTTCGGTGATGTACCCCCCAAAAGCACTCCCGCACAACACAACAAAACAACAGAGATATAAAAAAATCTATTCAGTTTCCTCACCATTGGAAAATAATGTGTGGAACATAAGGGAAAGTCCGGTAAAAAGCAAGAGTATGTGGAAATAGCATCACAATGTTCTATTTGCTTTTCAAAATGCTTTTCTGGAAATTGATTTCCATGTCAGTTTCTCAACAAATACGCCGGGAAGAGCCTGAGCAAATCCGTTCGATGTTCGATGCCATCGCACCGACGTACGACGTTCTCAACCACCTGTTGAGCTTCGGCATGGACATCCGATGGCGAAAAAAAGCCATTGAACTTCTTCAGGAAAAGGAAGGTGGAACGTTCCTCGACATTGCCGCAGGCAGCGGTGATGTTTCGCTGGAACTGCTGTCTCTCAACCCGCGACATATCGCCGGTTCCGATTTTGCACCGAATATGCTGAATGTCTTTCGACAAAAATTGGCTCACATCGACAAAGCAGATCGGATCGAACTTGTTTCATGCGATGCGCATGAGCTTCCGTTTGCCGATGAATCATTCGATGCCACGATCGTCGCGTTCGGTATCCGGAATTTCGCTGACCGGCTGCGCGCACTTCGTGAAATGTACCGCGTCCTGAAACCAACTGGCACTTCGATCATTCTTGAACTCTCTACGCCAAAAACCCCCGTCATCAAACAACTCTATTATCTCTATTCCCGTATCGGATTACCGTTATTCGGAAAAATTATTTCCCGGCATAATGCCGCGTACCGTTATCTTCCCCGGTCCATCGCCCAATTTCCCGACCAACAGGAATTTCTTTCGTTATTGCGGCAGGCAGGATTTCACAACGCGGAGTCGTTCTCGCTCACATTCGGAGCGGCAACAATTTATTGCGGAAGGAAGTAATCGATTTTATTTATCGAGTGAAGAACGCAACCGCCTCGATATGATCGGTGTGCGGAAACATGTCCACCGGCTGAATTTCATGCAGAACATATCCCTGATCGCACAACAATTTTGCATCTCTCGCCTGCGTCGAAGGATTACAACTGACGTACACAATTCGCTGTGGACCAAGCTTCACAATCTGATCGACCACTTTAGCGTGCATTCCAACACGCGGCGGATCAGCGACAATCACCGACGGCCGGGGATGTTCCTGCAGCCAGCCACTGTCTTTCGTCAGCCGGTCTTTCAAATCTCCCTGAAGAAAATAGCAATTGGCAATGCGATTCAATTCCGCATTCCGCTCTGCATCGGCAATAGAACTTTCCACCATTTCAATCCCGATGACCCGCTCGACCGCATTCGATAAGAAAATCGAAATCGTGCCGGTACCGCTGTACAAATCGTACACGACATCATTCGGTGTCAAACCGGCAACCGAACGGACGCATTGATACAGCTTTTCACCCTGCACTGTATTCGTCTGAAAAAATGAATTTGCAGAAATGCGGAATATATAGTCTCCGATTTTTTCAGTGATGTACCCCGGACCGTGATAGACAATTTCTTTTTCGCCGACCGCAACCATCGACCGGCGTCCCGTGATATTATTGACCACTGTCGTGATTTGTGGAAAATGTTTGAGCAAAAAATCGGTTAGCTTTTGCATTACTTCACGCACATCGGTGGAAGTGACAAGATTGACCATCACCTCCCCCGTTCGTTTGCTTTCACGAATCACCAGATGCCGCAAATATCCCTGCTGATCGTCGGAAGAATAGACATTCAAGTCCCAACCTATCGCTACTTCTCGAACGGTATTGACGATTGCCGCGCTCAATTCCGACTGAAGCCAGCATTCTTCAAGATTCAACACTTTATCATAGCGCTTGGGAATATGAAGTCCAAGAGCAACTTCTTCCGGCTGTTCCTCCGTTTGAAGCATTTCATCATTCGTCAGCCAACGGTATCGGGAAAATGTGAACTCCATTTTATTCCGGTAAAAATACGGCTCGTCGCAGCCGATCACCGGCCTGACATCCGGCGATGTGAATCCGCCGATCCGTTGAAATGCATCGACCACCTGCTGATGCTTAAATCCAAGCTGTGCCTCGTACGAAAGATTCTGCCATTTGCATCCGCCGCACACGCCGAAATGTTTGCACTTCGGTATTGTCCGCAATTTTGACGGGGTAAGAATTTCCACTGCCCGCGCTTCGGCAAATTTTTTCTGAAGTTTCCATATCCGCGCACGAACAACGTCGCCCGGAACGGCATCTTCCACAAAAAACACCATACCGTCTTTCCGCGCAACGGTCTTCCCTTCACCGGAAAGCCGCTCGATCATCAGCTCGATTTCATCGCCTTTATTGATTTCCATGCTTCAATATACAAAATTAAATTTTCTTCATCTGCATACAACGTTATTAAGCCGCTTATTCAGCATAATGATTTCGACCAGACGATATTGCCGAATTCTAAAAAAATTTTCACTTGACTTCAGGCTGAATTCCTTTAACTTGATAATACATTTTTCAATCTGACTCGGTTCTGAAATGGATTGAAACTTCGGTTCCTGCGGCCATCGAAAAAAACAGAAAGGGCAACACGCATGAAAAGCAACATCATCATCATCGCCGTTATTGCAGTACTCGCGGTTTTCCTGTATGAGTGCAACGGTACGGATGAGGCATTTCAAAAACAATACAGCGCGCTGCAGGAAGCAAACCGGCAACTCGATCAGGCGATCACCACGCGCGATATGTTCGTCGATACGGTGACCACTTCCATCAACGACCTCTATACGGGCATCCAGGATCTTCAAGCCAAAGAGAAATCGTTATTGAATGAAACCTCCAAAATGGAATCGGAAAAGAAACTGACCGCCGATGAATTGCACACGAAACTGATCGACCGAATCAATATCATCCGCGCCACGTTGAGCGAGAACCACAAGCGGCTTGCGGATCTGCGTTCCAAACTCAGTTCGTCTAAGAAACAGTATGCGGGCATTGAACAGATCGTTGAGAACATGAAGAAGACGCTGGACGACCGCGATCAGACAATTGCCGATCTCGGTAACCGCATTCAGGGACTTCAGCAAACGATCGGCGAAAAGAATAACCTGCTGACGCAGAAAGATTCCGTCATCGATATTCAATATAAACAGATCAGCACGGCATATTATATTGCCGGAACGAAAGACCAGCTTGAGAAAATGGGCATCATCAAAAAAGAAGGCGGCTTTCTCTGGGGATGGCTCGGCTCGACCACAACGCTTGCAAGCGGATTCGACGATAAAAATTTCAAACCGATCAATAGACTTGTCGAAAACAATATTCATGTCGACGGCAAGATCGACGAGATCGTTCCGAAACGTGCCGAACAATTCTATAAGAAAACAGAAATCAGCGAGAACGAATCGTTGCTGACGATCGCACAGCCGGATACATTCTGGCGGGATAAGTACCTCGTCATCATTACCGATAAGCCGAACACCAACTGATCGTCGTAAAACAGTTTCGCCGTTTCCGGCTATGTGGTAGTGCCGGAGACGGCGATTCTTTTTTCCACCAAAGGTTATTCCTGCAGCATCATCCGGTTGCGATAGCGTTTCTTCAGATTACGCGCCATTTCAAAAATATATTCCGGCGTTGTTCCGCAGCATCCGCCGATAAAATCAGCCCCCAGGTTACTGAGCACCTGTGCATACATCGAAAAATTCCGCGACGTTGTCGGATAGATGATGCGGTTACGGATAAATGTCGGCGAACCGGCATTCGGCTTCATCCAGATCGGTAATTTTGTTGCCGCACGGAGACGTTTACAAACCGGAAGATACTGTTCGATGCCGAGGCCGCAGTTCGCACCGATGACATCGGCGCCGGCTTTTTCTAAAATGGATGCCACATGTTCCGGCGAATGTCCCGAGGCGATCCGGTCGTTACTCTGCCCGTAATCAAATACGACCGAAGCGACAACCGGGATGCCGGCGGATTTTGCGGCAAGCACGGCGATCCTCGCTTCGTAAATATCAAAAAAAGATTCGAGCACGATGCCGTCGGCGCCGGCATTGGCACAAATTTCCGCTTGCTCTTTGAAGACATTCATCAGGATTGTTTCACCCGGCAGTTTTCCCTGCATCGAGAGATTGCGGGCCGGACCGATCGACGCAAACACAAGCCCTTTTCTTCCGATGGCATTTTTTGAAAGTTCAATACCTTTGCGGTTCAACTTTTCGATCTTGTCGACAAGAGAATAGGGCTCGAGTGCAAGGCGGTTCGAGCGAAATGTGTTCGTCAGAATAATTCGGCTTCCCGCATCGACATACGAGCGGGCAACCGATTCGACAATATCCGGTTTGGTAAGATTCCATAAATCCGGGCATTCCCCCGGCTCCAAACCGAGCGACCGGAATTCCGTACTCCACCCGCCGTCCAAAACGACAGGTCCCTCCACAAGCAATTTTTGTATGAGCGGCTTCATGATGTTCCCAATCCTCATCAAAAATCTTAAAAATTGACCGGGATTTCAAGGAAGGTTTGCGTACCGTCACATCGGCAATTAAACCGAATTCACCTCATCGCATCTAATATATAGTGATTATTGTGAGATTCGAATGTCAACGCAGTTGTGATGGAAAGCATAGAAAAAGAAATGAAAAGAGTTTATATTTTTATTAATCAGTTACCCCCGTTAGACACACAATTGCAATCCTCGACTGAATTATGATCCTGATGAATTGGCATAGTGCTGCAGCCAAATTGAATAACATCTTAAAAGAAAAGAACCCGGAAGACATTTATCTTGTTTTGAATGTTGTCGCTCCGTTGCGCAACCGCTTATATAACGGCGAGCGGACAATACGGTTATACAAAGAAATTATGAACATTCACTACTCTCACTCGGACAAGCGAATACATTCTTTCTAGGAAAGAAATCAGCAGAAAATAGTTTACCCTTAATGAATCCCGCTCTGGTTTGAGGCTGTTTCCTCCCGACAGTCTGAGCCGGAGCGGGATTTTTTATTGCTGGATGGAATAGTAATCAAGAGAACCCTGTTTTCCGAGAGTTGCACTGTCAGACCACCAGTGTCCGAATGTACAACACTCGGAGAACGAGAGTGTCCCTCCCTGAACCCCTAACTCAATTCTTTTCTTTAACCGGCTGTACGATTCTGCCGTTTTCCGTTGAATGTCCGTACGGCGTGACGAAGTGTCCTTCGATCACCGGCGCATTCTTATCGTCTCCCGCTTCCCGGACTGCCGGCAGAATAAAATTCGGGATATAATCCTGCTGGATATGAAGTCCAACTCTCGTTGCATAATTTCCGGCATAGGTGGCGATGACCATATCGAGATCCCGTATCACATTCACGCTCTGGCCGCCGTTCCCGCCGGCAAAAAATGCACGCACCATCCGGTTCTTGTACGGAAAATTGATACTCCACCATAAATATCCGTACTGAATATTATTGTTATGATACAACGGCGACGAAGCGCGGTCGACAAAATCGCGGCTGAGTATTCTGTGTCCATTCCAGACTCCTTCATTCAGCATGAGCTGACCGAGTTTCATGAAATCGCGCGGCAACAACTGCACACTGCCGCCGCCATACGGATTTCCTGCAGGATCCAAATCCCATGCATACGTCTTGATCTTTAACGGAGCTCCCAGAAGGCGATCGAATATATACATTGGCGAATCGCCGGTCGCACGGCTCACCATCCCGAGCGCAAGATTCGGGTTAATACTGCAATAGATCGATTTCTCGCCGGGCGGAAACGCCATCGGGAGTTCGAGCGTAAACTTGTAATAATCCGGTTCGGCGGTTTGATCAAGCATCGTTTCTTCGTTGCCCGGCGCCTGGTCGTTGTTATCGTCGCAGAAGAAACCGGACGACATCGTCAGAAGATTCTCGAGCGTCATCGCCCGCTTCAATGAATCGATTCCCTCCGGAAACGTGCCGCCGTTCATGACTTTATACACAGGAGACGATAATTTGAGCGGCGCGCCATCCTGCATTGCCGCACCGACGATCGTTGCCGTCAGACTTTTCGCTGCCGATCGCGTGTCGTGCAGTTTATCGCGGTTCTCACCATGAAAATATTCCTCAAGCACTAACTTCCCGTGTCGCGCAATCAAAATGCCGTGCACCTGCGGAACGTTCAGCGTATCCATCGGCATATCGATGATCATCTGTATGAATTTTTCAATCCCTTTCTGATCGATACCGACATCGGCAAGAGACGCTGTCGGCCAGCCGTCGTCGCGGGCAAGCGGAGGATGATACACGTACCGTTCCGGGTTCTTGCCCCGCGGATAAAAATTGCTTTCATCTCCGTCACGGGTAAAATTATATGTCCCGCCGCGTTCGGGAAATGTCATCGTGAACAGATCGTTGGAAGAATCGTACACACCGCTGGCAAGTTCCTGCTCTGCTTTCTGCGATGGGCGTTTGCCGAGAAGTTTTATAATGTTGCCATCCATTGCAATCTTATCGACGCCGATTTGTGCGCCGTAATTGCGATCCGGATTGTTCAAAACTGCAAGGTATGATCCGTCATTTTCCTTCTTGACTAAAAGATAAAACGTGAACTGATCTTCGAGCGGCACCACTTCCCCTTTCCAGCGATTCGAACCGTCCGGCTTTAACTCGACCGGCGAGGCGAACTTGAAGCCGACAAGCAAAGCGTGAGAGTTCGGCGGGAACCAATGACCGAGAATCGTATTCCCTTTTTGCATTCTTCCGCGAAACGAGCCCTCGCCGTGAGGCAAATCGAAACACAACTCGTTCTTTTCCATGCGGATGGAAACTCTTCGTCCCATCATATCGGCGAGTGTAGGCGTCGTCGTTGCGTTCAATGATGAGTGTGCCGCGTGCAACCGGACCGAACCACTGCCGTGCAGTCCAAAGCCCGACCAATTTATCTGTTGACGTCTGCGACTGCGCCGACGTTTGTGAAATTAAACAGAAAAGGAAAAACAGTAACCCAAAACGTTTCATATAATCACCAGTATTTGGTTGAGGGAAAGACCTAATATTAGACAAATACAAAATGAAAAAGTTGCAGAAAATGGTAGTGGGTCATTTTCCTGAGATCACCAATCCCAAGACCTCCCGTCTTGCTGAATTGCCTTTGTTCAGCATCTAATCAGCGACTACCCGGTTCGGATTCCGAACAAGAGTCCCGAAGGGATCACTTTGTGACATTTCGGAAAGACGGGGGGTAATGAAAGAAACGCCAACCAAGCCCACCCGTCTTGCTGAAACGTTTTTGTTCAGCATCTAATCAGTGACTACCCGGTTCGGATTCCGAACAAGAGTCCCGAAGGGGATCACTTTGTGACATTTCGGAAAGACGGGATTTTATAAATTGACCCACCACTCAGAAAATGGTCGATGCTTGCGTTAAAAACGTACCGGTTTGATTATCAATATCCAATTTGCTTTATTTGAAAAATAATCCGGCCAAAGCCGGGGAACAGCAAGGTAAATCCCTTGGCGAATATGTTGAATCACGTAAAAGGATAAAGAAATGAGTAAATTAAAAGTTTTATGTTTTAGTGTCTCCATCGACGGGTATGGAGCCGGACCGAGTCAAAGCATCGATAATCCTTTAGGAATGGGGGGCATGTCTTTACATGAATGGTTTTTCCCGACGAAAACATTTCAAGCAATGCACAGCAGCGGTCAAACGGAAGGCATGACCGGTATTGATGATGATTTTGCCGCCAAAGGATTTGAAAATATCGGAGCGTGGATCATGGGACGAAATATGTTCGGCCCGATGAGAGGTCCATGGGAAGATCATTCCTGGAAAGGATGGTGGGGAGATAATCCACCGTATCATACACCAGTTTATGTTTTAACGCATCATGCACGACCGGCTATTGAGATGGAAGGTGGAACAATATTTCACTTCGTTACGGATGGAATCCATTCCGCACTCAGGCAAGCAATGGCAGCGGCAAAAGGAAAAGACATTCGGCTCGGCGGCGGCGTCTCGACAATTCAACAATACTTGCGCGAAAAATTGATCGATGAATTACATCTTGCCATTTCTCCCGTACTGCTCGGTTCCGGTGAAAATCTTTTCTCTTCCATCGATTTAGTTTCATTGGGATACAAATGTTCTCAGAACATTCGCTCCGAAAAAGCAACGCATCTGATTTTGAAGAAAGTTTAATGGGACAGAATAAACCATCAAAACCAGCAAACCAATTACAATAGCATACTATGACAAAAAGCAGAACGAATCCCGATGTCGATTTTTATTTCCGTAAAGCCAAACAGTGGCAGGAAGAATTTGTGAAATTGAGAACGATCGTTCTCGACTGCGGGCTGACCGAAGAATTGAAGTGGGGTTGTCCTTGTTACACGTTTCCCCATGCGGGCGGGGAGAAAAAAAACATAGTTTTAATTCATGGATTTAAAGAATACTGTGCGCTTTTGTTTTTCAAAGGCGCGTTGTTGCATGATGCCGATGGCATTCTCATCCGGCAAACGGAGAATGTGCAGGCGGCGCGCCAGATCCGATTTAAAAATATTCGGGAAATAGTGCCAAAAACCCTGAAGGCATATATTCATGAAGCCATGGAAGTGGAAAAAGCCGGATTAAAAGTGAATTTGAAAAAGACTTCCGAGTTCACCATTCCTGAAGAATTTCAAAATAAATTAGATAAACACCCTGCCTTGAAAACTGCTTTTCGGGCATTGACGCCGGGACGGCAACGAGCATACATTCTTTATTTTTCTGCACCGAAACAATCCAAAACCCGTGAGTTAAGGATTGAAAAATGTATGCAGAAAATTCTCGATGGAAAGGGATTACTTGATCAGTAATTCGATGAGGAAATAAATTATCGAACTTATTGGTATGCAATTGATCCCGCTTTGGTTTGTGGCTGTTTCCTCCCGACAGTCTGAACCGGTGCGGGATTTCGATGTCGTGTGATATTCTAAGAAATTTAGATTCGGGTAGTCTTGGCTAGTTTGTGTGAATTAGAGTTTTAGTTTGGGAATGAAATTAGAATAATTAGAAATTGTTGATATCTAGGAATCCTTCGAAATAGTGAAGGTAGATTTCAATCTAGGGTTTTGCCGGAGGTGGCTGCATCACGAGTCTTAAGGGTATTCTTGCAACTTTTTTCCATTCTTTTTCGTTTAATTGAAGTTCGATTTCAAAATGATATAAGCCTAAGCCATGGAATGGAAATCCTGCGAGTCGGCTTCTATTACGAAGCCTTTCGTAAGTTTGTAGGTCGATGCTTTGTAAATTCTGAGATATAGTTTCATTGTTTGGACCATAAAGCGTAAAACGTCCAGTTCCCTCGTGAAGGCTTGTTATCATCTCCACGAGTCCAGAATGTTACTACCTCAACTGGGATTGGTAAAACATATTTTTTATCAGGTGGGGGTGGCTCAACTAAGCTAATCTGTTCGATAGTTTCAAACAAAGTAATATTGTTTGTTTCTTGGTCTATAATAGCTTTAGTACATAACACTGTCCAAGCATGTTCAATCATATTGATATTCTTCGGAATTGGTTTTAATGATGGATTGAATTATGTAATTACGTTGCGGGGTTTCGATTTCTTGATCAATCTTGGAAAGAATAATTGCTTCACCAGACTGATCTCGGATTGTGTAATTACATTGCGCGATTTCGATTTCTTGACCAATCTTGGAAAGAATGATTGCTTCACCAGACTGGTCTCGGGGAGAAGAATTTGTAAATGGAAATTCAGTATTAATATCCTGAAAACGTGTATCTGTGGCGGCAGGTTGGGAATCCATTAGGATTCGATAGGCAATTTTTTTAGCCCACCAATATTGTTGACCTTGTGTTAAATATTGAGCAATAAGTTTAGAGGATTCAGGCTCTCGTAAATTGATTAGCCACAAATATATACTAAGAGCGGTATCCCATGGGTTTTCATATCTACGGTCAATTTCAATATTTGAGAGTTCTCTAGCTCGCGAGAGAATTTCTTGAAGAGATTTCTTATATCCGGGATTCTCGCACGCGATTTTTGATAATAAAAATTGAACACAGTCTTCTTGCTGAGCTGCTTGGAAAAAAGCGAAAGTGAGCTAGCAATGTTAAGGCGAGCGGAAAAGTGATGGCTTTCTACTATTTCTAAAGCTTTCTTTAAATTCATAAATAGTTCTTCCTATCTGTCCAATATTCAAATGGTGTTCCGTAAGTGTCAGGAACAATAGATGGGTCATGAATATATTCACCCTCTGCCCCCCATTTACTTAAAATCAAAATCTCCCAGCCTTTCTTCTCGACACTAGGTTTCTTTTGAACAATAATTCCGACATGTGTCACAGCTAGTTTTTGAGATCGCAGTAAACTACAACGTCTCCAACATGTGTATCTTTGAGTGCGTTGACCGGAGAAAAGCCATCGTCGGATAATATCGTACGGAGAGAATCCACACCGACGAAAGTTCGTCTAGAAGCAAAGACTAATCCCATACAGTCGTAAGTAGCAGAGAATGAACGAAGAATTGCGTTGGGTTTACTTTTTCCATATTTGAATGGAAGCTTGGATTTGTGCTGGTGACCATTCAAGCCGTTCCTCGTTATGGATGAAGTTTCTTTTGCGGGTTTCAAGTTTAAACGAAGCTTTATCCTGCAGCCCGCCCCTACCTATTATCGTAATCAAAAAATCGACGGAATTCGAATTATTTGACTTCTTTTAATTTGACTTTAGACGGTAGTAATCTAAAAAAACTACTAATCATTGTCAACTCTATGTTTGCCTAAAATATACTTATGAAATTTAATGGATATGATGGAACTTTTTTAAGGGTTTCTTTTGTGATTTGTGTCAAATTGGATTGATGAATTGATTGGAGCGAATTATTGGTTGGGAAAGGATGGTTAAGATGTTGCCATTTCGGTCGAAATAAATTATATTGACATATATTTCCTGAAGTTTTTGTCCCGTATTTGTCTCTCGGATTTAAAAAATTTAAAAAAACCTTAAAACAATTCAAGAAAGGCAATAAAATGAGCGCGGGAGTAATTCAGCGGTAGAATGCAAGCTTCCCAAGCTTGACGTCGCGGGTTCGATCCCCGTCTCCCGCTCTTTCCAAAATGACACATTTTAGCGAGCGAAGCGAAGCTAAATTGTAAGTCATTTTGCGATCCCGTCACGATCATTGATCGTGACGGGACAAGATAGATATGAATATGGACGCTTAGCTCAGCTGGTTCAGAGCGCTGCCCTTACAAGGCAGAGGTCGCAGGTTCGAACCCTGCAGCGTCCACAAAGAATTATCAGTCCGCCACTATTCTTTTTCGTGACGGGAAGCGTATGCGTTCTACTTTTTGGCATCATCACTTCTTTATCGCGGAGGCAATAATGTTTCACGTCTATATTCTTTGGAGTCCGTCGCTTCAAAAATATTATACGGGCCAAACCGAAAATATTTCTCAGCGTTTACACGATCACAATTCCGGTCGCTCACAATTTACGAGTACCGGAATCCCATGGACGCTCGTTTATACCGAAGAATTTCCCACCAAAATCGAAGCATCCCGACGGGAACAAGAGATCAAGAACCGAAAAAGCAAAAAGTATATCGAACAATTGATCCGGAAATCGGGTCAGATGGTTCAGCTAGTCCCGTCATTATCGCACCGATCATGACGGGAGTAATTCAGCGGTAGAATGCAAGCTTCCCAAGCTTGACGTCGCGGGTTCGATCCCCGTCTCCCGCTCTTTCCAAAATGACACATTTTAGCGAGCGAAGCGAAGCTAAATTGTAAGTCATTTTGAGAATCCCGTCACGATCATTGATCGTGACGGGACAAGATAGATATGAATATGGACGCTTAGCTCAGCTGGTTCAGAGCGCTGCCCTTACAAGGCAGAGGTCGTAGGTTCGAACCCTACAGCGTCCACTTCTCTTTTCCGTTCGGCAACACTTTCATTCCTTCAACAAACTCCGGACAGAATGGTGAATTGATACTTTTTAATTATCAATTAATAATTCACAATTATTAATTGTGAATTGATAATTTGGATCTGGACTCTCTTCTGCCGAATACATCTCCCGAAGGATCACTTTGTGACACTCGGGAGACCTCGCTCAATGTGACAGGAACTGTTTTCAAGAAAAACTAAGCGCCAAGGTAAACAAAGTCGAAATCGTCAGCTGTGCGGGCTGGAAAGATTCAATCGAAGTGTTTCAATTCCGCTTCATCTTTTCTGAAGCGGAATTGTCAGGATGTGCGTTAGGGATTGAATCGTGCGTTACGATTTCGAAAAGATTTCTTTGGTTACTTTCTTTCTCGGAAAGAAAGTAACATTATATTCACTAAAAAACCCAATAGTTTACATTCTTGCTTTATGCGGGAACACCCTTCGACTACGCTCAGGGTGACGGGTCTTCATCGTGGATTCCAACCCGAAAATTTCATACATTCAACCTACAGAAATCCCCTTTCCTTTTTTCGTGGAATCGTTATGAAGAACAAAATCCTTCTCTTAATTGCTCTTACCATTGGCAGTATCGCCTTTGGTTCCGCACAGCAAACCGATCACCGCATCGCTATCCTCATACACGGCGGTGCAGGAACAATCCTGAAAAGCAACCTGTCGCCGGAGATGGAACAACGGTACCGCGACACCATCACGCTGGCTCTCATGGCAGGATACAACGTGCTCAGGGATCACGGTTCGAGTCTCGATGCCGTCGAAGCAACGATCAGAGTGATGGAAGATTGTCCGCTCTTCAATGCCGGCAAAGGCGCCGTCTTCACGCACGAAGGAACGAACGAGCTCGATGCATCGATCATGAACGGCAAAACATTGAGCGCCGGAGCAGTTGCCGCTGTGAAGCATATCAAAAATCCGATCACGCTTGCACGCATGGTGATGGAACGCTCGAAGCATGTGATGCTCACCGGCAACGGCGCGGAAACGTTCGCTCAACAGCAAGGCGTGGAACTCGTCCCGCAATCGTATTTTTACACCGAGCGCCGCTGGCAGGAACTTCAGCGCGCCAAAGCGGAAGACCGGAACGACTCTCTGAAGAATTCTGCGCCGAAAGATTCGACCATCGAGAAGCACGGAACAGTTGGCTGTGTTGCTCTCGATTATGACGGCAACCTTGCCGCCGGCACATCGACCGGCGGACTGACCGACAAACGTTTCGGCCGCATCGGCGATTCACCGATCATCGGCGCGGGAACGTACGCCGACAACCGGTCGTGCGCGGTCTCGGCAACCGGCGACGGCGAATATTTCATCAGGGTCGGCGTTGCACGTGATATCGCAGCAATGGTTGAATACAGTAAGATAAATCTTCAGCAAGCTGCCGACAGCGCTCTCGCCAAAGTGAAAGCGCTCGGCGGAACAGGCGGCGTCATTGTCCTCAATACGAAAGGACAGATGGCAATTTCCTTCAACACCGAAGGAATGTACCGCGCCTATATCGATGACAGCGGCAAACCGGTGGTGTTGATTTACAAGTGATGATATTTGGTGGTGGCTCAATCCGGACGGATAGAAAATTCTAATCGTTGACGACTGACTTTTCACAAAAGAGCAAGACCCCATCTATAATCTTCCCCTAAAAGGGGAAGATGGAATTGCCCGGCTAAAAACATCCTCTCCTTTTATGCCCAAGGCATCTTCCAAAGGTCACGAAGTTCCCGTAGGGATCCCTTTGGGAGATGCCATTGGCAAATCCTTCGGAGGATGCCTTCGGCAGGACCATGTACGAAGCCGCGAATTAAGTGGCTTGACAGCCGAAATCGTCAGCCGTGCGGGCTGGAAAGATTCAATCGACGTGTTTCAATTCCGCTTCATCTTTTTTGAAGCGGAATTGTCAGGCTGTGCGTTAGCGATTGAATCGTGCGTTACGATTTCGAAAAGATTTCTTTGGTTACTTTCTTTCTCGGAAAGAAAGTAACGACAGTAGGCAATGTTAAATTGTTTTTTCGGAATTGGCTCTGTATATTATTATATGTATCACCCGTTCGTATCAGAATTACATCGTTCTTCTTCATTTGTTCATATTCATTAAATATTCGGCTCTGGCTCTCACGGTTGCGGCTTTGCTGGTGACGCAGATTGATCCTCATCTGTTTATCGGCAGCAGCCCAAAACCGGCTTGCTGTTCCTGCTGTCAGGCAGGCGGCAGTGACAATTGTCCGATGTGCGCAAACATGTGCCGCGATCATTCAACCTGTTCGGTTTTTCCGATGCCGTGCCGGCAGGGTCAATCGGTTCAGACCACCACCGCTCCCGACATCGCCCTCATCCATTATTTCGAATTTTCCATCGGTGCTTCTGTAAAAGTTACTTCGTATCCGCAACTGCAAAATGGATTCCGGCTTTCTTCGTTCACTCAACCCCCTTTTCATCCTCCCAACCCGTAACCGAATTGTAAGATAATCGTCATGCAATCCTTTTCACAGAAACGGATTGCGTTTCTTTTTAACAATTTGAAAGGTTACGAAAATGTTTGATAGATTTTTTCACTATACCTGCCGAGCGGTATTCCGAATTATTATCGTTTCGGCAATCCTCGTTGTCTGTATGCATTCGATGTCGTTTGCCTGTGCATGCGGTTGCAACGTGTTCACGGTCGGTCCCCGCTGGATGATGGCAACGACTCCCGGAACGACGTTATCGTTCCAATATAATTACATGAACCAGTACGACAACTGGAACGGAACCGGCAGTGCATCGCCCGATCTGAACGACGATAAACAAATTCTGACAAGCTTTTACACGCTCGGATTTCAAACGATGCTCAGCCGTGATTGGGGCATCATGGGTGAACTTCCGATTTGGACCAGGTATTTCAAAACAACCGACGACAATGGAAACCCTGTTTCGGTCACGCATACTGCCGCCGGCGACGTCCGCCTGCTCGGCATGTACACGGGATTTTCCGAAGATATGTCGATCGGTCTGATGTTCGGCCTCAAACTGCCGACCGGTCCGTTCGATCTTTCGCTGATGGACAGGGACACACAAATCGGAACCGGCACGACCGACGCGCTGCTCGGTGCGTATCAGATGGGACAGGAAGACGGGTGGGGATGGTACGGGCAGTTCATGTGGTTACATGCTTTGAATGCTCGCAACGATTACAGACCCGGCGACGGTCTCGATATTACCATTGCTGCCCATTACGATAACTTGCTGCACGATTACAATATCGTCCCGATGATTCAACTTGTCGGCTCGTTCCGCGGTGCGGACAGCGGCATCAATGCCGACCCGGACAACTCCGGTTACCAGCGGCTGTTTCTTGCGCCCGGTTTCGAGTTGAATGTCAACGGCGGCCTCAAACTTTATGCCGACATGAGAATACCGTTGGTGACACATGTAACCGGCAATCAGCTTGTCGCGCCTTATCTTGCAAATCTGACGGTCAGTCTCGGTATCTGATTTCGAGAAGGCGTGTAGAAAAAGTCCTGCCTCACAAAAAAAAGCCCCGATCTTCAAAGACCGGGGCTTGAGGCAATCAGATGTTTCGGGATGCTATTTCATCAGCATCATTTTTTTAGTCTGCACAAAACTTCCCGCGACAATCCTGTAAAAGTACACTCCGCTTGAAACATTCAGCGCGTTCCAACTGATGGAATGTTCACCCGGTTCATTCCTTCCATTGACAAGAGTGGTCACTTCCCTACCAAGAAGGTCGTAAATCGTCAGAGTAACCGTGCTTGCTTTCGGGATCGTGTAACTGATATGTGTTGCGGGATTGAAGGGGTTCGGATAATTTTGGGACAAAGCAAATTGATTGGGTAATTGACGGGAATCTTTTACGGCAGTCAATATTTGATATGTATATATATCCCGATAATTATTCACCCACACACTGTCATTCCAAGTCTGATACAAGCCACTGGTTTCATTGCCGTTTACATCAAAGGTGTAGGTAAACAAACCAGAATTCACCCATACACTACCGTTTCCTGTCTGGTCTAATTCGCTTGTTTCATTTCCATTCGCATCAAAGGTGTACATGTATTGCCAAACATTCACCCAGGCACTAACACTCCATGTCTGGTACGAATCGCCGGTTTCATTTCCGTTCGCATCATAGGTGTACGTGTACAGCCAAGAATTGACCCATAAACTACCATTCCCTGTCTGATACAAATCACTGGTTTCATTTCCATTTGCATCATATGTGTAAGCGTATTGCCAAACATTCACCCAAACGCCGGCACCCCAAGTTTGATACGATTCGCCGGTCCTCCGTCCGTTCGCATCATAGGTGTATATGTATTGATCAAGATTCACCCATGAACTAACATTCCAGGTCTGGTACAAATAATTGGTCTCACGTCCGTTTGCATAGGTGAAAGTTTCTTGGTATGAATTCACCCATGAATTACCGTTCCAAGTCTGCACCAAGTAATTGGTTTCGTACCCAATCGAATCATAAGTGTAACTGTATTGGTAATAATTCACCCACAAGGTATCGTTCCATCTCTGCAACAGGGTACCGGTTCTGTACCCGCTCGAATCAAATGTAAAAAAGTACAGATAATCATTCACCCACGAACTACCATTCCATGCCTGATATAAATAACCGGTTTCACGTCCGTTCGCATCAAGCGTGAAAATATATTGCCAAACATTCAACAATGAACTTCCGCTCCCTATCTGGTATGAATAGCTGGTCTCATGTTCGTGCGCGTCGTATGTAAAACTGTATCGATAAGAATCCACCCACCCGCTATCACTCCAGGTCTCATACGCATAGCTGGTTTCATATTCGTTTGCATCATAGGTGTACGTGTATTGCTCAACATTCACCCACGCACTGCCATTCCAGGTCTGGTACAAATAACCAGTCATACGTCCGCCCGCATCGTAGGTGTAAAGGTATTGGTAATTATTCACCCACACACTGCCACCCCACGTTTGGTACAAGTAGCTGATTTGATTTTCGTTCACGTCGTACGTCGAAACGAATTGATAAGAATTCACCCACGAAGTATCGTTCCAGGTTTCATACACTTCATAGAGTCCATCCCCCTGCGAATCAAACGTGCTGCTGTCTTTGGAAGAATTTACCCACACGCTATCATTCCAAGTCTGGCGGATGTCGACAACAATCTGCCCATTCGACAAAACTGTTCTTTTCGAATGAAGTTGATTCTGGCGGGCAAGCATTCTTTTTTTGATTGAATCTATCGGTGCAGCAACAGTATGAACAGCATCTTTTTGATTGATTTCGAATCCGGGCAGACCGCTTTGAGGAGATTCGGGAGCTTTCGGAGGCTCTGCGTGCATCACGGGATGTGCGCCAAAAGGTTTTCTCTCTTGCTGAACAAATCGTGCACTCACAGACGAGAAACCAAAGAATAGAATTGCCAGAAGAAAATAAAGTTGTTTATATGTGTTCATGATTGGCTCCTTTTATAGATGACGGCAGAGGAAGGGTTAAATTTCAGACGGAAAGTAATTATTAAATCTGTGAAAGTCAACCGCACACCGGCCAACAGAAAAGAAAGGACTTGCGGTAATATGATTTTCTACCTCCCAACAGCGCAGAACGTATAAAACCACTGCTTTTACAATACCAACAGACAATTACTGATTTCCAAACTGAAGACCGTCGCTACTTTTCCGTGCAAGACGACATGCATCGATTTATCGAAGTCCTCGATTTCTTTTACCTCGATCGTATCGTTCAATGCAAGATTCATTTTATCAAGAAAGTTTAAGAACGAACGGGTATGATTGACAACTCCCGCTAACGTATACTTTTTACCTGCCGGGCATTCCGACAACAGTCTGGCATTCGAATTTGAAATTTTTCCTCTGGCATCGGGTATCGGATCGCCATGCGGATCAAATTTCGGATAATCCAATAACGTATCCAATCGCTCTATCAATTTATCCGATTGAATATGTTCTAACTGCTCCGCAGCTTCGTGAACTTCACTCCAGCTGAATCCCAGTTTTTCGACCAAAAATGTTTCCCACAATCTGTGCTTGCGGATAACCTGTAACGCACCGGCTTTTCCCGCCGCGGTAAGTTTTGCTCCGTCCGACCGGTTATAGTGAATAAGTTTCTTCTCATGAAGTTTACGAAGCATTTCCGTAACGGTGGCAGGGTTAATAGCCAGCCGTTCTGCAATGGCAAGATTAGAAACTCTGCCATGGGGTTCGGATGAAAGCGCGTAAATCGCTTTCAAGTAGTTTTCCTCGGTAAAGGTCAGTGTCATCGACTTGCATATTAACGAAATATTCTCTAATATGAAAATTAGGATTACCTAATTAAATAATATGGTATACCAAAATAAATATCATTTCGGATTGTACGGGTTCGCAATGAAACGGCAGGCCGTTCGGGTGATGGCATTACTCTGCATCTTTGCTTGTTTCCATGCCTTTTCCGCAAACAGATTTCATCCCGGAACGAGGGATGTGCAACTCAAGGTCTCCGTTCTTGATGCTGCTGAAAATATTCCGATCGAACTTGCCAGGGTCATGATACAACGTAACGGCATGGTCATCGCACAGGAAGCAACGAATACTGCCGGTCAAATTCGATTCCGCGGTCTTACCTCGGGCACGTACCGAATAACTGCGTGGTTCATCGGCTATGCAACATTCTCGGATACAATCCACATCGGTCATGAAGACACCACGGTAACAATCGATCTCCATCCGCAAAACAACCAGCTGAACGAAGTCGAAGTGAACGGTGAACGTGAACTGGGTACATCCGGTATCGACACCAAGACCGGCAACCAGACGTTCGAATCGGAAACATATCATGCCCCGCCCGCTGCTCAACTGACAAACCTGATTCAACAAAGTATTACGGGGGCGGCCCGGGCGCCGACGGGAGAAGTTCATATCCGCGGACAGCATGGTGAATTCACCTATTATGTCGACGGTCTCCCGATTCCGCTCGGCGTTTTCGGCGGGTTGAACGAAGTGGTGGATTCGAAAGTGATCGATCGTGCAACGTTCATCACCGGAGGATTCCCGGCTGAATACGGCGGACAAATGTCGGCTGTCATCGATCTCAATAATCGCGTTCCGACCGGGAGTTTTCACCTTGATGCGTCGCTGTTTACCGGGAGTTATTTCGTTCTCAACGGAACCAAACCGTTTTCACCCGGACCCGACAATCCACCGGCTTTGTCCGGCTCCGCCAACGATGAGTCCCTCGGCGGCAGGGTCGGTCCGTTCCGTGCATTGAATTCTAACGGTCAAAACCTCTCGGTCAGCGATCATGCCGGCAAATTGGGTTTTTACATTTCCGGCTCGCGTCAAGAAACGGATCGCCGCATCGATACTCCGACGCCGGATATCTTCCACGATCACGGGTTCGATTATTTTCTCTACGGAAAGTTCGATTACATTTTGAGTGATGTCGATTATCTCACTTCCAACCTGAGTTTCAGCAGAACGTATACACAGGTGCCGTACGATCCTCAGGTACAAATTGCTTCCGACATGCAAAACACCACCAATGCTTTTCAAACACTTTCCTATTTCCACACGATCTCCTCGGATGCCAACCGGGAGTCCAATCTATTCACCGGCATTTACATCCGTGAGGGAGATTTAACCTATATCCCGGGTGACATTGACCCGCCGAATTTTCAGTTTGCCGGAGACAGTGTGCACAGCTATTTACTATCGGAAGACAGAAATTTCACGACAATCGGGATTCGGTCGACGCTTGACCAAAGAATATCGTATCTGTTTTTGTATAAAATCGGTTTCAGCTTTTCCGGTACGACCGGAGCAGAGAATTTCACGTCCCGTGACTCGCTGAACCGGACGGGGCCATCAATTCTCACCGACATTGCCGGTTCGGACTTCGGGATATTCAGTGAAGTCGAATGGCAACCAACGGCATTATTTTCCATTGAGGCCGGTTTGCGATATGATCAACACATTGCACCGGACGTACCGCTGGCGTCACAGGTCAGCCCGCGGTTCAAGTGGAATTTTTTGATCGATGAGAATAATACGGCATATCTTTATTACGGAAGACTTTTCATGCCGACCAACATAGAAGGTCTTCGATCGATTGCACAAAATATCAGTAATTCGGTGACGCCCACTTTTCCGGAACGGGATAATTTTTATGAAGCAGTATACACACACAGCTTCCCTTTCGGATTACGATGGAAGAGCGCCACTTTTTTCAAGCTAGCCAAGCCATTCACCGACGATGCGGCACTTGGTTCCAGCGCGATCAAGACCCCCTTTAATATTGCGACGGTGAAAACGACGGGATTCGAGTTTTCGCTTTCGTACAGTAATCCGGCAACACCGTTTTCCGGCCATTTGAATTCTTCAGTGATCCATGCGATCGGTTCGGGAGAGCTCACCGGCGGATTTTTGCCTCCCAGTAATGACGGACCGGCAACCGATCTGGATCATGATCAAAGGATTTCCGTTTCGGCAGATATTAATTACCAGCCGCAAAATTGGTTCGTCAATCTCGAGTCAACATATGGTTCCGGCCTCTCAAATGGATTTCCCGGAAATGTCCAGCACTATGGAACAGGATTATTTGATTTCAACCAGGCAGCACACACGACTCCCTATTGGATATTCGATTTCAGTGTGGGTCACACTATTTCCATTACGACGGATAACTCGCTTGAACCTTCGATGTACATAACCAATATATTCAATCACATTCACCTGCTGAAAGGTTCATACACAACCGGCGCAAGCTGGGAAGAACCGCGTAACGTTATCTTCAAGATTTCCTTTCATAAATAACCGACAAAAACAAGGTATAATTTGACTTTTAAATTTCAGTTTCCTATACTTCCTATGCATGAAATCATTATTTGCTAAATCTGTTCTTCTTTTTCTTGTAATTCTGCAGATTTCCTCATTGGTGGTCATCGACGACCATCACCTTGAGGATGTTCTCGGCATACCCAACGCGCAGCAGACGTTCACCACGCATGACTGCGGATCGAAAGAACTTCATAAAGACATTCCGCATTTCTGTCTCGCCTGTCTTCGCAATGCCAATTTCAGTTTTGTTTTTACATCACCATCTCTTCCCTGCATCGGGCAATCGGTACGCCCCATTAATTTTTATTCGTCTTCTACCGTTCGTCTCACTGATTTTTACATCTCTGCTTCAAAACGCGGACCACCTCTTTCTATTTCCTAATTCTACGAATGATCATTTTCTAAGAGCCGATAGCTCTTGGGAAGTGAGGTATTATAAACGATGATGAACTTCTTCATTGCATGAACGATGATGATGTTTCTCGTCCATTAATTCATTCATATTTAAGGAAAGAGAGTGTCTGTTATGGCGTTTCAACAAGAACATTTCGAGATAACCCTGGCGAGAACGACAAAGTTTCTTCTCATTGTTTTCAATCTGTTTATTATGACGGCATCCACATTTGCAATGGAGAATAAAAACGATCCCCCGGCTACCGGCGGCGATGAACATTTGAAAATATATGTCTATGACGCAGATCTCAAAACACCGATGGAGCTTGCCAGAGTCGTCCTTCGACGCGGGAAAGCGGTCGTTGCCCAGAATGTCACCAACCCACGCGGGCTTGTGGAGTTCATCGATATCCATGAGGGATGGTATAACATCTCCGTGCATTTTATCGACTACAACGATTTTTACGATTCGATTCTCGTTGATGATCAGCACTCGGTCGATTCCATCGGGCTTCATGCCGTCAATCAGCAGGAAGTCGTCATTCTTGGAAACCATGAATTGGGTACGGCAACATTCGACTTAACAACGGGCAACCAGGTGTTCGAATCGGAAACGTATCACGCAACACCGACCAATCAAATGACAAATCTGCTTCAGCAGAGTTTGATGGGCGCCGCCCGCGCTCCGACAGGGGAAGTGCATATCCGGGGACAGCACGGAGAATTCACATATTATGTCGATGGAATTCCGATTCCTCTCGGTGTATTCGGCGGACTCAACGATGTCGTCGATCCGAAAGTTATCGACCGGGCGACATTTTACACCGGAGGATTTCCGGCAGAATACGGCGGACAGATTGCAGCCCTTGTCGACATCCAAAATCGTGTACCAACCGGGAAATTCCATCTCGATGCATCGAGTTATATCGGAAGCTATCTTGTAACAAATGCCGGCGATTCTCTCGGCGACCGGGTCGGATCGTTCAAAGCTCTGAATTCGAACGGTCAAGCGCTTTCCTTGAGCGGACATGAAGACCGATTCGGATATTTCCTTTCCGGTTCACGTCAGGAAAGTGACCGCCGCATCGATCAGCCAATCGAACAATTGTTTAATGATCACGGGTTCGATTATTTTCTTTATGGCAAGTTCGATTATCAACTCAGCGATATCGATTACGTGACGATGAACATCAACTTCGGAAGAACCTATACGCAGGTTCCATACGATTCCCTCGAGCAGATTGCCGACGACGTTCAGAACACCACGAATCAATTCCAGACACTTTCGTATTACCGGATTCTTTCGGATGATAAAAACAAGGAGACAAATCTCTTTGTCGGTGCATATGCCCGCGAAGGAGAACTCGTCTATACTCCGGGCTCCATCGATCCGCCCGATTTTCAGTTTGCGGGGGATACGGCGCACAGTTATGTGCTTGCCGAGGATCGCTCGTTCACGACTTTCGGAACAAGAATCAAATACGATCAGCGTCTGATGCACGAATTCATGTACGCCGTCGGGTTGAATTTCAGCGCCACCACCGGAAAGGAAAATTTTACATCACGAGACAGTGCGGGAAATCCCGGTCCATCGGTCGTAACCGATTATAGCGGTTCCGATTTCGGCATGTTCGCGGAAAGCGAGATTCACCCGTGGGAATGGACTAAAATCGAAGCAGGTATCCGATACGATCAGCATATCGAACCGGATGCGCCGCTGCAGCATCAGGTAAGTCCGCGCATCCGGTGGAATATCCTTTTCGATCAGACAAATTCAGGGTATTTGTATTACGGAAAACTGTTCATGCCGAACAACATTGAAGGATTGCGTACGATATCCTCCAACATTACCAACAGCGGCGAGGCAACGCTTCCCGAACGTGACGATTTCTATGAAGCGGCTTATACGCGGAGTTTTGATTTCGGTTTGCGGAGTAAAATTGCATACTTCTACAAATATGCAACCCCCGGCGTTGACGACGAAACAGTCGGATCAAGCGCGGTCAAAACTCCCGTCAACATCGCACAGGTTTTCACACGAGGAATCGAATTAGGATTTTCGTATAGCGATCCGTCAACTCCGTTTTCCGGCTATATCAACACATCGATTATTCATGCGTACGGCTCCGATTCCGTGACCGGTGGATTTCTCCCGATTGATACGGACGGTCCCGCAACCGATCTTGACCACGACCAGCGCCTTTCCGTCGTGGCGTCATTGAATTATCAGCCGGTGAACTGGTTTATGAATCTTACGGCAATCTATGGCTCCGGGTTGACCAATGGAAACCCGAACGGTGATGCCTACCAGACCGGCTTGTTTGATTTCAATACTGCCACGCACACGGCTCCTTCAACGATCTTCAATGTTTCCGCCGGATATACGTTTTCTCTGGATGGCGGCGCTTCGTTATCGCCGTCATTATACATTACCAATCTTCTCGATCACGATCACCTCATCAAAGGAGCATATTTCAGCGGGGCAAGTTACGAAGAGAGACGCAATGTGATTTTCAAATTAGCGTATCACATATAGATAAGAAGAAATAAAAGGGATATCGAAAGATATTTTTCATATCCCTTTTTTCCTTCATCAAAATCATATAATGCATGGTGGGAATTTTATGCTATGCCAAAATTTAAAAGGAATGAGATTCACTCGCCTTACAGTCATTTATATGGTTGATGTTAAAAACCATAATGCCCGGTGGTTGTGCCAGTGTGATTGCGGAAAAACAACCGTCGTGAAAGCATGCAACCTTAAAACAGGAAACACGAAAAGCTGCGGTTGTTTGCGTCATGAAATGCTCCATCACGGCATTCACCGGCGAAAAGAAATTGTTCCCACCGATCAAACGTGGCAGCGAAACACCGTTTCGTCTTCAAGAATTTGAGTTCTATTCATTAATCAAAACTGAAGATGGCAATGATGAATACACGGCGGATGTCAGGCAAATACGTTATCTCCTTTTTGTTGTTGACAACGGTTTTAACGGTTGATGGCATCTCGCAGCATGTTTCGACTCAAACCGGCGTCACGGACATCCTTCTTCGTCAGCTTGAACAATTGCACGGAAAGGAAAAAAGTCTTTCGGCAGTCAGATTGAGCGACGAAATCGGTACATGCGGCTTGCGACTTCGGTTTGAGATCGACCGGCATTGGAACGAGTTTACCGCATCACAGCAACGGCAGATTCAATCGATTCTTGACCCGCCTACGATGCAAGCCAATCGGATGATGGGACATTTCAGGATTTTTTATGACACTTCCTCATTAAACTCCGATGTTCCTGCTTTGATTTATATCGACAGCAATGATGTCGCACAGCGTATTCCGGGCACCGCAGAAGCGTTTGTGGATTCAGTCGGAAAGTATTTCAATTATGTCTGGTCATACGAAGTCGATACACTCGGTTATATTCAACCGCCGCTCGACACGGACGGATATTATCACGTGTATATCATTGACCTTGCCAACAGCGGTATCTACGGACAAACAACATGGGGTACTACGCCGATTAACACCGGACAACCTCCGCGATATACCACCTATATTGAGATCGATAAAGATTTTTCGACGGTGTACCCTCCGACCCGCGGAATTCCCGCTCTGAAAGTAACCGCTGCGCATGAATTCAATCATGCCATACATGTCGGCTCTTACGGACTTTGGCTCAATGATCTCTATTTTTACGAGCTGACCGCGACGTGGATGGAAACGGTAGTTTTTCATGAAGTCAAAGACTACATTCAATATTTTTATCAATACGATCCGAACACCAACCGGAATGTTGCTGCCGGTCAATTCGCTACACCGGACGTCTCGTTCAATGCATATACGGGATTGATAGAATTCAGCCGGGGAATTTGGGGATGCTATATTCAAAAAAGATTTTCCCGCGACGTCATACGGCGGACGTGGGAATATATGCAAACCGTTCCCAGTCTACCGGCAATGGATGCGGCGTTGAGTGATTACGGCAGTTCCCTGCGGCAGGCATTTTTGGAATGGAGTGTATGGAACTTCAATACCGGACCGAATGCCGACACGGTAAAATATTATCCGGACGGAAGACTGTACCCGGTCATGCAACAACGGGCGGATGCGAGTCTATAACGGAGTATCCCGTTCTATTGAAGATACAATTCAAGCATTGAGCTCGGTGTACCACCCGATCTGTTTATTGAATCCGTCACATCCAACATGCAATACCAGTCCGAATATTACTGCAATCATTTCCAATCTGAATGTCAATGCTTCGGGAGACGGGATAGGATACGGTTTTCAATATGACATGAGTCCGACGGGAGATCAGACGTATAAACCTTTGGGAAACGGAGTGTTTGTAAAAATATCTGCTTCGGATCCTGCAAATTGGTCGTCGCAAGAGATTGAAACGGACAGCGGCTCTCTTATTGTTCCCCGATACACAGAACCCTTGGTTTGTCCGGATCCGTTTCGTCCCGGCGGAAATCAATTACTCAGCTTCCGCATCCCGGTTGATTCGACGATGGACGGCACGGCAATGCTCTCCATTTACAGTTCGAGCATGAAACAAATCATATCGGAAGAACTTCCCCTTCGGCAAACACCATGCGGAATCGGGATTCAGTGGAACGGTCATTCAAACAGAGGAAACAGTATCTCGACAGGAATTTATTTGTACGTTATCACGCTCAACGGAAATCAATTTTTAGGAAAATTCTCTGTGATCAGAGAATGACAGCGAACTATGAGCGAGCCTTGCAGTGAAATAAAGCGAAGATAGCGCTTAGCGTTCGCTGAACAACTGATTCAGATTTACGGAAAGTCATTTTAACCATTCCGGGTCGAACTTTGCTTTTCCTGTTTGATCCACCAGGTCGAAAGAAACGGCAGAAGAAGAATCTGGCAGAGTGCGGCAACAATACCGGGCAACAACGCCGATTGAAAATATGCTGTATAATTGGTCGCGCCGGAAAATCCCATCAACACCGACAGAACAAAAACGATCCTGCCCAGGATCAAAGCAATCGTCACCGACAGAAATGCGTTCAGGAAAAAACGTTCACGCAGAACGCCGGCGATCAATCCATACACGAGAAGCTCCACCGTCATCGAGGGAAGAATATTCGGCAACGGATAACCGGAAAAGAAGTAACTCACCACCGGCGCGAGAAAACCGGTCAACGCGCCGCCGCGCCAGCCGTACACGAGTCCTGCGAGGATCACGGGCCAGTGCATCGGCAACAGATATCGCACCGGCGCTCCGGTAAGGTGCGCCGCAACCGGCAAACCGACCGCAGAACCGATAAGCAGTAACTGAAAAAGATACGCCCGGACACCGGAAAGGACCAGCGTCGGTTTTTCAAAAGAAATTACCGATTCATTATAATTTGGCATAAGCTATCTTCCTTCATTTAATCCTGATAAAATATACAATTTTTTGTGAAATTTAAAAAATAACGATGAGGGGGTCATTCAAATTTTTGCATGCACTCTCATCGAAAAAACATGAACAGGTCCTCTGACTTGGTTATAGCCCGGGTTGACCAGAAATTGATAAGCACCGGTCAGGTACAAGTGATCATCCGCCAGACTGCAAGAATAGTAACACTCCGTTAACGTTTCCAAACCGTACTGTAGCGCGCCATCGCCCAGCATAAAGCCGTTGCCGCCGGCACTCAAATATTCCTGATGCGGCCGGGAAATTCCCGAACAGACAACAGCAATGCCCGCAATATCATTTGCACGATCCCACCATGCGGCTTTACCGGAAAAACCGAAACTGACCGAGCGGTCAATTTCACTGAACATCCATGTTTCATTGTTGCCATCGTTCCAGCTTGCCCGTAAAAATCCTCCGAAATTTTCATCAAATTCCTGTTCCATATTAACGGCAAACCCGTATTTCGTATTTCCATAATTTCTCGTTGCTATAATTTGCGGCGAAACAGGATCAAGCGCGAGACTTTGCAAATAATTTCCCATGTTGGCATTCGTCAGAAAACTCAATAGACGGACGGCGCCTTTTTTATTCAATAATTGATAGCGAAAGGTGTATTCCAATGTTTGCGAGCGTGCTTTATCAATGTCCCAGTTCATATCATTCCCGTTTGCAGTTGTCGGGACGAGTGAAAAAGCGTATCGCAATTCGTGTTGAGGACTGACATATTCCAGCACAACACTCGGCGTATATCCTCTCGTATTGGCAGGATAATCCCACGCTCCGTTATCCATCAGCCCCCAGCTCATAAATTGTGTTCTCGGGTCGTGACTATACGTATTGTCATCGAAAAAATCAGTCACGCTGATTTTCCCTATCGTCATTCTCACAAATTTTCCCGGCACAGTGCCTGCTAATTGGTTGGCATCGGCGGATTGAAATTCATATTCGTCGCCAAGATTAAATGTCTGTGCGTAAAATATTCGCGCCAGGTAAAATTCCGTTTGAGAACTGCTGATCCGGAATGTCTCTCCATTCGTCGATGCCGCTACTCCCACCGCTCCGCTCAATCCCGAACCACCGGCTAATTCGGGATTAATAAAGATACTCGCCCCGCTCCACAATCTTGCGCCGAAAAAAAAGGTCGAAGTGAGTGAGGTTTGCGTTTCCTGATACGAAACGAGACTATTCACACCGGAGTATTGAGCTTGAAACCCCGGTTTGTGTTGTGTTATGACCGTCAATTGGGCATGCAACGAGAACGTTTCTTCCTTTGTTGTATCGTTGATTTGGCCGAACGCTATCGTCGCATTCAACATGCAAGAAAGAATCATCAAGTATTTTATCCACGGGGTTTTCAAATATTCCTCACATCAAGTAAAATGCCGCCCAGAATAAAATAAAATCATAAATATTGGTAATCGCCTGAATCACAACAAAAATAAAAAGCAACGCGCTGATCATCGTCAGGATGACGGATTGTTTATACATCCGCCGCGTTGCAAGAAATATATATAAACAAATAATAACCGCCGGAATATAATGGACTATCCACCAGATATTCTGCACGAATGATCCGTCAGGAACAAAGAACGACGATACCTTGATAAGACATCCCATGAAAAGCATAAACAAACTCCAGAACAATATATAAAAGCCGACCAGATGTGTCGCTGCAATGAGATGATCGAGAAAGAATTTCTTCGTACGCCAGTAAAACATTTTTAGAAATACCGCAAGGATCGGAACGAGAAGGATCACCAACGATTTTGCCAATTGCTCCAGGTGGACATCGAATGATTCTGCATAACTCTGTAATGAAATATTCCTGGCAGCAAGCTCCGCCTGCACAGCATGAGAAGCCCAGCCGGAAAAAAAACGATCACCCGTAATATCGCTCAACGCGGGAAACATTACCCGCACACCAAAACCGAGCCGAGCGCTCAGATATCCGCTGATAAAATAGAAGAGGTTGAGAAGAATGAGAAACTGAAACGGCTTCATGTAGGTGACACGCCTGCCTGCCCAATATTCCGTTGTCAGAAATCCCGGTTTGGCGATAAGAAGTCCGACCGTCCGGAAAAATTTTGAATCGAAATGGAATAACAGTTCAAAGCTTTCGGACAGGACATGCCACAGGGAACGATCGTGAGCCGACAGAACTTTTTCTCCGCAATGCGAGCAGTACGTCGCTTCAACACGTTGACCGCAATTCGCGCATAGCGTTTCTGCAGCCGAAGACTGATGTGATTGCTTAGGACGGTTCACAAAAAAAATTATCGCTTAAAATTTTCTATTAATTGTTCCGCAAGGTCATACGGCGTTGACTGACGTGACAGCACAGCCGAAAGCTTCGAATGCAGCAGAGTGTTCCGCTCACCATTCCAGAATTCGACGTGCAGCCGGTCGCCAACCAGTTCGCGGATGCGTTCCGTGATCCGCTCCTCCCGTTTTTTCAATAACATATTATGTTCCGTCAAAAACGTACGGTGCAAACCGATCATTTCTCCGACACGATCGATTCCTTTTCCCTCGCTTGCCACCGTCTGTATCACATCGGGACTCCAGCCGGCTTCCTGCGGCTTCAGATTCAATACCGTTTTGATCGACATTGCCGCCTGATCCGCCCCGGCACGATCCGATTTATTGATGACGAAGAAATCGGCGATCTCCATCAATCCGGCTTTCATCGCCTGAATCGAATCACCGGATTCCGGTACGAGAACAACGACCGTCGTATCCGCCGCACGAACAATATCCAGTTCCGATTGTCCCACACCGACTGTTTCTATTAAAATGACATCGCAACCGGATGCATCGAGCACATCAGCAGCTTCCTTCGCTTTCTTGCTCAACCCGCCCAAACTTCCGCGTGACGCCATACTGCGAATGAAAACCTGTTCATCCAATTCCACGTCGGTCATGCGCACACGGTCGCCGAGAAGAGCGCCGCCGGTGAACGGACTGGTCGGATCGACGGCAATGATGCCGACGCGTTTCTGTTGGGTACGAAATAATTTTGCAAGTTTATTGGTAATCGTACTTTTGCCGGCGCCGGGCGGACCGGTAATGCCGATGCGGTACGCGTTTCCGGTCAGAGGATATAATTGCTTGAGAAGATCGATAGCATCGGGATGCTCGTTTTCCACCATGGAAATGGATCGCGCAACCGCAACGCGATTACCGTTCCGGATCTGTTGAACGATATCGGAAGAGACGGGCATGAGTACTATTTCCGATTTCGAAAAAATTCCACCGTGCGTTCCAATCCTTCGTTCAGAGAAACCGAAGGTTTCCAGCCGAAGGTGGTTTTGATAAGAGAGTAATCGAGAACGCTCCGCATCTGCTCGCCTTTTTTTGCTTCAGCGTGAAGTTCCTTACAATGTCCGCCTGTCGCATTATTCAGAATGGTGAACAACAGATTGACATCCGTTTCGATCCCCGTCCCGACATTAAAAAATCCGGAACGATCATACATGAGCGCAAACATATTTGCTTTCACCACGTCGTCGACGTATGTATAATCGCGCGTTTGTTTCCCGTCGCCGTTGATGACCGGTTGTTGACCGGCAAGCATTTTCGCAGTAAAAATTGCAACAACGCCTGCTTCACCGTGAGGATTCTGACGCGGACCGTAAATATTGGCAAACCGCAGTGCAATGAATTGCAGTCCGAATACTTCTTTATAATAGAACAAATATTTTTCGACGGCAAGTTTGGTAATGCCGTACGGCGATAACGGACGAAGCGGATGTGCTTCATCGGCAGGAAAATAATCCTGCTCACCGTAAATTGCGCCGCCGGTCGATGCAAAAATAAATTTCTTCACGCCGAATCTCCTGCATTGCTCAAGCAGATTGAGCGTGCCGAGGATATTGACCGATGCGTCGAAGATTGGATCCTCGACCGATTTCCGCACATCCATTTGCGCGGCAAGATGAAAGACAACCTCAAACCGTCCTTGTTCGAAAATCGATCGAATTTTTTCGTCGCGGATATCGTAATGATGAAATGCTGCTTTCGGATTGATGTTTTCTTTCTTGCCCATCGAAAGGTTGTCGATAATGGACACAGCGTGTCCCGCGCCGATACATGCATCGGCAATATGCGATCCGATAAATCCTGCACCGCCTGTCACGAGTATGTTCACTGATTCTCCGTTGGATGAAATTGATGAATGTGCCGCAAACCCTTTTTCCCGATATCGCTCCGGTAATACATCCCGTCGAACCGGATTTTCTCAACGGCACGATACGCTGCATCGATCGTCTCTTCCAGCTTTTGCCGTTCTCCGATTGCCGTTACCCCGAGAACGCGTCCGCCGGCGGTAAGGACAGAATCGTTTTCTTTTTTCGTTCCGGAATGAAACAGAAGAATATTCGGATTTTTTCCGGCTTCATGCAATCCCATGATCGGTTTTCCGACTTCGTACCGATCAGGATATCCGCCGGAAGCCGCAATCACGCACACGGCAGATTCTTTCTTGAAGGAAATATTCCGTTGCATTGTTCCATCGGCAGCGTCCACCAACAGCGGAACAAGATCGCTGTCAATGAGCGGCAAAACAACCTGCGTCTCCGGATCGCCGAAACGGCAATTGTATTCGATTACCTTCGGACCGGTCGGCGTGATCATCAAACCGACATACAGGCATCCCCGATACAGCCGTTTCTCGTTCGCCATGCCGATAAGTGTCGGGCGGATAATTGTACGGCAAATTAATTCCATCATTTCATCGTTTACAACCGGCGTCGGAGCGTATGCACCCATGCCGCCGGTATTTTTTCCCAGGTCATCATCGAGAATTCTTTTATGATCTTGTGCAGGTACAAGAGTAATGAATTCATTACCATCCGTAACGGCAAATACCGAAGCTTCCTCACCGACCAGCAATTCTTCAATCACCACATTGTTTCCGGCATCGCCGAAATGTTTTTCATCCATCATGATCGAAAGCACTTCCAGCGCCTGTTCTTTCGATTCGCAAACGGTCACACCTTTGCCTGCCGCCAACCCGTCCGCCTTGAGGACAATCGGCACGGGTACTTCGTTGATATACCTCTCGGCATCATACCGCTCGGCAAGGTTGAATGTCCGGAACTCTGCTGTCGGAATATTGTATTTCTTCATGAAATGTTTTGCGAAGACCTTGCTTCCCTCGATCTCTGCTGCAGCTTTGGTCGGACCGAAAATTTTCATTCCCTGCGATGTAAACAGATCGACAATTCCTTCCGTGAGCGGTTGTTCCGGACCGACAACCGTTAAATCGATATTCTGTTCGCGGGCAAAGGCAAGAATTCCTTCATAGTCGTTCATCTTCATCGGAACATTTTTCGCAATTTCATCGGTACCGGCATTTCCGGGAAGGCAATAAATTTCCGTCACCAGCGGACTCTGGCGGATTTTCCATGCGAGAGCGTGCTCACGCCCGCCCGATCCTATGATCAGAATTTTCATTCGGCTAAAAACCCGAAAATTTTGGATAACTCATTGGTCAATTCCACACGATCGTAATTCGATACAACACTCTCGTCCGGCTTCGGAAGTTTCCGTTGTTTGAACAATTCATAAAAATTTTTGATGGCATCGGCAATAGCATTCACGTCGGTCGGCGGAACAATGACGGAGCCACCTGCTTCTTCGATGGTCTGCCGGATAAATCCTTCCGGCACACAGGCAAGAATCGGTTTCCGCGCGCCGAGATACTCGTAGACTTTTCCGGGTGATTGCTTGTCGTTATTGAGCATCAGCCACAACACATCGGACGATTGTAACGCCTGCACACAATGCGGATGATCGAGATAGCCGGTCATGGTCACACATTCCGTTAATCCGAGCGACTTCACGAGCTCAACATGAGCGTCATGCAAATTGCCGACAAAAAACACGTCGATTTTTTGTTTGAGCTCCGGTTTTTCGGCAACAACTTTTTGAAGCGCCCTCAAAAAATATTCCGGCGTCCGGTCACCGTAAAAAACTCCTGCATGCGTCATGCGCATCACATCGGGTTTACGTGCTTCTGTTTTTCCATCGACAAAATCTGCCGGATCGAATCCCTGCGGCAAAATCGTAATATCGTTATACTGAAGAAACTTAAACCGCTTGAGAATCAGTTCCTTCACACGCCGGTTGGTGGTGATAATGCGTGATGCTGCACGCAGGACACGTTTTTCCAGCACATAATTCCGCCATTTATGAAGCGGCGTCGGGTAATATTTGTAAGGATATTCATGCCACGGATCGCGGTAATCGATCACAAGCGGTTTCTTGAACTTGTCGGCAAGCGCTTTGCCGATCAGAAAATCGGTGAACGGCGGCGCAGTCGCAAAGATGACATCGAATTTCGTCTGTGTAAAAAGTTCTTCCGCTTTTTTGATGGCTTTCCGTTTCCAGCCGATTTTATTATCCGGAATGAATAATGTATCGCTGATATATGTAAGAATTTTTCGCCAGCGTTCGGACGGCATTTTCACAACGCCCTTTTTCCGGAACAGCCGGTTCGGATCGAGTGAACCGACACGTTCGACGACGATACCGGATGATCGGATTTCTTCAAGGAGCGTATAATCCTGAGCGTAATATCCCGTGGGAGTGACCGTTAAAACCGTGGGCTGCCAGCCGAATTGCGGAAGATATTTGACGAATTTCAGCGTTCGCTGAACACCGCTGAGTCCCATCGGCGGAAAATAATATGCGATGACGAGAACGTTCCGTGATGGCGGCATTGCTTTCGAATCGTTACCGTCCATTATAGAATTATCAACTCTTTGGATGACCGGTTAAGCACTTCGCACGAATTATTGGTGACGACGATATCGTCTTCGATGCGCACACCGCCGAAATTCGGAATATAAATTCCCGGTTCAATTGTCACGACGTTTCCTTCTTCCAGCGTGGCTTTACTGAGAACGGAAATCCGCGGCGGCTCATGAATTTGCAGTCCCAAACCGTGACCGAGCGAATGCCGGTAAAATTTATCGTAGCCATTTTTCTTGATATGCTGCCGGGCAACCGCATCAAGATCTTTCGCCTTCATGCCGGCAACAGCGGCATCGATCGCTTTGCATTGTGCATCGAGAACGATCGAATAAATCTGCTTTGCCTGTGACGACGGCTTTCCCAGAACGACCGTTCGTGTCATGTCGCTGTGGTAGCCGTTATGCACCGAACCAAAATCAAGCGTCACCAGTTCGCCCTTGCGAAGTTTTTTCGATGTTGCCCTGCCGTGCGGCAAGGCGCTGCGTTCACCGCTGGCAACGATCGTTTCAAATGCATCGGCATCGGCACCATGCTTGCGCTGGCGATAGGAAATTTCAGCGGCAAGATCAAGCTCCGAAATTCCCGGCTTGATAAGCGGCAATAATTCCGAAAATACTGCATCGGTGATCGCCACCGCGTGTCTGATGTCGGCAATTTCGTCCGCATCTTTGACCACGGCAATTTTTTCGATGCAATCGGCTTTCGGCAGGAACTTTACTTTCGGAAAAAGTTTTTTCAACTGCTGAAATTGCGTGAACAACACCGTATTGCCGTCAAAACCGATACGCGAGCCGGCGGGAAACAATTTCCGTTTTTCCGTTTCTTCGAATAGTCCTTTTTGCGTGATGAATATTTTCCATCCGCTCACTTCATCTTTGATTTGATCGGCATACCGACCGTCGGTAAGAATATACTGCAATGATTTCGTTATGATGCCGATGCCGTTCGATCCGGAGAATCCGCTGAGATAACGAAGGTGCGGAAGAAACGTTACGAGAAACGCGTCGATATTCAGACCGTCAAATTGTGCGCGAAGTTTTTGGAGACGGTCGGTCATATATGATAATTCGGAGCTTCTTTTGTTACGTGAACGTCGTGAGGATGGCTTTCCCGCAATCCGGCTTCCGACATTTTCATAAATTGTGTTTTTGTTTTCATATCGCGGATTGTCGCACAGCCGCAGTAGCCCATAGCCGCACGAAGTCCGCCAACCATTTGAAAGACAGTATCGGCAAGCGGACCTTTGTACGGCACACGTCCTTCAATGCCTTCCGGCACGAGCTTCGGCAAATCGTCTTCCACATCCTGGAAATACCGGTCACTGCTTCCGTGCTTCATCGCTTCAAGAGAACCCATGCCGCGGTACAATTTATAACTGCGTCCTTCGTACAAAATTTTCTCTCCCGGACTTTCATCCACACCGGCGAACAAACCGCCGATCATCACCGAATCGGCACCGGCGGCAATCGCTTTTGCAATATCGCCCGTCTGCTTAATGCCACCGTCGGCAATCAACGGAACATTCGATCGCATCGCAACCTTCGCGCATTCGTATACCGCTGTGATTTGCGGAACGCCGACGCCTGCGATAACCCGCGTGGTACAGATCGAACCGGGACCGATCCCGACTTTCACCGCATCGACTCCGGTACGAATCAATTCCCGCGTTGCATCCGCCGTCCCGACATTTCCGGCAATCAACTCGCAACCGGGAAACGTTTTCTTCACGCGCTTTATCATTTCCAGAACACCGCGTGAATGCCCGTGCGCCGTATCGACAATAATGACATCAACTCCCGCTTTCACCAGCGCAGCAGCACGCTCCATCGTATCGGCAGTAACGCCGACAGCCGCACCGACACGCAATCTGCCATGCTTATCTTCACACGCGTGAGGATGCTGTTTCTTTTTCTGAATATCTTTGAACGTGAACATCCCTTTCAGCTTGCCGGCTTTATCGACAACGGGAAGTTTTTCGATGCGATGTTTTTGTATGATTTTTTCGGCACGCTCAAGTGTCGTTCCGAATGGAGCAGACACAAGCCCATCGCCGGTCATGACTTTCGAAATTTCAAGCTTGCGGTTAATTTCGAAACGGAGATCGCGGTTCGTGACGATGCCCATCAATTTTCCGGTTCCATCGACGATCGGTATTCCGGAAATTTGATATTTACTCATCAATTGCAACGCATCGCCGACGGTTTGATTCGCACGCATCGTGATCGGATTGAGAATCATGCCGCTTTCGGATCGCTTGACCAACTCGACATTCGCCGCCTGCGCTTCAATCGACATGTTTTTATGAAGTATGCCGATGCCACCTTCACGGGCAAGAGCAATCGCAAGCGTTGCCTCCGTCACGGTATCCATCGCGGCAGAAATGAGAGGAATATTTAAAACGATATTGCGGGAAAGCTTCGTCGTGACGTCAACGTCACGCGGCAACACGTTCGATTTTTTCGGAACGAGAAGCACATCGTCAAACGTGATTCCTTCACCGATGAATTTTTTACTGGGCATGAATAATTTATAAATTATACAAACGCCGGAATTCCCGTTATATCTTCACCGACAATCAACGTATGCATTTCGTGCGTGCCCTCGTATGTTTTTACCGATTCGAGGTTTGCCGCATGACGCATTACCGGATATTCGTCGAGAATGCCGTTTGCACCGAGAATTTCCCGAGCACACCGGGCAATATCCAGAGCGATGGCAACGTTGTTTCTTTTCGCAAGCGACACTTGCTGGAAGCGAAGCTTTTTCTGATCCTTCAACCGACCGAGCTGGAGACAGAGAAGCTGTGCTTTCGTAATTTCGGTCAGCATGTAAACTAATTTTTCCTGCGTCAACTGGAATGATGCAATCGGTTTTCCGAATTGAATCCGCGACTTCGCATAACTGAGTCGCCGCATCGTAACATGCCATCGCCGAACCGATACCGCCCCAGGCAATTCCATATCGCGCCTGATTCAGACACATGAGCGGAGATTTCAGGCCATCCGTTTTCGGAAATTTATTTTCTTTTGGTATCACACAATCCTGAAAAATAAGTTCCGACGTCACCGATGCACGAAGAGACAATTTGCCGGTCATTTCGGGAGCGGTAAATCCTTTTGTTCCTTTTTCGACGAGGAAGCCGTGAACCACGCCATTCATTTTTGCCCAGACAACGGCAACATCGGCGATGGTTCCGTTCGTAATCCACATCTTCGCACCGTTAAGAACGAAACAATCCTTTTTTTCTTCGGCATGCGTGATCATCCCGCCGGGATTCGAGCCGAAATCAGGCTCCGTCAAACCGAAGCATCCGATTTTCTCGCCGGTGGCAAGTTTCGGAAGCCAGAAATCTTTTTGTTCTTCGGAACCGAACGTATAAATCGGGTACATGACGAGCGCGCTCTGGACGGAAGCAAAACTGCGGACGCCGCTGTCGCCTCTTTCTAATTCCTGCATCACCAAACCGTAGGCGACGTTATTCATCTCCGCGCAGCCGTATTTTGCCGGCAACGTGGAGCCGAACAGGCCGAGCTCCGCCATTTTGGGAACAAGTTCTTTGGGATAAGTTCCGACACGGTAATGTTTTTCTATGATGGGAATAATGTTATCATCGACAAACTCGCGCACGGTATTACGAACAAGAATTTCTTCTTCACTCAGGAGAGTTTCGATATTATAGTAGTCAACACCTTGAAATTTTGTCATGGTAGGTCTTTCTTGATATTACAAAAACGCCCCATTCAGTTTGAATGAAGGCGTATCACGGATAATGATGGCTCAAAATTACGAAAATACGGTTGGAAAAGCAAACAAGGAACAAAAAGCATAGTTGGTCAATTTAAATTACCCCGTCTTTCCGAAACGATTCTATTCGGAATCCGAACTAAGCAAGCTCGGAATAGATGCTGAACAATCCCGCTCAATGAGCGGGACAGCAAGACGGGGAATCTTGGGATTGGCGATCTGAGTAAACCGATCGACTACCTCCCATTGAATTCTCTTGACTTTTGAATATTCAGTGGATATACTTTGGGATGGAATTGTTCTTTGTACGTGTATTTAATAGAAATTCAATACGACTTATTCACATTTAGGAGTTTTTCAAAATGTTAAGAAATCTTTTAAATGTAGCCGTGGTCATTTTCTTAGCGTTGGGGACATGGAAATGTAGTAAGAATACTGAACCATTTCTCATTTTAGAGATTGGGCAGCGAAAAACTAATATTTTTATTAAAAATGAATCTGATCCAGGTCTTCTTCAATTTCGAGGGGATAGCTTAAAATATAAAATTGGAGAACAAAAATATATTATGGTGGTAGATGGAATTGGCAAAATTTTGTACAAAAATGTAATAATCGATATAACCCAACAAAAGATTTCAATAAACGGGTCGGACTTGCCATCAACAGATATAAATTTCGTATTAGAGGAAGATGGTAAATTTCATACTGGCTTTATTCCTTTTGAAAATTGATTTAATCTTTAAGAGAGCCCAGCTATGTGTCAGGTCATAAGACCTGACACCACCGCAACGTTTAAGTTCTGGTCGGAAGTAGAACTTGCTCCCAAAAGCACGGATGTTGTTCGACAGTTTAACTGTCGGACAACAACGATATTACTTCATCAACACAATTTTCTGAGTGGCGGTAAAGTTGCCCGCTTTCATCCGGACAAAGTATACACCGCTTGTCACCGGCAACCTGTTCGCATCACGTCCATCCCATTGCACCGAGATACTGCCAGCCGCCTGTTGCCCGTTCAATAATGTGTTCACCTTCTGTCCAAGCACATCATAGATCGTCACCTCCACCGAACTTGCCTTCGGTACATCGACCGTAAAGCGAGTTGTTGGGTTGAACGGGTTCGGATAATTCTGCCCTAATGCAAATACTTTCGGGATATTGGCTCCGTCGTTCAATGTCAATACAACGGCTTTCACACTTGCATTGGTAATTTTTATACTGCTTCCTTCGCCATTCAAAGAGCCGAGCAATTGTCCTTGCTGTGTGCGTGCCGCCATCTTCATTCCGGCAAGAGTTCCTTTTGTTCCTTCCAGACTGATCGTCACCGGATATGCACTTGTTTGAATGTCAATCGTATATTCAACTTTTGTATTATTCATTGCGGCGGGATATGTTTCCACCATCCGCCCGGAACTGAACCGTGCATCGAATCCTGTCAGTTCCGCCATCGACGGCGGCATCTCGTACGAGTTTAATGCACTCTTCAACACGTTCTCGCTACCGAGATACAATGTCTGGTTTCCGCCTTTCGAATCCCGCACAGTCAGTTGGTTCATTTGTGCAAGATCTGTTTCTGCTTGTTCAACCTTCGGCAATATCGCCGCCGATGTTAGGTGCAACACGGCATTCGGTCCCGTCGTCGTCACTCTTACCCAATATCCACGCCCGGGTAACAATGTGTTGATGATGTTATAACCGCTGCCGTTGTATCCAAAGAAGCTTGAAGTGATGTTGCAATTCACCGGAGTAATTCCGCTCGGCACCGGAACAGGTCCCGACGGTACGCCGATCATATTCCATCCAGTAACGACAGTGTCAAACACACTGCTGAAATGAGTTCCTGGAACTCCTGCATACAACGGGTTTGCATATTTCAACCAATAGCCGACGCCATTCTCTAATGTTGTCATGTCGTGACGATATGACCCTCCGTAAAATCTGAATGGTGGAGAAAATGATCCGGGGTAGTCAAATGTTCTGCTGTAGTTATTGTCAACCGGTATCGTTGAAACCGAAACAATATTCCATCCCGTTGTTGCATAATATGCAGCTCCCGGTGTAAACTTCACACACATTCCCGATTTCGGTCGGGTTTCGATCGGATACCCGAGCTGATTCAAGAATACATAACCCGGCGTTGCGCCAGAATATCCGGCAGTGATATGATTCGAGTCTGCCTGCATACCGACCAGCGCAACTGAATCCTGCTCTTGCGGTCCGATAACATCGTATTCGTACTTGATTGTTCCGTCGCAACGGTTCAAGATCACGCGGAATGTTGTATAATCCGGCACAGGATTTCTCGTAACTTGATCAAATGTACCGACAGAATCATACTCGACAATAAACTGACACGGATCGCCGCCGTTACCATACCGGATATTTCCATATTTTCCTGCCGAATCGCCGTATATTAAATCTGCAAAGAACGGTGCAATTAAATTTTTAGGCGGAAGGCCAAGATTTTTACCGGTTAAATCGCCGCGCCCATGTCGCTGTGCCATCGGAAACTTCCACGTTGGGTTGAACGCTCCGCCGGAATTAATGTCCAGCGTGTCGGTTGCCGTCTTTGACAATGCGATTGCTCCGTTCACACCAATCCACACGTACCGTGCCGTATCGCCAAAGATCGCCATCGGACCGCCGGGAATGGCAAACGGTCCTGCCTGTCCGTCGTCTCCCGGTTCGATTGTTGGATCTTCATCGAAGAATCTCGACAGATCGACAACTGTTCCCGTGCCGGCAATACTTGTCTGTGCCGGGCAAACCGAGAACGTATCGATCTGGTAGTACGCATTGAGCAGATTGATAACGCGGTATTGATGACCGGGAGCACTTGCAGAAATCCCTTCGTTATTAACAGTTGTAACAAAGAAAGTAATGGTCGATCCAACCGGCTCACCGGGAATATATCCTTGCCAGACATCACCGATGACATTAACCATCGATATTGCCGTTTGCACGACACCATTGAGCGACCAAGTAATGGATACGCTCGCAATTCCCGGCCAAACCGGGATTTGCAAGATTGCAATCATCGGCAGTGACTTCGACAAGTTGAGGACCGGTCGAAAGCGTGTTGTTCGGAAAAACGTAATCGTTGACAATCGGCGGTTTACTTGATGTTGCTGTCATTGTATACCACCAATTGTAATCTAAAACATATGTTGAATCGGGTCCCATTCCACCGCGGGCAACCCATCCACGCTTGATTTCATTGATGGGCAAACCGGCACAATTCGAAGGACCGGAATCGTGCTCATAAAATTTCCAACCACGTGACGGGTAATTTTCGTCGGAAGTACTTACCTGAAGGCCGAAAGCCCACCAACCGGTACGGGTATCGGGATAGACATGTTCATTCGGTGAATTAATCTTCATTCCAATAAAAAACACTTGTCCGACACTGACACTACATGGAAATCCATAATCCAGCATCGCCACATGATTGATGGAATTTGCATGGTCGACGACATAATAACTTCCGGGTCCCCAAAGGGATGCACCAACCGGAGGACCTGCCGTTCCGTTAGCTATTGTTGAATGGAAAGTTCCGGGATAAGGATGAGCATCTTCCGGAAACGCTGCGATGCCCTGATCGGCATCGGCAGTGTCGATCCAGTATCCCCAGTTCTGACATGGAGGATCAAACGGTCCGGGACGAATGCCGGGACCATACGTCAGTCCGATATTGGACTGATGAATACTGATGATCAACTCGGAATCTAAAGCGCCGACATCCGCCGCAGTCCAGAAAATTGTATCGATTGTTCCTGCTGCCTGTGCAACATACCATTGTCCCAACACATCTTTATGGTATCCGGTGATGATCCAATTGGGAGGATATAGCCACTCGGTATATCCGAATGTAACCGGATTCAAACAAGTTGTCGTCGCGTTGACAGTACGACCTGAAAATTTACTCAGCCGTTTAGCAATTAGCTTGGAAGCAGCTTGTCCTTTTTTGAGCGGAATTATTTCTTGATTGGGAGAAACAAGATATCGTTGTTGTGCAAAACCTAAACTGCTCAACAATAATAGCGAGAGGATCAATGAAAAGTGTCGCATATGAATTCCTCCTTATAAGAGGAGACCGTTACAATAGTCTCCGTTCACACCCGAAAGCAGGTATATCGATTTCTTAAGCCAGCAAGGAACAATATAATCGGAATGATAAACACATTATAGAAGATTTCTAACAAATGTCAATTGGCATTTTTCAGATAAAAATGCCGCATTTTTCACATTAATCAACCGAGAGGCCGTACTCTTTTATTTTCAGATAGAGACCTTTTTCGCTGATGTTCAATGCTTCGGCAGTTTTCTTCCGGTTGCCGTTGAACATTCTGAGAACTTTTTCGATATGCACACGCTCCACATCTTCCATGGACATCGACTCGGAAACCGGTTCTGCCTGTCGCTCCGGAAGATGGAGATCGGATGCGTCGATCATTTGATTCGGTGAAAGGATGACCGCTCCCTCGATCATATGTTCCAGCTCGCGCACATTGCCGGGCCAATCGTACTTCATCAATTTTTCCAGCGCTTTCGCGCTGAGCGTTTTTGTTTCTCTCGATTTGGATTTTTTCTTCAAAAAATAATCGACGAGCAGAGGAATATCGTCGGGATGATCTTTTAACGCGGGAATGCGGATCGTCACAACCGTCAGACGATAAAGCAGATCTTCACGGAACCGCCCGGCAGCGCGATTCTTCCTGAAGATTCTTATTCGTTGCGGAAATAACGCGCACATCGGCTTTCAGTTCGTTGGTGCCGCCGACGCGCCGGAAATCTCCCGTTTCCAAAAACCGCAACAGTTTCGGCTGGATAACCGGGCTGATGTCGCCGACTTCATCCAGAAAAAGAGTGCCGCCGTTGGCAACCTCCACCAGGCCGGGTTTGGTCGAGTAGGCATTCGTAAACGCACCTTTTTCGTGACCGAACAACTCGCTCTCCAACAATGTATCGGGAATGGAAGAACAATTCACGGGCACGAATGGCCGGTGTACACGTGGGCTTGATTTGTGAATGAGATTGGCAATGAGTTCTTTGCCGGTGCCGCTCGGGCCGAGAATCAATACTATCGAATCGCTGCGGGCAACGCGTTCCGCGTTTTCAAGGACTTGACGGAACGCCGGGTTTTCGCCGATGATATCCGACGAGCCGAGCTTCCGGGAAAGTTCCGTTTGCAGTAATTTATTATCGATGGCAAGCTTCTTGCGTTCGATGGCGCGTTCGATCGTCTGCTCGATCTGATCGATGTCGTACGGTTTGCCGAGCACTTCGTACGCGCCGAGCTTGGTCGTTTCCACCGCCATTTTCAGATCGGCGTATTGCGAAAGGATAATGACCTGCGACGACGGGGAATGTTCCTGAATGAATTTCAAAACTTCACGGCCGTCCACGCGGGGCATTTTCATATCGAGCAGGACGACATCGTAAAGAGTTTTCTGGATGAGATTGATGGCTTCGACACCATCGAAGGCAAGATCGACTTCAAACATTCCGGGCTGCTGCAATTCTTCCCTCAACAGCGTGGTCAGCGCGGCTTCGTCATCTACAATAAGGATTTTGTAACGCTGGGGCATTACACATCGACGGAAGAAACGAGTGTCACTCGCTCAACACGCGTTCAATGGTTGTCAACAAATCAACGAGATCATACGGCTTGCTGACGAAATCTTCAGCGCCGTGTTTTTTTGATTCGATTGCATTTTTCAAATCGGCAAAGCCGGTGAGCATGATGACCTTCACCGTCGGGTGGCTCTTCTTAATAAACTTCAACACTTCAAACCCATCAACCTTTGGCATCTTGATATCGAGGAGCACCAGGTCGAATTTTTTATTTTGAATAGAAGTGATTGCCTCATCACCATCGGCCGCAGACACGACATCATAACCGCCGCTGGCAAGCTCACTACTCAACACGGACCGCAATGCCTCTTCATCATCGACGACAAGAATTCGACTTTTTTCTGCCATTATATTCCTTTTATCATGGAAATGGAAGTTTAATCTAAATGTGCCAAAAGGTAATCAAATCAACAAACAAAAGCAATAAAAAGAAACTTTTCCCGGATCAATATCACACGGTACCATTCGAACGCTGTCGGGATGCCGGGATTTGAACCCGGGACCTCCTGCGCCCAAGGCAGGCGCGCTAGCCAAGCTGCGCTACATCCCGATTGATTTTCGATTACTCTGAGCCTATTTTCACCAGACGCACTCTCAAATGTTCACTCAAAGTGTTAGGTGAACTGTTAGGTGATTTATAGTTCATCAAATATCCGAAAATTGATTGTGATTTCCAAGTAGTAAACCCATCTCAAACATATTCGATACGGATTCTGCAGCTTTCACCATTGAAGGTTCGGGAATTCCAGTATAGATTTCAGTGGTTCGAACATCTTTGTGTCCAAGCATACCTTTGAGAACATATAAGTCAGTTCCAGCTTCCTTTGCCCAAGTTGCGAAGCATTTTCTCAAAGAATGGAAATGATAATTCTCGTTGAACTCGTTTTTCCTTAGGTACTCTTTGAATTTCCTCGTGACATATTCCTCCTTGAAATGTTCTCCATTGGCAGTTGAAAAGACAAAAGGATCGAAGCGCTCTTGAATTGAATTTATAACATGCTGCGCACCAGTACTTAGCGGTACTACACGTGATCCTCCCATTTTAGTTTTGTGATATTCCGATGACTGTATAATGATCTTCCGGCCAACCAGGTCAATATCCCGCCATTGAAGATATACAATTTCACCCCTTCGCAAACCCGTCAAAGCGGCAAACATAATTATATATTTTAGGTTTTCCTCTCGAACAGTTTCACAAGTTGAATGAATTCATCCCTCGAAAGAAATTCGGCCTGCTTTCGTTCCACTCGCATCAAAGATACTCGCCGGAAAGGATTCTTCTCTAAGTATCCCCAGTCGACTGCCTTTTCAAATGCCGCTTTGAGTGTTCTTATATCGATATTGACCGTTGTTGCTTCGACTTCTTTCCTATCGGGTTGTTTTAAACTCTTCCAAGTCCATATTCTGACCTGACCCCCAAAAAGTGATCCGAGATTAACTTCGTAATAGTTATATTTATGGATCAAAGGAGACGGTCATGGGTAAAAAACGACACACAGTAGAATCGATCGTAGCAAAGCTACGAGAAGCGGAAGTTCTGATGGCAAAGGGACAAACAATGGAAGAAGTTGTCCGACAATTGGGGATCAGCGATGCAACGTATTACAAATGGCGGAAAGAATACGGCGGATTGCAGATAGACCAAGCCAAACGGTATAAGGAACTGGAACAAGAAAACCAACGCTTACGGAAAGTGATAGCCGATCTGACAATCGATAATTCGATATTAAAGGAAGCAGCACGGGGAAACTTCTAAGCCCGGTCAAGAAGCGCCGGGCAGTGGAAGAAATCCAAGAGGAGCTTCAGGTATCCGAACGACGAACGTGTCAGGTCTTGGAACAACCAAGATCGACACAGAGGCAAGAGCCGAAGGTGAATGCAGAGACAGAGCGCTTGAGAGCACGAATCACAAAGCTTGCCTGCCAGTATGGACGCTATGGGTATCGACGGATAACGATAATGCTGAGAACGGAAGGATGGCAAGTGAATCATAAGCGTGTAGCACGCATATGGCGACAGGAAGGTCTTAAAGTGCCACAGAAACAACCAAAACGCAGACGGCTGTGGTTCAATGATGGTTCTTGCCTTAGACTACGTCCAACGTATAAGAATCATGTTTGGAGTTATGATTTTGTCACAGAGCGAACCAGTGATGGAAGAGCTATACGGATGTTGAACATCATCGATGAATACACAAGAGAATGTTTGGCTATCCGTGTAGACAGAAAAATCACTGCCAATGACGTCATTGACACCTTGGCGGATGTGTTCATCAGACGTGGAACGCCGCAGTTTATACGATCGGACAATGGACCCGAGTTTGTCGCAGAGATCATACGACAATGGCTCAAAGACTTAGGAGTTCAGACTGCGTTCATCGAACCCGGCAGTCCTTGGGAAAACGGATACATTGAATCATTCAATGGAAAGTTCAGAGATGAATTACTCAACGGAGAGATATTTGATACAGTAATCGAAGCGCGGGTCATTACAGAACAATGGAGAAATCGTTACAACAAAATCAGACCACACAGTGCTCTCGGCTATCGTCCACCAGCACCGGAAACTTATTTTCCGTATCAGGTCGCCAATGCTTGATATTGAAAAATTACTAACTTATCATTGGTATATAATACGGGGTCAG
>CAVQPS010000007.1:0-223740 GCA_963714795.1 uncultured Ignavibacteriales bacterium | reverse complement strand
TGCCCATGTGGTTACTTTACCGACCCGACGAAAGAATGCACTTGCGTTCAATTGCAAATCCAAAAATATATGGCAAGAATTTCCGGACCGTTTTTCGATCGTATCGATTTGCATATTGAAGTGCCGGCAGTCAAGTACAAAGAACTTGCCAGTAAGGAAGCGGGGGAATGTTCTCAGACGATTCGGGAAAGAGTTATTCTTGCTCGTGCAATTCAGATAAAACGATTCGACGGAAGAAAAGGAATGTACTGTAATGCAGATATGCAAACGAAAGACATCCAGACATATTGCAAGCTCGACGCGCCGAGTGAGGAGCTACTCAAAATGGCTATCACAAAACTCGGCCTCTCTGCTCGGGCCTACGATCGAATCTTGAAAGTCGGTCGGACGATTGCGGACTTAGCCGGCGCGGGAGACATTCGCCCGGAGCATATTAGCGAGGCGATACAGTATAGGAGTTTGGACAGGGGTTTATGGGAACAGTGACGACGTAGGACCCGCTGCAATGGGAACTGCACACCTTTTTAGCACGCGCCAAAATTCAGTATATTTATTTGGATACAGCTCCCAAAACAACAGACTAAACAAGAATCGCTATGAGGTCATCATGTCAAGCAAGGTAACTACTGCGATCCTAATGATTGACAATTTGACAGCGAGTGGAATCACATAAGGCATTTTCAAGCCTATTTTATAAAACGGTGGATTGCTTTATCAGCGTTATCTTGAAATGTAGTATTTTTCAAATCAGTATAAAAAGTGCTCTGGTCAACCACGTCCCCTGATAACTTACCCTCTTTACTTGCATAAAAAACGCCACTTTTATACCGCTCATCCGAAATGCCATCTACAAAGCGTTTTGCACCTACTTCCAACTTATGCACCATTCCTCCTATCAATGGAAATACCACAGGCATCATAAAATACTTCAACATAAATTTCATTGCCGGGGGAAGATTATTGGGTGCCAGAGTTCCCTTTGTGTTCCCGGGACTCATAACAACAAATTTGAGGTCAGGATATTTTCTTGCCATTGATAACGTCCACATGGTTGCTGCATACTTAACGTATCCGTATGCTTGAGTTACATCAAATTTATTACCAAAATATGATCCATCAAGAACAGCAGCAAACTCATCTTCAGAGGAAGTCTTCATTGAAACTGGTTTCATTCCGAGCACCTTTACCCCTGGCACAGCTTCCGCACTTACTGATAGTACCGTTTTTCTTAACTTATCATGTTTTATTAATTCTTCAACTAAAATTACATGGCCTAAAATATTCGTAGCAGCCAGGTCATTCATGCCCGAAGGCGTAATTTTCGCAGCCGTTTTCCCAACCATTCCACCTGCATTTAAAATTACTGCATCAATAGGTTCCTTTATTTTTTCTACTGCTTTTCTTACAGAATTTGCATCCGAAACATCTCCAATAATAATTTCAAAAATCTTTCTTCTCGTTTTCTGCTCAAGGTCTTTTTTTGCTGCCTCGGCTTTCGTTTGATTTCTGCAGAAAAGAATTACCTTTTTGGTTTCTTTTTTTAAGGCTAACTGTCGGGCAACCTCTTTCCCAAGCCCAATATTTGCTCCGGTTATTAATATACTTTCGTTCATTTTTTTATTCCTTAATTATTAGTTCATCTAATTGTTTATTCATTTTACTCGTTACTACTTTGTATTACCAACTTCAAATATTACGCAATTCGTAATAAACAAACAAAATTTTTTGAATTACGATTTTGTGGCTATTGAAGATGCCAATAAATTCAGATGGTTAATGAAAATAGTTTGTTCTTTTTCGTTGAGTTGCGATAAGATTTTTTCAGCTATCCTTTTTCGTTTAGTATTAATTGATTTATAAGCTGTTTTTCCATTTGAAGTTAAAGAAACATTAATGACCCTTCTGTCTTCGGCAGAATGGTCGCGTGTAAGATATTTTCTCTCAACTAATTTATCCACTATACTGGTTAAGGTACTCATTGGGGCTTCAATATTTTCGGAAATGTCGCTCATTTTTACATTTTCATTTTGCCCGATATAAATGATAATAATTAACTCTTTTTCATTAATCCCACCACAAAGTCTGCCACAATCATCCGACTCGTTTTTTATAGCTCTGAACAAGTTAAACATTGATTCTGCAAAATACTCTTTATTATCTTTTTTTACTTTCATATTAAAATAATACTGCTTTTGAATAGTACGAAACTAGAACTATCTAAGTATATGAAGATTCCTTAAGATTGTCAAGGGCCCAGAGTTGATACTTCGGAAGTCTGTTGGGGGGTTCTAAAACTGCCAATTTTCTGCCAGTCATTCACTTAGTCAAATTTTTCAAAAAAATCGTTATTCGCTCTTTTATCCTTCCCCGGGGCCTAACTTCGCCTTTCTCCCACCTTGTCAGCGTGCTTGGATCAACGCCGAATTCCTTAGCCAATTTCCTCAGACTCACCCCCTTCTGAATTCTGTACTGTTTGATCCTCTCACCAAGGGTGGTTGCGTTGCTTTGCAACGGATCATAACCAAGAAATTTGATTTTTTTAGATAGGAGGTATAAACTTCGGCGAGAGCATATGATCGCATTCTGTCCGAAGGACCCCATTGGGGAAAGTTGCGCGTACAATTGCTGATTTATCTTCTTCATCAGATATCCGGCCGGAACACATCAGTGAAGCGATTCAATATCGCAGCCTTGATCGAAACTTCTGGCGAATGTGATATTATCACTGTGTGTGATCTCAACAATTTCCCTATAGCACCTATGAAGTATTATTTTTTACGCTCTTGATTCGTTCTCTTCATCCAGTATCCCCTGTGCTGCAATCGCACCTGCTGGAGTGGGCTTTCCTTTAAGAATCCATTCGAAGAAAACTCCTAAGAGAGCACCCAGAATCGGCCCCACGACATATATCCATGATGTATCGAAATCACCACGCACCAAGTCAGGTGCAAGAGATCGCACCGGATTCATCGAGGCCCCGCTGATGGGAGACGCCCAAAGTCCGGAAAGGGCGATATATGCACCCACTGCAAGGGCACCGTTGGTACCGATATTGCGGGCGCCGGATGCAGTGCCAAGGATCGTGTTCACAAGACCCGCTGTCAGCACCACCTCCATCAACATAGCATTCACCACCCCGATGCCAGTTCCCGGCACTGTGGCGCCGAGCAAGCCGACATTTCCGAACATCATCCGGAGAAATACTGCCGCGGCGATACCGCCAATAATCTGAGCAAGAAAATATCCAGGAACACGCCGCCACGGGAAGTTACCTCGGACAGCAAAGGCCAGAGTAACTGCAGGGTTAAGATGGGCTCCACTCACCGTCCCCATAAAATAAATGATCGCCATTACCATAAGGCCGGGCGCAATGACTATCATTGCCAGACTTAAACTTCCTCCACTTAGGTCTCTGACTACACCACCTCCCGCAGCGACAAGGACTAATAGGAAAGTACCCCAGGTCTCTGCGAACATACGACGCCATTCCAACGCGGAGTCCAAAAAGTCCGGAGGTGCTTGCATTTTGAGCATGCGATCATTTGCTCTGGATTTTGTTTGAACACTATCTTTTGATTTCATACGTGATCCTTTCCCTTTGACCCTGAGATTTTTCCCTGCTTGATTTGGCTCGGCCCTTCAGTCGAATGTGGAGGTTCAGCTAATCGTGACGACGCGTCGGGAACGAGCCTCAGTACATCTTCAATCGATTTTTTGAGTAGAGCTACCTCGCCAGTGAGTTGTTGAATGGATGTCTGGTTAGGAATCTCTGATTTCGGATCCTCCGCATCCCGCCCAATAAAAAATGCCGCAAAGATCGCAGTAAGATAACCGAATATCGCGACAGCGAAGATAGAAATGCCGAGACAGAGCACCTGCCCGCCAAACGTCACTGGCCTGTACCCGGACCCGATATTCGTGATCTGCATAGCAGCCCACCAAAGAGCTTTAGGATAGCTGTGAATGCCCTGTGGATCCGGTGAGTCATTTTCAAAGTGAAGCATACCAGCAGCCCCCGCTAAAATCACGACGACAGCGAATATGAGAGCGTAGCCCGCTCCCCTGCGTCCCATGGTCCGACGAAGCGATCGTAATCCTTGATCGGCAGAGGCAAACATCCAAATCACTTGCATTCCAAAAGTTGCGGTTACTGCGCGTGCCAAGGGAAGTGTTTGAAGAAAAGGGAAAAGTCGTAGTACAGGAACAAGAATTGCCAGGATAAAGAGCCAGTTGCGCTTCAAAAAAATCACTCTGTGCTGAACAATTGCTATTCTCAACCCGAAATAGAAAACAAACAACCCCCAAAGCACCGTGCCAAAATTCAGTAATAATGGAGACATACCATTTACTAACTCGACGACAATGACAAGAAACCATACGAAGCTAAGAAAAAGCATGGGCCGTTCGAGTTTTTGGGAGAGCGTTTTGAAAAATCTCGGTTTGGCAACAACATTGTGTGTATGGTCAATCATTTTCTAACTCTTCACCACTTAACTTTTCACATTACTTGGTTATTCAATCGAATCCCAATAAGATTATGGAGTCTGCTTCTTATTTGACTTTTTTGAAATCAATATATCCAAGCTCTACGTCCACATGCACCAACTGCACGCGGATTCTGTGACCAACGTCTGCTCCTTCAAAGCCGCTCACAAGTTTTCCTTCGATGGGCGGATGCATGAGACGAACCCATGTGCCCTTCGCAGACGCACCGGTAACAATTGCATCGAACTGTTGATTTAATTTTGACTCCAAGACCATAGCTGCTGCGGATTTTGCAACCTGCCGCTCAACCTTTTTTACTATATCCTCTTTCTCCGTACAGTGTCTTGCAAGCAGATCCAATTCATCGATCGTATAAGGCATAGGGTCGTTCGTCATCGCTGCCTTCAAAAGCCTTTGTGTGATCAGATCGGGAAACCTCCGATTTGGTGCTGTCGAGTGTGCATAATCTTTTACTGCAAGGCCGAAATGCCCCGCAGAATTTTTCCCGGGAGCTTGAACGACGTATTCACCGGAACCTAAGAGCTTAATGACGCTAAGAGAGAGATCGGGAAAGCGAAGAGGATCGGCAGATCTTGCAGAGAGCAAAAAATCGTCGAGTGCTTTTGAATTGGGCTCTTTGGGAAGTGTGACCTTATGTTCCAAAGCAAGCTCGACGATACGATCCCATCGCTTTGGGATTCGAACAACACGTCGTAACGACGGGACATTGTGATCTGCAAGATATCGCGCCGTCACGCCATTTGCTGTAATCATAAAATCTTCGATAATATCTTTAGCAGCATTTCTTTTTTCAACTGCTAAGTCTTTGATCTCATCTCCCTCAAATACTGGACGAGCTTCTATTGTTTCGAGATCAAGTGCACCGTGTTGGTGACGTAGGGATTTTAACTTTTGCGCAGTGTGATATTGGATTCGGAGATTTTCATCGAGTCCCCCGACTGAGCCGATTTCCTGCGGCATTGGCCCGGTTCCCTCTAACCATGCGGAAACGCTATTGTAAGCAAGTTTCGCGCGATTTCGAACTGTGGCTTTATAGATATCGGAGTTCTGAAGCGAACCATCCGCGGCAATAACCATCTCACTAACTACTGCAAGCCGTTCTGATTCAAAGTTGAGAGAAGTGAGATCGGTTGATAGTTTCTCGGGCAACATCGAAAATATCTGTGCAGCAGTATAAACTGTTGCAGTATTATGCCTTGCATGGTCGTCAAGCGCCGACGACTTCTTGACGATAGCCTCCACATCGGCTATAGCGATAAGAATCCTGACACAACCATCCGGCAGAGCTTCGGCAACACTCAGTTGATCTAAGTCGCGCGAATCGTCGTTATCGATGGAGCACCAGAGAAGATTCCTAAGATCGCGCGTCGATTTTTCGAAGGCCGTGGCAGCCTCATGAATTCCGTTAAGCTCGCCAATTGCCTGAGCAGAAAAATCCGGAAGAAGCCCTCTTTCCATCATCACTCTTCGAGCAATTCTTTGCAGAATGGAACGATGTTGTTTATCTCTTGCATCTGTCATTATTTTGTTCCTCCCGAAACATTCCTGTTGTGCATCTCATCAGAAATCTTGTATGCAAGGATTTTTACCCGGTCGTTGAAGATAAACCAGACAAGGGCATAGCACCAAACAAACGATGCCCAACCCCAACCAAGCGGTGTCATGAACATTCCATAAACCGCAATCAGCGTTGCCATAACTTGCGTACCGAGTACGGCTAACCATAAAATTCGTGCGGGACGTATGGACCAGAACGGCCCACGCGTGCGCGTCAAAAAAATCGTCAGATGACCAGCCACCGAAAGCTTTAAATACATCAGGGTCTGAATGTGTGCGCGGTCCAGATGAAAGACGCGCTCACCAAGATAAAACAGACCGAAAGCGGAGACTACTCCGATGACTCCCAGAACGGTAGAAACTCCCAGCACCATGCTCATATCCCAAGCCTCCGGCTGGTTCTTGTAATGAACGTTGTCGTAAGCAATGGACAGGATTGCGCCGTCGTTGAGCAACGCTAACATCACGATCATAACTGCCGTCAATGGATAAAAGTTAAAGACGAGGATTGCCAGCGTCATAAACAAAAGTACGCGGATCGTCTCCGAGATGCGGTAGATCGCGTAGCTGTTCATTCGCTGAAAAATTCTCCGGCTCTCTTTTATTGCGTCAATAATAACGGACAAACCTGGTGTTAGCAACACGATGGCGGCTGCCGCACGGGCCGCATCTGTCGCTCCCGAAACGGCGATGCCGCAGTCAGCTTTTTTCAGTGCGGGGGCGTCATTCACACCGTCGCCAGTCATGCCGACGATGTGGCCGCGTTTTTGCAGAACATCCACAATGTGGAATTTGTGTTCGGGAAATACCTGCGCAAAACCGTCGGCTTTCTCAATGGACTCGGCCACCGCCTCTGTCTCCTGATGCTTTACGTCACCTAAACTGCTGGCATCGAGAATATCTGCACCCATCCCTAATTTCTTAGCCGTTTCCTGCGCGATGGCCAGTGCATCACCCGTCACCATCTTGATCTTCACACCCATCTGTCTCGCGGTCTCGATTGTTGTAGCAGCATCCTCCCGGGGTGGATCGAACAGAGGTAATACACCAAGAAATTGCCATGCCAGATCTCCTTCGGCGCGTGCTACACCCAACGAACGAAACCCACGCGCAGCGAATTCGTTGACCGCCCTCTCTACTGCGGGTTTTACCTCCTCAGGATTGGTGGATAATTCCAAGATTACCTGTGGCGCTCCCTTAGTTACTTTGAATGTCTTTCCATCTTTGGCCTTGACGGTAGCTTCAGTGCGTTTATGCACCGGGTCAAACGGCTGAAAATGGATGACCTCATAACCCTGCAACTCCTCTTTATTTTTTAGGCCACCCAAAACGGCCAGATCAATGGTGTCATTGTTTTCTGCACGTGACGCCAACGCTCCATTGAGGATGACTTGCTCTGCAGAAACATTGTTCACGCTAAACGGACTACCAAGCGTTAGCTTATTTTGAGTCAGAGTTCCGGTCTTATCGGAACACAACACATCCGTGCCTGCCAATTCCTCGATGGCTACCAACCGGCTCACGATTGCTTCTTTCTTAGCGAGCAGACGCGCACCGACCGCCATCGTCACCGACAGCACTGTCGGCATCGCCACGGGAATCGCGGCTACGGTTAGCACCAGAGCAAATTGCAACGTAGAAAGGACTGCGTCGCCGCGATAGATTGCAACAGTAATAATCAGCACCACGAGGATTACTGCAAGGATGATCAGGTAATTACCGATTTTCAAAACTGCCCTTTGAAAGTGGCTGACGGTATGCGCTTCCTGCACCAGTTGTGCCGTCTTGCCGAAGTAGGTGCTCACACCCGTCGCATAGACCAGTGCGCTGATTTCCCCCTGCCGAATAATCGAACCGGAAAATACAGCTTCACCGGATTTGCGCTCCGCGGGCAACGACTCTCCTGTTAACGCAGATTGATCCACTTCAACTGGATCGCCATCTAACAAACGCGCATCCGCCGGCACAATATCGCCGAGGCGCAATCGGATAACGTCACCGGGCACCAGCTCACGAGCGCCGGGTGTAATCCATTTTCCGTCACGTTTCACACGGGTGTTGATAGCCAGCTTGGCTTTTAAGGCGGCGATGGCATTCCCCGCCTCACGTTCTTCCCAGAATCCGACTACGGCATTGGCAACTAGCAAAAGAAAGATGATAAAGAAATCCGGCCAATGCTGGACTACGCCCGACAAAATCACTGCTCCTTCAATCATCCACGGAATGGGTCCCCAAAAATACGTGAGGAATTTTAGAAATAGATTCGTTTTCTTTTCGCTGAGTTCATTCGGTCCATATTGGGCCAGCCGTTTTTGCGCCTCTGCTTGAGTGAGGCCTTCCGGCGATGAAGCCAATCTTTTTTCCAACTCCGGCAGGGACAGAGACTTTAAGTCATCTGCTGCTTTGGGGAGTGGTATGGTATTTAATTCGGGACTGTTTTTCGTCATCTTTTCGTTTTCTGTCTAAGATGAATCAAGGCCTCGCGCGCTGCCCACGCGACCGGTGACTCTGGTCGCATATAGCGAAGTGCATCCAACACCAGCTTCGTTTTCGCGTCCAATAATTCCATAATCTCTAAATCATGTAAAACATGATGTGCTCCCTCGCGAAGAAATATAGAATCAAAATGCATTGTGAGGGCTTCCATTAAAGGAATAAGGGATCTGTTCCCCAAAGCCACCAACCCCTCTGCTGCGAGCCATCGAACTCCTAAGTTTTCATCTCGAAGTGCTGTGACAAAACTTTTACATGCAGAGACTTCTCCAATAGTGCCGAGAGCTTTGCACGCCTCCCAGCGAGATTGTTCCCGTGGAGAAGAGAGCAACTCTATTAAAAAAGGAACAGCAGGTTTTCCGATTTTTACGAGTTCATGCCGAACCCGCTGGCGTTCCATCCCATTCTTACCTTGTAATTGCTTAATCAGCTTTTCAATTTCTGCATTGGTTTTCATTTCACCAGTAATCCTTTCTTGATTTTTTTACCGATATTGAATTCACCGATCAGCAGTTTTTCACAGTCTCATGTACCATGGGGCTTCATTTCGATAGTGGTCTGCTATTTTCCGGCGGAACCTGACTGAGTCTGTGGCGACCTGCCCCGGAACCGTGCAGCAAAGTCATCGCTCATCACGTAATATATCATTGCCAAGACCATCAAAATCGCAACAACCCAGGAACGCCAATCACGATGTGCGCGTTTCCAGAAAGGGTGACGGATCTTTTGATCCTTGTCGCTATGCGACTCTTCGTACAAATGATGACCGCGTTTAATTCCATTCATTGGTTTTTCCTTACTCGATATAAATAATTCTAATTTTTGATATTCTGGTATATTGAGTTAAAGCGAAACGATACATTGATACAACAGAAATCTCGTGCGCATTTTAAATTCCCATGTTTGCCAGGACGGTGCAGATATTGTTGATGTTAGCCACAAGTCGGGGATGAGACACCTCGAAGCCCTTCGCTGACTCTGACAATCCTGCCAGTGATAGCTTTAACAACTCCGGAGATTTTTTCCGTCTTGTAGCTTCATGTGTTGAACGTTCAATGAATCCAGTAATGCTCTCTGCGTGTTCAGAATCGGTTTTTGAGAATTGGGTGATTTCAGATTCAAGCACTGAAAGCAAACCCAATATCTCAGATTGTTTTTCCTTCGTGATTGATTGTTCATTTTGAATCCTGACTTTGATCTTCTTCATTGTATCTTTTATCACGGTTCCACCTCCGGATGAATACTGGTTTCTATTTCTTAGTAGAAATATTTATTAATATCTTTTTAGCTTTCTCTTTCTGCGATTCAGCAACTACCAATCGAACTCCTTGTGCATCCTGTAACGATGGAAACATCCCGCCGACATCATCTTTTATGATGGATGCCGAAATCCCCGATGCTTCAAGATGTCCTTTTGCAATTTCAGCATCGATCTCATTTTCATAATCGCCTACAACTACCTGTTGTTCTTTCATGCACTCACCTCATTATTAATAATAATTCGTTGGTTTCACTATGATTGTCTAAACACATTATGATAAGCCATTATAATGTACGCTGAACGGGGGCATATAAAAGTCGTCCAAAAGGTTGAAAATGGGATTAATCCTCTAGTACAGAAGATTATGATTCAATGGTGGAGCCCCCATTTCCCAGTTTCTGATTCATTGTGAGCGTTTCAAAATTTATGTATTATCTATGCCATATCTCCATAACGAACAGACTGCTTTTAAAGTTCTTGATTATTGTCCAACCGTTCCTTTTGACAAATCCATAAGAAATGAATTCATTCCTCTTTTTAGCTTTCCACGAGGATTAGCCTCGCTTCTTTCCCACCTCGCAAGTGTCCCCGGATCAATACCCAATTCTTTTGCCAGCTTCCTCAGACTCAACCCCTTCTGAATTCTATACTGTTTGATTTTTTCCCCAAGGGTGGTTACTTTACTGACCCGACGAAAGAATGCACTTGCGTTCAATTGCAAATCCAAAAATATATGGCAAGAATTTCCGGACCGCTTCTCCATCGTATCGATCTGCATATTGAAGTACCGGCTGTGAAGTACAAAGAGTTGGCAAGCAAAGAATCAGGAGAATGTTCTGGGTCTATCCGGCAACGAGTTATCCTTGCTCGTGAAATTCAGATAAAACGTTTCGAAGGAAGAAAAGGAATGTTCTGTAATGCCGATATGCAATCGAAGGACATACAATCATTCTGCAAACTCGATACAGCCGGCGAGGAATTATTGAAGATGCCAATTACAAAACTTGGTCTCTCTGCTCGCGCGAACGATTGCCGACTTTGTTTCTGCACAATCGATTCGGCCGGAACACATCAGCGAAGCGATTCAGTACAGAAGCTTGGATAGAAATTTGTGGCAACAATAACTGCACCATTAATTTTTAGGATGAAGGCTTACGATCCACCCTCACACATGCCCCCAGTCATACGATAATTCCAGGGCAGCAATTGTACCTTACCCAGTAAATATTAATCTAACAAACTTAGTGCAAGGTCAAGGTCATCCCGCAAGTCCTCAAAATCCTCACATCCAACGGCGATACGGACAAGCTCATCCAACACACCCGCTTTTTCCTTTTCTTCTTTCGAAACAGAGGCATGGGTCATGGAAGCAGGATGTTCAATCAACGATTCCACTCCACCAAGAGAAACCGCAAGCGTAAAGAGTTTCACATTATTCATGATTACTTTGCCGCCGGTGAGACCATTTTTCACGCCGATAGCGAGCATTGCGCCAAACCCATCCATTTGCTTTCTTGCGATCTCGTATTGAGGATGGTCTGGCAAACCGGGATAATTCACCCATAAGACATTCGGATGATACTTCAAGAATTCCGCCAGCTTCATCGCATTCTCCTGGCTTTTCTCGATTCTCAATCCCAGGGTTCGAACGCCTCGTAAGATTAGCCAAGCTTGGTGCGGATCCATTGTTCCACCGAACGAAGTGAAGACGGGCCGGATCTTTTTATAATGTTCTTCATCCTTTACAACGATCATCCCCCCGACGACATCGCTATGCCCGTTGATGAACTTAGTCAGACTATGCACGATTATATCGGCACCGAACTCAAACGGCCGTTGTAAGTAAGGACTGGCAAAAGTGTTATCAACGACAAGAGGAATTTTGTGGTTATGAGCGATCTCCGCCGCTCCCATAAGGTCGGTGATTCTCATGGTAGGATTTGCCGGCGTCTCCACAAAGAGCATCTTCGTATTTGGCCGGATTGCCTGGTAAATGTTTTCGAGACAAGATGTGTCAACAAATGTTGACTCGACCCCGTAACGTGAGTAGATGGTCTCAAGCACAACTCGCGATGGCCCGTATACCGAACCGGAGCTGACGACATGCGCTCCCTGACCGAGCAATGCCGTATAGACAGTTGTAATGGCAGCCATACCTGTTGCACTCGCAAGAGCTTTGTAACCCCCTTCCAGTTCATTAATGTTTTCTTCAAGGGCATTAACTGTCGGATTGCCTAATCGGGTATAGATATATCCAGGACGTTGTCCTGAGAACCTGGCAGCCCCCTCATCGGCATTTGGAAACGCGAAAGTTGAACTTTGATAAATGGGAATGGAAACTTCTCCAAGGTCGGAAAGCCCACTGTTTCCTGCGTGAATTGCCCTGGTCGATTTTCCCAGTTTCTTAGCGACATCTTTTTCAATCATATGAAAACCTTTATATGTTCGTTATGAATATTTGGAATCGTGTTTTTATGGAAGAGATCAAATTTCAAGTCGGTACAACACCATATGGCGCAGGAGAATCTTTTTCCATGTGTGAAAACCGGACAGTCGAATGAAATCCTCTATCGCTTTCGTCTCAAGACGCTCTTCAAGGGGCGGTCCGATAATCTCATGCCGATATGGCCATTCAAGAATTATTACACGCTTGGCAGACACTCGATGCGCCTCAAGGAGTGCATTGACCGGGTTGGATGTTTCATGCAGAACGTGTCCAAAAAATACCAAATCAAACGAATTGTCAGCATAAGGGAGTTTCTCAGCCTCTGCCCTACAAAATCGAATATTGGGTAGCTGCCGTTGTGCGATGGCAAGAATCTCGGGATTTACATCTATCCCCACTACATCGATCCCCTGAGACGAAAATGCTTCTGCAAAGACACCGGTTCCAGTTCCAATATCAAGTAGATTTTTGACCACAATTTGCTCCAAGCTAAGCGAAACCGTTCGGTCAATTTCAAGAAGGGAAATTCTCTCTGGCGATCGCAGTGATTCGGGGTTGCCGTGGAATTGTTTATTCTGCATTTGTTAATTTGGTGCGAATGTTTGAACTAAGAATGATTTATTTCTCATCTGCCTTCGCGCAGTTTCGCCAGAAGATCAAGAGCTTGTCGGTGATGCACGGAGAACTGCAAACAATGTTCGAGTGATTCAATCGCCTTGTCAAAATCACATATGAAAAATAATCTCTATTCATTTTGTGAATTCCCATACACAATATTGATCAATGACCGGATCGGGTGGACATCTCAGACATCTTGTTTGAATCCCGGGATCTATTGTCTTTGCAAATTGACTGAACTCGACCAGCCCTACGGATTTGCAAGGGAACGTTGGAAGTTTTTTTTCTGAGCGTGTTTTTTGAACACGGCATTCCAACATTTTAAAAACTAATGTATGATCGTTGATCCGCTCAATCTCTTGTCGATTGATTGCAGCATAAAGTCGGAAACTCATTGCTTTTTCCAATGATTTCAATCCACCGTTTTCCGCAATCCCGAATTCCTTCATAATACGTCGGGCCTCAGCAACAGCGAATCTCTTCCACGACACTGTATCAAGCTCGATAGCTGCTTCAAGACCGCGTGACTCTTCCATTGCCAAAAACCAGCACCCATCATGTGCCAGCCAATTCTTGGCGAACAATCGAACAAGCTTCAACAACTCTTCCCTTGTCATGTTTTCAATTAATTCCAAATCGCCATCCCTCCGATTGATTCTTTGAGTTGCCGGGCAAACAAGACTGATCCATTAGGTGATTGGTGAGCCATTCATGCATACCAATTAAATATTCATACATGTTTCAAATTGATCTTCGACATCATCCCGATAATATTCTCCGCGTTCTTTATCAAGCTTATATCCCTGCCGGTACTGGCCCCGACCAATTGCCTCAAGCGCTTCACAGAGTCGATCGACTTCATCAATAGTATTGTAGAGACCGAAACTGATGCGGACGGTACCCGGAATCGACGACCTGTCCCTCCGGAGTATTTTCTCTTCCAACTCCTGCGCCGCTTTTTCATCAACGTGTAAAATGCATTTCACATACGGATGAGCACAAAAACATCCGCTCCGTGTTCCAATGGCCCATTCATAACTTAGAATTGCGGCCGTAAGAGCATGAGGCAGTGCCGCAAGATTGAATGAGATCACCCCAAGCCTGGCACGGGCATTTTTTGGATCGATATCTCCGTAAAGTTTGATACCCTCGATGCGTTGAAGTCCTTCAAGGGCATGTGCGGTAAGCGTTGTTTCATGTTCAATAATCGGATCCCACCCTGTCTCTTTAATAAAGCTGATAACCGTGGCAAGGGCAACCGCTCCGATGATATCAGGTGTTCCGGCTTCCTCTTTGTCAGGAAGGTCTGTCCAATATGCGTTCTCGAGCGTCACAATATCGACCGAGCCTCCTCCGACAAGATCAGGATCGCCTTTTTCAAAGATTGTGCGTTCACCCACAAGCACGCCGATGCCAAACGGAGCGTACATTTTATGAGCGGAGAAAGCAAGATAATCGATGTGTTCAGGATCGTCCGGAGACTTCATGTCGATTGGGCGATGCGGCGCAAGTTGGGCTGCATCGATAAATATTTTTGCCCCTGCCTCATGAGCCCATCGCGCATACGTATGGATGGGATTGATATAACCGGTTACGTTGGAAGCACCCGTGACCGACACCAGGACAATTCTCCCGCCAAATTTTTTTAGCTTGGCTTGAAAATCCTCCTCGTCGATCCGGCCATCAGACAAAACATTTACATGGACAACATTGGCAACTTTGCGCCACGGGAGCTCGTTTGAATGGTGCTCCATAACGGTTGTCAGGACGATATCACCCGCCTTGAAGGGAAATCGATGGGCAAGATGATTGATGGATTCCGTGGTATTACGAGAAAAGAGCACGATTTTATCATTCCGTGATGCATTCACGAATTCATAAATCGCATCCCTTGATTTCTCAAATGCCCAGGAAGAGAATCGGGATTTGAAACCTGTTCCCCTGTGCACGTTGCTATACCACCGCGAGAACTCATTAACGGCTCCGAGAACCCGCCTTAATGCAGGTGTCGAGGCGGCATTATCGAAATTGATGTACTTCTTTTTGCTACCTCCAACCACAGGCACCATTTCATCCGTGCCGACAAATAGTGAACGAAAAGAATCTATCGAAATGATATCCGGGTCTTTCTTATTAAATCCGTGTTGCATACATTCTCCTGCCGTTATGTACGAAGACAGAGTTATTTATCCTGGCCTCGCAGTTGTGAGTAAAATCCATCGCAGTTAACAGCCACCAATAATTTTCTTCTCTTTCTTTGGCCCTTTTGGGGATTTGTTTTTCTCGTTTCCTATCATCTTGAGAATTTCCATCCGTGCCTGCTCTCGAAATTGCATTACATCTCCATCCCACCTGCTGCCGGTGGCAACAAATTGTGAAGGATGGAGGATTGTTTTCTCGAATGCATTGAACCCGCCATGCAATATTGCGAGATTCTCATAACCGAGTTCCTGCAGCAACAAACATGCTGTGCGTTCCTGTTCTTCGCCTACGCCGACAATAATCTTCTTCACATGGCGTTGCGAAAACGATGAAACCCATTCCTTCCCAAACAAATCACCAGTGAGGATATGGTCTGAACCCGGCAAAGCCAGTTTTGTGTTTTCTTCGGAAGAACGAATATCGATGATGCGTATATTCGGCTCGTGGTCGATAATCCGAAATGCCAGTTCATCCGCATCAAGTGCAGCCACAGTGTGTGTTGCAATATAATCCGGATCTGAAACCTTACTGATGAGGTGCGTCTTTCGATCCGGCATAAAGATAAACAGGATGCCGAGAGCGACAACAGCAACTCCAATCAACACATGATTTGATCTTTTGAATTCAAACGAAGGCGCTGATAGTTTGTTCACTCTCTTTTCAATCATGGTTGTGATGATAAAAGCACCCACTGCAACTGTGATCAGGAGAAATGCAAAGAGCCTCTGCGAGACACCCAATGAATCAAACACCTTAATCGCACCCAGCGAAGTGGATTCATAAAATTTTTCATAAAACGGGAAGAGCTCGCCGAATGCAAAAACTCCAAGAAGTCCTCCACCGACAAAAAACATGGCATCAACTTTACCGATCGCTGCGGCACAGACGCTTGTGCCGGGACAATAACCGCCGAGAATGAAGCCCACTCCCATGATCGCTCCGCCAACGATCGCAGGCATGAGCCATGTGGGATTGACATAGATGGCATCGATATCGAGCAACCCGAAATACCCTAGCAAAAGAACTCCGCTCATTGCAGTCACAGCCGCAGTAAAAAACACGCGGAGGACTGTAAAATCATATCCATAAAATACCCCGGCGAGACGACGCGAAGAAGAAAACCCAGCTTGTTCAAGAACGAAACCGAAACCTATGCCAAGCAGAAGTGCGACGACCAAATTCAATTGGTCGGATATCAGATCAGGTACAAATGGTCCCATGGGATTACCTGTTTCCTTTCTTATCAAGCCACAGGCCGCGGGCGAAATATGCAAAGATATAGCCGGTACCGAAAATTGCAACCATCGTCACAAAACCTGCCGTTGATAATACCGCCATGCCACTGAGCGCAGCACCGCTTGTGCAACCGCGGGCAAACTGTGCACCGATCCCAAAAAGAGCGCCGCCGATTACCGCAAACATCCAGCGCATTTTCAAGCTGACCCGCGGCCCGGTCTCTGTCACAATTCGAAGCCGATTAGAGATCAATCCGGAAATAAATGCTCCGATCACAACACCACCAATCTCAAAGACCAGCCAAGACTTCATCGGATTATCCTTTCCCGGGCCGACATACGTGCTGTAAAATGGAGACGCTTCTGCATGTTTCGGCGTCACTCCATCAACCGTAGCGACCACAACACTTTTGATCGCCCCGCTCGCACCCAAACCCCGCCCTGTGATATAAATTGTTGCCAGCAACACCAGCCCGAGAAAAAAGCCGGCAAGATATGGATTCATATACTTAGTGTCCATAATATTGTTCACTCCAAAAAAATTGATTTACTTTCGTTAAGATGCTGTTTTATCTCTTTATCCTCTCCCGGTAATTCCTCGTATCCGGTTATCATTGCTTTGAGGTTCGAGGTTACTGTTCTCCCGGTTGTCACCAGGTAGAGATGGGAAATAAAAAAAGCCACAAGCAAAAATGCTCCGATCGTGTGAAGAACGGCAATAGTTTCTAATCCTCCAATATTCAACGAACTTATTTCATATCGTTGCGGATATCGAAAGAACATAGAGAGCAGTCCTGAAATAACCATGATTGGAATGATAAGCACTTTTAATCCGGCATAGACCAATTTTTGCAGAGGATTTAATTTGCTCAGAACCGTTTTTTTTGTGGGGTGCGGCGCATTGCGAAAAATTCCGAACACATAATATTCTGCCTGCGCGCGGAGATTGGTCCATGTCGGGAGATATTGTTTCCATTCACCCGTGGTAACATGCCAGAAGATTGCAAAGACAATCAATACGAGAAAACTTATTGCTGCCGTGTTGTGATACGCTACCGCTTGATCATATCCGAAAAATTTTATTGTCCCGTGAATCTCAAATCCGGTGACACCGAGAAAGATGATAAACGCGGCCTGCATCCAGTGCCAAAACCTTTCAAACCGCTTGTAGACATATTCTTTCTTCATATTATTTTTTTTCCTTTCCTTGACGGCTTGAAACAATCCGAATACCGCCGTGTACGACGACCACACCGATAGTCAGCAAAAGAATGCCGTTGCCGAGGTGTTCAACCCATGGATTGAAATCACGCCCGGGCATGTAGAATCCACCGAGATTCGCAAGTCGACCATTGTCGCGCGTATGACACTCAATGCACTGAACCGCTTTCTCTTTCGATGAGACCATATGATTGATGGGCCAATACATTTCCGTTTGGGCAAATCCATAATTACCGCTGTAGGGAAGGTTGACCATTTTCATTCCTTCTTCCGCTGACCGCTGCCAGTTAAATTCTTTCCAGAAACCGCCGTCGCCGGGTTTTGTAGAAACAGTTTTCGGCTGGATAAGATAGTGGTAGCTGGCATCATAGATCTGATTGGCGCGGTGAATTTTGACAGGATAAATCTTTGCATCGGGATCATCGTAACTGCCGTAGAGTTGATTCAGTTGCAGCGGCTTGGAAGTATCAAATGTATCGCCGACAAGATAATGCGATGCGGTGCCGTTAAACCAGATGTAGTCCGGTTTAAGATTTTTTCCCCATCGAAATGATCCTTTGATCGACATGTAAACATCGGTTCCACTGGAATCCTTTTCTTCATACGGTTCGCCGTTCTTCAGCTTGCCGGCTGTCGACCAATCCCAATACAATTTTGTCGGATTCACTTTGGCATACACCGGGATGTGACATGTCTGGCAAGCAACCTTCAGCGTGTGTTTGTTCAAGAGATCGTCATTGTGCGGCATAGCAGTATGACAGCCTTCGCAAGTGACACGATTCCGGTTCATGGAAGAAACCGAATACATCTTTCCGAGCATTTGATGATTTTTTGCTGTATGACAATCCACACATTGCATGTCCTCGCCTTCCGATGCCATGTGAACGTCAATATCACGCGATGGATCAAAGAGCGCTTGCTCGAGGTCGCCGTGTTTCACGTTGTTACCCCCGCCGCCGAAGAAATGGCATGTGCCGCAGTTTGTCCGTAGAGGCAAACCGACATGTTGTGCTACAAAATTCAGATTCACGGATGTATCCGGCATGCCTGCACCGCCGACTGCCTTGATGTACGTGTTGCTGTTGTCATGACAGGCAAGGCAATCGACATTCAATGAATCTTTGAAATTAAAGCTGGCGTCCGCGTATCCGTAACCGATATGACACTTGTTACAGCTTTGTTCATTCCCGGAAATTCCGATACAGAAATTATTGAGGACGTTTTTCTTACCGAGCTTACGGATACCTTTTCCTTCGATGTATTCGAGCCGTTCCCAATTCCAGTGGCTCGACTGCATGATTTCAGCAGCACGGCCGTTATGACAGGAAATACATGCAGCGGTGACGTCCTGCGGTTTGGTAAAAGACTTTTTCAGTTGTGTGAAAACCGAATGATCCACAGATGCATTCTTTTTCTTAGAAAATTCCGCCTTCAAGTTAACAAGCGGCGTGGACTCGGAGCTGCTTTTGTGGAGAGCGGTTGAAACCAAACTTACGATCACACCGGAGATCAAAAGAATAAACACTACTTTTTTCATTAATTGTTTCCTCTATTCTTTATCGTATCTGCGGTTAAATATTGGCATTCGCGGGTATCAAAACAGTATTGGTGATGACTCGCTTCAACTTTTGGCAATCAGTAATCTCCGTATAGACAGGACAAAGCCGGCATTCGGCGTTTTTGCATTCCTTTGATTTGTGTGTCACCATCCAGCATGGTGTTGAGTGCAATTGAAACGCATCGCAATTTGTTCGTGATGCCATACTGCACCCTTTGATGTTCCAACACGGTATCAACGAAAGAAGATGTTTGATTCCTTCGATGCTGACTTTTTGTTCATTGATCATAACTCTCATACAGCGGATACGATCGATATCTTGCAACGAATACCGCCGGTGTTTGCTCTCGCGATGAAAAGGAATAATCAATCCTTCATGTTCATAATATCTCAGTGTTTGCACGGAGATGCCGAGCAGATCTGCCGCTTCACCGATTGTGAAGAGCTTTTTGTCAGTTTGATTTTGTTGAACTTTGGTCATTTGGTTCTGTTTTGAGTCTAAATTCTACAATTATAATCAGCTATTCCCGTGCCATCAAAAGTTGACCGAATTAGCAGATTTAAATTCAAGAAAGAAAAATTTGCATGTCAGATATGAGAGAGAATGAATCATATACGATGCAAAAATGAGAATCCGGCTGGATATTTCTTATGTATCTTTTTAACGATAAATCCTATTCCAGTATGAATAACGATGGTCAATTTGAAAAGCACTTTGAATTTGATTACATTTTTCTTTAACAATGAAACTAATCTGTGAATACTGAATCAAAAATTGACAAGAAATCCCCGCGTCAAACTCCGGAGCTCGGCAGTGAACTTTTCAACAAAGCCCGAGGCGGCGATGAAAAAGCATTTGCCGAGATCGTTCGTCACTATGAAGATATGGTGTACGGTTTTTCGTTCAAAGTATGTCGGGATAAACAATATGCCGAAGAAACATCTGCAGGATACGTTTGTCAACGTTTATCGCAAACTGAAACAGTTCGACGGGAACTCAAAGTTCAGCACCTGGCTCTATAGTATCGTCACGAACAATTGCCTTATGAAACGCCGTCGACGAAAGCTTGAAAAAGATTCGGTAAGTATCGATGAAGTGATAAATCCCCGATATCAAAACGATTCTCGTCCGGATCACGAAGATCAACAATTGGCAATACAATCGTGGCGGAACTCACCGCTCGAGGAAGCAATGTCTCAAGAGCTTCGCGAACGATTGGATGACGCGATCCGAAAGTTGCCGGTCGATTACCGCCTTGTGTTCATTCTCCGCGACATTGAAGACAAGTCGGCGGAAGAAACGGCAACGATCATGAAATTAACCGTCCCGGCGGTGAAATCACGCCTTCACCGGGCGCGCGCGTTTCTGCGGGAACAATTGCATGAATACATGACATCATGAAAACTACCGCCACACATCGGAGAATATTCCGTCATCTGTGCGAAAATCTTGATCAGGATTTGAATTCGTCGAAGTGTCGTGCCATCAAAATCCACCTCCGGCGATGTCCCCAATGCGTTGCATATCTCAAAAGCCTTAAAGAAACAAAGTTCCTCTATCTCCGATATCCTGTTCCAAAACTGTCGGGAAAAGCAAGAAAGAAGCTTCAAACAATTCTGCCCCTGTAAAATCGATAGTTATGCTATAAAATAGCGTCTCTGCGGTTGGTGAATCCTTTTCCAAATCCCTGCATCCCACCTCATGAATGGAGAATTACGGTTTTCTATCATCACAAGGAATTGTTTTATGAAAAAAAACATGGGAAAAATCGATCGGGTCATCAGGATTCTGTTTGCAGTCGTTATCGGTATTTTATATTTCAATGATTCGATATCAGGTTTGACGGCGATCATTCTTGGAATTTTTGCAATCGTGTTTCTCGCCACGAGTTTCATTGGCTTTTGCCCGCTGTACCGATTGTTCAATATTTCGACTGGTGCTGTTCAGTCAAAGGAAAACGAAGGAGCATGAATATGAATAACAATGTATTAGTCGGAACAGATGATAATTTCACAAAGACGGTTCTTGAGTCCGATCTTCCGGTTCTCGTTGACTTTTGGGCGCCATGGTGCGGGCCGTGCCGAATGGTGGGTCCGGTTGTTGAAGAATTAGCGGAAGAATACACCGGTCGATTCAAATTTGTCAAGCTGAACACGGATGAAAACACGCAAGTTGCTTCGTCGTACGGCATTACGAGCATACCGACGCTGGCAATTTTCAAGAACGGCAATGTCGTTGATGGTATGGTTGGTGCGGCACCGAAGAAAATGCTTAAAGAGTTAATCGATAAACATCTTCAATCAATTTCTGTTAATTGAATTCGATCACAGGAGAAAAAGAAAATGGCAATGAAACAGGCAACGGTAAAACAAGTTCAAGGAACAACGCTCATCGCAAAATCAGATTCCGCTCATTGGGTGGTTATGGACGGTTCGCCCACATTCGGCGGAAGCAATGCAGGATCAAGTCCGAAGGAACTGCTTCTCATGGCGCTGGGGGGATGTACTGCCATGGATGTGATTCCGATATTGCGGAAGAAACACGCAGCAGTGGATTCGATTGAAATCCATGTTTCCGGAAATGTGCGCGACGAACACCCGCAGATATTTTCCGACATCCACATCGAGTATATTATTTACGGTAACGGAGTCAATACCGATGATGTAGAACGTGCTATCGAGCTGTCCACATCGAAATACTGTTCGGTTTCCGCAATGCTGCGCGTGAGTGTTGCCATCACTCATTCATACAGAATTGAAAAAGGTCACGAGGCACAATCTCTTCAACCTCTCGTCGCAGATAATTAATTTCAGTTTTGTCTCAGATAATGGCGGGGATGCTTCCAATGATGGATGATGTGAATGACGAACTTCTGGGACTAAAATTCTTCGGGAGTGAATCGAAACAATCAGAACTTGTCAGACAATATTGCGGGAACATTGAAGAACAAATTCAAACTTCGCGTTCAAAGTCTGAAGCTCGCAGATTTGCTGATCAGGCTTGTGAGAAATTCGATAATGAATGTGAAAGCGAAGTAGTCAAGACGTTTCTTCGGCATTACATTGGGAGATTGGTGGATAAGTATTGGAGTATGAAACCCTGATCTTGTAGATTTTCTATAGCAAATACGATTGTATTTAATTATTTTATCAAACAGCGAATCTTCCAATGTTTCCGGCGGCTGTTACGGCGGTGCATGTGGATTGAATTAAGATGAAATGGAGAACGGTACTATGAGTGCTTCACAGATTTTCTTTTATGTCGCTATCATCATTGTCGTTGCGATATATGTCCGGCAATTCCTTATCAAACGGTCTATTACGCAGTATGAAGCGGGTTCGGTTTCCGCCAAGCTCAAAGCGAAAGAGAATATCATTCTGCTGGATGTCAGGACGTCGGCTGAACGAAGCCGGCGGCATATTCACGGTTCTGTTCATATGCCGTTACATGAATTGAAGGGACGTACTCGCGAACTGGAAAAATTCAAAGACAAAGAGATTATCTGTTACTGCCAGAGCGGAAGCAGAAGCCTTTCCGCTGCGAACATTCTCAAGCATCAGGGTTTCCGTGTTGCGAATCTTTCGGGGGGCATTTCGTCGTGGATGTTCAACGATTGAAACGATTCAATGTTGGAAAATTGACCGCAGTAATTCTCGGCGGGATTGCGGGCTTTTCCTATTATCATTTTATCGGCTGTGCGTCCGGGTCGTGCCCGATCACCGGCAATCCATGGATAAGCACGATGTACGGCGCGGTAATGGGATGGCTGGTAATTCCCTCCCGACGAAAAGAAGCGAGGACTGAACTGGATCATAAAGTAAAATAATATGAACTTTTGAAAACTTGATTCCGCCGGAGAAGAATTATTGAAGATGGCAATTACAAAACTCGAATTATCGGCAAGAGCTTATGATCGCATATTGAAAGTTGCAAGAACGATTGCTGATTTATCTTCTTCATCAGATATCCGGCCGGAACATATCAGCGAAGCGATTCAATACCAGAGCTTTGATAGGAATTTGTGGCAGACGCAGGTTAATAAAACCTCTCCTGCTCTACTGTAAGCAGGAGAGGTAATCAACAAAAGATTATTTCACCAACATCATCTTTTTCACTTGAGTGAACGTCTTACTCGGATTCGCAACGCTCGTTGCTTTCATGTGATAGAAGTACATCCCTGATGCAATACCGCTTGCATTCCAACTGATCGATTTGTATCCCACAGATTCTGCTCCATCAACCAACGTTGCCACACGCTGACCGAGCGTGTTATATACCTTAACCGACACATACGATTCCAGAGGGATATCGTACCGTATCACGGTCGTAGGATTGAATGGATTGGGATAATTCTGGTATAATGCAAAAGCTTTCGGCAGTGTCGTTTCGCGAACTCCGGTCGTTACTCCAATACCAAGCGTGTCGGAGTACTGGAATGTTCCGCCAACATCGATTTGTTTCAACCGGTAAGTCCAGTTTCCAATGCCGACAGTGGTGTCAACAAAAGAGTAAGCATGCGGGCTACCCGACGTCCCGTAGCCGGCTACGAAGCTGTTTGGCACGGTGGTAAAGCTATCGATGTTTGCGAACGAACGCTCCACATCGAAGCCGTAGTTATTGAGTTCGGTTTGGGTGTTCCAGTCGAGCCGGACATGTTTCCCGTTGACGATAGATGCGGAGAAATTACCCAACTCGGTTCTTGTTTGAGTGTTACGAGAGAACATCCAAACTGCACCGAGACCTGAACTGTCGGAAGGTCCACCAATGATTGCTGTACTTCCATCTCCGGAAAGAGCAACAGAATTACCTTGGCTCGCAATGCCAGCAGCACCAAGTCCGATAAGCTTATCTCCTTGCTGGGTCCAGTTCCCTCCGGATCGCGTGTATACCCACGCTGCACCCACGCCGTTATTATCGTTGAGTCCGCCGACAAGGGCAATATTTCCATCCGACGAAAGGGAAACAGAATATCCCTGCCATGACGCGCCTATTGCGCCTGATCCGACGAGTTTGTTCCCTTGCTGAGTCCATACCCCTCCAGTGCGAGTAAACACCCATGCCGCGCCGACATCATTATTGTCCCTGTTTCCACCGATAAGCGCCGTGTTTCCATCCGATGAAATGGAAACAGAAGCCCCGAGCCAGGATGAGACGGCAGCATCAGAAGCGACAAGCTTGCTTCCTTGCTGGGACCAAAGACCTCCGGTCCGTGTGAATATCCATGCAGCACCGACAGCGTTATTATCCGTAGGCCCGCCGACAATTGCTGTGTTACCATCGGCTGAGAGCGCAACACCATATCCCTGGTTTGCGATGCCTGTGTTCGTACGGGTTCCCACGAGCTTATTGCCTTGTTGGCTCCACAGATTTCCGTTCCTTATGTACACCCATGCGGCTCCGATATCTGCGCTGTCATCTGTTCCTCCGACGATTGCAGTATTCCCGTCCGCAGAGAGAGCAACAGAACGGCCTTGTTGAACGGCGTCACCTCCTTTTGCAGTCGAATCGAAGAGTTTACCTCCCTGCTGTATCCAAACGTTGCCGCTTCGCACGAACACCCAAGCAGAACCTGTGTTGTTTCCTCCTCCCCCCCGGAGTGATAGTCACCTGGTTTGCCAGCAATAGCGGTATTCCCATCTCCTGAAATTGCAACAGAATACCCTAGCGAACCACCGGTAATCGGTCCGTTTGTTGTACCGACCAGTTTACTCCCTTGTTGGCTCCACACACCATCGGTTCGCGAATAAATCCATGCGGCTCCATTGCTGTTGTCGTCGCCGTCTCCTCCAACAATGGCAGTGTTCCCATCCGCGGAAAGACCGGATGAGACTCCCTGGTACAATCCATAGAGACCCTTCACTGCGTCTGAACCGGTAAGCTTATCCCCTTGCTGAACGAAATACGTATTGGAAGGAGGCGGAGCGCCAAGGAACCAGTAAAGCTCCGATGGATCGATGTTGGCATCTCCATTACCAGACGGAACTTGTGCCAACAATGTTCCTCCGGAACCCGTCCCATACTTGCCAACGGCAATATACAAATCGGTAGGACTCTTGCCGTAGAGCAATTCGAGATCAACAACTCCTTCGAGCACTGTACCTGCTGTATCGACGACGTATTTGATTTGAGTGGTTCCGTCAGCGCTTAGCCAATGTGCAGAATTGTCCGAAGAATTGTTCTGAAGTACGACAGACCATGCTCCTACCTTGCCTGCTTTTCCCGAAGGTGCATTTTGCAACACATTGCGGTTGTTTGAGATGATGATGAACATATCTGCCCCTTGCGATTGGGCGGAATTCGTAGCGACATACAACTGGCCGGATTTATACCGTGCGTACAAATTGATACCAGCGTTTGAGGCGATGAGAGAAGCGGATGTGTCCAATCTGCCGTCCATCGTGAAAATGCCTGACGGTTTAGGCGGCGGAAGGCTGTTCAGAAATTGGAATGTTCCCGCGGTCATCTCATCATCCTGATCATCAAGAAGAAGGGAATGTGCCCGGGGCTCATTTGTGTTTGAATAGGCCGGGCTGTTTCTGAAGTTGTAAACCAACTTATCCCAATCCGTCTGGCTTCGCAACGTTTGCCCCGGGGACACCGGCTGATTGGGGTCGAAGATATTAATATCTGCGCTGATTGTTCCGACGTTGATAATACTGTCTTGATTCCAATCGACCGCCGCGTTCGGAGCAAGTCGCGCATAGAGAGTGTCCCTGCTCGGCCCGCTGTACGGTACGGCCATGATTCTCGTTATCGAATTCTGCGGCAACTGGAGACCGGCGTCTTCATCAAGCGCGGACTCGTCGAGTGGGGGCAGATTCAGGGTCGAATAATCCAGCGTCCAGAAATCAGTTCCCCATTCAAATTTCATTTGCCACGTATAATTCATGATGCTTATGTAGTTGGGCTTGTACAACACGTCATCGGCCCCGCCGTGTTTCAATCCCAATGTATGACCCAACTCATGCATGAAGGTCGCCATTTTTTGATCTTCAGACCCGCCTACCCCTTGAAAACCCTGACCAAGGGTAACCATGAAATCATTTCCGCCCATACCGTTGGGATTTTCAGCTAACCCTGACGACAAGGTTGTCCCATGGGTATACGCAAAAATACAATATCGGTAGACCAGCCTTTTCGCGGCTAAGATGTTTGTCGAGTCTGGATCGGCCCGGTCTGCCACAGTTCCGAAATGGGCCTGCTTCACAATTTGGAAATTTCCCCGGGGATCAGTGGGCCATGCGGCCTGCGGGATTGTCAGTTCGTCAAGATAGTAGTGGAGGTTGATCCCTTGTCCGCCGTCAGGATTGTGAACAAGTGTTGTTGGAGCAGTCTTGAACGAATTAACGACCGCATCGAGTGTCCCTGCCTGGGGCGCCATGCCGGCCATCGCATCCACTTCGACAAAAATGTCTTTGTGATCGGGCCGAGCGCCTAATGCGTACAGATCGAGATCAATCACCCCGTCGCTGTTTACGTCGATCCCCCATCCCTTCGTTTCCCATGAATCCAGAATACCGTCACCGTCGCTGTCGATTGTGCAGAGGGCCTGGGAAAATTCGGAGGTGTTCCCAAGGGAATCAGTGGCGGTGGCAGTGATGAAGTGCGGCGGGTCGCCGACAACGATAGCCAGTGAGATTGAGAAGGACGCATTTCCTCCATCATCCGTCGTCACATAGAGAATATTACTCCATGTTTGGCCGTCACCGAAATGAGAGGGATTGTAATCGTCGTTCTCATAGAACTCTATCTGGATACGGGTGTTGGGAGTGCTGTTTATCCTTCCATGAACAATAAGCTGGTCGCCGTTGACGCTGGATGAATCCAGGATCGGGAAGTTTTGCAGGTTGTTCGGCCCCGTGTCGCCATCGAGCTCGTCATTCTTCGTCAATCCCCGCGGAGCCAGATCGATGCCGAGGCCTTTGTTGGAATACGAAGAATTGAGGGTAATCAGATTTTGCGTGCCTCCGACCACGTATATGCCGGCTCCCTTGCTATAAGCGATAGTGTTGTTGCTGATTGTATCCTGCGATGCGTTGATAAATATCGCGTCGGAATCGTTGCCCAAGCCGGTCTCATTGTCGCTGTTTGTCCCGATATAATTATTCTGGATGTTCGTGCCGGAAGCGCCGTTTCGAACCTCGATCCCGTACCCCGAGCTGCTGCAGATAAGGTTGCCGTCACTTGCGACTTTTCCGCCGATGGTGTTTCCCACCGCGCCGTCGATCGTGATGCCTTTGCTGTTGCCAATTCTGATTGTCCCGGTTGAGTCCGTGCCAAGGTAATTACCAATAATTTTATTGCCGGTAGCGCTTGGATTCTTGATAAAAATGGCGGGAAAGGCATGTCCGGAAACGACGTTCCGCTCACCGGGAGCCGATCCTCCGATCGTGTTATTTGAGGCATTATCGAGAACGATGCCGTTACCATCTCCCAGCGAATCTCTTCCGGAAACGCCGATCCCGACAAAATTGCCGATCACTTTATTTCCGGAGACGCCCGGTCCGAGAATATAGATATCCGGTTGTTGATTTCCGGAAACAACATTCCGTCCGTTAATAGACGCATCTCCGATAATATTATTCGATGACCTGATATTGATTCCGTTACTGAAGTTCAACAGACCAACGCTGCCGGTGACATCGGTGCCGACATAATTACCCTGCACGACAGTTGCCTGACCGCTTGCCGAGATGAAAATATTCGGATTGACGTTGGCGGAGATAATATTCCGACATCCATCGATTAACCCGCCGATTGTATCGTTCGGACAATTGACAAAAATACCATTGCCTCCGTTTCCAAGTGCAGTTTTGCCGTCGGCACTTGTCCCTATGTAGTTTCCAAGTACAATATTTCCACCACCGACTGTCGTAGCGATAGCGATACCTGTCCAACGGTTACCGGATATCACGTTTCTCATATCGGGTGTGATTCCGCCGATGACATTTCCCGCCGACCCTCCAAAAATTGCCAACCCGACTTCTCCGTTTGGCAGGCTGTCTGTTCCGTCGGTATTCAACCCGATGTAGTTACCCTCAATAAAATTTCCTCCGCTCACATCGAGGACAATGCCGATGCCGTTATTCCCGGCAAGGTCGGCCTTGAAGCGGTTGATGACCAGCCCGCGGACGATACTATTTCCCCCGACAAGAACCAATCCGTTGACCCCCACGCCCGCGCCGGCGCCATTGATCTCGATAAGAGGTTTACCGCTATATCCCGGCTGTGTGCTGCCATCGATAATAACAGGATCATTAAGTTGAGGTAAAGCAGAGTTCAGTGCAATGGTCTGTTCGCCGCCACCGGAAATATTAAAATTGATCACATCCAGACCAGGACTTGCGTTCGAAAAGCCAATAGCTTGTCTCAATGTGCCGCTGCCTGAATCCGCAGCACTTGTGACGACAAATGTCGATCCTGTTTTGAACGGCTGGTGAGGCACCATTAATTTCATCGTTCGGGGCGAATTGTGGCCACTCGTATTGGCATCATGGGGCGGGTTATCGGAGATCATTGGAGTAAGACTGCTTCCTCCCATTTTCCACGATGGATACAGCTTTGGAACCTGTGGAGTTTGCGAAATGCCGAAGGAAGGTGGGAAGAGAAGAACACAGCATATACATCCGATAAAAAATCGGAAAACCGTAGCGCTAATACTCATTTCGCTGTACCTCGAATTAGTTCAGGGGATATTTCGTTGGATTAAGATTTATACAATGCTTATTCAATGTCATACCTGTCCAAGCGAATGAGTCATATCTGATGTAAGGAACAAGTTTGAATGCCCGCCGTCAAGAACAACCGTTCTCTTGGATATCAAAACGGTAATTCTCGGTTTCAACAAATTTGGAGCATTTGAAGCACGGACCCGTAGGCGATGAAAATGTAATCTGGAAGAAATCTCCCAAATCAGATTTTTTATGGTAGTAATTTTAACCTTAAGAGTCAAGTCCTCAAGTGTGGTTGCGTCAACGAGTGCCGACATATCTTCTTCATCAGATATCCGGCCGGAACATATCAGCGAAGCAATTCAATTTTGTGGCAGAGGTAAAACCGAAACAGTTTCCTCTACTTGATAACGATGAATGAGGCGAGGAAACAATCCCAAGATGGGATGAAACTTTACTCCATCCATTACGTAATGACGCATAAGTTAATTTACGTAACTCTATTTCCGGGGATTCCTCATTTATGAGATTTTATCTTTTTGTTTTACTCATCGCATTCTCTTCAAATACCTTCTCTCAAGGTTCGGCTCTTCGTTCATGGGTAGGCACTGATTTCACAGTACTCCCCAAGACGCACTGGAAATGTAACATCAAGTCGCAGATATTCTCATCGCCGGTTGAGTGCGACGGCATCATCTATATCGGCGGGACGGACAGTCTCTTGCACGCCCTGGACATTAAGACCGGAACGGAAATATGGAGATACCGGACAAAAGGAGAAATCATATCAAACGTTTGCATCGGCGGAGATCGCCTTTACCTTAATGGAGGCGATGGCATGCTCTATGCCTTACATAAACAGACGGGAAAACTCGTTTGGAGATTCAGCACGAATGGAGAAAAGAAATATGATTTTGCCGATTATTTTCAATCGACACCTGTGCTTACCAATGGGGTCTTGTACTTTGGTTCAGGAGATGGCAATATCTACGCGGTCGGGGCGGACGCAGGCGTTCTGATTTGGTCTTTTAAAACCGGTGGTATCGTTCATGGAACTGCGGCAATCGATCATGACAAATTGTTCGTCGGATCATTTGATGGGTTCGTGTACGCGCTGAATGTATCAAACGGAGATCTGGTCTGGAAATTCAAGACGGTAGGCCACAACTATTTTCCTCTCGGTGAAGCGCAGGGATCGCCCGCCGTCTTTAAGAACTTAGTGTTTATCGGTGCACGAGATTATAATATTTATGCGCTGGATCAGAACAAAGGATTTTGTCACTGGAACAAGTCGTTTACTCGGGGATGGGGTCTATGCACGAATATTCATGACTCGGTTTTGTATATCGGCTCGTCCGACGAGCGCGTTCTGATCGCCGCGAATCCCGAAACGGGAGAAGAATTTTGGAAAACAAAAATGGAATTTCTTGTATTTGGAAATAATGCGTACACGGACAGCATGCTGTATGTTGGAACGACTATGGGAAAACTTTACGGCATGGCACTGCATTCCGGCAAGACCGTGTGGAGTTTTGAAACGGAATCATATCAAAACAACCGGCACAAATATTTCAAGATGGATGATTCCTACAGGGATGACATTTATTCAATCATTACATCAAACGAGCAGTTTCTGGATGTAGAATGTGAGCTTGGCGGTATTTTTTCTACGCCATGCATCGCTCATGATGAAATTATTTTTTCAAGCACAAATGGAACTGTGTATTGCATCGGAAGATAGAACATAAAAAAAACGGCTTCCCCAGGAGAGTAACTCCGTGAAGAAGCCGTGATTTAAAATTCTCGCTCCGTTACAGTTTCGGACCTGCCTTGATCACTTCCGGCGGACACCCGTCTTCGAATTTCTTGAAATTTTCGATGAACCGGGAAGCAAGTTGTTTGTATTTCTGCATATACACGTTTTTATCCGGCCAGGATGCCGACGGTGTAAGGACACCGGGCGGGATACCTTCACAGGTTTCGGGCACATGGAAACCGAAGACCGGATCGGTCCAGTATTTGACGTTCTGGAGCTTTCCGCTCAATGCAGCACTGAGAATTGCACGCGTATATTTGATGCTGATACGGCTCCCCACGCCATACGGACCGCCAACCCAACCTGTGTTGACAAGCCAGCAGGTCGCACCGTGCTTAAGCATCTTCCGCTTCAGCAAATCCGCGTACACGGCAGGATGATGAACCATGAATGGCGCGCCGAAACATGAACTGAATGTCAGTTCCGGTTCCTTGCCAAGCCCCATCTCCGTTCCGGCAACTTTCGTTGTGTAGCCGGAGATGAACTGATACATCGCCTGTTCAGGCGTGAGCTTCGCAATCGGCGGAAGAACCCCCAAGCCATCGCACGTCAGCAGAATGATATTTTTGGGATGCCCACCCATTTTCTCCGGAACGCCATTTTCAATGTACTCGAGCGGATACGAAGCGCGCGTATTCTCTGTCAGTGTGGCGTCGTCGAGATCGATCTTGCGCGTAACCGGATCGAAGATGACGTTTTCGAGAACCGTACCGAACGTTCTGGTGCAGGCATAAATCTGTGGTTCGGCTGTCGGAGAAAGACTGATCACTTTCGCGTAACATCCTCCTTCGAAATTAAAAATGCCGTCATCACTCCATCCATGCTCGTCGTCCCCGATGAGTCCGCGTGCCGGATCGGCAGAGAGCGTTGTTTTTCCCGTGCCCGACAAACCGAAGAAGAGTGCTGAATCCCCTTTTTCTCCGATGTTTGCCGAACAGTGCATCGACAAAACACCATCGAGGGGCATGAGAAAATTCATTATGGTAAACACGGATTTTTTGATCTCGCCACTATACAAGGTGTTACCGATAATGCCGAGCTTTTGATCGAAATTGAGCAAGATGAAAGTGTCGGTCGCAGTACCGTCGATCTGCGGAAGTCCTTTGAACGACGGAAGCGACATAATAGTGAAATCGGGAATATGCCGTTTATATTCATCAGCCGTCTTTGGCAGAAGAAACATGTTCCGGGCGAACATACAGTGCCACGCTTTTTCCGAAATGATGCGGATCGCGATCCGGTGGTTCGGATCGGCACCGGCATAACAATCCTGAACGAATACATCGCGTCCCTGGAGAAATCCCTGAAGACGTGAGTATACTTCATTGAACTTTTCCGGGCTGAAGGGGCGATTGTATTCACTCCACCACACTTTATCTTCTGTCGTCGATTCTTTTACGATGAATTTGTCGTTGACGGAGCGACCGGTGTGTTTTCCGGTATTCACGATCACCGGTCCCATGTGCGAAAGTCTGCCTTCGCCACGGAATGCGATTTCTTCAACGAGCGCTTCCGTCGGAAGATTCCAGTAGGCATTCAGATTTGTCAGGCCGTGATTATCGAGACCATAGTCTGCCTTGTACGCTTTTGCCTGATCTTGCGCAGGCGTCTTAATATTTAAAAGGTTATTCATAGCCAATCCCTCACGATTTTACGATCACCGATGAAGATTTCATTCGGTGAATTCGGGTCAAGCGCCCATTTGATACGCTCGACACCCTGTTTGATATCTTTGATGGAGCCGCAGAAACTGAGGCGGAGATGTCCTTCCATCCCGAATTCCTTTCCGGGAACGGTCACGACAAGCGCTTTCTTCAGAAGAAGATTCGAAAGCTCGACGGAATTTTTATAGTACGCCCGAAAATCAGGTAAGCAGTAGAATGTACCATCCGGTTTTGTGATGTGAACACCGGAGAATCCTTTCAACTCCTGCACCATGATATTACGATTATTCTCCATCGTCAACCGTAAGTTTTCAACGATGCTTTGCAATCCCATCAAAGCACCTTCAGCAGCTGCCTGAAGGATGACGGATGTCGTTGTCGTCATCTGTCCCTGAACATTCGTCATGATGCTCACGAGCTTTTTATTTGCGACCGCCCAGCCGATGCGGAATCCTGTCATCCCGTACAGCTTTGAAATACCGTTGACGAGAATGACCATCGTGTTTTCGATATCCTTTTTCGTATAACTATATGCGTTGGGAGACCTCCGGCCGTCAAAAATGAGCTTGTGGTAAATGTCGTCGACAATAAGATAGATACCTTTTGTCTCACAGAAGTCAACGATCTCTTTGATGAACTCTTCGGAATAAACAACACCGGAAGGATTGTTCGGACTGTTGACAATGATTGCCCGCGTATTTGAACCGACAACTTTTTTAATGTCTTCCATCCGCGGATAGAATGTGCCATCCTCCGGTGTCACGATCACCGGGACGCCGAGCACCATGCGAACCATTTCAGGATAGCTGACCCAGTACGGAGCGAGAATGATCACTTCATCTTGCGGATTGATGATCGAATAAAGAGCATTGAATACCGATTGTTTGGCCCCCGCAGAAACGATAACATTTTCCGGAGCAACAAACCGGTCGTAATTTTCTTCGGTGTAGCGGATGATCGCTTTTTTCAAACCCGGCGTTCCGTCGGTCGGAGTATATTTAATATCTCCGGTGACAAGTTTCGCCGCAGAACTGAGAATGGCATTGATGGGAGCTTTATTTTTCGGTTCTCCTGCTCCGAGATGAATCACCGCTTCGCCTTTCTCGCGAAGAAGTCTCGCTTCTTCATTGAGTTTCAGCGTGGGCGACTCAGCAATCGATTGTGCGAGCTGACTTACCCTCATAAAAGATTCACTTTCTTTTGTTTTGATTCAGTGTCTGAAAGAACGGGAACGAGTTGACGAGGAAGTTGATGAGAATGGCCTGCGTCGACAGATAATTCAATGCCTATTGTACAAAAAAAAACAGATAAAAACAATATCAAAAAACACAAGAGCCCGGCTATTAATAAACACCGAGCTCTCATTTTTAATTCATGGAAGATGCTATTTCGTCCTACAGCATGTCGAATTTGAAAGAAATCACTTTTCCCCGAATCGTATCTTCAATCCGGCAAAGATTTCCCTTCCCGCACCCGGTTGATACGAATTACCGCCGGTATCCGGTTCCGTGAACGCCACATATTTTGTATCTCCGAGATTTCTTCCCTGCACGGTCAGATCGCCGTTCGTCGTTCCGAGATTCCAGTGATACGTGATGCGGGCGCCAATAAGCGTGTAGCCGGCGGCGGCTTCCGATTCAAGATTTGCACCGTCGATATACGTTTTACTCAATGTTTCCGAACTCAAACCGATACTGACTTGCGGAACGACATCGTACCGCAGATCGAGCATCAGTTGATGTTGTGGCGAGTTGGGCAGCCAGTTTCCATTCCCGATCGATTTGTGAATGGTCGTATCATCCATCAGAATCGGAATCGGGGAATCGATATCATAGACGAAGTGAGAATACGTGTATGCAACATGCAGACCGAAACAGGCGACCGGTTCATAATCCGCCGCCAGCTCTACACCATACCGTTTCGTCGCTCCGATATTCTGATAGAATGTTCCTTCTTCACCGTTGCCGAAACCGGGCAATCGATATCGATCGAAATCATTGGTGGTATTCATATAAAAACCGGTTGCTTCGTAGTTGATATTTTCATTCAAAATTCCTCTCGCTCCGATTTCGTAACTGTTGGATGTCGCAGCGGAAAGGTTCGGATTGAATCCGCCGTAGTTGCCGGTTTTGTTCGTCGGATTCGTGCCGAGTTCATCCGTTGAGGGCGGCGTGAAACCCTGTCCCCAACTTCCGTAGAGAGTTATTTCGCGCATCGGTGAATATGTAACGCCAACTCTTCCGGTCACATTCGAAAAATCGGCGCTGCCGGAATTGTTCGATGAATCGGTTGCCATCTGATCGGTGAGTTCATTGTGGATGTTATCGAACCGCAAACTTCCCATCAATCCCCAATCGTTTCCGAGTTCGACATTGTCGATCAAAAATACTCCGATGCCATGCTGCCATATCCGCTGGCGTGCAAGAATCGAATCACCTTCGAACGAATGGAAATTCGGATCGAGATGCTCGTTGTTCGTTTGCCATTGCATATCGGAACCAAAACTTAATTTATTCCTCACGTTATCGGTCGGCATGCCGGATGAATAGGTGTACTGGAGCGTCATACCCGGTGTCGAGAGCAATTGATGATCGAAAACATGATTGTTCGCCTCGATATAGGTCGATTGTTTTGCGTACGCGTTAAACCGCAATTCATGTTCTTCGGAAATGCGATAAAGGCCTGTGACACCTTCCGTTGTTCTGAACATCTCCATATGTTCGTTGTACGGAACCGCGTCGTCGTTGGGAAGCGTCGGGTCCTGATTGTACTGTCCCAAACTGAGACCTTCAGGATTTTCATGGTACGTATCATTCCATGAAAAAATCGGCGTCACTTCGAAGTCGGAACTTGGCGTGTAGGTCGCTTTCGCGTAAACATTATTCTCCCAAAAATGCGTGTGGACGCGATAACCTTCGCCGCCGGTCCGCGAAAACGATACTCGATAATTCACATCGTTAACATTGCCGCCGAACAAGCCGTAATTTTTCCAATAGCCGAGGTCGCCGCCATAATTGGCTGCCTGACCGCTCGTGTTGGAACCGTTGAAACCCGCCGTCGTTGATACCTCTCCGAACAAAGGTGTATTGGGAGAGTTCTGAGTCAAAATATTAATGATACCTCCCGCCGCACCGCCGCCGTACAGCGAGGCCGCCGGTCCGCGCAGCACTTCGATACGGCTTATGGTATTCATATCGACATCAAAAAAATCGGGAGCGAAACCCGTCGGATCGTTGACCGGCAATTCATCGAGGAGAATTTTGATACTCCGGATTCCCGATTCTGTCAATATACCCTGGCCGCGTATGGAAAGATGAACCCTTTCCCCGTCGGCCTGATTATCCACTTTCACGCCGGGAACAAGTTTGAGCGGTTCATCAATCGCCGCAGACCGCGGCATATTTTTCAGGGCTTGTGTATCGACGATACTGGTGGAAATCGGTGTTGACGCAAGCGGTATACCCATCCTTGATCCCGAAATGATAATCTCACGATATTTGTACATCAGTGTATCTTTCACTTGCGATTGTAATCCCTGCATGAACAATAACAGACATCCAATAATAATAACAATATTTTTCATGGTGATAAACCTTCTTTCATTTTTGAAATTATTAACCTTTGAATTTTTCAGAGCCGACCTTTTCAATAGGCAATCATGCCTGCGGAAAAGCGGAGGATGAACTCAGCTTATTGAAAACGAGTTCCGGCTGGAAATTATTCTTGAACCGACTGGAAGAACGCTAATGATAAATCCTGAATTGTACAGAAATGCAAAAGAACGAATCGATAGGAAAAATGATGAGATTCCTGATACATCTTCGTCCACCGCCTGTGCGATGGAGCAAAACCTTAGCTATGCAAATAGTACAGAGGGCGGTGATTTATCCCGTGTTGGTTGGTAGGGTTGATAGAAATGCTTCGAAGCTTTTAACGGACACCAAACAATACAATATATCTCGATCTTGATCGTTGGATCGATGACAATCGCTTTGGATGCATTGTCTTTATCGAAGGTTTCCCAATTGAGGCTTGAAAAAGAAAATGCAGTCTGATGTGACCAGGGATCGATAAGAGGATGATTTTGTTCGTCTTCAATACTGAACAGTTCGACACGGAAGGAAAAATAATTGAAAACAAGAATGAAGGAAAAAACTCTCCATCCATATCTCCACACAGCAGTGTGTCCTCTGAAAAGGTTCAGCAAGGGAATTACCTATTCGATAACGACGATACAATAACGGCAAAGGTACTGTTTCTTTTCGCAAAAATCAAATTACATCATTCCGATGTAGTGGCATAGTTTCGGACGTCACCTGTAATCCTCTCCTAACAGGAGAGTATGTTTGCGATCGAAAAACTATTTTTTCAGATAAAACATCTTCCCCTTCTAGGGGAAGATTATAGTTGGGGTCTCGTTTTTTATCAATGAGGCTTCAATAATGTTCAAGATTTTAAATTCATAAGAGAGGATGTTGATAAAATTTTTAGTGTGAATGTTTTCTCAAGGTTTTCCAAATTAAGACACTACCCATTCCGAAAATGACAACGGCCTTTCGCTTCAGACACTCCTTCAACGCTTACCGAAATTTTTCAACAATGCAATAACATAACAACTCATCAAAGCCGGTTTTTCATCCTCATTGATACTCTTTGGTTCTCTGTTTGAGCCGATCCAGCAATACGGCTATCAAGAGGATGATTCCGCTGGTAAGATATTGGTAAAAAGTTGAAATGTTCAAAAGGTTCATCGCGTTCTGCACGAAACCCATGATGAGAACGCCGAAGATGACGCCGCTCATCGTTGCGACGCCCCCTTTCAACGAAACACCGCCAAGAACGCAGGCAGAAATCACCTGAAGTTCCAAACCCTGCCCTGTCGCCGGCTGTCCGCTCGTCATGCGCGAAGCCAAAATGACTCCCGCGAGCCCGGCAATAATTCCTTGCATTGTAAAAATAATGATCTTGACACGAACGACATGAATTCCTGCAAGGTGTGCCGCTTCTTTATTACCGCCGATCGCAAGACTGTTCCGGCCGAAAATAGTATGGTTCAGGATAACACCAAACACGATGAACGCCAAAATCATAATCCACACCGGTGTCGGAACTTCCAACCAGGAAGAAATTCCGAGCGCAAAAAATCCCGTTTCCCGGATCCCGATCGCTTTTCCGTCGGAAATGATGTATGATAACCCCCGCGCGATTTGCATTGTTGCCAACGTCGTGATTAAGGCGTTGATGCGGGCAACGGCAATAACTATTCCATTGATGAAACCGATTATTCCGCCGGTAAGAATTCCGACAAAAATGCCAAAGAGTACACTGTTCGTCGCTTGAATCGTCAATGCGGCGGCAACTCCGGCTAATGCCACAACGGATCCGACGGAAAGATCGAAATCCCCGGCAGCCAAACAGAAAACCATCGTACAGGAAATCAAACCGACTGTTGCAACGGAGAGCGCCAGTCCGTTCATGTTGACCCAACTGAAAAAGTTCGGAATAAAAATCGATCCCGCGATAAACAGTACGGCAAAGATCAACATCATCCCCGCCTTATCGAAAATTGCCAGCGGTTGCGAGTCCGGCAACGAAATGGAACTACTGCGATTCATTAAAAATATTTCTTTCCATTTGTTCGATTTTCAAAGTCCTTGTTCCTTCAATATCTTTTGATAGGTGTCCCGCGTGATAAGAATGCCGGTCGTGTATGTTTCTTTCGGCGGTTCGATTCCGGAATGAATCCATTTATACATCATCTCGGCAGTTTCAAAACCGTGCCGTTTCGGCTGAAGAAGAATGGATGCGTAAAAGCCGGTCGGTTTTTCTTTTTGGAATTCCACGATGCAATCGGTGCCGTTGATGCCGATGCCGATCACGTTCTCGGCATCATATCCTCTTCCTTCCAATGCCCGGACGCTTCCAAGCACGGCGTTGTCGTTATTCCCGCACACAAGCCAGCGCTTGATGTCGGGATGTTGTGTGAGAAGAATATTAACGGCATCGAATGCACCGGGAATATCGGCGACTTTCTGCGGCGCACGAAAGATTTTTTCCTTCGGAAACCCGGAAGCAATGAGTGCATCGATCGCACCGTTAGTCCGGTCGCGGGAAGTTTGCAATTCTTCCCACGTCGTTGCACAAACGGCGGTTTCATCGATCTTCCATTTCCGCTGTGTCATTTCTTCGAAAAGCGCTTTCCCGACTGCCGTTCCGATATCGCGTGCGGAAATACCGAGGTGATGAACATCGGCCATAAATTTTCCGTCGGCATCGACAAACCGGTCATCGACGCTCATAACTTTCAAACCGTAACTCTGTGCTTTCGCAACGATAGCTGGTCCCAACTTGACGTCCGGCGTACAGATAATGAATCCGCCAGCGTGCTGTGCCGCAAGATTGTCGATGGCGCTGAGAACTTTTTCACCGTCGGTTGCACCGATCTTGATCAATGTGAAACCGAGAGAATCGGCACACTGCTGCGCAAACTTCCATTCATTCTGAAACCACGGTTCGTCCGGCTGTTTCACGATAAAACCGATCTTTACCGATGGAGACGAGCTACCGGTATTTCCATTCCGGCTGCATCCACAGATGAAAGAAAACAGGAACGCACAAATCAAAAAATATAATCTTATCTTCGTCGTCCTCACACCTTTATTTTTCACTCTCTAACTTAAAAGTTCCTTTGCCAAACTGCACACTTCTTTTTATTTCACCGAATCTCCAGGGATGTGGAGGCATGAGCCGTTCTTTGATTTTTCGATAATCCGTAAACGTCACTTCCCTTGTTGTTTGTCGTTGTTGACCGATCATCCACCGTGAAATTTTTCCGCTGTAAATTTTTTCATTCTTGCCGAGAACAATCTGCGTTATGACATGGTGCTTTCCCGGCTTCATTTCAAATTTGAACCACTGAGATTTTCCTTCTTGCTCTTCAGTTTTGGCAACGGATTCTTGACCATCAATCGTAAAAGTGACCGATGGTTTTGTTTTAACAGTGATCGTGCTGTCCGGAGTAAGGAGAACTGCCAATATTGCTTCGGTTGCCGTTTCGGAAACAGTAAGTTCATCACCAAATTTTACACGGTCTTTTCCCGGTCCTGGTCCACCGACGGAGGAATTACAAACAACCATTTCAGGCGTCGGTTCAGTCTTGAACGAAAGCGATTTTATACTCACACGCGATCCCGATTCCTCTACCGATTTTACAATCGCAGGATTTAACAATTTTGCATCTATAGATGCATGGTGATATTGGATGGAATACTCGGATCCGCTGTTTGCAACAACATCGAATGTAACTCCTGCCACAAGAGGAACTGTCGCTTCGTCAATCGGATAAATTTCATACACAGCAGTTTCATATCCATCCAGCGGGATGGAAAATCTCTCCCCGGCTTTATACAATTTCGGAGCTATCCAATGCGTCGGATACACTTTCTCGATGACCAACGATGAAGCATTCGGATCCAATCCTTGAGCAATTGAAAGTTCAACATCGAGTTTTCCCTGAGTGATAAATGGATTCCGTGCAGCGATGATTCCTTTGTTTCCTTTGAAATGAACATACCCGTATGTCTCACGTTTCATCGGATTGCCGCCGATCATGTATGTCGTTGAAAGAATCGGAAACCGATCACGAGCCCAGGTTAATGATGACGACAATGTATTCCATTCACCTTCCGAGAGAATATCGGGTGAAATATAGAGCTCGTACATCGAAACGCCGCGGGCACAATACAGCAGTGCATCGTCGGTAAATTTATCCAGCGGCTCATCGTAACTTCCGGTCGATTCCAATTTCCCTTTGATGATGCCGTGTGTCATCAGATTTTGAACCGGAAACCAGCAATCGAGATTCTTGAAATCATCATACAAAATAAAATCCCGGTACGTAATTGCCGCGTCCCGCTCGCTGATCGAAGGCACATCCGAAAAACCGTAATCGGCTCCCTGCATCCAGATCGTGTTGGCATACTGCACCCACCACGGACTCAACCATGTGCCCGATGTGATATTCAGAAAGACATCCGGATTTTTTTTGCGAACTGCATTGCATTTGCCGATGACGGATTCCATGACAGCCCGGCGGGAATAGATATCGATCGGATGACCATGATCCGGTTCACTGCAGGAAAATTGTATGCCGTCCCATTTAAAATAACCGACCCCGTCATCCGCCACGAAATCAGTCACACGCTTTTCAAATAACTCACTGTATTTTTTTCCGGCAAGACAGAGCATTAAATTGTCGCGTGATTTTCCGACCGTCTCATAACCGTGATCTTTCATCCAATTCAATCTTCTCATTCGGAAAGAATAACCGCCGGTCGGTCCCAGCCACAATCCCAACGTCGTGTTGGTTTTCTTCAATTCATCGGCGAGCGGTTTGAATCCGTTGGGCCATTGCTCTTTCCGGATTTGCCAATCGCTTTCATACACGTCCCAGCCATCGTCGAGAACAAATGCATCGAGTTTGATATTATGTTTCTCGATCATGTTTTCCCGCAGCAGTTTGACCATACCGAGAGCGCTTTGTTCGCTCATCCAATGTTCTTTCGGAACTTTCGGATACTCCGGCGACCGGAGATCGTACCAACTATTATAGAGCGTGAACGGATGCAGCGGCACGACACGAATAGCATCGACATATTTGAAAAACCAGTCTTTGACATACGAATTCGGCGAGACCGCTTCGACCACCGGGTTGCCGGTAATCCAATCGTTGCCGATAATTTGTCCGAATTCCTGACCGCATTTAATTTGACCTTCGCCAGTTCGAAGTGAGTCGAATCTGTTTTCCGAAGTCGGATATTCCAGACCGAAGAATACTCCGCCGTTTTTCACCAGTATCGCAACCGGTTGTCCGAAATCTCCTATTTTCACAATTGAAGAAAAACCGTTTATTGATCCTTTACGTCCCCACATCCACCGGAGAAAATGATGACCGAACGCGGTATCTCTCACGGCAATCGTGCGGCGGAAATAAAAATCGTTCGGCTCCAACCGATAAGTCATCTGCAAATCAATGGTGGATTCTTTTGATTTGAAAAATAGAATGAGAGAATCGCCGGCATTCGAAGTGGAGTCGAGATTGAAATCTTTTTTTGTCAGCAGAATCGGATTATCGGCATTGTTCGCCTTTTCGGGCGCCTGCCAATCGGTATACATAACATCGATTGCAAAATCGGCATCGGTTTCTATTGAAGCAATTTGGGATGAACCGAATTTCTCCGACCAATCCGGAACCGTTTCCAATCTGTCGGACATAAGTTCTCCGTTTGCAATCTTCACCGAAAGTTTAACCTGGCTGTTTTCTAATGTCAAATTCTTTTGACCGGAAGATTTCTTCTCACCGGCGGAAATTTCCTGTGATCCGGCAATCATCGGACAAAATATGAAAATGGCAAGAATGCATGCGAACGCATTTTGCCATCGTCTTCTATGTAATGTTTGATTGAGCAACATACTTCACCTTGTCATCATTTGTTTGGATTTTCAAAAAATTTGGATCATGAAAAATCTGCCATCCTCAACTTACAACAACCCGAGTTCCTTCATCGACATGAACGATATACGCTTTGCCTCCGGCTTTTCGTAATTGCTTCCGCAACGGTCTCCGTATTCTCCGGTGCATACACGAACATACATCCGCCGCCGCCCGACCCATTGATTTTGCCGCCGTACGCGCCAGCTTCCATCGCGGCGTCGAGCATCCGGTCAATTTTCGGCTTTGATATCTGCAGAACATCACGGAGCAATGCTTGATGTTCGGTCAGTAACGTTCCGAAGAGATGTTCATTCGGTCCGGGAATCTTTGAGCAGACGATGAGCTTCGTTACAAATTTCAAAATTGCGAACCGTTGCACGAAGAAGATTTTGTTCTTCAAGGTCAAGATCGTTCGAAAACCGTGGAAGATCATCGGGCGTCATTGTATGCAATGAAAAAGCCGGATAACGGGACGATAATTTTTCAACTATCGAGAGAACCCGGTTCTTGACGGTCGAGAGAATTGTTTTTGTGTCTTTCGGAATTCCGGAATCGCCGAGTACGAACGATCCGAGCTTCGGATGTAACGGTTCAGCATAATCTTGCGGATGAAAACTTTGGAACAGTATTCCACCAAACGCCGTAGCGTTCTGATCCATCTTGCCGCCCGGTTCGTTGAATTCAAGAACTTCTGCGGTGTAAGCGTATGTCGCACATTCATCAGGAGTCAGAACTTTTTGCTGATCACTCATGCGGGCAAGCAGATTGATCCATGACACCACCATCGCGGATGAACTCGATGTTCCGGCGGCGATAGGAATTTCGCCATGAATGGTACAATCGATTCCGCGAGAAAAAGTAAATCCATTATCCCGCAACACCTTCAATCCGCTCCGGAAATAATCGCGCCGGTGTTCGTAGTGAAGCGGCAATAAATATTTTATTTGCGTCACTCGACCAATGTCCGGGGTTCTGATCGTCATCGTCTGATCGGACGAGAAATGAGCATCAATAGTTAAGCGTAAAGAAATCGCGCAGGAGATGACCGGAAGATGCAAGTAGTCCAGATGTTCACCGAACAAACAAATCCGTCCGGGAGTAGAGACCAAAAATTTTGTCTTGTCGTTATGCAAGGTTCAGGTTGAAACGGTAACCGGCTTCGGAAATTCGTCAAATCTAAGAAATTAACTGAAGACATCAAAAACATTGAATCATTAGTACAACAAAATCCAGTCACGAACCTGGTTCAATTTTGATAATGTCCTTCATATTACTCGAAATTTGAATAATTTCGAGATAACTCTATTGACAATCAGGATCTATTTCGATACCTTTGACAGTTGGGAACTTTCCGGTCGTTGAATGATGAAATCTCTAACTTTCCATATTATCCGTCGCGCTGTTTTCCTTTTTGTTCTTCAATATTGTTTTTTCCAATTTTCATTTTCTCAATGCTGGGTCTACGAAAAAAGTGGGACGTCTTATGATCTCACATCGGTTTGTTTTACCGATTCACTGACCGGCACAGCCGTTGGGGACGGCGGCGTTGTGCTACGCACTACAAATGGCGGATCAACCTGGAACAAACTTCCTATTCCGACGACTGCCTTATTGACCAGCGTTTCGTTTGTCGATAAGAATTTCGGTTGGGTATGTTGCAATCTCGGTCCAGTACTGTATACAAGCGACGGGGGTACGTCTTGGAATATAATTTCGGTACCATATCCTTGCCTTTTTTTGGTTGCTCTCGATTCGAACACAGCCCTCTTCGCAGGAGATGGAGTTAATAATTTGATTCGAACAACCGACAGAGGGGCAACTTGGGCGACTGTATTCAGCGGTGGAAGTTTGTATGCAAGTTCATTTGCGAATTCATCTGTTGGTCATTTAACTACTTCACAAGGAATTTATCGGACGACGGATGGCGGACTAACATGGGCGAAAAAATTCAATCAACCAAACTTGATCGGTGTATTTACTTTGAACGCAAACATAGCAGTAGCTGCAGATTATAGCCATTTTTTGTGGCGAACAAATGATGGAGCTAACAGTTGGTTGTTACAAGATTCCTTATTGCCGACCGGACCTTATGGCTATATTGAAAATTGGGTGTCGCTGGCAGATTCATTACATGGCGTGCTTGTCAATTCAAAGGGAGAGGAATTTTTGACCACTGATGGCGGTGCAGACTGGATCGCTTTGAAGGAACCAAGCGTACCCAATGTCCACATTGCAGCAGTCGCTTGCGCTGGTATTAATAGCGCCTGTGCCGTCGGAGACTATGGAACAATTATGAAGATGGTGAACGATTGTTCTCAAGCATTTACTCCAAATTCTCCGTTGAACGGAGACACACTCCGTGTGACAAACCAAACAATGCTCGGACATTACTATGTGCCATTGCAATGGGATTATCCCGATTATGTTACTATTGCTTCGACAAGAGTGCAGGGCGGAACTGACTCTACGTTTAGCAACGGATTGATGCTTGATACTTCAATCTCTTATGGATCTACTTGGAGACCAAACATTGCCACGCTGGTGAATGTCGGACTCAACAAAACGTATTATTGGCGTGTGAAAGTCAAATTCGCCGACTCAACATCGGCAGGATGGTCGGATACCTGGAAATTTACAACCGGCGGCTCCTCGATCAGCGGTTCACTGTTCAATGATGATAATGCCGACAATATTCGCGAAGCAGGTGAAACCGGTTTGGCAAACTGGCGACTTGATATAACAGGAAAAATACAGGGATCAGTGTATACCGATTCCAACGGTATATATTCCTTGGGTGGACTCGATTCCGGAACGTATATCATTACGCAACAACCGCAAGCGGTTTGGTTAAGAACCTTTCCTTCGTTTGCTTCATATGTTTTGACCGTTGGCGTGCATGACAACATTTCCGGCATTGATTTTGGAGATGCATGGCCCTGGAACTCATTTGCAGGAACGGTGTACTGGGATGTCAATGAAAACGGGATAAAAGATGCATTTGAACCTGTCATGGCACATTGTGTACTAACGTTATTTGGACCGGATTCCAATGCTGTTACGCAAACCGATTCACTCGGTCATTACATATTCCAACATGTGAGTCCGGGAACAAATACCGTAGCACTCACCGCGCCGCCGCCGTATGAACAGGAAACCCCCCGGTATCAACAGGGCTACGCGTACGACATTCAAACGTATGGCGATCAATATACGGGTTTTGATTTTGGTGTACACAAAATTCCTGTCCGTGTCAAAGTTCCTCTGACTATTTATGATAATACGCTCGTGAACCGGCGCGATATCTGGTTCGGGATTCGTCCCGGGGCAACATACGGAATTTGGGGCGTCGACCCGAAAGCAACCACCGTCGATTTTTCGGAAAGTGAATTCGAAATTCCTCCGCCCACATTCGGTTTGTTTGACGCGCGTTTTCAGGATCCTCACGGCGGTACTGCTCAATTCGGAGCCGGTTCGTGGACCGACATGAGAGATTTCTTTTCGACCTCACAGCGAGACACGTTCTTTCTCACATTCACTCCAGGATATTATTTCAGCGGCAACTATCCGATGACCATCCAATGGTCGAGGCAGGATGTTCATTCCGCCTTTCCGACCGTTGATCCTGTCCTTATCGATCCGAAAGGGAATCGCATCGATATGTGGAACGGATCAGGTGATACAGCAAAAGTTATTATTTCCGATTCAACAATTTTCTCTCTGTCTATTGTAACGGAAGCTCCCAATATTACTTTTACCCGGCGATGGAATATGGTTTCTCTTCCGCAAACTATTTTTGACAATTACGTTCACAACCTTTTTACGACAGCGAACTCACATGCTTTTGCATATGCACCGGGTGCAGGATACATCATTCAGGACACATTGCACTCCGGAAAAGGATATTGGGTGAATTACTCATCGGCTGTCGATTCTTTGAAGGCCAATCCACCGGCAAGACTTCTTGATTCGATTACTCTTCAGCCGGGATGGAACATGATCGGCACATTAAGCGCTCCTGTTTCTATCAACCAAATTACAACGAACCCATCGGGGATTTACAGCAGTAGATTTTTCGGATATGATCGAGGATATTCGGTTACCGATACACTGTTACCGGCAAAAGGATATTGGATCAAAGCATCACAATCGGCAAAAATGTTTATGAATGCTTCCGGTGCCGTACCGAAAACAGCTATCGAAAATAATTTGCTCACAGCTTCAAGTATATTATCATTTCAGGATAATACCGGCAATAGAGAACAATTGTATTGCCGAACAGCTCAGGCAGGAGACACGAACGATTTGTATGAGGCACCACCCCTTCCGCCGGACGGAGAATTCGATGTTCGATTTTCTTCCAACCGGATTCTCGAAACAATCGGTGAGAAACAAACTGGCAAATTTCCGGTCGTCATTCAGGGTGCGGAATTTCCGATCACATTGTCGTGGCAGGGAAATACAAGTTCCGTTAAAGCATCCATTGTCATCGATGGTAAAGAAACTTTCTTGAACGGAAAAGCGACGATACGGATTACAAATCCTTCAAGCTCAATCGTATTGAATCTTTTTGGAATCCCGGCTATCCCTTCCGCTTTTGCGCTTCAGCAAAATTATCCCAATCCGTTTAATCCGACTACGAAATTTTCATATTCCGTGCCGAAGACGTCTCAGGTATCGATCAAAATATATGATGTTCTCGGGAGAGAAGTGGTAACACTCGTGAATGAGAAAAAAGATCCGGGAGAATATTCATTGACGTGGACCGCTGCATCGATTCCGAGCGGCGTTTATTTTTATAGAATGTCGGCGGGCAATTTTGTTCAGACCAAAAAAATGGTGCTGTTGAAATAGAAAACAAAATTCTGTTTACATCCTCATCGCTCTTCGCCGAAAACCAAAGCTTCATATATATAGAGATCGGCATCCTTCCAGCCATCCCAACCGATTCCGGCCTTATCCTGAGCGCAGTGTCCGAGAAGTTCCTCTTTCGACCAGCCGGTTTCTTTGGCAACCTGCGGAAGAAATGTTCCCGCATGCATTCCTTTTTTCATATAGATGCCCTCCTTTCCGGGATCGAATTCATCAATGGATGATATTTTTCTCATCGGCGTGAGAACGGAAATTTCGATCTTCAAATGAGAAACCCCACCGGGCTCAACCGCTGAAAAACGAACATCCTGTGTCGCCGCCGCAATTGCCATCGAACGCACTACTTTATAAAGCGGTTCAGTTGCATCGAACCGTCCGATACAGCCGCGAAGATTTCCGTTTTTATTCAGCGTCACGAATGCACCGCACTTCACAAGGAGGTTTTTAGAAATGCTGTCTTCATTGACGTCCGGAATCCCGTGTTGAGTGACATATGATTCAACTGTACGGCGGGCAAGCGTAAGCAGATTTTTCTTATCCGCGTCGGTCAGATGAAACGATTCTGCGGCTTGATCGTTCTTTCGTGAAATAGCGATCGCATGATATCCGACAACTCTTTTCTTATCACCGGATAGTACATCGCCGGAGTTTTTATACTGAATATCTTCGAATGTGAATGCCGGATTCCCTTGTACGATGTACAAAAATGTCAACACGGATGTCCAGCCACACATACTGGTGGCAAGATCGGGAATATTGTCGCCAGCATTATTCCTCAGCACAGAAATAAATTTATCGGCAGAATTGGTACAGACTGCTGCAGCGGTCTTCGTATCGACTTTAACGGCATCGTCATACGCGGGGTAATGAGAAAAATCGGTGCTGATGATGAAAAGATTTTTCGGTGTGCAGTACGGTCTCAACGCATCGGCGATCTGCCGGCACACATCCGGCGATTGCGTTCCGATGACGATCGGCACGATGCGAAAAGCTTTTTTCATCCGGTATTGCAGGAACGGAAGTTCTGCTTCGATACAATGTTCTTTCGCATGGGCATCGTCACGGTCGCTGAAAAACGGATTTTTCGCGATCAGGTCGCCGGCAAGTTTGGTATTCACTTTCACCGTGCCGAGCGGCGTGATGAAATTCCCTTTCCGATAGATCGACGCACCATCGAACGAGACATAATGGCTCGAACCGATCACGAAAATATTGTCATATTCCTTTTCCGGATCGATTTGATTGAAACTGGAAGCCGCAACGCTGCCGGAAAATATATAACCGGCATGCGGCGCTATAATTGCAACGACATCGGTAATATTCTTTGATGGAACTGCATGAGTGAAAAGATCGGCAAGAGTATCAATCAGTTCGTTTTTATCCGCAGGATAAAAAGTTCCTGCCACGGCAGGCTGGCGGTCAAGAATTGAAATTTGCGCCCGGCATTCTGCACTACCAAAGACAATAAGAAAAGTAAATACGATTCTTCTCAACATATTTTTTCCGATACCGTCAATGCAATCATTATTTCACCTTCTATACTATAATGACGGAATGTAGAGAAGATTTTAGGGAAATTCAAATATTTGTGAGGAATCTAACTCCTTTTTCAATCCTTTGGACGATACCAATTGACATGCATTTTTGCAAAATTACGGTACTAAACCTTCCAGCATCTTTTTAGTCAAAATGATAGATCTACTCACGTTCACAGCACAATCAATTTGTACTGAAGGTATCGAAAACAGCCCGCAGACATCTTAACTCTCGAGGACATAGAGTATGAAAAAAGACCTACAAAAAAATATTCCTGCCATGAAAATACTGAATTTCAAACATTCATTGAAGGGAACCAAGATCATCTACGGTACTATCCAATTTCTCATAACGGTAGTGCTGTCGGTTGTGTTATCATCCTGCGCATCGACTGGACTTTCTCACATGTGGCAAGATCCAACGTATGTCTCGGGTCCGTTAAAAACAATATTGGTGGTGGCTGTGAGAAAGGACCAGAAGATCCGGCGGGCATGGGAAGATGGGTTCGCAACAGAATTAAGAAGCGATGGTATCGATGTCACTCCGTCGTATCGCCTGTTCCCTGATACGTTACCCGATACTAATCTCATCAAAACCATCACAAAGAATCAACGTTTCGACGGGATCATACTGGTTGGAAGAGCATCCACGCAAACCATTGAAAGTGTAACTTCCAGAGACGATATTAACTCATCGGAAATATCTTTCCAGCCATTGGATGCAAGTTACTATGGATACTATGTTCGCGAATATTATCCCGGCTATCCTGTCTTTAATGATGTCGTGAAAGACGAAATAAAGGTATGGGCGACCCAGGGCGTGGCACGTATGATTTGGACCGGAGTGGGCGAAGTCCAGAATAGCGATGTGCATGAAGATGAGAGACGCGCGATTATTCATATCATTGTCCCTGAACTTGTTAAACACAAAATAATCGCTGCAGGATCATGAGAAATATCCATATGTTCGATTTTGTTTTTAGACGGCTTCCTTTTTATATTGGCTTCATATTGATGCAAATTCGAATCACTCACTATCACTGAAAGGAGAAATATATGAAAACAAGACCGGCTCTTCTGTTTGCATCCGTTCTCATTCTTTGCACGGTATTTCTGATGGCACAATCCGTTGCAGCACAGCGCGGCGGCCAGCCAACCCAGCGCGGTAGCCAGCCGGCCCAGCGAAGTGTCCACACTGCACCAAACCGACCACGTGCGAATCAGGGACACATACCAAAAGCTCCGCCAGCGCGAAGTAATCCTACCGAAGCGCGCCAGACGGAACATCTGCCCACCGGCCATGTGAACGACATGCCTCACGTCAACCACGATGTGTGGTACGGCCACGAACAACCGAATGATGCACGGTTCCACATGGACAAACCTTTTGCGCAAGGCCGGTTTTCACATTTCGGACCGAAGTTCCGTTATTCCGTCACTCGATTTGACGCCAACCTTCACAGGTTCTGGTTTCGGGGCGGTTCCTTTTTTGAAGTGGCCTCGTGGGATTGGCCGCTCTGCTCAGACTGGTGCTGGGACTGTGGAGATGACTTCGTCGTTTACGAGGACACGGACCACGCCGGCTGGTATTTGCTCTATAACATTCATACAGGGGTATACGTCCACTGTCAATATATGGGAATGTAGGGAGCTGTCCAATCTTGCCATGATCGTACCAGTCAATGGAAATCAAAACGATAACAATTTGATTATCCGAAACACTATCTCATAGCTTAACGCCAGAAAATTCCGAAAGATTCTGAAGAAAACCACTTGTCAAGACAGACTCAGTCTTGACAAGTGGGATGTTGTGAGATTTTACATAACATTCCCGGAACTAAACCTTTTCTCCTGAATGTTGTCTATGTAGTGTTATGTTTCACAAACTATCTTCTCACAACAAATACCTATGACCTCGTTGATATCATTTTGAAATCCTAAATAGAATTCGATAATATCCACGCATAAGGAGAGCAGGCGATGTTCTGGAAGAGCGAGACACGATGGGGTATTATCCTTTCCGGGGGCGAAGGAACGAGACTTGAACAATTTATCAAAAGAATCTATGGCATAGTTCGTCCGAAACAATATTGCGCACTGGTCGGCACGCGGACGATGCTTCAACACACTCTCGACCGGGCAAAATCGTTACTCCCCCCGCAAAAAATTCTTACTGTTGTCAATCAAACTCATTTGAAGTACGTGCAGACACAACTGCCGGGCCAACTGCCGGAAACTATTCTCGTACAACCATGCAGCCGGGAAACTGCCACAGGCATTCTTCTTTCACTCCTTCATGTCTACGCTGAGGACCCGGACGCGGTAGTCTGTATTTTTCCGTCCGATCATTTTATCTTAGAAGAAGAAAAATTCATGCAATACGTGGATCGGGCGTTTGATTTCGCCGCAACGCATCGTGATGCAATTATCGTGTTAGGCGCACCGCCATCGCACGTTGAACCGGAATACGGATGGATTGAAAAAAATGATGCTGTCACGAACCCGTGGAATGTACAATTGCACCGCGTCGGCAGGTTCTGGGAAAAACCGAATCGATTGATCGCCGATAAACTATTCCGGACCGGATGTGTATGGAATACAATGGTCCTTGCCGGATCCGTGATGACGTTCCTCTCGTTTTTTAAAAGTATCGTACCGGAAACATTCAATATTTTGAACGAAATCGTTCAAACAAAAAATCCGAATGAGAGAAGTACGCTCTTGAATCTCATTTATCCGGATTTACCGTCTCTCGATTTTTCAAAAACAATATTGGAGCGTTGCGCCAACCGCTTGCTCGTCATGGAAATTTCCGATATCTGCTGGAGCGATTGGGGAAACGAATCGCGCGTTCTCCGGGATATTGAACATCTCCACCTGAAATTACCTCATCATCCGGTGCACGCATTCGGTTGATCTGAATCTCTCCCATCTTCCATTTCATCGGACATATCTTCTCGAAATCCCGAACAGAATTTTTTTTGTCATTTTTGGAAGATGAACGCTTGCGTCTTTCTTAACAAAAGAGTAAGTTATAGCTACAAAAGACTTTCTCTGCCCCGTGCAGGAGCTTTTCCCATCATTTTAAATCATTTTTGGACGTAATGCTTAAGCATTGTTCGCTGTTCTTCTTTATTTTTATATATATGCCGAATACCATTTTTGGACAGGAACCGGCAAATCCGGATTCGGCACTTCAAGAAATTCTGAACGGAATACAAGGTACATCGCTGCCGTTGTCACTGGCAGTACAATACGCTCTCAAGAATGCAACATCGGTGCGTAAAGCGGAAGCTGCATACCTGGCAGCCGGCGGATCGAATCGCAAAGAAGCTGGCTTTTTCGATCCTCAATTATACTTCAATCTCAACTATCTCGATCAAAAACAACCGACCGCTTCGTTCTTCTCCGGCGCACCTGTTTTGGCAACGACACAAACGACTTCCCAATCAGGATTACGAATCAATTTGCCGATCGGTACGGAGTTAAACCTCGCGCTCAACACATCAAGTCTGAACACGAACTCCACCCTTGCATTCCTTAATCCCGAATACGATGTCTTCGGTAGTCTGAATCTCCGCCAGCCGTTACTCGGGGGATTTACGGTTTCGGCACGCAAGCAGCTCACACAATCCGAACGCGAACTTGAAGCAGAAAAATCCCGGTTCGATCAGCAGGTGCTTGCCGTCAGTACGGAAATTGAACAAGCATATTGGGATCTCTATGCCGCTGAACGCGACTATGCCGTTCAGAAGCTTACGCGGGATCGCGCAGACGCTTTTTTGAAAGAAACACAGGTCCGTGCCCAAACCGGTCTGGTAGGACCCGACCAGGTTGCGAATGCAAAGACATTTTTAGCCGAACAGGAACTGGCGCTTCTTGATCGCGATGAACAACTCGATCATCAATCCGATCAACTCGCTTCGCTGATCGGCGTGCGACCCGAATCGGGAAACTCCCGTTTCATTCCTGTCGATGAGCCGCCCCGGGATTTTCCCGATGACTCGGTAGACATATTAGTCCAACGTGCCTTTGAAGGCAATCTCGATCTCCAGGCAGCACAAAAAGATGTTGAAGCAGCGCAAGCCCTTGCAAGCGCCGCCGGTTGGGAAGCTCTTCCCAGCCTCAACCTCGTGGGCTCAATAGGCGGAAGCGGTCTCGGTGGAAACGGCCAACAGGTGATCATTCTTTCCGATACGCTCCCGGTTCCCACATCGCGAAGCTTTAACGATGCAGTAACGCAAGTGACAAAACACCTGTTTCCGAACTGGAGCGTGGGCGTCGAGGTCAGTATCCCGATCGGCTTTCGAAGCGGACTGGGAGAAAAGGACCGGCTGGAAGCACAGGTTCTTAGCGCTCAACAGACGTACATCGAGCAATCGCGGACTCTGGAAGAACAAATCCGATCGACCTACCGTGAATTATCACACGGAAAAAACCGAATCCAGGCCGCCCGGGCCGGCGTCGAAGCGGCACAGGAGCAGGTACGGATCGGCTTGATTGAATTCCGTAACGGTCACACGACGGCATTCGAACTGGTGCGGCTCGGCGAAGACTTTGCCGTGGCACAGCAACGCTACTCCGCGGCTCTCGTTCGTATCGCAAAAGCTGCCGCAACATTAAAACAATTGACTTCCGGCGCATATCCATCACATTAAATTCTGAAAATCAGTTTCCTAACAAATAAAAAATTTATGCAAACACCTGTACTTGAAGTTCATAACCTCACAAAACATTACGACAACCTTACTGCCGTCGATGGCATCAGTTTTGAAGTACAACGTCAGGAAATTTTCGGCATTCTCGGACCAAACGGGGCGGGAAAAACCACGACGCTGGAAATGATCGAAACTCTGCGACCGATTGATTCCGGACAAATCCTTCTCGACAATCTGGATGTTACGAAAGATCCGCAAAAAGTAAAGCGGATCATCGGCGTTCAACTGCAATCTTCATCATTCTTCGACAAATTAAAATTGACGGAGTTACTCACACTCTTCGGCGAGATGTATAATCGTCAAATCGATCCCCTTGCACTTCTTGATGAAGTTGAATTGCGGGAAAAAGCGAAATCGTATGTCGCGCAGCTCTCCGGAGGACAGAAACAACGGTTTTCCATAGCAGCGGCCCTTGTCAATGATCCTGTCATCATTTTCCTGGATGAACCGACTACCGGGCTCGATCCCCAGGCACGTCGTCATCTCTGGGGCGTCATCAAACGTATCCGGTCGGAAGGAAAAACGATTGTGCTCACGACTCATTATATGGACGAGGCGGAAGAATTGTGCGATCGTGTTGCCATTATGGATACCGGAAAAATTATTGCGACCGGTTCACCGCACCAATTGGTTCAACAACTTCTGGGCAAAGGATTCAAGAAAGAGCGGGTCGAACGCCTCGCCAATCTTGAAGACGTTTTTTTAGATTTGACCGGACATTTATTACGGGAAGACTAATATGAGACTCAAAGGAATATTAATTATCGTTTCGCTGAAAATGTTTTTCCGGCAGCGGGAAGCAATTATCTGGACAATTTTGCTGCCTCTCTTTATGGTATTTCTCTTCAGCTTTGTGAATTTTGACGGGCTGGGGAAAGTTTCTCTCGGCATCGTCAATGCCTCCACCGACACGACGTTGGTCGGTGCGCTTCGTTCCGTTCAATCATTCAAAACGACAACCGGTGATACCGCTGAAGAATTCGACGCACTGAGAAAAGGCGATCGGTCAATCGTTATGGTCATCCCACCGACATTCCAACCGGCGGGACATGATTCGGTAACGCTCTATCTGAACGCCGAAAAAGTTCAGGAGACGCAGATCGGTAAACTCATCATTCAACGTGTGTTAGACGAACTGGTATTCCGACAAAATACTGCCGTTACCGGTCCTGCCATTCACATAGAGATGGTCAATAGCCGTAATCTCAATTATATCGATTTTTTGCTTCCGGGTGTTTTGGCGATGTCGATCATGCAAAGCGGAGTCTTCGGCGTGGCTTTTGGATTTGTCATTTTAAAAAAGCGGGGTATTCTGCGAAGACTGCTTGTGACACCGATGCACACAACCGATTTTATCGTTGCTCAGGTCGTCTCACGACTTATGGTTCTCATGTTCCAGGTTTTTATTATGATTGAAGTAGGACAACTTTTCTTCCATCTTCATTTTATCGGAAGTATTTTCGATATGTTGGTTGTAGGAATTCTCGGAGGAATTGTATTTCTCTCGATAGGTTTTGCGTTGTCCGGCATATCGAAATCGGAGGATCAGGTTGCCCCTCTCGCCAATATTATTACGTTACCGATGTTGCTGCTTGGCGGAGTATTTTTCAGCAGATCGAACCTGCCGGGTTTCGCTCATACCATAACAAATTATTTTCCGCTCACATTTCTTGCAGACGGATTGCGGGTGATCGCCGTTGAAGGTGCAACGCTGTCCGGTGTGCTGCCGCAAATCATCGGGCTTGGTGTATGGTGTATCGTTATGGTTTTCATTGCCGTGAAATCATTCCGATGGGAATAAACGATACGATCGAAAAAAAATGAAAGAATTGAATATGAGAAAACCGAAAGGTGTTACGCAATGAACCGATATACCACGATGAGGGACTTCCTTCTTTCATTCACCATTATTTTTGCATCGGTGTTTTCGACAGGATGCGGTGGAAACAAAGCCGGCGGAGGATTTTCCATGCCCCCGATGCCGGTCGAGGTTGCCCAGGCGAAGCGACAGAAAGTTACGGACAAATTTGATGCCATCGGAACGATTGAAGCGGCCGAAGCGATAACCGTTGTTTCAGAAATTGACGCTGCAGTCATGAGTCTTCCCTTCCAGGAAGGAAGCTTCATCAAACGGGGAGAACTCATTGCGCAACTCGACGACTCACAGCTTGCGGCCGAACTTGAGCGTGCAGATGCTTTACATATCCAAAGTCACACAAATTATGACCGTGTGAAATCTATTGTCGATCAAAAAGCTGGATCTCCTCAGGATCTCGATGATGCGGCTGCAGCATTGAAAGTTGCCGATGCAAATCTTGCATTGGCAAAAGCTCGTTTAGCAAAGACAAAAATCATCGCACCGTTTGACGGAATGATCGGCGCGCGAAAGGTGAGTGTCGGAACCTTCTTGCGCTCCGGACAACCGATTACCGAACTTGCAGACATCGATGAAATTCGCGTGAATTTTTCCGCTCCGGAACGATTTCTTTCTCAATTAAAGCAGGGAGCGGAAGTAACTGTTTCGACGACTGCATTTCCGGGATACGAATCGAATGGAAAAATCATTGCCGTTGAACCGATGGTGGATCCCGAAACGCGAAGTGCGCGTATTGTTGCCCGCGTATCGAATGCCGGAAGAAAATTCCGCCCCGGTATGTCGGCAAATATCTCCGCCGTCCTCAGTGAACGATCCGATGCAATTACCATTCCCAGCGAAGCGGTATTTGCCAACGGGAATCAATCATTCGTCTTCGTGGTAAAACCCGACAGTACTGCAACACGCGTTGCCATTACGCTCGGGACGCGGTTGCCCGATGTGGTGGAGGTGGTAAAAGGATTGCAACCAGGAGCAACCGTTGTTCGGGCAGGACATCAAAAATTATTCGAAGGAGCGCGGGTCATGCCGGTACCTTCACAAAATACCGAAGCGGCAGAAGCACAATGAAACTCAGTAATATTTCCATCCGGCGCCCGGTGTTCGCGGGCGTCATGAGCCTGACGATTTTATTATTCGGGATTATCGCGTTCTTACGTTTGCCTGTCCGCGAATACCCGGACATCGATCCGCCGATCATTTCAGTCGTCACGACATACCGCGGTGCAAGTCCGAATGTTGTCGAAACGGAAATCACGAACATACTCGAAGAACAATTCGCGACATTACAGGGAGTGAAAACGATGTCCTCGTCGAGCCGTGAAGAGGGTTCCGTGATCACGATTGAATTCGAGTTAAACCGTAATGTTGATGAAGCTGCCAACGATGTGCGCGATCGCGTATCCCGGGTACGAAGCAGTCTCCCCCGCGAAATCGATGATCCGATCATTTCAAAGGTCGATGCCAACGCACAAGCGATCGTCTGGCTTGCTCTTTCAAGTCAACATTACACCGGTTTGGAGCTGACCGATATTGCCGACCGGATCCTGAAAGAAAAAATTCAACGATTGCCCGGAGTCGGTTCGGTTATTTTCGGCGGTGAACGACGTTACGCAATGCGCGTATGGCTTGATCCGCTGCGCATGGCAGCACACGAATTGACGACACAGGACGTTGAAAATGCAATCCGGCAGGAAAATGTCGAAATTCCAGGCGGGCGCGTTGAAGGACAAGGCAGAGAATTTGCCGTGCGAACCCGCGGCGAGCTTTCCAAACCGGAAGAATTCGGAGCCATCATCATCTCGCAAAAAGCAAATGATGTGGTACGATTAAGCGATATTGCCGATGTTACCGTCGGTGCAGCAGATGAACGAACTGCTGTACGTTATAACGGCGAGCCGGGAGTAGGTCTGGGCATTGTGAAACAATCGAAAGCAAGTACCGTCGACGTTGCTGCGGCCGTTCGGGCAGCATTGCCTGATTTAATCAAGCAGCTTCCGGAAGGAATGAAGCTCGACATCGCCTATGATTCTTCAACATTTATCAGTGATTCGATTGATGAAGTTCAGCAAACGCTCATCATAGCGATGTGCCTGGTCGTGCTGGTAGTGCTCTCGTTTCTCAAAAGTTTTCGCGCCACTGCGATTCCCACGCTTGCCATTCCGGTTTCAATCATCGGTGCACTTGCGGTAGCATATTTTGCCGGCTTCACGATCAATGTACTTACGCTCCTCGCACTGGTGCTCGCCATCGGCTTGGTCGTCGATGATGCAATTGTCGTCCTCGAAAACGTCTATCGCCATATGGAGATGGGAAAAAGCCGTCTGCAGGCTGCTTTCGATGGAAGTAACGAAATCGGGTTTGCCGTCGTCGCTACGACGATCGCACTTGTTGCAGTTTTTATTCCTCTGGCATTTTTGACCGGATCCGTGGGCAGACTCTTCAACGAATTCGGAATGACGGTTGCTGTTGCCGTGTTGATCTCCGGCTTTGTCGCGTTGACGTTGACGCCAATGCTCTCTTCGAAAATTTTGAAACCGTTGCACGGTGGAAGCAGCAGTTGGGCATCACGTTCATTCGACAAATTTTTTGAATGGTTGAACCGGTTCTATGATCGCGTTTTACGAAGCGCTTTGCACCGTCCACGCCTTATGATTGCTTGCGCGATTGCAGCCGTTATACTCAGCGTCATAATCTTTAAATTGCTTCCCAGTGAACTTGTTCCGATTGAAGACCGCGGGTTCGGCTTCGGCGTCGTGATTGCCCCCGAAGGATCTACACTCGATTACACCGACAGATACATGAAGCAGATTGAAGGCAGATTGCTCGCGCTTCCCGAGCGGCGTGCACTATTTTCAGCAACCGGATTGGGATTTGGTGGGCCCGGTGCAGTAACGGATGGATTTATGTTCTTAGCGTTAAAACCGCGGGATGAACGAAGCAAATCACAACAGCAAATCGTTCAGGAATTATTCCCGCAACTTATTTCGATCCCCGGTGTGCTGGCTTTTGTCATCAATCCGCCGAGTCTGGGCGGCGACATCAGTTCAAGTCCGATTCAATATGTTCTTGAAGGAGAAACCTACGATGACTTGAATAAGGCAGTCGGCACAATGATGGGAGAAGCTTCAAAGTTGGGATATATCCTCAACATGAATACCGACCTTCACTTGAACAAACCGCAGCTCGATATCTCCATCGATCGCGAACGTGCTTCGAATCTCGGCGTTTCCGTCAATGATATCGGTTCGACTGTCGAAACTTTGTTAGGTGGACGAGCGGTTACCAATTTCAAACGGGGCACAAAACAGTACGATGTCATTCTACAAATGAAAGCACGTTCCCGCTCAACTCCCGACGTCATTCCCGACATTTATATCCGCGGAACCGGAGGATTGGTACAACTGGGGAATGTCGTCAAAGTGAGTGAAACGGTCGCGCCGAAAGAACTCAATCATTATAACCGCGTGCGCTCGGCAACGATCACGGGAAATCTTATCCCCGGCGTCAGCATCGGACAGGCTTTGGACGACCTCGACCAGATTGCCAAAGAAAAACTGCCCGCAGGAATAAAACGCGAATTCGGCGGACAATCGTTGGAATACAAAACCTCAAGCTCCGGTTTGTACTTCATGTTCCTCCTTGCGGTCATTTTCATTTACCTGGTGCTCTCGGCACAGTTTGAAAGTTTCGTGCATCCTTTTACCATTTTACTCTCGGTACCGTTGGCGGTATTCGGCGCATTGCTAACCTTGTTTATTTTCCGGCAAAGTTTGAATATTTACTCCCAGATCGGTCTGATCATGCTCATCGGTCTTGTGACGAAGAACGCTATCTTGATCGTAGAATTTGCAAACCAATTACGTTCGCAGGGCAATTCCGTCATCGAGTCAATTATTCAATCTGCTACCATTCGTCTCAGACCGATCCTGATGACCTCGTTCGCCACAATCTTCGGTGTTCTCCCGATTGCGATTGGACTCGGAGCGGGCGCTGAGTCTCGGCGTCCGTTAGGTCTTGCCGTAGTCGGCGGATTATTCTTTTCTACATTCCTGACATTGGTCATCGTTCCAACGGTCTACACGCTTCTCGCTCGATATACCCCTGCTTCAAAAACCGACGAGCATCAGCCAAATAATGGAGGTTCAAAATTTGACAATGCAGTCGTTGAACAACAAACCGCAAACGAAAAAGTGTAGAACGGTTCTTTTGTATTTCTCAATCATTTTTTTAAACCGATGTATTCATTTCCGAATTTTTAAATTTCAAAAACTCTCGTGACAAATCGTGTTTGAGTCGCAGCGGTTTATTTTTTTCTCTTTATTTTTTCATCCGAAAAATGTTGATTTAAAAAAATAATTTATGTATAATGAGCATCTGAATCGTTTCTAAAAACAATTCTTCTTCCACAACATGATGAAAATTTCAACAGTTTCAATATCATGCGTGGAGAGAAATCATTATCTAACAATCAGTTAGGAGTGTTCTTATGGTATCAATTTCGCGAGCAATCGCACTTGTTCTTTCTCTTTCCCTGGCTATCTCTTTAACCGCTTTTGCCGGCAACATCACCGGAACAATTAATTTCAAGGGAGCAAAACCCACCCCAACCATGATCAAGATGAATGCCGATGCCAAATGCGTCAGCATGCACAAAGGTAAAGATGTTCCCTCGCAGATCGTTACAGTCAATCCCAACAACACACTCAAAGATGTTTTCATCTACGTCAAGAAAGGGCTGGAAGGAAAAAAATTCCCGACCCCGACGCAGAAAATTACCATCACGCAGGAAGGATGTATGTATCATCCTCATATATTCGGCATGATGGTGAACCAGCCGCTCGAAATCGTCAACGATGATCCGACGCTTCACAATATCCACGCACTTCCCAAGAACAGTAAAGAATTCAATCTCGCCCAGCCGAAACAAGGGATGAAAATGACGAAGACATTTGATAAGTCGGAAGTCATGGTAAAACTCAAATGCGACGTGCATAACTGGATGGCGGCATACGTCGGAGTACTCGACAATCCGTTCTATGCAGTATCGGATGAAAAAGGATCGTTTACGATCAAAGGTTTACCGGCCGGAGATTACGAAATCGAAGCGTGGCATGAAAAGTACGGCGCGCAATCGATGAAAGTTACCGTCGGCGCGTCCGATACAAAAACTGTGGACTTTACTGTCGGTCAATAACCGAAACAATCAACGTTCGTATCGCTTTTCCACCGTTCGATTTTCTCATGTTGAACAGGAATTCATTCTATGAGTACACATAGTTCCGTTCACGCGGTTAACGCTCCGCTGAACCCAACTCTCCACCATCACGCAGAACAATCGTTCTGGAGAAAATATATTTTCTCGACCGATCATAAAGTCATTGGCATTCAGTACGGTCTCACGAGTTTAATTTTTCTCTTTTTCGGTTTTACGCTGATGATGATTATGCGGTGGCAGCTTGCCTATCCGGGTGAAGCGATACCGTTCATCGGAAAAATGCTGGGTGATGACCGCGCACCGGACGGCGTCATGCTGCCGGAATTTTACAACCAGTTGGGTGCAATGCACGGAACCATCATGGTATTCCTCGGCGTCGTACCTCTGGCTGTCGGAGCATTCGGCAATTATATTATGCCGTTGCAGATCGGCGCGCCCGACATGGCTTTCCCGAAACTGAACATGATGAGTTACTGGGTATACTTCACCGGCGGTGTTGTCATGCTTGCCAGTTTTTTTGTTCCCGGCGGTGCGGCAAATTCCGGATGGACTTCCTATCCCCCGTTATCCGATATTGCCACCACCGGTCAAACAGTCTGGCTCATCGGCATGGTATTCCTGATTACATCATCATTGCTTGGATCAGTCAATTTTATCGTAACGATCGTGCAGTTACGGACCAAAGGGCTGTCGTTCATGCGACTCCCATTTTTTGTGTGGGCACAATTCGTTACGTCTTTTCTGTTGCTGCTTGCATTTCCCCCGCTTGAAGCGGCCGGAGTGTTACAATTGATGGATCGGGTTGCCGGAACAAGTTTCTTTCTTCCTTCCGGTCTGGTCGTCAGCGGACAGCAATTGGCAAATACGGGCGGCGGAAGCCCGCTTTTATGGCAGCATCTTTTTTGGTTCCTTGCTCACCCGGAAGTATATGTCCTGATTCTTCCCGCTCTCGGTATTGTTGCGGAAGTTATCAGCAACAACACACGGAAACCGATTTGGGGCTATAAATCGCTTGTGTATGCCGCAATATTTCTCGGGTTCATGTCGTTTATCGTGTGGGCGCACCACATGTTCTTAACGGGAATGGGAACGGCTATCAGCACATTCTTCCAGACAACGACGATGATCATTTCGATCCCGTCGGTTATTATTCTCTCTGCACTTTTTATTTCGTTGTATGGTGCATCGATACGTTTCACAACGCCTATGCTGTTTGCACTCGCTTTTTTGCCGATGTTCGGCATCGGAGGACTGACCGGTTTGCCGCTCGGTCTCGCCGCTTCCGACATTCCTCTTCATGATACGTATTACGTCATCGGACATTTTCATTATGTCGTAGCCCCCGGAACAATTTTCGGATTGTTTGCAGGCATTTATTATTGGTATCCGAAAATCACCGGAAGGGCTCTCAACGAAACAATGGGCAAGGTTCATTTTTGGGGATCGTTTGTGTGTATGAATTTGATTTTCTTCCCGATGTTGATTCAGGGACTTGCAGGAGTATCACGCCGGTTGTATGATGGCGGTCAGCAATATGCTCATGCACAGGGCGTGCTTCATCTGAATGTGATCATGTCCTCCGCTGCATGGATTATGGCTCTCTTTCAAATTGTCTTCATCATTAACTTCTTCCTGAGCTTACGGACAGGCAAGAAAGCTTCATCAAATCATTGGGAAGCGACGACATTGGAATGGGCTGCCGCTCCGACACCGCCGGTACCTCACGGAAATTTTGTAACGATACCGCAGGTTTATCGGGGACCGTACGAATACAGCGTTCCCGGTCAGCCGAAAGATTTTACACCACAAAATGAAATCGTAAAGGTATAACACAATGGAAATTCCTTACACTATTTCACCGCGCCCGGAGACCGGTCTCTTCAATGCGAAGATGGGTATATGGCTTTTTCTCGCCTCCGAAGTTATGCTGTTCGGCGCCTTGTTCACAACGTATATTTTGCTCCGTGTCGGTGCGCCGGAATGGCCCCGGGGCGAACTTGACATTCCTCTTGCAACATTAAATACCGCCGTCCTTATCTCGTCGAGTATTACGATGGTGATGGCATGGGCTTCTCTGGTTATGAAAAATTTCAAGAAATACCGCGCGTACATGGGAGCAACGATTCTCCTGGGCGTTGTATTTCTCATTATCAAGGGATTCGAATACACTCACCATTTTATGGCCGGCGAAATCCCGAGCAAGAATACGTTTTTTGCAATTTATTTTACGCTAACCGGACTTCACGGTTTGCATGTCATCGGCGGAATGATCGTGAATACGTATTTCTGGGGGCCCGGCAGTAAAATGTGGAAAACCGAACCGGAGCGTTTTACCAACAGGATCGAAGTTGCCGGACTTTACTGGCACTTCGTCGACCTGGTTTGGATTTTCTTATTCCCTGTTCTCTATCTACTTTGAAAAGGAGTCGACATGAGTTCTTCTCAAGCACACGATGTTGATATCAAGAAGCACGTCAGAACATATATTACGGTGTTCATCACGCTTCTCGCGTTAACGCTTATTACGGTTGCCGTTTCATATCTCCATTTGAACATGACAGCGGCAATCATTGTCGCGTTATCGATTGCGGCTGTCAAAGGGTCGTTGGTCGCAAGCTATTTTATGCACCTGATCTCGGAAAAAAAGGCAATATACGCGACACTCATGTTAACGGCGCTATTTTTCATCGTACTGATGTGCTTACCGATTTTTGCTCATTCAGATCCTATTATTTATAAAAATGTCCCTTAAATCATTTCATATATTTTTTATCGGATGCGCGGTCTTTCTCGCATTCGGTTTCAGTGTGTGGGCATTTCAATCGTATGCAGCGGTGCCCGGCATTGCCATGTTGAGTACAGGAATCGTTTCGACGCTTGTCGGGATCGGACTCATCGTCTATGGAATTCTATTCTTAAAGAAACTCAAGCATGTGAGTTTTTTATGAAAAAACTTCTTATTGCTTTCTGTTTCATACTTGCAACAATTATCACGTCCGTCAATTCTTCGGCATGCCCGGTTTGTATGGGTGCAAAGGATTCGCCGATGACGGCAGGAATGAACATGGCGATCCTCACCATGCTCGGCATTATCGGTTCTGTGCTGGCGGGGTTTATCGGAATTTTTATTTTCATGCGGCGGCGGTACAAGCGACTGCAACAGGAGCTTTCTGATTCCGCATATGTTTCACACGAAGGCACTCTAAAATTGAAAAATGAAAAAGGAGTAGTGGAATGGAACAGTTTTTAGGGCTCCCCCCTGACGGCTCGGCCCACGGTCCGGCAATCGATCATCTGATCGGACTGGTACATTGGCTCATGTTGTTACTTTTTGTAGGATGGGGAACATTCTATATTTTCACACTTGTTCGATTCCGGAAATCGAAAAATCCGAAGGCAAGTTACACCGGCGTCAAAAGTCATTTTTCAAGTTATCTTGAAGTAGGCGTTATGCTGATCGAAGCCATATTGCTCATCGCTTTTTCAGTTCCATTATGGTCGAAACGCGTGGATTCATTTCCGGAAGAAAAAAATGCCGTCGTTATTCAAGTTGTCGCTGAACAATTTGCATGGAATATTCATTATCCGGGCAAGGACGGAAAATTCGGTAAGGCATCCATCAATCTTATCGACGGTGAAAATCCGTTAGGGCTTGATCACAACGATCCTGACGGCAAGGACGATATCACAACGATCAATCAGTTGAATATCCCGGTCAATAAACCGGTGATCATTTATTTATCGACGAAAGATGTCATTCATAGCTTCAATCTGCCGGCATTCCGCGTGAAGCAGGACGTGATCCCGGGAATGAGAATTCCCGTCTGGTTCACCGCAACAAAAACAACCGACCAGATCCGGGAAGAAGTAAAGAAAACTTTTTCCATTACCGACGCAATGAGTAAAGTCCGGAAGATTACCCTTCCGCAAATGACGATGATGCAGATCTCAAAAGGTTCCGGTATGGATAACATGATGGTGATGCAGGATTATCCCGATAGTTCCGGCAGCGCCATCGTTTCAAAAGGCGATCATCTTACGGCAGACAATGTCGGAAAACTCGCCGATGCCGGAATCAAACAAGTATCAGCGCGCATGATCGCCGGTCTGGATAAGCTTGTTTCTTTGGAAGATTTTAAAGACAGCACCGGCAACGCTCTGGTCGCCAAAAGCGATCAACTCACGGAAGATGCCGTCTCAAAACTTGTCATGGCAGGCGTCAAAGAAATCACAACACGCCCAAGCTCAAATTTGGATCCGTACGTTGTTATGCAAACCTACAACGATAAATCGGGAAATCCTATTGCCCAAAAAATGGATCCGATGTCGGAAGATTTAGTCACAAAATTCGCCGACGCCGGAATCAACGAGATCAGCATTGCGTCTGCAACACCGACCGAAATTGCGTGCGCTCAATTGTGCGGATTAGGTCACTACCGGATGCGCGGTTATATCAATGTGTTGACGCAAGAAGATTATCAGAAGTGGTACGATCAGCAGGAAGCTGCTCTCGTTCCTCCACCGGATTCAACTGCTCATACCGTATCATCGGATTCTACTTCAGTTACACCTTAGGAGACGGGTTGTTGACAAGTTATAAAAACTTACATCGGTTTATAGTTTTTTGTGCCTGCTGCACATTTCTTTTGATTATCGCCGGTGGATTGGTCACCAGCACACAATCGGGATTATCCGTACCCGATTGGCCCAACACATATGGACATTTTATGTTTGCTTTCCCGCTCGACCAGATGGTTGGCGGGATTTTTTATGAACATCTCCACCGCATGATTGCTTCGACCGTCGGTTTCCTGACAATTATTGTTGCATTCTGGCTTTGGAAACGTGAAGATCGTAAATGGGTTCGCATTCTCGGACTTGTCGCATTGGGAACGGTGGTTGCCCAAGGATTGCTCGGCGGATTGACGGTGTTGTTTCTTTTACCGACTGCAATTTCGGTAAGTCACGCAACCCTCGCTCAAACCTTTTTTTCCATCATGGTCACGCTTGCCATTGTCACTTCTTCGTTGTGGCGTGACGATAGACCGACTATCGACGATCGTTCCGAAGGAATTTCGATCGTTTCTTTATCGATCATGATGACCGGAGCAATTTATATACAACTTATACTTGGCGCATTGATGCGTCATACAAATTCCGGACTTGCCGTACCGGATTTTCCTCTTGCATACGGACAATGGTTTCCTTCATTGTCGCCCGACGCGATCGATCGCTATAACACACAGCTTCTTCGGTCCGATATTCGCATTGCGGCTGACGAAGCAGTGACCGCTTCACAAATCCTCATTCATATGATACACAGAATGTGGGCATTGGTCGTCACCGGAATGGTGATCTGGACATCAATCCGGTTATTCAAATTATCATCCGTCAAAAAACGGATTTCAGGATTTGCATACATGTTGTTGTTGCTGATTGCCATACAATTAACGCTCGGTGCGTTGACCGTTCTTTCGCTGAAAGCCGTCGATATCACGACCGCCCATGTTGCAACAGGTGCATTATTATTAGCAACTTCGCTTGCGCTGAGTCTGCGACTGCTGAAAGTGTTCGGTTTTCCAAAGCGACAAACTGATGTTTCCTTATCGGCTAGAGAAGTGACAGCATGAACAGCGAAGCAAAAGTTTTGGCACCGACTTCCGTCCGTTCCCGTGCCATCGACTATATTGAATTGATGAAACCGGAGCTGACCGGACTTTCCACCCTCACAACGTTATGCGGGTTTTATCTCGCAACAAATTATACATTCAATTTCTGGTTATTCTTTCATACGGCGATCGGAACGCTGTTGGTCGGCGGCGGTGCCGGAGCGCTTAACCAATATATCGAACGCTCATACGACGCACTGATGAAGCGAACGGAACGCCGGCCGCTTCCGTCCGGACGGTTACAACCGCTCGAGGTTCTTTGTTTCGGAATCGGAATTTCAATAATAGGTATCGTTCAACTTTCTGTCTTTGTCAACATGCTGACAGGATTCCTTGCCGCACTGACATGGACGACATACCTTTTTCTCTACACGCCGCTTAAACGTGTCACGCCGATGTCGACCATTATCGGCGGAATTCCCGGAGCGCTGCCTCCGATGATGGGCTGGACTGCGGTTCGCGGAGAAGTTTCTCTCTGAAGCATGGATTTTATTTGCAATATTGTTTTGCTGGCAGATGCCGCATTTTTTCTCACTGGCATGGATGTATCGAAAAGACTATGCCCGCGCCGGATTTAAAATTCTAACCGTCACCGATCCCTCAGGCATCAAAACAAGCAAACAGATCGTATGGTTTGCCGCTGCACTTCTTCCGGTGAGCATCGCACCGGCATTTCTCGGTATGACAGGTTCATTGAGTACAATCGGCGCACTTATTCTCGGAATCGGATTTCTTGCATTGGGGATCATTCTTTTCCGTTCATCCGGACATGAAGATTTCGATGCAATCGGAAAAGTAAACTTTTATTCGCGAAGAATGTTCTTCGCTTCACTCATTTACTTGCCTGCTCTCATGCTCATGATGTCGCTCGGCAAATCATAAGGCAATTTTTTTTGAAAATGCCGTATTTGCTTTTTTCATTCCATTTGGCGAATATTCCATTATTGATGCACTATGAATAAGAAGAAATCATTTTTTATCGGAATCATTTTTTTCGTTCCGCTCGTACTCGGTGTCAGCATCGTCGGGTATTGGTATTGGACGACGCGCATCGACAAGCAGGTTATGCTTCCGATCTTCGGCGAAGTCCCCTCATTTTCATTAACCGCGGAAGATGGCAGTACGGCGACCAATCAAAAATTCATCGGAAAGGTTTCCATTATCGATTGCATCTTCACACAGTGTGCTGGGGCATGCCCGATGATGAGCGGCAAGATGTCGGAGCTGCAGAGGACTTTTCACAACGATTCCCATATCCAATTCATCTCTATTTCTGTCGACCCGGAAAACGATACGCCTCCCGTCCTCACTCAATATGCGGCACAATACGGAGCGGTCAAAGGAAGGTGGACATTTCTCACCGGCAGTAAAATGACTATCTTTAAACTTATCACCGATGGATTTCACCTGGAAACGGCGAGCGACACCAACGGCATTTCACACAGTCAGAAATTTGTTGTTGTCGACCAGCGCGGCGCTATCCGCGGATATTACGACAGCGAAGATGCCGACGCGATGAAAATCCTGGTCCGGGACGCCGAAGCGTTATCTTCGAAAATCGCATCATGATCGATTATCTTCCCACGCTCAACGCAACACTCAATTTTACCAGCGCAGTTCTTTTGGTTACCGGTCGATATTTTATCAAACATGGATATCGTGAACTTCACAAAAAATGTATGATGCTGACGTTCGGCGTTTCTGTGCTATTTTTAATTTCCTACCTCACATATCATGCAGTACACCGGATAACTGCCTTCCAGGGTCAAGGATGGATTCGACCGGTGTATTTTACCATCCTCACAAGTCATACGATTCTTGCGGCTGTCATCGTACCGATGGCGATCATCACGCTCCGGCGGGGATTAAAAAATTCTATCATCCGTCATCGTGTCATTGCCAGATGGACATTCCCCATCTGGTTATACGTTTCGATTACCGGCGTTGTCGTCTATATCATGCTCTACCATTTGTATCCTTCCGGGTAAAATTCAATTCGATCAAATCATAAAATTGCTTTTTATTTTTTTTGATGGTATTATGGCTGAGGTGTTTATATCGATCGGATACGATTAAAATTTTTCTGATAGACCATTCATGATGATACGTTTTGCCTTTATTATAACGATGTTTTGCTGTATGATTGTCGAACCTCTCCGCGCACAGGATTCGACCGACATCAATACGGGAAGACTTGTATTGATCGGCAGTGCTGCAGCGGCAACGATTGCGGCAATCCATATCTACCAGCGCGATGCCTGGTGGCAGGGTGACCGGGAACCTTTTCGATTTGAAAACGATTGGGAGTACGCATTAAACATAGATAAGTTCGGTCATACCTATGGGGCATTTTCCGAATCCAAAATTGCCAGAAACATTTTACAATGGGCAGGATTCAGCAATCAGGCAAGCACATTCTACGGCTCGCTTACCGGACTCGCCTATCAAACATACGTCGAAATTGAAGACGGCTATCACAAAGCATACGGTTTCAGTCCCGGAGACGAATTCTCGAACATTATCGGCTCATCGATCCCGCTCGCACAGGAAGCGTTTCCATTCTTCAGCAATTTTTCCCTGAAGTACAGTTATTATCCGAGCAATCAATACCTCACCGATTTAAAAACGCAATCGTTTCGTGTATTCATCGATGATTACGAGGGATCGACATTCTGGATCACGATGGATCCGCATTTCCTGATGGGAAAAGAATTGTCGGCAGCGGTTCCAAAGTGGCTTGGCATCTCCTTAGGTTTGGCGGTGCATAATCTCGATGAAACCGGAGAGGGCAGCCGACTGTATTATCTGACACTTGATTATAATTTCTCCAAGATCGAAACGGATAGCAATTTTCTCAAAGCCCTCTTCGGTGCAATGGACTTCTTCCATTTCCCCGCACCCGGCTTCGGACTGGAAGACGGTAAAATTAAAGCAGGTATATTTTATACATACCACACGCAAGTGACATTATGAAGTATTTCATTGCCCTGCTTTTCTTTTTCCCGGTCATTCAGTCAATTGCCCAGACAACGGAAATGGAATCCCCGTATCCTCATGGATTCACAACCTCATTCGGAAGAGCGCAGTATTATTCTTCCCTCACGAAATATCAATCTGCCAATTACGATTTCACGATAGGATTCGGATTCAACATCTCTTCTCAATTTCTTGTGGGCATAAAAATTTTCACCGGCGAAGAGAATTCGGCAAAGGACCAGACTCAACCGGTCTCCGGTAAATTTGACCTTGGCGGAGGAGCCATCTTGCTGACTTATCGGTTGATCGATAACGGACAATGGCGACCGTTCATCTCTGCCGGATATGAACTCAGTACTGTTCTCACCGCAGCACAACAAAATACTTCGTTCGGTTCAACGGCAGTAACAGGCACATCCGGTTACAACGGATCGGGTTTACATTCCTATATCGGAACAGAATATTATGTTTCGAAGAATTTCTCTTTCGAAGGAAGCATCACGTACCAATACCGGCAATATGCGGGTCTTATTGTCAACTCGGATAATCTCGGTAACAAAGTTTCTCTGACTGATCAGAGCTTCGGCATTGAATTGGGGGCCAATGTTCATTTCAATCTGCTTCCTTGAATGAAGATTGAAAAGCATAATGCGAACGATATTCATGACATGTCGAATTGGAACTCATCGTGCTTGACCGGTGTTCTGACGGTTGATTTACTGTTGCTTTTTTCGTTTGCAGACGTTATATTAATGTATCCTTTATGAATCGTTTCGCAAAATCGGGCTCTCGCTTTTTCGTTGTTTTGACGGCAATTTGCATACTTTCTCTCTTTGGAGATGGTGCAAATCTCACCGATTTATTTTCGGAAACAACGACTATTCATTTTGACGAAGTCAATAATGAATCGGAAAATGAAATTATTGTTCCCTCTCATTTTCAATCTTCTCAATCTTTTTCCGATTTTGTCATCCACCGAAATGTTTCAAAACAGGTTCTGCCGTGCAACAAACGAGTGCTATTGGATCAGGACAGCCCATCCCTTGAGGCTGTTTCGATTTTCACATCCGAAACACACATTGCAGTTCCCCGTGATGCAGCAGTTACCGTTCCTTTCGTCTTCTATTCTGAATCGTTGTACCTCGAACACCGAACACTTCTCATTTAAACTCTCACGATCATTCCAATCAGGATGTTGATGCGTTTTTTTTAACGCATTGATGTTTCGTGGTTTTCCCGATGCGGGAAAGTCTGAATCATTGCAATTAACAATTTGATCTCGTTCAAAGAATTCATGCACGATGGAATATGACCGCGCGTCGTATCCGTTGTTTGTGGCAATTTGATATTGGAGTCTTCATGGTCATGAGAACTATAGGATTGCTGTTTTGCCTTGGCATAGCAGTCATGGCACAAGCCGATCCGATCACTCTGCAGCAGGCAGAAGAGCAAGCATTAAAACATAATTTGGTGATTCTCGCTCAACGGTACGATATCGATGCGGCGGATGCCGACGTCGTTACCGCACATCTGTTTCCGAACAATCCCAATATTTCCGTGAGCGGCGATATTACTCCCGACGCCGGTCGTTGGGCGCCGGATAAGAAAAATTATAATGCCTCACTCACTTTTCCTATTGAACTTGGAGGGAAAAAATCGGGACGGGTTGCCGTTGCGGAAAATGAGAAGCTCGCCACCGAGCAGGGTTTTGAAGATGCGGTTCGCAACCTGCTGTTAACCGTGCGGTCGGAATTTTACGACGTGTTGAACGCGAAAGCATCTCTTGCACTTGCACTCAGCAACGAATCTTCGCTGGATAGCATCGTTTCTTTGAACAAAATTCGATTGCAGGATAACGATATTGCGGAATCGGAGTTGACGCGCAGTGAAATTCTTGCCATGCAGCAGCACCTCGAAGTCAACGAAGCACAAATTAATTTGCACAGTGCGACCGCAAACCTCCGGCTTGCCCTCGGTGTTCCGCCGACTGACGGTGATTTTGATGTTCGCGGGGATATTGCAATTCTTCCCGATTCTCTCAACCAATCGCTCGATCAGTTACAGCATGCTGCGATGGATCATCGTGCCGATCTTCGTTCGCTTCATGCGCAACTGGACGAAGCAATCGCCAACAAAGATCTGCAGGATGCGATGTCCGTCATCGATCTTTCTGTCGGCGGGTATTATTCCGAACAATTGGGACAATCATTCACCGGATTAACACTTTCCGTTCCGCTACCATTATTCAACCGGAATCAAGGGGAAATCCAGAAAGCCGAAATCCGGGTCAACCAGTTGAAAGCACAAATCGACGCGCTGGAACATCAAATCAATACCGACGTTGAAACTGCGTTTAACGAAGTTCAAACACGCCGGACAATTGTCGAAAAGATTCAGCACGATGTGCTCGCCCGTTCTGTGTCGCTGAAAGAAACCGTGGCATATTCGTACCGGCGCGGCGGCACATCGATTCTCGATTTTCTCGATGCGGAACGCACATTCAACGATACGATGAAATCATATTACGATTCGTTAACAGCGTTGCACAAAAGTTCATTCGCACTCCGTGCGGCAACAGGACAATAATTTTGATGGAGTTCATTATGAAAATCATTCTTCCCATACTCTTCGTGATGACGATTGCAGTCATCACGCTGCCGACGACTTCCTGCAATAAAAGCGATTCACAGGCGGCGGAAAATTCTTCGATAGAAATTCCGACAAAAGTATCCAATGACGGAACGGATATTCTTTTCCCTCCCGGCTCTCCGCAATTACAACAGATCGAAACCGACTCTGTAAAATTTCAGACTCTTCACGTGAATATCACTGCACCGGCACATATCGCCGCGAGCGTGGTACCATCCGAGTTCGGATCATCAAATCTGTATTTATTTGAAAGCCAGGACGTCACACAACTCTATGCGGATTTCGTCAAAAGCGCTTCTGCGGCAGATCGGACAACACGTCAGCTTGAACGGATGAAAGATCTTCATGCGCACATGGCGGTTGCGGAAAAAGATGTTGTCGATGCCCAGCATGAAAATACGGAAGCTCAGGCAGATCTGGCTGAGAAAGAAAGCCGGTTGCGAGCCGCCGGCATCGATCCGAAGGCATTGCATGAAACGCCCGCCGGCTCGGTGTGGGTCCTTGCCGACATACCGGAAAATAAACTTTCTTCCGTCCACGCTCACGCACCGGCACAATTAGTCTGTAACTCGTTTCCCAACGAGACATTTCAGGGATTCGTTGTCGCCCTCGGGGATGTTGTCGATCCTTCGACCAGAACCGTCAAAGCGCGCATCGTACTTCCCAACACGACGCGCGTACTGAAACCCGGAATGTTCGGGAACATCATTATCAACGAAACCACACAGCGTGCCCTCGCAGTTCCGCGTAATGCCGTCGTTACCGTTCAGGGGAAATCGTACATCTTCAAACAAGTCGGTGCAGAATCATTCCGGAGAATGGCAATTCAAATCGGCAGTGAAACTCAGGATTTCTATCTGGTTTCTATCGGACTGCATCCCGGTGATAAAATAGCGACCGGCGGTATTGTTCTTTTGAAAGGTTTGAGTTTCGGATATTAATGAAAACAAAAATTTTTTCGATAAAAATTAATTATGATTCGTAAACTTGTTGCATTTGCACTTGCTCAGAGATTTTTAAGTCTTGCGATCGGTGCGTTGCTGATCGGCATGGGAATTTGGGCTTACACTCAGCTCAAAATTGAGGCATACCCGGACGTCGGCGATACGGAAGTCGAAATCATCACCAAATATCCCGGCAGATCTGCGGACGAAGTGGAACATCAGGTAACAATTCCGCTGGAACGGGCGATCAATAACGTTCCGCATGTCAGCGAACGACGGTCGAAAACCATTTTCGGTCTTTCAACGATCCAGTTGACGTTCGAAGACGGCACCGACGATTATTTTGCCCGTCAGCTTGTTCTTGAAAAATTGCGTGATGCCGATCTTCCCGATGGTGTTGAACCTGAACTCGCTCCGATCTGGACTCCTGTCGGAGAAATTTACCGGTACATTATCACCGGTCCTTCAAATTATTCCGTGATGGATTTACGGACTCTTCAGGATTGGGTCGTCACGCCAAAATTATTGCAAACTCCCGGCATCGCCGACGTGGTGAACTTCGGCGGATTGGTGAAACAATTTCACGTCGTGATCGATCCGAATGCATTGGCAAAATATGGCATTTCATTACAGCAAATTGCCAACGCCATCCAAGCCAATAATGTGAATACCGGCGGAAACGTTCTTCCGCTCGGCGGGCAGGGTCTTGTGGTTCGCGGCATTGGCAGAATTACTTCTGAAGATGATATTAAAAATATTGTCGTTGCTTCGAATAATTCTGTCCCCGTTTTCATTAAAGATGTCGCTTCGGTGGAAATCGGCGCATTGCCGCCGACCGGAGTTCTTGGCTATACTGATCTTGCGCAAGGAAAAGATCTTGATCAAAGTATTCAGGGTTTGATCCTGATGCGACGGGGCGAAAATCCATCCGAAATTTTGGAACGCATCAAAGATAAGATAAAAGAAATAAATGAAACAAGTCTCCCGCCCGGCGTTGCCCTCCTGACAACATATGACCGGACTGATCTCGTCGAAAATACATTGCATACCGTTTCCCATACGTTGTTTGAAGGGATAACGATTGTCGTCATTGTGCTGATATTTTTCCTCGGAAATGTCCGCACAGCGCTTGTCGTTGCAATTACGATTCCTCTGTCACTGCTGTTTGCGTTTATCGCGATGCATTTTACAGGAATTCCGGCAAATCTGCTTTCGCTCGGTGCAATCGATTTCGGAATTATCGTCGATGGCGCTGTCGTCATGGCGGAAAATATTATGCGACGAATCAGCCACGCCACCGCCACCGAAAAGGAGCGCGGTGTCCTCTGGATCGTTCTCGATGCGGCACGCGAAGTTGAACGGGAAATATTTTTCTCCATCACCATCATCGTTCTCGCATACCTTCCGTTGTTCACACTTCAACGCGTGGAAGGAAAATTATTCTCACCGATGGCATATACAATTTCCTATGCAATTTTCGGTTCGATGATGGTCGCACTGACATTGATTCCGGTCGTGCTTTCGTACGCATTACGAAACGGCGTCAAGAGCAAAGAAAATCCGATTATGGTTTGGCTCAAAAAGAAATATGAACTATTTCTCGACGTCATCATCCGCCGGCGGGTTCTCGTTGCCGGCTGTTCCATCGGATTGGTCGTTGCGGCATTGATTCTTGCCTCACATCTCGGAACGGAATTCTTACCGGAACTGGACGAAGGTTCATTCAACATCCGCTGTATCCTGCCGGCAGGAATTTCATTGCAGGAATCGGCAAAACTCGCACCGACAATCCGCAAGCTCATTGCCGAATCTCCCGAAGTGTCTCTGGTAATTTCACAGCTTGGACAGAAACGATGACGGAACCGATCCGTACGGTCCGAATCGTTTCGAAGTTCTTGTCGAATTGAAACCGTACGACACCTGGAAATCGGGAAAAGAGAAACAACAATTGCTTCTCGAAATCAAGAATCGGCTTGAGTCGAATATTCCCGGAGCGGTGATCAGTTTTTCGCAACCGATTCTCGATAACGTCACCGAAGCGGTCACCGGTTCCGTTGCCGATCTCGCCATTCTGATCAATGGTGATGATTTAACTCTGATGCGTTCGACAGCAGATACGATTTTGTCGACAATCAAAACTATTCCCGGCGCAAGTGAATTCGGCATCGAGCAGGAAGGCGATCAGGCACAATTGACGATTACCGTGAACAGAAATAACGTCGCACGCTATGGCATCAATGTCAAAGACGTGCAGGATGTTATCGAAATGGCGATCGGCGGAAAAGCGGTCAGCACGTTATACGAAGGCGAGAAACGTTTCGATATCGTGATGCGCTACCCGGAAAAGCTCCGCTCCACCGTTACCGATATCGGCAACATCTGGATCGATTCGCCTTCGGGACAGCATATTCCTTTGCGAGATCTTGCAACAATCAAAATCGATGACGGCGCGACAATCATCGCACGTGAAGACGGCGAGCGGCAAATTTCCGTTCGCACAAATATCCGCGGACGCGATCAGGGCGGATTCGTCGCCGAAGCGCAGCAAAAAGTGGAACAGGCGATTCATCTGCCGCACGGCTATTCCATCGAATGGGGCGGTCAGTTTGAAAACTTAGAGCGTGCTCGTAAACGGCTCACTGTGGTCATTCCGATCACGATCGGGATCATATTCGTTATCCTGTTTGCATTATTCAAAGAAGTGAAATACGCCGGCATCGTGCTTACGAACGTTCCGTTTGCATTAATCGGCGGGGTGACGGCATTATTTCTTCGTGGTATGAATTTCAATGTCAGTGCGGGAGTCGGATTCGTCTCGCTCTTCGGCGTCGCGGTGATGAGCGGCGTTCTGCTCATCTCTCACATCAACAATCTTCGTATTGAGGAAGGAATCGGGTTGGACGAAGCCGTTCGCAAAGGCGCATCGACGCAATTGCGCCCGATTTTGATGATGATGACCGTCGCGATGCTCGGTTTGATTCCCGCGGCTCGTGCAACCGGCATCGGTTCGGATGTGCAACGACCACTGGCAACCGTCATCGTCGGCGGACTCGGCTCGGCATTGGTTCTCACGCTCATCGCATTGCCGGCATTTTATTATATCGTTGAAGATTTCTCGCGGAAACGGGAATTGCGCCGTGCACAACAAGTTCTTGCAAAAACGGCTTCTGAAAATTCAAACAATATTGACCAGCTTCGTGACACACATTAAGAAAGGACAATAATGAACGTCGGCACACCGGATAATTCCACCAACCATCATCTCGATGGCAAAGCGAAAATGATGTTTATTTTTTTTGGTGAAGACGACACATTTGAGCATATGCCTCTTTATGAAGCGGTGATCCGAAGACTCAGAAAACTTGAAATTTCCGGAGCGACCGTTGTGCGCGGAATTATGGGATATGGTTCTCAGCACCGGATATTCGGACCGGGCACGCTGGGAATTCCGGAAAACCGGCCGATCACTATTTTTGTTGTGGAAAACGAAGCGAAGATTTCACGTGCGACAGAAGAATTGAAATCGATGATCAAGGAAGGACTTGTCGTTGTCGTCGATGCATTTGTTCACCAATTTTCAAATCACGAAAACAAACAATAAACATTCATGCGCAGGAAGCAACCGTTGAATCTCAGGTTACGACTACCAAACGTATGACTAATGAGAAGATTCGGAAATGATTCGCGGTCCTTCCGCGCATGTTTTTATTTGAATCTACTTAAATCGACAAGTTTATAAATATAATGCAAAACCTCGTCTTTCCGAAATGATTCTATTCGGAATCTGAACTAGGCAAGCTCGGAATAGATGTTGAATAAAAGCAATTCAGCAAGACGGGAGATTTCGGGTCGGGGGGGATTGGCAAACTGAGACACTACTAAATAATTTTTAATTTCTCATGCGCAGGAAGCAGCCGTTGAATCTCAGGAAACGGTAATCACACGTTGGATTAGAGAAGATTCGGAAATGATTCACGGTTCTTCTGCGCATGTTTTTTGTTTACATCAGCCCGGTAACAACAATCATTAGGGGATTATTTTATCGGACCTTTCGAGGCTGTCACCATAAAAAAAAGAATAAACGTTAACACTACTCCATTTTTCTCTTGACAATATAAAAAATTCTTTGTATAGTTATTTAAGGATTATGCAATCAACCATCAAACATACCACCCAAATTTTCGGTTATTGGCACAGCTATTGGTGGTGGAGTGTTGTCTCAACACCTGGTGGAAAAAGACCGGCATAATCAATAATTTATTTCTCAAAAAAGCCCTTCTTGGAACACCAGGAAGGGCTTTTTCGCGTTATGGACGTTTCTCACACAACAAACGGCTTATGAATTTTCAGGAATTCCGACAACTGGCGCAGTCATATTCTCTGGTTCCGGTCAGCAAATCGCTTCTCGCCGATACGCTCACGCCGGTCTCGGCATATTTGCGCCTCCGGGAACAAACGTCCGCTTCCTTCCTGTTCGAAAGCGTCGAAGGCGGAGAACAGATCGCACGCTATTCGTTCATCGGCCGGGATCCCAAGATGATCGTGAGCTGTCGCGGCAACACCACGACAATTTCCGAATCATCGTCACAGCGGCAAACATCAGAGAATTTTTTCGATGTCATCGGTAAAATCATTTCCCGATTCCGCTCGCCGCAGATTCCGTCGCTTCCAAGATTCACCGGCGGGCTGGTCGGATGTATCGGCTATGATGCAGTGCGGTTTATCGAGAAAATTCCCGGACACTTCTTCAAAAACAACCGACATTCCCGATAGCATACTCGGACTTTTTACTTCTCTCATCGTATTCGATCACCTGAAACATCAAATTATACTTATCGTCAATGTTCATATTGAAAATGGTTCCGATTTGCAAAAACAATATGATCATGCCTATTCCGAAATAGAACGACTGGAACAAATTCTTTTCTCATCGACAATAAATGCTCAACCATTTCATGCACATCCGGAAAAGCTTCAGCATGAAACGACTCACGAAAAATTCAAGGAAACCGTCGGGAAGGCAAAAAAGTATATTTATGAAGGAGATATTTTTCAGGTCGTTTTGTCGCAGAGATTTTCGACCGATTTTGAAGGAGATACATTCAATGTCTATCGTGCGCTCCGGGTCGTCAACCCTTCGCCGTATTTATATTACTTGAATTTTGAAAATGTTCAGATCATTGGTTCCTCGCCGGAAATTTTAGTGCGAATGGAAGATGGCATTGCGGAAGTGTACCCGATAGCCGGAACGCGTCACCGCGGCAAAACGGAAAAGGAAGATCAGGAACTTGAACGGGAACTGCTTGCTGATGAAAAAGAACGTGCCGAGCATGTTATGCTTGTCGATCTCGGCAGAAATGATCTCGGCCGCGTAAGCAAAATCGGAACGGTTCACGTCGATCAGTTTATGAATGTCGTGAGATATTCCCACGTGATGCATATTGCTTCACGGGTCGTTGGTAATGTTGAATCCGGAAAAACCGCGATCGATGTTCTCAAAGCGACATTTCCTGCCGGAACCGTTTCCGGCGCACCGAAAATCCGTGCAATGGAAATCATCGATGAACTGGAACAACTTCGCCGCGGCATTTACGCCGGCGGCATCGGCTATTTCGATTTTTCCGGAACGATGGATATGTGCATCGCCATCAGAACAATGTTTGCGGTCAATAATCGATTGTATCTTCAGGCGGGAGCCGGCATCGTCGCCGATTCCGATCCCGAAAAAGAATACCAGGAAACACTGAATAAAGCCCGCGCATTGCTGGAAGCGATAAAACTTGCCGAAGGAACGATGCGATGATTCTCGTGATCGATAATTACGATTCGTTTACGTATAATCTCGTTCAGCTTATCGGAACGCGATCGGCACATCTCAAAGTTGTTCGCAACGATGAAGTTTCCATCGATCAACATTCGTGAAATGAAACCGAATGGCATCGTCGTTTCGCCTGGACCGGGACGACCGGAACAAGCGGGAATTTGTATTCCGCTTATTCAAAGTGTTGGAAACACGATTCCCATTCTCGGCGTTTGTCTCGGGCATCAGGCGATCGGACATGCATTCGGCGGACAAATCGTTCACGCTCCGCAATTGATGCATGGAAAAACTTCACAGATCGTTCATGAAAACGACAGATTATTCAGCAATATTCAAAATCCTTTTGAAGCAACGCGTTATCATTCGCTTGTTATTTCTCCGACGAAGTTTCCTGCCGAGCTTTCCGTCACTGCACGAACAAGCGACGGAACGATTATGGCAGTGAGACATAAACGATTTCCGATTGTCGGCATTCAATTTCATCCCGAATCGATTTTGACGGAAGCCGGGGCAACGATTATTGAAAACTGGCTTTCATCATTCAAAGAAACCGTATGAAAGAATTCATCGAAAAAATCAGCTCGCCGCAGCATCTCACGCGTGAAGAGGCGAAATCGATGATGCGTGAAATTATGGAAGGTCAGGCAACGAGTGCACAAATTGCCGCTGTGCTCATCGCGCTGAAATGCAAAGGCGAGCATGTTGACGAGTTGCTCGGTTTCGTCGAAGTGATGAGAGAAAAATCGGTAAAGGTTCGGCATTGACGATCCCGATGCAATCGATATGTGCGGCACGGGCGGCGACGGATCGGGAACATTCAACATTTCGACGGTTTCATCGTTCGTTGTTGCCGGAGCCGGTGTCACGGTCGCAAAACATGGCAATCGATCCGTTTCGAGTACATGCGGAAGCGCTGACGTTCTCAAAGCGCTCGGCGTCAATATCGAAATCGATGCACAGAAATGTTGAAACATGCATCAACGCTGTCGGTATCGGATTTTTATATGCACCGATGTTTCATCCGGCAATGAAACACGCCGCGCAAACACGAGCGGACTTAGGGATCAAAACATGTTTCAATCTTCTCGGTCCGATGACGAATCCTGCAAATGTCAAACGACAACTTGTCGGCGTTTTCAGTCATGAAGCGGCACAAAACATCGCCGATGTTTTTAGCCATTTAGAAACCGAGACGGCCTTCGTGATTCATTCGCACGATGGACTTGACGAAATTTCACTTCAATCTCCCACTGCTATTTTTGAAGTTCACAAAAACAAAAAAACGTTACAATACGAAATCGAATCGTCATCATTTTCATTGCCGGCTGTTGCACATTCAGAAGTTCGTGGCGGAGATGCCGGGACGAATGCGACAATTGCTTGGAAAATCTTGCGGGGAGAAAATATTCCTCACAGAAATTACGTTATTGCAAATTCTGCATTTGGATTAATGGCAGCCGGCAAGGCAAATTCCATTCAGCACGGAGTTCAACTTGCCGAAGAATCGATCGATTCCGGTAACGCGTTGAAAAAACTTAACGAATTGATTGCATTTACAAACCGATGAACATTCTCGACGATATCGTCCGTCACAAACGAGATGAAATTTCATCTCCGGAAATCGAAAATCAAACGATCATCGCTGACGGAAATGGAATATTACCAACGCACTCGACAGTTTCATTGCAAAAATCGGTAGCTTCTCATCCGATCTTTGGAATCATTGCCGAAATAAAACGCTCATCCCCATCGGCAGGAATATTACGAACGAAAACTTCACCGAATGATATTGCACAAATGTATGAAGAAAACGGAGCAGCGGGAATTTCCGTTCTTACCGACGAAAAATATTTTTCGGGAACGCTGAACGATTTGCAATCTGTTCGTTCTGTGACTCAATTGCCGTTGCTCCGGAAAGATTTCATCATCGATGATTATCAGATCGTCGAGGCAAAAGCATTCGGTGCCGATGCCATTCTGTTGATTGCGGCAATTCTTGACCGTAACCAACTGGAAGAATTGTATTCTGCCGCCCGGGAGATTGGATTGGAATGTCTTGTCGAATTGTATGAAACAAAAGAGATCGATATATTGAATTTGGAACAGATCAAATTCATCGGCATAAATAACAGGGACTTACGAACATTTCAGGTCGATTTAAACCATACGCTTACGGTTGCCCGACATCTTCCTAAAGACGCAACAATCGTCAGTGAAAGCGGAATTACAAATGTAAATGATTTGAAAAGATTATCTGATAATGGAATTCACGCTGCTCTCGTCGGCGAACATTTTATGAAGAATGACAATCCGGGTAAAGCATTAGGTTCAATGTTGAAAGAATTTGCCGATGAAATTAAAAGTTAAAATCTGCGGCATCACAAACCGGGAAGATGCATTACGATGTATCGATGCGGGCGCTCATGCATTAGGTTTTATTTTTTATAAAAAAAGTCCGCGATACATTGAACCATCAGTTGCCGCAAAGATAATCAATGAACTTCCGCCTTTTGTAGCGGCCGTCGGTGTATTCGTCAATGAGAAGAGATCGTTCATTGAACAAACGATTACCGAAACAAACATACGTATCATTCAATTCAGCGGCGACGAAATGCCGGAAGATTGCAACGGATATTCACTCAAAGTATGGAAAGCATTTCGATTCACTTTGATGAATGAAATCGATATTGCACAGCGATATTCCATTTCTGCCGCTCTCATCGATGGAGCAGGCAATAATTTATACGGCGGAACCGGCACGTTAGCGGATTTTTCGATTGCATCGGCTGTCAAACAATTTCATCCGGTCGTACTCGCCGGCGGGCTCAATCCGGATAATGTTCTTTCTGCCGTTCAGCATGTTCATCCATACGCCATCGATGTGAACAGCGGCATTGAGCGCTCTCCCGGAAAGAAAGATGGAAAAAAAATTGCATCACTATTCGATCAGTTGCAAAAAGTGTTTTAAATCCTTAAAGATCATACATTATTGGACACGATTTTCTAAACTTTAAAGGTACGTTGTATGCTTATCGTCATGAAACTGAAAACCACGCGCACCGACATCGAGCGGGTAAAAGAAAAAATCCGAACACTCGGGTATGTACCGCATGAAATTCCGGGCGAAGAGCGTCTTGCCATCGGCATCACCGGCAACAAAGGAAAATTGGACCCGGAACAATTTCTCCAGTTACCCGGCGTCATGGAAGCGATTCCGGTTTCCAAACCATTCAAGCTTGTCAGCCGAGATGTAAAACCGGATGATAGTATCATTCATATCGGCAGCGATCTCATCGGGGCAAAAGAACTCGCAATTATCGCCGGACCATGTTCCGTCGAAAGCCGGCAGCAGATAACCGATATTGCTTTCACATTGAAGGAAATGGGAGTAAAATTCCTGCGTGGCGGTGCGTACAAACCGCGAACATCGCCATATTCTTTTCAAGGATATAAAACCGAAGCCCTGCAATATTTGAAGGAAGCAAAAGAAGCAACCGGACTGCATATCGTCACGGAAGTCAAAGACACAGAAACTCTTCCTCTCGTTTCCGATTGCGCCGATATTCTGCAGGTTGGAGCTCGCAACATGCAGAATTATTCATTGCTTGAAGCACTTGGCGCTCAACAAAAGCCCGTTCTCTTGAAACGCGGCTTATCGGCAACGATCGAGGAGTTATTGATGGCCGCCGAATATATTTTGCACGGTGGGAATTACAATGTGATTCTCTGCGAACGCGGAATACGAACATTCGAAACGGCGACGCGCAACACACTCGACCTGAACGCTATTCCCATCATAAAAAAACTTTCACATCTTCCGGTCATTGTCGATCCGAGTCACGGGATTGGCGTGTGGGACGGAGTTGCCGCGATGTCGATGGCGGCAATTGCCTCCGGTGCGGATGGTGTCATGATCGAAGTTCATCCCGATCCTGCTTCGGCACTCTCCGACGGATACCAGTCTCTCAAACCGATGAAATTTAAATCTTTGCTGGAAAAAATTGAACGTCTCGCTCCCATCATGGATCGGACATTTACCCGTTCGCGCATTCACGATGAGGCATTGGCATGAATTTTCAAGCTGAACAAATGCCCGACGCGCTGGGGCATTTTGGAAAATTCGGCGGCAGGTTTGTCCCGGAAACTCTTTTTTCCGCTCTTGATGACCTTGAACGAACGTACAAACAGATCAAGAATGATTCTTCGTTTCGATCTTCTCTGGACAATCTTCTTAAAAATTATGTCGGACGACCGACTCCGTTATATTTTGCAAGCCGGCTCACCGGGCATTATGGACGGGGAAAAATCTACCTCAAACGCGAAGATCTTTGTCATACCGGCGCTCATAAAATCAATAACGCCATCGGACAAATTCTTCTTGCAAAGCAAATCGGCAAAAAACGGATCATTGCAGAAACCGGGGCCGGACAACATGGTGTTGCAACAGCCACTGCTGCCGCATTGATGGGATTACCATGTTTCGTCTACATGGGTACGGAAGATATGTCACGTCAGGAAATCAACGTCACGCGGATGCGTTTATTGGGTGCTGAAGTTATTCCGGTATCTTCGGGGACATGCACGCTGAAAGACGCGACAAATGAAGCGTTGAGAGATTGGGTGACAAACGTCCAAGACACCTTTTATGTGATCGGATCTGTTGTCGGTCCCCATCCGTATCCGATGATCGTCAGAGATTTTCAATCGATAATCGGAAAAGAAACACGACAACAAATACTCGGCGAAGAACATCGATTGCCGGATTATCTGGTTGCATGTGTCGGCGGAGGAAGCAATGCTATCGGATTGTTTTTCGATTTTTTGAACGACAAGGCAGCGATGATTGGCGTGGAAGCCGCAGGATGCGGCATAGCAAGCGGCAAGCACGCCGCGACATTGACAGCAGGCTCTCCGGGTATTCTTCATGGATCCTTCAGTTATCTCTTGCAAAATGAAGACGGGCAAGTTCAGCCGGCGCATTCTATTTCAGCCGGACTCGACTATCCCGGCGTCGGTCCGGAACATAGTTATCTCAAAGAATCCGCTCGCGTACAATATGTTTCCGTGACGGATGAAGAAGCATTACGCGCATGCTCTACCCTTTTACGGTTAGAAGGAATCCTTCCGGCATTGGAATCTTCTCACGCTCTTGCCTATCTCGAATATTTGATGCCGAAAACGAATGAACATGAAATTGTGATTGTCAATCTTTCCGGACGCGGAGAAAAAGATGTCGAAACGATTACCGCTGCGTTGAGCAATTCCGAACATAATCAGAATGCCTCATGAGAATTGCAGACCGGTTGCGGCAATGTAAACAACAAGGGAGAAAAGCTCTTTCTTTTTTCATTACTGCCGGTTATCCGACAATTGAAAGTACCATTCCTCTTGTCACCGCGTTGGCAGAATCCGGAGCGGATCTCATCGAAATCGGAATTCCATTCTCAGATCCGATCGCGGACGGGCCGACAATTCAAATGAGTTCCGAACAAGCATTGCGCAACGGTATAACGCTTGCGAAAACATTGACCATGGCAAAGGAAATGAGAAGGCAAACCGACATTCCTTTGGTATTGATGGGATACGCAAATCCGATATTTGCATTCGGCCTTCAGAAATTTATCCAAACATCTGCAGAATACGGAATCGACGGTGTCATCATTCCCGACCTTCCACTCGAAGAAAGCCAGGAATACCGAAATCATACTGCACAATCAGGAATCGCATCTATTTTTCTTGCATCACCCACAACTCCGGATGAACGATTGCACCGGTTAGACCAGGCATCGACAGGATTTCTCTATTGCGTTTCAGTTGCAGGAGTGACCGGAATGCGAACCGACATTGCGGATCAAGCAAAAATATTTCTTCGTCGCGCTCGAAAACATGTCAGCCTTAATCCGATGTTGGCCGGATTCGGCATTAGCACACCGAACGACGCAAAGGAAATGAGCGACATTATGCGATGGGGTCATTATCGGCAGCGCTCTCATCAAAAAATTGCAAACGATTCCGCAGAATCGTATTATTGAAGAAGTTCAAAATTTCGTTACATCTTTTGCAAATGCACTCAACCATCGCACCGACGAGTCAAAAATATAGTTAACAAATATGAAGCGGATACTACGGGTCAACATCCCCAAAGACAATTTTTCGTATGATATTCAGATCGGCATATCCTTAACAGAAGCTGCAAAAGATATCCATCGGCGATTTCCCGGTTCGAAAAAATTTATCATTACGGATTCTCATATCGGTCCGTTGTATGGGAAAAAACTGTCTCTTGCCCTGAATCTATCTTCTCGTTATATGATTGTTGTTCCGGCCGGAGAAAAAAGTAAATCCCGAAAGATAAAAGACCGGCTGGAAAATAAATTACTGCAACTCCATGCCGACCGCCATTCAGTCATCATCGCTCTTGGTGGCGGCATGATCGGCGATCTTGCCGGATTTGTTGCGGCTTCGTTGTTTCGGGGAGTTCCACTCGTTCAAATTCCGACATCGCTTCTCGCGCAAGTCGACAGCAGTGTCGGCGGAAAAGTCGCCATCAACCATCCTCGGGGGAAAAATTTAATCGGGGCATTCTATCAACCTCGTCAGGTTTATATCGATCCTTCCGTACTCGGAACACTTCCTGAAAGGGAATTTCGGAGTGGATTAGCGGAAGTTATAAAATATGGTGCCATTCTTGACGCCGATTTCTTCAATGATATCGAACGGAATCATCGAAAGATTTTGGATCGCGATCATACAGTTCTCATAAGCATGATTAAACGATGCTGTGAGTTGAAAAGAAATGTCGTACAGAACGATGAGCGCGAATCCGGTCCGAGAAAAATCCTTAATTTCGGACATACCATCGGTCATGCGATTGAATCTCTTTCACATTTTCGTCTCCATCATGGCGAAGCCATTTCGATCGGGATGATGGCAGAGGCGAAACTTTCCACCCGAACAACCGGCCTTGCTCTCACGGATGTCTTTCGGTTACAATCGCTACTCGACCGATGTCAGCTTCCCACGGAAATAACGCCGTCGTATACATTACGGAAATTGTTACCCGTCATTTCGTTTGATAAAAAAAATCGCGAGGGCATTGTGTATTACACGCTCCTCACGACGATCGGAAAAGCGATCATCGACATACCGGTTTCGACGAAAACATTGAGCACTGTTATTTCATGAAAGTTTGTCCGTCATTAGCCTTACACTCAATGGGAGAAACGGTCAACCAGCTTCGACTCCTCAAGAAACAATTCGATCTTGTCGAGGTCCGGGTCGATCATATTCGCGATCTCGATATGGAAAAATTGCTCACTTCCCCGCGTCCTCGGGTCATCATCACGAATCGCCGGTGGGATGAGGGTGGAAAATTCCGTGGAACGGCACATCAACAGGCCTTGATTCTTTCGCGTGCTCTCGATCTCGGAGCTGAATATGCCGATATCGAATTACGATGGGGCTTAGCATTTTTTGCAAAATTCCTTGATAACTATGACCGGCGGAGACTGATTTGCTCATATCATAATTTCCAAAGAACACCGAAGCATCTTTCCGCTGTCTATCATCGTTGCAGAAAGACGCGTGCAGGAATTATCAAACTGGCAACAACAGCGAACGGGATTTCAGACAACAAAATCATGTTCGATGTTTTACGACAGGCGCGAAAAGACCGTCAGCCGGTCGTTGGAATTTGCATGGGAGAATACGGCGAGGCAACCAGAATTATCGACGGAAAATTCGGCAGTTTTTTATCGTTTGGCGGAATTGGAGATCTTGCGAAAACCGGACCGGGGCAGTTGACTGTTTCCGATTTGAATACGATATTTCATGTTGAAAACATTTCCCATCGGACAAAAATTTTCGGCCTGATCGGCAATCCGGTCAGGCAAAGCCGGGGAATTTATTTTCACAATAAACGGTTCCATGAAAAAAAGCTCGATGCTGTCTATCTCAATTTTCTCGTTGATGATCTTACAAAATTCTGGCATACATTTTCCGATCTTGTCACAGGACTGAGTGTCACGATGCCGCTGAAAGAACGTATCATTCCATTTCTCGATTCAATTGATCCGGACGTCGCTTCTCTTCGCAGTATCAATACAATCATAAAAAAGAAAAATAAATTTATCGGCTATAACACGGATTATATGGCATTGATTGATGTGCTCAACCGACGAACCTCTCTCAAAGGAAAACATGTTCTCATTATGGGAACCGGCGGTACGGCACGGGCGATGATCTGTGCAGCAGTATCCCATGGCGCTGTTGTGACGGTGCTGGGGCGCTCACAAAAAAAAGCTGAATCGCTGGCACGGGAATTCTCCTGTCAATGGGACTTATTAGGAAACATTTGTCTGCATCGCTGTGATATTCTGATGAATGCCACATCCGTCGGGATGACCGGCAACAATTCTTCGCCGTATTCCCTTGTTCCGAAACAATTTCTCAGCAGGAAAATGATCGTTCTTGATGCGGTCTACACACCGCCGATAACGAAATTGGTTCGCCAGGCAAGAATGGCCGGTTGTTCCGTCATTACCGGTGAAGAATTATTTGAGCGGCAAGCTTCCATTCAATCGCAACTGTTTATGAGGGCGATGGTATGAATGAGGAATCCGTGAGGACAATTCATCCAATATCCAAACTCAATGCGGTGGTTCACATCCCCCCGTCGAAGAGTTATACCAATCGTGCCCTGATTGCCGCGGCTCTTGCCGATGGACCGTCAAAAATTTTAAATCCATCGCAAAGCGAGGATTCTCAATATTTAATTGACGCGTTACCGGAATTCGGCATACAACTCAAACGACACAAGGGGTTTATCGAAATTTCCGGTTCCGGAGGAACATTACAAGCACCGTCGAAAGAAATTTTCGTCGGCAATGCGGGGACGGCGATGCGATTTCTTTCCGGGTTTGCCGCTATCGCGCCCGGGACGACTGAAATCAGCGGCGACTCGCAGATGCAACAACGGCCGATGAATGATTTGCTTGCCGCATTAAAAACTGCCGGAATAAAATGTACCAGTAACAACGGAAATCCGCCCGTGAAAATTCATGGCGGTAATTTTACCGGCGGGACAATCGAACTTGATGCCTCGACAAGCAGTCAATATCTTTCTGCTCTTTTATTGGCGGCGCCATATGCAAAACGTCCGACTTCGATTCGTGTCAAAGGAAAAATCAGTTCCCTGCCGTATATCGATATGACGTTACATGTGATGCGCTCCTTCGGAGCGATATTTGATGATGTTGATATGAAGCTTTTTCGTATTGATCACAACCAACATTACATCGGTCATGATTTTGCAATTGAGGGCGACGCATCTGCCGCAACATATTTCGCGGCAGCGGCAGCAATTGCCGGCGGAAAAGTCAGAATACCTCATCTTTCGCGCGAATCGCTGCAAGGGGATGTGAAATTTTTCGATATTCTGTCGGAAATGGGTTGTTCTGTCACGACATCCGATAATACTATCGAGATTCAGGGCGGCTTGCTTCGTGGTATCGACATCGATATGAATCAAATCCCCGACTGTGTACCGGCACTGGCGGTTGTCGCAGCGTTTTCCGAAGGACCGACGACGATTTATAACATCGCACATCTTCAGTATAAAGAAACCAACCGTTTAACCGCCATCGCACGTGAGCTGACAAAACTCGGCGCCCGTGTCGAAGTTGCTGACGACACCATGGCGATTCATCCGAAACAACTTCATGGAACCGAAATCGAAACGTATAACGATCACCGGATCGCAATGGCATTTGCAATCGCGGGGCTGCGCATCAACGGTGTGACAATAAAAAACCCGGATTGCGTAAAAAAATCTTTTCCGGATTTCTGGAAAGAATTTCAAAAACTCGAAGGACAATAATTTTCATGGCAGGAAATTCACTCGGTTCATTGTTTAAAATTACGACATTCGGTGAGAGCCACGGAAAAGCCGTGGGAGTTCTGATTGATGGCGTTCGTCCGAATGTACCGATCGCGGAATCGGATATTCAAAAAGAACTCGATCGCCGCAGACCGGGACAAAGCTCTATCACGACGCCGCGGAGTGAAGCTGACCGCGTCCATATTCTCAGCGGAGTTTTTGAAGGAAAAACGCTCGGGACACCGGTTTGCCTTCTTATCTGGAATACCGATCAAAATTCAAAAGCGTACGATGCCATTAAAGACCTTTTCCGGCCGGGGCATGCAGGGTTTACGTATTTGTCAAAATATGGAATTCAGGATTACCGCGGCGGAGGACGATCATCGGGCAGGGAAACTGCGGGGCGGGTTGCGGCCGGAGCCATCGCAAAAAAAATTCTCAACAGGAACGGCATTCATGTCACAGCATACACAAAATCCGTGGGGTCGTTGGTTGCGAAGACAATAGATTTTTCTCAGATAGAAAAAAATTCCGTTCGTTGTCCCGATCCGGCGGTTGCCAAGAAAATGGAAAAAATGATTCTGAAAGTAAAAAAAGAAGGAGATTCTCTTGGCGGAATAGTTGAAGCCGTTGTTCGGGGATGTCCGGCAGGACTCGGCGAACCGGTCTTCGATAAACTCGAAGCAGATCTGGCAAAAGCATTGATGTCGATTCCCGCAACCAAAGGTTTTGAAATCGGCTCCGGATTCTCTGCCGCGCGCATGAAAGGGAGTGAACATAATGATGAATTTTTGAAAGATAAAAAAAGCGGAGCGATAAAGACAAAAACAAATTTTGCCGGCGGAATTCTCGGAGGAATATCGAACGGTGAAGATATTATTATCCGGGTTGCCGTCAAACCTCCGTCGTCTATTCCAAAATCACAACAAACGGTCGATACCCGCGGACGGAAAAGAACCATTACAGTCGAGGGAAGGCATGATCCCTGTTTATGCCCGCGGGTTGTGCCGGTGGTGGAGTCCATGATTTCACTTGTCATCGCCGATCACCTTCTGCGTCAATCCTTTCTGAAGAAAGCAACGACATCCGGTCTCATTCGAAAAGAAATCGATCTGCTTGACGATATGCTGATCCTCCTGCTTTCCCAGCGACATGAACTTGTTCGCGAAATCGGGCAGTGGAAAAAACTTCATCGTCATCCGATTGCCAATCCCCGGCGAGAAAAAGAAATCATGAAAAAAAGATTTGCTCTTCTGCAGGATACCGGCCTTGACCGGCAATTTGTCCGTGATATTTACCGGATCGTTTTTCGGGAATCACGCACTGCCCAGCGACTGGCATGAAACAAGAAGTTACTATCGTTGGATATGGAAGATTCGGTTCGCTCATTGCTCATAATCTCAAACGGATATTTTCTGTCGGCATTCTGGAGATACACAAATCCGTTCACCTTGAGAGGGGAATTCACCGCCTCTCATTACGCGAAGCGATGAAAAGGAAAATCATTATTCTTGCTGTACCGATAGGATCATTCAAATCACTTCTTACAACGATCGCGCCGTTTCTTCAACCGAAAACACTTGTCATCGACGTATGTTCCGTCAAAGATCCTCCGATTCAATGGATGAAGAAGATCCTTCCCGGGCATGCATATATTCTCGGGACTCATCCGTTATTCGGTCCCGACAGCGTCGGGAAAACATTGAATGGCAAACCGATCGTATTATGCCCCGGACGGATTCCCGCATCACAATTTCGTAAAATCGTACATGCTTTGCACACAACCGGCATGGATACTTTTATCATGAACCCGCGTGAACATGACCGATTGATGGCGGAAACTCTTTTTCTCACACAATTTGTGGGAAGAGGGATATCCAAACTTTTACCACCGGGCAAAATCATTTCGACCGAAAATTACAAATTCCTGCAGCACATAGCTTCGGCGAGTATGAACGACTCAAGACAACTGTTTCGCGATATGTATCGTTATAACCGCTTCACACATCGCATACCTGATAACATTATTCGACAATTTCGAAATCTTGCTTCAACACTTCCCGGACGTTGAATTCCCGTCATCATTTTCCGGTTTGAAGCATATTGAATATTTGCGTACATTAAATATCCAAAACATCAATCTTTCATCGTCCAAAAAATGACAACAATAACATTAATTCCGGGAGATGGCATAGGCCCTGAAATTTCAAAGGCAGCACTGGCAGTTATTGAAGCAACCGGTGTAAAAATTCAGTGGGAAGAACATGAAGCCGGTATTCCTGCAATTGATAAATACAAAGATCCCCTACCCCAACATGTCATCGAATCTATCCAGCGTAACCATATCGCCCTCAAAGGACCGTTGACGACTCCGATCGGCACAGGATTCCGAAGTGTCAACGTAGCACTGCGGAAAGAATTTGATTTGTACGTTAATTTTCGTCCTTCAAAATCTTTTGAAGGAATACCGACACACTGGAAAAATCTCGACATGATCGTGTTCCGGGAAAACACGGAAGAATTTTATTCCGGCATTGAACATTATATCGATCCGGCAAAAAGCGCCGCTGAAACGATCGGGGTTGTTACACGATCCGGATCCGAACGAATTCTCCGCTATGCATTTGAGTACGCGAAGAAAAACAACCGGAAGAAAGTCACGATCGTTCATAAAGCCAATATCTTAAAATTTACCGGCGGACTTTTTTTAGGGATCGGGAAAGCAATGGCCGAAGAATATCCGGAAATTCAGACCAATGATAAAATCATCGATAATATGTGCATGCAACTGGTTATGAATCCGCAGCAGTTCGATGTCATTGTAACGACAAATTTATTCGGCGATATATTATCCGATCTCTGTTCCGGTCTGGTCGGCGGGCTGGGTATGGCACCGGGGGCAAACATTGGTGCTCACGCGTCAATTTTCGAAGCAGTTCATGGAAGCGCACCGGATATTGCCGGAAAGAATCTTGCAAATCCGAGCGCCTTGATCCTCGCTTCTGCAATGATGTTGAGACATATCGGCGAATCCGATGCCGCACATAAAATCGAATCCGCAGTCGCCAAAACTGTCAAAGAGCTCCGCTTTGTTACCCGCGACCTGAATCCCGTCAATTCTGTCGGGACGGTTGAAATGGCAAAAGCCATCATCAATAATCTCTCATAATTTCGATTATTTAAAAAATTTTACATAAATCGAAATATTTTTTGATTTATTGACATTGGTTACAAAAAATGCGATAATTAATAATCAGAAAGATGTGGGAGGAACAACGGTCACTTTAAGAAGGGATCCGCTATGAAAAAAATGTTTCTTCTTTTGTTCTTTGTCGGTCAAATTGTGGTTGCCCAGCAAAGGTATTTGATTTCTCCCCGCCAAGAGGTTATCCCCTTGACTAAAACGAGAAATGCGTCTCATATTCTTTCAAAAAAACTCCACAAATCAGTATCCTCCACAACGGCCACTTGCGGTAATCAGTTTACATTCGGCTACACCGAAGATAAATTTCCACCGAGCATTGATCATATAGCCCATCATAAGGACGTGATGGGGCAATGGTATATAGCAAAAGCAACCGGAACGATCGATTCCATATTTTGGGATGCAGGACCGGATACGAGCATTTTAGTTGGTAATACGCTGTGGAATCAATTATCGATAAGAATTCATCAGTCCGTTATCGGGCCAACGTATGGTCCCGGTGTTCGCCCCGGACCGTTTGATCCTCCATGTCAGAACTGGGGATACTGGATAAACACCGGCGATCTGGATCAAGGTGTAGCGGCATTCCCGGAAGATGCAAATCCGTATCCGGGACCGTTTCATTCAACGATCGCTCACGGCACAGCAGGCCCGCCGTTTGGTGCCGGGATCTGGGGATTCGCCGGTTACGATGTTGTTGATCATGGAAACACGATTAACTCTTTAGCAATGTTAGACGATGGATTTCCGTGTAGCGTGAGCGTCGGCCAAGTGTTCTTTGTCGACATGCGCGTTGAAGCGCCACAGCAACATGTCGTTGAGGGATCGACAGATGGTTTCACATGGTTAACATGGACTTCAAAAGTAAGCGCCGCCGACGAAAACTATCCTTCTCGTAATTGGAAATTTTACGAGCACGATTCAGGTCCCGCCAACTGTGCCGGCGTTCCGGTTGATGATGTTAAACGCGGATGGGTGGCTCGTGGCGGATTTACGGTAGATGATACATTACAAGTCGCAGCTCTTAATTGGTGGTATACCATGACAGTATCATCCAACACACCACCTCAAATTGGCGATTACGATATTCCCCACAATACGCTTTCAACCGGACCGCAGCACGTCGAAGTAACCGCGGATGATTGCGATCCTGCAAATCCGGGATTAGCCGGCGTTGCCAGTATTTCTCTCAATTGGGCACTTGATGGTATCGTTCAGGCTCCAGTAACAATGGTTCCGGTGATCGGCGATTTATGGGAAGGATATATTCCCGGCGAAGCACCTGGGCATACAATTGACTTTTTTGTGAAAGCAGTTGATATGGAAGGCGCCAGTGCTAATGGCCCCTCTCACGAATATCGAACAGTCGATCTGTCCAATGCATATTATCAAATCGATACATTCTCGGTATGTCCGACACATACGGATATTTCCGCAACAGGTACGACGATCGATACATCAAAATTCTTTGACGAAGTTGCAACTGCCAATGCGAAAGACGACGGACAAGCCGGACCCTATGCTATTTCGGGCGGTCCGATGACGATCTTCGGCGATACTGCACGGTACGTCTGGATCGGCGTCAACGGAGCACTTGCATTATCCAAGACCTCAACCGATACATTGGATATTAATTCGGGCGGCGCCTACAGCACAACCTGGACGCTTCCAATTGCACAACGTCATAGTCATCAAGATTCAATCGGTCAGACTCAAGGACTCCCTCCGAAGAATTTGATCGCACCATTTTATTGCGATCTGATTATCGGAGATAGTGCCGGACAATACGGCAATGTCCGTTATGGTAACGGCGGCGATCCGTGTCAGTTTATTGTCGAGTGGGATTCGATCGGTACATTCGATGAAACGACGAAATCGGCAGTATCGGATAACACTACGTTCCGTGTGATCATGAACCGTTGCGACGGGACAATCAAGTACGAATATGATATCATCGGAACACAGGGTCAGGATTCAGCGGCGTTGGTCGGTATGCAGGCAGACTCGAATAGTGTCACAGCAGGGTACTATGGAGCTATACCGGGATATGTTTTCTTAAACCGGGATGCGTACCCGATCCAGACCAAACCGACTGCAGGGACATGCATCAAGTTCACACCGGGTGCAGCATACTATGCGACGGTTGGATGGAACCTGGTATCGGTGTCTACGGTACCGGCAGGCAGTAATTACAGCAAGACATCGGATTACCCCGGAGCAATCTCTTCGGCATTCCAATACAAAGGATCATACCAGACGGTAGCGACGTTGAAGAACGGAACCGGATACTGGTTGAAGTATCCAAACAAGCTGTATGCGGGTGTACCGGGAGTTCGTTTCACCAGTGTATATGACACAGTAACGAACGGATGGAATATGGTTGGAGTACCGTCAGGATCAGTTGCTGTGCCGAGCGGAGTAACGCCGGTGAATGCAACACCGACATCAAGTTACTTTGGATACACCGGCAGCGGCTATAACATTGCGAGCACGTTGTTACCGGGACATGGATACTGGATCAAGACGACCACTTCAGGAGCGAATCCGGTGTTACATATGACGTCATCGGCAGCATTGCCGAAGGCAGAGCCGGTAACAGAGTTGTCGCAAATGAGCCAGTTGATTGTGCGGGATGCACGGGGCGGAAATCAGACATTGTATTTGGGCAGCGAAAGCGTGCTGCAGAATGCAATAAGCATGTACGAGATGCCGCCGTCGGTAGCGGAAATGACGGGATTCGATGCACGGTACAGTTCAGGACGGATGGTGGAAACATATCCGGCCGTGATGTCGAACACAACGAAATACGAATATACGGTTAATATTCAATCAAGTGCGTATCCGGTGACGATCAGTCTGGAAGGGACGAAGGCGACATTGGCCGGAGTGAAGATGGCGGCCCGGACACAGCAGGGACAATTGCTGGGATCGTTGAGCGGAGCAGGCAGCAGCATAAAGATAACGAGTCCGAGTGTAAAATCGGTGATACTGACAATGAACGATGGAGCCAATATCCCGAAAGTATTTGCATTAGGACAGAATTATCCGAATCCGTTCAATCCGACGACACGGTTTACGGTAGATGTGCCGAAGGCAAGCACGGTAGAGATAACGATCTACGATGTGCTTGGACAGAGGGTGAACACAATAATGAACGGACAAGTGGCGCCGGGAAGTATCACGGTACAATGGGATGGACGTGATGCGAACGGGTTGCCGGTGACAAGCGGTGTGTACTTTGTCCATATGAAATCGGACAACTTTACTGCCACGCAGAAAATCATGTTAATGAAGTAACTCTCATTTAAGACAAAAAACCCGGGCTGAGTTCTTTTTCAGCCCGGGTTTTTTATTTGCTTCCGATGATTTTTTTGAATAGTTTATAGCATATTCGACATGAAAATCGGCAAAATCGATATCAATAATCCCATTCTTCTTGCTCCGATGGAAGACGTGACAGATATTCCCTTCCGTCTTATTTGCAAAGAACTTGGGGCAGACATTATGTTCACGGAATTCGTGAATGCCGAAGGATTGGTTCGCCTTTCCGAAAAAACACGAAAAAAAATGTCATTCCTTCCTGAAGAACGACCGTTTGGAATTCAAATTTACGGCGGTGATGAGCAATCAATGAAAAAAGCTGCTCTCATAGCGGAGGAATTACAGCCTGACATCATTGATATCAACTGCGGTTGCTGGGTAAAAAATGTTGTCGGCCATGGTGCCGGTGCCGGTTTACTTCGCGATCTTCCGAAAATGCAGCGGCTGGTTTCCGAGGTGGTAAAAACTTCGGCAATTCCTGTTACCGTAAAAACTCGACTCGGATGGGATTCACAATCCATAAAAATAGTCGAAGTCGCAAGAATGATGGAAGATGCCGGAGTGCAGGGTCTCACTATCCACTGCCGAACGAGGACACAAGGTCATAAGGGTGACCCCGATTATTCGTATATTCCTCTCGTCAAACAATCGGTCTCAATTCCTATTACCGTCAATGGAGGAATTGACTCGCCGTTGATTGCCAAAAGAATCTTTGACGAAACCGGGTGTGACGGGATCATGATAGCACGCGGTGCCGTGCAAAATCCATGGATCTTCAACGAAATAAAATCCTACATGCAAACCGGAGAATTATTTCCTGCGCCTTCTTTCGCTCAACGCATCGATATTTTATTGAAACATCTGCAATTCTCGGTCCAACATAAAGGTGAACGATACGGTGTCCTTGAATTTCGGAAACATTATAGCGGATATCTCCGGAACTTTCCCGAGGTTTCCAAGTTACGGAGTGAACTGATGACATATACGGAACTTTCACCGATCGTCGTTCGCCTGACGCAATTTGCTGAAACAGTACAACACGAATCATCAAAACAATTAGCAGCATAGTTTTTCCGCGCGAATTACTTCTGAACTATTTTCTTTTCCATCAAGATTTCTCAGCCAATGAAGAATAGTGACGTTGCAAATATTCTTGAAGAAATCGGTACCCTGCTTGAGCTTCGGGGAGACAATCCGTTTAAATGCCGGGCATATCATAACGCTGCACGCGTCGTAAATTCATTAACAAAAGATCTCGCCCCGATTATCGAAGCAAATGAATTGCAGGAGATCAAAGGAATCGGACAGGGACTCGCCGAAAAAATCATCGAACTTGTCACCACCGGAAAATCACAGTTTTATGATGAACTCAAAAAATCTCTTCCGCCGGGTCTTTCCGACATGCTTCGTATTCAGGGATTGGGTCCTAAACGGATAAAAATTTTGTACGATAAACTTCGTATCAAATCTATTGAAGAATTACGGAAAGCGTCGGAAACTCATAAACTTGCTTCGCTTGAAGGATTCGGGAAAAAAACCGAAGAAAATATTCTGCGCGGAATTGAAAATCTGCAAAAACATTCCGACAAGCACCTCTACTCCATCGCAAAGGAGTCTGCCGATCGGATTTTAAACGATATCAAGGCACACAATGGTGTGATTCGCTGTGATATCGCCGGAAGTTTGCGTCGACGGAAAGAAATTATCGGCGATATCGATATTCTCGTCAGCGCAAAACCTTCTTCTATCGGCGCCATCATAAAATTATTTACGACACATCCGGATGTCGAACAGGTCATCGCTCAGGGCGACACGAAAGCAAGCGTCATTCTGACATCCGGCATCAATTGCGATCTGCGTGTCATTCATGACGACGAATATCCCTTTGCACTTGCATATTTTACCGGAAGCAAGGAACATAATGTCAGCATGCGTACACTTTCCAAAAAATTCGGATGGAGTTTGAATGAATACGGTTTTTCCACTCTCGACAGTCAGGAAACACGCGGCAAAGCAAAACGTATCGTCCGTTGTAAGACCGAAGAAGATATTTACCGGGCATTGAAACTCGAATATATTCCACCGGAGCTCAGGGAAAACATGGGTGAGATCGAAGCCGCACAGACATCTTCCCTTCCCGACCTGATTTCCGAAGACGATATCCGGGGAACATTTCATTGTCATACGAATTACAGCGATGGGGTCAATTCTCTTCAGGAAATGGCGGAAGCGACGATTGCTGTAGGGTGGGAATACCTCGGAATTGCCGATCACAGTAAAATTGCCGTGTATGCCGGGGGTCTTTCAGAAGAACGAGTGAAACAACAGCACAAAGAAATCGATATACTAAATAGGAAGATGAAAAACTTCCGTATTTTTAAAGGAACGGAAGTCGATATTTTACCGGATGGGACGCTGGACTGGAACGATAAAGTCCTGTCAGGTTTTGACTTTGTCGTCGCTTCGATCCACAATAAATTTAAGATGACCGAGGCGGAAGGAACAAAACGCATCATCAAAGCAATAAAGAATAAATATGTCACGATGCTCGGGCACCCGACCGGAAGATTATTATTGGAACGTGAAGGGTATCCCGTCAATATGATCGACGTGATACAAGCCGCTGCCGATTATGGGAAAATTATCGAAATCAATGCGCACCCTTTCCGGCTCGATATGGATTGGCGATTGTGGAAATACGCCAAAGAAAAGGGCGTGAAAACCAGCATTAATCCCGACGCACATTCGATCGCCGGTCTTCGGGATGTTTCATTCGGAGTCGGCATTGCCCGGAAGGGATGGCTGGAAAAAAAAGATGTTATCAATACACGGACAACCCGTGAAGTCGGTAAATTTTTGAATAAACAATAAGAGCAATTCATATGAGAAATTTATTTTGGGGAATTACATTCGTCTTAATCGGATTACTCCTGCTTCTCGATAATCTTGGTTACGCGGATTTCGAACAAATCCTTCATGATTATTGGCCTCTTCTTTTAATCGTTTGGGGAGGTCTGATCCTGTTCCGGAAAAAAACACCAAAAGTCGCACCTTTTCCGGCGCCGCCACCGCCACCGGAGACGACAATGGGCACTCCACCAATCCACACCCAATAGTGCATTTCCGTCGACGACCATGATCGGTGACCTCATCCATGAATCGCAAGTCTTCGGAAATATCGTTTGCCGCGTATCGTCACAAAACTTTAAAGGAGGATCGATTTCGACAATTTTCGGTGATGCACACATCGATCTCACCGGTGCAATATTCTCGGAAGGTGATCATGAACTCAAAGTGCACAGCGTTTTCGGAAACACATTTATTACCATTCAGAAAGATGCTGCCATTGCCATTTCAGCAAGTTCGGTTTTTGGCAACCTGACAATTCTCGGTCAACGGAAAAGCGGCTTTTCAACCGATGTCCAGATGAGTTCGGCGTCGTATTCGACGCAAACCCGGCGTTTGCGAATTTCCCTGAGTAAAGTTTTCGGAGATGCCCGAATCGAATAATGACTTCTCCGGCAAAGAAAAAAGCTGCTGCGACCTCTTTGAAGCAACGGACCAAAAAGGTCATTGATATCCTGTTAACAACATATCCGGAAGCTCAAACAGCTCTCGGACATTCTTCTCCCCTCGAATTGCTCATTGCAACGATACTTTCCGCTCAATGCACCGACCAGCAAGTGAATATCGTCACGAAAGATCTGTTTCAACGATACCGGACCGTCCAGGATTATGCAAATGCCGATATCAAAGAGCTAGAGCGGATCATCCATTCCACCGGTTTTTATCATGCCAAAGCAAAAAATATTATCGGATGCTGCAGAGGGTTGCTGAAAAATTACGGCGGGAAAGTTCCTGATTCTTTGGAAGAACTTATTACGTTACCGGGAGTCGGCAGGAAGACTGCCAATGTGGTTCTGGGAAGCAGTTTTGGTAAAGCGGAAGGCATCGTGGTCGACACGCACGTCCGGCGAATATCCCAGCGCCTTCATTTCACAACAGAAACAAATCCGGAACGGGTCGAACAAGATTTAATCGAAATCGTTCCGAAAAAGTACTGGATTCCATTTTCCCATCTTCTTATTTTTCACGGACGGGCAGTCTGTTCCGCCCGCAAGCCGGCATGCCCTGAATGTCCTCTCCGCCGGTACTGCCCTTCTGCCGACAAGGTTTTCCATCTGCAAAAATAAAAAAGCCCTCACACATCGCGAGGGCTTTTGAAAAACAAACGGTCACCGATAAAAATTATTTTACTCTAAAGAACTCGATCCTTCTGTTTTGCTGACGTCCTTCTTTTGTTGAATTGGAAGCAACGGGATTGTCGGAACCGAAACCTTTCGTCATAACTCTATCCGCAGAAATGCCTTTATTGGTGAGATAACTTTTCACCGATTCGGCACGATCAAGCGATAGTTTCATGTTCTTCTTTTTGTTTCCGGAATTATCCGTATAGCCCCGGATTTCAACAACAATGCCGGGATTTTGTTTGAGCGTGTTGTAGGCTTTTTCCAAAACAGAATCGGACTGTGCTTGAATATCCGCTTTCCCGGATTCGAAAACTATGCCGTTGAGAACGATCGCCTGACCAACCTCAACTTTAATTTCTTCTTTTTTGATATCATCAGTTGAATCGAGAGGATTCGTACCGTTCTTTATCTCGTCGCCATCGCCAACTCCGCCATGATCGGTATCGAATTTATTCGGATCGGTGTGATATTTGAAAATTTCATCGTAGTCGCTCAAACCGTCTCCGTCGGTATCGACTTTCAGAGGATCGGTATGATATTTGAAAATTTCATCATAATCGCTCAAACCGTCTCCATCAGTATCGACTTTTAAAGGATCGGTATGATACTTCAAAACCTCATCACCGTCGCTGATACCGTCGCCATCGGTATCCGCTTTATTCGGATCGGTGTGGTATTTAAAAATCTCATCATAATCACTCAAGCCGTCTCCGTCGGAATCCTTTTTCAACGGATTCGTGTGGTACTTCAAAACTTCGTCACCATCGCTTATTCCGTCACCGTCAGTATCGGGATTATGAGGATCGGTACCGAGCTGTTTCTCTTCGGAGTTAGACAACCCATCATGATCGGGATCGGCTGATCCGCTTTCACCGATCACTGTTAAACCGAGTGAAAAACTCCAATACTTATCATCGACGCCGTCAATCGAACCGCCTTTAATCTGATCTGTACCGGTAATATTGTAACCCGCTGTTGCTTCAGCGACAACTTTATCGTTCAGAAGATACTGCAACCCGACACCGAGCGGAATCAAGCTCGTCCATCCGCTTTGGTTCGGATGAATCTGCGTTACCGGAAATTCTTCCTGATCGTAGTAAAGATTTCCAATTCCTCCATAGACATACGGATTCCATTGATCGGAGGATAACGGGCTCACAAGCAAACGGAGATCGACGGGGGCGATAAATGAACGATATTCCGCGCCGCTCACTTTTCCAAGACCGCCGCCTGCCTCGATTTGTACGTGGTCGATCAATCCATATCGAAGAAAAGCCCGACCGAGAAATTCCACTTTTTGATCTTGTATTTCAGTTTGACCGAATGTCCCGCCGAACGAAACACCGAGTCCGAGTCCTTGATCGACAAACTGGGCGGGAGACAGTGCGTACAAAACTGCCGTCAGAAAAAAAACAGAACCAATTATTCGCATTGCTGATTTCCTCTTGAAATTGTGATGATAAAACTTTTTTGAATTCTCTTCCATTGAATCTGTTATGAATATTGAAAAAGACCGTCAAAAAAACAACAGAACATTTCCCGCTTGACAGATGAAAACGCTTCGTTCGATCTCCGGTATTTCAGAAATGAATCCGGCACCTTGGGAGAAACGGTATCAAAATAACAATTTTTTGGGAAAATCCCAAACCGGAAGCACCCTATTTCAATATGACTCTTTCGAGAGAATTTCGTATATTTAATTAATCAAAACTAAGCCCATTTTAGAGTTTTTCAGAGGAACGGGAGCATGAATATTCTTCTCGTCGACGACGAATCTTCATACAGAATGCTTATAAAGCACGCTTTGGAAGAGGAACGCTGGACCGTCTTTGAAGCGGAAAACGGCAGTACCGCAATCGACATTTTGCACGATGAACCCGTTGACATCGTTGTGTCGGATATTTATATGCCGGTCATGGACGGAATTAAGTTCCACAAAACCGTTCGTTCCATTAAAAAATTCGAACAAATTCCATTTCTCTTTGTTTCCGCCTTTGATGATGATTACACGATGGGTGCAGTTCAAAATTTTCGCCTGGACGGTTTCGTCCGCAAGGGAAAACCGGTTTCATTTTTGAAAGAATGGATCCGTTATCTTACTACTCCCGAAATGAAACGTTCTTCCATTCCTCCATCATCCGATAGCAAGATAAAACTGGACCGCCCATCAAATGACCGCGGAAAAGGAAACGCCCGCACACCGATTTTGTAAATGACTCAAGTATAAGCCATGTACCGGGTTTGATTACGGCTGATATTCCCCCCAGACGTCACGCAAAGCATTCGAGATCTCACCCAGAGTTGAATAGGATTCAACGCACTGCAAAATTGCAGGTACAATGTTTTCCGTACATGCTGCAACTCGTTTGAGTTCCGTCAGTGCCGGGATGACACGATCATTATTTCTCCGCTGACGAAGCTGTTGAAGTCGCCGGCATTGTGCGGCCTGTACATTGTCCTCGATACTCAGAACAGAAGATCGTGCGGTATCTTTGAGAGTAAATTCGTTAACACCGACGATAATTTTCTCTTTGCGCTCGATTGCTTTCTGGTATTCGTATGCACTATCGGTAATTGCCTGTTGATAAAATTGCTGTTCGATTGCCTTGACGGCACCGCCGATGTCGTCGATCTTCCGGATGTATTCCTGTGCTTTGGCTTCCAGTTGATCCGTCAGGGATTCAATATAATACGATCCTCCGAGGGGATCGACAGTATCGGCGACACCCGATTCATGAGCGATTACCTGTTGTGTTCGCAGTGCAAGTCTGGCTGCATCCTCGGCCGGTAAGGAAAGTGCTTCGTCGCGACTATTGGTATGTAATGATTGACAGCCGCCGAGTACCGCACCAAGAGCCTGAACTGTCACACGAACGACATTATTATCGATTTGCTGCGCCGTCAATGTCGATCCACCGGTTTGAACATGAAACCGTAATTTCATCGCGTCCTGACTTTTTGCTCCGAACCGATCTTTCATTATTTTCGCCCACATTCTTCGCGCTGCCCGGAATTTTGCAATCTCTTCAAAAAAATCATTATGGGCATTAAAAAAGAACGACAATTGCGACCCGAACGAATCAACATGTAAACCGGCATCAACCGCTGCCTGAACGTATGCAATGCCGTTCGACAGTGTAAATGCTAATTCCTGCACTGCGGTTGCTCCCGCTTCCCGAATATGATAGCCGCTGATAGAAATTGTATTCCATCGCGGGAGTTCTGTCCGGCACCACCGGAAAATATCCGTCACAATTCTCATGGATGGTGCCGGAGGATAAATGTATGTTCCGCGCGCAATGTATTCCTTTAAAATATCGTTCTGAATCGTCCCGGAAAGATTCTTGATCTGCACGCCTTGTTTCCTGGCAATCGCCACATACATACACAAAAGAATCGCCGCCGTTGCATTGATCGTCATCGATGTGGAAATCGATTCCAGAGGAATGGAATCAAACAAGATCTCCATATCCTCCAGTGAATCGATCGCAACACCGACTTTCCCTACCTCACCGGCCGCCATCGGATCATCTGAATCGTATCCCATTTGTGTGGGAAGATCGAATGCAACCGAAAGTCCCGACGTTCCGTTTGCAAGCAGATACCGGTACCGTTTATTGGATTCCTCCGCCGAAGCAAACCCAGCATATTGTCTCATGGTCCATAAACGCCCCCGGTACATCGTTGGATATACTCCACGAGTAAACGGATATTCCCCCGGTTTTCCAAGATCATGAGGATGATCGGATGAAAAATAACACCGGTCGATCGGAATCCCGGAACTCGTTTCAAATTTCGTTTTTCGATCACGAGAAGCCGGATCTGAAGGAATCCGGCTGTTTTGATTTTCCATAATGATTCTCAAATGTTGAACAGAAGTGCAAAATAGCGATTGTGACGATGAGATTCAAGGTCAGCGCCAATCCACACGATGCCATGCGGTTCCGTCGGATTCAAACAGAACGGCGCCTTCTTCGTCGGTACGATAATAATGACAGTGCCGGCTTTTAAAGAGATTCAGCGTAATCGGTGAGGGATGGTGAAATTTATTATGTGCACCGACAGATATAACCGCCTCCCGCGGATCGATACATTCAATCATTGGAGGACTGCTGCTGGTTCTGCTTCCGTGGTGTCCGACTTTCAGGAGATCCGATTTGAGAAATGTGCCGTAGAGTTGCCGGATGCGCGATTCTGCATCCCGTTCGGCGTCACCTTCAAGCAATACCGTGGTTGCGCCATATACAATTTTCAGAACAACGGATTCGTTATTGAGATTCGATGCCGGCCGATTTTTTTGCGGAATGAATTCAAACGATGGATGCACGACGTAACACCGCCACAGGGAATCTTCAGCAATTCGCATCCCGGCATGAACAATGCAACGGTTCAAATGAAGTGTATCGATAAGATGATGATATTCATCGAACAATGCCGATTGGGTCGTCGAACCGGCTTCGATTATTTTGCCAATGGAAAATTCATGAAGAACTGCCGGAATACCGCCCAAGTGATCGCTATGCGGATGGCTGAGCACGATATAGTCGAGAGAACGAATTCCACTCCAGCGAAGAAACGGAATAACGGCAAACGATCCCGCGTCGTAACTGACGGTTCTCGGTCCGGCATCCAGAAGCAGAGTTTTTCCGTCGGGAAATTCTACGACAATGGCATCTCCCTGTCCAACATCCAAAAAAGCCACACGGAGGTTTCTTGACGGCAACGAAAAAATACCTTCACTATAAACGATAAGATTGCTTCCCAGCAATAACATCATCATAGAGTATTTTCGGGATTCTTTTTTCATCAAAAACATGAAAGCGAAAACAATGCAATAAAAACAAATCGACAAAATCAATGAAAGATGAATTTCGATTGCGGCGTACGGTAACGTTCCGAAAAATTTTACTGACCACAAAAAACCGTTCGTCAGAACTACCGTCGATGCCGCGTACGCCGAAGCGACCCAGGCCGAGAAATACGAACATGCAACGGCTACCATTCCAAGACCCAGAACCAGATTCGATACCGGAACGATAACGATGTTCGCGATAATACCAATAAAGGATATTTTTCCAAAGTATGCCGCGGAAAACGGCAGAGTCCCGAGCGATGCCGCAACCGATATACTTGCAATGGCAAACGCGCCAATGATCAGTTTATTTTTTCCAAGATTTTCCGGAAGTACGTTTTTAAGATTGTATATTTTCGGATAGAAGAATATGATAGAAAATACAGCCGCGAAGGAAAGCTGAAAACCTGCTTGAAATAGCTGTCGTGCATCCACCATCAACAATACCAGGGCACACGTTGCCAGCGTATTGTATATATTGCGTTTCCGTTCAAGAATTCTTCCTCCAAGGAATATAATCGCCATGATTGCCGATCGTGAAACGGAGGGCGAACTTCCGGTCAGGAATACATAATAGACAAGGCAACAGCAAATCAGTGAGAATGATATTTTCTCGGGAATGCGAAGCACCTGAAAAAATATCAAGAGCATAAATACAACGATACCGACGTGTAAACCGGAAACGGCAAGAACATGCATAACACCGGCATTCACAAATGCCGAACGTGTCATAGCATCGATCTCGCTTCGTTCTCCGACAACCAATCCTTTCAGAAAATTTCCTTCATCGCCGCCGATAAGCCGGTCGATTCGCCGGGCGATTGACCGCCTGACAGGATAAACAAATCCTCCAAGAATTCCGCGTGAACGATTGGGTCGAATCGTAATTGAATCGAGATAAAATCGGGCATCGATATCATTCAGGAAAAGATACCGTTGAATATCGAACTCGCCCGGATTTCGTACCGGCACAATCGGCATCAATGTTCCTGTCAGAATAACCGAAGTCCCGTATGTTAAGAAAGGATTCAGAAGTGAATCAAAAGCATTTTTTTGTGCACTCACGAGAACCCCGCCCCGCGTCTGCACCATTATCCCATCGACCAGAATGGAATCGGATTGGATGACGAATTTGACCGATTGATCGGTACGATGCGATTCATCGCTGATCGTTCCCATCACCGAAACCGACCGGTGAGCGGAAGTAAATTTTCGAATATCATTTCCGGAAATATATTTTCCGTCCACCGTAATTTTAAAGATGCCAAACACCATCAACAACATGAAAAGAACGCCGGAAAGAACGGATGCTTTTTGTTTACGAATGACGAGAACGAGGGAAATACATATCAGAATGACAACGACAGCCGATGTGATGACCAGAGGAATCGAACAATACCAGCCGAGGATGCATCCGAAGATCAGCGGAATACAGCTTTTCAGTGCCGGACTATGACCGAACACAAATAAACCCTCCCTATTCTACAACGTTTACGAGATAAACTTCAGCAGAGCCGGTGTTATATCCGTAAGACTTTTTACAGATTCCGTAAACTCGCGATGACCTTTTCCGAATGCAAGCAATGGTACGGGATTGCGGGTATGTGTTTTAACGGAAAGATCTTCGACATTGCCATGGTCGCTCGTAACGATGCAGAGCATGTGTTCACGATCGAAACCATCGACGATTCCTTCAAGCATACCGTCGATTTTTTCCAGGCAACCGACGGCATCCTGCATCGACTGACGATGTCCCGCATCGTCGGTGAAGTAATACTCATAAAGAATAAAATCATAATCGGACAACATTGAAATTAAACGTCTCCCCGCCTCTTGCGGCGTCACGGTTTTCATGTGCGGATAACCGAGTCGGGGCCATCCTTCATTGGTTATATCAGCCGAACACGCCTTCCCGCTTGCAAGAGATTCATGAGTATTCAACTGCATGCCGGCGGAAAGCCACGATAACGCAATAACCGGAATCCTGCTCTCGTGCGATTTGAAGTAATCAAAATACCGTTGCGGAAACGCGTTGGCAAAGAACACTTTTTTTCCCTTATGACGGAGTTGGGTAAAAATATTCCGTTCGCGAATCAGCGGTTTAAGAGTTGAATAGGGATGAGGACCGAAATGTCTCCCGACTATCCGTGCCGCATTGATGCCTGTCAGTAGTGTCGCTTGCCCCGTTCCGCTTTGCGGAAGCCCGGGCACACCGAGAGTTGCATTCAGCGGAACAAGAGAAGCGATGTTTGAAATCCGGCGACTATCACGGTGATACGGCATTGTACCTCCCAAAAGCTTCCGCAGGGTCGGAAGTTGCGCCACAAAAAAAGGATTATTTTTTTTCCCCCCGATTCCTACCCCATCCAGGAAGAGAAATAACACGCGGGGTTTCCGGGATTTCATTGTTTCATCTGAACCCGCAACGCGGTTACCCACTCCTTTTCGATATCAGAATATTTTTCGTTAAAGACAGTTTGAAACACATCCGCGATATTTCCATTCGTCTTACAAAGGTTTATCGCTTCTTCGACATGTTCTTTCCCGAAACGGTCGACTAGGAACTGAATGGTCAATCCGAGTTTCGCATATAATTCGACAATATCTTTCTCATGCTCGGCGCTTACATAATCTTCACCTAAATCGGAAAAACTCGATGTCGTCAACCGTGCCGGTTTTCCGAATCGCGTTACGGCATTTCCTGCATACAACGAATATGCCTCGGAAAACCACGGAGGACACGCCGGAATATGCTCAAGCATTGCACGTACAACGAGACGTTCGACGATATTCTCCATTCCTTCCACTCCTTTCATTTTCGGAGGAATAACGAGAAAGAACTTTCCCGCCGTATAATCACCGTCGGAAAATGCCCTCGTCTGCGATTCCGATTTAAAGCGGTTCACCGAAGTGTACATGAGCACATCCATTTTTCCGGAAAATGATATATTGAAAATCTTTTTTTCATCTGTATATGATTTTTCGAACATCTTCCCGATTTTTTTTACATCTTGCAAAGAAATCCCATTTTCATACTTCAAATGAAATCTCGAAGTTGAAATCGTTTGCATACTTTGAACAGCAAAGACAGGTTCACATTGCCCGAGAACAAGCATAATGCCGATAAGAAGAATATGTTTCATACGTTTATCATCCCTTACTTTCTATCATGATAGTCACAGGACCGTCGTTAATTAATTGAATATCCATCATCGCTCGAAACATTCCCGTCTGCACGTTTTCGGGACCGATTTCTTTTCGCATCCGGGAGACAAAATACTCGTACAACAACTCCGCCGTTTGAGGCGGCGCAGCTTCCGTAAAACTTGGTCGATTTCCTTTGGCAGTATCGGCAAACAAGGTAAACTGCGATACAATTAATACACTTCCCTGAATATTCCGTACCGATAAATTCATTTTTGCCTGATCATCTTCAAAAATTCTGAGATCGGCACATCGTCGTACAAGATAGTCGGCCTCTTTTTCCGTATCGTGTATGCCAATTCCCAGGAAAACAAGAATTCCGTGTCCGATACCGCTGTGCACAGTTCCATTGATGGTAACGCTTGCCTTCCTGACACGCTGCAAGAGCGCCTTCATTGCTTCCCGCAAAATTGTGCTTTTACAATCCGGATATTTTTATCATAGTCCCGGATCGTTTGAATCCCCGAATATTCCGGTCTTTTGAAAATTTGAACGACCTCATCTGCCAAATTATATGCAATCTCAACGGCAATCCAGCCATCTTGCCGGAGGTGCTCAATTCCTAATTCGGCAATGACCCGATAGAAACTCAATCCGTCCGCACCATCGGTTAACGCAAGCGCCGGCTCGAATTCTTTCACTTCCGGCGGAAGCATTTCAAACTCTTCGACGGAAATGTACGGCGGATTGGAAACGATTACATCATATCGATCATGTAAAACCGATGAAAAGTTTTGAAGGATATTTCCTTTGAGAACTTTTATGCGATTCTCACATTGATGCCGGTGGATATTCTTGTGAGCAAGAGCAATCGCATCGTCGCTCACTTCGATTGTCTCAACCAAACAATCGGGAATGAATTTTGCGAGACTGATTGCAATATTGCCGGATCCCGTTCCTATCTCAAGAATACGCCGGACATTTTCCGGATTGTTCCGTGACAGTGCAATAATTTCTTCGACAAGCAGTTCCGTTTCAGGTCTGGGAATAAGCACGCAAGGATCGGCGGCAAATTTTAATCCCATAAATTCTGTTTCACCGATAATATATTGCAAAGGCTCATGTTTAACCCGACGTTTCAATAATATTTTGAATACCCCCAGCTCGTCCGCCGAAAGTGGTTGATCGAATTTCAAATATAAATCAATCCGCCCGCAATGAAGAACATGACACAACAGCAGTTCGCAATTCAACCGCGCACTGTCAATTCCTTTTTCTTGAAGAAATTGTGTTCCCCGTTCGATCAGGGACAGAACGGTCCATTGTTTCACATCCTGTGCAGTCGTTTCCATAGCAAATAGAATGATACGAAGCAGAAGTTACAAAATCAACTCACCCAGAAAGGTCACGCAACAACTTTCAAAACAACGAGCGTAATATCGTCATATTGAGCGGTATCGCGACTGTGTTCTTTGACGGCATCGACAACAGTTGAAAGAATTGTTTCTGCCGTATCGCCATTTCGTGACAGAAGAACCTCCTCCATTTTTTCTTCACCCCATTCCTCACCGCTGCTGTTCATCGATTCGCTGACACCGTCGGTAAACAGCACCAGCACATCGCCGTGGGAAAGCACGACTTCTCCCTCCTGGTACGGAACGAGAGCTTTCATAATCCCGAGAATAATACCCCCTTTATCCAATCGTTCCACGGTTCCTGTTGAACGAATAAGAAACGGAGGATTGTGCCCGGCATTCACATATCGAAATATTTTTGTCGACGCATCGAAGACGCCCCAGAAAAAAGTAATAAAACGGTCAAGCCCGGTATTTTCACAAACAAGATCATTGACACGTTTTGTTAAATCTGCGAGGGATAGATTCAATGGAACCAGCGCTCGAATCGTTGCCTGCAAGTTCGCCATCAATAATGAAGCGGGAGTTCCTTTACCGGAGACATCGCCGATTGCAATCACATATCGCTCGTGAGAAAGCGGAATGACATCATAATAATCGCCGCCGACCTGTTTCGATGAAATATTAACGGCAGAGAGCTCAAGGCCATGAATGGACGGCAATTGTTTCGGCAACAACCCGCGTTGGATTTCCTTTGCAATCTGAAGCTCATCTTCCAGGCGTTGTTTCTCGATGGTTTCTTTAAACAATCGCGCATTTTCGAGCGAAATGATTGCAAGGTTTCCCAGAGAAAAAAGAAAATCAAGATCGGTCTTTGTATATGCGCCTCCGTGCATTTTGTCGCCGAGGGCAAGGATGCCTTTCGTTTTTTGGAGTATTTGCAGCGGGACAAGGACACGGATTCCCAAATCCTGCAACATTGTCCGCCAACGCCGGTCACTCTTTTTTGTCATCGAATCGACGACAACAGGCGCAGTGACCGTCGGAAAAAATGATATGACGTCTTCCGGAATCGATTGTTCGAATCGCGAAACGACAACTTCCATACGATCGGTTGTTTGCAACAAAATGACGAAGCGGTTCACACCGATTTGCCCCATGATGGAGAACATCAGCAATCGCATCAAGCGATCTTGATCGAGAACGGCATTAAATTCCTTACTTAATTCAAACAACGTATTCAGCTCCTGAATTTTTCCGTCCAGTTGCCGGTTCAGTTGATTCATTCTGTCAAGAATCAATCCTTTTTCGATAGCCGTTGCGGCAATATTCGCCAGCGAGCGAACGTATGTCGATTCTTTTTCCGAAAGCTTTTTCTTCATCCTGGCGGGGGAAAAACCGGCAACGCCGACAATTTTCTCCTGCACAAGAAGCGGTGCAACGAGCCGGATTCCGTTGTCGTCGAAAAATTTCAGCCAGGGAAGTTTTGCAAGTGTTTGCGGGCTGATGACGATCAATCGCTTCGGCATTCCGGGAATCGCCACTTCCGATCCGATGAGTTGATCCGGTAACCCCCTCACATTCTCGACAGAATAGAGAGAGCCGGGTGCGTGCGAAAAGAACGATCCCCCGAAATGAAAGAAGCTTTCCCATGAGGGTAAGCAAAAAATGATTCAGGATAAACTTCAGATCGAGTGTTCCGTTAACGACATTGCTAAATTCAAAAAGGGAGCCAAGTTCGAAAAGTGTCTCGGAGGAAGCGTTGGGCAGAGTGGTACGGCGGGGCATAGAATTACAATGACCTCACACGGTTACCGATGAAGACGCGAAGACATATTTTTAACAAGATGAACCTCACTTTTCTCCTCGGAAAATTTTTTGTATTCAATTTTGTCCATCAATGAGCGCATGAGGTGCATACCGAGGCCCCCATGCCGGTAGTGACTCAGATACTCCCGCATATCGGGTGCTTTGATAGCTGCCGGGTCAAAGGATTTTCCGCTATGGGAAATGACCACTTCAAACGTACCGTTGGTCGTCAGTATTTTCACTTCTATATCTTTGTTCGAAGCGTAATTGTACGAATGTTTGATGATGTTCGTACATGCTTCATCGACTGCAAGGGCAATCTTGCTCACCGTCTCTTCATCAAATCCGAATTCCCGTGCAGCCTCAGAGACAAAATCCCTCACGAGGTGAAGTTTTTCCGTCTGGCTTTTAATTTTTAATTGCACAATCGTATCCTGGTTCACTGTGGTACATAGACACCATCGACCTATCTCGATGTTCGACGATTACTTCTTCGGTTCGGAGAACTTCCGGATCGCCTCAACTTCATCTTTCGTAATATCGTACAGCAGTGGAAAACCGAGAAGGTCAAAGACGTTGTAGACCTTCGGTGACATATTGGAAAGTTTGATATCGCCGTTATTTTTCCTGACATCTTCGATATATGCCATGAACACACCCAGCCCGGCACTGCTGATGTACGTCAATTCTTTACAATTGACCACGAGACTGTACTTTTTTTCCTCGAGAAGCTTCTGAAAAGCTTTTTCCAATTCCGGGGCGGTATGTGCATCCAGATATCCTTTTAAATCCAATACATTGATGGCATTGGATTCCCGAATATCAATTTTAAAAGTATTCATTGGTACGACTCCATTTTATGATACGACACTTGTCTGATTTTCGCGTTTAATCCATTTCATAACAACAATCGTGAGATCATCTTCCGGCGGCTGATGATTCATGTGTTGATCGACCGCCATGATGATTGCATCCCGCACTTCAACAGCCGACGAGTGAACGACTCCCTGAACCACTTCCCGCAACCGATCATATCCGAATTCCGGTCCGTCCGGAGGATATGCTTCCGTGACCCCGTCGGTATAAAAAACCGCAACATCACCGTATTGTAATTGAATTTCATCCTGAGCAATGGTTTTTTCAAAAAATTCTATTCCACCCATACCGACACCGAGGCCTGTCGGTTTAATATATTCAGCACGCTTGCCGGAAACAAATAACATGGGACAGTGGCCGGCACGGGCAATCGTCATGATTCCGGTTTTCAAATCGATGACGGAATAAATTAAACTGATAAATGATCGTTTATCGATGGTTCCGATTAATGCCGCATGAGCTTTGGAGAGAAATGTTTTCGGCTCGCGATAAATTTTACTCAATGATTGGAATATTCCTTTCATTTCAGCCATATAAAAAGCGGCTGAAACTCCTTTTCCCGAAACATCACCGACCAGAATGCCAAGATGATGATCATCGAGCATACTGAAATCGTAATAATCGCCACCGACTTCAAATGCCGGCGTCGAAAGCGCTTCAAGATCGATTTCGGGATGCGACGGAAGCTGTTGGGGCAATAATTTTCTCTGCATATCCTGTGCAAGCATCATTTCCCGCATCAACCGCTCCCGTTCCATGGATTTTTCGATGAGCCGGGAATTTTCAATGGCGATCGTCGCCTGATCGGCAAATGCCGAAATCACCTCGATGTCGTCGCGGTCAAATCCGTATTCGACATCTTTCGTGGCGTACAAAATCCCGATAACCACATCGTGAGAAACGAGCGGAACAATTGCCATGGAATTGAATTTAATTTTTTGATTAACAAGATGTTCCGTTCGCTTGTCGTTTTTTACATTATCGATGACGACCGGAGTGCGATTGGTCAACACCAAAGCCTGAAGCGAGTAACCGTTCGACGAACGAATCGCTTCGACTTCTTCTAATGAAATATTCTTCAACCCGGCAATGAGGATAGATTGTTCCGTCCGGCTTGACGTACCGAGCAATCCTCTCGGCACGGCTGAAGCAGCGGGATTCGGTATGATTTCGAGCCAGGAACTTTTTGCTTCGCAGACTTCCAGCGTCATCGCCGTAACGGAATCGACCAACTCATTGAAATCAAACACCTGGGTTACGAGCTTGCTTAAATTATGCAAGGAAGAAACTTCACTCATTTTTCTGTCGAATGCCTCTGCCGTCGGCAAATGAAAGAGCGTGCTGATAAACGTCATCCCGAAATAAATCGTCGCAAACAGACTTACCAACCCAACGAACGATTGCAGTGGAGCGGAATAATACAGCACTGCCTTTCCGACTTCATTATTTTTCGAGATGATAATGTCGAAACCGACAAAAATACAAAATAACAGAAAGCCGAATATGATCCCGAGAATTTTTTCACGCTTCGAAAGATAGACGATCCATGACAGGCGGAATGAATTCAACGACATTGCACAAATGGTCAGCACGAAAAGGACCGATGTGAGTATACTCGATTCCAACGGCCGTGATGTCATTGTTGAAACAGCGGTGGCAAACGCTAATCCGAGGAAAATAAAAAAATTTCTCCTGGTCCCTTTTTTTCGTTTGGAAAAAAGAATATCCCGGATGATCAGCAACATCACGATCATGGTCGTTCCCAGCACGACACCGTAAATATTCGACCAGACGATGGAATCGAATCCTAACGGGATGAGCATATAATTTTTTGCATCGAATCCGCTGGGCGAAATAATAAACAACAAACTCGAAGCAACGACAACAACGAGCGAAAGAACCAGGGCAAAACCGAGTTTCTTGGTCGGCCCCTGTTCCCGTTGCCACATCGATTCGATCATGAACGTAATAACAAGAAATGCGGCAAGGACAAAGATATCGCGGACAATTTTCAGCCACCCAATTTCAATATCGACACTCTGGCGAATGATATCGGCAAGGAACACCATCAACAGCAGAAATGCGGTTGACGAGATAAGAATTACTTTTTTCAATTTGGTGAACACGTTTGTTCTCTGCTGCCGTTCCTAAACAGAAATCTTAATCCAGCTTGAGGATCGAAACTTCAATAAGTTCATTGTTGTATAGGTCAGAATATATATCGGCAACGCCAGCCATGCGCCTTTAATGCCCCACCCTAACGTTACGCCGAACAAATAACTCAGCGGCAGGAAAATAATCCAGTGCGTGATGACTTCCACGAGCATCACGAAAACCGTGGCGCCGCCCGATTGCAGTGCATTGGCAAAAATAATTCCTGCACCGTAAAAAACTTGTGCAACACCTGCAATCTGCAAAATGGGACGGGCGGCATCGATCACTTCCTGCTTTGTCGTAATCACGACGATAACGGCACTGGGAAAAAATACAAACAGAATTCCGATAACAATGGTAAAGAGCGTGCCAAGCTTTGCCGTTTCATACCCATACGCGTATGCAAGCCGGCGGCTGCCTTTTCCCAACGATTGTCCGACCAGAGTTTGCGCGGCGATTCCGAAGCCGAAACACGGCATCAGGGAAATAAAGAGAGCGTTAATCACAACATTACTCGCCGCCTGTTCGACCGTTCCGATAATCCCGGTAATTGCAACGAAAACAAGAAAACCGAACAGGATAAGAATATTCTGCAACGAAACCGGTATGGAAATATTCACAATTTGCTTGATAACATCCTTCGAAATTCGAAAATGAGAAAAATACCTATATTGTTTTCGATAATCGTGCGCAAATGTTACAAGAAGGAAAAAGAGCCATCCGAGAACCATGCTGATCGCCGACCCGATTCCTGCCCCGGCAAGCTCCATTTTCGGAAATCCCAATGCTCCAAAGATAAATAAATAATTGAAAAAAATATTAAAGACATTGACAATAATAGCGGAAATCATAAAAATCCGCGTGTGCCCGATGCCGAAGAAAAAACCTCTGTACGAAACAATCAACAGAAAAAACGGCAAGCCGAGAAATTGATATTTCATATACCCGGCGCCGGCTCTTGTCACCGCTTCATCTTTTGAAAAGAAATCGATAATGTTATAGGAAAATAAATACCCCAGCGTTGCAAATATAACTCCCACAATAAAACAAATGAACAGTGAGTTGTTCAGAACTTCCCCGACACCGACATGATTTCCTTCTCCATGCCGTCTGGCAACGAGAACATGTGTTCCGGTGCTCAAGCTGGAAAAAAGGCTGGTGATCGCCCACGTTCCCAAAAAACCCAAACCCATGGCGGCAAGCTGTACCTGCGTATTCTCAAGCCGTCCGACCATCGAAGTATTGACAATCGAAACAACCATTTGTGAAGAAAGTCCGGCAATAGCGGGAGCTGCAATCACCCAGATATGTCGTGCAAGGTTTTTATTGATGACCAAATTCATTGACTCATTCACCTTACCGGAATAGCGTACTCGTTTATATTGAACTGATGAATTCCCATGACGAGGAAAAGAGAAAAACCCATTCCTCTGAACAAAGAATGGGTTTTATCATTAAGTATAGAAACGAACTTATGCTGAGAATTGACTGATGTATCGATCGGCATCGCGGGCAAATGTCGACGTTGGAAATTCTTTTTTTAATCTTTTCAATAAATCAATTGCTTTTTCTTTTTCCCCTGCAACACCGTAACATCGTGCCGCCGAATTGATATAATCCGGAGTCACGGCAGGGGTCGATGAAGCGCCGGCAGCTCTTTCAAAATATTGCGCAGCTTTCGAGTATTCATTTTTCATTTCATAGCATTGACCGATACCGGCGAACGCAGCCGCCTTCAATAATCCGTTACCCGAACTAAAATTATCAAAATTTTTCAATGCGTCGTCATATTGTCCCAGATTCAGATAGGCGGTTGCAAGATAGAACCGGGCAAGGTCTCCCGATTCGGTACTACCGTAATTATCGACGATCGCTTTTAAACCCATGATGCCCCGGTCAGGCTGTCCATTGATTGCAATCTGGTATTGACGGGAATCATTTGCTCCTAAATCGTACAAGGCGAAAACTTTACCTAATTCGGTGGCAGCTTTTTCATTATTTGCACGATGATTGTTGACATACACGACAATTCCGACAATGATAATAACCAGAGCAGTAATCGCGTAACTGATATTTTTCTTATGCCCATAATAAAAATTTGTTGCCTGGTCAAACGTGGAAATGAGCGGGTCTTGTTTGATTTCTTTTTTGGTAATTTTTTTCTTGGGAGAAAGCATAAACCATCAATCCTTTAGGTAAATGAGCATGAGTTAAAGTGCGCCCGGCGCGATTCGAACGCGCGGCCTACAGCTCCGGAGGCTGTCGCTCTATCCAGCTGAGCTACGGGCGCTTCTGTTTTGGGCACTTTTTCCAGCCGGTCCGAGTATTCTGTTAGCAGCTATTTCCAAAATGCTAACATGTTTTTTAGTGAATTATTGAGTTACAAGTTAAGAAAAAATGCATGGAAATGCAAGAATACTTTGCACAAGGATTGGCTTTATTAATCAGAATAAGGCTCTTATTATCCTTACAGGGAATCGTTGGTTCTGAATCCACACAAGGTTGGTTGTGATGAAGTCAACCGGACCCGAAGAGTACATTATAACAATCGTAAACGTATCAGGGAACCATAGGTTTGATGATCCATTTTTTATTTCATATAATAGGTGTCACATATTGAGAGGACACCATGAAAGACAGTAGGAAAAATACCGCACAAATCTTCAGGAATATTCCCTATTTCACCAGACTTTTTTCGAACGACAAGGATTGTCGTGTGTTCTGGCAACCGCGCCGCGAAAGCCTTGCTTGCTCAACCATGACCAGCCACTCGAATGGTAAGTTGCCTCCGGCATACCTTTTCCTAAAGAGGATAAGTTGGTGTCATGGACGGATTCTCATGTGCATTTTTCTCACCTTCCTCGGATGCACATTGACGAGCCATTTGTTGTACGCCCAAGCCGCTTTGCAGCCGCCAACACCTTCAGGTCCACCTCCGACGCTGGAGGAGGTCCGGAAGACGATGGGAATACCTTCGCATGGAGACGTGCGTGGGCAGCAAGACGCCATCGGGTTCGCATCTACGGCCGTGCAGATGGAGAAAACATGGGAACTCTCGGCCACACCGCCCGCACCAGAGAAACTTGGCGATGCACCGCCGCCCGGTGTTGCAGGCGTGATCTGCCCACACGACGATTACATATACGCCGGCCGCGTCTATCGCCAGGTGCTGCCACTGGTCACAGCAAAAACTGTGATACTCGTTGGCGTCTTCCACGGGTGGCGCAAGTTTGCCGCGCACGACGTTCTTGTCTTTGACGATTACCGTGCATGGCGTACCCCTGACGGCGAAGTGCCCGTATCGGAGCTACGCGCCGAGATCATTGCGCGACTCGGCAAGGACGAATTTGTCCAAAGCGCCGCCTGGCAAGACTCCGAGCACTCACTGGAGGCACTTCTGTTTTGGCTCAGGCACGTTCGGCCCGAACTTGAAATTGTTCCGGTGATCGTTCCGGTTATGGATTTTTCTCGCATGGATACGCTTGCCTCCCACCTCGGCTCGGCGATCGCAGCGGTGATGGCCAAGCAAGGACTCGTGATTGGCAAGGACTTCGCGATCGCGATCTCCTCGGATGCGGTACACTACGGCAATGATTTCCAGTACACAGCGTTCGGCGAGGGAGGTGTTGATGCGTACGTAAAGGCTTGCGACCAGGATAAGAGCTTGCTTCGCGGGCCGCTTGCCGGCGAGGTCACAACAACCAAAGCGGAGCAGTTCTTTGCAACCTGTGTGAAGGAGGACCAGCCCGCCGAGTACCGCCTGCCCTGGTGCGGGCGTTTTTCGATTCCGTTCGGTCTCCTGTTGCTTGAGCACACCACCGCCGCGCTGGGGCTGCCAATTCCGGTCGGCCACCCGTTGTGCTACGGCACATCTATTGGTAGTCCAGAACTAAAGGTGAGGGAGCTCGGCATGGGTTCAACAGCACAAGCCAATCTCTATCACTTCGTCGGCTATCCGGCAGTCGCGTTCACAGTTGCGACCACCCGGCATTAGTCGGCATAGTTAAGAAGAACGTAAGATCGAATCAGAATACAAAACCCATCCCGAAATTGATGAACGAGTTATTCTGATCGTACGGAAGCGAGTTGTTCGCAGCACCCGTGTGTTCGAAGCGAACGTCCGCCTTCAACACGACCGAACTTATCGGCAAGTAGTTGATGCCGACGAGAATGTGAGATTGATCGAGCGTTCCATCGGTCACCCCAGTTGCCGGAATTGAGGAGTTCAGATCGAGTTTTTCATAGCGACTGAACAGGATCAGGTGCGGGTCGGTCATCGAGCCAGCCTTCCCCAGTAGATCGTATCCGATTTCTGCGTAGGCACCATACTCAGATTTCGGTGTGTTGTTTTTGTATGCATGATTAATTTCTTCGGCATCCGGGATTGAGATGTACGTTCCAAGAGCACGAAACGTCCAACTGCCCCACGCATACCTGATATCTGCCTCGCCGATGGACACGGGCGTGCCGAACAATCCCGAATTTAATCCCATAGTATCCGCCTGTTGTGAACTCACTCCTATAGTACCGCCATAATAACCTGTTATTTGAGCTTTAAGCGTCCCCTCTGAATACTTGAGAGCACCATTTACGGCCATATTATTTGCAGTGGCATTCCGCCCTTGAAACCTTCCATTCTTGATTCCACTTCCGTGTTCGAACATCGAGCTGCTTAATCCGTTGAGTACTGCCAAGCTATAGCTAAGCGGTGATTCTGAGATTGCACCGTAGTAACCGACACCGATATCCCGCCACGTCGTGGGAATAACATTGGTTTCAACCTGCGTTCGTTCGTTGCCGTTGAACATTGTTGGCAGATGGTTCTCGTTCATGATCCCTATGGTTGGGATGATTAATCCAACCTTGAAGTAATGCCCCAGATCGGTATTGAATTTAATATACGCTTGCTCTACCGCCAGTTGGCCTCCATTGCTTCCTCCGGCAAGCACAGCGTCGTCCATCTCGAGTTCGCTGAAGAACGAGATATTGGAATCGAATTTGCGGCCGATATCTAACACAAGTCGTTGAAGATCCGCCGTCGCCGTCTTTGCATTCGTATTATTCTGATAAAGCACGTTGCCCCAGCCCCTGAAGTAAATCGGAGACTGGCCATTCGCACCGGTTGAATCTTGAGCGGTGGCGCCGGTTTGTCGTGAATAAAGCATCGTTGTCAAACCTAACAACAGCATAGCGAGCAAAATGATATTAGATCCCTTCATATTGGTAGACTCTCTCCATTATTGTGATTGATGTAATGTTGGATTCCGTTAGATACAACTCCACTAAAAAATATTAATAAAGAGCGTTATCAACGTATGTAGATAACGGTCGGGAAAAAAATTTACATATTTAGTTCAGCGTTAAGGCGTTTGGTAAACTTGACTACCTCGCGCTCAATATCTCCATACTCTCTGAGAACCATTACTCCGTACGCGGTCAGTATTGCTCCACCTCCACCAGTTCCTCCACGCTGTTTCGTAACCAGGGGTTGTGATGCCGCCCGGTTTGCGGAGTCGATTACCGCCCAAGCGTGTTGGTAAGATACGCGCATGCGACGGGCAGCCGTCCTTAAACTTCCGTCACGTTGAATCGCCCTAAGCAAGTTAATCGTTGCCGGTTTAAAAAGTAGAACTCCGTGGCGTCGGATATGAATCTCCAATTCAACTTCAATTCTTCCTGGCATCGCCTGTAAAGCTCAATCCTTGCCAACAATAACTTCCGTGGACTTTATGATTGCGTACGCTATGTCGCCAACCTTAAGGTTGAGGTCTTCGACTGCTTCTTTGGAAATAATCGAGGTGAGAACATTTCCATTACCAAGGTCGATTTTGACCCTAGCGGTGATGAGTCCTTCCTCGACCAAGGTGACAGTTCCCTTAAGTTTGTTTCGTGCGCTAATTCTCATGTGCTTTAAAGTTCGTAACTGTTTAGACGATCGCATCTCGATGGGTAATCGTCATAATTTATCAATAGGAAGGCACAGATGCAAATCGCATCCTCCTAACCATTGTATTCTTCAGCCAAAAGCTTTAAAAATGAATACACCTCTCTAAGTTTTCCACATGGAATTTCTTACCCCTCTTTAACCTGGCAAGCATTCCGGGACCACTGACCAATTCCTTTGCCAACTTTCTCAGTCTCAAACATTTTTGGATTCTATGCTTATTGATTCTCCCACCCGGTATGGCCGCATTGAAGGAAAAGATTAGCTTGGTACCCCCTCGATATGTTACAAAGTTAAGAGGAAAAATTTGATCGTAGCCACTGTTAGCAAAAATCAAAAAAAATCTTTATCGGAGTCGCCTTAGACGATTTACCCCAGCCTATGCCAGCTGATGACATATTCAGCCAATCAGAACGTGAGTGCGAAACGGTTCACTCCGCAGGAGGACGAGGCTAACCAAGTTCAAATCCAATTTCATGTTCGCGATTGCGACGCACCCCTGAGGAATTGAACCGCCATGCAATGTAAAGAGGGGCTATTTATTTTTATCGGTCTAGTTTGTAACTAAATGATAACAATCTCGTAGATACAGTTATTGGAAAAAAATATTATCGCTATGTTAATACCGTTCGGAAATCACCGTAAGTTCCTCGAATTATTGAAAGACCGCAATGAAGCCTGATTTTTGTAACCTTGTAATTATTTCACAACTTATTCTCGCCATGTTAGGTTTGTCCTGCTCAGGAGAGCATATCGTTCTCCCGGGTAAAACTGCCGAAGGGCAAATGCGCTTACCCAATGGGTGGTATATTACTCCTGCGGGAAAACAGATCGAAGTGGGCGATGCGCCGCTGAACTTCGATATCGACCCGGACGGCAATTATGCGATTGTCACAAACAACGGCGAAGGCGATCAAACAGTATGCATCGTCGATGTGAAAAACGGCGTGGCAACGCAATCCATTCCTGTTGGGAAATCGTGGCTCGGCATTAAATTCTATAATGGCGGAAAGAACTTCGCGCTCTCCGGAGGTAACGATAACTGCATATTGCTCTATTCTTTCGATCAGGGAAAGGCGGCTCTGGCTGATAGTATCGTTGTCGGCAAACCGTGGCCCGATGAGGGAATCTGGATGGGCGGCATCGATATCGATGAAGCCGCGCATCTTCTCTACGTCACGGGAAAATACGACAGCACGTTTTATTGCTTCGATCTCGCTACGAAAGAACTCCGCAAAAAAGTCCGGCTGCCCGGAATGCCCTACACCTGCCTCGTTTCAAAGAAGCATCCGCAGGTCTATCTCTCGCTCTGGAGCAGTTCATCGGTGCTGGTGTTCGATGGCGGGTTGAATACCACGCTCGGCACCATCGCCGTCGGTCCGCATCCCAACGACATGGCGCAATCTCCCGACGGCAAACGGCTCTATGTTGCGAATGCGAACGAGAACTCCGTTTCGGTTATCGATATTGGTTCCCTTAAAGTCACAGAGACCATCGTTTCATCGCTCTTTCCTGATGCGCTGCCGGGATCGACGCCGAACTCTGTTGCTCTGAGTTCTGACGGCAATACGCTCTATATCGCAAACGCGGATAATAACTATACCGCGGTGATGGATGTTTCATCAACAGGCGGAAGCAAGACTCTAGGATTTATCCCTTCCGGATGGTATCCTTCATGCGTACGGATCAACCACGCGAACGGCGATATTATTATTGCAAATGCAAAGGGCAACTCGTCGTTTCCCAATCCTCATGGTCCGATACCGGGGCATAAGGTCGAGCATATGCAGTACATTGGCTCGCTGATGAAAGGGACGTTAGAGATCGTGAAGCAGCCGTCAGCCGAAGAACTCCGCGCGTACTCTGCGCAAGTATATGGCAACACGCCGTACCGGCGCGATACCGTTGCGAATCAACAGGAGATCGCTAAGCTTCTTTCGCCGATCAAGCATGTATTCTATGTACTCAAAGAGAACCGCACCTACGACCAGATACTCGGCGATATGCCGGAAGGTAACGGAGATTCCAGCCTGACGTTCTTCGGCGAAAAAGTTACGCCGAACCTTCACGCGCTCGCGCGGCAGTTCGTTCTGCTCGATAACTTCTACGTCGACGCCGAGGTCAGCGCCGACGGCCACAACTGGTCGATGGCCGCATACGCCACAGACTATGTAGAAAAGACCTGGCCTACCATGTACGGCAATCGCGGCGGTGATTTTGACTTCGGACCGGATGCCAGGATTTCCTCGCCATCGAGCGGGTACATCTGGGATAACTGCAAGGCACACGGTGTCACTTACCGCGATTATGGCGAGGAGGTGAACGTGCCGGATAAAATCGGAGACCCGAATACCGCCACGACTGCCGGCCTTGAAGGCCACGTCTGCCCGGACTACCGCGGGTTTGACCTGGATTACTCCGATCTTGACCGCGAGGCGGTGTGGGAGAAGGAATTCGACGCCTTCGAGCGTGACGGCGGGCTGCCGCAGTTTAATATTGTTTATTTCCCCAACGACCATACAAACGGCACGGCAAAAGGCAAGGGAACGCCGCGCTCGTTCGCCGCACAGAACGATCTGGCGGTTGGCAAATTTATCGACAGGCTTTCGAAGAGCAAGTACTGGAAGGAATCCGCCGTGTTCATCGTCGAAGACGATGCGCAGAGCGGCTCAGACCACGTGGACGCGCACCGCACAACCGCCTTCGTTATCAGTCCGTACACGAAACACCGGTATGCCGATCACACGATGTACTCCACGAGCGGCCTCGTCGGCACCATCGAGCGAATACTCGGCCTGCCGCCGATGACGCAGTACGACGCAGCGGCAACGCCGATGGTGAACTCGTTCACTGCCGATGGCGATTTCACACAGTACAATTACATCCCTGCAATCATCGATCTCAAGGAACAAAACCTCGCATCCGCGTACGGTGCGAAGGAGAGCGAAGCAATGGACTTCTCCAGGCCGGACGAAATCAACGAGGCGGTATTGAATGAAATACTCTGGCGCTCGATCAAGGGCGCCGATGCTCCCGTTCCCGCACCACGCCACGGCGCATGGGTAATGGTGGAAGACAAGAAGGAAGAGTAAGCCGGGCCGTTGTTGATTCCCCCGCTGGATAGAGGTCCGAATTGTCATCATACAGTGACGACAATTCGCGGGTGGTTGTTTCATCCAGTAACTACAAGGATCGCGCTTTCGTACGCATTGGTCTTCATCGACCGGGATAGAATCGTCCGGAGTTACACGCCGACCCGATTGACCGAATAGGAATTGAAACGACAGAAGCGCTGCCGCTTGTTATCGGTGGCGGAGACGACAAATGCGACAACCGCAGAGCACTGTCGTTTTGCAAATTCGATTCTGCTGGAGTAGACTAAATTAAAATGGCGGTTACAAAACTTGGACTCTCTGCACACGCGCACGACCTCATCCGGAAAGCCGGCCGGAACAAATTAACGAGGCAATTGAATATCAAAGTTTGGATCATAATTGGAGTCAAGGGTACATGACACGAGCTTCCTTGTAGAGGATACCGGAAAGAATGGCTTTAGTTTCATTGAAGAAATTCTTATATTCACATCCAATGGAATCCGGGTTTGTGTTCTCGCCCATTCGACAGCTCTAAAATTTTGGTTCGGTCGGTTAGAGAGCTCCCTAAAAACCCCAAAGTGATATTTAATCCGGTGGAATTTTTTTAAGATGGATTAACGTGCGTCTTATCGATGAAACGTATTTTGGCATTCGGGTATTGAGCGGCAAGATAAATCCGGGACACGTCCCTATAAAATCGCTCCTTGCCTTTTCGCTGATCCTTCCAATTATTGTTTCTGCGCAAACTTGGAAGGACGGATCATTGACAGCAGTTATCAAAGATAAATCTTCCAAAGAGGCGATACCGGATGTTAACGTCGTCGTCTGCAAACCCGCCGACAGTTCCGTTGTCACCGGCAACGTAAGCGACAAGTCGGGAAAGGTATCGATAATAAACATTCCCGCGGGATCGTATTTCGCCGACTTCCGCATGATCGGCTACCGGGGATTCCGGACGCATGTGTTCGTTATCGATTCGACGCATCGCAAACTCAACCTCGGTACGATCTCGCTCAGTGAAGGCGAGGTAAATCAGGAGGAAGTTGTCATCAGCGCGCAAAAGTACCTCATGACCACTCTGGTGGACAGGAAAGTTTACAACGTCGAGCAGGATGTGGTAAACAAAGCGGGAACAGCCAGCCAGATCCTGCAGAATCTTCCATCCGTGCAGGTTGATCTTGACGGTAACGTTTCCCTTCGCGGCTCGTCGACTGTGACATTTCTCGTGGACGGAAAACCATCGCCAATGCTCGATCAGAATAGTGCGGAGGTGCTTCAGCAGATTCCCGCATCCTCGATTGAAAAGATCGAAGTCATCACTAACCCTTCCGCAAAGTTCAAAGCAGACGGCACGGCAGGCATCATTAATCTCGTGATGAAGAAAGACAGCGACGCCGGCCTGAACGGGAACATCGGCGCAAATGCCGGCAACGACAGCCGCGAAAATGCCAACATTCGTCTCAACTACAATTCGGGAAGTTACAATATTTACGGAAGCTACAGCATCAGACAGAACGAACGAAACCGCAACAACTCCGATACGCGGGCACTGACAGACAGCTCGACAAACGTGATGACCAGTTATCACCAGGACGCACTCAGTCACGACAGGCCTATTTCTCATTTTGCACAGCTCGGATTCGGGGACCATTTCACTGAAGCTGATGAGTTTGGCGGATCGGGACACTTCATGTACACGCTCTTTACGCGAACCGACAGCTTTCGAACCATCCTCCGCGACAGCAACGAGAACATCTTCAACAGCTTCGATCGAGACCGTTTCGATCTCAATGAGTATCACAAGGCATACGGCTTCACCGCATACTATGAGCATGATTTCCCCGGTACAGACAGCAAGCTTCGGTTTGATTTCAACAACTCGACTGCGCCGGAGGATGAGTTTAACCACTATACGAATCACTACTGGTTACCGCAATCGCCGACGACATTCGATAGCACCCAGGTAGGCCAGATAGAAAACAACAACCTTGTTTCACTTGATTATTCAAACGTCTACGACGACAAATCCAAGCTCGAGATCGGATATTCAAGCGAGTTCAGAAAGAGCACATTCAATATTTACGCTGCCACCCTCGATACCGTTCAGAAAATCTTTATCGAGAATCCTCTTTGGACGAATAGATTTACCTACGATCAAGCCATTCATGCGGCATACATAACGTATCAACATTCTTTCGGTCAGCTCGGCGCGCTCGCCGGATTAAGAATGGAAGAGGCATTCACGACCGATAATATCGAATTAAGAGATACCTCGTTTTCCAACAACTACTTCAACGTGTATCCTTCACTCCATCTCTCGTATAAAATTAGCGACGGCGCAAGCATCCAGTTGAACTACAGCCGCCGGATCAACCGGCCGGACGGCGAGGACCTCGATCCTTTTCCCGAATACCGCGACCCTCGAAATCCGACAGTGGGCAATGCACACCTGCAGCCGGAATATATACATTCGATTGAACTCGGCATTCAATTTGAGACCGACCTCTTTTCCTTTTTCCCAAGCCTGTATTACCGGCATACGGCCAACCGCATGACCTCCGTTACAACGTTTTTCTCGAATGACTCGTCGTACACTTCGAGAGAAAATCTTTCAAGCGATGAATCGGCAGGACTCGAACTGATCGCAGAGATGAACATCGGTCACGTGATTACATCCAATGCAAGCACGAATGCATACTATGACAAGATCGATGCATCGAATCTCGGTTACGGGTCGAACTTGTCAACCGTTGCCTGGAGCGGCACATGGACAACGAGCATCCACGCGTCGAACTCTTTTGTCTTCCAAGTGAATGCGAATTTCAATTCAACCCGCCTGACGCCGCAAGGCGAATACCGCCCGTCCTATGTCATCAACATCGGCGCCCGGCAGGAGCTGATGGACGGTCGGTTCGCCCTCAGTGCAACTGTCGCTGATGCATTCAAAACACAAAGGAGACAGCTTGAACTCAACACCCCTTACCTTGACCAAACCGTGATCAGTCTGAGAGACGCACAAGTATGGTTCGTTGGATGTACTTACTTCTTCAGCGCCACAAAACAAAAAAAGGAATCCGACGATACATGGCACTACGACGATTCGGGCGGATAAAGATGAGTGGTTAAGGATATACAATCGGAGGGTCAGATTCTGACTTGTTCCTTGAAAAAATAGTCCGGGATGGTGGACTTTTCGAGCTTTAGGTCAGGTGGTAAAATGGCAACGCAACCGTGCAGAGTTTCCACAGAGAAAACTCCAACCACTTAAAACCAGTTGGAGTTTTCTATTAACAGAGATCAATGTGTGATGACGTAAAGAAAAGCGCCTGTTACTGGTCCCCGCATTCGACGACCGTTAGAATCTGGTTTGGCATCGGCTGGCGGTGGTCCATATGTCGGTTGAAATAAATATGCCACATGTTTGACGGGATCGACTGAAATTGTTTTTGCCCCACGTGCTGTTATTACCGTGGCAACCACTGTGTATTTGTCGGGAGAATCTTCATGGACAATCGTTACGCTGCTGTCCCTGCCAGCAGGAATATAGATCAATTTTTCGGTCTGATCCCAACCTAAGGCATCAACACCTTCACCATTCTTTATCAATGCCACAACCTTCCCTGTATTTGCGTTGACCACAGCTGAAGTTTTACCGCATCCTGTGAAGATTCGGTCAGTCTCACGATCGCACGCTATACCTGTCGGTCCATCACAAGAATCAAGAGGCCACGATGCCAGCACCTTCATTGCTTTGGCATCAAGGACCTGAATTATGTTTTTTCCCTCTAAGTTGACGAAGAGTTTTCCTTTTCCATCACTTGCAGCACCTTCAGGTCCGTTGTCCTCTAGCTCAGCCTGTCCTGTAATTTCCCCAGTGCCGGGATCAAGAGCAGTTGCCGTCCCAGGTTTACTGTGATTCGTTAAAATAACTCGGTTAGTGAAATCGTCATACATAATACCATCTTGTCCCCCAACGGGAATTTTGATTTTCTTCACTACCGCAAATGTTTTAAGATCGAACATGGCAACAGTGGAATCGCCACGACATGTTATAAATCCATGGTTCGACGCGGGAGCAAGTGCAATACCATGGTTATTGGGTGTTTCAGGAATATCCCCGAGTACAGTCCCTTTGATTCCATCGAGAACCATCACGTGGGATCCGCGCGAAACGAATACACGACCGGTTCCCGGTTCTGCAGTAAGGTAATCGGTCCCTCCATCACCGCCAATGTTGAATTTCTGAACCTTGAATGTTTGTGCATCAACAACAAATGTGAGGCCAGCCATTGCGATAATCACAACGACAAATCCAAAGATACGTCTCATAGAAATCTCCTTCAATGGTTAGTAAACTATACAAACGTAACGAATTAGTATTCAATTCGCAAAGCCTACTGCGATTTATAATGACCTCAGATATTCGTAGTATCTCCAATCGCTTCCTATGTTTCTTACCTGGTTGTTTTTCATCTGCTTCCCACCTTGCAAGAGTTGTCGGATCAATGCTTAGAATTTTCGCAAGCTTCCTGACGTTTAGACCTCGTTCTCGCCAATATTGTCCTATTTTCTCCCCAAGAGTGACTGCCATTTCAAGAAATCGATCATAGCCAGAGTTGTTAGTGCACAGTGGCGCATGCCCCTTGCTACCGGAGCTTTACAAAAAAAATCCCGACCAGAGTATATCTTGATCGGGATTTTCTATTCGAATTATATGTATCCCCGATTACTTCAACAGCATCATTTTCTTAATGCTCGAAAATTCCATTGAGGGAATCCCATTTCCCGCATCGGCAATCTGCATGGCAACTATTCTGCAGAAGTATACACCGGAGGCAAGATTCGCTCCATTGAATTTCAGCGATTGTGTTCCTTGATTCATTATCGTGTTGTCAAGCAGCGTTGCAACTTCCTGTCCAAGAATATTGTATATCTTGATTGTCACGACCGAAGGATTCGGAATCTCAAACCGAATCGTCGTGGCAGGATTGAACGGGTTCGGAAAGTTCTGATACAGCTGATACGCCACCGGCGTTTCATAAATTGGCGACAACACCGGATCGATGCTCACCGGGATAGCATTGGGATTCGCCATGAGATACGGAACGCTGGCAACACCTCTCGTTCCCCTGAATATCAATGTATCGGCAAATTTCAGTGTATCGATCGGCCCCTCGAAAGCATCGTTGATCAATCCTATCGTGTTATCAAGATTGGTAAAGACATCCTGGCTCGCAAAGTGATGTACTGCTACGGTAACGGTCTTCTTGTCTTTGACATATGCCGAATCGACCTGCCATCCCATCATCAACGAATCTCCCTGTGCCGCAATCTGTTTGATCATTAAGTTATTGAGCGGATTCGAAGAACCATCGTTGTAAATCAATTCACCAAATCCGATATGTGTTCTGCCCAATTCACTCAGCACAATATTCAATTTCAGAGCGATCATGTCTGCAATCAGTCTATTGTTCTGATTCGTCGGAAAAATCCATGGTTGTTGACCGAGAATCGGTTTGCCGGACGATGTATAGACATCGAAACCACGAGGAGCACCATGTTGCAATCCGGTTTTGTCACTGAGTGATTTCAACACATCGGTGTATTGAGATGCCAGGATCCATCCATAATTGTTCGCACTATCAGTACGGGCTTTTCCTACCAATAACCCATTCGTCGAAGTAAATCCGCTCCATAAGAATGCATCAGAAAGACCATTGATGCGGTTTGGCATCGGTAGTTTCAAAACATTCGGATTGATTGTTGCATACGTTTGGATCGCACTGACTTGCGTGTAACCGTTAATCCAATAATATTTGGTGACAGTCTGAGGATTTGGTTTTATACCGTATCCGAAAACCCGTACGGTATCCCGTAAATGCAAAACATTTCCAAATGTGAAATCCCATTTTCCATTGCTTAGGTCCGAAGGTCTATTTGTCGAAGGCGGAACAGTAAAGAACGGCATCGAGGTATCGATGACGGTTCCAAATTCCATATGTAATCCCGTGGCCCTCTCGGCAAGCACAGTGACAACGACACCGAAATACACTTTATCCGGTTTTTGTTCCACTAATTTTCCAATGTCTCCATAAATATCGCGCGAAAGTGCAATACTATCAGGTCTGAAGGAGCGATACAGTGTCGTATCATTAACATTGATAGTGACGATATTGGATGTACTATTGAGGTAGTTGACAGTTCCACTGTATACTGCCGACAGTATATGCGCACCGAACGTGAGTGACGAGGTCGTGTATACGGCAATACCATTGCCATCGACTGTAACCGGGCTCCCGAGATTATTTGCACCATCGGTGAATTGCACTCTACCACTATCGGGATGTCCCGAAATGCTATCCCTTAACGTCACTGATTGACCAGTAACGATTGAAACGGAAGATACAACCAGAGTACTCGTCGTTGCTCTCTGATTCACTATTTGACTGACAACGTTTGAACTGCTTCCCTGATAATTCGACGTACCGCTGTACACTGCCGAGATTGCATGTGTTGCCGGATTTAAATTCGATAGCGTCAATGTTGCAACACCGTTTCCATTGATCCCCACAGAACCACCAAGGTTTGCGGTACCGTCTTTGAATTGCACTGTTCCGCCATCCAGAGCGCCGGTACTGAATACACTATCTTTGAAAGTCACGGACTGCCCATATACTGACGGGTTCAATGACGATTTTAATACGCTGGTCGTCGGTTTTTGGGTAACTATCTGAATCACCGTATTTGATGTATTCGATGAAAAATTAGCCGTTCCGCTATATACTGCAACGATGCTATGCGACCCAACACTTAGTGTCGATACCGATAATGATGCAACACCATTGGTATCGATTGCAACTGGACCGCCAAGGTTCGTCGCTCCATCTTTAAACTGAACCGTACCGCCGTCCGGCACCCCAGAACCATACACATTGTCTATAAAGGTAACGGATTGCCCTACTCCAGACGGATTCAATGATGATACGAGCGTGCTTGCTGTGAGTTGTTTGTTCACAACCTGACTTACAGTATTCGAGATACTACCATTAACATTATTCGTTCCACTATAAACCGCACTTAATGAATGCGTTCCGATAGCCAGTGAAGAAACAGAGAACGTAGCGACACCATTCGCATTAATAGCAATAGGGCTTCCAAGGTTCGTCGCTCCATCTTTAAATTGAACGGTACCGCTATCCGGGATTGAACCGATAACGCTATCTTTCAATACAACAGTTTGGCCGAACGAGGATGGGTCCAGAGATGTCGTCAGCAGACCAATTGTTGCTTTCTTTGTTACCACTTGCGTTACATTAGAGCTGTCACTCTTGAAGTTACTGTCACCACTATAGACTGCTTTGATCGTGTGTGATCCTGCATTTAACGTTGCACTACTGATCAGTGCACTGTCACCGATTAACCCCACATTACCGAGAAGCGTTGCACCGTCGAAGAAGTTCACACTGCCGGTCGGTATATGAGATGGGTTTGTCACCTTCACCTTGAACGTTACATTCTGTGCATACACGGACGGATTGAGGTTCGATGTCAAGACAATTGTCGGTCCAGCCTGATTCACGACCTGTACCACAGTTGAACTATCACTCTTAAAGTTACTGTCTCCGCTATATACTGCCTTGATCGAATGACTTCCGGCTGTGAGTGTTGCGCTGCTGATCAACGCACTGTCACTGACTAACGCCACATTACCCAAAAGCGTCGCACCGTCGTAAAAGTTCACACTGCCGGTCGGTGTATGAGATGAGTTTGTCACCGTTACTTTGAACGTAACATTCTGTACATACACGGACGGATTGAGATTTGATGTCAATGTCACAACCGGTCCGGCCTGATTAACTACTTGTGTTACACTTGTACTGTCACTCTTAAAGTTACTGTCTCCGCTATATACTGCCTTGATCGAATGACTTCCGGCGGTAAGTGTTGCAGTACTGATTAACGAACTGTCACCGACTAACGCCGCATTACCGAGAAGCGTTGAACCGTCGTAGAAGTTCACACTGCCGGTCGGTGTATGAGATGAGTTTGTCACCGTTACTTTGAACGTTATATTCTGTGTGTACACGGACGGATTAATGTTCGATTGCAAGACAACTGTCGGTACGGCCTGATTCACGACCTGCGTTACACTTGAACTGTCACTCCTAAAATTACTGTCACCGCTAAACACGGCTTTGATCGAATGACTTCCGGCTATGAGTGTTGCACTGCTGATCAACGCACTGTCACCTGCAAGTGCCACATTGCCTAACAATGTTGCACCGTCGTAGAAACTCACACTGCCGGACGGTATATGAGATGAGTTTGTTACCACTACTTTAAACGTCACATTCTGTTCGAACACTGATGGGTTCAGACTCGATGTCAATGTCACAACAGGTCCGGCCTGAATCACGACCTGTGTTACCGTTGAACTGTCACTCTTAAAGTTATTGTCTCCGCTGTAGACTGCCTTTATGGTATGACCTCCGGCTGTGAGTGTTGCACTACTGATCAATGCACTATCACCCGTGAGTGACACATTCCCCAATAGCGTTGCACCGTCGTAGAAGTTTACACTGCCAGTCGGTGTAATATTTGATTTCGTTACCGTCACCTTGAATGTTACGTTCTGTTCGAACACGGATGGGTTCAGACTCGATGTCAAGACAACTGCCGATCCCGACTGATTAACCACCTGCGTTACGCTTGAACTGTCACTCTTAAAGTTACTGTCACCGCTATATACTGCCCTTATGAAATGACTACCCGCTGTAAGTGTTGCACTGCTGATGAGTGCGCTGTCACCGGCTAATGCGACATTACCCAACAACGTTGCACCGTCGTAGAAGTTCACACTGCCGGTCGCTGTCACCGTTGAATTCGCGACCGTCACCTTGAACGTTACATTCTGTCCAAACACGGACGGATTAACATTCGATATCAAGACAACTGCCGGTCCCGACTGATTCACCACCTGTGTTACACTTGAGCTGTCACTCTTAAAGTTACTGTCACCACTATACACTGCCCTTATGAAGTGACTTCCCGCTGTGAGTGTTGCACTACTGATTAAAGCACTGTCACCGGCTAACGCCACATTACCCAACAGCGTTGCACCGTCGTAGAAATTCACACTGCCGGTCGCTGTCACCGTTGAATTCGCCACCGACACCTTGAACGTTACGTTCTGTCCATACGTTGACGGGTTCAGACTCGATGTCAAGACAACTGTTCCCCCCGACTGGTTCACCACCTGAGTTACGCTTGAGCTGTCACTCCTAAAATTACTGTCACCGCTATACACTGCCTTGATAGTATGTGAGCCGGCACTAAGTGTTGCACTACTGATTAACGCACTGTCACCGGCTAACACCACATTACCGAAGAGCGTTGCACCGTCGTAGAAGTTCACACTACCGGTCGGCGTATGAGATGAGTTTGTTACCGTTACCTTAAATTTTACACTCTGTGCATACACGGACGGATTGAGGTTCGATGATAAGACAACCGTGGGTCCTGCCTGATTCACAACCTGTGCTACCGTCGAACTGTCACTCTTAAAATTACTGTCACCGCTGTACACTGCTTTAATCGTGTGTGATCCCGCATTTAATGCTGCACTACTGATCAGTGCACTGTCACCGACTAACGCCACATTACCCAAAAGCGTTACGCCATCATAAAAGTTCACACTGCCGGTGGGTGTTTGAGATGAATTTGTCACCGTCACCTTGAATGTTACGTTCTGTTCAAATACTGATGGGTTCAGACTCGATGTCAACGTCACAACCGGTCCTAATTGATTCACCACCTGCGTAACGCTTGAGCTGTCACTCCTAAAGTTACTATCTCCGCTATAGACTGCCTTAATCGTGTGTGATCCTCCGGTTAATGTTGCACTGCTGATTAACGCGCTGTCACCACTGAGTGCAACATTACCCAAAAGCGTTGAACCTTCGTAAAAATTTACACTGCCGGTCGGGGTATGAGATGAGTTTGTTACCGTGACCATGAACTTCACATTCTGTTCATACGTTGACGGATTCAGATTCGATGTCAAAATAACTGTCGGTACTAACTGGTTCACCACCTGTGTTACACTTGAACTGTCACTCTTAAAATTACTGTCACCGCTGTACACTGCTTTGATTGTGTGTGATCCTGCTGTCAACGCTGCAGTGCTGATTAAAGCACTGTCACCGACTAACGCCACATTACCGAGGAATGTTGCTCCGTCATAGTAGTTCACACTACCGGTCGGTGTATGACTCGAATTTGTCACCGTCACTTTGAACGTTACATTCTGTTCGAAGACTGATGGATTAAGGTTCGATGCAAGCGACACAGCTGGTCCTAACTGGTTCACCACTTGCGTTACATTTGAGCTGTCACTCTTAAAATTACTGTCACCGCTGTACACTGCTTTGATTGTGTGTGATCCTGCTGTCAATGCTGCAGTGCTGATTAACGCACTGTCACCGGCTAATGCCACATTACCGAATAATGTTGCACCATCGTAGAAGTTCACACTACCTGTCGGTGTATGGCTTGAGTTCGTTACCGTCACTTTGAACGTTACGTTCTGTTCGAACACTGATGGGTTCAGACTCGATGCCAATGCCACAACAGGTCCTAACTGGTTCACCACCTGTGTTACACTTGAGCTGTCACTCTTAAAATTACTGTCACCGCTGTACACTGCTTTGATTGTGTGTGATCCTGCTGTCAGTGCTGCTGAACTGATTAAGGCACTGTCTCCGGCCAATGCCATGTTACCGAGCAACGTTGAGCCGTCGTAGAAGTTCACACTACCTGTCGGTGTATGGCTTGAGTTCGTTACCGTCACTTTGAACGTTACGTTCTGTTCGAACGTCGATGGGTTCAGATTCGATGCCAATGACACAGTCGGACCTGACTGGTTTACAACCTGCGTTATGCTTGAGCTGTCGCTCTTAAAATTACTGTCACCGCTATAGACTGCCTTTATGGTGTGACTTCCGGCAGTCAATGCTGCACTGCTGATCAACGCACTGTCACCGACTAACACCAAATTACCGAGGAGTGTTACTCCGTCGTAGAAGTTCACACTTCCGGTCGGTGTATGACTCGAATTCGTCACCGTCACTTTGAACGTTACATTCTGTTCATACGTTGACGGATTCAGATTCGATGTCAAAATAACTGTCGGTACTAACTGGTTCACCACCTGTGTTACACTTGAGCTGTCACTCTTAAAATTACTGTCACCGCTGTACACTGCTTTGATTGTGTGTGATCCTGCTGTCAGTGCTGCTGAACTGATTAAGGCACTGTCTCCGGCCAATGCCACGTTACCGAGCAACGTTGAGCCGTCGTAGAAGTTCACACTACCGGTCGGTGTATGGCTTGAGTTTGTTACCGTCACTTTGAATGTTACGTTCTGTTCGAACACTGATGGGTTCAGACTCGATGCCAATGCCACAACAGGTCCTAACTGGTTCACCACCTGTGTTACACTTGAGCTGTCACTCTTAAAATTACTGTCACCGCTGTACACTGCTTTGATTGTGTGTGATCCTGCTGTCAATGCTGCAGTGCTGATTAACGCACTGTCACCGACTAATGCCACATTACCCAAAAGCGTTGAACCATCGTAGAAATTCACACTACCTGTCGGTGTATGACTTGAATTCGTCACCGTCACTTTGAATGTTACATTCTGTTCGAATGTCGATGGGTTCAGATTCGATACCAATGACACTGTCGGCCCTGATTGATTGACGACCTGCGTTATGGCCTGAGCTGTCGCTCTTAAAGTTACTGTCACCGCTATACACTGCTTTAATGGTGTGACTTCCGGCTGTCAATGCTGCACTGAACTGATCAACGCACTGTCACCGACTAACGCCACATTACCGAGGAATGTTGCTCCGTCATAGTAGTTCACACTACCGGTCGGTGTATGACTTGAATTCGTCACCGTCACTTTGAACGTTACATTCTGTTCGAATGTCGATGGGTTCAGATTCGACACCAATGACACTGTCGGCCCTGATTGATTGACGACCTGCGTTACGCTTGAGCTGTCACTCTTAAAGTTACTGTCACCGCTGTATACTGCTTTAATTGTATGTGATCCTGCGGTCAATGCTGCACTGCTGATTAACGCACTGTCACCGGCTAATGCCACGTTACCGAGGAATGTGGCACCGTCGTAGAAGTTCACACTACCGGTCGGTGTATGACTCGAATTCGTCACCGTCACTTTGAACGTTACATTCTGTTCGAAGACGGATGGATTAAGGTTCGATACAAGCGACACTGTTGGTCCTAACTGGTTCACCACCTGAGAAACAAGGTTAGAAGTACTCGTATCAAAATTAGAAGTACCGCCATAGAAGGCCGAGATAGAACGGTTTCCCGCCAATAACGTTGAAACAGCAACCGACGCCACACCGCTCGTATCGATGTTGGCAGAATCGGCATTAACATTGTCGATAGTGAAATACACCTTGCCGCCATCCGGGAAAGAACCGCTGACACTGTCTTTCAGTGTAACTGTTTGCTCAAATGTTGAAGGATTTGGCAATGTGGTTAGTTTGCTCGTCGTAGGTTCTTTAGTCACCGTAAATGATCCGCTTGTGCCGTTATGACCCGCACCATCGTCCACGCTAATCGTCCGACCTGAACCAGCGGTTGTCAAAGTCACCGATTCACTCCGCGTTCCGTTGTTGAATGAACCCGATACCGTTGGAGATATTGTTCCGGCGTTTACAGATAAATTTACGGTTCCGTTGAAGGAAGTCACAGTATTATTATTGACATCCTGTGCGGTGATATTGATGGAAAAAGGAATTGTCACTACTTGCGGACTACTGATTGCAGCTACAACAAAATGATCCAGTGTTCCGGCAGTATACGTAATTATCGACTGCGTCTGACTTCCTCCGCCACTTTGAACAGGCGACCCGTCGAGTACTGCGACAAACACACCACTGCCTGCCGATGTCGGTGAAGTGACTGTTGCCGTATATGTACCGTCACTGTTGTCGGTCACCGGACCAACTGTGCCTGTTCCGGATTGCAGCGTAATCGTCACTGTTGACCCACCCGTGGTCAAATTATTGCCGCTGGAATCTTTTGACTGTACCGTCAATATCTGTGTGCTGACTCCATTCGCCGTTATGTTTGAACTTGTCGGCGTTAATGTCGATTGTGTTGCATCAGCTGTTCCCGAAAGGTCTGTGTTTGTACCAACAGTAATCGTCGCCGCTGTTGTTGCACTCGAGGCACCGATAAGTGCAACGGAAAGGACGATAATCGAAAAGAGTATTAATTGTTTCACGGTGTTTATCCGCGAATATTGTTGGATAGGAAACAAAATCAATCTTTGGGTTGCAAAATAAATGTTACGCAACACGCCTGTTGATTTCAAACGAGAAAGTATCCTAAAACAGAAAAACTTTATCAAGCTCATCGTTTCGTTTTATATTTACAATAATGATTGGGTAGATCGTTTGAAGAAATCAACACAAAATTCAACCAGGCATCCCGCACATTCGAAATTAAAACTATCGAAAGTACAAAATGCCGTTTGAAAACAGATAACCACGGACCGTTGAGAGTCCCGGCAATAAATGACGCCAGTAAATATCCAACAAAATCAAAAATGCAAGATGAGAATTGACATACACTAAACCGTCATGCCATTACTCACTTACATTTGGAACTATTATTTTTTTGACTTGAAAATATTTTTTAGGACAGCGTCAAGAAGACTTCAACCGGACGCTTTTTAATAAATTCTCTTGATCAAGAATTCGATGAAATACATGAATGGGTAGACTGACGAAAAAGATACAGCTCATTAAACTAATCAAATGAGCAGCACGTTCTGAACTTCGAGTTCTACTCCAACACATGCAATCATACGCCCCGTATCCCGGCGCAAGATTATCAAGAATTAGCTAATCCGTGGTTTTTAAATGTAACAAACTCCCATTTTGTTGTCAAGGGTAAATTTTCTGTTTTCGTGAATTAATAAAATCATTAAAATAACAATGTTCGAATTATCGCCATTTCAAGGATTTTTGGACTTCTGGATTGTGATTTGCCTGGCCCAAGATGGGAGCAGGCACCCATTGAAAAAATATTAACTTATCAAGTAATAGAGTGACCGGAGATTTTAGGCATATCGCATTCAGAGCATCTTCATTGCAAACCGCGTTATTTCACCCACCTGGCTCATAAGCTCCTCATAACTGCCAACCGTTCTATTGTTAAGATAGAACATGAGCAGGCCATGCAATGCCAATTTATGGAACTCTTTCCCCTTCGCAATTGCTTTATCAGTGATTCCTTTTTGGCGCTTAATCATTTTCCACTCACCTTCAACAAGAGAATCGAAGAATGTATCGATCGCGTTTATGTTTGACTTTGCGGTAGCTATTTGATTCGTTCTTTCCTGATAAAAAAGATCAAATATCCCCGGGTACTGGACAAAGAATTTGGCATAGCCACAACTAATAGCAATGAGCGCCTTATCCCCGGAAACAGTGCCATGGACCTCTTTGGCAACGAACTCCCTGCATTCATCCATAAAATCTTCAACACAGCTAAAAATCAGATCTCTAATATCCTTGAAATAATTGTACAGCGTCGCATAGGAGTATCCCGCACGCTCTGCCACATTTCTCGTACTGACCACCCGGAGCCCTTCACCGCGTATTAACTCTTTTGCAGAGGTAAGGAAATACCCTTTCATGCGTTCTTCTTGTATCGCTTTCATAAACTCTCCGTTTTATTAATAATCATCAATATCATTAACACTATTAATATAATTAATAGTATTTAAAAAAGCAAGTCATTACGCGAATTTTATTTTATTTGTGATTGGATCGGTGAGACGGAAGGAAATTCTCCGGGGATAGACAGATGTTTCGGCATTATTTCCTTCAAGGATTAGTTCGAACACTTTGAAGAAATTTCGATTCGCTTGATGCCCCCTGATACGTGGATTAGAGACGAAAGAGCATGTCCCATTCGAACGAAAGAAATCGGATGGCATTGAAATTAATGAGTCAAAACCGTATGTAGTGCCTTTAATAATTTTTCTGCAGTATAAGGTTTTCGTAAGAAGGCCAAAACTCCGTAGTCGCTGTTTTCGTCACCCCTCCCAATTGTTGTTATTCCGCTTGCAGCAATGATCTTTACATCAGGGTCAATTCTTTTCAAGGCATGTATGACAGCAGCCCCGTCCATATACGGCATCATCATATCGGTAACCACAGCATTGATCTGTGTCTTACTTTCTGAATAGACTGCAATCCCCTCTGCACCGTCATTAGCAGTAAGCACTCTATAACCAAACGTTTCTAATGTTTCTTTGGCTATTTCACGAATTGACGCCTCATCCTCGATGATAAGAATAAGTTCACCATTGCCAATAGGAAATTCTTCTTTTCGTTCAAGAGGGGACTTTAAATTCCCCTTTGTTTTTGCCGGCAGGTACACTTCAAATTTTGTACCCTTGCCCACCTCGCTGTACACATTGATAAATCCTCCATGACTGCGAACAATAGAAAGTACTGTCGAAAGGCCAAGCCCGGTCCCTTTACCGACTCCTTTCGTGGTAAAAAACGGCTCAAAGATCTTTTCTTTAACCGAACTCGGTATGCCGGTCCCCGAATCCGAAATATAAATTACAATATATGTTCCCGTTTTCGCATCAATATGCATTCGGGAATAATGTTCATCAATCTCTATATTTTCAGCCTCAATCCTTAATTCTCCGCCTTCGGGCATGGCATCTCTCGCATTGACACATAAATTCAATAAGACCTGGTGAATTTGGGTGGGATCCACGAGAACAATCCAAAGATTTTTGGGAACGTCAACGAGAACCCGAATTGACTTTGGAAAAGTTTGTTTGACAATTTTCTCCATTTCAAGAATCAAATGTTTCGGTTGAACAAGTACCCTCTCACCTTCCACACCTCTGGCAAATGTCAGAACCTGCCTGACTATATCCGTGCCCCGGTTAGCACTGACCTTCAGAGCATCAAGTATGGCATCGTATTTACGGTCTGAAATTCCCTTCCGTAAAATTTCTATCGACATTACTATCGGCGTTAGTACATTGTTCAGATCATGGGCGACGCCTCCGGCAAGCGTTCCAATGCTTTCCATCCTTTGCGCACGAAGGAATTGCTGTTCCAACACTTTTTTCTCAGTAATATCACGGGATATGACAACCACTTTTTCCGTCTCACCATTGTCATTCTTTATGACACTGCCATGAGATTCTATAAATCGTATTTTTTCACCGTCCAACAAAAACCGAAATTCTGCCATGAGTCCTATCCCTGTTCTTACCGTTTCCGTGAACAAGTTCTTGATCCTTTCGCGGTCATCCGGATGAATCTCCCGAAATGAATCCGTCCCACGCAGAAGATCAGGATCTCCGAGAATATTTTTATAGGAAGGACTATTGTAAATGCGTTTGCCATCAAGATCAAGAACCGCAATCAGATCCGCAATGTTTTCAGCGATTAATCGAAATTGCTCCTCGCTTTGCTTAAGCTTCTCTTCCGCGACCTTTCGTTCAATTGCCTTTGCAATTTCCAACGAAACATACTCAAGTATCTGTTGTTCCCGCCAGGTGTACGCTTCAGGATGAGAATAATGCTGTACGACCATCACACCGATAGGTTTTTTTTCAATAAAGAGCGGAACGCCAAGCCAGATCGTAAAAGGTGAACCGGCAAGCTCCACTTCACCCCTTTGTTGCAATTCTCTATGCATCTTTTCACTACAAAGCAATGACTTTCCGGTTCGCAAAACATATGACGTCAGACTTTTTTTGGAACTCTCATGTTTTGCGGTAAGGTGAACTTCATCGATATCATAAGGAAAAGACAACTGATCGGATTTTTCGTCATAAAGAGCAATAGAGAAATTCCTCGCCTCCATCACCTCTTTAACAATTTCGTGAACAGAGGAAAAGAGGTCTGCTAACGTAGTCGAATCGCCTGCCGCCTGAGCAATACGGTATGTTGCCTTTTGAAGAATTTCCGCTTGCTTACGGTTTGTAATATCCCGTGCAACAGAGAGCATTGCAATAATTCTTTTCTGTGACGTAGAAAGGGGAACTGCATTTGCCTCGAGCCATCGTCGCGTCCCCCGCAGCCCGATAATTTCAAATTCAAATATCCCGTTTTCCCCATTACAGATTCGATCCAAAAACTCTTCAAACCGTTTCTTATATTCATTTGCAATAAATCTGAATATCGATCTGCCTATTATTTTTTCTCCTTCGGAAATTTCAAGGATGGCAAGTCCCGCAGGATTCACCTGGAGAATGGTCCCATGAGGTGAAATAACATTAACACATTCAGGTTCAGCATTGAAGATCGAACGCAAAAGCTCTTCGTTTTCGCGCAGTTCTTCCTCGACTTCCTTTTTTTCGAGCCGCAATTTCGCCTCGTGTAATTCCCGGTCGACCGCAGGAAGCAATCTTTTGAGATTACCTTTGACAATATAGTCCCGCGCACCGGCTTTCATTGCATCAACAGCAATGTCTTCTCCCATCGTTCCTGAGACAAAGATAAATGGTATATCAAGATCCTTGTCCTTCATGAGATACAGCGCATCCGTTCCCGTAAAATGCGGCATGGAATAATCGCAGAAAATGATGTCCCAAGTTTCTGTATCGAGAACATCATTCAACATTTGGGGATTATCGACACGCTTTGACGTTACGTGATAACCACCTCGTTGTATCTCGCGAACGAGTAACAGCGCATCATCCTCAGAGTCCTCGATTATCAATGCTCGAATATTTTTACCCATCTCACCCTCCGATCTTCGGCGGTTGTTCATTCAAGACCAGCCAATATAACTTCAATTGCTTGACGGCTTCGGTAAACTGAACGAAATCCACGGGCTTACAAATGTAACTATTGGCACCGAGCTTGTACCCATTCAATAAGTCCTGTTCTTCTTTCGATGATGTGAGTATAACCACCGGAAGAATCCTTGTACGGTCGTCGGCCCGTAATCGCCGCAATACTTCCAGGCCGTCAATTTTGGGAAGCTTTAAATCCAGTAATACAACTTGCGGCATTATAGTACCGTTTCTATTGGAAAATTTACCCGTACAAAAGAGATAGTCCAACGCTTCAACCCCATCACGGGCAACCACAATGTCATTTAACACGCTGTTATGCTTGAGAGCCCTGATGGTGAGAGCTTCATCATCGGCATTGTCTTCTACAAGAAGAATAGTTTGATTTGGCATCCGGTTCCCCTATGAAATTGTAAAATAAAATGTTGCCCCTTTTTCATTTTCCGCCTCGGCCCAGACTTTGCCACCGTGTCTGTGAATAATACGTTGAACCGTTGCCAGCCCTACTCCCGTACCGGGGAATTCATCCGTACCGTGAAGACGTTGAAATGCACCGAACAGCTTATTGGAATATGCCATATCGAACCCCGCTCCGTTATCGCGGACGAAATATGATACGATTTCGCTGTCATTCATTCCTCCAAATTCGATTGTTGCATGTTCGCGCTTGCTTGTATATTTCCACGCATTGCCCAAAAGGTTATCCAGAACAACCCGAAGCAACCGTGCATCTCCTTCAACAGTTATTCCTTCGGCAATGTTAAAAATCACGCGGCGGCCCGGTTCCGTTCTTTGCAGTTCCTGAGCGATTCCCCGTGCGATCTCGCTCAAGTTCACTTTTTCGTTGGTCATTTCTGCCCTTGAAACGCGAGATAAGTTCAAGAGATCATCTATCAATTGAGCCATTCGTTGAGATGCCGCACGAACACGATGAAGATATCCTTTTCCTTGTTCATCCAAAGTATCTTCATAATCCTCCAGCAACGCCTGACTAAAGCCGTCAATGCTTCGTAAGGGTGCCCGGAGATCATGAGAAACGGAATAGCTGAAAGATTCAAGTTCCTTATTTGCAGATTCGAGTTGAGTAGCGCGCAATATCAGATCTGCATTCAGTTTCTGAACCTTTTGTTGCGATTCCTGAAGATCAGTCTCTCTCTTTTCAAGCTCGTCATTGGCCTTACGAAGGTTTTGATTAAGCTCTTGCAGCTCCAGTGTCCTGATAAATATTTCCGACTCCATCCTTTCCATTTTTTCGAGCATTTCCGAAGTAGGCTTTTCCTGGATATCCCTCGTTTGCTTCTGCATCACAAATTTCGTTACATCTTCCACGCGATGAATGATGTACTCGATCTTTCCATCAACACCAAAAACCGGGGAATTCACCGGACTCCAATATCTCACTTCAAACTTCCCGCCTTCAGATTCCGGCCGGCGAATATCATATTTCTGCACTGCCATGGTATCAATGACACCGTTCTTCAACACCCTCTCCAATGAAGCGCGAAGATTCCTTACACCGGTAGCAGTTACATCATCCGGATTATCGGGGAAGACGTCGAACAACCAACGACCGGCAATTTCTTCTTTTTTTGTCATTGTTGCCTGCAGATAAGCATTACTGACACCCACAATAGTCAAGTCGGGTTTCAATACAAGAAATAATCCCGGCACGGACTCGAACAATGCCTGAAACTGAAGATGCTTCTGGAATTCAACATGTTCCTTTTCTAACTGCTTTTGGATTGTAATATCCCGCGCAATTTTTGAAGCACCAATGATTTTCCCCGCAGTATTCCTGATCGGTGAGATTGTAACGGAAACTTGAATAAGTTTACCGTCTTTTCTCACTCGTACTGATTCGAAATTGTCTATACGCTCGCCCCGGGCAATACGCTCAAGAATCATGAATTCTTCATTTGCTTGATCCGGTAGCAGAAGCATGAGCATGGATTGACCCACGGCTTCTTGAGAAGTATAACCAAAGATCCTTTCCGCAGCGGGATTCCAGCTTGTAATAATCCCATTCAAATTTTTGCTAATAATAGCGTCATTGGAGAATTCAACAATCGCAGCAAATTGTGCCTTTGTTTCCGCGGCATTCATGCGGGTACTGGAAAATATTGCAGAGGTTTGTTTCGTTCGAATAGAGACACCCCTAAATAGTACAACTCAGAATATTTGGCAACGTTTGATAATAATTGTAGAGTTGAAGCGGAAGGCAGCCCGGGATAGGTATCCATCATAAATCTTCCATATTTTATTTCAATCTGAAAGAACAATTTTTCGGCAAATAATAAACGATAATTCGCCACTTCTGATTCTCATAAATGATAGGAAAAGAAAACCTGAAACACAAATAAGTAATGTCTCAGGAACATGATTCGATGGCAGGTCATTCGAAATTGGACAATATTTGACTCAAAACGTCGATTTTGATCTTGAGCACCCGGTAGCTATAGAACATCATCTCCATAGCAAATGTCCTTAATCGCCATTCTAAAAAAACTCTTCACGGGAATACCTATAATCTAATAGCGGCAAAGTTCTCATATCGGAGACACAAACGGAAAAATGATATTGGTGAAACGGAGAGTAAATGCTGAAGCGTTGAATTCAGATCGTGCTGGCTTTTTCGTAAGAGCTTTTTGTTTTCAAAACTCCGCCCCAGTGAAACGAATTGGACACTCCATCAAGAATTAACTACGGATGGGGACAAAACTTTTGATTTAAACCCATTCGTTGGATAATTTATTTTTTTCACCGGCTCTTCCATTGGAGCAAACTGGCTAAGGAGTTTGAGCAGAGCCGCTATGTCAATGGGTTTCTCCACATACGCCACACATCCCGCTGCAAGAGCATGGTCTCGAGAATATTGATCCGTTCTGCCCGTGACAGCAAAAAATCGAATATTGTCAAATTCAGTATATTTTCTTAGTTTTTTTACAAAAGAAATGCCATCGAGACCGGGTAACCCAATATCCATCAAGACAACATCCAGGTTTCCTCTTCGAATCATTTCAAATGCCGGCAAGACGGCATTCGTCGATTTTACCTTGTGACCCTGTTTGCTCAGAGCCATCTGCAGCAGAATGCGCTGGGCGTTGTCGTCTTCAATGATAAGAATATTCATAGGATTTCCATATTATTTTTTGGGGGGACAATTATTTCAAGAGTATCATTTTCTTCATGCTCGTGAATTCCATCGACTGTATTCCCTTCGTTGGATCGGCGATCCGCTGGGCAACAATTCTATAGAGGTATACACCTGACGCAAGATGTGACGCGTTGAAATTCAGGGATTGCATCCCTTTATCCACTGCCGTGTTATCCAGCAATGCCGCAACTTCCTGTCCAAGAATATTGTATACTTTAACCGTCACGACTGACGGGTTTGGAATTTCAAATTGTATGGTTGTCGATGGATTAAACGGATTCGGGTAATTCTGATACAACTGATACGCCATCGGGGTTCCATGATTTTGTTTTTCCATCGGTACGATAATGGCCGGAATGACATTCGGATTCGCGAAAAGATACGGAACATCGGCGAGACTTCTTGTCCCTTTGAATCTCAAATCGCCGGAAAACCGGATCGTATCAATTGGTCCCTCAAAAGCATTATTGATTTTTTCAATGGTATTGTCGAGGTTCGCAAAAACCGACAGAGAAACGAACTCATGGCAATCCGTACGGCAATAACCCATCATCAATGAATCACCCAAATCTGCAATTTCCTTCACCATCAAGGAATTGAGCGGATTCGCAGTACTGTCATTGTAAATCAATTCACCGAATCCGGATGATGTTATACCCATTTCACTCAAAACAATATTTAATTTCAAAGCGATCATATCGGCAATCAATTTATTGTTCTGCTTGCTCGGGGTAATCGATTTTTGTCTGCCCAGAATCGGTTTGCGGGAAGATGTATAAACATCGAAACCGCGAGGAGTGCCGCTCTGCAGTCCTTTTTTATCGCTGAGCGAATTCAATACATCGGTGTATTGTGATGCCAGTAACCATCCGTAATTCTTGACACTATCGGTTCGGTTTTCTCCTACCATTAATCCGTTGGTAACACTAAATCCGCTATTGGAGAACGCCTCAACAAGACCATTGACGCGATTCGGCATCGGCATCTTCAAAACATTCGGATCGATCGTGGGATTAGTTTGTATCGCACTGACTTGAGTGTATCGCTGTCTCCAAAAGTATTTGGATACTGTCTGTAGTTTTGCTTTTATTCCATACCCAATTACCTGGACGGTATCCCACGCATACAAATTATTTCCAAATGTAAAGTCCCACTTTCCAAGTTTGGAATCCGAATGGACCTTTGTCGATGGCGGAATGGTATAGAACGGCATCGCGGTATCGATGACGTTTCCAAATTCCATATGCAAGCCTGTAGCACTTTCGGCAAGGACAGTCACAGTGACACAGAAATACACCTTATCCGGTTTCCGAACAACAAATTTTCCCAGCTTTCCGAAATTATCGTGCGAAAGAGCGATACTGTCTGCTGTAAATGTACGATAGGTTCTCACATAATCATTCGAGACGTTATTTTGAGATATCGATCTATCGACAAAAGCAATAGTAAAAACCGTAACTCCAAAAAATATCAATTTTCTCATCTGCTGTCCCTTTACATATTTTTGATGATATCTTGTCAAAGACTTCCCGGGTCTTCACATTACCATATCTATATACTTGCATGGCCTGTGCCAGCGATATCAACCGGAAAGAAATGACAAAACCATGGCAAACGGGGTTAAAAAAAGGGAAATCATTAAACTGCATGAAGGGAACATGCTGACAATTGCGTTCCAGATTGGAACACTATTCAGATTTAGAACAGTACTTTTGGGAAAGGATGGTTCAAATCCGGGGATTTGAACGGAACATCATCAGTTACAGAGTGCGCGCTGAATCGTCGATTCTAAATCATTCAGGTCATACGGCTTGCCGAGGAAATCGTCTGCACCAAGCCGTTTGGACTCGATTGCGTGGTGGAGGTCTGCGAATCCGGTCAACATGATAACTTTCGTGTGAATATGCTTTTCTTTCGAATAGCGGAGCAGTTGGAAACCGTTGATTCCCGGCATTTTGATATCGAGAATCAACAGATCAAAGTTTTTGTTCTGAATAAATTCAAGTCCCTCATTGCCATCACTTGCGGAACTCACATTATACCCGATATCCCGGAGTTCATTTTCCAGAATCGTTCGCAGCTGATCATCGTCGTCGACAATCAACAGTGTGTACATTTTTTTTGAAAAACGATCAGAGCTTTTCATGGTTTTTTATTCAATGAATTAATTGGGATACAAAATATTTTATGCAGCCACATTCAATTCACTACATGATGTACGCCAACGGTAATGGTACATGCAGAATGACAACAGATGGTTCAATAGGATTGATAATGCGGAAATTGGCAGGTTACGGTCAACCGCGGATTTTTGTAGATCGCTCCATTTTGGAACAGCGTTCAAAATTGGAACAAATTGAGCTATCCGATTATACTATATTGTCTCTGTAGAAAAGATCCGGGCACAAAGCATTAATCGGCTTTTGTTTGGATGTTGTACTCCTTCAATTTTGCGTGAAGAGTGTTGCGGCCGATTCCCAGAAGTTTAGCCGCCTTCGATATATTCCAATCATGAGCTCGCAGAACTTTCACGATATGGTTTTTCTCGGCATCTTTCAGAGAAGTCAGAGCAGAAACATCCGAATCGGACGACGGGCGGGTAACCGCAACTTCGGTAGAGTCAAGCCCGAGATCGCGGACTTCGATGCAACCGGTAAACGAAACGGCAAGGGCGCGCTGAATAGTGGATTGCAGTTCACGGGCATTTCCGGGCCATGCATACGATCGAAGTGCTTGTAATGCCGATGGCGAGAAGTACGTGCCGCTCCCGTTATGAGTATACTTTCGACAGAAGTACTCGGCCAACATGGGAATATCATCCGGTCGCTGGCGTAATGGAGGGATATCAAGCTTCATAACGTTGAGACGGTACCAGAGGTCGCTCCGGAACCGGCCGGCATCGATTTCTATCGGAATATTTTTATTCGTCGCTGCAATGATCCGGACATCCACAGTTTTCAGTTTCGTGCCACCGAGACGGCGAAACGTTTTCGTCTCAACGAACTTAAGAATCTTCTGCTGAAACTTCGGATCGATGTGCCCGATCTCATCGAGAAACAGCGTTCCGCCGTGGGCAAGCTCGACCAATCCTTCCTTCGAACCTTCGGCACTCGTAAATGCCCCTTTCTCGTGACCAAAGAGTTCCGATTCAATCAAATTATCCGGGATGGCACCGCAATCAACGGAAACGAACGGCTGGTCTTTCCGAAAACTGTGGCGATGAATGTAGTTTGCAAGAACTTCTTTACCGACCCCGGTCTCCCCTGTCAAAAACACGAGTAAATCGCTTTGAGCAAAGTTGCGTGCCCGATCCAGCATTTCCATCCATAGCTTGCTGACCCCAACGACCGAGTCATCCATCGATGAAAATTGTTTTGCCCGTTCGGCAATGGCAGCCGAATTTTTCAATGCCCGAAACTCAATCGCCCGTTCGAGCGTCACCAGAAGTTCGTCGGTAACGGGTGGTTTCGTCAGGTAATCGTAGGCACCCATTTTCATTGCTTCCACTACTTTTCGTATATCAAGCGACCCGGTAAGGATAATGACCGGAGTCGAAGGTGAGTGATCTTTGACATGTGCCAGGACTTCGATACCGCTAACACGGGGAAGTTCCAAATCGAGAAGTATCACATCAAAAAAGGTCGTATTAATCTGATTGATCGCAGCGACACCGTCTGGCGCCACCGCGACATTAGCATACGTGCCACTGAGGTTTTCCTTAAGCAATTCCTGGTATTGCTCGTCGTCTTCAACAATCAGAATACTGTATGATGTGCCTTGTTTCATTCCTATGCGATAGCAATGAATACTCGGATCCCTATTGACTGGTTTTAATATAAGAAGTTTCAGAGATTATGACAACCGTACCAAAATTTTCCTTTTCTTTCTATTTTGACACGTTTCCATCTTTCAAGACAAGAAAGTTCCGAGTCCATTTTTGAGATGTATGAAATATCCAGTTTCGATTATATATCACACGTTCTTTTGACTTTCTCCTGAATCTTCGTTACATTAAATACATCATCTCATTCGTTGTTCTTACCCTGAAAGCTACCCGATTTAAGCAATAATCCCTGAATTTCATTACGCCATTTAGGGAAACCGTCGTTTTGTAGCTTATTGTGTTTCGTGGTTTTTCTGTATCAGTTAACAAGGTACATTGTGTCTTACGCTACGTACAATTCGACAGGCGAAGAGAGAATGACGTATTCGCAAGTACTTGTCGATCGTGTCAAACTGAGCTCCGTTTCACATGCCGGTGATGGAGCACGAGAAGAGATTTTTTTGTTTTTGGGGAGATTCATCGCAGTAATTCTTATTACTGTATCCGCTTGCTTCCACGCCAATGCGCAATCTGCTTTTCTGTACGGTCAGATTAAAGACAAAGAGACGCATCAACCGATAAACGGTGGCAATATCCTTCTGGTGGAAACCGGCGTCCACAAAAGTGCCGATACTGCCGGTATTTTTTTCTTCGGGAATATCCATCCCGGCACGTACACTCTTTCGATTCATCATCTCGCATACTCGAATATTGACCGCCGGTTCACTGTTACCGCAAATCAGGCCGACACGCTTATTTTTTTCCTTCAACCATCAATCTTCCATTACGACGAAGTAATCGTCCGTAGTACTCGCACTCCGTCAGTGAATACATCCACCCCCTATTCTTCCGATGTCGTCATGGACGATCAGCTTTTAGAATCCATCAGACCGACCGTTCCGGATGAATTAGAAAAAATTCCCGGTATTTCTCTTGTCCGTGATGGTATCTGGCAAACGGAAATTTCCATCAGAGGTTTGAGCCGATCGAGCATCGTCACTCTTATCGATGACACGAGAATTGAAACCGCAACCGATATTGCAGGACCGCTTTCACTCATCAATATTCATGATCTTGACCGTGTTGAGACGATTAAATCTTCCGGTTCGGTATTATACGGAACGGGATCGATCGGTGGGATCGTCGACATGATTACGAAACGCGCTCCGTTTTCGGATAATATTCAGATGAATGCCGAATTGTCAAACGATTTTTCGAGTGTGAACGGTTGTTCTTCGCAATATGCCATGATCGAACGGTCATCGGAACAACTTGCATTGAGAGTCAGCGGAGGATATCAGAAGGCGGAAAATACAATGACTCCCGCCGGCGAAATTCCGAATTCTCAGTACCGCGATTTCACGATCTGTAGTTCGCTGGGAGTGAAAACATTCAGCGATCAGACGTTGGTATTATCATATCAGCGTGCGCAGGCGGACGATACGGGCATTCCTGGTGGCGCGGCGTTTCCCGAATCTGCAACGGCAACATATACTCTCGCCCGGCGTGAATTGTTCGGTATTGATTATACCATTCCCAATATTTCAGAAACTATTCCGCTTCTGACGGTTCACGGCTCACGTCAGGAAATTGATCGTAATGTGGATCTGATTCAAAATCCCACCGTCATCATAACGCCGGAAGCGACTCACATCACGACCGATGTCAATGCCGAATCAAAAATAATCCCGTTCCATGATGATCTCCTGACCATCGGCGCGGACGTCTGGCAGCGCGACATCGATAGCAGAAGAGAAAGACACCTTCTCAGCAAAAATCAAATTATCGGAGACCTTCCTATTCCCAACTCGAACTATTTCAGTGCGGGAATTTATACACAGCACGAAGGCACAATTTTAGGAAATACAACTCTGGTTATCGGAGCACGGTACGACTGGATCCGGGTTCACAACGATGAGGTTTTGAATCCGCAATATATTATCACGTCCGGCGTTATCCAGAATTCACCGCCCAACCAGCAGGTTTTGTGGAATGCCGCCGATGTCCATAACGAATCATGGAGTGCAAATGCAGGCCTGACGTACCCCGTGAATTCGTATTGTGATATTACCATGCTTGCCGCGACAGCTTTTCGGTCTCCGACTCCTGAAGAACGGTATGAATTTCTTGATCTCGGAAGCATTGTCTATGTCGGCAATCCGGATCTGCAACCGGAACGCAGTATGGCATATAACGCCGGTCTTCGGTTCCACACCGGAACCATGAGAATTCAGGCCGATGGATTTTTCAATAGTCTTACCAATCTTGTCTCTCAGCTTCCGGGAACTTTCGAAGGACGGCCGGCATATATCAGTGAAAACATCGGAGAAGCACGTTTGTACGGCGGCGAAATTACGGATGAGGTCACGCCGGTCACATCGATCGCAATAAAAATATCTGCCTCGTATGTTCGTGGCGAAGATATACTGAATCATCGTAATCTTCCTCAAATTGCACCGTTCAGCGGACAATTCGATATAACCGGAAATCTGCAAAAATTCGGAACGCTCACTCTCTCCTGCTGGGGTTCCGCGGCTCAGCATAATCTTGCGGCCGGTGAAACGGAAACGGCCGGTTATGTGATTATGGATATGAACGTCGGTCTCGTTCCTGTCGACATCGGTCAACTGTCGTTAATGATCCGGTCCGGCATTCAGAATATTTTCAATAAAGAATATCAGAGCCATCTGTCGACGTTACGCGGTCTTATTCAATATGAACCCGGAAGAAATGTTTTTCTTTCGGTCACGATGGCTATTTGATGGAAGAATGATCCGGTTGTTTGTCTCTTTTTTTTCATTGTAAGAAATGTATCTGAACATGGTTTTATTTTTATAAAACAACAACGAACAAATTGCAATACAATAATTATCAGGAAATATCATACCGTGAGATTGGAATTATACTTTTTATAAAGGAGTGATTATGAACGGAACACAAACGATGGCACGAGAATTAGATGAAATCGATGTCATCATCAAACGTCAAAAAGGGAAACAGGGAGAATTGTTGAGCATTCTGGAACAGACACAGCTTCTGAACGAGCATAAATACCTGTCGGAAGGTGCCTTGAATCGCGTGGCGCTCAGAACGGGGGTACCGCTGTCAAGAATATACAATGTCGTGACATTTTATTCGTTCTTCAATCTCAAACCGCAAGGCAAGCACACGATCACCGTTTGCCGCGGAACTGCGTGTCATACGAAAGGATCCCGTGCTCTGCATGATGATCTTGGATTAATCCTCGGTTGCAGTAAAGAACTTCAGGAAGGTGAGACGTACTTCACGACGCCGGACAACCAGTTCACGATTTCGACGGTGGCATGTTTCGGACAATGTGCCCTGGCTCCCGTCCTTGCACTTGACGGCATGATTTACAGCAACATGACGACGGCAAAAATGCAGAAACTTCTCAACCGGGTCACGAAAGGAAGGAAACTATCATGAAAATCATGGATGCTGCGATGATTGAAGATATCCGTAAAAAAGGACTAAAAAAACTGCTTCCGGATGTCCCGAAAATTTCCGTCGGTATGGGAACATGCGGTCTCGGCAACGGCGCAAAAGAAGTCTATGAAAGTTTGCAGAAATCGATCAGTGCGCACAAGGCAAAAATTCACCTTTCCATTACCGGATGTTTCGGATTCTGTGCTGAAGAAACATTGGTCAATTGCTATTTGCCCGGAATGCCGCTCGTTATCCTTCACAAAGTGACGCCGAAAGATGCCGAGAACATCGTCACCAGCCTTTCCAAAGGACTGATGCCGTTGAAAAAGGCATTCTGTAAAATTGAGAAGTGGAATTTCTTCACATCGGCAATAGAATTCGGTACCGGATTGGTCAGCGTACCGTTGTGGAACGAAATTCCCTTCTTCAAAGGACAAAAGAAAATCGTTTTGCGTGATGCCGGGTTGATTAATCCCGAAGATATCGAAGAATATATTGCCGTGGGCGGCTATTCCGCTTTGTTGAAAGCGCTGACGTCCATGACGGGAGATTCCGTCCTGGAAGAGATCAAAAAATCAAAACTGCGCGGCCGCGGCGGAGCCGGGTTTCCGACTGCAATCAAATGGGAGATGATGAAGAAAGCCGAAAGTGATAAAAAATATATTATTTGCAATGCTGATGAAGGTGATCCGGGCGCGTACATGAACAGAAACGAAATTGAAAGCGACCCGCACGCTCTTCTGGAGGGAATGCTGATCGGTGGATATGTGATGGGATCTTCGGAAGGCATTATGTATGTCCGGGCCGAATACCCGCTTGCGGTGGAACGGTTTAAGAAAGCAGTTGAAACGGCAAAGGAAAAAGGGATTCTGGGAGAAAATATATTCGGATCGTCATTCCATTTCGATATTTCTCATGTTGAAGGAGCCGGCGCTTTTGTTTGCGGTGAAGAAACCGCGCTGATTGCATCCATCGAAGGAAGAGCCGGCAGGCCGATTCCCCGTCCTCCCTATCCTGCACAGAAAGGACTCTGGGGAAAACCGACAAACATCAACAATGTCGAAACGTGGTTCAACATTCCTGTCATCGTGACAATCGGCGGCAACGAATTTGCAAAATTCGGAACGCCGACCAGCACCGGAACGAAAGTATTTTCTCTTGTCGGTAAAATTAAAAATACCGGACTCGTGGAATTGCCGCTCGGTACGACACTCGAAACCATCGTCTACCAGATGGGCGAAGGCACCGGAAACAAGAAAAAAATCCGTGCCATTCAAACCGGCGGACCGTCCGGAGGATGCATACCGGTTGAATATTTCAATACTCCGGTGGATTATGAATCGCTCAGCAAGCTCGGCACGATTATGGGCTCCGGCGGTATGGTGGTCATGGATCAGGACAACTGTATGGTCGACGTCGCCCGTTATTTTGTCGAGGTCACATCCATGGAATCGTGCGGAAAATGTACTCCCTGCCGTGAAGGACTTGCACAAGCGCTCGCGATTCTCAATAAAATCACGAAAGGCGAAGCAGTCATGGAAGATCTCGATACGCTCGAACGACTTTCGTACGTTATCCGGGATTCCTCGTTGTGCGGATTAGGCCAGACAAGTTCAAATCCGGTTTTAACGACACTGCGTTATTTCCGCGATGAATATGAGAAACATATCGTTCAAAAACGGTGCAAAGCCGGTGTCTGCGAGAACCTGTATATGGCTTTATGCGAAAATAGCTGTCCTCTCCATATGAACATTCCCGGATATCTGCAACTCCTGAAGGAAGGAAAACTTGAAGAGGCTTTCGAGTTAACGTTGCGTGACAACCCGCTTCCCGGAACGGTTGGAAGAATTTGCTATTTCCACTGCCAGATGCGGTGTCGTCGTGAAATGGTGGATGATCCCGTATCGCAGGGTGAAATCCATCGGTATCTTGCCGATACGATGTACAAAATGGGAAAAGAGAAAGAAATTTACCAGCGATTAATCAGAGAAAAACTTTCCCGGACGGGAAAAAATATCGCGATTGTCGGCGCAGGTCCGGCAGGATTAACGGCAGCGTTTTACCTCGTTCGTCTCGGTCATAATGTTACCGTGTATGACAGTCATGCGAAAGCCGGAGGAATTTTGCAATATGGAATTCCTGCCTACCGTCTTCCGAAAGAAGGACTGAACAAAGAACTGGAACTTTTCAAAAAACTCGGAGTGAAGTTCGCTTTTAACCGGAAGATCGGCACTGATATTTCGTTCAAAACATTACAGAAACAAAATGATGCCGTATTTATCGCTGTGGGCGCACAAAAAGACATCGAGCTCGAAATACCGGGCAGACATCTTGATGGAGTGCTTGAAGGATACGAATTCCTGGAAGCATTTGCGGGCGGGAAGAAATTGCGAATCGGTAAAAACGTCGTCGTGGTTGGTGCAGGCAATGTGGCGATTGATGCCGCACGATCCTGCCTGCGTCTCGGCGCCGATGTCACCATCGTCTACCGCCGTGACCGCGATGAAATGCCCGCGAACGACCATGAAATAAAAGACGCGATGGATGAAAACATCAAGTTTTTATTCATGTCCGCTCCCAACAGAATCGTCGGTGATTTGCAGGGAAAAGTGAAAGCATTAGAAATTCATAAAATGAGATTTGACGGCTTCGATAGTTCGGGACGAAAGAAACCGGTCGAAACAGGTGAATCCATTCTTGTAGAATGTTCGAATGTGATTCTCGCAATCGGTGAGACGGTGGATTTTGAACCGGCAAAAGAAATCGGGTTAGAACTTCGGAAGAACGGTTCGATCAAAGTTCAGCAGCCGAGCTCACGAACAAACATTCCCAAAGTATATGCCGGCGGTGATGCCGTAACCGGTCCTGCAACAGTTTCGGAAGCGATGGGTATTGCCCGGCAGGCGGCGGAAGCAATCGATCTCGATTTGATGAAAGAGAAACGGTTCTATCGTTTGTTCAGAGATTTCAAATATAAAGACGAGGTTGTCACAGAACCTGAAGGCGGAAAGAAAGTCGATCCGAAAAAACTTTCCGCGAAGGAGCGGGTATCCAGCTTCCATGAAGTTCTTTCCGGATATTCAGGGGAAGAAGCCTTACACGAAGCGTACCGCTGTTTACGATGCGATGTGAAATGTCATCAAGAACAAGAAAACTAAGAGGATCCAATGAAAAATATCATTGTCAATATCAAAGTAAATGGAAATCAGTACCAGGTCCCCGAAGGTATGACCATTCTGGACGCCTGCAAACAAACAGGTATCGAAATACCGACACTCTGTTATCTGGAAGATGTGTCACGCAACGCATCCTGCGGTGTGTGTGTCGTGGAAGTCAAAGGAGTGCGATCGTTGGTACGTTCCTGCACGGCATGCGTGTACGAAGGGATGGAGATTGCCACAAATTCATCGCGTATCCGTGATGCGAGGAAGACCAACGTCGAACTGCTTCTTGCCAACCATCCGAAGGATTGTCTTTCCTGTTTACGCAATCAGAATTGTGAACTGCAATCGATTGCCTCGGAAATGGGAATCAAGGAAGCGCGCTTCGTTCGGACAAAAAAAGAAGAGCCGTGCGATAGTACTTCGCTGTCCCTGACGCGCGATCCGAACAAATGTATCCTGTGCGGAAGATGTATTTCTGTTTGTCAAAATGTCCAAACGGTATCCGCAATCGGTCTTTCGAGACGGGGAATCCGCACCAAAATTTCAACGTATATGGAAAAAGGACTCGGTAATGTTGCCTGCACCAATTGCGGGCAATGTGCTCTCGTTTGTCCAACCGGGGCAATTGTCGAGCGTGATGATACGGAAATTGTTTTTGAAGAAATGATGAATCCGGAAAAAATTGTTATCGTCCAAACGGCACCGGCGATCCGCGTCGGTATCGGCGAGGCAATGGGCATGGGACCGGGCACTCTTGCGACGGGTCAAATGGTTGCAGGTTTGCGACGGCTCGGTTTCAACAAAGTCTTCGATACACAATTTGCGGCTGACCTGACCATTATAGAAGAGGGACATGAGCTTCTCAGCAGGATCACCAATCATGGCGTGTTGCCGATGATAACGTCGTGTTCGCCCGGATGGATAAAATTTGCAGAACATTTCTTCCCGGAATCGCTGAAACATCTTTCGACGTGTAAATCCCCCCAACAGATGTTCGGTGCCATTGCCAAAACTTATTATGCGGCAAAAATGGGAATCGATCCGCGAAAACTGGTTGTCGTTTCCGTCATGCCGTGTACGGCAAAGAAATATGAAGCGAAGCGTCCCGAAATGATGAGCGCGTTCGAATACTGGAAAGACAAACGGTCGTGGTCCAATACCGATGCATTTTATGACGTCGATTACGTTCTCACAACACGGGAACTTGCACGGATGTTCAAAGAATCCGGAATCCGGTTCGCCAATCTTCCGGCGGAAGATTTCGATCATCCTCTCGGAGAATCAACCGGTGCGGCCGTTATTTTCGGTGCAACCGGCGGAGTCATGGAAGCTGCTCTGAGAACGACATACGAGGTCGTCACCGGAACAACATTATCCAACCTTAACTTTACCGCCGTTCGTGGCATGGAAGGAATTAAAGAGGCCGAAGTCGATATGAACGGCACAAAAGTCAAAGTCGCCGTCGCGCATACATTGAAAAATGCACGGTTCCTTTTGGATCAAGTTGAGAAAAAAGAGTCACCATATGCATTCATCGAAATCATGACATGCCCCGGCGGATGCCTCGGCGGCGGCGGACAACCGATCCCGACGACGATGGCCACGAGGAAATTACGGGCAGAATCTATTTATAGAGAGGATGCAAATAAACCAATACGAAAGTCTCATGAAAATCCTCAAATAAAAATTTTATATGATGATTTTCTCAAAGAGCCATTGGGACATTTGTCTCACGAACTTCTTCATACTGAATATGAGAAGCGCGGACTTTTTGTGTGGGACATGCAGGATTGAATTCTCTTGACAAAGAGAAGTTTGAATGATATCGATCGGATTCTCTGTAATTCAAACAAAATCTCAGTTTGAATTTAGAATTCGGTCGATGTCGTTTTTTTTGAAGGCACCTTCCCGGATAATTACCGGTTGATCGCGGGTAACATCCACGACTGTCGATGGAGCACTCGGTTTCAATGTTCCGGCATCGACGGATAAATCGACACGAGAAGAAAACGTTTCGATCAGTTGCTGCACATCGGCTATCATCGGTGTTCCGGAAATATTTGCGCTGGTGGACAGAAGCGGAGTACCGCTTTCGGCGATAAGTTTCAAACAAAATTTATTTCCCGGAATACGAATGCCGATTGTATTATTCTCTCCGGTAATAAAAGGATGAAAAGATCGTTTGGCGTGAAAAATGATCGTCAACGGCCCGGGCCAACACGCATCCATCAAACGGCGGGCAAGCGGGGAAATTTCGCCGACCAATTTTTTCACCATTGTTCTATTATGAACGAGAACAAGAGCGGGATTTTTCTCTGACCGTTGTTTAATCTCAAAAATTTTTCTTACCGCCCTATCATTAAAGGCATCGCAACCGAATCCGTAAATCGTGTCGGTCGGATACAATAAAGTTCCCCCCTGCTTCACGACAGCTGCTGCTTGCGCAAGGACGCGACGATCAACCCGCTCAAGATTAATTTTGAAAACAGTACCCATTGACTGTTATGGAGATTGAACGGATTGTTTTTCCAACACGCGGACAACATTCTGCAACACCGTTGCCGCCGAGATATTGACCATACAATCGAACGTTTTGATAGGACAGGTTGTACCGCCATGAATACTGCACGGCCGGCACGGCAGACCGGAAATTTCAACGACTATATCGCTGATTCCGTATGGAGCAAATCCGAGTTGAGGAATAGTTGGTCCGAAGATTGCGACAACCGGCGTGCGCACGGCAAGCGCCAGATGCATCGGGGCACTGTCATTGCTGACAAGCACGCGGCTCCGGCGAATTAATTCCGCCGATTGCAGAAACGTAAGTTCGCCTGCCGTTGAAATCACATTTTCCCCGTTTGTCGATTGCAGAATCGTCTCGCACAACGCAACATCATCTTTCCCTCCAATCAACACAACCGAATAACGACGATCGATCAAATACCGGATAAGCTCCTGAAATCGTTCCGGCAGCCATCGTTTCGTATTCCAAACAGACCCCGGTGCGATGACAATTGTTTGATGAGAGACAACAAATTTCTTTTTCGATAAAAGTTTATCGACAATCCGCCGATCGCCATCGGCTGGATACACATCGGGAAAAGGACGACCATCGACAGTAACTCCAACGCCGCGTAACAAAGAAAGATTTCGTTCGACTTCATGAGAGGAAGAATCATACGGAACTGTTCGTGTGAAAAAGAAGCTTCCGGCACTTGTTGAAAAACCGATCCGTTCGGGAATTCCCGCTAAACGGACAAGCAGAGCACTTCGCAATGACCGGTGCGGCACAATTGCAAGATCATATCGATGTGAGCGAAGAATCTTGATCTGTCTCCGGAAACCGGAAATCCCGCGGTCAGCTCCATGCTTATCGTACCGGAGGATAGTACGGATTGACGGATGGTTCAACAAAACCTCCGATGCCTGCGGTGTCACGAGCATATCGATCGCAGCGGCGGGAAATTCTTTCTTCAAAGATTGAACCAGAGGGATGGTCAGAATGACGTCGCCGGGGAATGCCGTCTGAACAACGAGTATGTGGCGGAAATCAGGCACCGGTCGGTTTTGCTGACTCCTTTTGAACGCTCTCCCACGTATGCTTCCACCGGCGGTGCATCCATAACCAGTGATCGGGATATTGCCGGATAAATTTTTCGAGGATCGCGGTATGACGTTGAGTCAATTCCCTTACATGATCTTCGGAGTAGCCGCTTAAATCTGCCATCGGTATTTCTTCAAGAATCGCTTCGTACGTCCAATCAGGTTGACGGATCATAAAACCGATAATCATTGTTGCGCCTGTTCGCAGTGCCAACGCGGCGGGACCTTGATGGGATGCAACCCGGCGTCCAAAAAAATCCACGTACACTCCTTCCATCGGACCGCTTTGATCCGGCGCCATGGCAACAATACCGCCGCTATTCAGGATCTTGATAGTTTCCCGAACGGACATTCCCAGCGGGATAACACTGTTGCCGAGTAAACATCGATGCCGGTTAATGACATCGTTCACCAGCTTATTGCTTTGTGTCTGCACGATGATAGAAACCGGATGCTTACTGAGATATGCCACACCGAGAGCAATGAGTTCCCAATTTCCGAAATGACCCGACAACATGATCACCCCTTTTCCACGTTTATGTCCCTGATCGATTATTTCGATATTGTCCGCTTTGACCAGAGAACGCAAGGCTGCATCGTTAAGATTGGGAAACCACAACAGTTCAATCAACGCTATACCGTAATTCTGAAATGCACCTTTTGCAATGGCGATGCGTTCTTCCTGAGTTTTTTCCGGGAAAGCATAAGAGAGATTGTCCAGGGCAATGTTGCGTCTTTTCGATAGAATGGTAAACGCAAAGCGGCCGATGAACGCTCCGAAGCGCTGAGCGGATTTCAGCGGAAGAATCAGAACGGTCCAGCGTACACACTGAAATGCAATAAATTCAAAGAAGAATTGCATATCGTCTGTTATTGTGCTCTGTGAGCATATTCCTCGTACCAGTTTTCGTCGCTCAGCTCATCACGGTCGGTTGAATGCACCAGCACGTAATCATCGAACCCGCTTTTGTCCACAAACGCAAAAATGACTCCCCCTTGAATATTATTGTAATGCCAGATTTCGTACGGCAGACTTTCGGATGAGCTGGGATTTCGTTCAATATCGTCATACGGCCCGTAGATAATATATACGCGCCCGCGATCAGTTTTCCATCCCTCCCTGTTACCGACGGAAAAATTCCGGTTCGCATATTCGATCCGGCTGTCGTAATTCTTCTTGAATTCATTGACCGGAGAGCCGGGATTCGGATTCCTGCGATTCCAGAAATCGAATAGAAAACTTTGCCTGCCTTTTAAGTCATTGAGTCTGGCATATTGATCCCTTTCAGCCGGTGTTGCAATATAGCGCGCTTGTTGATAAGCAAGATCGACATCCACATCGTTCATCACGGAAAATTCACTTGAAACAACGTCATTGAAGTGTTCGCTGACATTTGAATCCGCCACGCTTCCCGGTTTATAAACAAAAAATTTCTTTGAACTTGTTACCAGAGTTCCTTGGGCGCTATCGACAAGCGCTGCTTGAAAAATATACGTCCCGCTATGCACACCGGATAAATTCATTGTCCCAATTTCAACGCTGGCATCATGAACGCGTGGCCGTATCTTCTCTTTGTTAAAAAGTTCTTTGCCGGTCGCATCGATAACGGATGTCCGCACGATTACATTCTGTTTGCTTGTAGAATCTTTTTTCAGGTTATATGCTTCGACATAATAATATAAAATGGGGAGACCGATGCCGTACATTCTTCCGGCATTGGGAATGACTTCCAACGTGTTCTTATAAAAAATCAATTTTTTATCCGAAGAGGATTGGATGGATGTACATAACTCCACATCACTTAATGCTTCGTGATTCTCCGGGATGCGGTCGATGATCTGCGGGAATACGACACTGTCGCTGCGGGACCGGTCATTGACATCATAAAATGATATCGAAACCGTGTACGATCCGGGAACAAGTCCGAACGATTGTAATCCCATCAGTGTTTGTGAAGTCTCGAGATGCGCGGTGTCGTCAATCGTATGAGGAATCATCCACTCTTTGTTGAGAACGGTTGCCGACGGAGATCGAACGGTCATATTCATATACAACGACGCAGAATATTTTCCCGCATCGAACCGGTACGAAAGCATATTTTCGCGAAAACCGTAATACAATTCCACGTAGACTTTCGCGGTATCTCCCAAAAATCGGGAAATATCGCATTGAATCTGGAATGGACCCTTCTTTCCAACCGTCGTCTGCGCGTAACCGCACACCACAAAAAAAACGAGTGAGAGCAATAACAATATTCGCCGCGGGATCATTGTTCAGCGCCCATCACTTTCACAACAACACGTTTGCGGCGACGTCCGTCAAACTCGGCATAATAAATCTGCTGCCACGGACCGAAATCAAGAGCTCCGTCCGTTAACGGCACAATAACCTCATGATGAAGCAACAAGCTTTTTAAGTGAGCATCGCCGTTCGTTTCTCCTGTCCGGTGATGATGGTACTTCAGGTTGAACGGTGCAAGTTTTTCCAGCCATTCATCGATATCCTGGATCAATCCATCTTCCGCATCGTTCACGTACACACCGGCAGTAATGTGCATTGCAGAAACGAGTACCATCCCGTCACGTATTCCGCTACGATCAACAATCTCGGTAACTCTATCCGTAATATTGATATATTCACGTTGTTTCGTTGTATGAAACCAGAGATATTCGGTAAGACACTTCACGATTTGAATTTCCTTGCAATATTGAGCATCGATGGCGATCAAAAGATGCTTTAACATATTAAAATTCGCTGCAAAAGGCAATCTTCTCAAAATACTTTTCCAAGGAAAAAAGGGGAAATCCGTCAATGGTAAATATGAATGATTCTCAAATGTTGATCCGACCGATTGGCCGATCAGAATTTCATTTGACATTTACGAGATTGTACGAGCAAAATCCTCTACAACAGAGATTGTAAACGACAATCCCTTTTTATAGTACGAATCGGGAGCAGAACATCGGCAGGCAGGTTGTTGTACGGTGAAATAACATATGAAGACTATCGATATGTTTCAGGCTTGTATTCGTCGAGACCAAAAAAAGTGTGAGCCCGGCAGCCGATTCAAGGGGAGGCGACTTGATATCGACGTGGGAACCAGACTCACACAAAACTAAAATCACAGAACAATTTTTCTCAATGATCGGAGAAACAATCCCCTTCTATCTCTAAAACAAAATTACAACAAGGATTGTTCCTTCAAAATTATGCTATTTCAGCAGTAACATTTTCTTCACTTGCGTAAACGTTTTACCGGCGCTATTTCCGTCGTCATTGACCGATTGAGCAATGAGCCGGTAAAAGTAGACGCCGGAGGCAAGTGTATTGCCGTTGAACTCAACATCCGCCGATCCTGCCGTTACCAGTTCGTGATCGAGAAGTGTTGCCACTTCCTGTCCCAACATGTTGTACACCTTCACTGTGACAATTCCCTCTGACGGCAGTGTAAACGTAATCGTTGTCGTTGGATTGAACGGATTCGGGTAATTCTGGTTCAGCGAAAATTTCGCCGGATTTAAATCGATGGCACCGGGCGGAAATGCCAGCGGATTATTGACCGGTACATTTGCGGGACCGAGAAACGATATGCTATCCACCGGATTGACACCGGTAACGACGAGAGGATTCTTGGTCACCCAACTGAACGGTCCGGTAAATGCACGATTCACACGTGTAAAAATCGAATCGAGATGTAACCAATCGACAGGCGGGTACCGCTTCCAATATGTTAAATCATTATCGGCAATTGTAGCTATTTGCCGCAACGTCAAGCCGTTAAAATGATTACTGGTGTCGTTGTCGTTATATGTCAAGTCACCGAATGTCGGCGGAGTGACCTCAGCATCGCTTGCACCAATATTGATGCGCAGTGCCAACAGTTGTCCGACAAGATGATTGTTGTATTTTGACTTCTTGGGATCTTTCTTTTCTCCGACGAATGGCACTCCTCCAAAAAGATCAAAGCCGCGAGCGGCGCCAGTATCCGGCAGCATACCGGCAACTCCGGTGGTTGCATCGAACCGCATCCAGCCAAATGAGGTGGCGCTATCGGGCCGCGCATTACCGACAACAAGTCCGCCGGGATAACCGATATATCCCTTTTTAATTTTCGGATAAGCAGCCGCCATCGCCGCATCGCGGACGTTTCCTGCATTCGGAACTGTAAGAGAGGCTTTCAAACTGACGGATTTCATCGGAAGACTGTCTTGCGTAAAAGTACGATATTTGACCGCCGCAGGATCGACATATTTGATGGTCAGAAATTGAGATCCTTTGCTGGCAACACTTTGGCCCGTTACATAAACTGCCCCCCCGAAACTTGCAATTGCAGAAGGAACGTCGTCTCCATGAAATGATCCATCATACCGTTCAACAAAATTTTCAGCATCAGCAGCGCTATACTGAATCAGTGTATAATCTTTTCCCGTACCGGCTCCTTCGCTGGGACCAAGGACATACGGTTTTGATCCTCCCAGAATACACAACCCGACATCTTCATCATTCCCGGGACCATTGTATGCATCAACTTTCAAACCATCCCCGTTGCTTTGGCTGATACGAATCGTCACGATATCGTTAAATGTTTCGCTTTGAGTGCTTTTCCCTGTGACAAAAACCGTGCTGGCACCATTCAATGCGATACCATATGCTTCATCGTTACCGTGAGCAGGACCGTCATAGCGGGATTCCCATTGCTCCACACCGGAACCGTTGTAGAGTATCGTCAGATAATCATCATCACCGGCGGCACTTTGACTGCTACCGGTCACATAAACTTGATTCGACGCTCGCAGGACAATTGCGCGGGCGATATCGTTACCAAAACCGTTACCATTATACCGGGCAGTCCAGAGCGTGTCGCCGGTTCCGGGATCATATTTTATTGTCAGGTAATCATAACCGGAATCGACGCTTGTACCGGTAACATAGAGACCGTTAAAGCCCTGCAATGCCATTGCGAGAGCGCTGTCGACACCGTTGGCAGGTCCGTTGTACCGTCGAACCCATGATGAATCGCCGTTCGGATTATATTTGATTGTAGCATAATCGTAATTCGTGCCTGCACCCAGACTCCAGCCTGTAACGTAAACATTCATCGAATCGTCGGCAACTATACCGGTAGGATGATCGGTGCCGTTTCCAGGACCGTTATACGTTTTCGACCAGAGAATAGATCCATCGACAGGGTTGAGTTTTAATGTAAGATAATCCGTATTGGGAACACCGGATGTCGTGGTACCGGTAACATAAACATTATGAGCGGTATCGACGGTAATTGCAGTCGGTATGTCAGCACCGGAAACATTGGATGGAGGATAATACGAAACCCACAGTTGAACGCCGTCGGGAGAATATTTTATGGTTGCAATATCGACGCCGGTTGCAGTGCGTGTCACCGACCCGGTCACATAAACATTACCGGAATCATCCACAGTCATAGCCGTTGCGGCATTAGCGCCGGTTGTAACATTCCCGGAGAATCGAGCAATCCATTGACGGGTTAGTTGTGCAGAAGAAAGAGATACGAAGCATAGAACAAAGAACAAAAAGAACACACCACCACAAATTCTCATAGACATCTCCTCAGGGAATAATGACCGTCCTTTTCCCTCCCTATTTCACTACCATCATTTTCTTTACTAATGAAACGATATGTTTGCCGGAGGTTGGCTCGGCAATCATCCGGTAAAAATAAACTCCCGACGCTAAATTCGATGCATCATAGTCGAGTACCTGGTGACCATCAGACATAGTGACATGGTCAAATAATGTCGTCACTTCCTGTCCCAAAATATTGTAAACCTTCAACGTAACAACGGCCGCTTCCGGTAATTCGAATTCAATCGTCGTATACGGATTAAACGGATTGGGATAATTCTGGAGTAAAACAAATTGATTCGCGATATCGGGTTCAACCGGGATCGGCTGGAAAGCCGGTAACACCGTCGGCAAGGCAGAACCGGGGGTCAAATACGGAACGGAGAAAACAGCTCTCGTCGATTTTATTCTTATCGGTTTTGTCGAAACAGTATCAAAACTTCCGTCAAATGCGATATTGATATTATGTAATGCATTCGCGATGTAACTATAATTAACATTATTGTACGAACGATAGTATGTCATGAGACTATCGACGGAAGAAATAATATCCCGTAGTTTTCTTCCGTTCAACAATTGGGCATACTCGGAAGTATCGTGATAGACCAGATCGCCCAGCTCAGCTTGTGTAATCCCGGCATCACTTGCGCCGACATTCAGTATTAACCCAAGAAGCTCACCAAGAAGGCGATTGTTGTAACGTTTATTGGTCGGGTTCCGAAGTTTGCCAACGAAGTCTTTATCCAGTAATTTTGCAAGGGGCCGCGGGGTTGCCCATTGAGGCAGAGCATTGCGCACATAGAGACTTGCTGTAAAATAAATCCATCCGTAAACATGAGAACTGTCATGCCGGTCGATACCGATAAGAATTCCGTCAGGAAAAACACCACGTGCAAATAACGAATCGCGAACATTTCCGGTATTCGGTATACCGATAATTTTCTTATTCGATTTCGTGAAACGCGCAGCTTTGAGTCCAAAGCTATCCTGTGCAAACGAGCGGAAACATCCTCCGGCAGGTAACCCGTTTGCTCCGATACGATGGGCAAAGATATCGGTCGAGCCGGTATTCAAATGGTAATCGTCCCAAGCAATGACAGCACCCTCGAATCCGTCGGAAACAAGCTGGGGATTGACCTGGTCCATCGGCAACATTGCAACCCCAACCCCGTTGACAGTCCAAAACGGTTGCCCGGATAAATCGCAACGCTGAGCATAAACATCAAAATCATTTCCACGCTCATCCTGCCACGTGAAGAAGACACTTGACCCTTTTGCAACAACCTGTGGATTGTATTGATTCCCCGAAGAAGTGCATATAGGATTTCCTGCAGGAGACCAGAGTATCATTCCCTTGGGGTTAATGCGTTGTGCATAAATATCGTAATCGAGTCCGTTACGATTATCTTGCCACGTGGCAACATAGCACTTAAATCCATCAAGAGAAATTTGCGGGTAATATTGATTCCCCGAAGCAGAAGCAAGCTGGAGGCCATTTGCGATCCATTGAATGGTTCCCACAGAATTGATTCGCTGAGCGTAGATATTGTCCACTGTCCCCAGTCGCCGATCTTGCCATGCAAGAACAACGCCGTTGAATCCATCCGGTGTCATCGAGAGATTCCACTGCATATTGGGAGCATTGCAAACCGCAATACCGTCTGTCTGCCAGAGAGGCAAACCGGAGGATGAGAGGTGCTGGCAATACACGTCTGTCGAACCAACTCCTGCACGATAATCAAGCCACCCGATGAATGCACCGCCGGAACCATCACACGTCACCATCGGCTCAATTTGATCACTGGTCGCTGCACAAACAACCTGTCCCGATAAACCCCATGAAAGAACTCCCGAACTAAGAACTCGCTGAGAATAAATATCAAACCCTCCCGAACGATTATCCTGCCACGTTACGATAAGACCACCCAAGCTGTCGGAAGTAAGTTGCGGATTGTATTGCTCGCCGGAAGAATTTGACAGAAGAACGCCGTTTGCTGTCCAGAGGAAATTACCGTTCGCATCGACATGCTGGGCATAAATATTATAGGCTGCGCCTGAACGATTATCCTGCCAAGCGATAAACGCCCCTCCCCGACCGTCGGTAACGATTTGAGGATAATATTGATAACCGTTTGTTGCGGCAACAGGAATACCGTTTTGTTGCCAGAGAGGATTACCGGAACTGCTTACGCGTTGAACATAAATTTTATCGATAGTGCCGCCACGCCGGTCCTGCCAAACCAGGATTGCCCCGCTTTGCCCATCGCTGGCAAGTCGAACGTTCCATTGGTTACCAGGAGCAACGGCTATCGATACCGTACTATCGGTACGGCACGGCCAGTCAGCAAATAACACCCCACAACCAATGGTAAGGTAAAGACCGAGTATGACGTAAACTTTTTTCATGAGAACAACCGAGCCGTCATCTACGTGTTAGCAATATTCATTTAAGATAAATAATTTTCTTTGTGCTCGAGAATTGAATCGCCGAAGAATTCAATTCAGACCCATTCTGAGAAGCAACCAATCGGGCAAAGTACACCCCGCTCCCGACACCTTGACCATCGTTCCGAAGCCCGCTCCAGACAACATCATACACACCGGCAGAGCGTTTTGTGTCAACAAGCGTGGCAATCTCTTCACCCATGACAGAAAATATTTGAATGTGCACATACGAATCAGACGGTATCGCATAACGTATGTGAGTTACCGGATTAAATGGATTGGGATACGCTTCACTTAACATGTACACACGAGGCACTTCAGGAATTCCTTCTACCCGCCGAACTTCGATGGCAAAAGACGAACCGTCTTCACATGACACCGACTGTGTTCCTTTTTCAACTAAAGGAAATTCTTCAACGACGTTGCCTCGAAACCTCTTATTAAGAATATAAGTGAATTTTTCCTCATTTTCTACCCCCCACGAAAAAAATATTTTCGATGTAGCCGAGGTCACAAAAATAGGAAAATTGATAGCATTTTCAAGTGTTTTTGAGTGCGTTGCGACAATTCGTTGATTTCCAAATCGCACATCGAACCCGCTATTCGGTGCAGGAGGCGGTAATTCATACATCTCTTCGTTAAGCCGATCCGACTCTTTTCCGAAATAAATTTCCTGCGTATGTCCTATACCATCCGAGACATCCAGCGAATGCAATTCCGCCAGCGGATCCTGCACGATTTTCGGAGATTGAAAACTCGAACTGTCCAGAATAAAAATTCCCGCAGCGCGCGCTTTAACCCAGTATCCGTGTCCCGGCTCAAGTGTGGAAACAATAACGTAACCGGATCCGTTATATCCGAAATACTGGGAAGAACTATTGTTCGGAGGATATTGAATAATCGAACTCACACTCGACGGAGATGAAGTCGCACCGATGAGATTCCATCCCTGATGAACGGCGACGGTATCAACTGGAATCCTGCATCCGGTAATCGTTTCAATTTCCGATTTCACCCAATACCCTGTTCCATACGACAGCGTATCGGTTTGCCGATAATTATTTTCATAAAAAAATACGGAAGAAGTTTTACGGGGAAACAACGCGCTTGCACGCCGATCACCGACAATCACCGGCAACGAAATCAGATTCCATCCGGTATTCGTTGAAACTGCATAGGACGTACTTTGGCATTCCAGGATTTCGAATGCACCCAACGTTGAGTCGGCAATCATCACGGTCCCGGTTTTCCTCATATCGGAGTTGAACAGATTCCCATGCGTGAACGTATCACGAAATATAAACGTATTCGTTCGCAAGAGGGTCGAATCCCACCGAAAGGTCATTGGATAACCGCCGCCACCTGCCTGAAATGTTCCTGTAAAAAGATGTTGAGTTATTCCGTTTCCCAGCGTATCGCGAATATCCCTCGAAAGCCCATTGGTCGCACCATACGTCCAGCGGGCATCGAACATCCCGGGCGGTGGTTTCGGAGACAAAAGTATTTCACCGAACGACGAATCGATTCCATCCGTTGCACCCGGTTCGTTACCAAATGTCAATGAATCCATCGTCATCTGACGGTCACGCACTTGAATATTGCAGATAAATTCTTGCGTTGCAAAGATCGTAAATGCGGTCCGGCTGGTATCGAAAGAGATCGAATCTGTTGCATCCGTAATCATGACTTTGCATCGGGTCGATTGCGTATTCGGAATCGTCCATTGAAAGGAATCGGGAATGGTTACCTGTTCAACAATAGCATTCCAATGGATGCCGTTATCGGTCGTATAAAAAAGATTCATGGCAGTAATTTCAGGAACGGCATTCCATGTGATATCGTGTACTGATCCCGCTTCCCATGATTCTCCGCCCCGGGGACTCAACAAGACCGGCGGTGTGCGAAAAATTTCAAACGTCGTATCAGTCACAACTTCCGTTGCCGTAAATAATTGATCGAGAATTCTCACTTTACAGGCCGATGAAACAGTGTGAGGAAGAACCCACGTATACGACCCTGTTCCTGCAGGGACACTATCGGCAATAGAATTCCAGGACAATCCGCCATCCTCTGAATATTGAATTTTCACGGAATACAAACCCGAACTTGTCCACGTTATAGCGTGGATAGACCCGACTTTCCACCGTTCACCACCGACCGGAGAAGTAATATGTATGCCGGTCGGATACTGTAACTTATAAATTCCATCCGATTGCAATGTGATAACCGTCAGCGTATCGAGCGCGAGAAGTCCATAATTGAGAACGCCATTTGTTCCAAAGCCCGTATCGATAATCGACCATGTCGAACCTGAATCGCGGGATAAAAACACGCCGGAAGGTAACGAACCATACGTTCCGAAATAAACGTACCCGCGCTGTACCGGTGAGCAGGTCACCCACCAGGAATTTCCTCCGTCGGTACTGGCACAATTCGGTTTAATCGGAACCGGCAGACAAAACCATGTTTCCCCGCCGTCGGTAGATTTTAACAATCCGCCTCCGTCGGAATAATGACCTGCATATAAAACATTTGTATTAAAGGGATCATACGCGATACTTGGAATTTCACCGTTCCCCGAAGTTGCAAACACCTTGTACCAGGTTGCTCCATAATCGGTAGTCTTCCATATCCCCGATGTAAAATCTCCGACCATCATAATATTTCCCATGGTCGGGTGTAGTTCGGCATCACACCACATATCAAAACCGTTCACAACACGAATCATCGACCATGACGACCCAAAATCAGTGCTTCGCCACAACGTATCCCCACCCATCGTATAGACAGTATCCGGATGCGAAGGCTTACACTCGACCGGTTTACCAAAATATGAAAACGAACCGGACCACGTTTGTAACCAGGTTATCCCATCATCGGTTGATTTCACGATTTTATCGACAGGTCCCACTTTCACCCCGCACAATATTTGAGATGTATCACGCGGGTTGATGGCAATCGATTTGATTGCACCGGTACCAGGAACAGTATTTCCGAACGTCGTCCAGGTATAACCGCGATCCCGGCTAATATATACCTGCGTGTTGGCAACCGATCCGTACAGGATATCGGAGTTCAGCGGATTATACGTAAGAGGATTACCCAATCCTCCGCCGCCGACTTTCGAAACCCATGTTTGCGCCGGTAGATACGTAGCCACAAACACGAAGATTATGCCGAGACGAACGATATACCGCATATCATTTCATTAACACCATCTTTTGAACGCTGACAAAATCACCGGCAGTCAATCGATAAAAATAGACGCCACTTGCAAGCGCATTTGCCTCAAACGGCACTTCATAATAGCCCGCGGCTTGTTTTCCGTTGACTAATCGAGCGACTTCTTTTCCCAGAACATCATAAACCACGAGAGTGACAAGCGCTTCGCCCGGAAGTTCGTACCGAATGACCGTTGATGGATTAAACGGATTTGGATAATTTTGCTGCAAGGCAAATGCCGACGGCAAAAGCTTTTGCTCAACTCTCAACCGGAGATCACTCGGAGGATTTCCATCGAGATGCCAGACACCGTCACCGGTCAAAGCATGCGAAGTAACGGCAGATGATTTCGAATTCACGGCTTGCACAAAATAATGAAGTCCATCGCTTGGATCGATATGCCATGCAAGAGAAACCGGCGATTGAGAATGGACGGTAATCGGAAATTCAACCGTGTTTTGTTGCGTGGCAGGAATAGTTTGTAATAACCTGTTCGATACAAAACGCACATCAAAAGCATCTTCCGGCGGAACCGGCGGTAAATCAAAACGTGCAAGAGTCACAGAATCTACCGGTTGGCGGTTAAAATACAACGTTTGTTTATTTCCCTGAAGATTCGAAATGGTCAGAGTGTTAGCCCTATTCAAAAGAGAAAGATCCTGGCTGATTGTTGCATGTTTGGGAAGAGCTTTTGCCGATTGAAACACTAACCGACCATCGGCATTCACCCGCACCCAATAGCCGTTTCCCGGCACAATCGTATCCGTCACGATATAGCCGCCGTTGTATTGGAAGAAATTCGATGTGATAATCCCCGGCGGACTGGTGGTGATTTGTCCGATCGGAATCGGCGTACCGATTGATCCGATAATATTCCACTTATTTTTAACGGCAATGGTATCGTTCAAGATCGGTGCACCGGGAATATTATCCGCTGCTGCAGCACTAAATTTTAACCAGAATCCCAACCCATGCGTAAGAGTATCACTCGGCACATAGGACCCTTCATAGTAAAATGCCTTTGACGTCGAAGTTCCAAATATTGCACTTCTTCCATACGACGGCAGTGTGACGGGCAACGAAAGCAGATTCCAATCATTCGCGAGAACATACCGCTGGGTGTAAAACACTGTTCCCGGTGAAATACCTAAACCCTGAACGAGGGTCGATCCTAAAGAACCGACCATTGTACCGGAAGCGGTCGCCGTATCGATGATAATCAGATTCGTATTGTTCGTGATTCCGAAAAGATGTCCCGCTTCATCGAAGACAATATCGTTCGTGGGAACACCAAAGCCGGTTGTTCCGACAAGCGTTTTTGCGCCGGATGGCAGGGCAACTTTATAAATATTGTCGCGGCTTCCGCCCGAAAGCGGCGTTCCCGCTACCCAAAGTTCTCCGGTTACAGGATTAAAATCCATGCCGTAAACAATGACTCCACAACTTGCAACGAGAGTAACGGCACCGGTCGATATATTTACCCGATAAATTTGGCCGCCTTCCCGGGAGACATACATCGTATCGTTGCGAAATGCCATAGCCGTTAAAATCGTAAGAGGAATCGTTGAGACAGGATGCGCATCGCCCAATGTGCTGTTGACACGAACGATTCCCATATTCACCGATACCGGCGTCAAACCATAAATTTCCTGCGTCGAGGGACGGACACGGATACGGACAAGTTGATCGTATCCGGTCGGACCGATTGTCGAGGTTGAGGCATTCCGGTAATTCACCGTCAGCAATGATCCGTTCGGCGAACCTGTGCTTCCATACATCGTTCCGCTTTGCGCAGCATTAATCACATAACCGGTTCCTGTCAAAGCAATTGAAGAAGAGCTATTGAATGAATCGTCACTGTGAATTTGAATGGTATCTTGAATCGGTCCGTCAAGCTTCGGTATAAATCGGTAACTGATCGATGCCGAATCGTATGTTCCAATTCGAATGGGAAACGACGGAGGGTTTATAAGCTGAAAATTTGAATCCGGTGCGCTGATACTGCTGATGGAAAGTGTATCGGTTCCAAAATTTTCCACAGTCACGGATTGCGTATCGGCGACAAGACCTTTTTCATATGATCCAAAACTTACCGTTGGCGTCCATGCATAAAGAATTTTTCCGGAGATTGGCGTCATTTTAATTTCGCCCACCCACGTCATCCAATTATTTCCGGTGGAAGCAACTTCCGTATTCATCCAGGTGATCGATGAATCTGATGGGTCGAGAGCGATACCGTTGTAATCGCCCCACCGATTACGTGTACCTCCGAATGTTTGAACATAATTTGCCAGACCTGTTTTGACGGGAACGCTTGTCGAAAGTCCCGGCGGATCGATTGCACGGTGCCCGGACACAAATGCGCCGATATAATCCGAAACACCGGAACGATTATACGTTACTAAAACATTATCGTTTCCGTCCACAGTCAGTGCGGTATAAAAATGCCAATATCCTGTGGCACCCATCGCAACATCTTCGAGATTGGTACTTGCCCATGGATTGAAACGTACATAATGAACCGCAGAATACGTATCACCGGATCCGCTGGCAATAGAATGAACAACCCATAATGAACTGTCGCGATAGACCGCTTTATGACTGACCGAACTAAGATCACCTTCAATTGCCAAACCGCCGCCTGATTGACTTGGATTCGGGGCAATGTCGTATTGCACGACGGGAATATTCGTTCCGGTAATTGTTGGGGTACCGATCGGATCGTTAATAGTGTAGATTGTAAAGAATGTTCCCGGACTGTACGGAGACGCTGCAACCAAAAAATGCACAGACGGTGATCCATATTCGATTGACGGTCTTACCTTATCTAATGGAATAGTCCGGTGATCCGGTTCGCGAAAATCCCAAAAATCGGCCCACCGCACGGTGTCCGGAGAAGCTTTATAGAGTTGTGTTTTTTCGATAATGCGGACCCGTGAATAAAGAAAACTGCTGGCAAATTCGCGATCAGTGATGTAAATTGCCTTATCATCATATCCCAATTGCGGCTGATCGTTGAGATTACCTGTGACCGAATCTCCAAGAGTAGCAGGAAGAGACCAATTAGTCCATGTGCCAAGCGGATTATCATCATCCGATACGCTCAGAAGGATTGAATACGGTGCAACAGTTGCCAGCCCGGTCATAACCCATCGGTGAGAGTAGTGATCATACATAACCTGAGGATCACTGAAACCGGAATTAGATTTTACATCGGTAAACCATGAATTCAGGTCGATGTTTTTGTATAACGTTCCGCTCTTATCGAGAATCCGGAACGATGAATTAACGATACTGACAATATAATTCGGACCGACAGCAAGAATCGGATCGGGCGGGATATAACCGGTCGGGACATTGCCTTGAAAACTTTTGAGAACCACAGGCTGAGACGGTGGAGTTGTTGTCATCTTGACACCCAACATTTCATGATAATTCGATCCTTTGGGTCCGAGAGGCGGTTTCACATCTTTCGGAGCAGGAAGGAAAATCTGTTGATCGTTCTCAGCACCTTCTTTATCTTCATCATCTTCATTCGCAGCAATTTTCGGAGTTATCGACGGAGAAGCAATTGAAAAACCATTCGTCGAAATCGTTGCTCCACCCGGCACCAAACCGTATTTTGGTCCGGCATATAACGGTTGAAGACTTGACCAGAAAACATCGAACACAAGGTCACCACCGGTCGGAACTCCGCCACTCGGTCCGCCGCCATCCCATTCACCGATCAAGATGGTATAGGTTGTTCCGGCCTGAACAAGACGCGAAATTTCCGCTTGCCTGGTTGTACCGGGTACAATATCATCGTTACAATCAATTTGTGTTAAATGACCGCACGTCCCCGTATACATCGCCATAGCGATGTCGTAAGTTGCCGGCGTGCTGTTTACGGTCGTAAAGGTCACATACCCGGTGGAATCAGCGGTCCATGTGTACCAGACAGTTTTTCCTGCGCTGCTATCGGTTCCGACAGCACAAAAAATAACGGGATCCGATACATTGGGAGTTGCAAGGCGTGTATTTTGCGTTGCATGGTACGGCAGAGCCGAAATGACAGTTGCACCGCTACATTCATCATTTGCCGGAATTTGTGAATACGCCACCGACTGCAGAAGAAGAAAAGAAAATATAACGGAGAATAAATTTTTCATCTTTTACCTCACGGATATGATAAGAAAAGATTTGAGAGAACGTGTCCGGGCAAGATCACGGAAGACTTGCCTGGGCTTATAAAAATAAATCATTGAAAAGGCTTTTCTCTATTGACAAACAAATACACCGCTAACAACACATTTACATACGTATTGTGTGATGGCGATACCGAGAACTTGGTGGAATGCATACCTGTTCGATACGGTCAAGGGCAACAGTATCTTGGCAAATTCAGATCGATTCCATTCTAAAGTATAACAATTTACCACCAAACTGTCAATACATTTTATCCGGTTTTATTAAAAAAACGGTCAAATAAGATCGGATAAACCGTTAAAAAATAGAATCCCGAATCTCCTGTAAAGAGAAGATTCGGGATCATTAAAAACAGGTCGGAAATGTTATTTCACTAACGCGATTTTATGGGTGGCCGTGAACCCTTCGCTTGTCAACCGTATAAAATAAATACCCCCTCCGGCGGCAATATGATCATCGGTCAACCCATTCCATTCGAACGTATAATATCCTGCCTCCTTTTCACCCGAAAAGATATTCCGGACTTTCTGCCCGAGAACATTAAAAATGGCGACTTCCACAATAGCGGTCTTTGGTATATCTATTTCAAATTTCGTAGTGGGATTGAATGGATTCGGATAATTGTCGCTCAGGAAGAATGACGAGGGCACGGAATTCTGCCCACCGATGAATAATCCTAACGACGGCACTTCTCTTGTAAGCGTACGATGTCCCCGTCCTTGTACCGTTTGTCCTAAACCTGTCAGCGTCAATTTTCTATTGCCGGCCGAACGGATGTTCCACTCAATCGAGACAGGATACTGTGCCGATCGAAGAACGATAGGAAAGCTCTCCCGTCCATGGAAATGAGAATAGTGTTCAACGAATCGCCCGGAACCGAAGCGAACATCGAATGCCACTTCAGGCATGAGTGGCGGCATATCATAGAACGATGAATCGATGGTTCCATCAACATCTTCTCCAAAATAGAGAACCTGTTGACTGCCGGCTTTATCGGTCACCGTCAATGAATTGTAATCCTTGATCGCTTCCATCGGCGATACGACTGATTGTTTTTGTTCCATCCCCTGTTGATTGGTGAGAATAAGAGTACCCTCACCGCCTGTTTTTACCCAATATCCTTTTCCGGGATACAGCGTATCGGCGATACCATAAGCCGAACCGTTGTAACCGAAATAATTTGATTTTACAATGCCCCCTGGATTTTGAATGATGGATGTCCGTGCAACGGCACTCGAAATCGACCCGATTATATTCCATCTGTCACTCACCGTCGCAGTGTCGGTCGTTCTGTTTAATCCATCAACGGTAATCGTTTCGGGAGATTGAAACTTCAACCAGAAACCGGCCATATTCCTCAGCGTGTCTTTCTGGACATAGCCGTTCCCCTGATACGAAAATGCTTTTGAGCAAGCAGTCGGAAATAATGCTGTCTTACAATAATCCGTCAACGTCACGGGAATAGAAATCAAATTCCAGTTCGCCGATGCATAATACGTAAACCCCGCAGAGCCGAGCGGGTGAGCCATATCCGATGCCGTAACATATTCCAGTTCATTCACTCCGGTCGCCGTCAACGTATGCTGATGCGTACTGAGCGAGGATGAAATCACAGTCCAGATACTGCTGTCACCGGGAGAATGCCAGAGCTGCAGCGTGGATTCATTCTGACCCGCAAGAGAAACTTCCGACGTATCATACGTGAAAACAATCGATGCATCTAAACCGGTATTGACAGCCGGAACAACATTGAAATACCGGAAAATAGAATTTTTTCCGTTCCCGGATAGAGATTTCGTATTTGTCCGTGTTATGGTCGTTACGCCGGGAACTGCTCCCGCCGCATTCATGCTGAATCCGATACCGCCGAAAGTTTCCGTTGTCGATTGTGCTATCGTGCGCGTTGCAACAACTGTTCCTGAAAGAACCATACCCGGTTTTTCCACCAACCCTCCGTTCAATGTTACGGTATACGGTGAGCTTATGATTGCATTCTTCATCTGAACAACAACCGTATCGACACGCGCAATAACAATATTTGCAAATTGTGTTATGCCGGTTCCGCTGAACGTTTGATTCGCCGGTGCACCACCGGAAACTCCGATATCAAGCGTATAGTAACCCCCGCCGGAAGTTGTCAGATTGAAAGTACCATTATCATTGATTCCGCCGCCGAGAAGATTGATGGTTGCACTATTCGGGCTCGTATAATTCTGAACGGCCAGGACGGCGTTTTGTTCTATAAAAATCCCGCCGTCAAATTTTACGATGGTAGAATCCGAACCTGCATAACCGATATCATTTGGATTAGCATTCATTCCGCTGCCGATCAAAAATGTTGAACCGGCCTTCACCCGCAAACTTTTAATGTACATTATCGTGCCGTTCGTTGGAGCCCACACCAGGGTTTTCGCAGTCATACCATCACCTACTTCAAGATTCGCTAAACGGATGGTGGCGCCGTTTCGTAATGAGTCCATTGTCGAACCGACAAGTTTTGCCGTCCCTTCATTCATATTCAAACCGGCATTGCCATTCGCGGTTGAGTTGCTTGAGGATGAATTGATACTTCCTCTGATGACCAAAACCGCTGAACTGTTGCCATTGGAAGTCAGTTTCGGGCGTCCGCCGCGATCCCCGCCTCCACCCCCGCTCCCGCCGCTGATACTGAGATTGCCGTAAGCGGAAAGCCCCGACATCCCGGAAGAAGCAAATTGGAGAAGAGGTCCGCTATTGGCAACTGTTCCGTTTCCGGTAAGCGTTAAATTGCGGCAACGCGCAGAAGTTCCATCGATCGTAACGCTCACACCCAATGTCGTCAACGTCGCGTCACTGGTTGAATCGGGAATGATTCCACCGGCCCATGTTGCCGGTGAACTCCAATTCCCGCTTGCCACTGCTTCATACGGATTAACGATATTCACAACCGGGCTTGAAGCAATGACGCTCAGCGTTCCGCCGGTGCCTTCCGTTTTCGCAGCGAAGGTTGTCAATCCAAGTGCCGATGGCGTCGTCAAATTAGAAATGATGATAATTCCCGAATTTGTATTGGTTACAGATGCACCGGTTACCGTTATCACGTACGGATCAATTGACGTGCCGCCTCCCGTGACGGAAGAAACCGCCCCGTTGAATCCCGTCCCTGAAATATTTTTCGATGAACCGTCCCAAGTCCATGTCGACGGTACGGCAACACTGCATCCGGAAAGAGTGTTGGATCCATCTCCCGTCACGACCAATGTCTCTTTGACGGCAGAAACATTTTGAAATCTCAACGCCGGAGAAACGGTCACGGTACCCGTTCCGTCTCCTGCCGGAACACCCATATCCGTTGCCTGCCGCGGTTTAAGACTTACCGATGATCCGGAAAATGACAGAATCCCTTTTGCCGTAACTGAACCGGCAGGAATAGTTTTTCCCACAAGCCCGTTCAGCGTACCATTGCTCTGCACGAAAACCGAAATAGTATCATTCGATCCGTTTTTATAGATATAATCTTTCGGTGAAGAGAATATCCCGACCGAATCGGTCATCAGTCCGGCAATTTGTATGAGCTTCCCTTCGGCCGTATTTGTCGCCGATTCCGACAGAGGCAATGTCACTGCGATAGGAGTGAGGGGCGATGTCCCGGTTGTATCCACAAATTTGAAGCTGGGAGTTGAAAGTTCATAAGCATTTTGAAAATTATTCAGCGTGCCTTGAATAGTTGCATTTCGTCCGGCGGCAATATCCGGCAAACCGCCGGAAACGAACATTTGCAAACCGCCGGTACTGTCCTGAATATATCCTTGCCCGTTCGTAAATGTATTTGTCCGAACATTGATAATGCCTCTGACCTGAACACCATAATTCACAATCGTGGATAGTTGGTTGACTTTGATTGTCGAGATTTTTACATTGCCGGCAAAATATCCCTGCAGTGCCCCTGCGGTAGACGATTCTGCGGAAGAATCGTCCATTGCCGAAATAAAATATTCAATGAGATCGCCGGTCGACGCATTTTTTGCAGCAGAAATAATTCCGACATACGTTGAGCCGGAATGTGTCATCGTCACCGTTGAATCCCATGCCCCTTTATTTCTTCTCACATGAAGAACTGCTCCGGTAACCGTTCCATCAATATCGACGATACTCGCCGTGACGGAATCTGCAGTTCCGGCGGAAGGAATAAAAACAGTCCGGCCGATGCCGGAAATTACCGGCGGGCTGTTCAATACGACAGGCGGTGTTTCGGGCGGGGAGGATGAATTTTGCGGAGATGGATACCGAATCACAAAATCTTCACTGTTATCCCCGGAATCCCAACCGTTACCAAGTAAACTATCTGCTCCGCCGAATTCCATCGATGCGGCTGTCGACGTCGACCGCGCTTTGCGCATCGCGCTTGTGGTATTACTCAGTGCCGCGACCACTGTTCCCTGGTAATATTTCGCTGATCCGTAACCGACATAATCAACAACAGCCGGGATACTCAATGAATCTCCGGAAAGATGTGTCGTGTCAGTGACAAGGGCAATCGTTCCACCGGAAACAGAAAAATTCGGAGAAGTTGAAGAAAAATCTGCGTCCGGTGTCGGCAACGAAGCAGCAGTGCCTGTACCCGCCGCACCTTGAATGAGGAAAAAGCTATGCGATGCAATCATACCGGAAAGAGGACCGTCGATCTTTGAACTCCAATTACCACCTGAACCTGATGCATACTGAATGGACCATCCGGTTATATTCACCGCAGAACCTGTCGGGTTATACAGTACCACGTAATCGTTTTTATATTGAGCACCACTGTTCCCTCCGCCGCCGTACACTTCACTGATGACGATGTGATTGGCAATTTGGGCAACAGCACTTGATACGCCGAACGATACTACAAAGAAAATGACGATCAAGAATTTCGAGAAAGAAGAATATAATACATGCATAATGCCTCCCTGCATTAGTGATGATGATTTTGGGTTAGAAGATTATAACAAGAACTTCAGAAGGGTTTAAAACTGAATGCTCGGGAGTAACAATACGGATGATTCAAACGATGGGTTTATCCCTGGTGACTACGCCAATGTAAGATTTGGAGAGGAAAAAATCAAGTAAAAAAATTATTAAAACTCCCGGCAATAAAAATGCATTACCGGATCAGCATGATCTTTTGCAGAGTGGAATTCGTCGAAGTGACGACACGGTAAATATAGACACCGGTGGGCACCGGAAATCCCCTGTTATCTTTGCCATCCCATGCCTGTGAAGATGCGGCATAACCGATGGGGGGTTTATCGAATTGGTCGTCATAATAACCCGGTTTTTTATATCCGAGATGAAATTCGCGGATTCTTTCACCGAGAAGGTTATAGATATAAATAGTAACATCCGTCGGCTGGGAAATTTCATACGTCAAATACGTTACCGTATTCCTTGACGGGACAAACGGATTGGGATAATTGGGAAAAGCTTTCGTCACCGTCGGTTTTCCGCGCGGGACAAGAATGATAATCGGAGATCCGCCGCCATCGAGCGTTTTCAATATCGCCCCTTTTTCACCGGCAACCCATCCTGTATTCTGATCGATAAATCGGACTGATTGCAGATTTCTTTGCGTCTGGCTTCGCAATTGTCTCCACGTCTCGCCGCCATCGGTTGTTTTGAGAATGACGCCATTGTCACCGCCTGCCCACCCTGTCAGTGGATCCGTAAAATGGACTGAATTCAAATTGGTACCCACCGGTGATGGCTTGCGCAGCCAGGAGTTACCGCGATCGGTAGTAATAAAAATCCAACCCCGATCCCCGACCATCGAGCCAAAATACTGGTCGTGAAATTGAATTTCATTCAACTTATAAGACGGTTGTGCCAATAATATGGGCTGGAACGATTTCCCGCCATCAGTGCTTTTTGCCGCTTGCGTGCTGAGACCGCCGATTTCTCCCACTGCCCAGATAGTATCCTTATCGATATACGCATGCGACGCTAAATTGATTGAGAGCGAAAGATTAATGACGGCCCATGTTACGCCGCCGTCAATTGTCCGCAGAATTGTTCCCGCGTTGCCGACGACAGTTCCGTTATTGGCATCAACGAGCTTGACCGAATGCAGTGATTGTTTACTCGGAATCTCCGATTGATTCCACGTCGTCCCGCCATTCATTGTCCAGAGAACCGTACCGCTATCGCCGCAGGCAACACCCTGCAAAGTATTGATGAAGAAAATAGAATATAAGTTGACGGAAACATTGGAAGATTGCTGAGCCCATGTTCTCCCGGAATCGGACGTACTGTAAATTGCTCCATTGTTTCCCGCAGCCCAACCATGAGAATGATTGACCATCGACAAGGAGTTCACGTTTGTCAAAAATCCGGATGAAACAGTATCGACATATTGTCCGAGATTTCTTTCGCGGTACATTTTCCCTGCGTCACCAACAATCCAACCGTCATTGCTCGTCGGAAACGACACGCCGCGAAGATTAATGGTTGTATCCAGGGTCTGTACTTTCCACGCAGACCCATTATTGGTGGTGCTGACAACGGTTCCCTGATCGCCGACAATCCATCCAAGTCCGAAATACGGGAAACTCATCTTGACAAGTGTATTGGACGTCGGAACGGAAGACTCTCGTGTCCAAAATTGAGCGCTATCGGTTGTTTGATAAATACTTCCGACGGCACCGACCATGAATCCAAATGAAGATGCTTCAAAATGAATATCCCGAAATGTATACAATGAAGGAGCTGGCAACGTATCCCACGTGATCCCTCCATCATTTGAATGGATGACCGCGCCGAATGTCCCGCATGCAAACACTTTCGAAGCAGTTGGAAAATCGAGAGCCGCGAGAGATTGGGTGGTCGGACTTTTAATAGAAACCCAGGAATTCCCTCCGTTTGTCGTACGAAGAATGACGCCATTATTACCGACAATCCATCCAAGATTGCTGTTCGCAAATCCTACATCATTGAAACCGATTGTCTGAACAGAACTATACTGAGGAGACCAGGTAATGCCGCCATCTGTTGTCGTAACGATCAGTCCCGAATCGCCAACAGCATATCCGTGATTCTGGTCAATAAAATATAAAGAAGAAATTGCAAGTCCCCGATCGGAAAGACCACGAACAAGATTCCATGTATTTCCGGAATCGGCAGTGCTCATAATTGTTCCGACGGTTCCGGCGACCACAATATTCCGACCGTTGAATGCAACAACGCTATTGAGGTCGTTTCCCTGGGGTAACGGATTTTGCCAAAACCACCCCGATTGGGTCGAGACCACAACGGATTTTTTCACGGAATGTTGTTGTGCATATAACGAACCGATACACAAAAGACATGCGGTGATAACCAGTATCCGCTTGAAACAGCACCATTGACCATTGACCATTTGCATCCGAAAATACCTGAAGTTTAACAATATCAGATATGAACTATTTCGTTTCTTTCTCCATCACAGGAGAATATACACAAATACGGTGAATATATCATTTGACGTACATCATTTTCTGCAAAGCACGATATTTACCATCCTGGGAAGCCAGCCGAATGAGATACATGCCAGAAGCCAAACTTTGTCCATTCGGATTAAATATCATCGAATGAAGCCCTTTGCCATAACTCTTTGATTCAGCAAGCGTGGTTATCTCCTGTCCCAGCATATTATAGATTTTGATATTCAGAACCATCGGTTCGTCGAGCGTAAATTCAATGACCGTATACGGATTAAACGGATTTGGAAAATTCCGGAGGGCAACATGTTCCGCTGCCTGCTTTGCTCGTGCAAGAGCAGCAGCACTCGGAATACCGGAAAAATATTTACTGATACGGCTTGCCTGACCTACCACCCAGATATTTCCGACCGAGTCATTTGTAATATTAATAATATTTTGAGAAATGCCGGATGCATCCAACAACCACGTCGTCCCGCCATCGGTTGTGTGTAAGATCGTCCCTTCGTTACCGACAGCCCATCCATTCGCATCATCGGCAAAGAACACCGCATGAAGTGGCCAGACAACATTGGTCTGTTGGACGGTCCAGGTTACCCCGCCGTTGACGGTGTTCAAAATCGTTCCATGAATACCGACCGCCCAACCCAGCAGGGGGTTTCTGAAATACAGACCATACAGATCCCGGTTGGATTGTAACGATGAACTTTCCTGGAACCAATGTGTACCGCCATCTTGTGTGGCAAAGACAATTCCCCGAACGCCGGATACCCACCCGTTATTGATATCGGTAAATTGAATCGAAGTAAATTTGACTGCTGCAACATATTTCGACGCCCAGTGAGCTCCGCCGTCAGTCGTGGAAAGTATTCTTCCATTGGCTGTGCATGCAAATCCAAGCAGGGAATTCACAAAATATATCGATTGAATCGCAGACTTCACACCCGATGACTGGAATATCCATGACATTCCCCCGTCGGTCGTATGCAAAATGATACCGGATTTTCCGCCCAACCAACCGGTGACATTGTCATAGAAATCAACAGTGTAATAATCCGAACTGACGGGTGATGCAACCATCGTCAATGTCACTCCGCCATCAGTAGTCTTTGCAATTACACCCTGCGCGCCGACAACATACCCCGTAGTGGGAGATGGAAACGAGACAGCATTGAAATTTCCGCTTATAGATTGGTTCAATTCTTGCCACGTCGTTCCGCCATCTACGGTTTTCAAGATTATTCCGTTAATGCCTGTCACCCATCCGAGGGAAGCGTTGGCAAATCGTACTGCCGTCAGCCAGCCGGTCGTGCCGGAATTTTGCTGATACCATGCTGAACCCCCGTTGGGTGAATTCAGAATTGTCCCTCCCGATCCGACTGCCCACACATTCACACTGTCGGCATGGATAGATTCGAGATAGAGCCCGGATGTTTGCGCCATCACCAGCCACAAGCCGCCTCCGTTGGTCGTTTTGACAACGACGCCATTATTTCCGGCAGCAAACCCCGTGTTCACATCGATAAAATCTACACTACTTAACACGGAAGTTGTTCCGGAATTTTGAGAGGTCCACGTAATTCCGCCGTCGTTCGTGGTATAAATTGTGCCGGAATCTCCGACCACCCAGCCTTTCGTCGGATTGACAAAATCGATAGAATAAAAATTATTTGCAAACGAGGTTAGCTGTCTTGACCACGTCACACCGCCGTTTGTCGTTTTTGCGATATACCCGTTCGAACCGACAACCCATCCGGTATTGCGATCGACAAATTTTATGTCGTACAGTAAAAAGCTCGTGCCGGAAGTTAATTTCGTCCATGTGATTCCACCGTCGGTGGATTTCATAATGACCCCGCGGGTGCCCGTCATATATATATATAACGAATCAACCACATTGACGGAAAACAATCCTTCCGTGGCACCTCCAATGCCGGTTGAGGTTTGCCATGAACCACCACCGTTCGTCGTGGAAATCACCGACCCAAGATAGCCGGCAGCAATACAACCGGTGTCCCGATATATATCGACAGTAAGAAGCGTATTGCCCTGCGGGTATGGATTGACCGATGTCCAGACTGCCCCGCTCGACAGTATTCCATCCGGACTCGATGCGGTATCGACGAAAGAGAACGGGTTTTGATTTGTCGAGACGCTGTCAATTCCCGTTGAAGAGGAATCTTCATCATCGAATATTGTTTGCGCCGATAACGCCCCGCAAAAAATGAGAAGGAAACCGAATATGCCAGTCAAACGCAAAATCGCAGAATAATCGCCCGGTATAATATTCATATAGCGGTTACGGAAAAATGATACGATCGTTTTCATACAATCACCCCGTTATATAATTGGCAGTTCATTTCTTTATCGTTTCGGCACTAATGTATAATTCTGATCATTGATAATATCACCGTCGGCCTTCATGATGACCTCAATTTCCCGCTTTTCAGGATTGCTCGTGAATCCTAAACCGGAAATTTGCGTGGCATCAAGAGTAAGGACATATTTCCCCGGAGGAACACCGAGGAACTCAAACTCACCGGTTGAAAATGTTGACGAGCTTCTTTTCGAAGCCCGGATGTTTCTCTCCGTTTGCACCAATAATTTCCCTTGCAGATGTCAGTCGTTACGTTGATTCCCTTCTGCCGGAAATGTTGTTTTCCCGGCAATTGTCACTGTACCTCGAAGTATACCGCCGTTCACAACGGGAATATTGATACGGCGAACTAAATTCGGATCAGCAACCAGATGGATGGCTTTATATTGCGGAACCCAGACCGGATCTTCAAGGGTTTCGGGATCAAGGAAGATCTTATAATCCTCATAGCTGAAAATCTTTACTTTTGTTGCGGTATTGATCGGCATGTAGAACGGATAACCCTGAACCGTCATGTCGGAAATATACACTTGCCCGACGTCGATGGTCGGTTCATTCTTATCCTCTTTCCATTCCCGTTCGAATCAAGAAATGCCGAACATAGAATTCGCCATTGCCGAATAAATTTCCCTGCGTACGCTAAACCGGATATTGAACGGTGATGTTGTGAAACTGATGTTTCCATAGGCGGATGCCGAATATTCATAGACGATCAGAATCATTTGTTGAAGCTCCGATTCCGGCATGAATAAATGTAGGATAATATGTTAACTTCAGTCCGATTAAATAGGTATTTGAGGTATAACTTCGATTATAAGAAAATTCGAGCCCGAATCCGGTCCCAAAACGCTTTACACCCAAAAAATCTATTTCATCGATTGCTTGTGCCAAATTATCGTACGTGATATCGGTGAGGACATGTAATCCGGCCGGCATGACAAACGATAACAGCGGCCGTCGTTTGGTATGTCTGCGTTGTTGTGCCGTCACCATACACTTTTCGAGAAACGATTTCCGAACTCAACGAAGGTTGAAATGTATTAAAGGTCGTGCTGATCGATGCCTTGAAGTTCGTCGGTCCTGTTGTCGTTATAAGAAGTTTCCAGCGCCAGTATGTTAAAAAATGATTCTCTGGAAAACGTGGTTATAGGAACGGACGCCGAAAAATTGAGCGCATTGACGACTCCTGTTGGATTCAGCTGGGAAGTACCTGCATACCATGTGTTTTCAAGTGTATATTCGAGCCGACGATGTAAAATCCCATGCAAGACTTCCTAACGAATACGCCTGAGGAATGAATGTCGCATTTGCAATAAGAGCCCCCAAAAGACGTGCAGTACTGGAAATACCGGCATACGCCTGTTGCGTGGTCGTAAAATCATAATAGGATGAAATAGACCCTATTGTAAGTTCAGGTGTTAACCCCCAATCCATCGTATTGGTAACAATAAATGGTGCATTTTTTTCTTCCCGGTTTTTTCCTAACGAAACAGAATATTGAAATTGTCCCGGAGGAATCATTGTCTGGGGAACATCCAGACGGTATTGAATCACTTTTTCCTGACCCCATGAATCGTATGCGTGCAATTCCATCTGTCCGTTTCCGTACATGACCGGGACATCAAATTGATATTGCCCCCGTTCATCCGCATATTGAAGGGCAGTTTCTCCCAGCGTACCGTAAAACGCAACATCCATTTTGGGATCGACATTTCCCTGAAACACTTCCTGAGTAAAAATACGCCGTGGGGCAACCGGTCGATTGGTGATTTCAACACCGGTAATTTCCTGAGGGAACACGCCAAGATTCAAAATATCGCCGACGGTAATCTGGCTCAGCCATGAATTGTCGAAAAACGGATACCGGAAATTACCGATGAAGGTATTCGTCGACTTTCCCAGATCCACCACATTGTATAAACGGCCTGTAAAATCTCCTCCGAGCGCTTTCACACCGATATTAAAATTATTGCGCGCGCTGGGACGGGTATATTCTGAAAAAATTCCGTTCGTTGAATAATTAATAAGACCGCCGCTGAGAAGATTAAAATCCCTGCCGAGATCGAGATCAGCATCAGGAATTTTTTTCATGATTTTCTGCCGATCCTCGAGAGCACGCAATCGCCGCGCAGCAATAACAGTCGGAAGCTAAAGTGCGTTCTTGATAAGCACCTGTACCCTGCGGGGATTATAGATAAGCTCGATACCGAAAAAATCCTTAAAAAAATTCAGGTTCAGATATACTTTTGTATTGCGGAAAAGAAAATCGCGATCGGTCAATGCTATGGTTTTCTCCGCGGATAGTTGCCTGGCGTTTCTCAAAATTAATCTGATAGGTACTGTCGGCTTTCCTAAAAAAACCGCTGACATGCTGTTGCAGTGAATCAAATTGCGACTTGATACCGAAATAATTGAACGATTCGAGGGCAGGTAAATAATCATCCTCGCCTTTGATGATCATTTCAATTTCCCGTGGGGTAAATCCCGATCCACGAAGATCGACAATAATTCTTTCTTCGGACTTCTGGGTGGTTACAGTCGTTTGCCCCCACAGAATAGTAGTGGCAAAGATACTACCGAGAATAATGTACAATAATCCCTTCACCGTTGCATCCCTGAATGCCAGTTATGGAATTGTAATTGACGTTGAAGCCCGTACCTGTTGTGTCTGTAACAACTGCTTCTTCGGAATATCGGTCCTCGCTTCCGAAGCAAAAAGAACAGAAAGTGTATAATCTCCCGACGTGATCCCGCCACGATTAATATGATCAACCGTTGTAATCTTTTTATAGACACCAGAATTACGAGTTACTTTGTAAACAACCGTTCCGTTTTTATCGCGTAATTCCAATGTTCGGCTTCCCCAAAAAGAGGCGTTGCCGGTCCGCGATATTCTGAGATACACATCAACGCTTGTATCGGAGAGCGCGGTGATCAGCGAATCGACCTTCAAACCTGTTGTCACCCTGCCGACCCTGTAATGGAATGGAACACTTTGTTGGTATAAAATAGTCAGCGCCGGTTTCGTACCGTTTACCTGAGCATTTTTGGGCTGAATAACCTGTCTGGTCTTGCTATTAAGAATGACACGAGCCCAATACTCTCCGTCGGAAATTCCCGCGGGAGGCACTGCCATAACGCGAATCGTCTGGCTTTCTCCCGGGCGCAGAGTAAACCGTTTCGGGTAACACTGGAGCCATGCAGCGGCAGAGAGTTCATCGTGGGCCAATGAATCCATGTAGATAAAAATTTTTCCGGAATCAGTGGATGTTTCATATCCGAATTTCATTTCTGTCCAGATTTCCCGTTCATCGTCTCCTTCATTCGTCGCGGTTATCGAAATCATCCGATGACCCGAATTGAGGAATAACGCACTGGGTGAAATCACAATGCCGGCGTAGGAAGCTTTCAAAAAAATAATACCGAAGAACGCCAGAACCGCTAAATTCCGTTTCAATGTTAAGACCCTCATCATGCAATTATCTCTTCAATGAATAACTTCAACAAAAATGTTTCCGTCATTGAATATACCAATAAGTTCACAGCAATCATAAATGTTTCGATTTTTTGAGGCAGGTATTTAATAAACGAAAAGGGTAGCCCGAAACATGATACATCATTCCCTTGCTACCCTTTCCATGTAATGAACGAGCTGTTACATCATGAATGCTCGCCGATATTTAGTCGTTTGCAGCGTATGCAACGGTAACGATTGCCACACCGATATATTCATCCGCGTTTGCGCTTCTGTCAACCGTGAAAATACCGCCAAGGTTGAAATGAACGGGAACTGTCGGATCCTGATTCAACGTGATCGTGGTTCCGTTCTTCGGATTGAAATAATTCGGGGTACCATTGACATCGACCCAGCATGCAGATGTTCCGTTGTAATCAACATGGATCACACCGGTTCCATTGTTTACAGGATAGAGCAAATACGGCAATGCAAAAGAAACGACAACGCTTGCACTCGGGGCACCTTCTACGTCAAATGACGCCGGGTTACCATCGAGGTTCGGCTGATACGGATTTGTTCCGCTGCCGGCAAGACCTGCCTGCAACCATGCATCCGCTCCATCGGGAACTGCTGCAATAGCAACACCGGGTGTGAGTGTCCCTGCGCCGCCATCGTCAAGTGCGAGGTCCGTAGGATTCTGTATGTCAAGTGGCACTGTACCGATTGTAACGTCAAACGTCAAATCAGCACTGCGAGCTTCCTGTGCGTGCGATACTGAGGCTAAGCCAAGCACAAGTACGACTGCGAACACGAACATGAATGTTTTCATGTTTTGACTCCTTAATGAATTGTTTAGATATATGGTGGATTAGAGAATTTAGCTTTAATTTACAACGTTTGAATTTATGACTTTAAGATCCGTGGTCTCTCAAGCTTTCACAAAAGAGACCACGTCTCTCGTTTACAGCATATTATTTTACCAACATCATCTTCTTCACTTGTGTGAAGGTCTGTCCGGCCTGATCACCGTTAGCAACAGTCTCTCCGGTAAAGCGATAGAAGTAAACGCCTGATGCAAAGTTGTTCGCGTTGAAATGCGTTTGTGCAACACCTTGCGCCATGAATTCATGATTATAGATGCTGGCAACTTCCTGACCGAGGATATTGTACACTTTTAATGTCACATAACCATCGGCAGGCATTGTGAACTGAATCGTCGTCGTCGGGTTGAACGGATTCGGATAATTCTGTTCCAGTTTGAATTGTTCCGGTGCGAATCCTTTGAATACCCAGTTCGGATTGATCGTCGGAGCAGCACCGCTGTTTGATTTACGATACAGTACCTGCGGATTCAGATCCATCAGGAGTCTGGATGATTTCAGTCTCACTTTGGATGCTGACCATGAAGTTGTATCAAACGGTCCGGCGAAGACATTGTTGATTTTGTAAAGTGTGTTATACAAGTTTGTTAAATTTGCACTCAAGATTCTTGCCGAGGAATCGGCGCCTGAGAATACTGAATCAGCATAGGCGGCAATGGCATTAACGGTAAGTCCGTTAAAGATTGAACCTGCAGCAGTATCGGCATAGAACAAGCCGCCGAAACCGGCATTTGTCTTTGTCGAAAGAGCGCTCATGTCAATATTGAAATGCAATGTTGCTAATTCGGCAACAAGAGGATTCTTCCCCAATTTCGGGGAATAATCTTTGAGCGGTTTTACAACAGCTTTTCCGTTGACGTTAGAAAATAATGTTTGGTTAGTTCCGCCATCATGTGTTCCAATACCGGCAGCGTATAACGTTGAATAGAGATCTTTATACTTCGGCATATAGACATAACGTGTAATTGGTGTCAGCTTCTTTGGAACCAACGAAGCCGTCGGTGTCGTAATACCGCAAACGATACCGGTTGCACCAAGTGTACCGGCGCCCTGTGAATAAACTTCTTCAACGACGTTATACCAGTTCGGCTCATATAACAGTAAGTATGCATCCGTTGCCGCCGGACCGGTAATTTTCGTCGCTTTGAATTTAGCAGGAAGAACTGAAGGAACCCACCAGTAATCTTTTAATGTGAGAGCTTTTCCTTTGGCACCGAGAACCGTAAATGTAATCGAAGAACCGGAATCCAAATTGCTGCTATAGACTAAGTCTAACTTCGCAACTTTACCATCCGGTGTCAACGCGGGGTTGAAACTTGTCGGAGTCGGATTCACGCTTAAAAATTCCAAAAGCCCCATACCGAATTCCAGGTGAACGTCATTATAACCGGTATGCGGTACGGTAATCGTGAATGTCCCTTCAGAATTGTACGGCTTTCCTGAAACGGGTTTATCAATTTTTCCCTTGTTGTCATATGTATAGACAAGAGAATCCGATGCTGCCGTCAAGAAACCAAGAGAATCGCCCTCAACGATGAAAACCGACTGAGGATTGGGATTTGAATTCGGCATGGTGAACGATGACTGTGCTGCCATGTCACAAAGGACATTGCCGAGAGCATCGGTCAACTTCCAGGAACCTCCGCCAACCGAGCCGAGATTAGCCGGCCACCAGAGTTTCATGGGATTGGCATTACCGGAATCCGATTCCGGCTGGAAAGTAATTTTCCATTTATCGTTCTGTGTAACATAGGTTCGAAGCGGGTGAATACTCGCAAGCGAACCATTTCCGAGACTGTCTTTGGATACAATCGTACTTAAACGAACGTCAAAGTTCGTCGGTCCCGGGGGAGGAATTTCCAACTCCCGTACCGTATCTCCGGTGCTAAAACCTAATGGACCATCTATATTGTACGTCGCATTGGGATGAACTCCAATGGAAAGAATGGCCGTATCACCAGGCATGTCGGAGAGATAAACGGGCACCTTATACTTGTTCGCCGCAACATCTGCAGTTTGTGCTGAAACAATTTGCGTCAGCCCAAAACACACGCAGAGACATACGACGAGCGAAAACACTTTAGTGACTGTCATAATACCCTCGATGTATGATGTGGATGATGAGTTAGTAGATTAATAAGTTCTGGTATACTTGATGTAAAAACCGGTTTCACCCCGCCGGTGAAACCGGCGGGATGAAACCTTGAGATCACATTACTTCATTAACATGATTTTCTGCGTGGCGGTAAAGTTGTCCGATTTCATGTGGACAAAGTACACACCGCTTGTCACCGGCAACCCGTTCGCATCACGTCCATCCCATTGTACCGTGATACTTCCCGGCGCCACTTGTCCGTTCATTATTGTGTTCACCCTCTGTCCAAGCACATCGTAGATCGTTATCTCTACCGTGCTTGCCTTCGGCACATCTACCGTAAACCGTGTCGTCGGATTGAACGGATTCGGATAATTCTGTCCTAATGCAAATACTTTCGGGATATTGGCTCCATCGTTCATTGTCAGTATCACCGATTTTACACTCGGACTCGTTATCTTTATGCTGCTGCCTGCTCCGCTCAACGATCCCAGCAATTGTCCCTGCTGTGTCCGGGCCGCCATCTTCACTCCGGCCAATGTCGCCTTCGTCCCTTCCAGACTGATCGTCACCGGATACGCACTTGATTGAATATTAACCGTATATTCGTATTTCGTTGTGTTCGACATCACGGCCGGATATGTTTCCACCATCCGTCCTGAACTGTACCGTGCATCGAATCCCGTCATTTCCGCTACCGACGGCGGCATCTCATACATGCTTATTGCATTCTGCAGCACGCTTTCGCTGCCCAAATACAATGTCTGATTTCCGCCCCGTGCATCCCGCACAATCAACTGGCTCATTTGCGACAACTCTGTTACCGGCTCTGCCTTCGGCAATGCTGCCGATGACGTCATATGTAACACCGGATTCGCTCCTGAAGTGGTCGTCTTGATCCAGTATCCATGTCCCGGTAACAACGTACTCGCAATGTTATAGCCGCTGCCGGTGTATCCAAAGTAACTTGATGTCGGTGTTGCATTCACCGGCGTTACTCCGCCCGGCACAGCAACTGATCCTGACGGTACTCCAACCATATTCCATCCGTTCGTTACTGTGTCATATACACTGGTGAAACGAACTCCCGGTACACCCGCATACAGCTTGTTTGGATACTTCAACCAGTATCCGGTTCCGTTCTTCAACGTCGCTACCGTCTGGTATGATCCTTTGTATTGGAATGCCGAAGAGATTGCTCCGGGGTAATCCGATGTCTTGCTGTAATTACTGCCTGCCGGTACCGTAGACACCGATACCAGGTTCCATCCAACCGTCGCATAGTATGCTGCACCCGGCGTGAACTTGATGCATGCCCCTGCAGTCGGTTTGGTCTGGATCGGGTATGCATCCCGGTTCAAGAACACATATCCCGGTACTGCTCCCGCATAACCTGCAGTGACGCTATTCGAGTCTGCCTGCATACCGACCAACGCCGCTGAATCCTGTCCCTGCGTTCCGATGATATCATATTCGTACTTGATTGTCCCATCGCAACGGTTCATGACTACACGGAACGTGGTGTTATCCGATACTGCCGATTTCGTCGTTTCATCGAATGTACCGATCGAATCCCACTCGACAATAAACTGACACGGATCGCCGCCGTTACCATAACGGACATTGCCGTATTGTCCGGCACTATCTCCGATAATCAGATCGCAATAAAATGGTGCGATCATATTCTTCGGAGGGAGTCCTTGAGTCTGACCGATTGAATCTTGATGACTATGACGTTGTGCAATCGGGAATGTCCACGTCAGACTGTACGCGCCGCCCGAATTAATATCCAGTGTATCGGTTGAGTTCTTGGATAATGCAAGTGCTCCGTTGACGCCGATCCAGACGTACCGTGCAGTATCGCCGAAGATCGTCATCGGACCGCCCGAAATAGCATATGGTCCGGCTTGTCCGTCGTCTTTCGCATTGACAGTTGAAACTTCGTCAAAGAATTTCGATGTATCGATTGCCGTACCTGTTGCGGAAATATCCGTATGTGTGCAGGTTGAGAATGTATCGATTTGATAATATGCATTGGTCAAATCGACGATTCGATATTGATGTGAAGAACCGTTACCAATAGCTCCTTCAAAATCGACTGCTTTCACGAAGAAGCTGATAGTATGCCCTGCCACTTCGCCGGGAATATATCCTTCCCATAGATCACCAACGACCGAAGTCATTGAAATAGGGGCTTGTACGGTACCGTCTAGTGCCCAAATAATAGAAGCGCTGGCAACGCCGGCTAATCCCGGATTTGCAGGATCGCAATCATCGATAGCAACTTCGACGTGCTGCGGTCCGGTTGAAAGCGTATTGTGTGGAGTATCATAGTCTGTGACATTCGGTGGTGTGTTCGACGATACAGTCATCGTATACCACCAGTTGTACATCCCAACATATGTTGAATCAGCACCGAATCCGCCGCGGGCAACCCATCCACGTTTCACATCGTCTATGGGAACACCGGCGCAGTTTGACGGGCCTGAATCATGTTCGTAAAATTTCCAGTCACGTGACGGATAATTTTCGTCGGACGTGCTTACCTGGAAACCGGCGGTCCACCACTCCGTACGAGTATCGGGGTAAACGTGGTAAGGACCAGAATGGATGGTCATGTCGACAAAGAACACCTGACCAATACTGACACTACATGGATATCCATCGTCCAACATTGCTAAAGAGTTAATCGTGTTTGCGTGATCAACAACACTATAACCGCCGAATCCCCAGATCCCGTTACCAAACGGCGGGCCTGCTGTGCCGTGAGCGATCGTTGAATGAAACGGTCCCGGATACGGATTTGCATCTTCCGGGAATGCCGCTACACCTTGATCCAGATCGCCGGTGTTTATCCAGTATCCCCAGTTCTGACATGGAGGATCAAACGGTCCGGGGCGAACACCGGGTCCGTACGTCGGTCCGATAACCGATTGATGAATTCTTATGAGAATTTCAGAATCCAATGCACCGACTCCGAGCGCATCCCAATATATGGAATCGATCGTTCCGGTTGCTTTTGCTACATACCATTGTCCCAAAACATCTTTATGATATCCTCCGAAATTACTGGTGGGTGGATATTTGTCCTCGGTAAATCCAAATGTAAATTTGTTACCGCAAGTAATAGCCAGCCCATTCGCAGCGCGACTGGATTTATTCAACCGCTTCTGAATAAGTTTAGAAGCGAGTTGTCCCTTGGTCAGCGGAATCACTTCCTGATTCGGCGACACAAGGTACCGCTGTTGTGCAAAACCAAAACTGCTCAACAACAGTATCGAGAGAAACAATGACAATGACCGCATAAGCATTTCTCCTTATGGTACGTTTGTTAATGTTGGATTAGAAAAAATATTACAAGGTCTAAAATAAAATATTAAGTTAATCAAACTGCGTTCTCAGTTGAATAATCGGTCATGAATGACCTATGGAGGACTTCTGGAATATAGCCGTTTTTCAAAATATTGTCAAGTGTTTTTTTAAGAAATACCCTTTTTTTGAAAAAATTATCCCCATTTTAATTTATTACGAATAGTCTTTTATTTTCAACAAAAAAAGCATTGAAAATGATTAAAATTCAAGCTCTACTGCAAAAACATTGTTTCCATCGAAATATTCTGTTGCGCGATAGGCGTAATCGACCGCTATATTCAGCCGGTTAATTGTAGTCCGCACACCGATTCCTGCCGTTGCGCCATAAATATATTCCTGATCGCCGCCCGATGCTGAAAACATATATCCTGCGCGAATGAAAAGTATATTCTTAAAGGAATACTCCGAACCTAATTTGTATTCATCATTAGAATAATTATTGTTCTGAAATTCCATCGTGAAATTGAAATGTGCATCGGTCGATACATCTAGTTTATAACCGAGTCCGATTTCTATTGTCGACGGTAAATCAGCAGATGCGGCATCGATAAGAACAGTATATTGATCGCGCGTTGCATCGTTGACTTGTCCGGTGTGCAACAACCCCGATCCGCCGAACGTTAACGATGGACCGATATTGCGGATCACCACTCCCAGTCCCAGGGCATCGATCCCACCCAATCCCATATACTGGACACCAGCAGTAAAAGCAATTCCCGACGTCGATACATCCGCCATCTTCTCATAAATAATTGTTGAAGAAATTCCGGCGGTGATCCGATCGGAAATATGCCGTGCAAATGTTCCGCCGACGTTTAAAAAAGTCGGCGATGTAAATTGTCCCGTTCCATCCGGTTGATCTTCCGTTGTCACCGGGATGTCGCCGAAAGAAAGAGATTTGACAGACAAGCCCACCCGTCCGATATCTCCGAGAGATGTAGAGAACGCGAGATAATCGACACCGATGTCGAAAAGATAAGCCATGTGAGAAATCAGGAGATCGGTATTGGAATTCGAGCGTACCATCCCGGCTGGATTCCAATACAACGCTTCGATACCGTCGACAATTGCCAGAGAAGAACAACCCATGCCGATCGCACGGGCACCGACAGGAATCAGAAGCTCCGGTGCGGACGTCTGTTCCCGTAAGGTCTCCCCGACCTGCCAATGCCGGGGCCGCAGAAAACATCCAGATCAAAATACAACCGAGAAAAATATATTCAATACGACGAAGTATTGTATCGTTCAATTGCCGCCCTCCACCGTGAATATGTCGAGAGCCGGTATGCCATTTAATTCCGGGGAGCCTGATTTTCCGGGACAATCATTAACTTCAATATTTTTGTTCCTAAGTCAGCGCCCGATTTATCCTGCAGGACAATATGAGCGAGGTATATCCCGCCTGCGGCCTGAAGTCCTGTTTCATTGTTCAGATCCCATGTTGCAAATTGTGTATTATCATCTTTCCGGATAACGCGAACGATATCGCCCGCCAGATTAAAAATCCGGATGGTGGCAACTTGCGGCAGATGATTAAAGGTCACAAATTTTTGTGTTGATGAAATTTCCGCACGGTTATATCCGTAATACGGGTTCGGAAATACATTGATGTGATCCATTTCCAGTTTTGCAGCATTCAGATTGGAGGTCGTCAATGCCGATCGGCGAAAATAATTTCTCGTCGCCGTTTTTCACCTCTTTCCATCGGACGAATCGAATTGTCGTACCCTTCGGGGCGGCAATGCCGTCGTTATCCAAATCCGCAATATACACTTCGGAAACGGAGACAAGCGAACGAGACCGCTCACTATTCTCATACACGATTGCTTTGTATACCGGGGCATCGGCACGGGTTGGAACGTCGTCATAATATCGTTCGCCGTACCACACATTGTTATACAAAAGACTATCGATCATAACGGTAATAGGATAAAACACTTTCAACGTTTTGCCGTTATAGGCACGATCCAGAAGAACGGTCGGACGCCAGATGCTGTCGAGCCCGGTATTGTGTAATCGACGTATACACTTGTTCATTGACGGTATCCCTGCCCACCACGCCGACCCTCCATGCAGTGTACGGCACGCGCACCCATCGGGAATGCGGAACATTTGATCCCCGGAACAACGCCCAACTGGAATCACCGTTAAACCGTAACTCAATATTAATATCATCGTAACTTCCACCCTGAATCGTATCGATGTCCGAGGAACCTGCCGCCAGTACCATATAATTTTGTTTGGGATTCGGAACATTAAAAACATAATCCGACGTCGGTTTATTATTATAAAGAGTTTGGTAGACACCCCGGATACCGAAAACGGGCGTCTGCACCTGTATGGTAAATCCGCGTCCGATCACTCGTGCCGGCGGCGAATCGGTGAATGCCCCCTGGATGAGAGTATCGTGTTCCGTTGAATCGATAAGATCCCATTGTGGTTTTTGATCAACTACTGTTAACGGATCGCTGCTGCGGAAAAACAGAACGTCATAATAATGTCCGTCCGGTCTTGAGGGATCAAAATACGTCACCGTAACGGAAGCATCGTTATAACCAACTATATTCTGAACATTGGAAACGGTTTCATTAATTTGATACGGATAAATCGTACCCGGATTGGGACTATGAGGAACACATTCATGAATGATGACCGGAGATTCGATTCGCTGAGTCGAAATATCCTGGTCGGGATTATACGCAACGGCCGTGACGGCAAAATAATATTTCTGCCCGTCCACTAATGAATGATTCCGAATTTTATCGTCGGTAATATAGACATACCGGGGTTGTGACGGATCGACAATTTGATAGACAAGAGCCTGTTGCACCGAATCCGTCGGCAGCGGAAATTGATAAATCTTATACGATTCAAAACGATACCCCCGCGAGGAATATCCTTCGGAATTCCTGGTTTGTGCAGTATCGGATTCCCAATCGAGAATGAGTTTGTCATCCAATTCGACGACACGCACATCCGGAGGCGGAACCGTTAATGGAAAATTAAAATTTAATCTCCAGGAATCCCGAGCGGCATCGGCAACTGTTTTCAAAACGGTAATTCCTTCACGATTGTCGGTTCCCATCGCTGCCAGGAGCCCAACAACAACTTCCTGTGTATCTCCAAAAGCCATTCTGAACGGTCCGGAAGCCATCACAAATCGCCGGTCCTGAGGAGGTTCCTGTAATCCGTCGATCCATCCCTCGTATAGCTGCGGATCACCGGTCAATGCGAATTGCGTACATTGCTGGGTCACAAAATTAATCATGCATTGAGGAGGAGCAATGGGATACGGATTGTAGCCGCGAAGAATATTATACCAGGCTCCGGCACCACTCCCCAGCTGATAATCCGTGGGTCTGTTGGTCGGTGTAAAATACGTGAATGTATTTGCGGGAAGATTCTCATACCCGTTCACGGATGAAAGATTCCAGTTTGCGGTCGCTCCTGTCTGGACGACCCGGGGACCTTGCAGAAAATCATATCCCACCACGGGCGGTACCATGTTGAACTGGTCATAGACGGCATCATGCGGCGTGGAATTGTATGCGTATTCCACCTGGCGGTCGGTCATATACCCGACCTCATCATCACTATAGTCGCCGACATCGGGATCTGCCCATTTTCCGATATACATCGAATCGATGTATGAGTTGGAAGGAGTCGTTGCAGTTCCTTTGTAAATCAACCGGTGTCTCTGGAAAATAATATTTTGAAGTTTAGCATTATTGTACGACCAGCACGTCACCTGATCTTCGAGACCGATCGGCGGCGAGCCATAGAGAGATGCCGTCGCTCCGGGATCAAGATCGTTGGTGACAAACCAGATCACCTGGTCTGCCGATCCCAGTCCGGGTTCATCGCTTGTCGAATCGATGTCACCGTCGGGATTCGGTTGATAGCCGGGAATACCGTTCCGTTCATAATAGGGAGCGCCTTTTTCCCACGGCCATTCCATCCAATCCGTTTGATACATCGTGCGAAGCCGTTGGATATCGGCGGATGTGATATCGGCTTGCGGGATACCGAAAATTTGCGAGGCATCGCTCGTTAAATCGGCGGTTGCCCAATCCCGGCGGATACGATAAATCCTGACATCAGCGTTGTCGGGGTTTTCAACGATTCCCGGGCTGACGATACGTCCGGCAACGGTTCCCTGATTATAGGTTTGTCCGCCGATCCGGACCATCGGAATTGCTCCGTCATGCACCTGTCCGCCCCAGACGAAGCCTCCGGCATGAATGACCGTGCCTGTCCCTTTCGGGAACGAAACTCCGGCGGTGAGGTCATTCGGATTGCGTTCGGTCAAACCGTTATCCGATGCCCACATCGAAATATTGTTGATGTTGAGGAGGGTGGAATGAGGTACGCCGGTTACTGTTGACGGGCGGCGAGATTGACCGGGAACATCTTTTCGTTTGTCGGCGGAACGACTAACGAAAAAAATGCAAAGAAGCAAACAACATATTCCGGTTCCGATCCAGATCGTTCTCCGAAAAAACACAAAAGTGCGGGACAAGAATCGGGTCAATGAAGATACAGGCATTCTGAAAAATTACCAAACAAAATACATAATGTCAAGAAAAACATCTAAGGAATTACGGTGGAATTGACGGGAACCAAAGGAGCGTTGCGGGAGGCGGAACCTTCCGCAACTCATGTCACGCGGAGAAATGAAGGATGGACATCGATCAACCATTACAACCGTCATGATACATTGGAATGGTCGTCCTTTGCCATTCCGGGACCAAATTCATATACCTTTATTCACGCAACCCGTTATGATCGTACTAAGAACGTTCCGCGCCGTTACTTCATCATCAAAATTTTACGCGTCACGACGAACTGGTCGGATGAGCCCGTTTCGCCCTGAAGTTTTTCGGCAATCATTCGAACATAAAACACGCCGCTTGGCACCTGATTTCCGCGTTGATCATTTCCATTCCACTCAAAATTGTACAGCCCGGGGAAAAATGTTCCGTTCGCTATCGTTGAAATCTCCTGACCAAGCACATTATAAATCATCACACGAACCTGCGCCGCCCTGTCGACCGAGAACGAAATATGCGTCGTGGGGTTAAACGGATTCGGATAATTTTGATACAGCACAAATCCTTTCGGAATTCCCGGTTTCACCGGCTTGACATCGGTGGGCAACGGATAAGCGGAATAGACGACGACGTACAACGTGTCGATCGATGAATTCGCAAGAGAGTATGTCGAATCGATATCCATACGAACGCGTACGGTACCGCCCGACATCCGATCGACCAGGAGCATGCTGTCAGAAACGGTTTTTACAAGACTCGCCGACCACGAAAATTTCATCGGATACGTTCCGATGCCGGGCTGGAACGTCACGGCAAATGTATCCTGTTGAGAATACGAAACAAATGGTACGTAATCGACGCGTAATCCCTGTCCGATGAATGGCGATACAAATCGAATATCAAACCATCCTAATTCCGCCGGCGGCAGTTCATATTCGCCGAGAGAAGGATCGATGCCATTGGTGGCAGAAGGATTCACTCCGAAATATATGATGTCCGACGCGGGACCGGTTTCTGCGACCTGTAACGGAATGAGCCAATTGGCAAAGCCGGTGCGTTCGGTAATGAATGAATTCGTCACAGACCATGGGCTGGAGCCGACAGCATTTTTTGCAAGGACACGCCAGTAATATTTCGTCAAACCGGTTAAGGGATTCGGCAGGGGCCACGATGTCGTTGTGATAGTTGAATCACCAAAGAAAAGGCTGATGAAATTAGAATCTTTTGCAACCTGCAAGTAATATTGCGTTGCACGGGAAGCAACACTCCACGAAAATATCTGGCCGATGGGCACGTTCGTTGCGCCATTTGCCGGGCTCACCAGGATCGGAGCATCCGGAGGCGCTAGGGTGTTGAAACTCCGGCGCGCACTGAATGCACTCGTGCCGGCAGAATTTTTTGAGCTGACATGCCAGTAATACGTCTTCGAATTTATCAGCGAGCTGACAACGCGGGAAACGATACTCGTATCGGGCTGAACAATAGTGGAATCGTTCAGTGTGAGAATAGTAAAGCCGGTATCGAGAGCAATCTGCAAGCGATATGTCACCGCACGGGCACTCGTATCCCACCGGAACGTTATTGTCAAGGGCTGATCGTTTACACCATCAGCAGGAGTGAAACAAGAACCGGAACGTCGGGAGGCGTAAACGGAGTTGTTTTAAAATGCGACCCGGCGGAAAACGGACCGTTTCCGACGCCATTAAACGACCGAACTCTCCAGTAATAATCGGTATTTCCTAACAACTCGATGTTGAGTTGAACCGACAAAGAAAACGTCGTCGTTTGAAAAACCGTATCTGAAAAATCGTTGAATCGCGAAACCTGAACAAAATATGCACCAAGGCAAAGATCCCCGGCTGTCCAGACCAATGTCGGACGGAAATTGACGCTATCCTGATTATTGAACGGAGTGACGAGCACGGGTGTTGCGGGAATGGCTGTCCGCGTTTTAAATTTCCGGGCGGCGCTGAATCCCGCCGAACCGCTGTCGTTTATCGCGCTCACCCTGTAATAGTAGAACGAACAATTATGCAGCACGGTTACCTGAAATGTAGTATCGGTGATCAACGAATCGTTGATAACAAAATTCGTAAAGTTGACGTCGTTGGCAACCTGAAGATGATAAAATTTCTCATACGGAACCGAGCGCCAGACAAATGTATCGGTCGGTTGCACCGTCGTATCGTTCGATGCGGGGAAAATCAATGCCGGTGTTGCAGCAGGCAATAAAATCGTCTGGAATTCCTGCCATGCCGTATAACTGCTGGAATCGAGAGCATTGTACGAATTCACTCTCCAATAATAGATGCTGTCCTGCCCGAACGGACCTATCGCAAGTGAAGTTTGTGCACGTGAATGTTTTTGTGAAAAACGACGGAGTACTGCTCGTATCCCGAGCGACCTGAATGCGGAAATCATCCGAACACACATCGGTCGAGCTCCAGGAAAATGTCGGTGTAATGGCAACGCCGATTGCTCCGTTTATCGGTGCAACCGGTGCCGGCGTTACCGGAGTGGCAAGAACTGTCCGGAATGATCGCACGACACTGTAACTTCCTGTACCAAATGAATTTGTTGCCTGCACGCGCCAATAATACGTGATGCAATTTTGTAATGGCCCGAATGACAAAGTGAGTGCATTAAATGTCGTATCCTTCACGATAGAAGTGAAAGTGGCATTCGTACCGACCTGCACGTGGTACGAAAGAACCGGCGCCTGAGATGTTGCTGCATTCCACTGGAATGCCGGAGTCAAAGAAACATTTTGCTGTCCCGCCGTTGGTGTTACAAGAACAGGCGGATCGGGTGTTTGCGGTTTTGTGGTAAAACTGAACGGCGGATTCTGATAGTAGCTCAAGCCGTATTTATTGGAAACATATACGCGCCAGTAATAGGTTGTCAGTCCGGTCAATTGTGGCGTGTAAAACGATGTTGCGTTTGTTTGTTGATCGACAATAGTCGAATTGAAATTGGGATCGGTAGAAAACTGAATATGATAAAAATCAGCAAGCGGAGCCGCATTCCATTGTAAAGTTTCGCGAAGAGAATCTCCTGTCTCACCATTCGCCGGCGAAACCAAGGTGATGGTTGCCGGAGCACCAGGACCTACTTTGGGATGATATAAGTATAACTTAAAGGATGCCAACAAATCACCGGCAAGAGTCGGATAATCCACAAATTTTCCGTTGGTTGCAACAAGATTGACATCGTATTTGATCTGGACATTATTGAAATTATCAAACTTGGAACCGATAACGACGAGACTATCACAATATTCGCCTATGACCGAAGGCACTGTGTAGATCATGGGATCAGCTATACTTGCGTCAAATGGCGTTGGTACAATATTAAACGTATCGACTTGAGAGGAGCTAACATATTTTTGGATATTGTAATAATTCGGTGCCGTGCATGAGGATGGAGATAAACTCCCGATCCGCAAATCTTCCGCCGGGCTTGGTGGAGGCGGTTCAATTTCCACCATTTTCGAAGTGTATAACAGCCCATAATAATCGTACAAAGCCCAATGATCGGTAAATCCGTACATCGTGTCAGCATCGACACAGTTTGTCGCATTGGGATGAACACCAAAATATGCGACTACCGAATGTGACGTTGTATTGCTATCGGTGAGGGTTATCGGCATTCGCCACATCGCTTGCGAGTATAATGACGATGTAAATCCCGCCGACAGCATCAGCAGAAACAGTACCGGTAGTATGTGCGATTTTATTTTTGGCATACGAGGTATGAGAAACAAATGCGGAAGCTCAAATCTGTACGAACTTCCGCATTGTTCATTCAAAGAAACATTTTGTTATGCAGAAATATCTGCAATCACGTTGATTACTTCATTAACACGATCTTCTGCAACGAAGAAAACACCCCACCCCTGCCGTCGGACGGACGGGCAGTCATCCGGATAAAGTACACACCGCTTCCGGCCGATAAACCCCGCGATGTCAAACCGTTCCACACGGCAGAATATGTACCCGGCATAAGATTCTGTGAAATGAGTGTTGCAACTTTTTGACCGAGCAAATTATACACTGCAATCTCGGTTACGGATTGCTTCTGAATATCGAACCGTACGGTCGTTGTCGGGTTGAACGGATTCGGATAATTTTGCTGCAACCTGAATGACGACGGAATCTGATGACTCAGCTCCCTCACCGACGTAGTAATATTCGGAAGTGACTGTTGAGACATTGACAAACTATCCCTCAAATGAGCTCCATAGATATAAACCGTGAGCTTAAATGTGGGTAAGGTTTGCAACGGCTGGTAGATAAACAGAGAATCCTGATTGAACATATTGATCTTACCGACCGGCGTGGAGCCATCAGTGGTCAACAGACCTGTTTTGTCCTGTAAGAATATGCTGTCGCACCGTGCTGCGAGATATCCCACAGCAGACCATTGCAGGATAAAATCTTCTGCACCGGCATCAGTGTTGGTACAGGAAATTACGAATGTATCCCGTTGTCCGCCGGCAGGAACGCCCTGAATACACATCGGCGTAAAATTATCGCCGGCAAATCCTAACGGACCATTCACATAGGTTGCCCAGGGCACCCATACCGCGCCGAAACCGAACACCGGCGGATTTCCTATTTCCTGGAATACCTGATTGATGCTATCTCTCTCCCATGACGCGGAAGGAGTTGTGACAAGATATAAAAGTGCGCTATCGGCGACAGCTTCATCGTCGGATATCCGAATCGGTATAACGGAGACATTATTGCTCTGTGCCCGTACCTGAATGGTTGCGGCGCTCACCAACACCAGCAACACACAAAGGGCTGTAAATAATTTCAAATTCATTTCTACCCTCCAATAAGGTAAATATGTGAACATATATTGTTAATTATAAAACCTCTTTCCAACTATTGCCGTGACTAAAGTCACGTTTGCTCATCCGAGCTTTTACCTGGTCATGCGTATCGCGAACATACAAATAGTCCTCCCGCTTCTCGCTAGAGAAGCGGGAGAGTACAGCGTATTACTTCACCAACATCATCTTCTTCACTTGCGTGAAGGTTGCTCCGGTCGTAAGACCGTTATCACCAATCGATTGAGCAACGAAGCGATAGAAGTAGACTCCGGACGCAAGGTTATTTGCGTTGAAATCAACATAATCGCGTGTTGCAAAATCGTATGTCTGATGATTGACCAACGTTGCAACTTCCTGGCCTAACATGTTGTAGACCTTGATCGTTACAACAGACGGTCCCGGAACGTCAAACTGAATCGACGTTGTCGGGTTGAACGGATTCGGGAAGTTCTGCGCCAATGCAAATGTCGTCGGCAACGTTTGACCTGTCAAACCGACAACCTGCACGGGCTTCGCACCCGGATTACCGATCAGGTACGGTACAGTAGCAATCGAATGGAGACCGGGAACCGTAATGATCCCAGCTTTCCATCCTGTAACGCTTGTATCGTACGGTAATGTCGCTGCGCCATCGGAGAATGCTGCATTGATCTTCGCGATGACCGTATCATACATCACGTATGTATTGAACGTAATACCTTCCCAGTTCGTCATCAACGTATCAAGCGATGCATAGATTGATGCTACTGTTCTGGTACCCGAGCTTCCTAACGGATTGCCGGCTTCTTTGTAGATCAGGTTGGCAAATCCGGACGGATGTACCATGGAGCGGCGTTGCTTGCTTCAATGTTCAAAGCAAGAGCCACTGCATCGGCAACAAGGATATCGTTCTTCTTGCTTTCGGGTACGCTCTTCTGTTTCTTCAACATCACTGACGAGTTGTTAAAGAAGTCAAAGCCGCGAGCAACACCCGTATGGCCTGTTCCCTTCGTGTCGAACGTAGCCCACACATCGGAATATTTGCCGGTGAGCAAATATGCCTTTTCTTTGCTGGCCGCATTCAACTGTCCGGGTAAACCAAGCTGGATGGCTGCACCAATCTGGTTCACGAGGTTGGAAAGATTCGGTACCGTAGGTTTCTTTGCAACCCATGCTTTTACCGGTTTCGCGGTAGCAGGAGTGTTAGCAGCATTAAACCACTGCGTGGCAGTCCACGTACGGAACTTCGCCGTATCCGATCCAAAGAAGTTTCCGAAGTTGTAGCCAACGGAATCACCGCTATGGAGAATGACCGTATATTTTCCGGAACCTCCGGGTTGAGTATTGACCCATCCGGCTTTGTTCACTTCACTTACAACCAACGTATCGGGTGTCGGACCGACTAAGAATGTGAAATTACCATTCGCATCGGTCGTATCGGTATGGAGGATAGAACCGCCGGTAGTAGCAGCGTTGATGACCCATCCGGCAAGACCTTCTTCTCCGGCACCTTTGGCGCCATTATCATTGCGATCGTTGTATTTCACGCCGTAAACAGTGACGTCTTTAAATTCACCAAAGTTCACGTTGTATTTATTGTTCGCAACATATTCGAGACCGCCGCTGAAAGCAGTGAAAGTAGATCCTGAATTAAGCGTGGTCGTATATGTTCCGGGTGTTGGAGCCGCACCGATACTGATGGTGTGCGAGCCCGGTCCAATCGTATTGAATTTCCAGTTGCCGTTGGAATCCGTCAACACCGTTCCACCTCCGGAACCGGTAACGACGATCGGCCAATTCGGAATTGTAGGTTCCAATGTATCCTGGACACCGTTACCATTGATGTCGTTAAACACATTACCTTGGGCAAAAGCAAAATCAAAGTAGAGTGTGTTTGCCGTATCAACAGTGTTTCCGGTCGTAATCGCAAACGAGAACGAATCGGCTGCCGATGTCTTAAGATAGCCGGCAGGTACTGCACTGAGTCTCTTTATCGTATACACGCCGGTATCGAGTCCGGTATGGTTAATACTGGTAAGAGTATTGCCAAGCGTATCGATACTAATCAAAGTGCCTTCTTTTCTGAATTCGAACAGTTGTTTGACGCCTGAACCCAACGGTGTATGGTCGGATAAGTTTTTCACGCCATCGCCATTGTAATCGATAGAAGCTTCATCACGAATCGAACCAAAGAAGAATTCACCGAAATTAATCGGCGCTAATACAGCAGTTCCGCTTCCACTCGCTCCGCCAATCGTAAACGATGCACCGTTTACATTTTCGGTTCCGCGTGTACCTGCTTTTTGAGTAACGGACGCTACATAGGTACCGGGGGCAAGAGGAATCGTATCGAGACCACCAGCTGCAGTAACAGCAGAAGCAACCAGCGGACCGTGCAGAGAATCCAGATTTATACTAACAGTCCAACCTGCTAAACCGGCTTCTGCACCATCTTTCACGCCATTATTGTTAAGATCGTTATATACCGGGTCGCTGAAAGCTGCCATGATATGTACCGACCGCTGCTACACTAACAGGTGAACCATCGCCGACGGCAGACACATTGACCGTTGCAACATTGGCTACCGGTGAGGTAATTGCATAACCATATCTTACCACAGTAACATTATACGTACCGGGCAATCCATGATTGTCCGTAACGGTATTAAATGAATATGAACCATCGACTGCGGTCGTTGCCTGATCTATCGGAACTCCGAAATACAGCAATTTGACTTCACCCCGGCATCCGGAGTAGCATCATCATTCAGCCCATTTCCATTCAGATCCTGATAAACCATTCCGGAAATTGTATTCCCGGTAAACGATGCACCGTTAGCGTCCGATCTGGAAATTATCAATGCCCATCCAGACTTCTCCAACTGCAACTGCTAACCGCGAGGTTATTCCACCCGCAGCGCGGTGTTCGGGAAATTACCTGCATCGGAGAATGCAACATAACGGAACTTCACAAGGTGATTACCAAGAAGCGCCGGATAGTTTGTTGCGTTAATATGATACTGCGCAAACACGTATCCGAATGGACCGAGGAGGCACACCGTCTTCAGCTTGAACTGTTACCGGAGGACCCGCGAAACCATTGCTTGTCCACCATGCAACCGGCAATGACAGGATCGATGTCCCGGGACCGTACAGAAGATCATTCGGTTCTTGCATCGTTGCGGTATCGGGAGGATTACCAGTATATGATGGAGAATTCTGGTAGACTGAATGAGTTGTACCAATTGACATTGCACCGGAAACAGCATCGTTGGCATGCACCGAGATGGTGCCACGTAACTCCATCTGTTGAGTAATCAACCCAGCTTCCATCCCATCCCGGTTCAACAGCAATACTGTGTTGGAACGAAATATAGATGTCTGTGGTCAATGCAGATAAATCGAACCAGGGTGACGTCAAAAGGTTTGTACCCGGATAAGTAGTTGCATATCCTTCAGAATTTGCATATCACCCTCAGTATATGTATCGGCATTATGCTGGACAATTTGTTACCCATCGAGTAACCGGAAAGCGGACCGCCTAACTTCGTGAACGAATTGCTTCGCACCAAGTCATTTGTCCGATTGCCAACCCTGATCGCCTGAATCCCAATTGTATACTGTGTTCGGACCATTGGGGATAGTAACCGGTGCTTGCACTGCTTGAGTTCTGTGAAATAGTCGTTTCCGGTGTCATTATCACCGGTAAGATGAGTTGTTGCAGTGAATGTGAATGATCCCGCACTGACAGGCGTCCACGGACCGAGTGTAACCGATAACGTTTGTCTCGGAGCAAGTGTAACTTGAACAATTGAATCGTAACCGTCAGAGACTGCCAATTCGAGGGTAAACGGACCGACTGTATTGTTTGCATTGTTCTTTACGACAACGACCGGATGTGCACGAGACCGGCCGGAGCTCCACCGGGAGCGGGAGATGTAATCGCGCCCGGAGAAACATCGTTCGTCCATTGAGAACCGAGAGCTGCACTAACTTCATCAGCGCCTGCATCACGTGTTCCGGCGAATGTCGTATCGCGCGGATTGACCGTCGATATCGTCTTTGCCAAGAATTTCCGGCGCGCCGATATTTTCAGCGGCAGAAGGACCTGCAGCATTGAGATGTAAATCAGCAGTGAAATTAATCGGACCAACTGCACTGTGTGTTGTTGCTACCGGCTGCAGCGGCTGCAGCATTGTTGCATAACCAACAACGGGATGGTTTGCAGCATTAATTGCGTTATAATCGCCGGCTGCGACGCCCTGAGCAACACCATTGCTGATGGCTTCAACTGCATTATTTTCGCAGATCCAGTTGTGTTGATTGCAGTTGCAGTACAACCATTCGTATCAACTATCTGAATCGAGTTATGATAGGACTTTGCCTGTCGGTCCGCGAAGTCCTGTGATAAGACCACCCGCACCGCCAAAATTACTTATGTTATAAAAACGATTATTGTATGTAAGACCGGCTATGTTATAACCGAGGTCATCATCATAGATACGCATTACATAAAGACTGATACCGTCACTACCCTGAGTACCACCGAGCAGCGGATTAACGCTGACGTTACGGATAATGTTATCATGGCAAACGATTCCGTCTGTCAGAGCAAAATATGATGAACTGACATAACCGAAATTAAACTAACATCGGTCCAGTACCGCAAACACTACGTCAATGTCATAATCAGTGTATCCACCGTTAAACCAGTAGGGGTCAATCCAGTAAATACCGTCGATGACGTTATTGGCATATGTGACGTTTGCAGAATATTCGTACCATGCACCCATCATCACAGGATTACCGAACGCGCCGCCGATGTTACAGTTCGAAATTGTCAAGCCGTCGACGGAGAGGTTATTCACTAACGGACCGGTAAAAGTCTTGATACCGAAGATACCGTTCGTGATTGTGAGGTGATCAAGTGTAATAGCACTTGATGCAGCCGGATCGCTGTCGCCACCGTAAATGAAGATCGGGTCACGACCGTCTGTCTGGTCTAACCAAACCGGAGTGTTAGTAAGACCCATAACCGAAGCATGTTGCACAGTGATATGGGATGATCCATCCGTAATATACACTGTTGCGCCCATCGGATCTTTCGTCGGGAACGGATCGCCGAAACCGGAAGCATACTTAAGTGTCAGTGAGCCGGCCGAACCGTCGATCGTAATGTTCGATGCGCCGACAAATGCAAATCCTTTTCCATGTGTGGAATCGGTTCTGAAGTTAATGACCGCATTCACGGATGCACCCGGAGCGATCGTCAAAGTATTCGAACCGTTATCGGGAAATGCACCGAAGGTCACGGTATGTTCCGTATAGCTCGTTGCATCGAGTTCGAATGTCGTATCACCGGACAAACCGATGAAGTTGACAACTGATGCTGCGCTCGCTATATCTGGAAAGTCGCCAGGAATATGATAGACTCCGGACAAGCCTGCTGTCACGGAAGAGAGTTGTTTCTTTTCCGGTACCGGCTTGGCAATGGAGGGATTCTTGGAAACCATATTGAGGATCTTATCTCGCAAGGCGCTCGATCCCGCTTTAACCTTTGATGGCTGATCTGTATCAGTCAAAGGCGAAAGCTTCACGAAGCCTTTCGAGACTACACTCTGCGGTGTCACGGGCTTTGACGTCCCTTTTATCGTTTTCGCCATACCGGCGAAACAAGGGAAGTCGCTACCATCGAGATCACCACGAGAGCAACAACTAGTTTAAGATGTTTCATACATCCTCCTACAAGGATTTTTTATGAATTGTGGATTAGTGATTTAGTGGATTTAGAATTTATTTTTTCAGACATGACATGCAAACGATTTTCGCTATACAATTGAAACCACATTGAATAGGAAATACGACGGAAGGATTCGATACAGCGTAGCAATGCTCAGAGAACATCGCTCCCATACTGTGTCGCATCCATAATGACGATTCGTCGTATCACAATTTTATTTTTTATTTTATTTGTTAAATGTGAAGCCGCAAAAAAAATTTCACCGGGCCATTGCAGATGAAATCACAAACGACATCATCCGTTCACAATGACCGGAAAATTTACACTTTGAATTTTTGCCAGACATTATAAAAATAAATTGAAACTTTCAGCGCTTAAATAGGAGTGCAAGCAGTGAATAATTCATAGTAAAAGTCGTTCATCCGATAAAGACCTTTAGAATTGTAAGAAAAGTTAGTCATATTGTCAAGTCTTTTATTAGAAAAAAGCCCTTTTTTTTACTGAAAAAAATTGCGGTATTTCTTTTATGTTCGACTTAAATATTCAAATAACCGGCTCTGAATGCTATTTTTAGTCAAATTTAAAAATATTCGATTTTTTCATCAAAATAAAAGGAAAATCGGATAACGAAAGAGGTACTCTAAACGCACTCTTACAAAAGGAATGTAATTGTCTCCCCGAATAAAAAATCTCCAACGAGCGGGGCCGACGGGACTTCCCGTCCCGCTTTATTGCGGGACGGGACGACCTTCTGCGTGCATCAACCTCTGATACATGTTGACAATCCCCACTGGCGGGGCCGACGGGACTCGAACCCGCGACCTTCTGCGTGACAGGCAGACGTTCTAACCAAACTGAACTACGACCCCTTGCTGTTACGATTTGTTTTCGCCAAATTTTTCTCTGAAACTCGCCCGACGATCCCCGAAAGTGTTAGGTGATGTGTTAGGTGTTTCATTGGCGTCAATAAGATAAGAATTTGTGCCCACTTTAGCAACCCCTTTCTACGATTAATTTCTCGAATATTCAATGATAGTCTGTTAAGAAATATCATTTGAATCACTCTTTGATTCAGGAAGGAATTTCGATAAGGGTATGCGCGCCATCCCTTTCGCAACTTCAATTGATGGGACACCAAGATATCGCAATGTAGTCTTTATGTTGGCGTGCCCAAGTATGGCTTGGATAGTGTAAATGGATACCCCCGCATATAACATAGTAGTGGCTGACGTCCGACGAAGCGCGTAAAATCTAACTCATCTCTTAACTCACAATCTCGAATGGCATTTTTCAGTTCTCTATAGACCCTATCACCCGTTAGCTTCCGCCCCTTCTCATCGAGGAAAACATAATCCGAATCGATCTCTTGTTCAATTTGCATTCGTTGTACATTCCGTAACAGAGAATTGAGTTCACCAGTAAGACTGAGCGTTCTTTCGCGGTTCCCTTTAGGTAGGAAGTCTTCCCTACACCGGATAGGAATTACATTCTTGTCCCCGTCGATTTGATCCCACCTGAGTTTTACTATTTCCTCGCGACGCATTGCTGTAGCCAAATCGAATTTTATCAAGGGAGTAAGCCAATTACCGCGAAGAAATTAAGCAGATTTTGCATTTCCTCTTGTTCAAAAATCACGACCTTCTTTTTATATTCCGGCAATTGCTTAGTTCCTCGAAAAGGATTTTTTACCAAGTATTCTCTATCAACTGCCCTCTTGAAACTTGCCTTCAAACTTCTTGTGTAATCATTTATGCTTGTCGCGCAGATATTCGTTCCATCATGTTTTTTCCGTGCTTGTAATCTCTTTACGAAGTTATCATAATCATATCGGTCGATTTGGGGTAATTCTTTGTCCCCTACGACCTCACCAAACTCTCGAAGAACAAAGAGGAATGTTGGGAGCGATTTTGGCTTACCACTTGAAGTTTTATACTGAACATCCAGATCCATCCACTTTCTGAAACCGATTACCGTGATTATCTCTCCCTGGATTCTTCACATCATCGATGGGATTAATTGGGAATCGTGCGAAATGAAGTACCTTGACATATTCTCGCTCCAACGTAAATCAAGTTTCTTAATTCTCTTCGCACTTGAAAGTATCTCAAGATATTTTGCACGGGTCAGCTTTAATTCCCTCTCCATGCGCTCAAAGTCAATCAGGACTTCATACTCGGTCGTAATTCCACGGAATTATCACCCACCCGAACCCATGTGGGGACTGGTTGTGCCTCTACGAGTCCGAAAGTAATGACTGCAATGAGACTATGATCGCCCATCAGGTCACGGCTGTATATATCTTTAAGAGTCATATCGATACCCCAAAATTCTTATATTACTTTTCACTCTTGTTCCCGAAATCCACAGTAATTAATCGCATCTGCTTCTATTATATTGCTCTTCTCAGAAAACGAAATTGCTGCTGTTATCAACGAATTAAATAAATTAATAGTAGGGAATCGGAAAGTGGAAATCGAGGGGAAATTTGATATTTCTTTTTAAATTATTTTTTCCCCTTCTGTTTTTTTCTTTTTTCGAATAAAACCTTGTATCGGCGCGTGGAGGGATCGTAAATAACGAGTTTCTTATAATTTAAGTTCTTTTTATATCTTTCTGTCAATCGATCCGCGTAATTTGACACGCTTAACTCATTTTCTATTTCGTAATTCTTCGGTTTAGATTCCTCATAGTTAATATCCTCTTTTTTCTTACCGTGTTCTTTCTTAGTGTGTTCTTTTTTCTTCGATTCATTAAATTTCCAGAACAGGAACAATCGTGCTACTAACTCCCTATCATACCTTGATGGGTGCTTTCCTTTTTTTAGAGCTTTGAATAACAACAGTATCATTGTTAAATCAGGTTTCAGATAAACCTTTTCTGGTAAGTGTGCAATCTGATCATTTGATTCTTGAACGGACGTTAATGGCAACGGAGAGCCATCCTCTTCTCGGTAGTATTTTTTTTGAGTCGCAAAAAGTGTCCTCAAGTCCCACTCCAGAGATGATAACTTATCCCGACTCAAACCTGACTCCATGCCGTCAATGTCAAGTAATTCAGCTATAACAGATCTGAGAGATTTAAAAAACGCGCGTTTGCGTTGTTTGGTCGCCTTGAATATCTGTTTCTCTTCATCAGGATGCAGTTTCCATTTGCAGAGGTCAGCTAAAACGTTGAAGAATTCATTCCCTTCCACGGAACTTAAAAAATATTTGAATAACTCCCTGCAATAAAACCAATTTCTATCAGGGATCTTTTTATTTATGTAGGAATAAATAATTCTAATCTGATAGTTATAAAGGTATTTTTGAAAACTGAATTCTTTACAGAACTCATTAAATGTATATTTCTCTTGCTCAGATAGCTGGATCAACTGGCTTGCTTACCTTTATAGTATTCTTCAAACCATTTTTGTTTCAAGAAAGCATTCACGTTCGTGTCGGAAAGTTTGGCTTTTTGGAACCGAGCGGCAAAATCCGCTTGAGTACTTCTAAGCCGTTTGTATATCGTAGGAAAATCAAATTGATGTATGTCAATTAAGTGGATCTTAATCTTTGATTTTTTTTCTTTCACAACTTATCTTGATGGATTATACAGGAACTCTTCCATTAGGGTGGGCAAAGGGCTAAAGTGTATTGTTCACATTCATTTTTTTGTAGATTGTTTATCGTGCGCCTCAAACTGTTCCATAGTTTCCTCGGGGGTCTTCAACCATTTATGATAGAATTCAGAGCAATTTGGTTTGTCTTCATCAAATTTACATTCTACCATTAAGTTTGCTTCCGTACCCATTTCAATGGCGTCTTTTAGAGCAGATATTGATGCTGACGATAATGAACCTGAAAAGTATGTTGTAACGAAACCTAAGTTAAGGTCAATACCGAAGAGATTAATTGTGGCTTCATTTGTAGTTTTGAACTTCAACAATTTATCACTGGAAAGATTGGGAGGAATCTGCCGATTGACGGTGCTGAGTGTGCATTCAAATGAACTAATTCTAAGGTGACGTCTTCCGTTGGTCACGATTTCATGGATGGTATTAATTGCAACTATTTCTGCTTCCGTCAATCCTCTTCCAGGCAATGGCGGAAAATCTGTGTCTGTTCGATCTTGGATATCTTTTAACATCTTACTCAGTTCAAACAATGAATTTAATTCTTTTGATACTTCAATTGGCTTATGGATAAGTTTCCATGGACTGATTAGCCTTAAAGAATTTTAATCGTATGGTTGAACTACGGTCGAACGCGATTCGGAGATTCATGAATTTATATCCAGCAGATGCATCTGCCTTTGAGTCGTCGAAACCCAACGTAACATCCACTTGATTTGTTTTCCTGTTTACTAATAGAGTCAGTTTAATGATTTCCTGGGTCATGTCACTATTGCTTAATAATGTTCCATCGTCTCCATCTGATGTCGCTTTGAGAGTAATGTTATCAAGTCGGTCTATTCGAGCCGATTTATCATCCAGCAATTCTACAGTAACTGATACTGGGTTTGGATCAGATCTTCTTAATAATAAAGTACTTTTTGAAATGTCACCCTCTATCCAGTTTACTTTTTTCCGTCCTATAAAGAAATCAAACTTTTCCAGATATTTCCCTTCCATTTTAAGTTCTTTCCCATTCTTTAGAAAGTTCTCAAATTCTTGTCTTTTTTGATTACCCTCTGGGGTCATATCGAACTTAAACGCACTCTCGATGGTGATCGGGCACTCCAAGTGGGCGTTAGGATGTATTTGCCTAAGTCCAAGTTTTGCCCTACCCCCACTTGTCATTGTATGAACTTGTTCATAGTATTCTCCAAATTCCCAATCTTTTAATGCGTCCGCGGTTTTCTTGTCTTGCTCTAATAACGCAGGAAGATCATTTTTCTTCCCATAGATGACTGATTCAGGCGGGATGACCTCATAAGATGATCCGTAAATTGATTTCAACCAGGCTTTTTCAACGTCTTGGTGTTGCTGAAGTAATGATTTTAACTTTGCCTCACCCATTATTAATATATTCATGGGAGTATATTTTTTCTTCTTCTTATTTATGTACTCATGCACATTGGGGTCAACGTCGAGTGAAGTTACCAATATCCATTCTGTCGGATATGGCTTCTTTAATTTTCTCAGACTTTTTCCAATTTTTTCTTTTATCCTATTCATCCGCTCTGGAAATTTTCCTGTATTTTCAGGATAATAAATTTGAAAAAATGTTCCGCCTCCATTTGCAAACCCATCGCACCCTCCATCTCCCATTGTATCATTAACCGCTTGAAAATCTGAATAAAGGATGGAAAATAATTCTTCGCACAATTGCTGAAACTTTTTGGGGTCTCGTATGTCCAGTAAATCTAATTCTTTCATTTTAAATATATTTCATTGCAATGAATCGGTTAATTCCATTATAGTTATTTTTCCATTATTCTTAATTGAACCGTTCTTAAAACATCTATTTTGCCTTTCAGCAAAGCCACATTTTCTAATATTCCCACTCTGTGTGACTAATCGAAAATCTGATTCAACTCATCTTTTAGTTGCCGCCACTGAGGAAGAAACGTATCCATCAATTGAATGAATCTATCATTGTGCTTTCGTTCGAGTAGATGAGACCTGCCCCCTCGGTCAACTGTATCGGTTCAGACCTATCAGGAACCGAAATGAGTTCAGCCATAACCAAGAAATTGTTAATACCAACGGATCAGGAATTTTTTGATATGATCGCTATCATTTATTGTTGATTAAATTACCATTCGATCTACAACCCAATTTTTCGTATTCGATGATCCCCTTCCATTCTGGCAGATATGCCCTCAGCAAACTCTTAAACAGCTTTCCATGATTCGGAACTTGGAGATGCAGCAATTCATGGACTATCACATATTCCCGGAAATTACGACTCTTCCGAAGCAAGTCTTTGCTAAAGCTGACTCTTCCTGTAGTTGAACATGATGCCCATTTATGTTTCATCGGGCGTATTTGGACAATTGTAGGGTTTACGCCAATTCTATCAGCCCATTGGTAAACTCTTTCCTTGAAATGCTTCCCTCGCTTCGCGTTCACTATTGTCATCGGTTTTCAATTCCCATTATCTTATCAATTAACTCTTGTACTTTCTCTTTGCCTATCAGTTTCATGAGCAGGCTGTAAAGCGAAAGCTTCATGTCTCGCCGTTCTATACTGTTACACCCTCCAATTCGGATATTTAGCAAGTATCTCTGAAACCTTTTTCGCAAATCCATTAGCACCATAGGATGTGTAATTACGAAGAATCCAGAAGATGGAAAAAGTTTTTGAATCGAAATTGTTCTCAGTTTGCATCTTTTTTCGGAAGATTTATCTCTTCGATAAGCTCTTCCATTCGTTTCAATGCCTCGATAGTATCTGATCGTCGTTGGTCATACAATTCGTTGATTGCTTCTAATCTTTCTCCAATCCCTTTTAGGTATGGCGAAATGCCTGTGTTATCGTCAACGAATATCGCCATACTTTTGATCGAGGCTTGATAACTTTTACCGTATCCGACTTCTTATCTTTCTTCTTTAGTGCTTCGAGTGTGCCTTCGTTGATTTCAAAACGGGGAGCGGTTCGCCTATCTGTCCAAGTTTTACATGCTTTTTAACCAACGCTGCGGTCTTACGCATCAATTCTTTGTCTATCTGTACATGTTGAAGAAATGCGTTCAATACAGTTTGGTACAAATGCGACAACCGATTGTAGTCTTCGAGATAGTCACGAAAAATTTATCCGGTGAAATGATTTCATAGAGATTTTCAAGCTGTTTATAGAACTTAAAAAAATCTTCTCGTCGATTCTTGTCATCAAAGTATTCGATTACGTATTCCATGAATTTGTCTCCCGTTCTTCCTTTGAGCAGGTTGATATACTCAGGACTCTGTTCTTTCATTATCTTTGCAAATAGATTCTTGAGAACATCAATGTTTTTGATGACGCTGGCAACATCGGCAGAATCAAATGCAAGGGCTTTCTCCATATTGTCGAAGATACCTACAAAATCCAGTACAAAACCTAATGGGCTTCTCCAAACCCTCCTCATCTTCATACGGACGATTCACTACGTGCGATTGCTTGAAGAAGTGTGTGATTTTTCATTGGCTTGTCGAGGTACATGCAGTAGAGTATCGGGGCATCATATCCCGTGAGTAACTTCTCCGTAACAATCAGAATCTTGGGCAAAGTATCTTTCTTCCTGAACGTCTTTTTTAGTTGTTTTTCTTCACCTTCATCAAGGTAATATTCTTTTAGCATTGCTTTGTCATTATGCGCTGGTGAATAAACAACCTCTGAGTATTGGAAGGTAAATACTTATCGAGTCCTTCTTGTAAAGAGCACAGGCTTCGCGATCAACACCAACGAGAAACGCCTTGTAACCCATCAGTTCAACGTTGTCTCGATAATGGTCTGCAACAAATTTGGCAACTTTCTCTACTCTATCATTTGATTTTAGAAGTTCTTCGTGTTGACAGCTCTTCCCAGAATCTTATCGAGTTCCTCGATGTCGCTGACACCTTCCTTTTTCAACCATTGCATAGAATTCTTTCTCCAGTAATTCTTTGGGGACAAGCATCTCGTTTGGTGCAAGTGTATAGTTGAGCGGTAGTGTTGTACCATCTTCAATGGATCAGCAATCAGTATTTGTCGAGATAACCTCTCACATCATCCTTGCCAAAGACTTTAAACGTCCCTTTCCCGTAGATAATCCTGTCATTGGCTTTTCCGTGAAACCGAAATATGTCGCATTCGGTAGCGCAGCCATTAAGTAGTTGCCTAAATCTCCACTTGTTGTGCGATGCGCTTCATCAACCAGTACGAAGATATTCGGACGTGTGTTCACATCTTTTGGCATTCCATCAAACTTGTGAATCATCGATACGATTAAACCTCGATAGTCGCTACTGAGTAGTTCCTGTACGTGTGCTTTACTGTTAGCTATCTCATAACTTTCGAATCCATAGGCTTCAAGGTTGAGGAAGAGTTGGCTCTCCAACTCATTGCGATCAACGAGCATCACGACGGTAGGTTTCTCAAATTCAGGGTGCTTAATCAGTCGTTCGGCTGCTACAATCATGGTGAATGTCTTGCCTGATCCTTGAGTATGCCAGATAAGTCCTGTTTTCTTTTCCCTTTCTCTGGAGCGTTGTACGACCTTCTCAACGGCTCTGCTCTGATGCTGACGAAGAATGATTTTCTCCAATTCATCTTCACGCTTAAAGAAAATAATATAATCGTGGAGTACTCTGAGTAGTCGCTCCTGATTGAAAAATCCTTCACTTTCTTTTCAAAATTTACTTTATCATCTTCCTTCCATTTAAACAAAGCTTTACTCATCAACATTCATGTAACCCCATAATAAAATTCAATCACGTGTGTTGCATCAAAGATTTGGCTTGTGGTTACAATTTCCGGCGTTTCTTTGTAATTTCGAAGCGGATCGATTGCGCTGGCAATAGCATCCTTTTCTTCAGGCTTTTTGTTCTCTCCTATAACCACTGGTACACCATTAATGAGAAATACCACATCGGCACGATTACCGAAACGACCGTTCGTGAAATACCACTCTTCTGTCACCTGAAAGATATTATTGGACGGAGTGTCGAAGTCGATGAAGTTGACATTTATCTCACGCTTCTGAGAAGAGACATAGATAGATTTCTTACCACGCAACCAATCAAGAGCTTCTTTATTTCCCTCAATGGTGTTCCGAAGGTTTTCTGTTGCTCTGTCATAATCTCCTCCGAACGTTTTCGTTTGTAACGACTTTTGTATTCAGATTCAGAAGCTTTAGCTTCAACACATCATCAAGTAAATGAAACTCACCATGACGGAGTTTTTCGGCAACATTAGGTTCAACAACTTGCCAGCCAATTTCAGAAGCATATTTGAGAATGGGCTTTTGGACTGTGCTATGTTATCGGAAAAAGGATTTGACATTTTTAACGTCTTACATGAGTTCCTGAATCAATATTTGAATCATCAACCTAATCATCAATCTGTTTCCATCCTTGGAATTATTCATTTACGTCCATTTTGTTAGACACTAACTAAATCGACATGCCAATCGACACGCTAATTGACATGCTAATTGACATGCTAATTGACACGATTATTTTAAGGTATAGTGCAAAGCTCTGCCTTTTCCAGTCGGCTTGATCACCCCTATTTTCACCATTTTGTTTAGCTCAACCAGAGCGTTTTGTCGAGCAATCTTAAGTATGTCCTGGACATCTCGATTTGTAATCCTCTCATTCTGATTGATAAACTCGATGATCTTCATCTGCTTTTCGGTAAGGGCTATTTGTCCCTTTGTCTTCGTTCTTAAACGTTCACTACTCAAACGTATAACTCTTTCCTTCACTGCTTCAATACTCACCGCAACACCTTCAACAAAGTATCCCAACCATTTCGTAACATCTCGAATATCTCTATCTACTGTTTCTAATGCTGCGATAATTATTTTCTGTCCGGAAGCGTAATAGTCATCGAGAGAGAAGAACCGCTTCGTATCGAATCCCCTCACGTAAAGCAGCATGGCTGCCAGAACCCGTGCTTCTCTTCCGTTCCCATCGACAAAAGGATGGATTCGGACAAATTCATAGTGAGCCAAACCCGCTTCAATAGACAGGGTCAAGTTCCTGTGCTTCTTTCGAGTTAAGCCACCGCACCAATTCCTGAATCAGGTCTGGAACCTGCTCGTTTTCAGGTGGACGGAAAATGACTTGACCAGTAAATCTATTACCAACGACCACATATTCTTCCGAAAGATCCCGAATTCCAGAAGGATCATCCAGCGTGTCTTTCGTCAATTGTTTGTGAATGTGTAAAATCATTTCCTCCGAGACCTTACCATCCTTAACAAAGGAATCGAGGCGCTCCAATACATTCAGGTAGTTCAAGACTTCCTGTTTGTCCTTGCGGGAAGCCATGATGTTTCTTCCTTACCAACTTGCTCACCTGTTCCAGTGTGAGTTTATTTCCTTCAATCCTCGTGGAATATGTGCACTGCGGATCATCGCATCTCGCCTCAAGGATACTTCCCATTTGGGGACAAGAGGAGAATTAAGCACGACCTCTCTCGAAGCAGCAATCTTCCCAATGAGTGTGACAATCTTGTGTGTATATCGGAAGTTCGGTTTGAACATCACGTATTCAGTCAATTGTTTCTGTAGGTATTCTAATTTGCGAACCAGAGTCTTCTCTTCCCCAAAAAACGGACAGCTTTGCTCTGAATCCATTGTATTCATTTATGAAATTGTTTAACGCACTATATCGCTGCTTGAGTCCCGACACATCATAAGGTTGGAGAGCAGCAAGATTCTTCGCCTGCTTAAGTCTCGAAGTATGTCGTCGACATATATCAAGACAAAGGAATCCATCGCGTCGTGGAACTCACGGGACACTTGTTCAAGCTCTGTGTAATTCCTGAAGCCAGCTTTTGTCTTCGCTTGGAGGTTTCGCAGGACAATGGCAAAAAAAGATTCCATGTTCGGATTGTATCGCCTGACTTCCATCCCCTGCCTATTGACGATACTCCTGAGAAAGAATGGTATCCCATACTGATTCGTGCTCTGAACGAAGTCCTGCGCTCTATTAACGAAGCTGATGAAGTCATTTGCATAGTTAGCCAATGCACGCCTCTGTTTGCTCTTGAGTTTCCATTGCTTCCCTTGTCGGGAGATAAATGGGAAACTCAACAACACAAGCGTTGCGGCAAGAACATACGGAAACCACGTCGTCTTCTCTTGCATCAAGCCAAGAACAGCTACGACTACAAGAATTGTTTTTGTTACCCTCTCAAACCAATCTGGCTTTTGAGGCTCGGTATCAATGTGTCTTAGAAATCCAAAAGTGTCCATTTGCTCTTTCTATCTATTCTCCTCTTCACGCAATTTGATTTCGATGTTGTTTACCCGAATCTGACCCGTCATCAGTTGATGAAGCATTGATTTGAAAAGACTTTTCACCTTATCCCGCATCAATTCAGTGTTCCTAATCTTTCTTTCAACACTATCAAGCACTGCAGCAATTTCATTTTGTTCTCTGACGGAAGGCAACGGCAACAACGTTGGGTGGATGAAGTTTCTGTTCAATGTCGGCACGCTTACACCTGTCACATATTTCCGAAAATCCAACCGATGTAAAAGATAATAGACAAATTTCGGGTGATTACCGTGAAAATCCTTGACATAAAGAGCTGTGTTGTGTGCCCAATACTTGCCTTCGACATAGCTCAACTTTCCAATCGAACCGCTGCGTCCTGTTATCACCCCTGCACTGTCGAGGAAGTATTCGTTGTGATAACCGATGATACCATTTGACCCAACAATTGGAAATGAACCCTTGACCCAATTCTGTGCAGGTAAATCTTTTCCTCTCTGAAGAGTGGCAATATCCACGAGTCTTTGTACTTCCCAACTCTTCGGCATCAACCCAATCTCTGTCTCTTTAAGTTCTTCGCCGTGCAAACCCTCACTGAAGAGCTTTGCCAACAGCGACTTCTTCAGTTCCATAGTCCTCTCAATGATTTTTTCCTGCACTTCAATCGCTTGCTGGATTTTGGAGAGGATGACCGCAATCATGCGTTGCTCAGGGAGAGGTGGAAATGGAATATGTAGTTGCTCGACAACTGATCGGCTTAAACGTTGTCTACCCGTACTGCCCTCCATCTTTCCAGCCAATGAACTTCGGATATTTTCCTGTAGAAGCAAGAAAGCAAGGAATTGAATGTTACTGACTTTGGGAATTTCTTTAATCGGTATAACTTCAGTTGTGGCAACACCAAATCCATTAAGTAGTTCAGGAATAATGCCCTGCTTTCCATTCTCAAATGATGGGGTTATCTTCGAAAGTAACAAATCACCAGCCTCAAAATAAGTACCACTTGAAAAATCATTTGGTTTTTTTAGTATGAAGTCATGAAACCTAAGTTTACCAATTGGAACTTTATCCATTGGAACAAACGGAATTGTATCATACTCGTCAAATCTTAACCCATTCGGTTTTTTTGTAAAGTAATATTTATCGCCAATTTGGGCAACCTCCCACTCAGTGGGGATATTGCCGATTTCGGTTTCTTTGTAACCACCGTCATCTGAATTTTTACTCATCACTTTACTTTTCGTTTTGTTGATCTTCATCAACCTCTTTCACAGCCCAAAATTTTGATTGACCTGAACGAAAAGGATCAATATTATAGCTAACTTCAAAATTCGTTGACATAGGGTCTTGCAATGTTACAACCTCAAACTTGCCATGTTCCTCACCTTCATAGACACGATATAAAAAGTACTTATCGCGATGTTCGTTTGCCGATTTCAATTCGTTACCTACCAAAACAATTATTCCAGTCTCACGAGTACTACCTTTAACTTCAATATACCGCTCAATTAATTCTGTATCTCCAGTGGATTCAAACCTAAGTCGATCTGCCTCTGATCCAAAACTTAGCAAATCACAACCGAAAGCATCTTTGCCACGTTGATCCGAAACAGGTCTTGGAAACTTGCCACGTACCTCCTCAAATGCTTCTGCGACGCTTTCGGCACGATCAGGATCAGCCACCTTTCGGCGCTTCCCTTCACCGGGAGGTTTCGGATTTACTTGCAACTGACGTTTCGCTTTCTTCACGGGAGGAAGTAATGTTACATCTTTTTGTTCGACTTGAAACTTTCCCCACGTTTCCCCCTCCCGCCAATCCATCATCGCCTGAACCTTGCGTAACATGAACAGTTGGTGTTTCTACTCCGAGAAGAGGTCGTTGCAACGGAGGTGCAATCCAAGCTGGCGGCTCATTATCGTCAGTCTCTCCAATGTTCTTCGACTCCAATAACTGTTTTGCCTCAGCCACAAAATCCCGATCTGTGACTTCGGTTAATCGGGAAATGATTTCGTTCCTATCTGATGATTCACTGAGAGCTAATGTAAAGACTTGATTAGATATGTCGGTTTTGAGTACATTGTAAATAATATTTCCGAGTTCACTTGCCAGTGCTGGCTTCTTCAAGATTTGGTTTTTCGTTTCCAACTTATCTGCTATAAGATAGGCGACGTCTTCAAGAACAACAGATTCTCCTTCTTTTTCAAGTTTTGATTGAACCGAATCATTGCCACTCATCCCAATGAGTAAATCAAGAGCGATGCAAAGTTTCAGTTTCAAATTTTTTAAAGCTCTCAGCTTCGTTCGATGTAGATCTTGATCAATAACGAGTGCATATAAATAGGGTTTCAATCTCTCGAAATCTGCTTCCCCTTCATCGGTTCGTGAGTGTAGTATAAAATTCGAAATAGAGTAGCTCATTTCCGAAAGCGAAAAGGTGTTCACACCAAATAATCTTTTAACCTTTGAAGCACCTTTTTTCGGGTAAAGCTCTAAGAATTTATATATTTGTCTTAACTGTGCAGGCACACTTACGCTATCCGCATAGAACAATTCATTAATTGAAAAATAACCAATTTCATTTCCAACTTTGGCAAACATCCTGCCTTCTTTGAAGAATCTCTCTTTGGATATGCCACGAGGTGCTTCATCTTGTTCATCTCTTGCAATGAGAGAATTATATACAGGTTTCGCTTTCTTTCCTTGCGGATCAATGGATGGAAGATTAAGCAAGATATCATAATACGTATCCCATGATAGGTCGTTTAATGTCCGGGAGATACCTAATCGGTCGAAAGCCATTCGAAGTTTCGCTTTATCAATGCCGAGTGTCTTCAATATAGAGTGTTTGATATCAAATATCGGTTTACCTACGAATCCAGATATTTCTTCTGGAAGATTACCAGCATCAGTACACTGAACGGCTGGTAACATAGAAGCCCCCACCGGAAGCCATGCAATATTTGTCAATAGCCAATATGTGTATGATGGAATATTATTGCGATACTTTCGGGGACTCACTTTATACTTTACCGAAAGGCTTGCTTCGAGATCGCCGAACATTCGCCAATTATCTATTCTCTCATCGGTCGATATCCAAGCAATCACTGCGTGTGGGTCAGCCTTTAGGAAAATCTCTTTGAGAGAATCGGATCATCATTACACCCTCAAGTTTGTATGAACGCTTCTGCATCTGGGAAACGTCAGAGATAACTAAATCCGCTGGTTCAAAAGTTGCTGGATATTTTAAATTTGAGATGACATATCGTTTAAAATCTTCATCAATGACCTCTACATTTCTCAAGCGTGGGATATTTTCTACACCAAGCCATTTAAAAAAATTCACTAAATGATTTTCATCCCCCTTGATACGTAGTACGTCTGGTGATGCAATTAACCGATCCGCACAAACTGCTCCGTATAACTCTTCAGTAAGAAATCCTCCTGAATATTCTTTTCCAAAATAAAGAGTATTTGCATCTTTGAAATCACCCTTTCGAGTTAATATTTTAACTTTAATTCTTTGAGGGAGCTTTGATAATTCCTCTGCATCACTTCGTTCAAACAGATCCCAAAGTGTCTGAATAATATCTATTCTTATCTTTTCTTCACCATCCCCTTTCCGAATCAGTAAATCTTCTCCCTCATCGATAATCGCTGACGCTAAATTGCTTATCCGATATTCCTTCAAGTCGTAGACGGTCAAACGGGCTGGTAAATCCGTTGCTCCACGAACACCTAATGATTCTACAAGTTTATTTGTCAAATCTTTATTCAGAATGTTTATCTTTAACCATTCTGGTAATTTCAACGGAGTGCCTTGTGGCGCCAACCAAACATTTTCGTCGCACGGAATGGGCTTATTCATTTCATCAGTCAATAAATCTGGCGTGTATTCCATAAATCGCCATCTTTCGTTTTGAACTTGTTCGATTAGTTTGATGCGGGTATCGATGTCAAGTAGGTGTGATATATGATCTATCGATTCAACAAATTCATTTATACTGACATCTTGAACATTAAGCTCTCTTAGAAATGAATCGATATTATTGGTATTATTCGATGCGCAAAGATTTCTTAAATAGGTTTCTGGTAGAATGTGTGCAAAATTCATTAACATACGTTTCGTCTCGTTAGCGGTGACAAAACTCGCTCCACGAGTAGGAACGATTCTTTGCTCCCTTTGCTTCGTCAATGAGCGAATCTCCGAATCCAAACTTATCGAAGAGAGGGTCTAAGTCCCCATTCCTTGAAAGAATAGAAATGCCCCTCCATAAATCAGTTGATGTACAGTTTCTTTCTGCAACTTGAACCAATGACTTTGCTATTCTTTTTGCTAAGAAGTGGTTGGCGGGTGTATCTGTAAGATTTTGACGATTATTTGTAACTTCCATCGTTGCGTGCACAATTACTGGATAGGGAAATCTAACTTCCGTTGGGAGATACGCAAAAAGTTTTTGCGTGCTTCGCAGTTTATCAGAGACTGCTATTTTTATTTGAAATTCAGGCGTACTAATTATATCGTCAGTTAGAAGATCTGGAGGGATTTTATCTTCATCGGTGTATATCGTCCAAATGTCTGGTTCACCGTTTTTAAATCCTACCAATACTTGATCTTTTTGTCTATCCGCAATCCATGTTCTTGACTCCCCTGGAATCGAAACAGTTAGTTCATTCACATACTGAACAAAGAGAAGAACCTCCTCACCTATGGATTCTAATTGTTGCTTTACCTCTGGATAACATCGTTGAGAATTATCAAAAGGAAGAATTACAACAGTATCGTATCCCTCCCCTTTGAGAGCTTTGCCAGTCCGTAATAGTATGTCCAACTCATCATCAAATTTCTCGTTATTCAGAGAATCTAAGTCAACCAAAATGGAAAACTAAATGCTACTATTGGGTAGGCATTTCCGGCATTGAAAAATTCTTCGACAACTTCTTTGATGTTCACATCAGTTCGGCATAATTCTTCAATTTGAAGTTTTGATTTCGATTTACTAAAAAAAATGCTTAGACCACCGCTCAGAATAAATGGATTAGCAGTCCATCCTAAAACCGACCGAAAACCAAGTCCTTTATTACCAATAAATTTTGTTCGCTGCAACTGTTTAGGACTTGTATCTGATGTCATTAACGATTCCAAGCCCTTACTATTAAATGGGACGCCAGTGTTTGCTGCCAGTAGTCCTTCTTCCATCAGGACAATTTTTACTCGATTTGGTTTTCCATAATCGGCACCCGCATCATCGGCATTTTGTAACAACTCAAGAATCTCACGACCATGATAATCCCTTGCGTGCCCAGTTTCTCGCTTATGATCCCCAATTAGTAGCTTTGGTTTTCTCTTGTAAATAACGACTTGTCGATCAATCTCACTCCTTATCCATTCTTTCCAATGAACAGTATCCCATAGTGTTGAGTTGATCTTGGAATCAATGGTGGATGGCATGATTCTCTATTTAACTCCCTCCTGAAACCCCAACGTGATGAAGATTTCACTCAACTCTTTATCAATCTTGATACGTTCTCGGTCAAGCGTTGCAAGTTCTTCGAGTAATATCGGAATCTCTCTATAATCTTCTGCCGTACCTGTCTCAACGTAACGAGAAGGACTCAAGTTGAAATCGTTCTTTATCACTTCATCCTTTAAAACAATTCTGGTAAATTGTTCCTCATTCTTCCAAGCGTTGAAGTCAACCATTGGA
>CAVQPS010000006.1:0-679787 GCA_963714795.1 uncultured Ignavibacteriales bacterium | reverse complement strand
AGAAATTCTGCAATCGATAAGAAGTTTCTTAATGATCTGCTCGTTTCGGTTGAACTTCCTGAAGATGTCTTGACAAAGAAACCATTTCAGCTTTCCGGCGGTCAGCGGCAGAGGGTTGCACTTGCACGAGCCATTTCGGTCTCCCCGAAACTTCTGATTCTTGACGAACCAACATCCGCCCTTGATCTGCTTACCCAAGCACAGATTTTAGAAATGATCAAAAGAATCCAGAAGATGACAAAGCTTACAATGATGTACATCTCTCACGATCTTCAGTCGATCGTTTCGATATGTTCACGCATTGGTGTAATGTTTGGTGGAACAATTATCGAAACTGCAACGGCACACGATCTTCTTAAGAGCCCCGGTCATCCATATACACAACAGATTGTTCAGCAAACTTTTGAATAAATGCGAGATTTCCATAATTCGGGTGTTTTGGCACATAAAATAGCAGAATTCCGTACTTGACATTTTCGTAACAATCAGGTACCATACAGCCATCATTCCGATCATTTTGTTCTTTTCTTCGAATCCGGAGTATTCAGATGTGTGTGTGCTATATCAATAAAGGATATTTTGAAATCTAGTACTTTGTAGAGCTCTTTGGAATTGCCTCATAATGAAAATTTTCTTATTCCTTGTGGAGAATTCATCATGAAAAAGATAATTTTTTGTCTGACCGTTTGTTTTACATTTTTAGCCATGGGGATAAATCTCTCCGTTGCGCAAACGCCAACTATTTCTTCCTTTACGCCTTCGTCCGGGGTTGTTGGATCCTCTGTCACTATTACAGGTACAAACTTTGATCCCGTGCCGTCCAATAACACGGTATTTTTCGGTGGTGTGCGGGCGAGTGTTACTGCGGCAAGCTCCACATCGCTCGATGTAAGTGTACCGTCCGGTGCAGCTTACTCGACAATTTCAGTGACGAGATTAGGATTAACGGCGACTTCGACAGGATATTTTAACGTTACTTTTCCCAACGGAGACGGTTCGACAATGAGTCCACCGATCAATGATTCTGTCGGGAATTATCCGCTGGGCGTTGCTGTCGGAGATTTTAACGGAGATGGTAAACTTGATATGGCAGTTGCAAACAGTGGAAGCAATTCGGTATCAATCCTTCTCGGTACAGGGACAGGAACATTCGGTCCGGCGACAAATTATGGCGTTGGTAGCAGTCCGTATGGTGTCACAGTCGGAGATTTTAACGGCGACGGTAACCTTGACGTAGCTGTAACAGACTACAGCGGCAATGCTGTATCTGTTCTCCTTGGGACGGGAACGGGAACATTCGGTGCGGCGACAAATTATCCCGTCGGGTTCTTTCCATTTGGCATCGCTGTTGGGGACTTCAACGGGGACGGGAAACTTGATTTGGCTGTCACCAACCTGGACAGTGATTCTCTGTCAATTCTTCTCGGTACGGGAACAGGGACATTTGGTACAGCAACGAATTATGGGGTGGGACACCAACCGAGTGGGATCGTTGTGGGAGATTTTAACGGAGACGGTAAACTCGATGTAGCCGTTGCAAACCAGCAGGGAGGTGTTGGGAATAATGGATCAGTTTCGGTTCTTCTTGGGAACGGAGACGGAACATTTGGTACAACAACGAATTATAGTGCCGGCTCGGCTCCTAATAGCATTACTGCCGGAGACTTTAACGGAGACGGAAATCTTGATTTAGCAGTTACATCATCGACCGGCAACAATAATGTTGTATCGGTCATTCTCGGAAGTGGTACCGGTACCTTTGGTGCCGCGACTCAGTATCCCGGCGGAAATACACCGTTGTTCATTACGACCGGAGACTTTAACGGAGACGGGAAACTTGATGTGGCACTCGCAAACCAAAATGGCAATTCTGTATCGATCCTGCTTGGGACCGGAACCGGAGCATTTGATTCCGCTGCGAATTATTCTGTTGGAGTGGTTCCTTATGGCATCACTGTCGGAGACTTTAACGGCGATGGAAGAGCTGACTTGGCTGTTGCGAATTATTTATCTTCCAATGTTTCAGTGTTGTTAAATGTGCCACCGGGGTTCTATACCATCCTATCGAGTGTTAACAGTGGCAACGGAACGATAACACCCCTCGGTGCAACTGAGGTGAGCCAGGGAAATACTCAGGTCTATACGCTGACACCAAACACCGCCTATCATATCGACAGCGTTTTTGTTGACGGAAGCTACGTCGGCAATGCATCACCGGATACGATCAGTAATGTTACTTCGAATCATACGATCTCGGTAAAATTTGCTATTAACACTTATACGATTACGTCAAGTGTAACGGGCGGAAACGGAACGATAGCGCCGTTGGGAACGACAAATGTCAATTACGGAAGTAACCAAATCTATACGATAACACCGAACACCGGATATCATATCGACAGCGTGTTCGTCGACGGAAGCTATGTCGGTAATACATCACCGGATACGATTAAGAACATTACGGTAAATCATGCAATCACTGTTAAGTTTGCAAGCAACACATTTACGATCACATCGAGTGTCATAGGCGGAAATGGCGGCATCGCACCATCCGGTACAACAACAGTGAACTACGGTGCAAATCAGATATTCACGGCAACGCCGAATACCGGATATCATATCGACAGCGTGTTTGTTGACGGAAGCTACATCGGCAATACATCACCGGATACGATCAATAATGTTACTGCGAATCATACGATCTCGGTGAAATTTGCCATTAACACTTATACGATCACGTCGAGTGTCACAGGCGGAAACGGAACGATAGCGCCGTTGGGAACGACAAATGTGAATTACGGAAGTAACCAAATCTACACGATGACACCGAATACCGGATATCATATCGACAGCGTGTTTGTCGACGGAAGCTATATTGGCAATATATCACCGGATACGGTTAAGAACATAACTGCAAATCATACGATTACAGTGAAGTTTGCTATCAACACATTTACGATCACATCGAGTGTCATAGGCGGGAATGGCGGCATCGCACCACTCTGGTACGACGACGGTGAACTACGGCGGCAAATCAGATATTACGATGACGCCGAATACGGGATATCATATCGATAGCGTGTTTGTTGACGGAAGCTATGTCGGTAATACATCACCGGATACGATCAATAATGTTACTGCGAATCATACGATCTCGGTGAAATTTGCTATTAACACTTATATCATCACATCGAGTGTAACAGGCGGAAACGGAACGATAGCGCCGTTGGGAACGACAAATGTCAATTACGGAAGTAACCAAATCTACACGATAACACCGAATACCGGTTATCATATCGACAGTGTGTTCGTTGACGGAGGTTATATTGGAAACATTTCGCCTGATACAATGAAGAATGTAACTGCGAATCATACGGTCACAGTCAAATTTGCCATTAACACATATACAATTTCAGTATCGGCAGGAATTAACGGTATTATCTCCCCATCGGGTCCGGTTGTTGTGCCCTATGGCGGATCGCAAGCATTTACAATTACGGCAAATCCCGGATACCATATCGACAGTGTCTTCGCAGACGGAATATCACAGGGAGCAATTGCGGCATATTCCTTTAGCAATATTACGTCCAATCATTCGTTGAGTGCAACGTTTGCGATGGGAGTATTCCTCTCGTCGCCGGACACGTTAAATAAAGGATGGAATATTGTGTCGGTGCCGTTGACGGTAACCGATTATCACAAGACGGTTTTGTTCCCGACGGCAATTTCAGAAGCGTTCGCCTACCTCGGAAGTTATGAGATCAAATCTATTCTCGCAAACGATGTCGGATATTGGCTCAAGTCTGCCGTCGGACAAACGGTAACGATCAGCGGGTTTTCGAGAGTCTCAGATACGATCGGTGTAATTTCAGGATGGAACCTGATCGGCTCGTTGAGCAATCCGATTGATGTTGCAAGTATCGTGTCAAATCCGTCTGGAATTATATTGAGCAATTTCTTCGGATATCAAACGGGCTATAATGTGGTTTCCGCAATCAATCCGGGAAAGGGATACTGGATAAAAGTAAGTCAAAACGGATCGCTTGTTTTGAATGAATCAAAATCAGTACCCAAGTCGGCAAGTCAGGAAAATCCATTGGAACAGTTGAATAAGCTCGAAGTTACCGATGCAGCAGGAAATACGCAAACGCTGTATTTCGGACCGGCGGAAAGTCGTTACTTGTTAAATCTTGAAAAATACGAACTACCTCCGGTTCCACCATCCGGAATTTTCGATGTACGATTTGCTTCGTCCAATATTATTACATTAGCCGATTCGTTGTCACCGAAAACCGTATCATTGCAAATATCGGCGACGGAATATCCGTTGAAGATCAATTGGGATATTATTGCACACAATAATGGTTCATCGAGTTTTATGACGATCGGAACAAGAACGGTGACAATGAAAGAATCCGGTACAGTGGATGTGATTTCGAATGAGGATCAGATTTCATTAACACTTAAGCCACAAGCACAGAATGAAGTTCCCCTGGAATACGCTTTACATCAGAATTATCCCAATCCATTCAATCCTACTGCAACGATCAAATATGATTTGCCGGTAGCAAGCCATGTATCCTTAAAAATTTTCAATATGCTCGGTCAAGTGGTTGCAACTCTGACCGATGGCGTTGAAGGAGCAGGATATAAATCTGTTCAATGGAATGCCGGCGGTTTCGCCAGCGGCGTATACATTTACCGAATATCTGCGACGAGCCTGAGCGATCCGAATAAGAACTTTACACAGGTTCGAAAAATGGTGCTTGTGAAATAAATTACGTTTGGTAATACTCCATAACTGAACGTAGGTCGATTGCATACGTGAAATTGTTTTTCATTTGAAGGAGGTAAAGAAGTTATTTCTTTCAAAATAATGTGATCGTCATTGACTGAGACCGGAATTGAATTTCTCTTCAATTTCGAGTATCTTGAAGTATATAATTCCACGACAAAAACTCATTCAATGATAAATTTTTACAACTCATTCCGCCCGGGAGTTATTCTTCTGTTGATGGTTTTGATTCTCACACAGATGAATGCCGGTACAACAAAAAAAACCACCACCAATCCCCCGATTTATATTTCGTTTCTCTGGCACATGCATCAGCCTATCTACTGGCCGTATGAAAGTGTCGTTCAGACCGATCAGAATGCAAGATATCCTTATTCCGTTACCGGTATTCACGACCAGCGGACGGGACCGTACACGACGTGGCCTTCCAGTGCCGTGCAAAAGGGAATCGATGCCGGCTTGCCGCACTTCGGCGCACAGGTGAGCTTCTCCGGTTCGCTCATCGAAAATCTCAATAATCTCGAAAGCTCCGGTGACGGAAATTTTCAGAATTGGAAATCGAGCTGGAATTCGATGAGATCGAAAACAACTTCTCTCGGCAACCCGCGTTTGGATATGGTTGGCTTCGGTTATCATCATCCGTTGATGGGACTGGTCGATCAGGTCGATATTATGAAACAGGTTGAACTTCACAAATCGACTTTCGCGATAAATTTTCCCGGCACATATTCGAAAGGAATTTTTCCTCCCGAAAACGCATTCTCGCCGCGAATGATTCCCGCTCTGGTGCAGGAAGGATTCCAATGGGTATTGGTCGATAATATTCATTTCGATCGGGCATGCCAGGGTTACCCGTTCAACACGTCGGGAAATCTGTATGAACCGAACAAAGCCGATATCCGTAATCCGAATCCCGGCGATTGGGTTGCGTTGAATGATCTTTGGGCGCCGACGGAAAATTCCGCAAAGTGGGGAAGACTGCCGCACTATGTTCAGTTCGTCGATCCGGCCGACGGATCCGTGAAGAAAATTATTGCCGTTCCTGCCGACCGCTATATGGGAACAGAAGATGCCCGCGGCGGTTTCGGCGCGCTCAATTACGATGCCGTCATGAGTCAGTTAACAAGTTACAACACCGATCCGAACCATCCTATTCTTATTGTTCTCGCTCATGATGGCGATAATTACGGGGGTGGAAGTGAATCGTATTATGACAACAATTTTCAGAGTTTCGTCAATTGGCTGCTTGCCAATCCAACCCGTTTTGTGTGTACTACCGTGCAGGATTATCTCGATCAATTCCCGCCGGATTCGAATGACGTTATCCATGTCGAGGATGGCAGCTGGAGCGGCGCCGACAATGGCGATCCGGAATTTTTAAAATGGAATGACGATCCGGTCAATGGCTATAGTCCCGATCGCAACAGTTGGGGAGTTGTTACAGCAGCAAAAAATATTGTTCTGACGGCAACACAGATCGATCCGGCATCATCCTATACGGCGAATGCCTGGCATTATATGCTCAATGCCGAAGCAAGCGATTACTGGTATTGGGATTTTTCACAAAACGGAATATGGGATTCTCATCCGACCCGCGCCTGCAATCAAGCTGTTCCGTTTGCGATGAACGTTATTGCCGGCGGAACCGATCTCACGCCGCCGACCATCTATCTTCCTCAGCGAGAACCGTACAATCCCGGCGGAACGGAATGGGGTATTGCTCAGCCAAGCGACTTCACCGTTTGGACGTATGCTTTCGATATCAGCGGTTTGTCGTCCGTAATATTGCGATATAGAACCGACAACGATGGTGTTATCTCAGCGGTGAACGAAACATATGCCGGCGGCGGCGGTGTCAGTTCATGGAATAATATTTCCATGGTCGGTGATTCGATAACTCCTGAAACAAATCCGTTGCCGATCTATAAGGCGTTGGAATATTCTGCTCAAATTACCGGGCAACAGAATGTGATGATCGATTATTATGTGGAAGCAACAGATTCGCGCGGCAATGTCGGCCGTTCCCCAATCCGTCATGTGTGGGTCGGACAAAGTTATACCGGCGGAGGTGGGAGCGGCAATCCGACAGTGAACTGGGCACCACAAACTCCGACGGTCAACGATTCAATCACGATTACCGTTTCGAATGCCACCCAAACTGCAAAACTTCATTGGGGTGTCAATAATACCGGAAGTTCGTGGCTGCAACCGAATAATGTTTACTGGCCTCCCAACTCAACACTTTTTGGTGGCACGGGTCCGGCAGTGGAGACGCCCATGACCGGTCCCGATACTGCGAAAAATCTGAAATTAACTATTGGTCCTTTTAATAATTTGGTTCAGGCTATTCAGCAGGTTGCATTCGACATTCATTATAATGATGGCTCGTGGAATAATAATAATGGCGGAGATTATCATATCACGGTTTCCGGTGCAACAGTTCCGTCAAGTTTTGTGATGGACGGTGTCGTGGATACATCTGCACGTCTCGTTTCTTCTAATGCAGGAATAAGTTTGTGGGTCGGATGGAATCAATCCGATCTGTATGTCGCGACACAATCTGCATCGTCGCAGAGCGGCGATAAATTTATTTTTATTGCTGATTCTCAGAAATCTCTTGTCAGTGCGCCATGGTCAAAGACGGGAACAGTTGCCGCATGGAGAGTTTGCCTTTCGAATGAACATGATAATTCTTACAGCGAATGGGATGATTCGAGCGGAACCAGGTTTAGCAACGGCGTCGAAAATATTGCCGGTACAAGCATACTCGAAGGAACGGTAAACCTTCAAACGGTATTCGGCTATCGTCCTTCAAAGCTTTTTATTGCCGTCGGAGAATATCAGGATCAGAATAGCGGAACGCTCGTCGCACAAAATCCGACAGGAAACGGTGACGGAAATATTTCGTCGAATGAATTTTTCACATATACTCTCACCGGACCGGTGTCGCCTCCCGGCATTCCGTTATTAGTGACGCCGGCGAACAACGCAATCAATCAATCACTCTCGACTGTGTTTTTCTGGCATCCGGACTCCGGTGCTACGCTGTATCATCTTCAGGCGGGTCTCGATTCGCTTTTTGCAGGTTCGTTTGCGATCAACGATTCTTCCATCACCGATACACAACGCACGGTATTCGGTTTGGCTCCCCATGCGAAATACTTCTGGCGGCTTCAGGCAAAAAATAATGGCGGAATCAGCCCTTGGTCGGAGATCCGGAATTTTACCACACTTCTTCCGGTCCCTCCGCCGATTTCGCTTGCGGCTCCTGCCGATAGTTCAGAACCGACCGCTGATACGATTTTGTTTTCGTGGCGTCAGATCGGTTACGAGGTTTCATCATATAATCTTGTCATCAGTTCGGATTCTTCATTTGGTACGACGACTGTCGATACGACACTTTCCGATACCACGGCGAAAAGTACCGGATTGAATTGGAACGACCGGTATTGGTGGAAAGTTCGTGCAATGAACGCATCCGGTTGGGGATCATTCAGCAATGTGAGAACGTTCATGCCGATTCATATAACGATGGTCGCGTTAAATGTTTCGGTTTCGGATGGATGGAATATGATTTCTGTCCCGTTGCTGGTCCATGATTCTACGAAAGCGACACTGTTTCCTCCGGCAATTTCACAAGCATTTGTTTACCGCGGATCGTATGCCACATCAGCAAAACTTGAACCGGGAACAGGATACTGGCTGAAATTCAGCGGGGCACAGAGTGTTCCGGTAACCGGATTCAATTTTACACTCGATACAATTACCGTAACCACCGGATGGAATATGATAGGGTCATTGAGTGTCTCCATACCGGTGGCGAATATCGGCTCAATACCGGGTGGATTGATAACTTCCAATTTCTTCAATTACAGCGGAACATATAATGTTGCAACGACGATAGAACCCGGTCGGGGATATTGGGTGAAAGTAAATCAAAACGGGAAATTAATTCTGTCAGGTTCTGCGAATGTTCCTTCATCGATGAAACTGCGGATGGAATTGCAGAACGAAAATCCTCCGTCACCTCCGTACGGAGATGGATCGTATTCCGGTGGAAGCGGAATTCCAACGGTGTATCAGTTGGAACAAAATTATCCGAACCCATTCAATCCCTCGACGGTCATACATTATTCTTTACCGGTTAGTGGAAAGGTGCGATTGATAATTTATAACATTTTGGGTCAGGAAGTGATGAGGATTGTGAATGAAATGCAAAATGCCGGGTATAAATCGATTTCGGTGAATATGGACAATCTGCCGAGTGGATTATACACATATCGGATTACGGCGGGTACATTTTCTGATGTGAAAAAGATGATATTGATAAAGTAATTCCGTCGGCACAATAAATTTTAACAATCACATTATTTGATATTGAACCATTTCCTTTGTACCTTTTCGAGTTGAGGAAGCGTATTCAACAGTTCCTGCTATTATTCCTCGATAGGTGATAAGAAATCATTCCGCGTTACACAGGGCATTCGGAATCCACTTGAAATTTATTTTGTGAGGATTTTTCTATGAAACGCATTTCCAACTTTTCACGAACTACCGTTTTTCTTTTGTTTGTCTGTACAGTCTGTATGTTTGGCAGACAAAGCCATGATCAGCTTACGGCGCCCCTTCCGATCGATTCGAATGTCATTATCGGAAAACTGGAAAACGGCATGACATATTATATCCGCGAGAATAAAAAACCGGAGGATCGTGCGGAGCTTCGGCTTGCAGTCAATGTCGGGTCCGTGCTCGAGGACGACGACCAGCAGGGGATCGCGCATTTTGTCGAACACATGGCGTTCGACGGCACGAAACATTTTCAAAAGCAACAGATCATAGAGTATATGGAATCGATCGGTATGCGGTTCGGCGCCGATGTGAACGCGTCCACCGATTTCGACGAAACGATCTATGAACTTACCATCCCGACCGATAAAGATTCAATCATCAAAACGGCGTTTCAAATCATGGAAGATTGGGCTCATAACGTGACGTATGATTCGATGCAGATCGATAAAGAACGCGGCGTAGTGATTGAAGAGTGGCGGCTTGGCAGGGGTGCAGAAAAACGGATGTACGATAAACAAGTTCCGGTTCTGTTCAAAGATTCGAGATATGCAATTCGCAATACAATCGGCAAAAAAGAAATTCTTGAATCGATTTCTCATGCACGGCTCTTGCAATTTTACAAGGATTGGTACCGGCCTGAGTTGATGGCAGTGGTAGCAGTCGGAGATTTCGATAAACATAAAATCGAACAGCTTATCAAACAACAATTCTCGACCGTTCCTGCGCGTTCAAACGGACGGGAACGAATTGTTTATCCTGTTCCTGACCATAAGGAAACACTGTTCTCAATTGTTGCCGATTCGGAAGCGACGAACTCTGTAATTGGCGTTATTTTCAAGCGGGCAGTGGACAAGGAAAAGACTATCGGAGATTTTCGTCGAGACCTCGTCGGGACATTGTACAACTCGATGCTCAATATGCGATTCTATGAGCTCGGACAACAGCCGGACCCGCCATTTCTCAATGCGTATTCCGGAGACGGAGGATTGCGAACGACAGATTTTTACAATTTAGGGGCGGCGGTAAAAGACAACGGACTCGAACGCGGCTTGCAAGCAATCCTTGTGGAGGCGGAACGGGTAAAGCGGTTTGGGTTTACGCAAACGGAGCTTGATCGCGAAAAGAAGGAATTGCTCCGCTCAATGGAACAGGAGTATAATGAAAGGGACAAAACCGAATCCCGCAATCTGATCGACCAATACGTTTATAATTTTCTGAACGAGTCCTCGATTGCCGGCGTCGAGAACGAATATGAATTGTATAAGCAATATCTTCCCGGCATTACGCTGGATGAAGTCAACCGTCGTGGCAACGAACTGATGACCGAATCCAACCGGATAGTGCTGGCAAGTTGCCCGATGAAAACCGGCGTGCAGATGCCGACGGAGGAGTCGCTCAAAAAGGTTTTAGCATCGATTGCAAGTCAGGACATCAAACCGTATGAAGATAAAGTTTCGAATAGCCCGCTTCTTGATCATCCGCCGTCAGCCGGAACAATTACGGAAGAAAAGGAATGGAAAGATATCGGAGTCACCGAGTGGAAACTTTCGAACGGTGCACATGTTATTCTGAAACCGACAGATTTCAAAAACGACGAGGTTATTTTTTCCGCGTACGGTTTCGGCGGGAGTTCTCACGTGCCGGACAAAGATTATATTCCCGGTATGACCGCGTCTTCTATCGTGCAGGAAGGCGGAGTCGGAAATTACGATCAGGTGACCTTAAATAAAATGCTTCAGGGAAAAGTTGTTCAACTGTATCCCTACATCGACGAGCTTGATGAGGGCTTCAGTGGCAGTGCATCTCCGACGGATCTCGAAACAATGTTTCAATTGATGTATCTCTATGCGACAGCGCCGCGGATGGACAGCAGTGCATACCTTTCGTATAAAGATAAGATGAAAGGATTTCTGCAGAACCGGAATCTCAGACCTGAAACCGCTTTTCAGGATACAGTCTCGACAACCTTGACGCAATATCATCTCCGTCGAAAGCCGTTTTCAGAATCGATGCTCGATAAGCTGGATTTGAAGAAATCGTTGGATATCTATCGTGACCGGTTTTCCGATGCGGGTGATTTTACATTCATAATTATTGGTGCATTCAAATTGAATGAGATCAAACCGTTGGTTCTGCAATACGTTGGCGGACTGCCATCGACGAACCGAAAAGAAACATGGAAAGATGTCGGGATCAATTTCCCGAAAGGCGTTATTGCGAAGAACGTGATGAAGGGGATTGAACCGAAAAGTTCTGTGCAATTGATCTTTACCGGGCCCTTCGAGTGGTCACGGGATAATCGTTATGCCATCGATGTTTTGACAAGAGTTCTCAATATCAAACTTCGCGAAGTTTTGCGTGAGGACAAGGGCGAAGTGTACGGCGTAGGCATCGGTGCGACGCCCACACATTATCCAAGACAACAATTCCGTCTCGGTCTCAGTTGGGGATGCTCACCGGATAACGTTGAAGGACTTATTTCGGCGGCACTGCTGCAGATTGACAGCGTCAAAAAATTCGGTGTCTCGGAAATTTATATCAACAAAGTAAAAGAAATCGAACGGCGGGAACGGGAAGTGAGTCTGAAAGAAAATCGCTTCTGGCTTAATATGCTCAAGTATGCATTTTATAATGACGAAGATCCCAATAACATTTTGAAATATGATCAACTGATCAATACAACATCTTCCGAAATGGTACAGAAGGCTGCGCAGAAATATTTTGATATGCAGAATTATATCAAAGTTGTATTATATCCGGAGTCAACTCAGGAAAAAAAATAAACCGGTTACCGGTCGAATCTCAATGAAATCGTAAACGGAATCGCCAGCATTTCCGGTTCGAAATTCGGAGGGCTGTTATCCATTTATTTTTGTGTGACGATGGTATAATCTCCTCCGGTTGAAAAATTTCATCCTTTTTTCCTAAAGCCGATATCGTTGCTTAGTTATTAAACATTTCTCGTTGAGATATTTTTCCTTTTGCTTTCCTACGGTCTTTTCCATGAAATGATGTACCCGGCTTTCTTTTTCCGATGATCTGACCATTCTCATCTTAGGCAAAATTTAACAATTTTCTTCTAAAACCAGCTTATTTCCTCACTTTCCCGACCCTAACAAAATATGGAACCGTGAATTAACGTTTTATGTTATTTTAAAGGTTTCATTAAACTTTCTGAGACAAATTCATGTCCAATTCCTTTAAGAAAGGATTCATTCATAACCTTATTCCCTTTCCGATAATTATTATTATATATAATGGAGGAGTAAATGCAAAAATTCGTTATCACTTTGGTTTGTGTTTTTTTACTCGCAGCTTATAGTCCAGTCTATTCTCAGATGTTCAATTATGTTTCTCCGAAAGATAACTCATCACTCGTCTCGTTGGGAACGAATATTATTTTGAAATCTTCCGAGAAAATCGATCTGTCGAGTCTCTCTCCGAATGAATTTTCCGTGACGGGCTCAGCGAGCGGAACTCACCAGGGCATCGTCAAACTATCCGATGACAATAAGACGATCCTTTTTTTTCCAGCAACTCCATTTTTGCCGAACGAAAACGTCAATGTTCAACTTCGTCAAGGTATGAAAACGGAAAGTGGAACTGCACTTCCATCGACGACAATACATTTTACGACTACACCGCTTTCGCAACGGATAGAGATAAACCCGCTGACGCTTCTTAATGACGGATTAACGGCTGCACAATTAGAAACGAATGCAACGGTTAAACCGGCAAGAAAAATTGCTTCGACGAATACACTACCTTCCGATTTCCCGGCGATCACGATAGATTCTTCGAATAACCCTTCGAATGGGAAATTGTTTATGGCGAATTTTTCCCTTACGCCGCATGATACGATTGGTAATTATATCATGATCGTCAATAATGACGGCAGTGTGGCAAAATATAAGAAATTCAATCAGCCGACATTCAATTTTCAGGTTCTTCCCAACGGCGAACTTTCTTATGCAAATGTCGCCGCTAATTTTGGATCATACGGTTTAGTAAGCTGGATTATTACCGATACCGCGTTAAACCCGGTTGATACATTCCAATGCGGGAACGGTTACGTTGCAGATTTACACGATTTTATGTTGTTACCGAATGGTCATGCGATTGCCTTTGCGTACGATCCTGAGCCCATTGATATGAGTCCCTACGGCGGAAGCCCCAATGCGACTGTTATCGGAACGGTTATCCAGGAAATCGATGCTTCAAAGAATGTTGTCTTTCAGTGGCGAACATGGGACTATTTACCGATTACGGATTCCTACATCGATCTTACGACGCAAACGGTTGATCTGATACATGCCAATGCATTTGATGTCGACCAGAGCGGAAATATTCTTCTCTCGATGAGACATCTTTCCAGTATCGTCAACATCGACCGTCAAACAGGGAATCTCAATTGGATATTGGGAGGGAAGGAAAATCAATTTACGTTTATCAACGAAAACGAATCCAATAACCCGAATTATTTTTCTTTTCAGCACAATGTGAGAGTGCAACCGAACGGCGATATAACGTTGTTCGATAATGGCAACCAGCATCTGCCGAATTATTCCCGCGGTGTAGAATATCAATTGGATGAACAGAACAAAACAGCAACACTCGTTTGGCAATACCGGCACACTCCTGATATCTATGCTTATGCTATGGGTACCGTGGAAAGATTGGCGAACGGAAATACATTGATCGGATGGGGAATAGCAAGTTCAGCAGGAGCACCGGTATTAACTGAAGTGAAACCAGATAATACAACAGCACTTGAATTATCCCTTTCACCCGGACAGATGTCATATCGTTCGTATAAATTTCCATGGGTCAGTCAGCAAGCAGAAGCAACTGTTACGGTCGGTGAACTTGGCGGACTTTTACAGGGAAATACATATGCGTTTAACAGTTCCAATGATACAACCGGAGTTACAATAAAATTTGATTCATTAAATTCTTCTCCGTATCCAACCGCAACAGTTTCCGTGTATAATTATGCTCCGGTCAACCCGTTGTTTGCAGGTTCGCCACCACTGATGGTATCAAACTATTTTAATTTCGGACAAAACGGAATTACTTCCTATAGCGGTGAAGTACAGATTAATCTTTATAACTTTCCTTCGATTACCAATCCTCGGCAGACTATCGTGTACGCCCGATCAGGCAGTGAGAGTAATTTCATTGCTTTGCCGACGAGCTACGACTCAACAATGAATGTATTAACTTTTACAACCTCGACCATCGGCGATTTTGCATTCGGCATACCGCAGTCTGTCGATTCTTCCTATGCTCCTGTTCCGATGTTACCAAAAGACAGTGCAATTGTGAACGGACAAGCACCGGTAAAATTAGTTTGGGGTACACGAGGAATTATTCAGACATATCACCTTCAGGTTACGACCGATCCATCATTCAGTACTGTGGTCGTTGATAATTCAACATTAACTTCTACGTCATTTAGGATAGATTCAGTCCGTAACGATACGACGTATTATTGGCGGATCAATAACACGAACGCTGCGGGAACGAGCAATTGGTCAAATACGGAAATCTTTACGACGTCGGCTCCGTTTATCAAAGTGCTATCGCCGAACGGCGGTGAGAAATTCTATGTGGATTCATCGTACGTCATCCGCTGGCAATCGAATATCAATGACACGGTCAACATTGATTTGATGAACGGGAATACGGTTGTAGCAAAAATCGGTGACACGATTTATTCCGGGACCAACGCCATTAAATGGAGTATTCCCTCGAATGTGCCACCGGATTCTATCTATAAAATTATGGTGACGAGCATCAGTAATGCCGGAATATCCGGATCAAGCAATTCAACTCTTACGATACTGTCAGGTGTTACCGGTGTTCGTGATCCAAAAAATATTGTGAGAAGTTACGCTTTGTATCAGAATTACCCGGATCCGTTTAATCCCACGGCGACCATTCAGTACGATCTGCCGACGGCAAGCCGTGTATCGTTGAAGATTTATAATCTGCTCGGACAACTTGTTGCAACACTGTATGACGGTGTCGAAGAACCGGGGAGTAAATCGGCCGTCTGGAGCGCCGTCAATCTTTCAAGCGGAGTATATTTTTATAAGCTGGATGCCACCAGTACGGGCGATCCGGCCAAAACATTCTCGCAAATTCGGAAAATGGTTCTTTTGAAATAGAAAAATAGACGGTTTTCAAAACCCCAACCTGATGCTTACGGTTGGGGTTTTTCATTTTAATCGAATGATTTTGCAGTCTATCGGATACATTTGACTTCGGACCCGATTCTTTAAATCAATTGTGAAAACGTTGAGTTTTTCAATAAAAGACTTGAAAATGCGAAATTCTCCTCGTATATTAAGCTACTATTTTATTATAATTTTGATTGCATTTCACTCAATTTCATAGGACGACATGAATACCAAGATCATTCATCGTATTTTTGCAGCGGTAGTTTTCTTGATTACACTCGTGCAATTTGTTATAACAGCCCAGCCTTCGGTTTCATTCTGGGATCCGGGTGAACTTTCTGCGGCAGCATACAAGCTTGAAGTACCGCATCCGCCCGGCGGTCCGTTATTTTCTCTGGCAGGTCATATTTTATATATGATTCCGTTCCCGGGCAGTCTCGGTTTCCGGATGAATCTCGTCTCGGTATTGAGCAGTGCATTTTCCATTCTCTTTCTTTATCTGATTGTCGTCCGGCTCGTTAAAATTTATAAGAAACGTGACCCTCTCACAACGGTGGAAGCATACGGCACCTACATCTCGGCGGCGATCGGAGCGTTATCTCTTTCGTTTTGCGACACGTTCTGGTTTAACGGTGTAGAAGCGAACTACTTTGCGGCCGCGACATTTCTTTTTTCCGCGATCGTCTGGCTGACACTCGTCTGGTACGAAAAATCGGAAGAACCGGGAAGCTGGAAATATTTTCTTATGATCGCATACCTCGCAGGCCTTGCCGGCGGTGTTCACCTGATGAGCGTCCTGACGATTTTTGCCGCAGTGATGGTGATTGTCTTCAAGCGTGTCATTACCGATGATACGTTGTGCAAGAAGACGTGGTTTATTTTCCTCGGTCATATCGCTCTTCTGCTTGTAATTGCTCTGGTGATGTGGGGAAATCAGGTAGCCAATCAACCGCCGACTCCCGATGAAGTGAAAGATTACGATAGTAATTTTAAAATGATCATGGTTGCCGTCAGCGCCCTGTATGTTGCAGCATTCTGGAAAAAAGTTTTCACAAAAAATTCCTTTTACGTTCCGATTGTGATCGCCGGCGTTACGCTTGCCTTCATCTATCCGGGTGTGATCAAAAAATTACCGCTGTTGTTGCTGCTTATTGCCGGCGACAATAGTACCATGGGCGTCATCGTTCTTCTTGCATTTCTCGGGGTGCTCAGTTATCTCTCGCACTGGGCGGTGAAAAATAAACGGACGGTTCTTGCCGTGGCAGCATTTGCGGCAATGCTTTCTGTGGCAGGAGTTACGACCTATACGATGATTATCATTCGTGCCGGACAGCATCCGCCGATGAATGAAAACAACCCCAACAGTTTCACTCGTCTTATTACCTATCTTGACCGCGAACAATACGGCGATTTCCCGATGTTTAAGAGACGGTGGTCGGGCGAACCGCAGCATCAGCAAACATGGACTAATTACTCAAGCGATCTTGACTTTTTCTGGCGATATCAGATGAATCATATGTTCCTCCGGTATGTGGAGTGGAATTTTATCGGCCGGGAAGCATTTTATCAGGATGCAGGCATCAACTGGTCACATCTCTACGGTATTCCGTTCTTTATGGGACTTCTTGGAGTGTACTTTCATTTCCGAAAAGATTGGAAGATGGCATCAGTCTTTCTGGTATTATTTGTCCTTATGGGATTCCTCACGGCATTTTATCAGAATCAACAGCAATGGCAGCCCAGGGAGAGAGATTATTTTTATGCGGGAGCATATTTCGTCTTTGCCGTCTGGATTGCTCTCGGGATCAGGGGGCTTCTCGATCTTGTCGAAGAAAAAACATTGCCGGGAAAACCGCCTGTCGCGGCAATTGCCGGGATTCTCTGTGTTGCTGCGTTCTTGATACCGGGCAGGATGTTCGCCGTCAATTATCATACACACGACCGGTCCAGAAATTGGCTTCCGTGGGATTATTCGTATAATCTTCTTCAGAGTTGTGTTCCGAACTCGATCCTTTTTACCAATGGAGATAACGATACGTTTCCGCTCTGGTATCTGCAGGATGTCGAAGGTATCCGGCGTGACGTTCGCATCGTTAACCTGAGCCTGGTCAATACGGAATGGTATATCAAGCAATTGAAATATGATGATCCATACGGTACGGCAAAACTCAAAATCAAATTAAGTGATGATTATATCGACAGGATCCAGGGTAATCTTGTTCCCTGGAAAGCTCAGGATGTAACGATTCCCGTTCCGAAGAGCGTTCTCGAAGATTACCATGTGACCGATACGTCGATTATTAACCGTGGATCCATAACATTCAATATGAAACCAACGGCGTATAATCAATATCTTCGTACGCAGGATGTTCTGGTTCATGAAATCGTAACACAAAATGCTTGGCAGCGAACGATTTATTTTGCCAACACATGCAGTCCGGATACCAAAATCGGGATGGATGATTATTTGAGAATGGAAGGGTTTGCTGCACGTCTTGTTCCCGAAAAGAGAATTCCCAATCCCGACCTCCTTTATTTTATCGATGAGAAATCAATGGAGCAAAATCTCCTTGACGAATCGCCGGGATTCAGCACGACCTATAAACCGGGATTTAAATTCAGAGGACTGAATGACAGTACGATCTTCTTTGATGCAAATGAGCAAAATATGGCGCAAAATTACCGCGGATCATTTTTGATGCTCGCTGCAAATTATCTTTATCAGGATCAAAATAAATCAAAATGTATTGAAACGCTTGAACGTATGGAGAAAGTGCTTCCGCAGTCGGTTGTCCAAATCGATCCGCGGCAGGAATATTCCATGCTCATGGCGTACAATGGTGCGGGCGATTCAGTAAAATTCCGATCGGTGGCGAATCATTTTGTACAAAACGCCAAAGAAAAAATTGCCGAAGGTTCGCTCGAAGTATCTGAATCGAATATGTACCTTCAAATGCTTCGCAACGTTTACGAAATGACCCGCCAGTATGCCGAAGCGGCGAGCCTTCTCGAAGCGCAAGTCCCAAATTATCCGAATGATCCCGAGTTACGCAGAGAGATCGATCGGTACAAGACTTTAGCAGGACAACAGCAAAAATAAATAAGCACTGAATAATACATTCGGTTCTTAAAGTAAATAATATTTGCGAAGGACCTCGTATGCAAAAATGTATCGCTATGATTGGCGTTCTCTTAACGGTAGTTTGTTTTTCAACTGCACAACAAACCGGTTATCAGGTTCTTGATAAAGTCAAGCTGGGTGGTGAAGGAGGATGGGATTACCTGAATGCCGATCCCGCTTCCGGCATGCTGTTTATTTCCCGCGGTTCTCATGTTCAAGTTATGGATATGGAAAAGAAAACTCTTGCCGGTGATATTCCCAACACGAACGGCGTCCATGGTATCGCTATTGCAAATGAGTTCGGCAAAGGGTATATCAGCGACGGACGGGACACCGCCGTTACGGTTTTTGACCTGAAGGATTTCAAAACGCTGAAAGTTATTAAAATCAACGGACTGAATCCTGATGCGATCATTTACGATGATGCTTCAAAAAGAATTTTTACTATGAACGGGAGAAGCTCGAATGCTACAGCCATCGATGCCGCAACTGATTCGGTGGTCGGAACGGTAGCGCTTGACGGTAAGCCTGAATTTGCCCAAGCTGACGGCGTAGGCAATGTTTATGTGAACATCGAAGATAAGAGTACAATCACTGCATTCGATGCAAAGGCGTTGAAAGTTCTCAAAACGTGGCCGATTGCTCCGGGTGAAGAAGCTTCAGGATTGGCAATCGACCGGAAACATCACCTCCTGTTTTCTGTTGCAAGCAATAAAAAGATGATTGTTTCCGATTATGTCGCCGGCAAAGTTGTCGCGGATGTTCCTATCGGCGAAGGGCCCGATGCGGCAGGATTCGATCCGGAAACCCAATTTGCGTTCAGCTCGAACGGACGTGATGGAACTGTTACGGTAGTTCATGAAGATGCACCGGATAAATTCACCGTTGTTGACAATGTGAAGACGCAACAAAGTGCCCGGACCATGTCACTCGATCCGAAAACTCACAGGATATATCTTTCTGCTGCTGAATTCGGAAAAGCACCCGAACCGACAAACGAAAGCCCACGGTCACGGCCTCCGATGGTTCCCGGAAGTTTTACGATCATCATTCTCGGTCGTTAACAGAATACGGGATTTCCATCGACGGTTCCTCGAGGCAGGATTCAATCATGATTGCCATGATGTAATCGGAAAGCTGTCTCATGAAATTCGCCGTCGATAAGAATATTCCGTTGGTCAAGGAATTCTTCGGTACTCTCGGGGATGTAACGATTCTTGAAACCGGATCAATGACATCCGAAGCGGTGCGAGATGCGGATGTGCTCATTGTCCGATCCGAAACGAAAGTCGGAAAACAGCTCCTCGAAAAGAGCGCTGTGAAGTTTGTCGGAACGACGACAATCGGTTTCGATCATATCGATCTTGATTACCTGAACTCCCGCCATATTGCCTTTGCCAATGCTCCCGGTTCGAACGCCAATGCTGTGAAAGAATATGTCGTTGCAGGACTTTTGTACCTGTCGAATTTTTACGGATTCGAGCTCCGCGGTAAGACAATCGGCGTTGTTGGGGTGGGAAATGTCGGGAAGAAGATTATTCATGCCGCAGAAGTTCTCGGCATGCACGTTCTAAAAAACGATCCTCCGCTTGCCCGGCTGACTGCAGATCGTGCCTTTTTGCCGCTTGATGAGCTTGCCCATTGCGATATCATTTCTCTTCATGTTCCATTGACAAAAACCGGCATGGACCCGACATTTCGTCTTTTCGATGGTGAACGATTCGGAAAGATGAAACAAGGTTCAATATTTATTAACACTTCTCGCGGTAGTGTGGTAGATACAAAAGCATTAATACATGCTCTTCGTGAAAAGAGAATCGCCTATTCGATTATTGACGTCTGGGAAAACGAGCCGGCAATCGATCAGGAATTGCTTTCCATGGTTACAATCGGGACGGCACATATTGCCGGACATTCTTTGGAAGGGAAGATCAATGCGGTGCGGATGGTCCGTGAACAGGTTTGCAAGTACTTTTCGCTCTCGTTACCGGCCGGTCCCGATCTAACTGCAATCATTGGAACGTCGATAGGAGTACAAGTTCCTTCGGATCGTTTACAAACGGCCGAAACAGTACTTCATCGGATTGTCAGTCAATGTTACGATATCACATTCGATGATGCTCAATTGCGAGGGCTGTTGTATCTTCCGTTATCTCAACGGAAGGAGTATTTTCAGAAATTACGGAGCACCTATAGAATCCGGAGAGAATTTTCGAATGCCATCGCGAAGCTGCCTCCCCAATATTCATCGATAAAAAACCAACTCAACTCACTAGGACTTCGTCCAGAAAATCCACAAGATCATCAATAAACGTATTGATTCTTATCGTATTTTGTTTATGAATTAAAATCTCTATTTGCCTGAGATATAATCGGTTATAACCTTAAGCTATAAGTTCTTTCTCGGATGAATGTCTCTTTTTGAATTTCATCAGCTCGACTGCTTTGGATGCGATATGTTCACCGCTCACCTCAAATTCTTTTACCAATTCCCACGGTGCTCCTGAATCACCAAATCGGTCTTTAACCCCAATTGAACCGGTAAGGATCGGTTTTCCATATAATTCCTGATTTTGCGTGATAACATTGCTTACTTTCCATGCGAGAGCGCCGATTTGATGTTCTTCAGCAGTTACTATGATTCCCGTTTCTTTTGCCGCACGGACAATTGCTGCTTCGTCAATCGGTTTCATGGTGTGCATGTTGATGATGCGCGTTTCGAATCCGAAATCATTTTTCAGGATGATCGCGGCACGCATTGCTTCCGGCACCATCGGCCCGCAGGCAATGATCGTCAGATGTTCAGATTCATTTTCATATTGTTGAGCGAGAATAGTTTCAAAAGCATCAATAAACGGCGCGTTTTCCTTGCGGAGCCGAATGATGTTTGCCTTGCCGAAAATAAACGGTGTATTCGGCGTCGTGACGACCGGTGTTGCCTCACGGGCGAATCGTATATATTTTGGACCTGTATGCCGCAGCAAAAAATAATCTGTCGCTTTTTTTGTTTCAATGCTATCGCAGGGAACGATGACCGACATGTTCGGAAGTCCGCACATCGAAAAAAGATCTTCCAGTGCCTGATGCGTTGCACCGTCAGGTCCGACGGAAATGCCGCCATGTGCTCCAGCAATAAGAACGTTGAGATTGCCGTAACAGACTGACACACGGATCTGGTCAAGATTGCGGGCCGCTGCAAACGTGCCGTACGTTCCGAGTACCGGAATTTTTCCTTCCCTGGCTAGTCCCGCCGCTGCCGCTGTCGCGGATTGTTCGGCAATGCCCATGCTGATCCACCGGTTTTTTCGCTCCGGTTTCGATGCATAGAAGTCACTGATCGTAATTGAACCGGATATATCCAAACCGAGACAAACGATTCGTTCATCGTCGCCATTTTCGGCAAGCGATTGACCGAAGCCCTTGCGCGTCGGTTCCATTTTAACCGTCGTGCTTGGTAAACTATTCCACCAATAATTTCTGCTGAATGCCGGCATCTTTGCTTCAAGCTTTTTGTCGATTTCTACCTGGTAGGCTTTCGCTTTATCCAGCAAATTCTTGTACGGAATTTTTTCAATGACACCTAATTCCTGCAGGCCCTTGACCAACTCGTCGTAATTCGGTGTTTTTCCATGCCAACCGGCAACGTTTTCCATAAAACTGACGCCTTTGCCTTTCACGGTGTCTGCAATAATGAGGACCGGTTTTCCTGCACCGGATTTTCCTTTTGCCAATGCATCCACAACCTGCGTCATATTATGACCATCGATGCGGATGACTTTCCATCCGAAACTTTTGTATTTATCGACCAGCGGATCGATATCCATGACATCCGAAACTTTACCGTCGATCTGTAATCGGTTTGCGTCCACGATGCCGATGAGGTTATCGAGCTTATGATGAGCGGCTTCCATTGCTGCTTCCCAGATCTGACCCTCTTGTTGCTCGCCGTCGCCCATGATGCAAAATGTTTTGTACTCCTTCCGGTTGAGTTTTGCAGCAAGCGCGATGCCCACGGCGATGCTCAACCCTTGTCCAAGCGATCCGCTCGATACTTCGACGCCGGGAAGTTTGAGCCAATGCGGATGCCCTTGAAATGGAGACCAGAGCTTTCTTAACAGAACCGTATCTTCGAGTTTGCAGAATCCTGCAAATGCAAGACCCATGTAGAGGGCAGGCGCTTTATGTCCGGCAGACCAAATAATCCTGTCGCGGTTTTCCCATGATGGGTTTTTCGGATCGTGGTCGGCTATTTTCAGATACAGAGCTGCGGTGATATCCATAATCGAAAGCGTTCCGCCGGCATGACCGGAATTTGCCGCGCATAAGGCGACAAGATTATATCCCCGCATTAATGCTGCTGTTTCTGTTAACTCTTCAATTGAATAATCTTTAATCTTTTTTCCATTTGTCGAATCGATGAGCGCCATGATTATTTCCTCAAGTAATATTCAAAAAGTTGGAGGTTTCCGGACCTGATATCATTGTGTCATCTCATTCTATGCCAGAAAAAACACCATAAATTCATACCAAAGGAGTGATTACGGAAATGATTTTTCTCATGTCTGCTATGATGTTTGTCTGATTTTGTCATAGATGAGAAATTGAAAGAGGTGAATTGGATTTTGTTTGTCTTCTGAAGATGTTTTGGCTCGTTGGATAATAATTGATGTAAGAGTGATTTGGAAAAACCCTTCTTCAATTATTGCGAAACTGTATCTTATGAACAATTTTGATTAATTTTGGCACGGAAGACCTAAAATGATAAAGGGGAGAGTCATTATTCATGACGGTTACTGAGAAAATGAGCGTGGCATCGTAGTTGCTGTATATTTTTTCAATAGTTGGAATTGAAAAATGAGAAAATTTAAATGACATTTGTACCGCCGCCGTTTGTTAAGAATCTGGAATGTTCGCTTTGCGGAACATTCTACCCTCATGCCAACCTTTTTACCTGCCCACGCTGCGGTATTGACGGCATTCTGGATGTGAAATATGATTATGAATCCCTCGTCTCGATATTTTCGACACAACTCTCTAACAGAAATTTCGATATCTGGCGGTACCGTGAATTATTACCGGTTTCGCCCGATCATCATGTGCCGCATCTTCACATAGGATGGACTCCCGTATATGATGTACCTCGCCTTGCCCATGCTTTCGGCGTCAGAAAGTTTTATGTAAAGGATGACGGAAGAAATCCGACGAATTCATTTAAAGACAGAGCGAGCGCTATCGGTGTTCTGAAAGCGATGGAGTTCGGTTTCGATACGATCGCGTGTGCTTCAACCGGTAATGCCGCATCATCGCTCGCCGGGTTATCGGCGGCAGTCGGATTGAAAAGCTTCATCTTTGTTCCTCAACGCGCTCCCGAACCGAAAATCACACAACTCCTCATTTTCGGAGCCGTCGTACTGAAAGTTCAGGGGACGTATGAAGATGCGTTCTCATTGTGCGCTCAGGCATGCGAAAGATTTAACTGGTACAATCGCAACAGCGGAACAAATCCGTTTTTAGTGGAAGGAAAAAAGACTGCCGGACTTGAAATTGCAGAACAATTACGTCATCACCTCCCGGATTGGGTAGCCGTTTCCGTTGGAGACGGCTGTACGATCGGCGGCATCGGAAAAGGTTTGCAGGAAATGAAACGGCTCGGCATGATTGATCGAGTACCCCGGTTGCTGGGAGTTCAGGCAAGCGGCGCACAACCGATTGTCGAAGCGTTTGCGTCAGGACGGGATCTTGTTCCGTGCGATGTGAATACGCTTGCCGATAGTATCGCTGTCGGAACGCCACGTAATTGGCGGCGGGCATTGAAGCAGATTCGTGAAACGCACGGCGATATGGTTGCGGTTTCCGACGAAGAAATTCTTGATGCAATGCGTTCGACGGCACGTCTGGGCGCCGTTTTCGGTGAACCGGCCGGAGTGACATCGGTTGCCGGCGTTAGGAAGGCGATCGAACAGAACATCATTCATCCGAATGAATCCGTCCTTGCCCTGGTTACCGGAAACGGATTGAAAGATATCCAATCCGCGAAACAAGCTGCAGGACACGAACTGGTTGTCGAACCTTCGATTGAAGCAGTTGCGGATATACTTGCCAAACACATTCGCATTCAACATACGTAATTTCATCTCAATGATTCTAAAAAATGTAAAAAAATTCATCCTTGATCCTGTATCGATCGAATCGACCGATATCCGCATCGATAAAGGGAAAATCAGTGACGTCGGAAAAAATTTAATTCCCCGGAGAAACGAAGATGTGCACAATCTTTCGGGGAAAATCGTTATGCCCGGACTCGTCTGCGGACATACGCATTTGTATTCTTCACTGTCACGGGGAATGCCGTCTCCGTCTCATCATCCGGAAAATTTTCTTGAGGTCCTTCAATATGTCTGGTGGAAACTCGACCGGGCGCTGGATGAAGAATCGATTTATTACAGCGCGATGGTCGGTGCAATTGAAGCTGCCCTCTCCGGTACGACGACTCTTGTTGATCATCATGCATCGCCGAATTCGATTGCCGGTTCTCTCGATATCATCAAGGAAGCATTGACCGAAATCGGTTTACGTGGAGTGCTTTGTTATGAAGTGACTGATCGCGGCGGAAAAAAAGAGCGCGACGCCGGTTTGAAGGAGAACGAAAGGTTTATCCGGCTGAATAATTCGGATGCACAATTCCGTGGTATCGTCGGAGCGCACGCGGCGTTTACGATGAGTAACGAATCGCTTCGCCGATGTAGTGAGCTTGCCGCGCACTATCGCACCGGCATTCACATTCATGCAGCGGAAGGTAAATGCGATATTGCAAATGCGGAAGAAGATTACTGTTGTTCGCTGGCGGATCGGTTGATTCAGGAAGGTGTTGCGAGAGAAAAATCGATTCTTGCCCATTGCATTCATTTTTCGAAAAAAGATTTTGAACAATTGCGGAAATCAAATTGCTGGATGGTTCATCATCCACGATCGAATATGAATAATACAGTCGGCTATGCACCGATCCACGAATTCGGGACCCGGGCGGCGATGGGGACTGACGGGTTCCGTGCCGATATGTTTGAGGAAGCGCGTTTCGGATTTTTTAAACATCAGGAATCCGGAAATCCGCTATATCCGGTCGATATGACTGCACTGCTTTCCGGTAATCAAAAAATGATTTCCGAAATTTTCAGGAGAGATTTCACCGCACTTTCCAAAGGTTCGGTTGCCGATCTTGTTGTGATCGATTATGAATCTCCGACTCCGATGACTGCCGATAATCTTCGCGGGCATTTTCTTTTCGGGATGCAATCGTCGATGGTCGAATCCGTCATGTGTAACGGGAAATGGATTGTGAAGGATAGGGAACTGCTTGGAGTTGATACAGCTTCGATTTTCGAGAAGGCATCCAAATCCGCGAAAAAACTTTGGAACAGGATGCAAAAGATATAACGGTGACAGCGAATTCATGACAGACCATAAAATCATCGGTAAGCCGGAACGGCGGGTCGATTCACTCGGCAAAGTAACCGGTACGGCAAAATACGCCGCCGATTATAATGTTGCTCACCAGTTATTCGGAAAAGTTCTTCGCTCGAAGTATCCGCACGCGAAAATTTTGTCGATCGATGTTACCGCTGCACAACAGCTCGATGGAGTTGAAGCCGTACTTACCGCAAAAGACATTCCTGGCGAAAAATCATTCGGCATCATTTTAAAAAATCAGGCAATTCTGGCGAACGATAAAGTCCGGTATCTCGGCGATGGCGTCGCTCTTGTTGCTGCACGAACAGAAGAGATTGCCCGGCAAGCTCTATCTCTTATCGATGTTCGTTATGAACCTCTTCCTATCGTTTCCGATCCGGAATTTGCCATGACGGAAGCATCTCCGAAGATTCATGGCGATGATAATTCTTTTGTTCATCATCATGTCAAAAAAGGGGATGTCGAAAAAGGATTTGCCGAAGCTAATTTCATTATCGAACATAAATTCAAATCTCAATTCATCGAACATTCCTATATCGAACCCGAAGCCGTTCTCGCTGAGCCGTTGGAACATGGAGGTGTGAGAATCACCGGTTCGGTACAGAATCTGTTTTCAAGTCGTCGATCGGTTGCGGCAGCATTAAAACTCGATCTGAACAAAGTGCAGATTATTCAGGCAACACTCGGCGGATCGTTCGGTGGAAAAGATGAAGCCATGACGTCGATGTGCTGTCGAGCCGCTCTTCTTTGCTTACATACTGGCAAGCCGGTGAAGATGGTGAACACGCGCGAAGAATCGATGCTGGAAAGCTACAAGCGTCATCCATACGTCATGTATTACAAATGGGGCGCAAAAAATGATGGCTCCATTACTGCAATGGAGATCCGTTGTATTGCAGATGGCGGCGCGTATGCTTCGATGAGCCAATTCGTGACATGGCGGTCGGTTGTGCAAGCAACGGGACCGTATTATTGCGACAATGTAAAAACCGACGTCTATGCAGTCTACACCAACAATAATTACACCGGTGCAATGCGCGGTTTCGGATCGCCGCAGGTAAATTTCGCGATCGAATCAATGATGGATGAACTTGCTGAAAAAGTCGGAAAAGATCCTCTTGAAATTCGCTTGCAGAATGGATTTAATGACGGTGCGGTAACAGCAACCGGTCAGACGTTAAGCCATCGCGTAAGTCTGAAAGAAGTTTTGACGAAAGCTGCTTCGGTGGCAAATTTCCGGGAGAAGTGGAATCAGTATAAACTCGCTCTGGCATCATCGAAGAAAAGAGGTATCGGACTCGCTTGCAGTTATCGCGGTGTCTCGCTTGGTGCGGAGGGGACAGATGCCGTCGGAACGATCGTGTCGGTGCAAACGGATGGAAGTGTGATTGTTTCATCCGGCATTACCGACATGGGGCAAGGTGCTCAAACGCAAATGTCCCAAATTGCCGCCGAAGTGTTGGGCATTTCCATGGATCGGATTCAATTTTTGAATACGAATACGAGCCGTGTTCCCGATTCCGGTCCTACCGTCGCATCGAGGGGAACAATCATGGGCGGTTCTGCTGCTAAAAAAGCCGCTGAAATTGTTCGTGAGACTTTTTTAACCGCCGGCGCGCAACTGACTTCCATTGATAAATCATTTCTGAATCTTTCAGGAAATTTTCTTATCGATACCCGTGACCGAACGAAACTTGCATCGTTCAGCGAGCTTGCCGATGAATGCTTCAAACAGGGAAAGCCGATGTTTGGATTCGGCTGGTTTAAATCTCCGCCGACTTCCTGGCATGAAGAACAGGGCAGCGGGGAAGCATATTTTACTTTCGTGTACGGCGCGAATATTGCCGAAGTGGAAGTCGATATTGAAACAGGAAAAGTGGATGTCGTAAATTTTGTTTCCGCGCATGATGTCGGAAAAGCAATCAATCGATCGATGGTGCTTGGTCAAATGTATGGCGGTGTTGCGATGGGTCTCGGGTATGGATTGCTGGAAGAATTCGATTTCGAAGGAAGTGTTCCGAAACAGGTAAACTTCGATGAATATCTTATTCCGACTTCGATGGATGTTCCATCCATAATTCCGATCATTGTTGAAAATGAAGATGCGGCCGGACCGTTCGGTGCCAAATCGATCGGCGAGCCGGCAAACGAGCTGGCTGCACCGGCAATTCTCAATGCGATTTACAATGCGACGGGAAAGCGCATCTTCGAAATTCCGGCAAATCTTGAACGCGTCCTTCTCGGTCATAAACTTGTCCGCAAAGGAGAGCGCGGTTCGGTTCAGAAAGAAGATTTGCATATCGATGATTCGTGTAAGATTCGTCCGAAAAAATCATGAATCAATTCGAATATATTGCCGCAACATCAATCGAACAGGTTGTTGAAGTAATGTCCGAATATGGATCTGATGCTTCTATTCTTGCGGGCGGAACCGATCTGCTCATTTCTCTTCGCCGGTTGAATGGTAATGGTCCAAAAGTGGTTGTGGACATTTCACGCATCAAAACACTCCAAGGAATTTCACTCGAGAATGGCTTTGTCAATTTATCTCCTTTAGCTACGCACACATCGGTTGCACGTTCGAAGATCATTCATCATCAAGCGGGATTGCTTTCATCTGCTGCATCGGTTATTGGTTCACCGCAAATCCGAAACCGTGGAACTGTGGGCGGTAATATCATGAACGCCGCGGCTTGTGCCGATACCGTTCCGCCGCTGGTTGCTCTTGATGCTTCGGTGACACTTCAATCAAAAAACGGTAACCGCCAAATGCCGTTGTCGGATTTATTCGTTGAGCCGTACCGGACAAACGCAAAACCTGATGAAGTGCTGACAAAGATTCAATTTTCGGCACTTCCTCAAAAAGCAAAGAGTTCATTTATTAAACTTGGAAGAAGAAATGCACTTGCAATTTCGAGACTCAGTGTTGCAGCAGTTGTATGTCAAAATGCAAAAGGAATAATCGTCGATGCCCGAATTGTGCCGGGGGCAACATTTCCGACATGGCATCGGATTACGTGAAGCAGAACAGCTTCTGGTCGGTGAACAACCATCGCGAAAATTATTCGAATCTGCCGGAAAGAAAGTTTCCGAAATGATGATTGCCCGGATCGGCAGGCGCTGGTCGACGGAATATAAAGAACCTGTTATTGCCGTTCTCGTCCGACGGGCACTCGAGCAATGTATCGGCATTCCGGTGGAATTGTCGGGGAGTACACACTCATGAACAAAGTAACCATCAAACCGACGATCAATAACCGGTTATATTCGTTATCGATTTTTCCCAATCAAACATTGTTGCAAGTGTTGAGAGATGAAATCGGACTTACCGGCACAAAATGCGGTTGTGAGATCGGTGAGTGCGGTGCCTGCACGGTGATTCTCGATGGAGAAGCCGTCAATGCATGCCTTGTACTTGCTCCTCAGACCGATGGAAAAAAGATTTTGACGGTCGAGGGTCTTGCCGGTCACGGCGCGTTGAGCGCTTTGCAGGAATCGTTTCTCGATCACGACGCAGCTCATTGCGGTTTTTGTACGCCCGGAATGTTGATGAGCGCCAAAGCGTTGCTCGATGAAAATAAATCTCCCGATGAACAAGAAATTCGAACGGCAATTTCCGGCAATCTGTGTCGATGTACCGGCTATGTTCAAATTGTCGAGGCAATTCAGGAAGTTTCCAAATCTGAAAAAATAAAATCTGCGTCATAAATCGTTTAATTCGGAACGGAATATAAATAAAAGTGATCTTGAAAAGAGGATTATGAAACCTACGATACCAACACATCAATGGGCAATGACAGAAGCGGAGAGATGTTTATTTTGTTTTGATGCTCCGTGCACGAATGCATGTCCATCGCATATTGATATTCCGAAATTTATAACGATGTTAAAATCAGGCAATATCATCGGCTCGGCTGAAGTTGTCAAAACTTCGAACGCCCTTGCCAATGTTTGCGGCAAAGTTTGTCCCGAAGAAATTTACTGCCAATCGGTGTGCAACCGCGGCAGTATTGATGAACCGATCAATATTCGCGATCTGCATTTTTTTGTCACGCAGGAAGAAGCGTCGCGCGGTTTTCGCAAACCGAAGGTGGTGTCTCCTCAAAAGAAAAAAGTTGCCGTCATTGGCGGTGGACCAACAGGATTAAGCTGTGCGTTTGAATTATCGAAGCTGGGATATTCCGTCACGGTGTACGATGCCGTTGGTTTGGGCGGGGTACCTTCCACCGGCATTCCGTCGTTTCGTCTTCCGGATGATATCCTCCAGTCTGATATTCAATTTCTTTCCGAACATTTCACATTCGTTCGAAAGTCTGTCGGTCCCCGTGATTTTGTCTTTCTTCAAAAACAGTATGATGCGGTTTTTCTCGCAGTTGGACTTGGTGAGGATAAACCGGTGAAATTGGAAGGGGAAAATCATTCAATCATATTGCCGGTTCTGGAATTTCTGCGTGATGCAAAAAAGAAGCCGCAGCGTGTATCGATCGGAAACAAAGTTGTCATCATTGGCGGCGGGAATGTTTCACTCGATGCCGCCGCAACGGCAAAACGTCTGGGCGCGACCGACGTTATTCTTTTGTACCGGAGAAGCGAACTGGAAATGAAAGTATGGAAGAGCGAATTGGAAGAAGCACGGAGGCAGGGAATTCAAATTCAATATCTCACCGTCCCGGTAAAAATTATTGGAACGAGAACGGTGAAAGGAATTGTATGCCGGAAAACACGGTTACTGAAGAAGAAAGATTCTACGGGCCGGCAGATTCCGGAAGAAATAGCCGGTTCCGATTTTACAATTCCTGCCGATTCCGTTATCGCCGCGATCGGACAGGTCATTAAATCCGATGTTGTCGCCGGTCTTTCCCGTGCATCGAAAGGATTTATTGCAGTCAATAAAAAATTTCAGACATCGATGAAAAATGTTTTTGCAGGAGGCGACGCTATTTCCGGGGAGGGAACAATTGTTCAATCGGTCGGGCACGGCAAGCAAGCGGCACATTGCATCGACGAATATCTATCATCAAAGAAATCGAGGAAACAGTGAGCACTAAAGTATTATCGGAAATTCCAATCTATGAACAGCGGGATCTTTCGTATGATTTTCTCGGACTCCATTTTGAGAATCCGTTTATTCTTGCTGCCGCTCCGTCGACCGATAATCTCGATATGGTGCGAAGGGCATTTACGATGGGCTGGGCCGGTGCAATTCTGAAAACGACTTCGATTGAAGGAACCCGTGTCGATCTTGCGTATCCGATGATGAGCACATTCAATCATGAAGGAAAATCATTGTTCGGCATGGGGAATATAGATCTGATTTCGGAATTTCATATCGATAAGGTCGAATATAATGTCAGGAAATTAAAAAAAGAATTCCCTGAAAAAATTGTCGCCGCAAGTATTATGGCTGGCCGCAAAGAGGATTGGCAAACACTTGTTCAGCGGCTGGAAAAAGCGGGCGTCGATTTTATTGAATGCAGTTTCTCCTGCCCGCAGGGAAATATCGGCGAAGATCCGGGAAAAATGCTCGCGCAGAGCATTGCTGCAACCGAAAAAACAGCACGGTGGGTGAAAGAAGCCGCATCACGTGTTCCCGTTTCGATTAAGATTACTCCGCACGTAACCGATATTGTGGAAGTTGCACGGGCAGTGAAACGAAGCGGGGCCGATGCACTGACGGCTTCCAATTCACTTCAGGCTTTGATGGGAATCGATATCAAAACATTCGTTCCGTATCCGCAGTTGAACGGTCGCTCGACATTCAGCGGCATGACCGGACCGGCAATCAAACCGATCACATTAAAAACGATAGCTGAAATAGCAAGAAATGTCGACATTCCCATTCTTGGCACCGGCGGTGCATCAACATGGAGTGATGCCGTAGAATTTATGTCGGTTGGCGCCGGTGTGGTTGAATTTTGTACGGCGGTGATGCATCATGGCTTCCGTATCATTGATGACCTGAAAAGCGGCATGTCGCATTATCTTGAAGAAATGAAATTCACTTCGGTTACCGATATTTGCCGCAAAGCATTGCCGCATCTTGTCATGCATGATGAACTTCCACGGCAAAATATGCGAAGCCATATTCACGAAGATCATTGTGTGAAGTGCGAGGATTGTTATGTTGCTTGCCGCGACGGCGGGCACATGGCGATCGACCGCAACGACAATCGGATTCCGCGAGTCGATTGGAAACGATGCGTCGGTTGCGGACTTTGTGTGTATGTCTGTCCGGTCGATGGATGTATCGAGATGATGGTCATGGACGAACAATTATAAATGTGCGTATAAAAATCTGAAAGAATCAAATGACGAACTCAAGAATCATTAAGAAACAATCTTCGCTTGTTGTGAAAAAGACTGCCGCGCGTTGCCGCGAACGCGGGATTACCATTCCGACATTCGCGCAAATGCGGGATCCGAAAACGATACCGGCTTCTATTCAAAAGAAACTTCGTGAAGTCGGATTATGGGATGTCAATCCGCTGAATCTTTATCGCATCACATGGAAGAATGATATTAAAAAGGGCGCGTTCGGCGATGTGAATTATATCGAGATTCCCCAGTCGATCACCGGTGTCAAAGCAAGAATTATCGGATTGATCGGGAAATATTTTCCGACAGGTGCGCATAAGGTCGGAGCGGCATTCGGATGCCTTGTTCCGCGACTTGTGGGTGGCGAATTCGATCCTGACGTGAATAAAGCCGTTTGGCCCTCGACCGGAAATTTCTGTCGTGGTGGTGCATTCAATTCCGCACTGTTGGGTTGCACCGCCGTTGCGATCCTTCCGGAACAAATGTCGAAAGAACGCTTCACGTGGCTCAAGGAAATTGGCGCCGAGGTAATTGCAACTCCCGGCTGTGAATCGAATGTCAAAGAGATTTATGATAAATGCTGGGAACTAAAAAAGGATCCCAAGAATATTATCTTCAATCAATTCGAGGAATTCGGCAATCCCATCTGGCATTACAACGTGACCGGTCCGGCAATTGAAGAAGTATTTCTTGGACTTAAAATGAAAAATGCGCGTGCCTCCGCGTATATTTCTGCAACAGGATCGGCGGGAACAATTGCTGCCGGAGATTATCTTAAGAAACAGTATCCGCATCTCCAGATTGTTGCGAGCGAAGCACTTCAATGTCCGACGCTATCGATGAATGGTTTCGGCGGACATCGCATCGAAGGAATCGGCGATAAACATGTTCCGTGGGTGCATAATGTCCGCAATACCGATGCTGTCGTTGCCATCGATGACGAAGATTGTATGCGTGTGCTTCGGTTATTCAACGAAGATGCTGGGAAAAAATATCTCACCGATGCCGGCGTATCACGTCATGATATCGAGAATCTTCCGTTGCTCGGCATTTCCGGAATCAGTAATCTGCTTTCTGCTATCAAAACGGCAAAGTATTTTGAAATGGATGAACATGATGTGATTTTTACCGTATTTACAGATTCGGTCGATCTTTATCATTCGCGCCTCAAAGAACTGAAAACCGAACATGGCTCATATTCGGTGATACAAGCTGCCAAAGATCATTCCGGTCCAATCGCTCATCAAAATATTGAATTCTTCAAAGAACTTACGTATTATGATCGTAAGGCGATTCACAATCTGAAATATTTTACGTGGGTCGAACAGCAAGGACGTACTTCCGAAGAACTGAATGAACTCTGGAACCTGGAATTTTGGGAACAGATGTTCGTGGATGAGGTCATCGTATTTGACAGGATGATCGAAGAGTTTAATGAGGAAGTCGGACGAAGAAAATAGCGGATATATTTCATGAAGGAAAATATTTCGTGAGTTCGATTGAAGAAAAGATAAAAAGTGCCGGTGTCGTCGGTGCCGGCGGTGCGGGATTTCCGGCGCACGTTAAAGCCAAATCGCATGTTGAAATTGTTATTGCCAACGGTGCCGAATGCGAGCCGCTGATCCATAAAGATTTCGAATTGATGATCCATCACGCCGCAGAGATTGTCCGCGGTGTGGAAATCATGATGGAGTCGACCGGAGCGAAGCAGGGCATCATCGGCATTAAAGAAAAAAATAAATCGGCGGTAGAGACGATCTCCGCAGCCATCCGGTCAAAAAATATCAAACTTCATCTTCTCGGAGATTTTTATCCATCCGGTGATGAATTTATTCTCGTCTATGAAGCAACCAAACGGTTGATTCCTCCTCAGGGTATTCCCCTCGATATCGGCGTCGTGGTGAATAATGTCGAAACGCTCTACAATATTGCACGAGCGGTTGATGGAATACCGGTAACTGAAAAATTTGTGACGATAGCGGGAGCGGTCGACCATCCGATTTCGTTCGTTGCCCCGATCGGCATGTCGTATCGTGACGCAATTGGGTTTGCGGGGGGAATGAAGGTTAATGATTTCGGTATGTTTGTCGGCGGTGTAATGATGGGGAAGCTCGAATTCAATCTCGATCTCCCGATAACTAAGACTACAGCCGGCTTGATTGTTTTGCCGATGGAGCATACGCTTATTCAACGCAAACACCAGCCGGAGAAGTCGATGCATCGTATCGGAAAATCGGCTTGCGATCAATGCAGCTATTGCACGGAACTTTGCCCGAGATATATTCTTGGATATGATGTTCAGCCGCATAAAGTCATGCGCAGTCTCAGCTTCACTCAAACAGGCGAAGATATTTGGAATCAATATGCTCAGCTTTGTTGTTCATGCGGATTATGCACATTGTATGCCTGTCCGGAAAGTTTGTTCCCCAAAGAAGCGTGCGATAAAAGCAAACGGGATCTGAAAGAAAAAGGAATTCCCTGGTCCGGTAAAAAGGAAGTTGAGCCGCATCCGATGTATGAGGGACGACGCACGCCGTTAAAACAATTGATAAAGAGATTGGGAGTGGAAGAATATAATGCTCCCTCGGAATTTTTACATCATGAATTGAAACCGAAGCGGGTTGAAATTCCGTTACAGCAGCATGTCGGCACATCAGCGTCGGCACGAGTTCGGGTGGGTGATCATGTCAAAAAAGGACAACTCATCGGTGAAATTCCTGACGGAAAACTTGGAGCAAACATTCATGCGAGTATTCAAGGAATTATCAGGAGTGTGGGTGAAACGATCGTGATTGAACAATCGTGAACCTAACAAACGTTTCGGAAAATCATCACATCATATAACATTCGTTCTTCATAAAGGTGCATCATGCAAAAAAACTCAATCGGATTAATCGAACTCACCAGCATTGCGGCGGGCTTTCAGGTCGCCGATGCAATGTTGAAAGCGGCGGAAGTGGAAATCATTCTGTCACGGACGATCTGCTCCGGAAAATACATGGTGCTGATTGGCGGCGATGTCGCCGCGGTGACGTCCAGCGTTGAAGCAGGAGGTATGGCAGGACGCGGTTCGATCATTGATGCATTCGTTATTCCGAATGTCCATCCGGAAGTTTTCCCGGCGATTGCCGGTGCAACAAAGGTTGATGTCCTGGAAGCTCTCGGCATCGTCGAATCATTTTCCGTTGCTTCTTTGATCGAAGCTGCCGATGCGGCGATGAAAGCGGCAAGAGTTCAACTGATCGAAATACGATTAGCAATGGCATTAGGCGGTAAGGCATTCTTAACATTGACCGGTGATGTTGCGGCAGTGCAAGCAGCAGTTGATGCCGGAGCAGCAGTTGTTTCCGAAAAAGGTTTATTGGTTAATAAAGTCGTTATCCCATCGCCGAGAAAAGAATTGATGTCTGAAATTGTGTAAGATGAGAGAATATCGGTATCACAATAGAAAGAAAAGAATAGCATGTTAAATGAAATCGTCAAAGCAGCACAAAACAATGAAAAGGAAGTTGCAAAATTTTTAAGAGATCTGATCGCTATTAAATCGGTAAGCTCACAGGAAGAGCAAGTAATTCATCGAATCAAAGAAGAAATGGAACGATGTAAATTCGATGAGGTCACGATCGATCCGATGGGAAATATTTTAGGACGAATCGGCAAAGGAAAGCATATCATCGCTATGGACGCACATGTTGATACGGTTGATGTCGGCAATCCGGCAAACTGGACAATCGATCCGTTCAAAGGTGCGCAAACGAACGGGACGATCTACGGCCGCGGTGCCTGCGATATGAAAGGAGCGCTTGCTTCGATCGTTCATGGCGGCAAATTGATCAAGCAACTCGGATTGGAAGATGATTATACGCTCTACATTGTCGGAAGCGTGCAGGAAGAAGATTGTGACGGACTCTGCTGGCAATATATCATCAATGAAGATAAACTTCGTCCGGAAGTTGTCGTCATTACCGAGCCGACGAATCTTGCTGTGTACCGCGGTCATCGCGGCAGAATGGAAATTGAAGTACGGACAAAAGGAATTTCCTGTCACGGTTCCGCTCCGGAGCGCGGTGTGAATGCCGTTTATAAAATGGCGCCGATCGTTCAGGATATTGAGAAATTGAATGAACGATTAAAAGGTGAGCCGTTCTTAGGAAAAGGGACAGTGACGATTGCAGAAATTCGATCGACATCACCGTCGCTGTGTGCTGTTGCAGATTCATCCACCATTCATCTTGATCGCCGGCTTGCCGCAACTGATACGTTGGAATCTGCGGTGAAAGAAATTCAGGATCTTCCGAGTGTGAAAAAAGCGGAAGCGGAAGTGGTCGTTCTCGATTATGCCGTTCCAAGCTGGCGTGGCGTAACATATCCGACGAAGAAATATTATCCGACATGGCTGTTGCCCGATAATCATCCGTTACTCGGTGCCGGAGTGAAAACATTCGAGGATTTGTTCGGACAAAAACCGCAGGTCGGTCGCTGGGTTTTCAGCACGAACGGCGTTGCGGTCATGGGCATGCACAAAATTCCGTGCATTGGTTTCGGTCCGGGGAATGAAATTTATGCGCACATGGCAACGGAACAAATCCCGGTTGAACACTTGGTCAAAGCGTCGGCATGGTATGCTGCGTTTCCACAAGTGTATATCGGTGCAAAAAAATGATAAATTGTTGATGGTTAATTATTAATTGATAATTCATAACTGATAATTCACAATTGGTCATTCATCATTTGCAATTCATAATTTTTTCATAAATGATTAATGGAAAATTTTTACTGATTAACGGTTAATTGCTAATTGTAAATGAGCAGGAAAGAATCACCGATTTAGAAATAGAAAACAGAAAGGCTGGAAATGGCACAGAAACTTCCAAAATTATCTAATATAGTTCGCGGCAAGGATTATATCGAAACAAAAGATTGGTCTGTGAAAGAAATCGAGCTTGCCTTGAAAACCGCAGGCGACTTGAAAAAATTGTTCAAGAAAGGAATTTCTCACAGATACCTGCCGGATAAAACGGTTTTCCTTTTTTTCTTCGATAAATCGACACGCACGCGCAATTCGTTCGAAGCAGGAGCAACACAGCTCGGCGCTCACGCGCATTTTATCGCAGCGGAAACTTCTCAGGTTGCCCACGGTGAATCGCCGAAGGATATGGGAATCATTCTCTCAAGTTATGGTCACGCTATTGCCATCAGGCATGACCTGGTCCCGGGCGAAGGGAACAGTTACATGCGTGAGGTTGCGGATAATGCCAAAGTTCCTGTCCTGAATATGCAATGCGATATCGATCATCCGTTCCAAGCTCTTGCCGACCTGATGACGATCCGTGAAGAATTCGGAAAAAATCTTCGCGGTAAAAAAATTGCCGTGTCGTGGGCATACGCACCCAGTTATGCGAAACCGATGTCGGTACCGCAAGGATTGATTACGCTGATGCCGCGATTCGGACTTGACGTCGTGCTGGCTCATCCGCCGGAATATAAACTCATGACCAGCGAAGTCGAGTTTGCCAAACGAGCGGCAAAGGAAAACGGAACGAAATTCGAAATTGTCGATTCGATGGATGACGCATTCAATGATGCCGATATCGTTTATCCGAAATCGTGGGGAATTGAATCGCTGTTTCATAATCCGCAGGAAGCGCTGGAGATTTCCAAAAAGTACAAATATTGGATTTGTGACGAGAAGAAAATGAAACTCGCGCACAAAGATGCGATTTACATGCATTGCCTGCCTGCCGATCGCGGTTATGAAGTCACCGACGCCGTTATCGATGGTCCGCAATCCCGCGTATTTCCGGAAGCGGAGAATCGACTGCACACGTGTAAATCGGTTATGGCATTGACGATGTAAAAATAATTTGTCGATTATTATATGATCTCCGCTATTGTTCTTTCGGCTGGAGCTTCGTTCCGCATGGGAAGTCCGAAAGGATTATTGACCATCGGGGGGAAAACTTTTTTACAGCATATCGTCGATGAAATCCTGTCGGCAGGAATTCAGGATATCGCCATCGTGCTGGGAGCCGAAGCCGAAAAAATTCAGCAATCGCTTCAGTGGTTTAACGGCAAGATCGTCATCAATCAAAATTGGAGGGGCGGGCAACTTTCATCCATCATTACCGGACTGAATAGCATTCAACATGAAACATGCGATGGTGTGCTGGTTTGTCCCGTCGATCATCCGCTCATCTCCCGGAATCTTCTTTCTCAATTAGTTCAAACATTCCAAAAAAATAGATCAAAAATTATTGTCCCGGTTTATGAAAGTCGCCGGGGACATCCGATGATTTTTCCTTCGAGATTTTTTGATGAAATAAAAAATGCTTCGATTGATGTCGGTGCGAGGGAGGTTGTTCGAAATCATCCGGATGATATTGTCGAAATGATGACGGAGGAAAATGGCATTGTCATCAATATCGATACTCCCCGCGATTACGATCTGCACATTCTCAGACTCAATCAGTAAATAATTTCTCTCTTTTTGATCCGAATTTTCTCAGTCACTTTTCGATCGGATTTTGCTCTTCAAACATGAGAAGAACTCATCAAAAGTGAGAAATTATCCCTCCGGAAAATCAAGAATCATTCCTATTTGAATTTAAACCGAAGAATTAACAACGGGTCAGATGGCATACATTTTGCGCATTTTAGGGAAAACGCAATAATATTGCAAAGGGCATTCTGTCTCTGATTTATCATGTTCTGAACCGCTTTGCATCATCACATGACATTTAATTGTCTCTTCAAAAATCTGAAAGGATAAAATATGAAACGTATCCGAACGATCATCATGGGTGCAGCAGGAAGAGATTTCCATAATTTTAATACGGTGTACCGTGACAATGAATTATATGATGTCGTTGCATTCACTGCCACACAAATTCCGAATATCGACGGAAGAAAATATCCTGCCGAACTTGCCGGCAAATTATATCCGAACGGCATCCCGATTTTTCCGGAATCCGAATTGGAACAGTTGATAAAGAAACACGACGTGGAAGAAGTGGTGTTCGCGTATTCCGACGTCTCGTTCAATTATATCATGACGAAAGCGGCGAAGGCAGTTGCCGCGGGAGCGCATTTTAAAGTTCTCGGTGCGCGCCCGACAATGTTGAAAAGCCGTGTTCCGGTCATCGCCGTTGTTGCTGTTCGTACCGGTGCAGGGAAAAGTCAGACATCACGGAAAGTGTGCGAACTTCTCCGGGCGATGGGTAAGAGAGTCGTCGCAATTCGACATCCGATGCCGTACGGCGATCTGGTGAAACAGAAAGTTCAGCGGTACCAAACGCTCGACGATCTGACAAAATTTGAATGCACCGTCGAAGAAATGGAAGAGTATGAACCGCACATTGTCAACGGCACAATTATTTATGCCGGCGTTGACTATGAAGCGATTCTGCGTCAGGCGGAAAAAGAAGCCGATGTCATTATCTGGGATGGCGGAAATAATGATCTGTCATTTTATCAACCCGATTTGACTATTACCGTTGCGGATCCTCATCGCCCCGGACATGAGTTATCATATTATCCCGGCTCGACCAATATTTTACTTGCTGACGTCATCGTCATCAATAAAGTTGAATCCGCCGCACGGGAAAATATCGATATCGTTCGATATAATGTTCATTCCGTCAATCCGGATGCAACAATTATCGAAGCCGCGTCGCCGATCAGCGTCAGCGATGAAAGTGTCATCAGAAATAAACGCGTGCTTGTCGTTGAAGATGGTCCGACATTGACGCACGGCGAGATGGCATACGGCGCCGGCGTTATTGCTGCCCGCAAGTTCGGTGCATCGCAGATTATCGATCCGCGCCCGTGGGTTATCAATTCGATTGCCGAAACATTTCGTAAATATCCGAAGATCGGTACGCTGTTGCCCGCAATGGGATATGGCGGAAAACAGGTGAAAGATCTCGAGGAAACGATCAACCGCGTCGAATGCGACAGCGTTATCATCGGCACGCCGATCGATCTGCGGCGGATCATCAAGATCAATAAACCGACGGTTCGCGTGCAATACGATCTTGCCGAAATCACCAAACCGGATCTGCAGGATGTGCTGACGAAATTTTTCCATCAACACGATTAACAGGAGATTGGCATGAAACGAGATTTTCTAAGTATTAATGATTGGTCATCGGATGAATTGTTTCAGTTACTGGATGATGCAAAAAAGATAAAAAAATCTCCCGAGAAATATACGCAAAGTCTCCGTGGGATTTCGCTGGCGATGATTTTCGAGAAGCAGTCGCTCCGGACACATGTGACGTTTGATGTCGGCGTGGCTCAACTCGGTGCACACGCGGTCTATTTGACGCAGGCAGATATCAGTCTCGGCAAGCGCGAATCTGTATACGATACTGCAAAAAATCTGGAACGATGGGTGCAGGGCGTTGTCGTTCGGACATTTGCTCATGCAACATGCGTCGAGCTTGCGAAATCGATGAAGAAGGTTCCTGTCGTGAATGCCCTGACCGATCTCGAACATCCATGCCAGGCAGTCGGAGATTTTCTGACGATACAGGAACATCTGGGAACATTCAAGAAGAAAAAACTTGTCTTCGTCGGCGACGGCAATAATGTTTGCCATTCATTGATGCTGATGGCGGGAAAAGTGGGGATGGATTTTATTGCCACGACGCCGCGCGGTTTCGCTCCCGACCCGAAAATCTTCAAACTTGCAGCAACTGCGGCAAAAAAACATGGGTCGCAAATCGATATCAATCATTTGCCGCATGAAGCAGTGAAGAATGCCGACGTCATTTATACCGATGTCTGGACGAGCATGGGTCAGGAATCGGAAAAAGAAGAACGCCTGAATGCCTTTAAAGATTTTCAGGTGAACAAGAAGCTGATGTCGCATGCGAAGAAACAATGTCTGTTCATGCATTGTCTGCCGGCTCACCGCGGCGAAGAAGTTACGGATGATGTGATCGATTCTTCACATTCGATCGTATTCGATGAAGCGGAAAACCGGCTTCATTCTCAAAAAGCAATTTTGTTGATGTTGCTCAATGGAAAATGATCTCATAAAATCTGTTCTGATTGCCGTCGGCGGGAATTCGCTCATTCGTGCCGGACAAAAAGGAACAATTCCCGAACAGTTCGCGAATGCACGGTGCGCGGCTGAATGCATTGCAGTTTTAGCCGACCGCGGATTTAAAATTGTGCTCACGCATGGCAACGGACCGCAGGTCGGTTCGCAATTATTGCGGTCGGAAGCCGGCTCATCGCAAACGTATTCGTTACCGCTCGATGTGTGTGTGGCAATGACGCAAGGAGAAATCGGATATATTCTTCAAAGTTCATTGCAGGATTCTTTGCGGAAACGAAATCTCGAAATTCCCGTGATGAGTTGTATTACGCAAGTGGTGGTCGACCGGAACGATGAAGCGTTTCAGAGACCGACAAAACCGATCGGACCGTTTTATTCGAAAGAATCGGCAGAGAAAAAACGAATTGAATTAGGATGGAATATCGTTGAAGATGCCGCCCGCGGGTATCGCCGCGTCGTTCCGTCGCCGAAGCCGCGGAAGATCGTCGAACTGGAAACAATTCGCGAAAACCTCCGGAGCGGAGCAATCATCATTGCTGCGGGCGGCGGCGGAATTCCGGTTGTGGAAGAGGGAGGCTCGTTTATCGGCGTCGAAGCAGTGATCGATAAAGACCGCGCATCGGCGTTATTGGCAAGTGAACTCGGTATCGAGCGATTCATTATTTCTACCGATGTCGAACGGGTTTATTTGAATTACAAAAAACCGGATCAGCAAGTTCTCGATAACCTTACGATTGAAGAAGCACGCCGTCATCTTGCCGAAGGACATTTTCTTGAAGGCAGTATGAAGCCGAAAATTGAAGCGGCGATAGAATTTCTTGAAGCCGGCGGAGAAGAAGTCATCATTACGAATCCGGAACATATTCCTGCGGCGCTCGATGGCCGTGCAGGCACTCACATTCATTGGTCGAAAATTCATGAAACTGTCACACGTCATTGAATCACAGCAGTTCACTCTGCCGATGCTTGTCGAATTATTCGACGAGGCAGATCAGATGGATCGCATACTTGCCCGCGGCGGTACGCAGGATTATCAGAAAAAAATAATGGCATCGCTGTTTTACGAACCATCGACACGGACGCGGTTTTCGTTCGAGTCGGCGATGTTCCGGCTTGGCGGAAAAGTGTTATCGACTGAACGAGCCAATGAATTTTCTTCCGTCATTGCCGGTGAAACTCTGGAAGATACGATTCGCGTCGTCAACAATTATGCCGATGTCATCGTTCTGCGGCATAATGAAATCGGCGGTGCGGCACGGGCAGCGGCGGTGTCGGCAGTTCCCGTCATCAATGCCGGTGATGGAAAAGGCGGCCAGCATCCGACGCAGGCGCTTCTCGATTTGTATACGATTTATAAAAATGTCAATCATATCGAAGGTGTGAAAGTTGCGTTTGTCGGCAACCTGACGGACGGCAGAACAGTGCGCTCGCTTGCCTATCTTCTCGGAAAATTCGAGCGTGTGAAATTATATTTTGTCGCTCCGGCTGCATTTCAGATCAAACAGGATATTCTGGATTATCTTACACGGCACAATGTCTGGTTTGCGATTGAAAACGACCTTCGAAAAGTTCTTCCGGAAGTGGAAGTTGTGTATAATACCCGCATCGAACCGGAGCTTGTCAAAATCCGTGGTGAGCGACCCGACATTCTTAATCAATATTTTATCGACAAAGAGATGGTGCAGAAACTTCCACCACATGCTCTCATCATGCATCCCTTGCCGAGATTGAATGAAATTTCCCCATCAATCGACAACGATCCACGTGCAACCTATTTTCAGCAAACGCGTAACGGCGTCCTGATTCGGATGGCTTTGCTGGCATTGATGCTGTCGTAAAATAGGTTTTTTTCACATTTCTTTCCTGTTCTTATCGCTTTTAATTCTTGATACTTGTCTATATTCTGCTTATTTTTGAGCGGTTGTTTCTATAAAAGTTGATAGCAAACAGTATTGAGGTGTACAGCAAAAAGGTGTACCAATGACTTATAAATTGATCCTTTCAACTATTTTTATATCTCAGTTGGTTTGGTCTCAATCACCTCGGACAACGATTGGCCAAGACTCGACAGCTCTTCAATCTGGTATGATCTATGGGAAGAATCATGCATTCTTTCTCGATCCCCCAAAGGGTTGGGTGTTGGATAACTCAGCCGGAGTTTCACAAGGATCACAAGCTGTATTTTATCCCATAGGAGGTAGTTGGCAAAACTCATCCGTGGTTATGTATGCCAATGTGATGGATAAGGAAGAAGAAACTTACAATACTTTCGAAAAAGCAATTGCTTATGATATCTCACAATTCAAGGAGAGAGACTCATCAGTGAAGATAAGAGATTCTTCCGCAATAGTATTGGGTAATAATAAGCAGGCAATCGTCAAAACTTTTTTCTATTCAAATTACGATGCTGTGGCTTACATAGATGAATCAAAAGTTGTTGTTATCCTTGTCCTTAGCGCGAGAACAGAAGCTCAGTTTAAGAACTCATATTTCGATTTTAAAGAACTTGTTAAATCCTATGGTTTCTTCACAGATAAAGTGATTTTCAATAATCACTAGGTAAAAAAACCAACCGATATTTTTATTGAAAAATGTTAAGATTTAATTTTTCCAATAATCTAAACTTGTAAAGGTCACTCCCATGAAACTTTTTTTTGTTTTTCTTCTAGTTGTTTCTCTTGCCTTGATTTCAAATTCCGGATTCTCCCGGCAAAAAGAATCCAAACCGCCAGAAGATTTTTCTTCCGAGATGTTTAACGGATTGAAATTCCGTTCTATCGGTCCGGCATTTACTTCAGGAAGAATTTCTTCCATCGCGGTTAATCCATCCGACAACAGCACATGGTATGTTGCAGCGGCTTCCGGCGGTGTGTGGAAAACAACCAACTGCGGCACATCATGGACTCCGATTTTTGACGATCAGGGTTCCTATTCCATCGGAACTGTTTCAATCGATCCGGTAAATCCGTCCGTCGTTTGGGTTGGAACCGGAGAAAATAACAGTCAGCGCAGTGTTTCATACGGCGATGGCGTGTATCGTTCCGAGGATGGCGGAAAATCGTGGAAGAATGTCGGATTAAAAAAATCGGAACATATCGCACGCATTGTTATCGATCCGCGAAACACGAATGTCGTTTATGTCGCATCTCAAGGACCGTTGTGGGGACCCGGCGGCGATCGCGGATTATTTAAAACGACAGATGCCGGCAAGACATGGAAAAACATTTTATCGGTGAGCGAAAATACCGGCGTGACCGATGTTGTGATGGATCCGAAAAATCCCGATATGCTGATTGCCGCATCCTACCAGCGACGGCGACATGTGTGGACGTTAATCGACGGCGGGCCGGAATCGGCAATGTATAAATCGACCGACGCCGGTGCGACATGGAATAAAGTGACTTCCGGTTTGCCATCCGGTGAAGTCGGAAGAATCGGCCTGGCAATTTCTCCTGCTGATTCGCGCGTTGTGTATGCAAGCATCGAAGCATCGGACAAAAAGGGCGGCATTTTCCGCTCGACCGATTACGGCGCTTCATGGGAAAAACGAAATGGTTACGACGCCACGGCAATGTATTACGCAACAATTTATGGCGATCCGAAAAATGCCGATCGAATGTACGTTATGAATTTTCTGATTATGGTTTCCAACGACGGCGGGAAAACACTTCAGACGTTGGGCGAGAAATCGAAACATGTCGACAATCATTGCATGTGGGTCGACCCATCGAATACCAATCATTATCTCGTCGGCTGCGACGGCGGCTTGTACGAAAGTTTTGATCGGGCAGCAACATGGGCTTTCAAGAGCAATTTGCCGGTCGTGCAAATGTATGATGTCGATGTCGATAATACTTTGCCATTTTATTATGTGTACGGCGGAACGCAGGATAATAATTCGTTCGGCGGACCGTCGCGCACGCGCAGTTCTTCCGGAATTGTGAATTCAGATTGGTATGTTACGACCGGCGGCGACGGATTTCAGTCACGTATCGATCCGGAAGATCCGAATACCGTGTATTCGGAAAGTCAATATGGCGGTCTGGTTCGTTTCGACAGAAAAACGGGCGAGCAGATGGGTATTCAGCCGCAAGCTGGCATTGGTGAAGAACCGCTTCGATGGAACTGGGATTCGCCGATCATTGTGAGTCCGCATCTTCACACACGAATTTATTTTGCCGCCAACAAATTATTCCGCAGTGATGACCGCGGCGATACGTGGAAAGCGGTCAGCGGCGATCTCACACGACAAATCGATCGCAATGCACTTCCCGTGATGGGAAAAGTGTGGGGCGTCGATGCGGTTGCAAAAAATGCATCGACATCGTTATACGGAAATTGTGTTGCGCTGTCGGAATCACCGAAACAGGAAGGACTTATTTATGTCGGCACGGATGACGGATTGATTCATGTTACGGAAAACGGCGGAGCCCAGTGGCGCAAGCTGGAAAAATTCCCGACCGTTCCGGAACGAACATATGTCAGCAGATTACTTAACGTCTCAGCATGATGCTCATACCGTTTATGCTTCATTCGATAATCATAAAAATGCCGACTTTGCACCGTATATTTTGAAAAGTACCGATGCAGGAAATTCATGGACTTCCATAAAAGGAAATCTTCCGGAAAATGGTCCTGTTCTTGCGATTGCGGAAGATAATATCGATCCGAATTTATTATTTGTCGGAACGGAATTCGGCGTATTTTTTACGACCGACGGCGGAGAAAAATGGATTCAACTGAAATCCGGTTTGCCGACAATCGCTGTTCGCGATATCGCAATTCAGAAACGAGAGAATGATCTTGTGCTTGCCACATTCGGCAGAGGATTTTATATTTTGGATGATTATTCATCGTTGCGGAAACTTTCGAAAGAAATAAAATCGAAAGAAGCGACAATCTTTCCGACCAAAGATGCTTTGATGTATATCGAATCTCAACCGCTCGGCGGAACAAAAAAGGCAGCTCAAGGAGAATCGTATTTTACTGCGTCGAATCCGCCGTTCGGAGCGACGTTTACGTATTTTCTCAGCCAATCATATCAATCTCTCAAAGAAAAACGGCAAGCGGCTGAAAAAGAAGCTGAAAAAAATCATACGGTGATTTCGTATCCGACAGCCGAACAGCTTCGTGCGGAAGATGAGGAACTTCCCGCAGAATTGATTCTGACCATTGCCGACACATCCGGAAATATCATTTGTAAAATTCCGGGATCGATGAGTAAAGGATTCAACCGGGAGTCGTGGGATTTGCGCTATCCTGCCCCGGTTCCTTCAACTCCGAATCCGGAGAATGAAGATCAACCGGAAGGCGGCGCACTGGTTATGCCGGGAACGTATGAGGTGAGTGTTGCGAAACGGATCGACGGTGTTCTCACGCAGCTTGCCGGTCCGGAAAAATTTCATGTTGTGGTTGATGGTGTTTCATCGATGAAACCGGAAGAGCGGCAGGAACTTGTTGCATTCCAGGAGAAAGTTTCGCGGTTGCAACGGGCGGTTTTCGGGGCACTTCAGGTTGCAAATGATTTGAAATCCCGACTGACATCCATCAAACAGGCGTTACAGCAAACGTCGGCTCCGGTGGAAAATCTGATGATTGCTGCTCTGAACAATTGAGAAAAAGGATAACGAAATACTTCGAGTACTTCGTGGCGACAATACGTTGAGATCGCGCAATGAAAATTCTCCGATGTCGATTAGCGAACGTGTCAATAATATTGTCGATGATGAACGGTTTTCGACTTCCCGTCCGACGCAAACGCATCGTGATGCGTACAAAAACGCGGGAAATGAATTTGAAACTCGGCTTCGCATTCTTCGTTCCTTAATTGAATGTTGATTTGAAGGAACTGGAAAAAGGAATGGATTCAGTAGGTTCGCCGTGGACGCCGGGAAGACTTCCACACTGGAAACAAGAATAGGTTATCTATTTCATAATCATACTGGAGTAAAAATTTTATGGAAGAACAAAAACAAGAACAACCAAGTCCCGTTGTCGATGAGTATAAAGGAAACAAAATTCTCATTCTCAATCCGGGATCGCGGTTTCCATTTTCATTCGGGCTCGGAAAAGCCAAGTTGATTTTGCAGCATCTTGATGCAATCAAGAAATTCATATCGGATTACGATAAGAAAACCGAATAAACAAAAACCGCTTCCGAATTTAATAAAGGAAGAATTATCATGAAAGCTCAATCGTTGCAGCTGATTGCGGAATCATATGTGGGTCTTGTTCTTGCAGTCGGTCAGCATGACGCTGATTACGTCGATGCATTTTACGGTCCGCCGCAATTTCTGGAACAAGTAAAAGCTGAAAAGAAATCATTGGAGACCATCAAAAATGATGCATTGTCATTGAGTGATGCATTGCACCATATCGACACAAATAGTTGGGAAGAAATCGAAAAACTTCGCCATCAATATCTTTCAAAACAAAACAGTGCGCTATTGCTCGTGTTGAAATGTTGATGGGGAAGAAGATGACATTCGACGAAGAAGCGAAAGCGTTATATGACGCCGAACCGCCAAAGTACGGCGAAAGTCATTTTCAGTCATTGTGTAAAGACCTCGGTGCACTGTTGCCCGGCAATGGAAGTGTCAGCGAACGGTATGAAAATTTTAAGAAAGATTTTATCATTCCGAAACCGAAACTCGATGCAGTGTTTCAAGCCGCCATTACCGAATGCCGGAAGCGTACAAAAAAATATATCGATCTTGCCGCGAATGAAAGTTTTACGGTTGAATACGTGACGAACAAAGCATGGAGCGGATATAATTGGTACAAAGGAAATAATTTCAGTCTTATTCAGATGAATACCGATTTGCCGATTTACATCGATCGTGCCATCGATCTTGCTGCACATGAAGGATATCCCGGGCATCACGTCTATAATTCAATGCTGGAAGCGAATATGTACCGGAAGCGGAATTGGGTGGAGTTTTCTGTTTACGCTTTGTTCAGCCCACAATCGTTGATTGCCGAAGGAACCGCAAACTTCGGAATCGAAGTTGCGTTTCCCGGAAAAGAACGGGTTGTGTTTGAACGTGATGTGTTATTTCCGGTTGCCGGAATGGATGCAAAACAAACGGAACGATATTACGCGATTCATGATCTTTTCGGAAAACTTGCTTATGCCGGCAATGAGGCTGCGCGGAATTATTTGAACGGAACGATGACGCGTGAACAGGCGACAGATTGGCTCGTTGCGTATGCGTTGATGTCGAAAGACCGTGCACAGCAACGCACTCGATTTTTTGACACGTATCGGAGTTATGTGATCAATTACAATCTCGGGCAAGATCTTGTCCGAAGTTATATCGAGAAAAAGGGGGGAACATCCGATCAACCGGCGAAGCGGTGGGAAGAATTTAAGAAGCTTATTTCTTCACCGAGATTGCCGTCGGGATTATTATAGCGATGTGTGGCTTGGATGTGCGACTCACTTTGCCGATCTAAACCTTGCGAAGGTTTGGAACCTTCGCAAGGTTGCACATTGGAAGTGAGTCGCACGTACTGGAAGAATTTAAGAAACTTATTTCCTCACCGAGGCTGCCGTCCGGATTGAAATAGCTGGAAAAATTATTTTGCGGATTACTTGCCTTTTAGTTTAGGATAACTTACGTTCACTTAACAAATGGGAAAATCTCTTTCTGCTTGTCTCATGGTAAAATAGAATCAACACAAGTCGGTTGAATTCATTGTCATGAATTTATTAAAGTTAATGCAACATAAAAAGTACATAGTATTCAAGGCTGTCGTATTTTGTTTATCTGTTTACTTCTTTTCAAACTCGGGTTGCCGGAATTCTGAAATCGTTCTACCTTTGCAAAACAATCTGCGACTTTCTGTTGATAGTGTCACCATTACGACGGCAAAGATCCACATCCAGATTCTCGATACAATTCGTCGTTATGATCTTGCGATCAGGAACAATAGGTCGTTTCTTCCTTTCATTAAAGCTCCCTACGGCAATAAAATTACTTATATCGATTCCACTTTATTGCGCGGGAAAAGCTATAGCTATAAAGTGTATCGATTAAGAAATGATTCTTTATTATTGTTTCAAGATTCTTCCAACCAAGTGACGATCCATACAATCGATTCGGCAAGTGTTTCCATGAGCGTTGTTGATATTGGAATCCATGATGCGGAGTTTCATATACAAGTTCCAGATCACAACGCGCTTCGCGGATATAGTCTAATCAGGGATCGAGATACGATTGTGTCTAAAGGGTATCTATCTGGGCAGGATACAGTTCTCGTTGATGCATCTTTAATGCCCAATACCTTACATCAATATACGTTGTACCGGTTAGATAACATTATTCTGATTGATTCGAGTGCGACGATAAACGTGAGAACCCTGGATACAACAAACCACTTTGTTACATGGCAAGTTGATACTCTTGGAGCGATAACATCTGTTGCAAATGACGTTGCAATCCTGGATGACCAGACGATCTGGGTGACAGGAAGATTTTACGATTCAATATCACAAGTCTTACCTGAAAATCTTGCAAAGTGGGACGGTACTAAATGGACTTTGGAGAGAGTAACTTTCTCATTTTGTATTTCTGGTGCAATAGGAGATACTGAATACAGTCCTGACACAAAAGCCATTATAGCTTTCTCTCCAAATGATGTTTGGATCTGTCCTAATGGCCTTAATTGCGTCCATTGGGATGGAGTCGAGTTTCACCATATTTGTGGGTTTGAGAGCGGAGATGTACCTGGAGAAATCTTGAAGCTCTGGGGAACTTCATCGGGTAATCTCTATGCTGTTGGTCGAAATGGTCGCATTGATCATTATAATGGCGTTGAGTGGCAGGGCATGCCATCAGGAACGACGACTGATTTGTTGGATGTCTGGGGCAGTCCGGATGGAAATATTGTGTGGGCTTCCGGGTGGGTAGATTCTAAACCGACGGTGTTGTTAAAACTTGATATACGGAAAGGAAATACTTGGGAGGTTGTCTACGACGATAGTACGCACCTTTCCGGTTATCGAAACAATTACTTATCTGGAGGAATTAATAGCGTCTGGACAGATGGTGATTTTAGAGTATTTGCATTGAGCTTCTTCGACTTATACAAAATGTCGGCACAATCGCAAGGTGCAGCGATAGCCTTATGGGGAGTAGGAGACCCCAATAGCTGGGCACAGACACGAGTGAGGGGAACGGCGGAGAACGATATATTCGTAGCAGGTTATCCGGGAAGGGTATTGCATTACAACGGTTCGACGTGGAAATCATTTCCTCAGTTGGAAACGACAACGGATAACTTGTATGGAATTGCTGTTACCTCAACACAAGTTGTTGCTGTTGGTGAAAGATATGATGATGGGATTCATTATTACGCGGTAGTTAACCGTGGAAGGAGGTAAAGACAAAAAATAGCAAACGATTTCGATTAGTGATAGACCAAAATAATGTAAGAGGGTTTCAAATAACTGATTTACTAAAATTTGAAGATGAGGTACACTGGATGTGCGACTCACTTTGCTGGTCTAAACCTTGCGAAGGTTTGGAACCTTCGCAAGGTTGCACATTGGAAGTGAGCCGCACGTACTGGAAGAATTTAAAAAACTTATTTCCTCACCGAGGCTGCCGTCCGGATTGAAATAGCAGGGCATTTTTCGAATATTTCGTTCAAAAAGGAGTTTACAGCAACGGCAAACTCCTTTTTTACACTAGGCTGGGAAGTAGTTCTACTACTGACGACAAGCCCGGTTTTTGGATCGGAAGTAGAACTTCCTCCCAGTTACCTCCTTTGCACTATCTCGTTCAAGAGGGAGTATTTAATAACGGGCAAACTCCTTTTTTATTAAAAATTGCTTAGTTTTTATGTAAACCTTCCTTTGCCAACTTCCGTCTTATTTTCACATGAAGGAGAATGAGTGACCGATGAACATCTGTTGATCGAGCGGGCTCAGCGCGGTGAAATAAATGCTTTTCGCGAGCTTGTTGACCGCTCAAAGATCAATGTATATCGACTGGCATACGATTTGACCGGTAGCCGCCATGACGCGGAAGACCTGTCACAGGATGTCTTTGTGAAAGCGTATCGGTCGCTTCATCAATTTCGACATGATGCAAAATGGAGTACGTGGCTGTATCGTATCACCGTCAATACATGTATGGATCGCCGGAAAGTAAAATCGTTCACACAGATGTCGTTTCGTGATGATATCGATGAAGGAGTCGTTGCAGGAGCCATGAAGCATTCATCTTCTGTTTCTCCGGAAAAATCGGCGGAAGCAGGACTAATCAGACAAGAAATAGAAAAAGCGTTGGATAAACTTACATCGAAAGAGCGTTCCGTTTTTGTTTTACGCCATTATCACGATCTTTCGTTGAAACAAATTTCCGAGACACTGGAAATTTCTGAAGGAACGGTCAAATCATTTTTGTTCCGTGCAATCCGGCGCTTGCAAAAAGCATTGGCATTTTATAAAAAAGATTTTGGATTGGAGAATCAATAATGACGCACAATGAATGCAGAGCAATGTTTGTCGATGCCCTCTATCATCAATTGCCGAAAAACGACGCGGTGCGGTTTGAGGAACATTGCAAAGAATGCGAGGAATGCAGATCGGAGATCACCAACCTTCGTGAAACTCTTCTCGTGATGAACCTTCGCGAACGTCCGGAACCGGATGCCCAATTCCGGGATCGGTATTGGGAAGAATTAGTTCCCAAGCTTGAACGCAAAGATCAAAAAAGAATAATCAAATTCTTTGGACTGAAGCAATTCTCGAACGTTCCGATACCATCATGGGCGTATGGAATTGCTGCTGTCGTGCTGGTCGCCGTCGGGATCTTTTTGGGAAGAACATACATGAATGTTGTTCCCGTATCGAGTATTCATCAGGAATCTGACGGTGGCATAGCATCATCATCGGATGATTCGGTGACGGCGATGGCACATTTGTATTTACAGCGGTCAAAAAATTTGCTGATCGGCATGATTAATACGTCGGACGGGCATTCTCTTCCCGCCGATTTTGCGGCACAGCAACAGGTTTCGCGCGATCTGATTGAGAAAGCAACGTATTTAAAAACGGTACTCAAAGATCCCGATCAACGGCGGCTTCTTCAGCTCGTGAAGGATCTCGAAGTCATTTTACTCCAGCTTGCGAATACGGAAATCAAACCCGGTGTACCGGTCGTTGAGCTTGTCAAAACCGGTGTCGATCAAAAATCGATTTTATTGAAGATCAATTTACAAGAAATGCTGGAGAAAAAACATCATCCAGATTCTCCTGTCAAAACTGAAAAACATACTTTATGATAAAGGATAACATTATGACGTTCAGAAAAATCAATTACAATTATCTATCGATCTTTCCGGTCGTTCTGATCCTGATGATGGGATTGAGCACAAAGCTTTTTGCTCAAGAGACTTCATCCAAAGCGTACCAGCAGGCGTATGCATATATTCTTTCCGAGCAATGGCCCGAGGCGCAAAAGGCATTCGGTGATTTTCTCGACCGGTTTCCGAAGAGCAACTTTGCGGATGCGGCTCATTACTGGCAATGCTATACACGCGATAAAATGGGGGAAGATCAGGAAAGCGTTTTCAAATGCTACCAGGATTTCATCTCATCGTTTCCGAAAAGCAAATGGGTAAAAGATGCGAAAGCGAATCTTGTCAATATCGGGTACGATCTTGTCAAGCAAGGCAAACAACAATATGCATCGATCGTCAAAGGATTGGAAGGGTCCGATGATGAGGAAGTCAAGCTTGCGGCGCTCTATGCGCTCGGCAATATCGGCAACGAACAATCGTATGAGGCGATCGTGAATTTGTATGATCAATCTCAGAATGAAAATATCCGGAGTAAAATCGTTTATGTTCTCGGGAATTTTGAAACACAAAAGGCGATGAAGAAACTTGCGGAGATTGCTGCGAAGGATCCGAGTGTCAAAGTGCAGAAGGATGCCGTTTATGCAATGGGAAATTCAGACGCACCGGAAGCATTCAGTGCACTCTCAGGCATCGTCCGGTCGACGATCGACAAGGAAGTACGGAAAGCGGTTCTCTATGCGCTCGCAAATTCCGAAAGCGATGCCGTCTCGCAATTGCTCGGTGAGGTGGCACGGACCGACGCCGATCAGGATCTTGCAAAAGCAGCGACATATTCGCTGGGAAATTCATCGAGCGACAAGGCCGTGGCGGAATTGAAAAGAATCATCAAGGAGTCGACGCAGAAAGAGGTTCGTGAAGCTGCCATGTATGCATTCGGTAACCGCGGCGATGCACAATCGGTGTCAGTGTTACAGGATATTGCTCTGAACGATAAGGACATTTCCCTTCGTAAAGCTTCCGCATATGCACTCGGGAATATATCCGGAGCCGGGTCCGTAGAAGCGTTGAAGTTGATCATCGCGAAAAGTTCCGATCCGGAAGTACAGGAAGCGGCGCTTCATTCTCTGGGGAATACCGATGACCCTTCTGCAAAAGAGTTTCTGATGACGACTGCAGAAACGAATCCGAACGATCAGATTGCCAAAACCGCGATTTACGCTCTCGGTAATTTATCCGACGGGAATGAAGCCGAGATGATGCTGGATATTTTTCAGAAGGCAAAATCCGTTGACGTCCGCAAGCAAGCGCTGTATCAAATAGGGAATGAAGATGACAAAGCTTCCATTCCGGCCCTTGGAAAAATCGTTCAGGAACAAAATGATCCGGAATTAACGCTCGCTGCAATCTATGCTCTCGGCAATACCGGCAACGATGGAGCGATTCCGTTTCTTCAAGGTGTTGCGAAGAATCAATCGGATCGTAAACTTCGCAGTGCAGCGGTAAATGCTCTCGGACAGATCGGTACCGAAAATGCCCGTAAGGCACTCGAAGAAATTCTTGGCATTCAGCCGAAGGAGTAAATCAATGAAATCGATAAAATATATTTGTATGACGTTGCTATGTATTGGTGCCATACATTTTCAATCTTCCGGCGGAACGATTATTCGTTACGATGGCGGGGAGCAAACTCTTTCCCAGCGCTGGAAATGGGCGTTTCAAAAAGCCGACGAAAAAGGGTGGGCGAAGAATTATTGGGTCGGGTTCAGTATTCAACGGATGATGCCGGAAAATTCTTTTATCGGAAGCTGGAGTTCGAACCCGGCGAACAACAAACCGTCCCTCGCGGAATGTATCTACGGAATAAAATTAAAAGGTGAAGTCGGTCCCGCATGGGTCTTCAGGAGAAACTACATTCGAAGGATATTGTAACGATGAGGACGGCAATAATCAAAGTCCGAAAGTATTGAAAGAAATCGGCGTCCTGTTTCATTTTGGCGATGGCGGGGAATTAACGAAAGTGGTGATCAGCAATTTGTCTTTACGCGTTGCTCTTCACGATGATCCTTTGATCTGGGTGAATTCTGCAAACGATAGCGAATGCATATCGATGCTGCAGCAAACCTATTCCGGAAAAATTTCATTGAAGTACAAAAGGAAATTGTCGGTGCGGTCGGGATGGTTGGTTCCGGAGATTTGGCTTTTCTATTTCTGAAGGACGTCCTGACCGGACATGATCAAACTTCCGTTCGCAAGGACGCGGCATTTTGGCTCGGACAGCAAAATACAATTGATGGTGTTCGGTTGCTTTCGTTGACGGCAAAAGAGGATCCGTCAAAGGAAATGAAGGAAGAATCGGTTTTTGGGCTCAGTCAAATGACTCTGACAGAAGCAACGGACGCGTTAATTGACCTTGCCCGTGCCGGAAATGATATCGATACACGCGAGAAAGCAATGTTCTGGCTCGGACAAAAGGCATCTGAAAAAGGAATCAAAACGTTAGGTGAGATTGCAAATACTAATGATGATGCGGAAATTCAGAAAGGGGCCATCTTCGCACTTTCCGAATTGCCGGACAATCAGGGGGTTGAGCCGTTAATTACTGTTGCGAAGACTCATCCTAATTCGGCTGTCAGAAAAAACGCGATTTTTTGGTTGAGCCAATCTGACGATAAACGGGCGCTGGATGCTTTGATTGAAATTGTAAAACAATAGTATACAAACGAGCATTACAGAAATTATTGAATTACTTTTAGAATCCAGTTACCGGGATCAAGAGATACCGTAGTAGGTTTATGTGATAAATTAAAATCAAATGTCTGATTGTTTGCGTTGTTAAACACTGTCATTGTTGTGTCCCACCCTGATGCACTGAATTGAATATCGACAGGCATTGTAAAGAAATTCGGATTTTTTGTATTCGTTGTCTGACTGACCGTCACATTCGTTTTATAATGCTTTCCCTTTGGCACCACTGTCCAGGAAAATTTGTATTTCGGGTAATTCTCACCATATATCCATTCGTTAAAGAAATAGCTAAGATTCTTTCCAGAAGTCGTCTCACACACCCGTTGAAAATCGGCAGTTGAGGCAACGTTGTATTTCAATAACGGATCATTTGCATAGTTGTACATGGCTCGGAAGAAAGTGCTATCGCCGAGTATGTGTCTGAGCAAGTGCAGCACTACCGCCCCTTTGAAGTAGACTATCGGGTTAAATCCTTTTTCCATTTTGTTCGTGTCTTGAATAAAGATAGTCCCATTTTCATTCATCGCAGAGTTCATGTATTTGTTGATTGTGCTCGTATAGGTACTGTCACCGTATTTCTTCTCACGGTAAAGCGCTTCGCAATACGTAGCAAAACCTTCGTTAAGCCAGATATCGGGCCAAGTACGACAGGTGATCATATCCCCGAACCATTGGTGTGCAAGTTCGTGGATGATAATGGTTTCATCAAGGTTAAAGAACGAAATCGATGTCATCGTTTGATTTTCTAAGCCAGTATTAGCCTCCACATGACCATACTTCTCTTTCACGAAAGGGTAAAGCCCAAAGATGTTCGAGAAAATAGAAAGTCCATCAACAGCACAGTGAAGCTTCTCCCTTACTATCTCCAGGTCTTCTGGAAGGATATAGTAATTGAGAATTTCCATCGAATCAGTCGGACTATAATGAAACCATTCTGAAAATGAAAAGTAATTAGAAACAGCAAACGATATTAAGTATGTGGCAATCGGATACTGTTCGTGCCAATGATACGTAACAGTTCCATCGTTATTTTCGACAACTGAAATAAGCTTTCCGTTCGATCCTACTTTGAGTCCATGCGCAACCGTAACAATAATGTCTGCACTATCAGCCTTGTCACTTGGATGATCCTTGCATGGCCACCAGGTCTTCGCCAATGAGGGTTCATCCACACTCCAAATCCACGGCACATTATTATCAAGGGACCTAAATTCAAGACCACCAAACAAGTTACCTTCAGAAATATTTCGATAGAAAATTTCTGCGGTAATAATCTCACCAATATCGTATGGTCGGTCAAGGGAAATAGTGAAGAAGGCAGAGTCTTGAATAAAACCAACCCGATTGGCACCCATAAGAATCGAATCAATCGTCATGGTAGAACGGATAAGGTCGAGTCGCATAGTTTGGAGGTTATCGGTTTTGCTGATTGTTTTTATGAGGACTTGACCCAGCAGTTGGTTCGGTGAAGTATGAAGACGAAGTTTGAGTCGATAGTAAGTAACATCAAAGTTTTCTTTGGTGACAGCGGAGGAGGGTTGATAAAGCTGTCGAGCAGTTAAAGAAAATCCTGTGATCAAAAGGAGAGCACTACAAAGCAATATGAAGCGGGTCATTGAAGAATATTACAATGGTTTTGAATACAGATAATCAACTTCTCACGTTACAACGCGCAATGCCGGGAGGTAGCTCCGACTACTTGCTCGGATATCTGGTCGGTTGATAACTCACCAACGATGTCGTAGACAACTCGTTGAGAAGTAGAACTTCTTCCCAGTTACCTCTTTTGTAATTTAAAGTATGTAAAGATTCCAAACGCGCGAACTGCTTCGCCTTGTGCGTGTACGGTGCCGACCTCATTGACATTATATCCGTCCTCGCCGCCGTACGGATTCCAGCCGTTGCGTATGCCGTTGTCCGATTCCCGATGCAATGTGAGTGATGCGGTTCCATCATGATTGGACCAAACATTATCCAGCATCGTTTCGATTTTTGGTAACAGGTCACTCAACTCATCCGGAGCAATCGAATATGCATCGAGCAGGAAATTGACGAACGCGCCGTTGCCATCCATTTTAATTTGATAAAATGATTGAGGATCAATCCAGTTGTTTGCAGGATCCATGATACGTTTTGCCGTTGCAACGACGATTTTTTTATATTTCACATCTTTTGTCGCACGATACAAAGCCGCACCGACCGAGCAATATCCCGCACCTTCCCATGGAACCTGTTTCCCGAAAGCTGCAAGCCCCGGTTTTCCTTCCCAGCGTCCATCACCTTTATACCACGTTTTCTCAATGCCCGGATATTTACTGTCGCCGTTCCATGCAAGTAATGCATCCCGAAGAAATTGTTTTTCTCCTGTTGCTTCATACAGCCAGCAGGCGACAGTCAGCATTTGATTCATGTTGCTGTTGGTAAAAATATTTTCCCTGATATTTGATTCGGGAGGCCAGTTATACCAGCTCCAGAAACCTTCGGGATGTCCAAATCGGTTTTCGTCGCGGGCTTCCATATATCGATGTTTGGCATCATCCACAAGAGAAAAATTATTTCGTCCAGTAACCTCCCACCATTTGAATTCGGCAAGACAGACCCATGCCCTGTCGTCAACCCACCGTCCAACACACATATTGCGCAGGTCGTGATCGATCAGATGAAAACGCAAGAGGGAAGAATCATGATCGACTGCGAATAAGTACGCATCGCCGATCGCGCCGTACGCTCCTTCCCAGCAGGGTGTATAGACATAATGGAAAAGCTCATCGATCGCTTCTGTTCGCTGGATCCATACATTTTCGGATTGTGCTGCTGGCGTCTCTTTCTGCGAATGTTGAGAAGTGTCTTGAGGATTTGTCAAATTTGTTACCGGCTCGTTTCCGGAGTGGCGATAGTACATGACTAATAGAACAATGCCGATAAGTATGATTCCGACAAGAAGAATCTTACCGAAATAAGTTCGCTTTATTGGCGGAGCAGCCGCTTGGATTTTCGCTTTGGGTTTTTTATGAGTGCTCATAAATGATCCAGTTTCTTTAAAGTACAATAGATTTCGGTGGTTTTCAACTTTTCAATATCGTAAAATGGAACTTTGAAAAATGAATGAGAATACCTATCTTACTCAATATTGTGAAAAGTGCGATTTTTATTTCCGAAAGAACCTATGAACAGAGAACATATCGATGAAATTCGCTCATCAAAAAAGAAATGGGCAGAAAAGGCAAACGCTCTCAAGTCGTTGCCGATAAAATTTACGACAGTTTCGGGCCAGCCGATTGATATGCTCTATACACCCGACGATATTTCTCATATCAATTATCTTTCCGACCTCGGATTTCCCGGTGAATTTCCATACACGCGCGGGATTCATCAAAACATGTATCGCGGAAAGCTCTGGACGATGCGTCAGTTTGCCGGATTCGGAACTCCGGAAGATACGAACGAGCGTTATCATTATTTACTCAATCATGGACAAACAGGATTATCCGTCGCCTTCGATCTTCCGACATTGATGGGACGCGATGCCGATGATTCTCTTTCGGAAGGTGAAGTCGGGATTTGCGGTGTATCAATCAGTTCCCTAGCCGATATGGAAATTCTTTTTAAAGGAATTTCGCTTGCCGACATTTCGACGTCGATGACGATCAATGCGCCGGCGGCAATGCTCCTCGCTCTGTATATCGTGGTTGCACAACAACAGGGAGCGAAACCACATCAATTACGCGGTACGATTCAAGCCGATATTCTCAAGGAATATATCGCACAGAAAGAATGGATTTACCCGCCGCACCCGTCCATGAGAATCATTACCGATATGTTTGAATACTGCACGCGGGAAATGGTGCAGTGGAATCCGATTTCCGTCAGCGGTTACCATATCCGTGAAGCCGGTTCGACGGCAGTGCAGGAACTTGCCTTTACGCTTGCCGACGGTTTTGCATACGTTGAAGCAGGAATCGAAAAAGGTCTGCTCGTCGATGATTTTGCACCACGCTTGTCGTTCTTTTTCAATTCACATTTGGATTTCTTTGAAGAGATTGCAAAATTTCGCGCTGCCCGTAGAATTTATGCCAAACGGATGCGGAACAAATACGGAGCGAAAAATCCACGGTCGTGGATGTTGAGATTTCACACACAAACTGCCGGCTGTACGTTAACGGCACAACAACCGGAAAATAATATTATGCGAACGGCGTTTCAAGCACTTGCCGGAGTTCTCGGCGGCACGCAATCGTTGCATACGAATTCGATGGATGAAACACTTGCACTGCCGTCGGAACGAGCGGTAAAGATTGCTCTTCGCACGCAGCAAATCATTGCTCATGAAACAGGCGTCACGAATACGATCGATCCGCTCGCAGGAAGTTATTTCGTTGAATCTCTGACCGACAGAATGGAACAGGAAGCCGAAGCGTATTTTGAAAAAATCGATTCTCTCGGCGGCGTCATTCCTGCGATCGAAGCGGGATTTTTCCAGCGGGAAATTGCCGAGGCGGCGTACCGGTATCAGAAAGAACTCGATCATAAGGAAAAAATTATCGTCGGGGTCAATGAATATATCGAAGAGCAGGGGAATGTAGAGATTCCGCTTCTTTTGATTTCTCCGGAAGTCGAGGTCAAACAAAAGAAACGACTTTCCGAAGTACGCGCAAGCCGTGACCAGCAAAAAGTTCTCGAGACGCTGGACGCTTTGCGTCGTGCGGGTGAAGATGACTCAAACCTTATGCCGAGGCTTATCGATTGTACGCGGGCGTATGTGACCCTCGGCGAAATGTGTAATGCACTTGCAGAAGTTTTTGGTATATATGAAGAACCTGCTGTTTTTTAACCCTTGAACAACACCTTCGGTTACATCGTAGCGTCCATGAGGCTGCAGCAGTGGATCAAGAATTTATTTCTGTTTGCAGCGCTCGTCTTTTCGGGACACCTCTTCCGCATGCCTGACGTTGTGCTCGTCTGTACCGGCTTTTTCTTTTTTTCTTTCGCGGCGAGCGGCATGTATATTTTCAATGATATTATTGATATTCAGCAAGACCGGCTTCATCCGATCAAATCGAAACGACCCCTTCCAGCCGGAAAGCTTTCCGTTCCGGTTGCGAGAACAGCTTCGATACTTTTGATTCTCGTCGGTGTGGTTTCTTCATTTTTATTGGAACGTGATTTCGGGATAGCGGTAACATCGTACGTTGTGTTAAATGTTTTGTATTCTCTCAAACTGAAAGAAGTCGTCATTCTGGATGTCATGACGATTGCTGCAGGATTCGTTCTTCGCGTGGTTGCCGGTGCGCTTTTAATCGGTGTGCCGACATCGGAATGGCTGATCATTTGTACAATCCTCCTTTCCTTATTTTTGGGTTTCAGCAAGCGCCGGCATGAAATTACGATTCTTGAAGAGCAGGCGAACACTCACCGTGAAGTCCTGAAGCAGTATTCACCGTATTTTCTTGATCAGATGATCAGTATCGTTACAGCTTCGACGGTGATGTCGTATACCCTCTATACGATTTCCGATGAGACGGTGAAAAAATTCAACACGAATCTGCTCATTTATACCGTTCCGTTTGTGCTTTATGGAATTTTTCGGTATTTATATCTTATTCACCGAAAGGAAGAAGGCGGCAATCCCACAAAAATTGCCTTGACCGATGTTCCGTTATTGGTGAATATTATTTTGTGGATTGCAACCGCTTCGATGATCATTTATTGGAAGTAACCGTATGGCAAAATCTAAAGTAGCAGTATTAAAAACACGTCCGGAAACCATTCTCGAAGATATTGATCGATTAATGTCGATGGCGGGATTCGAACAAACCCTTCAAAAGGGTGCGACAACAATTCTCAAAGACAATATTTCCTGGCATTTTCCGTTTCCCGCTGCGAACACGACGCCATGGCAAATGGAGGGAACCGTTCTTTCATTGAAAAAAGCCGGCTACAATGACATCGTTTGTGTTCAGAATAAAACGGTCGTTACCAATGCATTCAAAGGCGAAGATCTGAACAATTATGTTCCGATTTTTAAGCGGTACCAGATTCCCGTTCTTTATAATTTCAAAGAAGAAGATATCCAGTGGATTCAATATTCACCCAAAGCACGGATGCATGTCCTTGATAAGATATATCCTGAAGGAATCACGATACCGGAATATTTTATCGGAAAAAATATCATCCATCTGCCGACCGTAAAATGCCATATTTATGCAACGACTACCGGCGCGATGAAAAATGCATTCGGCGGATTACTCAATACGAAACGGCATTATACACATTCATGGATTCATCGGACTTTGGTCGATCTGCTTGCCATTCAGAAAGAAATTCATACCGGAATATTTGCCGTGATGGATGGAACGACAGCCGGAAACGGTCCCGGTCCACGCACAATGTATCCTGTCGTCAAGGATTACATGCTTGCCAGCGCCGATCAGGTTGCAATCGATGCTGTTGCCGCAAAGATGATGGGATTTGATCCTCTTTCATTGGAATATATAAACGTTGCCCATCAGGATAAACTTGGCGTAGGTGATGTTCGGGATATCGAGATTGTCGGTGCGGATATTTCCAAAGAATCGTGGGGATTCACCGTTGGCAATAACGGTGTCAGTTTATTCGGAAATTTGGCGTGGTTTGGTCCGTTGAAAGGCATGCAAAAATTATTTTTCCATACGCCGATGGTGCATGCGTTTATTTTCGGTTCTGAAGCATATCACGATTATTATCGCTGGCCATTGAAGGATAGGAGAATTTTTGACCGATGGAGAAAACAAACGCAGTGGGGACAGTTATTTCAAAAATATGAAACCGGCGAAGTGTGGTCTGAAAAAGTCTTGAAAGCATCGGCATAATAGTTTCCACCACTTATCATTGATAATATCATTTGTCCCGTCAACGACGCGCTGAACTTTTCCTGTTATCGGTTACCATTGTCTGGGGGAGCACCTTTGTCATTACCAAAGGAATATTAGAAGAACAATCTCCGTTGTTTTATACCGGTATCCGGTTTTGCCTTGCCGCGCTGCTGGTATTTATCTTCTTCCCACGCCGGATATTTACGATGTCGCGCTCTTCGATGAAACACGGTATTGTCCTCGGAGTGTTTCTGTTTTTCGGATTCATCCTTCAGACAATCGGCCTGCGTTTCACAACCGCATCCAAGTCGGCTTTTTTTACCGGCATGCTGACCGTGTTTACGCCGATCATACATTATGCGGCACAACATGTACTTTCGATTGAACGTCGATACCTCAAGATAGGAAACCTTATCGGTGTCGTTTGTTCGGCGATCGGATTGTTCCTGTTAACGTCGCCGGCAGGAGGTGAGTTTAATGTCGGTGATGCATTATCGCTCGGCTGCGCGCTGATGTTTTCATGCTATATCGTCTATCTTGATTATGCTTCCGCCGAATCCGAGACGATGTCGATGACCTGGGTCATGTTTTTTGTTTGCGGACTGGCAGGACTTTTGTGTGCCCTCTTGTTTGAAGACATTTCCACGAAGTTTTCACCTAACTTTGTCATTTCCTTGTTATATCTGACAATTTTTGCCACCGTCATAACGATGGCAATTCAAAATCGATTTCAGAGTGATACGACTCCAACCCGTGCAGCGGTAATTTTCGCAATGGAACCTGTTGTTGCCGGGATATTGGCGTATTTTGTTCGTGGTGAAAATTTAGGAATAACCGGATTCATCGGCGCAGCAATTATCCTGAGCGGTCTGTTGCTTTCTGAGTTTTCCGACGAACTGCCGCTCCTGAATCGTACCATTCGGTAGTATGATGGTAAATATTTTTCGTTTGCCGATGAAATCGGATGAGAAATTGTTGTTTGACTTTCAACCATTTTCATTGTATTTTCTGACTTGTAATATGCGAAAATTATGGATGTTTCAGCCGATATCGTCGTTAGCGGATTTGTTCAAGGGGTTGGGTTTCGGTATTTCGTTCTTCACCAGGCAACGAATCTTGGGCTGAAAGGATTTGTTGAAAATGAAATGAACGGGAATGTGCGGATAGTCGCAGTTGGTGAACGATCATTGATTGAGGATTTGTTAACGGTGGTGAAAATTGGGCATCGATCCGCTCAGGTTCGTGAAGTCAAAGTTCAATGGAAAAAACCGGATCGTCTGTTTGAGCGATTTGAAATTCGATAAAAAGGAAAAACATTTTTTATGGAAACGCGATTCGGTTTTGGATACGATGTTCACCGGCTGGTAACTAATCGGAAATTAATATTAGGCGGCGTAGAAATTCCGTTCATCAAGGGATTGATCGGTCATTCGGACGCCGACGTTCTCTGTCATGCCCTTGCCGATGCACTTCTCGGAGCCGCCGCGTTGGGCGACATCGGAAAACATTTTCCCGATACGGATCCGCGTTTCAAAGATATTTCAAGTTTGGTACTGTTGAAACATGTCGGCGGTTTAATCCGGTCGAATAATTACGAAATTGTGAATGTTGATTCGACGTTGTTGTTGCAGCAGCCGAAAATCAGTCCTTACGTTAAACGGATGCGGGAAAATATTTCGCAAGCGTTAGGTATTCAAATGAATCAGGTTTCCGTCAAGGCGACAACAAATGAGGAACTTGGTTTTATCGGCATGGGTGACGGTGCCGCCGCGTATGCTGTCACTTCTATTCGTACCATCCCATTCACGCTTGAAAACTGACGGCCCATCTTGAACGATTTTATTCATTTCCTTTCGTCGCACGATCCTATCTGGATTTATGTAATCATTTTTTCCATTTCGTTCATAGAAAATATTTTTCCGCCGTCGCCGAGCGATATTATCGTTGTCGGTTGCAGTGCGTTTGTCGCTATGGGGAAGGGAAGTTTTCTGGCTGCTCTTTTAGCCGGAACTGCCGGAAGCACGGTCGGGTTCGTAACGATGTATCTGGTGGGACGATGGTTTGGACGAAGGATTCTGGAAACCCACAAACTCAGTTTCATTAATTTGGAAACGTTGCACAAGCTTGAACGGTGGTTTGTCCGCTACAGTTACTGGATCGTCGTGGTGAATCGTTTTCTTTCCGGAACGCGTGCAGTCGTGTCGTTCTTTGCGGGAATTTCGGAACTCGATTTTACGATGACGACGATTCTTTCGTGTGTCTCGTCGTTGTTATGGTATGGGATTCTCGTGTTTGCCGGTTACAAAGTCGGTGAACATTGGGAATTGGTCGGTGAGTATTTAAAAGCCTATGATCAAGTCGTGACAATTCTTACCGTGGTTATTATCGGTGCTTTCGTGAGTCGATATTTCTACAAGAAAAGCAAATCGAAAAAATCTGCCGATGGACGTCCTTAGTACGCTTGATAAACAATTATTTATTTTCATCAATCAAACACTTGCAAATCCCGTGTTCGATGTGATAATGCCGCCGTTCACTGATTGGAACAAATCATGGATCGGGTGGGGCATTTTTGGATTACTCTGGTTGCTGCTCATGTGGAAGGGCGGGAAAAAAGGGCGTATCGTCGGGATCCTATTGATTCCATTGATTGTTACGAGCGATCAGATAAATAGTGACTTCGTTAAATCGTTGTTTCACCGTCCGAGACCGTGTCACGTCATCGACGGCAAAACAATGGTCGAATCTGTGCGGTTGCTTGTTCCCTGCGGGAGCGGCTATTCTTTTCCATCGTCCCATGCCGTTAACAATTTTGCTCTCGCGGCTTTTTTATCGTTTTATTACCGGCGTTGGGCCTGGATTTTTTATACCTATGCTTTTCTCATCGGACTTTCGCGTATTGTCGTCGGAGTTCATTATCCGTTCGATGTTGCTGGTGGAGCAATCATCGGCGTTTTGTATGCATTCATTGTCATCAGCATCTATGAATTTGTAGGAAAACTTTTTCCTGCCGTCCGATTTCAGGAACCATCCGTATTGTCTGTCGCAACACATCAGAGGCGAGATGAGCTTCATCAAAAATAAATATATCCTTGCACTGATCTCCGGAATATTATTAGGGATGTCCTATCCGCCGTTTCCCACCGGTATGTTTGCGTTCATCGCTTTTGTTCCTTTCTTCATGCTGTTCGAAGATGTCGAAGACTACGCACGGGGATTTCGTTATGCGCTTGTGATGTTGTTCATCTACAACCTCATTACGTTGTATTGGACCGGAGGGTTTACACACGGTAAAGACATTTATCTGATGCTGGCAGGAGGGCTCTTGCTTCTTGCCCATCCGTTCTTTTTTCTGATCCCGGTTGCCGGGTGGATGTTCTTCCGGAAGTATTTCGGATTTAAACAATCCTTGATGGTGTTTCCGTTTTTGTGGGTGGCTTTCGAATATCTCCATTCATTGTCCGAAGTGAGTTTCCCATGGAATACACTCGGCATTACTCAGACATACGATCTGTCCTTCATCCAATTTATTTCTTTTACCGGTGTGTACGGACTTTCCTTTCTGATATTATGGATCAACGTTCTAATCTATTATCTTGTTTCGACTTTGAGAACAGACCATGTGAAGGTCGTTTCATTTCGGTCTCTCAGTTTGATAGCTTTCATTATTTTACTTTTCCTGATTCCCCGAATATACGGATGGAATCTGCTTCATCGACAAAGCGGTTCAGTCGAAAATGAAGTACGGATCGGAATCGTACAGCCGAACATCGACCCGTTTGAAAAATGGCAGGGTAATGCAATCCGTCAGATTACCCTGATCCAATCGTTAACCGATTCATTTGCTTATCATCCCGTCGATTTAGTGTTATGGCCCGAAACTGCCGTCCCTTTTTATCTTCTTGAACCGTCCAACAAACTGTATTTCGACCGGATTCAGCATCAGGTTGATGTATTGAATATCAATCTTCTTTCCGGATTTCCGGATATTGTGTATTATCGATCGAATGAATCGATTCCCAAGAGCAGCAAACAGGCAGTCAACGGGGACCGATATGATAATTTTAACAGTTCACTTCTTCTCCAACCACATTCGAACGAGATTCAAAAATATTCGAAAATGGTGCTGGTACCGTTTGCGGAGCGCGTTCCTTTTTCAGAGCAATTGAGTTTTCTGAATGCCATGCAATGGAATTTCGGATTGGGGGGATGGGCCTTGGGAAAAGATACCACGGTGTTTCATTTTGTTACTGCGTCGGGCGTGCCGGTGAAGTTTTCAAACATGATCTGTTATGAATCGGTGTATCCGTCGCTGGTATCCAGTTTCGTGCGAAAGGGTGCTGAGTTTTTAACTGTTATTACAAACGACAGCTGGTGGGGAAATACATCCGGTCCGTACCAGCACAGGCAAATTGCAATTCTTCGTGCAGTGGAAAATCGCCGATGGATTGTACAATGCGCGAACGGCGGTATTTCCTGCACCATCGATCCCTTTGGATCTCTTGTCATGGAACAGCCGATGTTTGTGCAGACCGTTGCGGCAACATCGGTCGAACGAAAAAGTGAGTTGACATTCTACACCGAACACGGGGATTGGTTGGCAGAATTATGCACTATGCTCAGTGTCTTTTTTGTCGTTGGTGCCATCGGATCAAAAATGTATGTGAGAATCCGGAAGATTCAAACAGATGAGCGTCCATCTTGATTGCTATCACGAATCGGTAATGGCGTATCGGTTTTATTAAGAGATTGTGAGGATCATATATTTGATGGAAGTATGCACACGTAACTTGCGTGGATCGCGAAATTTCGTGACAGAAATGAGGCATCGAGTTTTATGATGCACCGGTTGAAACCCTGGCTATTGGCAATTCTTGTAGGAATATTGATTGGATTTTCCGAACCGCCATTCCATACCGGATATTTAGCACTGGTCGCATTCATTCCGTTTTTTTTCCTTTTTGAAAACGTTACCGGTTATAAAAAAGCATTTCTCTATTCATACCTGATGGGTGTAGTTTTTCATCTGATTCCATGTTACTGGCTTCCGTTAACGCGTGATTTCTATTTAGCCCTCGTTGCTGCTCTTTTCTTGCTCGTGAATCCGGTTTTATATTTTATTCCGGTTGCACTGTGGTTGTTTGTGAAGCGGAGGGCCGGGTTTCGATGGTCACTGTTTGCCTTTCCCTGGATTTGGGTGAGCTTCGAATATTTTCGTTCGATTACAGAGCTTGCCGGTCCAATTTTTACGCTCGGTTATACCCAGACATATTCTCTCGATATTATCCAGATTGCTTCTATCTTTGGCGTGTATGGAATTTCATTCTGGATATTGTCGATCAACGTTTTATTATATGTCCTTTTGTCAAATCTGTTTATAAAAAAATGGAATCTTTTGAGTATTTCTTCCGGCATCACGATTTGCAGCGTCATCGTGATTTTTATGGCACCGAAATTCTATGGAAATTGGATTCTTCAATCATCGGATGTACATAAGAATGACAGTACTCCGCCCGTTCGTGTTGCAATAATCCAGCCGAATATCGATCCGTATGTTAAATGGAAGAGCCCCGCGGAACAACAGCTGAATGTGTTGCAATCAATGACGGCTGAAGCTTGCCGGGAGCCGGTCGATCTGGTGGTATGGCCTGAGACGGCAATACCACGGTATATTTTTTACTCTCCGGAGGATTTATCATTCCTGAATCAAATCCGTCACGAAGTCGACTCTCTGCGTGTAAATTTATTTACGGGTACACTTGATGTAATGTATTTCGATCCGTCCCTGCCGATTCCCAAAAGCGCAAAATGGAATGCTGCCGGGCAGCGGTATGATATTTTTAATACGGCTTTGTTGCTACAACCGAATCATGAAGAAATTCAAAAACATGCAAAGATGATTTTAGTTCCATTTGCCGAACGGATTCCATACGCGGAGCAAATCCTGAATGTCGCCAACCTTAATTTTGTACGATGGAATTTCGGAACTGTCGGTCTTGGTGCCGGCACTCGCCAAACGATTTTTTCGTGTACAACACGCGATTCTTTACCGCTGAGATTTTCTACTGTTATATGCTTCGAGTCAATTTTTCCACAATTAGTTTCTTCGTTTGTTCGCAAAGGGGCACAATTTATCGTTATTCTCTCCAATGAAAGCTGGTGGGGAAAAACGGACGGGTCGTTTCAACACTGCCAGCTGGATGTCTTGAGGGCTATCGAAAATCGACGGTGGATCGTGCGCTGCTCGAACGGCGGCGCCTCTTGCTTTATTGATCCTTTCGGTCATATATTACAGTTGACCCCGTTGGATGTTGCAACAAACATCAAGTGCAATATTCAACCCCTTGATGAAATTACATTTTATACCAAGTGTGGCGATTGGTTTGCAGGTATATGCATTGCGATTTCTATCATTGTTGTCCTGATAGCATTTGTGTACCGATTTAAAAATTAATTCCGGGAATTTATAATGTATGATTGATCTAAGAAGCGATACGGTCACGAAACCGTCGCAGGAAATGCTGCGCGCAATGGTTTCCGCTGAAGTCGGTGACGATGTTTTCGGTGAGGATCCCACCGTTAATTCGTTGCAGTCCAGGGTTGCCCAAATGTTCGGGAAAAAGTCTGCCTTGTTTGTTCCCACCGGAACCATGGGAAATGAAATTTGTATCAAGGCGCACACCCAGCATGGTGACGAAATTATCGTTGAACAGGACTCGCACATTTTTATTTATGAGACGGCGGCTCCATCTCTTCTGTCCGGTGTTCAAATGAATCCTATTGCCGGTAAGAGGGGAGTCATGGATATTGATAAGATCAAGAAAGCGATTCGTCCTAAGGCATATTATATGCCGACAACGCGGTTGATTTGCATTGAAAATACTCATGGGCGTTCAGCAGGATCAATATATCCGGTTGATGAAATCAAAAAACTCAGAAACCTCACACTTGAAAATGATATCAAATTACATTTAGATGGCGCAAGATTGTGGAATGCTTCAGTTGCTTCCGGGATACCTGTAAAAGATTATGCAAAGCATGTTGATTCTGTTTCTGTTTGTTTTTCAAAAGGACTTGGTGCTCCCATCGGGTCGATTGTTATCGGAGACGAAGACTTTATTGAACGCGCAAGACGATTCAGAAAAATCTGGGGAGGAGGAATGAGACAAGCCGGAATACTCGCCGCCGCCGCTCACTATGCTTTAGATCATAACATTGAGAGACTCAAAGATGACCATCAAAAGGCAAAATATTTCGCGAATGAACTATCTCATCTAAAACAGTTAACAATTGATATGGATGAAGTTCAGACCAATATGGTAATTATGGATACAATAAAGACTGAACAAACTCAAAATGAAGTTCTTAATTTATTGAAACAAAAAGGGTTATTGTTAACATCTGAAAGATATTCTTCCATTAGGGCAGTGATGCATCTGGATGTTTCTTTGGAAAACATACAACAAGCAGTAACTGTATTCAAAACTATTTTCCATTAGAATGGATCTCTCTAAATTCAAAGTTTCGACCAAAATACGTGTCAGAAATTACGAAGTCGACTGGCAAGGTATAGTCCACAATGCAACGTATTTGCTGTATTTTGAAATCGGCAGAATGGAATATATCAAGGAGGTGGGCGTAAAAGTAGATCTCGATTCTATAAAAAATGGTTCTAAAATAGTCCTTGTGCGAAATGAGATTAACTATCGATCATCAGCAAAGTTTGATGATGTACTTAATGTTTATACAAGGATTATATTTATAAAAGATACCAGCTTTGCATTTGAAGGAATTATTGAGGACGATTCAACCAAGAAAATTGTCGGGGAAAACGTATCGGTACACGTTTGGCTAAGCCCTAAAACAAACAGGCCTAAAACAGTCAGCAGTGATTTTCGGAGCAGAATTCAAAGATTTGAGGGGGGAAATGTTTCAATTCTTCATCCGATCATTTCAACATAGTCAAAATTATTTACTTGCTATTCAATTAGAGTCTTTTTATATTATACAGTCCTCAACAAAAAGTCCCACCAAATGGGACTTTTTTATTTCAGTGAACGCCGATAATGAAGCTCAAGGATGAATTTTCGGGAACAAATTGAAGAAATATCTCGACCGGTTATTGAATCAATGGGCGCTTTCATTGTCGATGTCAATATTCGGGGAAATCTGAGTGGTAAGGTAATAGAAATTTATATCGATACCGACGCCGGTATCACGATTGATGCTTGTAGCGAAATCAGTCGGAAAGTTTCTTTGGCATTCGATACTGCAAATTTAATTCCCCATCGATATCACTTGATTGTTTCCTCTCCCGGTATTGATCGTTCTCTGAAATTAATAAGGCAGTATCGTAAAAATATCGGAAGGAAGCTGTTGATACATTCTTCCCTGCAGGTTGAAAAAATCCTCGGTGAGCTTGTCGAAGTTGCTGGAACAGACATCATGCTCCGGGATGGCGAAAAGAATATCAGGACTATTCCATTTGACAGCATTGTCTCTGCATTTGTGCAGACAATGTGGTGAATCAGTAAAAAGTGTTTACATCTATTTTTTTTGAGAGGGTAATATGAATTACGAAATTGTTGAATCATTTTCTCAAATGGTTCGTGAAAAACGTATCGATAAAGATATGTTAGCAGGTATTATTGAAGATGTTTTCTCGATGATGGTCCGGAAGAAATACGGAATGGAAGCCCGCTTCGATGTTGTCGTCAATATGGACAAAGGCGATATTGAAATATACCTCGAAAAACAAATTGTCGAGCAAGTCACCGATCCGAATACGCAGATCGAGCTCGAGATGGTACGGAAAAAGACCGACGAGCCGTTGGACATCGGTGACGATTTTGTCGAAGTTATTGATTTGCAAAGTTTCGGTCGAAGGCTGGTTGTCAGTGCAAAGCAAAATCTCAACCAACGCATTAAAGAAGTTGAAAAGGAAATAATTTACAACGAATACAATAATTCAGTCGGTGAGATTATTGTCGGTGAAATTTATCAGATCCGGAAGGGCGAAATTCTGATAAACCACAATCGGAACGAACTCGTTCTCCCTAAAAACGAACAGATTGCCCGTGAACGGTATCGAAAAGGAGAAACTCTGCGTGCGCTTCTGAAAGAAGTGAGAAAAAATACGGCAACACCCGTCGTCATTATTTCCCGGGCCGATCCGAAGTTTCTTGCAAAGCTTTTTGAAATGGAAATTCCTGAAATTTATGATGGTATCATTGAAATTAAAGCCGTGGCGCGTGAGGCAGGTGAACGATCGAAAGTTGCAGTCGAATCCCACGATGACCGTATCGATGCGGTCGGAGCATGTGTCGGCATGAAAGGTGTTCGTATTCATGCTATTGTTCGCGAATTGAATAATGAAAATATCGACGTTATTAATTACTCGGATAACAGTACTGTTTTTATTCAACGTGCACTTGCTCCTGCAAAGCTGAAAAGTGTTTCGGTTGATGCAACATCGAAAACGGCAAATGTAATTGTCGATAAAGATCAAGTTTCTCTTGCAATCGGCCGAAACGGACAAAATGTGCGGCTTGCTTCCAAATTAACCGGCTATGAAATTAACCTCATCAAAGAAGGCGGCGATGAAGAATATGATATGGACCTTGATGAGTTCCGGGAAGAACTCGGTGAGCCGTTATATGAACGATTGATGGATGAAGGATTTGAAACTGCACGAAGTATCCTTGAAGCAACTGTAGATGACCTTATGGAAATTGAGGGACTTGATGAAGAGAAGGTAAAGTCGATTAAAGATATGATCAAACGCGAAATTGAAGATGCCGAAGTAGAGGAAGAAGAAGAAATGGGCAAATTATCTGCTTCAAATAAGCCTGAAGAAAGTACTCAGGCTCCGGAAGCAGAAAAAGAAAATACCGAAGCGTAATGAATTCGAGTACTCAAGCGTTGTCTAAGAATTAACATAGAATTATGACTGAAAAACCCCAAAGCAAGAAAAAAATCTATCAAATTGCGAAAGAGTTGAACATCTCTCACGAGACTTTGATGGATTACCTCAAGAAGAAGGGGCACGAGGTAAAAAGTCATATGAGCCTGGTCGATGATGCGATGACACACGATATCATGTCGCATTTCAAAAAAGACAAAGAAGTTGCTGAGAAACATCAACGTAAAATTCAGACAATTCGTGAATCGCGGAAGAAGAGTGAAGTAAAATCAACTTCTGCTGAAGAAACGACGAAGGCAAAAGGTGCGAAAAGTCCAAAAACTTCCGAAGCTCCGGTTGCAGAACCTTCACTTCCGGTTGGAAAGACTCCGGTTCCTGTTGAAACAGAAGTTGAGGAATTAAATTCTGTCGAGGAAAAAATACCCGATGTTGTATCCCCTCCGATTCAGGAAGAAGTATCGGAGGTCGTTGACTCTCCCGTCGAAGCAAAGACTGAAATCACGGATGAAAAAGCTTCCGCCATTCCGGTCGTAGAGCCCCCCGTGAAAAAACCAGACCCTGATTTTCTCGCCCGGCGTACTCCAAAGATGGGGCTTAAAATTAAGGGGAAAATTGATCTTGATGAAGTAAACCGGTCAAATGCCATTCATGAGGCCGGTGGATCAGGCGGGGAAACTGCGGGGACAACAGAGGACGATCAAAAGAAAAAGAAGAAAAAGAAAAAGAGAATTCGGCCTGAAGCTCCCGCTGCTCCGCAATCTGCAGAAGAAGTCGACAAGCTTTCGCGAAAGTCGAAGAAGAAGAAAAAACTGAAATATCGCGAAGTGGATAAAGAGGAAGTTGAAGAGGCAATAAAAAGAACTCTTGCGGAAATCGACGAGGCTGGTGCGGTCGTTCAGCGGGCGACTTTTAAGAAAAAAAGAAAAGAGAAAAGACTCATCGAAGAACAGCGTCATCTCGAGGAACTGGAAAAAGAAAAATCCATTTTGCGGGTCACGGAGTTTGTTTCCGTTCATGAATTGGCTAATTTAATGGGTGTCAACGTTGCCGATGTCATAAAAAAATGTATCGAGCTCGGACTTATGGTATCCATCAATCAGCGTCTTGATAAAGATACGATTCTGCTTGTTGCCGATGAATTTGGATTTGAAGTAAAATTTTTCTCGGAACTGGAAGAAGAAGTTGGTCAGGAAGTGTCGGTCGATGAAAGCAAATTGGAAGCCCGGCCGCCGGTGGTTACGATCATGGGACATGTTGATCATGGAAAGACTTCACTCCTCGACCATATTCGCCGCAGTAATGTTGTCGCCGGTGAAGCCGGCGGTATTACACAGCACATCGGTGCATACAGAGTAACTCTGGAAAACGGGAAGCATATTACTTTTTTGGATACACCGGGTCACGAGGCATTTACCGCCATGCGTGCACGGGGAGCTCAACTGACCGATATCGTTGTTCTCGTTGTCGCTGCCGATGATAATGTCATGCCGCAGACTGTGGAAGCAATCAGTCACGCGCAAGCCGCCAATGTTCCGATCATTATCGCAATCAACAAAACGGATAAAGCTGAATCGAATCCGGATAGGATTCGTCAGCAATTATCGGAAAAAAATGTTTTAGTCGAAGAATGGGGTGGGAAATATCAGAGTGTCGAGATTTCGGCACGGACGGGGAAGAATATCGATCTCTTGCTCGAAAAGATTTTACTGGAAGCAGATGTTCTCGATTTGAAAGCGTATCCCGAGGGAGGTGCACGCGGTGTTGTGATCGAAGCACAGGTCGATAAGGGAAAAGGAACTATCGCTACGGTTCTCGTTCAACGGGGAGAATTAAAAGTCGGCGATTCATTTATCGGAGGGATACAAAGCGGTAAAGTTCGGGCGATGGTCGATGAACGCGGTAATGAGATGGAAATAGCATCGCCGTCGATGCCCGTTCAGATTCTCGGTTTTGACGGAGTTCCACAGGCTGGTGATAGTTTCGCCGTCGTTGAAAATGAACGCGAAGCGCGCGAAATAAGCTTGCGCCGTCAACAACTGAAGCGTGAGCAGGACTTCCGTCTTATTCACAGCGTGACACTGGACGATATTTCCAAAAAAATTCAGGACGGTCAGATCAAGGAATTGAAAGTTGTGGTGAAGGGCGATGTCGACGGTTCCGTCGGTGCTCTCGCCGATTCACTCATGAAAATTACACATGCGGAAGTTCGCGTGAATGTTATCCATCGAGCGGTCGGGGCAATAACGGAATCGGATGTTCTTCTTGCGGCTGCATCGAATGCCATCATTATCGGATTTCATGTTCGGCCGAATCTCAACGCGCGGCGACTTGCTGAACATGAAAATATCGATATCCGGTTGTACAACATTATTTACGACGCAATCGAAGATGTCCGGAAAGCTCTGGAAGGACTTCTTTCTCCGGAAAAGAATGAAGAAGTTACTGCAACCGTTGAAGTCCGTGAGACATTTAAAGTACCGAAGATCGGCACGATCGCAGGTTGTTTTGTTCAGGAAGGAAAAATAGCCCGCGGAAACCGCGTGCGGCTCGTTCGTGACGGCATCGTCGTGTTCGAAGGCGGGCTCGCTTCACTCAAACGCTTCAAAGATGACGTACGTGAAGTCGAGGCGGGTTTCGAGTGCGGCATCGGTCTGGATGGATATAACGATATCAAAGTTGAAGATATTATCGAAGCGTATAAGATTGTTGAAACTATGCGAAAGTTGGTGTAAGTTGAATTATGTCTTTGCGTACCGAGCGGGTTGCTTCACTGATTAAGGAAGAAGTCGGGATGTTGTTCGTACGGGAATACCGTGATCCGGCATACGGATTCATTACGGTTACCGAAGTTCATGTGACTCCCGATCTTCGCATTGCGAAAATTTACGTGAGTATTATGGGTTCTCCCGAGGTTCGGGAAGCGACATTGAACATGCTCGAATCACGCAAAGGGGAAATCCGTTCTTTTATCGGTTCCCATGTCCGATTGAAATTCACTCCATCCGTTCAACTGTATATCGACGAAACGATGGACCGGGTGGAGAAAATTGATAAGTTGATAAAAGAAATTCACAAAAACGATTCGACGCATAATGCGACGAATTCTTGATGTTGTAAAAATCGTCCGTTGGTTATCGTACGACAATTGAATCGTCCATCAGCATGATTGTTGCTCGTTCATTGAACGATCTGAAATATGATGCAAACTCGGTGGTGACGGTCGGAACGTTTGACGGCGTTCATCGCGGGCATCGTTCGATTCTCAACGAATTGACAACCCGCGCGAGAACAATTCATGGCCGCAGTGTTTTGGTAACCTTTGATCCTCACCCCCGTGAGGTTGTCGGAAAAGGTTCTGTTCAATGGCTGACGACATTAGACGAGAGAATGGACCTGTTAGAACCGACAGGAATCGACATAGCGCTCGTTCTTGAATTTACGTATGGATTTTCGCGTCAAACATCGCGCGAATTTTATGAAAAATATGTTGTTCGCGGTCTGGGCGTGAGCGAAGTTATCGTCGGTTATGATCACATGTTCGGCAGGGACCGCGAAGCGGGAATACACGAACTGCGGAACATGGGCCAAGAATATGGTTTCAACGTGACCGTCGTGGATCCCGTTTCCGTGAATGGAACGATCATCAGCAGTTCCGCAATCCGTGAGTTGTTGCGGAAGGGCAATGTTGAACAAGCGGCCAGGTTTTTACAGCGACCGTATTCGTTCCGGGGTATCGTTGTGGAAGGAGATCATCGCGGAACGGAAATCGGTTTCCCGACGGCTAATATTCAGCCGGATCATGATCACCAGCTTATTCCGGTCGATGGCGTCTACTGCGTCAACATGACGGTTGACGAGAAACGATACGGTGCCATGATGAACATCGGTGTGCGCCCGACATTTGGGGGCGATAATGTACGGGTATTGGAAGCACATCTCTTCGGATTTGAAGGAATGTTGTACGGGAAGAGAGTCGTTGTTGAGTTTCAGCGATGGTTACGCCCGGAAAAAAAATTTTTATCGGTTGAACAATTACTAGAACAATTGAAACAAGATCGCAACGATTGCTTGAAATTCTTTGCAGAGAATGTTTCATCGTGAATTCACAAAAGGAGATTTGCTATGGCAATTACAAAAGAACAGAAACAAGAAATCATTAAAAAGTACGGAAAAGCACCGAATGATTCCGGATCGCCTGAAGTGCAGGTTGCACTGCTGACCAACCGGATCAACGAACTTTCCGCTCACTTTGAAAAAAATGTGAAGGACAATCATTCCCGCCGCGGATTACTTCAGATGGTCGGAAAGCGCCGGAAATTGTTGGATTATTTACAGGAAAAAAATGTGGAACGATATCGCAAGATCATTCAAGAACTTGCCCTCCGCAAGTAAGACACGCTGCAACAAGCAGGTGGTTCAGGACATAAATGAAAGTATAATATGGTAAGTACAAAATCGATTGAAATCGGTGGACGGACTATGTCCATCGAAACCGGCAAATTTGCCAAACAGGCAGATGGTTCCGTGATGGTGCGCTACGGCGACACAATGGTGCTCGCAACCGTTGTTGCCAAAAAAGAGGTGGTCGAAGGACAGGATTTTTTCCCTCTGCAGGTTGAATATCGCGAGAAAACAGCTGCAGCCGGAAAAATTCCCGGCGGCTTCATGAAGCGTGAAGGACGTCCTTCCGAAAAAGAAATTCTCTCTTCGCGATTAATTGATCGTCCGATTCGGCCGATGTTTCCGGAAGGATTCAGGAGTGAAACACAAGTGATGCTGACGGTCTTTTCCGCAGATCAGGAAAATGACAGCGATATTCTCGGTGCCCTCGGCGCTTCTGCGGCATTGATGATTTCCGATATTCCCTTTGACGGACCGATTGCCGAAGTCCGGGTCGGAAGAATCAACGGCGAATTGCTGATTAATCCGACATTCAAACAACTCGAAACCAGTGACATGGATGTCACGGTTGCCGGCACGAAAACTTCCATCGTGATGGTCGAAGGCGAAGCAAAAGAAATTTCTGAAGCGGATATGCTTGATGCTCTCAAGTTTGCCCATCGCCATATTGTTCAACTTTGTGACTTTCAATCCCAATTGTATAATGAATTGAAAAAACCAAAACGTGAAGTGATTTCCAATCCGATTAAAAAAGGATTTGTTGATATCGTTTCGAATATTGCCCGTGAAAAAATCCGGAAAGTGACCCGCCAGGTCATGATGAAAGATGAACGCAGTAAAGCGAACGATGAAATTGAAAAAGATGTGCTCGAAACGATGAACAAACAAGCTGCATCATTCAATCTTTCTTCCCGTTTTCAAACCGACAAACCGTTGGTTATTGAAAATCCCGCGGAATTTATTGAAGAACATCAGGGAATCATTGCGGAGATTCTTCACGATATCGAATATGAAGAAATGCGCAATATGATTCTGACCGACGGCAAGCGACTTGATGGCCGTGGTGTGACCGATATTCGACCGATTGTGTGCGAAGTCGGTTTACTGCCCCGTACCCATGGTTCCGCTTTATTTCAACGGGGTGAAACTCAAAGTTTGACGACGGTAACACTTGGGACGAAGATGGACGAGCAGATGATCGATGGATTGCTTCCGGAATCTTCCAAGCGGTTCATGCTGCACTATAATTTTCCACCGTATTCTGTCGGTGAAGTTGGTCGTCTCGGAACAGTCGGTCGTCGTGAAATCGGTCACGGTGTTCTTGCCGAGCGATCGCTCAAAAATCTTCTTCCGAAGGAACTGGAATTTCCCTATACCATTCGCATGGTTTCCGATATTTTAGAATCGAACGGCTCATCATCGATGGCAACCGTTTGCGCCGGAACCCTTTCGTTAATGGACGCAGGTGTTCCGCTGAAGAAACCTATTGCCGGTATTGCTATGGGACTTATCAAGGAAGGCGATCGGGTTGCCATACTCAGCGATATTCTCGGGAACGAAGATCATCTCGGCGATATGGATTTTAAAGTTGCCGGTACCCGCGACGGAATAACAGGATTTCAGATGGATATCAAGATTCAGGGAATTTCGTTTGAGATTTTCGAGAAAGCGCTGGCACAGGCAAAAGATGGAAGACTCCACATCCTGAATATTATGGAGCAAACGATCAACGAGCCAAGACAGAAGCTTTCACCGTACGCCCCTCGATTGCAGACGCTGAAGATTCCGACCGATATGATCGGAGCTGTTATCGGACCCGGCGGAAAAGTTATCCGTCAAATCGTCAAGGATACCGGAGCTGAAATCAACATTGAAGATGACGGAACAGTGGTGATCGCTTCGGTTTCGGCTGAAGGCGGAGAAAGAGCATACGAAATCATATGCAAAATAATTGAAGCCCCGGAAGTTGGGAAAGTATATCAGGGCAAAGTTACCCGGTTGATGGATTTCGGTGCATTTGTGGAAATCCTTCCCGGCAAAGAAGGCCTTGTCCATATTTCCCATCTCGATATGAATCGCGTCAATAAAGTTTCGGATGTGGTGAATGTCGGCGATGCAATTGAAGTCAAACTCATTAAGATTGATGATGAGGGGCGACTCAACTTAAGCCGTAAGGCTCTGATGCCCGGGTACGATGCGGAAAAGGAAGCAGCGCGGGAAGCGGAACGAAAGGAAAAACGAGGTGATCGGAGAGATGATCGTCGCGGAGGCGGTCGCGATTCCCGTCCTCACCGTCATTAAACTGATTCGATAGGAATCTCTGAACCCGATGATCGTTCGTCATCGGGTTTTTTATTGCGGAACGTCTATAATCGGATGAGCTGATGTTGAAATTGCCCGATCTGTATTTCATTCTCAAGCCATCGGACAAAATCCAATCCATGCTTGTTCATGAATTGAATGACACTGAGTTCGCGTTCCTGAAAATTTTTATTGGGAAACAATGCATTGGTGACCCGTTCAATTTGCCGCAAGGCTGTTTCATGCTTTTGCTGTTGAGCCGCAGAAACTTTTTCCCTCAAAGCTGCAAAATGCGATTCTATTTTCGCCCGTGTTGCATCGAGTGTATTCAAGAGCGTCGGATCGATCTGGTTGATGCCGAATTTCATTTCATTGGTCTGATCAATAATCCGTTGCAGGGCGCTGGAGAACATTTCATCGATATCGATCTCTGAAATCATTCCTAATACTTTTTTATTCATTTGCTCGGGATTCCGGAAAACATCTTCAACACCGAGCTCATATCTGCCGAGAATTTTTTCCAACCGTTCTTCCACAATGGTGGCAGTCGCTCTTGGATAAATCATCGGCATCGTCAATTGGAAATATTGGTACACTTCTTTGAGTTGTGCAAAATAAGCTACTTCCGATGGCCCGGCGACGTACGCAATCGTCGGAAGAAGAGCATCCTGACAAATCGGGCGCAAGGCAACGTTCGGGCTTAATAATTCAGGCTGTTCGATCCCGACACGGAGTAGTTCATCTTTCGGTATAAAATGACGCGTACCGCGTAAACTGAAATCGTTTTCACGCGGCTCGATGAAATACCGTCCGCCTTTATGAAAATAAAACAAGTTCAATGCCTTGGTTTTAATTTGCGCGTGGTACCGTTCTTCGAGTTGAGCGCTCCGGTCGATCACGAGTTGTGAGACACGCGGATATTCCTTGATTTCTTTTTGAAAAATGGGTGAGAGAAGCTGTTTGAATTGTTTGTCATTGACGGAGATACAGATCAAACCGCTCCCGTCGAAGAGTTGATTGATGAATTTGGCAAATGCCGTGTTGAACGTTGACTCCGGCGTATACGATTTCTTCAAGAAATCCATCAACGGTTGTTTGAATTCCGAGTTGCCGAGCGTGTTTTGCAGTTGCTGAAAAAAATTGTCGATCGAATTGCCGAACACAATTTCGCCGACCGGTCCGACATTTTTTTCCGGAGGTTTGTTGTCGAGAGTATATTGAATTGTTGTCGGGACATGTTCGGTATTGAGAATTCCGACTTTGGTTACCTCCTCGAAATCGTGGTCTTCGCCTTCCAGCCAAAATACCGGAACAAATGTATAACCGGAGATCTGTTCATTCAATTGCGCGGTGAGTTTCAGCGTTGTGATGATTTTATAAATCGTATAGAGCGGACCGCCGAACATTCCGACCTGCTGTCCGGTGACGACGGCAAACGTTTTTTCATCGGCGAGAAGCCGGATATTGGACAATGTTTTTTCCGATACGCCAAAAAGCTGATTCTGGCGCGTCAACACGTCAACGAGAATATCACGCCGTTGAATTTGAGGGGCCCGCCGCTGGATCAGCCGGGGGATCTGTTGGAACGAATGAAAATCAGCTTCAAAATAATGCTGAACATTTTTAAAATTTCCGATATAATCGCGATACAAATTTGAAAAACTGCCTTCCAGATGCGGCAGTGTTTCGATATTTATCCATTGCGGGGCACTCATAGTAACTCAAAGGTTGGTAATGAAGTTCGGAGAATATAACTTTTAACGCGAAGATAAGCAAACCGATTTGTTTCGAACGGGTTTTGACACTGATTCCTGAGAATAAAAAAATGACCGGATGTTTGACTGATATAGTTTTTTTTACTATATTTTTCAGCTATCATAACTTCGATCTTAACAATATTGCAGTGTAAATGGAGACTCCAAACGACAACAAAACGTTTTCTCAAGATTCTACAACTCCTAAGGCTGAAACCCCTGGAATCCCTTTATCACCCGGCGGAGTTAATGCTCCCGTTGCGGTGAAACCAACGGTACCCCCGACACCACAGGCATCATCCGGTACTGCAAAACCTTCTACGACTCCCGCAGTAAAAAAACCAAAACAGGACCGGCCACCGGAAGATGATCAAGGAATCTGGCGAATGAGCCGGAGGAACTTTTTCTCCGTTGCCGGGTGGGCTGCTTTTTTTGTTTTTTTAGGAACATCGACCATCGGTACATTGCGGATGATGTTTCCGCGAATTCTCTACGAGCCGCCTTCGGCATTTAAAGCGGGATTCCCTCAAGACTACCTTGTCGGCGAGGTGAGCGAAAAATATAAAGACGATTACCGTGTCTGGATCATCCGCGATCCGGATGGTTTTTATGCTCTTTCGGCAATCTGTACACATCTTGGTTGCACACCACGATGGCTCGCTCCCGAAAATAAATTTAAATGTCCCTGTCACGGAAGCGGATTTCACCGGAATGGAATTAATTTTGAAGGACCCGCTCCGCGGCCTCTCGAACGATTAAAAATTTCGTTAACCGACGACGGTGAGATTCTTATCGATAGAAATATCAAGTTCCTTTTTGAAAAAGGGGAGTGGAATAACCCCGATGCATTTCTAAAATACAGCTAAACTGTTTTGAACTCAGAGGAGTAAGGATGATTAAGATTCGTGAAAAAATCCAGCAATCTGAAATTTGGAAATCTGTCTTTCGGCATAATTACCAGGATACGAATCGTAACCGCGCACTGCAGATTGTCGATAATGTTTTTCTTCATCTCCATCCTGTGCGCATCCGACGGCATGCAACCAACATCGGATTTACCTGGGGAATGGGCGGAATCACATTCCTGCTTTTTATCGTTCTGACGATTACCGGTGTTATTCTGATGTTTTATTATCGCCCGGCTGCTGAATACGCATACGAAGATATGAAATATTTGATGAACGACGTAGCATTCGGACCGCTGATCCGCAATATGCACCGGTGGGCCGCTCACGCAATGGTCATTACCGTTATGTTGCACATGTTTCGTGTTTTCCTGACCGGATCATACAAAGCTCCGAGACAGTTTAATTGGGTTGTCGGTGTTCTTCTTCTTGTGCTTACGTTGTTGTTGAGTTTTACGGGTTACTTGTTGCCGTGGGATCAGCTTGCGATTTGGGCCGTTACCGTCGGAACAAATATGGCGCGTGCAACACCGTTGTTAGGACATCAGGGTCCGTTTGGTCCTGAACTTGGAATGCGTATTGATAACGATATAAGGTTTGTATTACTGGGTGGAACACAAGTCGGTCCGCCGACACTTTTACGTTTTTATGTCGGCCATTGCATTTTCCTTCCCTTGATTGCATCTATTTTTATGATCGTGCATTTTTGGCGGATACGAAAAGACGGCGGCATTTCCGGTCCGGCAAGCGACAATAAAGAATAAAAGAATTAAATTTTCTTTTATCGTTACGAAGTTTTGAAACCCAAACTAAAGGCAGAGAGATATGCATAATATCTGGGAATTAATGAGCAAGCCGGACAATATTCCGATCGTCGGTTTGTTGGTGCTGGTTATTCTGTATACATGGTGGTCGTTTCACAAAGCGCTGAAGAACGATCGGCAAGGTTTTCTTGATGAAGAGAAGCTGAGCGAAAAAATTCAGGTATGGCCTAATCTTGTTCGCGTTGAATTTCTCGCAGCGTTATTCGTGATGGTCATACTTGTGTTCTGGTCGTTTTCCATCAATGCTCCGTTGGAAGAACCCGCCAATCCGACGCTGACGCCGAATCCTTCAAAAGCTCCGTGGTATTTTCTCGGCCTTCAGGAAATGCTCGTCTATTTCGATCCCTGGATCGCCGGCGTGATCATGCCGACGCTCATTATTGTCGGGTTGATGGCGATTCCGTATATCGATATCAATGAAAAAGGAAACGGGTATTACACATTTAAAGAACGAAAATTTTCGATTCTGACATTTTGTTTTGGCTTTCTCATTTTGTGGGTTTCATTAATCGTCTTGGGAACATTTTGGCGTGGTCCCGGCTGGTATTTCTTTTATCCGTGGCAAACATGGGATACACATCGTGTCGTCGCACTGACCAATGTCGATCTTTCGGAATTTTTCGGAATACACACGCGCCGCGCCGACTATAGTTTAAATCCGTTCGCTGTTCTTTTTGGCGTCCTGGTCATTGTCGGATATTACTCCTTCATCGGTCTCTATTGGATGAAGAAGAAAAATTCCGAGATCATGAAAAAATTAGGATTCGTCAGATATAATATCGTTGCATTTCTTTTTATGACGATGGCTGCATTGCCGATCAAAATGATTTTACGAATTGCTTTAAATATCAAATATATTTTAGTAACTCCGTGGTTTAACATTTAATCTTCCGATTATACCTTATGAAACGTTTGTTTTCTTTTTTCTCAAAGCGGGCAGAAATTCCTGTAGAAAAACGCGATTACGGAAAAATCTATATTCTGTTGGCCGGACTGTTATTTGTCGGGACGATGTGGTCCGTGTGGGATGAGATGTATACCCGCCGTCCATGGAAGGATATACAGGAACAATTTCTGTCGCTCAGTATCCAAAAATGGGGAGACAAATTGAATGAAGCTCATGCGTCGTTCGATTCGACAACGAATGCTCAGTTGAATGATGAGTTGAAATCCGCAACTGATAAGGTGAATTCTCCGGAGGTTGTTGCTGCCCAGCGTGAAATTACGAAAATCGAAGAGGATTTATTGGATGTCAACCGGGACTATACGTTTGCCAAAAGCCGCGGCGATGAGGCGTATTACTTCTGGAAGAAATCCATCCACGAAGGAAAAGAAAACACCGGATACAAAAACGACTTGGATCAAGATGAGCAGAAAATGGCCGTCGCGAATGCCAAAATAGACCAGCTCACTGCACGTCACGATTCACTCCAGAAGTCTGTGAACGTTTTTCAGAATGCACTCAAAGCTGTCCGCTCAAAAATTAAAGAATTGTATGCTTCGATCGATCTTGCCCAATCCAAAATGGATAAAGCAAAAAGTGCGACGATCCACATACGGCAGGTGATGTTGAATGATTTTGATAAATCGAATTTCGGCATTCCCAAGGCCCGTATCGACCGGTGCCAGACTTGCCATATGGGTTGGAAAGACGATTTGATGGAAGATGCACCCCAGCCGTTTACCAAACATCCTTTTCCGGAACTTTTAAAAATCCATGATCCCGAAGTATATGGTTGTTCGACCTGCCATCGCGGCCAGGGCCCGGGCTTGACGGCGGGAATGGCTCACGGCAATGACGATAAATACTGGGAGTGGCCGTTGCTCAGAGGGAAGGAAGTGTACGCGTCCTGTAATGGCTGTCATACGAATCAATCCTATTTGCAGTACGGCGACCGGATCAATAAAGCAAAGCAAATGCTCGCAGAGTCGGGATGTTTCGGCTGTCATGAGATAAAAGGATTTTCCGATCTGGCCAAGATTGGTCCGGAAATCAACGATATGGCGGCGAAAACCAAACCGGAATGGTTGTTCCGCTGGGTGAGAAATCCGAAAGATTATAATTCGCATACCCGCATGCCGAATTTCCGATTTACCAATGATCAGGCAGAAGCGATTGCGGCATATATCTGGAATTTAGGAAAAGAATCATCGTTTCATGTTCAGAAGGGAATCAGTCAGGGCGGAAATCCTGCACATGGAAAAGAGCTCGTTGAAACTGTCGGATGTAAAGGATGTCATGTTGTCGGCGATGATACACGCATGCGTGACCGTCGTGGAATGAGTTACGACATCGCTCCGGAGTTGACTCGTGCATCAAGTAAACTCGACCCGGATTGGGTTTTTGAATGGATTAAAAATCCGCGTCAATTTCGACCGACGACACGTATGCCCAGTCTCCGGTTAACAGATCAGGAAGCGCGCGACATCGTTGCATATTTAATGACATTCAAAGACAGCCGTCAGTTGGATCAGGTTTCGATTTCTCTCGATGATTCTGGCAAAATTAAACAAGGCGATAAACTTATTCGCGAATACGGATGCTCGGGATGCCATACCATCAGAGGAATGGAAAAAGAAAGCCGGGTGAGCGTCGATCTTTCCAATCTTGGCAGAAAGCGCATCGATGAAATCGATTTCGGCGATACAAAAGTTCCTCACACGTGGGATGATTGGTTTTTCGGGAAGCTCAAAGATTCACGCCAATATGCGACGGAACGAATTGCCTCAAAAATGCCGGTGTTTGCTTTAGTCGATAGTGAAATTATAACCTTACGAACGTTGATGCGCGGAATGACGAAGGAGGTTCCGGATATTCAATATCAGCAGCACTTCAGCGAGAAATTACGGGTGATTGAAGCAGGAAGAAGGCAGACGCAATATTACAACTGCATTCAGTGTCATCAGATCGAAGAAATCGGCGGATATATCAAGGCGACACTCGACGATGAAGCATTTGCTCCGCCGTATTTGTATCCCGAAGGAAATAAAGTTCAGGAACCATGGCTGCATGATTTCCTGAAAGGACCTTCACCGATCAGACCGTGGCTTAAGATTCGTATGCCGACTTTCAGTTTAACGGATAGCGAAATTACGACCGTGAGCAAATATTTTCTTGCATTGCATGATAAAGAGCTTGCGCTGACCGATTACGCAGCTTATCAGCCGGATCCGAAACATGTTGCCGTCGGCAAAAAATTATTTGAGGATTTGCAGTGTTTAAGTTGTCACTATACCGGAAAAATTCCCGAAGGAAAAACGGCCGGCGACCTTGCACCGAATCTTGCCATGGCAAAAAGCCGGTTAAAGCCCGATTGGATTACCGATTGGATTGCCGATCCCGGTTCAATTCAACCGAGCACGCGTATGCCTCAGTTCTTTCAGGATCTGACTCAGCCATCGCCATATTCACCGGAATTCAACAGCGATGTGAAAGAACAAATTAAAGCTCTTCGCGATTATGTTCTGACCATTCCCAAATCAAAGTAGTATTTCCCTTTATCGGAAAAAGAAAAGCCCTTGACTCAAGGGCTTTTCTTTTGTCTATTCTCAACACAATGCTAATTGATTTTTTCGATTACGCCTTTCAGCAATTCCGTGAATGACTGTTTGACCATGTTGGCAACTTCGGTTACTTCGTCATGAGAAAGTTTTTGATCGGAGATACCGGTTGAAAGATTGGTAATGCAGGAAATTCCGGCGACACGAATTCCGAGTGCAACAGCGAGCGAAACTTCATTAATGGTTGACATTCCGATCGCATCGGCGCCCATTTTGTTTGCCATCCGTATTTCTGCTGCCGTTTCATAACTTGGACCTTTGACCCCGCAATATATTCCTTGGCGGACCGGGATCGATTTCTTCTTTGAAACATCCAAGATGACTTTTTGAAATTCTGTATCGTACAATTCTTTTTTACAATGAGCCCGTTTGATATTTTGCAAAGGGTTTTCAAATGTCAAATTAATTTGATCGGTAATCATCATTAAATCACCGGGGGAAAATCCCGCATTCACCCCGCCGGCGGCATTTGTTACGATAAGCATTTTGATACCGAGTGCCCGGGCGATACGAATAGGGTAGAGTATTGTTTCCAGATTACCTGTTTCGTAAAAATGAACCCGGCCCTGGAATACGAGCAGCTTGCATGCTCCGATTTTCCCCGAGACTAATTTTCCGCGATGACCCACGACGCTCGAATGAGGATAATGCGGTATATCGGATGTGTTGATCGATATGGAATGATCCAATGTATTTGCAAAATCTCCCAAACCGGAACCGAGAATAATGCCGATGTCAGGCACAATCCGGATATGCTGCCGTATTGATTTTATCGATTCTTGAAGCTGTCGGGAAATTTTTGTTTCCGATTGTTTCATTAAGATTATACTTGTTCTTTTTCGTACGGAATTCCGTCCGCGGCCGGAGGTATCGATCGTCCGATAAATCCAGCCAAGACGATCATCGTTACAATGTACGGAATAAGCTGAATAAATTGTGTGTATTGGGAAATATTTTGAAGCTGAATGGACAAACTTTCAGCGAATCCAAAGAGCAGACACGCGGCAACAGCGCCTAACGGATTCCATTTCCCGATAATCATTGCTGCGAGAGCGATAAACCCCCGTCCGGCTGACATGCCATCGGTAAAGCTATGCTGGTTAAATGCCAGCCATGCCCCGCCAATGCCTGTTATTGCCCCGCAAATCATCACGCCGGCATGGCGAATGCCGGTGACGTTGACACCCAAACTTTCCGCCGCTGCAGGAAACTCGCCCACAGACCGAAGCCGCAATCCGAAACGCGTGCGAAATAATACAAACTGCGAAAGTATGACAAGAATGATGGTTATAATGACAAAAGGATTGTCAAGGATAGGAATATGTTCCGACAATGTCCACTGTTCAACTCCGATGATGCGTGCCGAATTGCTCGAACTATTGAAAATAAGCTGACAGGAAAATTTTGTTATTCCGACGGCAAGTAAATTGATGCCGATACCGCTGACAATTTGATCTGCCTTTAATGAAACGGTAATGATGCCGTGAAGCAATCCGACTAACAGTCCGGCACAAATTCCGCACAGCAATCCAACGACCGGATTATTGGTATAATATGTTGCAACTGTTGTCGCAAAAGCAGAAATCAGTAAAATGCCTTCGAGTGCGATATTAACCACACCGCCGCGCTCACTGAATGTTGCCCCGAGTGCCGGAAGAGCATACGGAACGGAAATTCTCAAACATTGAGAGAAAAAAGTTATGGTGAATAATGCATCAAACATTTGCGGAAGCAGCACTCCTTTTCCGTTGAATCCGTCCTTCCATAATTTTTGCCAGGCTGATGATAAATAAAATAACGATTGCCTGCAGAATATTGGCAAGCTCTTTTGGGACCATCGTATTGATCGTGAGACTGCCGTATTCGAGAAGCCCAAAGAACAGAGCTGTGAAGATAATTCCGATCGGATTATTTTTTGCCAATAATGCAACAGCAATGCCGATGAATCCGGTTCCTTCTGAAAATCCCAATTCAAAATAATGTTTATAACCGAGAACGAAATTTGTTCCGACCAGTCCGGCACAGGCGCCGGCGATCGTGAATGTAAGAATGATATTCTTCTTGATCGGCATTCGAGCGTATTCTGCCGCCGAACTGTTTAATCCGATGGTGCGGATTTCATATCCCAGCCGGGTTTTATTGATGAGAAAATAAATACCAAAGCAACTGATGATTGCAATACCAAAGCTGAGATTGACCGGAGAGGCATGGAACATGGAAACTATTTGATCGAGTCGCGGTAACGTTGCAGCGGGAGCGATTTCAGCAGTGTGTACTGTCGCTGTGACACCGACGACGTTCGAAATGAGGTAGCTCGTGATGCCGAGAGCAATAAAATTCATCATGATGGTATTGATGACTTCATGAGCGCCAAATCTTGACTTCAGAATGCCTGGAATAGATCCCCAAAAAGCGCCGCCGGCCATTCCTGCTATCAGACAAAGCGGTAATAGAATCCACGATGATAATGACGAACAATATGTTCCCACCAGCGCCGTGGCAAGCGCTCCGATAGTAAGTTGCCCTTCCGAACCGATATTGAATAAATTTGCTTTAAAACAGATTGCGGCTGATAATCCCGTGAACATTAACGGTGTCGCTTTGAACAGGATTTGACCGATGCCGTAGCTGTTGCCCAACGAATCGACGAAAAATCGGTTGTACACTTCAAACGGATTTTGACCGATTGCAGTAATAAATATTCCTCCGACGATAAAGGAAAGAACGAGGGCGATAACCGGTCCGAGAAGCGAATACCCGATGGAAGAGATTTTTTCTTTCATGCGGTCTGGCGCAAAGTGCCCGTCATGTATTGTCCCAGTTCGCGCTGGGTTGTGCGCCGCGTTTCAGTGAGAAAGACAATTTTTCCTTCGTACATCACAGCAATACGATCGGATAATAACAGAAGCTCATCCAGGTCGGATGAAACGAGCATGATTGATTTCCCGAGATCCCGTTCGTGAAGCAGTGTATGGTGGACAAATTCAATTGCTCCGATGTCGAGTCCGCGTGTCGGCTGGCTCGCAATGATCACGGTCGCATTTTTTGTCAGTTCGCGGCCGATAACGACTTTTTGCTGATTCCCGCCGGAGAGGTTCCGCGCCCGCTGGTTCACGTTTAATGGCCGAACATCAAATCGTTCTAAAATATCCTCTGCAAAAACACCGACAGCATTCTGATTAATGGAAAAAGCCGCATTAAATTGCTTTTCATTTTGTCTTCCCAAAAGAATATTTTCCTTTAACGTGAATTCGAGTACAAGCCCTCGTTTTTGTCTGTCTTCAGGGATATGACTGATGGGAATGTTTGTTTTGGAATGCAGAATGTCAACTCCATCGATGAGAATCTTTCCGTTCGCGGGAACCCGAAGTCCGGTGATGACCTGAATAAGTTCCGATTGCCCGTTTCCTTCTATTGCCGCTATGCCGAGAATTTCTTTTTTGGCAATTGTCAGTGAAATATCATGCAGAGCGGGGAGATGCCGGTCATTAAGGGCGGAAATATGTTCCAGTGCAAGTCCAATTTCCGAGGATGAAGTCGTAACAGATGCTTGTAACGGAATAAGATCCCTTCCGACCATCATCCGGGCAAGCTCCTGTTGATTTGTTTCTTTTGTACGGTAGGGAAGCGATAACTTTTCCATGCCGCATCACTGTCACCCTGTCGGTAATTGACATGACTTCGTTCAGTTTGTGAGTGATCAGGATAATGGTTTTTCCCTGTTGTTTCAGATGCAATAATGTTTCGAACAAATCATCGATCTCTTGAGGTGTGAGGACGGGAGTCGGTTCGTCCAAAATAAGAATTTCTGCATTGCGATAGAGAAGTTTGAGTATTTCCACCCGTTGTTGCATGCCAACCGAAAGTGATTCTATTTTGGCTTTCGGATCGATGGCAAGATGAAATGATTCTGAAAGCGATGTAACGGATTGCTCCGCTTTCACCCGATCGATGATTTGTACAACCGATGTTGGTTCATTTCCCAGAATGATGTTCTCGACGACGGTCAGCGGGGGAATGAGCATGAAATGTTGATGAACCATCCCGATCCCAAGTTGTATTGCATCGGCGGGAGAATTTATTATTGCAACGGTGTTGCCGACAGTGATTGTTCCGTTATCCTGCTGATGGATACCGTACAAAATATGCATCAGGGTAGATTTTCCGGCGCCGTTTTCACCGACGAGGGCGTGAATTTCGCCTTTTGTGATTGTCAGTTCGACATCGTCGTTGGCAAGAACCCGACCAAATCGTTTGGTGATATGTTGCATCTGTACTGCAACCATGCAAGACCGGGAAAGGTTATTGATTGGGAACTGAAATTTCTCCGTTGATGATTTTCGTTCTCACCGATTCCACTTTTTGATGGATATCGTCGGGAATGAGATTGCGGTTGTTATCGTCATAGACATAATCGATTCCTTTTGATTTTAAATCGAATCGAATCGCACGTCCGCCTTGAAATGTTCCGTCTTTGACAGCTTTTATCGCCTCAAAAACTGCCACATCGACGACTTTCGTCATACTGGTGAGAATAAAACCGGGCGCCTCATGATATTGATCGGAATCAACACCAATTACAAGTTTCTTCGTGTCTCTTGCCGCTTCGATAACACCTAATCCCGTAACACCGGATGCATGATAAATGATATCAGCACCTTGTCCAAATTGCCCAAGGGCAAGTTCTTTTCCTTTTCCCGGATTCTTGAAAGCGTCTCCGGTAACACCGGCATAACCGATTAATACCTTGCATTGAGGATTAGCATATTTTGCACCGGCGACGTATCCTGCCTCGAATTTTTTGATGAGCGGTGATTGCATTCCGCCTATGAACCCGATGGTGTTGTTTTTTGTGAGCAGGCTTGCCAGTACACCGACTAAAAACGATCCTTCTTCTTCTTTAAATTCCAGAGCAACAAGATTGGGCGGAAGAGTTTTCGATGTATCTAACGTATAATCAACGCAGGCAAATTTTTTATTCGGGAATTCCTGTGCGATTTTCGTGATATCGTCGGTGAAAATGAATCCAATACCAATGATAATAGCAATATCTTCTCTGTTCGCAAGTTGACGCAAAGCCGCTTCCCGGTCAGCCCCGGGACCCGGTTCGATGTATTCAAAATCGGTTCCGAGTTCTTTCTTGGCACGCTCCAAACCTCGATAGGCACCGTCATTAAATGATTTATCTCCGCGGCCTCCGACATCAAATACCAATCCTGCTTTGAACCCGGAATTCGATGGTTGCTCACCGCCTTGTTTCTTGCATCCGAAACAAAGCACGAGTAGGATAAGAAGGAGGGATTTTTTCATATTCAGCTTTCTAATCGTTTGGTGGGACGAAACATTTGCGGCATCGGGCTTCATAGATATTATGTGCTCCCACAACGACAAGCTCCTGCTGGTGAGTTGTTCGTTGAGTCCGGTCTGCGGGATTGCCACATACCATACATATCGCTAATGTCTTTGTAATGTATTCTGCAACCGAAAGAAGTTGTGGAATCGGCTCAAACGGTTTACCCCGGTAATCTTGATCAAGTCCGGCAACGATCACTCGCTTTCCGTTATTGGCAAGTTGTTCGCAAACATCGACTAACTCCGAAGAAAAAAACTGTCCCTCATCGATACCAACCACTTGAGCTTCAGAAGCTAATTCAAGAATTTCTCTCGGGTTATCGATAATGATTGAAGAAAGTGCTTGATCACTATGGGAAACAATTTGATGTGTACTGTAGCGGTTATCGATTTTCGGTTTGAAGATTTTTACATGTTGTTTGGCAATTTGAGCACGGCGAAGCCGTCGAATTAATTCTTCGGTCTTCCCGCTGAACATACACCCACAAACAACTTCAATCCATCCTGTGTTATATGGCATATTATGTAAGGTTGCTACTTCCATGGTAATGTTATTTATTTTTCAACATAGAATCGTTAAATGGCATTGGAAGAAAGTCTTCCATTTTTAAATGCAGAACTTCATGCTTTTTGTTTGAAAGAAACACATCAATATTCCCCGCAAGGTCGCTTAAAACCTGTCTGCAAGCACCACACGGTGGTATAAAGCTACTTGAGTCAGATGCAATGACAATTGCCTTGAATCGTTTATGTCCTTCTGAAACAGCTTTAAAGATAGCTGTCCTTTCGGCACAGATAGTAAGGCTATACGAACTATTTTCAATGTTACATCCGGTTATAATTTTTCCGGTGGATGTCAGTAACGCCGCTCCGACACGAAACTTGGAATACGGCGAGTAAGAATTTTTTTTGGCTTTATGCGCGGCTACAATAAGTTTTGTCTTGTTCACAAATTCCTATCCATAAATGAAAAACGAAAAAATATAGAAAAATCGCCTGAGAGAAGCAAGAAAGGAAATGCCCCAAAGGAAATTTTATTCATTACGCTTTAACGAGAGTTATTTTTGTCACTTCCGGCGGACAATTTATGCGAATGGGAATTCCGACGGTTCCGATCCCCCGCGACACATACATTTGCGATGCTCCCATTGTATATAAACCGGCAACATATGGAGAAACCATGCGGGCGGGTGCAATAACTCCGGCACTTGTTTTAATGAAAACGATCTGGCCTCCATGCGTATGCCCCGAAAGTGTAAGATCGATGTTTCTCCGGGCCGCCTGCCGGAAGAAATATGGTCGATGACAAAACAATACTGTCGGTGTATTCACTTCAATTCCCGTACGGGCAACATCGAACAATTGAGATGCACTTCCCGCCGAACCGACGTCGTCAACTCCTAAAATATATAATTTTTGATTTCCTTTTTGAATGGCAACATTTGTGTTTCGAAGCAATTTGATGCCGCAATTATTGACTTCTTTGGCAACCGTTTCGACCTGCCGTGTGTAATAATCATGGTTTCCCAAAACACCGAACACCCCATACGGCGCCCGCAGCGAAGAAAATGCTTCGGCAAACGGGTAGACTTCTTCCACCATGCTGTTGACAAAATCTCCTGTCACTGCGATAACGTCCGATTGCAATTCATTGACCACATCGGCATATCGCTTCATTTCTTCTTTTGCCATAAAAATGCTGGAATGAATGTCGCTGATGAGTGAGATTGTCGTTCCGGAAAATTCTTCCGGTAAATTCTGAATCGGAATTTGTATCGATGTCAGTTCATATTGACTCCGGCGGAATGCACCGTAGGTGCTTGCCGTAAATGTCGCACCGGCAATAAACATTCCGCTGTATCGAATAAATGAGCGCCGCCGTGCATCGAATTCAACATATCCCGGATGTTGAACGATTCTTTCAAGAATGATCTTTGTTTTTTGGAATTTCTTCAATATCCATTGTGGAAAAAGAAAGGGGACTTTGATAATTTTACCGGTGACAACGAACAGAAAAAGTATGAAGAACGAAAAATGCCAGATATAGAGCGGATATATCCCGCCATAGACCAGCCATTGCGGAAGAAGGTACAACGGAGAATGAAAAAATAACATCAGGATCAGCGGTAACGAAAAAAGGGTAAAGATAATATCGAGACAGAGACGGACAGGTTTACGAAGAACCTTTTTGGGTTTCAGCCGAATTTTTCGGAAAAAATAAAATTGAATTCCGAGGAGAATGAAAGAAAGAATAGACTGAAACATGAAGAACATCGGTCGATCGTTTGAATAATTGAGAGTGGGTTTTCAGTTTAAACAATTTACGTAAATTTCCCGGCATTACCAATGTTGTGACCCGATGATGTTGAAGTTCAGCAAAGTTTTTGGTATATTCTTGCAGAAAACATCGAATGACGAAGACCGGACTGAAAAAAATATTGTCGTCTCAAAAGGCGAAAAAGTTTTACCTGACCTTATCTTTATTTTTCATCCTTTTCATTTTGTGTAACGATATCTTGCTTCCGTGGTATGTGAATCGGGGGGGGATTTGTGTCGTTCCATCGGTGACCGGCATGAAATCCGATGATGCCCGGCATCTTCTCGATTCGCTTGGCTTTGAACCGCGGATTGCGGATACGAGGATGGACCGTGATCACCCGGCAGGTATTGTCATAATTCAAAATCCGCCGTCGGGGGATAAGGTGAAACGCGGCCGACGGGTTTATTTGACTGTCAGCGGAGGTGAAATATTAATTTCCGTTCCGAATATTAAAGGAAGAACTCTGCGGGACGCGATGTTTGTTCTGGAAAAGGAAGGACTCAAACTGGGAGCGGTCGAATATGCACCCTCGGAAGAATTTCCTGAAAATACCGTTGTGGAACAAAAAATAAATCCCGGTGTCAAAGTCAAACATGACGTGTATGTCTCCGTTGTTGTCAGTCAGGGGAGTGCTTCACAAAAAGTTGCGGTCCCCGATATTACCGGGAAAAATCTGACCGAGGCAACAACCGTGCTTCTCAATATCGGTCTGAAAATAGGAAATGTGACATATGTTCCGTCGATCGATCTTCTGCCGAATACAATTGTCGATCAGTATCCTCGTGTCGGAGAAATGGTTTCTATCGGACAGGCAATCGATCTGTTTGTCGTACAAGGGGCCGAAAAGAAAAAAGAAATTCTGGAAAATTGAAAGCGCATTATGGCGATAAAAATTGCTCCGTCTGTACTCTCGGCCGATTTTAGAAATCTCGAACAGCAAATTCAAAAGTGTGAAGCCGGCAGAGCGGATTGGCTTCATCTGGATATTATGGACGGTTGTTTTGTTCCGAATATTACATTCGGTCCGATGGTTGTCAAATCCATTCGTTCAGTCACGAAACTTCCTCTCGATGCACATCTGATGATCGAAGCACCCGACCGGTATCTGGAAGACTTTCAAAAAGCAGGAGTCGATCGGTTGACGGTTCATGTTGAAACCTGTCCGCACCTTCATCGGACAATTCAAAAGATTAAAGAATTGAAGATGAAAGCCGGCGTTACATTGAATCCTGCCACACCGGTGTCATCGTTAAAGGAAATTATTCCGTTTGTCGATCTTGTGCTGGTGATGACAGTAAATCCCGGTTTCGGCGGTCAAAAATTCATCAAGACAATGATGAAAAAAATTGAAAAGGTTGCGGGAATGATTGCGGAAACCGGTCTTGATATTGAACTTGAAGTGGATGGCGGTATCGATGAAAATAATGCAGGTGCGGTTGTTTCCGCCGGCGCGACGGTTCTTGTTGCCGGGCATTCGATATTCTCACATAAAGACATTCCGCAGGCAATTCGCATACTGCGGAAATCTGCCGTTTTGTAATCTATGATTCCTTTCGAAAATCAAACAATGTTATTTCCGTCAAAAATTGTTGCGAGTGGAACGAATTTTTTGTATATTTTTAATCCATTAAGATAGATTTCTTGTTGGAATTACGAGCCCGTAGCTCAGCTGGTAGAGCAACGCCCTTTTAAGGCGTGGGCCGTGCGTTCGAGTCGCACCGGGCTCACACTGTACGATGCAAAATTAAAAATTCAAAAGTATAAAAATAGCCGAATCTTACCGTTTTTTTTAGTTTTTCATTTTTACCTTTGAAATGACCCTGCGCGAGTGGTGGAACTGGCAGACACACCATCTTGAGGGGGTGGCGCCCGAAAGGGCATGCGAGTTCAAGTCTCGCCTCGCGCACGATCGAGATATCCGAATTGACTTTTTCAGTCATTTTCTTTACCTTTGTTCCAATGAAACGAAGTGCTCGCATATCGGTAGTCTTCTCTTTTCTCATCGTTGCCTTTTGTACACTTGCCTCAGCGCAAATTATTGATACTGATCCAAGTGCAATTTGGGCAAAGAGCAATGGTATCGATGTGACGGTTCATTGGTCAACAATCGATGAAAGCAATGTCGACCATTTCGAAGTTTTGCGCAGTTCGGGTTCAACAGAAAGTTTTGTTTCTGTGGGAATAGTTTCAAAAGGACATTCCCCCTATGACTTCGTTGATTATTCTGCATTAATGCGTACGACAACCGTTTATCAGTACGAAGTCGTTGCTCACGCTACAAGCGGAAATATTCTGCAGACATCTCCAATCGTGTCGGTCACACATACGGTTTCCGGCGTACGGCGAACGTGGGGAAGTATTAAATCATTATTTCGATAACGCCTGTATGACGGATGTTCGATCTTGGAGAGCGATTGTTGTATCGCTCTTTTTTATTTTTAATTCGATCCTAACATGATCGTTACGAAACAACTCGTTCTTGCATCCCGCTCTCCGCGGCGACAATTATTGTTAAAGCAAATCGGGATGAATTTTGAAATCCGTGAAAGCGGTGTACCGGAAGATTTTGATCAAAGCAAAACTCCTTCCGAGAATGTCCAGATGATCGCTTTCCGGAAAGCCTCGGCGGTTGCACCCGAATATCAAAATGCTATTGTCATCGGAGCCGATACGATTGTTGTACTCAACGGAAAAGTATTCGGCAAACCGGAAAACGAACGTGATGCCGTATCGATTCTTCAAACACTCAGCGGACAAACACATCAGGTGTATACCGGTTTCACGTTATTCGATCGACCCTCCGGTCGTTCAGTGTCGGAAGTGGAAATAACCGATGTGACGTTTCGTGATCTATCGGGCGAAGAAATTGCCGGCTATGTGCGATCGGGTTCTCCCATGGATAAAGCCGGTGCGTACGGAATTCAAGATGATTACGGTGCGGTGTTTGTCAGTCGGATTGAAGGATGTTTTTATAACGTGGTCGGTTTTCCGCTGACTAAATTTTATCTTGTCATGAAACAATTTCAAGAACACCTGGAGCGTTAAAAAATACGATGGATCGAAAAATTAGAGTGCTGGTTGCAAAAGTCGGTCTCGACGGGCATGACCGTGGTGCGAAAGTTATTGCCGCTGCCATGCGGGATGCCGGTATGGAAGTCATTTACACCGGTTTGAGGAAAACGCCGGAGATGATCGTTGAAGCGGCTCTTCAGGAAGATGTGGACGCGATCGGAATCAGTCTTTTGAGTGGAGCGCACATGACGGTATTTCCCCGGGTTCTTTCTTTGATGAAGGATAAAGGGCTTTCCAATGTATTGCTTTTCGGCGGGGGGATTATTCCTGCTCAGGATATCGCCGCGTTGAAAAAAATGGGTGTCGGAGAGCTATTTACCCCGGGCGCATCGACGATCGATATTATTTCCTATATAAAATCGTGGGTTGGACAGAACAAACCGGCATAATATCGTTTCTCACTCGCCGTCATCGAGCATAATTTTCGGACCGGTTGAAACCTGTTCGTTTTCATCATCTTCAGAATCCCCAAATTTCTGTTCGACCGGCAGAGTCAGAAGGATTATTTTTTCCGCCGAAAATCCGAACAAATCTTCGAGAGAAAAAATTGAGCGGAAATCTTTCGGACCGAAAAATACCTGAAATTTTTGCACGAGTTCATCCAATCGCCTGAGATAGTACGATACATTTTCATTCGGGCTTTCCGGATTCCATTCATCAATAAGCCTGCAATTTTCGAATCCTCTGATATTCGGATCGTTCCCCGTAATGTAATAGGATATCCGTTCTCCCGGTTTCCATTCAAGACCGGAGGCAAGTGCAACTTCGTAACTCGCCATGCGGTTTCTTTTTCCTTCGTGAACGGATGAAAGATATTCTTCGCGTGTTTCCTTTAATGTTTCTGTCCGCGCAAAATCAAGTATGGATAATGCATGTTGTTCGATATCCTGGTAAAGACTTGTGTATAACGTGTGGAGCGATTGAATGTCATTATTCAATAAACACTGGAAACATTGTTGAAGAAAATTCCTCCCGAATTTTTCTGTCGCTCGTGAACTCAGCGAAGAACCTTTCACTTTCACTTTATTGTCGTATTCGAGAAGAGCGTAGTTTTTCTTCTTATAGCTCAGCATCCTTTTAAATCGTCCTGCCATGGCAAGGTGGATTCCCAGCGGCAGATCACGCGCGATGAGTTGAACAAATGATTGTTCTTCTGCTTCGGAACGCACATTCGGCGGTGGAACAAAAAAGATACCGTCGGTGTCGACTTCAACGACAGTACCGCCGTTGTCCATGATCGCCGTAATTAGTTGACGGAGAATTAACTGCCCGGTTTTTGTGATTTGATCAGCAGCTCTCATATCATTGAACAGCGCACGGTTATATCCCAGATAGCCGTAAAAAGAATTGATCAAAATTTTAAACGATGATTGCATTGCGTCCAATTTTGATTTATTGGAAGGATCGGTTGCCGATTGCATTTTTCGTTTTGCTTCCAGACGTGATCGTGTCAGTTCTTCGAGGACGACGGAAAAAACTCCCAACGGTTCACGTGCAGGATTAATTTTTTCACGAATCATAATTGAAGGATACAGGGATTCAACATCGACGTCAATAATTGGTCCGAGAACTCCGGTATAGAAAATATCCGTATAACCGCCTGTTGTCTGCATCCCGGGTTCCGGCTTCGGAATGGAATATTTCTGCCTGACATATTCTCGGAGGATCAATGATTCAATTTTGGCGGAAGAACCGAGCCGTGCAACGGTTCCGTAGTTGAGCGGAAGCATTTGTGTCAGGTAGAACGAGCTTTGAGAAAGATGTTCGCTGAGTTGTCGTGTTTCCCGGACATCGTCGAGAGCATACCGGATCAGGAGGTCGGGCTCATGATCCCAATACCATGAAATCCTTTCGGGCTGAATGTAAATCCGGTCTTCCGTGGCAAAACCGAAATACCGCGCCGCATATTTCAAACCGTAACTTTCGAGCGAGCGTTTGGAAAGATCGTATGCCTGAACCAACAACCATGTGTCGATGATGTGGCGTCCCGGTATTTCATGAGCGCTGTAACCGACGGATCGGTCGGCAAACGACATCCGTGAATCGAATGCTCGCGGGGATGAGCCGTCTCTTCCGACAGAAAAATCGATTCCGTGCAATTTACACCGCGTCAGAATGTAGGGGAGATCGAAATTGTATATATTATGTCCTTCAATAACATCGGGATCTTTATCGCGGATAATGTGAACAAGTTCCTGTAACAAGCTCTTCTCATTTTGCCGCTGACAACTGACGACATGTTCCCATCCCCTGTTATCGGAGAGCGCTACGATAATTATTTGATCATCCGGACGTTCGGCATTGCTGAATTTTGCGTTGTGAGAGGAATAGGTTTCAATATCGAGTTGCATTCTGTGGATTCCGGAAAACTCCATTCCCTTGAAAAGCGTTCGCCCGGTTTGTAAGAGGAATTGGGAGACGGCATCGGTTCGTAAATGGAGAAAAGGAAGTCCGGCGTACGACTCTGCTTTCGTTTCAGCACGCGCGTTGTATTGTTCAAACATCAATCGGACGGCGTCCCACATTTCGGACCAGCTTGCGAAGGCACAAAGATATTGGAAAAAATTATCGCCATCCAATTTTTTTATCCAATGCTTTGCGGAAAACCGCGGGAGGTAGGCAGGATCGGAAATAAAAAAGAACGGAAAGAATGGATGATCGACGAACTGAATCGTATCGGATTGCCGCGAATACACACGCATCAGACGATCGCCGTTCGGCTGAACGGCGACAATTCGTTCCTCGCTGTTTGATCCGTACAGCAACGGATTCATCGGGACAACGTCAATCTTTCTTGTTACGATTGATAAACGGTTCGAGCAAATCGATCGGAACCGGGAAAAGAATTGTGGAATTTTTATCCACCGCGATTTCCGTCAGCGTTTGCAGAAAGCGAAGTTGTAAGGCAACCGGATTTTTTGAAATGACATTTGCCGCTTCGGAAAGTTTTTGACTTGCCTGAAACTCGCCTTCGGCATGGACAACTTTTGCCCGTCGTTCGCGTTCCGCTTCCGCCTGTTTTGCCATGGCCCGCTGCATCTCAATCGGCAGATCGATTTGCTTGACTTCCACATTGGAAACTTTGATACCCCATGGCTCCGTATGTTCATCGATAATGATTGCCAATTCCTGATTGATCTTATCGCGTTGAGCGAGCAATTCGTCCAATTCGGATTGTCCCAAAATACTCCTCAGCGTCGTTTGAGAAAGCTGGGAAGTCGCAAAAAGGAAATTTTCCACTTCGACGATACATTTTTCAGGTTGAACGACACGGAAATAGACGACAGCGTTGACCTTGATCGAAACATTATCTTTCGTGATGACGTCTTGCGGCGGAACATCAAGAACAACCGTTCGCAGGCTTACCTTCACCATGCGATCGACGATCGGCACGAGAAAAATAATGCCGGGACCTTTGGCCCCGATCAGTCTTCCCAAACGAAAGATCACGCCACGCTCATATTCCCGAAGCACGCGGATTGCATTGGAAAGTATGATGATGACAAAAATGACGCCGATAAACAGCACGATTGAAAAGATTTGCATTGAATCCTCCATAGGTTAAGACTCCGATTTCTTGACATGAATGGTGAGATCGTTGATTGTTACTGCTGTTACTTTTGCACCTTTAGGGAGATCGCCTTCAAGACTGTGAGCTTTCCAGATTTCTCCGTGAATTTTAATTTCACCGGTCGGATGAAGGTCGGTCACCGCTTCTCCAATTTCTCCGATGAGTCCTTCAACGCCGGTAGTCGGTTTTCTTTTTTGAGCTTTGATTCCCAATCCGATCACAAAGATAAAAAATGCCGCAGTAAAAAGAACGACGATGAAAATAACTTTCCAGGAAATTGCAACGGCATCGAGAGTCGTTTCGGACCGGAATAACATGAGTGATCCAATGACCAGAGAAACAATTCCTCCGATCGTCAGCATTCCGTGACTCGTCAATTTGATATCGAGGACGAACAGGATGATTGAAAAAATGATGAGAGCAAGTCCGGCATAATTAATCGGCAGTGTATGCATCGAGTAAAAAGCGATAATCAAGCTGATAAATCCGACGATGCCGGGAAGAATGGAACCGGGATTGAATAATTCGAATAACAATCCATAAAACCCCAGCATCATGAAGATATAGGCAATATTGGGATCGCTCAGGATATCGAGAATTTTTTGCTGAAACGGTTTTTCGAATTGAATTATTTCCGCATGAGCGGTCGCCAAAACTTGCTGGCCGTTTGATGTGGTTGCAGTTTTTCCGTCAAGGAACGAAAGGAGACCGGTGAGGTTGGAAGCGACTGTATCAACGACATGCTGCCGTACCGCTTCTGTTTCAGTAATCGAAATACTTTTTCGGACGGCAGAATCTGCCCATTCCACATTACGATTTCTTTTTTCGCTGATGGTTCTGATAAATGCCGCCGCATCATTCGTGACTTTTCCCATCATGACCGAATCTTCCTGCTGTTCACCGATTGTTACCGGATGGGCTGCGCCGATGTTCGTTCCCGGAGCCATAACCGCGAAGTTTGCCGCAAGTGTGACGAAGACTCCGGCTGAAGCTGCCTGTGAGCCGGCTGGAGAAACATAAACGACGACCGGAACCGGAGAGCTCAGTAAATCCGAAACGATTACTCTTGTCGATTTCAACAATCCGCCCGGCGTATTTAACTGAATGACCAGACACTCTGCCCGTTGTTCCGACGCTCTTTGAATTGCCTCGTGAATGTAATCTGCCGTTGCCGGATTAATAGCAGCATCAATGGTAATGACATGAACTGTTGCAGAAAACGCTACATTCAGGAAAATGAACAGGAAGGTATAGATAAAAATATATGGGCGTGAAATAACCATATCGAAAAAAAGCTTTCGAAGATGAGAAGAACCACAAGTACTTGAGAGCAACGTTTTTGCGGAAAGGGAGAGATTCGAACTCTCGGTACCCTTTCAGGTACACACGCTTTCCAGGCGTGCCAGTTAAACCGCTCCTGCACCTTTCCAAATTTTCGATATAATATATGTTTATTTTGAGAGAAATCAAAGATTGACAGCACATTTTCTTATTTCCTTATCCAAAATTTCTTCAAATAAGGTTTTTCTGTGATTCAGTGGCCAGGAATTGTTTTCCTTTTGGAAAAAAGTTATATTCATAAAAATTTTGCAACAAGGTTCTTTACAATCACTGTCTTGGAGAGTTATGCGTCCGATTATATTTTTCATTTCTTTCGTCGTGCTCGTTTCGCTTTCATCTGCACAGAATTCTCAAGTTGAAGGGACATATTCCATTGTTGCATGTGATTCTGCAACGGGTGATTTAGGTGTTGCCGTTCAATCGACATTGTTGGCGGTTGGGTCCGTCGTGCCATACGCCAAAGCGGGAGTCGGGGCAGTGGCAACACAAGGATTTATCAATGCCGGATTTGGTCCGCGAACGCTTGATCTCCTTACACAAGGAATGTCCTCCCAGCAAGCCGGCGATTTGTTAATCCATGGTGACTCGATGGCATCACAACGCCAAATGGCCATCGTTGATGCCAAGGGAACTGTTTTTGCGTATACCGGAATTTCATGCCAGCAATATTCCGGACATGTTCTTGGAAAATGGTATACTGTTCAGGGCAGTGCAATTATCGGCGACAATATACTGAAAGCAATGGCGAGAACATTCGAAATCACCGGCGGGGATTTGGCGGATCGTCTCTGTGCTGCGTTAGAAGCCGCTGAACGTGAAGGAAAAGAAAAGAATCAAACGCGCTCCGCTGCGTTACTCGTTGTTCGGGATCAAGGCGGATATAACGGATATAATGATCGGTTTGTCGATATCCGTGTCGATCATGATTCGCTTCCATTGGAACAGCTTCAAAAAATATATGGCATCTGGAAATCAAAATATCTTCTGGAAGCACGTGTGAGAACGATCGATCATTTCAACAGCAATAAAAATTTTTCTGCGGCACGGACTGAAACGGAACGTCTCGTCGAATCGTTGAACAGCCAACTTCGCAATAAACCGGACGATCCGGATGTGTTAAACTCGATTGCATGGTCGCTGGCAATGCTGGATATCGATAAAGCCCGGGCATTGGAGCTTGCAAAACGGGCTGCAACGCTTGCTCCCTCACGGACTGATATTCTTAATACGTTGGCGGAATGTCATTATTGCCTGGGTAATTATGATGAGGCGATTGCCATTGAATCCACTCTTGTTGCGAAGGAACCGGCAAATGATCAATTCTGGAAACAATTGGAAAAATTCAAAACTTCGAAACAGGGTGGAAGTGTTAAATAACATATTCCGTTCTACCGGGTTTATTTTGTGTTGTGTTGTCGTATTGAATTCTTGCGGAAAAAAAGAATCGGCCGAGATATCTTCGTCTCCGAGCCGGGAGAATATTTCCGCAATTTCACCTCGTCAAATTCAAATCGGAGGAGTTGCCTTTTATCAATCACATGATGAAGTAACAAAACGTGTCCGAAAGCTTACCTGCAGTACAAATTATTTAGGCGACAAAATTTGTTACTGGAAATCTTCAAAGGCAGATCGCAGTCATGGATTTGAAAATATCGACCAGATTATTTTTACATTTGTGCGGGATACGTTGCATGAAATGAAGATCGATTATCTCACGATGTTCGATGTTGAATTTGCTAATTTTATGACTACCTTCAAACAAACATTCGGTCAGCCGACGGTTGCCGGTTCTTCCGATTCCGACCAAATGGAATGGCATTCGGATTCTCTTTCCATCATACTCGTACCAAATAAACGACTTCATTGGACAAAATCCGTCTACACGTTTACTCCGGTGATTGATTACCAGGAGCGTGTATTGAGAAAACAATAGACGTTTTTTATCCTCTTTTGGACGTTTCGTTGTTCAATCTTCCTGAATGTAGTTCATTTGCCGTTTGGTTGACAATCATCGCTTAAAGTGATATATTTCTATCGAGTTACAAACATCATACGATGAACTTACAAGAAAAAAGTGTTCTTATCACCGGCGGTACCGGTGCTCTCGGGCATGTGGTCGCTGAAAGTTTTCTGCGAGAAGGAGCTTCCGTCTCAACATCGTATATTTTTGAAGACGAGCTCAAGCGTTTAAAAGAAGATTTCAAAAAAAATGTATTCATCGTTCGGGCAGATGTGACCCATGATGAAGATGTTGCGGCTCTGTTTCAGCATGTTGGAAACAAGTTCGGTAGAGTCGATATTCTCATTAATCTTGTCGGCGGATTTTTGCCGAAAGCCGAAATCCGAGAAACGAAACTGAAGGATTGGGAACAAATGATCGATATCAATCTTAAATCGGTTTTTCTGTGTTCCCGTCAATTTTTACAAAAACTGGAAAATTATTCATACGGCCGGATCATCTCTATGGCTGCAATGCCTGCCTTGAAACCGTCGGCGGGCAGGGGACCATATTCGGTTGCCAAAGGAGCGGTCGTTATGTTAACGCAGATTCTTGGTGAAGAATTAAAAGGGACCGGTGTCACCGCGAATGCCATAGCACCGAGTATTTTACGGACGCAGGCGAATATTGCTTCCATGCCCGAAGAAGATTCTTCTCGGTGGGTATCATCCGAAGAAGTTGCAGCGATGATGCTTCATCTCTGCTCAGAATACGGGAAAGCAATCAATGGAGTGACGATACCGATGTTCGGCGGAGTATAAGGAAAAATATCATGACATTATCTCAAAAAATTTCTGACGATTTAAAACATGCAATGAAATCCGGGGATAAGCTCCGGTTGGAAACACTGAGAACTATTCGTGCCGCATTATTGGAAAAAGAAGTTGAAAAAAGGCCTCAAGGCGGCGTTACCGCCGATGATGAGACGTCGGTGTTGATTTCGTCGGCGAAGAAACGAAAAGAATCGATCACGATTTTTCGTGATAACGGGAGAAACGATCTTGCGGATCAGGAAGAAAAAGAGCTTGCAATTATTCAAGAATATTTGCCGCAGCAAATGTCGCAGGATCAGGTTCACGAGAGTATAAAAAAAGCAATTTTGGCAACAGGAGCGACGTCCGGGAAAGACTTTGGTAAAGTGATGTCAGTCGTGATGAAGGAATTAAAAGGCAAAGCAGACGGCAAAATTATTCAGGACAGTGTCAAACAACTGTTAGGACCGTAAGATGAGTATTCTGGATATTTTGATTTTGATTGGAATATTGATATTCGTTCTTCTCGGTTTTCGGGACGGGTTATTAAGAAAAGTTTTCGGTATCCTGGCAGTATTGGGTGGACTCATCTGTGCGACAAAGTTTATGTCGCCCGTGGCGGATTTTATTTCTCAATGGATGAGCTTTGGTGAAGAGACATTAGTGATTCTTTCGTTTTTCTTAATTTTTATAATTATTATTGCGATTGTAAATTTGTTTTACCGATGGTTTGGCGAAACCGGCAGTGATACTTTGAAAGTATGGTCTCGTCTTGCAGGAGGATTTCTTGGCGCATTCCAGGGTGCTCTTGCAGTAAGTCTTATTCTGCAAATGTTTAATCTCTTTGATATTCCTGTGGACGAGACGAAAAAAGAATCTAATTTGTATAAACCTATATCTCAATTGGCACCCGCAATATTTGATTATTCGCTACGATGGATGCCTTCATCAAAGAAATTCCTTGATGAACTGAAAACTGATTTAGAAAAATATAAAAGTCGCTAATTGTTGAATTATGCATGCGTGAGTTCTTCAACTCCTTCCAGAAATTAGAATTTCAAAAAATCAAGCAGTACCTTCAACGATATGCTCTTTCCGAAATCGGAAAAGAACATATCGAAAATCTTACTCCGTCTTCCGATATCGATATTATTGCGTTCCGTCTCGCTTTGGTGACGGAAATGAAACGGCTTCTTGAAGAAGATGACGCATTGCCGTTGGAAGCCGTTCACGACATCCGAATCAATTTGCAAAGAACTTCTATAGCAAATTATTTCCTTTCATCGGAAGAGCTCAATAAAGTTGCGATGCTCCTGCAAACATCCAGGTTAGTGCGAACTTTTTTTTCCAAGAGAAACCAGCAATATCCTCGTTTATCAAAAAGCGTAGAAGAAATTTATCAGTCCAAAGTTCTTGAATATAATATTCATCAGGCAATTGATGAAGAAGGTAGGGTCAAAGATTCTGCCAGCAAGGAATTAGCGGCCATCCGCCGGAAAATAAATGATCGCAATGTATCATTAAGAAAAAAGCTTGAGTCTGTCATGCAATCCGTTTCCGGCAAGGAATGGATTCAGGAAGAAATCATTACTACAAGGGAAGGGAGAATGGTAATTCCGGTAAAAGTGGAGCACAAAAACCATATTCCCGGATTTATCCATAGCGCATCGGCAAGCGGAGCAACTGTTTTCATTGAACCGATGGAAACACTTGAAATCAACAATGAGATCAGAACGTTGCAGTTCGAAGAAAAACGTGAAGTTGAATCTATCCTAAAAGGTTTAACGACACAAATTGGTGAAGACCGTGACAAGATTTCATCGAATATTCGTGTGCTCGGCGAACTGGATTTTATCCAGGCAAAAGCAAAATATTCTATCGATATCCTCGGCAACGAACCAAGGATTAGCTTAAAGCAAGAATTGAAGTTACTCGGCGCATATCATCCGATTTTATTGAAAAGAGTCGGAAAAAGTAATGTTATTCCTCTCGATATCGAAATTGACGATACGGCAAACACAATTGTCATAACCGGGCCCAATGCTGGTGGAAAAAGTGTTGCTATGAAAACCGTCGGTTTGCTGACCGTTTTAGCCCAAGCCGGATGTCATATTCCTGCATCTTCTGAAAGCATTATCCGAATTTGTACTGATATTTTTGTCGATATCGGTGATGATCAATCCATAGAAAATGATTTAAGCAGCTTTAGCTCTCATCTGGAAAAGCTTAAAATTATAATGAAACATGCCAATAGTTCAAGTTTAATATTAATCGATGAAATTGGATCCGGTACTGATCCCCTGGAAGGTTCTTCTCTTGCTGCGGCATTTTTAGAAAACATAACGACGATCGGATCGATAAATATTGTAACGACACATCATGGAAATCTTAAAACTTTTGCTTTTGAGCATCGCGGGATGGAAAATGGCGCCATGGAATTTGATGCAGGTACATTGAAGCCCACATATCGTTTCCGGAAAGGAATTCCCGGGAGCAGTTATGCAATCGAGATGGCAGAACGGATGTCGTTGCCTCCGGAAATCATTCATCGGGCGATGGAGCTTAAAGGAAGCGATGCAATAAAACTGGAACGGCTCATTATTGATCTCGAAAGAAAAACTCAGGATATTAACGAAAACCTGGAAAAAGTATCTGTTGAAAAAAATAAGCTTGATGAGTTGATAAAACTTTATGAATCTAAGCTAACTTCTTTGCAAAAAGAAATTAAAATGGTGAAAGCTCAAGCAGCCGATGAGGCGAAATCACTCATTGAGAAGTCAAACACCCTTATTGAAAATGCGATTAAGGAAATTCGTGAATCTTCAGCCAAAAAAGAAGTTGTCCGAAAGGTGAAAGAGGAGATTCACGATCTCAATGACCAAATCGATATTATGAGGAAGGATTTTGATGAGCCGGAAGATAAATTTATTGAGTTTACTGTGGGGGATCGCGTAAAAATTAAAAGTTCGCAAGCGATTGGTAAAATTCAAGAAAAATTGGGCGGGAACCAATTTCTTTTGATAATTGGTGAAATGAAAGTCAAAGTACACTTGAACGACCTGCAATTGACGGATCAGGAAATCGTAAAAGTACGGACAGATTATATTGAAAATGCAGCGGGAAAAGAATATCACACTGAAATCGATCTTCGCGGCATGTATGGAGAAGAAGCGATAGCGGCAGTCGATAAATTTCTTGATGATGCTATGTTGGCAGGGCTCCACCGAGTTGATATTATTCATGGGAAGGGGACAGGTGCATTGCGGAAAAAAATATCGGAGCATTTGAAAACTCTTTCCAGTGTAAAATCCTTTCGGTTAGGTGAGTGGAATGAGGGCGGCGGCGGAGTTACCGTGGTTGAGTTGGTATAAATGAAAAATAAGAACATACAAAAAATTTTAATTGCCAATCGCGGCGAAATCGCAATACGGATAATCAAAACGTGTCGCGAGATGGGCATTAAAACAGTTGCGATTTATTCAGATGTGGATCAGAATGCTATGTTCGTGCGATACGCCGATGAATCTTATTTTGTCGGTAGTGCTCCTGCAAAAGAGAGTTATCTGCATCAGGAGAAAATAATTGAAATTTCAAAAAGAGCGAACGTTGACGCCATTCATCCGGGTTATGGTTTTCTTTCTGAAAATCCATCGTTTGTTCGCGAAGTAGAGAAAAACCAGATTATTTTTATCGGGCCGAGTGAAGAATCAATTCAGAAATTAGGGAATAAAATTGTTGCACGGAAGATTGCAAAATCGGCCGGGGTCCCGATTGTTCCCGGTACAATGGAACCCATTGATTCATTTGATCGGGCTCAATCGATTATATCATCAATAGGTTATCCTGTGTTATTGAAAGCTGCAGGAGGAGGGGGAGGCAAAGGGATGAGGGTCATTAATTCCGACTCAGAGCTTGCGTCCGGACTTCGGGCATGCCAGAATGAAGCGAGATTAGCATTTGGAGATGACCATATTTTTATTGAGAAGTACATTTCCAAACCACGACATATTGAAGTTCAGATTTTAGCGGATCAACATGGAACGATTGTCCATCTTGGTGAACGAGAATGTTCTATTCAAAGAAGGCACCAGAAAGTAGTTGAAGAATCTCCGTCAATTGCCATCAATCAAAAACTTAGAGATACTATTACTGAAGCAGCAGTTGAAGTTGCAAAAAAAGGGAATTATACCAACGCCGGTACCGTGGAGTTTATCTTAGATACCGATAATAACTTTTATTTTCTCGAGATGAATACGCGACTTCAGGTGGAACACCCTGTTACAGAAATGAGAAGCGGAATAGATCTTGTTCGACAACAGATATTGATTGCAGAAGGTAAACAGTTATCATTTCAGCAAAAGGATATTTCGTTACGTGGACATGCCATTGAAGCGAGGATTTGTGCGGAAGATCCGCTCAATAACTTTTTCCCATCGACTGGCACGTTAAGATTTATCCATTCTCCACGAGGGATGGGGTTGAGGGAAGATACGGGAGTTGAGCAAGGCGACCAGATTACACCATATTATGATCCGATGATTTCAAAACTTATTGCATGGGGAGCAACGCGGGATGAATGTTTGGGCAGGATGTCATTAGCACTCAAGATGTACCAAATTTACGGCGTTCGAAATAATTTACCGTTATGCTCGTGGATTATTGACCATCCAAAATTCCGCGAAGGATCATATCATACACACTTTTTGCAGGAATATTTCTCTTCTGAAAATTTTAATATTCCCGACAAAGAGTTATTGAAAGCCGGAGCAGCAGCAGTTGGGCATATTGTGGGATCAGGATCAAACGAACGAATCGTTTCACGCCCAACGATTTTTTCGCAATGGCGAACTTCTAGATCTGAATACTATCGGTAAAAAAGTGAAAGAAATTACCGTCACAGTCGATGGAAATCAATTTACGATAGACTATGATTCTGATCGTAAATTGCTTATTGATAAAAAGGCAGTAGTGACTACCATCAGAAAAATTGATGAAGAAATCTTTCAATTAACGTTTGAACAAAAAGTATACAATATTTGGATAGAACGAATTGATGAAACTCATTATAATGCATGGATTGATCATCATGTTTTTAAAATAAATGTTGAAGATAAACAGAATGGCATTTTAAAATCGATTTCAAAATCCCCAGCAATGACGGTGAAAAACTCGATAATCCGAGCGCCAATGCCGGGGTTAATTTCTAAAATTGAGGTGAATATCGGGGATATTGTCAGTCCCGGAACCGGATTGATCGTTCTTGAAGCGATGAAAATGGAAAACGAGATACATTCGACTTTACATGGAAAGATCAAAAGCATTGAAATTAAAAATCATGTTACGGTAGAAAAGGATCAAATTTTACTAGTAATTGAACCGAATAACTAAAGTTAATATACCTATTATATGGAACCCATCGTCGATTTACAGCTTGCCATAAAACACGGCTTAAGCGAAAATGAATATAAAAAGATTATTGGAATTCTCGGCAGAGTTCCCAGTTATACTGAACTTGGTATTTTTAGCGTAATGTGGAGCGAGCATTGCAGCTACAAAAATTCCATTGCAGAATTAAAAAAACTGCCAAGAACCGGAGTGAGATTGTTAGTAGGTGCCGGAGAGGAAAATGCCGGATTAGTAGATATCGGTGGGGGTTTGGCAGTTGCCTTTAAGATCGAAAGCCATAATCATCCTTCAGCCGTTGAACCGTATCAGGGAGCTGCGACCGGTGTCGGCGGAATTATGCGTGATATTTTTACGATGGGAGCAAGACCTGTAGCAGCTTTAAATTCTTTGAGATTCGGAAACATTGTTCATTCGCAAACGAAGCGCCTGATCAAAGGAGTTGTCAAGGGGATAGGGGATTATGGCAATAGTTTTGGAGTTCCAACGGTTGCCGGCGATGTTTTTTTTGATGAAAGTTATCAAGAGAATCCATTAGTGAATGCGATGGCAGTCGGAATCGTTAAACACAACGAAATCGCAAAAGCTATTGCACGTGGTGATGGAAATATTGTTTTGATTGTCGGATCAGCAACGGGTCGGGATGGAATTCATGGGGCAACATTTGCCTCGGAAGAAATTTCTGAAGAATCCGAAAGCAAGCGGCCATCGGTTCAAGTGGGAGATCCGTTTACAGAAAAATTATTGCTTGAGGCAACACTTGAAGTGATCCGGAACAAACTTGTTGTTGGAATCCAGGATATGGGTGCTGCCGGAATTACTTGTTCAACTGCAGAAATGAGTGCAAAAGGAAATTCCGGTATGGAGATCAATCTTGACCAGGTTCCGGCCCGTGAAAAGAATATGAGTGGATATGAAATTATGCTCTCAGAGTCCCAGGAACGGATGTTGATTGTTGCCGAACCCCAAAATGTTACTCCGGTTCAAAATATATTTAAAAAATGGGACCTACATTGCAGTGTTATCGGTAAAGTGACGGATGAACCTCGATTGAAAATAAGATATAACAATAACCTTATTGCCGATGTTCCTCCTGAGTCTTTAGTTTTAGGCGGCGGAGCACCGGTATATCATCGGGAATCATGTATTGCGGACTATATTGAAAAAGCTCGATCGTTCAAGGCGGATATTATTCCTATTCCGCGGGATTTTACTTCATGTTTCCTTGAAATATTGTCTTCTCCGAATATTTGTTCCCGAAAATGGATTACGACTCAGTACGATTCAATGGTTCGGTCTAATACAGTATCGAATGTTTTCGGAGATGCAGCCGTTATTCGCTTACCAGGAACTCAAAAAGCATTGGCAGTAAAAACTGATTGCAATCCGAGATATGTCTATCTTAATCCATTCATTGGGGCACAAATAGCTGTAGCTGAAAGCGCTCGTAATGTTGTTTGTGTGGGTGCTAAGCCGGTTGCTATTACTAATTGCTTGAACTTTGGAAATCCATATAAACCGGAGATCTTTTGGCAATTCAAGGAAGCCATAAGAGGAATTTCCGAAGCTTGTAAAATGCTCAATACCCCGGTGACGGGGGGAAATGTCAGCTTCTATAACGAAAATCCCGAGGGAGCTATTTTCCCAACTCCTGTTATTGGAATGCTTGGGGAGATTTCCAATATCATGAATTGTATTTCCGGATCGTTCAAAAAAGCCGGAGATGATATCATTTTACTTGGACAAACGAACGGTCATATAGGCGGTTCCGAATATCTGAATAAGGTTCACGGGCTCGTAGCCGGCGATGCTCCGCCGATAAATCTGGCCAATGAAAAGAATCTGCAATCAATAATTCTCGAGTTAATCGATAAACGCCTGCTCCAATCGGTACATGATATTAGTGAAGGTGGATTAGCAATAGCACTTGCCGAATGTTGTATTTTTGACCCGGAAAAGTGTTTTGGTGTAGATGTCAATTTCCACACCAAAATTCGGACGGATTTCTATTTATTCGGAGAAGATCAATCGAGGGTTATTGCTTCAAGTGAACCCAAAAATACTCCGGAAATACTTTCTTTATGCTCGAGTGCTGGAATTTCTTCTGAGATTATCGGGAAGGTGACTAAGACCGATTTTACAATAGGGAATGTTATACAAAGTTCTGTTGATAAAATCAAAGACTTATATTACCAAAGCCTTGAAAATTTGATCTACCAGTAAAGCACAGATGTTTCTAATAATATATCTTATGTAAACTATAAGATATGATTACAGTGAAATTTCGACTTTTCCTCTAAATACTTCCTTTGCGGGACCGCTGAGGTTTATGTCCGTAATTGAACCTTCCCTTTCTTGAAAATTCACATCCAATGATTCATTGCTGCGGGTTAAAACCGTTATCGGTGGCCTATAGTGTCTGACAATCGTTGTTACCATCGCACTTGCAACCGCTCCAGTCCCGCATGCCAAAGTTTCCTCTTCTACACCACGCTCATACGTCCTCATCGAAATTTTATGGCTATCGATGATCCGGATAAAATTAACATTTGTTCCTCCGGGAGCGAATCTTTCATTGTTTCTGATTTGAGCGCCTATATAATTGAATTTATCCGATTGAATTTTCTTGTTTAATTCACCAGAAACCTCATCCAGGAAAATTACGACATGAGCTGTACCCGTATCAATGAAACTGTAAGGAATAGTCTCATTATCGATAGTTAATGTACTGGAATAAAAGGAAGTTGGGTTCTTCATTTGAAGTCGTATCCTTGTGTCGATTCCCGTTGCGGAATAGATATAATCCAGTGCTTCAAACTTCGTCTCCGTTTTGGAAAACTTATTAAAATAGTAAAGAGCAGCGCATCGTCCGCCGTTGCCACACATACCGCCGTAACTACCGTCGGCATTAAAATAGTTCATAATAAAATCTGCTTTTTTGCTTCGGGATAGAACGAGTATTCCATCTGCACCGATCCCGTATCGACGATTACACAATATCGGAGCTACATGAGACCAGTTTATGATGATTTCTTTGTCGAATAAATCGATCAGAATGAAATCGTTCCCTGCTCCCGTCATTTTTGTGAATTCTAATTCTTTTTTATTTTCCATTCAAGAATATATATAAATTCTACGACACCTAAAAAAAAAGCCGTCTTCCGACGGCTTAAGTGGAGATGCGGGGAATCGAACCCCGGTCCGAAAAGAAGACCATCACAATTCCTACATCAATAGTCCGTTCATTATAGCTCGCCTTGAGAACACGGAACGAACTCGGAACTCAAAGCTATTTCGGTGAATTTTTGCTCCAGAATCCCGAACTAATCCTGAAACTATCCCGACTAAGTCGACACCCTGATTGCAAATCGCCGGGAGGATCTGCAGAGGATGGGTTGCTTTAATTAAGCAGCCAGTGCGTAGTTGTAGTTTGCACTTATTGTTTTCCGCTTTATTTTCGTGCAACGCGGAGAGCACGTGATGCAATCATGACCATCCTCATCTCCGTCGAATCCATGTCATCCCCTCATACCAATATAATACATTTTATTTCGGTATTCAACTTCTAGAGAAATTGGTTGTTGTATCACATTTATTTCTTTGAATGATAAAGAGTTATCAGAGATTCCTTGAGATAATTAAAAGCTTCTTCCGGTGTATCGGCAAACCGGAATAAATGCCGGTCGTCCAATGAAATCGTTTGATATTTTATCATCGATTCGAAATTAATGATCTCATTCCAATATTGACTTCCATAAAGAATGATGGGAAGGGGTTTTTTGACTTTTTTTGTCTGGAGAAGAGTCAATACTTCCATAAGTTCATCTAACGTCCCGAATCCTCCGGGGAACATGATCATGGCTTTGGCTAAGTAAACAAACCAGAATTTTCTCATGAAAAAGTAATGAAACTCGAAGCCTAAATTCTTTGAAATAAATCGGTTAGAGGTTTGTTCGAAAGGAAGACTGATATTTAACCCGACAGATTTTCCACGGACACTTTTTGCTCCTTTGTTTGCTGCTTCCATTATTCCGGGTCCGCCGCCCGAGCAAATAGCAAATTGATGTTCTGCTTTTAACGTTTTCGACCACCGCGAGAGCATTGCAGTCAGTTTAACTGCATCTTCATAATATTCTGACATTGCGAAAGCTATGGTTGCTTTTTGAAGCTCTTCTTTATCTCGGGAAGAAAGCAATTTCTTGGTCCCGATTTTTTTCTGTACCATTCGCAGTTGTTTTCGAGCTTCGGTTTTGGAGTGCAATCGCGCTGATCCAAAAACCACAATTGTATTTCGAATGCCTTCCTTTCGAAACCGTTGTGAGGGTTCTAAGAATTCGGAAAGAATCCGGATTGTTCTACCCTGCGGACTATTAAGAAACTTTGCATTGTCATAGGCCTTGGAATATCGCATCATTCTCCTTTAAGCAAATTTTGATTTATAATTCTTCAAATTCATTGTAATATAATTTCAAGTCCATTCTTTTAAACCACCACATGAAAATATTATTCAACAAATCACAAAATTTCAAAAGGAAGACTTGAGATTTTTGCTTTAATACCGTTTGAATATAATGGATTTTTCAATTCTACGAAAGAAGATTCTGCTTGTGTTTGAATATATCCTAAGGCAATAAATCGCTTCAAGCTGTAAGACCATGTTGAACTCGTCACCCATCCGATTTCATGGCTCGTTTCGAAAACCGTGCTACCATCGAGTGCCGGCATTACTTCAGTAGAATCGATAATCAATCCTGATATTTTCCTTTGAAGCTTTTTGTATGTATCAATGCGGGCAATAACCTCCTGCCCGATATAACATCCCTTCGTAAAACTGATTTGTGATTCCAGTCCTGCTTCTAACGGATTGACCTGCTCCGTCAGTTCTTTTCCGGAGATAGGAATCCCCTGCTCTATTCGAAGCGATTCGAATATTTTTTCATCGATCGGTGAAAAATGAATTTTTAAGTCATCAATTTTTTTTACAATAATCTTTTGTGGACCGATGAAGCGATACATTTTGAAATTGCTCCATAACGGATCAATAAAGATGGTGATATCCGGTACGGGGGCGAAATTATTTTCCAACAGAGAACTCTTAGAATGTTCTTTGGGTAGAATGAGTGAAATTGATGAAAATTCATTTGCCGGGTAATGTATTTCAATCTGTTCAGTAATGATAAATTTTTCCAACCACTGTTTTACATACTCCGATTTTCCTTTGCCCGTAACAATCATGACGCCGTCGGGTTTCCTGATAGCGATGGACAGATCGATAATTTTTGCTTTTTCAGTTTGAAGGACCGTATATCGAGCGCTGTTTATGTCCATGTCGACCAGTGCATTCGTCGATATCCGATGAAGAAATTCGAGAGATTCTGCTCCGGATAAAAAAATATATTCCAGGACTTCTTCATACAATCCACCGGAAGTAAAAACCGCCGCATATTGTTGTTCGAGAGATTTGTTATTCATATCTAGCGCTTATACTGAACCCTTTTTGGGAAAACAATCGTTCTAAAATCAATCTACTGAAAAGAGTATTTACATCCAAAAGAAGAAACAATAAATGCTATAAAACGATCTTCTCCCTCCGGTGAGAAATAATTATGTTTTTTTTCCCGCTAAGAAATTTCGATCTGCATAAAAAACAAAATCCCGGCCGATAATGACAACCGGGATTTTCTAGCCATATGTTTTTTATCTTACCAAATTTTGACGCGTTTGCCGATACTGCGCATCATCGGTGAGTCGTCAGGAATATCAAACGCTTGCTTGAATTCAACCATATTCGAGATCGGTCCGATACAGCGGAACCTTCCCGGTGAATGTGGATCGGTGATGAGCCGCATTCGTTGGTTCTCAGGACGGATATTACTTCTCCAAATTTGGGCGAACGATAAAAAGAACCGTTGCTCCGGGGTGAATCCGTCAATTTTTTCCCGTGATTTTCCTTCCAGCTCCTTTTCAAGAGCGGCATAAGCGACTGTTAGACCTCCGAGGTCAGCCAGGTTTTCACCAAGCGTCAGTTTGCCGTTGACGTGGAGTGTATCGATAGCGACAAATCCGTCGAATTCTTCTTCAACAAGCTTTGTGCGTTCAGTATATTTGGCGGAATCGTCCGACGTCCACCAGTCTTTCAAGTTGCCTTCTGCATCGAATTGCCTTCCTTCGTCGTCGAAGCCGTGCGTCATTTCGTGACCGATCACTGCACCGATCCCGCCGTAATTGACGGCTTCATCCGCATCAGAGTAGAAAAACGGAGGTTGCAAAATCCCGGCAGGGAAAACAATCTCATTCATCGATGGATTGTAATACGCATTGACCGTCGGCGGTGTCATTCCCCATTCGGTCCGGTCGACAGGTTTTCCGATTTTATTCAGATTTCTTTTGAATTCAAATTCATACGCACGCATGACATTCAAAACGTACGGACCTCGATCAATCTTTAACGAAGAATAATCGCGCCATTTATCCGGATAGCCGATTTTTACGGTAAATGCATCGAGCTTTTTCAAAGCTTGTTTCTTGGTTGTCTCACTCATCCATACCAGGTTTTCAATTCTGTTATGAAGCGAAGAGCGAAGGTTTGCAACGAGCTGGACTGCACGTGCCTTGGCTTCAGGAGTGAATGCTTTGGCAACGTATAATTGACCTAATGCCTCTCCGATATCACCGTCAACCGTTACAAGGATTCGTTTCCACCGCGGGCGTAATTCTTTTTGGCCGGTTAATGTTTTACCGAAGAAATTAAAATCTTCATTCACAAATCCGGAACTTAAGTAGTTTCCATATTCACCGATGAGATGCCATCGCAAATAGGTTTTCCAATTCGGTAAAGGAACATCGGAGATCATCGCGGATACTTCTTTCATAAAATCCGGTTGTCCCACATTGATCTTCCCCGGATCTTTCACACCAATATCATTGAAATATTTTACCCACGAAAATGCTTGCGTCAGTTTTCCGAGGTCGTTGATTGACATTTTGTGATAAATCTTTTCAGGGTCACGCATATCGACACGCGTCATCGATGCATTTGCAAGGCGCGTTTCCATATCCATGACGATTTTTGCATTTGCCGATGCTGTTGAAGGGTCGTCTCCGAGTAACGTAAATGTATTGACAAGATGTGCCACATATTTATCGCGCAAGTCTTTTGATTTGTCGTCGGTCTTCGTGTAGTAATCACGGTCGGGAAGTCCCAGCCCGCTCTGAAAAAGTTGTGCGATTTCTTCCGTACTATTTTTCGCATCCTGTTCGATGAAGAAAGCAAACGGAACACCGATTTCAATCGTGTGAAGATGGGCAATTTCTGCTTGAAGATCGGTCTCATCTTTGATGGCGTCGATGCGTTTAAATTCCGCTTCCAGCGGTTTTGCGCCCGCTTCTTCGATATGTGCAGAGTCCATGCCGCTAAAATAAAAATCGCCGACCTTTTGGATGTTGCTTCCCTCTTCGCCGGAATTCTTTGCTGCATTTTCAAGAATATCATGAAGAATAACAAAATTGCGTTCTTGTACTTCGTTAAAGCTTCCCCACCGACTTTGATCGGGCGGGATTGGATTTTTAGATATCCATCCCCCATTGGCGTATTGATAAAAATCTTCGGATGGCTTTACCGAAGTATCGAAATTTCGCGTATCAATCGGTTTTATATTGCTGTCATTTGACGGTTTGGCCATAAATCCAACCGATAACAACAGTGCAACCGCGCAGATAACTATGTAATAATGCTTAACCATTCCCTACTCCTTTTTATTGATGAATTTGTGGGCTAAGATTTTGGCGTGCTTAAAAATACAAAATTTTGGAATGAAATGCTTAAAATCACTTTCCGGCCAAAATCAACATTGGATATCCCTTTTGTTTAGCAAAATCTTTTACCGGGGAAAACGTGTTCTCGCAGTTCCGTCTTCCTGTTTCATTTTCTAAAAATATTTATCAATTTTTTATGAAATCTTGCGAGCATCGTTTTACTTTTCAAGTTCGGCCGAGATTGTTTGCTTCAAATATTATATTTTTTGTGATAAAAAAATTCTGCGATGAATCGTCATTACAAAAAATTAATTCGAGATAATATTTTTCTTTGCCTCGATAAATCGCAGAAAATTTTTTTAAAAATTGCTTGGATGTCATTTGAAATTATTTTATTTTGTGGCGGCTTCACTGGTGAGTGTGCTAAAATATTTTTAAAAATATTTTCATGCAATAACGATCCATAATTTTTAAAAAAGTGTTTCTTAATATTTTTTTCTGAAAGGTCAAACCGATAATGGAATCAAGCCCGGAACTCATAGGCGAAAGCATACCTATGAAGCGTCTTCGAAAAGAAATTCTACAACTGGCAAAGAGTCAGCATCCGTTGGTCCTGAAGGGGGATGCCGGGAGCGGCAAGGGTGTCGTTACGCGATTAATTTATGACGCAATGGGAGTCAAGGGTACCGCCAATGTGGTAACGCATGGGATGCCGGATTCGGAAATCCTGAGTATGATTTCAGAAGAAAAAAAAGATATTTCCCTGATTGTCGTTCAGGAAATTGAAAAATTTTCTTTTCTCCAGCAGTCATATATTCTCCGTTTGATCAAGGCGTTGCCGAAGAAGCCGTTTATTCAGATTATTATCACCTCGACAAAATCGATTTCGGATATGCAACGTGAAAAAATAATTCTCGGGGAATTATTCGATCTGATCAAGAGTTATGAATTTGTCACAATACCGTCGTTGCTTCAGAGGCAAAGCGATATTCCGTTCCTCGTCGAATACTTTACAAAGAAGGTTGCGGAAAGTACCGGTACGCGGCAAAAAATTGTCGATGCCAATACGATGGATTTCCTTGTCCGGCGGGAATGGAAAGAAAATGTGCGTGAGTTGAAATCCGTCGTTGAGCGTGCGGTTTTTTCATCTTCATCCGATTATCTCGAATTGCCCGAATCACTCATCGATGAATATGCGCAACTCGAAGGAATTATTACCAATATCAAATCGAAACAACCGTTCTCATTTGATAAGTCGTTGTACAATCTGGAAAAACGACTTATTGAACGTGTTCTGGATTCCGTAGGTAACAACCAGAGTAAGACCGCATCGATTTTGAAACTTTCTGAAGCCAATCTGCGGTATCGGTTGAAAAAATTTCACATTCCGACTTCCCAAGATAAACGATAAAATGACACGATGGTCTTAAAGAATTGCCCATTGGCCTCAGAGTTAATGGGCATTTTTTTGTGCCCCATGATTCGTGCCAAAACTTCCTTTCTCATAATAGTGAATCTATACAAAAAAGACATATCTTAATCTTGATTGAATTTGCTTGATTTTCATAAAAGAAAATTTGTACATTGTACTACCATCAAATCTTCATATATCTTGGAGTTCTTTATGAAACGTCATTTATTGTTTGTTTTATCAGTCATTGTTGCTGTATCATTATCAATAAATTTTGTATACGGCAAAGGAGACGATAAAGCCTCATGTTGCCAAAAGATGACCAAAGCTTCCCTCACCTCGACGACAAAGGCCAAAGCCGAATGCACTGATGCGGATAAAGCTTCATGCTGTCAAAAGGGAACAAAGGCATCAATGAGTTCGTCTGCAAAATGCGATATGGCGAAAATGTCTAATTGTTCCGCTGCCGACAAAGCTGCTTGTCCGATGGCAAAAAACAGCAAAGCGTCACTGAAAAAAGTGAGCGGGAAATCGTCTGATTGCTGTAACGGAAAAACAAAAACTTCCAAAGCCACGAAATCCACACAAGATAAAAGTACTGAAGGTAAAGGAACCAACTAATTTTCTATTACATGAAAGCCGCTTCGGGTTACGAGGCGGCTTTTATTTTTTAATTTGTATGAAATGACCATATCAGGTTTATGAGTTCTATGCAATGTCCATCGTGCGGTGCAACGGTTCGTGAGGGGACAAAATTTTGTCCTTCCTGCGGTTCGTTAATGCAATCGCCGGTTCCTGAAACTGTGGTATCACAGTCGTTGGGACATGAAATTCCTTCCGCTTCACGAGCTGTCAGACATCCGATGTCTTCAAGGGCAAAAGTTACGTATACGGTTCTTGCCCTGATTTTATGCGGTACGTTTCTTTTTATCTTTACACAACATCTTCCCGGAGGTGCGAATCCCGTCATTGCTAATCAACCCGATGTTGCAATGGCATCGATGTTCACCGATGTCAAGCTTGATCCGCAGAATATTTCTGTCGATATCCAAAATGGAATTATCTCATTTCCGCTTTCGGTTCTATTAGAAAAGAAATTCGTTCAGTTTGATTATCAGGCGGAAAATACGGTCATTCCCTTGCTTGCATATATTTCGCCGGAAGGAAAATTGGTAACTTCGGTCCGGTTATGCGAGCCGTGTAATTCCAAGACGTTTCATATCGAAGGAACGGAATTAGCGTGCGGCAACTGTGATACGAGATGGAAGCTGAATAATCTGGAAGGGATTCAGGGAAATTGTCAAAAATATCCGCCGGCGCCGATTCCGAGTACGGTCGAAGGAAATTACGTTCATATTGATGAATCAATTGTTAAGCATTGGAAAATTCGCATATAAAAGGAGTTAGCAAATGAAAACATATTTATTGATGATTGTTACGATGGTCGTGTTCTTTGTTGGTTGTCAGAAAAAACAGGATATGGAAACGACTGTGATCAAGGCAAATTCAATGGTTTGCAGTTCCTGTGCAAAGACTATTGAAAATGCTGTCAACCACGTTGACGGTGTGACATCTGTTTCTGTCGATGTGAAGGCAAAAACAGTCGAGGTGAAATATGTTCCCACTCAAACAAATGTCGGATCGATTGAAACGGCAATTACAAATGCCGGATATGATGCGAACGATAAGAAACGGAATACGGAAGCGTACGAAAAGCTGGATAAATGTTGTAAAATTGACGGGTAATTCTTTAGTAATACAATTTCCCGGAAGATCTATCGATCAGGTCTTCCGGGTTTTTTTTCACGATCCAGGATCCTCTTTTTCTCTTGCCTCCTGCACTCTCCGGATAATTGTAACAGCGAAACCGACTATCAAAGTAATAGTCCCCATCCAAACGAGATTGATAAACGGCTTAATGCTCGCTTCAACAACAAGGGTTTCGGCTTTCGGCTGATTATGAGAAACATCGGTTGGGTTGGAGACGGAGATATCGACCTTCGATTGTGAAGGGTCTTCCCTATTCGGCTGCATTTTGACAATGGTAAAATGAATATCGGTATGCGATAACGTTGCAGGGACAAAGGAGGGTCCATTTTGTGTACGTTTGAATAACGGTTTGATCTGCTCCGTCACTCCTTTGTTTTGCACTTCAAGAATCACTCCGATTGTCACATCACCGCCGGTGACCATCTTCCCTTTTTCTTCGTCGGAAAAATCAAAGTCTATGAATTTTACCGAGAGCCCGTTAATTTCTTTGATTTCTCCCTTCGAAAAGGTGTATGACTCTGGAGTTTGATTGCCGGGAGATTCGACGGATAGCGGAGATATATAAAAATCTTTCGTATACATATTGAGAATGTCGGGATGCCGCATCATACTATTCGATTGCGTACTATATCTCATAACGGGCATCACCATGTATGTTTCATTGGCATGCCGGACTTGCACGGTAAACCCGTATCGTTCATTATCGATCTGGCGGTTTCCCATATACGTTAATGTGTATTCTCCACCGAGGATTTCCTTGGATTTCCCTTCCTCGAGCGAAACAGTTGCTTTATCGTCATATCTTGCACTCGAAACAAATCCGAGGAATAATAATGCAAGTCCGATATGAGCAATTGCACCGCCCGCGTATTTCGGGTTGCCGACAAAAATTTTAAATCCAACATAAATATTGACGAACAGCGCAAACGCAGAGGCAAATGAAAATAACACGACCGGAATATCACGAACTCCGACATAAATCAATCCAATGGTGAAAAGGACTGCAGAAATCAGCGGATATAGTGCTCCCTTGAACAGATCACGTGCCGTTGAAGTTTTCCACCATAACAACTGCCCGATTCCGGTTAAGAGTGCTATAACAATTCCCAACGGAACGATCGTTTTAACGTAGTATGATGTATCGACAGCTGCAGCATGTCCCTTCAGAATATTTGTAATGATCGGTGACGATGTCCCGATTGTGATGAACGCTGCTGCGAAGCAAATAGTAAATGCACCGAGAAATAAGGCGAACTCTCTGGAATAAATACTATGTTCAACTGGGATTTTGGGTATTTCTTTAAATCGCCGGATGAGGAGTCCGAATCCGAAAATACCAAAAAGAAAAATCACGCCAAGTAAGAGCCAGTATGCCCACATTCCAGCATCGACGAATGAATGGACGGAAGTTTCACCAAGAACTCCGCTCCGTGTGAGAAACGTACTATACAGAACCATTATAAAGCAAAGGATGCTCAACACAAAATTCGTTTTCACAAAAGTTCCGGATCTGCGTTGCGACATCATGGTGTGAATCGAAGCGACACAAACAAGCCAGGGAATTAATGAAGAGTTTTCAACCGGATCCCATCCCCAATATCCGCCCCATCCCAATGTTTCGTATGCCCAATATCCGCCAAGAATAATTCCGGTACCGAGCACCGCTGCTCCGAAAACAGTCCATGGTTTTGCAACTCTTACCCAACTCTGGTAATCTCTCCGGAGTAAACCTGCTACAGCAAATGTGTATGGAACTGCCATTGACGAAAACCCGGTAAATAGAATTTGCGGGTGAATGACCATCCAGTAATTCTGAAGAAGAGGGTTCAATCCTTTTCCTTCTACAGGAAATTGAGCCCATATACTTTTTGCTTGATCGATCCAGACATAATTGGTTGTACCGAATGGAATTGCACCTGTGTGAATCAAGTCATTTGGAAATGAATCCCAAATGAACGTAAAAGGATTTTTTACGATCAGCATCAACAGCAGAAAAGAAAGGATCATCGACCAGACAAACATTACTTCCGATTCATATCCTTTCCGGGAAGTATACTGCATGAGGATAATGCCGATAACGGTCGTGTACAGGGTCCATAGAGAAAAGCTTCCCTCCTGTCCGGCGTAAAATGTCGATAGCAATAACGGTGTGGGTAAATCGGTCGAGCTGTAATTCCAGATGTACGTGAATTGAAATTGATGTGTTAAAATTAAATAAACGAGATAGGCACAAAATGAGAGAACAAATATTGCAGTGAGATGATAAGCATTACGGCCAATGACGAGAAATTGCTTTGAAGCTTTCTTAAACGAATAGAAATACGATGCTCCCGAAATCAAAATTGAAACAAAAGCCACTTTAACAAGGATATTTCCTATCATTGTTCACCTTTCTTGCAAAGAACGTTGTTTCGTTTTCTCTGATGAGGAAACGAAAAAAAATTATAACGATTTCTTGACGCTTTCAGCGTCCGCTTCATATTTGGACGGGCATTTTGTCAGAATTTCGCTGGCGTGAAAACATCCATCCTCATATCTTCCTTTGACAACGACGGCATTGGCAATCTCAAAGTTGTTCGGCTTCGCTCCGTCGAACACAATTTTCTCTTCCTGCCCGTTATCGTCTGTCATGTAAAAGGAAAATTGACTTTTGGAAATGTCGAATGACGATTCTTTATTTTTATTCCAAGCACCTTTCACCTGCACTTTCTTATGAGTGCTCACGGCGTTGTGAAAGTCGGTATATTCCACATTAGTTTCCACAAACGATATTGCACCAAAGACAATTGCAATCACGATAACGATACTTGCTATAATAATTTTCACTTTCATCGGTTATATCCTCATTGTTTCATCGAACGTTCAAGTGCTGAAATCTTTTTATCGAGTCTGACCAGGTACGAAAAAATTCCTACCCAACAAATAAGAACAATCAATAATACGACATACAAAGCATTTTCCGTTAAAAATTCGTACACTTATTTTCCTTCCGAATAATGGTTGACTGAAAGCCGTTCTGCCCGTACCCGGAGATGCCACATCCAGAAAAACAATGCAGTGAAACCGGCGAGTGAGCAAAGAAAAACGACGAGCATTGATCCGTTCATATCGATTTTCCCCCGATTATTGATAATCGGGTCTGGATGCAAACTGGAAACAAGCCGTGGTAAAACAAATATAAAAAATGGAACCGTGACACCGGCAATGATTGAATAAACAGCAGAAAGCGTCGCACGCCGTTCTTCCACTTCCAAAGCCGAGCGAAGTGCAAAATACGCTCCATAAATCAATAACAGAACGAAAATGGATGTTTCACGGGGGTCCCAATTCCAAAATGATCCCCAATTAAATTTTGCCCACAGTGACCCGGTAACGGTTGCAAGAATACAAAAGACCAAACCGAGTCCGGATGAAGCAGTGGATTTGATATCATCATCGATATTCTTTTTCGCAAGATATTTAATTCCGTATGCCATCGAAACCAAAAAGGCAACGACCGCCGTCCAGGACATCGGCACATGAAAGAAAAGAATGCGTGCTTTATCTTCAAGTCCCGGAATCATCGGAAATTGAAACCACTGGTCAGGATGCGGAACGGTTGGAAATACAAAAGCGGCGAGGATGACGATAAATAACCATACTCCCAATATCGATTTCAATATCATACGCCAGCCATAATTGATGAATGCACTACAAAAAGATACTAAAAAAAAATTTCATTTGCAATGAAACGGTTACTCTTTCCAGACGAATTCAAATAAGAGGTACGAAATTGTCGTAATGACAACAAAATAGGAAATAAGAACCTGGAACGAGCTTATGGCTTCTGAAAAGGGAGCACCTTCGACAGATAATTTGGTAGCATTAATTAAAGTTAACAATAATGGCAAAAGGATCGGAAATGACAAAACGGGATACAGCGTCCCTTTTGTATTTGCTTTTGAAATGATCGCGGCTAAAATTGTCGAGGCACTGGCAAGTCCGAATGTCCCGAGTACCATCATCGGAATGAAAATAGAATAATTATTGATAGAAAAATTTGTAATAAAAATGAGATAAAGTGTTATTGTAAATAGATTTAAAGCGCTTAAAAGAACTAAATTAAAGAGTAATTTTCCAAAAAAAATCGTAAGAGGCCGGGCGACAAGCTGAAGAGTCATCACAGTGCCCCGCTCTTCCTCAGTGACGAATGTCCGGGAAAGCCCAGACATTGTCGAGAAAAAAATGATGATCCAGAGTACTCCGGATAGAACATCCGCAGAAACATTCTCGTTGCCGATTGCAAAAAGAATTACTGAAAGTGTCGTAATGACAAACATGAGCAAGGAATTGAGCGAATAGCGCGTGCGTAATTCCGACCGTAAGTCCTTCTTAAAAACTGTAAGTGCCGGTGATATTGATGAAGAAAACATAATTGTTAACTATTTGAATTCAAGTCAATTCTTTGTTCACACACTTTTACGTCATCGTCATCATTCGTGGCAATGATTAAAATGCCTTTTGATTTTTGTTCGTTAATGATCTGTCGTACAGTTTCGATTCCTTCGGCATCCAGATTAGATGTCGGTTCATCGAGAAAAAGTATCGGCGGATTATGAAAAAGGGCAAAAGCATATTTCAGCCGTTGCTTCATTCCGGAAGAATACGTTCTTACAAGGTCATTTTGCCGTTCGTGGAGATTTACACGTTGCAATAATTGCTGAAGATGCTCTCGTGAAACGGATAAGCCGCGGATCTTATTGAAAAGCTCAAGATTTTCCAAGCCGGTGAACTCATCATACAATTGCAGATACGGCGAAACCAAACCGAAATATGAAAAATGATTAGCCGGAGCAACATTCACACCATCTATTTGCAAGGTTATGCTCCCCCGCGTCGGCGAAAGCACACCGGATAAAATTTTTACCAGAGTGGATTTGCCCGATCCGTTTTTACCGGTTACCGCAAGCGAATTCTTTGCATGTAATAAAAATGAAATGTCGGAAAAGATGGTACGGCGATTGAATTTTTTCGCAAGCTTCTCGGCTGTGAATGAAATTTCGTTCATTTAATCTTTGATAACAGAAAATTTACCCATATACTGGTTGCCATTAACCGTGATGACATAGAAATAAATTCCCGTTGAAACGATGTTCCCTTTATTCGTATGTCCATTCCATTGAATTCCATTGCCGCACGGGGTTTCTCCGATCGTGAACTCTCCGGAAAATACCTGGCTCATACTTGAACTGAAAACGGAAAGAGACGAGGAGGCTTGCTGTGTCGTTGAGTCAACCGGAATGCGGAAGCTGACCGGTTTACTGCCATTTGAATGGAACGGATTGGGACAAACCAGTGGCTCCGTATATTTCGGGACGATAGGATTTGATGCCGAACCGCTGTCGGTTTCAATTTCTTGCGTTGACCACTGGGTGGGATCCGACGCCGATAACCGTACAAAAATACCATTGCCTAACGGCTTGTATGATTGATCCCCGTTTGTCGTAATGTCATATCGAAATCCATAACCGATTCCATCGCCTGCACCATTTGAATTAAGATTTGAAACGATCGTAACAATTTTTGGACTGGTATTGCACGTTTGCCGTAACGAGTCCAATAAACAAATCGGATGGTACGCCGAGCTGAGTGCCTGGATTGTATCTTCGAAAGATCGGGACGGTGCTGAGAACGCAATATCCGGGCGTTCTTGAATCGGAGGATAAAGTTTTCCATCAGAATAATAATTTATCGAATCTGCTTTTGGTCCCGTGTGGAGATTCCATAAACTCCAGTCTAAAAATGCCTGTCTCAACGAACTTCCATAATCGCCCATAGCCGCATCGATGGCAGGAATACTGGGAACCGTCTTCATGTATTCCCACGTTCGGCGCATTGCGTTGCGGGAATAGTGTTTCTGGATGAATTTTCCCCAAATCCCGCGGCTGTATTCAATCAATCCGGAATATGTATTAAAAGAAAGATCCGGCGTGGCGAATTGTCCCAGCGGTTGTTCCGTTAACTGCTTGTTCGTTTCATCATAGACGCGAAGATATTGAAGATAATCCTTCACTTCATTATAAACAACGCCTTCCATCCAGACGGCAGTGATCTCATAAAAATAAAAATCGTTAAACCAAGTCCCATAAGAGCCCAACTGTATGGTATGGTGAAATTCATGTGCTGCTGTTACTTTGAGTGCCGGGATTCCCCTGCTCGGTTCGAATACAGTTGAAAAATCTTTATCGATTATAATGAACGTACCATAACGCGGCGGCGGACCGGGGTTAACCGTATCGGTTAAATCTGTTTCGCCATATTCCCCGCCGTAATTTAAATCTTGAATGAAAACATGAAAATATCCGTCATTCTCAAGTGGCGGCGGAGTATATCCGAGAGAATCGATTTCATACGTCCAGGCATAATTAAAAACCTCGCCGGCGGAATCGACAAAAGCATCAGCGGTGCCGGGAATTCGTTGGGCGACATCGTTACTATCGATATAAATGAGGGCCGGTGTTTCCTGGCTTGTTGCCGACGTATCATAGAATATCTTGAAATGACCGATGATTTTACTGGTTTCTGTTTGCGGCGGCAGAGTGATTGAAGATAATTGCTGACGCTGGGTTTCGGTAAATTCATTCCAATGTTGACGGATGGCAAATTGCAACCAGAGACCGCATTTCCCCTGTCCGCTCTTCCATTTTTTTACCGGAATGGATTTATCTTTGCGGGAACGACTGTTTGCCATCTCCATAATCTTATTGACCGTTATGGCATTCGCGGGAACTGATTGACAATACAAAAGCGAAGGTTCATTTAACCCCACCGAAAATGCTATAATCAAAAAAAATAATATGTGTGATTTACCGGACATGCGATATCGAAATTATTTCAGTGAAATAATTTTGAGGATCCCTTTTACGGCATCAGTGACAATAAGGCTTGGGTTCGGACGCCCGCCGAGATTGGCAATATCGAAGCCGCCCATTCCTTCGGAGCTCATCAGCCGATACGGTAGTGCAAACGTCCCGTCTCCGTGATTCAAATACACTTCAACAGTTTTATTGAGATGATTTTCAAGGACGATATCTTTGAAGCCATCATCATTGACATCGATGAATTTCAGCCGGTCTGCCCGGTCGACGGAAATGGAAGTTTGTAATTGGGATCGGGAAGGAACGAGCGTGGAATCCTTCCTTCCTAAAAATACATATAACAGGTTTGATGTTCCTTTGAGGTTGCAAATAAGATCTTCGACCCCGTCATTATTCAAATCGCAATGCCAGAATTGAGAGGAAACAGAATCGGCGGCAGGAATCGAGAAAAACAATTGCGGCGGATCAAATGTTCCGGCGGTGGTTCCGGACGATTGGAAAAAATTTTCCATGTGGCTTTTTGCATCCATATTGCAATATACGATATCCTGAACTCCCGTTCCATGAAAATTTCCCATGGCAAGCGATTGAACAGATCCGCCGTTTTGGAAAGGAATAATTCGCTCGATAAAACGGCTCGGGGCGATCTGCTCGAATTTCAATAAACTTTGCTGGGAAAATCTCTTTTCAAAAACGTATAAATTGAGAAATTGATCTCCCGGATTCAGTTGAACGAAGACGACGTCACTTTTTCCCTGTGTCGGCAATGTATAGGTGGTGTGCGAAAAACGGTGAAGGTTGATCTCAAGAAAAGATATTTTTTCCGAATCCGGATTTGTGGACAGCACGATTGCCGTTGAATCATTTTTTGGTATGAACGAAAGCGATGAAGGGTCATCGGGAACGGTAAATTGAATCTGACCGCCGAATCGTCCGTTTCCTTCGTTGACCAGCAACGAAACGGATTGAGATTTATTATTTGCCACCAGAATGTCGTTCCAGCCGTCGTTATTAATGTCACCGGCGAGAACACCCTCCGGTTCGGAACCGGTTCCGTACGTTTGTTCCGACCGAACGTGATCGGGAGTTCGTGTATTATAGAATATGCGGATGCGGGAATGGATTGTATCCAGGATTGCTGCATCGACGAGTTTCGATTTTTCATGATGCAACAACGTCATGCTCGCCGGTGATTGACCAACGGCGAACGTCACATGTTCTCCCAATGTTCCATGCCCGGTATTCAGGACAACATTGAGCATATCCTTGTTTGCATCCATCGTCACAAGATCCTGAAAACCGTCTCCATTGATATCGGCAAGATCGACATCGGATTGAGGCCCATCCATTAATACCGATTGGTACTGCTGAAAATCACCATCTCCGTTGTTCTTGAATATCTGAAACTCGGCATTATTCTTCCACCCGGCGATAATATCATCACTCGAATCAGCATCGAGTGATGCATTTGCGAGATACGACGGTTCAAATGGACATTGAATAAAATTCGGTTCGCTGAATTTCAATTTCCCGAAACCTGAGAAAATTGAAATTTGATTCGATATCCAATTCGATCCGATGATATTCCGCGTATCGTTTTGGTTTACTCCGGAGACGGCAACAGTGTTGAACGAATATTCCGGTAAAATAATTGTAGGCGGTTGGAATGTCCCGTTTCCTCTGCCAAGAAAAATCGTTACGCCAAGCTGTTTTTTACTGTACAACAGGATGTCGTTCTTATGATCGTTATTGATATCGGCAATCTTGAAATCGTCGGTTTGATCCTCCAGTGGATACTCCCACGAAAGAAAACATGTACCGTTCGGTTTGACAAGATACACCTGCAGAAATTGAGGAACTCCCGTCAGGGCAACGATATCCGTACAGCGATCGGCATTGCATTTGGCGGCGTGCATCACTTTAATCGGTCGCGTAACTTGAAATGTTGCAGAATGATACAAGTAGGGATCACTGTCGCGAAAATAAAATTTGATTTCCCTGTTGCCGTATGTAGCGATATCGGCAAAACCTTTTCCGCGAAAATCGCCGCTGATGAGTTGCTGCGTTGAAGAAGGTGTTTTCCATTCAGTGACCGCTCCGAACGTCGTTACATGCTGACGGGAAACGGCGACATGGTAAATGAAGATTTGAAAACATATGGCAAGAACCGCGTTGCGAGCTGAGATGATGCTTTGGAAAAAATTTAACTGGGACACAGGCTTTCGAATTCAGTGCGTGATTTTGTTCCTCTTCGCTAAACGATGGTTGCGCCTGACATGTGCTTCGGCATATCGCTTCTTTTCAACTGCCGTCTGCGGATAAATCTGATGAATGGACGTCGGTAAATTATGATCATCGACAGCGACAAAGGTCATGTATGCCGTATTTGCCACCCTCCGATCGCCTGTCAGCTGGTTTTCTGCAATGACTTTGACGCCGACTTCCATCGATGTTCCGAAGACCCTGTTCACCGATGCCTGTAAGGTTACAACCTCACCAAGATGTATCGGCTGATGAAAAACGAGATCATCGACGCCGGCAGTGACACAGATTCTGTTGGAATGCCGCTGGGCGGAAATTGCCGCGCAGATATCCATCCATTCCATCAATCGCCCGCCTAACAATGCGTTCAGGTTGTTGGTATCGTTCGGAAGAACAAGCTGTGTCATTTCTACCTGCGATGATTTGACAAACCGTTTGTGCTGACCGGCTTTTGTATTGTTAGGCATTCGTTTCATCGGGAAATTCCGGAATGACCACATCGATTGCGGCCGATTTTATTTTGAGATGATCGTTGATATCGTCGCGTAACGACTGGGCTTCTTGTTTGTGAGAACTGTTGGGGTATTTATCGAAAAACTTTTCAATATCTTTTTTAGCGTCATCATACCGCTTACGGGAAACCAGTGCTTTAACTTTGCCGAGAAGAGCCGGTTCTGCATACGGTGTGTCGAAATATTTCTCGACAATATTGTTGTAATAAATTGCCGCGGATTTAAAATATTCCATTGTCATATACATTCCGGCAGTTTCATATAGCCGTTGTGCAATCCGGTCGTTGAGCTCTTTAATTTTCGCTTCGGCATCGGAAACCTGTTCATCTTTCGGATAGTATTCGATGAATGTTTGAAATTCGTCGATAGCTCTCGTGACATATTTCTGATCGAGGGGAGCTTTCGGAGAAAGATTATAAAAACAGAGGGCGATTTTATATTGCGCCGATGGAACGAGACCGCTGGCAGGCATGCTTCGTTTCAACGTCTGGTATTCTTCTGCCGCAAGGAGAAATTCTCCGCGCTGAAAATGACATTCGCCGAGATAAAATTGTGCACTGTCCGCCACGCCGCTTCCCGGATATTGCATTTTGATGACATCAAAATCGGAAATCGCTTCAAGATAATCCCCGCTCCGGAATTTTTCCTTACCCTGTCTGAACCGGTCTTCTGCAGAATAGTTCGGCGTGATCTGCGACGAGCCGCAGGAAAGCGTCAAAAGGATTCCGGCGGAAAACAAAACAGCAAATATAATTTTTTTGATTTGATTACCCATATTCTTGTTAACTTCGTACGTGAAAAAATAAATAGACAATCACACCCGCGGACCCGATGATGATGAACGGCTCGACAATTTTATCGAGAAACTGTCCCGACGGAAAATCACCGTGCGTACTTTTCACGCCGGGGTTTTCCAGTGAAGGAATTTGATCGACCAAAACCGTATCGACAGCTGATTTGCGAACGATCCCGTCGGCGATAATTTGTTCCGTTCGCGAATCGGAACATTTAAATTGAACGGAAACGGAAATATTTCGCGGAGCTTTCTGGGTTCCGAACATTCCATCACGAAATATGTCGCCGTACCGGACGTTCAATTCCGAAGAAAATATTTCGAGACGATAATAATGTCGAGTTACGGAAACAGTATCGCCGCTAAAAAGGACACAGCCGCGCAATCGTAATGTCGAGGTAACGGCATTCTGTATAATCCATGCGTCATTTCCGGAAGAAACGGAATGGATCCCGATGCTGTCACCGGATTGAAAATGTGCTGCAGAGGCAATATCTGTTCCCGCTTCCGATCCGAGTTCGTTAAAGATTGATAACGTCGTTCGCGAAGAATCAAGCGAAACAGAATCACCTGCCAAAGCCGGTGTACCGTATAATGCCAACATGGAGAACGAGATGGCAAAAATCAACGAGGTACGATTCGGCAATGTCCGGGATAAACGATTACGCGTAAACGCCACGCATTCTTAATGTTTTTGCAACTTTATCGATCGCCAGCACATACGCGCCGATACGAAGCGTTGTATTGTACTGCGCAGCGGATTGGTACACAGCGTCGAATGATGAACGCATCATCCGTTCCAACCGGCGGTTGACGCGATCGAGCGTCCAGAAGTATCCTGCACGATCCTGAGCCCATTCGAAATAAGAAACGGTCACTCCGCCAGCATTCGCAAGGATGTCGGGAATGACGAGAATTCCCTTTTCCTGAAGAATCGGATCGGCACTTGCATCTGTTGGCCCGTTCGCTCCTTCGGAAATTATTTTTGCCCTGATGCGCGGTGCATTTGCCGCGGTAATCTGCTCTTCTTTTGCGGCAGGAACAAGAACATCGCAATCGAGTTCGAGCAATTCCTCTTGAGTAATTTTATCGCCGGCTTTAAATCCTTCCAGACTTTTATGTTTGGCGGCATATTCAATTGCTTTGGGAATATCGATTCCCTTTGCATTGTAATATGCACCGCTGATATCCGAAATTCCGACAATCCTGCATCCCTGTTCGGCAAGCAATTGGGCTGTAACGGAACCGACGTTGCCGAAACCTTGAACTGCAACTCGCGCATCTTTTACTTTGATGCCGAGTTTTTCCATTGCTCCAAGCGTAACAATCATGCAGCCGCGTCCTGTTGCTTCCCGTCGCCCAAGCGATCCGCCGATGATCAGCGGCTTTCCGGTCACGACTGCCGTTTCGGTTCTCCGCATGTGCATGCTATACGTATCCATGATCCATGCCATTATTTGTTCGTTGGTATTCATGTCAGGAGCCGGAATATCACGATCCGGTCCGAAGACGTCGATCATATTGGAAGTATAGCGACGCGTAATTTTTTCGATTTCAACCCTCGTCAGTTTCGTCACATCGCAACGAACTGCACCTTTTGCACCGCCGAACGGAATATTCATCACTGCGCATTTCCATGTCATCCACGCGGCAAGAGCTTTCACTTCATCGATTGTCACGTCGGGTGCATAGCGGATACCACCCTTGGACGGTCCGAGAACATCGTTATGAATAACGCGGTAACCTTCGAAGACTTCAATGCGTCCATCGTCGAGATGAATCGGAATCGAAACGATGATTTGTTTCGCCGGAGTTTTTAGATAATTATAAAGTCCCGGTTCGAGCTCCAGAATTTCAGCGGCAATATCGAAACGCTTCATCATCGACTCGAACGGATTCTCTTTGTCGGTAATAGGTGTTGGCTCGGTATATATGACGGGCGCATCTACTGAACGTTCCAAGTGTCTCTCCTCAAATATTGTTATTGGTCATTGATGTGATTGTCTGATTAGATTCCGCCCATTGCGATCTTCTGAAGCCGTTCGATCCGTTCTTCGAGCGGTGGATGTGTCGAAAATAATTTTGAAACTCCTCCTCCGAACAGCGGACTCACGATAAACATGTGTGCCGTTGCCGGTGAAACATTTTGCATCGGCGTATTCTCAACTCCCTTTTCCAGTTTCTGTAAAGCATGTGCCAGCGAAAGCGGCCTGCCGCAAATATGCGCTCCGCCTTCATCCGCGGCAAATTCGCGTGAACGCGAAATTGCAAGTTGTACCAGCACAGCGGCAATCGGAGCAAGAATCAACATGGCAAGTTCCGAAAATCCGTTGGAGTTGCGTCTATCTCGGCTTCCGCCACCGAACATCATCGCCCATCCCGCCATCCGTGCGATAAATGTAATTGTTCCGACCATCGTGGCAACGATCGTTCCGGTGAGAATATCACGATGTTTGATATGCGAGAATTCGTGCGCCAAAACTCCTTCTAACTCGTCGTCGCTTAATAATTTTAAAATTCCTTCCGTTGCAGCTACAGCAGCATGATTCGGACCGCGGCCCGTAGCAAATGCATTCGGTGTTTCGCCGGGAATGATATACACACGCGGCATCGGAAGCTGTGCTTCACTTGAAACGCGCGCAACCAGTGAGTATAACCGCGGCGCTTCTGCTTCCGTTACTTCTTTTGCTTTATACATCATCAATACAATTTTATCAGAAAACCAATACGATCCGAAATTCATCAGTAAAGAAAAGGCAAACGCCATAATTAATCCCTGTTCGCCGCCAATCATTGATCCTATCAGCATCAACAGTACCATCATAAAAGTCATGAGAAATACTGTTTTTAGCGTATTCATATAACCTACATCCTTCAATTATTCGAAAAACGTGTTCAAATGTATGGAATTTTTGTTTAATTATCAAGGTTACTATATCTGACAACTTTCAAACCGTTTTGCAATGCGTCCGGTTTTTGTTATCTTTTTATAACACTGTTGTCAAATATCTAAACAGTTCATCATCCTGTAAAGTTCTTTCTGGAGATTATTATGCTGATAAAACGTTCTGATGATATTCCCTCGTCCGAAATTACTGACGAACAACTCTACCACGACAGACGAAAATTTATGCGAACCGCTTCTGCCGCACTTCTGGCCGTTGCTGCCGGCGGAATCCTTTCCGATAAATTATTTTCTCATCCTAAATTGTACGATGATCCCGTTATAAAACCGAAAGGTCCGTACGATACCGATGAAAAATTAACTCCCTACAAAGACGTTACCACGTATAATAATTTTTATGAATTCGGAACGGACAAAGAAGATCCAGCCGCAAATGCTCAGAATTTTAAAACATCTCCATGGACTGTTTCCGTCGAAGGCTTTGTGAAGAAACCTGCCACGTACCATCTCGATGATTTGTTGAAACCACACACGATGGAAGACCGGATTTACCGGATGCGTTGTGTCGAAGGCTGGTCGATGGTGATTCCATGGCTCGGCTTTCCGTTGAAAGATTTAATCAAACGTCTCGAGCCGACTTCCCAGGCGAAGTACGTTGCATTCCAAACTTTGTACGATCCAAAACAGATGCCCGGACAGCAACAGCGTGTGCTCGAATGGCCATACGTCGAAGGTTTGCGCATGGATGAAGCGATGAATCCACTGGCTATTCTTGCCGTCGGTTTGTACGGCAAGCGCCCACTTCCGAATCAGGACGGCGCCCCGATCCGGCTCGTGACGCCGTGGAAATACGGATTCAAGGGAATTAAATCGATTGTGAAAATTAAATTCGTCGACAAACAGCCGCCGACAACATGGAATATTTCCGCTCCAAGCGAATACGGATTTTATTCGAATGTAAATCCGGAAGTCGATCACCCGCGCTGGAGCCAGAAAACGGAACGCCGCATCGGTGAGTTCTTCAAACGGAAGACGCTCATGTTCAACGGCTATGCCGATCAGGTGGCAAGTATGTATTCCGGCATGGATTTGAAACAGAATTTTTAGTCTATGACTAAACAGCAAGTCACCCGCTGGATTCTAAAGCTTCTTTACTGTCTTTGCGAGGATCCCGCTCGAAGAGCGGGAGACGAAGTCACGAAGTGGTCACTTCGGGACAATCTCACTTTTCAATCAAGAAATGAGACTGCTTCGCGATGAAACTGCTCGCAGAGACACCACCTTTCGTTTTTTCAGCACGCTGCCCATGAGGTCTTAATGATTTCCAAAAAGAATTTCATCAGTTGGATTCTAAAACCGTTGGTATTCATTCTTTCTCTTGTTCCATTGGGGTTACTCGGCTGGAGCGCGTACAACGGCACACTCAGCGCCGACCCGATTGCCGATATCACGCATGAAACGGGCGTGTGGACGTTGCGTTTTTTATTGATCACCCTCGGCATCACTCCCCTTCGCAAAATCACCGGTTGGACTACGCTCATCAGTTTCCGGCGTATGCTCGGTTTGTTTGCGTTTTTTTATGTTTGCCTGCATTTCACGACATACATCTGGCTCGACCAGTTTTTTCAATGGAACGATATTCTGAAAGACGTTGCCAAACGTCCCTTCATTACTGCCGGCTTTACTGCGTTTGTGTTGTTGATACCGCTTGCAGTGACTTCGACAAATAAAATGGTTCGCTGGATGGGCGGAAAACGGTGGCAGGCGCTTCACCGTCTGGTGTACGGAGCGGCGGTTGCGGGAGTGATACATTATCTCTGGCTCGTGAAAGCCGACAAGCACCGCCCGATTATTTACGGAGCGATCCTTGCCGCGTTATTGGGAATGCGGGTATGGCTGGCTATACAAAAACGAACTCAACAGAAGAAGAAATTTATTCCACCAAAGCCGGTGTTGCAGGTGAATGAGTTGGAGTAGTCACAATTTACGTCTTTTGTGCGGCTGGATTCGAAATCGGAAGCAAAGTGCGGTAGGCGTTCAATTGGAAATATTCATTGATACGAAGAAATCAATTCGACCGTAACTGCTAAATTTTGAGGAGAATAAATAAACGTGCGCGTTCCCGATTTCGATCCCGCTTCTTATGAAGCGGGACTTTGGTTACTTTTCCCGAGGGGATGGCTTTGCTACTTTCTCGGAAAGAAAGTAACAACACTAATCGTATAGTACTTTGCCAGAGTCAGGTCATAAGACCTGACTCCAGATCTAAAATAATCATCTTTTATTGGTTTTTAGCTCTACGAACTTTTCGTTGCGCTTTTCATCTAAAAGAATCTTGATGACGGAAGATTCGTATAAGTTGTTCTTACTTTCTCGGAAATCTTTAATCAATTCACCTGTTATACTTGAGCTATACTTTCTAAATCGTTCGAAAGCGGCGAGCGAGCCCCGAACCTCACCTTCTGAAATTATTTTGACTTCTATTTCTGATGAACATTCTTCCAACGATGAGGCATAATCCATAACGAACATTTTTTGATCATCCTCGATTGATTTTTTCACTTCTTCAAGAGTGAAAACGGCAGTGCCATCCTTCTGAGTAACCTTAGGAAAGTTGTAATTATTTTTTCTCGAGGCAAATAGTGTCAACATAATGGCAATTCCATATATAGATTTTCCATCCTGCTGATCAACGACGTGAAGGATGAGTTTATTAGGAAAAATCAAGATGTTTCCTTTTTACTATTTTTTTTTTGCGTTTGTAATATTTAATCCATCCCACACATCCCGCCGCCGCAACATCCTCCGCCATCATCGCATCTGCCCTCTCCGCATGAGTCGCCGGATGACGAGCTTGTCGCAATCGACGGGACAGACATCAGCTTTTTGTATTTCACCGATGAGCATGAAGGGCAAATAATATCTTCTTTCACCTCGCGAACCTTGTGAAAAACCTCGTAACTCTTTCCGCACTTGAGACAACGATATTCTAAAATCGGCATAGTGTCTTCCTTTATTTTGGTGATTGGGAGGAACTTCAACTTCCGACCAGACATTGTTCGGTCAGCAGTAGAACTGCTTCCCAATAAGAGGAAATTATTTTTTCAGTAACGATCGTAAAACATATTGCAGAATGCCGTCGTTTTTATAATAATCGACTTCCATCGGTGTGTCGATACGGCAAACGACATCAAACGATTTCGATGTGACATTGCTTGCCGTTACACGCATCATTTTTCCCGGGCGAAGATCCTCGGCAATGCCTTCAATATCGAACGTTTCAAAGCCGGTCAAGCCGAGCGTTTCGCGTGTCGTTCCGGCTTCAAATTGCAACGGCAGAACGCCCATACCGATAAGGTTACTGCGATGAATCCGCTCGAAGCTTTCGGCAATCACTGCACGAACGCCGAGCAACCGCGGACCTTTTGCCGCCCAATCCCTGGAAGAACCGGAGCCGTACTCTTTTCCGGCAATGACAATCAACGGCGTTTTTTCCTCTTTGTATTTCATTGCCGCATCGTAAATGCTGATTGGCTCTTTGGATGAAGGATGAATCGTGACGCCTCCTTCCGTTCCCGGCGCCATGAGATTCCGAAGCCGGATATTGGCAAATGTTCCCCGCATCATCACCTCATGATTACCGCGGCGGGCGCCATACGAATTGAAGTTTTTCGGATCGACGCCGTGGGCTATCAAATATTTTCCTGCCGGACCCTTTGCCTGAATCGATCCTGCTGGTGAAATATGATCGGTGGTTACTGAATCTCCGAGAACAGCAAGCACACGTGCTCCGGCAATATTCTTCAGCGATTGCGGAGTTGCAGGCATGTTTTCAAAGAACGGCGCAGCTTTGATATACGTCGAATCGTTTGCCCACGAATATCTATCGCCAGCGGGAACAGGCAATGAACTCCAATGTTCGCTTCCACGGAAGACATCAGCATATTCTTTGGTAAACATTTCCGACTTAACCGACTTTTGCATCGTCTCTTTTACTTCTTTGAGTGAAGGCCAGATATCTTTGAGGTATACCGGCTTACCGTCAGAACCTAATCCTAAAGGTTCATTCTGCAAATCGATGTCCATCGTTCCGGCAAGTGCATAGGCAACCACCAGCGGCGGCGATGCAAGATAATTTGCACGGACATGGGAATTGACTCTTCCTTCAAAATTCCTGTTTCCTGAAAGAACTGAAACTGCGACAAGATCATTTTCCTGAATTGCATTGGCAATCGGTTCCGGCAGCGGACCACTGTTGCCGATGCATGTTGTACAACCATAACCCACGAGGTTAAATCCAAGTTGTTCAAGCGGCTTACTCAATCCTGCCTCAAGCAAATAATCGGTAACAACTTTGGAACCGGGAGCCAGACTGGTCTTCACCCACGGCTTCGATTTCAGTCCTCGCTCGACCGCTTTCCTGGCAAGAAGTCCGGCGGCAATCAGCACCGACGGATTGGATGTATTTGTACAACTTGTGATTGCAGCGATTACGACAGATCCATTCTCGATTGTGAATTGCGACCCGTTCTTTTTGACAGGAATTTTTTTAACAATTTCAGACACATCAGAGTTGGGAGCAGCATTTAACCAGGCAGAAGATTGCTCTTTGCTGATTTTCCCACCCTTGGCTTCGATCAGTTCAATGAGAGAACTACGGAATGACGACTTCGATTTATTCAATGAAACGCGATCCTGCGGGCGCTTCGGTCCGGCAAGACTCGGCTCCACAGTTGAAAGGTCAAGATCAACTGTATCTGAAAATTGCGGCTCGACACTTTCCGCTGAATGAAAAATTCCCTGGGCTTTACAATATGCTTCGACAAGCTTTATCTGATCTTCATTTCTTCCGGTAAATTTAAGATAGTTAAGAGATTCCTGATCAACAGGAAAATAGCCCATCGTTGCTCCATATTCCGGAGCCATATTGGCGATGGTTGCACGGTCGGCAAGTGAGAGTGAAGCGAGACCGGGACCGTAAAACTCCACAAACTTCCCGACAACTCCCTTCTTCCGGAGAATTTGCGTCACCGTCAGAACGAGATCGGTGGCAGTTGCTCCCGGTTGTAATGTGCCGTGCAATTTAAATCCGACAACGTGAGGAATCAGCATTGAAATCGATTGTCCCAGCATGGCTGCTTCCGCTTCAATGCCTCCTACTCCCCAACCCAAAATTCCCAGGCCATTGATCATCGTTGTATGGGAATCGGTTCCGACCAGTGTGTCAGGATATGCTAACAATTCACCATTCTGTTTCGATGTAAAGACAACCTTGCCGAAATATTCAAGGTTAACCTGATGAACAATGCCAGTATCGGGCGGGACGACGCGAAAATTCTGAAATGCCTGCTGTGTCCAACGTAAGAAAACGTATCGTTCATTGTTTCTTTGAAATTCCAATTCTGAGTTATGAAGAAATGATTGCGGTGTGCCATATTCATCTACTTGAACGGAGTGATCGATCACTAAATCGACCGGTTGCAACGGATTGATTCGCTTTGGATCGCCGCCCATCCGAACCATCGCATCTCTCATGACCGCAAGGTCAACTGCGCAGGGAACGCCTGTAAAGTCCTGAAGCAATACACGAGCCGGCATGAATGATATTTCTTTATCAGGTGCTGCTGTCGGATTCCATTGAAGTAATGCCTGAATATCTTCTTTCCGAACCGACTTACCGTCTTCCTGCCGAAGAAGATTCTCAAGAAGAATCTTCAAGGATATCGGCAGTTGTGCCACCCGGGCTTGATCCTGAAGTTTTGCCAGCGACCAATATGCATATGATTGGTTGCCGACAGAAAGATTCGATTTCGTCTGAAATGAATTAAGATTTGCCATAAAGTTATCCGTTCATACTTATGAATATTTTTCGTAATCATGTAATGTATGAAAAAGTTTCGAAAAGGAAAAACGGGAAAAGAGTTGTAAGGACAAATTTACAATACCCGTCTTTCCGAAACGCTTCTATTCGGAATCTGAACGAAGCAAGCATGGAATAGATGCTGAACAAAAGCAATTCAGCATGACGGGGTGAAGAGGTTAACTCATTTCCAGCATCCGCTGGATGGGCTGGTAGGCGCGTTTAATGAGGTCGTCGCAAGAGTAATTTCGGGAGAACGATTCTTCATGCAGAGATAAAGCTTTTCCATTGTATTCAGTTTCATATATGGACACTGATTGCAGGCACAGCTTTCTTCCGGCGGAGCAGGAATGAACAATTTATCCGGACATGCCTTCTGCATCTGATGAATAATGCCGGCTTCGGTCGCTATGATAAACTCCTTTTCGGGACTTTGCTGAACGAACTTCACCAATCCGCTTGTTGAACCGATAAAATCTGCCTTGTTGAGGACGACTTCTTCACACTCGGGATGGGCAATAAGTTTGGCATGAGGATATTGCGTTTTGAGATGAATCAATTTCTTTTCGCTGAATGTTTCATGAACGATACATGTCCCCTGCCATAAAAGCATTTTCCGTCCGGTTCGTTTGATCAAAAATGTTCCGAGATTTCTGTCAGGAGCAAAGAGTATCGGTTTGTCGGAAGGAATTTGACGAATGATTTTCTCGGCATTGCTCGATGTGCAGATGATATCGCTCAGCGCTTTCACTTCAGCCGAACAGTTGATATACGAAATTACAATATGATCGGAATGCTGTTCTTTGAATTTTTTGAATTGCGGAGCGGGACATCCTTCTGCAAGCGAGCATCCGGCATTAAGATCGGGCAGTAATACTTGCTTATGAGGGTTCAGAATTTTTGCAGTTTCAGCCATAAAATGAACGCCGGCAAAAACGATCACGTTGGCTTGCGTCGAAGCAGCTTTCCGTGAAAGCTCAAGACTGTCCCCTACCACATCGGCTAAATCCTGAATTTCCGATTCCTGATAGTAATGAGCAAGTATAACGGCATTTATCTCTTTTTTTAAACGCAGAATTTCCTTTTCCAAATCGAGAGGAATGTCCGTGGGGGTTGTCGTATTTGCTTTATATTCAAACATGCTATTGAAAGATAATCAAGAACAGGTCAAGAATCAATCTGCACTATTTGATCATTTATTTTTTGATTTCGTTCAGAATAAGATCGATCACCGCATTCACTTCGTCGATACCTATAGAATTCATAATGCCGTCGCGTGCGGAAATATATCTGTTCTTTGCACCAACGGGAGCCCATTGTAATGGATCGGTCGGTCCGAATAATGCCAGCAAATTCGTCCGGACTGCGCCTGCAATATGCATGACGCCGGTATCATTGGTGATGTAAAGATCGAGTTGATCGATGATGGCGGCAACGGAACGGATCGGTTGATTGCGGACGAGTTCATAGGGACATTGAAGATGTTGCAACAATTCCTGCAGCGGTTCGTCGTCCATCGGACCGGCAGTAATAACAATTCCTGATTGATATTCATTGGAAAGCCGATTGGCAACATCTGCAAATCGTTTCGCAAGCCAACGGTTCGGTGGTTTACCCGCTCCGGGATGAATACCGACAAGGAATTTATACTTTTGTCTGAGCGGTTTCAAAAATGCAGAGGCACGTTGTTGTTCTTCCCGGGTCAATCCGATCATACATTGAAGATTGGTTTGTTGAATTTCCAACGGCTTCACAATATCGAGGTTGCGAAGGGTTTGGTGCCGGCGCGGATCGTTTTGCCAGTTCAACGGTACAGGATGAGTAAGGCAGGAAATTGCCGGATTTCTTATTCCGCCCAAACTTCCCGCTCCTATTCGTACGGTTGCACCGGAACAAAGCGCTATCAAATCGCTTGTCACCGACATCGAAACGGTGACCGGTACAATCGCTAGGTCGCAGCGTTCTTTCCGTAACGATCGCAGGAATTTGAGAAATAATAAAGGCGATGTTCCGTAATTGAGTTTGTCATATAAAAGTACTTCATCGACACATGGATGATGAAGCATGATGTCATAATTCACACGGCTTGTTATGAGTGTGAGATGTGCCTTCGGAAATCGTTCTTTCAATTCTTGAAGGAGCGGAGAAATGCATATCATGTCGCCTAATTGGTCATGTTGCCGGACGACAAGAATGCGTTTCGCCTGTAACGAAGCGATATCATGAACAGGTTTGGAACGGACGAATACTGAAAGAATGGAAATGAAAATCTTTTTGAATCGGTCTTCTATGCCGATAAAGTTCAAAGGGAAAACGAAAGTTATTGTGGAGGTTGTTGATTACCGGCTGGCGGTGGCGGCGGCGGTTGTTGCTTCTGGCTTAAATCTTCGAATTCGGCATCTTCGATGTTGGAAAACGGCGGTGTGTTTGGTGCATGCGATTCGCGGGTACGCCGTCCGATCGATACGCTTATCCGCATTGCCTTCCATACGATAAAGATGATGACGAGCCACAGCGCTAACCGCAACATGAATGTATCCTTTACTTTTTGAGATTTGCGGGATTGTAATATTCCACGGCTGCTTTGTTGGGTCTGAAGATTTCTGCAACCAGGTCTTCAAAATGATTTTTATTATTCACAAAATCGATTTCGGATGCGTTCACAATCAACAGCGGCGTGGTTTTGTACCGGAAGAAAAAGTAGTTATACGCTTCGTTCAGATCACGGATATACTGGTCGCTCATGTTCCGTTCAATTTCTCTTCCGCGTTTTTTTATGTTCATCATCAACCGGTTGACATTCGATTGAATATACACAACGAGATCGGGCACCGGAACGGAATGTTCGATCGATGTTAACACGTTTTCGTACAATTTCAATTCATCGTCTGCCAGATTAAGATACGCAAAGATCTTATCCTTTTCAAAAATATAATCGGTAATAAGGAAACGATGGAATAAATCCGCCTGCACGAGTTCCTGCTGTTGTTTATAGCGGCTCAGGAGGAAAAATATCTGTGTTTGAAACGCGTAATGTTCCTGATCTTCATAAAATTTTCCGAGAAACGGATTCTCTTCGAATTTTTCGAGGACGACTTCGGCGGAAAGGCGTTCACCGAGCATTCGAGCGAGACTTGTTTTGCCAGCTCCGATAACGCCTTCAACGGCGATATGCCGGATATCGGAATGGTCGATGAGTGATTGTACGTTTGATGCCACGATTTTATTAGTGTTGTAGAGACGGTACGTGAAGATGAATGTCGGTGCGAATTACTGAATGCCGATCGCGGCAATTGCGCAGTAATGTTGCAACGGTTTTTTCCAGAATCGGATGAACGGCAGTCGGAGCAATTTCATTGAGCGGTTCCAGTGCAAAACGACGGTGTTCGAGCATCGGGTGTGGCACACGAACCGTGTGATCATCGTACGCAAAACCGCGGTACAGCAAAATATCGATGTCGATGATGCGCGGTTCCATATGTTCCGAGACTTTTCTTCCCAATTTCTTTTCAATCTGTTTCATTTTAACGAGCAAGAGCGGCGGATCGTCCGTTGTTTGAATTCCGACCGCCATATTGTAAAACACTTCAGCATCCTGCATGCCGACCGGTTCCGTTTCGTAAATCGATGAAGCGAATTGAACCGGCGTCAGACTGTTAATCTTATCGACTGCCTGCGAAAGATTGCCAATCCGGTTTCCGAGATTCGATCCAAGTCCTAAATAAACGGTATACACGATTTACTTCCGGCTTTTAGTAATGATGATCTCCACGTGATCGATAACGCCTTTTACCGGCGGATGAGGTTTTCGCACTGTGACAATTACTTTTTCTAACGGAGCAAATTGTTTCAACAGACCTTCTCCAATCGCATTGCCGAGCGTTTCCAGAAGAAAATATTTTTTTTGCGTCACGGTTTGTTGAATCAGCGCATACACCGCTTCATAATTGATCGTACTTTTCAGACTATCCGTGTGAAAAGCAGCTGACAGATCGCTGTACAGTTCGACATCAAATTCAAATTTACCGCCAAGTGTTTGCTCATCGCTGGCAACACCGTGATACGCATAAAAAACCGCATTGTGAATTCTGATAATGTCGTTCGGCATGTAAATCTTTGTGAATATAGCTGTTTATCAATCGAGAGTCAAGAACATTACATGGAGTATACCAGGGATTATTTATGACTTCTCAATCTTTGCCCACGAATCCCGTAATGTAACGGTTCGATTGAAAACAAGTCGATTTTCTTGCGAATCGGAATCGACACAAAAATATCCGAGCCGCTCAAATTGAAACCGATCCTGCTTTTTTGCGTTTCCAAGAGCCGGTTCCAGTTTACAATCGGTCAATATTTCAACTGACTTCGGGTTGATCTGTTTTTGCCACTCTTCCCCGCCGGGATCTTCGACGGTAAAGAGCCGGTCGTACAACCGGACTTCCGCATTCACGGCATGTTGCGCTGAAACCCAATGAATGGTACCTTTCACTTTTCGTTGATTCTGCGATCCACCGCTTTTTGTTTCAGGATCATACGTACACCGCACTTCCGTGATTTCGCCGGTCTTCGCATCCTTCACGACAGAAGTGCATTTGATGATGTACGCGTACCGTAAGCGAACTTCCGTGCCGGGTGAAAGCCGGAAATATTTCGGCGGAGGATTTTCCCGGAAATCATCCTGTTCGATATACAGAATTTTTGAGAACGGAACCTTCCGCGAACCCATCGCCGGATCTTCGGGATTATTGACTGCCTCCAGTTCTTCGACTGTGTCAGGATAATTTTCGATAACGATTTTCAACGGACGAAGAACTGCCATCACTCGAGTGGAGCGTTTGTTTAAATCTTCACGAATGCTGTGCTCGAGCAATGCAACATCGATCGTATTATCGCGGCGTGCAACTCCGACTTTATCCGCAAAGTATCGGATCGATTCGGGCGTATATCCACGGCGGCGGAATCCGGAAATCGTCGGCATCCGCGGATCATCCCAACCGCTGACCTTTTTTTCTTCGACGAGTTGCAATAACCGGCGTTTGCTCATAACCGTGTAACTCAAATTCAAACGGGCAAATTCGATCTGTTGAGGATGATAGATTCCAAGCTGTTCTATAAACCAATCATACAACGGACGATGGTCTTCGAATTCCAGCGTGCAGATTGAATGCGTGATTCGTTCGATCGAATCACAGAGTCCATGTGCCCAATCGTACATCGGATAAATGTTCCAGGTATCGCCGGTACGATGATGCGTTGCGTGAAGAATGCGGTACATAACCGGGTCACGCATATTGAGATTCGGCGCCGACATATCAATCTTTGCGCGCAAGGTTCGTGTTCCGTCAGGATATTCTCCGCTCTTCATCCGTTCGAACAGATTCATGTTTTCTTCAATGGAACGATTCCGGAACGGACTTTCCTTTCCGGCTTCGGTTAATGTTCCGCGGTACTCACGAATCTGGTCGGCCGTTAAATCGCAAACAAATGCTTTCCCTTTTTTTATCAATTGAACGGCATACTCATACAGCTGACCGAAATAATCCGAAGCATAATATTTCCGATCCTGCCAATCGAAACCGAGCCAGCGAACATCTTCCTGAATCGAATCGACATACTCGACATCTTCTTTGCTCGGATTCGTATCGTCAAACCGTAAATTGCAAAATCCATTATAATCGCTGGCAAGTCCGAAATTCAAACAGATCGACTTTGCATGTCCGATATGAAGATACCCGTTCGGTTCAGGAGGGAATCGCGTATGGATTCTGCCGCCGAATTTATTCGTCTTCAGATCATCATCGATGATTTCCTGAATGAAATTCTTTCGTTCAACCGGTTCCGGCGATGATGCGGCGTTATGAGGTTCCATAATAGTATAATTCCAAGTAGATTTTCAATGATAACATTTTATATATCAATATGTTCCGCAGCATATTTCATGCGATTTATACTTTCATCTCTTCCGAGAATCGAAAGTATTTCAAAAACTCCGGGACCACCGCCGACGCCGGAAACTGCAAGCCGGACAGCGTGTATCAAAAGGCCGTTCCCGATGTTCAGTGTTTGTGCCGTCCGGTGTAATGCCGATTCAAAATCTTCTTTTGCTGATCCGGTTAATTTCGAAAATTCATCCGTCAGCATTTTCAATTGATCCGGTGTTTCGGTCTTCCATCTTTTTTTTACGACTTCCGGATCAAAAGCTTTCGGCGGCTCGAAGAAATACCTGCCCTGTTCAATATAATCATGAACGAACGAGACACGTTCCCTCATTGCATCGATAACTTTGATTAAATAATCGTCTTTGAAAGACGCATCGGGAATTCCTGAACGCGATAGTTCATCCCGAAGCAACGGGATCATTTCCGGTGATGATTTCTTTCGAAGATGTTCGAAATTGAGCCAGTTTAGTTTATCGAGATTAAAAATTGCGCCCGATTTATTCACGCGGTCAAGAGAGAACTGTTCGATCAATTCTTCAAGAGAAAAAAGGTCCTGCTCGGTGCCGGGATTCCAACCTAACATGGCAATGAAATTGATCATCGCTTCTTTCAAATATCCTTTTGCGCGATAATCCTCGACCGCAACATCTCCTTGACGCTTGCTGAGTTTCGAGCGGTCAGGATTCAACAACAACGGCAAATGGGCAAACGTCGGAATCTGCCATCCGAAAAAATTATACAACAAAACATGCTTCGGCGTACTCGAGAGCCATTCCTCGCCGCGAATCACGTGAGAAATCTGCATGGCATGGTCGTCGACGACATTTGCAAGATGATACGTCGGATATCCATCAGATTTTAAGAGCACCTGATCGTCGACTAAACTGCTTGAGAACTCAACCGTTTCCCGGATCACATCGTGAAAAGAAATTGTTGTCGAATCCGGAACTTTCATCCGTATCACAAACGGAATTTTTGATGATATTTTTTCTTCAATTTCTTTTTGCGAAAGGTTGAGACATCGCCTGTCGTATTTTGACGGAAGTCCATTTTTTTCCTGCCCTTTCCGCATCTCATCAAGACGTTCAGATGTGCAGAAACAGCGATATGCGTGACCGTTATCGAGTAGCTGGTTGACATGGTCACGATACAGAGAAAGCCGCTCAGACTGCACGTATGGAGCAAATGGACCGCCTTTTCGGGGACCTTCGTCATATTCGAGTCCTGCCCAATGCAGTGTGTCGATCAAATTCTCGACTGCACCTTCGACGATTCTTGCCCTGTCGGTATCTTCGATTCGCAGGACAAACGTGCCGTGATGTTTTCGTGCAAAGAGAAAATTATATAACGCCGTTCTCAATCCGCCGACATGAAGATAGCCGGTTGGGCTGGGAGCAAAGCGGACACGAACGGGTGTGGAATGATTCATAGAGAATTAAAAAAAATCCCCGCTGGTGGGGATGCCATAAAAATTCTTGTCAAGGTTGCCGGGTACTCTTTTTTCTTTGAATTTAGCAATTTTCGGGTTGAGATGCAAAGAGTAAGCGAAATCTCTGGGCAACATGCATCTGCATTAATAATTTAGTTCAATTAATTTCATCCAAACAAAAGCAATGTCCAAGCTAATAAAGATCGATTACAATTTCAATAATTTAAAAGCGTGTCTCCATTCATTTTTCGAGATCCCCGGAATACACCAAAGCATACACAACGGTTCGATAGCTCTTGCAGATTCTGCCTTACCGAAATCAGCCGGTTCCCATCCGAATTGATTGATGATTACAGAAACTTCTTTCTTGGCGGATTCATTGTTGCCGCAGATGAACATCGTCGGCTTGCTCTCAAACGAAGGATTTATCATGAATGCGCTTCCAACGCTGTTAAATGCTTTCACAAAATTTGCAGCCGGCACGGTTTCCTGTAATTCTTCCATCAACGATTTATCAAGATTTGTAAAGAATTTGAGAACGCCATTTGTCGGGGCGGCTTCGGCGATTGGATTGGTAGCATCGATGACTGTTTTATTTTTTAGATTTTCATGTCCCATCTGTTCAAGAACATTCCTGACGACAATTCCTTTCACTGCAAGGACAATTATTTCCCCGAACTTCGCCGCGTCGGCAAATGAACCAACAAGTGCTGTGCCTCCCTTTTTCCATTCGGCAAGCTTCGATACGTCTCTGGTGCCAAGCATGACCTGATAACCATGCTTCATAAATCCTGCACCCAAAGTTTGGGCAACCGTTCCCGAACCGACAATCCCGATTTTTTTCATATTGTGTCTTTTCAATAATTATTATTTGACATAATATTAAAGTAGAAATATTGTTTGAAAGTTGCAATTGTACGAATATATCATTCATACAAAACCCCGACTGTTTCCGGCCGGGGTTTTGTACATTGCCTATCGTGTCCGATTTTACTTCAACAATAACATCTTTTTGACTTGCGTAAATCTCTTACCGGGATTTGAAATGCTTGAAGCATCTATCCGGTAAAAATAGACACCGCTTGCAAATCCGGCTGCATTCCAGGATACCGACTTATACCCGGCATTTTGCACTCCGTCAGTCAGTGTGGTAACCACCTGACCGAGGATATTGTAGATTTTCAATGTGACTTTACTCGCTATCGGAATCTGGTATCTGAGCGTAGTGACCGGGTTGAACGGGTTCGGATAATTCTGATCCAGTGCGAAGGTCGTGGGCAAAGTGTTTCGTGTATTCTTGACTCCTGTTACCATGGTCAATGCATCAGGACTATTTTTGATCGGTTCCACATTTCCGGCATTATCGGATGCAATACTGAAGAAGCGATATTGATTTCCGGAGACGACGGTCAACCGGGCAGACGTATCGGTTATATTCGTTTGCCATGTCTGCCAGGCACTGTCGTTTCGGGAAAGGTAGACAGTGTAGTCCCTGATTCCCGAACCTATCGAATCGTCCACTCCGCCCCAATGAACATTAATGGCGGTGCTGTTCGTGTTCGAAGGCAACGCACGAACGCTGCTGAGCGGTATTCCGGCGTCGATCATGTTCATAATGTTCGGCGTAGCAAGCGGCGCGTTTACATCGAACACGATAGATGCTTTCGGAGCTATAATGTCACGGGTTTTCGATGTGCTTTTCGGTCGAATAGTATAACTCACGAAACCTTCACCGTGATGGAGAGAATCATCCACCGGTAGCATTCCCACTAACGGATTGGCGGGAAGAGCACCGGTGTTCGGATCCACAGAACTGAAGCTCCAGAAAATTTTATTATGGACAATATCAACTCCGGCAGTAACGTCGACAAATATTCCAAGTGAGTCCCGGACATCCAAACGCTCTGTGTAATATGTTTTTCCTGTAGCATTCGGGAAACTGCGTCCTGCAAAGCCAAACCCCATCAGCCGGAAACTGGAAGCATCCAGAGTGGAATCGAGGTTCATTGAAATGCCGACCGCTTGAGCGGGAGCTGTCGCCTGATTCGGATCGTTCTCAAAGAGAATCGTGTAGGGCAACGTCTGAGAAACTGAAACCCAACGGTTGTCACCATAGCCGGGCGGACCGAGAATATCATTCGGATCATGACTGGCAACCTCATCGGCTGCATATCCGGAACTATTCTTATATTTATTAAAGAAGTTCATCAAATCATAAAAAAACTTCCCGATTTTGTACAATCCTCCTGCATTCGGGGTTATCACTCCCGAAGCTTTTGCTCCGGAGACGACAACACCCTGAGCATCGTTCGCGATATCGGCATTCCGTTGTCTGTTGTTCCATGCATCACAAACCCCGGGATCATCGTACGGGCATCCATCTGTTGTTGCAGAAGCTGATGTACTTTTTCCTAAAAAACCTCTTGATGCACTGCCGATAGATGTGGCTGAAATCCATCCCTGTTGAATTCCCTCACGAACCGAAACGACAAGCAGTGAATCGAATGTTGTTCTGTCAAGAACGAACGTTTGCGCCGTCATGATATATCGCCCGGTGTCAAGCGCTTCGGCAAACATCCGAACCGTCCTCGTCCGTCCCGGAGCCATGTTGTAGATATAGATCTGCAAAATCCGATTTCCCTGCGCATCCACAAGACTGTCGGCTGATTGGACGAATGCATTCGAATCAAAAATTCCCTCATCAACTTCGACTGAGAATCGCATTTGCTGCCGCACACTCAGGAAAATCGCGGCACGTTGAATATTAAGATTCGTCGGGTTCGTTATCGATAAGAAGACTGTCTCAAAGGAGTTGATCTTCACTTTTGATGGCCCGTCAATTGACACTTGTAATTGAACGGGGTTTCCCGGTTGAATGGTAACACCACCGCTCAGAACTGCCACCTGAAGATCAGGATTGATGACAACGATATCATATAATCCCGGAACAAGGCCTGCGGTTGAGAATCTGGCATTGAATTGTGTACTGCTGACAAGGTAATCTGAATTATCATCTACCGAAGCCTGACCGGATCGGCGCAATTGCGCATGTGCTCCTTGTTTGAACTTTGCCCCAAGAATCTCAAACGTAACTTCCCCGCCATTACCGGCTGCAGCATAGCGGACACTGTCGATGGCAAACTGTAACGGCTTCACAACAATAGAGAAACCGGTGGAATCTACGGGCACATTTGCTCCATGCACCATTACATAATACGTTCCGGCGGTCGCCGATGAAATTGTAATATTCTGACTTGTAGAATTCGGATTTTGATAAAGATAATCGTACAATCCCCGGCTCGGCATATTGCCATACCTCACAAATAACTCATTCAGCCCATCCTGCGAAGCGCAGGAGAGTTTCACTGAGAAATCCTCGCCTCCCAAAGCGGTGAAGGAATAATATTCCGACTGATCCTGACTGACGGTTCCATTCTCCACCACATTCTGCTGGAGTTGTGTCACCTGTACATTCATTGTCGCCGGTGAGACGAAGGTATTGTTGGTCTTGTTGGTTTCCCGAATATTATCCAGAATATCCGTCTGTATGATTATGTGATATGAACCGGGCAGGATTCCGGGAAGTTCACCTTGAATAATATTACTCATATCCTGCCTCCGGATCACAGCCAAAGGAATACGCATCGTTTTCTTTGCTTTCGTACCGGGATATAGATTTACATAGTCGGCATTTGTCCCGAGTAGCGCATCGGATGACTGCCAGGCGCTGTCGGATGAAAGATAGATTGCATCCGTTAAGTAGCCCACTGCGGGATTGATACCCTGGTTGCTTATAGTGTAGGAAACGGTAATATAATTTCCCGGTTCAGCGCTATCGGGAAAACTGGCGTCGGTTATGATTAAATCACACGGCGCTGCGAGCAGGATAACGCAACTCACCGAGAGAAGATTATTGTTTTCGTTTGTTTCAGCAACGTCGTTCCGGCTGTCTGCCTGCACTAAAATATAATTCTGACCGGTAGCTGTTTGTGGAATCGTCACTTGTATGCTGTCGGAATACGAAGAATTTGGACCAACGAGGTCATCGTGGACAACCGTTTCAAGCTTTTGAGCTCTGTAATCAATATACCCAACAGTCGAAATATATATTGCATCAGTCCACGATGAGTTATTGACTGGACCGGCACTCGCATTCTTAATCGTCCACCGCACAGTTGCCGGCTGACCGGCAAATATAGAATCATCCAACACGATCGACGTAACGGTCAGATCCGGAGGCGGCAGAAGTTTGATAGTCATGCTCTTGGAAGAAATCCTGACATTGTTTCCCATCGCCGTATCACCGGATACGCCGTTTGCATCGGTGACAATGAACCACCGGTAATGCCCTGAAATATTTGGCGGTATAATCTCGGGGATATCGCGGGAATAATTTGAACCGGGGTCCAGAGTTCCGTCGTGAGTTACCTGATCGACAAGAATATCGGTATCGGTATTCAGAATTGTATCAGTCGTGAGATACAGGAAATCATCCCATCGATCGGTAATCGTTTTTCCGGCACCGATATTTTTTACCGTCCAATGAAGATTAACGGTCTGTCCGCTGATGCCGGAATCGGGAATAGTAAATGATGTCACCGCCAAATCAATTGACGGATATGACTGAACGATAACCGAATCGCTTCGGGTTACGTTGTTATTTTCATCCGTATTTTCAAATACAACATCATCACCGTCGGTAAAGATATAAAAGTATGCAATTCCGTGAACGGTCGGAGGAATAACAACCGTTGTCGTATCGGTGTAGGATGCTGCGGGTGGAAGCACACTATTGTGAGGAACCTCCACGAGTAAATTTGCCGAACCATTCCATTCCGAGTCGGAGGAAATGTACACCTCGTCGTTCCAGATTACTCCCGGCGTCGAACCCGCTCCGGCGTTGCGGACGGTCCACTTTAACGTCACTGCCTGACCTGCTTTCGCAGCGGAAAGAACATGTACGTTTGTGACCTGCAAATCGGGCCATGGTGAAAGAGTTACCAGTATTGCGGAATTGCTCCGGCGAAGATTATTGCCTCTTGTTCCTGTTTCAAAAACTACACTATCGTAATCGGTCATCACGTAAATAAAATACGGACCGGAAAGTCCATTCGGTATGACAACTGAAGCAGCGGCACGATATGTAGAATCGACCCGAAGTGCGCCATTATGATCGTATATTCCCAATGTTATTGCGTCCTGGTCATTGTATATAGAATCCGGTGACAAGTATACCCGGTCTTGCCAGAAAGTTTCGACCGTTATACCCGGACCCTGATTGCGAACAGACCATTGTATCGGAATACTCGAACCGGAACCTGCAGATGAAGGAACGGTGATGGAACTGACCATGATGTCCGGCGGTACGGAAATGACATTCACTGAATCAGATCGTCGGACATTGTTTGCTTCAAGATAATTCTCGAAGATATTATTATTCGCATCAGTGAAAGCAAAAATGTACCATTTCCCATACACGTCATGTGGAATAACGACCGATTTCGAAACATGATAACTACTGTCGGGAGACAGTACTCCACCCTGGTCGATGCTGGCAAGTACCTGACCTGACAATACGTCTGCAGCGACGGTAGATGTGTCTTGCGAAATCACGATCAGGTCGCTCCACCCGCTTTCGGATGAAGTAGCGGCCGATCCTATGTTTTTAACAACGAAGGAAACATTGATGGAATCTCCGGCGAATACCGTGGTCGGGACATTCAGCGAAGTTACTGCAAGATCGGGCTCCGGAGAAAGATGCATCAATATCGGTGTACTTCTCCCGAGATTATTGACTGTTGTCGATTCGGCAACCTGGTGGTTATCATTGGTGCTGACGAAAAAATAATAATTGCCGCTCAAACCGAGTGGAAGCGTAATTGATTCGGTTTGAGTATAACTCTGACCGGGATTTAAGGAACTGAAATTGTCAAACGTCTGATTGAGGACGGCAACTCCCGGATCGAAAGTTGTGGTCGACATGAGATACAGCCGATCGACCCAAACATTCGATGACGTGCCAGTGGTTCCGATATTCTTGACATTCCATGAAACGGAAATTGTCTGTCCGGAAATTGCCTGAGACGGTGCTTGCACCAGGGGAACGATGAGATCGGGTAGCTGGGGAGAAAATGGTGTTGCCGATATTGCCACGGCATCGTACTCGTTCCAGCCCGGAACCGCTGGAGAATTTATTGCCAGCCGTATGTCGGTCACATTGAACGATGTCTGCGGAAAATTTACGGTAAATATTCTTGCATACGGTGTATCCAGTGGAGCGGCTGTTCCCTGCCAGACGATTTGCCACTGTCCGGTATTGGGATTCTTCACGTAGATCGTATCAATCGCGCCCGGATTATACGTCTCCCACACCGCAACCGACTGAACCTTAGCGGGATTGGGAAATCGAAGTTCTATGAATTCCCGCTGATCGTCCTCTGTGGCGGGAGACCATGCAGTTCCGATGTCTCCGTATTGGGGATAAGTATCCGGAGGACCCAATATCTGATCTTCTGACCAGTCGGTGGTGCTATATTCACTGCTGAAAGCAAGTACGCTGTCGGCATAGCGTGTTTGCCCCACCGCTTGAATTGCGCAAGTGATCGTTATGATCGCTAATACAGTTGCTAAACTTCGTAATGATAAATTCATGGTATTCTCCCCTGAAATGGTATAAAGGGTTTTGAGGTTATGGTTTTTTTGCAAATGACAAAGAAACAGGAAACGGATTTTCTCGTTTTTATTTGAATGATATTCCGGTATCAGGTATGGTGAAAGCGTGTACTCAGTTTACCTGATCCCAAGGATTCGGTAAAAATGTTTTTGCCACACTGTTACTTATCAGAAGAAAATCAATATATTCCACATGATAGAACGTTGTAACAAACTTCCCGGTAAACGTTATAAATCCGGAATAAGGTTGAAAGAACCGAAGAAAGCGATGATTATGAGGAATGATGAACAATGGTAACACTTTAACTTCTCAAAGTCAAACGGATCAATACTACCTCACATAAATACAAAACCCCGATCGTTTCCGGCCGGGGTTTTATTCACAGTCTATTTGTTCGTTTTTATTTGATCAATACCATTTTCTGAGTCTGCGCAAAATCTCCTGCGACAATCGTGTAAAAATATATTCCACTCGCAACATTGAAGGCGTTCCATTCGACAGAATGTTCCCCCGGTTCTTGCTTACCACTTAGAAGAGTTGCTACCTGTTGACCAAGCATGTTGTAGACCGTCAGGGTGACTTTACTAACCTTTGCTAATGTATAACTGATGTGTGTCGTGGGATTGAAAGGATTGGGATAGTTTTGTGAAAGTGTTATTCGTGACGGAATATTTTTCCCGTCATTTTTAACCGATGTCACTCCAAGAGCGGAAATTGGCATATGCCACAATCCTTCTTCCCCTGTGCCGACATATAAATTTGTCCCGTCGTTTGTTAAACCGGTAATGTCGAAATTTGCCACAGAAAATGAATCCGCAAGAGCCCACGTCGATCCCGCATCGGTCGAACGGTAAATTCCTTTATTGCGCATTGCCACGAATATTGAATTTTCCGTTGTTGTAGTTCCGAAGACAAGTCCATTGGCGAAAATATCGGATGATTGCATCCAGATTCCGGTATTTTTATCTCTCTTAAAAATTCCTTGCTGGGCAACGGTAAACCAATCGTTGGCAGTATGCAGGAGACGACCCGGAGTAAAGACCGGAACGTTTGCGGAATCACTTCGTATCCATGTGTCTCCCCAATCAGTGGAAACAGAGATACCGCTTGCGTTGATCATGTAGAATTCCACAGAGTCACCGTTTATCTTTGCCATTTGTAAATCGAGAACATCATCGTTATGGAAGCGCGCAGAATCGATCTCATACCAGCTATGTCCTCCGTCGGTTGATGCATACAATCCGACACCGAGCGTGCCGGAAAATAAGCGATATGGTTCACCGGGAACTTTCGGCGGCAGAACCGCTAAAGATGTCGGAAGGTATGGTGGCGACTGCAACTTCGTCGTATCACCGTAGAGTTTCCATGTCGATGTGGAGTTGGATGAATAGAAGAATCCCGTCTCGGTAGCAATCCATTGAAGAGAATCCAGTAATTCAATTCCATAGGTGAAGGATCCTTGCGGGCCTGCTGAGATCGTCTGCCATTGTTGTGTCCCGTTCAGAAGCTGATATGAATTGAATGATTGCTCATCAACTGCTACTAACTTGTTCCCGACGAAGTGGATTTGATCCAACGAGTGAGTATAATTTGTGTCTTTGACCCATTGACCCGAAGCAAACTGAACAAAGAACATCAGACAAAGAACACTTTTGATAAAGAACGACATTGATTCTTCATGATTGTTTAACAACAATGAATTTACTTATCCGCTGGGAAAGAAGGTTTCAATATAAACAACAATTCCAGACTTTCAAATTATTTGTTTGAAAAATATGTACGTAGTTTATTATGTTTTGTTACGATAGGAACTGACACACCATAATCTCGTCTTGGCAAAATATTGAATTGAGAATTCCGGTAAGAACAAACAAAAGACAATCAACACACATCATGGTCATTAAACCTTCCTGCATTTACCGACCGTACTGAATCCTCCCGGAAATACTATCTGGCAAATATAACAAATCCTTAACCTCCTTGTCAACAAGCGATTATCTTCGATTTGCATATTCTGAATGTTATTTTGGCAAAATTCTTGTGTTGATTTCTCGCTGATAAATCCTGCATGACGGAACATTTTTTCATCTGATCTGGTTGTATACTATGTCATAGTTTTGCAACGATTCGATGTAAAAGGATTTTAAGGCTGACGTATATCAACGCAACGACCCGAAAGGATGTTCATTGACTAATAAAGGTGTATCCAAGGCGGCATGCCGCGTACTGGACCGGCTTTCCGATTTTTTCCCTACCATTTTTACGGCAATATTTCAGCGAGTATTTCTCCTCTGTTCAGGTAACACATTTATTTTTCACTTTTATTGGTGGCGATACCGGAGAATGGTGCATCGCATAAAATCATTCGAAAACATTCTTATCATTATCGATGTGGGGATCGGTGATGCGATCATCGTTCAACAATCTGCAATTGCATTGAGAGAGCAATTTCCGGGGGCACGGATCGATTACCTCTGCAATCGTTTTAGCGGAGAACTTTTGACCGGAATGTCTTTTGCAAATCGTATTATAAAAGTGTTCAGTGGAAACGGTGTTCCTTCGATGAACGAACTTCAGGAGGTGAAAAATATTGCAACACGCGGCAGATATGATTGCATCCTCAACCTCTCTCCGTTCGTCGACAGAAGAATATTCAAAAACTTGAACGGTGTCATCCATCTTTACGTTCCGGTTGCCGCTTCGGTTCTGCATGAATGGTATATGACCGGAATGCCGCCTCATATTTCCTCCGGCATTTATACATTTATTCGTCATTTCTTCTCGACCGGATTCAACAATTTCAATGATACTCCAAGATCGTTCCGGGGAAATATAATATATGTACCGGAAGATGCGATCAAGACTGCGCGGACTTTTCTTATTCTCCACAATTGTTTTGATGAAAGCCGGTTGGTCTACATGCAGCTTCATTCGTCTTCAAAATTCACGCAACCGCCGGTTAAGCTCCAAAGACGAATATTGGAAAATATTCTCCGGTCGAATGAAGTCGATGCAGTGTTGGTGGATACCGGAGGACTCGATGCCGAAGAAGAACTGGAAATTCTCGGTTCAATCGAACTGTCGTTACGAGCAAAGCTCATCGAGGTGTACCGTCCGCCATTTCCGGTTTTTGCGGCACTGGTCGATGCTTGCACCGTGTTTGTCTCCGGTGACGGCGGTCCTTTGCATATCGCTGCTGCACGTAGAATTGCTTCGTCCGGCAATATCGAAATGAAAAATTCCACAACAATCGTTACAATATTCGGTGCAACGGATTCACGAATGTACGGATATGATTCAGAATTGCCCGGTTACCTTCCCGCCAACCAGAATGCCCCGTCGAAAGTGTTCGTTGCGAACGTTCCTTGCAGGAATGCCACATGCATCAACAAATTGGGAAAAACCTGCAGAGAAGTTCGGTGTTTTGACGGACTTTTTCCTGATAAAATTTCTGATTATATTATTTCCCATGCTTCTATTCATGAAAAGTCTCATGCGGTGGCAAACTAAACCGAGCGATCTATCGTTCCCATCGTTTTTGTTTATCTCTTTCTTTTTTGATTTGGATTGATCGGATTATTTAACATCATCCTCATTTTTCTCTCGTTTCAAATCCCGGGAGACAGTGTTTCTGCAACCGCACGTGCCGATTCCGAATTTGCATCGATGAATTATTCCGGTGCAAGAATTATGTACGATTCCATTCTGATCACTTCAAAAGATTCTGCTGTCATACTTTGGAAACTTGCCAGGGCTGCTATCTGCGAGGGAGACATCTCTTCGCCAAAATTAAAAAACGAGCTGTATGCTGAAGCGAAGAAATACGCTGAACGGTCCGTCCGGGCAGACTCACTCAATTCCGACTCCCATTCATGGCTCGCAGCGGCGGTCGGAAATATAGCCATGTTCGAAGGCGGAAAAACCAAGGTGAAACTCTGCTTTGTGATCAAACATGAGATCGACCGGTCGCTGGAGCTTAACCCGAATAATGCTCTTGCCTATTCGATTCTCGGTTCATTTTATAAAGCTCTGGGCGACGTGAGCTGGATTGAAAAACAACTGGCAAATGTATTTCTCGGCGGACTTCCCGACGGTGGTTATGACGAATCTGTTGCCGCATTTCAGCGGGCAATTGCTCTTGAGCCCGAAGTGATACGAAATCATCACGAACTCGGGAAAGTCTATATCCTGCAGGATCGTGAATTTGAAGCCATGGCAGAGCTTCAGCGCACGTTATCACTGCCGGTCAGGGTCGGTGCGGATTGCGAGATGCAGCGTTCCGCCGCGAAACTGATCGAAGAATTGAAACAAAAATATCCCGATGAGTTTGGAGGCATGAAGTATTGAAAACAAATCCCGACAGAGTTTATAGCTCAATCGGGATTTATTTTTGTGAACAAACGAATCGTCACTTCATCAGCACCATTTTCTTCGTCTGTACAAAATCTCCCGTAACAAACCTATAAAAATAAACACCACTCGGAACATTCAAAGCGTTCCACGAAACTGAATGCTCACCCGGTTCCTGTTTCCCGCTCACCAATGTGGCTATTTCTTGACCGAGAATGTCATAGATTGAAATTGTAACATTCCTTGGCGTAGGAAGCGTATAACTGATTTGTGTTGTAGGATTAAACGGGTTCGGATAATTTTGAAACAAATGAAATTGATTCGGCAATTTCGGAGTTTCTTTGACAGCTGTCAATAGTTGATATGTATACAAGTCCTGAGTATTATTCACCCACCCCCCACTCCATGTCTGGTACACATCGCTTGTAAGATTTCCATTCGCATCATACGCATACGTTGTTTGATTGGCGTTTACCCAATTAGGATCATTCCATCCCTGGCACAAATCGTTGGTGCAATTTCCGTTCGCATCATAGGTGTAGGTATGTTGTAAACCATTCTCCAATACACCGGTATATCCTTCTTGCAGGATATAACCGGTCTCCATTCCATTTGAATTATATGTGTAAATATATTCGTAATCATCAACCCACTTACCACCTATCCATTCCTGCTTCAAAGCACTGGTCTGATGCCCATTCGCATCATTGGTAAAAGTGAATCGCAGCACATTTATCAACACATTATTCGTCCCTTGCTGAAACAAATAGCCGGACTCATTACCATTGGCATCATATGTGTAAATGAATTGGAAATTCTTTACCCATGAGCTACCATTCCACAACTGGCTTGACTGGTTCGTTAAAAGTCCGCTGGTATTATAAGTATAAGTCGTAAGACTATCATTCGTCCAGGTGCTATCAAACCAATACTGACCTAGATTGCTGGTCTCATGCCCATTCGAGTCATAGGTGCAAATGTCCTGTTCTGATTTTACCCATGCAGTATCATTCCAAGTCTGGTGTAATGTGTTGGTATCACGACCGATTGCATCAAAAGCGTAAAGGTATTGGTAAACATTGACCCACGCACTGCCAATCCATGATTGACACAAAAAGCGGGTTGCATACCCGTTGACATTGTACGTATATAAAAATTTGTAACTGTTCACCCACGTACCACCGATCCAGTTCTGTTCAAAATAACTGGTCACATGTCCGCTGCCGTCATACGCGTAAAAATGCTGATAATTATTTAACCAGGAAGGACCGCTCCCTGTCTGGTATAAAAAACTTGTAATATTTCCATTCGCATCATACGTGGAAATGGTGCGGGAATAATTGAACCATGCATTGTTATACCAGGCTTGATTCACATATTCCAGTTGTTCGCCGTAAGAATTTGTAATAATACTATCCATTTCAGAGTTCACCCATTCACCGCCACTCCAGGTCTGGATGATATTCACAGTAATCTCTCCGCCAGAAAGAATTATTTTCTTTGAATGAGTTTGTTTCTGGTGCGCCTGTAATTGCTGCTTTATTGAATCCAATCGTGTGCTGAAAACATGATTGGCATTCAAACCGGGGATTCCCTTTAGAGCAAAATCCGGGAACGTTCCACTCTGTCTGTTCATTGCCGGCTGAGAATGAACAGCCAATATCGCTACGAATAGAATTGCTGTTACAAATATGAAAATTTTCATACTTTCCCTCCTTCAATAAGAAGATCTTGAAAAAATTAGACTGAAAGAACGAGAAAAGAAATGAAAGAAAGGTATGATAGCCAATGGTAACATTTTAAGAACTGAAAGTCAAGCCTAACAAATGACAGATGGAGTCCACTTCTCGAGTGGGCTCCATCAAAAAAAAACCAGCCATTTCCGGTCGGGGTTTGATAGTTCAGGCGATAGATGGAGTCCACTTTTCAAGTGGGCTCCATCAAGCAGTACTTTGTCAGTGTCAGGCCGTTCCGAAGGTCCAAAGGACTCCTTTGGAGAATGCCTTTGGCAGAAGACCTGACACTGCTTTAATTCTTACTTCATCAAGACCATCTTTTTCACTTGCGTGAATGTCCTGGCAGGATTGCTCACACTCGTCGCTTCAATGCGGTAGAAATAAATTCCGGAAGCGGCATTGCTTGCGTTCCATTCTGCAAATTGATATCCGGCACTGACAACACCATCGTTCAGTGTAGCGACGACTTGTCCCAGCAGATTGTAAACCTTTAACGTAACTTTACTGTCTGTAGGCAAGTCAAATCTCAGCGTCGTTGTGGGATTGAACGGATTTGGATAATTCTGTTCAAGTGCAAATTCCTTCGGTAGTTGACCCGGCATTCCGTCCTCGGTTGGCGGCAATGGGGGCATCTCACCGGTCGGAACAATCCGGATACGGGAATTACTTGCATTCTTCGGCAGAGAAGAACTGCTTCCCGCGGAAAGGATGAGCGTGCCTGCCTGGTTCACTTTGATCCAATATCCCTTTCCCGGATAAAGAGTGTCAGTTGTTTTGTAGCTTCCGTTGTACCCGAAAAAGTTGCTCGTTACCATGCCCGGAGAATTGCTCGTGATCGTTGAAACCGGAAGGAGTGAACTGAGCGATCCGATGAGATTCCAGCCAACAAGAACAGCTACAGAATCTGAAGTAACCGGTAAACCGGTCAATGTATCTGTTGTTGCACTTGCGAACTTAAGCCAGTATCCCGTCCCCGTTTTCATTTGATTATTCATATCATAACCGCTTCCATTATAGGCAAAAGCTTTGCTGATACTTGATGGAAAGAGATTTGAAACCGTATCGTTCGCAGCGCCGACAGGAACTGAAAGTAAATTCCAGCGTGCCGCAATGTTTACATTGACAGTAATAGAATTGGACGCAAACACTGCCCGAAGAGCATGATTCGAAGTTACAGTATTGAAAGAATAACTCAATACTACGGACTGTGCAACACTATCGACAATAAGGCTATCGAGATGATATCCCGCATCCGGTGTTATCGTAAACGTGGTATCGCTTCCATAAGAAACAGTAACGGAGCCACCCGGAGTTATTGTTCCGTGAGAACCGGCTGAGGCGATAATCGTGTATGTATTGATCGCAAATACTGCTCTGATTGTGTGATTCGCGTTCACACTTGTGAAGGTATAACTTGTTGTGGAATCAACTTTTGTTCCATCGACAATCAGACTGTCAACATGGTAACCCGTAACAGGAGTAATGACGAAGGACTGATTGCTCCCATAGTTCAAAGCCGTTGTACCCGGACTGATTGTTCCGTTCGGGTGTTGCGTAACGGTGACCGTATAGGAATAGATAGAATAATACGCGGTGATCGTATGATTCGCTGTCACATTGGTGAACGTATAACTTGTTGTGGAATCAACTTTCGACCCATCGACAACTACACTGTCAGCATGGTAACCTGTCGTAGGAGTAATTGCAAATGACTGGCTACCACCATAGTTTACCGATGTATTCCCCGGGGTGATTGTTCCATTCGAGCGTTGCGTAACGGTAATCATAAACGTATTGATGGAATAGTATGCGGCGATCGAGTGATTCGCTGTTACGTTCGTGAACGTGTAACTTGCCATGGAATCAACTTTTGCTCCATCGACAATCAGGCTGTCAACATGATAACCGGTCGCCGCGGTAATCACAAATGACTGATTGCCTCCATAAGTGACTGATGTCGTTCCCGGTGCAATCGTTCCATTTGCGTGTTGGGTTACGGAAATAGTCGGTAGGTTGTCGAATCCTGTCAGCGTAACCGAATCCGGACTAGTTAATCCGTTATGGGTTAACGTTATTTTCCCGTTGAGCGTTCCGGTGCCGGTAGGTGAAAACGTTACAAAGAACGTTTGAGAATTACCTGCTGCAACCAAAGCAGAAGCCGGATTGACAGTGTACCAGGCATTATTGCTTGCAGCGGAGAAAATATTGAGTGCAACATTACCAGTATTTGTAACAAGAAAGCTGTCTTGTTTCGAACTGTTGACAAATACCGTATCGAAATTGATCGATGTCTTGTTACGTGTCAATATCGGTAAGCCGCCGAATCCCGTCAGAGTGACAGAATCCGGACTGGTCAATCCGTTATGTGTCAATGTAATCTTTGCATTGAGTGTGCCGGCAGCCGTCGGTGAATACGTCACGAAGAACGTCTGGGAATTACCAATCGGTATCGATGCAGAAGTCGGGCTGACAGTGAACCGGGCATTATTACTTGCCGCGGAGGAAATATTGAGCGCAATACTGCCCGTATTACTCACCATGAAGCTGTCTTGTTTCGAACTATTCACATAGACCGTATCGAAATTGATCGATGTTTTATTCCGTGTCAATATCGGTAAGCCGCCGAATCCCGTCAGCGTGACCGAATCCGGACTGGTCGAGCCGTTATGTGTCAGCGTAATCTTCGCATTGAGTGTACCGGCAGCGTTTGGTGAATATGTCACCAGGAATGTTTGTGAATGACCGGCATATACCGAAGCCGAAGCCGGGCTGACGACGTATCGTGCATTGCTGCTTGCAGCCGATGAGATGCTCAATGTTGCATTGCCTGTATTACTCACGACAAAACTGTCCGGCTTCGAACTATTGACAAATACCGTATCGAAATTGATCGAAGATTTGTCGAGACTGAGCGTGGGCGATCCGCCGAATCCCAAAAGAGTGACTGAATCCGGACTCGTGGATCCGTTATGAGTGAGTGTAATCTTAGCGTTTACCGAGCCGATACTGTTCGGTGAAAAAGTGAGATAGAATTTTTGCGTTCCGCCGGGGTTCACAGATCCAGATGCCGGACTTATTGTGTACCGCGCGTTGTTACTGACAGCAGAAGAAATCGTGAGTGCAGCATTACCTGTATTACTCACCACGAAACTGTCTTGCTTTGCGCTATTGACATACACCGTATCGAAATTGATCGAAGATTTATTCACCGAGAATACAGGAGCAGTCACGCCGTCATTGACGGAATGGATTGAGTCGGTTCCGCCTGCCTCGTAATATCGTGCAGCGAATTCCTGAAGATACAGATTTGCAATCCGGCTGCTCTGGATAATTTCCTCATTTTCGTCATTCGATTCTTCAGCAGCGTTCGACCAGTTATGCGAGCCGGTCATGAGGTACGGTGTTCCGGCAGAGTGATCGCCATCGACAACCATATACTTGTGATGGAGCAATGCCCCGGAGAATCCCTTCAAATGAACATCGACGCCGGATGAAAGTAAGAAGGCATACTGGTTACCGGTATCAGTGTTGTTGTCCATAACTTCACGGACTTTCTTGCCGGCATTTTTTTTCACAACCATTGTATCCGCTAAATCCGTGCGCGTGAATGTGTCGGTGCATCCGGAAAGCGAATATTGTGCCGTAGACATCTTCGATGCAATGTGTGATGTCGTTTTATCGGACGGACTGAAATAGACGCTGACGGGAATTCCGCCAATGATAAAATTATGCGGGACAATGTCGCTCTTATCAGAACCGAATTTTGAATATGCCGAATTCGGCGTATCGCCATTGCTTCCCCACATCAGATTGAATTCCGTCGTGTAAGAACCGGCGAGAGCAACGTCTTGAATTTCGATGGAGTTCTGTCTATCTCCTGTTGTTCCGGATTGTGTAGGATTCCACGATCCTCCCCATACCCAAATGCTGTCCGGTGCACCGCCCCGGTAATCAATGACAAAAAATTTGTTGTGCATGAGTCCCTGCTTGTTCCATGTCGGATCGAAGGTTTGGTCGATCACGGTGATTCCATTATTACGCAATATGGTGAACCCCGATCCCGTACCGTTCTGGGTTTCGCAAATGACACGGACTTTCACACCGCGACTTTTTGCCGCCACCATTGCATTGGCGATCGCATCACCCTGAGCCGGTCCGCTGAAACTGTACAGTGCCGCATCAATTGAATATTTTGCATTGTTGATGCGAGTAATAATTTTTGAAACGAGATCGACATTACCCTGTGCATTTTCTCCAAGAGAAACCGACGTGTTCACGTTATAATTGAAATACACATTCATTTGTCCCGTGGTTTGCGAAGGCGATGAAGTGCTCACCACCAGATCGCCTGCTTTGCTTGTGTCGCCGATACCGTCGTCGGAAAATGCTTGTATGTGATAAATCGTTGCCGCTTGCAAGCCGCTAAGGTTAACGGTGTGCGAGGTGCCCAAAGTATTATCCGGAGCAAGAAGTCCGAGTTCGTAGGAAGTGGTCGTCCCGTACCGCAGCCGTGTGGTTCCGTTGTTCAATGTCGACCAGTTGACTGTGAATGATGAGGAAGTGATGTTACTTTCAACCGGAGCATTGGTAATAACCGGACCGGAAGTGAGAATATCGGATAGAAAACGCGGCTGTAATTGATAGCCGCCGATAAAAGGAGACGCTGATTTAAACTGGCCGACTACCCCAATGACAGAAAATAGAGTTTGCGGCGCCGCCTGGTTTGCGTAATTGACGCTCGGAACAACGCGGATCGAAACCGTACCCGTGCCGTCGGTCAAAGTGTAATTCGATCCTGCACCACTGACCGCCCATGTGGCAATGGGGGGCGACAAGCTCACCGAATTGATCTGAACGAGCAATCCCTCGTAATTTTCATTTCCTCCGATACCATCGTTCGCTATCTGTGAGCATGTTACTACAAGCGGTGTCACTGTATTTCCGGTGGAAACAGTTTGTAGGAGTGTTGCCGGATCAATTTCCGCAAGTCCGTTGAACTGCGTCATCAAACCAAAAACTATAATTTTATCACCGATATTCGCATGATTCGTAAGACTGCTATCGTAAATAGCAATTCCGTCACTATTATCCTGAATATAACCCGCGCCGTTAAACTGGTTCGTGACCGTCATTACTCCTTCAATGGTGACATACTTGCCTAAAAGAAGGTTGACTCCATTGGCATCGTTCGCTTGAATTTGTCCGATCGAACGAGGCGATCCATGCACCAAAATTCTTGGATTGGTACCAAGCGCAAACATCGAGCTTGGCGATACGCCGGTGAGCACATTAAACGCAAAATAATCTGTTGAATCGACCGGGGTGATATTATGGAGAACAATCTGAACGCTATCGGTGCCGCCAACAGATAATCCGCCGATTTGCACGGTGTCTCCGGATACTGCACTTGTCGGACTCCCTCCGCTACTCACAACGGAAACATCCCCGGTTGATTGTGACCATGTCCACAATGGCGGAACAGCAACATTGACATTCGTGATCGTGTTTCCGGACTGTCCATAAACGGTGAGCGTCACTGATTGGTTTGTTAAACCGGTAAACGTGGGTACAATAGCTGCGGAACCTACACCGCCCGAGCTTACATCTGTTTGATTTCCTGCGGTGACCGTCCACGGACCGGCAAACAATTGATCCCGCGTCCCATCATCGTTATAACTCACCAATGAATCGATTGTCCCGGTGGGCACTGCTATTTGAAAGCCACCCGAACTATACGAATATCCTTCTGTAATTCCATTATCTTCCGTCCGGTACGATCCAACAACAGTCGAACCTGAGTATGCGAGAATCGCCTTGTTCACTGCGGGAGAACTGTTCCGCACAACCCATCCGCCGTTTCCGCCGCCAGCCAATGTCAATGCAGTAAACGCATAACCAGTTTGTGTTACTTGTGTAGTTGTGGCACCAACCTTTGCAGCGCGCAGATTATATGGACTAGCAATACTATTGTTGTGTTTCGCGTAAATCCATCCCGATGCATTACCGCTTGCGTCGATATTAAATACAGGTTGATTGGCTGTCGAAAATGACGTGGTATTGCTCCAGACTCCCGTGGCGCTCCACATAAATTCATTGCTGCTTCCGCTATACAGCTTTATGTACGCTTGTCCGTTCGCTGCTGCAGTCCAACCCGATATCGTTACATACACCGCGAATGGATATCCTGTTGTACCGGTACCTCCTCCGCTGGCAATTGAATTGGGAATGTAGGTCGCAGTGATTGTTGCGCCGTAAAGCGATGTACCGGTTAACACCAGCGTGAGAAATAACAACATGAATCGGGAAGCGAATTTCGATTTTAACAAATTGAACATTGTATAGCTCCTTTCAACACATCCTCTTTACAAAAAAATAATTTGTGAAATGACACTGATAATTCTTCAAGCAATAAATGATTTTCCTTGGAAGCAGTTAATTTCAAATTCAAGCATGCATTCTTCTCACCCGTCTTAATAGATTGCGAATATCATATTAAGAAGGAATCACGAGATTGTTATGAATGGATAAATTTTTGCCTTTGGTGAATGCATAACGAATTCTTCTAAGACAAAATCTACCGGAAGAATGCTCAACAGAAATGATGAGCTTAATTTACCAATTACTAAGGCGATAGTCAAGAGAAGAGTACTCAAAATACATAATTACTTTCCTGATCTCGTATGCTGAGCCCGGGCAATCTCATAGTGGCAGCTATTCGGGTGGCAGCAAAATTTGAAAAAGCGAATTGACGTCTTTAACTCATGGCATTCATTTTCATACCATAAAAAACCCCAACCGTTACCGGTCGGGGTTTTATTTAGATCATTTGAAGCACAGAGCTTAACTTATCAACACAATCTTTTCCGTCATTGTGAAATTTTCTGCTTCAAATCGCTATAAATATTTACACTTCTATCAATATTCCTTTTTTGTATTTTCAATTGTTAGATCTGAATATGTTGCTCGGATCCGCTACCTCATCCGGGAAGAAGGTGCTCGTTACTTCACCGATACGAACTCCGCCGTCTGCCATTGTTGTGCCCACTTCTTCGATATTGAATTCGTAACTATTCTGCTTTGCATTCCGCGCACGAACGACTTTAAGCGCCATGCGAACGAGGAAGATAACGGAAACAATGACTGCCAGTCCGAGTATTGTAATTGCTGCATCGACCAGGAATGTTCCGGAATTGAAATTATTAAACATGCTAATTCTCCTTTTCAGTGTTGTGGATACAATCGGTATAGATGAAAATTCAGCTATGCTATATTTTGAGCAAGGTACGTGCCAAACCGACATGTGCCTTGATTATGCGATCAATGACACTTTAGTATCTTTTTATGATCAGGATTTATCAACTTTTTAAATTCATTCTCATTGATGACGTGTCTCGTAGTTCTATTTCATCAAGACCATTTTTTTCACTTGCGTAAAAATCTTTGTTGCGTCATTCACACTTGTCGATTCAATTCGGTAAAAATAAACTCCCGATGCAGCATTGCTTGCATTCCATTCTGCTTCTTTGTATCCGGCAGTCTCTACTTCATTTTTTACTTTTGCCATCTCCTGACCGATGGAATTGTAAATTGTTATTGTCACCCGCGCATCCGTGGGAAGGTCATATTTAATAGTCGTAGATGGATTAAACGGGTTCGGATAATTCTGATACAGTGCAAAGGTTTTCGGTAATTCAGGGTTTCCTTCCGACAACAACCTCAATGCAATTTGCGATCCTTCCTTCTGTAGTGTGATCTCCCCTCCGTCTTTCATATTCGATTCTTTCCCATCAATTATCATAGCTGCCGTTGCTGACGGTTTTCCGAGATTCCACGTGATCGTTACGGGATAAATGGCAGAAGAGAGCATTATACCTATCTCTCGTTCCATTCCTTTCGCAGTAATTTCAAACATTCTATTTGTTGCATATCTGATGTCCGGACCGGAAGGCGGTACAGGCGGAAGATCATAGAGTTCGGGATTTATATCTGTTCGTGAGTTCGAAAAGTACAATACTTCTTCTGTCCCGCGAGCATCAAGGAAACTCACAAATCCGATACCATCTTGGTTTTTCACTCCGGCCAATGAATGATTCGGCAAAGCCGAAGCATAGGAGGCGGCTAACGGATGGTTTTCCGGTTCCAACAATAAAGACCCGGCATTCATCAATAGTTTTCCTGGCTGGTTTACTTTCACCCAATATCCGAATCCTGGCATAAGAGTGTCTACTATACGGTACGAAGAGGAGTATCCAAAATATTTGGATACTACCGTTGTACCTATCTCACTAATATCAGAGAGAAGAACGGGATATGATGGTGTACCGATCATATTCCATCCGGTTGCCACCAACAATGATTCTTGTTGAAACGTTGTTCCTGTATACGGTACGGTGATTGGTCCGTTGAACTTCAACCAATAACCGAAACCGTTTCGGAGGAGTGAATCCCGCACATAGCTTCCCTCATACGAAAATGCATAGGAAATCGCCGTTGGAAAAAGTACCGTCTTGTGTGAATCAGCAACCGCACAGGGAATGGAGAGGAGATCCCATCCGGTTGCGTAAGAAATACCGAGAGTTGTAGCAACGCCCGAGAAATTCCTCAACCCGGGGATGTACCCACTTTCGATTGCGAAGCTATCGGATGGCACGGCCGATGTTCCTGCCGCGAACTGTCCGACAACGCTGTAAAGTTTGAAACCGTTTGCAGAGGCGGATTGTCCACCACCCGGGTCTATCACCTTCCATGGATGAATCTGGCCCAAAGCGGGATTGAACATAGTGACCGATGCAATCATCAAGATAATATATTTGGTTTTCATATTGAGTATCTCCATTATGGTTCCCACCTATTGATGGTAGATCACGAATTCGAACGGAGCCTGCACCGGATTACCGGAGAGGTTATAGATTTTGACGATCAAATTTCCGCCAATACTATTGGTCGTTGCTACAAGAGGTGTATTAATGTCATTGATGGTAACAACAGTCGTATAGGTAGAATAAAAATAGGTGACACCGGTGATGGCGATGAGATATTCCGAAGTATTCCAGGAGCAAGTGAAGTTCCCTGTTCCCGAGTAAATCGCTCCGGCCAGAGAGATATTGCCAAACGCGAAGGGGGCCACATGGGCAAGTGTGCCAGAGTAACTCTTCGTAAGTCCGCCTGTCAGGTTAATATCACCGTTGACCTCGAGAGTATGTCCCGGACTGTTCGTATCGATACCCACACCGCCTGATGCGCGGACGATGAATGAATTTTCGACAGCTGATTTAAAGCTTGCGCCGCCGGTTGAATCTGCCCAGACAAACGTTCCGTTGTTAACGGCTTGGGCTCCCCAACCCGCTGCCAAGGAATAATCCCCTGCAACGCAATGTTTTTACGCCCACCCGGGATGGTTGAGTAATTTCCGATTGCGGAATTGCTATCGGAGAATGAATTTCCACCTCCGCCGCCAACGGTTGAGAAAACACCTCTTGCACTATTCCCTGCTCCACCACTGATGGTCGCAGCTAAACCGGTTGCATTATTACTTCCACCGGCGCCTATAAAGGCGTTCGGTCCAGTTGCATTATTATTGAATCCGCCACTGATGACCGAACTCTGGCCACTTGCAATATTGTAATTACCTCCAGTAACCGTTGAATAATTGCTAGTAGCGCTGTCACGATAACCTGCGACGAACGCGTCGGCTCCGGGATTGCCGTTATAGTCGCCGAAGTTACCGCTTCCACCCGGTCGGACGTAATTTGCAGTATCAGCAATAAGTGCATACGGTACACTTACTACCTGAGTGCGCGGAGCAAAAGTTCGTGCCGAGCTGATGCTCGGACCGGAACTTGCCGTCACTTCAATGTAAAGAGAACCGGTCTGGGGCACAGATGTAATTGGTGTAACCGAACCAAGTACAACACTGAACGTCCCTTTCTGAACCTGTACGGAAGATTGCGTTTCTGTCCAGAGCGCTGCATCCACCTGTGAGGCCACCGAAAATCTTGAATACTAATGAGTATATCCCATCGGTTACCGGCGCGCCCGAATTGGTGAGCAGAAGTCCCTGGTAAGAGAATTTATACGGTACAACGGTCGGTGAAACGAAATGTACATTTCGTGGTTGTGAAATACTGCCGGGCAATGGAAAAGTCTGGGGGCCCACTGTTGAACCACCAGCGCTGGGGTTCTGTTGTACTTGGGCAAAGGTGATCGTACACAGAACCAGCGATATCAAGGCAACATAGAAGAAAATGTGTTTCATAGTAAATCTCCTTAACGAATGAATGAAGGACTTGGAAAGAACTAAAAAAAACTTGTGTTGAAAGAACGAGAAAAGGAAATGAGGGTGAGAAGTGATGCGTGATTGTAATCATTTAGTTTGTCAATATCAAGTTTAGCCAACCTAGAGACAAAAAACCCCAACCGTTTTCGGTCAGGGCCTTGATTAACTACAGTTACTCGTGAGGATGTAGCTAGTAGTTCTATTTCAAGAGAATCATCTTCTTCATATCGATAAAGTTTCCAGCCGATATTTTGTAGAAGTACAATCCGCTTGGAAAATTATTGGCCTTAAATTCCACACTCCTGTTTCCTGCTTCTCATTTACTAATATCGCCACTTCATCATAACTCCGGACATGAGCCTTATGTGTTTGACCTAGTCTAAGACAAGAACCATCATTGAACCACAGCAGCCGCGTTTAGGCTGTTTCTGTAGCACTTAAAGACCTTCCTGAAGTGTTCGTCACCCTCAAATTTTGTACAGTTTTCATGATATCACCAATATTTCTTCATAATTCGCCAAATAGTTTCTCGTTTCTAGGGAATTAACTACTCATTCATCCCTTTGGATGATTTACTACCCTCTTGAATTGGCTTATCTTTCTTATGGGGGTTGTGGACTATTGAGGTCAAGTCACAGGGAGTGGCTTGGTTTCAAATCGTCATGTACAGATCATTTTGGGGAAGTGGCTTACCAATCTCCAAACTGTTTTTGTACCTGATTGAGTATCATAGTGCAATCATACACTCATAGAGGTGAGTAATGAAATGCAACGAACAATATCACAACCCAAGTCCAGCGTCATCACTTCGTAAGCAAACACCAGAAGAAGAATTGACGGAACAGAAGTTCATTGCTTGGCGTGACTTGTCTATCATTTTACTGTTTAGCGCTTTGGTTTTCGGACTGACGTGGTATTTCAATCTTCTCCATGCCCCCTTCCTCTGGATCATACAACATAATGTTTTCGTGTTCGATGAACTATATCTTGGGCTGTTCTTGCTCATGATGGGGTTAGTCTGGTTTAGTTTTCGGCGTTTGGCCGAAATCAAACGCAATAATTACCATCGCATAAAGTTAGACCAATCATTAGTAGAGCTCAACCAGGCTGTTGGATCTGTCACGGATGTAATTTTTATGACAGATCCGAACGGTATTTTTACATTTGTGAACCCTGCCTTTACCACGCTGTACGGTCACACCGCTGAAGATATCATCGGCAAAGTTACACCGCGTATTTTAAAGAGCACCCAGCTGAACGAACAAGACTACAAGTGGTTCTGGGGAACTCTTTCAAGCAAGAAAGAATTACGAGCCGAAATCGTGAACAAAAGGAAAAATGGAGAATTGGTCGATATTGAGACTTCAGTCAGCCCGATTCTTGATGAACATAACAGTATCACCGGTTTTATGGCAATTCAACGGGATATCACCCAACGCAAAAAAAATGAAGAAAATTTGTTCCAGTCGGAAGCACGCTATCGCCGCCTTTTTGAGACCGCAAAAGACGGTATCATTATTCTGGATGCCAATACCGGCAGGATCGAAGATATCAACCCGTTTCTTGCTGATAAACTCGGCTATCCATTTACGTATTTTCAAAATAAGGAACTATGGGAAATTGGCTTGTTCAAAGATATCGTTGCCAACAAAGAAGCTTTTAATAAACTTCAGCAGGAAAAATATGTTCGTTATGAGAATTTGTCGCTCGAAACCAAAGATGGACGACCCATGTGGGTGGAATTTTTCAGTAATATCTATGAAGTACACGGCCGAAATGTAATCCAATGTAATATCAGAGACATTACAGAACGAAAAAAATCCCATGAAGCTCTTCTTATAAGTGAAGAACATTTCCGACATTCATTTGAATATTCTGCTGCAGGTGTTTGCATGGTAGGAATGGATCATAAATTTCAGCGAGTTAATAAAACTTTTGAAGATATTACTGGTTATGGAGAAAGTGAATTGCAGAAACTCACTTTCACAGATATCACCCACCCTGACGATAAATTAATAGGTTTGAATCAAATAAGACAGTTGCAAGATGGCAATATTGAAAAAATATCGTTCGAAAAACGTTATTTATCCAAGAATGAAAAAATAGTTTACTGTTTCGTTTCAATATCATTGATGAGGGATGACAAAAATATTCCGCAGTTTTATCTTGTTAATTTGATTGATATAAGTAAATACAAGATCGCGGAAGAATCGCTACAATCATCACGTTTGTTCATCGAAGGGATTCTTAGTACAGCTCCCGCTTCCATATTCTGGAAGGACACGAATTTGGTGTACTTGGGCTGTAATAAGGATTTTGCCCACGACGCTGGATTTACCAATCAGGACAACATTGTCGGAAAAGATGATTACGCGATGGTTTGGCGTGATCAGGCGGAATCATATCGCGCCATTGACCGCCAAGTTATCGACAGCGGTGTTTCCAGACTTAACGTCGAAGAAATCCAGACCACTCCCGCAGGCGACACTATCTGTCTTCTTACGAATAAGGTACCTATGCGGGATTCTTCCGGAGGTATCATTGGCATACTTGGATTGTACACGGATATCACTTCTCGCCAAACTGATCGAAACAATTTACTGATTTCGGAAGAACGCTTGCGCAATATTCTGGAAAATATGCGTGATGCCATATTTACAATCTCGCCTCTTGGATTTTTCACCACACTCAATACGGCGTTTGAGGAGATTACCGGATGGTCCGTCGACGATTGGATCGGCAAATCGTTTACGATCCTTATCCATCCGGATGATATTCCGCTTGTTCTTGATATATTCACGCGCGTTCTTGGTGGTGAGACACCATGGTTGTTCGAAGCCCGCGTTAGAATAAAAGATGGTTCTTTTATCTCCGGTGAATTTCTCGTTTCCCCGCAGAAGAGAGACGGCAAGATCATCGGACTTCTCGGCACCGGTCGTAATATTACAACGCGTAAACGGGAAGAAGAAAACAAGAAGAGTCTTCAATCACAACTTCTACAAGCCCAGAAGCTTGAAAGTCTCGGCACGCTTGCCAGCGGCATTTCTCATGACTTCAATAATATTCTCGGTATCATCATGGGATATGCAACATTGATTGAAAAACATCCTACGAATATCCCAATCTTTAAAAAAGGTATCGGTGCCATTATTTGTGCGAGTCAGAGAGGCGCCAGCCTGGTGAAACAAATGCTGACCTTTGCACGGAAAACCGATGTTTTGTTTGAAACCATTTTACTCAATGATAGCGTCAACGAGGTTGGTATACTCTTGCATGAAACATTTCCAAAGTCGATCACATATTCCTTACATCTTGATAATGACCTACCATTGATTAAAGCCGACAGTACTCAAGTTCATCAAGTATTATTGAATCTTTGTGTGAATGCCCGCGATGCGATGCCAAATGGCGGGACACTCAGAATCACAACGTGTCGCGAATCGGGAGAAGTAGTGTGTTTAAGTTTTCCAAAAGCTGGGGCGGCTGAATACCTTCTTCTCAAAGTGGCTGATAGTGGTGTGGGAATCGATGAAGAGACTCAAAGACGAATCTTTGAGCCGTTTTTTACTACAAAAGAGAAAGCCAAGGGAACGGGGTTAGGCCTTTCGTTAGTTTATGGGATTATGGAAAGCCATGGCGGATTTGTTTCGGTTCAGAGCAAGCTTGGCAAAGGAACAATATTCACATGTTATTTCCCCGTTGGCACCAAGACTGAAGAGATTAGACAGTTTGAAGTAGACACAAATGGAAAAATTCCTGGCGGAGATGAGACCATACTCATAGTTGAAGACGAAGAAATGTTGCGGGAAATGATGACTCAATTTCTCGAATCAAAAGGGTATAAGGTACTCTCGGCAGCAGATGGCAACGATGCAAGAACGATCTTTAACCAACATCAGAGTGAAATACGGCTGGTGATTTCCGATCTGGGATTACCGAAAGTTAGCGGTGATGAACTGTACAGAACCCTGAAGCTGCAACAGCCCGACATTTTGTTTATTCTTGCCAGCGGATTTATCGAACCTGGAGAGAAGTCCAAAATCTTGAAGTCGGGAGTGAAGGAGTTTATTCCGAAACCGTACAATCCGAACGAAGTCCTTCGTGCAATACGTCGTGTGCTCGACAAGCGGTAGTAGAATTGTTGAGGCTTGCAAAATTTGTAACACATTACTCGACGATTGAAGCGAAGCGGAGAGGGAGAGATTTGAACTCTCGGTACAGGTTGACCCCATACGACGGTTTAGCAAACCGTTGGTTTAAGCCACTCACCCACCTCTCCGGAAGTTTAGCTTAAATACGTTCTGAATGTAGCGATTTTTACAACGAGTTGCAATAGCAGGAATACGAACTTAGGAAAAAAAATTGAGATCGTGCGCCCAGTAGGACTCGAACCTACAACCCGCTGATTAAGAGTCAGCTGCTCTACCAATTGAGCCATGGGCGCAACGGATAAACCCGTTATAACAAAACAGGGAAATTACTTTCCCGGTGTTGTCTGTGCCGGAGTTGTTGCTGGCAAACTGGTCGGAGGAACCGGTTGCGGAGCACTCGTCGGTGCCCCGCCTTTTTGAATAATACTTTCAGTCGACGACGACTTTCCCGGCAGGAAGAATATATTGATGACCAAACACAAAACGATAAACATAGCAGAAAGGTAAATCGTCATTTGGCTCAAAAAATCCGAAGTGCGGCGTACGCCGAACATTGTTCCCATGGAACTTCCGCCTAAGGTTCCAGCCAATCCCCCACCTTTGCTGGATTGCATCAAAACGACAATCATCAGTAAAATAGAAACAAAAATTTCAATAACCATCAGAATCCAGAACATGATTTCCTCAAGAAATGAGTTAATTTAGACAGTTTTATAAGATACGAAATTTCTTTTTGAACTTCAAGAAGTTCCTTGCAAATTTTCCAGCCGGAAGACGGTGACTTTTTTGTTTAAATCGAAACCCTGAATATCATCGCCGTTAATGTCATAGTTGTTTTCGAAGCCAAGCCAGTTCCAGTCCTTCAATATGGTCATCCGTTCGTCGAATGTCATATCGTTGAAGTCGTTGATCGTCGATTGGAATTTCGGGAAATCATCATACTTGCCCGAATCCACAACCGCAAACGCGTGGCGGTTCTTCACCACCTGTTCGTAATACCACGTTCTCTGCCGGTCTCGGACCGGAACGATGACCTCTCCGTTCACCATTTTTATCTGCCGGGTCTTGATGAATTCACCCTCGTCGTAAATATCGATGGTGATGTTGGGACAGAGATGAGATACTTTTAACAGAAACTCACAAACTAAATAAGCGTCGAATTCATTTCCGGCGACACGCGTAAATCCGCTGGCAAGACATTGTTCGAAATATCCTCCCCGCTGGGCAATGATCAATCCTTCCGACACTAACGTCCGGACAATTTCGTTTTCCGATTTATTTTCTTCCTGGAGCTGAAGCCGCCGGCGAAGAATTGTCCGCCGGAGCTCTTCGATATTTCCGGTATGACGTTCCGTATCGGGAAATATCGCATACATTTTGAGCGCTAATCTTCCCGCCGTCCAGATGAATTCGGAATTGTACCAATGCTGTAATCGCGAAATTGAATTCCATTCGTCATCGGAAATTGCGGCAATTCCGTCGTCGATTATTTTGTAATAAATTTTTCTTGCCATCCGTTAGAATCCCATCTCGCGCAGGTTCCGTTCTGTAAACAATTCCGGCCGGGATTGACTGTCCTGAAGCATCGTAAACCGTTCGATATATTTTCCGACAATATCGAATTCAAGATTCACTTCGGTGCCCGGCTGATACGATCCGAATATCGTATGCTCCATCGTATGAGGAATGATGGAAATCCTGACGATATCCTTTTCAAGCTCGGCGATCGTCAGACTGACGCCGTCGACCGCAATCGATCCGACCGGAACGACATACTTCAAAAATTGTTTCGGGATCTTGATCGAGAACATCCAGCTTGTCGACCGTTGTTCAATTGCCGTGACGGAACCGAAGGAATCAACATGCCCGAGGACAAGGTGTCCGCCCAGCCGCGCGTTAAACCGTATCGGAAGTTCAAGATTCACTTTAGAATTTTTTTTAAGATTTCCCAGCGTGGTTTTTTTTAACGTTTCCTCGACCGCAACGACATCGACCACGTTTCCTTTTTTCGCGACAACGGTTTCACAAACACCGCTGATGGCAATACTGCTGTCGATTTTTAATTCTTTACTCGACTTCGGCGCTTTCACCGACAGGACGATACCATCGCCTTTTTTCCTGATCGATGTGATGGTTCCTATTTCTTCAATAATTCCGGTAAACATAATGATAGATACCTTTTATTATTCATTTTTGCAAATACGTTTCAAGTAAAATATCTCCGTCCAAATTCCACGATGAATCGATTTGAAGACGGAGCTTGTTCATCACGGGAATCGAAAATGCATCCAGCCCGGATCCGAAAATTTTTGGTGCAATAAAAAGATACATTTTATCGACAAGCCGTTCGTCGAGAAATTGCCGGTATGTGAAAGCTCCGCCCTCAACCAGAACGGAAGCAATTCCCAACGCAGCGAGATGCAATAAAACATTGCGTAACGGAATCAGTCCGTTTGGGTGGGGCTTCATTACATACACTTCAATTCCAGTGTCTCTCAATCTTTTAATTTTGGATGAAAGTTTTTTCGCAGATCGCGTAGAAGTATAAATAATCGTCCGCACGTTTGAGCGGCTGGCGATAACTGATGTATGCGAAATTTGTAATTTACCGTCAAGGATCACACGGACAGGATTTCGCCCTTCGACAGTACGGACGGTCAGTTTCGGATTGTCGATATCGATCGTGCCGGCTCCGGCAAGAACTGCATCATACCGGGATCGCAACTGGTGAACAAATTTGATTGAAGAGTTATTGGTGATGTCAGTTTGTTTCCCTTTTTCCGATGTTATTTTTCCATCCAGTGTCTGCGCAATTTTCAAGGCGACAAACGGAAGATGCGTGCTGATATATTTGGAAAAGCTCTCGTTCAGTTTCAGGCATTCCGACTCGATGACCCCGGATGTTACCGAAATTCCTGCACGGCGAAGTTGTCTAATCCCTTTTCCGGAAACTTGCGGATTCGGATCCTTCATTCCGATCACAACACGACGTATGCCGGAGGAAATTAATAAATCTGTGCATGGCGGTGTTTTGCCGAAAAAATTACACGGCTCAAGATTGACATACAATGTGGAACCTCGTACCGGCTTCGTTGCACTATGAATGGCAGCAACTTCTGCATGCGGTCCGCCGAATTTTGCATGATAACCTGTGCCGATGATTGTATCGTTCTTTACCAGTATCGCACCAACCATCGGATTAGGACTGACCGAACCGGCACCTCGTTGGGCAAGTGCTAAACATTCATACATGAACTGCTTATCGATTTCCGATTGAACCTTTTTCATTTAATAATCATTATTGAATTTGCGGAGATAAGACATGATGCGGTACATTGTTTCTTTGGTTGAAATGACAGTACAATCTTCGGTGCTAACATCGGTGAGCGGAAAAAATAACTTCGGACGTGAATGCAATCACAACCGCACAATCAATTTACCGGTTTAACGAAAAACAATTTCTTTTCCTTTTGCAGCGGATAAGTACACGGCATCGACGATTTTCATGCGTTGCACAGCTTCTTCTCCGGAAGAAACAATCTGATGAAAACCGCGGACCGCCCCGATAAAATGCTTCAGTTCGTTTTCGTAACTCTTTTTATACAAATTCGCCGGCGAATCGATTTTTACGGGCGTCACGTTCACCAAATTTCCGTGCAGTTGTTTATGAATTCTCAAAGGATTAATCATTGCGCTTCCATCCGCACCGAAGAAATCACAATAAAAGAAATCCTGTTCCGACTGCAGAGACCAGCTTGTGACAAGCATGATCGACGTTCCGTTTTTCATTTCGATAAACACGACGCAGGAATCTTCCACGCTTTTGGTCTTTTGCGTATACGTTTTGGCACTTACCCGGTGCACCGGCGGAAAATCCAACATCCATAAAATCAGATCGAGCATCACGATGCCGAGGTCGAGGAAGACACCGCCTCCCGACTTATCTTTTTGTGTGATCCACGGACTTGTGTTGGAAAGTTTCCTCAGCCAGCCGGCTTTGATATAAAATATTTTCCCTAATTCATTCTTTTCCAGAAAACTTTTCAGGATCATCGTATCCGGACGGAAACGATTGTTCATGCCGACCATGAGCTTTCGTTTATACTGTTTCGCAGCCTCTTCCATCTGAAGAGCTTCACTATGTTTGCGGGCGATCGGTTTTTCAACAAAGACATCTTTTCCGGCTTTCAACGCTGCAATGGTGACGGCTGGATGAACGTCGGTGCTGGTGCAAACATCGATTGCATCTAAATCTTCCGTCTCAAGCATTTGCTGGTAATCGGTATACGTCCGGGAAAAGCCGAACCGTTCCGCGATCATTTTCGTGCGGGACTTATCGCGGTCACAAATCGCAACAATCTCCACATCTTCAAGTTTCGAAAGGATCGGAATATGAAATACCTGTGAAACCCAACCGAGGCCGACGATTCCGAGACGAACTTTTTCCATAATGTTTTATGCTGTTGTTACAAACGGTGATGATTGCGGAATGTTTCGAAAAAAATTCTTTACCACACTGGCGATGCCCGGGGCATCTAATTTCAACATGGCATATAATTCAGCCGGCGATCCGTGTTCAATAAATTCATCGGGGATCCCGTGATTCTTCACATGAACACCCTGAATATTTCTTTGTGCCATCGCTTCAAGCACGGCGCTGCCGAACCCGCCCTGCACCGAATGATCTTCGACCGTCAGAACATATGAAAATCTTTTACAAATATCTTCAATCAAATCGATATCGATCGGTTTGACGAATCGCATATTAACCACTTCAGCCTTGATCCCGTCGGTCGCAAGAAGTTCCGAGGCTTTCAACGATGGATACACCATGTTGCCGATGGCCAGGATTGCCACATCGGTTCCGGTCCGGACAATCTCTCCTTTTCCGATCGTCAGCAAAGAAAAATCCGGTTTTAACGGAACACCGATTCCGTTTCCCCGCGGGTAACGAAGAGCAATCGGACCATTTTTATATTCGATGGCGGTATAGAGCATGTCGCGTAATTCACTTTCATCTTTCGGAGCCATCACCACCATCTGTTGAATGCAACGAAGGTATGCGATATCAAGAACGCCGTGGTGTGTCGGTCCGTCGGCACCGACCAGTCCGGCGCGGTCCAAACAAAAAACGACGTGGAGATGCTGCAATGCAACATCGTGGATAATCTGGTCGTACGCCCGTTGAAGAAATGTCGAATATATAGCCGCGACCGGAATATATCCTTGCGTGGCAAGTCCGGCAGAAAATGTTACGGCATGTTGTTCAGCGATGCCGACATCGACAAACCGGTCGGGCAGTTCCGCCTGAAGCTGATCAAGTCCCGTTCCATCCGGCATTGCGGCAGTAATGCCGACGACTTTCGGGTTTTGTTTTGCGATATCCACAAGCGCTTTACCGAATATTTTTGTATACGCAGGAACCGTCTCAGGTTTTTTCGGCGATTGACCGGTCAGTTTATCGAACGGGGTTACGCCGTGTAATGCCTGAACATCTTCTTCAGCGGGTTTATACCCTTTTCCTTTTCGTGTAATGACATGAACAAGAATCGGCCCGTGTAAATCTTTTATATCATTGAATATTTTGACGAGCTGCGGAATATTATGTCCGTTGACCGGGCCGAAATAACGAAAGCCAAGTGCTTCGAACAACATTCCGGGTGTGATGACCACTTTAATACCTTCCTGCACACGTCCGGCAATCTTCCGGATGCGGTCACCGATCGTATCGAGCTTTCCGGTCATATCCCATACGTTCGATTTGAATCGATTGTATGACGGATTACTGATCAGCTCGGTGAAATAATTCGATAATGCCCAGACGTTCGGACCGATCGACATATTGTTATCATTCAGGACGACAATCATATTTCGTTTTTGCAGGCCGGCGTTATTCATCGCTTCGTATGCCATTCCTCCGGTCATCGCTCCGTCACCGATAATTGCAGCGACACGGAAATGTTCTCCGGCAAGATCGCGGGCAACCGCCATGCCCAGAGCGGCGGAGATCGATGTACTCGCGTGCCCTGCGCCGAATGTGTCGTACTCGCTTTCCGACCTTTTGAGAAAACCACTGAGGCCGCCCAATTGCCGGATGGTATGAAACACTTCTTTCCGTCCGGTCAGAATTTTATGAGGATATGCCTGATGACCGACATCCCACACCAGCTTATCGTTCGGTGTCTGAAAAACATAATGCAACGCAACAGCCAACTCCACCGTGCCAAGTCCGGCTCCAAAATGGCCTCCGACTTTTGAAATAGTATCGATCAAAAATTCGCGAACTTCCGAGCTGACAGTTTTCAACTCGGAAATCGTCAACTTCCGTAAATCAGCGGGTGCATTGATCGACGGCAGATATCTCAACGGTGGTGCCGGTGTATCGTTACTCATTCTCTTCTCCGTCGATTCCCTCGAACAGGTCAAAATTTCCTTTGGCATCTTTGCTCAAACGTTTCAGCTTCACTTCCGCCTGTGATAATTGTTCCAGGCATTGTTTTGAAAGAGAGACGCCTTCTTCATACTTTTTCATGACTTCATCGAGCGTAATATTGCCGTCTTCCAGTTGTTCGACGATTTCTTCAAGACGCTTCAATGAACGTTCAAAGTTTCCGCTCTCTTTTTTTTCCGAACTATTTTTCTTTGAGGGCATGGTCAAATATCGAATTATTGCACAACGGCAGAAACCGTTCCATCGGTCATTTTAATATCGATCTCATCCTCAGGATGCAGATGTTTGGATTTACTTACCGCTTTGCCATTTCGGATGAGAATGGCATATCCCCTTTGAAGAACTATTTCCGGATTAAGGGACAACATTCGTTTTTCCAGTGAATGCAGGATCTGACCGAGAAGCGTAAAGCGATGACCAACAGATTGATCAAATGCACGATTGATTTCATCAAGATGTTGGGAATATTGATGCAGCCGGTCGAGCGGCCTGTTAAACGAATAACTTTGCAATAATGCGGTAATAGTACTTTTTCTGATTTGTAAGTTTTGTCCTCACAATTTGTTCTGAAGTATAACAAAAATTACGTACAATTTCAATAATTTCACGTCTATCGGGGACAATGAGTTCCGCCGCTGCCGACGGCGTCGGAGCCCGCAGATCGGCAACGAAATCGGCAATCGTGAAATCAATTTCATGACCGACTGCGCTGACAACAGGAATGGATGAATGATAAATAGACCGGGCAACGATTTCTTCGTTGAATGCCCAGAGGTCTTCAAGCGATCCGCCTCCGCGTCCGACAAGAATAACATCAACAGCACCAAAATTATTAAAATCGTCGATAGCAGATGCGATTTCTTCCGCCGCGCCGATTCCCTGAACTTTGACGGGACACAAAATCAGTTCGGTCGACGGGAAACGCCTATTGATAATATTTATGATATCCTGGATTGCTGCGCCCGTTGGCGATGTGACAATGCCGATCCGTTGAGGGAATTGCGGCAACGGTTTCTTGTGGTCCTGATCGAATAACCCTTCGGCGGCGAGTTTCTGTTTCAATCGTTCAAAAGCAATTTGCAGTTCTCCTGCTCCGAGAAGCTGCAAACTTGCTACATCCAATTGATAATTTCCCCGAACTTCGTACACGGTAACGTTTCCGCGGGCAATCATTTTCATGCCATCTTGCGGTGTAACGGATAAAGCCGGAACACGGCTCCGCCACATCACGCATTGAATCTGGGCATGTTCGTCTTTCAGTGTGAAATATAAATGGCCTGAAGAATGGTGCTTGAAATTGGATAACTCGCCCTGAACAGCGATCCGCGAAAATCCTTCTTCCAGAGTTCCTTTGATTTTACGGGTAAGATCGGTTACGGAAAATATGTTTTGGGGCTTACCAAGCATAAAAAAATATATTCAATTCTTATCACGGAAGCAACTCCGGTAAATCATTGCGGGAGGACCAAAAATAAAAAAGCCGCAGTAGTAATCTACTGCGGCTTGACTGAATGTACAGGGGTATTTTACCAGCCTGTATAAACCAACGTCGTATTACCCAACGAATCGGACGTACATGTTGCGACGTACGAACTGTTCATTGAAGAGGTTCCTTTGAGCACTGCACTCGTGGCACTTACGCTGCTAACAGTGTATGCACCATTATTGTCAGTTGCCATACGTGACGGAATCGTATATCCGGTATATTGTCCGCCGCCGCCGCCCATGGTTGTCGGGCGAATTCTGAACTGATAGGCGTTCGCTGAAATATTGACTAAGCTTGATGTAACACCGTCTTTATTGGCTTGTGTGCTGTGTGCACTGAACTGCGAAATACCGACCGCAATTGCTATACCGACGACGATGACGCCAAGAATGATGAGTAAAAGTTGTTGCTGACCCATAAAATGTCCCCTTAATTGTTAGAAAATGTGATTTAGTTTTAACTTAATTTGCTTTTTTGCTTTAACTTCAATCTCAATTACCATCCGGTGTAGGTAACATTAGATAACCCTGTCGAGTCGAGAGCTATTGTCGCAACCCATGCAGAATTTACAGCTGATGTACCGACAATTTGAAGCGCTGTCGCCGACGGTGATCCGCTAATTGCATAAGTTCCATTATCATCGGAAATTAATTTCGTCGGTATGGTAAATCCCACATACGAATTATTTCCTCCACCTAGCGTCGATGGTCGTAATTTATATTGATATGCATCGGCAGAAAGTGAAGTAAGCGATGATGTTATACCGTCTTTGTTTGACGCTGCACTATTTGAACCGAATTGTTGAATTCCAACAGCGATGGCAATCCCCACGACAATCACACCCGCAATGATAAGAAGTATTTGCTGTTGACCCATTTTATTTTTCCGTTAATGAGAAAAATTTATATCGTATAAATTACATGTTCAAGTTACAACAACAACAATGGGAATTCAATCAGGAAAATTGCTGGATTTTTTTTTGCAATTTCAAGCAGAAACAGGTAGTACTACGGGGATAGAAAACAGAAAAGGCGTTAAATCTTTACTAATCCGTGTCGAATTGCATATTTTGTCAAACCGGCAATATCATGGACACCAAGCTTCTGGCTGATATTGGCTCTGTGGAAATCGACGGTTCTGGCACTCAAATAAAGCTTGTCTGCTATTTGCTTCGTGGAATAACCTTCTGCAATGAGCTGAAGAACTTCGGTTTCACGGGGGGTCAGGTCAGGAATGGATTTTGAACTTGTTTTTCTCTTGAGTTGCTGAAAATACTCGTCGACGAGTAGTTTTGAAATAGATGGACTAAAAAATGTTTCTCCCGACATAATTTTTCTTATTGCTGCAATAACGTCATCTTTAATGCTATCCTTCAAAAGATAGCCGCTGGCTCCCGTTTGAATGGCTTCCCGCACATATTCTTCTTTATCATATTGTGTCAGCATGAGGATTTTGCCTTTGAATCCATCGCGAATCAATTTTTGAGCAGTTTGAATGCCGTTCAATTTGGGCATGCTGATATCAAGAATTGTAATGTCAGGATTCAATTGCATGATCATGGCAACGGCTTCTTCCCCGTTACTTGCCTGGCCGATCACCTTAATATCACCTTCCTGTTGCAATATTAAAGCGATGCCTTCCCGCACCACGTGATGATCATCTGCAATGACAACGGAAATCATTCGTTCTCTCTCATTGTGTGTATTGGCATTTCAATATTAATTTCACACCCCTGCCCGGGGCGCGATTCGATAAGGACCGTTCCACCGATCAATTCTCCGCGTTCCAAAATATTTCTCAGACCCAATCGTGAATTTTTACCCATGACCACATCGCCGACGTCAAACCCTTTTCCGTCGTCCGTGATAGACAAACCCATTACTCCCTCATCCCGGACGAGCATTTGAAAAAGGACTTTCTTCGCATTCGAATGTTTTTCAATATTGCTGAATGCCTCTTGAACAATACGATATATCGTGATTTCGACAATCGATTTTAACCGTCCCGATAATACGGCAAAATCTTTTTGTACCTTGATGCCTGTCCGTCGTTCGAAATCGGTAATAAGCTGTTTCACCGCGGCGACCAGGCCTAGATCGTCGAGCAACATGGGCCGCATGTCATAGGAAATCCGTTTCGTTTCGGTCAGCGATTCCTGAATGGTGGACAAAGATTTTTCCAGATGGTCCCGTGCTTGCGCGGGATTTCTGTCGAGTTCAGCCTTTGCAGAGTCGACATGAAATTTTGCAACGGTTAATCCGTGCCCGATCGCGTCGTGCAATTCCTGTGCAAACCGTTTTCGCTGATCTTCCTCGATCGACGACATGTTGACGACCAGTTGTTCGATTTTCTTTTGCCGTTCTTGAAGTAAATGAAGCAGATTTTCCTTTTGCTCTTCCGCAGCTTTAATATTTTCTACATAAATCCAGAACATCCGGGAAACATAATAGTAGATGAGGACACTGATAATAATCGAAAGTGCAACAATTCCCACACCGATCTGAAGAAATTCCGTTTCAAGAGAATCAATGTGATCCCGTGTCACCGCAGAGGCATGCAGATTCGCAAGAACCAATCTATTCGAAATCTCATCCAGGCGCTGGCGGGACTGAAGCATTGCCGTCTGGTAGAGAGACACGGCTTCGTCATGTTTACCGGCTTCAACGGTGTCCACGACCTTATGAATTGCATCGGCAAATTGATCGAACGCACCGATATATGCCTGATAACTTTGTTTCTCTTCCGGTTGAACAACGATTCGCCGCGTTTTATCGAATTGATCGGCTATTTCATTCATCACGGAATCGATTTGGCTCCGAAGCGTTTCCCGTTGTTTTGCATCTTCGAAGAAAATGACGTCGCGCACTAAGAGCCGGAGGTACACAACATCCGTCTGGACATGCCCGATGATGCGCACACTTTGCGCGTAATTATCTTGAATAAGCGCTGTGCCGTTTTGAACTTCGGAAGCAATGATGACAATCGATATGCCGCTGATAGCCATCAGAATAATCAACAATCCAAAACCGACGCCTAAAACTACTTTGACATTTTTGAACGGACGAAACTTCCACTTCATCGTTATGCAATAATTTTGTGATGTGGCGTTTTACGGCGTAAATAAAGACAAAAATCATTTCAAAACCAAATCGTGCTTTTCATCCGATTTCCGTTCGTTGCCTTTTGTGGCTTCGTTCGCTATATTCACGATCATCATTTTTGGAGCATCTATGGAACTTGATATATTGGCCATTGGCACTCATCCCGACGATATTGAACTTGCTTGCAGCGGTACTGTTGCGAAATGTATCCGCACAGGATATTCAGCGGGGATTATCGATCTGACGCAGGGTGAATTAGGAACAAGAGGAAATTCCGCCATCCGTTTACAGGAGGCAAAAAAAGCCGCGAATGTTTTGGGAGTGACGATCCGTGACAATCTTCGGCTACCGGACGGCAATATCGAGGTGAATCAAAAAAATATCCTGAAACTGGTTATTGCTATTCGGCGATATCGTCCGAAAATTCTCTTGATTCCTCATTCAATAGAGCGCCATCCCGATCATGTCCACGGGCATTATTTGTCGCGTGAGGCATGGTTCTACGCAGGACTGAGAAAAATCAAAACAAATCACAACGGAAAACCACAACAGCCATGGCGACCTCACCAGTGTTTCCATTATATGCAGTGGCATGAATTTAATCCTTCTTTTATCGTCGATATCTCCGATGTTTTCGACATTCGCATGGATTCCATAAAATCGCATCGTTCACAATTCTATGATCCCAAGTCACCTGATCCTCAAACTCTTCTGAGCCAGAAGACTTTTTTTGATTTCATCGAAACGCGGTGCAAATCGTACGGCAATAAAATCGGTGTTCAATATGGTGAACCATTTTATTCAACCGATGCCGTCGGTATTCGGGATCTGTTTTCATTACAGATGTTTCGTGGGTAAGATGAGTCAAATTCTCAAGAATGATGATGAAATTCTCAATATGAAATATTAAGGAATTAAAAAGAACACACCACCTGTTGACAAACGTGAATTAAACTTGTATCTTAATAATGGCATGTATATTGTAGATTTACTCTTTAATGAAGAATTCTTTCATACATAAAATTTGCTCATTAACACTGGCTCTTTCATTCTGCCTCTTCAGCATCGGTGTGCCGGTTCTTATTGGTGCCTGCCCGATGATGTCCTCGGCAGGCGCGAGCCATGCATGTTGTCTTCAGAACAATTCCGATCATCTGACGACCGTTCATTCAGCACTGCACTCTTCATGCTGTAAAGCCGGATCGATTGCCGCCGAACGGAATACCAATGAATTTCTGCAATCCAAAGAATCTCATTGCAATCCGGTTCCTTGCGTTCTGTTCATCGTGGAATCGCCGAACGTGTTTTCATTACATAATCTTTGCTTCACTTCTCTTACAGATCATTCTCCCCCGTTTGTTCTCAACGATATTCCTGTCCGCGTTTCATCTCTCCTGTTGTAGCATCCTCATTCGTTAGAGCGTAAGCCTTAACGGTTATTTTCCATTGTATCACGTTCCATTTTTTCCAGAAACATTCTGAATGAGGATGTATGAAAAAAATATTTATTTTCATTTTCTGTTTTCCGATGATCACGTTCGGCCAGCAGGATTCGGTAGTCATTCCCGAACCCGCGGTGGTCGACCTGCAATTTCTAATCACGGAAGCGCTCGTCAATAATCCTGAAATTCAGGCTGCTCTTCAGGACATGTCGATCCGGGAATCACGCGTTGCGCAGGAAAGCGCCTTGAGCGATCCGGAATTACGATTTATGCAGGAAGCAATGCCGGATTTTCATTTCAATGAAGCGATGTACTCGCGTCTGGACCTGATGCAAACCATCCCTTTCCCGTCCAAGCTGGGATTGCAGAGTCATATTGCCGAACTTGAATCGGATCATGCCCATCATGATCATCTGGAAAAAATGAATGCAGTCATCAGAAATCTGAAAATCGCATACGATGAACTCTGGCTTGCTCAGCAACAAATAATTTTGGAACACGAGAATGAACGATTGATGAAGCAGTATCCTTGCCATCGCACAAATTAAATACGGCAATGCTCAATCATCACAGCAAGACGTCCTCAAGGCACAAATTGAGCTGTCGATGATTGAGAACGACATTGTTACATTCCGTCAAAAAGAATTGAGTGCGAAAGCAATGCTCGCATCTCTTCTGAACCGGCAACCGAATGATACTCTCGGTTATGCGGTTATTCCGGAAGAGGTAATATTTAACTCAGGTATCGACACGTTGATAACCATAGCCTTGCAAAACCGGCCTATGCTCGTTCACGATTCGCTGGTCATCGATGAAAGCCAAACGATGTATTCGTTGGCAACACAGCAGTATCTTCCCGATTTTACTTTCGGATTGGAACACATAACGTCGCCTCTCACCGGTTTCCATGGATGGAGCGTGAGTGTCGGTATGACGCTTCCTTTCGCTCCCTGGACATTGGGAAAATCGAATGCCCGCGTGGAAGAAGCAACCGCCTCCATTCATAAGTCGCAGGATCTGTACGCATCGGAGCGAAATATGGTTACAGGCAATATCAAAAATTTATTTTACAAAGTATCGGCGGCAAAACAACAACTCGGGACGTATGCTTCATCGATACTTCCCCAGGCACAGGAAGCATTACAGGCGAGTTTGGTATCCTATCAAACCGGTCGAACGGATTTTCTGATGCTTCTCGATGCTTACCGTTCCCGTGTTTCGTTAATAAACGAATATTTCATGACCCGCATGCAATTCGAACAAACGATTGCCGAATTGGAATTCGAAGTCGGAACACAAAATATTTCCGATCTGAAATAGGAGAACATATTTATGAACAAGAAATTTATTTATGCATGCACTGCGATTATAATTGTCGGGACGATTATCTGGTTGGCATATCCGAAGATATTTCCTTCAAAACCGGAACGGACAATCTTGTACTGGACGGATCCGATGATTGCCGGAGACCGGTCGGACCATCCCGGTAAATCTCCGATGGGAATGGACCGAATTCCTGTGTATGCCGATTCATCAATTCCGCAATTATCAAAAGGAATCGAAACATCGTATTATACCTGTCCGATGCATCCCTCTGTCCGAAAAGATGGCCCCGGGAGTTGCCCGATTTGTGGCATGACGCTTGTCCAAAAAACGGAAGCTGTTGGAATACGGGATATAGATCAATCTTCCCCGGCAAAGGTTTTGATTTCTCCGGCTAAACAAATTCTGGCAAATGTTTCAACGACAAAAGCCACCCGCATGAAATTGCAAGTAACAATCCATGCTGTCGGAAATGTTGAATATCCGGAAGGAAATATCAGGCATATCAGCGCTCGTTTTCCCGGAAGAATCGAAAAACTCTTTATTTCGTTTGTTGGTCAGCAGATTCACACGGGTGATCCGGTCGCAGGACTGTATAGCCCGGACGCGATTTCTGCCCAACGTGAATACATACTCGCGGTGAATTCTTTTGACGAAGTGAAGGACCAAACGGAATCGATTGCAAGCGGCGCCCGTGCGTTATTGGATCAATCAAAAGAAAAACTCCTGCAGTGGGGATTTTCGCGCGAGCAAATCGATCAGCTCGATTCGACAAAACAGGAACAACATATTGTAACGATCTATTCTCCGATCAACGGCACCGTTATACAAAAAAATGTGGAACCACAACAGTATGTCGGCGCAGGCGATAATTTATTCGATGTAGCGGATGAATCGACCGTCTGGATTGTAGCCGATGTGTATCAGAATGAAACGGAACTGATCCATGCCGGGCAAACAATGACGGCATCCATTGAAGGATATCCTTTCAAAGAAATATCCGGACGAATTACATTTATCAGTCCAACCGTCGATCCCGCGACACGAACAATCAGCGTGCGTGCGGAATTTCCGAATCCTCACAACGCCTTGAAGATAAACATGTACGCCGACGTAACGATTACAACCGAAACAGCTTCCTCAATCGTAATCCCGTCATCGGCAGTTTTATCTACCGGTCATGGAAAAATTGTCTGGATTCAAAAAGGCCGGAATGTATTCGAGCCGCGTGCCGTCGTCACCGGTGAGCAATCCGGCGGTTTTGTTCAGATTCTCAACGGTATCGATGAAAATGATTTCGTCGTCAGTTCCGGCGGATATTTGCTCGATTCTGAAAGTCAACTGGAAAGCCCGAACGAATCATCACACGATCAAACACGATGAAAAGAGATTAAAAAAATGATTGAACGAATTATTGAATACTCGGCGCGGAATAAATTTATTATCCTCACTCACATACTCGCTGGTGATTGCATGGGGCATTTGGTCTGTATACCATACGCCGGTTGATGCAATTCCCGATCTTTCCGACAATCAGGTAATCGTGTTCACGCAATGGATGGGACGATCGCCGAAAATCATGGAAGATCAGGTCACATATCCACTGGTGAGCAATTTGCAAGGACTGCCGAAAGTAAAATCAGTGCGGGCGCAATCGATGTTCGGTATGTCGTTCATCTACGTTATTTTTGAGGACGACGTCGATATTTATTGGGCACGAAGCCGGGTCCTCGAAAAATTAAATTATGCTTCGTCGTTTCTTCCGCCCGGTGTCATTCCGACACTCGGTCCGGACGGCACCGGAGTCGGGCATGTTTTCTGGTATACTGTCGAAGGAAAAGATTATGATCTCGGGGAACTGCGCGCAATACAGGATTGGTATATCCGGTATCAGTTGAATTCCGTTCCCGGCGTTGCGGAGATCGCCAGCGTTGGCGGGTTCGTCAAGCAATATCAAATCGATCTCGATCCCCAAAAGCTTGCTGCACTGGATATTCACTTTAACGCGGTTGTCGATGCGGTCAGAAACACGAATCGCGACGTCGGTGGAAAAATCATTGAATCCAACAATATCCAAATGTACGTTCGCGGACTCGGGTACGTTCATTCGATTCACGACATCGAAAGTATTCCGGTCGGGTCGGGAAAAAACGGCGTACCGATTTACATAAAAAATGTCGGAACCGTACAGCTTGGAAACGATTTACGGCTGGGATTACTCGATAAGAACGGTGATGGCGAAGTTGTCGGCGGCATTGTCGTCATGCGCTACGGCGAGAATGCAAAAGATGTCATCGAACGGGTGAAGGAAAAAATCGGCGAAATTAAAAATGGATTGCCGAAAGGTGTTGAAATTAATATTGCGTACGACCGGTCCGATCTTATCGACCGTGCCATCGACACGCTCAAACATGCCTTGCTCGAAGAAGCGATCGTTGTCAGTCTTATCGTGATGTTATTTATTTTTCATCTCCGGAGCGCGTTGCGCATTCTCATCGAATTGCCTGTTTCCGTTTTGATGGCATTTATTCTCATGAAGCAATTCGGCATCACGTCGAATATCATGAGTCTCGGGGGATTGGCAATTGCCATCGGCGTGCTCGTCGATTCTTCCATCGTTCTGGTTGAAAATGCTTATCGTAATATTGCTCAGGCACAACACAACGGCGGGATGATCGACTACACGGAAATTTCGATCCGGTCGGCACAGCAGGTTGGCCGGGCAATTTTCTTTTCTCTTGCGATCATCGTCGTTTCATTCCTTCCGGTTTTCTTACTCGAAGGACAGGAAGGAAAACTGTTTCATCCTCTCGCCTGGACAAAAACATTTGCTCTTGCCTCATCGGCAATCATTTCCATAACATTGGTGCCGGCATTGATGACAATGCTGATGCGCGGGAAATTCCGTTCCGAAGAACAAAACCCGATTTCGGTTTTTTTGATGAAACTCTATAAACCGCTCCTTTCAAAAGCATTGAAGCATCGGAAAACAATTCTTGCCCTGAACGTGATTGCCCTGCTTATTGCCATACCGATGATGATGCATATCGGATCGGAATTTATGCCTCCGCTCGATGAAGGATCGCTCCTGTTTATGCCGGTGATGATGCCGAATATCTCCATAACAGAAGCAAAAAGAATACTGCAAGTGCAGGACAAAATTATTTCAGAATTTCCGGAAGTTCAGCAGGTGCTCGGGAAAGTCGGGAGAGCAGAAACTTCAACGGATCCGGCACCGGTCAGCATGATCGAAACGATCATTCTCCTGAAACCGAAATCCGAGTGGCGGAAAGGATTGCAGGTTAACGACATCATCAATCAACTTGATCAGAAATTGCAAATCCCGGGTGTACGGAACGGATGGACACAACCGATCATTAATCGGATAAATATGTTATCGACCGGCGTGCGGACCGATTTGGGAGTTAAAATATTCGGTGATAACATCGACACGCTGGAACGATTGGCAATTGACGCTGAACAAATTCTGAAGACAATTCCCGGGGCGGCAGATTTGTATGGCGAGCGTGTTGTCGGCGGCGATTTTCTCGACATCACTGTCAAACCGGAAGCTGTTGCCCGGTACGGCATCAACGTCGGGGATGTTCTCAATGTCGTTGAAACTGCAATCGGTGGTGAAAATATTTCGACGACTGTTGAAGGACGACGGCGATTCCCGATTCGCGTTCGATTCGCCAAAGATTATCGGGACAATCCGGATGTGCTTAAACATCTGCTCGTTCCTGTTCCCAAAATAAATTATTCTCCGGCAACCGCTTCCCCGGAACGATCAAACAACACAATGACCATGGGAGAATCAACAACTGCACCCTCTTTCCGGCAATCATTGACATCGGCGCCATCGGCAAATTTTGCATTCATTCCATTTGGAGAGCTTGCGGACATTCGTATTGTTTCCGGTCCGCCGATGATCAACAGCGAAAATAGTTTGTTGCGATCGATTGTTTTTCTGAATGTCCGCGGACGGGACATGGGAAGTTTTGTCGATGACGCCAAAAGTGCCGTTACACAAAAACTCACATTGCCGCCGGGGTATTATGTTTCGTGGAGCGGTCAATATGAAAATCAAATCCGGGCGAAAAACCGGATGCAGATTGTTCTCCCGATTGTGTTTGTCATTATTTTCATCATGTTATATTTCACGTTCCGGTCGGCACTCGAAGCGGCATTGGTCATGATCTCCGTCCCCTTTGCGTTGATCGGCGGAGTCTATTTGATTTTTTTCTTAGGATATAATTTCAGTGTTGCCGTATGGATCGGATTCATCGCATTATACGGTGTTGCAGTCGAGACCGGAGTTGTCATGGTGATTTATCTTCACGAAGCTCTTGATAAAAAATTACTTCAGGGTCAGGTCACCGCTTCGGATATCGAACAAGCAACAATTGAAGGAGCAGTTCTCCGGCTTCGTCCAAAAGTGATGACGGTTGCGGCCAACTTTCTCGGATTGATGCCGATTATGTTGAGCTCGGGAACCGGCTCCGATATTATGCGCCCCATCGCTGTGCCGATGATCGGTGGAATCATCACATCGGCAATTCATGTTCTCTTCGTCACCCCAATTCTTTTTTCCCTGATGAAAGAATTCGCCCGTAAACGGGGTACATTGAAACTGTCGGGAATGCATCATGGATGATATTGAATAGCGGAATCGGATAAGGGCATTCATACCATTAATGGGGAAATTGAAAGGGATTTCAATTTATTTATAATTTTATGGCGCTCAGAATCTTTCCATTGTGTAAATGAAATTGTTTTACTATCTTAATCTAAACCATCTCGTAACAATTTCATTTATCGGTGATCCTTGATTCATCAGAAGGAGTTTGTTTGTATGAAATCCTTGATTCATGCTCTTTTGCTCTCCGTTATTTTTACTGCAATGCTTTTAGGTCAACAGACAGAAGCTCCGGTGTCAGTAGGAACAACGGCGCCTGATTTTTCTCTCCCCTTTGCAACAAAAGATTCCGTCGGTGAAGGCAATCTCAAACTTTCGAGTCTTGTCGGTACAAAAAATATTATCCTTGCATTTTATCCTGCAGACTGGAGCGGCGGCTGCACCAAGGAAGTTTGTACGTTGCGGGATAATTTTTCTGCTCTTGCCGAACTGAATGCGGATGTGGTGGCAATCAGCGGTGATTACGAATACTCACATCATGAATGGGCAAAAAATTATAATTTGCCGTTCATTCTTGTTTCCGATCATAAACATGAAACCGCCCGTGCATATAACAGCTATAACGAAACGACCGGGTATAATCGGCGAACGGTATTTATCATCGATAAAACCGGCAAAATTACGTATGCCGATATGATGTACAGTGTTCGCGATGCAGAGTCATTTGAAAAACTTAAGAAAGCTCTTCACGACCTCCAATAATTCATCCGTATCCTACTTTTCATTACTATGACTTTTTCACGATCTTTTTTTTGCGGAGCGTTGATCATTGCTTCTTTGTCCGGCATAACTCAATCGCGGTCTCAGGATTCTCTCATCGTCCCGGGAGAAAAACATTTCAAACACATTCGGCAACTGACCTTCGGCGGTCAAAATGCCGAAGCGTATTTTTCATTTGACGGGTCGAAGCTGATCTTCCAGTCAAAACGCGATAATTTCGAGTGCGATCAGATATTCATGATGAATTTGGACGGTTCAAATGTCAAATTGCTGTCGACCGGTAAAGGTAGAACGACCTGTTCTTTTTTCTACCCAGATGGCAAACACATTCTCTATGCCTCCACTCATCTGGCCGATGAGCAATGCCCGCCTGTTCCTGACCGGAAAAAAGGATACGTTTGGTCGCTCTATCCGGGTTACGATATTTTTCTCGCGGATACAAACGGCATGATACAGAAACGATTGACCGAGACTCCGGGATACGATGCCGAAGCGGTCATCTCTCCTGCCGGAGACAAAATTGCTTTCACTTCGATCCGTAACGGCGATCTCGATATTTATACGATGAATCTTGACGGATCGAATGTTCAACAATTGACGCATGAGCTCGGCTATGACGGTGGTCCTTTCTTTTCACCTGACGGAAAACAAATCGTATACCGTGCATATCATCCGAAAACGGAAGCCGAGATTACCGAATACAAAGACCTGCTCAGTCAACAAAAAATCAAGCCGATGAGCCTGCAAATTTGTATTATGAATTCGGACGGCAGCAATAAACGCCAGTTGACATTTAATAAAGCGGCTAATTTCGGACCGTTCATCCATCCCGACGGAAAGCGCATTATTTTCGCATCGAACATGGGCGATACGTCGAGCGTACCGATGAATTTTGATCTCTTCATGATGAATCTGGACGGTTCGGGATTAGAACAAATTACCACGAACGGTACATTCGACGGATTTCCGATGTTCAGCCCTGACGGCAAATGGCTTGTCTTTGCATCAAATCGCAATGGCAACAAAACCTTACGAAACGAATATTTTTATCGCGGAATGGTCGGAATAAGCTGAGATCATTATCAGTTTATGTAACGCTTGCCTGTTCATTATGGTTCATTTCTTGTGTTCATTCTTCTTCTGTCATGAAGGATTACGGCGAAGGCGCATATCAAATTTCCGGAACAATGCACCGGACCAATCTGGAAGGCGGATGCTGGCAATTTATTTCCGACAAGAATGTATCGTTTGAACTGTTCGGCAAACACAGTACCGAATTATTTCACGACGGCATCGGCGCTACGCTTGTCGTCAAAGATCGCCCTGCAATCAAAAGTATTTGTATGATCGGCAAACCGGTTGAAGTCATTGCCGTCCTCACTCTTACTCAATAGAAAAAGGATACCTTTATGAAACTTCTGCAACATTTTCTTATCATCAATCTATTGATGATTATCGGTTGTTCACATGAAGTCCAACAATATTCTTCACCGGATGTTACGCAGCGGGAAATTCTCCAGCACATCAAATATCTTTCATCCGATGAACTTCGCGGCAGAAAAACGGGCGAAGAAGGCAACCGCAAAGCGGCGGAATATATCGCCGAACAATTCCGTTCGTACGGTCTCACGGCTATAGGAGAAAACGGATCGTATTTTCAACCGTTCCCTTTTCTCAAAGAAGTCGAAATCGGAGATCATAATTCTTTTGCAGTAACCGTTAACAGCACACGCCTGGCATATACGAACGGAACCGACTTTCTTCCGCTGAAAATTTCCGACGATACGACATTGACAGCGCCGTTAGTTTTTGCAGGATACGGAATTTCATCGACATCCGATACTCTGAAGTATGATGATTATGCAAATATTGATGTTCATGGAAAGATCGTCGTCGTGCTTCGCTATTCACCTGAGGGGTCCGGAACAAATCGATTCATGAATCAGATGTCCATCACAGCAAAAACAATTGTTGCACGGGAAAAAGGTGCCGCAGGAATCATTTTTGTTTCGTCTCCGCCGGGAACGGACGGCAACGCATTGAAATCGTTTTCATCCCCTGCCAGCACAAGCTTCGGCATCGCGACGGTTGTTTTTTCCTGGAGCGGCTTGAATGATCTGTTAAAAACCGGCGGAAAAGATCTGAAAGGAATTCAATCGGCAATTGATTCGACAAAAAATCCTAATTCATTCGAATTGCCGGGCGTGACGGTATCACTGCAGACACAGATTGTCAAACATTATTCTGAATCCGCGAATATTGCCGGCTTTCTTGAAGGCAACGATCCGCAATTAAAGAATGAAATTCTTGTCCTTGGAGCGCACATGGATCATCTTGGCATGGGCGGTGAAGGATCGCTTGCACCGGACACGGTTGCAATTCATCACGGTGCGGACGATAATGCATCCGGCACCGCAGGATTGCTGGAAGCCGCCCAATACTTGGCTCATGAGCGTAATAAATTAAAACGCAGTGTTTTATTTCTTTCGTTTTCCGGAGAAGAACTTGGCTTACTCGGGTCGGATTATTATGTCAATCATCCCCTCCTACCGCTCGATCGGACAATCGCAATGATCAATATGGATATGATCGGTCGCATGAAGGACAGTGTTCTCGTTATTGAAGGAATGGGAACGTCACCGCAATGGGAACCGATGGTCAAACATGAAAATAAAGATTCTCTCGACATCCGATTGAAACCGGACGGGTACGGACCGAGCGATCACTCATCGTTTTATTCTAAAAACGTTCCGGTGATATTTTTCTTCACCAATCTCCACAGTGATTATCACCGTCCGTCCGATACATGGGAAAAAATTAATTATGTCGGCGAAACCAAAGTAGTGAACTATGTCGTTCGCGTCGCTGAAGACATTACCAATGAAGTACCGAAACCTGCTTTTACAAAAGTTGTTGCCAGTAATCCCGCACCCACCGGCGATGACCGTCAAGGGGTGCATGTGAGCCTCGGCGTTATTCCCGATTTTGCGGAAACATCGGCCGGACTAAAAATTACCGGTACGAGAGCAGGCAGTGCAGCAGAAAAGGCAGGGCTCAAAGGCGATGATATCATTATTAAGTTTGGCGGAAAAGACGTGAAAAATATTTATGATTTCACGTATTTGCTCGGACAGTTCAAACCCGGAGACGTTGTGGAAATCGTTGTCAAGCGCGGAACCGAAACCGTGACATTGAAAGCCACGTTGGAAGGAAGGAAATAAGAAGAGCTCAGCGCGAGACGTTTTTCGTTAAAGGGATTGTTTTTCTTACAATGGTAAGAAGTTCTTCAACTTCATACGGTTTCGTAATATAACCGACGGCACCGAGGACTTTGACTGCTTCAATTGCTTTCGGGTCATTATAGCCAGTAATGAAGATAAACGGAATTTTTTTGAATTCCGGCATGGTGAGAATTTTTTCATAGAGCGAGAAACCATCGAGTCCGATAAGTTTGACATCGGTGATGATCAGGTCAGGTTGTATATTTTCCAATTGGAGAAGCGCCTCTTCCGCAGAACGAAAACAGAGCGTACGGTATCCTTCGTTTTCCAATAACAGGGATAACACTTCCCGTTGCTGGTCTTCATCTTCTACAAGCAAAATCTTTGACTCATTCATCTCGAGCATCTTCCTCAAAAAGTAATGTAGATTTTCTTACAACATCCTGCGAGCAATCTCGCGCAATTCTTCTTTTCCGAGGAATTGCTGGACGAGAGGAAATAAGATATAATTCTCTTTGTGAATATGATTGACAAAAAGCTGAACGACTTGTTTTGAAATTGTTGAAAGTCGCTTGATCGCCGAAAAACTATCCCTTTTTTTATCAACTTCCTTCACCACGGTTCGTAACTGCAAAAATCCTTTATTTAATTTCTTGTGATCGTCCCGCATGATTTTTGTCGGTCCATCGACATACCGTTCAAGAACGGGAAATAATGCAGTCTCTTCTTTGTGGTTATGAACACTGACTTCCTCTTTGATAAATTTCAGTGCACCCTGAATCTGGTTGAAATATTTAGCACTATACCCTTGCTCTGCAAACGATTCCACGGCTTTATTCAACCGTTTTAGCTGAACTAATGCTTCATTATGCTCTTGCATCAATTGAGCAATGGGATCTGCGGAACCGCGTTGCTGTCGCATGACGGGAAATTACACCAATTCAATAAGAGTAGTATACTTCATTTTTTTATCGACGAGCAACGATTCCAGCTGTTCGACCAATGCTCCCATTTGTTCATCGTGGTCTTCCAGTCGATCATATTCATCCATGCTGTCGAAAATGAAGACTTCAGAAAAATTGTTTTTCTTCCCTTTTTGTTCGAAAATGGAGTATGATTTTCCATTCAATTGGGAAAAAAGACTCTTCATTTGCTGGGCCAGCGCCAGATATTCATCCCGTTTTTCGGGTTGTACCTCGTACGAAATTGTAAAGAGAACTTTAGCCATTATTCCTTCCTTTTTTATATCAATGAATATACAAAAATTTTTATTAATATCCCGCGGAGCGTATTTCTTCTTCCGTCATTCCGAAATAATGCCCGATTTCGTGCATGAGCGTTTCCCGGACATTCCGTTCGAGTTCCTCATCCGTCCGGCTTCGTCGTTCGATATTTTTTTGATACAATGAAATCGTATCCGGAACGACAGGGCTTCTTCCATACCACGATGTCCGGTATGGTAACGGAACACCCTGATAGAGCCCCAACAATTGATCCCGGGATGACAGCCGTAACTGCTGCGTCAAACTATCGGAAGGATAATCTTCGATGATAATTCTGACGTTCTCAATGCTCGACTGGAATTTTTCCGGCAATTGTTCAAAAATCTTTTCCACGAGCTTTTCAAATGCTTCACGATCCATACCAAATTATGCCGGATGCACAAATGTTGTCAAAGCCCAGGCAATGATCCCGATACAGATACTGAACGATAACAGGTTAATCAGAATAATTTTCATCCATTGCGCATCCTCAAGAACTTTGTAGCCAACAAATTGAAGAATAATTGTCCAGACGCTCAACAGACCGTCCAGGCAAAGCAGGATAATATACGAGAACGGTTTGATGACCAAGGGCGACGGGTTCGTACTAAAAAAGAAACGACCGAACGAAAGTAATTCAATCGGCAAAACAAGTCCTACCGAAATAACAACAGGCATCAGTGCATATGCATTCATCGCGAACAGGTTACGGAATGTGATCCGGGCGGAAAACAATTTCCCGACAAGTTTCATAATGATTGAATATATCAGCACGACCGTAACTCCGAGCAACGGTCCGATACACAATCCGGCTGAAAGAATGTTCATCAACGAATCGGCATAATTCCCCGCTTTGATGATCCAGAATATTGTACATATAAACCCGATACCGGAAATTGCCGAAAGAAGAAATGAATAATTTTTATGTTTTGCTAAGGCGATCGTCAGAAATGTTTTACGCGGACGCTCGATAATTCCCCACGCGGTGGTAAAGAGGTCGAGATTTTCTATTCGTGTTTGAATAAAACTACGGCAGGAAGAACAAACCACAGCCAGGTGATGATTATGCGTCTGGCAAACAGGGCAAACAATCATGATGATAACTGCTCAAACCGTGCCGTAAAATGGCGGAGCATCGGGGCTTCAAAAACGATTTTGAGCCCCTTCAGCTTTGTACGATTCTGGAAGACTTCAATCACCGATTCAATAACGTAATCGATATGGCTTTGCGTATAAACACGGCGTGGGATCGCTAAACGGACCAACTCCATCGGCGGGGCAATAAATTTGCCCGTTGCATCTTTTTTCCCAAACATGACACTGCCGATTTCCACCGAACGGATGCCGCCGACACGAAACAATTCACAGACGAGCGTTTGACCTGGAAATTGCTGCGGAAGAATATGCGGAACAAAACGTTTGGCATCGAGATAAATGGCATGCCCGCCTGGCGGTTCGAGAATCGGAACGCCCGCGTTCACTAATTTTTCACCTAAATATTCCACCGAACGAATACGATACGTCAAATAATGTTCATCGAGAACTTCTTCCAGTCCCTGAGCCATTGCCTCGAGGTCACGTCCGGCAAGTCCGCCGTACGTCGGAAATCCTTCCGTGACGACGAGAATATTTCTTGCCTGCAGAGCAAGGTCATCATCATTGAGCCCTAAAAATCCGCCCATGTTGACAATTGCATCTTTCTTCGCACTCATCGTGCAACCGTCGGCATACGAAAACATTTCCCGTACAATTTCTTTGACGGATTTATTTTGATATCCGGGTTCACGCTTTTTGATAAAAAAGGCGTTTTCGGCAAACCGGCACGCATCGATGAACAACGGAATGCCATATTTGGATGCAACTGCTTTTGTCTCCCGGATATTCTGCATCGAAACCGGTTGCCCGCCGCCGGCGTTGTTCGTCACGGTCAGCATGATCAAGGGAATATGTTCTTTCCCCTTTTCACGAATAAATTTTTCGAGTGCTTCGATGTCGATGTTGCCTTTGAAATCGGCGATTGCCGACGGATCTTTTCCAATCGGCAACAGAAAATCGAATGCCTCCGCTCCGGAATACTCAACGTTTGCGCGTGTTGTATCAAAATGAGTATTGTTCGGAAAATACTTTCCCGGACCGCCGGTCACCGAAAATAAAATTCTTTCTGCGGCTCTTCCCTGGTGTGTCGGAATGATATATTTGAAACCGGTCAGTTCTTTCGCGACTTTTTCGAACCGGAAGAAGCTTCGTGCACCGGCATACGATTCATCGCCTTCCATCATTCCCGCCCACTGCTTGGCGCTCATGGCGGAGGTTCCGCTGTCGGTCAGCAAATCGATCAGAACATCTTCGGCATGAATGAGAAACGGATTATAACCGGCTTCCCGGAGAATTCGTTCACGTTGTTCGACCGTCGTAAACTTAATCGGCTCGATCGATTTTATTTTGAAAGGTTCAATAATTGTTTTCAATTGGATTCATTTCATTATAATAGTTCAACCTATGTTTATCGCATTGATTCGTCTGTCGGAATACATTATTCGGAATCGTACGATACGGCAGAAAATATTTCATATTGCTTCAGCCGTTCCCGGCCGTGAAGAAACGAGAGTTCGATAAGAAATCCCAATCCGTCGACGGTTCCGCCGAGCCGCTCTACAAGTTTTGTTGTCGCAATAACGGTTCCCCCTGTTGCGATTAAATCGTCGACAATCAGAATGTGTTCGCCTTTTTGAATCGCGTCGGTATGAATTTCCAGCGCATCTGTACCATATTCTAGCTGATATTCTTCACGTATGGTTTGGTACGGAAGTTTTTTCGGCTTCCGGACGGGAACAAATCCGATACCGAATTTATATGCCAGAGCGCCGCCGATGATAAATCCCCTTGATTCGATACCGACAATTTTATCGATCCGTTTTGCCCGGAAACGTTCGTACAGCAGATCGATCGATGCGGCAAAAGCCGTTGGATTTTGAAGAAGTGTTGTGATATCGCGAAACATGATCCCCTTCTTCGGAAAATCGGGAATACTGCGAATCGTCGACCGGACAAAGTCGGATGTCGCTACCATTTCAATTTTTCCTTTTTCAAAAAGGATTCTATTCCTTTTTTGAAATCTTCGGTTTTTCGTGTCAGTGCATTGACATTCGTCGCGTAATCGAGAAAATCACGTGTATTCATTTCATACATTCTGGAAAAAAGATCTTTCGTCAGCGTTATCGAACCGGGACTTGTCGAAGATGCCAGCTTTTCTGCAAAAGCAAAAACCGCGGAGCGAAGTTCGCTGTCGTCGACAATTTCGGTAACAAGCCCTTTCTCTTTGGCAATTACCGGATCGAGAATACCGCCTTGAAGAACAAATTCTCTTGCTGCACTTTCACCCATCCTCTTCACGAGAAAAAACAGAATAACGGCCGGGACAAATCCGAGCCGGACTTCCGGTGCGCCAAGTTTCGCCTGATTTTTCCCGGCGTAGACAAAATCACAAGCCGCGGCAATACCGCATCCGCCTCCGAGAGCAGGACCATTCACCATGGCAATGACCGGTTTTTTGGCGGTGTTGATGGTTTGCAGCATTCTCAAAAGATTGCGTGCATCCTCGACATTTTCTTCCTGACCGAGTTGAGAATATTTTTGAAGATATCCGATATCCATCCCGGAACAAAATGAAGTACCGGAGCCGGTCAGTACAACGACCCGAACTGCCGCATTCCGGTTGACGGCAGTCATTACTTCCGTTATTTCACGGATCATCACGTCATCAAGTGCATTACGCCGGTCAGGTTTATTCAACGTGATAACAGCGGTTCTTCCTTCAATCGAATATGTCAGCGACGAGTAATTCATGGAGACCAAAATAGCAAACTTCTTTCCCAATCTCAAATTTTCAAAATAAAAAACGCTCTACCCGCATACAGCGAATAGAGCGTTGATGGTGAAAAGCAGGACTCAGTACTTTTCCATGTACTGATCGATTTCCCATGAAGAAACCGCCAGGCGGTAGCTATCCCATTCCTGATTTTTCAATTCCTTCAATTTTCCGAATGCAAATTCGCCGAGCACATTGCGCACGACGGGATCTTTTTCAAGATTTGTCATTGCTTCGGTGATATCTTTCGAAAGAACTCCGATTTTCCGTTTTTTTGCTTCTTCATCGGTAAATTCAAAAATGTTCTCTTCGACCGGCGGCGGCGGAACCATTTTCTTTTCGATGCCGTCCAATCCCGCAGCAAGCATGACCGCAAAAGCGAGATAGGGATTCGCCGTCGGATCCGGACAACGTAATTCCGCCCGGACTGCTTTCTCTCTACCCGGCGTATACCGCGGAATGCGGATTAATGCAGACCGGTTGCGTGTTCCCCAAGCGATATACACGGGAGCTTCATACCCGACAACGAGACGTTTGTAAGAATTGATTGTCGGATTAAGAATCGCATTCATCGCTTTGATGTGCGTCAGTTGTCCCATGATGAACGACTTTGCAAGTTTCGACAAATGGTGTTCATCTTTCGAATCGAAAAATAAATTCTTTCCCTCCGGGCTGAACAAGCTTTGATGAACATGCATACCGGAACCGTTGATGCCTGCGATCGGTTTCGGCATAAAGGTCGCATGAAGATTGTGTCGTGACGCGACATATTTTAAAACGAATTTTAGCGTCGAAGCCTGGTCGGCCATCGTCAAAGCATCGCCGAACCGGAAATCGATTTCATGCTGACCAACGGCAACTTCATGGTGAAGCGCTTCGACATCGATCCCGAAACCGCGCAGCATGTCGGTCATTTCCTGACGTATCACGACCGCAAGGTCGGTGTTCTGGTCGAAGTATCCCGCCGTATCGTGAGGAAGTGGTTCTAATTTTCCATTCTCTTTCCGGAAGAGAAAAAATTCAAGTTCCGGACCGACGTTGTAAATGAATCCCATTTTGCGGGCGCGTTCGAGTTGCTGTTTTAAAATGAATCTCGGATCACCTTCAAACGGTTTCTCGTCGGGCATATACACGTCGCACATAAAGCGAGCAACGGCTTGCTGTCCGTCTCCCTTCGTCCACGGTATAACCGAATAGGTATCGGTTTCCAGTTTCAGATACATATCGCTTTCGTAAATCGGTGTAAATCCATCGATGGATGAACCGTCAAACCAGAGTCCGTCTTCCAGCGCTCCTTCCAGTTTGGAAACGGGAATGGTAATACCTTTCAATAAACCGTTCAGATCGACAAACTGTAATTGGACATACTGGACATCATCATGTTTTGCGCGTTGGAGAATATCGTCGATACCCGGGCTTGCCGGTTTTGTATTTGCTTTCTTCGCCATTGGTTGTTCCTTTGATTTATGATTTAGGATGAGACAATTTGATTTTTGATGACTCTTTTGATGTCGAAAGGACAAGATGTGTCCGCGTTCCCGTTACGCCCGCCCATGATTGGATCTTTGCCAGAAGGCGTTCCAGGGTTGTTGTATTCTCGGTCCGGATTTTCAGCATGTGCGATCCGTCTCCCGTCGTCGCATGGCATTCCAGAATTTCGTCCGTCGCATTTGCGTGTTCGACGAAACTATGATAGTGTTTAGACGAATCGATTGTGACCGTGATAAAGGCCGTAATATCTTTTCCCAGCTTTTTGTAATGGACGATTGCCGCATAACCGGTAATATACTCGCCTGCTTCAAGTTTGCGCAGTCGCTCGCTGACGGATGGGATTGAAAGCCCGACTCTTTCAGCGAGATTATTACGGCGGGTTCTGCCGTTTTCTTGTAAAATTTCTAAAATGGCAATGTCGATTTCGTCTATCATAATAATATGATGATGCAGTGATACTTAAATAAATAAGGAATATACGGATTTAACTCGATTAAAATAAGGTTTTTATCCGAAAAAGTCAAGAACTTTTATGCATTTTCGTTTTTATGTGATATCGATCATCCAATGTACGCCATTATTCTATACGACAAATTTATCGTCTTACTATTGACAATAAGACAAATTTGTCGTATACTTATTTATCACCCTGCGGCCGTATATGAATTTCCAACAACAAGAAATAGTCGAATTGCACTCTATCCCCGGATGGGAACAACAGATTCGGCAATTCCGGGAACGCCCTGCACAGCTTCATTTGCTCCACGGTCATTCAAGCTGTTACTTCATCAGTTTGGCAATCGGCAGCGCCATACAACAGCAGTTTGCAGTCATTGACGGTGCGATGAAATTTAACAGCTACCGGCTTTCGCGTATAGCAACTTTTTTTTCTCTTCCGCCACGGACGGTATTACAACGGATCCACCTGACACGATCATTCACGGCATTTCAAACTGAAGCGGCAATCACAACCAAGCTTCCCCGGTTTATCGCTTCACATTATTGTCGAAATGTCATTATCCTCGGGTTGCTGGATACCTATTATGATGAACAAGTCAGACCGTCGGAATGCCGGCAAAGCCTGCAGCGCATTTTTTCCACTCTTCATACATTGCGCAGAATGAATATACATATACTTCTTGCCGATACCAATCCCGACGATCCTCCTGCAGGCAAAACGGATCTCTTCCGGCTTCTGTGCAACGCGGCGGACCACGTCGTGAAAATTCAATTAGAGAATACTATCGTTCAATTATACGAAGAAAAGAACAAGCTATGGGACGCAACAACGATACCTTCACATTAATTGTCGATCAATACAGGGAAACGTGGAACAAATTCCGGCGGGGTTTACGCATGGAAGATCAGTTGCTGTTCGATGAAATGTGGCGTGCACCCAAGCTTCATTTGGCGGCAAGCGCTTTTCTGGTCAATGCCGTTCCGATGGAAACAATCTTTATGGCAATGTTGCTGGAACAGCATAAAAAAATTAAACAACTCGAGGCGTATATACACGCCCGTGAAAAAATGGTTCCGACAGAATCTCCGTACGTTCTTCCTCATCCCTGATGAACATTTCCGGCTGGTTCTTCGATGCCTATCCCGTTCACAACGGTATGATCGTCTGGATACTGGATGAAAACGGACAGGCGCATTCCTGCTTTCATCCGTTTCATCCCTCTTTCTATCTTCATCTCGACAAGCATGATGAGCAACGCATTCCTGCACTGGTTCGTAAACTTCAGTTGCCGGTAACGACGGCAATGGCAACAAAACAGGAACTTTTCAGCGGAGAAGAATGGCGCGTCACGCAACTGACCGTTCAGGACCCGCTCCAACTCAGTCAAACTGTCTGGTCGTTACAGAAATTCCTTCCCCATTTTGTATTTTACAACAGCAATATTCCGGTTGCACAAATGTATTTATACGAGAAACAGTTGTTTCCGCTGGCCCGTTGCACATTTGTTCTTTCCCATGAGCATGTCCTGCAGGAAATTTTATTGGAAGATACGTTTGACAGAAAGGATTATGTCATCCCTCATCTCAAAATCCTGCGGCTTGAGAATCTTGCGGATGGATATTCGACAAAATTCTTCAGACGGATCGAGTTACAGTTAACGTATGAAGGAAAAAGTTACCATATCGAACAAACTGATCCTGCCGAAGTACTTGAAACATTGAATTGGCATCTGTACCAGTACGATCCCGACGTTATTCTTACGTCGTGGGGCGATGCAACATTGTTTCCCGCCCTGGTGGGAGCATCGGTACAGCATCATCGTCCCCTGCTGCTGAACCGGGACCAATCATCCGGATACTTTCGCATGAAGGAACGGAGTTATTGGACATATGGACAAGTCATGCACCGTGACGCGGCTTTTATGCTTGCCGGACGATGGCATATCGACAGTCAGAACAGCTTTTTTATGGGAGAAACCGATCTCGACGGCAATATTGAAATCGCACGGCTGGCGCAGATTCCGATGCAGAAGCAATCACGCTCTTCCATCGGCACCGGGCTGGCAAGTATGCAGATGAGTTACGCATATCGCAATAACATTCTTGTCCCGGCCGAAAAGAAAGAAGGTGAAGATTTTAAAACCGCAGAGGAGTTATTGTTAAGCGACAGAGGCGGGCTTGTTTTTATGCCGGAGCTCGGGTATCACGAAAATGTTGCTGAACTCGATTTTGCAAGCATGTATCCCAGTCTGATGAAAATACATAATATTAGTCCTGAAACGATTAACTGTAAATGCTGTAACAATAACATTGTACCTGAACTCCATTATAGTATTTGCGAGAAACGTACCGGCATCGTACCTGCAACGCTCAAACCAGTCATTGAAAAACGCGCGTACTACAAAGAGAAACGAAAACAGGCGACAACACGACAGGAATACGACCGATACGACCGGCGGCAAAATGCACTCAAATGGATGCTGGTGACATGCTTCGGCTATCTCGGATACAAAAATGCCCGGTTCGGAAGAATCGAAGCACACGAGGCGGTGAACGCTTTTTCCCGCGATGCATTACTGACTGCCAAAGAAATCGCCGAGGCAAACGGCTATCATCTTGTTCATGCAATCATCGATTGTTTATGGTTGAAGAAAGAACATGCAACCCATCAGGATTACATTCAGTTATGCGACAAAATTAAACAAACCGTCGGAGTAAATATTTCACTGGAAGGTATTTACCAATGGATATTATTTCCAAGTTCAAAGACCGACGCCGGTATGCCGACAGCCGGTAAGTATGTCGGCTGGTATGATCATGGAGAAATTAAGATGCGGGGTATTGAAGCCCGAAGAAAAGATATACCGCCGTACATTCAGCATGTTCAGAAAGAATTATTGAATATGCTCAAGGGAGCACGACATATATGCGACATCGAACGTGCAATACCTGACATCCTTCAGGAAACGCTCTTCTACCTCAAAGAACTCAAATATGGGCGGGTCAATCCGCATGAGCTTGTCGTTCGCCGGAGAGTGCAAAAAGAAGCTTCCCAGTACGTTCATAACAGCCTGAATGCCATGGTTGTCAAGGAACTGGCACATTATGGCATTCATGTACAACCGGGTGAATCGGTAGAATATGTCATTATCGATCAAACCGGGAAACGGGAACCGCAAAAGGCAAAAAGCATGATTACGTACCGGCCGGAAGATGGCTACGACATTGATAAATATTCCGAATCATTACTGAAGGCGGTTGAAACACTCCTCTCTCCTTTTGGATACGATTTGAAAAAACTTAAAGATTATTATAAGAATATCATGACGACAACTGACTTGTAATATTGATGTAAACTTCTTATCATACAACAGATTTCTTGAATTATTTAAAACACAATAGATGTTTATTCAAAACCTGGCGTCTTGCTGTTTCGGAATCCTCTTATTGTTATCCAATATGGGCAGCGATCAATCGTTCGAGAAGTTTGTGGAAAGCCTGAAATCAATTTCAGGTTCCCGAACAAAAAATCAGTTGATTGATCAATATCTATCCGGTCACAATTTTCCTCTTGTCGAACATAATCGCATCCATTTTATTTATCGCGGAAAGGCAAAGCATGTCGCAGTGCCGGGAGAACTGAGTCAATGGGATCCGTCCAATGCTCCGATGGAACGCATTCAGGGAACCGATTTCTTTTATCGCAGTGACAGCGCACCCGTTGACGGCAGAATCGAGTACAAATTATGGGTTGACAGCTCCTGGATTGTCGATCCGTTAAATCAACGACAAGCAGAAGGCGGATTCGGGTTCAACTCCGATCTCTGGATGCCCCAGTACCGCCAGATTGATTCGAATATAATTCGATCGAATATCCCTCATGGCACGATCGATACATTTTCCCTGTCAAGCCGCTACCTGGATTGTTCACATCCGATACTCGTTTATCTGCCTCCAAAACGATCAATGACCGATAGTCTTCCGGTCATCTATGTGACGGATGGCGGGGAATATCTTTCGTTGGGAAAAATGCATTTTATTTTGGATTACCTGATCGCCACTCACCGGATTCGCCCGGTGTGCGGAGTATTTGTCGACCCGAGAAAAGACATGAAGAAACCTTCGACCAATATGCGCATGACAGAATATTCAGCCGACGATGCATTTCTCGATTTTTTGCAATTTGAAGTTACACCGTATATCGAACAACATTATCCGGTATTATCTTCACCGAACAATCGGGCAATTCTCGGTGCATCGATGGGGGGATTGATTTCAACCTTTGCTGTACTCTCCCGTCCCGATTTCATCAATAATAGTGCGGCACAATCTCCTTCCTACACGCAGGCGAAGAGTGCTGTCATCAAGCTTGCCAAAAAGCTCAATCAGATCCGTTCACATATCTTTATTCAAACAGGAACGATCGGCGATACGGAAGTTGAAGCACAGCAGGTGAGTACGATCATTTCGGAGAAAGGCGCAACAGTACGGTACGAAACGTTTCCTGAAGGTCACAACTGGACTAACTGGCGAACACATCTTCCGTCAATACTGGAAGACATCTTCCCTCCGCGTTAACAATTCATCCTTTCACACTTCCCAATGTGAGTCCCGAAACCAGCCATCGGGAAAGTAATAAGAAGAGAGCAACAACGGGAATCATCACCAACAACGACGCGGCACCGTACAATCCCCATTCCGTCGACATATTTGCCTCAAACGATTTCAATCCGAGCGGAAGGGTCCACAGTTCTGTATCCTGTAAAATCTGAGCCGCGACAATATATTCCGCCCATGCCGTCATAAATGAAAACAGTCCCGTAATCACCAGCGCCGGAGCGGCAAGCGGCAGGATAACTTTATAGAATGCCTGAAACTGGTTGCACCCATCGATACGAGCTGCCTCTTCAAGACTGAGCGGAATAGTATCGTAATATCCCTTCATCGTCCAGATACAAAACGGTAAAGCGGTCGCCGTGTAGGTAAATATAATTCCTGAAAAAGTATTGATAAGTCCGAAATGAATCAGCATGATGTACAGGGGCAATAACAGCATCGTCGCGGGAAACATTTGTGTCAGCAGCAAGCTCAACAAGCCAATTTTTTTTGCGAAGAAATTAAATCGTGAAAATGCATAACCGGACATCGCTGCGAGGACAACCCCGGTGAACGTTACAGTCAGTGACACCATTGCGCTGTTTCGCACCCAGAGCAAGAACGGCTGTTCGGTAAACAGTTTAACGTACGATTTTAATGTCGCGTGTTCCGGAATAATTTCGAGTGATGTTGAAAGCAATTTGTCCGCAGGCCGGAGTGAAATCGTTACAACCTGCAACACGGGATAAACCGCTATCAGTGCAAAAACGATCAGGACGAAATGCGTAATAATCCGGAGAATATTTTTTTTGATGTGCGGTTTCATCGGTCGATGCGATTCAATAAATTTTTCAATATGCCCCTTCAGTGGCTTTTGTCTTTCTCATAAATCCCAGGCTGAAGAGCAACAGGATGATGAAAATAATCATGGATAACGCCGCGGCATATCCGTACCGGTATAAATTAAACGCAGCTTTGTACACAAACGAAACGAGAATATGAGTATTATCCGACGGCTCACCGCCATTGCTCACAAGCCAGATGATATTCAAATTATTGAATGTCCAGACGATACCGAGCGTAATTGCCGGAATCATAACCGGGCGAATGAGCGGAATGGTGATATTCTTGAGTTTATGAAACCACGATGCACCGTCGATATCCGCTGCTTCGTATAATTCGTGCGGAATACTTTGCAGCGCCCCGAGTGCCACCACCATCATGAATGGAAAGCCGAGCCAGACATTCGTCAGAATACATGCAAGAAATGCTTCGGTCGGATTTTTTAGCCATTCGACAGCCGGAAGATGAAGATAGCGGGTCAGCACAAGATTGATTGAGCCGTACTCGTAATTAAACATTCCCCGCCATGTCAATGCAACGATATATTGGGGAATTGCCCAGGGAAGGATCAACAGTGTCCGGTACACCGAACGTCCCTTGATTTTTTGATTCAACAACAGGGCAAGAAATACTCCGAGCACGACGTGAAAGAAAACATTCGCCACCGTCCAAATAATGGTCTTTAAAAATATCACATAAAAATTCGGTTGTGTCGGTTCCGTGAAAACCTTTACATACTGATTCGGTCCGACAAGATGCCAGTCGGTAATGTGGCGCAGGTTCATATTGGAAAATGATATCACGACATTATAAATGAACGGGTAGAACACAACCCCGATCAAAATCAGAAATGCCGGTAAAACGAAAATGGTGATAAATATTTTGTGATGAAGTTTATTCATTCATTTCCAGAATTTTCTGCTTCGCGAGAGACTCCATATCCTTCGCGGCTTGTTCCGGCGTTTTGATTCCTCCAAGCACTGCCTGATAATTCGGACGCATGGCATCCCAAATGGCACGAAGTTCGGGAACCACCGGCATGGGGCGACCGCGTTCGATCTGCAACCGGGAATTTTTCAATATATCATCATTCATGATGAACGGATCGGAATACAACGAGATCCGCGTCGGCATCGTATTCAATACTTTTGCCGTCTCAAGCTCGTTCTCCGGAGATAAAAGGAACTTGAGGACATCGACGATGAGCGGCATTTTTTCATTCGTAACATTTTTGTTGATGGAAAATCCTTTCGGCGAAATCATCGGCGCACACCAGAGCCCGGTTTTCACAATCTTCGGCAGAGGTGCAACACCGATATCGATTCCCGCTTTACGATACCCCGACCACGACCAGTCCCCGTTGATGATCATGGCAGCTTTTCCGTCTTTGAATAAAGCGTCGGCAATATTATAATCCGCTTCTTTCGGAATCACTTTATACTTGTCCCTCAAATCGCGTATAAATTTCAACCCGTCAATCATGCCCTGGTTGTCCAGTGTCGGATTGCCGTTATCATCCATCACCCATCCGCCGAATCCGCTCATAAACGGAATAAAGAAAAACGGTTCGGTATAATTCCACACCAAACCGTAACGCTCGGGATTTCCGTTTTTATAAACGGTCAGGCTCTCGGCTAACGCGATAAGTTCTTCGTCTGTTTGCGGCGGAGTTTTGACAAATTGTTTGTTGTACACCAGCGTAAGATGATTGCCGAGTTTATCGGCAACCTGCAAAAGATGTCCTTTGTACCATGTCAGCGCTTTCGGCGTGAAAGAATTCAGCCATGCTGTATCAAATAAGGTTTCCATCGGTTGAATAATGTTCATCACCTGAAACGGACCGATCTGGTCCGACGGTCCATACACAAGGTCCGGACCCTGGCCGGCAATTGCCGCAATGATAAATCCCGATCGTAACTCTTCCGTTTCTTTGTAAATTGCCTCGAGACGGATATCAGGATGGATCTCCATATACTTTTTCATCTGCTCTTCGAGAATGACCCGCTCATCCACGCGCATTTGATGCCAGATGACGATTCGTTTCGGGTCGACCTTTACGGCACACGAAGCAAATACTGCAACCAGTACGATAAATATATATCGTTCAAATTTCATAATTCAAATACGGCAACCTGTCCTGCTTGTAAAGAAATGGTCAACGTTCCGTGAGAAACCGGAAATTGTTTTCCACCCAATAAATCTTTAACCGTTGAGTTTTGTGATTCTAAAGGAATTGATATGTCTACAGGACTTTCCATTTCTCCATTGGCAACAAGAATCAACTGCTGTTTGGAACGGTTGTTCTTGCGCTTGAATGCAAATGTATTCTTTTGGTTTGTTTCAATCCATTGAAACGAAACCGGGTCAGGATTGGTAATCAGATCGTGATATTTTTTCCGAATGGAAGAAACATGCCGGACCCATGAAATCATATTCTTTGAGTTCAACCAGTCGTACGCATATTCGCTGAACAACGGAAGTTTCTCGGATGGAAACCGTGCCAAATCTTCCCTGGTAAAATCGAGACCGGTATTGATCGGATAGGTTTCACCGAGTTCAAATCCTGAATGCAAAAACGGCGTTGCCGGAATAAAATTGCTGATCGCCCATGCATAACGGGAATACAGCATGCCGCCCTGCCGGGCTGCTGCACGGGGCGTGTTATGGCTTTCAGGCGTGGCAAAGAACGGGAGAGCAAAACCGTCTTCGGAAAATTTCCTCAGCATGGCTTTGAATTTTTCGATTTTATGCTGATCGCTCCATTGATAACCGAAGACTGCATTGTACCCTTCCTGAACGCTTTTTTCGGTGATAGAAAAATTTTCATCCCAAAATGCAAAATCAGGATCGATGGTGCGGGCGCGGCCGATCATTTCCTGTTTCAATTCCATCGGAAGTGCATGTCCCATATCGATCATCACACCGTCGATGCCGAATTGTTTTTGATAATGCGGAACGATTTCAGATATCGTTTCCCAGAGCGATTGATTGATATTTTTTTTCGTTGCCAGCCGTTCGTCATACATCCGGATCGTGTTGTATGCGATGTAATTGAAATCGGCATGATCGTACATTTTTAAATACGTGACATCCTTCCACGGCGGCTGTGTATCATCGGGAGGCCAGTCGGCAAAAGCGCCGGGAATCCGGGTTCGTGTTCCGTTCGATGTCGTTCCGATATATTTTCCATTTTCCGGATGCACGGATTCTTTCGGCGGCGGCAGTGTGAACATCGATCGATATGATTCGTGCGGCGGCGTCAAATTATGCAATTGCTTGTTCTCAACGTCGGCAAGAATACTTTTCAATTCTTCCGCCGTAAAAATGGGATTACCATATTGTGACTCGTCGTGCGATCCCGGCAGACGGTCGGCAACCGATTCTTTAATCCAATAGTACCAATCGGGATGTTCCTTCACCCAGTCGCCGTCTTTGGAAGAAGTCCGGAAAACAAATTCAACCACCACGCGCATACCGAGATGGTGCGCAGCTTCGACGAACAGTTTAAATTCGTCTTCTACGCCGAAACCACAATTGGGCTCGCTTAAATTCTCATCGATATGGTAAGGATTTTTAATTGCATACGGAGAGCCGAGTGTTCCTTTATTTCCGTCCGACCCGATCGACGTGATTGGAAGCAGATGAACGGTATTCACACCAAGCGAATGTATGTACGGCAAGACAGCAATCGCCTTGAGAAACGTTCCCGTCTCACGCCATCCGTCAGCGTTCAGCGGCAGATCGAGTTTTCTATTATGATTATGATCGAATGCGCATGTCGTCCGGAGGAACATGTTGAAAATAATTGCGTCCCGCGTCCACGACCCTCCTTTTCCCTTTTCGGCAGCAACTTTGGGAACTGCAAGAATTTTTTCAAGAGCAGATATAAAAAATTCCGCAGGTTTAACATCCACCGCAGTCAGCTTCTTATCATTACCGTCAACCCATATCGACGGAACCCTATACTCTTGACGAATGTGAGAAAGCGATGCAACTCGATTGCGTAATATTGTAAGTGATTCTTCTAAAAATGATTTGTCTTTCATTGGAAAAGGACATTGTAATTATTTCTATTCGGAAATTGAAAATTGTAACTTCGAATTCCACAAAGTAGCTGAAATCTTTCAGAAAAGCAACATGAAGACAACCCTAATTTTGATTCACCTCCTCTGTTTAGTATATTAAATACGCATTACATATCGATACATTTTCACAGAGGACAAATTTGTCAATCATTGTTTCAACATTCCGGAAACTGAAAAGCTGGTGGATGGCGTTTGCCCACGCTCTGGGTTGGTTCAATACCCGCCTGCTCCTGACCGTATTTTATTTTGTTGTCATTGCCATTCCGGCAATTATCCTCAAAATCATCCGTAAAGACCTCCTGCAGCGAAAATATGAAACAACCGGCAGTTACTGGATCGACAAGCCGAAGATTCAGCATACCGTAGAACAAGCAAAACATCAATTCTGATCATGAACATTCTCGGTATTTCGTGTTATTATCATGATTCGGCGGCGGCGCTCATCCAGGACGGGAAACTGATTGCCGCATCTCATGAAGAGCGGTTTACACGCAAGCGTCATGATTCGGATTTTCCAACCCATGCAATCGAGTATTGCCTTCGTGAAGGCAAAATCACAATTAACGACATCGATTACATCGGCTTCTATGATAAGCCGCTCATCAAGTTCGACCGGATACTGCAAACATATATCGCCACATGGCCCAGGAGCTTTGCGTCGTTTTTCAAAGCAATGCCGGTTTGGGTGAATGAAAAAATGTGGATTCCCCAGACAATCAGGAAAAAGCTCGGATACGACGGACCGATTTTATTTGCAGAACATCACATGTCCCATGCCGCAAGCGCCTTTTTGGTTTCTCCGTTCGATGAAGCCGCTATCATTACTCTGGATGGTGTCGGTGAATGGGATACTACGACATTCGGAATCGGAAAAGGAACATCGATCGATTTACTGAAGACGATTCACTTCCCGCATTCATTGGGATTATTCTATTCTGCCTTAACGTATTACCTCGGATTCAAAGTGAACAGCGCCGAGTATAAAGTGATGGGACTTGCCCCGTACGGCACTCCGATATATTACGATACGATGGTGCAAAACCTCATCGACATCAAGCCCGACGGAAGTTTTCGTTTGAATATGAAATATTTTATTTACGATTGGGCATTGAAAATGACCGGCAGAAAATTTGAAAACCTGTTCGGTCATCCCCGCCGTGAACAGGAATCTGCAATGACGCAGTTTCACAAAGACATGGCGGCAAGTTTACAGAAGGTCACCGATGAAATTGTTCTGAAGATCGCACGACATGTTCATAAAGAAACAGGACTCACGAATCTTTGCATGGCGGGCGGCGTCGCATTGAATTGTGTCGCCAACAGTAAAGTTCTCATGCAAACACCATTCCGGGAAATGTTCATTCAACCGGCGGCAGGCGATGCCGGCGGAGCCGTTGGTGCAGCATATTACATTTATAATACGGTGCTGGGACATAAACGCAACTACCGGATGACCAATGCATTTTTCGGACCTTCCTATTCCGATGAAGAAATTTCTGAATTCCTCCACTCTCACGAAATCCCATTCCAACAATTGAACAAATCTGACCTCCTGCAAACGGTGGCACATCTCATGAAGGAACAGAATGTGATCGGATGGTTCCAGGGGAGAATGGAATACGGACCGCGGGCGTTAGGCAGCCGGAGTATTATTGCCGATGCACGAAATCCGGAAAACTGGAAACGGGTGAATTTGAAAATAAAATTTCGTGAAAGTTTTCGCCCGTTTGCACCGACTGTTTTGGAAGAACGAACCGCAGAATATTTTGACTTCGACCGCCCGAGTCCGTATATGCTGTTTGTGGCACAGGTTCGGGAGGATAAGCGAACGATTCCGGCAATTACACATGTCGACGGTTCCGCACGGCTTCAAACAATCAGCCGTGAACAGCATGAATTATATTACGATCTGATAACGGAATTTGACCGGCAAACCGGTTGCCCCGTCATCATCAATACATCGTTCAATGTACGCGGTGAACCGATCGTTTGCTCTCCGCACGACGCGTTTACCTGTTTCATGAGAACGGATATGGATTTTCTGGTGATGGGTTCGTATCTTCTGGATAAGAAAAAAATGAATTCATCGACAGAAGGCACCGAATGGCAGAAGGTGTACGAACTGGATTAAAAAATGAATTTATGAATGGAGTAATAATATGAAATGGCTGAAAGATTTGAAATCGAAACTTGCAATCTTTCCCGAATTGTGGGCATTCATGCGAACACAGAAGAAATGGTGGCTGGGGCCGATCGTTCTTGTCCTCATCATTCTCGGATTAGTGATCGTGTTGACGCAAGGATCAGCCCTTGCCCCATTCATCTACACCCTTTTTTAATATATGAACGCGTGTTATTTCATGAACAACATTTTTCGTACCGCACTTCCCGACTCACTCACCAACCGATAAAAATAGACTCCGCTCGGAAGGTTATTGGCATTCCATGAAATGCTGTACGTACCGGGTTCATGTTCGCCCGAAACAAGTGTTGCAACTTCCCTTCCGATAACATCGAACACTTTCAATGTTACATTCGACCGTTTTGGAACATCGAACCGGATTGAAGTGGACGGATTAAACGGATTCGGATAGTTTTGTTCAAGCGAAAATTCTCTCGGAATCGCCGAGGTAACTTTTTCCAGAACATCGGAAATAGGATTCAGGATCGTCACGGAATCGCGTGTGGTTGAAATAGTATAAATTCCGGTTCCATACGGCGGTAACTGAATCGCAAGGGCACCGAGATCCGAACCTAATATTTGCTGGCTCGTATTTGTGTACAGGTTATTCAGATAATACGACGCTCCGGGCTGAACGCCGCCGGTAAATTTCAAACCACCGCCGGAAAGAAAATTCAGGAGTGCTGTTTGCGTGGAGCCGGAAAAATTGACAACGGTCAAACCGTTCTGATCAGTCCATGGTCGTGAAAAAGCATACATGATTGTATTCGTATCGCTGATGCCCACAAAATCCGACGCATCGGCACTTGTCACCTGTCCGTCATGATTCGTGTCCTTTTTATGCTGTGTGAAGGCAGGAAATTGTGCGCGAATATTTGCAAGCCGTTGATAATGCGGAGTGAGCAGCGGCTTTCCCTGAAATCCCCAATTAATGAGACCGCGGTCTCTCGAAGTTGTGCCGCCGTTATTTCCGTATCCCATGCCGACTTCCTGACCGTTCCAGAGTGTCGGAATACCCGGGATCGTAAAGAGAACACTCGCCATCGGCATCGAGCGCATGAATGTCGTCGTGGCATTGATTGAGAAATTATTGGAATACAAATACGCGATGCGGTCCTGATCCTGATCCTCCATAAATCTCATATAGAGCGCATGTTCGCCGGGGTAATATCCGCCGTTATCAATTCCGGAATGAAGGTTTTGAATGGCTGCATTGCTGAAACCAAAATTTTCAATCTGACTGAAATACAGATTGAAATCATACGCCGCATCCAATCCCCCGTTGACCCCGGCGACAGAATTATCCGCATAAATGACCTGCGTGCCACTCCCTGTTCCATCATCCTCACCAAGCAGAAGAATATCCGGTTTGATATGTTTCAATGCGGCACGGACAGGTTCGCCCATGTATTGTTCACCATATCTGCGATGCGGACCCCAGTACACGTCGAAACGGAATCCGTCAACACCATATTGACTGACCCAGTTCTTATACACATTGATCATCTCCGTTCGCATATCGACATCTTTCCAATTAAAATTCAAGAGCTCATTGCTGAACCCGCAATAATAATTGAACCCATCGCCGTCCAGGCAATCACCGAGGCCGTTGGTATTTGACGTAATCTCCGCATGTTCATACCAAAACCAATACGGCGAGTTCATATTATACGTATGCGCATCGACCGACCAGGGATGAAAACTGCTCGAGTGGTTCGGCGTAATATCGAGGATCACTTTCAAACCGATTGCGTGGGCTTGTGTCATAAAATTTTTAAAATCCTGGTCCGTTCCGTATTCCGGTGCAACATTATAAAAATCAACAATGTTATATCCTGGTCCGGTGCCATTATCGATCGGAAAAGCATTTTTCATGATCGGCATCAGCCAGACAACGCTGAAGCCCATGTCTTTAATGTATTGGAGTTTCTGTGCCGCTCCATTCAACGTTCCTGCCGACGAAGCAGATTTCGGGAAGAGGAAATATATACGGGCTTTCTCTGCCCAATCGGGATTGGATGAAATCGTCGGAGCCGTGATTGTCAGATCAGAATTCACGATGATGTAATTTCTCGTCGTATCTTTATTGCCCGTAGAATCCGTAGCGATCAACGAAAAATAATATTCGCCGGGGACAGTCGGTTTTGAAAACGTAACCTGTGTTGTCGTGGCCCCGTTTACCCCGGAAACGGCAGAAGGATTCGTCGGATCGACTCCCCACAGAAATGTCAGCGTCGCAGTTTGAGCGGAATCCGGATCGGTACTTTGACCGGCGGTTAGCGTGATCGCTCCTGAAGTATCCTGCAACGAAATGACAGCCCACGGGGAATGATTCACTTTTCTTGTATACGTTACCGGTGTCGATATCTTGATGACCCCGAATGAATCAACCTCGGCAATTAAATTATTAATCCCTTCAACAAGGGGAATCTGGGAGGAAAAAAGACCATTGGAAACACTTACCGAAAACGTGTCGATGGTATTACGGACAATTTTTGCAGTTGAAATTGACGTGTCCTGTACAAGGCCGTTTATGAGCCACGTGTTTTTCCATGTTGTAAAAGGAAATTCATTTTGAATCTGAACGTAACCGCCGTGAGTGGTGAAAGTCACGGTATCGGCATTGATACCGGCGTGAAGAATGACGGTATGCGAACCATTTGCCAACGGTGTTGAAGGCGTGAAAGCAAATTGACTCGTCGCAAAATTATATTGCGTACCGAGCCCGGGATATAAAGTTCCATCGATCGAAACGGCAAGCGAAGAAGTATCAACCGCCGATCCGACTTTCGGAAAAATGTACGCGGTGATCGTCGGAAATGAAGTATTGACAACCGGATTCCGTTGATTCGGAACTAAGTGAAAAATAGTCGGATCTTTGATAATGATATACGAATTGCTGTTGTCAGCAGTATTGACATGCTGATTGATTGGATCATTCGACCAACAACTTGAACATCCGTTTTCATTGATCTTATATTGATAAGCTCCATGCACACCGCCCGTCGGGGCACCGCCCACACGCAAACGTACAGTTTTATACCAGAAATGGTTGACACCATCATAGGTCATGTTCCAAAGCGGATTTGGTGAAATCAAACCACCGCTGTTATTGGCCCAATTGTTAAATTCCCCCGGCAGATAAACGTTGGTGGGGTTCGTCGTTGTTTTATACGTGAAAAAAACGTCAACACTGTCCTGTGCCATCAATGGAACAAGCGTTATCATACAAAGTAAACTGACCGCAATGAATCGCATATTATTTTCCTTTCGATGAAATAAGTACCATCCCGGAACGCGGTGAAAGATCGATGACACCGCCTTGCGGGAAATCTTTGTCATGTATTAGGTCGAACCATTTGTTTTCCGGAAGTATGTCTCCGGCCGTGAGTTGCCGGTGATCTGTGGAATTATTGATAATCACAATCGCTTGCGTCACGGAATCGCGCCGCATAAACGCATACAAATCTTTGGTTGAATCGGCAATGATCGTTTGGACCGATCCGCGGCGAAACACTCCGTACTTGTTCCGCACCGAAATCATTGTACGATACCATGCCTGAAGGTCCGAATTCCATTTCGTCGTATCCCAAATCATTGTATGCCGGCAACCCGGATCACGGCCACCCAGCATTCCGATTTCATCGCCGTAATAGATTGTCGGTATGCCGAGGTACGTCATTTGAAACAAAACGGCAAGTTTGAATTTGTCGACATCACCGCCACACAATGTCAGAAAACGCTCGGTGTCATGACTGCCGATGAGATTCATTAATCCGTAACTGACATCAGGCGGACAATGACGGTCCACGTCTTCAAGAATCGAACCAAATTGTTTTGCGTTCCGGTTATCCAGAGCAAAGAAACCGACGCAGGCACCTCTGAACCGGTAATTCATCACGCCGTCAAATTGATCACCTTGCAGCCACGCCGAAGCATCATCCCATATTTCTCCCGAAATATAAATATTCGGATTGATTTTTTTTACAACCTTGCGCCATTGAATCCAAAAATCATGCGACGGACCATCGGCAACATCGAGCCGCCATCCGTCAATTCCCTTCGAGGTCCAATATGTGGTCACATCAAATAGATATTTTCGCACCTCGGGATTATCCGAATTTAATTTCGGCAAAGAGCTTTCGCCCCAAAATGCTTCATAATTCGGCGGATCGGAATTGCTTACCGGAAAGCTATGAATTGTATACCAATGAACATATTTGGATCGTTCCTGATTCTTGAGGATATCTTTGAAAGCGAAAAAATCTCTTCCAGTATGATTGAACACGGCATCTAAAATAATTCGAATGCGCCTCGCATGACATGCATCGACGAGCCGCTGAAAAAGTTTCTCGCTGCCGAAATGAGGATCGATCGAATAATAATCGGTCGTTTGATATTTATGATTTGTGGGCGATTCAAAAATCGGCGTGAGATAAAGAGTATTCGCACCTAATTGCCGGACATAATCCAGATGATCGATAATTCCCTGAATATCACCGCCGAAATAGTTGCGGAACGTTGGTTCTCCGTTCCACTGCTCGACATTGGGTGGATCATTGGTGGAATCTCCGTTGGCAAATCGTTCCGGAAAAATCTGATAGACGATTGCATCTTTCACCCAGTTCGGAACAAAAGAGGTGTCCTGGGCATAGAGATGTGGAGAGAAAAGCGCGGATACAAAAACAATAGCAAAAAAAATATTGTTCCTGTAAAATGCTCTGACGACAACGAATTCATGAAAAATCATGCGGGGCGACAACTCGAATAATATGATGACCAGTTCATGGTAAGGAAAAGATCAGTGAAATGCAACGAGACGGCGCTTTCGACCGGTTTCAAGCTCTATTTTGGAATATTATACGGAGATGTTATATTATCTGTGCCAATGAAAAACTTCATGTATGACCAAGCATAAAACGACTGTTTCTTTTTCTCCGAAGCGACGGCGGCAATTCTTTCTGATCACCATTTCCATCCCGATCGTTTTTTTCGTTTTGCTCGAAGGAATATTGCGGATCGTTCATTATGGTCCGGATATATCGATGTTTAAGACGGAAATGATCAACGGGAACAATTATTACATTCTCAATCCGGAAATCAAAAATCGATATTTTTCCCGTTACCAGTTCAATGCCACACCCTCCCCCGATTATTTTCTCGTTGCCAAACCAAAAGGATCATTGAGAATATTTTGTCTTGGAGGATCCACGACGGTCGGTTATCCCTACTGGTATAACGGCGCGTTCTCATCATTTCTCCGCGACCGGCTTCATGCAATATTTCCCGACCGCACGATCGAAATTATCAACGTCGGCATGACGGCAACAAACAGTTTCACAGTTTTAGACATGGCAAAAGAGGTCATGAATTATGAACCTGATCTTTTGATTGTTTACGACGGTCACAATGAATTTTACGGCGCATTGGGAATTTCATCTCATGAATCGATCGGAAAATACCGTTGGCTCACGATGCTGAACCTTCAGATGATTCATGTGAAAACATTTATGCTCTTGCGCGATCTGTATGCTTCCGTAACAAGTTTTATGCATCACACTCCCGCATCACGATTACCCGGCACGCTGATGGAAACACTTGCATTCGGACAATATATTCCGTTCGGAAGCGATGAATATAATGCCTGTTTGGATATTTTTAAGGAAAACTTATCCGATCTGAAGAACCTGTGTGCAAACAAACATATTCCTGTTATTTTGGGAACACAAGCCTCCAATCTGCGGGATATGCCGCCGTTCGTTTCACTTCCATCCAAAACAATTTCTGAAAACAATTTGAATCTCTTTCGGCAATCGATGGATTCGGCAGTCGTCCACTGGCATGGCGGTCTTATTGCCAGAGCGGATTCCGAATTTCGTTCGGCGATATTGAACGACTCGTTGCGTGCCGATGCTCATTACGATCTTGCCAAATGTCTCGATCAATTGCACCAATATCGTGAGGCTCGTTCCGAATACCGGCAAGCACGTGATTATGATCAGTTACGATTCAGATCAAGCAATGACTTTAATCAGGCGATTCTCTCGGCTTCCGATGACAAAACGGTATTCACGGCGGATATAGAAAAAACGTTCCAGGATCATTCTCCCGACTCAATCATCGGTCATTCACTCATCACCGAACATCTCCATCCGAATTCCCGCGGTACGTTTTGGATGGCAAAAGAATACGCCTTGATGATGCGGCGTTTGCTTTTTCTTGGCAATGATGCCGAATGGATAAGGCGGGATACGGTCAATGATGATACATTGTGGAACAACCGAAGCGTAACCGACCTGGATGAACGCATTGCAGAACGCCGGACGGAAGTTCTCACATCCGGCTGGCCGTTTGTTTCTCAGTTTCCGATTGTCGATCCGGTCGCAACGAATGACACGCTGGGAGAAATTGCAGAACGGGTGACACGTTCTCAATGGTCATGGACACAGGCACATGAAGGCGCAGCCGATTATTATCTTTTACGACACGATCTTGCGCATGCGGAAAAAGAATACCGCGTCATTATCAATCAATTTCCGAACGCCGATGTCGAATCATATCTCAAGCTTGCCAAAATTCTTCTTGATCAACGGAAAATACCGGAATTGCATTCTGTTCTCCTGGCATCGCTCACAATCCGGCCGACGCTTCTTGCGTACCGTGCATTAGGCGATATTGCTCTCAACAACAATCGACAAGAAGAAGCAATCCTTTACTATGAAAAAGCTTTATCGCTTTCCGGATCAACCCGGGATCAGATCGATAACCGATATATGCTGGCACAGGCATATTTCAATGCATCGGAATTTTCCGAAGCTGAAAAAGAATTGCTGCAGGTTTTACAATTGAAGCCCGATGACAAACCTGCGATCATGCTTCTCCAAAAAATAAACGGAGAAAAAAACGGCAAGAAACCCTAATGGGCTTGACGATGAAGGATACTTTCTTTGAGCGCAAGAACTTCCGGATATGACGGGCGAAGTTGAAGTGCATCGGCAATATATGTCAGTGCAGTGTCTGTCTGCATTTTATTGGCGTATGCCGCCGCCAGTCCGTAACAGGCTGTTGCCTGAATATCGGTTGACTTGTTTTCTTTTCCCAATTGCAGGGCATGCAGTAAATAATTGATCCCTTGTTCGAAGTTTCCCCGGTTGACTTGCAATAGCCCGATATCTAATTGCGACTTTGCATAATGCGAATTCGAATGAACGGAAATTTCATAATGACTCAAAGCTTCTTCCTTTTTACCCATGGAATTGAGAAGACTCCCGAGCAAATATTGTGTGTAAAAACTATATGGATACTCCTCCAACAAAGCATCATACGATGTTTGCGCTTGACGGAGCATGCTCCTGCTCCAAAAATATGCCGCAGATTTATAAACTCCTTCATCCCACCCAAGTTTACGCAAATACACATCATTCACAATTCCCAGCATGGTCGGATCTGCTGAAGAAAGAACAACCGGTTCCCTTTTATAATTTGTGAACGGCCATTTTCCGGTTAAATGCTGAATGGAAAGGTCTGCATAAGCCAAATCTTGCCAGCATACACTTAAACTGTCCTGGTTAAGTGGTAATAAATTGATTGAGTTAGATCGTTTATCTATAGAAATACATGCAAAATTCGACCCGATAATTTTCTTCACCAGAAGATTTGCTATCTGATAATAACCGTTGAGTCTGGGATGCAAATGTTCCCAGAAAACAGAATCACCCGGGATGTGTCCAAAACTGACGTCAGCCAATGACGAATCAGCCGAAACACAATCCACATTCATGTTTTTACAAATGGAACGAATGATTTCGTTAATTCTTTGCGGAGCACGAAACTTCAATAGATCGTTGTCTCTTGCCTGTAAAAGGAACTGTTTGGCACTATCGATTCTTCCCATTGCCAGCAACGACTTACCGATCCAGTAATTACAAAAGGCATTGGTCGTGTCATGTGCCCGCAAACGAAATAACGTCGCAAGAATTTCTTCATAATTCCCCTTCGAGAACAAATCCGGAATGTTCTTCCCGAAACTGTTTTCACCCCGGCTGTCACTTGCAAACGGCGGAAAAAGAAGATTCGACGATACGTCGCTGACGATAACAGGAATATGGTTTTGTTGAAATGTCTCAAGTATCTCAGACAGATTTGTTTTGAATAGCGAGAACACTCTCTCTGCGTCTTTGGAATCTAATGTAACGTGATTCCCCTGGGACACCTGATACATCAATCCTTCCTGTCCGGAATTTTTCACTGATATGTCTTCTCTTCGAAACCACGATTGAATAATTTGCATCAACCGGAGGTCCCGCGCAGAATATTTCCACCGGGTAATCGCCGGTAATTGTTTTTCCAGCCATGAAGCCCCGATGCCATCCGGTCCGTAAAATTCGTTATGGCCCATGTAGACAAGGATAAGATCGGGCGAGTATTCGGGTAATCGGGAAACGATGTCCCGGATAACGTTACTATTGATAGCGGAAGCACCAAAATTAATGACTTCAAATTCTTTGGATGGAAAAATATGGCGAAGCTGCTTCCGGACGATTCCCGGAATAGTCGCCGTCATTTCATACGGAGTGCCGAACATCGACGACTCACCAAGACAGAAGATTCGGACAGTATTCGTATCTTTATGACGTTTGAACAGCATGGGCTTGAATTCCGGAATCAACGGTGCATTCGCAGGAAAGTACTTCTTCAAAAAACCGCGATTGGTCTGATACCAATCGATACCGTCGTATGTTACGCTGATAGTTAACTGACTCTCGTTCGAAGGATAGTAATGCCGGAGAAAGAATTCAACTCCCGCCAGAAGGCATAACAATGTTACAACGGGAATAATACTGAAGAAGAATTTTTTGCGGCGGGAAAGCATGAACAGTATCTCTACGGAACAATGGGTTCAGTTGGAGGTTCAATCGATAACCAGTCGATCTGTTTGTCCACAAACGGTTCAGCGAACATCCTTCCGCCAAATCCTAACAACCGGTACGCCAGCATGGGAACAGCCGTCACTGAAAGGCGTTGCAATCGGTCCTGGTATACGGCAACCCCGTGCTGTTTGGCTATTTGAGAAAGGAAAAGATCGAGCTTGCGTTTTCGCTTCATTCTCAAAAGTTCATCATGGGCATGCTTCATGTGTGAGGCAAAAGCGGTATCAGATTTTATCGTGACGCCTTTTTTATCGAGGAGTTCAAAATAGGTATATCCTCCGGAGGAATCATAGATCGGTCCGAATTGCTGTCCGATATCCATTTGCCATGCAATTTCACCGAGGGGAGAATGTTCGGTGACCGGGAAAAATGTTGTATCGACTGCTTTTGGAAAAAGAGCGCCTGATGAATGTCGATCGAGAAAATTCCTGAGGGAAATTCCATTTTCCAACGCGACAAGAGCTTCTCTCATCCCGTCCAACGAGGGAGTATGAAATGACAATATTTTAACTTGTGGTAACACAAACCCCGAGTCGGAAGATTTCATAAATGAAATTACCTCCTGGTCGGAAACGGTAACCCTGCTATTCATAAACTCTTTAAACATCTGGGCTAATATTTGCGTTCGCCATGGTTCCAGCTCCCGCTGGACATCCGGAGTGCGGTCTAATCCCCGGGCAATGGCTTCCTGCTCCAGTAATTCTAACCATGTCCATTGATGAAATTCGTTATATAAACGCCGGGAAACAGCATGCACATTACTTCGGGTAAAGAGAAAACTCTTTTCCAATAATTTTAATATTGCATCCTTTACCGTCCAAATTGCTGATCCTGCGACGATAAGAGTATCATCCAATTTATCATGAAGTAAATTTGTAAGTGTCTGAAAGTCATCGCGGTTGAACAACGAATCCTGAAGACGTTTGTGCACTTCCACGGATTCGCATGCCACAGAAAACTGCTGAAAAATAATGGGGGGCGAGTAAGAGGTTTTATGTTTCATCAACTCGTCGAGATATTTTTCCGTTTGCCACTCTTCTTTTCGTTGCCGAAGAATCTTCTCCACCCGTTCTCCGAGGACGGAAGGCTGCATTTTTGTATAAAATTCATTCGGTTCAGAACGAACCAACGTAAGGATATAATAGCCATCTCCGGCAGATATAACGGGCGAAACTCCTTCGGGAGAAAGACGGTACGCCGCATACTCAATGGCCGTATCGGCATCACCCCACACGATTGTAGCGGTATCCCGCAGAAACTGAACTGAAGAGTCTATTGTTAAAGACTCGAAATCGGTTTTATTTTTTATGCGTGACCGAATGAACTGAGCGTCGTCATGCGAAGGGAAAAATACATAACTGACCAATAACCGGTTGAGAGCTTTCTTAACGCTTTCCTGAAGTTCTTTCCGGCCTATCGGGACATTACCGCTTATTTCACGGCGATACAATTCATCACGCGCCAGAAGTGCCGAAATATGATATATCGCCCTCTGATACACCGTATCACGATCGAAATGTAATTTTATCGCCTCCTGCGAAAGTAGTTTTTCCGCGACCATGGAATACAGAAAAAGTAATTTTTCTTCATCCAGCTGGCTTAAACGATGGCGATACAGTCCGGGAGTCAATTCAAAACGATCGAGGAATTCATGCTCGGTGACAAATGTCGAACCCGCTTTGCCGAGTACCGCTTCCTCTTGGGTGTTTGTTTGGGGAAATACGCTCGTACCAAACAACAGAAAGACGGCAAGAACAATAAGACGCTGCATAGGGAAAATAGAGACGGGATAAAAAAGAGAAGGCGGGAATTTCTTCCCGCCTTCAGAAAATTACAATACCATTACTTCAAATAAACCATTTTCTTCGTGCTGACAAAACTACCAGCACTCATCCGGTAGAAATAAATGCCGGTCGAATACTGTGCACCGCCGAACGTGGCTTGATAATATCCTGCGGTCTTTACCGAGTTCACCAATGTTGAGACTTCCTGACCGAGAACATTGTAGACCTTGATGGTAACAACAGCAGTCTTCGGAACCTGGTATTCAATCCGGGTAACAGGGTTGAACGGATTCGGATAATTTTGCGCAAGTGCAAACACACGTGGCAAATTCTTCGGATCTTTTACGCCTGTTGGAACAGCCGGTCTATCATGATCATAATCCCAAGCACTGTAAAATGACGGATTGATGCTTCCGAATTGAGTGAAAATCGTATAAACAGAATCGTTGTCCACGATGTTTTGTGAGTGGTTATTGCCATAACCGCCTTGACCACCCTCGTTGTCGCTTCCTTTGATTCCGAATTTATATACCTGTCCGACTTGTCCTTTTGAAGGAACGCTCAAGCTATCAGGGCTATAGAAAACTTGTCGTGTAAAGATAGAATCGCCGGCAACTTTATCGCCATGCGTACCATCGTCATACATTTGTTTATCCGGGTTATCTGCAAGATCGATTCCCCAGTCATTGCCGAGAGGATTGCTCCAGCCACCGACTGCCGGACCATTGATCCAGACGCCCCACTTCAAAATAGAATCTTTATCAGCAGGTCGTACGGTATCGCCGCCTTGAATAGCATTCAGTGCATAGCCGGCACCGACCTCATAAATTGCCGGTCGCATATCGACTTGCCATGTAACAAGGACGTTGCGTTTCAGCGTTCGCGCGCTCGGGAAATCGGGCTGACGGCGTGCTTGAATGATACTTGTTGCGGTGTCATAAATATCGAATGCATGGTTCGGAACATTAAATTGTCTGTCTTCTGCTTCCGACACGTTCGGACCGTTATAGGTAAAATTATAATAATTTTCTCTGATTTGAACACCGTTCTTCAAAGAATAATATTGATAATCAAGCGGTTTGCCGATCGAAGTCACCAGTGTATCCGTTGCATTATAGAGAGACGAGATAACATTTTCCATCGTGATTTGTCGACTCGGTGTCGTCGTTGTTCCGAAGAATCCCGATTGGACATACAACGTATCGCCGAATGTAAATCCGCCGGAAGACAATGCCTTCGCCATATCGCAATAATAGTTGACAACGACAGTATCCTGATTGACTATAGCGGACGGACGTTCGTTATTGTAAAACACCCATTGTAATGTCGTGTCTTTCAGACCAACGGGAACTGTAAAGGATCGATTTGCTTGTCCTTGCAATTCATCTCTTCCCCAATCGAACCCAATGAGAAATTTATACGAAATCGACTCGCCTTCTGTTACGCCACTTTTGGGGATCATTAAACGACCGGACCAGAACGTAGCTGCAGGAATAGTATACCCTGCACCATTCGAAGCCGGTGATTCTTTAGTCAGGTAATATGACGGTGCCCAATTTAAATCACCACCGAGTGGACCGCCACCGCGAACAGCGACAGTATCCGTATTATTATTATAGCTAAAACTGCCAGAAGACATTGGACCGGACATGTTCACCCGGAAATAGACGCTCATCATGGAATCAGGAGCTGCAGTCCATGGACGGAAATATTGCGGGTTGTTTCCCGATCCGTTGTTCCAGAATTCCACTTCCAGCGTGGTATCGCTGTTACCGCAAATATAATCACGATTGGTATTTTGAATGCCGGGATACTGTGAAACGGTGTTCTGTTCCCATCCGGTATTACCGACATACGAAACGACATATTTATAAGCAAGCGTATCGTTGGTATTCAACGTCAACGTCGTCGACCAATAATCGCCCCCGATGTGCGTCATATTGTTTTGCGGGTCGTCGTTCCACGTAATCGGCGACGTTCCGCTGTTGACTAAACCGCCGCGAATCTGGATGTTCGATCCGACGACGGGCAACGTATCCGGAACCGTTGCAGTATTCAGGATAAACGTCACCTGATGCGTCTGTGCATATACCGCCGACCCCTGATTCATCACTCCGATCAACAGTAACGCCACAAGTAATAGCAATATCTTTTTCATAGCTTCCTCTTTTGTTATTTTGTAAAATGATTTTTACGCATTACATATAAACTTTGTATCATTAGAAAAACGTACCCTCACCCCCTTTCTCTAATAACAACCCGACACTAAAAACTAATTCCCAATCCTATTGTATTAATATTTCCGAACAAGCCAAAATTTGTATAGGCATAATCAAAATTCAGCACACCAAATCCTTCCGCCGTATAACGAACCCCCGCGCCGAGCGATAATCCCTGTTCGCTCTGGGAATTAAAAATAGAATTATAGCCGCCGCGGATAAATAGTATATTCTGATAGGCAAATTCACCGCCAAGGTTGACCGATTGCACATCGTCGTTTGGTCGTATCGCATCACCGGCAATCGTGACCCTCACCATGTCGTTCTTGATAACATCCATTGCGACGCCAACCCGGAAAATTAACGGCAACGACCATGGATCAGTTTTCAAGTAAGCCACCAGGGCTTTATTGGAGCCGGCATCGGCCGGATCGGTGTCAACGCGGTTCAGAAGATCACGGCCCTGCATTTGAAGATCGCCGCCGAAGTTGGACATTGTTACGCCAAGCCGCATATCGTTAAATCCTGTCACAAATAATAACCCGAGGTCGAAAGCAAACGTTCCGGCGTTTTCATTCCAGATCTGTTCCTGAATGTATTTCAAGGAACCTCCCAACGAAAACCTATCCGTTAAGCGCCGACAGTACGATGCGGAAAAAGCGAGGTCCTGTGCAGACCACCGTTCGCCGTCTCCATCAGGCTGTGTTACGGTTGTCACGGCATCCTCGCCGTAATCAAGCTGGGTAATACTGACCCCGATGGCATTTTCATCACCTAAAACTGTCATGAACCCGAACCACCGGAATTTTGTATCGACCAGCCAGTTCGTATTGGAAAAAATAAATTGGGTTTTCCCGGCCTGCTGAAACGCTCCGGGATTCCAATACAGCAATGTTGCATCATCCGCCGAAGCAACATAGGCTCCACCCATACCGATGGCTCTTGGTCCGACGGAAATTCCAAGAAATTGGGCGGCGGACGTTCCGTATTTGGATTGTGATTGAACGCTCCCGTTCAACAGGCCCACGAGAAGCATGAGTCCGGTTAGTATTTTCATTTGATGACGGATCATAACCATTATCGACTATTTAATAATAGCAATCTTCCCGGTTTTATTTCCTACCGGGGATTCCACAACATAAAAATAAATACCAAACGCTATATCGAGATTTTCGTCCGTTTTGAGATTCCATGAAACGGCACCATCGCTGATTGATGAATCATGGTACAACGTAGCAATCCTGTCGCCGCGAACAGTATAAATCGTAATTTTCGATTGTGCCGGCAGATGAATGAAATCTATTTTGCGATCTCCGCGTCCGCTGGTAATACCGGACGGCAGCGGTGGTTCAAACGTAGAAGCAGTTACGTACGGATTCGGAACAACCCGTATATTATCGAGAGAGCTTGCAGCGGTTTGATTATTGACATGCGGCAGAACTGTCGTAAATTCAAATTTATCATTTGCCGTAAATGACTTGTCTGTTTTGAGGTTAAGCGTATCTCCGTTCCCGAGAGTATACACCAACGTATCCCCTTCTTTGGTTGAGAATAAGATATCCCACGAAGGTGAATATGATCCCCTCGGATTTTTGTCAAGAAAAATCAATTCATCAAGAGGAGTAATTGAATTCGGCTTGGGGCTCCCGAAATTATAAAACAGAAACGGAATATACATGCTATCCGTCAGATTATAAATTCTGAAATTAACCGGTATCCGAGATGTGAACGGAAATTTCGGCGAGGCCGGAGGCCAAACAGAAGATGTATCGACAATAGAATTGGAAAACTGAACTTGATAGTCGCATGGTTTGGCATAACCGTAAATCGGCGGTTTCAATTTAGGATGATTGGATGGCGCAAATCCAAAAATATAAGGATCTTGTCCTTTCCAACCGGATGATGAAACATTGAGGGCAACATTCCAGATATTATCAAAACTCAATTGTACGCCGTCAAAAATATCTGCTTCCGTATTTTCAACAAGAAACGGGGTTCCCTGCATATTTTGACTTTGGAATACAGGGTAATATTGATACGTTATCGTATATTTTCCGGCCGGTAAACTTCCGGCTATCGTACCCTTGATAACACCTCTGGCCGAATCCAACGAATAAGCAGTCGGGGAAATAATTCCTCCGTGAGAATTCCTTACCGTCACGGTCGAAGCAATAAGATTTTTCCGTAACAATGAAACCCGGCTGGTATCATCGCCTGTAAATGTTTCCGTTTGGTTATCTAAATTTCTCACAGAATAGAATGACGTTCGACGGTCCCATTCAGTCGAATCAGCGGCATCAATAAGACCATTGCTGTTGTTGTCAATGCCGTCAATTTGAGTATCCAGGAAACTGGCCTGGTAATGACTGCCGGTCAGCTTTGTCGCATCCATAACAGTATAGTTGATCCCACCGCTTGCGTTTCCTGTTGTATGAAACAACCCAACACCATTCGGAGGAGCGACGTAACCGGCTGTCGGTGCATTGGGCGTGACGACTACAACATTAATATCTTTTGAACTAACCAATCCTGTACTTGACAAACGAATGGAGTGCGTATTTTCGGCCGGAAATATTCCGACAACGGAATTTCCGGTCGTGTATGACACGACGGCATAGTAATACTTTCGCCCATTATCGACTGCTTTATCGACGTAGCTATGTTGCAGCCCGGATTCATTTCCTAAATAATATGAATACCCTGAAGCTTCCTGATAGAGATCTCCTGTTGCTTGAAAATATCCCTGAACGCCGTCAATTTTATCGAATTGGGCGCTCGGAACATAGCCGCGCGGCGTACCGCTGGCATCTGTAATCGTAAAGATATCACTGAAATTCGGATCGGTCGATTTGTAGATTTTATATCCTTCGAAATCCTTTGTTCGCAAGACAGGATCAACATATGATTCTGACGAACGATCCCAGTATATAGTTACCTGATGATCTCCGGCAACTGCTGTAACGACCGGTGGCGGCGGCGGCGTGGGGAACTGGTAATTTGCGTCGTAAATCTTTTGAACGGTCTGTTTATTTTTCAATAAATCGCTAATATCGTCCGCAGTGCTATTGCCTTTCTTTCCGCCACCGTACACTAAACCGAGAGTAAAACGTTCAGTCGTTCCGGCAAGCAGTGGGAAATAACCCGAACCATAAACAAAGTCACCGTCTTCTCCGGCAACCGGTTGATTGTTGATAATGGTACTTGGTACATCGAAAAAGCCCGGCTCTAAATCTACCCACAATGACTGGTCATCTGACAGATTGATCGGATCGGTCGCATTGGTGAAATAATAAAAACTTGTGAGACCGATCTGATCGGACTCTCGAGGATCAGTTTTGTCGATGTGTGGTTCACCGGGCTCTCCGGTATCCAATGGGGGATCTTTGGAGCAATCATATCCGGAAGTTGGCGTGCCGTCTCCTTCGCCATAATCCGGGCCGGGATAGTTCGGTGCACCGGGACCGATACCGTCTCGACCGACATCATCAAAAGCAATATTCCAATCAAGATTATTGTCGATACAATCATCTCTTTTTTCATCGATCATGCTGTACGGGCTAGTACCGACACCGGTCAGGTAATTGATATGCCGGAGTGGCCGCAAGATATCGATAAGGGGCGGAGCACCCGCAATAGGCTGCTTCTTTATTTCATGATAATGCAAAAAATAATTTTCATCAATCAACCCGTTAAAATTATTATCAATGCCATCATACGCATTTGGGTTAACAGATGTATTGCCCTTTGCATCTGTCAGAACATTTCCTTCAACCACTTTCGTGACGCCGGGAATAATGAGAACGGAATCTTTCATTCCCCGCGTAATAACTTTTACCGGCTGATTTCCTACGTTAAATATATGTCTTGAATAATCATCGCTGATAAGAACGATATTGGAATTGGGTTGAATGACGGTGGAATCAAAATCTGCCGAAGTAAATTGCGGCGCGGCCATTCCGACGAGAGACGAATCTGCATCCCCGTCGTTATCGATGCCGTCGTAGGGATTTCCGGGGGTTTCAAGGAATGCGTAACCAACCAATCCCGGCGGAAAGTTCATGTTCCATCGGGGATTCCGCATCGATTGTTCAGGAAAATTTCCCGAATACGTGATGTTATTTCGGACGTCATAGAATGACCAGTCATTGTTGTATTCCATCGGGCTGTTATCACTTCCGGTAACGCCAACATACGTTCCAACAAGCATGCCGAATACCATGCGATCATACGTTGTTGTACTTTGATTATTGATTTCATACAACCAAAAAATATTATCCTGCGCAAGAAATTGTGCCCACTGCAAAGCACGAACAGTTACGACCAGTCCCATTCCATTACGGTTCGGATTGGTGGAATCCGGCTTGAAAGCAATTCGTCTCGGATTATTTTGCGCATAATTAAATCGTTGATCATCATTATCGTCCATCACAAAATACGTTTCAAGATCAGCAGAAGCCTTTTTTCCAAAATAACCGTTCCATGATCCCCTCCACCCCGGATCAGTGGCATCGTCGAGTTTGTCGGGCCAAAAAGTAGGCCAGGTCGTAGGATCATTGCTTAAAGCAATGCTCTGGTTAGGAGATGGAGCAGCGTAACCGTTTTCCGGTTCAAATGTCCAGGGTAATCCGGTCTGCGATTCATCAGGAGCGACTGTGGGCCGAGATACGGGACAACTGGCAACGGTATGAAAAACCGTATCTAATGCCGGGTGCACTGTTGTATCTCTCCATTTAACTTCCCCTCCGATAAACGGGCTTACGTCACCAAGATATCCGTTATTGTCATCTTTCCATGCGCCGCGGGGGCGAGTATCGATCGGTTGCGCAATGACTCCCCAATTTCCAAATACTGTTCGAACCTGATTGCCGTTCATCACGGCAGACAAACGATATTGGCGTCCGCTCGGTGTGTTGCCGACCTGGGCAAACGTCACCGAATGTGTGATGATTAAACTTGCTGAAAAAACAATATATAAGTATAGGTGATAGAATCGTTTCATTTAAAACTCCAAATTCATTCCTACTTCAATTCGTCTTGGTTCAGAAAAATTGGTCGGTACGGCATAAAACTGGTCGACCGAATTCACCGGTTGAGCGGGATTGAGCGAAAGTGCCTGGGTTTCGTATGTTGTGAAACCGGATCTTCCCGTATCGTTAAACACGTTGAGTTCATTGCGAATGTCGAGAATATTAAAGACGCGTGCGAACAAAACCATCCGGAGGGCATCGACCTGTACATTATAGAACATTCGCATATCTAAATTAAACGTAGACGGTTTCGATTGGCTATTCTCCAACAGCGTTGTTATATCGGTGGAAAGCAACGGTGTATAGGGCGCACCGCTACCGTACGATCCGATGAAACTGATGCCCCAACTTTTTGAATTATACGCCGTTGTAACATTCAACGTGTGGCGTTGATCCCAATTCAACGGAACGAGTTGCACTTCCGGTAAATTTCCGCCCGCTACAGCATTATATGCTTCTGATGGATCGGAAGCACTGCCATTGGCAACCTGATATGTATAATCGACCGTCGAGGAAAATCCGCCGCTGAATCGTTTCGTAATCGTCAGCACGATGCCTTTCACTGTTCCAAAATCACTATTGACAAATTTACTATATGAGCCGGTGTTACCAAAAACAGGAATCAGGGCGGCTCTCGTACCTGCAAGGTTTCTGATATCACGCATATACGTTGTGAGATCACACGTAACATCTTCAGTCAATTGCTGTTGAATTCCAATTTCTCCGCTTATCGTTTCTTCCGGCTGCAAATCGGCATTCCCGATAATTCCCAGATTATTGCTTCCAGCCGTTTGTGAAAGTTTGAAATCGGGATTTTGGTATAAATACTGGAACGAAGGTATCTGGAAAAAATCACCGTATGAAAAATGGACGACACCAGTTGCCGTGATCGGAAACGATGCACCGAGACGAGGACTGAACTGCGATTTTGTCGATGCTTTTTTGTACCAATGCGTCAAACGTTGCTGGAACGTCTGAGCGGCATTGACGGGATTGAAAGGAGAATATATACTCGGATCGCTTTCGTCTGCAAGCACCACACCATCGGGATCAAAGAAATCGTACCGAAGTCCGATATTAACAATAAAATTCTTGAATTCAATTTTATCCTGAATGTAGGATGAAAACTCCGTCGGTGCATGATCATAATGATCGTGATACGGTGATGATTCCGGCGGAATCATCGTCTGAATAAACGGAGACGACTGGGTGACATCAATATTGGCTTCAGAGGGAATCGGCTGTAATGTAACAGCATCATACATCAAATGATGCCGGCGATATTCTGCACCGATTTTCACGAGATTCGTCTGGTCCACCTGGCTGGTGAGGTCAAATTTCAGTTCTTTTGTTATCGTCGATCTGCGGAAATTGTTATTGTCCGTTCCACCGGTGTAAAAACTATATGCAGTGGGAACTTGTTCGAGTTTCGGACTGACATACCGATCGGTGCCCGGTTGAACAATTTCGTATTGATTACCCAGACTATCCGGTGCGCTATATTGCAAATCATATAAATAATAACGATACAGTTTATCGAAATAGGAAAACCCTATCGTATAGAACGTGCTTGAACTGAGTGTGTGCGTTAATTGCATGAGAAGCGTTTTACTATAGCTGTAGTTGTTGCCGATACCATTTGGATCATAAAAGTACAATTGGTCGTACGGTTTTGACTTATTATAGTCATAAATAAAGTTGGTGTTCAACTTGAGACTCGGTGCAATTCGCCAGGTAACTTTTCCCTGTCCGTATGCTCGTTCACTGCCATTCATGGAAACCAATGAACTATCCCCCAATCCATCTGCCGGATGAAGGGAAGTATTATAAATATTAGTCCCCGGAACGGTGTAACCGACATTCCAGGGATTGAACCTGTTATAGCCGTTCAGATCGCCGCCGAAATTGATATATCTTCCGGTAGCAAAAAATGAAACATTGTCGCCGATGAGAGGTCCGCCAAGATTTCCTTCAAAATTCCGAATGGAAGCCGGCGTGAACCGGTCAAGCCCGGGAAAATATTTGGGATCGTTCGTGTAATATTGTCCACCGTAAATTCCAAGACTTCCGGAATATTTAGTGCCACCTTCTTTTGTCGCAATATTCACAACGCCGTCCAGTGCCTGTCCATATTCCGCATTAAATGCACCGGAAACGAGTTGAAGTTCCTGAACGGAATTTTTATTCACTTCGACAATTTGAGAACCGTCATAAACGTCAGTAACCGGTACACCGTCGATCCAGTAGGCAACTTCTCCGCTTCGTCCGCCGCGTAAACTTCCATTGACAAACCCTGCCTGCAGGTTGAGTACCTGAGATACTTCCGTAACCGGCAATGCGGCAATTTCTTCCTGACTGACAATAGCGGTTTTCGAGGTCAGATCTTTTTGTATCGCCGGACGCTCAGCGGTGATAATGACTTCCTTTTGCTCGACAACGGTTTCATTCAGTTCGAAATCTATTTTTGTGGTCAGGTCGATCGACACATGGACTTCTCTCATTTCAACAGGGTCGTAACCTAAAATGGATGCACGGAGGGCATAGACATTCGGGGGAATATTGATGATCGAATATTCTCCGTTAATATCCGTTGCCGCACCCAGCGATGTTCCGGGGATAATAACATTCACACCGACAAGCGCTTCTTTCGTTTTTGCATCGATAACTTTGCCGGAAATTTTTCCGGTATTACCGGCAACCGTGAGATTGACAAAAATAAATATGAGCAAGAGAGATGTATAAATTCGGGATATCATCGATCGGAATTCCTCGTGCTAAACGGAAGATAAAAACAGGAAAAATAGGAGCGGGAAAAGGATGAAGAAAGAGAGAGAATACGTTCAACGCTCTCACAATGAAAGGAAGAGTCAACGGTGGAGCACATAAATGAACACGTTAGCGATGAATTATACCAAGTCGTATGAAGTATCCTATCTCAAAACATATATGAATATGTCATTTATCAAGCTCCAAAGTAGACATTTTTTTTCCGAAAGTCAAATAAATTGACATTTTGGAAAAGATTTTTTTTAAATTTCCAGACTTGAGAATGGGAAAAACTGTCCGTATATTGGAACAATCTATCTTTCATCACAAGTGAATTCCCATGGGAAGTGTCATTTTAGAGCATGTTTCAAAACGGTATGAGTCAAATGCCGTCGCCGTAAACGACGTCAATATCACTATCAACGACAAGGAATTTGTGGTTCTGGTCGGGCCGTCCGGTTGCGGAAAATCGACGACACTGCGCATGATTGCGGGCCTCGAAGAAATTTCTGATGGAAAAATCTCAATTGACGGTGTAGTCGTCAATGATGTCGCACCGAAAGACCGCGACATTGCAATGGTCTTTCAGAATTATGCATTGTATCCTCACATGACCGTATTCGACAATCTCGCCTTCGGTTTGAAAATGCGGAAATATGCAAAACCCGACATTCAACAGCGTGTTCAGCATGCAGCGGAAATTCTCGGCATCCAAACTATGCTCGACCGAAAACCGAAAGCATTATCCGGCGGTCAGCGTCAGCGGGTCGCACTCGGGCGGGCAATCGTCCGGCGACCGAAAGTGTTTTTATTCGATGAACCTCTCAGCAACCTGGATGCGAATCTTCGCGTGCAGATGCGAACGGAAATTTCCCGCCTTCATAAACAATTGCAAACCACGATGATTTATGTGACGCATGATCAGATTGAAGCGATGTCGATGGGTGACCGCATCGTGGTCATGAAAGACGGGATCGTTCAGCAGGTCGATGCGCCGTTAACGATTTATAATAAACCCGCTAACCGGTTTGTGGCAGGTTTTATCGGCAGTCCAACGATGAATTTTTTTACCGGACGTTTGCGGATGAACGGCGGAACGACATTTGAAAGTACTGACGGTCTCCTGAAACTTCCCCTCCTGCCGGAAGATGCGAAACGATTAACGTCGGACGGCCAACGCGATATCGTTCTCGGCATCAGACCGGAACATATTGTTGCGCGCAGTCAAAATAGTGCGAACAAAAGCGTATCTGTTCATATCGAAGTAACAGAACCGGTCGGCAACGAAATTTTCGTTTATTTTTCGATGGGCAAACAGGAACAACCGTACGTGTCGCGGATTTCTTCCGATGTTCAGCCGGAAAGCGGAAAAGCATTCGAAATGTTTTTTGATACATCCAAACTCCACTTCTTCGACGGCACGACCGGAAAAACGCTCTAATGTATTGACCGGTTCATTCTTATTCCCGTAGAATTTTTTCGAGTGAACTGGCAACACTGGTCACTTTCTTCATGGCGCGGGAATCATTCTTCAACCTCGCGGCATATTCTTCAAATGCCTTCACCAATCCGACATCCCTGCCGAGCCTCTCGCTGAGATAATATTTATGCAACATGATATCCAGATATAACGATGCCGCGGTGCGCTCCGGAAATTCATCCAGAATTTTATCCTTGATGAACAACCGCACTGCCGGTTTAAAAATATGCCGGTACCAGTCCCTCGCCGCATCCTCAATGGATATCTCCTTCTTCTGCCGTTCACTGAGGTACCATTTATGCTCGTAAATATGCTGCAGAAGAATTTTTGATTGACCGACAATTTCAAACGGACCGATGAGCTTATCGACATCGATATTCGTGACAACCTCGAACGTTTTTTCCTCGTTTTCAATTTCAAAGAGATCAAGATATCGCTGGAAAATATATTCCTGATCTTCTCTGGTCATGAGCGGTTCACGAATGATCCCGCTCGCCTGGAGGTCGGCATCCGTCCACGCCATCGATTCGAGAAAATATTCGACATCCGCTTTTCGGAGTTGCAGTGAAAGTGACGGATAAAATTCGACCGTTTCGGCATCGGCAAGAACTGCACGGAGAACCGTCCTCAATCCGATTTCGGGATAATGCTGTTTCGCAAAAACGATCATCATGTTCGACAGCGATGCATCACCCCAATAGACGCCGTTGCGGTGAAGCTGGACAAAAAGCCGGATGATGACATCCCAAATGCGGCGGCGGTTTTCTTTTTTGAATGCGCGTTTGAATAAATGATAATTCGGCAGGGAATATTCGAGAAGGCTGGTAACAAGATAGCCGGTACCGACCTCTTCCATCTGTGTGCCGGATCGGGTTTCGACAATATTTTTTCCTTCGGAACGGATTACGATCCCGACAGGATATAATGCCGGTATACCGATGCGATGCAGGCGAACATACGATTGAAATTCACGCTGGGCTGTCTCCGGTGAAGTCTCTTTTATTGCAAATTGCCGTTTGTGAACCTGAATAAAGCGAACGATATGCCGCGCCAGACCGCTTTTCACAGGAATAAAACGCGCCTGACGTTTATTCCAACGCTGGAGAGGTCTGTGCCAGGGAAGCTGCTGCAGATGAGGCATCTCGGAAGAGACCAGCGACATCGTGATCGTTGTTCGTTCCTGAGATGATAACTCCGGATTTTTCGAATCTGTCAAATCAGTAAATTATTTCTTTGGGAAATAATATTTCGTGGCGTATTCATAAACCATGCGATGGGTATTGTACACCGGCACGATCGTTTTCATTGCCTGACGAATTCTTGCAATCCATTTACGCGGTATGCCGTTGGCATCACGCCGGTAAAATGACGGAATAATATCATTCGATAAAACATTATAGAGTGATTCCGCATCCCGGCGGTCCACTTCTTCCGGCGGAAGGTCTTTATCCGTGCGATCGCCGATTGCCCAGCCGTTTTTTCCGTTATATGCCTCGCGCCACCAACCGTCGAGTATGCTGAAGTGAAGTCCGCCGTTGATAGCAATCTTTTGTCCGCTGGTTCCGCTTGCTTCGAGAGGACGCCGCGGGTTGTTCAGCCACACATCGCATCCCGAAACGAGGTATCGTGCGACATTCATGTCATAATTTTCAAGGAAGATCACTTTCCCGAAAAACGGATGCTGGCGCGTAATATCCACCACCTGATGAATGAATTCTTTTCCTTCGGTATCGCGCGGATGGGATTTTCCGGCATAAATCAATTGAATCGGTTGTTGGGTATCGTCAAATAACGACTGTGCTCTTGTCAGATCGGAAAAAATCAGAGGAGCGCGTTTGTACGGTGCAAACCGCCTCGCATAGCCGATGGTGAGTGCATCGTAAGAAAGAAGATGAACCAGTGCTTCTTCCCCGCTCGGTCCGCCGAATGCCTGTTGGTTCCGGCCGCGGCGGCGGACGAATTCGATCAATGCCCTGCGAAGTTCGTACCGCAATGCCCACAATTGTTCATCAGAAACAACATCGGGATTCGCAATATGCTGCCAGAATTTCGGATCGTTGAAATGTTCTTTCCACCGGTGAGAATTGTGACGCTCCCAGAATTCCCATGTCGTCGGCGACGTCCAGCTCGGTATATGAATGCCGTTCGTAATATATCCGATCGGAATTTTATTGACTTTCACGCCGGGATAAAGATCCGTCCACATCTGGCGGGAAACTTCACCATGCTTTTCGCTGACGCCGTTTGCGGCACGGGACAGTTTTAATCCCAGAATGGTCATCGTGAATTCATTTTTTTCCTTGTCGACCGGCGTTTGACCGTACGCCATCAATTCGGCAATCGTCAATTTCATCCAATCGGCAAACGGATGAAGCGTAAATTCCATCAAGTCGACCGGAAAACGATCGTGACCGGCCGGAACCGGCGTGTGTGTCGTAAAAACACACTGCTTGCGGACCGATTCTTCCGCTTTTGTTTTTGAAACTCCTTTTTGAATTTGTTCCCGGAGCAATTCCAAAGTCAGAAATGCGGCATGACCTTCGTTCATATGAAAAACGGACGGCGAGATTCCCAACGCCCGCAAATACCGTACGCCGCCGATACCGAGAACGATTTCCTGCCGGATGCGCGTGTTCATGTCGCCGCCGTATGCAAGTCCGGTAAGACCGCGGAAATGTTCTGCATTTTCCGCAACATCGGTATCCAGGAGATAAATACTGCATCTGCCCACATCCACTCTCCAGCCCTGAAAATGAACCGTACTTGTTCCGATCGTCACGGTGCAAATCAACGGCTTTCCGGATCGGTCTTTTACCAATTCGACCGGAACGGTTGCGGGATCGGTCGTCGGATAATTTTCCTGCTGACCTCCCGTCGAATCGATTCGCTGTTGAAAATAACCTTGCCGGTAAAAAAGGCCGATGCCGACAAATGGAAGTCCCAAATCACTGGCTGACTTTACATGATCGCCCGCGAGAACACCTAACCCGCCGGAATAAAACGGCAGACATTCATGAATGCCGAACTCCGCACAAAAATATGCCACGGGCCGTGCCTTCAAAATATCCGAATTGATCTTACCGGTTGAAGGAGATTGATGCATATACGCTTCAAAATCATTAAGAACGGAAACAACCCTTTCCCGAAACTGTTCGTCTCCCAAATATGCCTGCAGTTCCATCTGCGAACATTGCGTCAGAACGGCAACCGGATTATGATTGGATGTTTCCCAAATAAGGGGTGACAGTTCCTGAAAAATGGATTGCGCGCGCGGATTCCAGCTCCACCATAAATTATGGGCAAGTGCATCAAGCTGTGAAATAATTTTCTTTGAATCGATACGGGACGTTGATTTCATAAACCTTTCACGAAAAATGAAATTTCAATAGTATCAAAGCATATCAATGTAAATGTTTGAAATGGGAAATCAAAACGAAATCGAAATGATAAACATTCCCCGTCATAAAACTCTACGCACTCCGAACGATCTCTTGTCCGGAGTGCGTGAGAAATTTTCTTTCGTACAATTACCGCAGGTACATCATTTTCTTAACCGACTGGAATGTCTTATTCACATCGGTAAGGCTCGTCGCTTTGATCGAATAGAAATAGACACCGCTCGCAAGCTGCTGACCGGCGTTATCCGTGGCGTTCCATTCGAGCGAATGTGATCCGGCGCTCTGCACACCGCTCACCAGGTCTGCAACGCGTTCGCCAAGCACATTGTACACGGTTATCTGTACCATTGCCTGCTCGGGAACATCAAACCGGATATTCGTCGTCGGGTTGAACGGATTCGGATAATTTTGCGCCAGAGCAAACACTTTCGGAATGTTCAATGAAGACGATGCAAGAATGTGCACATTTTCATTTGCACTCGTAATCCGTATGGAACCGGATCCGCTCAGCGCTTTTTCCTGTTTGCCCGATGCAATCGACAATCCGGAAGAAGCCGACTTGGTTTCCCATGAAATCGTCACAGGATATGTCGCTCCGGAAATCGAAACCGGGAAATCCTGATTGCGGTCTGCCGCTACCTGCTCCACAAAACGATTCGATGAGAAGCGAACATCAAACGCTTCGCTGAACGGCGCCGGGGGCATTTCATAAATATTTTTAGCGGTCTGAATATTATCATGACTCAAATACAGGATCTGTTCATTGCCTTTCGCATCATGAACGGTAAGCTTATCGAACGTTTCGAACGACGACTGGTTCTTCGCCGCCGGTTTCGCAGACGGTCCGCTTGACGTGAGGAACAATGTCGCAACCGTATCCGCCTTTACCCAATACCCCATTCCCGGAAGAAGAGTATCGACAATTTTATAGCCATGGCTGTATCCGAAATATTTGCTGATAACCGCGTTGGATGGATTTGGAGTAATCGAAGCGGCAACGACTGCAGAGCTTAACGTTCCGATCATATTCCAACCGGCATTCAAGCTGTCGGTATCGTATGTTCGCGGCGCCCCGGTATACGTAATGGTCGTGTCATTTGGAAATTTTAACCAGAACCCAACGCCATTTTGTAATGTCGATTTGATCACATACGATCCCTTGTATTCAAAGCAACTGGAACTTGCATGCGGGAAAAGACCTGTCTTCGAATAATCAAGTAATATTCGCGGAATTGAAAGCATGTTCCAACCGGAAGCATAACTGACCGATGTGGTCGGCGTGGCGCTATCATCATTATAATACAGAACCGGAAGCGTCGTGTCATGCGATCCCAGCGTTAAACCACGGTTCGTACCAAGATTACCGCCGATGATTTCAAAATCCTGACCGTTTCTGTACGTCTTCCAGAATTTGAATCCGTAACTCGCCTGTGCGGGAATCGAAATAGTCTTCGTATAAATGCTGTCATGATTCGGATCCGTGAGCGTATCGGGAGGAACACCCCACGAGTTGAAATCACCGCGCACCTGAATCACATCGCCCGAATCGGGACGAAAACTTCCCTGCAACATTTGAACACTCATGTTCACCTGGAACGTTACATTGATGTTCGGATACTGGTTATTAAAGAAAACAACCGGAATCACTGCACTCGTATCCGGAACAGAATAGAGCCGATCGTCGCCGTAGCTTAATTCCCAATTTGTCGGTCCCCGACTTTTCCAGAACTGATATTGAATAGGATCGTTGGCAGGCAACGCAATTGTTGTTGTGTAAATACTGTCATGACCGGAATTCGTTAATATATTTACTTTTGGTGTCCAATTGTTAAATGTTCCATTGACACTCACGGTATCTCCGGTTTGAAAAAGACCTTTCTGGAACATCGCTTTCATACTGACCTGGAAGGTGATATTCACATTGTGATCAAAAACAACTCGAATAGTATGATTGATGATGACATTGGAAAAATTATACGTGGAGGAATCTCCTGCATAAGCATTATCGACAATGATGCTATCAACAAAATAACCAGCAACAGGAGTGAACGTAAATAACTGGTTTCCGTGTAACGAAACGGTGATAGTATCTTTCGGACTAATTGTACCGTGAGGTCCTGCCGATGCAATAATTTTAGGATTCGGAGTCGGAACGGAATAGGAATAGTTTGAACCCCCATTCGTATTGTCATTGAGAGTAACAATATCAAAATTTGTGGTCGGACTGCTGACAGTTGTCGACATGACGTAATAACTCACCGTCGTGCTTATAGCTTGCCCGGGAATTGTGGCTGTTCCGTTTGAACCGGTAAAGCTTACTAACGTCAAATGCGACGTTGACCAATTATCGGTTGTGTAACGAACATACACAATTTCTTCCGGTGAAGGAGATGCACTTGCAGTCACGTGTACCGTCACTGCGCCGGTATCGACGCTGGCAGCGAGAGGAGTTTGAGTTACCGATGGAAAAGTTACCGGCACGGCTGATGTTGCCATCATAATAAAGCTTGTGCCGTTGTAACCGCTGTCTGCCCAGGTAACGGAATAATATGTGTTATCATTGAATGTAAATGTGTTGTTCGCTGTTCCCCCGCCGATGTTGAGATGCGTAACAGTGTTGGCACTGATCGTCCCGCCATCACCCCAAGCATTACTCCACGGGCTTCCTGCGGGTCCACTGGAAAATTTAAATAGATATGTTCCCGTTGTGATATCACCAGCTGAAGCAACATGAATCAGTGTCCGGTATCGCGGCGTTGCAAGTGTGTTATCGATCAATAACGTTCCACCGGTAACTTCAATTCCACCAAACGCATTGATCGTCGGTGGATTATTCCAGCCATTGTATGAACCCGGCATGTTCAAACCTTCCGGACCGTAAATTCCTTGCGTCGTTCGTGGCGACGTGTGTGCTCCTGCAAATGCACTTGAAGAAACCATGCATAAGACGAGCAACATCCCTAAAATTGTAACGAATGTTTTCATGGTGTGTATCCTTAAAGTGTTCTAGTGAGATTATTGAGAGTTATTTGATGATTAACATTTTCTTGATTTGTGAAAAAACATTTTGCGAACCGCTGACCGCATCGAGCCGGTAAATATAAACACCGCTCGCGATATTGGCGCCGTTCCAAACGACAGATTTGTATCCTGCCGGTTGCATGCCATCGACGATCGTCTGAACTTTTTGTCCGAGAATATCATAAATCGTCAGTTGAACGCGCGCATCGACCGGCAGCGCGTACCGGATGGTTGTCGTCGGATTGAACGGGTTCGGATAATTTTGTTCGAGTGCAAACGATTTCGGAATACTTGACGAACCTGCAAACGTCAAACTGATCGAACCGACTGAATCGCGAACGATTGTCGGCTCTTCCGTCAACTTGACGCCGATATCTGCACCGCGGATTCCGCGCATCGTTAAAATCGAACCGGTCGATTTGTATGAAATAGAAACCGGGAACCGCGCCGAGGACAATTCAACGGAAATCGATTTCATTTCTTTTTCATTCACCACTTCCAGATTTCGCTGCGATGAGAAACGGACATCGAACATTCCTGCCGGCGGTAACGGCGGCATATCGTACATATCCAGATTGATGTGCGGACTATTTTCTTCACCAAGAAATAATATTTGCTGATGATTGTCCGCATCAGTGATCGTTAACATCCCGAAGTTCGGCGCTGAAGTTTTCTCCGTCATTCCGGCAACCGGCAAGGCAGACGAACCGGCATTCAGAACAAGTTTTCCGGCGCTGCTGCATTTGACCCAATAGGATTGTGAAGGCGTAATGGTTGTCGTTGTTCGATACGATCCGGCATACGAAAAATATTGCGACTGAACGATGCCGCCGGGAATTTGAATGATGGACGAAGTCTGAATCGGCGAACCGACAGCCCCGATCATGTTCCATCCTGCTCCAACATTGACGGAATCAGTCGTCAGCGGATAACCGGTAACGGCAATGGTTTCTGCAGCAGGAAATTTTAACCAGTATCCTGTTCCCACTAAAAGACTATCCGTGATGACATACCCACCGCCCGGATTATACCGGAATGCCTGCGAAATGGCAGATGGAAAAATTGTCGATTTCCGCGAATCATAAACGTTCATCGGAAGAGAAATCATATTCCACGACGATTGCATCGTAAACGATGCAGTGATTTGCTGAACCTGAAATTGCTGAACCGCGGAGTACGCGCTGGTGCCGGCAATATTTTTTGATCGCACACGCCAGTAATAGGTCGTATCGTTGACCAACGGACCGACAGTTCGTGACGTTGTCGTGAGTATGGAATCATCAAAGACAATCGTCGTGAAATTACTGTCGAAAGCAACCTGCAGCCGATATGTTTGTGCATTGCCGACGGGAGTCCATGAAAGTAACGGCGACACCGGCTGGTAGAGTGCAAAATTCAACGGCGTGGCAAGATTTGGAATTCCCGGTGGACCGACAACGGTCAAAATTCCGGAAACATTATGCACGCTGTCCCATAATCCGCCCCCGGTCGCACTATATCCGCCATACAAATACGATCCGCCGTTATATTGAAAACGAGAAGCGTAAAAATATTTTCCGGGAGCGAGGCCGGTTCCGAGGTTCGCCTTGTACTCATCGAACGAATTGATATCCATATTGTATGCTGCAGGTATCCAGTTCGTCCATGATGATGGATTCGTGTTCACCGAGTCGTAACCGAGCCATGCCAGAACGCCGGAGCCGGGGCCCGCAGAATCGGTCACTCCAAATCCGAATGTCCGTGCATAGATTGTCGAAGAATTATTCACGGCAACGGTAGCATTCGGAGGATATTGCAGATTCCATTGCGTCAATGTTTTGGTTCCGCGCGTGGCATAATAATGAAGATGCGTGGTCACACCGCTCCACGCTGTCGTATTCTGATCGTTCGGACAGGCATCGAACGTCGCTTCGGTATTTGCATTTCCCGTAATGAAAAATTGTGCATCGATGACGGAAGGATTTCCGATCGACGTGCGCGGTATCCGGACTTCCACCCAACCGTCCTGCAATGAAGACGATGGAATATTCGAACTGAATTCTGTGGTCGGCAATCCCGTCCCGACTCCCGACCAACCGGAGCCGTTCCATGTGTGAAATTCCGCGTACCCGCCGAACGTTCCTCTCAAAATATAATCGGGAAGATTCGCATGGCTGTAGACGATACTTCTTCCCCAGCTATCCGTCGAACCGCCGCCTGATTTTGTATTGATGAGGAATGCCCACGTCATCCATTGTGCAGCATGAACGTCTGCACCGAAATAAACATACGTGCTGTCGAGGGTGACGTACAGATGTTTTGCCATCGTCGTATCCCAACCGTGCACCGTGTCACCGAAGGAAATCGGTTGACCCCATACTCCCGTTCCTTCAAAAAGTCCATCCATCAGCGGATGTGTGACAATGGAAATATGAAATGTTGTCGAAGCAGTATCGCCGGAAGGATCGACGATATTCACGGTAACGGTGGCAGGAGCAAGATCGTTAATTCCCGGCGTGCCGGAGATGAGACCTGTACTCGAGATACTCATCCATGACGGATTTCCGGAAAGAGAAAGCTCGAGCGAATCATGATTCGGATCGCCGAACATCGGTTGATATTGGAAGAGCGTATTGGTGTATGCTTTCTGATCCGGAATTTGAACGATGAACGGCGGAAAATTTATATGCAACGATGTGTCCGGAACGTACACGGCATAACCGCGCGGCGGAGCCCAGAGATCGACACGCCCGTCGCCGGCAGCTTGTTTATCGATTGCCTGACCGGTAAAATCCCGGAATGTTCCGTTAGGATAATTGGTATTGACCCACACGCCGCGCCATTCGGTCGGATGAGCATTCAAAACAAGATACGCCGCAGGATGACCGTTGCCGCCATCGCGTCGTGCGACATAAATATATTGCGATTGCGTCGTCTGATCGTCCGATGAGCCGACGTAGTACGGATTAAGCCCGCTTCGTTTTGTCGTTCCGCCCCATTCATAATTTTGACGAATCCACATGAGCGTATCGATTTTACCATCGAGGCCGTAGATAAAATAATCCCTGAACCACACGCACGGTCTGCCTTCGGAAAACAAAATGTAAGCATACGCCATCATTTTATCGGTCGTGATCGGGCTATGACCGATATCGATCGAGCCGTCCCAGCCGATGCGATCGAAATCATGATTGTCGACGAACGTGGCAACGTTATATCCCGAGGTCCCGTTGCTCACCAGTCCGGATCCGTCAAGCCAATTCATGTTCCATGTCCCGGGCGTGTTATCGCACATACTTTGCAAATCGAACCGGAGCGGAAAATCGAATACCGAAACATTGCCGCCGAAGCTTCCGACCCAGTACAGCCAATTTTGAATTCCACTGATGCCGTCGTAATCTTCGGCAACAGCGTAACCGTTCGTGTCAGCCTGTTGCAGCCACGGTCCCATGAAAATCGGATCGATGCCTTTTGCTTCATCGATGCGAAAGCCGTCGAACCCTAAAACGTTTCTCATGTATTGTCCCCACACGATCAAACTGTCTTCCACTTTCGTTTGGGCGTGTGCGAGATATTCACCGAACCGGTAAGCGGGATCGGGACTGTGGTACGGTTGATCGATGTCGCATGTTTGCTGGTTGGGATAAAAAAATGTCGCATCTTTTTTGAACCTGCCCGATCCGGTCGGGTAATTAAAAACCAGCCAGCCGGAATCCGACGGAAGGTACGGAGGATTGGTCGGGATACAATCGTACGGAACTTTTTGGTCGCCTCCGTCCATGTGTCCCATGACGGCATCGGCGAAGACCTGCATGCCGTTGTTATGATACGATTGAATTGCGTTGACAAGCGAAGAGCGTGTGCCGAAACGGGTTGGTACGGTTCCTTTCTGGTTATAATCACCGACGTCATATTGATCATAAATATCGTAGCCCATCGAAAGCGAACCCGCGGCACCTTTGGTCGGCGGTGGAAACCAGATTGCGCTGAATCCGGCGGATGCTAACCGCGGCGCAAGGTGAGCAAGAGAATCCCACCAGATCCCGCCGGGCGTACTGTTCCAGTAAAATCCTTCTATAAAAACATCGGACTTTGGAGTTGATTGTATGGTACGGGCTGGTGTATGCCTTTTGGCAACTTGTGCGAAAGAAAGAGACGTCGAAATCAAAAAAAACAGTACGACACAGTATCGAATACGCATGAACATCGGAGGATAATGGCGGAGAAATTCTGTTGCTTCGTTTAACCCTGTAATATAAAATAAAAAACAAAAAGAATCAATTTCAGGGTACGGCCCTAATATGAAACGGGTTTGGGTGATTTCAGGTCTTTTCCCAAGGGGATCCCTTCGGGACGACCTGACATCACGGGTTTCGGTCGGGTCGAAAGACCCGACCGCACGAATTAGGACAGTACCAATTTCAGGCAATGGGTCAAATTACAAAACCCCCGGTTTTATGGAATGAATACGATTCCATTTTTAACAGGAATTAAAATAAAAAACGACAGTTCGTAAATATTCTATTTTCTTCTTTCCGATAAATTATTGTCGGACATAAACTTAAAGTGTAATTAGGAATTGGTTTTTAACCATCTTATATTTAATATCATTTTTGATACAGGATCTTGATAAAAACTTAGGGGAGTTTATGAAATGACAGAGTTGTCATTTTCAAGCAGTTCTTTTGAATCATTTCTCGAAGCGGTACCCTTTCATGTACAGATTGTCGACAAAAACGGCTCCATCCTTTTTCAAAATAAAAAAATGAAAAGTATCACCAACAACTTTTCCATCGGAAAATCGTGTTGGAGCGTGTATAAAGATGACGGAAAACAGTGCGGTGAATGTCCGCTGCACGAATCGATCGGAACCAATCAGACAAAAACTCTCGAAGTTTCGAATATTCTCGGCGACAGGACGTTTGAAATTCACCACACGGGAATTATTCACGGTGAAAATGAAGCAGTACTGGAGATTTTTAATGACGTGACAAGCCGGAACGAGGCCGAAGAAGCTTTACGGAATTCGAGACAATACCTCGCAAAGATCATCGATACTATTTCCGTTCCTATTTTTGTGCTGAACCAAACACACACCCTCGATCTGGTCAATGATGCATTCTGTACGATCAGCGGCATATCGCGCGAAGATCATTTAGGCAAAACGAACGAGAAGTTATTCCCGAAAGAACAATATGAACGATTCTGGCAGGCCGATGAGAAAGTTCTTCAAACCGGAAAAGAATCTATTGCTGAAGAAACCATTTTGAACAAACTCGGAGGTTTGCGGCGGATATTGATCAAAAGGTCGTTATATGTAAATACCCGGGGAGACAGATTTGTCGTCGGCGTCATCAATGATATTACCGAGAGAAAAGAATTTGAAAACCAATTGCACAAGTTATCCCAGGCAATAGAACAAAACCCCGCTTCGATTGTTATCACCGATGTTGCCGGCGACATCGAATATGTCAATCCTAAATTCACGCAACTGACCGGTTATACATTTGAAGAAGTCCGCGGAAAAAATCCCCGCATCTTAAAATCGGGCGAAACTTCACCGGAAGAATACAGGAATCTCTGGCAAACGATCACGTCGGGTAAAGAATGGCGCGGTGAAATGCACAACAAAAAGAAGAATGGAGATATGTACTGGGAGTTTGCCACGATTTCTCCCATAGTAAACAGTGACGGTAAAATTACAAATTTTCTCGCGGAGAAAGAAGATATCACCGAGAAGAAACAATTAGAGGCCCAATTATTCCGGTCCCAACGGTTGGAAAGTATCGGAACCCTGGCCGGCGGCGTAGCGCACGATCTCAATAATATTTTAGCCCCGATTCTTTTATCGATTGAAATTTTAAAAAAACGTCATACCAACGACATCGATAAAAGGACAATCGATATTCTGGAATCTTCCACACTCCGGGGACGGGATATCATCAAACAAATTCTCACGTTCGCCCGCGGAGCCGAAGGAAAAGCCGGTTTATTGCAACCGAAACATATCCTGAAAGAAGTTGAAAATATCGCCAAGGAAACCTTTCCACGGATTATTTCCATTCAATGCAATAGTCAGAAAGATACTTTTCCGATCATTGCCGATGTAACACAGGTGCATCAGGTGTTGATGAATTTGTGTGTGAATGCCCGGGATGCGATGCCGGGGGGCGGAACATTGACGTTAGAAGTTGAAAATTTTTCGGTCGATGAAAATTATTCGAAAGTACGTCCCGACGCCAAGCCGGGGCCATATGTCGCCCTCAGCGTTTCGGATACCGGATTAGGGATATCTCCGTCGATAATGGAAAAAATCTTCGAGCCATTTTTCACGACGAAGGAAATCGGGAAAGGAACCGGGCTCGGACTTTCCACTGTTCAGGCAATCGTCAAAAATCACGGCGGCTTTATTAACGTATACAGCGAAATCGGCAGAGGCACGAGATTTGTCGCCTATTTTCCGGCAGCAAAAACCGGGACAGAAGGAGAAATTATCGGATTGCAGAGCCACTTACCCCTCGGATCCGGGCAACGGATATTGGTCATCGACGATGAAACTTCTGTTCTGGAAATCACGAGACAAACGCTGGAGTTACACGGGTACACTGTCCTGACATCGAGCGATGGCATGGAGGCAGTGGCGCTGTATGCAGAATTGAAGAATGAGATCGACCTTGTGATAACCGACGTCATGATGCCGTATTTGGAAGGAACTGCATTGATTCAAGTATTTCATAAAATGAATCCGTCGCTAAAAATTATAGCATCGAGCGGATTCAAAGGAAATGATCCGACACCGAAATTATCTCCGGGAGAAGTATTTGCCTTCTTGCTCAAACCATATACTTCCAGCCATCTGCTGGAAACCCTGCACAAAGCATTTTCCCAACCTGCCTGAGAATAACAATCCCGGTTGTTGAACTTCTACTCCCTAATCCAAAAATCCTTTTTGGAGATTACACCGAGCGATTCGAAATCTTCAGCCAATCATTGGCGGTAGATTGATAGCCTTTTTTGATCACGAATCTGCCGATGAAGTAGAGTATTAACCGCAAAACGGCGGACACAATGGTCCATCATCCATAAACATATTTTCCATCGGTTTTCCGGAAGTATGCTGCCCTACCAGCACGAGCGTGTGTTGCTTTTTTTCATTCCGGGCATGATAATAGCGAACTCCGACACAATCTTTCTGGTTCAAAATCTTCATCAATTTTTTCTTGCCAAAAAACCCTCCTTCAATTTTTTCCAGATGTTTATACCGGGCGCTTTTTTGGTACGCTTTGATGAGTTTCTTTGCCCTCGTTGAGCTGATAATTTTTCCTTCATTTCCGTTAAATGGCATATTGTATCCTCGGTTCATTTTGGTTGATATTGGTTTTTTATAAAAAGTCAACAACAAAAACAATCGGCCAATAATCTACGTTTTAGTCATCAAAAGCAATGAGGAGAATTACGAAAAAAGGGCAGGATATTGTACAGCGAATTGCAAACAGTTCCGCAACCCTATGGCTACGGTTTAGGAATTTTGGGCAGGGGAAATTTTAATGTCAGGGTGGTACCACCTCCCGGTGCAGATTGAATTTCCAACGTCCCTCCGATCAGATTTGAACGTTCTTTCATTGTAGAAATACCGATACCGCTTGACGTTTGTCGTTTCGTCGTTTCATTTCCGGATTCAAAACCTTTCCCGTTATCCTGAACGGTCATCATCCACAAGGTTCCTTCCACGGAACAGTGAATATCGACTCGTGTTGCGTGTGCATGTTTTTCAATGTTCTGCAGTGCTTCCTGCAATATGCGGTACACACCGAGTTCACAATCTTTCTGAAAGGAAATTGTATCTCCCTGCATTGTAAAGCATGTCTGAATCTGAGTTCTCTCCTGAAACTCTTCGCAAAGATTTCGAACTGCCGCTTCAAAACCCAATTCATCGAGCCCCTTCGGCAATAAGTTATGAGAGATTCTTCGGATTTCCTGCATGGTTTGTGTAAGATCGCTTGAAGCATCGGTTATCAATGCGAGAACCGAATCATCGGTCGTTGGCTTGGCAAGCCTGAAAGCATGCAGACGATACTTGACGGATGCAAGCATCTGATTGATTCCGTCGTGTAATTCCTTTGCCACCCTTCTGCGTTCTTCTTCCTGCCCGCGGATAATTTTCGCGGGAATTTCTCTCAGTATCTCTTCGAGACGCATGCTCTCTTCCAGCTTTTCCTTTTGTGAGCGGACAACCCTTTTTTGATTTGAAATGATCATCGTCAGGAAAAAAACCGAAAGAAGGAGTATCACCCCGGTTCCAACACCTGTCACCCACAATAAATCTATCGCCGGCATTGGACTCTCAGTCCTTGAAGATAAATGAGGCTGGCAAGTAAATTTAATGCTGATTGAAGATAAAGCGCATCCCGCAGAACATCTTCCGATATCCGCAACAATGTGTTGGCAAGCAAATTAACCACCAGCGTACCGCTGTAATAAATAATTAGACCGGAACTGATCCAAAACCTCGGCTGTTCGATCAGGAGCACTTCTTCATTCTTATTATCTTCGAATACGGCAAAACAAGAGATTCCGATAAAAAGGATATTCATCACCGGACGCGAATATTTGGTAAACTGGAAGAATGAACCGTTGACGATGAGTTCCGTTGCCCATACCATGCAAAAAAGAAGTGCAGTTATTTTGAAAATATTTTGAATCACCGGGCGCGTTTCCCAAAATGAGAACATCCACATAATCAGAACCGTATAAATCGGCATCGTGGTATTCATCAACCAGAGATTGTTTATCCCTTGTTTTGCCAAAACGGTCATTACAATCGTGAACAATAATGATACGAGTTGCATGAAAAAAAATATTTTCAGGGGAAGCAGTAAATTTCTGAAATGAAACGCTCCATACAGAAGAGGGATGAGAGGACAATATTGCAGAATGAAATATGCGGTCCTCATAAATTTTATTCGATCATCTAAGAATTTTGGTGAGTGCTGTAATAACCGCGGTTTGATGTTCTCCGGAACATCGGAAGAACGTTCTTATTTCTGAAATGTCCGCAAATAATTGCTGAATGTCAACGGAAATATACAAACCAATCCGGGGGGTTCCTCCCAGACCCCCCCGATCAATTGACTGGGGAACTTTTTACAGATCCGCGCCTTCTTGAAGGAACACTGAACCCTTGATGGTTTTGTAAACAAATATTAAAAGAACAAAAGCTTTAAACAATACGGTAAATTGCGAAAAGGCTCAGGTAAAAAGAGCAATGAAATGCAAGAATTACGGTGGTGAGGTTTTACTTCCCTAATTTGATAAGACCCATTTCGTATACATAACGGATGATATCCGCCGTCGTGGGTAGCTTCAACTTCTTCTTAATCGTATCAATATGGCTTGAAACAGTACGCGGGCTTCTGAGGAGTTCATCAGCAATTTGTTTATGACTGAAACCCCGGGCTACCAGGACTGCTATTTTTTCTTCGATGTCAGTAAGAGCCGTAGGAGATTTCTCATTTTGCGAATGGTGTTTTTTTAAAATGCTCTGAGAAATTGAAGGACTGAAATATGCTTTGCCTTCTCTCACGGCATCGATGGCATCCAGCAACTCTTCCGGAGAATTATTTTTCAGAACATATGCCGACGCTTTCGAATCGAGGAACCGGTTGACAAATTCCCTATCGTCGTACATCGAAAGGATGATCACTTTTGTTTTCTTGTAATCCTTCCCGATGATCGCGGCAACTTCTAACCCGTTGACGAGCGGCATGTTGATATCGATGACGGCAATATCCGGATTCAAGAGCTTTACCTTTTCCAAAGCTTCTTGTCCATTGAGAGCCTGCCCGACAATATGAATATCCGTTCGGGTCGACAAAACATTGCGGATGCCCACCAGCATCATGGGATGATCGTCGGCAATGAGAACATTAATTTTATTCGAATGAGAATCCGTCACGATATCCTGCCAAAATCGTTACAGAAATGGTTGGCAATCAGGAAATATTGTTGTGGGCGCTACTGGGATCGAACCAGTGACCTTACGCGTGTGAGGCGTACGCTCTGAACCAGCTGAGCTAAGCGCCCATCATTGTGGGCAACTTTCGTACCGACTGAAACCAGCTGTTAACGAAATCCTGAATGATTTCAATCGCATTTTGAATATATGAAAGTTTCGAAGAAAACTCAAGCGGGAAAAATTACCGGAAACTACACATACATCAGACCGAACCAGAACACCCGTACCTTTTTCAGGTCGGGTTTTTTTTAATATACAGCTACCGGGGAGGATGTTGCCCGAAGTTCTATTTCATCAATACCATCTTCTTCGTCTGCACAAAATCACCAGCAACGATTCTGTAAAAGTAAACACCGCTTGGAACATTTAAAGCATTCCAACTGACTGAATGTTCTCCCGGTTCGTTCTTCTCGTTGAAAAGAGTTGTTATCTGCTGACCGAGAACATCGTATATTTTCAGAGTGACATTGCTTGCTTTTGACAGAGTATAACTGATTTGTGTTGAGGGATTGAATGGGTTAGGATAGTTTTGGGATAAAGCATATTGATTAGGTAATTTCGGAGTTTCTTTTACGGCTGTTACAGATTGATAAGTGTAAATGTCCTGAGTATTATTCACCCATGCACTGCCATTCCAATCCTGGTTTAAGGAAATGGTTTCATTTCCGTTCACATCATACGTGTAAATATATTGGTAAGACTTTACCCAAGAGCTATCATTACCTGATTCGTACAATTTCTGAGTTTCATGACCATTTCCATCATAGGTGTAACTAAACTGATAATCATTCGCCCAAGCACTGTCTTTCCACACTTGATGAACTTGGCTTTCAACATTGCCGTTATCGTCGTAAATAAAAAAGTATTGTCCTATATTTTCCCATACATTATTCCATCCTTGCGTTACCCAGTGCGTAAGACGCCCGATACTATCGTAGGTAAAGTTATCTAAATATTGACTTACCCATCTTGTAACAATCCAATCTTGTTGTAATTCACTGTAATCAAATCCGTTTGAACGGTAAGTAAAACTATATTCTGTACTATTTATCCAAACACCACCACTCCACAATTGGGATAAATCTTCTGTCATACGTCGGCGTACATCATAAGAACAAATGTCTTGCCAAGAGTTCACCCATGAATTAACATTCCATGTCTGGTATAAAATGCTGGTCTCATTTCCGCTAATATCATACGTTGAAATAAATTGATAATCATTCACCCACGCACTATCATTCCATGTCTGGTACAAATTATTGGTTTGATTCCCATTCGCATCATAGGTGTAAGTGTCATTAGTGCTGTTTACCCATACATTTCCACTCCATGTCTGATACAAATCGCTTGTCTCATGTTCATACTTATCATACGTGTAACTGTGTTGGTAGGAATTCCGCCACGGACTACCATTCCCAGTTTCAACCACAAGATTGATTGTGTGACCAAGAGAATCGGCGGTAGTGCTGTCTTTTCCAGAATTCACCCATCCATTGTTTTTCCAAGTCTGATAGATATCAACAACAATCTCTCCGGCCGAAAGAACTGTATTCTTAGAAAGAATTTGTTTCTGATGAGCAAGCAACCTTTCTTTGATTGAATTCACTGACATAGAAAAAGATTGATTGCCATATTGTCGATAAAGCTGCCCCATAGGATACTGATTTCGTAATATATCAATAGTTCTTTCAAATTGATTGGGAATTGAAGTTTGAGAATGAGTTGGACAGGCAGCAATCACGAGAAAAGCTACGAAAAGAAGTATTTTAGTTTTCATTTTAAATCTCCCAACTGTAAAAGTCTAAACAGTTTTGGAATTAAAAGCGCAAGAAGAAAAGAATGCATAGAAGTGATAAGTAATTGTAACCTTTTAAGACCGTAAAGTCAAGATTAACAAACCCACTTTTCACACTATACTAACAGCAATATTGCTATGCCCTAACAATTTCTGCACTTCGTAGAGGGAAACACCATCCTGCACTAACCGACTTGCAAAGGTGTGGCGAATGCTCGGAACATAAAAGAACTACAACAGTAGAAAAAATCGGGGTTTGATCTGGGTCAAACACCTGATTGATTGCTTACGAATGATAACATAACTTAAGGTTGATATATATAAACCGAATTTAAAGCCTTAAAAATAGTTAAATTAACAATTAAGGATTACAAATTATGGGTCAACAGCAACTCTTGCTCATTATCCTTGGCGTCATCGTTGTCGGTATTGCAATTGCCGTCGGTATTTCGCAATTCGGCGCACACAGCATACAAGCCAATAAGGACGGTGTCACTTCCAGCTTAGTCAATTTAGCAGCCGATGCATACCAGTACAGAATTCGTCCTACGACACTGGGTGGTGGCAGTGGAGGGTATACCGGATACACGATACCAAATAAAATGGCGAGCGATAACGATGGAACCTACGCAGTGGGTACAGTTTCATCTACGACGGCCACTTTAACCGGTACCTCAACGATGAATAGTTCATATGTGGCAACGTGTACATGCGACTCCATGGGGAATACTACACTGGTTTATACTGGCTGGTAAGATTTTGTGACCCTTGTTAAGTGAAGCCGCAGGAAAGTCCTCCTGCGGCTTTTTTATCCCCAGTTTCTCAATTCAGAAGTTGCGCAATCGAAGCGGATAATAACGATGCTTTTTGCGTTTGATTATATGAATGTTTGGAAGAAAACTCGGGCGGGAAAAATTACGGCGATCTATACATCAGACAGACCTAAAACACCTTTCTGCCATTGGTACTGTCCTAATATGAAACGGATCTGTGTGATGTCAGGTCTTTTCCCAAGGGGATCCTTTCGGGACGACCTGACATCAGAGGGTTTCGGTCGGGTCGAAAGACCCGACCGCACAAATTAGGACAGTACCCTGCCATTTTGGTCATTGCATTTCTATCCGTTATTCAGTATTTTTAAAAACATATGAAAATTCAAAATGCTATCGTACCTATCGTTGAACGTTTGAATGCCGGCGAACCGATCATTCAAAGAGTTCCCTCCCATCCATGGGAAAATAAAGTTACGTTTAACCCGGCTTGCGCTTTTGTTTCAGACCAGTCCGAACTCGCCCATATTATTGAACAACTTCCTTTTGACAATGCGACAAAACAAATTTTACGATCTCAACCGGGATTATGCTTTCTTCTCTATCGAGCACAGGGATTATCCACTCCTGAACACGATTACACCTGCTCTTCAATTGGATTAGCGGTCTTAAGCCCGACTCTCACGCTTCTTGCACGCCACTCAGAACCGGTCATCGTTCCCGACAAAGACTATGACAACCTCGGTGTCGAAGATGCACGCATCACAAAAATCGGCAATCAGTACGTCATGTTCTACACAGCGTACAGCAGAGGAATTCCGGAAAATATCATTCGCATTGCAGTTGCGACGACAACCGACTTCGTTCACTGGAAAAAACACGGACTCCTCCGCGGAGGCATCAACACCGTTCAGAATAAAAATGCAATATTATTTGATCGAAAAATTGGCGGAAAATATGTCATGTTCCATCGCCCGATGCAGGGTGAACATCCGATGACAATGCATTCGGCGGAATCGGACAATATTTTCGGCGAATGGAAAAGCCGGGGTCTCTTGATGAAACCGATGCCAAACCCACTGTTCGCCGATACGTGGATCGGCGGCGGAGCGCCTCCGTTATGGATCGGGCAAGAAAAATATTTGCTCATCTACCATATCGGCAATCGTACTATTGCCGGTGAACGGGAATACGATTTGGGAATTGCAATAGTGGATTTTTCTTCGAAAGAAATTATCATGAAACGAAACGAACCGTTGCTTCGTCCCACGATTCCCGCAGAAAAAATTGCCGACAAAGACCTCGGGGTCGGCAATGTTCTTTTTATTTGCGGAGCATATTTCTACAACGGTGATCTCTATTTTCCGTACGCCGGTGCGGATAGCGTCGTTCTCGGAGGAAGAATTTCAAAATCCGAATTACAGAAATACTATTCATCCTAGAGCCATCGCACACGAAGCAGTTTCCGAATCTTTGCGGCGGTGAGATGAGAGTCGAATGTCATTGATTTCACGCTCCCCGCATCAAGATCAAAATAATTATCCTCAAAAACTATTTCTTCTCCATCAATCTCCACCCGAACGCCCTTGAGAAACGTTTTTGCCCTGATTGTCAACGTCCATCTTCCCGATTTTTCCTTTTTCAATTGAATTGCGGCTCTCCCTTTCGGAAGCTTCCAATATTTCGGCTCCGAAAAAAAGAACCGGTTGGCCGACTCGATATTCCGATCTCCCGAAAGAGTACCAGACAGGTAGATCGTTTGGACATCATGTTTTGCATAAAGCGGCCGGGGTATCAAAAAGAACTTTTTAGAAGAGTTTGATGCGAGAGAAATCTCCAGCTTCTTTTTCCAAAGAATTTTTCCCCGAAAGGAAATCAATTGCAGGTTGATTTCACCGGCGAAACGTTCTAAACGGTCACCGGTTACCCACACTTCAATGCCTTCCTGTGTATGTTTAAAACTCAATAGCATTGGAGCGAAAAATCGTTTTGCGGCGTAATATGCAGCTTTCGGACGAAGCTTGCTGTCAATCACCGCCCAACTGCTGACGGGCCAGCAATCATTGAGCTGCCAAAAAAGTGAACCCGCAGTGGAAAATTTTCTCCTCCTCCAATGCTCGACGGCACACTTTAATGCTTCTGCCTGAACGAGCTGTCCTTTGTAGATAAAGCCGTCGAAAGAATTGCTTAACCGAAAATGTGCAGCTTGAAACCGAAGCAACCGCTCTGTCCCTTCAACCTGTTTATTGTGATGCTCCATGACAGGAGATTGCGGATGCCGATCGTCCGGCAACGTGACTTCCTCAAACGTGCGGCGGTTTGCAGGAGCCTGAAACCCGAATTCGCTGATAAATCGGGCAGTATCGTTTTCATACTCCTTGTAATCTTTCCAGTAACTCCAGACTGTCCATTGATGATGATTGCCATTCGATTCGGCATTCGGAAATCCGGTTCCGAATGGTGAACTTCTCCAGTACGGACGGGTTCCATCAAATTTTTTACATGTTTCCGGCAAAATATCCCGAAATATTTTTGTCCCATTCATATCATCAGCCGTTTTCTCCGGATTCTCCGTACAAAACAGCCATTCACATTCATTATTACCGCACCAGAGCACGATACTCGGGTGATTGCGAAGCCGCTTCACAATATGTTCCGCTTCAACTTTCGATTGCTGAAGAAACCAGGCGGACTGGGGATATTCGCCGCATGCATACATAAAATCCTGCCAGACCATCAATCCCATCTGATCGCAAAGATTGTAGAAAATATCCTGTTCGTAAATTCCCCCGCCCCAAACCCGAATCATATTCATATGCGCATCTCCGGCAAAACGAAGAAGAGTTTCATAGGTTGTATCGCTAATGCGCGGAATACAATTATCACCCGGAATCCAATCTGCACCCTTACAATATATTTTGACACCGTTCACTTCAACGATAAATGATCTCCCCTCCGTATCTTTTTCCTGGAGTAAACGCACCGTTCGGATTGCAAACGGAACTTCGATCTGATGTATCTCAATTCCGTCACGAAGGAGAGAAAATAAAGCCATGTACATGGGTTGTTTCCCATAACCATGAGGCCACCAAAGCTGCGGATTCGGAATATGCACACGAAATGTTATCGTTGAACCGGAAGCTTCCTTCACAACCTCAAGAGAGACCGAATTTCCTGCGATGAATGTTCGGAGCTGATACGATCGTGGAGAGTTTGCTTCGATTTCAACGGATATTTCAGCAACAGCTTCCCGTTTATCGACTGAAAGAATCTTCACGAATGGATTTTTGAGCCTGCCGCTAAACGCCTGGAGTGAAATGTTTCGCCAAATGCCGGATGTCGTTATCTTCGGTCCCCAATCCCAGCTGAATGAATACTGCGCCTTCCGGACGTACACACGATGCGGTTCGAGCGCGACCCGAAGGGCGCCATTTCGTTCTTCTAATTGCTTCGACCGGATTGTCGGAGAATCAAACAATATCTCGATCCTGTTTTTGCCGGGACGAAGATACCGTTTAACATCAATGCGGTGTTCTATAAACATGTTCGATGTATGGTCAACCGCTTTTCCATTCATCATGATGGCGGCATACGTATCAAGCCCTTCCGCAACAAGAACAACGAAGTCTTCCCTCAACATTGCCGGTGTTATAGTAAATTCCTTTTGATACAGCCATTGCTGCAAATCAATCCATTGAATTTCATTTTCATTCATCCGGTAAAAAGGATCAGGAATTTTTTTACCGGCAAGCAAATCGGTGTGGACGGTTCCCGGGACGGTCGCTTTCATCCATTGAACCACTTTGGGGGCATGCAACGGCAGCTTCCGGTATTTGTTGACCGCTTTGAAACGCCATGGACCATTCAGAGAAATTGTTTTCATGATATTCTTATCGAAGGAGAACCAGTTTTCTTGTAAATTGCTGAGACGGAGAAATAAGTTGATAAAAATAGACGCCGCTTGGAACTTCGGTTGCATTCCACGTCACCGACGTAAACCCTGCTTCGGCATATCCATTGTATAATGTTGCAATGAGTTGTCCAAGAATATCAAACACTTTGACGGTTATATACGATCTCCTGGGCAACCCGAAAATGATTGTCGTCGTTGGATTGAATGGATTAGGATAATTCTGATCGAGGGTAAAATCATTCGGAATCAAACCGGGTTTATGTTCATCCACGGCCGTAATATTTCCTGCAAGCTGCTGAATTTCCTGCATCGACAAACCGTAATTATAAATCCGGACTTCGTCCAACTTTCCTTGAAAATTATATTGTTGATCGGTGGGTAAGTCTTGTCCGAAGACAAGATCGATTGTCGTTGTGGAAATTAAACCGGACCATGAAGAAAAAGCATCAAGGTTTCCATTAATGTAGAGTTCATAATCGGAACCGTTATAAACCGTTGTGACATTATACCACGTGTTCAATAATGGTTCGGTTTCTGAATCGAGGTCTTTGACCCCTGTCGCCGTTTTCACCGTCCATCGTACATGATTGTTGGAAATAGAAATTTTCCATCGGTTTTGATAGTTACCATGGGAAAGGGGATATTGTTCCCGCGTGAAAAAAGCTCCGATATTGATCCAAAAATTCGTACTGATCGATTGCTGAAAATTGAGTCCTGAAGAATTGGGAATATCAATATAACTTGTCGTTCCGTTGAATGAATATGCGCTCCCCGGATTTCCATTTCTGTCGGAAACTAATGTTGCGGAATGGACGACACCGTTATTATTGTTTCCACTGCCGTCGATTGCATTTCCGTTAAAGGCATAATATGCGACAAGCTGTCCCGTCTGTATTTGCGAAAAATCTCTTACTTCAATCCCGATACTGTCCCTGACATTATTTCCAAGACTGTCGGTGACGGAACAATAAATCATATAGTTTCCTGCGGTATCGGGTGCAGTCCATTTTACAGATGAGCCGGTGCCGGAGATAGATCCCTGGTTCGCACCCCACACATACGATAGTGTTCCGACATTGGAATCGGCAACGGTACATGTCAGCTGGCTTACTGCATTCAAATCAATTTTCCTCGGCTGGGCGCTGAACTTCAAAATAACCGGAGGTTGTATAAGGACTGCAACAACATTAATTATGACCGTCGCCGTGTCGGATCCACCTTTGCCGTCGTTGACAATACAGCTAATCGAATCATTTCCAATTAAATTTGGTGCGACCCACCGAATTGTTGGGCCGGATCCCACCCGTGTTCCCGCACCGGTGCGCCAGAGATAACTGAGAGAATCCTGATTATCGTCGGTTGCGGTACAATAAATATTAACGGTATCGCCCCGAAGAATTGTCGATCGAATGGAAGAAAGGCTTTTAATTCGAGGAGGATAATTACCAACCGTTTGTCCGGAATTATAATCGACAACGATTCCGTTGACAAGCATTTTATTCAATTGATATCTAACGTTCCCGCCGGAAGGAATGATAACCAAAAGGACTGCTGTATTTCCCGAAATGGAAAAATTTGTCATTCCGCTGACGCTATTCTGTAAGAATTGATTGCTGACAGCATCGTACAAATCATTTTGTCCGTTTCCAACGTCGACAGCGACATTCACCGTCGAATCATATGGATTGAAATATAAAAAAGTCGGGTATGCGGTATCATGATAATAATCCGTCTTCAAGACATCCAACTTAAGAATCATCGGAACATTTGTCGTATCAATGATCCCTCCTAAAATTCCGACGTGGGATGAACCGTAAAGCGCAAGCGTCGTCAGCCCCCATCCTCCGCTGATCGCGTCCCCTGTCGCATACGGGCTTGTCCCGCCATTGAACTGGCGCATCGCTTCATGCCCGATAACCGACATCGAATCATATTGCTGTGCCCACGCGTAGCTATCCTGATTCGCCGACGGAAGGAATTTCGGATAAAAAAGGCGGGATGCATTTGCCGCATTCAACACCCACTTTCCGATCGCGCGCGCAAACCGATCATCATACCGAACCATCGGAACCAACTCGCCAATCTGCTCAAATGTGTTCATCGCAAATGCATAATTATTGATTCCATTAACCTCACCGATCAAACCGCTGCAGTCATAGCCACCCCAGTTGCCCACCATGGCTCCCCAGGATCGTAATGGTCCGACATCAAAACACCAGTTGACCATCTTTGCGATGTCATAGGTGGTTCCGAGTTCCGCATTCATCCTCGCCGCAAGGTATGTCCCATAGGAAAGCTGGAGCTCGTACGACGGATTAGAGCTTAAGCCGTTCAGAAATTCCATCGCCCATTCCGCACCGATCCGATATTTCGGATTATGCGTTTTGACCCATGCATTGTAGAGTATCCAGCCGATGGCTCCTGCTGCCTCGGGTTCGTGAACACTATTGTCATAGGGAGTCATTGTTTGTAAATACCAGCCACGGTGATCCATATTCGGAATTTGCCACGGTGTTGCACTCCCGCCCATTGTTTGTGTGGCAAGCAGCCAGCGGTCGGCAACCGTTGTAAACTGGTTATTGAAATCTCCCGTACCGGGATATAAATAATTGAGCTGATAGAAAAAAACATTCGGCATTGTTTCATACCACCAGTCGTCACCGGTATCATCGACAGGATGATTTTTATACACGTTTTGTTCGGGACGTTTATTGAACCACTCTTCGGACATTAACACAAAATTACTTCCATTTTGAGTTGTCTTATCTATCCCCGACAAAGAGGCGCCGACCACCGCAGGCAAACAATTAATAGCTTCGGCAGATGTCGGTGCCGTCGTTCCGACAACAGTATTTAACCCGAAACTATTTTGTGCCGGGTAATTAACGGTATTCGAATTAATCCAGACAAGAGGCAAATACGTTCCCGTTAAATTGAAATTAAATACCAGCGAATCGTAACCCCGGGCAACGCTTTTCCAATTTCTCATTTGATAGGGCGCGGGAATATTCGGCATTTGATCGATCCGTGTCACAGAAAGTTGCTGAGGCAGCACTGTAGTAACGCAGAGAAGCAATATGAATACGATATAACCTATGTATCGATGATCGAAACGATATTGCATACGGACGTGTTTCATTGATATTGAGAACGAAACTTCACGCTTGCAGCCCCTTCAAAAATATTCATCACCCCTTTTTTCAAATCAACAGCGACAGTCACTTCGTTCTGTGCGGCATTTTGAAAAACACCGAAACAAACGGCCGGAGTGTTCTTACAATCAATAATTTTATAATCCAAATATCGTTCCGCAAGAGGATATTTCTCCAATTCGGTCAGTGTCCATAAAGCCTCAATTGTCGATTCTGCGCCGGAATTTTTGTTGCATGAGATTGAGTCGGTAATTCCGTCAAAACACCGGCCGGTTTGCGCATCGTACATCGGTTGATGAAGAACGTTATTGCCGGTCAGCCATGAAGACGCAAGTCCGGCTAATGTCAAATAGTTGGTATTCTTTGTGGCATCATACAATCGAAGCAATCCCACCGCCATGGGACAAACCCCATAGGCAATCTGTTCAAACTGTTTCGTATGCGAAATATCGGTAACATCCATTTCTTTTTTGAAGCCCCCGATAAGAAGACGGCTGTAAAAACCATCCGCCTCAAGTTCAGCAGAATGAATCATCCGTTTATCGTTTAACACCTTTCCGGCTGCTGCAAGAGCGAGTGTCTGGCCATTTCCCCACATGTGCCAGAGGGTTTCCCATGATCGATGGAGCCCGTACGGAGAGGTCTTGATATTCCCATCCTGCATGGCAATCAATCCCCCTGCCAATTTTTTGATATAGCTTCTCACGGTCCGGTCATGAGTAGCGGAATAATATTCCGTAAGACCCAGCAGAAGCTCCGACGTCGCATCGGCACCGGAACCATAAAGGAGCCAGCGGGGAACCCGGAGTCCCTTGTTCGATGAAAACATACCATAGTGTTGAAACAATGAATCAATATGAGGAAATGTTTTTTTAATTCCGAGCTGCAGATCGTTTGCAAAAAGGGAATCACGTTTACTAAAAATCCTGTATGCAACGGACATCGACCATACCGAGCGCGCTGCCCACCAACCGAACGATTTAAAACTCGTCCCTCCTTCTCTATTGATGGCATGAGCGTTGTTGACAAAATTGTAAAACATCCCGTCGCCGGTTTCCATGTGCATCACAAATTTAACAAGTCGCTTTGCACAGGCAAGGCTATGCTCATCCTGCGTGAGTTCATAATGACGGAAATAGAGTACGGCAGCCCGTGCAGCATCATCCACGCAGGCAATTCCCTCTTCACCGGCGTTTTCCCATCCGTAATCCGGATAATTTGCATAGATGTGGACAATATCGACGGTATCACCTTGAAACGGGATGGTCTCGGTAAGATGCCCGAGATGTTTGAAATTTACCAGTGCATCGGAATTTTGAGCTTTCGATACAATGCTGAAAAATATCAGGCTGACAATATACAGATATCGCATAATCATGAGTGGTGAGTATTTAAAAATTTCCGTACCTCCGTGAATGACGGCAGAGCGTCGATCGCCCCCCGTTTCGATGCAGTCATTGCACCTACCGCATTTGCATACCGACAAATCATGTAAAGTTCGGCAAGTGATAATCGTTCAAGAGTTTTTTTTGATTGAACAATCCCACACAGTAATCCTGAAAGAAATCCATCACCACAACCGGTCGTATCGACTGTTTGCACATGGAATCCCTTCACAAAGGAAAATCCGGATTTCGACCGGATCAAACAACCATTTTTTCCCATCGTTACGACAATGAGTTTAGGGCCGCACAATGACAATGCTTTGACGGCTGACGAAAGAGTTTTCTTCCCGGTAAGAAATAACGCTTCCGCCTCGTTCATCTTGAGAATGGAACAGTGTTCTATCATTTCAAGATGTAATCGCCGGGCAGTCTCATGAGAATCCCACAACGACAGCCGGAGGTTCGGATCAAATGAAACGACGCGCCGCTTCCGCATCAATTTATCTGCAATCAACAACGCCGTTGAACGCGATGGTTCCTGCAGAAGAAGGAAAGAACTGATATGAACAATATCGGATTGTAAAAGCTTTTTCATATTAATGTCCGATTGCTTCAGTTGGCAATCGGCAGGATAACGTTCCCAGAATTCAAACTCACGCTCCCCTGTTCGATTGAGGGAAATAAACGCAAGACGGGTCAGGAATCCTTCCATGAATTTAAGTCCGGAGATATCAACATGATGATGCTGAAACTGCCTGCCTAAAAATTTCCCAAAAGAATCATCTCCAACGGCACCGACAAATGCGGATCGGATGCCAAGCTTTGCCAATCCAACGGCAACATTTGCGGAAGCACCTCCGGCAAATTTCAAAAATCCCGGAGCGCGTGAAATATCCACCGCCCGTTTGGTCGAAAGGAAATCGACCAATACTTCACCGATACAAGTAATGTGAGGAATCGCGTTCATGCAGTCGGCAGGATGATACTTTTAATTGTTTTACCTTCACGTTGAAAGCGTAATGCTTCGTGCACGCCATCGAGCGGAAAATTATCCGTTTTCAATGTATCAATCTTTATTCTGCCGGATTGCAACATTGCAATCGAACGGTCAAATGTATGAGGATTGACGTACGAACCAACCAGCGTCAACTCTTTGAAATAGATTTTGTTCGGTTCAACCGTCATCTTTTCACCTCGTGAACAAACACCGAAGAGCTCGACAATTCCGCCACGGCGGGCAAGATCAAGTGCACTTTCTGACGTCGAAGTTTTTCCCACACACTCGATCACGACATCGGCTCCAACATGTGTCAGATCTTGAATTGCCGACTGGATATCATCTTCCATCGGATTGAGGACAACGTCCGCGCCCAACTCACCGGCGAGTTTGCGTTTATATTCCAACGGTTCAATGACGATAACCCTGGCCGCTCCGGCACTGATCGCAAGCTGCAACATTATTAATCCGATTGTTCCGCCGCCGATGATGACAACCGTGTCGCCCGTTTTAATCCTGGCTAAATCAATTCCATGTATTGCACACGATACCGGCTCTATAAACACGCTCATTTCCGGGGCCATGTCTTGCGGAAGTTTATAAATTTGACTGAACGGAACAATGCAATATTCCGACATGCCGCCGTCGATATCAACGCCAAGCGCCAGAAGATTTTCACAGAGATGAACAAGACCGCGCCGGCAATAAAAACATCTTCCGCACGAAATATTCGGATCAACGGCAACATGCTGTCCGATCTCAACATTGTTCGTCCCTTTCCCAACTTCAACGACAACCCCGGCGTATTCATGACCAAGTACGACCGGTGGCGTGGATCGTGATGTCCCGTCCACAATGTGCACGTCAGTACCGCACACTCCGCATGCCTGCACCTGGATGAGAACCTCGCCGTCATGTAACGAACGTAATGGTTTCGTTATCACACGCAATACGTTTGGCTTTTCAAATTGAGCAACTTTCATTTTCAAAACTTGATTTCGAGAGTTTGCGATGTATTTGAATCTGTAAACCGTACTTCCACTTCATATGCACCACGGAAAATCTCAGTCGTATGTACACTTTTCAGTTTCTTACCATCGACGGATGCACTTTTTGGCCGTAATGGTGAAACGATCGTTGCCACTGTGTGATGATTCGAAAACGATGACAATCGAATAGTTAATGCTTTTTTCTTTTCGTTATATCCGGCTGTATGAAGCATGGAATTTACATTTTGCAGATAGGGTAATTGTACTTTTCCAAAACGTACATTAATCTTCGATGCCGTTTGAATGTTCGTCGGAAGGACAAGCGATGGAATATTCTCCCCGTCAATAACGCACGCCTGAAGATATTTTCCTTTACCGCTTACGGTTACATCTTTTCCTTTTCCGAAAGCAAATGAGTAATGAACCGATTCGGAAGACGACGGTAATAGACCGGCAAACGAAACATTCCATTCGTTTTCTTTTATTCCATAGAGTTGGTACAACGTATACAGATAAAATCCACCCGCCCACAGAAAGGAAGGTTTATCGATCTTACCAAATTCTTTCGACGTCGTATCGGCAAAACGATATTCGTACATGGCAGGAATGCCCATCGGGCTCCGGGCAACACCATCGAGAGTCATGACGTTCTTTACGAATCGCACTGCTTCATCTGTTTTTCCGACATTTTTTAATGCAATAGCATACCATGCATTGTCGTGAGGCCAGACGCCTCCATTGATATAATAATATGGTTGCCCTGCCTCATCGCCGGCAAATTTAAAAAAAGAAATCGCTTCTGCTGTTTGAAAATCTGCCGGTGTAACGGTGCGAATTCCGATCTGCGAATCAAGAAGTTCTTTTGTGGCCGTCTTGACCAATGCATCGGATTTGGCATCATTCAATACTCCGAATGAAGGGGCAAGAAGCGAGCCCATATAGAAATGAGTGTCTTTGCGGTTCCCGTTCCAATTCATCAAATAGTTTACATGGCCATCCCATAAGTCACGTTGAAGAGCCACTTGCATCGAATCGGCAAGCGTTTCATAATTTACGAGCTGATGAAAGTCCTTTTTGAGAGTGGAAGTCATAAATGCATATTCCCGTAATGCACGAATCGTCAGAATAGTAATATACGAGCGCGGTCCTTCGATATGTCCGATGTCCCACCAATCGGGGCGAAACGCGTACATGAGATTATCCCCTTTTTTTTGCTGAAGAATTTCTGTGAGACTTTTTGTAACGAGCGGATAAAGGATTGCCGCAGTCGAATCATCCATGGAATGGCGCAAGTAACTTGCACTGAGTAGGATAAACCAAAGATGGTTCCAATTGTCCGGTGTACAATATTCTGTTTTGAATCCATCGTCCCGCCAGTAGTACGCATGCGGAATGATCTCATCCTTTGCCAGCGAAGCAATGTATAACAAATTTTCCTTAACCCGCGTCAGGTCAAAATTGACTGCGGCAAGATTCGTCATAAGAACATCATGGGAGAAAAAGAAATTATATTCCGCCGGACACGGCATCGGCACGATATTGCCGTCGATGTAATGAGCATTTGTTGTCAGAATCGCCCGCGCCCATGCCGAAGAACGATCGAGCCATTCATCACCGGTAACGAACGATGCCGCAACGGTTGCTTTTTGACGAACAAAATTATCATATGCGGCAATCTCACTCCCCCACGCGGTTGCAAGATGATTCAATTTTTCTCTTACTTCGGTTTTTCGGCAACTGCCGATCACCTGAATAATTTCCATTGAGTCGTTCGGATGAAGAATTCCCCCGTAAACAAATGCGGCAACCGGAATTCCTTTACTGGGAGAAGTAAATGTCCGCTGTTGAAGATTTGCCGAAGACACCAGCCAATCTGAAGAACCGGAATCGGAGGCAAATATCTCATCACTGCTTGTCGTCCACTGCAATGGTATCGCACCGACGTTCTGGACGAAACATGTAGCATATTGAGTTTCCGGAGCATCGAAATACGCAATAGCTGTTTTCGTCGACTCATCATATTCAGTATAGGCGGAATCTTTCCGGGCGTACGTTTGGCATGTTCGCAGGGCAAGCTTCAAATGTGTATAAAGAGAAACGGTATCCGGTGTTGTTGAATTGTTTTTTATCTTGAGCGTAAACACCATTGCTGGTTCGTTGAAACAAAACTCATAACTCATTGAGTATTGCAGGCCGTTCTCATCCCCGGTAAAATTAACCTTATGCGGACTGAGTGTATAAGCCCACGGCTCTTTGCCAAGCCAATGTTTTATGCGGCTGTTGACCTTCACACCAACGAGCATCGGCAATGAAGCGTCCCGTTTCCAATAATCCGTACTGAGGTCAATGCTGTTTGCCACTGGATAATAAAAACTGATACGGGACGGTAATGGCCGGCTGTGATGAAACTCTGCCCCGACAAACCGTCCGCCTACTTCAACTTGTCCATATTTTCCATCGAAAAAATATGAAAGCGGATCATTTGTCTGCGCAAGCATCATCATTACTGCAACGCAGTTTATGCAGAATAGGACGAAGATTCGTTTCATGGCCATTCAACCTCTTTGTCGGTTACCTGGAGAATGATATTCGGTACCGGAAATTTGAGAATTTTTGCTTCACTGGCATTGAGACGAATTTCTTTTTCAATCTGTGAGCCGAGTATTTCAATGACGACCGTTCCCTGCGTGGCAACGTCTGAAGCAACAAAAAGAAACAGGTCTTTTTCAATCACCAGTCCGATCGAAAAGATGTCATCCTGAGGAGACGACGTATCGACCGGAGTTCCGACTTTTTGCGGATATTTACTTCGAACCGGAGATGTCGTATACAGAACTCCGGCGTAAATGAACAGAGTTATTTTTTCTTTCCTGTAAAAAAGGTTCTTCACGGCAATCCATTGCCATGATGAGGGCATTGCAGGATTAATCTCACATCCATCCGCCGACGGTGTTACTCCCAGAAGTCCTTCGATACCAAGCCATACATAGGTCGGAGGCATCCACGGGCTCATTGCCATACCGCGGCTGATGTACGATTCGCCATGGAGACGTTCCGGAAATTGTCCTGGCACAACATTACCGTATTCACACGGAGTACCGATTTCAGAAAGATGAAAAATATTTTTCATTCCTTCAATGAGTTTCTCGGGATTTTTTTTCCGGATGCAATACGCGATCCAGGCAGTCAGATTATGCCAAACTCCACCGACCAGTTGATACCCGAAATCAGGATCATAATTTTGTTCCCGCTTGCTCACAGTACGGGAACCGTATGGTGTCCACATTTCCTCATCGGTCAATCTTTGAAGAATCCTCTGTTGCATTTCAGGATCTGCCACATCAAACAGTACCGGAAAGATCAAATCCCCCGTTATATCGTGATGACGATTGCCCACGTTATCAATATTCAAGAGATATAACCCTGTTTTTTCCGAAACGAGCTGAGTATTGATTTCACGTTTAAGGGATTCCGCAATATTGCGGTAACGGACCGAGTCATCTTGTTTACCGAGGTAGCGTGCAATGCCGGCGGTACATTTCAACGCGTAATAACATTCCGCATTGATTTCCGTAACCGCCCCGGAGAGATTGTAATTGTCAATAATATTTCGCCAGCTGAATATCCCCCACACATTGGTTCCATCGGAGTAACCCTGCACAAGTCCGTTCTTCATTTGTGAAATAATCCAATCGCACGCTTTCTGCATCATCGGATAAATTTTTTCCAACGACAAATCATCATTGCAAGTCAATGCATGATGATACAACGCATAAACAAACAACGGCGTATCGTCGTTAATATTCAGATGATAATCATGTTGAGCCGGGACGGTTTCATTGGCATGGACATATTCCGTAAGTTTTCCGCCTTCGTGATAAGCAAAACGATCTCCAAACATCAGGATGTTACGGGAAAATTGAGGCGAGAGATAATCCGAACCGAACACGAACCAGGCAAGATCGCGAATAACGATAATATCCTGCGGCGGGTCATTCGTAAATCCCTCACCGATATGGTATCGGTGCTGAACACGAACAGTATTGATTTTCGCCCATTGAAGTCCGCGATTAATAACCGGTTCCGGCGTAAACAGGAACGAACGCTCCAGAACTTCCCGGTAACTATTCATACTTTGTTCAAGAAGTAACCGGGTATGCACACACTTCTGAAAATTTTTAAACGCTTTCGCACTGCTTTCCGGTGAAATTGCCGATGTATATGAAATTTTATCGACTGCTTTTCCCTTCATCAAAAAAGAGTATTCCATGATCATTGAGCGATCGTCCATAGAACTCAATGTCCAGGGATGAGAAGACCCGATGATACGAGCTTCATTCGAATTTCCCGAAGTTTTTATTTCACAATATCCGTCGTGTTGATGAATGTGGACAAGCTTTTGTACCTGATCATCAGGGGGTTGCTTGGTAAACAACCCTGAGTGAATTCCCGGGAAAACGACCGTGCTGCGGATGACAATGGATTTTTCCGTACCCGACAAATTTGTTACCGTAAGAAAATATATACATGCATGCATCTCATCTGCGTGCAGATCAGCTTCTTGACCAGTATAAAAAGGAAGAAAACATTTTTTTTCGATGATGACATCGGATGCGCGAAAGATAGTCGACTGCGATTCGGGTAGAAATTCTGTCGTCTGCGGTACGGCAATAACTCCGTCAACTTCAACATCGATATTCCATTCGCCGATGTAAAATTGATTGTCTTCTGCGCACCACAATCCTTTCAGATTGCTTTCGCGGTCGAAACGAGCGAAGAGATAATAATTTCCGAGACTGCATCCTGTCTGCAGTTTATCGACCGGATATGTATACTGCGGGTATTTCATAGAAAAAAAATGAATTATCCTTTGATGCCGGAGGATGCCATACTTTCGATAAAATATTTTTGGAAAAAAGTGTACGCGATAATCACCGGAAGCGCCAGGAGTGTTGCCGCGGCGAGCAATGACCCGAGCTGTGATTCCGCTTCGCCGCCAATCACGAAAATGGTCACAAGCTGCGGCATGGTCATCAATGACCGGTCACGTACAACGATGAGCGGCCACAGAACGTCGTTCCAGCTTGCCATAAATGTCAGGATGGCAACCGTGATAATCACCGGTTTCGACAGCGGCCAAATTAATCGAAAAAGTATGCGTAATTCGGAGCATCCGTCAATGCGGGCCGCATCGATCAGCGCCTGCGGTACGCTGAGAAAAAATTGCCTGAATAAGATAATGCTCAACCCGCTCATCATGGATGGAATAATCAATGAAAGATACGTGTCTGTCCACCCCAATTTGACCATCAAAACATACTGCGGAATGAGCGTTATCTGAAACGGGATCATCATGGTAAAAAGAATCAGCAGGTAGAGAATACTCTTTCCGAAAAATCGTAGTTTCGCAAGAGCATAACCGACCATGGAACCGAGAACAACAACCAGCGTGGTCACCGAAACCGAAACAAACATGCTATTGAGAAACGCGCGACCGATCGGGATCTTCTGAAACACCTGATTATAGCTATTAAATGTCAGCAACGACGACCATAATTTCAGGTTACTGATTTCCAATTCCGGCTTCAATGATCCGATGATCATCCAGACAAACGGATATCCAAAAACGATCAACCCGACAAGAAGAAGAAAATATTTTAAAATTTTTGATATCATGATTCGGATTCAATAACCTTTCGCTGGACAAGGACGACAACCATAATGATCATTGCAAAAACGATTCCCAGCGTTGCGGCATACCCCATATGATCAAAATAAAATGCCTGGTTATAAATATAGAGCATCGTCGAGAGTGTACTTTGCATCGGACCGCCGCCGGTAAGAACATACGGTTCGATAAAGAGCGAAAAACCTCCAATGGTGGAAAGAACAACAATGGCAACAATCGTCGGATTTAAAATCGGCAATGTCACGTGGAGAAATTGTTTCACCGGTGTCGCCCCGTCGAGATTTGCCGCTTCGTATAATTCACCCGGAATATTTTGCAATCCTACCAAAAAAAGGACAATATAAATACCGACATTCTTCCACGTCGCCATGATGGCTATTGACGGCATGGCAAATGAAGCATTCACAAGCCACGGAACCCTCGGCAATCCCAGAGAAGTAAAAATCGAATTGAGAACACCATAATCGTACGAATACAATTGCTGCCATAAGATTGTCACCACAACACCGGAAACCACGACGGGCATGAAATAGACGGCACGATACAGGTTGCGAAATTTCATTTTAGAATTCAGCAGCACGGCAAACCCTAATGCGACGATAATCTGCAACGGAATATGAATCACCAAAAAAATAAGTGTGTTTCCGACAGATTTAAAGAACAACGGATCATGAACCATCCGGACAAAGTTTTTCAAACCGATCCACTCCATCGGAGTTACAATATTCCAGCGATGAAACATCAGAATGATCGAAAACACAAGCGGATACGCAACGAATGCGAGAAAATATATCACATACGGAAGGACGAAAAGATAACCGTTGCGGTCACTTTTTTTGAAGCGCTGACCTATGTTCCATGCAAGTTTCATTGGTTCCATTCAACGATCGCTGTGGTGCGAACGGCGGCATCATGAATCGCCTCCTGCGGAGTTTTTTTTCCGAACACCGCACAGATTTCGTACTCTTGTGAAATTGCATCGAAAATTTCCTTCAGATCGGGAGCGGCGTCCATGCCACGGGTGTACGGAGCTTGTTCGGCAAAATTTATCATGATAGGATTTCGACGAAAATATTCTGCAAACAAGGGATTGGATTGTAAATCCCCGCGTACGGGTATTTGATTGCAAATTTCCATAAGCATCAAATCGTGTTGGGCAGTAACAAGAAACTTGACAAACTCCCACGATTCTTTCGGATGTAACGTCGTACTAAAAATGGAAATGTTCTTAAAGTCACCTGTTGTGTACACCGGTCCCATATGTCCATCCGGAACGGGCAGGGGCGCTACGCCAAACTGCAGGGACGGAACAAATTTTTGTAGATGTGCAACTTCCCACGGGCCGGCAAAATGCGTCGCTTTCTTTTCGAGATCAAAAGGATCACCACCCTGGAAAAATGTTCTCGGGAAATACCGCTGCGCATAACACTCCTGAAAGAAACCGAAGACTTTTTGAGCATCTTCATTGTCGAATGCCGTGATGCCATTGTTGAACAATGTTTTCCCGCCGGATGCGGCAATGTAAAACGGGTAAAAATCAAATAACCGCTGCCACCAAATCGGGCGAGTATCGCGCTCCCCCATCCACACATCAATTTGACCATCACCGTTCGTATCACGGGTAACTTTTTGAGCGGCGGAAAAATATTCCGAATACGTACGGGGAATTTTTTCCACTCCCGCCTCCCGGAACATCCGGACATTATAGAACATCATTAAGGGATTTGTTTTCCAGGGAAGCTGATAATAATGCCCATCGGCGGATTGAAATGTTGACAGCAGATCGTGCGGTGTCCTTGACGATGCTACGGAATCGAAATCAGCAAACGAGTCAAGCGGAATGAGCCCACCTGATTGTGTATAGTCATGAAGAGCGCCGGGCCAGATATTGGAACAGACATCCGGAGTGGTCTTTCCGGCAATTGCGGCAAGAAGTACTTCTTCCGTCGATTGACTTACGGGAATCGGTTGCATCACCACATGTATATCGGGGTGTTCTTTATTCCAGACAGTTACCAGACTATCCGCAAGCTGGACTTCCTGGGAATTCGGAGCGGGCCAGTAAATCAATTCAACCGATTTGCCGGTAACACTTGCGGATTCATGATGCAGTGAACATCCGCCCAATGCCATTGGGATGAGGATCCATTCGAAAATCCTCCAATATAGACGAATTAATTCCACGTCTGCCAATCATAATCAATTGTTGGAAAAGCAGGGCGAGGAAATATTCCCCCGGTTTTCGCGATATACACATCGATCGCCCGCGGGTCGTTTTCTGTATCCACCGATAACTTACGTAACGCAGCATCATTGACGACAATATGATATTGTTCCTTCAGCTTCAATACCCGATGCACGGTTTGTTTCGTAATTTCAAAGGCATAATATGCCCGGAGTACATCGTCTTTGGCTTTTTCAAAAGGAATTATTTTCCCGTTTTTATCATGAAAATCTTTTTGATGGTCGTCGTAATAATGCATCAGAAGTTCATCCGAATACCGTACAGAATCCTGCAAACCCGCTTTGACGATATTATAAACAATTTTATCTTTCCACCATGCCAATTGCTTTTTTACATTTTTCGTATTCTGGAATCCCCGCGTGAATGCCCGCCGTGTCAGTAACTTATCCCGGACCATTCTCCAGACGAATTGTTCCAGTGAACTGAAAAACGACTGCGGTGATGACAGATCGAATTTCAAATTCATTTCCCTCGCGTGGTACCAGTTTAAAAAATCTTTTACGGTGAAATTGTTGCCGCTCATTTCGACCAGATGAAAAGACGGGTTAATCGTGTCGTGATAGATCAACCCCCACCGCTGCCCCAATCGTTGATCAAGATTCCAGAGCGAAAACCGGTCCGGCGACAAGATTATCTTTGCAAGATATGCCTGAAGGATATCGATTGTTTTTCGAACAATTACCGGGTGATGTTCATTCATAATCTTCTGAACATATATATCCGACAGCGAATCAGCAATATGTTGTATCAGCGCACGTTTCACATCCTCGTGCATTTTTATCTGATCGGACTGATTGAGGACGGGACTTTCCTGGATATTGGAAATGGAAAAGAGATAAAATCCATCCGGCGCTTCGATCGGCGCCGAAACCTCCTGCACAGGCAACGTATCCAATATTCTTCCCATATCGGGATTTTTCATATCGATCTGGAACCGCGTCATGCTCATGGACCGGTCATCTGCTTTTATCGTATCGCTGATTTGTTCCCAGGAACAAAGAATCGAATGAAATTCCCCTGCCCAATAAATCTACCTGATCTTGAATTCGCTCGTTCGTTCGTTGATACAGCCATCTCACAGAATACACTTTCGTGTTTTGAGCTATTCCGTTTTGAATCGATTCTTCACTAATTTTTACCTTACTCAAAACATCCCGTTTGTATAATTCTTCGGTAGCAAGATCTCCTTCCATCTCTGCCAGGGAAAGTTTTGCATCATTTGTTTTATCAACTCCTTGCCGATACCCGTCGAGCGCAATGAGTTTTTCATAAATCATATAATTGAGATATTCTCTCTTTGAGTTCTGCTCACGTTTCGGGAAGGCGGGACCAAATTCATAATTCAATAAAAATTCCTGTGCGGTAATGGTATGAGAACCGACGGAAGCAACAATGATGGAATTGTATTTCGGATTTTCTAACGAATATTTTGCACGATCGTCATGCGCCCACAACATCCCGGAGCAGATGCAAAAGAGGACAAAAAGACCAACCGCCACCTTCAGCCGGCAACAGTTTGTTCTTTCTGTGTTGTGCACGATGTTGACAAAGAATTGCCACATTAAAACTGAACACCAAGTGAAAACGTATGAGTATTATCCAATCGCCCCATATTGCGATATGCATACGCGAACAACAACGACAAATTATTGGTAATATTTTTTGTATTCACTCCGACGCCAAAGGAAAAACCACCTTCTGCATCCGGTAAGAAGAGCGATTCATATCCTGTCCGGATGAAGAAATATTCCTGATAGGCAAATTCCGTCCCAATGTTCATACTTTCATAATCATCGTTCGGATGAAGAGCATCCATCGCAACCGTCAACCGGTAGTCTCCCTGATGGACAACATTCGTGGAAACTCCGAACTGGAAAAGCAACGGCAAGCTCCATGAATTCATCTCGATGTCGCTGGGAATCTGAAAATTGGAACCTGAATTAGCCGGGTCGACGCTGATAAATTGTCGTGTATCCCGACCGGACATCTGCATCGGCGTGCCGAAATTCGTCAGGGCGGCTCCGATGACCATGCCTCCGAACAGGTCCGTCCTGAACGATGTGCCGATATCGAGTGCAAATGCCGTCGCCTGCTCATGCCAGATCGTCTCCTGGATGAACTTTCCCGTAAAACCAACCGAGAACCGATCGGAAAGTTTGCGTGCATAGGTCACACCCGCGGCAAGGTCACCAGCGCTAAAATATTCCCCGGTTCCCTCCGGCTGATCGACAGTTCTTACCAGCATATCTCCCATCGACAGCATCGTCACACTGAATCCGAGTGTTCCAATCTCTCCAATCGGCATGACAAGTCCTGCAAAATCGAATCTTGTATCGGCAATCCAGTTCGTATGAACAGCCATGAAATTATTCTGCTCCATCGATGTAATACCTGCCGGATTCCAATACAGTGCCGTTGGGTCGTTCGCGATGCTGACGAACGCGCTTCCCATACCGACAGCTGTTGAGCCGACAGGAATTTCGAGGAAGGTGCCGGCAGTTGTTCCCGATTTCGATACGTCGGTAACGATGTTCTGTCCGTACACCGCTGAAATCGCAAGACAGAGGAAAATCGTTACAACCAAATATTTCAATAAAGTTCTCATGGCTGCAATCGTCTATTTTATGACTGCAAATTTATCGACGAATGTTCCGATGCCTGGAGCATCGATTTGAAACACATACACACCGAAGGCAATATCCATACCATCTTTTGAAATCAGGTTCCACGCTTCCTGTCCATCATCAATATTACCGTTATGCTCAATTGTCTGAACAAGATGACCGCTGATCGTATAGATATGTATGGTACATTGGCGCGGGAGATGAATAAAGTAGATTTTCCGGTCGCCCCTTCCCACCGATGACGGAGGCGGTTCCCATGAGGCCGCACCGACATACGGATTCGGAACGACTGCGACTTTGGAAAGATCCGTTTTCGCTTTGGCATTATTGAGAAATGGTTTGATCGTCTGAAATTGAAAATACTCATTTGTCCGGAACGGTTTCTTCGTCGCAATCCGGTACACATCACCGGGTTGTGGCGGACGTTGCAGAGAATCGGCAATCAGTGTGTCTTTGATAAATGTCAACGACCAGCTTATTTTCGCGCCTGCAGGAGTTGTCGCAGCTTTGCCTGCAGAATCGCCGGATACGATAAATACCGCATCACCGGCATCGAATGTCGAATCATTATTGTTATCGTAGAAAATAAACTGCACGTGGGGAATATTTTCTGTAAGGTTTTGAAGGATAATATTCGATGGAAGCGGCTGAGCAAAACTGGACAAGGGAAAGGATTTATCCCCTTGACCGGGAGCGGTCAGGACAAAATCGAAATCCGCCGGATAATTCACTCTCCTTGACAGGAATGCGGGTGCGTATCGCGAATCAAATCCAATCTGGACAACATAATTACTACTTCCATGAATCCATCCGGAATTTTGCTGGTCGATTGCCACGGTGGAATCATTATTGATCGTCACCGCAAAACCGTCCACCACGGAGGTTTGTTCGGGAACAGATTTTAACTGGCGCAGCGGAACCACGGTATCGCCCGACGTCATATCAACGAGCCGATAAAAAGGATCGGGATTATTATGAAACGCCGTGGAGTCCTCAAATGAAAGCTTAAATGAATGTCCGCCGGTCAGGGAATCAGGATCAAGAATAGTGACATTGACCGAACCTGTTCCGGGCCCGCTCGCAATATAATTTTCGAGCTTCGGAGGAACATATCCTGCCGCCGGTGCACGCGGTATGACAACCGCCGTATTGATGTCTGTTTTTACGTTGCCATTGGCGTCGACGATGATGATGCTCGTCGTCTCACTCGGCGGGATGCCAAGCACCTGACCTTCGATATTCGTGGTGACAAAACCCTGGTCGTATGCAGTAACAGCGTAATAATATGTCACACCGTTCTCAACGGTCGAGTCGACAAATGAATGTTGCAACCCTGAATCATCACCGAGATTGAAGTACGCACCATTGATGCCGATCGGTGCAAGCCCTTTGATTCCGTCGACAAGATCGAATTGCGCCAGCGGTTTCCGATACGTCGGCTCGCCATTGGCGTCCGTGATGATTTGTGTCTGAATAAAGTTCGGTTCAGTGCTGCGATAGACGCGATATCCTTCAAAATTATATTTTTGGTAAAAAGCGTCGAACGTCAGTTCCGACCTGCTATCCCAATAAAGCGTCACCCTGCGATCACCGGCAATCGCTTTGATTTTCGGCTTGTCGGGCGGTTTTGCAAACTGATAATTTGCGTTATAAATCTGTTGAACGGTTTGTTTCCTCAGGAAAAGATCATCTGCGCTCAGACCGAAGATCAAGCCCATTGAGAATCGTTCAGTTTCACCGGTCTGCTGCACGGACCCAATTTGTGCTGTATACGTATCACGACCGTTAAGGTGAAAGAGGTAACTCGAAAAGAAGTTCGAGAGATTAACACCAACAAGGGACTGAGAATGTGGTTGCGGCAATGCTGACAGGGCAGTCCAATTTCGTTCATCATTGTTGAGATCGTACGTATGAACTGCTGCGATCAGAAATCCCGTCAGCCCGAGTTGATCGGATTCATCTTTATCGAGGACTCCAAAATCCGGCTCTCCCTGGTCCGGTCGGCCATTTCCTTCGGTACCATCTGCATCGGGTCCGGTATATCCCGGATCGAGAGGTCCGATACCATCGGTACCGACATCATCGTTGAGAGGTTCGCCCGGATCCCATTTTCCGTTGCCATTGAGATCGGTGTAGGAACGCCAATTGCAATTTTCGTCAGCATCCCAATGCGGTTTCCAGGAATATCCGTAGAATTTACGGAATGTGGCTGTATCGGTCTGGACATCCCGGAGAAAAGGATCTTGAAACGCATTGTTGATAAATACTTTTGCAACATTATCCCTGCGCTCATCCGTCAGGCCGTCGTGATCATTATCGATATTATCATCCGATATGCCGGGGCTTTCCAGGAACGCGTAACCGGCGTATCCGACCGGGCTCCAATTCCCCGGATTACCATATGCCACAGTCGACCAGGCGTACGAAAGATTGAGAGAGCTGTTATAATCGCCTGCATTGTTTGAAGAATTATCATGGCCGCCAATCCCCCAATCGACATATTGCGCAAAGAGCGTTTTGGAATAATCGGTGGTCCCCATATTGGTTATATCATAAAGCCAGAAGATCACATCTTCTGCGAGAACTTGTGACCACTGAAAGCCGCGGGCATGAACCTGCATTCCAAGACCGCCCCTCGTCGAATCTTCCCGATCCGGATAAAAATGATGATTCAAGATATAGTCCCGATCCTCATTATCATCGAAAACAAAATAGCTTTCGAGGTCGGCATTCAGAACATTCTTTCCGAAAAATCCGTCCCATAAATGATCCCAGCTTGATGGGCGATCAGGCCAATGGTCGGGCCACGTTAACGGATCATTACTCTGTGCAGGACTTGTTTGAAACTTGGCCGCATAATTCGGAAGAGGCGCCCAGCCATACGTGACTCCCGTCGAAGGATCTGCCCGTGTATATTCATAGTAATTCGTTTCAAGAGGATGAATCGTATTACCCTGAGGATCGTGAGTTTCTGCCTGGACGATGACCGCTACACCGTCGATGTATGTATGATTCGTTCCTTTCGGCCAGACACCGCTATTTGCCGCGTCGTTCTTCCAATCAGCAATCTCACCAAAATTATAATAGATCGTCGAAACAAGGTTTCCATTCATCAAACCTTTTTTATTTTCGTAATGGGTACCTTTGTTCATATCAACGATCGTTTGAGCAACAACAGCGGGAAAAAATCCCACGATCATCCACAAAAGATATCCAAGTAACAATCCTATTTTCATGTGCTTCCTCATCACATACAATCAAAATGACATTGTCGCCCCGATAATTACCTGGCGGGGAGCCGAATAATAGTCGGGTTCTGTAAAATATTGCGCGAGCGTATTCACTCCGCGCGGCGGTTGTGACTGCGTTAGCTGAAGCGTATATCCCGGTTGACCGGTATCCGTAAATACATTAATTGCTGCCGGGGTATCGAAAAGGTTATACACTTTGAGAAAAAAGGAAAACGCAACATCGTCAAGCGTTACATCTTTCGTCACATAAAGATCGGTATTGAAGAATGTCGGCATATTGTCACTGTTCTCCAATCCGGTCCGTTGATTCTGTAACGACGGAGTATACGGAAGTCCGGAACCTAACTTCCCGACCAGACTGGCAAGGAACGTATGCGGAGTACCGAGGGTCAACGTAAAATTCAGAGAATGTCTGCGATCCCAGCTAAGCGGCACGAGTTCTTCATTAATCTGTATTGGCGGTGACGCCTGAGCTTTGGTGAGATCCTCGTTCGGATCCGAGGCGCTTCCCTGCGCTACCTGAAACGTATAATCAATCGTTGCGCCGAATCCGTCGACCAGTCGTCGTTCGAGTGAAAGCGTAATCCCTTTCACCTCGCCGTAATCATGATTAACATATTCTCCGAAGAGAGTTTGATTTCCCTTATAAAATTCCTCGATACCCAGTAGGTTACGAATATCTTTATAATACCCCGTAATCGTTATGCCGAGATTCGGCGCCACTTCCTGTTGTAAGCCAACTTCATACATCGTTGTCCGTTGCGGTTGAAGGTCTGCGTTACCGATGACAGAACCGACGAAATCGGGAAATGATCCTGTAAGAGGAATTCTAAAATTGGGATTCTTATAGAGATAGTCGAACGCAGGCATCTGGAAAAAATGCCCGTAAGAAATATGAACCGCTCCCTTATCCGTCATGGGATAGGAAAGTCCGATGCGGGGACTGAACTGCGACTTTGCACTTGCTTTCTGCAGAATTTGAGTGCCGTTTAACGAACTGGGATACGGTTGTTGCAAACTGTCGAGCTCTTCAATATTTGTCGGGTTGAGGAGTATGTTTCCGTCCGGTTCGAAATAATCGAATCGAAGACCCGCATTGATGACAAGGTAATCAAGCTCGATCTTATCCTGAATGTATGTTGCAAACTGATACGGATGATTTTTATACACGTTAAAATCGAAACTTCCGTACGCCGGCAATGTAGGGACAAAATCCGAGTTTGCATCGACATGAACCTGAAAATCCTGATACCGGAGCGTATAATACTCACCATCCACACCTGCCTTAATCTGATGTTGTTGATCCACCTGATCGGTGAGATCAATTTTCCCGGAATATGTATTTGTATGATGCTGGAAATCCCAGTTTTGGGTTCCTGAAACGAGAAACGCATTATTACTTAATCCCTGTTCCTGAACAAACTCCAGAGAGACATATCGCGGATCGACCTGTATATTTCCATTGGCATCCACCGGATTGTCATAGACCGATTGGTGATAATCGGATATGAATGCAGACCCGCGAAAATCGAGGAACGCTGCATTGCTGATCATATGAGTGTACACAGCACTTCCGAGAAAACTTTTTTGATGATAAAGATAATCACCATCGGGGTCAAGAACATACGCATGATCGTAAACACGATAATCGTATTGTTGATAAAAAGCCTGCAGCGTGACTATTTCCGAATTGGGGAGAATGACGGATAGTTTCGATTGGAGCGTCGTTCGCTCCTGGGAGTTCATGGAAACATATTTGCCGTCACCCGTCGCTCCAATATACCATTTTGCCGGATTCGTATTGTTGAAATTGGATGAATCGGACGGGTTGAAAACTCTTTTTCCATAAAGATAGCCGTCGTCATAATAATGGCGTCCCGATATATAAAATTTCAATACATTTCCCAGACCGGGCACCGGACCGCTGAGAGATCCCTCAAAATTATACAAATCTGTCGGTGAAATATGTCCGATATTTTGATACAAGGATGTTCGCGTCGTAAGATAATCGCCCGTATAGGCAGAAAGGCTTCCGGAATATTTGCTTCCCGGAGTTTTCGTTACCTGATTCACAACTCCTGAAAGGGCATCACCATATTCGGCGTTGAACGTCCCGCTCAACACCTGTATCTCTTGAATGCTGTTGATTTCCGGCGAAAGTGTCGACGATCCTGAAAACACATCGTTAACGGCAACGCCGTCTACCAAATATTTTACTTCATCGCTGCGGCCGCCCCGAAAATGCCCGTCGACAACGCCGGCCTGAAGATTCACAACCGACTGTACGTCTTCGACCGGAAGTTTGGAAAGCTGATCGCTCGAGACTGTTGATGTTGTTGAAGTAAGATCACGCTGAACAATAGGGCGAGTTGCGGTGATTTCAACCGCGCCGATCTCGACCGCCTGAGCCTGCAATTTCAGATCGATCTTCGTCGTTTGGTCGACGAAGACTTTCACTTCGCTCATCGTCAGCGGAGTATATCCTACAGCAGATGCTTTCAACGTATATGTACCGGGAGGTATGTTGATAATAAAATAGTTACCGTCCACATCGGATGCCGCACCCAGCGTTGTTCCTTCAATAAGAACATTAACGCCGACCAGCACTTCCGACGTTTGAGCATCGACTATTTTACCTGCAATCTTCCCTGTCGTGCCTGAGTATGATAGAGATACACACAGAATCAACGAATAACTCACGCACAACACCCGGATGAACGAAGCAGAAAAACTACTCATGGTGTATGGGAATAAAAAGAAAAAAAGAATACGGGGATACCCGACAAGGTATCCCCGCATCCAATATTTTTACTTAATGTATAACATTTTCTTTACTATCGAAACACTACCGACATTCAAGCGATAGAAGTAAATACCGGATTGCACAACGGTTCCATGATTGTTGAGTCCATCCCATACAACTTCATGATACCCTGCGGAAATGCTTCCTGAAATAAGAGTCCTTACTTCTTGTCCGAGAATATTGTAGACAATAATGGATATGTCCCCGGAATGAGGAGCTTCGTATCCGATTGTCGTTGTTGGATTGAACGGATTCGGGTAATTATCGTCCAAAGCCCATGTCTTAGGCAGTTGATTCGTGTTTTTGATACCTGTCGTCGTTCCCACTTTGTCTACCGTAAGATCGTCGAAGTAGACTAACCCCGTGAAACGAGCGTACACATGGAGACGTATTTCCAATGTCTTGTACGAGGAATCCGAGGGAACAGTGAAGTCGACAGAGTATGGCGTCCAATCAAACGAGGTGACCGGCGGAAACGTAAACTGAAGATCCGGTCCCGTCGGATTGTACCCGAGATTGTTCGCATTCCCCTTGTCGAACAGCGTTGTCAAGCCCACAGCCCATGTTGTCGGATAGAGAGCGGCTGAATCCGGCACCAGGTTACTCGCCTTTAGCCAAACAGTTGCCCTGAGAATATCCCCGGGGTTTACGTTCGACACGAGCGTGCTGAGATGAGATTTTATACTGCTGAGCTCGGCGAGAGTTCCAATGCCCGTACCGTTCATGAGGAACCGTTTTGTGGCGACAAATCCATCGTGTGGAGCCCGATTGAACGGCATATTAAATTCCAACGAGTTCAATCCCGAATGCGACACCGCGTTCGTCAACAATGTATTTTCGAACCCGTTCGATAACAATCCGTCATTTCCTCCGTTTGGCGGCAGCCAGTAGTACCATCCTGTCGGTACTCCTACTCCCGCATTCCAATCCTGGCCTGCCCATGCTCCATTTCTTCCGTAGAACACAAAGTCATCCGCCCATACCGTTCCTGTCGCATTCTTCCCTCCGACAAACTGAATGATCGTCTTCCAGGAATTCTTCGGCAGAATCGTTGCCCCGACACCGTTCGTGTCTGCTTCCCAGCCCGAACTTGATGCAACACTCTGGTCGATCGGCAGTTTTGTCTGTCCGATAAACGCTCCGGAACTGTCGTAGAACGAGTACGATACCCACCACTTCTGATCATCACTCACCGGGTTCGTATTCACATTCTGTGTCTTCACATACGCTCCGAGCAGAATATCAACATTCGCCAGATGCTGTGGCGACCAGATGTCGCACATATTGTCCGACGTCCATGCCGCTGAATCGCTCGTCACGCCCTTCGCGATCTCTAAGGAATGTCCCATCGATCGGAACTGATCGGTCGCCCATGTCAGAGTCGAACCGCTCGGTTGATTCCCGATATTCCAGTATGACGGCAGTGTACCTTCCAAACCACCGACTTCATTGAGATCCGCTACGTCAAGTTTCTCAACGGTCAGATCGTCAAAATACACTGTTCCGGTGAAGCGGGCATACACGTGCAACCGCACTTCCATAACGGTATAACTCGCATCATTCGGAACATCAACATCAGCCCAATATTGTGTCCAATCAAACGACGTAACAGGCGGGAAGGAAAACTGAATATCCGGTCCCGTCGGATTGTATCCGAAATTATTTCCATTTCCTTTGTCGAACAGTGGTGTCACACCCACAGCCCATGTTGTCGGGTAGAGTGCAGCAGAATCAGGTACCAGATTGCTTGCTTTCACCCATACCTTTACACGGATCTTGTCACCGGGAGAGATATCCATTATTTTTGCCTTACCTCCGAGTTTTGCAATCATCCCGGGAGTTGTTCCACTTCCATTAATAAGGAACCGCTTTGTGGCAACAAATCCATCGTGTGGAGCTCGGTTGAACGGCAAATTAAACTCCAACGAATTCGTTCCCGAATGCGATACAGAGTTCGTTACCACTGTATTCTCGAATCCGTTCGATAACAATCCGTCATTTCCTCCGTTCGGCGGCAGCCAGTAGTACCATCCAGTCGGTACTCCTACTCCCGAATTCCAATCCTGTCCAGCCCATGCCCCATTTCTTCCGTAGAACACAAAATCATCTGCCCAAACCGTTCCTGTCGCATTCTTCCCTCCGACAAACTGAACGATCGTCTTCCACGAATTCTTCGGCAATATCGTCTGCCCGACACCGTTCGTATCTGCTACCCAGCCCGAACTCGATGCAACACTCTGGTCGATCGGCAGTTTTGTCTGTCCGATTAACGCGCCGGAACTGTCGTAGAACGTGTACGATACCCACCACATCTGATCATCACTCACCGGATTCGTATTCACATTCTGGGTCATCACATATGCTCCTAGCAGAATGTCCACATTCGCGAGATGCTGAGGTGACCAGATGTCGCACATATTGTCCGACGTCCATGCCGCTGAATCGCTCGTTACCGTTGGCTTGGCAATCTTCAAGCTGTGTCCCAATGACCGGAACTGATCGGTCGCCCACGTTAATGTCGTTCCACTCGGCTGATTCCCGATATTCCAGTATGACGGCAGTGTACCTTCCAGACCACCGACTTCATTCAAATCAGATACATCAAGTTTCTCAACAGTTACATCATCGAAATATACTGTGCCGGTGAAACGGGCATACACGTGCAACCGTACTTCGACAACAGTGTAGCTCGGATCGGCCGGAACGGTGACATCAGCCCAGTATTGTGTCCAATCAAAAGCCGTAACCGGCGGGAACGCAAATTGAATATCCGGCCCCGTCGGATTGTATCCGAAATTGTTTCCATTTCCCTTGTCGAACAGTGGTGTCACGCCAACAGCCCACGTTGACGGGTAGAGTGCGGCAGAATCAGGAACCAGACTGCTTGCTTTCACCCACACCTTAACACGAATCTTGTCCCCGGGTTTGATGTCCGTGCTGATATTTTTCAAGAAAAATCGTTTCGTAGCAACAAATCCATCGTGTGGGGCCCGATCGAACGGCATATCGAATTTCAGTGAGGATAGTCCCGAATGTGATGCTTCGTTCGTTACCACTGTATTCTCGAATCCATTCGATAACAATCCGTCATTTCCCCCGTTCGGCGGCAACCAGTAGTACCATCCTGTCGGTACTCCTACTCCTGTATTCCAATCCTGGCCTGCCCATGCTCCATTCCGTCCGGTGAATATGAAATCATCCGCCCAGACCGTTCCTGTCGCATTCTTCCCTCCGACAAACTGAACGATCGTCTTCCATGAATTCCTCGGCAATATCGTTGCTCCGACTCCGTTCGTATCCGCTACCCAGCCCGAGCTTGATGCAACACTCTGGTCGATCGGCAATTTTGTCTGTCCGATTAACGCTCCTGAACTGTCGTAGAACGTATACGATACCCACCACATCTGATCATCGCTCACCGGGTTCGTATTTACATTCTGAGTCATCACATACGCACCGAGCATAATGTCAACATTCGCCAGATGCTGTGGCGACCAGATGTCGCACATATTGTCCGACGTCCATGCTGCGGAATCGCTCGTCGCGGCTTTTGTGATCTTCAGGGAATGTCCCATCGAACGGAATTGATCCGTCGCCCATGTCAGAGTCGACCCGGTCGGTTGATTCCCGATGTTCCAAAATGACGGCAAGTTGCTTTCGAACCCGCCGTAAAAGTTGATGTTTGTCGATTGTCCAAAAGCTCCGGAGAGGCAGCTTACGAACAAAAACATCAACAATACTACTCTCAATTGTTTCATATATTGACTCCTCATTTATTTTGAATGAGTAAACAGTGAATTAATTTGTTGATTTGGTCCTTCTGCTGAAGAAATTTAAAACATAAAACATTCATCGACCCGTCACAAGAGAAACATTCGGCAACGGTTGTTCAAGAATATGTGCAGATGCACATGAAGATTCTCTCACGATCAGTTCAACCGGTACATGAATCGTTACGACTGCCTGACTATTTGATTTTATCGCGTCGACAAGGTGTTCCATGGCAAGTTTACCGATTTCTTCCTTAAATACCCGCACGGTCGTCAATCTCGGTTCTCCAAGAGAACTTGTGTCAATGTCATCGAATCCGGAAAGAGCGATGTCTTCAGGAATGCGAACGCCGCGTTCCTTCAAGTATCTCAAGCACCCGATTGCAAGCGCATCGTTGGCAGCAAATATTGCATCGGGTTTAATATTTTTTGACATCATCCGGCGAATTGCCTGGTGTCCGTTATCGATCCCGGTATCCGCTTCTATACTATCAACAAAAGATTCGCGAAAAGGAATATGGTGTGAATGCAAAGACTCCTTATATCCTTCGAAGCGTTCCGAAATGCTGGGATGTTGAATATCGCCGCCGATAAAACCGATATCCGTATGCCCTTGCATGAATAAATGATCGACAGCGGCGGCGGCACCACGGCGATTATCAATAAGGACGGAAGAAATTTTTTTCAACGGGAAAATAAAATCGACAAGAATCATCGGTACACCCATCGATGCAATGTGATCGACATACCGCTCATCGATTTTTCCTGCTATGATGACGCCGTCAACGTTTCGCTCCAGCAAAAATCGGGGAATCGATTCCTCTTTCTTGAATTGTTTACTGACGGTGGTCAGAAGAATGTAGTAATTCAATTCACGAGCGGCAAACTCTGTTCCGAGAAAAATCTTCGTATAAAATGGTTCCGATTGTTGAAAATGATCTTCGGTAAGAATGAATCCTATGTTGCCGGTAAATTTGGAAGCAAGTACGCGGGCACTGCGGTGAGGATGATAACCCATCTCACGAATAGCCTTTTTTACCTTTCGGCGTGTTTCTTCGCTGACATTGGGTTTATCGTTAAGAACAAGCGACACTGTCGAAATTGACAGTGAAGTTTTTCTCGCCACATCCTCAATGGTGGGTTGGTGTTTCATTCAGCAATAAAATCGAAACGCTTTACTAAGTTGAATAGATTATTATCGTTTAAATAGCATTAAATTGCAGGGTTATAATTTAAATAAACAAGAAAACCAGAACATTACTTCGAAGCTCTTCGATAATAGTGAATTTTTTTCTTTTTGTCAAGAAAAAAAATCTCAAATGAGACCCGGCTCCAAAGCAATAGAAGTCTATATAAGGATAACGCTTAAATAGAAATTATTACTGATAAAGTAATCAAAGGCACGTCCAAAACGCAATAGACCGAAAGGATGAAAAAGGGATTACTCCGTTGTAGCAAGGAAAGAGCCGTTTTTTAACAAGAAATGATGATTTTCAACGATAATTAAGGATTTCTATTAGATTTGATAAATAAAAATAACTATTACGAAATTCATTTGGGATCACTATTTTTTGGGGTCAGGTTTGACAGTAGAGGAATAAAAAATCCCACCCATTTCGGGTCGGGTTCTATGAAATTATAATTTGTGGTAAAGTCACCTTATCAGCACCATCTTCCTCACCTGCATAAATGTCTTTGTCGGATCACCGACGCTCGTTGCTTTCAATCTATAGAAGTAAACGCCTGATGAGACATTATTCGCATTCCATTCGGCAGATTGATACCCCGCACTCACTACGTTATCGGTAAGTGTTGTAACGACCTGGCCGAGCAGATTATAAATTTTCAAAGTGACCTTGCTATCCATCGGCAGTGCATACCTCAGCGTTGTTGTGGGATTGAATGGATTTGGATAATTCTGATCAAGAGCAAACTCCTTTGGCCGGCCGATCATAGCAACGTCATCATTCGGAGGTGGCGGTGGTAACTCATCTATTGGTACAATTCTGATACGAACAGTACTTGCATTCTTCTCCGGAGACTCAGTCCCTCCCGTCGAGAGGATGAGTGTACCGGGTTGATTCACCTTAACCCAGTATCCTTTACCCGGATAAATTGAATCGGAGATTTTATAATTTCCGTTGTAACCGAAAAAGTTACTCGTAACCATACCCGGCGGATTGCCCGTAATCGATGAAGCTGCGAAAGGTGAACTGAGTGAACCGATAAGATTCCATCCGACAGTGACCACAATCGTATCAGAAGAATATGGAAAACCGCTCAATGTATCACTTCCCGCAGATGCAAACTTCAGCCAGTATCCCGTTCCAATATTCAACTGATTCGTTATCAGGTAACCACTTCCATTATAGGCGAAAGCATTGCTCTTCCGTGTCGGGAAGAGTCTTGATATCGTATCGTTTTGAACTTTGACAGGAAGTGAAATTAAATTCCATAGTGGAATAATGTTCATACCGACTTTAATTGCAGACAATGCAAATGTCACGCGAATGGTGTGATTGGCAGTTATATTGTACATTGTGTCGCTCGACAGCGTAGTCTGCAGAACTCCGTCCACGAGAACGCTATCGATATGGTAACCCGGGATCGGCACGATCGAAAAGACCGGACTTGATCCATAAGTAACTGTATCGACCCCCGCCGGACTGATCATGCCGTTCGCTCCTGCAGATGCAGTTATGGTGTACGTATTAATTTTAAACGTCGCTCGCAACGAATGATTTGCAGTAACATAATCAATTGTGTCACGCGATCTGTTCCCGATATAGCTTCCATCTTCAAAGAGACTGTCGATGTGATAGCCGGTTTCCGGTGTTATCGTGTATACCTGAACTCCACCATAATTTATTGGTGTTATTCCAAGCGGCGCGATCGTTCCTCTTCCGTCTGAAACACTTGAGGTGAGCGAGTAGGTATTGATTGCTAATTTCACCGTAATAGTATGATTTGCGGAGACGTTTGCAAATCTGTAACTTGTCACCGGGCCAATTGATACACCATCGACAAAGACCGTGTCGATATGATAACCGGTGTTAGGAATGATTGTGAATGACGTATCATTCCCGTAATTGATGCTCACCGGACCGGCCGGGCTGATGGTGCCGTTAATATCCGTTGTGGGCGTGATGGTAAAACCGGTTATTGTGAATCTTACGATAATCGTGTGGCTTGATGTCACGTTCAAGAACTTATAGGATGTAACCTGCCCGACAGAATTGCCATCCACGACAACATCCGACACATGGTATCCCGTATTTGGTGTGAATGAAAATATAGCGCTGCCCCCATAAGATACAATCATTGATCCATTCGGCGTAATGGTTCCGTTACTTCCCGAACTGGCTGTTATAGTGAATTGATTTATGGCAAACGTTACGCTGATTGTATGATTAGCTATTACGTTCATAAAAATGTAGTTTGTCCCGGAATATGCTTTTATCCCCTTCATTTTAACCGATCGCAGGTTCGCATTTTCGGTTTGATAAACCCCATCGACAATCACACTGTCGACATGATAACCGGTATCAGGTACAAAGGTGAAAACTGCGCTATCACCATAATTGATATTTACATTTCCTGCAGGTAAAATACTTCCATGATTTCCCGCTCCGGCTGTAATCGTGTAGCTATTAACTTTAAACACTGCACGGATCGAATGATTTGCCCTAACGTTAAGAAATGAATAACCAGTCGTGGAATCCACCAACACGCCATCGACGATAACACTATCAATGTGGTTTCCGGTGTTTGGAGTAAACGTAAAACGTTGATCGCTGCCCTGAAGAAATGTTATTATACCGGCGGGTGAGATCGATCCATTACCGGTAGACGCAGCAGTTATCGTATCTGTGAGAAACTTATTACCGAAATTTACGTTATTGAAATTTAAGCCGGACGAATCGGTATCGACTATCTTCGCGCCGATGGATGAAAATTCTCCGGCCAATGCAATGTTTTGGATTTCTCCTGACGTATCGGCTAGTGAGGTAAGTAAGCCGTACCCATACTTCGAAGAATCTTGGAACGATACGGAAAAATTATCTGCCCCAGTACGCTTATAAATTCCCCCCAGTGAAATCTCCATTGAATAAGGTATATCGTAGCCATAGAATCCATCGGATCCTCCCCCACCAAAATTACTGGAGAGATCCTTATACCGGTATGCATCTATTCCAATCAGATATGACTGATGAATAAGCTCATTTAAATTACGGATAACACTGTCACGTCGAGCTACAACCGGAACAAGTGATGGTGTTACTCCCCAGATGCCGGAATGGAAACCTTCATTGACGAGATACCTTCCTGCCGGTAAGTTCGTAAATTGGTAGAAACCCGATGCATCGGTTACTACGGAATCGATCACCGGTCCGCTCAGATACACTTTCCAGCCGGATATTCCATTCTCCCCAGGATCTTTCACGCCGTTTCCGTTTGAATCGGCAAAGACCATGCCGCTAATTTCTGCCGGTTGAGTATTCCCGAAGTTCGCAATTGTATATCCTGAGTGGTCAGGAAGATTATCATACATCGAACGAATCAGTAATAAATGCGTCCCGGGTGAGGGACGTGGATAAGGGTCTGTTTCAGGGCTGACAACGAATACTGGTCCCAAAGAGCCATCATTATTCAAAGTCAAAACAATATCCCAAATACCTGTCTGAATCGCTTTGAATGCGATCGATGTGGAGATATTCCTGGAAATCTGGTACGTTGCAAGTGAATCGATCAGCATAGAACTGGGAATATTGTACCCTGTAAAACTCCCCCAACCTCCACCTAAACTTGTCGTTCGCCAATAGTACCGGTACGCATCCTCGGCAATAGCGAAGAGGTGCCTTTCCATTGCAATTGTTCTTGCAGAAGATGATTCAATCGAGGTCAACGTACCTGTGGGATACGATGACACCCAGCCATCCTGAGATTCTTCGGTTAAAGTATACATGCCCCAGGGAAAATCTCTGAAGACGAAATTGCCGTTGGCGTCGGTTATTGCCGACGTGTCGATTGGTCCATGCAAATCAATTCGTCGTCCCGCAAGACCTACCTTCGAATCTTTATAATCGGTTGACACTTTTCCATGAACCTCAAATGGGATCATAGTAAGGTCGATTCCCGTTATTAGTGGCTGAGTCGGTCGCAAAGTTACCGGCCGCAATGCAGGGTCAAAGCCAGTAACACTGGTAAAAAGTCCGAGCGTATCGGCATCAATTGTCACTGGCGCATCTCCGCCGGGATATATTGCAGTTGAAAGAAACGCTATCAACCTTGGGTTTACGACGACAGTACGATACGTTGCAAAAATATTTCCTGCCAAAGATGCTGGGATTGTGTACCCCGTATACACACCTCCCCCACCACCGGATGTCTTCGGCAAAAGGCGATAGGTATATGCATTTTGTGAAATAGAATCAATGTGCTTAAATATTTCAATTTGAAAAGCAAACCGTATGGAATCGTAGAAATCATAGGAGGGGTGAGGACCTGCATAAATATAATGTGTCCAGCCTTCCCGTTCTTTAACACAAACAATATAATTCCCAATCGGTTCGTTGGTGAAACTATAACTGCCATCGGAACCGGTGAATGTCGAATCATCCTTCGTTCCATAAAGACCGATCGCCCAAGTGGCGAGCCCGACCTCTCCGGGATCGGCAACTTGGTTCGCGTTTGCATCCCACACAAGTTTTCCGCTTATCATTGTCGTTGAAGTTAGGCTAACGGCATATGATGAAGTCGATCCCACGTTCGCTCCATGGTCGTCGCCGGAATACGCAGTTCCGAATGAGATCGCAAGTAATAATATGAAAAAATGTTTTAACGGCAATTCTTTGTTCATCTATTATGAGATTGGTATGATAAAAAAGAACGGAAAGCGTCTGATTGATAATCAGACAAGAGTGTTTCAAGGAACCCTTCTTCGTAACATCGCGATTTTCAGGTTCCCGGAACTGGAAATCGATGGAAAAGTAAACAGATTTCGGGGCTTTATCAAGGAGAATGTGAGTGGGAATACAGCATTTGACCAATCGTCAGTCTCAAAATGAACGATTTACGCAATACTTTAAGAAATTTTGACATTGACTTTTTTATGCTATTCTCGAACGAATAATATTTCCAATGGCATACAATCTGAAGGAAAGTCAACACCACTATTATTTTACAAAAATCTGCTTTAGTTCCTTGCGATGGATAATACTACCTTGTCAGTGTCGGGTCGTTCCGAAAGTCAAAGGACTCCTTTGGAGAATGCCTTTGGCAGAAAACCTGACACCACATTAACCATTTTTCTGTCTTTGCGATCGCAGCGAAGCAATCTCAACTGCTGAAATTTTTCTAAGTAGTCAGATTGCTTCGGGACTTCGTCCCTCGCAAAGACGGCTTTTCTGAAGATTATTTCAGAATAAGTTGTTTGTCAAAATAAACTTTTTCCGGAACGGGGCCCGCCGAAGCCTTGAGGTAGGCATTTGGATCATGAAATAAAGCTCCCGGCGGAAGCCAGGTATTTAACGATCCTAAATCTTTTTGTACCTGAGATTCAAAGAATTGAGGAAGCTTTTCTGTTTCTCTCTCGAAGTAACGACGGAACTGCACATCGTTCATGAGGAGTTGATGGACTTTGGTGTTATATTTGATCCTGCCGAATCCCTCCGACGATATCGCACGGACGACGTTCATCCACTTCGGGATCATCATTCTGTTTGCTGTAAAACGTCTCATAATGGATTTTCGGGAAAATGAATATTTCCCGAGATCGATAACATGTTGGTAAAATTCGGGCCAGGAATAATTTTTCGGTTTTACATTCATGGCACGATTATTATCGAGAAAGTGAAACGGAAACGGCAGAACACGGTCGGCACGCTGGTACTCGAGATTGAGCGGAGCGGCTTGTCCGAATGCCGAAAGCAACGAATATGCCGGAAAAGCTCCGGGAGTCATATCGACAAACCTTTTGGTTAGCTCAAACGGCTCCGGACCTTGATCAACATCGAGCCCAAGAACAAAATTTGTTTGAACATACGGAATATATCTCATGATCGTGTTCACATGGTCGGAGACCTGTCTGACTTTTTCCATTCCCGTCAGGCTTCCCGTTTTCGATTTATCGCCGAGCGAATACCACGACTCGATGCCGGGGAGAATAGCTCTGAATCCGTTTTTCTTCAGCCGTTTCAAGTGCGATTCCGACAAAAGCGACAGACTGCTTTCAGCAATAAAATCAATACTATCCGTCGGCACCGATTCCTCGATCGCTTTCATGTAGTCTTCAAACCGGACACCGAAGTTCGGGTCGTGCCACCCGACAAGAGGTCGTTTGAACTTTTTGAGAAGAAACGACAAATCCTCTTTCATCACTTCAAAGTCGAGCGACTGGTACGGCACAATGGAATCGATACAGAAACTGCAGGTATACGGACAACCGAGACTTCCGAGCATCGGCACCATTTTGATCACCGGTGCTTTCCGAAGAGTCGGTTCGATAAATTTCCACCGCTCACGTACTCCGGGAAGCGATGAAGGTTGTTGCTGTGCACTGAGCTGCATACCGATCGGTCGATGCGGCGAACAGTCGTGCAAAATTTCTTTGATTATTCCTTTATCGGTAAAACCGACGACATAGTCGAAGTAGTTCAGCGCGTCCTGCGGATAACAACGTGCATGAGGACCTCCAAGCACGGTGACAGCTCCACGGGATCGGAAGAGATTGCTCAACGCATAGGCGGTTTGGGCCGCTTCCGTAAACGCGCCAATGAAGACAAGATCGACGTTGTCCGGCAATACTTCCACGAGGTTTTCGAAACCGGTATAACAAACCAATGTAACTTCGTGTCCTTCCTCTTCGCACCAGACACCGACAACCTGCGGCATAATGCTTGCAAAATTTGCATTCATGACGCGGGCAAACAGGGCTTTGGTGGGGCCCTTCGTGACCAGATCGATAATCCCAACGCGAAGCTTACGTTTCATACCGACTCCTTTTCATCTCCGTTTTGACGTTGCGCTGAAAAACAATAAAAAAAGGAGGCGGCAAAATATACCACCCTCCTTTTTCCTTAAATACCTCTTAAGAAAATTAACAAAGAAAAACTGCAGTAGAAAATAGTCCTAAAGGATGAAAAGAGAACTAATCCTTTGGGATGAGAAAAATTGTACTTTACAAAATACCGGTGCGGAAAAACCTTCAAAATTCAGTTTGAAAAAGGGAAACGAACGGAACTTTATATAGTGTTTCCCTGTCATTTCTTCTCGAAACGGTTCACCATATAAATAAGCTAAGAAATATGATGAATTCCAACAAGATTAATAATTCGGTACTGGGTCAATTTGAACTGTATTGAGATTGCTTCGGCACTACGTGCCTCGCAAAGACTATTTTTTGCTTGGAATATTTTAAATTGACCCACCACCAATAATTCTGAACTAAAACATGAAACCCGGAGTACAAGACCCCGGGTTCCATTTAGTTCACCATCGCACGAAGAAAGATACGGTTAAACCGGGCCGGTTATCAATCCCCCAATGGTATGAAAAATTGGTTAGTCTCTTTCGGGGAAAACTACTCATCCATCAGCGAAATCGTCTTTGCAATTTCCTGAAAGCGTTCCGAGGTGTGTGCATATTTGGCAATCTGGACACGGGTATGAAGCGCCAGCTTTTCAAGTATGTTATGAACATGACTCTTGACGGTATACGTTGAAAGGCGAAGACGTTGTGCGATTTCTTTATTGGTCATGCCCTCGGAGACCAATTCAATCACTTGCCTCTCGCGTTTCGTCATCCGTACCGATTCCATCAGCTTGGTGGAATCTTCTTTTGCCCCGAGGACTGCATGGTTGACAATTTGCGAAAAGAGCGAACCGGTCAAAAGAGACGGTAATACTTTTATCCCCTGAGTAACGAGCCGGATCGTTTTCAAAAAATCGTCCATCGTTGCATCTTTCAGAATAAATCCCGAAACGCCGGCTCGTACAAATTCCAGGATATCTTCCTGTGTCGGGATAAGATCCATGACGATCACTTTTGTTGCGGGGGAATTCACTTTCGCGATTTTTACAAGCTGCAGACTGTTTTGACTCCGTAGTCCCAAATCGAGCAACATGACGTTCGGTTTGAAGCTCCGCATTTTTTTCAGGATATGTTCATTCGTACCGAACACTGCCACCGCACGGATATCACCGTGGGCGGCGATCAGTGATATGATACCTTCACGGAGAAGCCGATTATCTTCAACAAGCAACAACTTGATTTTCTTCATTACATAAACTCATATTCCTGAAAACGATGCAACGTCAAGCCAAAGGACCTGAGATATAATTTAATAAAAAAACATTTTACATTGCAAGATGTTGTAGTGGGTCAATTTACAAAACCCCGTCTTTCCGAAACGATTCTATTCGGAATCCGACGGCATTATTGTCGTCCCGACACGTCACAAAGTGATCCCTTCGGGATTTTTAGTCGGGATCAGCATTCTGTGATCTTGGAATAGATGCTGAATAATCCCGCTCATTTGAGCGGGACAGCAAGACTGGATATTTCGGGATAGGTGATCTCAGGAAGCAGACCCACTTCCTGAAATCTTAACAGTGTGCTTTCGTGTGTACCTTTATCGTTAATCCCTTATCGATGAAAGGTCCAAGGTTAACAAGCAATTTTCTCAATAAAACAATTTTGTCCGGCTGCGCATCCAAACTCCTGTCATGTTCCATCCAGTAGATTAAATTCGTCAGATCGCGCCGGGATTCGAGGAGCTCTCGCTTCCCGTGGACGATTTGACCGGTCGCTTTGTGATGTTTCTGCATACCGGTTCCCCTGATCATAGCAAACATCCTCCTTCCCATCTTTCATCCATTGTATAATTTGCCTTCCGGCTTTTTGGCTTTCGGGGGATTTGTGCCCTGGAGTGAGCGCACATAATCCGTAATTGTCTGAATTTCACCCGGAGAAAAAACAATCTTCCATGCAATCATCCCTTTATCCGGAATTCCATCCTGGATGCTTGTCATGATGTCTTTTATCGATCCCCCATGGATCCAATATTTATCCGTCAGATTGGGACCGGCAAATCCCTGACCTTTCTCGCCGTGACATCCCGAACAGTTTTTCACATAGATTGCCTTGCCGGTTTTCACTGTGCTGTTGGCTTCCAGTGAATCTTTTGGGTGAGTATCGGGCTGTGCAGGAAGTCGGAGCGGGTTCAGTAAAAATATTCCGACAGAGAAAAGAAAGGTGCAATAAATTTTTTTCATATATTCCTCCTGGAAAATGATGAAAAAAAGTTCGCCGAAAAATAATACGGGAGCAAACAAAAAATGTAAGAACTGCAGTTAAAAGAGACAAGATGATGCCGGAAAGATACATAGGGCTTATGAGAAAGTCAAGCGGGTACGGGTAACGGTACTGGCTCAATTTGAACTGCGTTGAGATTGCTTCGGCACTACGTGCCTCGCAAAGACGACTTTTTTGCTTGAAATATTTCAAACTGACCCACTACCCGGGTAACGACAAATCCCTGTATTGTCACCTTTTGTGGCCAACTGTGGGTACTGCTCAATTTGAACTGGGTTGAGATTGCTTCGGCACTACGTGCCTCGCAAAGACGACTTTTTTGTCTGAAATACTTCAAACGGATTCACTATCCAACTGTTGTTTTTGATTGAACATTTTTATATATTTGACCTTATGAGTCGAATAGTCAAACAGCACAACACCAAAACACCGCCGAATTCCGGCGATAAGCAAGCGGCAATATTGAACGCTGCGAAAGTCCGGTTTGCAAAGTTTGGATTTGCCAAAGTCACGATGGATGAGATCGCACGGGACGTCGGCATGGTGAAAGGCGCCGTCTATTATTATTTTCCTACCAAAGAAAAGATCTTCGAAGCAGTGATGCAGGAAGAACTGGATTCTTTTATGGAAAAAGCGGAAGGAATGATGGGAAAACAATCCCCCGTCGGCGACAAAATCCAGAACTATGTCAGACATCGCGAACTTTCCATGCGCCGGCTGTTAAGCTTGGGGCAGCTCGACTATGAGACATGGCGCAAGCTGAAACCGCATTTTCAGGAAATGCTTCAGGAATTCGACCGGAATGAATGCCGGTTTCTTCAACGGTTGCTGGAAGAAGGCAACCGAACGGGAGAGTTCACTCTTTCGAACGCACTTCGCCATGCCCGGTTGTTTCTTCACGCAATCAAAGGCTTGCGATTGCTCGAAACCCTTTACGGCAATCAGAAAGAACCGTCGTATGCCGTTCTCGACGACGAGATACGATTATTTACATCTCTTTTTCTCACAGGAATTAAGAACAGTAAACAGAGGAGAATATAAAAACATATGAATGCAGATGATACAAAACAACCGGCAGCAACGCCGCTTCCGGATCAACCACGTCCGGATAGTTCACAGAACGAGGAATCGATTGACGAAGTTCCACTCTTCCGCAGGATGCGCATCGTCATTCCGGTGTTGATCGTTATAATCCTCGGCGCCGGTGCGTGGTGGTATTGGTATACGAATTTCCGCGGCTACAACTCGACAGACGATGCGTACGTCGATGCAAACCGCGTTTCCGTCAGCTCAAAAATGCTCGGCAGGATAACGTATCTTGCAGCGGATGAAGGAGACTCCGTTAAAGAAGGACAGGTTATTGTCCGGCTTGACGAATCCGACCTGCTGGCACAGGAAGAACAAGCGAAAGCGGCGCTGAATTCCGCAGAGCAGAATGTCACCCTCGCCAAAGTGAATCTCGATAAAGCTGTCGATGATCTCACCCGAGCGGAAGCGCAGATCAAGGATAAGGTCATCACACAAGAAGAGTACGATCATACCATTAAAACGCGGCAAATGGCGCAGGCACAACTCGGTATTGCAACGGCACAGGTCGGCACTGCCAAGGCGCAACTCGTTGTCGTTCAAACGAACCTTCAAAACATGACGATTATTTCTCCCATCAACGGTGTCATTTCGAAACGATGGGTACTGATGGGTGATGTCGTTCAGCCGGCACAGCCGATCTATACGATTTATGATATGAAGAATATATGGGTCACGGCAAATTTTGAGGAGACCAAACTCTCATCGATTGTTTTGAATGATTCCGTTGAAATTATGGTCGACACGTATTCCGGCCGGCCGTTTTCCGGAAAAGTTTTTCAAATCGGATCGAACACGGCGGCAGAATTTTCACTGATTCCGCCCAATAACGCCTCCGGTAATTTTACAAAAATCACACAGCGTGTTCCCGTGAAGATCACGATCGAAAATCCGAACCCGTCGAAATTTTCGCTTCTCCCCGGAATGTCGGTTGAAGTAAAAGTGAAAATTAAATAATATGGCAAATTCCCCGCACCATCTTCTGCGTGAAAAGCTGATCGGGCGATACGAATCGCTCCATCACGAACACGAATCGTACAAATGGTGGGTGCTTGCGAACGTCATGATCGGAACATTCATGGCTGTCCTCGATGTCACCATCGTGAATGTCGGCCTGCCGAAGATTATGGCGGCGTTCGGCGTCAGCATCGATACGGTCGAATGGGTACTCACGGCATACCTGCTCGTCTTCGGCGTTATGCTTCCGACATCGGGCTGGGTTGCCGATCACTTCGGCTATAAACGGACGTACTTTCTCGCCCTTGTCCTTTTTACATTCGGATCATTTCTCTGCGGTCTCGCATGGAATGAAGATGCCCTGATTATTGCGCGCATCATCCAGGGAGCCGGCGCCGGATTTTTGATGCCTGTCGGTATGGCAATCGTGACAAGAGAATTTCCGCCGGAAAAACGCGGCGTTGCACTCGGGTTTTGGGCGATTGCGGCGGCCGCTTCCGTTTCACTCGGCCCGCTGATCGGCGGATATCTCATCGATAATCTCGACTGGCAGGCAATTTTCGACGTCAATGTTCCCGTCGGAATTTTCGGAATGGTTGCAACGCTTGTCATCCAGCGTGAATACAAAACGGAACACACGCGTTCATTCGATTTTATCGGATTCATTTCCGTTGCTTCGTTTCTGACATTTCTCCTTCTTGCATTGTCGGACGCGAACGCGGCATGGAATGCAGGCGGCTGGACGTCCTCATTTATCATTACCTGTCTGATCATATCCGGACTCAGCCTCGTGGTATTTCTCATTACCGAATTTACGGTCAAACATCCGCTGATCGAGCTGGGATTATTCCGGAACTTTAATTTCGCGATGGCGAACATGGTTCTTTTCATCTTCGGTTTAGGAATGTTCGGAAGCACATTTTTACTGCCGCTCTATCTTCAAAACTCTCTCGGCTATACTGCTTTTCAGGCGGGGTCCGTTTTTCTTCCGGTCGGCATCATTCAGGGCATTCTCTCCCCCATTGCCGGCTTACTGTCGGACAAAGTCAATCCGAAAATTCCCGCCATTCTCGGAATTTTGTTCCTTGCGACGAGTCTCTACCTCAACGGATTTCTTTCCGAATTCAGCGAACTGCACCAGATTATGATTTCTCTTTATTTGCGCGGCATCGGGATGGGACTCGTATTCACACCGTTAAGCACCATAGCACTTTCCGGAATTCACCGGAATAAAATGGCGCAGGCATCGGGACTCTTCAATGTTATCCGGCAGATCGGCGGGAGCTTCGGTATTGCCATGCTCGGCACATTACTCACACAACGAACGATTTTTCACAGTGCAATTTATGGACAGGCGGTCGATCCGTATTCCCCTGCCTACCGGAATGCAACGTACGCCATTCAACATTTTGCACAACAGGTGACCGGCGGAACGTTCGGTCTCGCAGCCATGCGTGCCAATGCGCTGTTGGGTTCGCACATCGGAAACCAGGCATTTATCGATGCAATCAACGATGATTTTTGGATTGCAGCAGTCATAACCGTTTTGGGAGCTATTCCAATTCTCTTTCTCCGTACGAAAAAACAGCGCAACGCCGAGAAACATGTCGCGCTGGAATGATAAACTTCTTGAAACAACGAGGGATTCTATGAAATCATGCTTCGGATTGATACTCGCTTTGACGACCTCGGTCGTTTGCGCTCAAACACCGGATTCACTGACGATCGAACAGGCAATCGTTCGGGTCGTCGATAATCATCCGCTTGTCCGCCAGGCAGCGGAATCGGTAGACGCATCGCTCGCTCATCTGCAGCAAAAACGAAGTGCTTATTACCCGACCAGCGATGTCGATCTCACCTATACGCGGCTGGATCCGGTCGGAGAAATTGCATTCCCGGGACTCGGCGCCTTCCAGATGTACCCGGAAGACAATTACGATGAACATATTTCGGTTCATCAAACGGTATACGATTTCGGAAGAACATCCGCGGCCGTTGAAGTGAATGAATGGAATGTCAAATCGGGTGAAAAACGTGTCGATCTCATAAAAACAGACCTTGCATTTCAAACGGTTCAGACATTTTACGCCATTCTTTTTCTCCGCCAGAATATCGAAGTGAAGAACCGGGAAATCGACGCTCTCAACGAACACTTATCGATCACACAAAAGAAAGCTCAGGCGGGAACGGCAACGGATTTCGATGTATTGACGACGCAGGTCCGGATAGCTGCCGAAAAAAACCGTCGTGCCGATATCGAGAACATGCTGCAGAAGCAGGAATCAGTTTTCCGCCGGCTCGCCCAACTATCGCCGAATGCGGAAATTACAATCCGGGGCAGTTTCGATGTCCAGCAGGTCTCATTAAATCCCGATTCTCTTCTTTCGTTGGCGAAAGATGACCGTATCGAAATTTTACAGGCACATGATCAGGAACAGATGGCAGCGGCAGACGAAAAGTTATCGTCCATCGGTGACCGGCCGGAATTGCGGGTCGATCTCGAGTACGGATTGAAAAATGGTTTTTTCCCCGACCTGGATGTGTGGCGTGGTAATTGGGTTGCCGCCGTCGATGCGAAGATACCGATTTTCAACGGCTTCAAGACGGAAAATGAAAAAGAAGAATCTCATGCAAAATATCTTGCGGCGCTGGAACAATCACGGAATATCGAAAAGCAGGTGCAGATGGAAGTTCAGCAAGCGGTCTCCGACATGCAAACAAGCGTGCAAAAAATCGAAACCAGCACTCTGGAAGTACAGCAGGCTGAGCAAGCGCTGTCGATGGCAAATGTCCGGTATTCCAGCGGCGTCATCACCAATCTCGATCTGATCGATGCACAAACATCTTTAGCGGAAGCCCAGCTTTCTCACCTGGACGCTCTGTACAAATACGTTATCAGCACATACACGCTCAGGAAAGCAGTCGGGGAAAACTTTATACCGAAACAATAACATCGACTTCAGGCAAGCCGGATCGCGGGTGGTGCCTCACTTTCCTAAGATCGCCCTTCCAAAAATATCACGTCATGCTGTCCCGATCATTGACCGGGACGGAAAGACGCGGTAAAGAAGGAAACGCCACCAAGCACACCCATCCTGTCATTCCCACATGTCACGAAGTGATCACTTTGTGATTGTTAGTGGGAATCCAGAACACAGAAGCACTCCTTCTGGATTCCCGATTGAAGCATTTCCCGAAGGGATCCCTTCGGGACGGGAAGGACGGGGTATTGTAAACTGAGGCTCAACCGGATCGCGACAAACTTCCTTTTCATATTGATTCATTCTTAACAATCACGTAACAGCTTCTCACAATTTCCATAATATCCATATCGTATGTTACTGACTAATTCACTACAATGGATGGGTTAGCAGAAAGTCCCGGGCATAGAAATGTGTCCGGGATTTTTTTTCGGAAAGAGCCGATTGAAATGAATAGGATAAAAAAAGGCAATATCTTTTACGATGAAAAGATATTGCCGATGCTGAAACAAAAGTTCGATGATATTTCTAAGAACTATTTCTTTTCCGGAGGTGTTTCTCCGTTTACAGGCAAACCCTCCTGAATCTTCAGGATTTTTCCCTGCCCATCGAGAATGCATTCCGTCATGCCGTCATTTCCTCTTTCTATTAATCGTACAGCATACGTCACGACAGAATCCTGTGTGATTCTTTCCGAACTGACAATACTGATTCGCGGAAAATGCTGGTCAATCGACCAGAATGCGCCGGCAGGTAACTTCTTGTACTCCATTGCTTCGCGTATCTCATAAATTTTACCCTCCGGGGTCACCAACAAATTATAATGATTGTCCTCACCGTTTATTTCAAGGGCAAAGTATTTCTTTCCATTGACAGTCGTTGTTTGCTGAGTGACGATTGAATCGGAAGGAAACCGCTGTTGAACTGCTTTCACAACGACAGCAGGTATTTCCTTTTTCGTAATCTTTTCCCCTGCCGGAGCGCCAGCCATAACGGCAACACCGAGAGCACACAAGAGCATCAGGCCAAAAAATATTTTCATACGATCCTCATAATAATGAATGCGATATAAAACACCGGGGTTCCCCGAGAATATCGATTCTCAAAGAACCCCAATGTTGTTTTACAAATTCCCCGACGACAACATCATCGGGTGATCATTGCGACCGTTCTTACTTCACCAACAACATCTTCTTGACTTGTTGGAATGAAGTCTTTCCGGTTCCGACAGCGTTTCCATTATCATCCGTTGTTGTTGCTTCAACAGAGAGACGATAGAAGTAGACACCGCTGGCGAAGTTGTTTGCATTCCACGACAGGGATTGCACACCGTCATTCAACTGTGCGTTGCTGAGCAATGTTGCAACTTCCTGACCGAGAATGTTGTAGACCTTCAACGTGACAATCGACGGATTCATCAGACTGAACTGAATCGTTGTTGTCGGGTTGAACGGATTCGGATAGTTCTGCTCGAGTTTATACGCAAGCGGAACATCGTTGACCGGTCCGGTAACCAACGGGATAACCCTTGCAGGAATCACGTTCGGGTTCGCCTGAAGGAACGTAATACCTTCCAGCATCCGGACGCCCTTGTATACCAGCGAATCTGCAAAGGAGCTTGTATCAATCGTTCCTTCGAACGCTGCATTGATCTTGTGAACAATCGAATCAAGATTGGCGAAGGTTGTCGAAGGTGCAAAGTGATGCACTGCGACATGGATCGTCTTCGTACCTTTTGTATACATTGAATCCTCTTGCCAGCCCATCATCACGCTGTCACCGTAGGCGGAAATTTCACGAACCATCAAACCGTTCAGCGGATTGCTTCCGCCGCCGTTGTAGAGAAGTTCGCCAAATCCGACCGGCGTAATACCGACACTGCTCATTGCGATATTGACCTTCATCGCCAACAGATCAGCCAACAAGACATCGTTGAACGCTGTCGCCTTCAAGCTACTCTTAGCTTTTGATACGGGCTTATTGCTCAAGAGGAGATCGAAGCCGTGCGCAGAAGTGGTTTGCGCACCTTGGGAGAGCGTGGTCAGAACATCGGTGTACTTCTTGGTTTTCAGCCAGCCGTATTCCTTTGCACTATCGGCATTCGCACTGTAGTCTTTTCCGATAAGAATACCGCTTGTCGCGTACACTTTCGCATACGATTCCACCAAGCCGTTCACCCGATTTGGCTCGGGAAGAAGCGGAATGTTGTATGTATACGATGCAACCGTGCCTTTTGTGGCTTTCTTCGTAGCCCAATCGTACTTGGCAACAACCGGTTTACCGGAAGTTCCCTGTCCGACAACAGTCCACGTCGTTAAGTTATTATTCTTACGCGCAAACGGACCAGCCGTCTTGCTTGCCGTCCAACTTCCAACGCTGTCGGGACCCTGCATAACAGTTCCCGATGACAACATGCTGAAGCTCAGCGTCAGTGTAGAAGATGAATCAGTTGGGGTAACGGTAAAGGCAAACTTGTCGGCAACTGCTTTCCGTGCGACCGCTTTTCCAACCTTACCTTTATTATCAACATCGGTGGCAAGATTGTATTGATCGAAACTACGATACAGCTTGCTATACACAGGAGGAGCGTTGACAAACGTAATAACCGCTTGCTGACCTCCGGTAAGAGTCTGTGTCAGTGCTGTAACATTACCGCCGGTCGGGACACTATTCAATGTGTAACCGAGGTGTATCCAGCCGGTGCTATCTGCTTCAGAAATAACGTATGTACCGTTACCAACACTGTTGAGCACAATTGCGCCGCTGTCACTTGAGTAGTACAATGCACCGCCTAATGAATCCTTATGAATTTCCAAATGCCATGCTTTTGCAGTCCGATCGGCTGACGTTGCAAAGTTTCCATCGTTATCTTCAAGTTTATGAACCACGATGGAATTCGGCTGGAAGTTGATAAAGGAATCGACAACCGCTGATGAAGCAAGTACATTCAGTGTATCAAACCGGGTATGATTTCCGTTTAAGCGTACCCATGATGCACCGCTGTCTGATTCGACTGCGATATACGTTCCGGGATTGACATTGAAGGCGACGAGCGTAGTCGTATCCGCTGATGCTATGAGATTACCGCCACTCACCGAACCCTGGTAGAGTGAAAGTCCCCATTTTTCTGCTACTGCATCGGCCTGATTACCGTCAGTCGTCGTGAATTTCAGCAATGTGACACTTGAAACATGTTCATTGATGAAATCCGTACTGTCGCTGAATCCACCCGCAAGCGTCAGTGTATCATATCGTGAGGAAGACAATTGGCGCACACCGTGGTGTACTTTTCCAAGTGTCACCCATCCCGAGACGGTACTATCCGCTTCGGTAGCAATATATGTTCCGGCCGGGAGATACGGTGTCGCTAAAGCACCCGAATTCAAATTCCCCGTGTTCACCAATGTACCGGCAGTAACTGAATCCTGATAGAGAGACAAACGCCATTTCTTAGCCGTTTCATCTCCTGTCGTAAAGATGTTTCCGTCATTGTCCTGATACTTCCGCACTGTTATTGTATACGGCTGGAACAACGGTGCGCTGTTTGACGACGCAGTCCATCTGCCATTGATTGTATTTGACGAAGATGACAGAGTAACCTGGTGCGTACCCGTATTGATGGTACCAGCCCTTCCGGACCACACCGTGCCGGACAATGAATCATTGACCAATAAATTAGCTTCTAAAATACCATTCAGATCAGCAGGAGTATAGGAGAATACTACCGCGGCATTTAATCCGATGTTCGTGGATGCCGTAACATCATAGTATCTCTTGATTGACTGATCACCGCCAAAACCAACCAGGGCTGTTCCGGTCTTACGATAGATGGTGGTGCTTCCCGGAGCATTACCGGCTGCATTCAGATCGAAACCGATATTGCCTGGTCCTTCCAGGGTGGCGATATTATGGAGGGTCGATGTGGTTGTAATCACATTTCCTAAAATAGGATTGTTCCCTTCACTCAACGATGCAGTGCCGCTCATGAACATCGTATCAGCGCCCGTACTGAACGTACCCGTTACAGCAACAACCGGATTCGATCCATCATCAGCAACATACGTGTAATTGCCGCCTGTCTGGAAAGTTCCGCCGGTTGCATTTAAATCTGTCTGTAAGGTTACGACATTGTTACTCAGGGTAACAATACCACCGCTGCTGACTTTGACCGGATTACCGGAAATAGTCTGCGGTCCCGAGCCGACAAACGCAATCGCACCTGCAACGAACTGGGTTGTACCATTATTAATGATATTTCCCGAAATCATCGTCGGCAATGTCGGATCCACACCCAATGAGTCTTTCACACCGGAGTTAATCGTTAAATTACCTTTAATATGCCATGGACCAACTCCACCGCTGTAGCAATAGTAGGTTGGTGCACCCTGCGTGTTGCTGAAGACCAGATTCGGATACCAGTAACCGGCACCGTTAAGGTCAGAGAAAGTAGATGGGACGTCGAATTCGACAGTGCCATAATCCCCATCCATTGTCCGTGACATATTGAATATGCCGCTCTGGAATGAAGAAGAAGCATGTAAATATTTTCCGCCTGTTCTGATGCGCAACGTATCGTTACTGCTCAGCGCAGGATAATTGAATGCATTGTGTCCTACCACACCCGAACTATTATTGAAAACGCCGCCGGCATTAATATCCATATCATAATTTCCGGCTATACCATCACCCCAGTATACTGCTCCGGGGAAATATTGAGTGTGTTGTTTCGGAATCAACAATGTAATTGTATTGACGTTACCGAGATAACCGATCTGGATGGTCGCAGCAGTGTCAGAAACCTGACCGCCACCACTTGTGACACCAACCTTCACCACATAGCTTCCGGTTTGGTTCGTGTTATCCATGAAAACATGATCTTTGCTGTGCGGAACGCCTAAATGTGAATAGCCAGAAACCACTGTCCACGTTGACGGTGAATCCCAATACAGTGTATCATTCGGTCCGCCCGCGGCAACATAAAATACTGCGGATGAATCTATTGTAAACGCCGGCGATGTGGCACTGATCAACAGACCCGATGTTGCACTCAGGGTATAAGATCCGTGACCGACAATCGACAGGTTTGTAAAGGAGGCAGTACCACTCACACCGGCATTCGTGGTTGTACCGGAAAGAACTCCTGTACCACTCGCGATTGCAACAGTGACGTTGCCCGTAAATTCGGCAGAGATATTGCCGTTCGTATCAGTCCCGGCAACCGATGCTGCGAACGGTGCACCGGTGCTTTGCGCACCAATACTACCGACAAAGACCAGTTTTCCGGCAACGACACTTAATGTTGTACCCGGCGTACCGACTACATCGGAACCGCCTAAAGCAAACAATGAACCGGCACCGGCAGCTACCACATCGGTGTTCTGGTTCACTTTAAATTCGAATACTTTGTTGTCCGCTCCGGCAGGAAGTGACGTCTTCAAATATACTTTTAACGTTAATTCCGAGTTCGTGTTATCAGGAACGGAAACTAACGGTGCTCCTGTGAACGTCAACGTGTTCGAAGCAACAGTTGCCGAACCTAACAAAGTCGCACCGCTGTACAAATCGGCACCCTGAATATATTGTGTCCAATTTGTTGCAGTATTGGTCGCACCCTGTTCGATCGTCAAACTATTGATGATCGTAGCAACGTTATCCGGATCGGCTGATCCGCCGCCGTCGCGAACGATAAAGCTGAACACAGAAACTTCCGTTCCCTGTGTCGTCGCATAGGAGGAAATGGATGCAGGAATCGTCAACGAACCGGAAACGATATCCGAAAGCTGACTGTTCGAACTTGTCATCGGGAATGCCGATGCAGTCCATCGTGACAGATGCGTAATGCCGGACTGCGTAATCGTGCCATGGACGGAATCGACGGTACCTGCGGCTGATGCCCAGTTATTGCCGCCATCCGTCGATGACCACAAGCCGAGACCGGTTCGTGATCCGCCGTTGACCGTATTCAATTCGGCTGCAGTGCTATCGAAATGGAACACGACCGTTGCACCCAAACCGGTGCTCGTCGTCGCATTCACATCGAAGTAACGCAGAAGATTATTATTGAACGGCGGCTGAGAAATGCCGGTCGTTCGTTTCACAGTTGTCAGACCCGGTGACGTACCGCCGGCAGGATCGATTTCAAATCCGATACCGCCGAATGTCTGATCAGCCAATGTCGATTTCGGTGTTTTGCCTTTGATCGCCAACGGTGCATTACCGCTGACGGTTCTCGTCGTCTGAACATTACCGAGAACGATACTTCCATTACCCGCTTCGGTAAGCGTGGCAGTTGAACCGAGAGTTACCGTATCGGCTGTGCCGGTCGTCAGTGCTCCGCTCGAAATCGTGAGCGCGCCGTTAATGGCAAGCTGACCTTGCAAGGTCGAACCGCTCGCATTGTTCAATGTGAAATTATTCAACGAAGTAACACTGCTCGGTATATTCATACCGGAAGCGCTGCCGTTGAACACAAGAGATGAAGTCGACCCTGCGGAAAGATTCGTTGTAGTTCCGGCAATGGCCTTCTGTAATGTCAATGTGTTGGCACCGACAGAGTATGTACCGGTTGTCAACGTCAATGTTCCTGTAACGTTAACATTACCGCTCTGTGATGCGTTGAAAGAAGCATCATTCAATTCCAAATTTCCGTACGTACCGCCGCCGGAAAGTGTGTGTGTTGAACCGCCGGCAAGTTTAATTTCGCCACCGGTGTTGCTAACGACAGTTCCGGAGTTGGAAACACTTCCCGCAACTGTGAGAACTTTTGTACTGTCATTTAAAATGCTTCCGTTTGCAATTGTCAACGAGCTGGTCGAAAAACTTGTCGTTGTGGTTGCCTGACGACCGTAACCGCCGCCTTGCACTACCAGATTATAAAGAACGCTGGTGGATGAATCTGCAATCAAGAACCCAAGCGGAGCAGTATGACTGTCAACGCCATCGCCGATATTAATTGTACCACCGGTAAGATTTAAAACTGCTGTCGGGGATATATTGATATCGTGACCCGTGGTTGCTGCTACTTCCGGATTGACCAAAGTTACGGTTCCGCCGGACATAGTCAATGTGCTATTGAACCCAATCAGCAAGCCGTTAAATGCACCACCATTGTTTGCATAGGGTCCATCTTCGCTGATATTAAACTGTCCACCCGATACCGTCAGGACAGGATGCAATGAGTACGTAGTAGATCCATATGTAGGAAATCCAACTGTATTATCGTATACATAAAATGTTCCGTTTTCTACAGTGGCAGTGTCTTCAAATCCAAAAGTTCCACCAGAAATACTAGCGATAGTGATCGTACCGGTAGTATTAACATCGGTGGGGATTTCCCAGTAACAACTGCCGGAAACTGTGTCTACAAAATTGGAATTGCCCTCAAGTTTGAACCCGCATTTCCAATTGCTTGCAGCAGCGGCTGATGGTGAAAAAGTTGATACGTAGGCATTCAGTGTGCCCCCATCCTGTTCCCATATTCCGTAACCGGAAGCAGTGCCTGTTGCACCCAAAACAAATAAGGTTGCAGCTCTATTCGCATGAGTAGAAATAGAAGCATTCCCGATATTCGTAGTGATACTATCGTGAAGAGTCTGGTAACGATTTGCCTTCGACATATATACTTTGGCAAACTGTGTCAATGTCGGAGTCGATCCGTGTATGTATTGATCACCCGTTTGGCCTGTGAACATAGTTGCCAAACCACCCGGGGGGTGCTTCCGTTAGTGAACGTTTCACGAGCTAAATTGAACGTTCCGTTGTTAGTGAGGTTACCGCCGAAATAGAGTGTATCCCAACCGCTATTCGTAATTCTCGCCAAGAACTGACCGCCCGAGTTGATCGTAATATCGTTGCTCAACGTCAGTTTGCGAAGAGTTGCGGCGACATCGTCAAAATTCAGGATACCGCTTGTTCCGTTGCCGACGATGATCGAAGCAACGGTTTCGTTTGCATTGACTGTAAGAGTAACTCCGTCCGGAACGACAACCGTATCTGTTGCACCCGGTGTGCCGGCTGGATTCCACGTTTCAGTTGACCACGGTGATGTCACTGTTGCGACATACAAATGGGCTGACGTGGTGTATGTATAATTTGCATTGCTGTTGGTGTTGGCATTCAACGTCACAACATCATAATTTGAAGAAGGACTGCCGACAGTTGTCGAAAAGACATAATAACTGACTGTCGTTCCCGCAACCTGACCGGGAATTGATGCAGTACCGTTCGCGCCGACAAAACTGACGAGCGCGAGATTCGAAGTCACCCAACCGTCGGTCGAGTAACGAACGTACACGATTTCTTCCGGTGCCGGTGCTGCACTTGTGGTAACGTTTACCGTCACAGCGCCTGTGCCGACATGTGCGGCCTTCGGGAATTGTGCTACCGTCGGAATTGTCACGGGAACGGCAGAGGTTGCCATCATAACGAAACTTGTACCGGCATAACCGCTGTCAATCCAGCTGACGGAATAATAAGTATTGTCGTTAAAGGTGAAAGTATTGTTTGCCGTTCCGCCGCCGATGTTCAAGTGCGTAACGGTGTTTGCAGCGATCGTTCCGCCATCGCCCCATGAATTGCTCCAGGGACTTCCGGTCGGACCGCTTGAAAACTTGAAATCGTACGAACCGGTCGTAATATCGCCTGCGGCCGCAACATGAATCAGCGTCCGGTATCGCGATGTCGCGAGCGTATTATCGATCAATAACGTACCGCCGACAACTTCGATGCCGCCAAAGGCATTGAGCGTCGGTGGATTGTTAAAGCCGTTATATGAACCCGGCATGTTCAAACCTTCCGGTCCATATATCCCGGCAAAAGCCGAGACTGTCATCCCGCAAAGAGCAATTGCGAGTATAACAAATATCGTAAAGAAGCGTTGCATAGATCCTCCAATAGAGGTTGTTGGGAAAACCGGCGAAGGAAATCGCCGATTGGTGGATAAGTGATTAGTAGAAATATGTTTATAATTCATTTTGTAGGAATAGAGCATTAATATAGAGCTGACGACACATGAGAAGACAGAAACCTTACGATTAATGCAACAACGGAAGAACAATTAATCACTGAAGTTGTTCAAAAGTAAAGAATATCTGCCCCACAGTCAAGCATTTTTGCAAGAACAATTTATTATGATTGTGTTAAAACTTGGTCAAAACGGGTAAACCGTGTATCTTCACGGAAATTCGCTGATGAAAGAAACGATTTCCGCTAAAATCAAAAGCCCGTTACGGTTTGTAACGGGCTTTCGATTAGTTTCTTTATTTCATCATCACGACTTTCTGAATCTGCACGAACTTTTGAGCTTCCATCCGGATGAAGTAGACTCCGCTGGAGACGGCTCTGCCGGCATCGGAGGTTCCATCCCAGGTAATGGTCTGGAATCCTTCCGGACGATCGTCGTTGACGAGCGTCTTCACAAGTTGTCCGAGAATGTCGTACACTTTCACGGTCACGTGCGAAGCTTCCGGCACGCCGATCTGCATGCGCGTGGTCGGGTTGAACGGATTCGGATAGTTCTGCGATAACGAGAAGACTCTCGGAACCAGATCACTTCCGCCGATTTTCAGAATGAGCATGTTGGAAGCGAGCTTGACGTTCTTCTGCACGCCGGTTCCCTTTAATACAAACGACGTTTTATTTTGTTTCGAATCGGTCAGCACGAAACTGGTGTGATTCGATCCGACAATATTCCATGACACGGTAACATTGCCGGTTGCCTGGATTTGAATCGGGAACTGCTCGCCGGTTTTTAACTTGCCGGAATAGGTTTCGAGAATTCTTCCGGAACTGAACCGCGCATCCAGACCGGACGGACTGACCGGCGGCATCTCATAATCCGCAGTATTGATAGCTCCTTTATCGTCTTCGACAAAATAGAGCGTCTGGCTATTCCCTTTCGTATCGGTTAACGTCACGGAATTATAATTCGCCAGCGGACTTGCCGAAGAAGCTTTGGGCAACAAAATCGAGCCCTGATTTTCCACAAGATATCCGGGACTGTCTAATTTTCACCCAATAACCGTGCGGTGAAGTTAAAGTTGTCACAGTGGTATATCCTCCTGAATAGCCGAAAAACTTGGAAGTGATATTATTCGACGGAATGGAAACTATCGAACTCGTTGCAATAGAAGAACCGACGCAACCGATCATATTCCATCCCGGAATAACCGGTATCGTATCGGAAGAGACAGGTGGCGCCCAATTGACGGATGGTGGTTGCGTTATTGAATTTAATCCAATACCCATTGCCGAGAGCTGCGTTCGATTCTATGACATAGCCCGAACCGTTGTACCCAAACACGTTGCTTGCTCGTCCGGGATACAGGAGATTAACATTGTAAGCGGATGTTTGGGGTTGTTGTTCTCTCGTCACGGATACCATATTCCATCCGGACGTAAAGCTATAGGGAACTCCGACATTGACAAAATCGGCATTCGTACGCGGAGTAAGTTTATATCTGCTGTACGCGTAATAACCGATTCCCGTCAAGCTGTCGATCACATCACCGACATGCAAAATACGGGTATAGCCGAGGGTTGTGTCGTATGCTAAATTCGCATAGGAATTATTGCCGTCACGGCGGACAAGCATCGGAGTACCGCTGGTATCGGTAACTGCAAATTCAGTCGAATCACTGTAGTCCGGTCCAATGTCTGTTACAGTGACGTTCTTTACGCTGACAAGAACTCCTTCATATGGTTCGGCGGCCGGGTCACCGTTGCCCCGGTTTCCAAACGTTCTGGTAGAAATCCGAACAGGAGCCGGCAGTGCGTGACCATGGGAAATAATGGTTACTGATGAATCCGCTATTTCGGTGACATCGAAGTTCTCAATACATCTGCCGTACACGACCACACTATCGCCGTTATGTACAGCACTTAATGCCGCTTTGGTTGTGGTATCAGTCGATTGAACCCAAATACCGTTCCATGGTCCGGAACCGTTTTGAATATACCATGCGTTCGTTCCGTAACCGGAAGTTCCAATCGGTGTGATATGGAGGTTCGAAGTATCTGCAGTAACGATACCTGAGACTGTTACCGCCCCTCCGTTATACGGCGAAAGACCATTCAAGTACGGAGTATATTGGAGATCATGAATTGTCAGCGGTCGATCTAACACTGTATAATAGAAATAACCCTGTGTCGTATCGGCACCGCTTGCAGAGGAAGGATTCGCTAATATCTGAACGAGCCCTTTATTATCAACCGCCGCAAAATAGTACCGGACGAAAGTATTATCGGGATATGGATTTGCATCCTGGTCAAAAATATATGCCTGATAGGTGGTATCACCGATATATGTCATCGGGACACCTGTCCAGGCGCCGTTATCAATACTCTTATACATGGTAATTGCCGCGAGGGGATTACCGCCGGTGGGGGCATATGCGCGTACGGTAACCGACACGCTGTCAGCCGCTCCCGGATAGACAGGAGTACGGGATTGAGAATTGATGATCGGATAAATTGCTCCGAACCCAACATCGCCAGGATAGAGCGGACATATTCTGAAACCGTAAAGCTGGTTCGCACCTGATGCCACGGAAAGATAACCTTTTATGGAATCAATTTTTTGTCCGATTTGGGGCGTGTGGAAATGCGTCACCGAAGTATCCGGTACGGTTGGCGGAGTTTCACTCGAAGTAAATGAAAAATTGTATGATTCATCGTAATCCGAAATCGTATTTCCCAGAGAATCAATCATTGCCCACTGACCTCTTGATTGACTTATAATTGAACTGACACGAAGGTTCACAATCTTGATCATCGTGTTTGTCCATTGTTTCCCCTGTGAGTAATTGACATGGACGTTCGGATATGTTCCCGTTTCTATATTTGGAATCGGCACAGGAATCGGCGTAGGAATCTGCATACCGCCGACGACATCGATCGAAATGCCGGAAACCGGAGCCACCTGAGGAGCGGTGACGAAACTGGTTGTGGGATAATCCTGTACAACGATGGTCATCATGATAATATCGCCGCGCGCCGGAGTTATAAATCCATCCAGTGCTGCGTTGGCAGTATCCGGACCGAGATCGGTCCCGGTGTTATTCGGAAGGGAATACAGTTCGCCGACACGCACCATCGTTCCGGACCATCCTGTTTCAGATGCCGATGTATCTCTCAACATCATCGTCCAGCCATGCTGGGTATAGGTAACAGTAAAGTACGGTGCAACAACCGCAGCGACAATCACAACGGTGTCGCCATAATAATTTCCCAATTGAGAAGTCCAGCGTGCCGGAATGGAGTTTTGGAGAGAATCCGCAAGATGCAGAGAATCCGGCGGCACATAATTAATATCGTGAATCGAAACGATCGGATACGAGGTCCACGTATGTGTCAGCCTGTTGTACCGCGGAATTTTTTTCACCTCTCCGAAACTGTTTGTCGATGAAACGACAACGGTCATCAACAACATGCAAATCGATAAAAAATATCTCATAGAAACCTCTTAGAAATTGAATGTGTGGATGTTGGAATAAAAGTTAAAATCATGATCAGACTCTTCATAGATAAAAAGACAAATTCTTTGAATCGAAGTTCAGATTTTGATAATAATCTGGAAATGATGGTGTATACTTTGAGGTATTACTTGCCATCGACAATTTACACAAACACACTACAAAATACAACCATTTCATTAAGAATTTTGAAACTTGGTGTTAATTTAATAAAACTTTTTTCCAAAAATATTTGCGAACGAATTGATCTCCAGGAAATTTACAATTGAGTTGACAGCTTGAACAGCCTGATCATTTTATTGCCGGTATCGGCAATGTAGAGCACAAGATTGCTTGAATAAGCGATTCCGCTGGGATTCTGAAAGCCGGGTGTAATGGAAGTTTTTGTTTCCCAGTACCCGAACGAAGTCGGACGCAACTGACCGATACTACTGAAGACAAAAACACTGTCAAGATCGGCATCGACAACGAAAAGGTTACGTCCCTTGGAATCGTACGCTGTTGCACTGGCTCTCCGGAACCGGTACGGCCGGACGAAATCAAGATTCTCCTGTCCCGGGTTTGAAGGATCAAACCTCGGGAGATATCCCTGGAAGTTGACCTGTACAGTATACTGCATCCATGTCACACCGTACGCCACGAAATCGGTCGGCTCGGTACGCTGAGTAATGACAAAATCACTTGTGCCGGGAACGACCATGTATCCGGTCAATGTCCTGATATCGGTAATGGAAGTTCCGCCCGATGCACGGGTCGTGAGGTCCGGTTCGGGACTATACATCGTATCCCCTGCCGTAAACTCGAGAACTCTCGTATCAGGATCGATGAAGCTGCTGTTATCCGGTCCATACCGCGCCGCCATATATGCATTGCCGGGAAGAACACCGATTCCCGGAAATCGACGCGCGGGATGTGCAGCTTCTTCCCACACAACATGCATATGAGCAGTATCAAGGTTATGAAACGCGAAATAGGATGTATCCCGGTAGATCGGAATGGTATCATTGCCAAAGGCAGTGTACCGGATGCTGTCACCGGCAAAATAGGTTGTGTCAAAACGAACAAGTGATATCCGGTAAATCACTCCGATGGTATCGACACCGTTGGGTGCAATTTCTTCCGCACCCACCAGCAAATTTAATTTGTAATCCTGTGCAATCGAAACAGGATGCAAAATACTTCTGCGTTTTAAAACCTGCCCGCCCTCGTTGAGCATGACGATTTCATTTGCACCGTAATCCGCAACATACACGAGCTGGTCAAGTCCGACTATCACCGCACGCGGGCTTTGGAATCCGGTCCAGGCCGGATAGAGCTCGACATAATTCGTATCTCCAATGACGACGTGGCTCAGGGGATTCGGCAATGTACTCTGGTCGAACGGTTGTTCACAGCCGACGATAAGAATCGAACAAATCAATATTGCAGATATGGCAAAGTAATTCAGTTTCATAACGACAACAATAATGAAATTCGATGAACGCTTCCCAGCACATTGAAATTCGCGTAGGCATAATCAAAAGCAACACTGAGCGTCGTCACCTGCGTCGCAACACCCACACCGAAACTGTAATCGCTTGCAGTGGTTTGATCGGCACCGAGTAATTCCTGACCGATCGTTCTCTTGATACCCGCGCGTACAAACAGCCATTTCTCCCAGGCATATTCTGCGCCAAGATGAAGATTTTCAGAATTGTCATTGGGATGATTCAGTTCCAATGAAGCTGTCACGCGTTGATCCTCCGTGACTAACGGATCCATGGCAAAACCGAGTTTGAATACGGTCGGCGGAGAAAATGACTGGAATGTAGAGACGACGTTCCCGTCGAATTCCGTTGCAGAACCTGTCGGAGAAACATCCCCGCCAAAATTCTGGATGACAATGGCAAAGCGGGATGTACCGAGACCGGTCCAGTAATATGTTCCCATATCGACCATGATGCCGGGCATTTTTAACACATCGAGTGTTTCATCGACATATCGTATTGTCACACCGAAACTGAATTGCTCGGTCATCCGTTTGCTGTAGGTCAGGGCAAACGCCACGTCGCCGTACGTAAAATATCTGCCGGTTCCGAAGGGCTGTGCTTCCGTCGTTACCTCCATGTCATCCATGTGCAACGATGTCACGGCAAAACCGAAAGCATCGAACGGGGTTATATGATAGACAGCGCCGGCAAACTCGTGCTGGATATCGACAACATACTCTGTATGAGCAAAAAAAGCTTCGTCGTCAGTGAATTGCGTAAGACCGGCCGGATTGTAATATAATGCCGAAGCATCGTTGGCGACGGCGCTGAAAGCTTCGCCCATTCCGATCGCCCTGCCACCCACGCCGATTTTCAGAAATTGATATGCGGAGATTCCCGCCCGCTGGCCGCCGAGATTCGGAATCAACTGGGCATCGAGATTTCCGGGTGCGCAGAGGACAACAATTGCCGTCATGATGGCGATTCCGGTCGGATAGTATTTTGTCAAGAAATTTTTCATCATCTAAAAACTCATCGAAAGACCCAGCCGGAACGTCCGGGGAGTGAGATAGCGAGCAGGATTATACGGATACGTGCTGACCGGCGCCGTAAGCTGTGGATAGCGGGGATCGTTGGATGATTCATCCACCGGATCTCCGTATTGATATGCGCGCCCCGTAACGGGATTAATAATCTGAGAGTTTTGGTTGTTCAGAAGATTCTGGATTTCCGCCGAAAACGTCAGCGTGCTGAAACTGAGATTGAAATATTTTTCAAAATTCAGATCGACCCAGAACCAGGCAGTGCCGACATCAGTATAGGGATTATTGTTGTCGGTGATGTAGAGAACACGTCCGGTCAACGGATCGGTGCCGATATTCAGTTCAGGCGTATACCGCATTCCGGATTCGTAGAAGATGCGAACAAACACATTGTAATTGTCCAGCACACCCCGCCCGAATCCGAACAACGGTTCGTTCGGTTTCGATTTATAATTAATATTCAGAGAGAGCTGAAGAGGTCTGTCGTAAATTGCCGGCTCTTCCTTAATACTTTCGCTGAGTCCCTGGTGAATATTATTCAATTCCTCGTCGGCAGTAGAACTTTTTCCGGTCGCAACGGAATACGATCCGCTCAAGTCCGCTTCCATGGAAGTGATCAACCGTGTCTTGTATTCAAATTCCACACCGCGGACACGGCTGTAATCCTGATTAATATACGTTGTGTACAGTCCGCTGACGAACCGGGAATTTGTGGCGTTCACGCTGGCAGCAGTGATGTAATCGAAGATATCCTTGTAATATGCGGTGATGGTGAGAACGGCGCCTTCGCTGAATTGTTGCCGGAGTCCGAGCTCATACGCAACGGTTGTTTCAGGATTCAAATCCGGATTACCGATCGTCTGATAGGTCGACTGGGCGCCGGACTCTGCAAGTTTCGAGTACACGTACTGGGGGCGCGGCAATTTCGAAAAATGTCCGTAGGAAAAGAACAGCGATTGATTGTCTGAAATCGGATGTGAAATTCCGAGACGCGGGCTTAAACGCGCTTTCCACCGGTGCCCGAATAAATTATACGTATCATTAAAGTATGCTTTTTGAATATCGGAAGAAATATTCGTCTGGCTTACCGGTAAACTCAAAACACTATCGACAAATGAACCGGGGAACCAATAATCCAACCGCAATCCGGCATTTAAAATCATCCCTTTCAACGTCACATTGTCCTGGGCATAAAAAGCTCCCTGCGCAGGATTGACACTGTAAATATCATAATTCAGTCCGAGCGGCTTTATCCAGGGATCTTCAATATCGACCATTTGCAACGATTGGAAGCGCAATTCGAAGCCCGTCTTAAATTTCTGTGTTTCGCTGAAAAACGACGTGAGATCACCTTTCGCCGTATATTCCCGGAGATAATGGTCGGTCCACTCGCTCGGATTACCAATATCATAAAATCCATCGCCGGGAATGACTTTGATGGTATCACTGTGAAGATTGTAGTAACTGATAGGAAACGTTACGATGTCTTTCGGCGATGTGTACTGATTGTAATTCAATCCATTCGCATCACCGCGCACCCTCGCAGTGTATAAACTGAATTTCAGTTCGTAGAATGTTTTCGGACTGAGCGTATGGGTGAACGATAACGAATGCTGGATATTGATTTGTGTAAACGTCAGAGCGCTGTCGGGAATATTCTGAAAGGCATATTGATATCCCGGGTTCGGCTGAACATAATCGAGCGTTTGCTGAATCGTTTGTGTGTTTTGATCGATGACCAGAGAACCGGACAGTGTATAACTCAATTTAATAACGGACGACGGCTTCCAGGTGATCTTTCCGATGCCGGACCAATTGTTACTGCGCCGCGGCGAGAAGAACGAGTTCCCGATCAACGAGGAATACAATGCGGTCGGAGCGCTGACCTGATAACCGACCGGAGCTCCGTTTTGATTCAGAGTTTCAATCCAGCGTGTGTAGCCGTCGGTCAAATTGCCATACAGCGACCCGAAGAAACTGACCGTACCGGGAGGATGAATATCCAACAACGGAAGCAGATACGTCGTGATCGGTTCCGGTCCGCTGAGACTTCCTTCATAAATGTCGGTGTTCGCATTCGATAGTGAATTTTGATTGAATCCGAAATGATCCCTCTTATACGACCATGACCCGCTGTAATTTGACGATCCTTCTTTCGTCGTCACTTTGACGATACCCGACGTGGCCTGACCGTATTCGGCATTGTAACCGCCGCTGATGACTTCAACGTCCTGAATGGCAGATGGGCTCAACTGAAGTCCGAACCCTGTTCCGGCAAGCTGATCCTGGACGGATATTCCATCAAGAAGATACGCATTCTCGTACGTTCTGCCGCCGCGGATATGAATTTCATTATCAGACTGGACCACGCCGGCCTGAAGACCGACAATATCCTGAACGGATTGAACTGCTGCCGCTTTGATCTGATCGTGACTCATCGATTGTGTGCTCTGTGTCTCTTCGATATTGAATAAAGGTTTCTCACCGATGATCACTATTTCCTGTCCGAGAGACAGTACCGTTTCTTCCATTTCGACGCTCAGTTTTGTCGTGTCTCCGACATTGACTTTCACGGCAGCATACTCAACCGTTTTAAAACCGAGGAGTGAAACATCGACAACATAGGTTCCCGGGGTCACTGCAATGATACGAAAGTTTCCGTCGACATCGGATACCGCTCCGAAATACGTTCCCTTGACAACGACGTTCGCACCGACCAGTTCCTCATGCGACGCTTTATCACGGATCTTACCTGCAATGACACCTTTCGTCGTGGATTGTCCGAACAACGACATCGATCCCAAAACGCAAAGGAGGGAAATGATTAACGCAAACCGAACACCATGTTCATCGCTATGGAAAACGCGGGAACTCATTTCGTGAATTCCGTATTAAAGATATAGTGGAAAAAATCCCTGACGAATGTTCCGGATGGCGCTGCGGGCGGAGCCGCGTTATCACCGTTCAACAGATGAAGCGGCATGGCAACAAACACAAAACTGTTGTTTCCGTCGATCACGGCAATATCCAGTGTCCCGCGCGGTTCAAACGTCCATGTCGCGCCGCCATCGGTAGTCCGGATGATGATACCTCCGCTTCCGACGCACACTCCGTTTTGGAGATCGGAAAACGTTACACCTTCCAGATCCTGAAAATTATTTGCGGCATAATTATTATTCGGAATACCGGAAACGTTATTCCATGTAAATCCACCGTCAGTCGTGGAAAGTAATGCGCCGTTTTCCGGTTTGGAACCGAGAAGATACTGGGATCCGCAAATCCAGCCGTGTGTTTGATCGAGAAAATGAATCGAATGAACGACTTTGAGCGGCAGTTGTTGTTGAAACGTCCAGGTGATACCGCCGTCGGTGCTTTGGAATAAATTTCCGCTCGCTGCAGCAGCATAGGCAATGCTGTCGGATGCGTATGCAATGGAATTGATCGATTGAATAAACCCGAGGTTTTCCCTGTTCCAGGTGATTCCGCCATCGACCGAATTGATTACGACACCGCTATCACCCGTCGCGAGTCCATGATTCGCATCGATAAAATTCACAGAGCGGAACGTCGCTCCGACCTGTGTTCGAATCGACTTCCACGCTGTTCCGCCATTCGTTGTCCGGATCAGGAGTCCGTTCGTTCCGACAGCAATTCCATTCGATGAGGATGTGAATGACACTCCTAATAAATCTTCAAACGTCAATACGGAAATATTTTGCCATGTGGTCCCGGCATTCGTTGTTTTCAGAACGGTCCCGTTATCACCGACACACCATCCCTGGTTGGCATTGATAAACTGAATTTGCCAGAGGTTGGTTTGGACACCGCTCGATTGCCGGGTCCATGTTTGTCCGCCGTCGGATGAAAACACAATCGTTCCGTTGATTCCGCAACCCCACAATGACGATTGAACGGAACAGGTCGATACGAGGTCTGTCGGGGTGGCAAGATATACATACCGAATCGGGTTGCGAGTATCGTCCGGAATATGATAAATGTACCGGGCGTCTGCACGGCGGTAAATCGGACGCAGGTAAATAGAGAAATTCGCTTTAAATGTACTCATTCCCATCGGCGGAAAAATATCACTGCCGTTCGAAGAATCAGGAACGATATGATAACCTCCGGGAATACGATCGTCGCCGAATGTCGGTAACAAACGCGTATTGGTAAGACTAATACTGGAGATACTATCGATCGGTGCAAAATCTTTCATGAGACCGAGAGGATCGGGATTAAATTCGAATGCCGTGGAGAAAATTACCTTCCCTCTTCGTCCGTCGAACGACGATGAATAATACGGGAAGAGCGATAATTGTGCGACCGGCAATGTCGGGAACAGATCGGTATACCAAAACACATAATCATAGAGAAACAACGTATAAATGAACGCAGGATCGATATACGGCGTTACAAGAGAACCGAATTGCGGATTTGCCAGACCTTGTGAAGCATTTTGTTTGGCAGTCGCCAAAACACCCCGGCCGATATTCAGTTCATCAAAAGGAAGAGCGATGGTCGGATCGGAAAATGCTTTTGCGTACACATTCCTTGCGGCAGTGCTATCCGAAGTAATATAATCGCTGATCATCAATAATTTTCCCGTCGGTTTTTTCACAAACCATGTTACACCGGGAGCGGGAAGCTGAACCATCGGACTGCGGTCCCCTGCAAGATTTTGAGCCTGAAGATAGAGCGTGTTTAAACCATTCAGCCGCAAGCCCGGGACGGAACCGATAAGGTGTTTATTCAGAAAATTTCCCGAATAAATATCCGCGGTGACAACATTGCCGGCAGTATCACTCCGTGTTCGCGGAACATACAGCGTGATCATCGAACTGCCATCCGACCGGGAAATGATAGAATTATTGCCCGGCAACGTAATCCATTTTGTCGAGTCGAGTGGATTATTTAAATTAATCCGAAATCCGTTTACCGTAAAATCTCCGTCGGCATCCGTTCCAACCCAGGCAAACGTGGCAGCAGTATATGTCGTATCGGGTTCCTGAAGGGTTGCACCGCTGTTGGGATCGGTTGCAAAGACCACTACGGGCGGCTGACTGATCAGAGGAAAAGAAAATAATGCACCGACAGGATCCGTCGCAGAAAGCAATGTCGGCAAGGCAACATCATTGCTGTCGAAAATTCCGTTTCCGTTTCTATCCCAGTATGCGAATGGCTTCAGATGAATAAGGGCTGAATCGGGTAAATGAAGTGCGAAAAGATTATCGACCGCTCTCACCGCGATTTGAAACGTATCCCGGTGTGCAGTCAACGGAAATGAAATCAGCGTATCGTTTTCGACTCGCCAATGCCACGTCACTGTGTCGCTGAACGCATTCGAACCGGGTTTCTTTAAAATTTTTCCGGAGGCAAACAGATATCCGACAACCGTTCCTTCCGGATCTGTCCCCCACCAGTGAAGGTGTTCCTGACTAATGCCGGGAGAAATGGTGGAATCAGGATATAACCAGAAATATGTATGAGGAGTCGGAATCGATCCGGGCTCGACAGGGCTCGAGGTTTTACAACCCCATTGCAGGACGATTGCACAGCACAGAAGCCAGAGAAAGAATCGATTCATCATAACATCATTTTATGACAAGAAATTTACCGCGTTTAATAGTTCCGGTTGCAGGATCTTCAACCGTAAATAAATACAAACCGGTAGCAATCGCCTGATCGTACCGGGTGATAAGGTCCCACGCATGCTCACCGCCGGTAAATTGCGCCGGGACGCCCGGAACATCAAATTGTGAAAACCACTGAATGTCGCCGCCGTTAGAGGTGGAAGCGTCATGATTAATAACCTGAATAACATCTCCTGCCAGCGTAAAAATCGTAATTTTACAACGGGCCGGTAAATTATAGAAATAAATCTTCCGTTGCCGTTCACTGCTTCCGTCCCAATACGCGTTGACATAATACGGATTCGGATAAACGCCGATTTTTGCAGAAGGATCTGAAGTCGGAGGAGTCCCCGGGATGACACGTGCCAAAGAGAGTGCACTTTCCAAGCTCGGAATGTTATTGGCAGAATCTCCTTTGCTGAAAGCAGACACGCCGTACAAATATTGCCATCCGTTCAGTTCCGTCGACTGCACGCCGACGGGTGGAAAACGGTACCAGTATTTTACCGTGTCGTGGGGGAAAATTTTCGGTGACGACAATAATACCTTATCAAAACCGGTATTCAAACCGGCGCTGTCGATGAGGTCGAATTGCGCAACAAGCGGAATGTTAATTGTGAAATCACCGGGAGTCAGAAAATCGGCGCCGGCATTCGAACGGTAAATCCGGTATCCTTCAAAATCTTTCACACCGGTAATCGGATCGATTGATTCTTCCGCTGTTAGTTTGTCCCAATACAGTGTGACATGCTGACTTTCGACATCGGCACGGACGACCGGTTGACGCGGCGGCGTCGGCAGAAGATACCGTGTGATTTTTCCATCAGGAACATAACGAAGTCCGAGAGAATCGCGGGTTGCAATGTCTTCACCGGGATCAAGAATGTTATTCCCGTTCACATCCTCGCCGTTATAAATCCGCTGTGCCCACGCAAGTCCTGAATATAAATTTGCCCGTTGACTGAGAAGATCATTACTGGCGGGAGCGTTTCCATTTTTCTTTGCACACACAACGGCAAAAACTATGGTGATGGAACTATCCGGTTTCAACTGACTCCATGGGCCTGACGACAAAAGATAAGAAACGTCTTGTGGCGTAACGCGTAAACTTGCAATATCGGACGCATTACCGGATTGAGTCATTCTCGAGTAACGGCTGTTTAAATAATTTTCATCGAAATCAGCGCCGGGTGACCAGAGAGATCCGTAATTCGCATTACTTGTTTTATAAAGCCATCCGTTATAATACGTATGCCGCAGGAGATTCCCAACCGAATCGACACCGGACGGAAATGGCGTCGATCCTAAAAGTTTCAAACCGATATAACTATTGGCGGGAGATCCTCCGGGTACACCGTTAAAATCGAATGAGTATGCCAGCCGTTGCGTCGAGTCAAATCCCTGGCCTGTATAATTGAAATATCCGGGAGACCCGGGCTTAACGAGCCGCGTATTCCGAACAATCGCATTATCCCAAAATCCCACGTAAACGGAATCGAGCGTATCCTGACTTGCATTCGTAATTGTGTAGCTCAGAATCACCATGTAATTGATGAAGGGAAAATTCCACGCGTAACTTTCCTGATGGACGATGATGCCAAGAGGGGTATGTTCCGCTATCGAATCATTCGATATCGGATCGCGGGTATGAAAGTCATTATAATCACAGATAAAATCCTGATGACTGATCGCTCCCGGTTTATATTGAGCATTTGTCGGTCGGTTCGAAGACAACGTTGAATACTCAGTTATCGAATCGTTGGCTTCGGCATTGAATTCAAATCCGTCGATGAGCGAAGAATTGGATGATGAGCTGGCGCGATCGCTTGTCGCAGTAGTTACATAAAACTGTCCGTTACGCTGGTCGCTAAGATTATGTGTTCTTACCTGAGCGCCGACCCATAATCCTCCCTGATAAACATGTTCGATGCCTGAACCGTACGGATATTCACACGAAGGTTGAGTAGGATAGAAAGCGTTGGCAGTACCGATCGTTCCAAAATTAGTTATCGATAAAGCAATTTGTCCGACGGTAGTAAACTTGTTGTCATCGACAACGGCAATCTTTTTGAGAGAACCTTGCCCAAAAACATTGAAGCTGAAAAGTATAATACTAAAGCTTACAATCCGTAAGCGGAAAAAATGAGGAGCAAACAATGGGTGATACCTTGATGTAATAGGTTAACAATTTTTCAATCCGCTAATATAAATATTCTGAAATAAAGAAACAACAAAATTAGGGGACAATACACATTTTTAAAAAATATTTATCATCAAACCAAGATTCTCTTTTTAAAAAATTTCATAACCATTCATTCAAAAAAGTTATCCACACTGAATCCGGCAATCTTCATACAGCTTCGATGGAGCCGGAGCAAGAAACCTTCAAAATAATTCAAAATCCGTAGAATTTTACCGATAATGATATCGTGTTTTCAAATAATTCCTGTATAAACTCACCATTACCTTTTCATGAACTTACAGCCTGAACAAAAATATTTTCTCTCCTATCGCGGAATCGGACAACTCGATTGATGGTGACAGCCCTGACACGATAAATCGAGTTGAGGAAGTATGTTGAAACATCGCGGGCATCGCTCAACAAGCGGGTGGCGAACCTCAAGCCCGCAAACCGAACAACGCCGAACCTCTGATTTTAATTGTTCGATCAATGTCCGCTTTGGTTTTATTTCGACCATAGTTTCCATCATTCTTCACATAACAATATGAGACACCATTCCACCCAAACCGAATGCGACAACCCACGTCCCGATCCAGATCAGCAGTCCTTCCTTCACACCCCGTTCTTTCATCATCACCATGAGCGATGCAATACATGGAACAAAAAGAGTGATGGTAATCAGTGCGACGGTAATCTGCATCGGCGTCAGCGGTAAATGATACAATCCTGCCGCTCCAAAATCCCTGCGAACGACACCCATAATGAAAACCGTTGCCGCTTCCGGCGGAAGCTGAAGCCAATGTGTCGTCAGAGGAATTAAAAGATTTTGAAGTACCTGCAGAATTCCCGTTGCCTGTGCTATTCCGACTGCCAGCGCTCCGATGAAAAACCAGCCGGATGCTTCCTTCATGAAATGGAACGTTCGCGTCGCAGTTTTCCGTAACACATTACCGAGACGCGGAAGGCGCATCGGCGGAAGATCGAGAAGCAATGGCGCTGATACTCCGGGAAGAATATGATTCAGGCTTGTGCCGATCGCTATCAAAACGGAAAGCATGACGACCGTATAGATCAGCATCGGGCCAACACCCGCACCGGCAAGCAATGCGGCAATGACGGCAAGCTGTGCCGAACAGGGAATCGCAAATTGCAGAATGGCCGTGGCAATTGTTTTCTCCCGCTCCGTTCCAAGGAGCCGCGTGGTGACGGTTGCCGAAGTGATACAACCGAATCCGAGAATAAGCGGAATCACTGCCCTGCCGTTCAACCCGAGAGTTCCCAGCGTATGATCGACCAACGTCGCGAGGCGCGGCAAATAGCCGCTGTCTTCCATGATCGATAATGCAATGTAGAAAGCCGTCACAAGAGGCAGTAGCAGAAATAAAAGGTATGTCGTCGTCATCGTGATCACGCCAAACTCACCGACAAGGATCGTATTCCACCACGACGACAGGGGAAAAACTGTCGATACCATCGATCGGATCCACGGCTCCCAGTATTGATTGCCGATCTGCTTTTCCGTAAAGTTGACGACATCCTGAGATACAAATTTCCCGACGAAAAGGTATGCGAGATACAATGTCCCGATGAGAATCGGAATTCCCGTCACCGGACGAATCGACCATCTTCCGAGCAGGTCGGATAACCGAACCTTAGTCGATTCATCCCGGACAACCTGTTCGATAATATAATTAACTCTGTTCCGCCGCTTGACATAAATTTCATCCCGATAGTTTCCCGGGCGAACGCCGTGACGGGAGGCAACAAACTCATCGCCTTCGAGAACCAGAAGAGCTTCTCCCTGTGAACCGACCATGTTCAGCTTTGTATGTAACATCGAATGGAGTTCTTCACGCTGAACACCTTCCCGTGCCGATGCCATTGCCGAAGTAAAATGTTCAAACCCCTCCCGCCGGACGGCAACGATCGGAAGGACTTCAACACCGAGAAATTGTGAAAGGCGTTCGAGATGAATATCGACCTGATTCTTCCGGACTTCATCCATAAAATTCAGAAGGACGACAACCTTTTTTCCCATATCAATGAGCTGCTGTGTGAGAAACAGGTCCCGTTCCAGATGCATGGCATCGACAACATTCAGAATGATGTTACCATGAAGAATGACGTCCCGCGCAACTTTTTCTTCATCGTTGAATGAAGAAACGCTGTAGATACCGGGAGTATCGTATACATCGAATTCTCCGAAGACGCCTTTGGTAAGTTCGACGGTCGTACCGGGATAATTGGAAACTTCGACGTTCATTCCGCTCAGGTCATTGAAGACCAGCGATTTGCCGACATTCGGATTTCCGACCAGAATAATCGTCTGACGCCCTGTTCCCTGCCGGGGGACAGAACCGTCGCGGTGAAGATGCCGTTCGTAATGAGAAAGGTTGGAATCGTTGGGCGGTTCAATCATGGAGAATTTCCCCGACCGTCAGAATCACGAAAATATTTTTGGCAAGCTGATGACCGACAGCAATGTGCTGGCGATTTTTTTTCAAAACGACCGTTCCGCCCGGAAGGCGTTCCAAACATTGAACACGTTCGCCTTCATGAATTCCGACGCGGATGAATTGCGCGCGAAGCACTCCGTCCGGCAACGAAACAATTGTCAAGAACTGACCAGCCGAGACATCAATGAGCGGTATTGCATTTTGTTTCTGAACCATACTTCTCTTTCCACACAACCATCATTCGTTCAATGCACTTTGAGAGAAAAGACACAAATCTGATGCCAAAATCATCATCGGAATTATTCCTTTTTTCGACTGAATTTAAAATAAAAAAAGCGCCTTCTTCTCAGCAAAGAGAAGGCGCTTTCAGGTTTGAGAATTAAAAAATGGCGATTATTTGGGAATTTCTTTGGGAACCGTTCTCACCCAACATCCGAAATGTTTCAGCTCTTCCATCCGGCACGACCAGACGAGCTCACCGTTATGAAGCGTCATGTCCGGACAGCCATCGCACATATTCTGCAATCCATTCGGCAGAAAATCGACCGGCTGTATGACCATGACCGATTGATAATGAAGGCCTTTAAATATCCGCAGCGGGTTGGCAAGGACGGATGAAAGATAATTACCGGCAATCTTCCGCATACCGCTATCCAATGGCGAGAGAAGCATCATCGATCTGCCTTTTTTGGTCAGACTCGGCTTTTCATACGCGAGATATTTTCCCGTGCCGATGTGATGCATGGTCTGCATGATTTCCATGAATTTCGGACCGACATAACCGTAGATTTTTTCTTTCGTTCCGACACGTCCGGTGAGCAGCCATTTGAAATAATCCGGCTTTTCTGTTCCGTTCAGATATGCACACGGGCTGAAATCCGGAAACTGCTTGCGAATTTCGGCAACAATATCCTGTGCCTTCAAATCGATTTTTCGTTCGTTCGTTTCCGAATAGACGAGAGCATTCATATCGATCTTTTTCCCGCCGGCGTACCAATCGAACGGCAGTTGAGGAACCGCAGCGCGATAGAGAATGAATACCATCACGTTGACGATATCGATATGTTTCCCGGCCCACGCAACGAGTTCAGGAACATATTGGAGCGTATCTTCATACACCGTCGAATTGAACGAACAGGAAATGTCCCCTACTTCCGCAAGCATTTCGGCATAGCTCAGGCGAAGTTCGTTGAGTTCCAGTTCATTTTTTTGTTTCCACTTCGGTCTACCCTGCCTGCTGTCGATATGGAATGTAAAACCGTACACACCGGCTTTCTTTAATTCTATCAGAAGTTCCTTCGTCAGCAATCCGCCGTTCGTATTGATGATCGGCTTGACGCCTTTATCATGAACCATCCGGACGATCTCAACGATATCCGGGTGCATGAGCGGGTCACCGCCGGCAATAGAAAATCCGTCGGCGTTTCGCAGTCGCTGGAATGTATCCACTTCCTCACGAACGACGTCGAGTGATTTATGACTGCCGGCAACGTTTTCCCGATAGCATCCGTCGCAGGCGAGATTACATGCCGATGTCGGTTCAAGCCACGAGATCGCATTATCCGAAAGATTCCACGGAAGCCGGTACAATTCCCGGTGATTAATGAAGCCGTTACTGTTCATACAACCCTTTCATAATAGTGACAGATCGAACGAATAAAATAAATTACATTTTCACAAACACGCATACCGATTCCCACCGTGCATTCATCATGCAAAATTGGGAATCATTTCATGATTACGACAAAATGTCGAGTGCCCGCCGGATATCGGTCATGATATCTTCTCCCTTTTCCAGACCGATCGAGAGCCGGACTCCGCCCGGATCGATGCCGTTATGAACCTGTTCATTCAGCGGTATGGCAGAATGCGTCATCGAGCTGGGATGTTCCACGAGCGTACGGATATTGCCAAGACTGACGGCAAGTGTAACGGAATATGCGTTCTTTGCCAGGAAATTAATAAACATTTCGCCTTTATGATGCCGCTCCTTCGGAGTTTTTCCTCTTAATGAAAAATAGAGGACACTGCCGGGGGCGAACTGGCCGTCAAAATCGAGCATCTGCCGCCGTGCAAGTTCATATTGCGGAAATGAACGAAGCCCGGGATATCGCACAAGCTCAATCCTTCGATCGTTCTCGAGAAACCTGGAAACCGAAAGAGCGGTCGCCATCTGTTGTTTCATCCGAATCGGTAAACTCGGCAGGCCGTAAACTAAAATCGGCCATGCACTTTTTGCGGCAAGCGCCCCCCCGAAATCTTTCCGGTACATCAGCAACGTATCATAACTCCATTGCGGTCCGACAACGACTCCGCCCATATCGGTTCCGAAACCGCAGACCGATTTTGTCAGCGAGGAAACTGCAAAATCCGCACCGAGTTCAATCGGCCGCTGGCAGAACGGGCTCGCAAACGTATTGTCAATGATGACATAAATTTTTCTCGTGTGAGGTCTATGCTTATTCGCATCACGAACGATTTCAACAATCTCTTCGATATCGAGGAGTTCAAGCGTCGGGTTCACCGGCGTCTCAAAATATACCACACGGGTTCGTTCGTTAAAAGATTTTTTCAATGAAACAGGATCTTTCAGATCGATAAATCTGGTAGCGATATTATACCGCGGATACCATCGTGACAGAAGAGAGTAAGTACATCCGTACAACATGTGGTGGGCAACAATTTCATCGCCGCCGGCCGTTACCGCACCAAGGACCGCGCTGATTGCCGCCATGCCGGTCGAAAATGTTACCGCAACGTCGCCATGCTCGGCCGCAGCAAGGTTCTCTTCCAGAACTTCTTTATTCGGTTCGCCGAACCGGTCATAAATATAAATCTGCGATCGTGAATCTTCCGATGCCCCGCGGACATGATGAGCAAATTCCGCGAAACCTTTTGCGCCGCGTTCAGCCGTATCCAGCCGGAAGGTACAGGAGGATGAAATGGGTGGAACAACATGATGATTAAAATCCCACTTCTTCGTCCGGGATTTTCCATGAATCAGTGTGGTTTCCAGGGAATGCGAAAGCTCTCTGTTTCTTTGTCTTTCTTTCATCTTTCATGAACGCTCGTCTCCGAATGAAATCTTTACATGGTTCACACCGTTCCCGTTGCGCCCATTCCCCTTAAACTGCGTCCGGGTCTGCGCGCACGTCCAGTTATTATCCCGCATGTCCTGGAATATTTCAGAATTGAACCATATCTCCTCGAAGTCATATCCGTTGGAACGCAAATCGCCGCACTCTTTCGTCAAACCGCTGCAGACGGATACCTTTCCTGTTTCACTGATAAACGCAAAGGATTTTCCCGCTAAACACTGACTGACCCAATGAGGAAATTCTCCGACCGAAAAATCGACCTCCGGAAAATCCTCCGGATGGTAGCCGACATATTTAATGCATTGCGGAGAACAGTACATATTATTCGGCAACAACGGTTTCAATTCGGATATCTTCGACACAAAATCATCCACCGAAAGTTCATTCTCATTTCTCGAAACGAATTCCGGCAATGTCTTATCGAAATGGAGGTGACAATACACACCCTTGGCTGACCGGCGAAACGCGTAATCGAGATTGAATGCAAGATCACGCTGATCGGGCTTTGTAATATTCAATGCAAAATGGATTTCAAATCCCTCTGCGTTCAGCCGTTTTACTGCTTCTTCCAGGTTAAAAAACTGCTCTGTCTGACGGTACCGCTTGTCTGGATCTTCGATAATCCTCCGGTCGAGAACAATCCGGAATATCCTGGAACCGAAATGACGGTATTTTGCAAGAACCTCGCTCGTCAGTTCTTCCGGCTCAAGCTCAAGAATAATTTTCAGGCCGAGTGCATGGCCGTAATCGACAATGTCGTAGAGATCGTTGCGTTGGAGTAATTTATTTCCGGTCAGGACAACTATGGATTTGGAAATACGCGCGATACTTTCGATTATCAGCATCGATTCTTGTTGAGAAAGGGATTGAGAGTCCTGTTGCACCTCGCCATTGAGAAATGGAGTCAATTGCCAGATAATTACACGCGGGCGAAAAATTTCATTTGAAAAAGAACGGTCGGTGATCATGATGTATTCTCCGTGTCGGTTGTTAGTGTCGGATTTGGGTGGTCATACGAGGTACTGTGTCCTGACTTCCTCGATGGTATCAATCACGAGTGGAAAATACCTGTCAAGAGCACACTCGAGTTCATCACGCATTCTGCATCTGCTGCCGGGCTGTTCGTGCGGACACTGGGCGCAAACGATCGAACGAAGGTCTTTCACATACTCCAGAATGTCATCGCTCTGCACACGTTGGACGGCATTCACGACCAGAGGAAGAAATTTGTGCAATGCACATTCAACACCGGACGGGAGACGACAATTTCCTGTTCCGTCTCCATCAACACACTTGTGGCAAATCCTTTCCTGAATTCTTTCCCAGCACTGCTGCAGTTCCATACCCAACTCCTTTCCTAAAGAACAATTGTTGTCAACGAACAACGGCTGATATTCCCCCGTCACCCTTTACGATTCGAAACCATCCTGAATTTGTTCCAGCACCTCGAATTTTGATTTCAGAAATGCCTTGGCATCTTCAATAAGACGAATAGATTTTTGCGATTGAATGATAAGTTCATTGAGTAAAGCGTTCACTTCGGGATATTGACACTTATCGCGAAGCGCGGCAAATTGTAATATCGTTTCCTTCTCACGCTGAAGAGAAGCATCGACGGCGGCGCAAAGCCCCCGGCAAGATTGTGCACATCGCGTATCAGATTCTTTCATGGCCTGTTCCTTCATGCAATAGGTGTGACTGCTTCAATCACCAGCTCACCGCCACGCTCGAGTGCCTGTTGATTGACTTTCAGGAGATGATGATATCGCTCCGGCAAAACTTCCGTGAGCGCTTTAATCACCGACGAAATCGAAACGACCTCGCAAACGCTGAGGAACGCCCCGAGGAGAATCATATTTTTTACTTTTGGTGTATTCAATTTCTGCGCTTCATATTCTGCCGCCACGGGAACGACAGTAATATCGGTTCTGGTCGGAGGAATGATGACATTACTGCTGTCATAGACAATCACGCCGTTCGGCTTTACCGCTTTTTCGAATTTATCGATCGAAGGCTGATTCAATGCAATAACCGCATCGAACTTCGTCACCATCGGCGAACTGACCGGTGTGGCGGAAATAATGACGATGCAGTTTGCCGTTCCGCCGCGCATTTCCGGACCGTAGGACGGCATCCAGGAAACTTCTTTTCCTTCCGCCATTCCTGCAGACGCGAGCGTCATCCCCATCGAGAGAACGCCCTGCCCTCCAAAACCCGCAAATAAAATTTCGTGTGTCATAATATTCTCTTTCACTTCCTGAGCTGTTATTTCTTTATTGTGCCGGACTTTTGGCAACAAGTTTTCCGTCGACTTTGATATCGCCGATCGGATAGATCGGGAACATATTCTGTTCCATCCATTTGTTCGCTTCCAGCGGTGTCATTTTCCATCCGGACGGACAATTGGATACAACTTCAATCAAACAATATCCTTTTTTCTCTTTTTGATGCGTGAACGCTTTTGTCACCGCTTTCTTGAAATAACGCACAGCATTCGGGGTGTGCACCGACTGTCGTGTCACGTAGTACGCACCCGGCAGCATTCCGATCAGTTCCGTAATCCGGAAGGGAAATCCTTGCGTATCAACTGTTCTTCCTTCGGGAGTGGTACTGGTTTTCATTCCCAACAGTGTGGTCGGAGCCATCTGCCCGCCGGTCATTCCATAAATAGCATTATTCACGAAGATGACGAGAAAATTTTCTCCGCGGTTTGCGGCATGCATTGTTTCTCCTGTCCCGATAGCCGCTAAATCACCGTCGCCCTGATACGAGAAAACATATTTATCGGGCATCATTCTTTTCACGCCGGTGGCAACTGCTGCTGCCCTGCCGTGAGCGGCTTCCTGCATATCGACGTTCAGATAGTTGTACGCAAAAACGGAACATCCAACCGGCGCAACGCCGATCGTTTCACTTTGAATGCCAAGTTCCTGGACAACTTCCATCAGCACTTTATGAACGACGCCGTGTCCGCATCCCGGACAATAATGCATGAGCGTGTCGGTCAGTGTTGCCGGTTTCTGCCAAATACATTCCATTCCTTCTGTCAGCACTGTTGCTTCAGACATGGCTTACCTCATACTGTTGTTGTGTTTTCATCATCGATTCAATTTTTGCGAGAACTTCTTCCGGAGATGGAATGATGCCGCCCATCCGGCCGAAGAATTCCACAGGCACAGCACCTTCAACGGCAAGCCTGACGTCTTCAACCATCTGTCCGGAATTCATTTCGACGACGAGAATCTTTTCGACCTGCTGAGCAAGTTTGTTCACTATTTCCGTCGGATAGGGAAACAGGGTTATCGGACGCAATAAACCGGCGGCAATGCCGTGATGACGTGCGAGTTCAACTGCGCGATGACACACGCGTGCCGCAAGCCCGTATCCGACGAGAAGAATTTCCGCATCTTCGGTATGGACTGTTTGATACCGCACTTCCTTTTCGCGCACGATCCGATATTTTTCCTGAAGACGTTTGTTAATCTGTTCCATTTTCTCCGATTGAATGTGGAGAGAAGTAATAATATTTCGTTCGCGGGAAGATGGTTTTCCGACCGTCGCCCACGGTTTGGCTATCTTGCGTTCGGAAACATTATAGTCGCGGAATGAAACTTTTTCCATCATTTGTCCGAGAGCGCCATCGGCAAGAATCATCACCGGGTTACGGTATTTATCGGCAAGATCGAATCCGTCATAAACGAAATCCGCCATTTCCTGCACACTGGATGGTGCGAGAACGATCAAATGATAATCACCGTGACCTCCGCCTTTGGTGGATTGGAAATAATCTCCCTGCGACGGCTGGATCGTTCCGAGACCGGGCCCGCCGCGGTTGACATTCACAACCAGGCACGGTAATTCGGCACTGGCGATATAGGAAAGTCCTTCCTGCATCAAGCTGATACCCGGGCTCGATGAAGATGTCATCGCCCGTTTTCCGGTTCCAGCAGCACCGTATACCATATTGATGGCGGCAAGTTCACTCTCGACTTGCATCACGACCATCCCGCGGTGCCGACCTTCCTCGGCAAGATATTCCAACACTTCAGATTGCGGCGTAATGGGATAACCGAAATACCCGTCACATCCTGCACGGATTGCCGCTTCGGCTAATGCTTCGTTTCCTTTCATCAACTGGAAATCGCTCATATATCAATCCTTCCTTCCGGCATTTCATCGAGTACGACTTTGATATTGCCTTTCACATTGCTGATCGTTGCCACCGGCTGACGCTCCGATGCTTTGAGCGCCGATTTTTTTGACGCCCGGTACACCGTGATCACAGCGTCGGGGCAAACGAGAGCACAGTTCAAACATCCCGTACAATTATCCTGGACGAGAACTGCATAATGGTAACCGTGCGTATTGATTTCTTTCGAAAGTGCGACGCTGTCCTGCGGACATGCCTCAATACAAAGCTCGCACCCTTTGCACGTTTCAATGTTAAATTCAACCGTTCCACGCGGCATACATTTTTCCTTTACTGTTGAAATTGCCATCTAAAAAAATGTTTCCTGATCGATCAAATAAATCCGGTTCAGGCATTGACTTCCTGCATGACCATTTCTTCTTCAATCCATCGCGATATTTCATAGACGCTCGGAATTCGTCCGGACGCTTTTTGTTTTTCATTGATCAGAATGGTCGGAGTTTGTTTACTGCCCCATTCAACAATCTCGTGAATTTCTCCGATCCATTCGACAGATACCGGATGAGAAATTTCGGACATCGAAAGATAGATGTTCTCCAGCGTTCTCTCTATTTTGGTACACGATAACCCGATAACTTTTATGTTCATTGCCGTTGCATTCCTGTTAATTGCGCTTGCGTTAATTAATTGCCATCGCTGATGATACGGACGGCTTCGACTCGTGTGACTGGTGTTCACCCTGCTGAGCTTCGTGAACCGCCATCGCGGTCATGTTGACGATATCACTGACATCATTTCCCGGAACGAGCAGATACACCGGTTTCCGGATACCGAGAAGCATCGGTCCGATCGACGTTGCACCGCCAAGTTTCGAAAGTAATTTATATGCTATATTTGCCGATGTGAGATCGGGGAAGATCAAAACGTTCGCCTTTTGTGTCAGCGAACTGAACGGATACAGCTCGTTCAACATTTCCGGTGATACGGCAACATCCGCCTGCATTTCCCCGTCGATCATCAGTTGCGGCATCGCTTTCTTGACGATCTTCACGGCCTGCTGTACTTTTTCGGCAAGCGGATGACGTGTACTGCCGAAACTGCTGAACGACAACATTGCCACATGCGGTACAACATCGAATTGCTTCACCCGTTCAGCCGTAAGCATCGCAATTTCGGCAAGTTCTTCTGCCGTCGGATCGATATTGACCGTGGCATCGGCAATGAAAATCGTTTCGTTCTTGAAGACCATCATATAGAGACCAGCAATCTTCTTCACGCCGTCTCTTTTGCCGATGATATGCAACGCCGGACGAACGGTATCCGGATAATGTTGCGTCACACCGGAAATAAGTCCGTCGGCATCACCCTGATCGACCATCAGCATGCCGAACACGTTATGCGTTTTTCCCTGACGGCTTGCATCGGCACGGGTTATGCCGTACCGCTGTCTCTTGAGATAATATTTCGTGATATACGTATCGAGGAGCGGTGACTTCGACGGATTAACGACTTCCATCCCTTCCGCATCGATGCCGAGATCTGCCATCCGTTGTTTGATGACCGTTCGACTGCCAAGCAATATCGGTTTGGCAATTCCTTCGTCAACGATGATTTGCGCCGCACGCAGAATTTTTTCTTCTTCACCTTCCGGAAATACGATTCGTTTCGGTGCTGTTTGAGCTTTGTGAATGAAAAACCGCATGACTTCGCGCGATTTTCCCAGCCGTGCTTCAAGAGAATCACGGTACGCTTCGAAACTTGAAATCGGTTTCCGTGCAACGCCTGTCTCCATCGCCGCTTTTGCAACAGCAGTCGCTTCCCAGAGAAGAACGCGCGGATCGAACGGTTTGGGAATGATATATTCCCGGCCGAACTCGATCCGTTTGCCGCCATACGCACGGAGTACGGAATCAGGAACATCTTCTTTCGTCAGATTTGCCAGCGCCATTGCCGCCGCAATTTTCATTTCATCATTGATTGCCGTTGCGCGCACATCGAGTGCTCCCCGAAAAATAAACGGAAAGCCGAGAACATTGTTGACTTGATTGGGATAATCGGAACGCCCCGTTGCCATAATGATATCCGGACGGGCATCGATAGCGTTTTCATACGTAATTTCCGGATCGGGATTTGCCATGGCAAATACGACCGGATTATCCGCCATAGAACGTATCATTTCCTTGGTGAGAATATCTTTCGCAGAAACCCCGCAGAAGACGTCGGCACCTTTCAGTGCATCGGCAAGTGTCCGGCAATTGGTTTCGTGTGCAAAATATTCTTTATAGGGATTCATCCCTTCGGTTCGGCCTTTATGAACGACGCCTTTGGTATCGACCAGCAGCATGTTCGTTCTCTTGACGCCTAACCGCTCATAAAATTTTGCACAGGCAATGCCTGCGGCACCGGCACCGCTGAACACGACGCGCACATCGCCAATCTTCTTGCCGACAACTTCGAGAGCATTCAGAAGCGCAGCGCCGCTGATAATTGCCGTTCCATGCTGGTCATCGTGAAAGACAGGAATGTTGAGAGATTTCTTCAGCGTTTCTTCGATATAAAAACACTCCGGCGCCTTGATATCTTCAAGATTGATTCCGCCAAATGTCGGTTCGAGTAATTGAACCGCCTTAATAATTTCATCGGGATTATGCGAATTCAATTCAATATCGAAAACATCGATGTCGGCAAAACGTTTGAAGAGTACACCTTTTCCCTCCATCACCGGTTTACCGGCAAGAGCGCCGATATCGCCGAGACCGAGAACGGCCGTGCCGTTGCTCACAACCGCCACAAGATTGCCTTTTGCGGTGTAGAGGTACGCATCATCGGGATTATTGTGAATATCTATGCACGGTTCCGCGACGCCGGGAGTGTATGCAAGTGAAAGATCTCTTTGTGTTGCACACGGTTTTGAGGAAACGACTTCAATCTTTCCCCGTCTTCCCTGTGAATGATAGTCGAGTGCTTCTTGTTTACGAATCATAATTTTTCGCCCATTGAAATGTGAACATGGAACAATTTTCGGAATGAATCATGTATGGTGCTGCGGTATCTCAAATTCTTTTTCAAGTTGAAACGTACGCTCCCCGCCGATATTTCTTCGCGCGACATCATCAGTCAATCACGAAGTAGTTTCCAAATCAACGTCATACATACTGAAAAATTTATCCCGTATCGCATGGCGTTCTAATTCTTCCTGATAATCGGGATGAGCGATTTCAATAAGCGCCCGGGACCGCTGGCGGACCGTTTTCCCGTACAAGTCGGCAACGCCGAATTCCGTGACAACATAATGGACATCGCCGCGTGTTGTCGTCACGCCGGCGCCTTCGCTGAGATGCGGAACAATGCGGGATAACCGGCCATTCTTCGCCGTCGACTGGAGAGCGATAATCGGTTTTCCCCCTTTGCTTCGCGCCGCGCCGCGAATAAAATCGAGCTGACCGCCGAATCCGCTGTAGAAATAATGACCGATCGAATCGGCACAAACCTGTCCCGTCAGATCAACCTCGAGTGCGGAGTTGATTGCCACCATTTTATCGTTTTTCGCAATGATGTACGGATCGTTCACATAATGCGACGGATGAAATTCTATGAACGGATTATTGTCGATGAAATCGAACATCGCTTTTTCCGCAAGCACGAATGATGCAATCATTTTTCCGGGATGGAGCGTTTTCTTTTCGTTGGTGATGACTCCGTTTTCCACCAGCTTCATAACGCCGTCGGCAAACATTTCCGTGTGAATGCCGAGATGCTTTTTGTTGCCGAGAAATTTCAATACCGCATCCGGAATCGAGCCGATGCCGAGCTGGAGGGTTGAGCCATCTTCTATAAGATCGGCAATATTCTTTCCGATTTGTTGAAAGACATGATCCTCTTCCGGTGACAGATCCTTGGCAACCTGCGGAAGTTCTTTGAGCGGAACATCAACCTCGACACAGCACGTAAATTTATCGACATGAATGAAACAATCGCCGAGTGTTCGCGGCATCTGCGGATTGACCTGGGCAATAATTATTTTTGCAACTTCCGTTGCGGGTTTCGTACACTCCACACCGACACCGAAACTGCAATAGCCGTGTTCGTCGGGAGGCGTAACATGAATCAGGGCAACATCAATGGGAAGAACTCCGCGGAAAAAAAGCATCGGTACTTCCGAAAGGAAAATCGGCGTAAAGTCTGCCCGGCCATCGTTCACCGCGGACCGAACATTTTTTCCGATGAACAAGGCATTATGCCGGAAGTGCCCCTCCATTTCAGGAACCGAATACGGGGACTTGCCGACCGTGAGCAAATGAATCACCTCGACATTTTCGAGCTCGCTCGCTCGTGCACACATCGCATTCAGGAGAACTTCGGGAACTGCACAACCGGGATGGATATACACTCGTTGGCCGGAACAAATCAGTCTCGCGGCCTCGTCGGGAGTTTTAATTTTAGAATGGTATCTGTCAAGCCAATTCATAGAACACTTTGATCTTTCTGTTGCCAAACAACAAGATGGAGAATTTCCATCTTTCGAATCAGATTCAATCAATTTGTATGCCAGCAAAAAAGTCTGCAAATGAGAATATTTTCTATATTTACGGCACTTTTGGGATGATAAGTTTCAGTTGTGATAAAGCAAAATATCGTTTAGTCTCAGTCCTGAAACGAATACATCCTCCGCACTCTGTACTAATAAATGTTTATCCATTCCGGAATTGACCCATTTTTTGCAATTTTAATCCCATAATCGAAAAATTCGACAAATTCCAAATTCTCGGGAGAACAGTCTGTGAAAGAATGAAACCCGTTTACAAACCTTTGATCCATTGGCATACTTTTCGATATATGATTGCGGGGATTAAAAAGAACATTAAGGAGATAAAGACAATGATTCACAATTTTCCAAGATCACAAGGATCAATCAGTTTGTTGCTGGCGGCAATTAACGGATCTCTTTATTTCAAAGGACTCTTGTCTGCACCTGTCGTCACTGCTCTTATTATTCTGATAGTGTTATTTTCTGCCGTTGGATTTATTTCCAAGATATATAACGGATTGTAGAATTATTTAAGAGAATACCATGCCTACAAAAGAAGCAATCGTTAAACAAGTACAAGGGACAACGATGGTTGCCCATGCGGAATCAAAACATTGGGTAGTGATGGACGGCTCGGAACTCTATGGCGGAAGCAGCGCGGGATCAAGTCCGAAAGAGCTTTTGATGTTTGCTCTCGGGGGATGTACGGCAAATGATGTCATCCCCATTCTGCAAAAGAAACATGTTCATTTCGATAAAATGGAAATCCGGGTTATCGGTAATGTGCGCGAGCAACATCCTCAAATTTTTACCGATCTGCATATCGAATACATTTTTTACGGAAATAATATCGATGCGTCGGCGATAGAACATGCGATTCATCTCTCAACGACAAAATATTGCTCGGTTTCCGCGATGCTCTCGGGCAATGTCAATATTACTCATTCATATCTCATTATCCCTTCGCCGCATTTAATCGAGGAAGCCGCAGAAGCGTAAATCTGGTTTCGTTGATTTTCCTTCCTTCCGATGTCTGAACGAATTCGGGAGTGGGTCAGTTTCCTGAGATCACCTATCCTGAAATCTCCCGTCTTGCTGAAATGTCACAAAGTGATCCCCTTGGGACTTTTGTTCAGCAGCTATTCCGAGCTTGCTTGGTTCAGATTCCGAATAGAATCGTTTCGGAAAGACGCGGTTTTGTAAGTTGATCCACTACCACGAGTTCAGGCTATTTGTTTCTCTTCATTCTAATTATTATAATTTACTTTGATTTGCCTTAAAACTGATTTCCAGAAAATCAGTTTTCACGGTACAGAGGAAGTATTCTATAATCATAAGGTCAGCTTGAATGAACGACGCCTTGTTCGTTGACAGACTGCAATTCGCTTTTACGGTTTCTTATCATTATCTCTTTCCGCAGCTCACGATGGGGCTGGCACTTCTGATCGTTATTCTGAAATGGATCGGTTTAAAAAAACATGACGAGCGGTATCATCGTGCAGCACAATTCTGGGCATCGATTTTTGCAATCAATTTTGCGGTCGGCGTCATTACCGGAATTCCGATGGAATTCCAATTCGGAACAAACTGGGCCCGGTTTTCAAAATATGCCGGCGGGGTTATCGGGCAAACGCTCGCTATGGAAGGAATTTTTTCTTTTTTCCTCGAATCAAGTTTTCTCGGCCTGTTCCTGCTTGGTGAAAAAAAACTCACCCCAAAAGGACATTTTATTTCGGCACTCCTCGTCTTCATCGGATCATGGCTGTCAGGATACCTCATCGTTGCAACTGATGCTTGGATGCAATCCCCGGTCGGTTACACGATCGCCGCCGACGGTACCGCCCAGTTAAATGATTTTTGGGCATTGATTCTTAATCCATGGGCACTTTGGCAATATTTCCATACAATGCTCGGGGCGGTCATTACTGCTGCATTCGTGATGGCTTCTGTCGGATCGTACTACCTTCTCGCTCAACGAAATATGGAGTACGGACGGATATTTACACGGATGGGAATTATTGCAGGGCTCGTTGCTTCACTTCTTGTTCTCTTCCCCACCGGCGACCAGCAAGGAAAAAATATTGCCCAAAGCCAACCGGTCACACTTGCCGCCATGGAAGGACTGTTTACAACGGAGCAGGGAGCGGCATTGACGCTTATCGGTCAGCCGGACATGGAAAAGATGAGAATGGATAACTCCGCTCATATTCCGGAGATGCTCAGTTTTTTGACATATTACCGATGGAAAGCCGAAGTGAAAGGTTTGGATGCTTTTCCCCGCAACCAGTGGCCCGATAACATTCCTCTTTTGTATTACAGCTATCACATCATGGTCGGGCTCGGAACGATGTTCATGGCAATTCTCTGTATCGCCGCATTTTTCCTCTGGAGAAAAAAAATCTTTCAAACACGATGGTTGCTGTGGACACTGCTCCTGAGTTTTCCGTTTCCGTACATTGCAAATACTGCCGGATGGATGACAGCCGAACTGGGAAGACAACCATGGATTGTGTACGGCCTCTTCCGCACTGAACAAGGAACGTCGCCGACAGTATCGGCCGGCAATTCTCTCTTTACACTTCTTGGATTTGTCGGCATGTACTTTGTCATCGGGGTGCTTTTCATTCTTTTAGTCATCAAGAAAATAAACAAAGGGCCTGAAGAACCGGTTGTTTCTCATCTTTCTGTGACACAACGGTAAATGAAAAAACTATGGAAATAATCTGGTTCTGCATCGTTGCATTCATGCTGGCGATGTACGTGATTTTAGATGGATTCGATCTTGGCGTCGGGATTATTCATCTCGTCGTAGGGAAAACGGGACAGGAACGTCAAATAATTTTGAATGCCATCGCCCCTGTTTGGGATGGAAACGAGGTATGGCTCCTGGCGGCAGGCGGTACATTATATTTCGCTTTTCCATTGTTGTATGCATCGAGTTTCAGCGGCTTTTACCTGCCGCTCATGATTGTACTCTGGTTGCTCATGTTGAGGGGCGGCGGAATAGAATTTCGTCACCAAATTCATCATCCGCTCTGGGAATCTTTTTGGGACGTCATTTTTTCTTTTTCAAGCGTACTTCTCTCGATATTTTTCGGGGCCGCGCTTGGCAATGTCGTACGCGGAGTTCCTCTCAATGCGGAAGGATATTTTTTTGAACCGCTCTGGACGACATTTACCATCGTCCCGGAAGCGGGAATTCTCGATTGGTTTACCATCCTGATGGGAATAATAGCATTTTGTACGCTTACTTCACATGGAGCACACTATCTTTCCATGAAAACAGAGGGCGAAGTCCAGAATCGGGCGCGGGCCCTGGCGAACCGGTTTTGGTGGCTCGTGACAGCAACCTCAGTTCTCGGATTATTTGCCACATCTTCGATAAGGCCTCAGATATGGGAAAACTATTCATTGCATCCGTGGGGCTTCGTATTTCCACTGGTTGCTTTTTCCGGACTTATCGGACAATTTATTTCAAACCGAAAACATGCCGATTCGGTTGGATTTATAAGTTCTTCAATTTTCATCGGCGGAATGCTTGCCACGACCGCTTTCGGTTTATTCCCTAACCTTCTTCCTTCCTCAATTGATTCTTCACGTCCGATTACCGTTACAAGAGCAATGGCGGGGCAATATGGATTAAGCGTTGGTCTTGTATGGTGGACTTTTGGTATCGTCCTTGCCCTGGGATATTTTTTCTTTGTGTACCGGTCATTTCGGGGGAAGATCACTTCTCAATCTTCAAATTCAGCGATTTATTAAATATTGAATTTTCTCATTTGAAAAGAATACTTTTCTAATTCCTCAAGACTGAGAACAAAACCGATAAAATCCTTCATTATCAAACGAATTTAACTTTCCTTCCGTAGAAATCTGTGGAATGATATTTGCCATTCTTATCCATAGTTTCATTTTCATCAATTATAAGGATACTAACATGAAGTTTCGGCAAGTGGTGGATATGATAAAGTTCCACTTCCTTTTTCTTGTCCCGATGGGAATATTTCTCCTAATTTTCATCTTATCGTATACATAAAGGAATCATTCCGAAATAGAATGATTCATGATTCGCTGGTCCAGAATGGTTTGATCAAAAAATACGAGTGATTGAAAGAATTTGACAATATGTGGATTTCAAACATTAAAAATTTGAACAAGATCAACATTAACTATCATTGCAAAATCGGCAACGGAACAGTAAGAATGTTGAATATATCAACAAGTCATGTTTCAAAATTCAACACTTCTGTAACTAGTGAAATTGAAAATACTTACAATAATTCGACTACTAATGCGATTGGATTTGTTGAGAATATCAACACTACAAAAATTTACGAAATTATATCTAAAAATGACGTCTCTATAACTTGTTGTCGGATAAAGCTTTACGATGATGAATTTTTAAAAGACAGAAACAAAATCATGGCACGTAAAATGAAACAAAAGAAGATGACCATCACGAGAGAAGTCGCCCAAAGCACTTCGATCAATGGAATCACTGAAAAGACAACATAAGGAGTATTAGCCATGACAGTCATCTTCGTAATCGCCACAATCTTAAGTTTCCTGACCATCGATTGGTTCATTCAACGGTCTCGCAAAACAAGTTCAGCCACAGCCCCTGCAAAACAAAAAGCAGCACCGGTTCATGCACGTACACCGGAAGGAATCTTCTTCACACCGAGTCATACCTGGTTAAATCTCTTCCCTTCAGGAAAAGTCAGAATGGGAATTGATGATTTTATCGCACGCTTAATGGATAGCCCGGAAATCACGCTCCTCAAGCAATCCGGAGAAACCGTACACAAAGGAGATCCGCTTCTTCAGTGCAAAGAAAACGGTCACACGGTCATTGTTCGCTCTCCCATCGATGCCGAAATTATCGATGCGAATCTCGAACTTGCTTCTCATCCCGAATATTTGAAGAACTTACTGTTCAGTCAGGGTTGGGCTTATACATTAAAACCGCAGCGCTTCACAGATTTAAAAACACTTCTTCTCGGTACTGAAACACGGGTCTGGATGCAACGTGAATATGCACGCCTTCGTGACTTTTTCGCCTCGGCTCAGGGATTAGCGCTTGCCCCGGCAACATTGCAGGACGGTGGCCCGCCGGTTTCCGGTGCGATGAAAAACATGAGTGATGATATGTGGAAACAATTTGAGTCAGATTTCCTGACTCCGTAATCGGACAAAAAGGATAATTGATGAACTCGACGAAAGCATTACTGATTGACCTGACAATGTGCATCGGATGTAACTCGTGTCAGGTGGCTTGCAAAAAAGAATATGGACTGGCGGATGGCGAAGAGAAACATCTCTCCGCCTCCGCTTTTACTGCCCTCGATGAATTTGACGGGACCTACGTGCGGAGATTATGCCAGCATTGCCTCTCTCCAACATGCGTTTCGGTATGTCCGGTCGGGGCATTTACAAAAACCCCGGAAGGACCCGTGCTGTATGACGAAAACAAATGCATCGGGTGCCGGTATTGCATGCAGGCATGTCCGTTTCAGGTTCCCCGGTACGAATGGGGCAGCACGCATCCACGAGTTCAGAAATGCAAGTTTTGCGAACCCCGTTTGGCTCAAGGTTTACAACCGGCATGTTCGGAAATTTGTCCGACCGGCGCAACGAAATTCGGAGATCGTGACGCACTCATCAAAGAAGCACATGCACGCATCGCGGCAGAACCGACAAAGTATATCGATAAAATTTATGGTCTCGAAGAAGTCGGCGGAACATCAATTTTTTATATTTCCGGGATTCCCTTTGAAAACCTCGGATTCAATACGAAACTTCAAAAAGCCCCCATGTCGCTGTTGACCTGGAATGCACTTGAAAAAGTACCGAGCGTGTTTATGGTCGGCGGCGTTCTTTTGTACGGTATTTGGTGGATTACCAACCGGCGAAAAGAAGTCGAAGCATACGAAGCGGAAATGGAACGAAAGGGAAACCAATGAATAGGATTTTAAAAGTATCATTGTGGCGGGGCCTCGCAACTCTTCTTCTGTTGGCAGGTGCTGTTGCAGCGTATATGCGGTTCACGTTGGGACTCGGTGCTACGACCAATTTAAGCGATACATTTCCCTGGGGACTCTGGATCGGTTTCGATTTTCTGGGTGTCGGTATTGCAGCGGCAGGATTTACCATCGTTGCTTCCGTTCATCTTTTTCATCTTCACCGGTTTGAACCGATTGTCCGGCCCGCAATTCTCACGGCTTTCGTCGGCTACCTGTTAGTTATCCTGGTGCTCGTCATCGATTTGGGAAGACCGGAACATTTCTGGCATCCACTCGTCATGTGGAATCCTCATTCCGTCATGTTTGAAATTACCTGGTGTGTTATTTGTTATACAACGGTTCTTTCGCTTGAATTCGCTCCAGTGGTATTGGAAAAATTCAAAATAACGGCTCCCAATAAAATCCTGCGTGCGATATCCACCCCACTCATGATTTTCGGCGTGTTATTTTCTACCTTACATCAATCATCATTCGGCTCGTTGTATCTCATTGTTCCCGGTCGATTGCATGAATTATGGTATTCGCCTCTTCTGCCGATTCTGTTTTTTATATCCTGTATCGCGGCAGGTTTATCGATGATCATTTTCGAATCGTATCTCATCGAACGCCGGACACACCGGCCGCTTCCGCACGATGTTCTCGCGGATTTGGGTAAAGTAGTTGCCGTCGTACTCGGAGTCTATCTTATCGTCCGCATTCAGGATATGATGGAACGTCAGGTTCTCCAACAGGCATTTTTGTGGTCATATCAAGGCGGATTTTTTGCAGCGGAAATTCTCATCGGTTTCTTAGCCCCGTTGATTCTGCTGTTGATCCGCCCGATACGGGAATCGCGAAGAGGATTATTTCTCTGCAGTATTCTTGTCATTCTTGGCTTTGCAACGAATCGCATGAACACGGCAATTACCGGAATGGAACACTGGCCGAACCAGACATATTTCCCCTCGATTCTTGAAATTCTTATCGTCATGGGAATCGCAACGCTCGGATTTGTTGCGTTCTATCTGATCTCGAACTATTTTCCGATTTTCGGCACCGAGCATAAAGAAAACCATAAGAACACATCGCTCTTATGGCTTGAAGAGATGAAAACCATTTCTCAACCCTAACGGAAGAATTATGCAGGCCGCATCGAATCAATCATATCGTATCGTTCCGAAAAGAGAAGATTGTTGTGTGTGGATGACTGCCGGGATACTTTCGTATCAGCTTTGCGATCACGAATTCGATTGCGATCATTGCCCGATCGATACTGCGATAAAGAACCAGATGCCGAATCAACCGCCACGTCAAAATGAATACATCGCTTCCTTACAAAAACTTTCCAGCGACCTCCTGTATTCAAAAAATCATTGCTGGGTGAAAGTGGTCGATAGCACCACAGTCCGGATCGGAATCGAGCCGGGGCTGGCATCGATGTTTCATATGCCGAAAGCCGTTATTCTCCCCTTCGCCGGCGCACAGATCCGGCAGCGTGAATCCTGTGTCTGGATCGTGATGGAAGGCGGAGCGCTTCCTTTTTCATCTCCGCTCGACGGAACGATCATCGCCGTCAACCGGCGTGTTGTCGATGACCCGCTGTTCCTGTCCCGCCAGAAATCCGATGAGAACTGGCTCTTCACGTTGAAGGTAGACGCGTCTGCCGTTGCAAACGGTCATTTCTGGAATGTGGATGAAGCTCAGCGGCAATATGCACTCGACATAGAAGAGCTGAAAGAATTACTGGTCGGCGGTTTGAATCGCGAACCGAAAAATGTCGGAACAACTCTTGCCGACGGCGGAGAATTGTTGCAAAATATAGTCGATGTCATTGGTCACAGAGATTTTTTTCTTACGTTTCAAAACTTCCTGGCACGAAAAAACCGGTAGTTCCGATTTCTGCTTCGTAAATCATTCGAGATAAATTCAAATCTTCCATTTCTCATTTGTGAAAATCTATTTCCAAAAGTGTCGAATTTTTCAACATTCATAACCATTTCCATGGCATACATTTTGGATTTATTGAAAGAAATAAGGACATCGCATGAAATTCCTTCACACATTAAGCTTTCGGGTTTTTAGCGGATCGTTGATCCTGCTTGTCACATTATTCGGTCTCTTCACCTATTTTGCAATCCGGTTTCACAATAACGAGGTAATGAGTAACGTTCTTGAAAGCGCAAACGCTGTCAGTGATGTGATCAAGAACTCTACGCGGTATAGCATGCTCTTGAACCGCCAGGACGAGGTGTACGAAATTATTTCGACAATTGCCCGCGAGCCCGGCGTTGAAGGAATCCGGATTTATAATAAGCGCGGAGAAATCATGTTATCGACCGTTAAAGCCGAAGAAGGTTCGGTCGTGAACATGCATGCCGAAGCATGTTACGTTTGCCATGAACAGTCGAAACCGCTCCAATCGCTTCCTCAATCGAATCGTGTTCGTATTTATGAAGGGGACAAAGATCACCGCGTTCTCGGTCTCATCAATCCGATTCCCAATGAACCGTCCTGTTCGAATAATGATTGTCACGCACACCTTCCGGAACAAACGGTGCTCGGCGTTCTCGATGTGCGCATGTCGCTTGAACAAATCGATAAACAAATGCGCGATGCGCAGGTTAAGTGGATTCTCTACGCGGGAGGTACCGGTATTCTGCTGAGTTTAACATCCCTTGCATTCCTCTACTTCATTATTCTCCGGCCGGTTAAAGAACTCACGCAAGGAACTCAGGAAATTTCTTCGGGTAATCTCACCTATCATATTCCGATCGAATCAAAAGATGAAATGGGAAAACTGGCGGCATCATTTAATGCAATGGCAGTTTCGCTCAAAAAGGAAGAGGATGAAAATGTCCGGTGGTCGAAGGAACTGGAAACACGAATCCGTGAAAAAACCGAAGAGCTGAAAAGTATTCATGAAAATATTGTGCAGATTGAAAAGATGGCTTCACTCGGTAAACTTTCTGCAACCGTCGCGCATGAACTCAATAATCCATTGGAAGGAATTTTGACATATACGAAACTCATCGCGAAACGGATACGGAAAAAAAACGAGAATCTTGAATCGTGGAAACAAACTCTGGAAGAACTCGATCTTATTATTCATGAGACGACCCGCTGCGGCACGATCGTCAAAAATCTCCTGCTCTTCTCCCGCAAACATGTCGGTGAATTTGCTCTTGTTCCGATCAAACAAATCGTTTCGCGGGCAGCACAACTGATGCAGCATCATTTCGACATTTCCAAGGTTCAGTTTACCACGTCGTACGACGATGAATCGATTATTCTGATGGCCGACGAACATCAGATTCAGCAAGCGCTCATCGCATTATTTGTCAATGCAGTCGAAGCCATGCCCGACGGCGGCGGCTCTCTTGCCGTTCAGGTTGGAAAATCATCTACAGCAGAAGAAATATACATCCGGGTCTCCGATTCGGGGATCGGCATTGCGCCGGATGATATGTCGCACATTTTCGAACCGTTCTTTACAAAAAAGAAAGACGGCAATGGAACCGGTTTGGGATTATCGGTCGTCTATGGCATTGTGGAACGCCACGGCGGCTCGATCAATGTCGCATCGGAAATCGGCAAGGGAACGACATTCACGCTTACGTTCCCCACTCATCAAAAATCACAACAGCAACAGGCAACCTAAGGGGTCCGGTATGAAAGAACAATCTTCCATCTTAATTATTGATGATGAACGGGTCGTCCGCGAATCACTGACAAAATGGTTTGAGGAAGACGGATACACCGTCGGCAGCGCGGCAAATGCCGCCGACGCCCTCCGCTTACTTCAGGAGCAGAAGTGGCAGATCATCCTTCTGGACATCAGAATGCCGGGAATGGACGGCATTGAGCTTCAGCCGCGTATCAAACAGGTCGATCCGACCGCGCTCATTATTTTCATCACGGCGCACGCGTCCGTCGATACCGCTGTCCAAGCATTGAAAGCAGGTGCATACGATTACGTAACGAAACCGATCGATCCCGATTATCTTTCTCATTTGATTGCGAATGCCATCAAGCAACGAAATCTTCAGAGTGAAAATCTCAAATTGAAGGAACAGGTGGCGGAATTCAGCAAAGCCGACGAGATTGTCGGCGATTCCCCGCAAATGAAGAAAGTGTTCGAGATGATCAACACCGTCGCGGTTACCGACACGACGGCAATGATCCGGGGAGAAAGCGGCACGGGAAAAGAGCTGATCGCCAGAGCGATTCACAGCAACAGCGGGCGGAGATATTTTCCGATCATCACGATCAATTGCGGCGCCTTGCCGGAAGGAATACTCGAAAGCGAACTCTTCGGTCATGAGCGCGGGGCGTTCACCGGCGCACAATACCGGCGAAAAGGCAAGCTGGAACTCGCCGACGGCGGAACGTTGTTTCTTGATGAAATAGGAAACATCGGTATGAAGACGCAGATGGATTTGCTGAGAGTTATTGAAACGAAACAATTCAGCAGGGTCGGCGGCAATGAAATCATCAGCGTCGATTTCCGGATTATTTGTGCAACGAACAAAGACCTTGAAGAGGCCGTCCGCGCCGGCACGTTCCGGGAAGATCTGTATTACCGGCTCAACGTTTTTTCCATCAATATTCCGCCGCTCCGCGAACGGAAATCGGACATTCTCGTACTTGCCGATTATTTCCTGAAAAAATACGGACAAGCCATGGGCAAAAAGATTGAAACAATTTCTCCGGAAGCAAAAGATGTTCTCGTTCAGTATAACTGGCCCGGCAACGTCCGCGAACTGGAGAATGCGATTGAGCGTGCGATGGTGGTGGGTAAGCCGCCGTGTATCCGGCCACAGGATCTCCCGTTCCAGCTTTCGGAAAAAAATGCGATGCCCGTTTCCGGGTCCCTCGCTTCCATGGAGAAAATACACATTGTCAATGTGCTGGAACAAAATAACTGGAATATTTCACGGTCTGCAGAAATTCTGCAAATTGATCGCGTCACATTGTATAATAAAATCCAGAAATTTGGACTTAAGAAACCATAGTGCCTCCGGTCATTCACATTATCGATGCAATCCCGCTTTCGACACGGGACAGCGAAAGCATTCTCCACTCGCTCCGGCAGATCTTCGGAATTTCTGTCGTTCTGTCGAACAAACAAATCGATATACAGAAAGCATTCGATACCGGACGGAACCAGCATAATTCAACCGCACTTCTTTCTCAACTACTTCGTCACGAAATAGGGAAAACCGACAAAATCATTGCCTTAGTCGGCGTCGATCTTTTTATTCCCATCCTTACGTATGTTTTCGGCGAAGCGCAGCTCAGCGGACCCGCCGCAATTGTTTCTTCCCATCGCCTTGCGAACCGGTTTTATGGAATGGAAGATGATGTCATCCTCCACCGTGAACGGCTCGAAAAAGAAATTATCCACGAGATCGGACATACATTCGGACTTAAACATTGCCGGCAATTCGAGTGCGTGATGCGATCATCCACTTATGTGGAAGAAATCGATTTGAAGCACTCGCACTTTTGTGACGAATGCAGAACTCTTTTTCAGCAGTTCGTCAACCAAACTAACGATTCTCAAAGTTGAGAAAACATCGAAATATGCTCGCATTTCTGATAACTTCCGGATAAATTTCTCATAATTATTATCATTCCAAGCTTGTATTGAAGGAAAAAAATGGAATGATTCTTGTACCCCCACTATGTGATATTGATTTTAATCCTCTGATTTAACTTGAAAGGTCTTTTTGAATGCGTGAAGGCGATGAAACAACAAAATCAAACTCATTGAAAACCCAGACTGTACGAAAAAAAGTAACGATTGATGGCAATGAAGCGGCGGCGTATGTTGCCCATAAATTGAATGAGGTCATAGCGATTTATCCCATCACACCATCTTCCAATATGGGAGAATGGGCAGACGAATGGTCAGCGCAGGGAAGAAAGAATCTCTGGGGCACCGTTCCTTCTGTTACTGAAATGCAAAGTGAAGGCGGCGCTGCCGGAGCAGTTCATGGCGCGTTACAGACCGGCGCACTTTCAACGACATTTACCGCTTCTCAGGGATTGTTGTTGATGATCCCGAACATGTTTAAAATCGCCGGTGAATTGACATCGACGGTATTTCATGTTTCTGCACGTTCACTCGCAACGCAAGCGCTTTCCATTTTCGGAGACCATAGCGATGTGATGGCTGTCCGCGGAACCGGCTTTGCCATGCTCTCGTCAAATTCGGTACAGGAAGTTATGGATTTTGCCCTTATCGCTCAGGCGGCAACGTTGGAATCCCGAGTGCCGTTCCTTCATTTCTTCGATGGTTTCCGCACGTCACATGAAGTCATGAAAATCGAGCAACTCACCGAAGGCGATATGCGATCGATGATATCTGATGAAATGATCTTCGCTCATCGCACACGTGCACTTTCTCCCGAGCATCCTGTCATGCGCGGGTCGGCGCAAAACCCCGACGTATATTTCCAGGGGCGTGAAACAGTCAATTCGTTTTACCAGCAATGTCCGGAAATTGTTCAGCGGACAATGGACAAATTCGCGGGAATCGTCGGCCGTCAGTATAAACTATATGAGTATGCCGGATCTCCGACTGCCGAACATGTCATCATCATCATGGGCTCGGGAGCGGAAGCAGTTGAAGAGACGGTAGAATTTCTCAATGCGCGCGGCGCAAATGTCGGTGTGTTGAAAGTAAGACTGTTTCGACCCTTTGCTTCTTCCCTTTTCGTCGATGCACTGCCGAAGACAGTGAAAAAAATTACGGTTCTCGACAGAACGAAAGAGCCCGGGGCTTCCGGTGAACCTTTGTATATGGACGTGGTCACTGCGCTTGCCGAATCTTTTTCCTCCGGAAAATTTCCACTCAAGTCGTTTCCAAAAATCATCGGCGGCAGGTACGGGCTTTCATCGAAAGAATTCACGCCCGCCATGGTGAATGGCATTTTCGAAGAGATAAAAAAGCCGGAACCGAAGAATCATTTTACCATCGGCATCAACGACGATGTCACACACACAAGTCTCTCCTACAATGCCTCATTCACAACCGAACGGGACGATGTTGTCCGTGCCTTATTTTACGGACTCGGAGCAGATGGAACGGTGGGTGCAAATAAGAATTCCATCAAGATTATCGGTGAAGACACGGATTTTTTTGCACAGGGATATTTCGTTTACGATTCAAAAAAATCGGGATCAACAACAATTTCGCATTTGCGGTTCGGGCCAAGACCGATTCATTCTTCCTATTTGATCGACCGGGCAAATTTTATTGCGTGCCATCAATGGTTCTTCCTTGAAAAATTCGATGTTCTGAAAAATGCCGTTCCCGGAGCGACATTTTTGCTGAATAGTTTATATGGTCCCGAAGAAGTGTGGAGCAAACTTCCGCGTCTCGTTCAGGAACAGATCATAGAAAAGAAGATAAAGTTTTATGTGATCGACGGATATAAAGTCGCACAACAAACCGGCATGGGCGCGCGCGTCAACACCATCATGCAGACTTGCTTCTTTGCAATTTCCGGTGTTCTTCCCCGCGAAGTTGCAATCCAGGCGATCAAAAATTCCATTAAGAAAACGTACGGAAAAAAGGGCGACCAGATTGTTCAGCAGAATTTTGCAGCAGTCGATCAAACCCTGGCAAACCTGTTCCAGGTGACGGTACCGTCTTCAGTCACAAGCACAATCGAGATGCCTCCGGTCGTTTCCGATAAAGCGCCGCAATTCGTCAAAGATGTTACGGCAATGATCATGGCAGGATCAGGCGATTTACTTCCGGTGAGCAAAATGCCGATCGACGGAACCTATCCGACAGGAACTGCGGCATGGGAAAAACGAAATATTGCGCTTGAGATACCGGAATGGATTCCGGAAATTTGTATTCAGTGCAATAAATGCGCGCTCGTTTGTCCTCACGCAACAATCCGGATTAAAGTTTTTGATCAGAAAGAACTTTCCGGCGCTCCGGTAGCATTCAAAACAATGGAGTATAAAGGTTCGGAATACAAAGGGATGAAATATACGATTCAGGTTGCACCGGAAGACTGTACGGGATGCGGGCTCTGTGTCGAAGTTTGTCCGGCGAAGAGTAAGTCGGAAGTAAAAACAAAAGCTATCAACATGCAGCCGCAGGCACCGTTACGCGAAATTCAAAAGGCCAATTGGGATTTCTTCCTCAACATTCCGGAAATTGACCGCCGGACTGTAAAAATGGATAACGTCAAAGGATCGCAACTTCTTCAACCGCTGTTTGAATATTCCGGCGCGTGTTCAGGCTGCGGAGAAACTCCGTACCTGAAACTTGCAACGCAATTGTTCGGCGACAGGATGATCGTCGCAAATGCAACCGGTTGCTCATCGATTTATGGCGGCAATCTTCCGACGACGCCCTGGACAAAAGATTCCGCCGGACGGGGACCTGCGTGGTCGAATTCGTTGTTCGAAGACAATGCGGAATTCGGGCTCGGCATGCGGCTCACCGTCGATAAACATACGGAAATGGCACGGGAACTCGTTCAACTGCTTGCACTACAAATCGGCGAAACACTTGCAACCGAAATTCTCAACGCCAATCAATCCGACGAAGCAGGTATTTATTCACAACGGGAACGCATTGCCGCTCTTAAGAAATTATTGAACGAAATCAAATCACCCGAAGCTCAAAATTTACTAACTCTTGCCGATAATCTTGTCAAGAAAAGTATCTGGATTATCGGCGGCGACGGGTGGGCATACGATATCGGTTATGGCGGACTCGATCACGTACTTTCATCGGGCCGGAATGTGAATATTCTCGTGCTCGATACGGAAGTCTATTCGAATACCGGCGGCCAGATGTCAAAGTCTACGCCCCGGTCTGCTATCGCAAAGTTTGCCGCATCCGGCAAGCCGAACGCGAAAAAAGATCTGGCAATGCTGGCAATGACATACGGAAATGTTTATGTCGCCAAAGTTGCAATGGGTGCCAATGACATGCACACTATTCGCGCGTTTATCGAAGCGGAAGCATATGACGGTCCTTCAATCATTATTGCATACAGCCATTGCATTGCTCACGGCATCGATATGGCAAAAGGTATGAACAATCAAAAGGTTGCCGTCGAAACGGGATATTGGAATCTTTTCCGGTATAATCCGGCACTCAAAGCTGCAGGCGAGAATCCGTTTAAGCTTGATTCGAAAGCGCCGAAACTTCCCCTGCACGATTTTACGTCGCTTGAAACGCGGTTTAAGATGCTCGAAAAGAGTAATCCCGAGCGTGCAAAATTTCTCGGGAAACTTGCACAGGAAGATGTGAATGTGCGATGGAAGTTATATGAATATCTTGCTCAAAGCCCGGACGAAGGACAAAAAACCTCAACAACAACACATTAATTTCAAAAAAAAGTATGGATCTCTCGACACATTACCTCGGACTGAAACTCAAAAATCCCATCGTCCCGTCAGCCGGACCGTTTTCGCGGACACTGGATAGCATGAAACGATTGGAAGATGCCGGTGCATCCGCAATCGTCATGTACTCGTTATTTGAAGAACAGATTGCTCATGAAACGTCGGAATTATTCCACTACCTTTCGTACGGAACCGAAAGTTTTGCCGAGGCGCTCACGTATTTTCCTGATATTCACCAGTATAATCTCGGTCCGGAAGAATATATTGAATTGCTTCATCGTGCAAAACATTCTCTCGAGATTCCGGTTATCGCAAGTCTGAACGGTATTTCCGTCGGAGGATGGATCAGTTATGCGAAGAAATTGGAAGAGGCCGGTGCCGATGCAATCGAATTGAATATCTATTACATTCCGACCGATCCCGTACTTTCCGGATCGGATGTTGAAGACCGGTATCTGGAAGTGGTCGATGCCGTGAAACGAACGGTTGCCATCCCCATTGCGGTGAAACTCTCACCATTTTTCAGCGCATTATCGAACATGGCACGCCGGCTGGAAAATGCCGGAGCGGATGGTCTCGTCTTATTCAACCGGTTTTATCAACCCGATATCGACATCGATGGACTCGAAGTCCGACCGAACATTATTCTGAGCACACCGCAGGCGATGCGGCTGCCGCTCCGGTGGATTGCCATTCTTCACGGACGGGTACGGTCAAATCTTGCCGCTACCGGTGGAATACATACGCATGAAGATGTCCTGAAACTTCTTATGGCAGGAGCCGACGTCACGATGATGTGTTCCGCTCTGTTGCAGCATGGTCCGAACCACATTACGGAAGTCCTCCACTCGATCGAATCGTGGATGATCGAGCATGAATATCTTTCCGTGCAGCAGATGAAGGGAAGTATGAGTCAACGTTCGGTCGCCGATCCGTCGGCTTTCGAGCGTGCAAATTATATGAAGGCACTCAATACCTATAAAGAACAACTTCCTCCCGGAGCGGCTTAACATCAGCTAAAATTCTGTCTGGTGAGGTAGTTACCAATCCCGCCCCAACGTTTTGCTGTCCCGCTCGATGAGCGGGATTATTCAGCATCTGTTTCCAGCTTGCTCCGTTCAGATTCCGAACAGGATTCCCGAAGGGATCCCTTTGGGACATTTCGGAAAGACGGGATTTTGTAAAATAACCCACCACGATAATTTTCATCTCTTGCTCTTTTCATTCTTGATACCGGAACACCTCTATGGATTCAAAATTGATAACAGATTCCTCCTTTTTGAATAATTTCGGATAAAATAGTCTGAAATTAAGTGCCCATATTGGAACGCTTCTTGCAATACATTACAGAAATGACCCAAAGGATAATAATATGAGCGTTCTCTTCAGCAAACAGTGCGATTATGCAATTCAGGCGATGCTCTACCTCGCTCTGAAACCACAGGGAACCGTCGTCCCCATGAAAGAGCTGACAAAAAAATTAACCCTCCCCTATCATTTTGTTTCGAAAATACTTCAGCGCCTGACACATAAAGGATTGGTCACATCCCTGAAAGGACCAACCGGCGGGTTTGCTCTCAGCGCACCCGCAGAAAAAATATCCTTATACCAGGTCGTTGAGGCAGTCGACGGTGTTAAATTTTTAACGACCTGTGTACTCGGTTTTCCGGATTGTTCAGGCACGCACCCATGCGGAATGCATCATCAGTGGGAAACGTTAAGAGCTTCAACACGTTCTCTTCTTATGAAACAGAACATTGCATCGATGGTCAAAAATACCAAAAAGCCACAATATAAGATTGCAAAATGAACGACGAACAGATCAGCAACAACATACTTCAACGACAAAACGAGAATATTCAAATGTCAGCCTATAAAACGAATCAAGACCTTATGCAAACAACGAACAATCCTCATCCGACAATCAAAAAAATTCCGCCAGAGCTCCGGCGACAAAAACCGATGTTCCGTTCGGAACTTCGATGGCACCGCCGTCTTCTGCTTCGTCTCAGAGAAGATTCTCAATTTCTTCGCTCGTCGGTTCAGTTTGCTTTCGTTCTCCTTTGCATCTGGATCGGAATCGAATTCGCGATGTTTGTCCGATGGGGAACATCCGGTGGTCAATCGATGTTCGTTCCACGGCCGCCCGGCGCTGAAGGATTCCTTCCGATCAGTTCCCTCATCAGCCTTTCATACTGGCTGCAAACCGGGACGATAAACTCCGTCCATCCATCCGGACTTTTTATCTTTATTGCGATCTGTGCAATCGGATTATTGCTGAAGAAAGCATTCTGCAGTTGGATGTGTCCGGTCGGAACGCTCAGTGAATCACTTCACCTGCTTGGAAAAAAATTATTCAAACGAAATTTTACACTGCCGCGGTGGCTCGATTATCCTCTTCGATCATTGAAATATCTTCTCCTGCTGTTTTTCTCGTATTCTGTCATACAAATGGACATACCGTCGTTGGAATCGTTCATCTACAGTCCGTACAACAAAATGGCGGATGTGAAGATGTACCTGTTCTTTGCCAACATTTCGTTGTTTGCCGTCTGGACAATTATTATCCTGATGGTGCTTTCAGTATTTGTCAAGAATTTTTGGTGCAGATTTCTTTGTCCGTACGGAGCTTTACTTGGTATGCTGAGCTGGCTCAGTCCTCTTAAGATTACACGAAACAAAACGACCTGTATCGACTGCGAACTGTGTACGAAGGCGTGCCCGGCAAATATCGCCGTTCACAAAGCGACGCGGGTTTGGAGCGACGAATGTACGAATTGTCTCTCGTGTGTTGCCGCCTGTCCGGTCAAAGATACACTTGACGTTCGGACATCGGTAACATCAACCAAAGTTCCCAATTGGATATTCGGAGTGTTAGTGGTCGGTGTGTTCGTTGCGATTACCGGTCTTGGAATTTTGACTTCCCACTGGAAAAATTCGATGACAAATGACGAGTACCTCCTGCGTTTCCAGCGAGTCGATTCTCCGCTCTATCAGCATAATCACGGACATGTTCCGGAATACGGACCGAACGATTAGAAGATCCGACACTCTATCGTTCAAAATATTTTCCGGAATCATCTGGTTCAAAGAAGACATAAAAAAAGCAGGACAGTTTTTTCTGTCCTGCTTGTAAAATACCCCAATCGATTCAAATCACGCCACAGCCATTTTTACTTCTTCTTTTTTCTCCCGCTTGCTCGTAATATACTGGTGTATCGATTGAGCAGCTTTCTTTCCGTCACGCATAGCGAGGATAACGGTTGCACCGCCGCGGGCAAGATCGCCGCCGGCAAAAATTCCTTCACGGCTTGTTCCCATTGCTTCATTCGTAACGACGGTCCCGCGTTTGCTGACATCCAGTCCGGGCGTCGTCGATTGAATGATCGGATTCGGTTTCTGACCGATTGCTTCGATGACCGTTTCAACTTCGAGTACAAACTCCGAACCTTTGATCGGTACCGGTTTGCGTCGTCCCGATTCATCCGGCTCGCCAAGTTCCATTTTCTGACATTCAATGCCGGTCACCCAATTATTTGCATCGCCGATAATTCGTATCGGGTTTGTCAGCAGCATAAATTCAATACCCTCCTGCTCGGCATGATGAACTTCTTCGACGCGGGCGGGCATTTCTTCACGAGACCTGCGATAAATAAGATATGCCTTATCCGCTCCAAGCCGCCGTGACGTGCGTACCGCATCCATCGCCGTATTTCCGCCGCCGATGACAGCGACATGCTTACCAAGTCTGATAGGCGTATCGTAATCGGGAAATTTATATGCCTTCATCAAATTCACTCGTGTGAGGAATTCATTTGCAGAATACGAACCGCTGAGATTTTCTCCGGGAATTCCCATGAATGTCGGAGTTCCGGCACCGGTTCCGAGAAACACAGCGCTGAATTTCCATTCATCGAACAGTTCGTCGATTGTCGCCGTTCGACCGACCAGAAAGTTCGTATAAATTTCGACACCGATAGATTTAATGCGTTCGACTTCCTGATCCAATATCGTCCGCGGCAAACGGAATTCAGGAATGCCGTATCGAAGAACTCCGCCGACGGCATGAAGCGCTTCGAACAACGTGACGCCATATCCCATCTTTGCAAGTTCCGCAGCACAGGTCAAACCGGAAGGTCCTGAACCGACGATGGCAACTTTCTCCTCAAAGCGTTCTTTCACAATGGGAAGCGTAAATAGATTGTGAGCCGATTCATAATCGGCAACGAACCGCTCCAGTTTTCCGATTGCCACTGAAGGATGTTTCTTTCCCATCGTACAAACGGCCTCGCATTGAGATTCCTGGGGGCAGACGCGTCCGCAGATAGCGGGTAGGGAATTCGCTTCGCGGATTTTCTGCACTGCCCCGGCGTAATCTTTCTGCATCACCAGCTGAATGAATGAACGGATATCAATATTGACCGGACATCCTTCCATACAAACCGGATTCTTACATTCAAGACAACGATTTGCTTCCACCGTTGCCCTCGCTTCATCAAGACCGAGAGATACTTCGAGAAAATTCCTGGATCGTTGGACAGCATCCTGCTCGATCGATTCCTGTCGCGGTAATTTCATCCGTTCAGACGGCTTCATCGGGTTAACGTTGTTCATCGTCCATTTCCTCCTTCAACTTGATGATGCTGACATCGCTCATTCGATATTTTTTCCAGATCGACATATGTTCGGTTGCGCATGATCAGTTCATCGAAATCGACATGATGGCCGTCGAATTCCGGACCATCGACACAGGCAAATTTCATTTTTCCATCCACCGTCACACGGCATCCGCCGCACATGCCGGTGCCGTCGACCATAATGGCATTCAGACTCACGAGCGTTTTGACTTCGTATTTTTTTGTAAGATTCGATACCGCTTTCATCATCGGAAGCGGACCGATGGCATACACAGCGCTGATTCCGAGCGGTGATTCGAGAAGATCACGAAGCTGATCCGTCACGAGTCCTTTCCGTCCGTACGAGCCGTCATCGGTTGTAATGAACACTTCTTTTGAAAACTCGCCCATTTCTTTTTCGAGAACAATAAGATCTTTCGAGCGAGCGCCGATGATGGTATGGATAGTATTGCCCGCTGTATGGAGCGCCTGGCTGATGGGATATAATTCTGCAGTACCGACGCCGCCGCCGACGCATGCTACGGCGCCATGATATTCGATCGGAGTCGGAGTACCCAGCGGACCGGCAACATCGGTAATCGAGTCGCCGACTTTTTTCATCGCAAGCGCGCGTGTGGTTTTGCCGATCGCCTGGACGATGAGTGTAATTGTTCCGCGTGCGATATCGCTGCCGACAATCGTAAGCGGAATGCGCTCGCCTGTTTCTTCGAGCCGTATAATAACGAAATTCCCCGGCAACCGTTTGCGCGCCACAAATGGCGCTTCGATTTCATATCTCGTAATCGTCGGGGAAAGAACTTCTTTTGCAATGATCGTATGCACAAAATCTCCTTCGTGAGCTGTATAGGTTTACGCGCTAATTTTTTGCCAACAGACCATCTGCCTGGATGCAATCCATCGGACAGACAGAAATCGCCCGCTGGATATCCGCATCTTCCCGTTCATCCGCCGGCTGTGCGAGAATGTAATAGTACGATGCATCGTTGCTGTACATAAAATTCTGGAGCGCAACGGAGAAACAGAGTCCGCATCCGTTACAGGCATCGGTGACATAATATTTTCCGGGTTCGTTATCCGGAAGCGGCTTGGGAGTTTGTGTCATACGGTATTCCTTTCAATGAACGAAATGATCTATCGATGATTGGTAAATTTTAATGTGCAATGGCAATACGGAGTTTTTGATACTCATCGGTGGTCAGCACCCGCTTCGCCATCGTATACAAAACAGTATTTTCTGTGTTAATATGATTCGTCAGGTATTCAATGAGGAATTTCGTCATCTCCAGCAGATCACGGGTAGAGAAACTCGACAGCCGCCCGTCCTCGACATCCTGCACGGACTGCATGAGACTGCGGTATGTTTCCCAGAGTTTGCGATGTTCCGACCGCATGATATTGGTCGGACCTTCGACGTGATTTTCGATCATGGGAAACAGGTACTGCTCTTCGCGTTCGCTGTGTGAAAAAATGATTTTTCCGATTGTGCGAACCGAATCGGCAATCGTCTCAAATGCCGCAACAGAAAATCCATTGGTCTCGATCGAACGCACGGCATTTCCCATGTTCGATAAATATGCCATTTCCAAACCATGCTCCTGCATCAGCTTTTCAATCGGATCATCCGATGCAAGTGTCGAATTCTTTTCTGACCTGGTTCTTTTCATCGTAAAGTCATTCTTCGTTGTTGATACACAAACAGTTCTTCCACTACTGAATTAATCAACTCACGTGCCAGAAAAGAAGTAATCCATCGATGATTGTGCCCATAAAACATTGAAAAATCGATACCTCCGGCGGCTTTTAAAACGATCTTATCAGTTATGACAATCCCTTTAGAATCGAGATTTCACAAGTGATAAATGGAAGAATGAATTGATTGAAATTAAAAGACGGGAAGATTACAGGATTGAATGAGAAATGGTTGGAACTTTAACTCGGGAATACCTTGAGTACCTTGTTAGGCATTTTTATAATAACTCCGCGCAATTCCGGTTATACGAGTAATAAATTGAGTTTTTTCCTCCGTGTAACGAACTCTGTCGTTCCTATATTTCCGAGAAAGATTCTTTTTCAAATCAGCGTACTCAGTTGCCACAACAGCGTTCTCTCTGAGATAATCCCGAAAAAGAAGCCGATCCCAATGTTCAAAATCCTTTTCAACCATATGAATGTGATGGGTTCGATTTCCTGATCTATTTCGTTTGATGAACCATGCATAAAACGGCGGAGTTGTTTCTCCAAAACTTGCCCGCCAAAAATATTCGTACCCTTGAGATTCAAGAATCGGAACTATTTCATTCTTTGTACTCTCTAAACTTGTCACTTCGACAAGAATATCAATAATCGGTTTCGCCGGCATACGAGGAACCGCCGTACTACCAAAATGTTCTATCCTTTTTACTATATCGAATGGCAAGCACGACTCAAGATGTCTCTTTTCCTCAAGAAACATCTGATCCCAGCGGGTATCGTATTCAACAAGATCGACTTTCTCGTTTAATACTCTTGCGCAATTTTTGCTCAAAAGTTTCCATCACAAAAATGCTTAACGGGCTGGAGCTAATCCAACACGAAGTGTTCCTTTGCCACTTGAGCGATTGGTTAGGGAACTTGTCTTCTTTATTATTTCTTAATGGCGATATTTTCAATCCAATAACACCAGTCTTTCCTAAGTTCAATGTTGCTTCCACGAAGACATTTTTTTCGACCTCGAACGCTCAGCAAAAGTTTAACTTTTTTTCCTTGCTGTCCTCGGATGTATTGAGCAGGTAATTCCTTTGGATCAAAACTGAGGTCCAGCCACCCAAAAAAAGGAAACCGAAATTAGGTCTAACCGGCGATTGGATAGAAGCTTCATAAATTCTATTGAATCCTTTTTCTTCCCAAAAATGTCACAGTGACAGTATCCGAAATATCGCAGTAAAATAACTCCAATCGTCAAATATCAAAACCTTTGCTAGTTTCTTTGATAGCAGTTGGTGAGAATGGGTTTGGATAGACTGTCTCAAAAGACATGAGTGGAATCTTCAACATAATAGAACTGATCATTTCTTTTATTCTCAGGTTTTACCTGCTCCGATAGCTCAGCACAAGCATTTGTTGTATCGCTAAGGTCATTAGGAATATTATTGTCGTTAATCGTGCCATATTCCCATTGATAATAACAAGCCAATTATACTGTGCCTTGCAGTAAGAATTCTTTTCCTCTCATCGGAAAATATGCAACTTCTTTCTTCTTGAAACCTCACCCAACCTTACTGTTCGTACAATCCCCGCCTGCGTTCCATGGCAAGCACCGTTCATCGAACAGTTATTGACCAAATAACTTTGCGGACCGGATGCTTTCTGGAATCCCGTGATCACGAGCTTATCATAAATTCCGGCGCCGAGATAATTATACGGCTGAACGTCTGTTGCATAACCGATAAGCCGCGATCGTTTCGATCCGTGCGGAACCGTAACATGGCACGTAATGCATCGTATCGTCGTGGATTGATGATCGATACCTGCATGAACATTATTCGTCCATGCACCGCCTGAATAAAGCGTATGGCAATTCGCACAGAAAAGATCGTTCTGCCAGTTATTGGTATTGTTGACAAGATCGGCAAGCGACCACAATGTCCCGAATGCATTCGTGGGCCAATATTTTCCATTTCCCGTCAACATGTACCGGCTATTCGAGGCATGTGGTCCTTGCGGAACCGTTGCCGACGTCGACTGATCATTTCCGTGACAATCGGAACAATACATCGTTTGGATCCCCGGGTTATTCCATGCGGAGGTCAGTTGTTGCAGCGACAATGCTTTCGGCATCAATGATCCCGTCTGGCTGTTCGATCCCACAACGACCGGATGAGCAGAGTGGTTGGCGGGATTAAACTCCATCGCCTGGTCAGTCTCGGAAACGTTGCTCGGCGAAATCTGAATATTGGTTACTCCGTTCGGTGCAAAACCGAATGCATAATACGAATGACACTTGAAGCAGATCTGGTTCTCCTGCAATGCAAGCGGAATCTCGACAAACGTCGTCGGTTGCGTCCACTCGGCGGTTGCGTCCGGGGTTATTCCCCGCACACCGATAAGGACGTTGGAGACGGTATTTGTTTGAACTGCATGCAGTCCTTTCTGACTTTGATGCGTGTTATGGCAATCCTGACATTCCGCGTGGCGGTTCGGCACGTTGAGACTCGTCTGATTATCCGGATTGATATGTTTTCCTGTGACATCCACTGTCGGATGACGGTACGTCTTTGTAAACTCACTCTGGATATCTTTTGTGTTCACCCCCGGCAAAACCGTGCCATGACAGCCGGACGTGAAGCAGGTATTCTCTTCGACTTTAATCAACAGATACGGAATTCCCTGACCGTTATGCGACGTATGACAATTGCGGCAGGACCATTCCCCGATCGTTGTATGAACACTATCCGTTGGCGTGATATACGCCTGACTGGAAGTTTTGTGAATGGCATCCGACCATCCGGCTTTATTATGGCAGAATGTGCACAGTGCCGCGTTCACATTCGGCATGCGTAAGAATTTCGTGTTGGAATTATCGTGCGGATCGTGACAGGTCTGACATTCCACCGTACCATTTGAAGCATCCGGATCAAGTTTCACCGAAGTACCCCATGGCCATGCACGATTCACCAATTCCGGATCATGGGAATTATCATAAATATATCCCACAGGATGATCATCACGCAACGAGGTTCCTAAGTTTGACGCCGAACTCGTCGGTAGTGTCGTAATGCCGTTCGCCATTTGAATACTTGTACCGCCCCGAATATTATACACTGCGCCGATGGCAACCGTCCCGTCGTGGCAGGAAAGACAAAATTTCGATCGCTGGTTCGGCTGGCTGGGAGTCTGGTATCCGAGTTTCGTGAGATAATCGCTGCTGTAAAGCTCGTACGTGGCTTTGGAAAGCTGATGGTTCCAGAGTTGCACGGACGCCGTGGGTGCATGCGGAGTATGGCAAAACGAACACACTGCTCCTTCGGTGACAGCTTTGATAGTCCCCGGACTTGTGACGCTCAAATTATGCTTCGTATCGATTACGCGTGATTGTCCGTGCGCCATTATCACAATGACACTTTCCAGTAAGAAAAAGGAAAACCGGCGGAATAATTTTTTATAGACTGTGTGATTCATTTGAGATACTTAAAAATTTGAATGCGCTTATTCAGCATATCGACAACATAAATATTGTCGGCATTGTCGATTGTGATACCGCCCGGACTCATGAACTCCCCGGCGTTATATCCCTGACGGCCAACCACCAATAACAATTGACCCTCTTTGTTGAAAATCTGGAAATTGTCCATCAATGCATCCGTCACATACGTGTCGCCATCCGAATCCAAAGCGATCGACTTCGGACTGGCGAGCAAGCCGGCCGCATTTCCTTGTTTACCGAATTTAAAAATATATTTTCCGGCAACATCGAATTCCTCAACACGGTAATTCAATGCATCGATGACATAGAGAGAACTCGCCGCTGTCACCGCAATCGGATAATTGAATTCCCCTTCGCCATTACCCCGCTGGCCGAACTCTGCAATGTAATTCCCGTTGAGATCAAAGATCAGGACTTTCTGTCTGGAGGGATCGGCAATATAGAGTTTATTCTGAAAGAGAGAAATTCCGGTAGGACGGGAAAGATTCGTTTTGAATGTAAATTGCGGATCACGATCCTTGTTGAGCACCAGGACGTCCCCTCGTTGAGAATCAGTGATGTATATCGTTCCATCAGAAGTAATAGCAATGCCAACGGGGGAAAGAAGATCGCCGTATTTCGTTTGTGAGAGAAAGTCATACTCCTTTTTTTCACGGTTAAAAATATGCACTCCATGCGCGCCCGGATCGGCAACGTAGATTATCCCGTCGGGTGCGACCGCGATTCCGACCGGCTGAACGAGCCATGTACGTTCTTTCTGTTCGCCAAAAAGAAAATTCGTAATCTTCGAAAAGAATCCGCCCGATTCATGTTTAAACGGTTGGTCCGACGAAATCATTTCCACGTATTTAACGCGCGGTTTATCGGGCAGCGCCGGCCAGACCAGACTTGAATCGTCCTGTGTATATGCTTTGACGGAAACAAGAAGAAACAATATGACACCACACAACGCTTTCATTTTTCAAATATACATTTTCACAATGCAAAAACAAATTTTCACGTTTCGGGGCTTCCGCGACCGAAAAATAAGAGAACCGGAGCCCACGCGATACTTTGTAGAACCCCGGTTCCTTGTTCTCTCGGCAAGGGGTTGCTGAGAGGTTTGCATTAAAATGGTCGTGAAATTGAAAACCAAAGTGAACTCTGACTATTGACTAATTGGTAACTCTGGTAGGTCAATTCCATCGTGATAGCCCGAAATTGATAACGCATTTCGACTGAATGGTTAATCGACTCACGATCATAATTCGGATCGAAAACCCGATTGAGACTATACATGAACGTCAGATTGCGGACAAAAAACTGAATGCTGCGGAAGTTTGCAGACCATGAATATGTCCGGCCAACCAAACCGCCGAACAACCAATTTTCCCCTCCTTCGACTCCTGCGGTAAAAGGAATAATATAATAAATCATCGGGGTGTTGAGCGACCAATGCAAATGAGTCCCTCCCCCGTTACCATATCCCTGGAGGTCACCGAAATAGACATCGGACTGGTATTCGAGAAGAATTTGTGTTTGAAAATTATATAATGTCGCGCCGGAGAAATTCAGATTCAGATCGTTGCTCACCGAACTACGGTTAATATCATCTTTCAACCGATTGTACGAAATTGATTGCCCCGCCGAAACCTGGTATGAATCGATGATCGACTGGATACTGTTCGAGAGCGATGAGGAAAAGGATGTTTGCCGTTCAATGGATTGCGTCATACCATATCCGAATCCGAGTCCGTTGGAGATAGTTATATTTTTGAATCCGCTCGTATGCTGGACGGAGAAATTCGCACTCCCGCCGGTATTATCGACATCGTAGCCGTTGCTGCCGAGCGATGCATCGTGTCCGTAATTTCCGTTTAATCCGAGAATGTACCGAAAATTATCGTTTTGAATATATTGGATCGATTGAGATAGATTCACCAAGTTTGATTGATACGTCGGAGAAGTATTACTGAGAGTACTGAGTGTGGAAGAATAATGGAACTCCTTGTCGGATGCATTGACATACGAAGCGGTTCCCCGAATATTCGCCACGTCTTCGTACCAATTATAATTGATGTCGTAATTCAACGTTTGCAGGTCGGCAAAATTGCGAACGCCATAAAAAAGTAACGTATAAAATCGGCTGGATAAACCACTGTAGCGTTCCGAGCTTTCGCTCATCGTGCCGCTCACACTGACCGAGCCGCCGCGCCCTCCTGACGAAAAATTAATCGAATAGTTCGTATTCAATTGATCGACCGGTGAATCGGTAGAGAGAGACCACTGATGGGTACGGTAGATGGAAAGACTCGTATTGGGAAGAAACGGAACCTGGTGACTCACCATCTGAAGACTTTGCTCCTGCTTCCGCCACATCGTCCCCCCCATATCCTGCTGCGCAGTACTCGAATACGATTCCGTAATCCCATCACTAAAGCGGAGACTGGTAGTAACAGGAAAATTCTGTAGAATGCTCAACGACAAATCATAAAAATTCCAGGCGAACGATTTGCTCGATAGCGTAAATTGAGAAGAACTCGAAGTTGACGTTGCAAGGGTAAGAGCTGTGTGGAGGTTAAACGTTACAAACGTAGGATCGATGATTGAGCCGAGGGCACTGAGGTCTAACATCGGGTTATTAGACGATGTTATCGCATGAACTCCGGCACTTGTAAAATCTTGGTATTGATATTGGTATCGGAAATCACCACTCAGCGAAGTCAAACCCTGCGCAGATCCAAAACTCCACACCAATCCTGTCGCGAATAATATGATAACTACTCTCTTCAATTCCCCTTGCCTTTATGTAGCAATCTCACAATACAATCTCTGGCGCTCCCTGGTTTGAACAAGGACGCGCCAGAGTAATTCACAGCATACTTCCAAACGATATCGTTACAACGTTACTTCGCATGACATGCAACGCAGAGTTTACCGCCATCAAGCGTGCCTTCAAGAAGAGGCGTAGTTCCCGCTGTCTGAGTTTTCGTATTGATGTGCGGGTTGTGGCATGACGAGCATTGCATCGTAAGATTGCCCGAACCGTCAGGGAACAGACGTCCGACTGCACCATACGTCGCATCCATATACAAATATTTCTGGGCGCCCGGATCGTACAATCCTGCATCCAAACCTGCTAATGCCGAATTGTATACAAAATTCACAGGATGGATGTGGGTAAGACCACCGTATGAACCGGTTGTGCTCATGTTCATGTACGTCGGAACTCTCACTGTATCGAAGCCGACAGACGTTCCCGGCCACGGGGTTGAGTGTGGAACCGGCAATGACTGGTAAGCGGATGACGCAAACATCTGACTTCCGTCGTGACAGCTCAAGCAGAATGAACTGAAATTATCGGTCGTGTTGACAGGTTGCGTCGTTGCATCCATGAGACTGCTGGCATAGTTTCCGAAGACGATCCCGGTATGAGTCGTTCCGGTCACGATAGACTTACGTGCCCAAAGCGGAACTGCAATGCCGGAGCTTGAAATGTGTGGAACATGGCAATAGCCGCAGAGAAAGTTGGTCGGACCGATCATCTTTTGGCCAATTGAATCGGACGCAGTAGACGTAAAGTCGTGCGGTCCGCCTGCCATACCGGACAATACGCCCTGTGTTCCCGCCGTCATCTTCGATGTTCCGGCATTCTGCGCCATAGCAATGCCGGCAATCAAAAGCACGGCAAGCAGTGCGATAAGTGTATGTTTCATAAATGTTTCTCCTGTTATTTAACGTTAATGTTGCCTCATTGTGGTACCACACCTAATTCTCATGAGGCGCATGAGAAATTAAGTTTTAATTACCTTTTAACAATTGAAAAACCTGAATCCTTTTGTTGAGCTGATCAGTGACATACAATGTATTTTTTTGATCAATCGCCAAACTCACCGGATCCTGAAATCCGTCATTTCCCGCAGAGAACTTTCCTACGAACAACAGAAGTTCTCCTTGTTGATTGAACACCTGAAAATTGTGGAAGAAAGCGTCGGTGACATAAATATTTTTATACGAGTCAAGAACGATCCCTTTCGGCCGGCCGAACATTCCCCACGCGTCACCCTCGGAGCCGAATTTCCGGAGATATTTTCCGGTCGAATCAAAAATCTCGATCCGAAAATTGAATGAGTCGACGATATATATATTACTTTCACCGTCGACCGCCGCGCTTTGCGGAAAATTAAATTCTCCATCACCGCTTCCCCGATTACCAAAGACAAAGAGCGAATCGCCCCTCTCAGAAAACACGGAAACATTGTTCAACTTATTATCAACAACGATAACACGGTGCTTCAAACTGTCATACACCACATCGACAGGGTTGTGAAACCTGCCGCGCTTGCCGATCGCATAAAGGTCTTTGCCTTCCGGAGTGAGAACAACAACCTGCCCGAGCGAAGCAACACCGATAAATACTTTGTTATTACCGTATGCGATGCCGCGGGGATCATCCAGGGGAATCTTGCTCAGCTCGCCGACCTGGGTAACTTCTTTCTTGACATCATCGAAGAGAATGACACCGAGGGCTGCGTCAGTGACCCAAATGTGCCCGCAACCATCCGTACAAAGATCGAATGGATTGGAAAGCGTGATCGCATTTGATCCGCCAGCTAATGCCCGCGTGATGGAGCCCAGCCCCGATACATAATCATCAGACCCCAGTATAGTCCTCACGTATTTGATACGGGGCTCATCGGGTGGAGACGGCCACACAAATTCATTCGTTTCGGATTGTTTTGAACCGGAACAGCCGGCAATGCCCAACCCCAACATAAAGAGAGCAAACAAGGTACGAACATTTAATGCAAAGCATCTCATTGGTTATCCTTCTTATTGTCTTTCTGCTCATCATGTATCTGTTTTTCCAGGTCATCGAATGAAGGCGCACTGTTATTCTTATCCTTCACGTTATCAGGTGTTACAAATTCTATACTTGCTGTCGAAACAGAAACACCGACGGTAAACATCCATGTGGACATTACCGAAGACTGCAGGTAACCGGGACTCAATTGTACACAAACATTCGGCATTGCGCGAAGGAGAATGAGCATCGACTCCTGCCTGTCATTACGGCCATAATAGTTGTAGAGATACTCGCCGCCGATTTTTAACAATCCGTTGACAATGTGGGAGGCGTTACATCCGGCGGCAAACTTCTTCGTGTTATCGGCGTCAGTAATGCCGAGAAGAATATTACCGTTAAATTTTTCAATGAGTGACGGATGCAGAACAATCCCTCCCCGATCGATCGAGGATGAAAAAATGGGAGCAGTATTCGGGTTGGAAGTCGAAATGATCTCAGCCCAAATAGCAGACCGGAATTCAAACGGCAGCGTAAACGGCATGACGAATTTCCCGCCAAATCCGATAAAAGACGGTGAGATCGATTCTCCTGTTTGAGCAGATTGAAACTCTGCCGTAAATTCCATATTCTCAGAAAGACCACTGGTGATCCCCACGCTGTTGAAACCACCGTTTTCAGGCCGGAGAAAACTTATCCGTGAAGCATCGAAACGGAATTGCGCTTCGGGTGTCACACCGATTGTCGGCGTGAATACTAAACCACTTCCCCCCACCATGCCGAGATCATTCATAATTTGGGCAGAAACTATGGATGACGGGAGGAAAAGGAACGCAAGCAGGCAATATCGTATATACCCGGTCATTGATTATGGCATTGGATGCAAATCATCATTGAATTTCCACCGACTTTCAAGAGGTGGTCGTTTTCCGATCCATGCGGAGTGTGGCAACTGACGCAAGATATTTCATCGCCGGTAATTGTTTTGGCAAAACGAACCGGATGTTTGCCGACAGGATGATTCATCTTTTTATCTTCATGGCAATCGCCACAGAGATCATAAATGTTTTTCTTGACAAGATGAGGTCCTTCGCTGCTTGCGTGAGGGGAATGACATGTTACGCAATCCGTGGCAACCGGGTGTTGTACTCTTGAACTATCGATCGTGATCTTTTTCTCCGTATGGCAATCGAAACACGCATCAGGCACACCTTTGGTGACCACCATGCTGTTTTTTTCCTGCGACCAGCTATGACAGGTAACGCATTCGTTCATTTCTACCGGAGAATGAATCATTGATCCTGACGCAATCGCTTTATGACAAACCGAACAATCCGCTTTCATCGATTTACCGCCGTCAGCGCTCGGGAGACCTTCGTGGCACGTCGTACAGCTTTTTTCGATTTCCGAATTATGAAATCGATTCGCACGCGTATCGAGAGGTTTTGATTCGTTCACAAAATCGGTGACGTATTCAAACGCATCTTTCTTTCTTCCACCGGGTGCAAAGTAAAGGATATTCGCACCAGGAATAAGATGCAGTTGGAGTTTAAATAGAGAACGATTATCCGCAATGGGGTCATCGAACGCCGTAGTGTACGAACTATCGTGCCAGCCGCGAACCATGAGCAGGAGATGTTCTGCTTTCGTGGATTTTACTTCATTCAACAGGAGCGACAATTCCGGTTTCCCCCAAAAAGTTCTGACGGAAATTGTATCGGTGTAAGCATACTGAACCGATTCAGGAATTGAATAGTAGTTACTGAATTTAAACATGTACCAAACTTTTTGAATCGTCGAATGAGAAGGAAAGAGTTTGATAAACTCTTTCGGAAAAGCATCTTTGCCATCATTGGAAAAAACTTCCAAAAATTTTGTTTCCTGCCATTGAGTGGAAGCAGTAAGAGAGTTATCAACGGAATCTTTTGTCACTGATAACACAAATATCTTTCCTTGTTCATATGATATCGAGTCAGGCATTACAGGAGCCACGATAGTGATTTTTTGTTGAGGAACATCCCCCAAAAAGAATACTGTACCGATAAGCACGATGAGAACTATTTGGAGACTCAATTTCATTGATGGTTTGTAAAAATTCTTGTACATTTTTCATTTGCAACCACAAATTCATCTGCCCATTTTTTCATTATTTAATCACTCTATCTCGAATACCCATATATTATTATGGCAAACGGTGTGCCATCAAATTAATAGTAATTTTGGAGGAAATATATGATATCAAACCCGTTTTTCATGAAAGTTTTCAATATTGATAATCATTTCTCAAAACGAGCAGGTTTAAACGGATAAATGGAGTAATTGAATAGTATTGGTCAATTACACGAAAAGCTACTCTGCTGAAACCACTCTCCGCCGCCAGGCAATTACCGACCCCGCAATGATCAGCACAACGCCGGTCCAAAGAACCATCATCAGAGGTTTCGTACTAACCTCGACTAGAAGAGTCTGCGCCGGCTGCGGATTTTCCTTCGGTGCAAGTCCAAAGAACTCAAGATGCACCTGCTGTTCATCGACATTGATAGCGTCGAGTGCAATTTGTGGCCCATGTAATGATGATGTTGAAGACTGGGCAGGCAGTGGCACCGGTGTTGTTTGCCTCTCGCCACGACTGGTAATAGAAAACTGAGGAATCACTTCGAATTCTTTATCACCGACGGTAACTTTCAGGACAGCACCGACAGACATCATGCCACCCTGATCATGCTGTCCCGTTTCGAACCGCTCAAAGGTAACTTTGTATCCGGCAAATTCTTTGGTTTCCCCTTTCGTCAGATCGAGTGTCCGGAGATTCCCGCTTTCTGCCGGATCGGGAACATGAACCTCCATCGGCGAGATATACAGATCTTTCATCGGGAAAATCTTGATATCCGGCTGCCGCATCAACGATTGATTATAATTACTGAAATACAGCGACGGCGAAGCGATGTACGATTGTTTCCCGTCGGAAACTTCAATATCGATTTTCGGTTTCTCTGCATGCAGATCCGGTATTCCCCGAAATGTAAACTGGTAACCGAACGCATTCTGCGGCTGTCCCGGAATAAGAAGAAGGCGTGTTGTATCGTCGAAGCTCCCCGACCCGAGTATGCCGAGAAAAAGAAGCCCGACACCGATATGCGCAATCGGCCCGCCGAGCATGAGCCAGCCTGTCCTGTATTGACGAAACGTGATAATGACATTACTGATAAGACCGAATGCCGCCGTTCCAACAAACAGCATCATCCACCACGATGTTACTCCGGCAACGTACGCTATAACGCAGCTCAGCACGGTAAGAGCAAGCGACATAGAATAACGACGAATCATTCCCTGCTTCGCTTCTTCCTTCCACCCGAGGAATGGCGTGATCCCGAGAAGAAGAGCGATACCAATGGCAACCGGAAGATTCACTTTATTATAAAATGATGTGTCGACCTGTGATGCTTTTCCGAACATACCGGTCAACAAAGGAGACGACATCCCAAAAAATGTGAACAGAACACCGAGCAAAAGGACGGCCATACTGATGGCAAGCGTCATCTCCCGGTTCAGATGGGAGAAATCCATTTTTGCTGACGTTACAGACCGGAACCGCCACACAAATACTCCAATGCCGAGAACCGTTGAAACCGCTAAAACACCGATGAGATATCCATTGATACCAAGGTCGACAAAAGAATGGACGGAGAAATCGGCAAGCACTCCGCTGCGGGTAAGAAACGTTGCGTACAACACAAACAAGAAAACAAGAATCGCGATCAATGCATTTGTTCGTACAAGAGAACCACGCGCCCGCTGAATCACAAACCCATGAACCAGTGCCAGAAGAGTCAACCACGGCACAAGAGAAGAATTTTCCACCGGATCCCAACCCCAGTATCCCCCCCAACCGAGGACTTCATACGCCCAGAATCCGCCGATAATAATTCCCGCTCCGAGAGTAAGAGCGGCGAATAACGTCCAGGAAAATCCTGAAGAAAACCAGTGGCCGAAATCCTTTTTCCAGAGAGCAGAAATAACCAGGGCAAATGGAAAGACCGTAGCGGCGTAACCCATAAAAAGAATCGGCGGATGAATCGCCATCCACAAATCCTGGAGAAGAGGATTCATTCCCTCACCATCGTGAGGAATAGTTTGGGAAATTTCGAACGGACTTTTCGCAATCATCAACAAAAACAGGAATCCGGCAAAGGCACTCACAACCGCCATTGCAATAGCATCCCGACGTTTCCCAAAACCCGAAAAAACCAATCCCATCACACAAACATACAGCGACCAGAGAAGAAACGTCCCTTCTTGTCCCGCCCAGAAAGCGGACACAAGATAAATCGCCGGAAGAGAATCCGAACTGTAATGCGCAACGTAACTGTATTGATACTGATGTGTCAGCAACAGCACCAGCATCGTAATAGCAGCAATGCCACCGAACAATGCTGAGATGATGAACAACCGGTAACCGAAACTTTTTCCCGGTAGCCCGGCGGTTACAGAAGTTAGAGACTTATTCCTGCCTTCTTGAACATAAAAATAGGTTGCACCGAGCGCAGAAATGAACGCAATGATAATGCTGATCTGTCCGATATTCATTTTTTATTTTATGATAGTATTCGATTTCATAGCATTCCGTTGTTTTCGCTCAATGCCCTTGATTGTAAAATACAGTGCGACAGTGACAATCGTAATGATAATGGTAGCAATTCCCAATCCCCAACGCCGGAAATAATATTCATCGATGGCATGCTGGCCTTCCTCAATCACACCCGCGGAGGTTTTTAATCCTTTATCGACAACTTCACGAAACTTCCCCTCATCGAATGAATGCACCATCGTACGGGACTGTAAGCGCGCCTGATGGACATCGCGTAATTTGAACCGGGATTCTGAAACTTCCATCCCTTTTTGTTCGGCTTTCCCGAGAAGAACGGTTGCAAGATCTTCCTGCGATTCAAGGCTGTCTGTCAAGGCACGCATCACGCCGGCAACTTCATATCCTTTCGGATTGGTTTGTTGATCGTGGCACCGGCTGCACACCGCATCTTTTCCAGTCCCAAGCATCACTTTCGTGGCGGGTACAATTTCATGATTACTATGACACGTTTCACATTCGGGCAAATGCTTATCATCGAATGCTTTTTTATGCGGACTTCCGGAGAACAGATCGGCATTCAACGCATGACATGTGCCGCACACTTTGGAAACCGATTCAACTCCCGGCGGCGCAGCGCCATGATTGCCATGACAACTATTGCACGCGGGTGCCGAAACATCATGTTTCTGCAGAAGTTCGATTCCGTGTACACTCCTGGAGAATTTATCGAACTGATCCGTCGGAATGTTATATGCTTTCATATATGTAGCATTACTATGACAATTTGCGCACGTCGACGGAAGATTCACAGGATAAATTCTTGATTTCGCATCTTTCGCAGAACGGATATCATGACTGCCATGACAACTTGCACACGCGGCCGGTTTCGGATCACCCTTCGCATTCAATTGTCCATGAACGCTTGTCCTGTATTTTGCCTCCTGGTCGACCGGCAAGGACGGGTTGTAATCCCGCATGAATGCCGCATCGGAATGACACTTCGTACACGTTTTTACAATATTCAAAGGATAAACCGGTGAAGCAGGATCTTTCACCGGCACGATGCCGTGAACGCCGTGGCAGGTGATGCATTGAACAATGTGTTCCTGTCCGTTTGTTGAAAGACGGGCGTGCACGCTTGTCTGTAACATCTCCCATTGATTGGTCGGAAGAGAAGATCCGAATGATTTCATTCGTGCGGAATCAGCATGGCAGCCGGCACAAGTTTTTGAAATATCATCACCTTTCGGGACTCCATGATAGCCGGCACTCGTGTCCATTGCCTTTTCCATATCTTCGGATTTCGAATTCCCTCCGTGGCATCCGGCACATGATATGCCTTTGGCAAAATGAATATCATGTTTGTATCCGCTCGATTCTTTATCGCCCAATCCCTCGTGACACGTAAAACATTGATCACCACCGGAAGCAAATACCGGCTGTGCAAGGATGACAATGACACTCAAAGTATATAAAATATATTTTTTCATGCGAGCCATCCGATGATTGTAAAGATCATAATGTACATGATGACGAACAAGCCGATATAATTGATGAACCGGGTTTGCTCGCCGCGGGAACTTTTTCGATCCCAAAAAGGAATCAGCATCCAGAGTAATCCGGCAGCGCCGAACAACATGATGCCGAACACTTCGCCATCGAAAATCCAGAGTTTACCCGGAATATATTTCAGCGTTTGAAACATAAATAAAAAGTACCATTCCGGTTTGATGCCTGCCGGAGCCGGTGCAAATGCGTCCGCTTTCTTTCCGAGTTCCCATGGAAAAAACACCGCAAGAATGGCAATCAGGTTGAGAACAATCAGCCAGAGCAGAAGATCACGCAACATAAAATTCGGGAAGAACGGCATCCGTTTTTGATCGGACTTCACCCCGTCCCCTGCATTGAGCGGTTCGCTCATTCCCTGACGCTGCACCAGAAGAAGATGAATCCCGAGAAGCACAGTAAAAATTCCGGGGAACACTGCGACATGGAAACCGAAGAACCGTGAAAGAGTTGCACCGGTGACATCATCACCGCTGCGCAGCAACTGCATGATCGGTTTGCCAATGAACGGAAGGATACCGGCAATATCGGTACCGACCTTTGTCGCAAAGAACGCAAGCTCATTCCATGGAAGCAAATAGCCGCTGAAACCGAATGCAAGTGCAAGGAAAAACATGAGCATCCCCGTCAACCATGTTATTTCCCTCGGTTTACGGTATGCCTTTCCGAAATAGACGCTGAACATATGCACCATCGCGGAAAGGATGAATAGATTCGCTGTCCAGCTATGGATCGAGCGGATGAGCCAGCCGAACTGAACTTTCGACATGATGAATTGAATACTTTCAAACGACAGGTCTTCACCGCTCTTATAATACAACAAAAGAAGAATGCCGGTCACCACTTGTATAATAAAAAGGAATAATGAAACTCCTCCGAAGTAATACCAGACCGAATGGGAATGCTGAGGCACATATTTTTTTCCCATAAAATCGACGAGGTCGTCGAGCTCAACCCGCTCATTCATCCAGGAATACAATTTTTGAATTCTCGTTTTCATACTTTCTTCGAAATGAGAACCTCCTCTCCTTGAACAACCACACGGTACTCGTCAAGCGGACGCGGCGGCGGTCCGGAGACATTGCGGCCGTTCAGATCGTATTTGCCGTTATGGCACGCGCACCAAATAAGTCCAAAATCCTTTCGATATTGGACAGTGCATTCAAGATGTGTGCAGGTCGCAGAAAATGCTCGAAGCTCGTCATTCGCGGTTCGTATCAAAATGACCGGCTTGTTTCCGAATTTCACGATTTTACCGGAATCCTTTTCCAGTTCGCCCAGCTTTCCGGCTTTTACACTCGTCACCTCCACTTCGCCCTGTTTCGGCGGCTTCAGATAAGCGAGGATGGGATAGAGAATAGAACCGCCGAGGGCAATCAAACCTCCCGATAAAAGAATTTTCAAAAAGGTTCGCCGCTCTTCATGGCTTTGTGGAATTTCTTCGTTGGAATTCATATGTCCTTTTATTGGTCGCTTGGATTGTGACAGTCACTGCAATTCATTTCTTTCCATGCATCGCCGATATCCACGGGATGACGGTATTCGATTCCGGCGAGTGAAATACGGAGAGAATCGTTTTCGAACTGTTGTGCAAGAATCGTATGGCAGGTGTTGCAATCACGGGAAAGCACCTTCCCGTCGTCGCTGACATGCTTTCCGTCGTGACACCGGAAACATCCTTTGTAATACAAGTGTCCGAGATTATCGGGAAAACGTTTCCAGCTTACCTGCATTTCCGGAAAATAATTTCTGCTGTACAGCTTTTGTACCTGAACGATGGCACTATCGATTTTCACGCTTTCTTTCGAGGCAATGTCAGGATAGGTTTGTTTATAAAAATCTTCCATAAATATCCGGATCGTGTCCAACCCGCCCTGTTTCGTCGTGTACGGATTTTCAAGAGCTTTGACCGCAATACTTTTGATGCTGGGAAGATTCGGATCGATCCAGCCGGCTGCCAGCACATTATCGACGGAACGTGCCGGAGGATGATAAATATGTGTCGGGCGATTATGACAATCGATGCAGTCCATGCGTCGCGTGAATGCATTTTTCAGCGAATCGTCGGAAACCTGAATTTCCGAACTCCGATAAATTGTTTCCTTGCCGTCCAGCGTCCGCGATTTGACCCACGGAATAATTTGGCGTTCGCGGTCAAGAGCCGCATACGTGACTTCGTGAGCAATATTCATGTGCCAATGAATACCGGAGGTCGGTCCGGCTTCACTATTTCCGCCGCCGATCTTCATCAAAAGATTCAGCGTCCACTTTGTGTTGTGTTCATCAGAGATATAATATGTGTTCACATGCTGTTTTTCACTGTAGAAATGTTTGGGCCAGTGACATTGTTCGCATGTTTGTTGTGCCGGGCGCAAATTTTCAATCGGTGTCGGGATCGGTCTCGGAACTTTATTGAACAACACCGCGTACACCTGATAGCTTCCGGAAAGTTTCGATTTCACAAAATAACTCGCACCCGATCCGATATGACATTGAACACAGCCCACCCTCGCATGGGGAGAAAACTGATAGGCGGTGTATTCCGGCTCCATCACGCTATGACATGTTTCACCGCAAAATTGATCCGACTCGGTGTGTTCATACGCTTTAAAGCTTGTAAATCCGATGATGAAAAGGAGTACCAATGTGCCTGCCAGGATTGTTGTCACCGCAGTCCTGTGTCGCGGATTATTGAAGTCGATTTGCGGTAATCGTAACCCATGCGGTTTTCCCAATCGCTCACGCCGATGTTCACGCCAGACACCGGCAATGACCAAAAGAATGCCGATGACGAGAAACAACGGAACGATCACGAAGGCAATGATTCCCATATAGGGATTGGAATTTTCCGCTGTCGCTTCCAGAAGTGCAAAGAAGACAACAACTCCGAGCGAAACAACAACAACGGCAAGTCCGACGAGCGTGGTGAGATTATAAAAAGAACTCGGAAAAATTCTTCTCATCGCGGTTTCTCCGTATTATCAGATTTATTTTCCGCGTTCGATTCCGGGTCTTGTTGTTCCGGATCTTCGTCGGTTTGTTCAGCAATGTCGTCTTCGATCATTTTCTGTGACAGTGCTTCGAGCTCAAGCGGATGTTCTTCTTCCATTTCCGCTTCCGTAATGGTCCCTTTGAAGAACGCAAGATTGATCGGATACGTATCCGGATTAAAGATCACATAATAGAGATGCCAAACAATGATGGCAAGTGTGGCAAGCCAAGCTTCATAAAAATGTATCGTCCGCGAAATATCATATCCGAGTTTGGTAAATATTCCGATAAAAGTATTATCGAACCACATAATGACACCGGTTGTCGCCATGATCATCGTCCCCCACACCAGCGCCCAGTATTCACTTTTTTCGATATAACTGAATCGACCAAAACGCGGCTTGACCCGCGATATACCGAGATTGTACTTCATGACTGCAACAGCATCACGCGCATCCTGCAGACGCGGCATAAGGTCCCGGATGAGATTTCGGCCCCGTTCAGTTAACGTCACGTAATAAATATGATACAGCCCGGCAAGTACCATGATAACCGCCGAAATCCGGTGGACGAGACTTCGTAAATTGAAAATATGTTCATCAAGCGACCGGAGAGCAACGACCCACCATGCCTCGGGATAGCGCAACATGAATCCGGTAAAGACGAGAAGGAAGAAACTGATAAGCAAAGCACCATGCTGTAATCGTTCATTGAGCGTCATGCGGACATAGAGGCTGTGACCCAACTGTTCCTCAACCAATAATCCGCGGCGGATCATCAATTTTCGTCTCGACTTTCTGATGAAGTCGAGAAGATTATGAATAACCATCCCGCCGATGACGGTGAAAATAAGAATGATATATGTGGTCGTAATCCAGTACAACGATGGATCTTCGTTGGCGGTCATTGCGACATGAACCGCCCCGACCGCGAATTTATTATTTGCGCCGGGATGACATTTGCCGCATGTTACCGCAAGATTCTTTTTGTTCACGCTCGACGTGGAATCTGCGGAGGGCTTGATATTATGTGCAGTGTGGCAGCTCGCACAATTGGCCACTTCGACGGATCCGCCGCGAATTGCCAATCCGTGGTAGCTATCGGCGAACGTTTGCGATCGGTCTCCGGCAATACCGTATTTCGAAGAAAGCTTGACGGAATTATGACACGGCGAGCAGACCTGCGTCGAAACGTTCGCTGCTGCCACCGGAGAATTCGGATCACCATGTTTAAGGATATTGTGTTCGCCATGACAATCGGTACACACCGGCGCATCCTTCACTCCGTTCGCCATGGCAACACCATGGACACTTTGCCGGTATTGGTCGGCAATGTCTCCGTGACATTTTCCACACGTGTTCGGAATGTTTTTGCGATTGACGAATGAAGCCTCTTCATCGCCTTTCATCATTTGGTGACTGCCGTGACAGTCGATGCAATTCGCTGCACGGGCATTACCGCCGCGAAGAGCCTTACCGTGTACGCTATTTTCGTATGCCGCAATGAATCCTGCGGATGGAGAAGTTCTCGCCCTGACGTCGGGATTATCGAGATGGCACGACAGGCATAATTTTTCCTGCGTTATTTTGTGAGCCAATGTATCCGCTTCAGTTCCCGTACCGACGATCTGATTCTGATGGCAGGTCAAACAATTCGGTGCACCGCTGACGTTTGCCGCAAGCGCCCTACCGTGTGACGATGCCTGAAAATTTTCTTTGACATCACTATGGCATTCACCGCACGCATCGACAAGGTGGGTGCCGGAAAACTTTGAACCCGGAACTTTCGGAGAAACAATATCATGCGTTCCATGGCAATCTTTGCAGGAAACATCCGGTTCCTGATGAGAGGCAATAGCCTGACCCAATTGCGGATGAAACGTATGTTTGAACGGAACGTCTTTATGGCATGTGAGGCAGTTTACCGGCGTAATAGTTTCTTTGTGAGGAATATTTTCCGGATTGAAACCGGTATGACATGCTATGCAGGCAAGCTTTTTATGAGGTGACTGCAACAGAACATCTTCTTTGACACCGATGGAAATTGTTTTCCCTCCCTTTTCCATCGTCAGAGACTGATCGCTGTGGCAGGCGAGACAATCTGCATTCGATTGAGCAATCCCTTCTTGCAACGGAATCGCAAACCAAACACAAAGTAATCCTATAAGGATGAACACATATGATATTTTCATGATTACAATACCCTGCCGGTCAGACCATCCGACCGGCAGAGTTCTTGATAACATTAAATGAGATTGCCGTCTTTACGATTTTTTCGGCATCGGATGCTTGATCTTGTCCCACATATCTTTCAGCTTAAATTCTTTATGTGTCGGACTTTGATCGTTATGGCACGTTACACAAAGTTTCTGAATTGCAGCATCGTCTTTATATTCTTTCAGTCCTGCGGCAACTGCCTTTGCATGATCTTTCATAGTTGCCATCGCTTTATAGCTGGATCCTGCTCCATGGCAAACTTCACATTGCACACCGTCCTTGAGATCGAATGTCTTGTCAATTGACGCGGCATCTGCCTGCAAAACGTGGCATTTCAAACACTCCGGGGATTCCACCGCACTCTTTTTCAGACCTTTCGCCTTGGCAATTGAATCTGCCGCAGGTGACGTGAGTGTTTTATAAGCAGTCGCATGTGCTGTCTTCTGCCAGAGATCAAATTGTTTACCGGTGCTTTCCATCTTATGGCATGGGGCGCAAATCTTGGTACCGACATATTTATTCTGCGCAACACCCGGCATAACAAACAGCATCAGGCAGCCGATCAACATCACAAAAGAAATTGTTCGTATCATGTGTTTTCCTTCCTTATTGATTAAGTGTATTTCTTGAGTTACACGAATCTGTTTTTTATTCATTTACCTGTTTTACTTTCACGAGATGGAAGATGAAGCTGTTCATCGATATCTTCACGTTCCATAAAATGATTTTGCATTTCTTCCGGTTTCACCGTGAGAACGGGAATCGGTGAGTGACGCACGACTTTTTCAGCAACGCTTCCCACCATGATGTGCGCAACACCCGTACGTCCGTGCGTTGCCATCACAATGAGATCACAGTTCCGGGACCGGGCATATCGAACAATTTCTTCGACAGGATCACCACGCAGAATGACATGATTTACCTTTTTTGCCTCAGAAAAAAACTTTCGGCTCACTTCTTCCAGCCGCCGGAGAGCCTCATTATCCTTATCCCGGAGAACCGTTTCCGAAAATTCATCGACATACGGAGTTTGCTTGCCGGAAAATGACTCGATCACATTCACAAGATGAATTTCCGCACCATATTGTTCCCCAAGTGAATGAGCATATTCGACACCTGCGAACGATAACATCGAAAAATCAGTCGGAACTAAGATTTTTTTTATGAGATTCATTATATCTTATCTGCCATCTTGATGAATTGAGATGTGCAAACAATGTGCCGTTCGAGACGTTTATTCAAAGAACCAAATGAATCATTTTAAATTAATCTTATTTCACCCATGAGAAGAGGTAATTCAATGGTTATCATTTCTGAAAAACCATATGAATTAAACTAAATTCCAACCACTAAATCAAGTGTGAGAGTATTAAAGAAAGAACAAAAAGTAATGGTACGATAATACCGTTACTTTAATGGTATTTGAAGGGTCTTCAAGCGCCTGTAAAGCGTCGGAAGACTGATTTTGAGCATTCGGGCAGTTTGTTCCTTGTTGAATTGATTTTTCTTCAACTCCGCCAACAGGTATTGCCGTTGAAGATTATTCATTGCTTCTTCAAGTGAGGCAAATCCGTCCATCGATTCCATGGAAACACCGGAATGGAAGAATTCGGGAAGATCATTGGGAGTTATATACATTCCCTGACAAAAGATAACCGCGCGCTCGATGATATTCTCCAATTCCCTGATCTCGCCTTTCCATTCATGCTGCATAAGCATTTGCAATGCAGAACTTTCCACCCCGCGGATGTCCTTTCGCATATCAGCGCGGAACTTTTCTATGAAGTGTTCGACGAGAAGAGGAATATCTTCTTTCCGTTCGATAAGAGATGGAAGTTTCAATTCGACGACATTCAACCGATAAAATAAGTCTTCCCGGAATCGTCCTTCCGCTACCTCACGCCGGAGGTCTCTGTTCGTTGCCGCAATAAAACGAACATCAATCGGAACGGAAATGGACATACCAACAGGCGTAATTTCTTTTTGTTCGATTGCACGAAGAAGTTTCACCTGAAGCGAAAGCGGCATTTCGCTGATCTCGTCAAGAAATAACGTCCCGCCGACCGCCGCTTTAAAATATCCGATCTTATCGGCAACCGCACCGGTGAAGGCGCCTTTTTTATGTCCGAACAATTCACTCTCGATCAACGTTTCGGGAATCGCTCCGCAGTTGACGGTAATGAAAGGTTTTTCACAACGGCCACTGTTGAAATGGATCGCCTTGGCAACAAGTTCTTTACCTGTTCCGCTGTTGCCGGTGATGAGAACCGTACTATCCGTCCGGCAAACTTTTTTAATCGTTTCAAATACTTTTTGCATCGGCTGACTTTTGCCGACAAGATTGGAAAAGTCCGCTTCACGGTGAAGTTGTCGCCGCAGTAATTGATTTTCAACGAGAAGTTTTTTCTGATCGAGAAGGCGCCGAATTTTTACAAGCAGTTCGTCAAACTCAACCGGTTTCAAAATATAATCGCTCGCCCCGGCCCGTAACGCAGCAATTGCAGTTTCGAGTGAACCGTATGCCGTTACAATAATGACGGTTGTTTGCGGATTGAGCTGGATCGTTTTTTCCAGAAGCTCAATCCCTTTCATCTCAGGCATTTCAAGGTCGGTTATAACGATGTCGAACGTTTCTTCCAAAAGCTTCTGATATGCGGCTCTTCCGTTTTCTGCAACCTGAACGGTAAACCCTTCCTTTTTCAGTATGAAGGAAATGGAATCGCGGATGATTTCTTCGTCATCAACGACGAGAATACGCTCTGTGACATTCATGCTTGGACCTCCTTGCAGCAGTTCGATAGAAAACCGGACATGTTATACCGTCCTCGAGAATAGGGGCTTCTGTTTCTGAAATCCCGGTAAATGTGCATCGAAACACATTGCAATATTACGCAGGAAGAGTCTGCCATTCATTGTAACGGTGTAGGATGCCCCTTGATGAAGCAACAGTCCGTCATCCAGAAGGGGTTTCAATTGCGTTAGAGAGGTTTCGAAGTATTGATTGAAGTCGATTTGAAACCGTCGTTCCACTTCTTCGGTATTGAGGACGAGATCGCACATCAATCTCATAATGACGTATTTGCGAAGTTGATCGTCAGCGGACATGTGATAGCCGACTTCCGTGGGAAGCATTCCGGCATCCACCGCCGATTCATAATCTTCGATATGTTTTGCATTTTGTGCATACACTGAACCGATATGACTGATTGCCGACATACCGAGACCGAATAGATCGCATCCGGCATTTGTTGAGTACCCCTGAAAATTCCTGTACAACGTGTGCTGTCGCTGAGCGATTGTTAATTCGTCATCGGCAGTGGCAAAATGATCCATGCCGATATACACGTAACCGGCTTCCACCAACCGCTCAATGATCAATGTGAGAATTCTCAGCTTCATTTCAGGAGTCGGAAGATCATCCTCATGAATTAATTTCTGATGCGGTTTAATCCACGGCACATAGGCAAAATTATAGGCAGCAATTCTGTTGGGATGAATATCGATCACTTTGTCCAAAGTGGCGCTGAACGATTCCGGTGTCTGATACGGCAATCCGTAAATCAAATCGAGATTGAGGCTGGAAAATCCAAGCTGACGCGAAAATGCAATGGCTTGACGCGTCATTTCTTCGGATTGATTGCGGTTAATCGCCCGTTGCACATCCCCGTTAAAGTCCTGCAATCCAAGGCTGACGCGGTTGAATCCTGAATTACGCAAAGCTTGAAGATGTTCAAACGTCAAACCCCGGGGATCAATTTCCACACTGATTTCCGGACTGTCGCTGAATGTAAACCGTTTCTGAATATATTCCGCAATGTCACTGATTTGTTCCGGCGTCAAATACGTCGGCGTTCCGCCGCCCCAGTGCATTTGAACTACCTGCCGCCCCGGTGCTATCCGCGACGACAGGAGATCAATCTCTGCTTTCAAACGTAAAAGGTAATCGGCAATACGACTCTGATTATTCGTAACAATCGTGGTACAGCCGCAAAAGTAACAGAGCGTATCACAAAATGGAAAATGAAAATATAACGAGAGATTGGAGCCTCTTTCTGCCGCGTTCGTCCGCACGATTTCTTCTTCGTACTCTTTTCTTCCGAACGATGATGAAAAGAGCGGGGCTGTCGGATAGCTCGTGTACCGCGGACCGGGCTTATCGAATTTCTTTAATAAACTAAGAATGTTCATCTCAACTTTACTCATTGACATACGATTCAATCGGCCTCAAAAAAAGTCTTTTTATGCTTGCTTTATTTTTTATCACAATTGCTATGCCACATTAATTTCTTGAAAATTGACCGAAAAATCAGAATAATGTCCATTTTTCATTCGAATGAAATCCAAAATATTATTAAATTTGATAATTCAATCATCGAAATTTTCATTTGGGATAGAGAAAACACTTCCGGCAGGATACCAAATATTGTCCATTTAAATTCCCACATTTGAAATTCCATCGAATTTGCTCATTTCAGAGAAATATTCGGGATAAAATTGTACTGCGCTTTCCTTTGAGATGACATAAAAATCCTATATATTAAGAAAAATCATTATTCTCATGGCAAATCAAGCAGACGTGTCAGGAAAAAACTGGAATATTAAGGATTTTCAAGACCTTGATTCTTCTTTATTGCTGAACCTTTTACCTGACCCATGGTTCATCATTGACGAAAGTCAAAATATATTGCGATGCAATCAATCTGCCCGGTCGATTTTTGCAATTGATGATTCGTGGATTTGCAATCATTCATTTAAGGATTTGAGTCCCGGAAGATTCGTCGATTTCCGGGTCATTCCACCCGAACAAAATGACTGCCTCTGCGGAAACGGAGGTTTGTTTTCAATCTGCAGATGGTAAGTCTGACCTTGATGCCAAAGTTTCCATTCGCCGAATTCACAACGATCATGACCAAACTCCGTTTTTTTTCATCATCGTTCGTGACATCTCTGACCATAAACGAACCGAACTCGATCTCCTTCGATTTTACAACATTGCACAATACACGATCAATCCTGTCGAAATAACCGATGCGGACGGCAAGATCATTTATGTTAATCCGGCATTTGAACGGTCAAGCGGTTATACCAAACAAGAAATGATCGGCAATAACCCGAAACTGTTTGGAAGCGGCAGGCATCCGAAAAGTTTCTGGGATCAAATGTGGAATACGATCAATTCGGGAAATGTCTGGGTCGGAAAGGTAGAGAACAGAAGAAAAGACGGAGCACCGTTCTACAGTCAACTGCTTATTTCTCCGATTATCGACGGCAACAAAAAGATTGTCGGATATTTCGGCGTTCATCGTGATATTTCGGAACAGAAGTTCCTGGAAGAACAGCTTGCCCACGCGCAAAAAATGGAAATCATCGGGACGATGGCTGCCGGCATTGCCCATGAAGTGGGTAACCCGCTCGCGTCCATTTCTTCAATTGTCCAGGTCGTTCAGCGAACAACGAACGATGAGTTTGCAAAAGAAAAACTCGAGCTGGTCAAAAGCCAGGTAAACCGGATTTCAAAAATCATTCACGATCTTGTGGACTTCTCGCGTCCTTCCAATTATCAAATCCAGAACACCGACATCACCAAATGTATTCTTCAGGCATTGGAGATCGTCCGGGCAGGTAAGAAAGCCAAACAGGTAAAATTCGATGTCAATCTGCGAGGCGCACTTCCGCTTCTGCGGCTTGTTCCCGATCAGATCGAACAGGTATTCATCAATATTTTTATGAATGCGGTTGACGCTGTCAGCAACCTTCCGACCGGCCATTCGCAGGAGATCAATGTTTCGGCGTACGGCGAAGCGAACGAAATTTCGATCGTCGTTCAGGATAACGGAAGCGGCATTACCGAAGAGAACCTTCCGAAAATTTTCGAACCATTCTTCACGACAAAGAAAGTCGGCGAAGGCACAGGATTGGGACTCTGGGTCAGCTACGGTATCGTCAAAACATTTCAGGGGGACATCAATGTCGAAAGCACAGAAGGACGCGGCACAACCTTTACCATCACACTACCCATTCAATCGGAATAATACTCAATCTCATGGCGGATAGAATTCTCGTTGTTGACGATGAACAATTGATCAGAGAATCGATTGCATTCATCCTGAAAAAAGAAGGATTCACTGTTGCAGAAGCACCAAACGGCGCCGTTGCATATGAAAAGATCCAGTCTGAAGCATTCGACCTTGTGATCAGCGATCTTGAAATGCCTGTCATGAATGGGATCGACTTACTCGACAGGGTCATGCAGTTGAATCCCCAGACGATGTTCATCATCATTACCGCTTACGGATCGCTTGACACGGCAGTTCCCGCACTCCGGAAAGGGGCAAGCGACTACATTCTGAAACCGGTAGAATTTGACGAGCTCATGGTCAAAGTGAAGCGACTGCTCGAACACAAGCATCTCATCCTGGAAAACCAGCTTCTCCGCAGGGAGCTCCATCAGGAATATGATTTCTCCCAACTTGTCGGCAAGAGTCCTGTCATGCAAAAGGTATTTGAAACAATCCGGATGGTTGCACCGACCGATGGAACGGTTTTGATTACCGGTAAAAGCGGAACGGGAAAAGAGCTTGTTGCCCGTGCTATTCATTTCAATAGCCGTCGGGCGCAGAAACCACTGATTGCGGTTAATTGCGGTGCTATTACCGAAACATTGTTTGAAAGCGAACTGTTCGGACACAAAAAAGGGTCGTTCACCGGCGCGGCATCGGATAAAACCGGATATTTTAAAGCCGCTGACGGCGGTACACTTCTTCTTGATGAAATCAGTGAGACTCCCCTTTCCCTTCAAGTTAAACTCCTGCGTTCACTCGAGCAACATGAAATCACACCTGTTGGAGCTACTTCACCTATCTCGATCGACGTTCGCATCATTGCCGCCACAAACCGGGACCTGAGAAAAGAAGTTGAAAACGGCCGGTTCCGTGAAGACCTTTTTTACCGTTTGAATGTTGTAGAACTTTCTCTTCCACCCCTGTCAGATCGCAAAGAAGACATTCCTCTCATCGTCGAACATTTTATCAATAAGTACAGGACCGTTCTCCGGAAAAATATTAAGGGTGTTGAAAATGATGTCATGCAAGCACTCTTGCACAATGTCTGGAAAGGCGAAATCCGTGAACTCGAGAATATCATCGAGCGGGGAATGATTTTTGCCAAAGGAGATTTCATCACGAAAGAGGACCTTCCCGATCTGATCCGGTCATCTTCGATTCCCCTGGTTGAGAATGAATCTTTAGAAACTGCTCTGAACGAATTTGAGAAGCAATATATCACAATAGTTCTCAACCGATTCAAATTCGACAAGGAAAAGAGCTCCGAGACATTAAAAATCAGTCTCCCCACTCTCTACCGTCGCATTAAGGACCTCGGAATCAAAGAACATTAATTCCTTTTTTAAAGTCCGGATTTATCAATTTTCTTAGACGAATCCCTTCCTGATTATCATAATTGATATTTCTGCCACCCCTTTTTAGAAAATTCTTTTTCGATCGCTTCTAATTTCACCATTTTGTAAACTGCACCGATTATTCAACTCAGATTGTTGAATTTTTGAGGCTGGCATACAAATTGTGATTATATCCTGTGAGTAACTTTTGCGTATTCAGAATCATCCAATGATACAAAAACAAAAAAACCAACACGAAATCAGTTCAAAAGACGACGAGTCAATGAAAACTATTCTGATTTACAGTCAGGATATGACTTTTTGTACAAGTCTTTTGATGCTTTTCGAAGAGCAATTTCGCGTTACGACCACGACCGATATTGAGATGCTCAAGAATCTTGTCGGAGTTTCATCCGTCAACCTTGTTATCATCGATTCCCCTCCTTCCCGATCGACAGAACAACTCTGTCAATATATTAAACTGATTAACAATGAAATTTCGATCATTCTTCTCTACGTGTTCCGCAAACAGTCTCAACTCTGGGAAGAAAAACAGCATGCCTATGTCGATGCGGTTTTTTACAAACCGTTTGACATTGCCTGCGTCAGTAAAAAAGTAAGCGACCTTCTGGTATAGCCCAAAATCTTCAATCCTACGAACGCATTTTCCATCGTTCGTTCACTAATCGAAAAACCGGTATCGGCGCACCGGATCACCATCTTATTCTTAATCGAAACTGTTTTCCCTTCAGATGAACAATTCCGAGTGCATCACCGATGTAACCTGACAATTCAAAATTAATTTTAAAGCTTTGGGGTAAATTACCGGCTTATTTGGGAAAGAAATGCTATTTCTGATGGGGTGAAAAAAAAGATGTGAGTCCAGCGGTGAAACCAAGTGGGAGGGCCTTGATTTCGAAGTGGGAGCCAGACTCACACCAAATCATTACTTCTAATGTTTTCTACAAAAACCGAATCATAACTTAAATTTCCCTCTCACTAAAGGAACAAAAATCCTTTTTACAATAGTTCCGAATGGAATATCGCCGTTGATTGCTTGGACGAATCATGAATCACGATGTCCAACCCTTCCTCAATGACAATAATGACGATTAAATTAGAAGAGGAAAATTATTGCGATCTTATGAATTAATTTACCAAAGAGCATTGCTTGTGATACCTTAATCGAAGCGCTTTAATATAAGAAATCACTTAACAAAAGTCAATATAATTATTTAGATCGCATCTTAATTCGTTCAAATTTTCTCAAAAAATGGAGAGATGATTATTAATTTTTTTTATTCTCCGGAACCTGTGAAGTCAGCGTTTCAGCACCATCTTCATCACCAAAATATTCCTTAATTGTCGTCGCTATTTTTTCGCCAACGACCTCTGACAATTGTTCTATGGTCGCAAATTTTACACCTTGCACGCTGCCGAAAATTTCAAGCAGTTCTTTTGCTCTTTTTTTACCGATACCTTCAATCAGGTCGAGCTCGGTCTGCAACGTCCGCTTTTTCCGTAACGTCCGGTGATAGGTAACTGCAAACCGGTGAGCTTCATTTCGGATTTGTTGAAGCAATTTTAATCCGGAAGAGGTCTTGGGAACCGATTGCGGCTCGCTCGAAGCAGGAACAAACACCTCTTCCAGTCTCTTGGCAAGTCCGATAATCGGAATATTTTTTGTTGCCTGACCGCCATCGACGATCCGCAACCCTATTTCGGCAAGAGCTTCCACGGCACTTGAAAGCTGACCTTTTCCACCGTCAACGATGATCAGATCGGGCAGTTCCCGTTGTTCCTGGAGCACGCGCGAGTAACGCCGACCGATCACCTCTTTCATACTGGCAAAATCATTTGCGCCCTGAACCGTTTCAATTTTAAATTTTCGATATTCCGATTTTCGGGCTCTTCCATCGATGAAAACGACCATCGAAGCAACGCTGTCTGTTCCCTGGAAATTGGAAATATCAAAACATTCTATCCGTCGCGGTATGGCATCCAATCGAAGATCACGCTGAAGCGCCTGTACGGCATGCGGGACAAAGTCCTTATTTTTTTCCTTCTGTATTTTCAACATATCCAGCAATAACTCTGCGTTATTTTTACACATTGCCATCAACTTTGCTTTTTCACCGATCTTCGGCACGACGATCGAGACGGTTTCCGTTCTCCGGTCGCTCAGCCATTGCTCGATGACACGCGCTGCCTCGAGTTCTGTCGGTAAAAATATTTCCAGCGGTATATCCATCGCATCGAGATAATACCGGTCGAGGAACTGATGAAGAATTTCTTCTTCCGGTTTGCCGTCGACACCGGACATATAAAAATGCTGACGTCCGTTGATCTTCCCTTCACGAACTTTAAATACGACACCGCAGGCATCGTCGCCGCCGACCGCGAGAGCAAAAAGATCGCGATCGATATGTTCCGCGTCGACAACTTTTTGACGGTCATTGTAAACACTCAACTGATGTATTTCATCCCGGAACCGCGCCGCATCTTCGAAACGGAGGTCATCGGATGCACTGTTCATCCTCGATTCGAGCGAGCGAACCAATGCCCCCGTTTTCCCCCGTAATACCTCGATCACGTCGCCGATCATTTCCTGATACCGTTCAAATGAAATTAATCCTTCACAGGGACCTTCACATTTTTTGATATGATAATCAAAACATATTTTTATCGACTTTTTCCGAATGACAGCCTCGTCGATCAGGTAATTACAGCTCCGAACTTTATAAATTTCACGAATCAGTTTCAGCGATGCGTGCATGTTTTTGACATCGGTATACGGTCCGAAATATTTTGAACCGTCGCGTACGACACGCCGGGTGGCAAACACACGGGGATATGGCTCATTGGTGACGACAATATAGGGGAATGTTTTATCGTCTTTCAGATCGATATTATATTTCGGTTTGATCTTCTTGATCAGCGTCGTCTCAAGGATGAGAGCTTCAACCTCGGAATCAGTGACGATCAATTCCACATCCCGAATTTTTGATATCATTGCCCTGCGGCGGGGATCGGGACGGTGGGATTTTTGAAAATATTGGCGGACGCGGTTACGTAAATTGACGGCTTTTCCGACATACAGCACTTCCCCCGATCCGCTTTTGAACTGATACACGCCGGGTTGCGTCGGAAGATTTTCCAATTTTTCTTTTAACGCAATTGCATCTTTTGCGATAACAATATGTGGAGAAACAGGCAGCGGCATTTCTTATCCATCAAATGAACATGCAATCAAAGAATATTCAAGAATTATGGAATCAAGTTTTCCGGGATTTCAACGATGGAACCATAAACAGAAGTAAAAACGCGCCGATAACACTCAGACTTCCGGAAACCACAAATCCTGCATTGACCGAAACAGTGGTCCAAATTACACCGATAAACGTGCTCGAAATGAAATCACCGATTCCATTGAGACCTGCAAGTACCCCAAATCCGGTTCCCCGGATATCTGACGGCAGCATTTCTGCTGCAAGCGCTCGTTCAACCGTATCTTCAATGGCAATATATATCCCGCCAACGGAAAAAAGTAAAATCAAAAAGCCATAATCCGACGTCGGGTACAGAAATCCAAAACACATGAGACCTGCTAATACATATCCGATGAAAAGCAGAAATCGCTTATCCATTCGATCCGCAATGGCGCCGATAGGATACGATGCGGCGGCATAAATGATATTGTGAATAATATATAATGTCACCGCACGCTGCGAGGCATCAGGAACATTGGCAGAAGTAAAAAGCTGTGCAGCCCGAAGAATCAGTAACGTATGAGCAAAATCCCCGGCACCGAAAATCCCGACAGCAACAAGAAACCGTTTGAATTCTTTCGGAAGATTGGAAAGACTCATACGGAAACTCTTTTGCTGTACTGTTTCCCGCCGACGTTCCTGCACAATCATACCGAATGCCAAAGCGGCACAAATTCCGGGAATGAGCGTCAGTAGAAAAACGGTTCGAAACGACACCAGACTGATCAACCACAACGCGGCAACCGGTCCCAAAACAGCGCCCAATGTATCCAGCGCCCGATCAAATCCGAATGCACGCCCTTTTACTTCGGCAGGAACTGCATCGGTCAGGATGGAATCTCTCACCGGACCGCGAATTCCTCTTCCCAACCATCCGATCGTTCTGCCGAAGAGTATTTGCACCCAGCTGGTAGCAAACGCAAAGGAAGCTTTCGCAATTCCGGTCAGGATATAGCCGGTGACCGCCATCGGTTTGCGATGTACCAACCGATCGCTGTACCATCCGGACCATAACTTTGCAAAACTCGAAATTGCGTCGGACACACCTTCGATGATGCCGAGAGCCGCCGGCGCCGCACCGATGCTGACGAGGAACATCGGTAAAATGGCAGTTGCCGCTTCGTGCCCAAGGTCGGAAAAAAAACTCGCCAAACCGATGCCAAGTACCGTCCTGCTCAGCCAACGTTTCCTGTTCGGCATTTCAATGTTAGAATGCAAGACAAATTCCTATGCGATCAATCCCGGGAACAATCGAAAGAGATAAGCCGTCATTTTTTTGTTCATGCAATCGTGCAACGGCCAAGCCGGAAACTGTTCCGATGGCAGCACCTAAAAATGTATCCGAAAACCAATGCTCATCGTTGTAGACTCTCGCACCGACGGTCAACGATGCAAGTGAATATAATCCGATCGTCGCATAAACATTATGAATTCGTTCAGCAAGAACAGAGGAAACGGAAAATGCAACTGTCGCATGTCCGGATGGAAGCGATGTGTGTTCCGTATTGAATTGTAAGCCATGAAAACGGTACTCCCCTTCACCGACGTACGGCCTGCTCCGTCCGATAAGCGTTTTCAATATGGTTGTCGTTAAGCCCGCAAAGCCAAGCGATTCGTACAGCATTACACCGGTTGACCGGATATCGGATTGTTTGAATGCCAACCCGCCAACGTATAAACCGGCACCCAATGCAAGGCCGTAAAGCGGGGATCCATATTGTTGTCCGATATTGAATACTTGATCTGCTTGCGATGATTGGTTCCGCAAAGCGATATCACGGATTGCATGATCGGATGTAAATAATAAGACTGTCCCACCCACAATGGATCCGGTAATAATCCAATCTTTCTCGTCAAAATGCAACGGTGCGAAGAAAAAAGACCCGGCATGATGCCAGACATCGACGATATCATTCGTGACGATTGTTTTTATCGAGGATGTGTCTTCCTGCGCAAATGTTCGTGTTGAACACAATGCGAGAAACAGAATCATACCATATAATGGTTTGACAATTATTTTTAAAGTACATTTGGTCCCGATGAACTTCAATCCCGGCATAATTATTCAATGATAACGTTATTTGCCGGCGGTATATTTTACGATTTCGACTCTTTCGATCGTCACCATACCTCCGCATTTCACTTTTTCGAAAAGGTCATCGATCACCGGTAAAAAATCCTTCAGTTTTTGTTCTTCGTCGACAATTTCAATAACGATAGGCAAATCTTCCGACAACCGGAGAATTTTTGCCGTATGAATTCTCCTGCTCACAGCACCGAATCCTTCCACACCGCGAAGAACCGTTGCCCCCGCCAAGCCCATTTCCCGTGCCTTCATCACGAACACTTCGTACAACGGTTTGTGATCAATTTTATCCATCTCACCTAAAAATATTCTTAACAATTTTCCTTCGCCTTCAAGTTTCATACAATCCCTTTATTAAAATAATTTTCCGATGAAGACACCGACATAAGTTGCCGAAAGACAGATGACGACGCTTGCCAATACGTTCAGCATCCCGAAGAATATTTCTCCGTCCTGAAATAACGCGATTGTTTCAAAACTGAATGATGAAAATGTGGTAAATCCGCCAAGAATACCGATAGTGATAAAAATCCGTAAGGACGGGTTCACCATGAAACGTTCTTCCATGCCGGTCATCAGTAATCCGATCATGAAACATCCGAGAACATTCACGGCAATCGTCCCGTATGGTAAAACACCGCTCATAAAACGGTACATGATTCCCTGCATCCAGTATCGCGCGACGGCACCGATTCCGCCTCCGACAAAAACCAATGAAAGATTTATCACAACGTTATTCCTGTCGATATTCAACAAATAAAAAACTCCTTACACGTTTGCTGACAAGCGTATGTGCAGGAGTCATTAATCCCGATGTTTCCTGAGCGGAATAGTTTGCGGCGAACTCCATCGCCTTATAAAATGTAATCATATCGATTCAAAAAATCAACGTTCCGCTATTTGATTTTCTGACTGATTTCAACCAAGACCCCGTTCGTCGATTTGGGATGGATGAAAGCAATCCAGTATCCGCCGGCACCTTTTCGCGGCTCCTCGTCGATCAGTTGAAACCCTTCCTTTTTGAGCCTGGCAAGTTCGGCACGGATATCATCCACTTCGAACGAAAGATGATGAACACCTTCACCCCGCCGTTCAAGGAATTTACTGATCGGAGAATCCGGCGCCGTCGATTCCGTCAGTTCCACGGAGGCGTCGCCGATATGGAAAAAAGCGAGCTTGACTTTTTGGTCGGCAACCGTTTCCGTTTCTATATTTTTTATCTGAAACAACCGGGAAAATACGTTCTTCGACTTCCTCGAGATTTCTCACCGCAACACCGACATGGGATAGTTTTTTTATCATTCTGTTTTACCCTTTTTCTGTAAATACATTTTTTTTATCAATTCCTTTCCGTTGATGACGCCGATGCCCGCGAACACCATCGATGCACCGATGAATACATTCGAAGAAAGCGTTTCACCGTACCAAATGGCTCCTAAAACAACCGCCAGTATCGGTGTGATCAATGAAGTCAATGCAAGGTAGACCGCCTCTACCCGTTTCAATAACCAGTAAAAAACCCCGAACGTCAATACGGTACCGAACGAACCGAGATACAGAATGGATGAAATACCCTGAACGCCAAAATGGACCGTGCCGGGATCTTCCAGGGAAAACGCCAGAAGATACATGACGGGAATACCGGCCAAAATGCCTCCGCAGTTCATCGTCAGCGGATCGATATGTTTTCCCATTCGTTTGACAATGACAAGACTGACTCCCTGCATCAAGGTGCTCAAAATAATTGCAAACATGGCAAGCATTTTCCCGTTTTCCACATGAAGATCGGAACGGAAAATAATGAATAAGCCCGCGAAGCCGAGAACAATGCCGATAATTTTTCCGGCAGTCAATTTCTCGCTCGGGAGAAAAAAATGAGATATCACGGCAACGACAAACGGATAGAATGCAAAAAGGATCGACGTGAGTCCGGAAGGAATAGATTGTTCGCCCCAATAGACCAAAGCATACGGAAGACTGAACGAAAGCAATCCGAGCGACAGATATAACATTACCATCTGCTTATCCAAAGGAATTTTTTTTCCGCGAAGGAATGTAATTGCCAGGAGAATGAGGCTGGCAACGGTAAATCTCAGGGCGACACCAAAAAATGGCGAAATATTTTCCAATCCAATTTTGATCGCCAGCCAGGTCGATCCCCAAATAATGGAAATCAAAATAAATCCGGCAACAACCAGCAAACGTTCAGATTTCATGCACCGTCATCGATCAATAAAAGAATACATAACCAACCCGGAAAGGAGTTTCGGATAAAAATATGTCGACTTCTGCGGCATCGTATACCCCGCTTCGGCAACGGCACACACCTGATCGACTCGTGTCGGATTCATGAGAAATGCGGCTTGTGCTTTTCCCTCACGGACATAGTCGAATGCTTGCTGCATCTCTTTGACATAATCGAGATTCGTTTTTTTGATTTGATCCTCTTCGCTCACTCCAAGTATATCTTTTATAATGATCGAATGAAGGATCGTCACATCCAAATCAGCAAGGACATTCGGAATTTCATGTTCCAACGAAGGAGTCGATTGATTCAACCGCAACAATATAAACTCGAGAGGATCACCCAGAATGAGTCCGAACGATCGGGATTTCTCCGCCTGTAACGCAGAGTTCAATTCCGGTAATGATTGTTTCGTTTCGGTGTTAAAAGACGTTTGTAATTTTTCCAATAATTTCTGCCGGTTGAATGCCGGAATGCTGTGAATAATCCGATGTGTCGGCAGGACGATCAGTCCGGGATCATGCATATTCGTAAAGAACATCGGTACAAAATTAAACGGTTCCGTTCCTCTGGACGGGTAATGAAGCCGCATGGAATCCCGATATATCAGCGCCGTCTCGTACCGGTGATGACCATCGGCAATATACACGCGCCGGTCTGCAAGAAATTGTCTGATCGATCCGATCGTATCGGTATCCGATATTTTCCATATCCGGTTTCTGATTTCTTCAAAAACAACATCAAACATCGGAGGTGTTTTTTTTGACTGATCGAAAATACTATCCAGCGTATGATGCGGATCGTTGTACAGCGAAAATATTTGGCTGAACATCGCTTTCGTTGACTGAAATAATTTGAAACGGTCCTCTTTGGGATTTGCAAGCGTTCGTTCATGGGGAACAATCGAACCTTTTCCGATGTCCTCGAGTTCGCACGCCGCTATGAATCCTTTTCGCTCTACCCGGGAACCGTCATGCAGATGGAAATTTTGAAACAGCAGATAGACCGATTCCGTTTCATCGCTTTCCAGAATTCCGGACGCCTGCCATTCAGAAAAATATCGTGCGGCTGAAGCATACCGGTCTTCTTCCCTGCCATAAATTAACCGGACAACATTCGCCGGATGCCGATCATACAACATCGTTTGAAGCTCCGGAGAAATAACGTCGTACGGCGGAGCCACCACATCACCGATGTTGACTGTACGATGATTATAGAAAATTCCTTTGAAAGGTTTTATCGACGGCATAAAGAATAGGTTATAGAATATTAGAGTTCATAATGAAATACAGTGATCTTCGCGTCGTACGACGGGCGATGAAGAATTGTCGATTTCAATTCCTGATATTCCTTGTCGATGGGAAGATATTTTTTTGTGCCGGTCAGTTTCGCGTTCGCATTCAGGAAATCGATAATTTCCTGATGAACTTCAGACTCCGTTGACTCACGACCGACCAGAATCAGCGTAATGGATGAATCACGGACAATTCCGTTCAAGTCATCGACTGTTTTCGGTTTTAGCAGGAGCGGAAAAGCACCCTCACTCTGCCCTCGATAATAATCATAACATAAACTTTCATCGGAAATAATGATTCCTTTCGTTCCCTGCAAATCGTGGACGACCGTTTTCCATGGTGATGCATATACGGGCATAATGAAGTGGCTATTCTCAATCCAGTGAATATCTCCCATAAGATTGATTGCCAGCACGCCTCCAAAAAAAATAAATTGCATCCAGCGTGAACGGATCGAAGAATACATCATACCGCCCGACAAAAAAAGAAACGGCAAGGCAAATAATGCCCGTGACGGCGTATAGATAAAACTGGTACGTGAAGCGATATAGGTCGTGACAAATGACGTAAATACAATTCCTGCCGTAACGAGCAATATCGCGTAAAAAAGATTCTCATTCTTCGGAAAATCTTTCTTCATACAGATCCAAACAATTGTTACAATGAATAATAGCAAACCGAGAACAGTAATCGGCTCAAACGGATATAACATTTCTCCGAATGTAAATGCATAGAGGCTGAACGCTATTTTTATGACCATGGCAAATGGCGAAGCGTTGAGATCGGCATCGTGATGAGTACTTACGAGATGATGAATCTGGCTGAGCACGGTCATGATCCACGGAATGAACGCGAGAAAAGAAAGTGCATACGCAATGAACAATGTTTTTACCAGGGAACGATATTTCCAAACCACGATTACTGCGTGCACGAAAAGAACAATGGCCGACAGATAATCCGAATACAGAACAGCAACATATGTCAAAACCAACATGATCGTCGTTTTGATATTCGAATTCGTTAACCAATAAAAAAACACAATCGTGGCAAGTAACACAAGGTCAGCGGCAAAGATATAGTATCGAACCATCGGCGTGAAAAGCCAGAACTCACTTGACACTAACAAGAGAATCCAAAACGGATGATAACGATTTGATGGAAATGTGTTGCGGAATATGATAAGAGAAAGCCAAAGGAAAACGACACTTTGTGTGCCCTGAAAAATCCGCAGGATTACTTCGCCCGTTCCGAAGAACATTATCCACAGTTTTAACAATAAAAAATATAACGGCGGATGATAATCTGATGCGACGGATGAAAGCACATTCGCAACCGTTCCCGAAGAAAAAGAAATGCTCAAAATCTCGTCGCCCCAAAAACTTTTTGTCAATAACGAAAGAACAGTGATGAACGAAACAACGGAAACGATGATGAGAGCATCGAACGCCCGGACTTTCCATGACCCTGGTTTCATGGAGAAGTATATCCCAATTTTTTCAACCAGGATTCTTTTTGTCTCCATTTCTCCCGGACTTTCACATGTAATTCCAAGAAAACGGCACGTCCTAAAAACGCTTCAATATCTTTCCGGGCGTGTTGTCCGATTTCTTTTAAAGCTTTTCCCTGTTTGCCGATCAGAATTCCTTTTTGGGAATCGCGTTCGACATATATTTCTGCATTGATGACATCTTTTCTGCCGGATTGTTCCTGAAATGCAATGATATCAACAGACGTGGAGTATGGAATTTCATCCCGGAATTGTTCAAAAATTTTCTCCCGGATAATCTCACTGACAAAAAATCGTTCCGGATGTTCGCTAATCATATCGTTCGGATAAAACGGCGGATGTTCCGGCAAAACCCGAATCACATTTTCGATAAGTTCCTTGGTGCCGTATTGATGCAAGGCAGAGATCGGAAAAACTTCCTTAAAGGAATACAATGAAGAACACACGGCAATAGCCATTAGCACATCCTGTTTCGTACACAGGTCGATTTTATTGATCAGAAGAAAAATCGGTTTCGCATCGTTCACAAATGATCGCAATGCAGTGATCTGTTCGGCCATCTGCTCGGATTTTATTTTTGAGACATCGATCATAAAAAACAAAACATCCGCATCGCCGATAGCGCCCCGAACCGATTTCATCATTGCTTCGTGAAGTTTATATTGCGGTTTCAAAAAACCGGGGGTATCCAAAAAAATAATTTGAGTGTGCTGTTCGGAAAGAATACCGAGAACTCTATGACGTGTCGTTTGGGGTTTAGGAGTAACGATGGAAATTTTCTGGCCGATCAACGTGTTCATTAACGTCGACTTGCCGACGTTCGGTTCTCCGATAATGGCAACATATCCGGCACGAAACGGCCGTTCAGGAATTTCCCGATTGTCGTCCATGATTGTCAGAAATTCCTCAACGGGAATACCGTTTTATGTGCATCATATATTATTTGCCGTGGCAATTCTTATATTTTTTCCCGCTTCCGCATGGGCAAGGATCATTGCGACCGGTTTTCTCACCAACACGAATCGGTTGAGGTTTTTCCACCGGCGGTGCACCGGACTCCCGTGTACCACCGGGATTCTCGGCACTAGCGGGCTCAGGAACCGCATGGAAGCCCATTCCCTGCGATGAGGCATGTGTCAGGGTCATCTGCTGAGGACGCGAAGCCCGTGGTTGCATTTTGGGCGCCGCTACTTCCGCTTGCTGGGGGAACAGTTTAAAAACGAGATTGAGCGTTTCCATGCCCACCATATCGAGAAGTTCGACGAACATGTTGAATGATTCAGTTTTATATTCAACGATGGGATCTTTTTGTCCGTACGCCCGGAGATGAATTCCTTCTTTCAGATCGTCCATTTCGCGAAGATGATCTTTCCATCGTTCATCGATGACCTGCAGTGAGACCATCGTTTCGAGTAAAGTTAATTGGTCTGTGCCAATCCGTTCTTCTTTCCGTTTGTAAAAATCAACAGCGGCTTTAAAGACAGCATCTTTCACACCACTGTTTCCGGTTGTTTGCCATGTTGCCGGATCGATCGTGAAATCAATCAGGAAATTAGTCCGGAGATCTTCTTTCAGTTGATCAATTTCCGCATGGTCGTAATGCTTGTCGACAAGTTTATCGATCAAATCCCGCAACAACTCGTAAATATCTTCCCGCAAACGTTCACCGAGCAAAGCATGACGCCGTCGTGAATAAATGACTTCCCGTTGTTGATTCATGACGTTGTCATATTCGAGAAGCCGTTTACGGATGGCAAAATTATTTTCTTCAACCTTCTTTTGCGCCCGCTGGACGGATCGTGTGATCAACGGATGCTGAATCATATCGCCTTCTTTGAGTCCGAGGCGATCCATGATACCGGCAATTCGGTCGCTGCCGAACAACCGCATCAAATCATCTTCGAGGGAAAGATAGAATTTCGAGGAACCGGGATCGCCCTGCCTGCCTGCTCGCCCGCGCAATTGGCGGTCGATACGTCTCGATTCATGCCGCTCCGTACCGATGATATGAAGTCCTCCGGCATCGGCAATTCCGGGACCGAGTTTGATATCGGTACCGCGGCCGGCCATATTCGTAGCGATCGTCACGGCGCCTGGTAAACCCGCATGTGCGACGATTTCCGCTTCACGCTGATGTTGTTTGGCATTCAGAACATTATGCGGGATGCCCTGCCGTTTCAACATCCGGCTTAATGTTTCCGAAACTTCGACGCTCGTCGTGCCGACCAGTGTCGGCCGGTTGATTTTCCGCATTTGCTCGATTTCCAGAATAACGGCGTTGTATTTTTCCCGTTTCGTTTTATAAATTACGTCATCCATATCGTCGCGAATCATGTCCTGGTTTGTGGGAACGACGACGACGTCCAATTTATAAATATCGAAAAATTCCGCCGCTTCGGTTTCTGCCGTACCGGTCATACCGGCAAGTTTTTTATACAGCCGGAAATAATTCTGCAACGTGATTGTCGCGAGCGTTTGCATATCCCGCTCCACTTTCACGCCTTCTTTTGCCTCGATTGCTTGATGCAAGCCGTCGGAATAGCGCCTGCCGGGAAGCAATCGGCCGGTAAATTCATCGACAATCATGACCTTACCGTCTTCCGAGACGACATATTCATCGTCTTTTTCATACAACGAATACGCGCGCAATAATTGGGTCACGGTGTGAATACGGTCGCTCTTCTCAGCATATAATAAATTCAACTCATCTTTCTTCAGTTGTTTCTGTTCGGAAGAAAGAGACGCATCACTATCAATGGTGGCAATTTCCGTTCCGACATCGGGCAGGATAAAAAAATCTTTATCGCCGCTGCTGCCGCCGGCGAGAATATCCCGACCTTTCTCCGTCAAATTGATGGAATGATCTCTCTCATCGATCGCATAATACAATTCATCATCAATTTCATGCATGCGGCTGGATTGATCGCGCAGATATTCCATTTCGGTTTGCTGCATCAATTTTTTATTGCCGGGCTCGCTGAACAGTTTGATCAGGCGTTTGTGTTTCGGCAACCCCCGGAATGCACGCAACAGTTGAATTCCCGCTTCTTCGGTTTTACCTTCGGTAAGAAATTGCTCCGCTTCGGCAACGATTTTGTTGACAAAATTCCGCTGTGCGGAAACGATCCGTTCCACCCGCGGTTTCATTTCGCTAAACTTATGGTCTTCGCTTTGCACAGGACCGCTGATAATCAAGGGTGTTCGCGCTTCATCGATAAGAACCGAATCCACTTCGTCGACAATCGCATAATAATATTCCCGGTGAACAAGATGTTCGGGCGATCCCACCATATTGTCACGTAAATAATCGAAGCCGAATTCATTATTCGTGCCGTAGGTGATATCGCATCCATATTGCTTCCGGCGCTGGATCGGATCCATCGATGTCTGAATGCAACCGACCGTCAGCCCGAGAAATTCAAAAACTCTTCCCATCCACTGGCTATCGCGCAGGGCAAGGTAATCATTCACGGTTACGAGATGGACGCCGTAACCCGGCAGTGCGTTCAAGTATAATGGCAAGGTCGCAACCAAAGTTTTTCCCTCACCGGTTGCCATCTCGGCAATTTTCCCTTCATGCAAAACAACTCCTCCGACAAGCTGAACATCGAACGGAACCATATCCCACACAATTTTCTGGCCGGTAATTTCCCATGACTGTCCAACAAGCCGGCGGCAGGCGTCCTTGACAACGGCGTATGCTTCGGGGAGCATTTCCGTTAATGTTTCGGCGATAGTAGCATAAAGATTCTTTTGCGCTTCTTCAATCTGGTTGAATAAATCTTCCCGTTGATCAAGCGAAAGCTCTTCAGCCTTCAATTGTTCTTTTGCAGAGTCAATCTCCTGTTTGATTTCCGCAGTAACTTCAGCAATCCGTTGTCGAAATTCCTCTGTCTTTCCTTTTAATTCCTCATCGGTAAGACTCTGTAACTGCTCTGAATATCGGTTAATTTCCTCAACAACCGGAAAAATGCGTTTAATATCCTTATCGGATTTACTGGGAAATATCTTCGATAAAAAATTTAACATACCTTTTTGTTAGAATTTGATGATAAAACGTTTGTTAAATTAATGATTTTTGACGTTGAAAACAAACATCGGGACTGAACCCGGTTCTTTGGATTTTATTTTTATTTCTGTATTTTGGGCTACAACGAACAGCAACTTTCATCGGCCATCTCACATGAAATATATTTATCGTATCGGCGTTTTTCTTTTTACCCTTTTCCTCGTTCATCCGGTGCCAGCATTTGGGTTTCCCGGGCATCCGCTTCAAATAACGGATGGAAAATCTTCATTCGACACGCTTCACCGGTACATTGATCGGATGATTGACGATTCCACTTTCTCGTCCTGTTTTTTCGGCATCAAGATTGTCTCTGTCAACGACGGCAGAATTCTCTACGAACGAAACGCCGATAAATTATTTCACCCTGCATCCAACACCAAATTGTTTACGACGGCAACGGCTCTCCATATTTTCGATTCAAAGTTTCGCTGCAAAACGGAATTTTCGATCGACGGCAAAGTCAATAAACATATTCTTCGGGGAAATTTTGTCCTGAAAGGATTCGGCGATCCACTTTTTACAACAGACGATCTTGACTCCATTATCAATGTGTTGAAAAAGAAAGAGATAACAACGATCAAAGGAAATCTCATCGGGAATGAAAGTTATTTCGACGATATTCCCTGGGGCCGCGGCTGGATGTGGGATGATGAACCGGACCCGGATGAAGCATTCATTTCACCGATCACCATCAACGACAATGCCATCGACATGATCGTTTCTCCCGCGCAGCAAAAGGGTATGCCGCCATCCGTTCAATTCAAACCGCAAACATCACAATGCCGGATCATCAACAATGGCGTGACAACCAATGACCCATCGATTCCCCCGTTACATGTTACACGAAAACGGGGAGAAAATACTTTCGAGATTACCGGACGAATAGAACCGAAAAGTCTTCCGCAAAAATTTTCTTTCAGCGTTTATCAGCCGCCGATGTTTGCATTACGTTTGTTGAAAGAACGATTACAAATAAACGGGATTACAGTCACCGGATCTCTTCTTCTTGATTCCGTGACGTCTTCGGTATCGCATGCAGTGGAGTTTTCTCACCCGATAGATTCTGTCATTCATCGGATCAATAAAGAAAGTGACAATATCGCGGCTGAAAATATTCTTAAAATTCTCGGAGCGGAATATTTCCATACCTTGGGAAGCACAGAATCCGGACTCCAGGTGGTCCGGGAATATTTAGACCATGAAGGAATCGATACATCGGCAATTACTCTGGTCGATGGCTCCGGTGTTTCTTTTTACAATGCCGTCACGCCAAATACGATTGTCGGCTTACTGATCAGGCAACATCACAACCAGCGGACGTTCACCCGATTTTATGAAAGTTTACCGATTGCCGGGGTCGATGGAACATTACACTACAGGATGCGCGGAACAACTGCGGAAGGGAATGTTCACGCAAAAACGGGATCGTTGACCGGCGTAAGTGCGTTATCCGGATACGCAACGACGAAAAGCGGTACACTGCTCGCGTTTAGTTTTCTTTCGGAATATTTTCCGAAAGACATCAGCGATCTGCGAAACCTTCAGGATCGAATGCTTGAATTTCTCACATCATTCCGGGAAAAATAAAAGTCCGTTCATCAGAACGGACTTTTTGGAAAACAGTCGCACCAGAACAACTCAATCATCCGCCGATTTTTCTCCCGAGTTGATAACGATATCACCGCCGGAGGTTTCCAGTTTAATTAGTTCGCCGCCGCCGTTAATTTTTCCTTTCATTTTGCCGTCTTTGATTTTTCCGGAGAATGGAAGATTGGTACTGACGTCGCCGCCGGAGGTCTCGGCATTCACATCCCCATGCGCAGTCGAAGGAAGTTTGACAGTAACGCTTCCCCCCGACGTGGAAAGATCGATTCCCTTATTATCTTTCATCGAGACTTTAATGTCACCACCGGAAGTCGATGCGACCAATTTTCCGTCACTGTCGCGAACGTCGATATTCCCGCCGGATGTTTCCATATGAATGGAGCCGGTGATCGTTTCGGCAAACATATTGCCTCCGGACGTTTCGAGATCGAAATCTCCAGAAGATTTTGTCAAATTCACATTTCCGCCGGACGTATTCATTTTGAGGTCACCTTCCAATGACGATAAATCGATATCACCGCCAGAGGTTTCACCGACAATTTTTCCTTTCACCTGTCGAATCGAAATATTTCCACCGGCCGTTCGTAGATCTAAATTGAACGTATGAGGAATTTTTATTTCGAAATCGACATTTAAATCGTTGTTCTCAAAAAAATGAAAATGGGTATGCGACTGGCGGTTCAATATCCTGACCACATCACCGTCCTGATCTAACTTCACGTCAAACTTTTGTAACCGCTCATCGGAACCGCGCGCCAAAATATGAACGCTGACCTCAGAATCGTCCGTGCCCGAAATTGTAATATTGCCTTCATCGGCATCGACGATTAATTTTCCATCCTGCTGTACAGAAAATGTCTTATCGATCGTCTTATTACCGCCTATTGTCCTGTTACCACCATGCCAGAATGTTTCGTTATGATCAATGCTCTTGTCCCTTAAAGAAAGAGCAACCATCGTTGCTCCGAACAGTAATGCAACAACAACCAGAATCGTTATCTTAACGCCCACTGACGATAATTTATTCATGATGAATCTCCTTCTCATGATAATGCACTCTTGATGGTAGATACGGCTGAATCGCTAAGAAGTTGCGTATGTATGCATTGCGATTGAAAAAAGTTTTTATTAGATTTCTTCCCAACCACTAAAACGCAGGAACTTATGCATCGTCACGTCATTGCGATGATATTATGTCTAACCAGCATACATTGCAGTAAAAACCAGGCAGAAAAAATGCCAGAACCGGCACAATCAAGCGCTCACATCCAAACTCCCACGTTCGACAGCCAGAAGGCGTTCGCGTATTTAACCGCTCAAACGGATTTCGGGCCCAGGGTGACAGGCACCCCGGCTCATCAACGGTGCCTCCAGTATCTTCAAAATGAACTTCAAAAAACAGCCGATGCCGTCACACTTCAGCCCTTTACGCATATCGGATACAACGGCGAAACGCTGAATATGACAAACATCTTCGCATCATTTAACGCACAAGCGAAGCAAAGAATTCTTTTGATCGCACATTGGGACTCCCGCCCGCAGGCGGATCAGGATCCCGATCCCAAGAAACGCGACCTGCCGATTCTCGGTGCCAACGACGGGGCGAGCGGCGTCGCTATTTTATTGGAAATTGCCAGACATCTTAAAGAGATTCCTCCGTCCGTCGGAGTCGACATGTTGTTCGTCGACGGAGAAGATTATGGAAAAGAAGGTGACACAGAAAATTATTTACTCGGTGCCCGTTATTTTACTCAAAATCTTCCGCCGGGCTTTAATCCGATGTTCGGCATTCTCCTTGATATGGTCGGTGATAAAGACCTGGAAATTCCAAAAGAACCCAATTCCATACAATATGCACCCGACATTGTCAATCTTGTCTGGGAAACGGCGAAAGACCTTGGTGTGTTCCAATTTACCGATCGGACACAACGGCCGGTGATCGACGATCATTTACCGTTCAATGAAGCAGGCATTAAGACGATCGATTTGATCGATTTCGATTATCCGCCATGGCACACGACGGAAGATACGCCCGATAAATGCAGTCCGGAAAGCCTCCAGGCCGTCGGAAAAGTTTTACTGCACGTCATTTTCCAATCGCAGAAATAATTCTCCGATGAAAACATATCTCGAGATTTCCATTTCCGCTACGGAATACCAGCGTGAACTCCTCCTGCCGACGATGACAGAATTGGGGTGTGAAGGATTTCAGGAAACCGATACGGCGCTGTTGTGTTACATCAATAAAGACCGCTGGACGGAGCAATCGTATCAAACTTTTCAATCGGAACTTAAATCCCTCGTGGGAATAATCTCTTCCAATGCATCCGTTCAATTCCGGGAATTGAAAGAAGAAAACTGGAACGATCAATGGGAACGAACATTGCTGCCAGTGGAAGTCGGTAACTCAATCACCATCAAACCGACGTGGACTTCATACGACAATCCCGGCAACCGTCTGGTCATCCTCATCGATCCGAAGATGTCCTTCGGTACCGGCTACCACGAAACCACACGCCTGACACTGAGTTTACTCGAACGATACATCCGTAACGATTCGACTGTTTTAGATGTCGGAACCGGCACGGGTATTCTGGCAATCGCTTCGGTCAAACTTGGCGCCGCAAAAGCCGTTGGGATCGATATCGATGAATGGTCAATCGACAATGCCCGGGAAAATATCGTCATCAATAACGTCTCACAACAGGTTCAGATCGAAAATCAACCGGTCGAAAATTTTTTACCGCAATCGTTTGACCTCATCACTGCCAATCTCACGCTGAATACCAACGTCGAACTGCTTGAACAGTTCCACTCTGTTCTGATTCCGCACGGTATTTTACTGCTTTCCGGTTTGCTGACATCGGATGGTCCATCCATGAAAAACCACCTTCAGGAAAAACATTTTACCGTCATCGATGAATTGATTGAACATGAGTGGATCGCCATCGCCGCTCAAAAATCTTCATGAGAATCGCTTCTATCGATATCGGCACGAATACCGTTCTGTTGTTAATTGCCGACGTTGACGATGCCGGAACAATTTCCGTCGTTCATGACGAACAACGAATTCCGAGGTTGGGAAAATATGTCGATGAACATCATACCATTCAACGTTCTTCATTCGATCAAATTATTGAAATCTTAAACGATTTTAAGGACCGATCAGAACAATTACAGGCAGACCGGATTATTGCATGCGGGACAAGTTTCCTTCGTGACGCCTCAAATCAGCAACAGTTCCTTTCACACATCAAACAGCACACGGGCCTTGCGGTAGAAGTTTTCAGCGGTGAAGATGAAGCATTATGGACATATCGCGGCGCTCTGAGCGGATTAAAAATCTCCGGAAAACATTTTGCGGTCATCGATATCGGAGGAGGAAGCACCGAATTATCGTACGGACAACCGGAAATGACTGCCGGAATTCGTGACTTCACGCGTCACAGTTTACAACTTGGATCCGTGAGACTGACCGAACGATATTTTCAACACCAGCCACCGGCAGCGGAAGAACGTAAAGCCGGCTCACGATATATCGAGAAGGAAATTGAAAAAATCCATGATTCCGATTTTCATCAATATGAACTCGTCGGGGTTGCCGGAACACTCACCACACTCGCATGTTTCGATTTAGGATTGGAAAATTTCGACCGGCAGAAAATCAGCGGATACCGGCTCTCCATGGAATCCGTACGGTTGTGGCTGGATCGTCTCTCCAATTTGACAACCGACGAAATCCGGCAACTTTCCCATTGTGCAGAAGGAAGAGCGGATATTATCACAGCGGGAGTTCTTATTCTTTACAAAATGATGAATGCGTTTGCATTTTCTTCCGTTACTGTCAGCGAACGAGGATTGCGGTTTGGATTGACATTAAAGGAATGGGAAAAAATGAAAAAAAAGCGTAACGATTGAAAAGATAATTACAAAATTGTCCCGATACGACTGACAATCTTTTCAAGTTCATCGACTGTGTAATTGATATCTTCTTCAGATGTAGAATTTCCCATCGAAAAACGAATCGAAGCCTTTGCCGTGCCTCTATCCCGCCCCATTGCCAACAGTACGTGCGACGGTTCCTGGCTTCCCGATGTGCATGCCGAACCGCTCGTGACGGCAATTCCGGCAAGGTCGAGATTGAATAGCAGTGATTCACCGTCGATCCGAATCTTACGGCTATCGAAAGAGATATTGAGAATATGCGGCATCGATTCCGAGGGATGTCCGTTGAACAAGACAAAGGGAAAACGTTCTTTCAGCATCGATTGTAATTTGTTTTTAAGCCCCAACAAACGAAACGATTGGTTTTCGTTCGACTGATTCATCAAACGTGCCGCTGTTGCGAAACCGACGGCCAGCGGAACATTTTCCGTTCCGGCTCTCCTGCCGCGTTCCTGAGCACCGCCATCTATCAAACGGTCGATTTGTATTCCCTTTCGAACAAACATCGCCCCGATGCCTTTCGGGCCATAAATTTTATGAGCGGAAATGGAAAGTAAATCGATGTTCATGTCCACAACATTGATCGGCAGCTTACAGAAAGTTTGTACTGCATCGGTGTGAAACAGGATATTCCTTTCACGGGCAAACCGGCCGATGGTCTCAATCCTGTTGATGGTTCCGACTTCATTATTCGCATGCATGATGGAAATGATGCCGGTCGAAGGGCGAATTGCTTTGAGAACATTTTCCGGTGATACGCATCCGTCGGCATCGGCATCGACATACGTCACGGAGAATTTTTCATCTTCAAGACTTTTACACGTCTCCAGTACGGCATGATGTTCGATGTTCGAGGTGATGATATGGTCTTTACCGGATACTGTTCTCATATTCCAGGCAACGCCTTTGATGAGCGCATTATCAGCCTCGGTGCCGCCGCTGACAAAAAAAAGCTCACCCTGTTGTGCACCGAGAATTTTCGCAATAGTATCCCGGCTTTCGTCGAGTGCCGCTTTGGATTCCTGACCGAACCGGTGAATGGATGAAGCATTGCCGAATTTCTGCAGAAAATACGGCATCATTGCTTCCAATACTTCCGGATCCAGCGGCGTTGTTGCTGTATGATCGAGATAGACTTTTCGCATACTAAAAATATACATCGGATTTGGAACATCTACAAATAAAAAACCCCCGCCGATATTCCGGCAAGGGGTTTCCACCATGTCTGGTCTTCAATACATCAACGGCTTGGTCGTTCGGGCCTGTCCTGATGCATCTCTTCGAGAGCATCCCTGACCTGACGCCCGAAATTTCTCTCGAAGACGAGAAATTTTCCGAACTGTTCCGACGTGAGCATCTGCCGGACATCATTTTGATACCGCTGACGTTCTTCAAATATTTTTTTATCGACCGCCATCAATTGATCGGCAAGCCCATCGACTTTTTTTGATTCATCATGCTGACGGACGGCGCTGTCCATATCATCAAGAATCTGATTGCGGGATTTCATGAGGTCGCGGACATGATCCTCGTGGGCAGTTTGTTTTACAAAAAATCGAACCGCATCATCTTCATTTAATTTCAGCACTTCCACCAGACGCATTTTACGAAACCGTTCCAGCCGCTCCGGTCCCGGTTGAGCATTCCTTCCACCTTCTCTTCCGGATCCTTGAGCGATCGCATTGACGGAAAAAATGATTGAAACAATAAAAAAAGTTATAACCATTTTAGATCTCATGATGCACCTTATGATTTACTCGTTCACTGTTGATGAATACTGCTTCTCTAACGCCGGAATAAGCTCGTCGGCATCCCGATCGCTCACAACATAATCGATCGACTCCTGGTTGGAAGTCAAATATGCAAAACCGTTATGTTCTTCACCTAAAATATTCTTGAGAATAATGTTATCCTCGTTGGAATCTTTCACTTTATTGTCGGTTACAGAAAATTCGGAAACACCGATGACAGATTGCTGCTCGACGTATTCATTCAAATCGTCGGTAGACACGCGTGCAAGCGACGAAACGGAATTCGACGAGGAATCGGTAATGTTCAACGGAAAAATCGTCGTCAGAAAAACGACAATCACGGCAGCTGACGCAACCGGCACAGCAAACCGTGTTACCCACACCGGTAGCAGAGCAGAATGCTTTTTATCCAACCGTTCGTGAACACGAGGTAAAATCGTTGCCAGATAATTATCCGAAGGTTTCCATGCTGTTTCGTGATCGATTTCCGCGAACAGCGTGCGAAGATCCTCAACCTCCTGCCGGCAGGAAGAACAAACCGCCAGATGATTGTCCATCAGCGATTTTTCCGTATCGGATATTTTGCCGTTAATGAAATCCGGAATACTATACTGAAATTTTTTACAATTCATTGAGACATCTCCTTGCGAACATATTCCTGAATTTTTTTCAATGCATGGAAATAATTCGCTTTGAGCCCGCCGACCGATGTATGTAATATTTTCGCCATATCTTCATATGTCATTTCATCGTAATAACGCATCATAAATGCCGCTTTTTGTTTTGCGGGTAATTTGGCTATTGCTTTTTCCAAAATTGTCTGATATTCCTGCTCGTACATCGCCCGATCAGTCTGATTGTCGGCGGGCAGCGTTTCTTCAAAAAGTTCGTCATACGGCAGTATATCTTTAATTCGTTTTTTTCGTAGTGCGTTCAGACTGACATTCACGGTGACGCGGTAGAGCCAGGTGTAAAAGTTCGAATCACCGCGAAAATGTTTCAACTTCTCAAATACCCGAACGAACACATCCTGTACGACGTCGTCTGCATCTTCATGGTTTCCCATGGTCCGCCGCGCAATCCAATAAACTTTTTCCTGATATCGCCGCACCAGCTCGTTAAAACCGGTAACATCACCGTTGCGAAAGAGCTCTACAAGCTCGAGATCCGTCTTCATGACCATGCTCTTTCGTCTATCAGTTAGATAATTGGAGATGGAAAAAGTTTAATGAGAACCCCTCAAAATAAGGCATTTATGTGAATTATTCGGGACAAGAATAGGTTTCGTTGATCTGAATCACCATATTCCTCCCGGATTTTGTTGCAAAGAAAATACGGGAATCTTTGTTCATACAGAATACGATGTTACATCGCCGCACGAAGTTTCTTCAATGTCTCCCGCATATCTTCAGACACAATCTTTGTATCGGCGAGTGTCGGCATGAAATTCGTATCTCCATTCCATCGTGGAACAAGATGGAAATGAATATGCTGGTCGATGCCCGCCCCGCCGCTCCTGCCGACATTTGCCCCGATATTAAAACCGTCGGGATGCAATTGCGATTGCAATGCATTGATCATTTGCTGCAGAAGACCCATAATTTCGCCCGATTCCAGGGCATTCAGGTCAACCGGGGACGCCATGTGACGATACGGGACGATCATGAGATGCCCGCTGTTGTACGGGTAACGATTCAGGATAACATAGCAATGCGTCGCGCGCCGAACGATCAGGTTCTCATCGTCCTTTTTTTCCTGGTAGGCCGAACACAACACACACGCGCTGTCGGCTTTTCCGGGTTTGGAAAAGCTTTGAATGTACTGAGATCGCCAGGGCGAAAAGAGTCGTTCCATCATTATGCCGAAAACCGATTACTGAAAAATAATTTGAAAGAGATTACGCTTCTTCTTCGACTTTTTGTTTCGCATGCTCGGCGATGATTTTTTCGGCAACTTCGCGCGGCATTTCTTCATAATGGTCGAATTTTTGTTTGTGAATACCGCGTCCCTGTGACATCGACCGCAGCATGGTGGAATACCGGAACAGTTCCTTGAGCGGCACTAATGCTTTAATAATTTGATGAGAACCGTCCGAGTCCATACCTAGAATTTTTCCACGACGGCTGGAAATATCGCCCATGACGTCGCCCATGTACTCTTCCGGCACAATTACTTCGATCTCATAAATCGGTTCCAGTAACACCGGTTTGGCTTCTTTAAAACCTTTTTTAAACGCCATCCGTCCGGCGATCTTAAATGAATGTTCGTCGGAATCGACATCATGATACGAACCATCGAACAAGGTCACTTTCACATCGACGACCTTATAACCTGCGATGACTCCGGAAACCATCGCTTCGATGATTCCTTTTTCAACCGCGGGAACAAAACGTCCGGGCACGACGCCGCCCACGATGGCATCCTCAAATTCGAAACCGCCGCCGCGCGGCAACGGTTCAACTTTTATCCAGACATGCCCGAATTGCCCTCTGCCGCCTGTCTGTTTTTTATGCTTGTATTCAATTTCATTTGCGCGGCCGCGAATGGTTTCGCGATACGGAATCTTCGGCTCGATCATATCGACTTCAACGCCGTACTTTGCTTTCAATCGCTTGATAATAATACCGAGATGAAGTTCTCCCTGTCCGCTGATGACGGTTTGATGCAGTTCAGAATCGACATGCATGACGAATGTCGGGTCTTCTTCGTGCAGCGAATGGAGACCGTTTGCAATTTTATCTTCGTCCCCTTTTGCTTTTGCAACAATCGACATACTGATGACCGGTTCGGGGAATGGAATAGGCGGGAGAATCACCGGAAACGATTTACTGCTTAACGTATTGTTCGTATGTGTATCTTTCAATTTCACCACGGCACCGAGATCACCGGCAAATATTTTTCCTATTTCTTTCCGGTCTTTGCCGCTCATCAGAAATAATTGAGCAAGGCGTTCGGTTTTAGTATTGGCTTCGTTGACGAGATCCATTCCCGGCGCAACAGTTCCCGAATAGACGCGGAAGAATGAAAGTTCCCCGACATGCGGTTCAGAAACCGTTTTGAAAACAAATAACGTCGGCGGTCCGTTGGGGTCACATTTTTCGGAAATTGGTTTATGGTCGCCATTTTGTGCATTGGGAATTTCACCGACGGCGGGCTCAACTTCCACCGGACTGGGACAATATTCGGTGATAAAATCGAGCAACGACGATACACCGATTCCATGCCCTCCGGCTGCACAGAGCAACGGAAAAATTTTGCGTTCTTTGATTCCTGTTTTTAAACCTTGCTTCAGTTCCTGTTCGGTCAGAGTTCCGTTGTTGAAAAATTTATCGAGAAGCTTTTCGTCGGTCTCCGCCACTTGTTCGATCAGCTGTTCGCGTAATTCGGAACTTTTTGCTTTGAGTTCGTCCGGAATGTCCGATTCGGTATATTTCCCTTTGCCGTCGCGATTAAACTTCAATACCTTCATTCGCAGGACATCGACAATCGATTCGAAGCCGGCACCCTGCTGAACGGGAAATTGCAACGGAGCAATGTCGTGCGTGAACCGTTCTTTGGCGGTGGTAATAACGGCATCAACATTTGAATTTTCGTTATCGATTTTATTAACGACAAATAACGCCGCGTTTTTTAATTCTTTCGTATAGTTCCAAACGATTTCCGTTCCGACTTCAGCACCTTCAACCGCTTTCAAAAAGATAGCCGCAGTATCGGCAACGCGCAAGGCGGCTTTCACTTCACCGGTAAAATCGGTATATCCCGGGGTGTCGAGCAGATTGATTTTGAACCCTTTCCAGTCGCAAAAGAGTAATGATGTGTTGATCGAAATCTGGCGTTCAACTTCATCAGGATGGTAATCGGACACAGTATTGCCTTCTTCAACTTTTCCGAATCGTGTGATGGCACCGGCGGTGTACAACGCTGCTTCGGCGAGAATAGTTTTTCCGGCTCCTCCGTGGCCGACAAGGGCAATGTTGCGGATTGTTTCTCCAGTATATTCTTTCATAGTCATAATATGAGATTCTCCTTCGTATGTGAGGAGGAATCAACTACCTGCAGGATCGATTCTTCCCCGGTCGGAGACACGAGGATTCATTTGGAAAGGAAAATCTTCGTGTCGAAATGATTTAACAGTTCAACTGCGTGGCGGTTGAAGATGAAATAAAAGTTACGCGCGCAGGCGAGTTACAAAGGTACGCACTCCTTTAAAAATTGCAGCAAAGGTACTGACGGTTTCCAGCACCGGTTCTTCAATACGGTCCTGCACCCGTCGTTCAAAATCGACAATATTTTCGGCAATATCTCTGAACGAATTGACGGCACCTTTTAGTACTTCAACTTGTTCATCGATATTTTCCGAAATGGTTTTCACACGGTCCGTGATGACTTCAAGATTTTCAATCACCGGCATTGCCTTAGCGCTGAACTCCTTCAGGTCTTTTTCAATGACGATCAAAAGACTGCGGACACGCACCATGACGAAAAATAAAAAGATGCACAGAGCGGCAACGGACGCGAGGGCAATGATTTCCACGACAACAAGAAGCGAATCCATTCAGACTCCCATCAATGTGATTTTTCGTTTAGGATGAAACACCTTTTTCGTTTTTATACGCATCCACACCGGCCCGAAATGCCGCCTTCACACGTCCCTGTTCCGTACCGGCACGATCACGAATGCCGTCCAGTACTTTTTCCGCATCACCGAGGATATGTCCGGCTTTTTCTTTGACATCCGAGACCAATTTATCGGAACGATCTTTTCCCTGATTCACCATATCGACCGCTTTATTCCGGGCGACCTTAACATATTCCCCGGCATCTTCAGCAAACTCGTTTGCTTTTTTCTTAATATCCGATCGTAATTCTTTTCCGCTTTTGGGAGCGTACAACAGTGCAGTTATTGCACCGACAACGCTTCCGGCGAGAAAACCAATTAACAAACCTTTTGCTATTCCACTTTTATCGTCAGCCATAATATTCCTCAAAAAAATTGTATTAATGCAATCCTATTGCGTAAAATACCAATTACCCAGACGAAAATCAAGTAATTTCAAACCGCAATAGCGGACCAATTTATAAAACCCCGTCTTTCCGAAATGATTCTATTCGGAATCTGAACGGAGCAAGCTCAGAATAGATGCTGAATAAAGGCATTTCAGCAAGACGGGAGATTTCAGGATAGTTGACATCAGGAAACTGACCCACTACCCAAACCGCAAGATGACGCTTGATATGTTCAAAAAAAAAATGTATACTCAAAAGAAACCGGGAGGATATTGTGGAATGTAAAATGGAACTCTTTTACCATTTTCGTTAGTTTTATCAACGTCCAGCGGAAGAAAATCAAATTTCCAAAAGATCATTTTGGAATAAATTATCGCCCAAATACTACGGGGATTGAGGTTCTTTAAATAATTAAAAGGAATTTTTGATGAAAACGATACGCGGATCAGCGGGTTTTCTGGCTGGATTGTTCTTTCTTCTCACCATCCAATCGTATGCTCAATGGGTTCAAACGAATGGACCGTACGAAGGAGATGTCACTTCTTTCGGCTTCAACGGAACAAATATCTTCGCCGGTACGAACGGTGCCGGAGTTTTTCTTTCCACAAATAACGGAACATCGTGGACTGCAGTCAATTCCGGCTTACCATCTCCCCTTGATAACGTTTCAGGAATTACTATAGACGGTACAAATATTTTTGCTGCAACCATCGGCGGTGTTTATCATTCCACAAACAATGGAACGAATTGGACAATATTTGGTGCAGGTGCGCCGGGAGCAAATACTATTGTTGTACAGGGGTCAAATGTTATTGCCGGAACTCAAGGAGGCGTTTATCGCACAACAAACAACGGAACAAACTGGACACCGGAGAATACCGGGATGCCGCCGTTCAGCGACGTAGTTACACTTGCTTTCAGCGGTGCAAAACTCTTTGCCGGGACATACGTCAATGGCATCTTTCTTTCCACCAATAACGGCACGAACTGGACTCAGATCAATTCGGGGTTAACCGATACATCGATTACTTCTTTCATTGTTTATGGAACAAAACTTTTTGCCGGAACATTGAGCAAAGGGGCTTTTCTTTCAACCAATAACGGCACAACATGGACACAAACTGCGTTGACCAATAATACCGTGCAAGCATTTACAAATAATGGTACGACCCTTTTCGCGGCAACGTACGCACATGGAGTATTTTATTCCTCCGATAGCGGTTCAACATGGAACCCGGTCGGCACAGGCTTACCTTCATCCACAGACCAAAGTACCGTGATTTCATTGGGAGTCACCGGTACAAATATTTTTGCAGGCACTTCCGGCAACGGCTCATATCTTTCAACGAACAACGGCAACACCTGGACTGCTGTCAACACGGGGATCAACAATACCAATGTGCTTTCCGTCTTCACAAACGGGTCGTATCTTTTCGCAGGAACTAATTTTGGCTCTTATATTTTTCGGTCGACAGATAACGGAACGACATGGACAACAGCAAACAATGGCTTGACAGGTCTCATCACTTCCGTGTATGCGTTTGCAGCCATGGGATCAAATACTTTTGCCGGATCAAACAATGGCGTTTACATTTCCACCGATAACGGTAATAGCTGGACTGCGTCGAGCACTAATCTGCCGAGTATGCCGTATCGCGCCGTTACCTCCTTCGCTGTGATCGGAACAAACCTTTTTGCCGCGGTTGGATCCGGAACCGGTACCAGCGGTGTCTATCTGTCCACCGATAACGGATCGACGTGGAATAAAACAAGCCTTTCTCCGCCAAATGCAAGCATTAACGTTCTGGCTGTAACTCCACGCGGAGCAGACAGCACAAATCTTTTTGCGGGAACGCTCGACGCCGGTGTTTATCTTTCTACAGATACAGGCTCAAGCTGGAATCCGGTCAATTCCGGACTGACAAACAACCGAACCAATTGCTTTGCAACAAGTCCCAATGGCGCGGGCGGTACAAATCTTTTTGCTGGAGTAGATTTTGGCGGGGTTTTTCTTTCGACAGACGACGGCACAAGCTGGAATCCTGTTACAAACGGTATTGCGGGAATCAACATTAATGCACTCGTTACGTATGACACCACGATCGTTGCCGGCGCCACATCCGGTATGTACCACTCAACCAATAAAGGTGCGACGTGGACTGCATTTAATTCCGGTTTGCCGGTGAACGGACCTTTCGCACAGGTTTTCCCGACAATAAATTCACTTACCATCAGCGGTTCGGATATTATTGCAGGCACTTTTTTCCTTGGCGTCTGGAAGCGACCAGTTTCTCAGGTAACATCGGTCAGACTCACGTCAAATGAAATCCCGATGGAAATACAATTGGGGCAAAATTATCCGAATCCTTTCAACCCGACAACAACGATTACGTTTCAACTTCCCAACGCCGATCATGTCACGTTGAAAGTATTTGACGTTTTGGGAAGAGAAGTCGCAACTCTTGTCAACAAAGAATTCATGCCGGGAATTTACGAAGCAAAATTCGATGGCTCCAAATTTGCAAGCGGTGTATATTTTTACCGGCTGCAAACCGGCAGGTTTGTTCAAACAAAAAAGCTCCTGTTGCAGAAATAAATCATAATCGGTCGGTCAGCCAGTATTGTTACTAATCGACAAGTATCGTATGTCGTTCCGAAGGGCCAAAAAACTTTCCTTAGGACACGATCCCCCATCAGAGAATCAAATCTTGGCATTTCCAAAAGAAAAATGGATCGACCTGTTGAAGGTTAATTGCATAAATGGGTCCGTTTCCATATATTCTCTGCACGAAAAGAATGCCCGTGGATCATTTATCATACTCGGCTGTTTGAAACTGAAGTGAATAATGATTATGAAGAGAATCGCTTCTCTCAAATTCATTTTTACTACTCTTTTTATAAGAGGGAAATATTAGTTTGGTGATATCCGCGATTTCTTCAGCAAAACGACGATGGGAAAATTGTTCCAAATAATGGTTTTCGATGAAATGAGGCACAATTTTTTTTTCAATACCCGCCAGGTAAACAGTTTTGAAGCGGTGTATGATGTTGACATCTCGACACCGTTAGCACGATAACTCATGACAGCACCAGATTCTTCACCCGATCGGTCAGCGTTCATTTCCCTCCGAATCCCGTTTGCACTGTTCCTCATCGTTATTGCCGCCATCTACGCACGAACAATCTCATTCGATTTTGTTTCCTATGACGATTACGACCTGATCGTTCAAAACACTGATTTTCTTTCACATCCATCCAATATTATTTCCGGATTCGGGACACCTCTTTTTAACGGTCATGGAACAGAACCAGTGTACTACCGTCCCCTCCTCTTCGCGAGCTACATCGGTGATTATCAAATCTGGAACATCGCCCCGTCAGGATATCATTGCATGAATATCCTTTTGCATCTTCTTACGGCTGCGATTGTGCTGTTGATCGCGTTCAAAGCAACCGGCGACCCGGCAACGGCGCTTGTCAGTGCCTTTCTGTTCTCCCTCCATCCGGTTCAGACAGAAACCGTCGCGTGGATTTCCGGTCGCAACGACCTGCTCTTGGGGCTCTTTGTGACGCTGGCACTCCTGTTGTTCGCCGCGTATCGCAACAATCCCCACCGGCAGTTGTTATTTGCTGGATCTATCGCCGCGTTTGTTCTCGCACTCTTCACGAAAGAATCGGCAGTGTCTTATGCGCTTCTCTTCCCGTTATACGACATATGTTTTCCTGGCCCGGAAGGAAATAAAGTAAATGCATTGAAAAAGACAGCGGATTATTTTTTGATCGCTCTCCTTGTTGTCGGATATATGGCTATCCGCTCAAGCGTCATCGGAAGTCTTATCAGCGCGGAACAATTTGCCGGAGGGACGACCTTCGCGGAACGGCTTGGACACGCCCCGGGACTTTTTGCTGAGCACCTTGCTCTTCTCATCGCTCCTTTTCACCTAAGCATTGCACATCCGACTGGCGAATCATTTTGGCTTCAGCCCTCACATCAGATATTTTGTTACGCCGTTCTCTTGGCTGTCGCCGGAGCTGTCTGGTTGTGCTGGCGATACGACCGCGTCGCGTTGTTTGGTTTGCTCTGGATGTTGGTCGGTTTTCTTCTGCTCCTCAATATTATTCCTGTCGCCGTGCCGATCCTTGAACACCGGCTCTACCTTCCAACGGTCGGTTTCGCGATTTTCCTTTCGCGGCTGATAATGCTCTTGCTTCGACGCGTAAGTAACCCGCAGGTTGTCACCGCAGTTCTGGAAATACTCGTCATCACGTGTGGTATCATCACATGGAACCGCCTTTCGGTATGGCAAAACAGTGAAACTCTTTGGCAGGACGCTATCGAAAAAGCGCCGTCGTACAGCCGCTCGTATTTCAATCTTGCCGGATATTATTTCGAGCATCAGCAGTACAACCGAACTGTCGATCTGATGAAGACCTATATCCGATTACGGCCGGACGATCCGGCGGGATATTTAAAACTTCGGCAGACCTACTATACAACCGGAAATTATTCTGAAGCTGCCCGCTTAACGAGCGCGATGATTGAGCGAAATCCGGGAAATACCGAACTATATGTCGAAGCCGCAGAATTCTATATGCGGGCAAACCAGCTCGATAGCGCCCTTTTTATATATCAGGAGGGACTCGACGTAATACCGAATTCTTCTGTCCTTCACGACCTCGCGGGAAGAACGTATGTCCGCCTGCACAATGAAAAAGAAGCTGAACACCATTATCAGGAAGCAATTGAGTTAAACCCGGAGTATCATGCTGCCTATTTCGATCTTGGCATTCTCTACACTTCCCAAGGAAATTACCAAAACGCGATTGCACGGATCGAAAAGGGAATGTTATTTGGAATTCCTCCGGCTGACATTGTTCAACTTCTGTATCAGCTCTATATCAAAACAAATCAAAAAGAAAAAGCAACAACCCTTCGTCAACGGTTTTCTCAATGAACCATGACACGATATACCGATTTACGGCGATAGACATTCAAGGACATTCCGGATTTCGGCAGCAGCCCTCGCGTAAAACCTGAAACCATACCTGGTAGTTCAATTTGTGCCAATTCCGTAAGAATACCGGTGAAGTGATATTGAGTTGATTCTCATTCTCATTTTTTGTACGTTCACTTCTAAGAATACCGAAAGATATTCGAGCTCGTACACTCCAAATACACATCAGATATCTCCGTTCTTTCGAACGTTATTTTTTCCAAAAACAACGGCACGAACCAACAATATTGACCCGCAAAAGTCTAAAGAGGGAGATAAAACCATGAAATTTACAACGATAATTTTCTGTCTTGCACTTCTTTCTTTCTCATCATGCAGTCAACACAAATCGTATATTGCCAATCCCGAAGAACAGATCGTCCGGGAGTTGTCGCAACACCGCATTATCATGCTCGCAGATTTTGCTCACGAGTTTCCGCTCCCTTTTCATACGCTGACTGCAACACTTTCAACTTGGCTGACGATGATCGAAAAAGGTGAAAGCAATCAAAATCATCTGACGCTATTCCTTGAAGATGGTGACCAGGAGGCGAACCTCCTGCGGCCTTATCTGAAGACCGGCGACCTGAATCCTTGGCTTGATTTTATTTTGCCAAGTACATCATTAGAACGTTTAGAATTTTATTCCGACCTGCGAAGAATTACACTTCAGATTGATAGTATGAACCGTGGGTTATCCACTTCCAAACAGATCACATTCGATGTTCAATGTCCGGAGGAGATGAATGTCTTCGATTCAAGAATTCTGGATTCATCCGACAGAGCGATGTCATTATATTTTGTGAATCGGCGCGACAGCATATCGTCATTGAACATTATCAGCTATCTTAAATCACATCCGGAGCAAAAAGGACTGATTTTTTACGGGAACGCTCATCTCATAAAAAATATTGTTACAAAACCGTTTACTGAAGGATTGGCATCCGAAGAAAGTCAAGGAGCTTTCATGGCGTATTATCTGAAGAGAGAATATGGCGACAATCAGGTTTTCGCGATCAACCAAGTGGAAGGTGGACGTTCACCAATTGATCAATACAAATTCGGCAGCACTGATGTTTTGATTCATGCTGAAGATGTTCCGTGGAAAAATTCGTATCAGAATAACGATGATTGAATCCCTCCAATTTCGATGCCTTTATTGTCCGTACTGAATTACAAACACCGTCACATCCGCTGTCACATATCTTCAGTAAAAGAATTCTGACATCGTCGATCAAACGGATGGAATTTTTGGATCCTCACTTGCAAGGAGTATTTGCAATGAGGTTCTATCGCCAGGCAGGGCAAACTCTTCGATTTCTTGTCCGATACCAACTGCACTTCAATCGACAATTGGAAATCATGGTACAATTCTCATCGGACTCTTTGATTTTGAGCAATCCGGCTCAGCGGAATTTCGGAAGAGATTAGCAAACCAGCTTTTCCCACAAAATATGAAGGATCTTCAAGATCTTGAAGATATTGGCTTCACAGATAAAAATAAAAATCTACAGTCGATTTCCGGAAGATTGGCGATAAAATGTTTGATCAAATGTTTCCTCAGGTTATCGATCTCAATTCCATCGGCATTTTTTGGATCGGAGATTCATTGGAACAATCGAAAGCCAAAGCACACCTTATCGAATCAAGCGGCAAGAACTTTGATGATCCGGGATTGTATCTTAAATGGTGGCGGAAAAAATATCTCGATGTAGATTATTAAAATAAAAAATTGTTTATAGCAGCCGCTAGAATACATAACCACTTCGATCACTTTGGAAAGAAAGTGTCCCTTTCGGGGTAGTGGTTCGGTTCCCTGAGGCATTCTACCCCGAAATCTCCCGTCTTGCTGTCCCGCTCATTGAGCGGGATTATTCAGCATCTATGCTAAGCTCACAGAATGTCGATCCCGACTAAAAATATGTCGGGACGACGATAATGCCGTCGGATTCCGAATAAAATTCCCAAAGGGATTACTTTGTGACGTTTCGGAAGGACTGGGTTTTGTTGGTGACCCACTACCGAGAACACGGTAGTGCCTCAATTCGAACTGCGTCGAGATTGCTTCGGCACTATGTGCCTCGCAAAGACTACTTTTTGCTTGGCATATTTCAAACTGACCCACTACTGAGAACACGCCTTTCTTGCTTTTGGCAAAAGGAACGGTTATTTTAATCTCTCATTTGGTCGACCCAAATGATCAAAAGTATTCGTACTCAGGACATGGGCAGTTATGTGGAAGACGACAGAAGGTAGTACCGGCAGACTCATCGAGCTTTGTTCCGGTTATTTTATTTTTTACGTCATTACTGGTGTTACGGTAAAATATTTTACGGGAAGTTTCGCTCTCGGCTTTCCCGGAATGAACGAAATTGAATTTCTCGTCTTCAGCACACTGGGCGGGAATTTTGTGTGTCTGGCCGTTGCTCTTTCATTGCGTTGGTATCGCCTCCAATCCGTTAACCGATTGACAATTGGAAGCATGACGTTTCCAAAAGAAATTCTCTATATCATTCCTTCCGGCATTTGTACGGCAGTCGTTATCCCAACGACAACACTCATGTATTTGCTACCGATTTCCGTAATGGTCGCCATGGTCATCATGCGGGCAAGCGTGATCATCATCAGCCGGGCTGTCGATGCCATTCAGATTCAGAAAGGGATCCTGAAAAAAACCGTTTACCGGGAAGAAAACATCGCCGTTATTTTCGCACTGTGCGGAGCGGCTTTGAATGTCTTCTGGGTCGGAGAAAAAGATTTCGAGTTCGTGCACTCCACCGCGGCGATGACAATCCTCACAAGCTACATCATCGCGTATGCCATTCGCATTTACATTATGAATTACTACAAAAATACCCAGCCGAAAGGTTCCAAACTCGACAACAAAGGTTTTTTTGCCGTCGAACAAATTACCGCAACGACGGTCATGGTCGGGGTCGGATATGTTTTATTCAAATCTCCCGATTGGTTTCAATCAACCGATCTCTCGATCGCTCACTTCCATAACGCATTCATAATGCCAAACCCATCATGGTCATGGGCAATCGTCGCGGGTATGGCATACGGCATGGTCGCGTTCTTTTCGGTCTTTATTTTCATGTTCAAAGGAAGAACGGCAACATTCGCCGGACTGGTCAATCGCTTAACATCACTTGTGGCAGGAACAACCGCAACATTATTTTCCTGGTTTATCCTTGGCGGTCAGTTTCCAAAAATTCAGGATTGGCTTTCGCTGGTATTTATTTTCATCGCGGTCGGGTTTTTAAGTATTGCAGAACGGAAACGGTCTGCGGAGCTTGCGATTTCAGCTCCGCATTCGTAACAGTTCAATACCCGCGAAAACATCAACTCTTGCCGGGAAGATTCCAGAGTTTGGATGTCACACGCTCAAGTTCCGTTCCGAGTTTTGCCGGGTCATCGGTTTTCTCGGGCATGTTTTCGAATACACCGTACGGAACTTTGAATCCTTTGATATCGATATAATTCGGATCCTTCGAAGTCAGTGTATCCCAGTCATTGGTTTTATAATAAAACTCCATCTTCTCATCCGGAAGTGAATGAAACAGGATCGAATCCTCCTGCCCGGGACGGGCACGACGGCGATTTTTTCTGACCGATTCTTCATACGGAACTTTTATATAAATAATTCTTGCGCGCTTCAGAATATCTTCATGCAAATAAGAGAACGCTTCACCAAAACCGCTTTCGCCGCCGCGTGCAAATTCTATCACGCTGGTCATCCCTTTATGATATTCGGAATTTGCCGCCAGCCGCTTACGATACGCAAGATTGATCCGCTCGATGTAGACATTCCAGATAAACGGATCCTTGAACCAATATTTTTCATCCGACCACACGCGGGGTTTTCCGTGCCTGGTCAGAATATCATCGATTTCAAATGTCTCCCACACATAAACGAAATCATCGATTTCTTCAAATTCTCCGACGTGAAACCGGCGGGAGCGTTCTTCCTGAGGAGTTTTCTTTAAAAAATCGATGACTTCGGATTTACCGGCGGCAGGCCTGCCGATTAAAATAATGACTTCAAAATTATTTTTCATTGTTCGATTCTTGATTTATTGAATTTCCTGGAAATGCATTATTGTTTTTGCATCGATTGATTTTTCTTTTGCAACTTTTTCCGCAAGGATATGAAAAACGGTTGTCGTCGTATAGGTAACGTTTGGGGGTACCATCCCGATATATTTTTCTTTTTGATTGATAATAAAATCGCTGGTTGCCAGGGTATACTGCCGCCCGTCCTCCAATTCGCTGCCGCCGATTTTGATCGATTGAATCTTCGGCTCACCGTTATCCTGTTTCCATGTACACGTAACACCGGCAAGATCGATGGATGAATGCCCGTCGATCAAGCCGTGAAGGTAACGATCCACGAGCACACGAATTTCTTTTCCGGAAATCGGGAACGTGCACAGAACATTCCGGAACGGAGCAATTTCATACAGATCCATTTTCCGGACATTGCCGGCGCTCAGATCTTTCCGGATGCCGCTGCTGTTCGTGACACCGATATCGGCATTGGCATGTTCACGCAATGCTTCCGAAATAAATGTGCCGATATTGCTTTCGCCGCCCCGGGATCGTTTCCAATCTTCACTGATCGTGCCCAACACTTCGCTGTATTCTTTATCAATTTTGTCTTTAAAGGAATCGACAAATTTCGACATCTCATTTTCCGGCCGGTCATTCCGGGACCATAAACTGATCAGCTTTCCGTGATACGATGTCACTTTATGATTTTCCACCGTCAATTCCAGCTCTCCGAGATTTTCCAAATTCGAACCGGTCTGACATATCAAAACCCCATTCACAACTTTCGGCACTTTCAGCCGGGTATGACTATGTCCGCCGATGATAACATTCAAACCGTGCGTCGTTGCGGCAAGCATGGAATCATCGTCCACTCCTTCATGTGACAGAACGACGAGAAGATCGGTTTGAGGACTAATCTTATCGATGATCTTCTGCGTAACTTCGGTGACATTATTTACTTTCAGTCCATGAAGATTATTCGTATTGGTCACATTGAATAAATCCATCGTCATGAGACCGATAATACCGATCCGCAAACCGTTTTTATTGATGATGAGGTAATCCTTATTGTTGAGGACAAAATTTCCGGACGAATCGGTTAAGTTTGCACTGATGGTCGGAAATTTCGCAATGGCAGTCAGCTTACGGAGATTTTCCTGAGAAATATCGAGATCGTGGTTGCCGATCGTCCATGCATCATAGCCGACGATATTCATCATCTGGAATAATCCTCCGCCTTCCGCTCCCTGATACGGAATATCGGATATCGGTGTGCCGGTCATGACGTCACCGCCGTCGAGCATCAAAACGTCGTTTTTTACTTTACGGATACTGTCGACCGTCCACCAGAGTTCCGTGAAACCGCCGACGTACGGTTTCGGAGTTGTTTGAAGCCAAAATGCTTCATGAGGCAAGAAACTTGCATGAATATCGTTGGTATGCAAAATCGTCAGCGTCTTTGGCTGTGTGAAGCTCAATGAAGCAAAAGTGAATATCCACATCGCGGCAAGAACGGTTCGCCGGACAGATGAAATTTTCATAGCAGTACTTTCAATAATGGAAAAATCCTGAGGTAGGGTAAAATACGATTTTCTTTTGACTTGAGCAAGAATAACCCGCCCCGTGTTTGTTCTGGTTGAGACAAACACGGGACGGGACTACATTCAACTAACGGTTTTTCTTTTTATGTCTATTCTTCCGAAGACGTTTTTTCCTTTTATGTGTTGCCATTTTTCTGCGAAGACGTTTTTTGCCGCTGGGCATAGATTCCTCCTATGATGATGGACGATTAGTAAATTGATGTTGGGAAAGAATTTGTTGCGCACGTTTTCCCGTTTCTGAATTCGGGTCGATAGCAATACATTTTTTGAACCATTCCCCGGCTGCCTGCGCATCGCCCGCGTGCAAACTGATAATGCCCAGATTGAAATGTGCGAGCTGGTGTTTCGGGGAATATTTCAGCGCCGTTTCCATTGCTTCTTTGGCGGTCATTAAATAATCGAAGCTCTTCGCGGAATCAAGAAACGACATGCCGAAATAGGCAATGCCCATATCCACACGCGCATCGGCGTTGGCCGGTTCAAGCTTCAAATAATTATTGTACAGCATAATTGCCTGTGCATACGATTTCGTATCGTAATACATATTGGCAAGTCTCAACAACGACGAAGCATCACCCGGGTTGGCATCGACATATTTTTGGAGATTGGCAATCTCACCGGACATTGTGGAATCCGGTCGGTTCGCCGGTACCGGAACGGGAACCGGGGTTTCTCCTTTTTTCATTGTGCTGAAAACAATGATCAAACCAACCAGTACGATCCCGATGAGAGCGGTAAATTTTCCGCTCTGGAAAAAAGAGACGGGAACGGATTTTGGAGACGGACCAGGCGGTTTGCTGCGGGAGTTGCGGTCGGAAGAAGATGGTTGTGAAGATTGCAGTATTGCGCCGCAACTTTCACAGGTCGAACGATCGGCTACATTGTGATGCCCGCAGAGCGGACACGATTTTGTCGCATGAGAATCCGGTACGGGTTTCTTTTGTTCCGGAACAACGGAATTCACTTCCGCATCGTTCCATTCAATTTTAGAGCCGCACGAACTGCAGAAGGTATCTGCACGTGAAATTTCACCGCCGCATTTACTACAATGAATTTTAGGTATCATGAATCGACAGCGGTTCTTTTAGGCGACAGGTTGTATTTTCTTTAAATTATCATTGACGATTGAGCGCAATTCCTTTGAAACCTTGAAAAAAGGAACGAAATGTTCGTCAACTTTCACCTGAGCACCGGTACGCGGATTACGGGCAATACGTCCTTTACGCTTCTTTGTCTTAAAACTGCCGAAGCCGCGAATCTCGATATTCTTCCCTTCCTTCAATGCTTCAATGACCGTTTGTATAAAACCATCGACAACCGCTTCCGTTTCTACTTTGGTCAGTCCGGTTCCGGAAGCAATATGATCTACAATGTCAGCTTTCGTCAATGTATATCTCCTTGATGTGTTAAACATTCCCTCGTCGTAACGAGACGAGATCGATTACAAACCGTTCATCATCCTGTATTGCAAAATCGACTGGTTGAGTAATTTTTCATTCATGCCGAACAGATCGGGAATTTTTGTTTCACCGAAGATCGTATCGAACAACGACCGTCCACGTTCATGTTCACGCATGACTGCCGGTTCACCATGGATGCCTGCAAGATGTGCCGTAATGTGAAGCGCATCTTCATACGTTCCGATGGTATCGACAAGTCCGATCGTAACCGCCTGTTCTCCGGTGAACACTCTTCCGTCAGCATACGCAAGAACAGTATCATGGTCGAGCCGCCGTTCCTTTTCCACAACCGAAATAAATTGCCGGTGAACATCATCCATCAATTGCTGAAAATATTTCTGGTCATCGGCGGTCATCCCGCGATAGGGATTTCCCACATCTTTGAATTTTCCGCTTTTAATGGTTGTAAATCCGACGCCGATCTTTCGTAACAGGGTATCGACTTCCATAAACTGCGATATCACACCGATACTTCCCGTCAACGTTCCGGCATTGGCAACGATTTTGTTCGCACCGCATGAAACATAATAACCGCCGCTCGCCGCCAGAGCACCCATGGAAACGACAACCGGTTTACCGGCATCACGAGTCTTTTTTACTTCGTGATAAATTTCCTGACTGGCAACAACTCCGCCGCCGGGCGAATCGACACGAAAAAGAATTCCCTTCACCGAGTGATCATCACGATATTTTTTAAATTGACGGACGATTTCTTCGGAATTTAAAATTTCTCCCTTCAACTCGACGATCGCTATCTTGTCACCGAAACCGGTGGTCACGGTTTCTTCACGGTCGGAAGATAAATTTGTCAGGAATGCGAAAAAAAGGAATGTCATCCCGAATCCGATAAATATCAGGACTCCCAGGATGATTAAAAACCATTTCGTTGATTTCTTCACACAAAAACCCAATCTTCTCTTTTGAGAGATGAAGTAAACCTACTTAACCTCTTTATTTTCATGCATATTATACAAAACTGGTTTGCCAATGTCAAACCGTCGGTCTATATATAAAAACAAAGGTGAAAGGCATGTAAAAATCCCTTCACCTTCGAAATTATTTCGAATGGGTTGAACCGGAATGATTGAAAAAACCGGCCTTCGAATCGATTACTTTACCTTTACTTCGATTTCCTTCGGTTTCGCTTCTTCCGCCTTCGGCAGACTGATTGACAAAACCCCGTTATCATACGATGCTTCGATCTTATCGGCTTTCAACGTATTCGAAAGTGTGAATGACCTTTGAAACGAGCCGTACGACCGTTCCACACGGTGATAATTGTCGCCTTCTTTTTCTGCCTCTTGCTTCTTTTCGCCGCGAATAGTCAGGACATTATTTTGAACGGTGATCTTGACATCTTCTTTTTTCACACCGGGAAGTTCGACACGGATATTGAAGTCGTTTGCATTTTCAACGACGTCAACAGCGGGCATAAACGATGTCGCTCCGCTGTTATCAATTACCCCGCCGTGCAATCGATCGAACACGCGGTCGAACTCATTTGCCCAATCGGAAATCGGATGCCACGCAGTTACATCATGAACAGGTTTCCAACGAATTAACGTCATACCATTTACTCCTTTTTATTTTTTGAATAGTATCGGTTGAATATTTTCGATTGGATAATATTCAAACCCCGTGCCAATCCATTTTCAGGAGAAAAAGCAATTTCCCAAAATTGAAAATTCAATTTTGGCAGAAGTATGACGAAATGGGATCGACGAAATGTCAGAGGAATGAAATTCTTTCAGAAAAATACCGACAACATGTCAATTCCTGACAGAATAAAGTTAAGCGTGTTGGGCTTCCAGGTATCGTTCAAGTTCGATGGCAGCCATACAACCGGTTCCAGCCGCTGTTATTGCCTGGCGATACACCGAATCGGCAACATCTCCGGCAGCAAAAACTCCGGGAATATTTGTGGAAGTTCTTCCCGGTTTCGTAATAATATAACCGTTTGCATCCAGATCGAGTTGTCCTTCAAATATTTTCGTATTCGGTTGATGACCGATGCCGACAAAAAAACCGTCGGTGCGAAGAGTTGAAACAGATCCGCTTTTCACATTCTTCACCTTCACGCCAACGACCGACTTTCTGCCATTCTCAGATTTCCCGAGAATTTCAATAACTTCTGAATCGAGCATAAACGACATTTTAGGATTTTTCATTGTGCGGTCAACCATGATTTTCGATGCACGAAATTTATCCCGTCGATGAATGATGGTAACTTTCGAAGCAAATTTGGTTAAGAAGTTCGCCTCTTCCATCGCTGTATCACCGCCGCCGACCACAACAACTTCAAGTCCTTTAAAGAAAAAAGCATCACAGGTTGCGCACGCGGAAACACCGAAGCCGGTATATTCTTTTTCCGAATTCAATCCTAACCATTTTGCCGATGCACCGGTGGAAACAATCACTCCATCCGCAGTATACTCGTCATCGTTCGAATAAACATGGAACGGTTTTCGTGAAAAATCGACTTTGGTAACATCCTGAAAAATTGTTTTTGCATTGAATCGCTCGGCTTGTTTACGGAATAAGTCCATGAGTTCCGGTCCGAGAACGCCTTCCGGAAATCCGGGAAAGTTTTCGACTTCGGTTGTGATAGTTAGTTGTCCGCCCGGTTGAATCCCTTCAAAGACCAGCGGTTGAAGATTCGCACGACCCGTATACAGTGCAGCGGTCAAGCCGGCGGGTCCGGTTCCGATGATAATTACTTTATGATGATGAGTCATTTCTGTTTTTCCTTTTCAAGAGAATCGCTTTTCCGATTCGACAAATTCATAGCGGCATTTCGCGTCAACCCGCTATGCTTTGTTCTTTTGATCGGACTGTTTCGAAATTGTTGACTGAATTCAAGCTGTGTCAACGCAGCAATATCCGTTAGCTTGGGAGCAACATTAAACTGACGGGGCTGAAAATCGTCCTTATCGGTCGGATGCGCGTCATTTTGATTCCATGGACATACATCCTGACAAATATCACAACCATAAATCCACCGATCGAATTTTTCTCCGAGTGAACTCGCTATTTCGCCGCGATGTTCAATAGTCAGATATGAAATGCACAAATTGGCATCGACAACATACGGTTCCGTAATCGCTTGTGTCGGGCACGCTTCGATGCACAATGTGCAACTTCCGCAATGATCGGTATCCGGCTCATCATAATCCAGTTTGAGATTCAGAATGATTTCGCCTAAAAATACCCACGAGCCGTAATCGTGTGTAATGAGATTCGAATGTTTTCCCTGCCAACCGATTCCCGCGCGTTGTGCCCACACTTTATCCATCATCGGTCCCGTATCGACATACACTTTTCCTTCTGCTCCGGGTTGCCGAGTCTTTGATAAATTGCAACAACGATTGCAAACGTTTCGTCAACACATCGTGATAATCTGTTCCCCATGCATACCGGGATATTTTTCCCGTGGTTGGATCTTCAGAATGTTGCACATCCGTATAATAATTCATCGCCACAGAAATAATCGATTGAGCAGACGGTAAAATATTTTTTGGATCGGTTCGTTTATCAAAATTTTGAGTCATCCATTCCATCGTGCCGTGAAACCCGTTCTCAAGCCACTGTTTGAGATGCAGTGCTTCGGCTTCCAGTTTTTCGGCAGGCGCTATACCGACTTTTTCAAAACCAAGACGGTGAGCTTCCTGTTTGATTTGCTGTGAAAAATCAAATTCCATACGAACGAATCCTAAACATCATCGACTTCAATCAAAAGGAATTCATCCTGAACTTTAACGTTATAACGAACAACTTTGCCGCTGCCGGAAACTGCAATGCCGGTTCTCAAATCATACACCCAACCGTGCATCGGACAGCGAACGGTGCAATCCTGCAACTCGCCTTCATGCAAAACAGAAAAATGTTGATGCGAGCATACATTGTTGATGGCAAAATATTCCGTACCGCGATGAAATAATGCGATTTCCTGCCCTTCAATGGCAACGAATGTTCCGCATTGTTGTCTGATTTTATCTAATGGTGCGGCTTTAACAAATCGAGACATGAAAGTCCTTACATGTAAAGAACAAACGGGAGTTCCCGGTTATCCGAAAATGATCTCTTGAGCAAACGCATAACCTTTTTCGGTACGCTTAACACTGCCGGCAATAATTTTGGGGTCATGCTCAAAATAGACGATCCATTGTTCATCAACAGCCCGTGAAAGGATTTTCTTCTTATCTTCAAGAGTCGTAAGCGGTCGTATGTCATACGCCATAATATACGGCAATGGAATATGCGATACGGTCGGAAACAAATCACATGAATACAGCAGAGTCGTTTTTCCATCGGAAATGACCGGAAGCTGTTGAGCGGTGGTGTGACCGTTCACGAGAATCACGGAGATGTGCGGAAACAATTCTCCCTCACCATCGATGAATTCCAAAACATTATGTTCCTTCAACGGAAGGAAATCATCCGGCATAAAGCTTCCGCGGTCTTTTTCGGTCGGATTCATTGCCTGATGCCAGTGCGCTTTCTGCACATAATATTTTGCGTGGGGAAATGTCGGAAGAAGTTTCCCGTCCTTCCGGTACGTCGATCCGCCGGCATGATCGAAATGAAGATGGGTCAGAATGACATCGGTAATTTCGTTCGCGCTCACACCGTACTTTTTTAATGAAGCATGAAGTTCGGATGTGCTGTTATCAAGTCGATAAATATCGATCTGTTTTTCGGTGAATTTCGAACCGTTGCCGTTATCGACTAAAATTTTTTTGCCGTTGCCGATAATCAATAATGCACGGGCGGCAAGTTCGATACGATTGCGCTGATCGGGCGGATTCAATTTTTCCCACAACGGCCGGGGAATAATGCCAAACATTGCGCCGCCGTCGAGTGCAAACCGGCCCGTTTCAACCGGATATAATTCGTAATTTCCTATTTTCATTTTCGTGTATGATGAAAAAAGTAAGAAAAAAGGTCGGCTAAGAATTTCCCGGCCGACCTTCTAAAACTCAACACAGAATGTATTACGCGTTTTTCCTGAAATGCGACGTCGCTTCAGTCAAGTCGGCAAATCCCTTTTCCGGATGCATGACTTTCGCGCGGGCATACAGAACATCTTCCGATTCGACATGATTCGGATCCGGGACACAGCAATCGACGGGGCAAACAGCCGCACATTGTTCCTGATCGAAATGCCCGACACACTCGGTGCATTTTTCCGGAACGATGTAATAAAAATCATTCGACAAGGCAGGATTCGACGCACCGTTTAATTCCCACTGAACACCGCCGGCATAAATCGCCGTATTGGGACATTCCGGTTCACACGCACCGCAGTTAATACATTCCTCTGTGATCATTGTTGCCATAATTTTTCTCCTTGAGTTAGATCTCGTTAAATAAAGTTTATTTTCGGAAATTGTGATTCATCAACTTGTATCGTCTCGCCGCGAATTCCTTGTTCTGCTATTGCAAGCCAGGGAAGAACGGCAAGGCTGAATTGTTCAACGTCAATACCTCCGTGATGGGGACGGTATTTTTCCAGCTTGCTCAAACCACGCCTGAACTGACTTGCCGAGCCTTTAACATTGCGATTCGACAAATGATAAAATCCGACGGAGATCTGAATGAGTCCCTGAAGAAACAGACGATCTTCTCCGCGTGTCTCGTGCCAGAGATCTTCAAGCGTATCGTGGCATTCGAAAAAGAAAGATGCGTTAAATTGTTCAATTCCGCGCTTGAATTGCTCCTGCATTGCTCATAGAGTATAAGAAAAAACGAAGTGAAATTCAAGCACATGACAAAGAAAATTGCTAAATGTTGAAATACCGTGCTTCCGGATGATGAACGATAAGTGCCGAAGTCGATTGCTCCGGAACCAGTTGAAATTCTTCCGTTAACTGCACACCGATCCGTTCCGGTTTGAGAAGTTCAAATAATTTTGTTTGCTCTTCAAGGCTCGGGCAGGCCGGGTAACCGAAACTGTACCGTGACCCGCGGTATTGCTGACCGAAGAGCTTCTTAATTTCCGATGCATCCTGATGATGAATACCAAGCTCTTCGCGAATGCGTTTGTGCCATAATTCCGCCAATGCTTCCGCGGATTCGACACTCAAGCCGTGGAAATATAAATAATCTTTGTAATTATTTTCTTTAAAAAGTTTAGCTGCATATTCGGATGCAACGGTTCCCATCGTTACGATATGAAATGCCACGACGTCCATCTTGCCTGAATCTCTCGACGCAAAAAAATCGGAAATACAGAAAAACCGTCCCTTCGTTTGCCGCGGAAACGTAAACCGAACCCATTCACTCATGTTTTCCAAATCCGTCTTAACGTTACCATCCCAAACAACCGACAGGTCAATTTTTTGTTTCGGTTTATAAATGATCAAATCATCTTTATCGGATTGACAAGGAAAATAACCGTAGACAACCTTCGGTTGTAAAAGGCGTTGTTGCTTGGTAAATGCTTGTAAGGCATGAAGCTCGGGAAATATTTTTTCATCGAGAAGATGCTGGTATTCCGTTTCGGTCAGTTTGCCTTTTCTCACCTGCCATTGACCGCGAATGAGTGCAATAGGATTGATAAATCGAAATACTTCATCCGGATCAATATCCTCAACAATTTTTGTTCCGTAAAAAGGCGGACGTGGAATTTCAGCGGCCACCACAGTTTTGCGCGCTTCTTCCGATCGTTTCGGTGCAAGCGCAATTTTTGCTTCCATTCCCGACAATACATCATTTTCAGATTCCCCGGATGACGATTGCACCTCACGCGAAGTATTCTCCAACGGTGTATTGTTTTTCTTTGCAGAGACGATCTGTTCCATGAAATGAAGCCCATCAAATGCATCATTTGCATAAAAAAGCGGTCCGGGATAGATCGAACGCAAATCCTGTTCGACGTACCGCCGTGTCAATGCGGCACCGCCAAGAATGACTGGCGGCAACACACCCCGCTCGTTCATAACCTGAAGATTTTCTTTCATGATGAGCGTCGACTTTACCAATAAACCGGACATACCGATTGCGTCCGCTTTATGTTCCTCCCACGAAGTGAGCATTCGATCCAGCGGGCATTGAATCCCGAGATTATGCACGCTGTATCCGTTATTCGTAAGAATAATATCGACAAGATTTTTTCCGATGTCGTGAACGTCACCTTTGACCGTTGCGATCACCATCGTGCCTTTTGAAACCGATTCGGCTTTATCCATGAACCGTTCAAGATAACTGACGGACGCTTTCATCGTTTCGGCAGATTGCAGAACGAACGGAAGCTGCATCTGTCCGCTCCCGAACAAATCCCCGACTACTTTCATGCCGTTTAAAAGAATATTATTGATGATATCGAGCGGTTGATATTTTTTCAAACCTTCATCGAGATCTTGCTGTAATCCGACTTTATTACCGTCAATAATCCGGTTCTTTAAACGGTCTTCGACTGTCCCGAGGTTTTCACCGGGTTTCCGGACTTCCTCTTTTTTATCCGCATAAAAAGCGAGCAATTTTTGAAGCGGATCGAAGCCGGAAGTGCGTTCATCAAAAATCAACTTACGGCATATTTCGCGTTCTTCCTCAGAAATTTTATACAGCGGCAAAATTTTTGATGTGTGAACGATCGCCATATCCAGTCCGTATTCAATCGCGTAATGCAGAAACACGCTGTTCAGGACGTGCCGGGTCCGGGGTGACAATCCGAATGAAATATTGCTGACTCCTAAACTGGTATGAACACGCGGGAATTCTTTTTTGATTTCGCGAATTGCCTCGATCGTCGCCATCCCCGACTTTCGAAATTCTTCATCACCCGAACCGAGCGTAAATGTCAGCGTATCAAAAATAATATCTTCCTCGTTCAGGCGATATTTTTCAGTTGCCAGACGCTGGATGCGCCGTGCAATTTCCAATTTACGTTCGACCGTTTTCGCCATACCCTGCTCATCGATCGTGAGCGCTACGACTGCCGCTCCGTATTTTTTGCACATCGGAAGAACTTTTGCAATCCGTTCTTCACCGTCTTCCAAATTAATCGAATTCACGATAGCTTTTCCCGCAATCCGCTGTAATGAATCTTCAATCACATTGGCTTCGGTCGAGTCGATCATCAATGGGATCGTTACTTGCGTATTGAGTCGATAAATAAATTCCCGCATATCCTTCGCTTCATCTCTTCCGACATACGCGGTGCAAACATCAAGCAGATGAGCGCCTTCACGCGTCTGGTCTTTTGCCATTGCGACCATGCCTTCCCAATCTTCCTTTGCCAGAAGATCGCGGAATTGTTTACTGCCGTTCGCATTCGTCCGCTCCCCGATAAAAACCGGAGCAGGTTCGATATGCAACGGCGCACTCTGGTACAAACTCGAACAACTCGCCGTAAATTCCCACGGACGTTTCATCGGCTGGCGCGACCCGATCGCATCCGCGAGTTTCCGGATGTGCTCTGCCGTCGTGCCGCAACATCCGCCGACAATGCCGACGCCGAGATCGTTCACAAAATGGGAAAGATAATAGACAAGTTCATCCGGTGAAAGCTTGTAATGTGCATGACCGCCGATATTTTCCGGAATGCCGGCATTCGGCATGACGAATACGGGTTTCGGACTGTTGGAACAAAGGTACCGAACGCTTTCCGACATCTCTTTCGGACCGGTGGCACAATTTATCCCGATCACATCAATATCGAATGGTTCGAGCGTTGTTAATGCAGCGGAAATTTCCGAACCAAGCAACATCGTTCCCATCGTTTCGATCGTGACGGAAACGATGACCGGAATTTTAATCCGCGAATCTGAAAAATAGGAGAACACCCCGGCAAGAGCCGCTTTCGTTTGCAATAAATCCTGGCAGGTTTCGATGACAAGCAAATCAGCTCCGCCTTCCGTAAGCCCTTTTCCCTGAATATAATACGACGCTTCCATTTCTTTGAAAGAAATGTGTCCAAGTGAGGGAAGTTTGGTCGTCGGCCCCATCGACCCCGCAACAAAACGGTGCTTTCCGCTTGATGAAAAATCGGCGGCAATACGCTTTGCAATTTTCGCGCCTTCAAAATTCAGGCGATACGCTTCTTCCGCAAGTCCATATTCATTCAGCACGATTGATGTCGCACCAAACGTATCCGTTTCTATCACATCACAACCGGCACCGAGAAAATCCGCGTGAACTTTTTCAATTGCGGATGGTTTGGTAATGATGAGATATTCGTTGCAGCCGTTGAAGCGCTCTCCGCCGAAATCGTCGGCAGAAAGATCCTGCAACTGGAGATTCGTTCCCATTGCCCCGTCGAACACGAGGACCTTTTCCTGAAGTATGTGTAGAAAAGATTTCGACATTATCATCACTCTTCACATGGTTAAGACAGCAACGGCGATTCGCACCCGAATCCGATCGGGATAAAACCGCCGTTGATAATAGACGCTTCGGTTATCCCGTTAATTCTTCGAGACCATTTCCGGAATTACGCTCGAAATAAATGAAATCGAATACAACGCAAATCCGTTCGACCGCATGCTCATCGTAAGTTTATGGGTACCGAATTCGGTATTCTTGACAAGACTGTACAATTTCGGATCAAGTGCAAGAAAAAAACTTTTCCCCTCATCATCAATCAGAATATCATCCCCTTTTTGCTCCGGCGGAAGATATGTATCATCCTGTTGAACAAAAACCTGAAACTGTTTCTCTCCTTCGGGTTTTATGACGGCTGATACCTCTTTTGCCTGATACGAAAGAATCAATCGGCCTTCACGGCCATTTTCTTCATCAAGTCTCAAAAAATTTCTATCATTCAGCCAGTTCCCGCCAAGATACAAACGGCCGTCGAGATAAATTCCCGGATCTTCATAATGAATTGTCGAACCCGGGGCATATCCTTCCACGTTTCCGATTGTTCCGCGCTGCCAACCCGCCAAAATTTCCGGCGTCGATCGATAACACACCATACCGGGACGATCGATATCGCGAATCGGTTCCATGACGACAGGAAAATCGCTGCGATACCCCGCTTCCACTAACAACGATTGAATGGCATGTTCGAAATTCTGATACGACCCGGTACCGGCTTGAATGTACCGGATGAACCCATGCTTATCGATAAGATATTTCGAGGGCCACACGGTATTCCGGAAAGCACTCCACGCAATAAAGTCATTGTCCATCATGACCGGATAGTGGATATTGAATTTCTCAATCGCTTTTCGAACGTTCATCGGATCTGCGGCAAACGGAAATTGAGGCGTATGAATTCCTATCGTTACCAGGCCAGTATCGGCATAGCGCTTTGCCCATTCTTTGGTATACGGCAGCGATTGCAAACTGCCTTGCGATGTGTAATCCCAAAATTCAATAAGAATCACGTACCCGCGCAACGCGGCAAGAGGGACCGGATCGGAATTGAACCAATATGCTCCGTAAATCTCCGGAACTCTAAATTGTTGGGGAAGCATTTCCATTGTTCACAAATCCATTCAAAATTGTTTCTGTAAAAAATATAGACAAAAGTGGATGGATATGCAAATACGACCGAAAGTGTTTTTGAGGGATTGCGTTACGATTTACTTCTCGCGTTAATTCCTTCAACGATGACGACGAATTCTCCTTTTAAATTCTTCTTTTCAAACAGGAGAAACAATTCACGTGCACCGCCGCGAAAAATCCGTTCTTCCGGCATCGTCAGGTTAAAGGCAACGCACACGCGCCGGTCATTGCTGAAAACTTCAGCAAGATCTTTCAGAAGAGCGACAAGCCGGTACGGCGCATCCATAAAAACCATCGTACGGCGCTCGTTACGAAGTCCGCGAAGCTCGGCGACACGACGATGCGCTTTCGGTGATGGAAATCCATAAAAAAGGAACTGTTCGATGAGAAAACCGCTCACAGTCAACGCAGGCATCAGCGACGACGCTCCCGGAATCGGAACAACCGGAATGTTGCGTTCAACCGCCTTGCTCACGAGAATCTGTCCGGGATCGGAAAATACCGGAGTTCCGGCATCGGAAATCAGCGCAACGTTCTTTCCGCCGATGAGATATTCAATAATGTGAAAGGTTGCGGCGGCTTCATTATGCTCATTGAGACTTTCCACAACTTTTTCGGGAATCCCGTAATGAGCAAGCAATCGCTGTCCTTCTTTTCGCTCCTCATACACGATAACATCAGCTTGCTTCAGAATATTCAGCGCCCGGAACGTCATATCATCGACGTTACCGATCGGTGTTGCAACAAGATACAATGTGCCGCTCATAAACGTATGTCATGAATTTTACAAATCATGTTCCGGTATGCCCGAATCCACCGGCGCCCCGTTCGGTTTTTTGAACGGTATGTACTTCACTCCAGGCAATCCGGACAACCGGACAAATTACCATTTGAGCAATTCGATCGCCGCGTCGAACAGTAAATGGAATGTGGCCAAAATTCGTGAGAATAATTTTTACTTCGCCGCGATAATCGGCATCGATTGTTCCGGGAGAATTCAGAATGCCGATATTATGCTTGATTGCCAGCCCGCTCCGCGGCCGAATTTGCGCTTCATAACCGGCAGGAATCTCGATCGTAAATCCGGTCGGGATCAAACCGGTTTCACCCGGTTGTATGATAACTTCATGTTCCACAGCGGCATGAATATCCATTCCGGATGATCCTTCCGTTGCGTACGCCGGCAGCGGGATATCGGTATTTTCTGGATGGAGACGAAGAATTTTAACAGACAATAACGATTGCGTCACGTTTCAGTCAATGTTTTGTGATTAGAATTGTTCAATATAAAAAATTTCTTTCACAAATCAACACCGCAATTTCCAACCAGTATTTTTTGCATCTCCTTAGAATTCTCGATATATTAAATTAACATTATTGAGAAAGAAGATTTTTTTGACGTCTTCTCAAAGGGGGAACGAACATGAAAACAAAACTTTTTATCCTCATCCTGCTGGCATTACCTGCCTACTCTCAGACAAGCATATCTTTTTATGCCGGGATTAATCCGCACACTGATCTCCTCACGGGGTATTCCAGTTTCCTTGATGCATCCTGGAATCCGGGGATAACAATCGGTCTATCGGGAGAATTGTTCGTTTCTCCTCTCTTCGCCATTTCAACCTCTGTTGAATATGCGTATTACGGATTTAATAATTATGGAGGCTCTTTCATTTCATCACCAGAAAACAGTTTTAAGTCTGCGACGGGAGATGCATCAACGGAATGGCGCGCATTCGCCGAGGCAAAATTGTTTACCAAAAAGAGCCCACATGGGAGATTCTATTTGTCAACAGGTATCGGCTATGTGATCGAGCAAATCGGTACAATGATGGCAACCTATTCAGCTATGAATGGCCATGATTTTACAGGACCCGTCTATTATGAAAACAGGGATTATTTTGTTCATACGCTGGGAGCGGGAGAACGCTGGAATATGGCATCACAAGTCGCGCTCGATGTGAAAGCACAATATTTCACAAATTACAGCGACCGTACAGGCGCGACAATAAGAGTTGGTCTACAGTACTATCTGGAAGAATAGAAATTTAAATTGAATTTTTTCATGATCACAGAAATCAAATTTGGCATCATCACCGGTTTCAGCATCATTCTGTATATTCTTCTTGAATATTATATGGGATTCCATTCGACGCAAATAGCCGTCGCAGAATATGCCGACTACGTCGTTTTCCTTATCCCCGTCGCTCCGTTATTCTTTGCAATGAATCATAAACGTAAATCCGCTGCAGAAGGACAGGTACCGTTCGGTCGAACTGTCGTGACCGGATTGACTATCTCCGTTATCTCTACAGTGATCGCGACAACCTTCATCATTTTTTATCTCAAACGGATTAACCCTCAATTCGGTGATGCGAGAATTGCATTTGAAAGCAATAAATTATTTGCGGAAGGAATTCCGGAAGAAATCGTCATCCAGAAAGTGAACGGCTTGCGGTTACGATATAGTTTCGGGGCACAAATCATCGTCACATTTTTCGGTCAACTGATCTTTTCCACGTTCTCGACGCTCGTACTTTCGACTTTTCTCGCCGAAAATACGCTCGCGACACTTTTATTGAATCGCAGAAAAAAATTCAACAGAAAATAAGATAATCAGGCGGGAACAGATGTCCGTGCGCTCATCGCCTCGGTAAATCGTTTGAAGAGATAATCGCTGTCATGCGGACCCGGGGAAGCTTCGGGATGATATTGGACAGAAAAAATCGGAAGTTCACGATGGCGGAATCCTTCATTTGTTCCATCATTAAGATTGACATGGGTAATTTCAATTTTCGAATGATCGAGCGATTCCGGATCGACCGCAAAACCATGATTCTGTGAAGTAATTTCAATCCCTCCGGTCAGGAGATTTTTAACAGGATGATTTGCACCCCGATGTCCGAATTTTAACTTGAATGTTTTTCCTCCCAGCGCCAGCGCAAGTAATTGGTGACCGAGACAAATCCCAAAAATCGGTTTTTTCCCGATGAACTCCTGAATATTTTTGATCGCATATCGTACTGCGGCAGGATCTCCCGGGCCATTTGACAGAAATACGCCATCGGGATCAAGAGCAAAAATATCCGATGCCGGATAACCTGCCGGAACAACAGTCACCCTGCACCCATACGAAACCAAACGCCGGAGAATGTTGTGCTTCACTCCGTAATCATACACAACGACGTGAAATTCTTTCTCTCCCGTCGTCCGATGATTTAATGCAAAAGGAGTTTGATCAGTTTTGTCCCACTGGTACGGGGAATGCGTGCTGACCTCTTTTGCCAGATCCAGGCCGGTCATACCGGGAGATTGCCGGACTTTCGCTAACAGTGACGCATCGTCGAGATCGACTGTTGAAATGATCGCCCGCATAGCGCCGACATCGCGAATGACTTTCGTCAACATACGCGTATCCAAACCTTGCATCGCTACAATATTTTTTTCCTGCAGCCATGCACCAAGAGTCTGTTTCGACCGGAAATTACTGGGAATCTCACAATATTCTTTCACAAGAAATCCGCGAACATGCGGATCTCTATTTTCGAGATCCTCAGGATTGACGCCGTAATTACCGATGAGCGGATAGGTCATGGTAACGATTTGCCCGCAGTAGGACGGATCGGTGAGAATTTCCTGGTAGCCGGTCATGCTCGTGTTAAAAACGACCTCCCCGGTTCGCTCCCCGCTTGCTCCAAACGATTCTCCGGTCAGGCTTAATCCGTTTTCTAAGACAAGTTTAGCTTTCATTTCTTACAATGGTAAAGGACGGTATTTCTTAAACCCTGATAAAGAAATTCCTGTCAGATCGAACAAGAAAATCTTCCGTAACGTTAGACGACCGACATTTCCGAACGTAATGCCGGAATAACTTTGACGCCGGTTTCAAATAATCCAAATAAGGTCGTTACGTACAGAACATCACCGATAACGGTATTGCGGAAAAAGGGAATCGCCGCAGTGTAGCACGTCAGCAAACCCGAAACAGTATGCGGGTAGAATCCCCCGGAAGAAATCCAGACGCCGAAATTTGTGACGATAAAAAATAAGATTGATCCGGCCAGAGTCGCTGCCATCGTCGTCCCGATACTTCGATGGTCCCGAAGCCATATGCCGATACATCCGATCGCTATGAAGCTGCCATAGACCCACAGCATCCCCGAATAAAATCCGATGAAGCAATCACTGATCAGTAAGGCAACGAGCGGGACGATCAATGACCATCGTCTGCCGAGATACGAACCGCCAAACAGCGCGAGAGCTGTAATCGGTGTCATGTTTGGCAGATGAGGCAGTATGCGGGAAATAACCGCCATCGCAATCAATCCAAAAGCAAACCAATATTTTTTCATTAAAACTCCTTCTAAATTCATAGATATTTCGATCGCAACGCCGAGGGTTGCATGTTCTGAATTTTCAATTTTCCACCGCGAAAACAGACTTTCTTTGTCAATAGATTATACGAAACTATTTCCTCTCCTGCAACTGAATGACTCGTTCCACTAAGGGACATATCGGAACGCAAATGCGCCGGGAAAAATGCCGACCGGCATCGGTTGGACTTTCGAGACACCGGAAGATGTATATATTTCAATTTCACCGGCGCCGCCGGAACCCGTAATGTTGGAAACATAGAGATCGCCGTTCGTTTCATCGACACCGAGGGCATAGAAATATAATCCGTCCGAGCGTTTTACCAATGCGCTCTGTTGGACATGAAGAGGATTGACCGATATCTCCGACACACTGTCCGAACTAAGTACATACAATGATCCGTTATTCGAAACAATATCGCCAAGATATCCGGAAAGTTGCACGGAATCTTCAACCAAATCTGTCACCGGATCAATCTGAAATATTCTTGCCGAATCGGTACACACTACAAATAGTTTTCCGTTCATGAGTGTCATCGATCCCGGACCGCCCGGTGTTCGAATAGAATCAGTAATAGTCCGGGAAGTTACATCCAAAACTTTTACTGTCGTTCCGACGGACAGATACGATCCAACATCGGAAATAAAAATCTTATTACCGACAGATATAATTCCGCCCGGGAAGCCAACGGTCGTTTGTGATGTCCACATCAACGAATCGTTCGTCGTATTGACGACTGACATTGTTCCGTTATAATTCGCCGCCTCGACCAACGAATCGGTTGACGTTAAAAAACCTGGACCGGATTTCGGAGAAAACGGAATAGACCGGATCACATGAGACGATGTTAGATCGACAACATCAATTCGATCAAGTCCGTTGAGAGCGACATATCCTTTACGGCCAACAATTTTCATGTCGTTCGGAAAAACCCACTGCTGCGCGACGCCGACAATATTATTCGACATTGAATTTTTAAGTTTGTCATAATACGACAGCGAACCGCCTCCGCTGAACCCACCTTCATTCACGATATACACGCCGGAAGTCGAACCGGACGGCAGAACACCGGTTACCGTGTCCGCATTTCTGCAGGAAACGATTTGAAGGAGTGCAATACCAATCGCGACGAACAACAAATTTCGATACATACTATTCTCCTTTAATAATTTTTTGTAACCGTAACCGACAACTGTTGATTGCGAAGCGGCATCGGGTAACCCGGCATGCCGACATAACTTACGTCCGCAACATTGTTGACCTCGTATTTAATTCTTACCGGTATATCATTCACAATAATTTCACAACCGACATTTCCATTGAAAATATGGTACGAAGGCAACGCGGTTTGATCATCTTCCGTAATAAAACGCTGCCCGGTATACGTATCCGAAATTTTTCCAAACACCGCGGTGAACCATGAATTATCGATCGGAAAATCACAAGAAATTGTTCCCCCGCCGGTTTCCAGCGGGATATACGGCAATTGATTTCCGAAGACAAGACTGTTCGATGACCGGTTAACGGCATCGATCCACGAATACGTTCCTTCAAGCGTGATGTGTTCGGAAAACGGATGCCATCGCAATTCCGTTTCCAGACCGGATGAACGGGTGTTTTCAATATTTTGAGGAGAGACAGATTCCTGTGACGTCGGAATCCAGTAAATGCGATCGTCGGTAGAAATAGAATAATACGTTGCATCGAATTCCGGAAATCCGAATAGATGATAATCGAATGTCAGACCACATTCCCCGCTTACCGACCGTTCCGGTTGAAGCAAAGAATTGCCTGTTCCCCCCGCTCCTGAAAAGAATAATTCATTGAACGTCGGGACACGGAAATCTTTCCCCGCTGCGGCGTGAACAGTAACAGTCATCTCATCGAAACGGGATTCGATATTCCCTCCTAACCGGGGGCTCCACGCTTCCTGAAATGGACTAAAATGATCGTACCGCATTGACGGGAACAATCCGAACCGGAATTCTTTCAATCCAAAATCATCGTGCATTTCGGAAGAAATAAAAACGCTTGCCTGCGATCTGATTTTTTCATCCGGCAACGCATTCCCGATCGCAATCGCGTTGCCGAATTCACCGCCGGTTTGGAATGAAATATCCGGCGAAACAAAATATTGCAGGCGCGATGATATTTGATAAAACAAATTCCGGTAATAATTATCCGCCGGAAAAATCGCACTTGCATCGACGTACCGCTCGTAAGCATTTTGAAAACTTCCGGAAACGGAGCCGAGCACGTTATCGGCAAGAAGGAAACGTGACGATGCGATTACCTGAAGTTGTTCATCCGCTTGCCGCGCCGTTCCCTGATTTTCGATTGTTAATAAGGGGCCCGGCGTTCCGCGGTCGGCCGTCATGTAATTCACAAAGATATTCGATTCAACACGTGAAGAAGCCTGCCACATCAATTTCATAAATCCTGTTCGTTGCAAATCGTCGGAATTTGCCCGTTCGGCCGTCACCGGTATTTCATTTTGTTGAAATATGAAAGGAAAGTTATTCCTTCCGCGTTCTTGCGCGTATCCGAAGGTCATCTGGAAATCGTCTGCAGGAAGAAGATGTGATGACAGGGCAAACCGGGAAAGATCAAACGAACCGGCATCTCCTTCAACACGTGTATATGCCGATTTCGATAAACCGGTTGTAAGGATATTCAATACTCCACCCAAAGCATTACTGCCGTACACACCGGAACCGCCGCCGCGAACTGTTTCAACCTGTTCCACATCGTCCAGAGAAATCAACCGCAAATCGACAAGACCTGTTTGAATGTTATTGATCGGAACGCCATCGAGAAGCACCAACGTGTGTTCGGCATCCATTCCGCGGAGTGCAAGAGTTTGCAAACTTCCCCCCACACCATACTGTTGCACAAACGTTCCCGGAGTTCCCGAAAGCATTTCACCTACTGTTGTACCGTTTCCGGCATCGATATCCCGGCGGGTTACTTTCCAAAGACGTGACGGAGACATTGTTTGATCAAGGGATATTCCGTTAGCCGTCACCAAAAATTCATGGAATGTATATGTCTGTATCGAATCACCGGCAACCGGCTGGGCGGCATTTCCGGCATGAACAACGATCGGAAAAAAAATAAAATATTTTCTTACGAAAGAAAAGGCAATATGATAATTCAATTTTCTCATCATGGACGAAATAAAAAACCCCAACCTTGAAAAGAAAGTTGGGGTTCAAAAAACCAAATAGAACCGCCTTCCCGCGAAGGTTTCTGAGGCAATATGCTGGTCGGTCTCCTGGCTCACTCACCCTCCGGCGTCTTCCCATGGATCAAACCACAGTGACATTCTTGCCGGGGGGGCATTACAATTTGAGTTTACAGTTGCGGGGCAGCTTCCGATTTGCACGGAATTCCCTGATCCGTTTCGGATATCTCAGCGAAACGAAATCACCAACATTGATAAACAAAGAACAAACGACTTACTGAAGATAGATTATTTCATTCAAGAAGTCAAGTGAAAAAAATAATTTTCGAGACAAACAATTAAAACGGCAGATCATCTTTTTGCGGATCAACGGGTTCGACCTCAGTCGGCTCCGGCTCCATTCCGGAAGTACTTGCAGAAGCACCTTTTGAATCGAGCATAATCAAATCATCCGCGACGATTTCGGTTGTATAGCGTTTGACGCCGGTATTTTTATCATCCCACGACCGGGTCTGGAGTCTGCCTTCGATATACGCCTTACTCCCTTTTTTCAAATATTGTCCGCAAATCTCGGCAAGCTTCCGCCACGCGACAATATTGTGCCATTCCGTGCGCTCCTGGACATTTCCTTCCTGATCTTTCCAGCGTTCTCCCGTTGCGATGGAAAATTTTGCGACCGCAACTCCGGAAGCTGTGTAACTCAACTCGGGATCTTTTCCAAGATTACCGATAAGTTGAACGCGATTTAAACTTTTTCCTGCCATAATTTCTCCTTTAGATAATGAACACGATTACTTAATGTATTACATACAACGTTCTGTTGACACTATTTAAAAATATATTTTGGAATCCGGTAGATTGTCTGTGGTGACAATAAAAAAATTTCTTTTGATCGAATTTCAACGTCGATAATATGACAATCTCCCTGCGAATGCAAAAATTTTTCAAGACCGATTTCATTCCGCAGATTTGTTTTGATATCCAGCATCGTTATAGTACAATCATCGACGACATACAGAACCGAATCGTCAACCGCAAATGCCGAAGCGTTTTGCAATGCGGAATCGCTGACCGTCGAAATATAGTTTCCGTACAAATCATATATGTTCAGCGATTCACGGTCCCGGACAAACAAGTGATCGTTTGACGCGATCCGGATCCGCGATGGTTCCGCCAGCTTCGACGCCTGAATATCGTTGCCGCCAAACTCCGACACGGTGTTCTGCTGCAACGGATTGATCGAAACAACCCTGTTATTTTCTCCGTCAACGATAAACAAAATACCGGATCGCGAAACCGCAACACTTTTGGGATATCCGAATGTTACCGTGCCGGGGACATCCGATTTGCCGTTAAATGACGAAACGTAATTCAGGTTATGATCGAAGCGCTGAATCCGGTGGTTGCCGTAATCGGCAATATACACATCGAGCCCGTTGACGACCGTAATATCGTGCGGCTGATCGAACGTTGTTGACGTCCATCCGTATCCTCCAACCGAACCGAGTACCTTGCCGTCCGGAGAAATTTTAATCACGGAATGCTCGCCCGCGTCGACGACATAAATATTCCCGTCAGGTTCGCCTGCAAGAGCAACAGCGCGTGTAAATGTGCCGATCGTTTCGACTGAATCGTCGTCTCCTCCCGCTTCAGAATAACAATTGTCGCTCATCATCAAAGCGGCGACAATCACCATAAGAAAACGAATGACGGAATTAACTAAATGCAAATGTTTAACTTTGGAATCTAATTTTGACAAAGAAAATCTCCATCATATTGATGGGAAATAAATATCTTCCTGAATCACATATTCGGAGGGATGCATCATGTACAAGCTTATTTGTCTCCCGTTCAAATATACTAAATGAATTTCTGCTTGTCAAGTTTCTTGGTATTGTCCTAATATGAAACGGGTCTGGGTGATGTCAGGTCTTTCGACCTGACATCAGCAGGCTTCGGTCGGGTCGAAAGACCCGACCGCACGAATTAGGACAGTACCAGTTTATTGATGAACCGGAATTTCCCTAATTTGGCGTCTTCTACAGGAAAATCAAACGGACGTCGGAAACCCCGTCGACCGTTGAAATTTTAGTGATGACTTCCTGTGAGGGTGTTTCATCGAGAGCAATTATCGTCAACGCTGTCGTTCCACCAGTATACCTGCCGAGTGAAAGTCCGCCGATGTTGATTTTCGCATTTGCGAGGATATTACTGACACTTGCAAGCATCCCGGGACGATCGAGATTGGAATAGAGAAGGAAAATACCGTACGGGCGCATTTCAAAATGGAATTCGTCGATACCGATAATTCGTAAATCGGAATTGCCAAAAACCGTTCCGGAAAATTTTCGCCGTTCCTTCGCGGTCTCATACTCCACGCCGATCACATTCGCATAGAGAATATGGTCGTCTCCCTGAACAACATGAACGGTGATCCCCCGTTCTTTCGCCAACGCGAGAGCATTCACATAATTCACCGGTTCGGACAACATTTTTTCAAATATTCCTTTGATCAAAACCGAGCCCAGGACGGTCGACAACTCGTGAAGGAAAGTGCCGTTCACCATAATTGTCACCGACCGGAGGTCTCCGACTTTTAATTGCGAAAGCAATCTGCCTAACCGTTCCGCAAGTTCGATATACGGACGAAATTCCTTTCGAAACATATACCGGATCATTTCACCGTTAACCGCTCCCGTCACTCCGCGTTCTTTCAGAAAATCGGCAATTTGATGAGCGATCTGCAGCGCCACTTTTTCCTGTGCTTCTTCGGTTGAAGCACCGAGATGCGGCGTCGCCACGACGTGCGGATGTAGAATCAGAGAACGATCGCGGGGCGGTTCTTCCTGGAAGACATCCAGTGCCGCACCGGCAACATGTCCGTTTTCCAATGCCCGGAGAAGATCATGTTCATTGACAATACCTCCCCGCGCGCAATTGATAATGCGGACGCCTTGTTTACATCGTGAAAGTGTTTTCTCATTGATCAGATCTTTTGTTTCGGCCGTTAGAGGGCTATGAATAGAAATAAAATCGGATCGTTTGAAAATTTGATCCAGATTGACAAGTTCGATGCCCAACTTAGCCGCCGATTCGGAAGAATGAATCGGATCGAATGCGATCACGGTCATCCCTAACGCAAGAGAGCGACGGGCAACTTCGGTTCCGACTTTTCCCAGCCCAACAATGCCGAGCGTCTTTTCAAAAAGTTCGACACCGCTGAATGATTTTCTGTCCCATTTTCCTTCGCGCAAACTTTGATTTGCCTGAGGAATATTCCGTGCCAGCGAAAGCATGAGCGACATCGTATGCTCAGCCGTAGAAATCGTATTACCGCCCGGCGTATTCATGACTAAAACACCGCGACGTGTTGCCGCCGGAACATCGATATTATCAACTCCGGCACCTGCCCTACCGACGACTTTCAACATCGGAGCGGCTTCCAGCATCTGCGCCGTGACTTTCGTTTGACTGCGAACGATTAACCCATCCGCAGTTGCAATTTCCTTGATAATGTTCTCAACGGAACTGCCCGACCAATCAACAACCTCGAATCCTTCATTCTTCAGAATATCAATGCATTGTTTGTCGACGGAATCGGCAATCAGAATTTTCATAGAAAAATTTCGTTAATCTTTGTTGGAAATAAAATATTCCTGAGCGGCCTGTACACCGGCTCCCGGTTTGATTTTGAATCCGCAATCGGCTAATGTCCGTTCCACAGCAGCTATTACCGTAATGATGTCCAATTCGTCATAATATCCGAGATGTGAAATCCGGAAGATCTTGCCGGTAAATTCATCCTGACCGCCGGCAACGGTAATGCCATACTTCTTTTTCAAAATAGAATTGAACGATTTCCATTCCAAACCATCCGGCACCCAAACCGGCGTTACGGCAAACGACGGTTCATCGGAAAAGAGTTTCATCCCGAGCGCACCGAATCCCTGCCCGCATTGCCATCGCCATACGTTCATGGCGTTTCCAGATATGTTCGATTCCTTCGGCGCGGATTTTTTGAAGAGCAGCATCGACACCGATGATGAGTGATGCCGCCGGAGTCCAGGGCGTATCATTTTTTTCGTATGCTTTCAATGCCTTTCGAAGATCGAAATAAAATTTTGGAAGCGTGGATGTTTTCATCATGTCAATGGCGCGCGAACTCAAAGCGACAAATGCAAGTCCGGGCGGAATCATCAAACCTTTTTGCGAACCGGTAACGCAGACATCGATTCCCCAATCATCGAAACGAAATTCGTGTGCGCCGATGGCAGTGATTCCATCCACACAGACCAATGCTTTGGAATTTTCCCGGATAATCTTCGCCAGTGATTTCACATCGGTTGCCGTGCCTGTTGACGTTTCGCTGTGCGTCAGATAAACAGCTTTTGCGGATGGATGAGATTGTCAATGCTTCAAGAATTTGTCCTGATGTCGGTGCTTTTCCCCATGGAACCTTAATCTCGACAACATTCAAGCCGAATATTTTCGGCATCTCCACCCAGCGCTCGCCGAATTTTCCACCATTCACCGAAATAATCGTATCACCCGGCGAAAATAAACTGACAAACGTCGCTTCAACGCCACCCGTTCCGGAACAGGTCAAGGTAAGAACCGGCTGTTTCGTTTGAAAAAGATATTTGAGATTGTCGTTGACGCGAGTGAAAATTTCATTGAACTCCGGACTCCGATGGTGAATCATCGGTTCAGCCATTTTCAACATGACGCTTTCCGGAACAGGAGTCGGTCCCGGTGTGAAAAGTCGATTCTTAAACATGACTACATTTTAATTGGTTTGAGATTTTTGGTAGACAATCTTTCCATCAATTATTGTCATCTCCACATCGGTCGATAAGAATTTCCGATGGTGGAATTTTCATAATATCTTTCGAAAGGATCGTCAGGTCGGCAAGCTTTCCTTGCTCGATCGTTCCTTTGGAATATTCCTGAAACAGGCCGTACGCATGCCCATTGCGTAGTAGCAGCGGACAGCTTCCTCGCGAGTCATTCGTTGTTCGCGGTACCATCCGTCCTGCGGATAGCCGTCACGATCGCTGCGCGTAATCGCGGCATAAATTCCCCAGAGAGGATTCATCGCATCGTCCGGAAAATCCGAGCCGCCGATAATAATCGAGCCGGTTTGCAATATTGATCTCCAAGCATACGCGCCAAGAATACGCTTCGGACCGAGCCGCGCTTCCGCCCAGGGCATATCCGATGTTGCATGAACCGGCTGCATACTCGGAAGAATATTCAATTGTTTAAATCTGGGAATATCTTCCGGCAGCAACACCTGTGCATGTTCGATACGCGGGCGATAATCCCCCGGCGGAATTGATGAAAGCACTTTCTGATATGCATTCAGCACAATATGATTTGCACGGTCACCGATTGCATGAACCATCGGCTGATATCCATTCTGAAAAGCAATGCGAAATTCTTTATCAAGTTCTTCTTCACTTGTAATAGTATTTCCGCGATTTCCGGGATCGTCGCTGTACGCATCGACCAGCGCCGCACCGCGGGAACCGAGCGCTCCATCGGCGTACATTTTCATGCCCCGAATCGTCAGCATGCCGTTTCCGTATCCGATTAATGGCGCACGATGTTGCCATTCGTTCCACGTTGAACTTGGAGCGATGATCGAAGCATAAATCCGAATCGGTAACCGGTCTGTTTCGGCAAGATGCTGATAGGCGGCAATCTCAATACTATCGATTCCCATATCGGCAACTTCGGTAAGACCGACTTTGAGACATTCATCCGCCGCTTTCAATAAATTTTGTTCGATATCTGTTTCGGTTACCGGCGGAAGGTGCGACTCGATTAATTGGCGCGCATTATCTTCAACAAAAATTCCGGTCGGATTTCCTTTGGCGTCCCGAATAATTTTCCCTCCATCAGGATCTTTCGTTTCACGCGTAACATTGGCGATTTCCATTGCTTTACGGTTCACCCAAATCGCATGTCCGTCAACACGGATCAAAATGACCGGATTGTCCGTCGAGACTGCATCAAGCATTTCAGCTGTAGGAAATTCTTTTGTCGTCCATAAATTCTGATCCCATCCTCTTCCCTGAATCCATTCTCCCGGCTGAGCTTGAGAACAACGTTCCTTCACTAAACGAACCACTTCATCAACCGATGGAGCACCGTATAACAATAATCGAATGCATCAAATCACCGAGACCGTTCATGTGCGCATGACCGTCGATTAATCCCGGCAATACCGTTTTCCCATGAAGATCGATGATCGTGTCGGCATGAAAACGGCTTTGTATTTCTTCGCTCGTACCGATGCCGACAATCCGGTTTCCCCGAACAGCAAGAGCCTGAGCAACAGTATTGTTTCCGTCGAACGTGTAGATAATTCCGTTGACGTATAAAATTCCGGCAGGACGCGGAAGCGTTTTTGTGACATACAGGAATGTAGAAACGATAACAATGATAAGCACAATTCCGGTAACGATCCGGTTCATAATAAAAATCCCGTTGAGATATTGATAATTTTCACGAATTAATATATAATATTTCGTTATGATTTCCAATGCGACCATTGGTTCCATAGAGTAGTGGGTCAATTTATAAAATCCCGTCTTTCCGAAATGATTCTGTTCGGAAATCCTGACAGCTTCATCGTCATCCCGACGTGTTGTAAGTCGGGATCAAATTCGAGCAAGCCCGGATTAGGATTTGTTCGAACAATCCCGCTCAATGAGCGGGACCGCAAGACGGGAGGTCTTGGGATTGCTGATCTCCGGATCCTGACTCAATACCTTCCAAAAAATATTCTTGCATATCATTCAAGAAATAGATACGTTTTTATATCACACTCAGAAAGGATTTCACAACATTGGCACACGAAGAATTTACACGATTTGTTGAAGTGACGAAACGGCTTCGGAAAGAATGTCCGTGGGATAAAGAGCAAACACACGCATCGATCCGCCACAGCTTGATTGAAGAAACGTACGAAGTGGTGGAATCGATCGATGAGCAAAACTGGGATGAGCTCAAAAAAGAGCTCGGCGATTTACTTCTTCATGTTGTCTTCCATGCAAACATTGCGGAAGAACAGAATGAATTTACGCTGAAAGAAGTTATCGAAGGAATTTCCGAAAAGCTGATTCGACGGCATCCGCATATTTATGGAACGGATAAAAGGGACGATGTCGGGGAAATTCTCCAGCATTGGGAAAAGTTAAAAATGAAGGAAGGACGCGAATCGCTGTTGGATGGCGTGCCGAAAGAACTTCCGGCATTGCTCCGCGCACATCGACTGACGGAACGCGCCTCAAAGGTCGGGTTCGATTGGAAGAATAAAGAAGATGCGTGGAAAAAAGTTGAAGAAGAGATGGAAGAACTTCACCGGTCAATTGCAGAAAATAAACAAGAAGAAATCGAACAGGAATTCGGCGACCTGCTATTCGGACTTGTGAACTACAGCAGGTTTATCAATGTCAATCCGGAAATTGCGCTCCGGACAACAATCGAAAAATTCATCAAGCGGTTTCATTACATCGAAAAAAAATTAAAAGAAATGGGAAAAGATATTCATTCCTCGAATCTGGAAGAAATGGATGGATTGTGGAATGAGGCAAAAAAAGAATTATGAGAGACAAATTAATGAACGGTTTTTTAATTATTCTTTTCGGGTAGATATTTTACTGAATACCTCTATAAATTATTGCTTGTGATGCACCATTTTCATAACCCGATATAAAGACATTGTTGTCCTTGACCCAAATTCCAGTAAGACTGGATTGTTTCGATTTGTCAAAAAATTGGTTGTAGATATACCAACTATTGCCATTCCAATGGATGATCAAATCACGATCCCCGCAGACAAATACATTATTTGAAGCACTCCCTCGAACCAGATTCATCGCCGATAATCCGCTAAGATTCGCCCCCGGTGAATTATTAGGAATATCGGAGAGCTTCCAGTTGCCCCAGCGTACCCTCATAACATAATGAACCGACAAGAATTATTTTATCAGTTGAATTGCACCACACCCCATAGAAGTTTCCATACAGGGATGTGTCAGATGTGTTTCCTCCTCTTGTAATTGTCTTCCACGATACGCCGTCATATTGCAACAATACTCCATCACCCGTACTGGTTTGGTAACCTGCCGCCCAAATATGTGAATTATCAGTTCCCCATATATCCGCAAGGTCCATAGTTGTTCCGCTTTGCTGCTGAGTCCATGCTTTTCCATCATAGTGAAGAATCAATCCACTCAATCCTACAGCGTAAAGATTTGATGAACTTGTTCCCCATAACGCAGATAACAAATTGTACTGTTGGGGTTTCCATGTCGTCCATGTTTTTCCATCCCAATGTGTGATCAAACTATAGGGATTGTAATCTATAGACCATGAACCCACAGCCCAGATATCGTTGGGTCCGAAACCAAATATCCCTCTTAAATCACCTTCTTGATAATCCTGCGAGGTCCATAGGGTTCCATCCCAATGCATTATCCCTGTATATGCATAAGCGGGAGGATTAGATAAAACTATAAGTCCAACCGCATAGACATTATTCACGTCTGACCCCCAAATTCCGTGAAGGTAGCTCGGATATATTCCAATTGTATCAGCTGTCCATGCAAAGTTATGGCTTGTCGTATCTAACTGTTTAAATGATGGTTCTATCGTTGTTTCCTTTTTACATTCAACATTGAGAAATAAAAATGGAAGCAAAAATAGAATACTGAAATAGCTTTTCATTTGTTGGAAAGTGTATTGATACATCCCTTAGCCATTTTTTAAAGAAAAGCTAGACACAAAATGGAATGAGTTGGAAATGGTTACACCATAATTACATAAATATATATCATTTATGAATTTTCATCCCCTACTTCCCCATCCCCTCCGACTTTCCGTTGGAATGATATTTATCGTACGCGTCGATGATGTCTTTGACGAGCTTGTGGCGCACGACGTCATTGCGGTCGAAATAACAGAACTGGATTCCGTCTATCTTCTGCAGTACTTCCTGGATTTGCACAAGTCCGGAAGTCGTTTTCATCGGCAAATCGATCTGCGTGATGTCGCCGGTGATGATCGCTTTGGAATTTGCACCGAGCCGTGTCAGGAACATTTTCATCTGCATGCTCGAAGCGTTTTGCGCTTCATCGAGAATCACGTACGCATTGTTCAGCGTTCTGCCGCGCATGTACGCAAGCGGCACCACTTCAATCACGCGCCGCTCGACATACGTTTTCAGCTTATCGGGCGGGATCATATCGTCCAGCGCATCATACAACGGCCGAAGATACGGATCGACTTTATCTTTCAAATCGCCGGGCAGAAATCCCAAACTCTCACCCGCTTCCACCGCCGGACGGGCAAGCATGATCTTCATGATCTCACGGTTCTTGAGAGCAGCAACTGCCATCGAAACAGCAAGATATGTTTTTCCGGTACCGGCAGGACCGATGGCAAAAACAATATCGTTTCTTTTTATTTGCCGGATATATTCCCGCTGACCGGGAGTTTTCGCGCGGATAATGCCGTTGCGTGTAAAAAGCACGACCGTTTCCAATTCGTCACCGCCGACCTGTTCAGCAATATTTTTCGGTACTGCCGGCTCGCCGTTCACCTTGACGAGATCGATGACCGTCTCGACATCGTTGATGGAAATGCTGCCGTTTTTATTGAGGATATAAATAAGTTCTTTGAAGATTTTTTCCAGCTCGTCAACCTGCTGCTGGTCTCCCTGAAATGTCATTTGTTCCCCGCGCACGGTGATGTGCGCATCGTACCGGTGCTCGAGCACCTGCAGGTTCGCATCGTTCAAGCCGAGAAGCCGAACCATGTCGACACCTTCCGCCTTCAATTTTCGTTCAGCCAAGGAAGTCGTTATCTCCTTTCATTATAAAAAATGAAAGAAGCCCTTTCCGCCGATGGCGAAGAGGGCTTCTGTTAAATATTGTTGTTTTATGAACAACGTTAGAAGTTTGAGCTAATACTCCAAAAAATTATTTGGAGTCGGATGCCGGAGCCGAAGCTTTTTTCCGGTAATAATTTTTTGCAGCCGACTTTTCTTCCTTCGATAATTCATTTCCTTCGGGAATCTTCAAGACCCATTTCGGTTTAATGAGATCGGGATCTTTGATCTTGTCACGGTTGCCCTGCCAGATTTTGGGCCACAACCATGCGTTGGCATAGACGTCTTTCTTCTTGGCAATGTTCCAGAGGCAATCGCGGTTCTTCGACCATGTTCCAACGGTATAGGTCTTTTCACGCTGCATGCTTCCGAGTAATGCCGTCACTTTTTCCTGCAATGATCGTACACGATCGCCGTAGCGCGGGATCAAAGCGATTTTGCTCTGCGCCATTTCTTTCAAACGGGCGTCGAGTTTTTCGACTTCATCTTTATGTTGGGCAAGATCGGCATCGGACATCCGCTGAAGTTCCGCAACACGATTTTCCATACCAGTCAGTTCTTTATCATACGCGTCGACATCGGCAGCGGTAACTCCGAGCATGCCGTACAATGCATCCTGACATGCCTTCAGATCGGCATCCAGTTTATCGGATTGACCTTGCAATGTTTTGACATCATCGCCGAGCTTTTTCAATTGTCCCTGCAAGTCGGCAACTTTCTGATTTGCAGCAGCCATTTCCGACTGCCATTCATCTTTCGACATTTTATCCTGTGCCATCACCGGAGTAACAGTCACAAACAAGAATCCGACGATGAGGACAGCTACGATAGAAAATACGATGCGGTTCATATTATTTACCCATCGCTTTCTTCACAGCTTCCTGATCGGACTGGCACTGCTGAAGCTTGCCATTCTTCTCGGCAATCTGTTTTTCCAGTACGGCTTTGGCGCTTTGTTGTTCATCGACCTGTTGCTGCAACGACTTTACCTGGTCTTTCAATTTTGCAAGTTGATTCAACTCCTCATCGGAGGGCGAACTGGAACATCCAGCCAGCAAAAAACCGCCGATAAGAAGAGAAGCAACAATGAATGACCTGACTATTTTAATCATTGTAAACTCCTCAGTTATTTCAGATAATTCCATCAACATCAATACTCATATGAAAATAGCAAATAAAACCCTCTTTGTCAAATTACTTTAAGTGATTTAAGAAACTTTAATGCTTCAAAGAAGCCCCATTTCTGCAAAACTGGCATATTTTTCGACAGCAATGATAATATGGTCATGGACCGGAATGCCGATGATTTTTCCCGACTTCGATCAACTGGCGCGTAATCTGGATATCTTCCGAACTCGGTTCGGGGTTGCCGCTGGGATGATTATGAAGAAGAATGATGCTTGCCGCCGGTTCGAGTATGGCGGGCTGAAATACTTCGCGGGGATGAACGAGCGAGCTGTTCAATATGCCGGTCGAAATCGTCACATCTCTCAGCAAATGATTCGCGCTATCGAGAAGAAGAACTTTGAATTCTTCCTGTTTCTGATCCCGGAGCAACGGTTGATACCGCCGGACGACATCTTCCGGTGAAACAATGGAATATTTTTCAAACGAACGATTTGCCGCTGTACGTCTTCCGATTTCAAAAGCCGCAACGATGCCGATCGCTTTGACATCACCCAATCCTTTGAAACATCGCAGCTCCTGAATCGATCGTGAGGCAAGATGTTCGAGTGATTGAAATTCTTTCAAAAGTGTTTTTGCAAGATCGACTGCCGTAATCTTTCCCGCGCCGGAACGGAGAAGAATCGCAATCAGTTCCGCATCGGAAAGCGATGACGATCCGCGGCGCATGAGTTTTTCACGGGGGCGTTCATCTTCGGGCCAATCGGTAATTTTGGAATGATACAACGACGGTTCACTGACTTTCTTTGTTGGTGCTGCCATAACATCCTCCCGGGTTGAAATGACTATTGAACGGAAATTTCTTTCATTCTGATAATTTCTCCGTTTGAGTATTTTAAAATATTAACTTCAGAATTGGCACGATGCGGATTCAGCGTGATGGTGGAATGCAATCCTCTGTACCCTTTCAGATTTGTGAGCGCCGATGTTATCGCGGACCGTGAAATGGAACCATGTTCCATCTGTGACAGAAGAAGCTTCATCGCATCGTAACCGAGAAACGTAAACTTGGATGGAGTCTTTTTCATTTGTTCGGAAAATGTTTTACGAACATGCGCCGTGGCAGAATCGGTTTCATCGATGAATGCATCGGCACAAAATACCACACCGTTGACATCCCGTTTGTGCTGATCGAGCTGGTTCGGATCGTTCCATACACCGTTGCCGAGAAGCGCCGCGTTGATGTTGAAATATTTCATTTGAGCGGAAAGAACTCCGATCTCTTCGGCATTTTCTATCGGAAGAAACACTCCCTGAACCAGTGAAATCGGAACATTCAAATTTTGCGGATCATCATTTTGTTGGGCAACATGAAGAGCGACCGTCCGAAGGTCGATAAACTGGTCGTGCATATCGGTGGTACCGGAATTATAAAATTCGACGGCTACTATTGTTGCACCCAACCGTTTTGCTTCCTCCGCAAAACTTTGAGAAATTGCCTTATCGCCGGGGTCTGCAGAACTAACGACTGCCAGTGTCGACATGCCAAGATCCTGCACGGCATATCGTGCCATTGCTTTGCCTCGTGTAACAAAATCGGGACTCAATTGAAAAACATGTTTTCCCATCGCGGCAATATTATCGCCATCGGCCGTCGGCGTTATCAAAGGAATGTGTGCCCGTTCGGCAAGCGGTGCACAGGACATTGTCAAATTACTGAATAGCGGACCGATAATAGCGACAAGATCAGGCTGGTCGCAAAGATCCTTCATGAAAACCACGGTCGTTGCGGAATCCCGTTCCGTATCACGAATATCGAGAGAAAGAGACGCTATGCGGGATGTGGAGTTTTTTTCTTCATTTAATGCGAAATTTATTCCGTCGAGTATATCCGTTGCAATGGACGAAACCGGATTAAGCGTTTGTTCTTTCATCAATGAAAGGAGAACACCGATTTTCAGCGATGGAACTTCATGCATGTTTTGTTCCACCGATCGCATTTCCGCATCATACATGCTCGGCACAGTTCGTGACAGAGGTTCCTGCAAGATTTGAAAAACCTTACGGGTATCGCCTGTGGATTCATATTTCTGTGCGAGAAACAACAGGATCAAATCTTTCGTCCGGGTGGAATCCGCGGAAGAAAGCAGTTGGCGTAATTGAGGTTCCTTCAGTCGTTGTGAAGCAAGGGAAGTGAAAAGTGCCACAGCTTTCGAGGCGAGAACGGAATCCGGACTTATTTCTATCGCCTTCAATAATTGGTATGAGGCATCTTCATATAAATCCATCATCATATAATCGAGAGCGAGCGTAAACCGTGCATCGTCGACATACGCCGAGGTAGGAAAATTTTTCAAAACCGGAGATAGATTCATCGCCGATTCCCGATACGCACCCATGTTGTACCGCGCTTTCGCCGCCATCACAAATGATGCAGTCGTCCTTTGGTGCAGTGGTTTCATTCGGGAAAGAGAGTCAAAAAGACCCGCCGCTTCGGGAAAATTCCCTTCACGAAACAGTGTCAAGCCGGCTGAAAACGCATGCTCGATGTCGGCGTTATAACGGAAGACGTCTTGCCCGATGCTTTGCGAAAGCATGGCGAGCATCATCAATACAATTCCCATCCACAAATATCGAATCATCGGAACATGATAAAAAGTGATTCTATTTTTTTAGGAGCTGCCGCGCTTTCCATTGTGCTTCCCGTGCACGCGCATGAATCGAATCGACAAGAAATGCCTTTTCCAGGTACATGTTCGATCGTTCGGTATCTCCTTTTATCGACAGGACACAGCCAAGGTCGACGAGTGTTTCCACTGATTGCGGAGCAAGTTCAAGCGTTTTCCGAAGGTACGCTTCGGCTTCATTGTACCGTTTCATTTGAATCAACGCCTCACCGCACATTTGCCATCCGGACGGCTCATTCGGATCAAGATCGATTGCCGTCACAAATTCCTGGTATGCTTTTTTCCATTGGTCCAGCCGGCTATAGGCGGTTCCCAACAAAAAATGATTCACAGCGCTGTACGGATCGGTCTCGGTCCCCTGCTGCAAATACCGTATCGCTTCGGTGTATGCCTGACGTTTAATCAGAAGCTCACCCAACGACTCATTAATTTTAGGAAATTTCGGATCCAAACGAAGTGTCAGACGGAATTGCTCCTCGGCATATTTAAAATTTTGCTTGTAGAAATAAGCGATTCCCATGTTAAAATGAATGTGGGGAATCTTCTTATCGGACAGCTTTTTGTAATAGCGAAGAGCCGCGTCATACTCTTCGATAGCAAGATAATAATTTCCGATGTGGAAAATAATATCGTCGTTGCTGAGAACCGTTTTATTCGCCCCGACCAACAATTGTATGGCAGCGGGAATCATTCCACGTTCGGCCAAAACAGATGACAGTTCGAGGTACACCGGAATATTGCGGGAATCATATTCCAGGAGACGGTAATACTGCTGGAATGCATGAAGAAACTTTTCTTCCCGGACAAGCGTACGCGCTTGTTCCAGAATACGACCATAACGAATTTCATCAATCTTCATAAACTCTCAAAAACATTGTAAACAATCATGCGGCTACCAGACATTGGGTTTTCATTCAGAACATTGGCAGAACATTGGCATACCGCCGTTTCAGGAAAACGAAACAATTTCCGACACAATCAACCGCAACGATAGCCAAATAAAAATTTTTGTAATGACCGGGAAATTTCGTATACTGTGTCGAATAATATTTATGCTGAAGTGGCGGAATTGGCAGACGCGCTGGACTCAAAATCCAGTCCGGCTTACCCCGGGTGTGGGTTCAACTCCCACCTTCAGTACTCTCTGGAAACCGGTCAATCAGTAAATTTCTCCCCACCTTCTTCGAATCATTTTCTTTGTTCGTCATGAAATAACAACGCCAGAACAATTGTTCTGGCGTCTTATGCTCTATTGCATAAGCAATGGTTGTTATTTTAAACTTGGCCAACCCGGTAGCGGCGACGGCGTGAAGTAAAATGAAGAATTGGTACTTTCTGTTCCGGGAGTCACACTGACCATATTAAAATGTCGCGCCATCGACGACCACTCCGGTATATATCCAATAGGAACATTTTGAGGATAAGTCTGAAGAGAGTCTGATAAACCGAGCGGAAATATAGTCTCAAAGAAACCCAAATTTATGTCGACAGACGGGTAACCTCTAAATTCACCGTGAGTTGCCTTAAATCCGCCCCATCGCACAACGTCAATAGTCCTCGTTACTATTGGATTCGGTATTGGCGGCGCACCGAGTGGTGGGGCACCAATATACCCTTTCACAGAAACCGAATATAACCGCATCTCTCCTGCATCGGGCAACAACCATTTGTATGTATATCCCTGATTATTCGCATCGATATCATGGAGAAACTGGGGATAAAGTTGAAAAACGCCCGCAGGTGCAGCTCCGATAAACGTGTGATCAAATAATTGTGTGCTGTCATTTCCGATAACCAGAAAAGCACCGGGTGCAATCGAACCAGCATTCGAGGGAATCAGCGGAATGTTAACAACGGCCATTGTGTCGCTAATGACGACAGTGCCGAGTACACGCTGCTTATGTGCATAAATTCCCAGGACATAAAACGATTGAGTTTGGTACTCTAACGGTAAAAAAGACATAGACAATAAATTATTCGAACCTACTTGCGAACTGAACCATCTGTGACCGCCATTCTCCGTGAAAAGAACAAGTCCCCCATCGCCACATGCCCACCCCCGAGAAGAGTCGATAAAAGAAATTGAATGCAAATTGGTTGTAATTCCGTTTGGTGATAAATTCGTCACGACTGAATCATCGAGCCGTAAAATTGTTCCGTGATCGCCGGCAATCCAAGCCGTATGGTTAAAGATATCACTGTTAACAAAAATTGAACGCAACGTACCCGATACACCGCTCTTAACCTGTGTCCATACAACGCCCGCATTGGAAGTCCTGGCAATTGAACCGAGACTGCCAACCACAAATCCCAAACTGCTGTTGACAAAACCAATATCATAGTAGTCAACATTTTGCTGAACATAAGGAGGATTTTTCGCGCTTAGAGTCAGACCCAAAAAACCGTTAAGAATTGTCCCGGTGTCTCCGACGATCCAAACAGAATTGTTCGAGCCGGAGAATTTTATCGATCGTAAAATTTTCGTTGTCCCGGTCACCACCGATCGAAAAGAAGTACCGTAATCGGAAGAGAATAGAAACGTACCATTACTTCCAACGGTGAAAATAAGTTTTCCAATTTGCGAAGCTGTAACATCGGGAGGCCGGGGAGCCAGAATATCATTAAAATTGACCAAACCGGCCGGGGTCGGAATATTACCGGAAACCTGAAGTGTGTCGCTGTCGCCATTGCGTATCATTTTCTTCAAGACACCACCATTGCCGGCAACATAACCGGTATCCTGATTAACAAAACTGGTGGAATTGAACGTCGTCGAAGATTGCGATGGGTTCAAAATGATATTTTGCCATGGTTGCCCGCTATTGGCGGTAAAAAACATAGCTCCATTTGCTCCGGCAACGTAGGCATACGCAGGGACGTCAAGTGAATAGAATTGTCGAAAGCCGTTTCGGGGATCACTGGGCGATGAAGCATTATAAATTTCAATCCAAGAATAATGGTTAAACAGCTTCGGGGATATTGAAAATACTTCATTGATGACAAGATCATTCCCATACGAAGGACCGGTAGACGGCGGTGCCTGAGTCAAAATATCGCATCCCATCGGAATCACTATCATGACGCAGCAACCAAGCAATAGAAAAAAAGTAAACAACGACTTCATCATATTCTCCAATGTCAAAACTCTTGCGGCAGTATTTCCTAAAGCTGCACTTCGAGTGTGAATGTATGCGTACCCGGCAAGTACTGATAATTATTATAACCGTAATCAAGCGTGCTATTAATGCCTAAGGAATTCAACTTCACGCCAAACCCTGCTGTCAGGTTTTCCTGATCGTATGCGAACTTCCAGCCTCCGCGTAATGCAATAAGATTATTAAAGGTATACTCCACGCCCCAATTGTACTGTTCATCTGCATCATTGGAACGATTAATTTGAAGCGTCGTAATTAATTTATCATCTTCTTTATTGATAACATCGAACAGCACGCCAAACTTCAGGGCCGTCGGCAAGGAATATGGTTCCTGAATGAACGTAACATCTTTTCCAATATTCGTCAATGAAACACCGATATGGCATTGCAATTGGGGAATGTCATAGAGAGTTCCTATATCAAAAGCAAAGGTTGAAGTCCCGATTTCAGTATTAAACAAATAGGACTGTATTAATTTCCCGCTTACCCCCACTCGGAACTGATCAGTCACCTGGCGCGCAAAGGCAAGACTAAACGCATAATCCGAAGCAGTAAAAAATCGGCCCGTTCCTTCCGGAAACGCCGGCGTCGTTTCGACCATATCGTCTGTTGTCAACACAGTCACGCTCGCGCCCAGCGCTCCGAACCCCGGAATGTTTTTTACAAAGCCGAAAAAGGAGTGTTGGATATTTGCCAGATAAGCAGTATACGTAAGGCCCACTCCCATATCATCGACAGACAAGATACCGGCAGGATTAAAGCCAAGAGAAGAAGCACCTTCAGCCATGGCAACCTGGGCACCTCCAATGGCGATCACACGGGCACTCGTTGGAATCGTTAAGAATTCTTCAGATACCGTTCCCGATCTATCACCCGCCGTTGCTCCGGCAGCATATAACGCGAGTACGGTAAAGAGTACAACATGCCTTATTTTTATCATCGTCATATCTTCTTTGACCTTTCCATTACCGTATCACAACAAATTTGCCAACCTGAGTTCCGTATTGCGATTCCACGGTAAAGATGTATACACCGCTGGCAAGAGCACGGTTGCTTGAACTAAATATGGGCCAATCGACTGAACCGGTATTCGGATCTGAGTTGCCGCTCGGATCCACAGCTTTTTGAGCATCGAATTGTATCGTTCCAATTTCAGAGCCCACCAGATCGAAGATACGAATCGTGCATTTTTTCGGCAAATGAATAAATCTGATAAGCCGGTCTTGTTCAGTCCATGGTTGCCCACCCGCCCCAGTTTCCCATCCTCCATTGTTTGGGGTATAATTCTGATCAACACGATAGGGGTTCGGCACTGCAAGCACCTCCCCGAGTTTAGTCGACTGGGAAAATGGTATATAAATATCGTGTGGTACTATAGCCGATTCAAGAATCGGAGTATGTATAGTATCATAGAAAATATCACCGGCGAGATTTACCAATTGATTCACTTGAAAATCAGGAAGAATGAATGACGTGACGGCATACCAATAATGTCTTCCCCTCACAAGACCTGAATCCGAAAATGTTGTCTGTATTCCGGTATGGTATGTCGGGAATTCCGGGCTAAACGGTACAGTACTATCCGCGTCGTCCCATTGTCGTAGAAGAGTAAAATCACTTGCCGGCGGGGGGTGCTTTGATCCGTCGTGCGGTGATCTTCATATCGATACAATCGATACCCCAAAAAATTCCTGCATCCGGGCAACCTGCCATTGACGCACACATGTGGGAACTCACACGGTGGATGTTCTATCCGCCAACTTGTGTCCGGGAATGTTCCTGCAAGTCTACTGGAATCATCCCAAATATTGACCGGATCAACAGCTCCAAGACCCGCGGCAGAACCCCAGGCAAGGTCAACTTTCTTAAACCCGGGAGTTAATTTTACAGTCGGGGATGATGGCTGAAAGGGCGCATGATACCCGAGTTGGTGAAAAAGAAGTGCAAATTGAGCTCGCTGCACCATGCTTGGATTTTGAGTATTATAAACACCAACCGAATAGCCGCCGACAAGAGCCAATTCAATTTTTAATGTATCTCCGGGTTGCATTGTGTTAAAAGGTCCGAAAGAAAAAAAGAATCTTGTATCCGATATTTGTGTCTGATCCTGTTCAATAGCATTTTGTCCGGGCTGTCTTCCAAATGCATCCCCACTCATCCATGAATAACACGCTGAATCGGATGTTTCTACCGGTTCATCACCGGCATTGGCAAACCAATGGAAAATATAATTCAATTGATCAAGCGGTTTAGGAGATTTGAGAATGGTTACTCCTAATGGAGTAGAACCAACATCGACCGGATTATAAATATATGCCGTTCGCAAGCTATCAATGTATCCTGCTAAATCGTTTTGATAAAAATTTGAATTTCGCGCCGGTGGACCGACGTCCATATCTGCAAAGAATCCCACCCACACATTAGAAATCGCGTCGGTTTTATTGATATTGATGAAATCGTATTCGAAAGGCAGTATACCATCGACTCCACTTTGCCATGCATATGATTTTTGTATAATCTGAACACCCATTGGAACATGGCCGGAAAACGGGGGATTCGAAAAAACGTCAGTTGCAGAACAATATAAATCATTGTCGGATATCGCCGCGTAATCTTCATCGACATGCGGCTCACCGTGATCGGGTAATCCGTTTTTTTCCGTATAAACGTCTTTATTGTTTTTAAAGGGAAATACCCCCGTCCCCAGATTGGGGTGACATTTATCCCGGGTGCTTGGATCGTAATTGTCTTGAGCAGGATCCGGATTAAGTACCGGATCGTATTTTTGACCATCACACGATACTTCGAGTGAATCGGGCAAGCCATCGGCTCCGACATCGTCGGTTGCAGGATTCCAATCGCCGTCATTATCGATTCCGTCAAGATCATCTTCATCGATTTTTCCGTCATGGTCATCATCATAACCGCGGGTATTCGTTAAGATACCATGATTATAATAATATCCGGACCAACCTTCAGGATCTTCATCGGGCGTACCTGTCTTGGTGTGCCAAAAATGAATCCGCGGTGTATTTGCGGGGACAAATTCACTGTTAGCAGACGATCCATTATACCCTTCACTCACCACCGGTTTACCACGAACATATCCCCCGATCCTTGGTCCGGCTCCAAACAGATGCTCGATACCCGAACCGGTAGGATATTCCAGACCAAAGTGAGGAGATAAAGGAATTGCAGCACCGGATCCGACATTCCAAGCTTCCTCTCCCATCGTCATATAATTGCTGAGCCACACACGCATATCATAACCTTGAAGCTTCCGCTCAGCCCAACTTATTAATTCAGTTTCTTTCTTAAGACCGCTGCTTCCTTTTGCCGTCCCGGCATCTACCACTCCGGTCGCACATATAATCAGGATCAATACTGCCATCATGTTCTTCATAAAAATATATCCTTTAATCACCATAAGAAATTAATTCAAATTCATTTTCACGCCAAGCAAAATTTGACGCGGAGCATTGAAAAAAGTTGGATTGAGTACATCATGGGCAACTCTATTCCACGGCAAAATAGCAGGTGTCGGCGCCGTGGGGTCCTGAAGGTCACCGTACTGCACCGGTCTGCCGTAATAAGCAGCAGTGTTATTAGCAAATGCCCCGGAACTAACATTATCCCGGTTGAACAAATTCGTTATATCAAGAGTGATAAGAAGATTGACACTTTGAAGAACTTGCACTCCTTTGGAGGCTGAAATATTGAATGTTGATGTATATGGCGATGTTTCTGCATTGGTTAATTCTGTAAGCGTTTGGGTAGTCTGAGTACCACCAGGGCTATAACCAGTATAAGGAAAACCACTGCCGAAATTCCACGTGAGAGACAGGTTGTAATTATTAAACGGTATACCAAAAATATGAGAATCTTCCTGTGGACCGACCCCATATTTGATAAATAAATTCACCGTATGATTTTGATCCCAGCTCAGAGGCACCTCGCGAGAAAGATATGCTAAGCCGGGTGTATAAATTTCTTCCAGGGAATTTGAGGAACGTCCCTGGGCAACTTGATACGAGTACGTGATGGTGGATGTAAGATTACTGGAAATGTTCTTATTTAACGTAAAGTCGAACCCTCGTGCACTTGCGAAATCTTCATTGTACGGGGCTGATGTCCCGCCGGGGGCGGTAACATTGTCTGCATAATCAAAAATATCTTTGTAAAAGGCACGAATAGAAAAACTCATATCGTCCGTGACCTGATCTTCAAACCCCGCTTCGTATGAAACGGTTCGTTGAGGGAGTGAATTTGGGTTTCCGACCGAATTACCTGATTCATTTATCGTCGGATCCTTATAATAATTATCGAGAGTCGGGAACTGCAGAAAATGTCCATAATTAAAATAGAAAACAATACGGTCGGTCACAGGATAACCGATTGCCAACCGGGGACTAAAATAGCCATGAGTGGCGTAATACAAAAAAGTACTTCCATCAATCATATGAGTAAATTGGTCCGTCGGTAGACCGTTTGCACCGATGACCCGCTGAGCCCAGTCAGCATGAAAAACTGATTGCGGATTACTGGATTGAAGGTCTCTCTCCCAATCAGCGATCCATGTTGAATCAAAGACTTGTGACCCAATATCCAAATAATCATAGCGTAAACCGACATGTATATTCAAACCGGAAAATTCAATATTATCCTGAATGTATGCACCGCCGCGGTTAGGATAAGCAGTCGTCGCCCAACGGTAATTGCCGTATCCGGGATACAGACCTCGTGTATATGCAGGTCCCCTGTTGAGAACACCATTAGAGTCAGTGTACGTACTGGGAAAAAGAAGGAAGTTCGTCGGATAGTCAATCTCCGTAGATTGAACAGTTAAATAATGAAATTCAATTCCTGCTTTTAAAAGATGAAGCGGGTGAACCTGGCTGTTCAAATCCAACCGCATCGACCAATCATGAGTCTCTGAACTGTACCATCTTTGATTTGTTCCTATATCCGTATAACCACTCTGATTCAGATCGTTAAATATGGGACTCACCGAAATGACAGGGTTATAATTTTGCGGCGACAGGCCTGCCACATCATTTCCATCGTGCTGTTCGACTTCTCCCAAAACAAGCTTGAGAAAAGAATTGCTGTTAAAAAAGTGTATTGCCTGAACCGTATGATTAATAGAATATCCCGCGCCAATTGAGGAGGAGTCGGCAAGATAATTGAAATCGGAAGAGAAATTATGAGTCGAAGAAAGACTGGCATTATAGGTATACGTGAACTGGTCTTCACCGACATCATACCGGAGTTTTGAAGTGAATGTAAAAGAATTGTTCAGGTTATCAAAATAATTAAAACCCATTCCGTTCAAAATGCCGCCAAATAATCCGTTGAATTCAATTCTTCTCTGAACGGGGTTATAAAAATTATTTTGCACAAAATTATAATAACCATCGTTCCTGTCCATATCTCCGTTGAAAAAAAAGGTCAGGGTTCCCGGAAGTTTCAGCCCCAAATCGGGCAATAAATATTTTGTGAGCGGCTCCGGACCTCCGAATGAAAATGAGCCATACGATTCGTTCTGGTTGGTGGAAGCCATTTTATCCGTACGAAATTGAGTTGAACCGGTATATTTATCCGGTGCTCCGGACTTCGTGACGATATTAATGATTCCCGATTGAACATTTCCGTAGTCGGCATCAAATCCGCTTGTTTGTACGCTCACAGATTGTATGGCATTGGCGGAAATAGCAAGGCCACTGACTTCGGTTCCGACAGCACCGGATTGGACACCGGCATAAAGGTTTGACAACGATTGATTAGCACCGTTCGTGGCAAGCAAATCGCCTGAATTGGTGACCAAATTATTCGTTACAACACCATCCACGATATACTGTACCTCGTTCGCACGCCCCCCTCTGAGAAAAAGATTCTTTCCCTGCTGGACAAATCCTGCCTGCGTTTTGAGAACGTCCGCGACGGTTTTTACATCGGGGAGACTCTCAATAGTTTTTGAATTTGTCGTTTGTTCACCGGAGGTGACAAAACTATTGACAAGTTGCTCGGCAGTGGTTGTGACCCCTCCAATTTGAACTTCAGAAGATGAAAGTTTGAACTCTAACGGTGTCGTAACGTCAGCACCAATGTTGACATTGGAATATTCAACCGTCCCGTATCCTACCTGACTTGCCCGAACAGTATAACTCCCTATCGGAATACCGATGATCGTATATTTTCCTTCAAAATCCGTTGCCGCACCCCTGGTGGTTCCAACGACTAAGATATTGACACCGGGAATAGCTTCCCCAGTCTTTAGATCGGTAACCTTACCAATAACTTTACCGGTACTGCCCGCAACCATCTGGTTTATAATGAGGAAAACCAACACTACAGGTAAAATAACCCGTAACAATTTATTCACAATACATTCCTTTCTTCTTCACGGATTTTTCTTGTTCACATCGGATAACGCCTGTTTCAGCACCTGCTCTGCAACAGTCGAATCGACGTAATAAAGAGGAAACGATAAAAATACACAGTTAAAAAACCCAGGTGGATTACCCTGAGGACTACCCCCAAGATAACGAACTGCTAACGGCTGATCGTTAAAAACTGCAAAATGAGAATAACGAATACCGATTTGATCGGTAAAAAATCCTGGATCGTTCGGGTTGTATTCAATCCGGTATATAGTTTCACCAAAACCATCCGGGAAAGTAACCCATTGCCCTTGTATCCCACCGTTCCACGACGAATCCAATTTCGACTGATCCCAAACAACGTCAGGATAACCGAGTTGACCACGAGCGCCCATTAAACTGTAGCCTGGCATTGGTAACGGAGCGTTCAAACTACCGATAGTAAATCCACTATTCTCCCCTACATGAATAATACCTTGATAAAAAGGATCATTGGGCGGGCTGGTCAAGTTAACATTGATAGTACTCCGCAAACTCCATCCCGTCATTATTAAGTTCCCGCCGACATCGCAGTACTGTACGAGTGAGGTTTCCCTGTTCTTGCTCAATGCCGGATGAATTTGATTTTCGTAATCCGCACGGTCTGCAACGAATATAACTAAACTATATTTTTGCAAATCCCGCAGTCCCGGGAAACCCGTGCCACCAGGCGGATCGTTTCCCACTTCCCATACATCACAGGAATCCCCTAAATCGTTCAAGATGTGAACATAAAAATTTTCAACTTCCTGCCGGGACGGATACGGCAGTCCCTGGCTCGCCGAATCTAAGGAGTTGTTGATCAACAAAATTCTTTTCGGAAAGGGTGATATTGCAAAAGCAGGATAAATAGTATGGAACGTAATCTGTGTGTCTCTGCTGACCACACCAAATTGATTCTTAACATGAACATACATGGCATGTGTCGAAGCATATTGATTGGGGATATTTTCACCCGAAATGAACGCACGCGTTGTCGGATCAAATGGCGACCATGGGATTGAGTCCTGAGGCCACTGATCCCTATCCACTACCCATTGGTATGCATAATACAAACTTCCGCCCGGATTCGATGCGGAAAAATCAAATTCAATGCCCTTAAATGCATCCGATTTATATGTAAGTATCAGGCTCGTATCTTGTGAACGAGTGATATATGCGGTGGGCGCCTGGAGCTTGCCCGTCGTAAAAGAAACTTTGGCTGGTGCAACCGACAACGCACCGACATTGTCGATCGCTTCGATTGAAAAAGTATGCAAATTAGTAGAATCTTCTGATTCAAAAACAAACGTCCCGCTTGTTGGATTTATGTGAACCGGCGTCCTGTTTGAATCTCGTATCGACGTCCCGGGGATTATGGCAGAGTCGGAATTAGACGCAAACACCGGCACGCCCGCAATGAGGAGAGAGTCTCCCCGTCGAAGATGTGCAAGTGACGTGGTGTCCAATTGATCGTTCGCCAATGTTGCAAAATAATGATACACGGAAGGAATGAGACTGACATTCGGTGTAACGGCTATCAATGCATATTTTTGTTCGACCAAAATATTTAAGAGAATTGTATACGGATGATAAAGGTTCGGATTGGTATAACCATTGATCGTCCACCGGTATCTGTATCCGACAACAAATCCATCCGGATCGTTTGCCCACCATGATAAGGACAATTGCGGACCTGAAAGCGAATCCAAATAAATCTTGCCACGTAACGAATCCGGCGGAACATTCGAAAGATATATCGAAGGCCTCTGATTGGCGTAAAACGCCCCGGGATTTTGTTTGCACCCATTAAAAATAAAGATTCCGGCAAAAATGACGACGATAAAAAAGGAAATTATTTTTGGGTAGGAAAATCTGCGATGTAATTTCATTCCGACAATTCCCGATACTGATGAATTTACTTGACAGTTATAGACGAAATGTAATATTTCGGCCTGAAATAATAATTAGAATATCCTTTAACCAGTGAAGAGTCTAAATCAAGTGTCAGAGTAATTGTCGTCGACTTAGATTCTTGAACTTGAAACGATTTTTTAAACGAAAGAAGAGAACTGACATTCGCCGGCACATTTACAGGGACGGATTGGATATCCGGAGAATTGGCATTGAGAATCACAACCGTCCCCGGAATCACATTTAAATTTATGCCTTCGTAATTCCCGATAGGTGCATATCCCTGCCCAAGCACGAGGTCTGAATCCTGTGCCCGAGGATCAAGAACATTATAAGAAATAGGTTCGCGTTCAAATGATTGAAGATCACTATAAATAGGAACCAAATATCCATTGGATTCAACGGCTTCAAGTGCTGCCTGCGGCGATTCTACAAACGGAAACGAAAGCGAATAACCGTTGAGATGAATGGGAGATTCAAAAGGAATATTGTGGGAAATCGTTTTAAGATTGACTGTAATTATTCCGGGTGACGGAGAGACATAATCATATGGAGTACAACGTAGATTAAAAACCGTTACAATCAAAAATAGAAAAAGACCCCCAACAACCTGAAACTTTGCATTCCGCATACAGTTAATTTAGGATTGATGAGATAAAACACACATTTACGTTTAGGTAATTGATTATAGCAAAAAAAATAACGACTGTCAAGAAAAAAAATGCCAAATTTAAGAATTTTCAAAAGAAAACTAAGGGTCATGAACCTACACCTTGTCTCTCTTTTTGCAATAGGAGTAGCTTGATATGTCAAAAATCGGAACATTCCTGCAACAAACGACGGAATTTCAAAGACCTCGACGATTGAATACTCTATTTCGGACAGTTATGGTAAGAATCTCTGTATACAAAATTTCTTTCGTAATGTATATTAAATCTAAAATACATTTGAAAATTTTCCTCATCTAATTTTTTCATTCCATGAATGTATTGCTTCTCTGTAAGCATTGACAAACAATCGGAACCCGCCGCTTAGTCAAAAAATCAGGCGCTCCTCAACCACGCCACAACTTTGGTGCGCTGATCTTGCACTTACGATGTGATGACTTTCGGTGACAAACGTAGTGTTGAACGGGCGGGAACAGTATCCGGTGAACGGTAGTTGGCAATTCCGAACAAATCAAATCGTACGATAAATTTTCTATCATCCGTGCACATGCAAATACCTTCGATATCGTTATATATCAACCGGTATTTGCAACCAATGTCGGTATCGCTTTTTAGTCAGTCCGACATTCAATGAACGGCAACCATTGGATCGGAACGCAATAAGGCTTTGGGGTCTTCAATTTCGAAGGAGCTCTTTTCTCATCGTTCAATGATGTGAACATCTTCGGCATTATTATAACGATCGCCACGTGCATTCCCACGAAAGGAAATTTCCCGGAATAATCACGCGGTGTCCGTTCACCGATCGTGTTGCACCGGTAATCTTATCGAACCAGAAACCTCCCGGAAGCTTGTCGGGCAGTTCAATATTGTAAAACAACGGCATTGTTTTCTCGTCAAAATCTTCGCGTGTAAATTTCGTGTGCCAGTTTTTTGCGTCGATGGGTTCAAGCGAAACGGAAATACGTCCCCATTTCGTCGGTGAATATGTCAGCGCGATCGGCTTGGCTGCCTGCATTTCCGGCAAACCGATACCATCAAACAAATGGAGGTTTTTTTCATCCTCTAAAATCAACATGTGCCTCAGATAGCGGATACATTCCGCACTCGCCCAGTTATGAGGCATATCACCGATGTATCGTTTCACGGGAACATCCAGAAGCGATTGTTCCTCTCGCCATGCGAACAGAGGCGATGCATGATTGAGATATGCAATGAATGTTTTGCGGGCAAGATCGGACATCCCTTTCCATAAATACATCTGAGCGACGATGGCGCCGTTGTACGGCCAAACACCATGATCGGACATCCATCCGGTCTCAATCGGGAGATCCTCCGCTGTTGTTACCGCTTTCATCAGGTCAACATTGCAGCCGACCAAAGGATCATCGGGTATAAAAAAGAGGCCGGGATAACATGCTTGTGTAAGATAGATTTGTGCCGCCTGAATACGCGGTTGTTTTCGTTCATCTTTTTCCGCCCATTGCGGGTCATCTTTCATCAACATTGGCAGGTAAGAAAATCCCTTCGGATGTTGTCGCCGTTCTTGTTTGGAAGCCTGATAAAATGCCTGCCGTAATTCACCGTAAAATTTATTTAACGCAGGAAAGCGTTCCAGCTTGAACTGCTTTGCAACATTGGTTAATTTATTGAGAGCGATTAACGTCCATATCGTATTCGTAAACTCTGAGCGTACACCGCCGATACCGCTGTCGCCAAATCCCTGCGGCAACAAACCGTATTTTCCGTTCGCGGTATTCGTATTCATTGCATCGTCACGCAACTGTCGTAAATAATCCATTGCCTTGAATGCATCCGGGTACAACTCATTGAAGTATTCCCAATTTTGCGACAGCTCTGCCTGACGAATCAATGTATATACGGCAACGGCAGTATCTTTATAATGCTTCTCACCGGCGGCACCGATAATCGCTCCATTATCAGACTGGCGATCCCAAATAGATTCAAGTCCTTCCTGCGCTTCTTTATCATATCCGAGATATCGTGCGGCTTCCAGCAACGAAAAACCGTCCACCATCCATAAACCGCGGTAGCATGTCGGTCCGACCTGAAAGATTTTTTTTCCATTTTTGATTTCACGCGATTCGACAATATTCCTCGAACATGCAACCAAAAAATCGTTGGAAGCTCCGTTCAATTTCCATACAACTTTTCCGTCGGTCGGTTTCCATACCTGCCAGAACGTCCGAACTTGTTCAAGAAGTTTGTCCGTGTCATCGACATTATATTTGATCTTATCTTTGACCTGTTTTTCCTGCGGAAATCGTATCAGAAACCGTAACGGTTTTTCCTTTTTCGCCTTATCGGTTTTAAGCTGATACGTGTGAACATCATTTCCTTCGATGGATTGAACCGAAGAACTCACCGAAAAGAAGACTGCCGGGGCAGCATTGGCAATCTGGACTGTACTCATATCATCATTCGAAAAGAACGTAAACTTTTCTTTCGATGCGATAGAGATTTCGGGAGTGACCTCCAATTCATCTTTGATTTTGGAAAATATTTCAACCAATAAATTATCGATTCTCCCTTCGTCCTTATCATTTGTTGCAAATGAAGTCAGACGTATCGTTGCATCGTCCCATCCGAGATATGTCGTAATAATCGGAATCGCGGGCGATTCGAGCTTTTGTGTCACGTAAACGCCGGGTTCTTTCCCGTGCAATCCAACCGATACGATATGCGCAAACGCATTCCACTCCGCACCGAGGCCGGGATGACCGTACAATAATTCGCCATGTTTTCCGACAAGACTTTTAAAAGGATCATCGGGAAAACAGTATGTCGACTGCCAATCTCCCGGTGCATAACGAAAATCCACTTCCGGTCCGGATGCGGCAACAACCGGCGTTTTCTCCTGATGCTGTTGAACTGCAGTGACAATTTTTGATATCGGAAACGCTTTCGCCGCATCTTTGCCGACGGCAATCGCACCGACGGTCAATCCTAATTTTTTTAAAAAATTTCTGCGATCGTTGTTCTTCATGGATTCAACTTTCTGAAAAAAAGAAAATTCAATTGGTTTTAATGATTTCCGGAACTATCGGCTGTATTCTGTTCTTCGCCTTGCTCCTGCATCGAATTTTTTCAAATCAAGAGTTTGTTTTTGATAACCATCCGGGGGCAAAAAAAACGAGGCGGATAATTTTTCCTGATGCACCCTCGTCACTTCCTGAGTTTCCGCTATGCTCTTATTTCGAATTGTTGTCACTTTTAACGGAAACATTTTCAGAACTCCAAGCTCATGTTCCCATCCGCCTCCTTCGTCCTTACCGTTCATCTCACCGAGCGATTGCGACAATCCTTCATAAATATTTCCCAATTGCTTTGTCGCCCACACGTGAACTTCATCCCCGTTTTTCTGCGTAACCAGTTCTTCACAGGAATAACCGAGGATGGTTTGTCGGTTTCCCGTTTTTTGGAGATGTTCGGCCGGATTATCCTTCCTGCTTTGTTTGCTCGCTTCGCCGGATTGCGATTGGTCTGTTGAAAGCTCGATATAATTTTTCTGATCGTCATCGATGATCCACAATACTTTCTTGTCGCCGCGGAAAATAAATCTTCCGTTCATCGTGGAGGCATCGGATTCATGGAAATCGGCTGATACGTTGGTTCCCTGAATCTGCAACCGGTATTTTGCCGTTTGTACCGAATCTCCGGCAGTATCGACAACCTTCATCTCGATGACGCCTTCAAATTGGGCACGAAGATTTTGTCCACAAAAGAACAAGATAATCACAATCATTATAGCTCGAAGTTTCATATCTTTTATTGAAAAGTTAAAAAATTTCATCAACTTCATCATGATGCTGATTGAAAACTACGAAAGTTGGAATACTTTTCCAAATATCGGCGAGATTAGGTAGTGCCTCAATTCGAACTGCGTTGAGATTGCTTCGGCACTACGTGCCTCGCAAAGACGACTCTTTGCTTGGCATATTTCAAACCGACTCACTCCCCGAGATCACGGAATATGTTTCGGCGGCGGAAGTGCGAAAGCCACTATCTCCGACTGGAAATTGCATTGACGATGGGCGCTGTCGCAAAACGGCTTCGTATTGCTCTCTCCGCACCGGCAAAGAGAAACGGCAGTTCGACCTGCAAGATCGAACTTGTTTCCGTTCTGATCGACTATCTCAAAATCACCCTCGACTTTGATACTTCCATTGCTCTTGATCATTATTCTTGTCGGCATGTGTCTCTTTCTTTATTATTGAAGTTCAATGATTTCTTCAATTTGAGGAAATATAAATTTCTTGATCTCCATCGATTGCATTCCCATCGAAAGCAGTTCCGGAATGTTGAGAGCTTTTTCCGCTTCATCGACCGAATCAAGATTTGCCCACGTTTCCGGCGAGCGAGGCGCGAGAAACGAACAGCAATCGTCGTACGGCTCTTTGGAAATATCGAATGTGCCGATGTTCCGCGCAATCGCCATCGTTTCTTCTTTGTCCATTCCGGCAAGCGGCCGCAATATCGGCAACGTGGCTGCATTATTGATTGCACGAATATTCCGCAATGTTTGTGATGCAACCTGCCCGACGGCATCACCGGTAACAAGCGCTTCCGCTTTCTCCCGTTTGGCAATATTTTCTGCAATCCGCACCATCATTCGCCGATACAAAATAACCCGAAGCGGCGGCGGAGTTTTTTGTACAATGTCTTGTTGTATTTGCACAAACGGAATCAGATAGAGTTTGGATTTCAACTGATATCGTGTAAGTTTCTCAACAAGTTCGCAAACCTGATCGACCGAATTTTGACTTGTGTACGGCATGCTGTGAAAATGGACGAAGATGACCGTCGCACCGCGCTTCATTATTTGCCACGATGCAACCGGCGAATCGAATCCTGCCGATAATAATGAAACAACTCTGCCGCTCACACCCGACGGCAAGCCGCCGGCGCCTTTCAGCTTCGAACAAAAAACATTCGCCTTCCCGTCGACAATCTCGATGAACACCGTTTCATCCGGATGTTCCATTTTTGCGCGAACGTTGAACCGGTCGCATACCAAACCGCCAACAATTCTGCTGACTTCCATCGAACGTGGAAGAAACTTCTTATCCGGTCTCCGTGTTTCGACTTTCATCGTCCGGAATGTTTTTCCATCCAGCAAATTAATAGCCGCTTCGGTAAATTCATCCATCGATTGATTGACTTGCAGACCGGTGCAGATGTTTGCAAGTCCGAAAACGTTGGCAAGTCGCTCGGTAATGAGATCGGTTTGCGATTCAGCCTCGAGATGAATGATGAATTTCCCGTATCCGCCGCCGATAGCGGACGACGGAAGCAAATCGGCAAGTGAGCGGCGAACATTCTTCAGCAATAACCGCTCGAATTTCTGTCGATTGTTGCCTTTAAGCGTAATTTCATGATGATGAACGATGATGACTGGCTTCATACTAAAAAGATAAAGCTTTATGGAAGGAAAAGCAATGATGGTGTGAACCTTGCGAAGGTGGAGTTTATCCCGCCGAAGGCGGGAAACCTTCGCAAGGTTTACCGCGCCCTCTGTTATCCGACAGTTGCACTGTCGGATACATTAGTTGTCCGAGTGTACAACACTCGGACAACGTTGGGACCTGACACCGGCCGAGCGTTACAAGGTTAGCTTCGGGTGGTCACAAAGTGATGCCTTCGCCATAACACCCGACGGCACCTAAAATTATGTTGAATCGCCCTTAATCAATTTAGTTACCTCCTCTACAAATTGACCGGGATCTCGGGGCGTTAAAACAGCATATTTAAAAAGACCTCGCTTCTTTCTAATCAACACCACACAAGAAGTCCCAAGCGTACTAACAAGATGAGGTTGAGCGTATAAACCACCGAACGTTCGAACAGTTGCATCCCAAACCGACACGACCTCCAACCAATCAATATTTCCTATTGAAATTTTAAAATATGGAATAACCCAAAAAAGTTTTATTAGAATCTTCTCTTTGTCAACCTTGTAAATCATAAGGTATCGGCCGGCAAAAAAAGCAAAGCAAAGCATTATTGCAAAAAAAATGGACATTGCGATTATAGCATGCCAAACAATCTGATGCATTTGTATGGAACCTTCTTAGTAAATTTTTTGTGTTTGCTTTATAGTTTCCTTCTGGTGTCAAGTCTTTTTACTAGTCAAACTTGCGAAGGGTTCAAACCCTCTGTTATCCGAAAGTTGCACTGTCGGACACATTAATTGTCCGAGTGTACAACACTCGGACAACGTTGGGACCTGACACCGGCCGAGCGTTACAAGGTCTGCGTCGGGTGGTCACAAAGTGATGCCTTCAGCATAACACCCGACGCCCCCCCAAAAAACCACCTGTCACTCCCGAACGTATTAATCGGGAGTCCATTACTCAGATTATGCGATTTACTGGATTCCCGATTGAAGCATTCGGGAATGACACGGTCATTATGAAAGTGAATTCTTTCGCAGGAAGTGAGTCGCACTTCGTTTCTTGGATGCTCTCACCTTCGGAATTTTCCCAACGCTCGGATCTCCCTTGTCAATAAGTTCACAGAGAATTAAGGCAGAAGATTCAAAATCCTTTGCCCGCTCCGGAATCATTTGCCAGTTGGTTTCTCCATTTCCCAAAACATCTATCGACTTCATCGACGGCAGAAGTTTTTTAAGTCTTTCATGATGCTCTTTGCCGGTCGCAATCCAAATTCCATTTACCGTTCGGTGTGTCGACCGTTTCCGAAGCATCAATACAATTTTCCGTCCGATGTAAATTGCATGACACCCGAACATCGGCTTGACAACCGGTTCTTTGTGGGCGAGATAATCGATGATAAAACTAAATGGCGGCTTTTTCTTTGGTGTCATTGCTTCTCGCTGGGTTGCCATAACATTGGGGTTGTCCAAAAAGTCATTGCGAGCGGAGCGAAGCAATCTGAAAGTGCATTTTCATAATCGAATTGTGAGATTGCCCCAAGGGGGTCACTTCGTGACTTCGTCTCCCGCTCTTCGAGCGGGATCCTCGCAAAGACAATTTAAGAACTTATTGGACAACTCTGATGATAGGTGAGGTTTGTTTTGAAACAGAGACACGACTTATTTTCCTGTCTTCGCCCACTCAGGCGTGATCACCACATCGATGCGGCGGTTTTTGGCTCTGCCTTCGGGAGTTTCGTTGCTCGCAACCGGTCGACTGTCGCCGTAACCCTGCGAGTTAATCGGCAAAGCAACGCCCATGTTTGCCATCAAATATTCCGCGACGGCTTTCGCACGGTTTTCGGAGAGCGTTTGATTCGATTCAACACTTCCCTGCGAATCGGTGTGCCCTTCGATCGTCACTTTAGAATTCGGAAATTTCTTGATTGCATCCTGCACCCGTGTCAGCAACGGGTAATATTCGCTTTCAATTTCACTTTTCCCGGAAGCAAACGACAAACCATACAACCGAAGGACAATATCATCACCGTCACGAAGCAAATTTCCTTCCTCCGGTGTAAACGTCGCGGCGACCTGCCTGACTGTTTCCTCCCGCTGTTGTTTGATGATAAGCTGTTGCTGTAAATCCTCACCGACTTTTTGCAACGCCTTTTCGTTTTCCGTTAATGAACCGAGCCGCGTCTCCATCGCTGCAATTTGCTGATGAAGATTATCGATCTCGTTGTCTTTTTGTCGTCCGTATTCCGTAAGCTGACGGATCGAATCTTCGTCCTTCTGAATTTTTGAATCTTTCGCTTTAACCGCGGCAATCATATCGGTAACGGGACCGTTAAATCCGACATCGAACCGCGGCTGAACTCCCAACACTTTCGCGACGCGTTCGAAATGCATTTCGCACGTAAGTATGGCGTCTTCATACGATTTATCTTCCTCTTTCATTCCCTGTATGGTTTGATGAAGATAAATTGCATGCGATGCTTCATACTTCGCTTGCTGGGCAACCTGACGTGCATCATCGGTGTTATACCGGTTCTGTTTGAGAATAGAATCGACGCGTGCCGAAAGCATTTTTGCTTTCTGCAATGTCTTCGGTGCGTTATCTCCGACATGGATTTCATCTGCCCGTTGCAGTAATGTTCGCGCCGGCGAAAGGAAATTCGCCTTGATCGCTTCAAGTTCTGCAGAACGGTACGCCGTTTCAGATTCACTGCCGGTTTTCTTCGCATCCTCGACATTACCGTCTTCGAATTTCTGTGCGGCTTCTTTGAATTTCTCTTCGCCGTTCTTCCACAACTCGACGGAATAATTCGATGCGCCAGCACTGTTGGCATCCGACTTTGCGACCACAACGCGGCTGAATATCAACGCGGCCTGCTTGCCGATTTCTGAAGCTTTTGTAAATGCATCGGTCGCCTGTTTCAACTTCTCGCGAATGTCGTCGAGATTGCCGCCACTCCGGTATTTTTCATCGGCATCGCGGTAATATTCCGATCCTTTTGTAAATAATTTCTGAGCATAAAAATCGGCATTCCGTTCTTTTGCCTGCCGCACCGCATCGTCGGCATTGCCGAAGAGCTGATTGCGTACAACATCCTGCGCGTAGGTATTCAAACATAATGCAACCAGAATAACCAGCAAACTAAATAACCGACCAACCATATTCAAACTCCTTTAATTGATAATTAATTCGTGCAAATATACTGCGAATGAAGGAGACTATCAAGAATCGTGCGTTGAAGCGCACAAACTACACGGAAAGTGCCTTTTTGAGAAGTGAAACCGGATGCATGACTTTCATTTTCAATCCGGATTGCCTGATTCCACATTCCAATTGAAGATGGCATCCTGGATTTCCGGTAAGTACGACTTCGGCCTTCGTCGATGCGATGTTATTCATTTTGCGTTCGAGCATTTTCATCGAATCATCGAACCGGAGAATATTATAGATGCCCGCGCTGCCGCAACACCATGTCGATTCCGGCAATTCGACAAATGTCACTCCCGGAATTTGTTTGATGATATCACGCGGCTGCCGACTGATCTTTTGTGTGTGAACGAGATGACACGCTTCGTGATACGTTACACGAACATCGAGTGGGGATAATGTTCGAATAATTCCGACTTCAGAAAGAAATTCTGTAATGTCTTTTGTTTTGTCAGATAATATCTTTGCCCGAGCGGCATAAGCGGTATCATCGGCAAGCAGTGTACCATATTCTTTAAGAAAAGCTCCGCATCCAGCCGAATCAATGACCAATGCATCAAAATCATATTGAAGAAAAATATCGATATTTTGTTTGGCAAGGTTTTTTGCCATCGACAGATCGCCGTTATGACCGTGAAGCGAACCGCAGCACACTTGTCGTTTTGGAATGATGACATCAAATCCGCACGCCGTCAGAACTTCAACTGCATCACGATGCACATCGGCAAAAGCGATATTCATGATGCATCCGGAAAGAAATGCAACGCGGCCACGTTTCCGAGTTTGCGCCAGAATGAATTCTGGCGCTGTGTCATCAAAAAATTCTCCGCGGACATTCGGCAGGAGCCGGTGTTTTTCTTTGAGTCGTTCCGAAAATATTCCTAATATTCCCGTCTCGTCGATTGCGCGGCGGAATCCGATACGATCGTACCATCGCAATATTCGACCGAATAATTTTGTCCGATTCGGAGTGGAAAGAATTCCTCTTAAAAAAAATTTCTTCAGCAATCGAAGTGAGAATGGCTCCCGATGCTGATCTGCGATTTTTTCACGTGCATCTTCGACAAGAGATCCGTATTGTACTCCCGCCGGACAGGCAGTCTGGCACGCCTGACAATCGAGACAAAAATACATTTCGTCCGTGAACCGTTCGCTCATGGTCAAGCTTCCGTCGTGCAACGAGCGCATCAAACGGATTCTGCCGCGGGGCGACGATTCTTCCTGTTGCGTGATCGCGTAGGTAGGACACACGGGCAAACACATGCCGCAATGGATGCAATGACTCAGAACCTCATCGATATGAGCTAAAGAATTCATCCGAGCTGGTCGGTCATCCACTTCATCCAGTCGTTCAGACTTTCTTCGCCGATCTGATGCTGCATGTCGTATTCCCGGTACGTGACATGCGCGTGCGCTTTTTCCAGATAATTCTTTTGCGCGCTGCGCGAACGAAACGGGAATGATCGGATCGTATTTTCCGTGCGCGACGAAAAACGGTTTCCCTTTGATCGCCTGCCATTGATATTGAAGTGATGTCCCTTCGGTGATCAATCCGCTGTTCGCTGCGACGCCGGCAACCGATTCCGGATGTGTCAGGGCGACGGAGTACGACATGATCGTCCCCATGCTGAATCCGCCGAAATACACTCTTCGAGGATCGACCGGATAATTTTTCTTAATATCCTCAAAAAATTGGAGCAGTTTCGCGTAACTTTCATCGAACATCTTCGGTTCCGGTTTGCCGACGTCGAGAATTTCGTACCAAGTGTACCCGCCGCCAAACGAAAATGAAAACGGTGCCCGCGCGCTGATGACGAAGAGCCGTTCGTCGAGATATTCCGCAAGTCCGAGAAGATCATCCTCATTTGCGCCTCTTCCGTGCAACAAAATAAGTGTGGGATGCTTTTCCGCAATTTTCCTTCGCGGCTCGACGATTTTATGGATGAGTGTTGATTTGATTTTATTCATAAATCAATTCAAAATTAAAAATTCAAAAATAAAAAAACGATGGCTTTGTTTCTTCCTTTTTTACTTTTTACTTTTTACTTTTTACTTTTTATTTTTTCCTTGTTTTCATATCCAAGCGACATCTTCAAACTTCTTGATCTGCTCGCGATCTCGTGGTAACGGTCCTTCACATTTCGGTTTTAAATCAAATACTTTGCCGGGGTTGAGAATATTATTCGGATCCATCATCCGCTTGAGCGTTTGCATCATCACAATCGACGGAGAGCCGACCATTTTTTCCAGCAATCGCTTCTTGTACAATCCGACGCCATGCTCACCGGTGATCGTTCCGCCCATCTCGATGGCGGTTTCTTCCACTTCGAAAACGGTTTTCTCTGCACGCGCAAATTCCACCGGATCGCGCTCGTTGGTAAGATAATTCGGATGAAGATTGCCGTCGCCGGCATGACCAAAATTCCCGATCATCACATCATTTTTTTTGCCGATCTCGGCGATGCGAGCAACCAGTCGGGCAAGATCGGCACGCGGGACGGCGACATCTTCCATAATTGTCGTCGGTTTAACACGCGCAAGCGACGTAAATGCCGAACGCCGCGCAGCTTTCAGTTTAATCGATTCCTGTTCAGTCTGCGCAACTGTAACTGATGTTGCATGAAATTTCCGGCAAATATCGGCGATCAACGCCGCATCTTCTTCGACGACAGGCTTTCTTCCGTCGACTTCGATTAAGACGATTGCCTCGGCATCGACCGGCAAACCGAGATGCGCGTAATCTTCGATGCAGCGGATCGACGTATTGTCGATAAACTCCAGCATCGCCGGAGTGATTTTTGCCGCGATGATTGCAGAAATCGTTTTCGCCGCATCATCCATCGACGCATACGATGCGAGCATCGTCTTGTATGTTTCCGGTTTCGGAACCATCTTCAATAAAATTTTCGTAAGAACGCCGAGCGTTCCTTCCGATCCGACCAGAATACTTTTGAGATCGTATCCAGCGACATCCTTCACCGATTTGCCGCCGGTGTACAGAATTTCTCCGGTCGGAAGAACGACTTCCAAACCGAGCACATAATTTTTCGTGACGCCGTATTTCAAGCCGCGCAATCCGCCGGCATTTTCCGCGACATTTCCGCCGATGGTGCAAATGCTCGAACTGCCGGGATCGGGCGGATAAAGAAAACCTAACTTCTCAACTGCCTGATGAAGGTTTGCCGTGATCACTCCCGGCTCGACCGTGACGGTTAAATTTTCTTCGTCGATTTCTAAAATGCGGTTCCAATGATTTGTCAGAAGGACGATAGAATCTTCCATCGGCAGAGCGCCGCCGCTCAATCCCGTTCCCGAGCCACGCGGGACAACCGGGAAATGTTCCTGATTGGCAAGCCGGATAATCTGGGAAATTTGTTCAGCGGATGAAGGGCGAACCGCAGCGGCAGGCATTTGCGGTTTCATTGCGGCGGCATCGTACGAATAGACAATGCGTGATTCGTGAGAATCGAGAACGTTTTCGACTCCGACAATCTCTCTCAACTTTTTCAGTATTGAAGTATTCACCATCGTCTCCGATTCTTCTCACAAATTCGGACACAACGTACATAATTCGGGGTTCAAAATCAAGAAATGCGCAAGACTTATCATTCATCGCGATGGGTCAGTCTTAGATATCGAATTGCTTCATGGAAAAAGGGAGTTTGACGGAAAAAATTCTAGTGAAGCTGGACGGTACTAGTTGTTATGGAATGGAGAAATAACGTCTTCGAAAAATAACGCAATACTTTTGCGAATCATACGAACCTCTATTTCAGTGAGCAAAAGTATTGAGAAAGGATTTATCTTCATCGGCTTTATTGTCCAGCGACGTTATTTTGCTTGTTAGGCGCCGGCAGCCACAAGTGTTGTCTTAAATAATTGAGTGTCGATAATCATTTCATAAATCAAATAATACATAGGTTCATCGGGAGGGTCTGCGGGATTATCAGTTAGTGGAGATAGGCCTTAGGAGATTCGCCTGTTGTCAGTATACCAGACCTTTTGGAGAGAAAGGTCAGCCACAATTATACGGTTGTCAAATACTGCAAGGACGTATCTTTCACCTTTAGTCCAAATAGGGTTAGTAATGCCCGGATGCCCGAAGTCGGGATTGTAATAGCCGGTATGTTTCATGATCGTCGCACTACTTGTACTCTCAGCTCCTGATAGAACTAATGATCCTTCTTTGTTTGAAAGTAAGTATTTGCCCGTGGGAGATTTCTTTTCCCAAACTGATGCTGCATGTAGACTGCATTGATTGAAATGCATATTTGATAAATCAACAAAATGACTCCAATTCTTTTTGTAAGTGCTATCAGCTCCGCTGACAGGCAGTGGAGATGAAGATCCAATCTTTACCGGTATTTTTGTGTCAAGCCGAACTTCGAAATATTCCTGCGAGAAAAGGGTGTTAAACGTAAATAGTTTTGCCACTCTTTGACCAACGAGGACCAACCAAGACATCCGAAATCTTTATGATCTCTGTCATCGAATCATTTAAGAGGTTATAGACACTAAAGGTATGGTCGCCCTTCGTGAGGGACAATTTTGTAGATGTTGGATCCCAATCAATGTCCTTGCACGTAGAATTAATTTGAAGTTTATTGCCCGTATTTAATTCGACTATTCCACATCTGTTATTCCTATAATGGAAGGCTATTTTTTTACCATCCGGCGAAAGCAAATAATATTCGATGGGGCCATCAGCGAGTTTTCTAATTTCTGTGCCATCGAGATTGATGGAATAAAGCGATGTTATTGAAGAACTGTCTTCCTTCAAAAAGAAAACCCTTTCAGTTGATTGTACCCAGTGTACGTTATTTTCAAGGCCATCAATATTTTCGCACCCAACGAGCCAAAGACCTGAAAGCAAAAACAAAAAGAATCCAATATTTCTATTATTCATTATATGGTTAATTATCCTTGTGGCTGCTGGCGCCTAACTTTTTAATCACGCATTGCGTCTTTAACATCAACTATGTATGTAACGACAGCACATTTTCTTTACTTTTTCTACTAAAGCACAAATCCCGTCAACGAAATTGTTCAGCCATCCGGGCTTGCCGCTTCATTGACGGGTTTTCAAAAATATTTCTTACGTAACATATCATCCCTTAAAATCGCAAGTTATAAATCCCACGGCAAGCATACGAGAATGTAATAAAATATTGTTGGAAAGTCAATTTACATTTACCCGTCTTTCCGTCCGCTCGAAGAGCGGGATTATTCGGAATCCGATGGCGCTATCGTCGTCCCGGCACGTTCTCAGTCGGGATCGACTTTCGGTGAGCTTGGAATAGATGCTGAATAGAAGCATTTCAGCAAGATGGGTGATATCGGGATACCACCCGTTGTCCGAGTGTTGTACACTCGGACACTGATGTATCCGACAGTGCAACTGTCGGACAACAGAGGGTAAGGTGCGACTCTTCCACGATACGCACCAGACTTCATTTTCTCAACTACTAAAACAATATCAACGACATCATCATGAACAAGGGATAATGGTAACAATAAAGACATTTTATCAAACTTGGGATAATACATCGGAATTGCTGTCGTAAAGTTCCATATTGTTCGCTTGATTGCAATTTCAGTTGCGTCTTGTAAACGATTTCTCATGAAAAATAAACTTGAGGGTGGTTGAATATTATTTGCGAATATACAAATACGTGGTGTCCCTTTCATTTCCCGGGCTCAGCGTTTTAAACTGGTGGTTAAAAGCAGGCATAAAATTGAGTTCGGGAATATTATTTACAGGGTTATCGTACACTGGAAAACTTTTAGGTTCATAACTTGCTCTTTGCAAGAAGCCATTAAAAATGTTTGGATAATTTCCCCATAGTTTTCTGTATGCAATAATATGCGGTTGAGCTGTTGAATCTTCTTTAAGGTTGTTTCCGGTAAAACCAACAACTACTTTGCTTTTCAAATAATACATATAAGATGTTTCCTCATAGTTAGCAGCAATAACAAGCGTATCTGATGTGGGGTATTTCTCTTTAATAAAAGGAATTGTGTAATCCAAAGGACCCTTATATTGATTACCCAGTTCATAAATATGTTCTTTCAGGTAATTAAAATTATTTGATAGTGTATAAATAGTCATAAGAGTAAAAATGGAAATAAGTGCTATCATTTTTGCAGAAACAGGTTTTGTGCTTTGTACTGAATAACGTTTTAAAAGTGTAAACAAATCAAAGATAATTATTACCGATAAAAAAGGTTGAAGGAATATTATATACCGGGTAAAAATAAAATTTGGAATTCTGGCTATGGCAAAAATTGAGATAATAAACAAAAATGTCAAGAAATTAGAAGTAAAGAATAAGCGATTTTTTTCTTCAGTAAGTTTTGCAACATTCAATACAATGAAAAATTTTAAAACCAGAGCTAGCGATAACAATTCAAAATTGTTAAAATAATTGAAGACTGTAGAAACATTCGCCCAATACATTTTTTCATTGAAATCATTAAACACACTTAATGCGTTTGATATTTCAAAAGTTTTAAAATAGGTAAAAAGCGGATACACTGTGATCAATGCGAGCAGTAAAGAAAGAACAACAGGGAATGAATTAATTAAACTGGTTTTCAGGCTATTGTTTTTGAACTGAATAACAGCAAGGAGAAACTCAGACAATCCAATTGTTGCAATCATGATAAAAAAAACTGGTGCAAATGTGTTAAATAGTAACCATAAAGATAAAGTTAAAATGCTGATCAATACAATTTTATTAAATGGGCGGTAATACCTGTACGTCGTATAGAGTCCCACAATAACTGAAGTGAGAAGGATTACCAAAGAATAATACCTGACTTCTCTTAATACAAGAACCAGTGGTACAGAAATTAATTCGAACAATAAGAAAAAGGAGATGAATGCATATTTTGAAAATTTATCGGGAAAGAACCTGGCAAACAGAAACCCTGTGAGGACTAATCCCATAAGACCCGCAAATGCAAAAGTAGCTCTATATATTCCGGTTTTTAAATAGATATCATTCTTTTTTTTCTGCCAGTTTATATCCGATTGTTCCAAAATAATAATGTGCCCATCCTGTACCTCCCACATAGGCGTCATCTTTTTCATTAATACCAAGTTTAGGATTACTATGCCTGAGGTCATAAAAAACATTTTTTCCGTCATGTACCTTTGGATATCCATATTGGAGCACTCGTTCTGATCCAATTGCAGTCATACTTTCATCTGCCCAAAAGAGCGGATATGATATGTTTTTGAAAAGACTTATTAAAAAAACAACGAATAAAAGGATTGCGAGAAGAAGTAGTTTATTTGCATTTTTTAATTTAAAATCTTGATAATTAAATAAACGTATCGTGGTTTTTGAAAAGGATTTTGGAGTTCCCTGATTTTGTTCATTTTTTGTGTCTTCCGCTCCAGGCTGCATAATAAACTTAATTAAATCAAACAGTAATGGTCCTTAATTTGGAATTAGCTTTTTCTTTAGAATTTTATGATAGTGGTTAATCAATACCAATGGTGTCTTTAACCCCATTTATGTATTTAATAACTTTACCAAAAACACAAAACCCAACAACGAAAATGTTAAGCCATCAGGGCTTGCCGCTTCATTGACGGGTTTTCAAAAATATTTCTTCCGAAACACATCATCCCCTGATAAGACTACGAGAACGTAATAAATTATTGTTGGAAAATCAATTTACAAACCCCGTCTTTCCGAAATGTCACAAAGTGATCCCTTTGGGGATTTTGTTCGGAATCTGAACCAACCGAGTTCCCGCCGTTGTCCGAGTGTTGTATACTCGGACAATTGATGTATCCGACCGTGCAACTGTCGGAGAACAGAGGTGGCGTAGTAAACCTTGCGAAGGTGGAGTTTATCCCGCCGAAGGCGGGAAACCTTCGCAAGGTTGCACGTGAACCGCACATATCTGGATTCCCGATTAAAGCATTCAGGAATGATAATATCATCCAACCTTCCGCCCTACGGCAAGTGCGACGGCTTGGATTTCTTTCATCAACTGAGAAAATACTTCCGGCGTGAGCGATTGATCGCCGTCGGAAAAAGCTTCGGCTGGTTTCGGATGGACTTCAATCATCAATCCGTCGGCGCCGGCGGCGATCGCGGCGCGGCTCATCGGAAGAACGAGATCGTGCCGTCCGGTCCCGTGACTCGGATCGACGATAATCGGCAGATGCGAAAGCTGTTTCACAACCGGCACAATATTCAAATCGAGCGTGTTGCGCGTGTATTCCACAAACGTCCGGATCCCGCGCTCACACAAAATCACCTGATCGTTTCCGCCGGAAAGGAGATACTCGGCGCTCATCAGAAACTCGTTGAGCGTTGCGGAGAAATTTCTTTTCAACAAAACCGGCTTTTTAATTTTGGAAAGCGAGCGGAGAAGTTTCGTATTCTGCATATTGCGCGCGCCGACCTGCAGCATGTCGGCATAATCAGCGACAAGATCGACTTCCGCAGATTCCATCACCTCGGTTACGATGCCCATCCCGGTTTTCTCGCGGGCATGGGCAAGCAGTTTCAGTCCATCTTCACCCAATCCCTGAAATGCGTAGGGACTCGTCCGCGGTTTGTACGCTCCGCCGCGCAACAATTTCGCTCCCGCCGCTTTCACCGATTCTGCCGTCGACATCAACTGCTCTTCCGATTCAACGGAACAGGGACCTGCCATCATCACAATTTCGTTGCCGCCGACTTTCACTCCCGCAACATCGACGATCGTATTTTCACGCCTGAATTCCCTGCTCGCAAGCTTGTACGGCTTCAGAATATTGATAACGCTCTCGACATGCGGCAATAACGAAAGCTGTTCTTTGCTGATGAGTCGCTCGTCGCCGATAACGCCGATGATCGTGCGCTCCGTTCCTTTCGAAAGATGCGGCGTCAGCCCGAGCTGTTTGATGCGGTCGCAAACGTGTTCGGCATCTTTATCCGTTGCGCGTGACGACATGACGATAATCATAAAACTCTCCTTTGTGCGGGAAGAAACAAAAAACCCTGCCGTCGTTGGCAGGGCGTTCAGTTTCTTACAACAATTTCTCTGTTTAGAATGAACGATTCCCTGCCCGAAGTTTTCGGGAATAATAACGATATGAGGAACATTCACATTTCATACAGTAAGTTAGTAAAGTCATGGAACAAATGCAAACATCTACGTGCGACTCACTTCCAGCAAAGACATCACGTTGAAAGTGAGTCGCACATCCTCCTTGATCAATCAAAATAATATTTTTCTAAATCCTTCTTTATTTTCTTTGGCGGATCGTATTCTAGAACAAATGCTTTGTATTCGTTTGGTGAAGAGTAATGTTCTTTGATGAAAGCCCTATCAACGAGAACATCATCCCGTAAACCAATCCATTCAAGATAATTAGAATATTTCCATTTATCGATCATATTCACCAACCCCGCGTCTAACGGATTCCGATGAATATATCGTGAGAGATGAATCAAATATCCAAATTCGCTCACCCTCTTTGCTTTGAATGGACCCTCAAACAGTGTCCCGGACCTTTTCCACATTTGATTAAATGCTTTTGTATATCCGTTGAAAATTGATTGGACAATCCTTCCTGCACTTATCGCGCTATTTTGTCTTAATAAAAAATGATAATGGTTCGGCATGAGACAATAAGCGATGACAGCAATATCTCCTTCAACGAAATATTTTTTTAATTTCCTTAAAAGAAATTGATAGTTCTCATCCGAACGAAAGATCAACTCACGGTTACAGCCGCGGTTATAAATATGGTAGTATTCGTTTTCAACAAAATGAACATTTCTTTGTGCCATAAATCCTCCCTTTGTACTAGCAACATGCGACTCACTTTCTGCCTAAGGGCACACGCGGAAAGTGAGTCGCACTTTCTCATTTAAACTTTCCCATGCAAAAATGCCCAGAGTTCACCAAGATATTCATAAACGGCACGCTCCGATTTAGCCAGACCGCGAACACTCGGATAAACAAGATTCGGGTTCGTGCCTTTCTCGTTTTCCACCATAAAATCGGTCGGCGCGGCGATGGGATGCATTCCTAATTTCAGAAAAAGGTTCATTGACCGCGTCATGTGCGAAGCGGATGTCACCAGTAAGAATTTTTCATTATGCAGCATCGGTTGAATCATTTGCGCTTCATCGTCTGTATCTTTCGATTCGGTTTCGAGAACAATGTCATGTTTATCGACGCCGAGCGAAACGGCAACATCGGACATAAACAGCGCATCGCTCGTTGAATCGTAAACACTCCCACCGGAAAGCAGAAGTTTGCTTCCCGGAATCATTCTGTACAATCGAATTCCTTCCACGAGCCGTTCCATCGATGTCGCCGAAGTCCGTTTCGTCGGAGGCAGATTCGTATTGATGGAATGTCCGCCGCCAAGCACGACGATCCAACGGATGTGCCGTATCTCTTCGGGCAGCTGCTGTTGATTATCCGCAATCGGCTGATATTTCAATTCGAGCGGTTCCAGAATTTTATCGGAAGGGATTTGATGTCCCGCCGTGGCAAGCAATAAGAATCCAAAAACGACAAACACCTTTCCGCTGGTTTGCCGTTTCGAAAACAACAGCAGATAAATTCCGATCAACAGAAGTTCCAGTGAAATGGATAACGGAAAAAAGAGCGGTGCGATGAATTTTTTAATGAGAATGCCCATGATATTTTATTCTTTCATGAATTTGAGTGAAGCGGAATTCATGCAGTACCGGAGGCCGGTCGGTTGCGGACCGTCCTCGAAGACATGTCCGAGATGCGCGTCGCAATTTCCGCATTTTACTTCGACGCGCAGCATTCCCATACTTCTGTCGCTTTGTTCTTCAATATTATTCTGATCCGCCGGCGCCGAAAAGCTGGGCCAGCCGGTTCCCGAATCAAATTTTGTTTCGGAAGCGAACAACGGAATACCGCAACAGACACAATAATATATTCCTTTGTCATGAGTATTCCAGTATTCTCCGGTGAATGCAGGCTCCGTTCCTCTTTTGCGGGCGACGTCAAACTGCTGCGGCGTCAATTGCTTCTTCCACTCTTCGTCGGTTTTATGAATTTTGTATTTCATTTTTTCCTTTCAAGAAATTTACCGGTAACCTTCTGCCTGAAGATTGAATAATTCAGCGTACCTGCCTTTGAGCTTGAGCAATTCTTCATGCGTTCCGGTTTCAAGAATTTCTCCGTTGTTTAAAACGATGATGCGATCTGCCATGCGGACGGTTGAAAACCTGTGTGAAATAAGAATAGCCGATTTACCTTTGGTGAGATCGGCAAAACGCTGGAACACTTCATGTTCGGCACGGGCATCGAGCGAGGCGGTCGGCTCATCGAGAATCAGCAATTGTGCATCACGCATGTACGCGCGCGCAAGTGCAACTTTCTGCCACTCACCGAATGAAAGATCAACGCCGGTCGCAAACCGTTTCCCAAGAATTTGTTCATAACCGTTCGGAAGTTTGTTGATGACACCATCGGCAAGACTTCGTTGCGCCGACTGCCGTATGCGCTGAAGATTTTCGCGCTCTTCGATTCTTCCCACGGCAATATTTTCGGATGCTTTCATATGGTAATGAACGAAATCCTGAAAGATCACACCGATCTCATGTCGTAATTCGTGCAGATCGTATTCACGAAGATCGATTCCGTCTAAAAATATTTTTCCTTCGGTCGGATCGTACAAACGGGCAAGTAATTTTACAAGCGTGGTTTTCCCTGCTCCGTTTTCACCGACGAGCGCAAGCTTTTCTCCGGGATGAAGTGTAAAAGTGAGATGCCGGTTCGCCCACCGGTCGGAATCCGGATATTGAAAACCAACATCCTCGAACCGGAATCCTTCTTTTATCGGTCGTGGAAACGGCCGCGGGTGCGCCGGCATTTGAATCACCGGACGAAGCTCGAAGAAATCGAAGAGATCGCCGAGGTACAGCGCCCCTTCCGCCATCGTTGAGAATCGCAGAAGGATATCCTGAAGAAGAGTCCGAAGACGGCTGAATGAACCGGCAAGAAATGTCAAGTCGCCGAGCGTCAACTGACCGGTCACTGTTCGAAGAAGAATAATGATGTAGGCCGCATAATATCCGATACTGCCGATCATGCCGAGGAAACCTCCCCAGACCGCGCGCCTGATGGCTATGGAACGGTTGCCGCGGAAAAAGTTATCGGCTAAAATTCTGTAGCGTTCGGTAAGAAAATCCGACAAGCCGAAGATCTTCACTTCCTTGGCGGTCTCGTCGCTGGCGCCGGCATACCGAAGTGCATCGAGCTCACGGCGTTCCGGCGTCCACTTCCGCATGAACGAATAACTGCGCGCATTAAAATGTGCTTCGCCAAGGAATGCAGGTACGAGTGCGACGAACAATAAAATAATCAGCCACGGATTAAAGGCAATCAGACCGACGGCAAGAAATGCCATCGTAATAATATCCTGCAATTGCGCGAGGACTTGTGCCATCAACGCAGTTCGCCCGGTTGTCTGCTGGCGTGCGCGTTCGAGTTTGTCGTAAAATGTTGAATCTTCGAAGTATGCAAGATCGAGCAGTGCTGCATGCTCCATAATCCGAATGGACGTCCGGTTATTAAACAAATCGCCGAGCAGGCTGTCCAGAAGTGCGATGACGCGGGCGAGCAGATCGGAAATCACGGCAACAAGAAATTCCGTACCGACCAGCATCCAGAGATGCGTAAAATCTTTTTCACCTTCGAGGCGAATGAGGTGAATAATTTCGTTGATGATCAATTTCCCGATGTACAATAGGATCAACGGAGCAGCAGCACGGATGATACGAAGAAAAATATTAGCAATCGTCAGTGACTTGCTTGTTTCCCAGATAAGCCGAAACAGTTCCGGAAGATTCCGCATTGCGCGGAAACGTTCTTTGAGCGTCAATGGCGGCCTGCCGTCTTTCAGCGGTCGTGCACGTTTTAATGTTGATTTCAACAAATTTCAGCTTTCTTCATTTTTAAGACAATCAATGTAAGAATCCCTCAAGAACGAAGCAAACAGTTCTTTTTCTTGTTGAAGTTATGCAAAGATTTGTTTACATTTTCAAATCATAAAAAATTTTTCTTTTCCATTCATCGAACAAATCATGTCCACGAAATCAGATTTTCAACCGGTCTTCGACAGATTAAAACCGATTCTTCAACAGTTCGAATCGAAGCTCATCGTCGTGCATGACACGAACGATCATTATTATCTCGATACCCCGGTTATTCTGAAAAATAAAAGGCGATGCGCTTTTGGTTCGGTAAAAATCGGAAAGAATTATGTCAGCTTCCACTTGATGCCGGTCTATACATGCCCCGATTTATTCAAAGAATTATCCCCGGAATTGCGGAAACGAATGCAGGGAAAAGCGTGTTTCAACTTTAACTCTGTCGATGAAAAACTTTTCAAGGAACTTGATAAAATTACGAAGAAAGGTTTCGTGCAATTCAGACCTGAACGGTTTGCCTGAAATATTTTCATAACGATTTTAATTTTTCAAGGATACATTGATGGGAACAAAAGATCCTCGTGTCGACGCGTACATCGGAAAATCTGCGGACTTTGCAAAACCTGTTTTGCGGCATTTGCGAAAAATTATTCACGCCGGTTGTCCGGATGTGGAAGAAACAATGAAGTGGGGACTTCCGAGTTTTACACATAAAGGAATACTCTGCATCATGGCATCATTCAAAGAACATTGTTCCTACTGGTTTTGGAAAGGCCGGCTGATCATTCCTCAAACGAAACTGCCGGCGGAAAAAGGGATGGGAAACTTCGGCAGAATTTCTTCCATTGACGATTTGCCGTCCGACAAAGTATTGCTCGGTTATGTCAAGAAAGCTGTCCGTCTGAACGACGAGGGCGTTCCTTCACCGACACGATCGAAACCGAAAGTCAAGAAACCACTTCGTGTCCCATCGTATTTTATGACTGCTTTGAAGAAAAATAAAAAGGCGCTTGCAACCTATCAGAATTTTCCGTACAGTCACAAGAAAGAATATGTCGAGTGGATTACCGAAGCCAAAACTGAAGAGACGCGATCCAAGAGAATGAAAACCGCAATCGAATGGATGGCAAAAGGAAAAGGACGAAACTGGCAATACGAAAAAAAATAAATTGGAAATTATCTTATGAAAATTAACGCATCATGGCACGCAAAAAACAGGATGCCGAAAAACGCAACGGTTGAACAACGCATCAAGTGGCATCTGCAGCATGCGAAAAACTGCGCGTGCAGACCGGTTCCCGAAAAGCTTAAACCTTTATTAAAGAAAAAACGGTCGGGGTAAAGCAGTCTATCGAATTTTCACGAGGAAATAATTCTTCCCGCCTTTTCGCAGGACGATAAACTTCCCGTGAATTGCGTCGGCGAGAGTTACCTTTTTTGAATCTTCCGCGATCCGTTGATTGTTGATATAAATTCCACCCCCTTGCACTGCCCGTCTGGCTTCTCCCTTCGATTTGACAACGTCGGCCGTTACCATTAAATCAAGAAGCGGTATACCCGGCTCGCTGAATCGATCCTTCTCAATTTCCACGGACGGCACATCGGCAAACACATCGAGCAATTCCGTTTCGCTCACGCCGCTGATTTCCCCGCCGAAAAATATCTTCGATGCTTTCTGCGCCTGCGCAACGGCACTTTCGCCATGCACCAACCGGGTCACTTCTTCTGCAAGTTTTTTCTGCGCTTCACGTTTTTCCGGACTTGCCGATGCGGATAATGCTTCGATTTCTTTTTCGGACATCAGCGTAAAGAACTTCAAAAATTTTACCACGTCATTATCTTCAACGTTGTACCAGAACTGGTAAAACCGGTACGGCGATGTTCTCTCTGGATCGAGCCAGACCGTTCCGCTCTCCGTCTTCCCGAACTTTACACCGGAGGATGTCGTAATCAACGGGAAAACAATTGCATGAACTTCCGCACCGCGCAACCGCCGGATGAGATCTGCTCCGGCAACGATGTTCCCCCACTGGTCGCTTCCGCCCATCTGCAACGTGCATTTATGCCGGTCGAACATCTGCAAATAATCGATCGACTGCAACAGTGAGTAACTGAATTCCGTAAACGAAATTCCCTGTTCCTGATCGATACGGTTCTTGACGGAGTCTTTGGCAAGCATTTCGTTCACGGAAAAATGTTTGCCGATATCGCGGAGAAATTCCATCATGGAAAGTTTCGTCAGCCACTCGGCATTATCGACAAGCTTTGCCGCATTCCCTTTCGCTTTAAAGTCTAAAAAATATTCGAGCTGTTTGCGAATCGCATCGACATTCGATTCGATTTCATCTTTCGATAATAATTTTCGTTCCTGCGTTTTGCCGCTCGGGTCGCCGATCATTCCGGTGCCGCCGCCGACAACAGCGATCGGAACATGCCCTGCACGCTGAAAATGCACGAGACCCATAATCGGCAGCAGCGAACCGACATGCAAACTCGAAGCGGTCGGGTCGAAGCCAATGTATGCGGTTGCCTGTTGTTCCGCAAGATGTTTTTCGACATTCCGCGTCGACGTGTGCAGCAATCCTCTCCATTGAATTTCAGCAATAAAATTTTTCATCAACTATCCTATGTTGTGCAATTTCTTCATGACGTCTGTCAATATCGTCATTTTCATTAAAAAATCAAGTTCCCCATCGATAATTTTCTTCATCGACCCTTGAATGTAAGAAATTTTTCTCTTATCTTTACTGCTCGAAAAATTAACGACGGTTACGATATTTTCATGACATTCATTCAAGAAGAACAAAAACATTCCGTTCGCACGCTGATTGTTATCGGCATTCCGGCATTTCTTCTCGCGGTTTGTCTCTCAATCGTTTCGCATCAATACATTCACCTGCTCGTCGATAAGTCCGCATGCTCGGCACAGACGACGCAGGCACATCTGGTTTCGGCAATCGATGGTATCGTTCCGCACACCTCATGCCCGGTCTCATCGGCGGCGGCGGCACTCTGGACGTTCTGCCTTGCCCTTGTTTCGTTCACACTGTATTTACGGTTTCCGAGAAATTTATTTTTAGGTGCGATGGCATTCGTCAATGCCAGCATACGCCTGCCGGAAACAATAACGGTTTTCCTTCAGTTGTTATTCAACACGAAAAACAGATTGATGGTCGACGAAAGCAGATCACTCGCTTTGCTTCACCTTCATGATCCGACAATTTCGGTTGTCCTTATGTCGTTTTTTTCATTGACGATTTTATTCCTGACCATCACCATTATCCATGACACAAAAACAATTCCGTGGAAATGGGCAGTCGCTCTCGGATCATTCCTCATTCTGAGTCCGTTGCAGAATGCTGTCTGGCATGTCGTGTCGCCGCTATTTTCGTAAATTGTTAAGAACCAGCTCCGCCGCGGTACATCCACTCTTCACCGCTCCTTCGATCGTTGCGGGAAGTCCAGTCGCCGTCCAATCTCCGGCTAAATAAAAATTATCGATCGGTGTTTTCGCTTCGGGGCGATATGAATCGATCGTTGCGGTATCGGCAAGTGTAGCCCGCTTCTCTTTGATCACCACCGAATGAATCAATTTTGCTTTTTTGCTGTCGGGATACATGTCTTGAATATCGTTCAGAGCGATCTCGACAAGTTTGTCTTTTGAGAAATCGATAAGTTCATACGCTCCGCTGATCACACAGGAAATATATCCTCCGCCGGATTTACTTTCCTGAATAATTTTCCTTCGGTTAAAAATCCACTGGACCGATTTACCGATCACGCCGACAAATTCCTGTTCCATAAATTCTGTATCGAACCACAAATGGATAGAAATGATCGGCGCAGATGAAAATTTTGTCAGATGACAAAAAGGAGCTTGTGTTTGACTTTCTTTCGGAATCAACCGTTCAAGTGAAAAGGATGGAACTGCGGCAATGACATATTTCGATGAAATCGATTCACCGTTTTGCAATCTGATACCTTGTACCCGTTCATTCTGAATCAACACTTCGGTTACTTCTGCATTCGTCCGGACAATGCCGTTCCGCTTTCGAATAAACCCGACAGCCGCATCGACGTACAATTCCGTTTGTCCGATCGTTGGAATGAGAACGGCAGAGTCCGACCGTATTCCGAAAAATGCAGCCCGCAACGCCCGCGCAAAAAGCAATGCGGAAGAATGTTCCGGAAGATCATTCATCACCGAAACCGCAATCGGATTCCAGAAACACCGGCACACTTCGTCCGACTGCCCAAGATTTTTCAGCCATTGATCAACGGTAAGATTGACAAGAGAATGTTCGACATCCACACTCCATTTCTTTAAGTATCTTCCGACGTTCATCATTCTCCTTCTGTCACCGAACGAGAATAATTTAAATTTCATCATTCCTATTGCAACATCGAACGGTTTTGGAAGTGAAGAGAATCGAAAATCGGCAAATCCTTTTTCAGGATGATGGAACGGAAGTTTCAGCGAAGATTCGTGCTTGAGGAATTGTTTCGTGCCGATGATATCGAGATAGTGAAGAACATCGTGATACGCGCCGAGCAGAACATGTTGACCGTTATCGACGACATCGCCGGTTTTCTCATCGACATACGAATAACATCGCCCGCCAAGCTTCGGCGATTGTTCAAGAAGTGTGACAGTGCAGTCGTGCGATGCGAGTTGAACCGCGGCAGACAATCCGCTGAGTCCGCCTCCGATAATGGCAACATCAACCATGATGATTTTTCAAACGTTGGTCGGTTTGACGAAAGGATTTACCCAAACACTTTATCCTTCACCCAATATTTCGCGGCGATAAGAAATTGTATTGTCGCCGGCAATCGAACGGAACGGTCGAACACGTTAAACTGTACACGGCGAATGCGCAAAAGGGTGTGATAATAAATTCTCTCCATGATTTTCGCGGCAAACATTGACCGCCGATCTTCTTTCGGCAATGAATCTTTGGCACGCTGAAAATATTCTTCCGCACGTGCCGCTTCAAATTCCATTAACGACCGGAATGATTCCGTATATCGATTGGCAAACAAATCCTCTTCCGAATATCCGAACCGCTGCAAATCTTCCTGCGGCAAATAGATTCTGCCGTACTTCGCATCCACGCCGACGTCACGCAGAATATTCGTCAGTTGAAGTGCGATGCCGAGATTCATGGCATATTCTTTCGTCTTCGTGTTTTTCGGTCTGAAAATCTCCAGCGACATCAGTCCCACCGACGAGGCAACGAGATAACAATATTCTTTCAGTTCATCAAATGTTGCATAGCGCGTTTTCCGCAAATCCATTTCGACGCCTTTCAGCAATTCGTAAAAATGGACGACCGGAATATTGAATTTCTTCGCAATTGCATGAAGCTGATTCAGAAGCTGATATTCAGAATTGCCGGCGAGAGAGCGTTCCAGTTCCTTGCGCCATTGATGAAGTTTTTCGAGACGGCTGTTGACATCCTGAGAATTGTCGACAATATCATCCGTCGTGCGGCAAAACGCATACACCGTTTGCAATGCTTCCTTTTGTTCATGCGGAAGAAACGAAAAAGAGTACGTGAAACTCGAATTGCTCCGTCTCACAATTGACGTTATTCCGGTTCCCATTCCACCCTCTTCTTTCCGAAATGACGAAGATCCTTCAACAATAATCCTCTCAATAAAATTATTCCTTTATCGAATGTCGAAAGCGACGGGCGTTGTGTGAGAACATTTCCTTTAACTGAATCGATTTTTTTCAGAATTGTCATTCCGCCGATCCAGACAAGTTTTAATTCGAATTGTAATTCTTTCAAAACAAGAGAAGGAAGATCAACACCATGGAAAAACATTTCGCGCGTTCGTGCAACTTCAAATTTCATCATATCACGAAACTGGTCGTTGAGTGTACCGGTCGTCCAATCCTGCAATGAATATCCGAACCGGTTCATATCTTCAATCGGAATATAAAGCCGGTCTTTTTTGCAGTCGACGGCGACATCCTGCCAGAAGTTTGTCAATTGCAATGCGGTACAAATGTCATCTGAAAGTTTGAACATCTCTTCATCCCGGCATCCGAAAATCATCAGCACTAATCTTCCGACAGGATTGGCAGAACAGCGGCAGTAGATGAGCAAATCATCGAACGTCTCATAACGATTTTGTGTCACATCACGTTTGAATGCGGTCAGCAAATCATGAAGCGGCTCGATAGGAAGACCGAGTTGCGTAACGGTTTCGCGCAAAGCGATAAACACCGGATGATCGGCATTTCCTTCGAAGCATTGATGAAGTTTTTCATCCCAATCATTCAAATCGGCAAGACGATCTTCGGGTAACCGGTCACGTTCGTCCGCAAAATCGTCGGCAACGCGGCTGAATGCATAGATTGCCTGGATATATGGACGTTTCTCTTCCGGCAAAAAGAGCGATGCGACGGGAAAATTTTCGTAATGTGCATTGGTAATCGTTGCACAATAGTCGAACGCCTCGTCGAGAGAATAATTTTTGTGAATTACCGGGCTTTGAGCAACGCTCATTCGCAGTGCCACGCTGATTGAGGAATGATTTAGAGATTAAAATACTAAAGATTGGAAGGAAAGTCAAAATGCGACGTTAAACCTTGCGAAGGTTGGTAACCTTCGCAAGGTTCACACTTCATTTAATTCTCTGTTCCAGCCGGAAAGATAAAAATGCTTTTGATGGAAGTGGTTTTAACGCGGTTGCCGAACTCAAGGCAAAGTCCGCACGCCGCCACCGTATCAATTTTAATCGCACTGCCTCCCCACGTACAGCCGACAATATTTGTCCTCATCGGCGAAAGACCTTTGCGGTCGAACCATCCCCCCGAAACGACACAATCCCTTTCATTCAGAATCCGGATTGAATAAATCGAATTCGACGTCTTCACCACAACACGATCTCCGGCAGACAAGTCTTTTTTCCTGATCTGCCTGAGACGGTCCGCCTGATCTACAAGAGAAGAAAAGCTTATGCCAACTTTTCCCAAATTTCCGGTATTCGTTTGCTCCTGTGGCTCCATGGCTCACCTCATAAACAGTTCAAAGATCTTCAGAATATTTATTTTGTAGAAAACGTATTCCTCAACTGTTGAAACCAATTTGTCACGAGTGTAAATTCCGATGTGCTGAGTTCTTTGGTCGGAACAGTGACCAGAGCAAATTTTTTCCCGTCCAAAGAAATACCGGAAAGAAATTGTCCGTCCGGAGGCAGATCGAGAATCTTTTTCGGAGCAGAATAATCGAAAACATTGCCGGGATGTATATCTACGGAATAAATGGTCGTTCCCTGTGTAAAATAAATTTCATTGCCGGAAGGAGACCAAATCGGATTTGATCCGCCTCCGGATGAAACCTGCCACTTACCCGCACGGGAAGGAAACGGAACGATCACGATTTCATATCTACCCGATTCATTGGTTTCATACGCGAGATAATGCCCATCCGGAGAAAAAACCGGATTTGCCTCTGTAGCCGGAGAGGTAAAAAATGGAAATGTTTTACTCGTGCTGTCCAGAGTCAACATCCAGATATCGTTATCCTGCACAAACGACAGAAACTTTCCGTCCGGTGAAACGGATCGGGGAAATTGACTCTGGGGGCTCATCGTTAATCTCTCCTCTTTTCCGGAACCGTCCCATGGCGTTCGATAGATATTACTTACACCACCGCGTTCGGACATATACATCACATACCGTCCATCCGGACTCCAAACGGGATATCCGCTGTTTCCTCCGCCGAACGTAAGCCGCGTTAAACTTTTTCTGCCGATATGATACATCCAAACATCATCATTTGCTCCCTGAACGTGAAGAGCAAGTTTCTCGCCGTCGGGTGAAAGCGCAGAGCTGAAATAGGAATTTGTCGTATCCACGAGCGAAGTCATCTGTCCCTGCATATCCAACCATTTGATTCTGCCGATTGCGTACGATTCAATTCCCCGCGGAATATACAGCAGTGTGCCGTCGCGTGAAAAAGCGAGACTGACTTCGCCGGAAAATGGATTCATCCATCCGCCTTTGAACAATTGTTTCGGCGAACCGGTTATCTCAAGTTTCTCGAGATCAAAGGGAACGGCATAGATATAGCTTCCGCGTGCGTACACGAGATGACCTGTCGGAACGTACCGAGCGTATGTTCCTCCGCGGATCAGAATTTTCTTGACACCACTTTTGGTGTCGAACACTGCGATAGCTGCTTCATCGAAGCTCGTGATGGTATTAAACTTAATGGTAAAGAGAATGCTCTTTCCGTCCGGTAAAAGTTCCGGGAAGCGATGGCTGATCTCGCCCGAGGCAGAATCAAGAGCGGTCACCGGAACCGACGGCCCACCATCCTCACTCACACGATAAATGACACTGCTGATATGTCCGTAATAAATATTCTTATCGCTTCCCCACCATAATCCTCGCATCTCATTCCCGACGTTGCATACGGCAACAGATGCTCCTCCGAAGACGGACGATTTCTGAATAGAAGTTCCCGGATTAAAAGCAATCCATTGTCCGTCGGGGGAAAATTCGTGATAGATTGTCAGTCCGTTGGTCGAAAGCTGAGAACCGACGACCGGTTCAAAAGTCTCCCGATCGGCAGAACGCAATAATACTTTAAGGTCCAAACCGGATTGAACAAGAAACGACATAAATTTTCCATCCGGAGAAATATTCAATCCCATCGAACCGATCGGAATAGCAGTACTATCCGGAAGCTTGATCGTAAATTGCATGATCGGAAGAGAAGATGATTCTTTTGCCTGCCATGGACGCCAGACTAATCCCGTTGCTAAAACTCCAACGGCAAATGCAATCAGTAACCAGTACAACTTCAGATTGAATACCTTCTTCGAAGATTGCTGTTCTTCTCTTGCAGATGCGGGAATCGAAGCGGCAGACCGGCCGGGAGTCATTGCCGGAAACGTGCGTGACATTCTTGCTTTGCTCGATTCACGTTTAAAGCGTTTCAGATCCTTTGCAATATCTTTGACGGAATTATACCGTTCATCCGGATCTTTTTGCAAACATTCCAATACGATCCTGTCGATTTCCGGATCGATATCCGGTCTGATGGAACTGATGGGAACCGCATCGACATTCACGATTTCATACATCAATGCCGTCTCATGAACTCCTTTGAACGGAAGTTCACCGGCGAACATTTCATACAATATCACGCCGAGAGAAAAAATATCGGAGCGATGATCTGCATCCTGCCCCTGCACTTGTTCCGGCGACATATATCCTGCCGTCCCGACCGTGCTTCCTTCTTTCGTCAATCGTGTAATTTTACTTCCGCTTGCTCGTAATTTTGCCAATCCGAAATCCATAATCTGCACGATGCCGTCTTTCCGGATCATGATATTTTCCGGTTTGATGTCACGATGCACGATGCCTTTCTCGTGCGCGGCTGAAAGTCCTTCCGCGATCTGGATTCCGATGTCGATCGCTTTGCTCTGGATGATTGTCGGTAATTTCTGTCGCAATGTTTGTCCATCCACAAATTCCATCACGATAAACATCTGCCCGTCATGTTCCTGAATATCATGAATGGTACAAACGTTGGGATGATTCAGGGATGAAGCGGCTTTTGCTTCCTGAACAAATCGTGCCTTATCCTGCTCGGACGCGGCAAGATGAGCAGGGAGAAACTTCAGTGCAACAAGCCGGTCAAGTTTAGTGTCCTGGGCTTTATACACCACACCCATACCACCTTCACCTAACTTTTCTAAGATTTCATAGTGAGATATTTTTTGACCAATCATGGCGTACACCTCCCGCTTCCGCTCCGCTCCAGCGGGATTCTCAAACTTTCATCCGCTCTCCCGACAAATCGGGATCGTGGGAAAGTTTGGGACATGCCGCCTTCACCCAATTTCTCGAGAATTTTATAGTGTGAGATTGTCTGCCCTATCATTGCGTTGTCCTTCTTGACCCTCTCCTTGTCATTTCGTGACATCCCTCTCCCAATTTGGGAGAGGGATTACAGGGTGAGGGTTCCTGAAATATTGTTTGTCCGATCATACGTTCCTATTCCTTCATCCATTCATTAGCTGTTTATTTCTTTTTTAACTCCTGATCCCAATTCACAACAAGTGTGATTGGCGATGTTTCCTGTGTTTCCAGTGGTATGTTCAGTATGAATTTCCCGTCTGTCATGACATCGTAGTCCGTTCCATTCATGGCAAATAATGGATGCACGTTGCTGACTTCTACGGTCGTGCCTTTCTCTGCTATTCCCGCACTCATCATCTTTGAGTCATTCAAACTTATATAGTAAATCTCTTTTCCATCTGGCAGAGCGCCGTACAGGATTTATTCCTCCTTCAGCAGAATCCGTGAAATTCTCCGCCTGGTCCACGGAAAAGGACGCACATACACTTCGGCTTGTCCTGATTCATCGCTCGTGTATGCAATCCAACGTCCATCCGGAGAAAATACGGCCTGACCCTCGTTAAATTCTGTGACTAAAAATGGGAATGGACTTTTGCGTGAGCGCTGTCCATTTACTTCCATCGGTAATATCCAGATATCCGCACTTTTACCCAAAACATTGTAAACAAGTAAACCTGCCATCAGGAGACCAGTCCGTCGGTATTTTACGTTCACCGGATTCATACAAGACTTCCTCGTTCGTCGCGCCGCTTGCTGATTTGATGTAGAGATCGGCTCCTCCTTTTCGTGTTGACAGAAATACAATTTTCTCTCCATCCGGAGACCAAACAGGATTGTTCTCTGCCGCCGGGTCAAACGTAAATCGTGTTTTTAAGCCGCGTTGGATGTCAATAACCCATACATCGTTATTGCGGAATTTCTGGTCGAAGAGTCCGGTGGCAATACGCTTGTTATCCGGGGAAATCCGAAACGGCAGGTACTCTCCGATATCTCCTATCACGCCCAATGATGTTCCATTGCGGTCCACGAAATTTAGCTTTAGCCAACCTGTACGCTCCCGGTTTCATACATCAACAATCCGTTTTCGGAAGCCCAGAACAAACCTCTGGAAATAGACGGGTCATACGCGATGCCTTGCACCAACGCTGTCGGTTCGCCCTCGAGCTCGAATGAACTTGTATTAAACTTTTGGGCGACGAGACTGTTCCCTCGTACGTACAAGAGATGGCCCGATGCGAAAACAGCATTCGACGCCACTTTGAGGATAATCTTATCTGTCTTGCCGTCCGCTGTTGCCAATCGGATCGCATCTTCTTCACCCTGCGCGGCGTTGGCGTTCGAGCGGGCAAAATAGAGAAAATGATTTCCATCAGGGAGAAAGAATGGCCAACGATGAGTCGTTTCTTTCCGCACGGAGTCGCGCGTTGTGACCTGTGTTGGAGTTCCACCCGATGCAGAAACAGCAAAGAGATCAGTAACTGGCCCCGGAGAACATACGATCATTCCTTCCTTACTCCACGAACCGCCTCTGGAATCCGCGGCATTACAAATGACAACCGGGGATCCGCCCGCAATATCAATTTTTTTCAGCTTCCTGCCCTTCGCTTGAAACGCGACGAATTGGTTGTCAGGTGACCAGAACGGATGAACTGCACCTTCTGTTCCTGCAAGCGGATGAGCATCAATCTCATCCAGCGAACGGAGATACAACATGCGATTGTCGGTGGAATCGTTTGCAGCAAAGACAATGTGTTTCCCGTCCGGTGAGAGGACAGGCGGTCCGGAAATATTCCCGTAAAATAGAGGATTCGCTTTCTCCGGCAGCAATAGAGAAGTGCGAATCACCGAATTCTCGGGAGAAGAACCGCGGAGATAGAGAACACCAAGCACAACCGCAACCAGAAAACACACACAAGCAACAATCCACGGTAATTTTGATGAATTTCCTAAACTCTTCTCAAATGTTACACCCGAACCTTCGGGAGATTGCATCGCAGAAGAACTGAATGCCGGGCGGGCAGCTGTAACTCTGCTCACCCGCTGGCGGCTCGATTCCCGTTTATATCGTTTGAGGTCAACCGATATTTGCTTGATCGCCTGCGCTCGCTCGTTAACATCTTTTTCCAGGCACTCGAACACGATAGCATCCAGACTCTGGATCGATTTCCGGTTTTACGGATGACATCGGGGCAGGATCGACATTCACGATTTCATACGTCAAGGCCGTCTCATGAACTCCTTTGAACGGAAGTTCACCGGCGAACATTTCATACAATATGACGCCGAGAGAAAAAATATCGGAGCGATGATCTGCATCCTGCCCCTGCACTTGTTCCGGCGACATATATCCTGCCGTCCCGACCGTGCTTCCTTCTTTCGTCAATCGTGTAATTTTACTTCCGCTTGCCCGTAATTTCGCCAATCCGAAATCCATAATCTGCACGATGCCGTCTTTCCGGATCATGATATTTTCCGGTTTGATGTCACGATGCACGATGCCTTTCTCGTGCGCGGCTGAAAGTCCTTCCGCGATCTGGATTCCGATGTCGATCGCTTTGCTCTGGATGATTGTCGGTAATTTCTGTCGCAATGTTTGTCCATCCACAAATTCCATCACGATAAACATCTGCCCGTCATGTTCCTGAATATCATGAATGGTACAAACGTTGGGATGATTCAGGGATGAAGCGGCTTTTGCTTCCTGAACAAATCGTGCCTTATCCTGCTCGGACGCGGCAAGATGAGCAGGGAGAAACTTCAGTGCAACAAGCCGGTCAAGTTTAGTGTCCTGGGCTTTATACACCACACCCATACCACCTTCACCTAACTTTTCTAAGATTTCATAGTGAGATATTTTTTGACCAATCATGGCGTACACCTCCCGCTTCCGCTCCGCTCCAGCGGGATTCTCAAACTTTCATCCGCTCTCCCGACAAATCGGGATCGTGGGAAAGTTTGGGACTTATTATGTGAAATTGTTTGTCCGATCATTTATCCAACCCTATTTTCTTGAGCAACGCAATATAACGCGGATCCGAATGAACAAAATCCCACGAACGATCCCACTTCAGATAAACAATTTCAACTTCATGCGCATCGTATCCTTTCTGCAGCCACTCGAATGCCTTATCTTTGTCTCCTAATCCCGCGTACACCTCCGCAATCTGCACCGCGACAGCATCGCCCTGCCCGGCAAATGCATGTAATTGATCCAGGACTTTGAACGCCTCGCTCTTCTTTCCCATCCTCGCATATATATTTCCGAGGAACCCAAGGCCGAAAGGATTATTCGGACCCACAATTTCCGTGACTTTTTTGAACTCGGCAACCGCTTCGTCGAATCTGCCTAACTGCCCGTACTCGTACGCAAGATCACCATGAACTCCGGGGAAGTTCGGATCAAGCTCAACCGTATATTGCAATTCCTTTATCGATTCGTCAACGCGGTTCAGGCAGAAAAGAATTTCCCCGACATTCTGATTAATAACAAGCGAGAGAGGATCGAGTTCTTGCGCTTTCTTGATTTTTACGAGTGCCTCATCAAATTTACCCTGATAGACAAGACAATTAGCATACCAGAAATGAGCAATAGGATAACCGGGGTCAAGTTCAATGGCGCTCTGAAATTCTTTTTCCCCACCCGCCCAGTCCCATTGATATGCAGATTTAATTAATCCAAGGTCGGTGTGAGGTTCCGCGAGTGTCGGGTCAAGTTCCATCGCTTTGTTCGCGGCTGCTTGAGTTTTTATAGCGTACTCTTGCGCAGGCGCGCCAGAATACTCCGGAAAAATTGCATAAGTGGAAGCTAAACCCTGCGATAGGCAAGGGCATACGTCGAATCCTTTGCAATCGCTTCATTGTAATAATCAATCGCTTTTTGCAGATCATCGGCTTTGCGTTTGTTCCAATAAAATCTTCCTTTAAGATACAGTTGATATGCTTCTGTGTTTTCGGTGGCGTGTTTTTCAAGCTTCTTCTCGTCCTCGCCGCCCAATTTCAAGCTTAAGTTCTGTGAGATTTCTTTTGAAATAATCTCCTGCACGGTAAGAATATCCGCAAGCTTTTTGTTGTACTGATCGCCCCAGATGTGATTGTCGTTCGAGACGTCAACAAGCTCCGCACTGATTTGAAGATTATCACCGCGTTGCGTAACGCTTCCGGTAAGCACCGCCTTTACCCCAAGTTCTTTGCCGGCTTTTTGCGGATCGATATCCTTTCCTTTGTAATGAAAGACAGAACTTCTCGACTTCACTGAAAGATGGGAAAGCTGAGATAAGGTATTGATGAGACTTTCCGTGATACCGTCGCTGAGATATTCCGTATTCGGATCAGCACCGACATTTTCAAACGGCAGCACCGCAATAGAGTCTATAGTTTCCTTTTTGTTGAAGAATGAGAAATAGGAAACGGCACTTGCCGCAAGAACGATAAGAATAATTCCAACAACCATAAATTGCCGCTTTCGTTTAGGCCGTGGTGCTGAACTAGCGACTGCTGATGTATCTGATTTCGCTGGATCAAGCGGAGCGACCGAAATCTCTTTCGTCACCGTGCGCGAAACTTTCGCCGATTGCTTCTGAACTCTTCGCAACTCGCTGACAAAATCTGCCGCCGATTGATATCGATCCTCCGGATCTTTTTCAATCGCTCTGCCGATAATCCGTTCAAGTTCCGGCGAACAATCGGGTCTCAGTTTTAAAAGCGATTCCGGCGGTTCATTCACAATGGAATACAATACTGCGGCTTCATGCTCACCGCGAAACGGTGTCCTTCCGGTAAGCATCTCAAATAACAGGATGCCGAAGGAAAAAAGATCGCTCCGAGAATCAACTTCACCACCCTGGATTTGTTCCGGCGACATGTACGCGAGAGTCCCAACAGTACTTGATGTTCGCGTCAACTTCATCGAACCTTTGAGTTTTGCCAATCCGAAATCCATCACCTTGATCTGATTCTTCTGGTTCACCATGATATTTTCCGCTTTAATATCACGATGAACTATTCCTTTGCTGTGCGCTTCCTGCAGAGCATCGCCGATTTGAATGGCGTAATTGATTGCCTCTGATTGTTTCTGGATAGGCAATCTTTGCCGGAGCGTAACACCATCAACAAATTCCATCTCGATAAATTGTTGGCCGTCGAATTCTTCAATGCCGTAGATCGTGCAGACATTCGGATGATTGAGCGCTGAAGCGGCTTTTGCTTCCTGAAGAAAGCGGGCTTTTTCCTGTTCGGAAGAACTTAAATGCGGCGGAAGAAACTTCAACGCAACAATGCGGTCAAGTTTGGTGTCCTGGGCCTTATACACCACACCCATCCCGCCTTCACCCAACTTCTCTAATATCTTATAATGTGAAATTGTCTGTCCGATCATTCCAATTTATTCCGATTGTGATTCCTTCATTGTCACCTGCCAGATATTCGCCTCTTTCGTCCCGACCATGTAGTATAGCGTATGATTGTCACTTGAGATTTGAATTAAGCCCCTGCGGAGGTTTTCAGGTTGATTTGCCACTTCATGTGTCTTTTTCGTTTCTCTGTCCACTATAAATAATTTTCCATTCCTCAAATAAAGCAATCTGCGATTATCATTGAGCCAGAAAGGTGAATACCCCGAGTCGGTTACTGATTCGTAGGTCTCGTTTCGTTTCGAATACAAAACCACTCCGGGTAGTGACGAGCTATCAGCCGATCCGGCGAGCCATTCCGTGTCAGGAGATAACGACATGGCCGTGAAGCCCTTATCGTCTTTTCCTGTTGGTAGGAATTTCTCCTCATTACGTTCATTGAGGGGCTTTGAGAGATCGAACATGAACAGGCCGGAATCACTCCAGCATACTAAACTGTTTGCATTGAGAAGCCCACGGAAAGGACCTACAAACCCAAGGTGCGTTTTCGTCAGTTGTTCCAAATTGCTCCCATCCAAGTTGATGCTCCACACTTCGTATTTGCCGCTTCGATCCGACATAAACGCAATTCTCTTTCCATCAGGCAGCCATGAAATAGCACGGTCTTTGTAGACGTCATTAGTCAATTGACGAAGTCCTGTTCCATCTTTCCTGATGACGTAAATATCTTCCTGTGTCCCGGTTGATCCAAGTGCAATCCACTCACCGTCGGGTGATGGATTGAACTCATCAAACACTCTTGTACCTTGCGTCACTGCAATAGGAGAGCCGACGGCAACTTCTTTGACTGGATCGAAACCGATGCTATAGACGTTTTGTCGTTCATCAATGGCGGTGTAGATAAGGCGATGACCATCATGGGAGATTCTTAAAAATCCGCTATACCGGGAAGGGGTTGAGATCGACTGCGGCTCGCTCAAAATTTTCCCTGTTTGCTCATCAATGGCGATTCTCCACAAGTTCATACTCCCCCCGCGGTCACTTGAAAAATAAAGATATTTCCCATCGGGAGACCATACCGGATCCCAATCGACGGAGGCATCGTCCGTAACAGCGACGGAATCGCCGCCGCCAGCCGGAATCGTCCAAATATCTCTTCGTCCGCCTGCGTGTATTCCCCAATAAACAGTTCTGTATCCATGCGGAGACCATTGAGGTTGCATAGCATCTCCATCTTTGATTTTTCGTTTTTCTCCTGTGGCAACTGTGATTGTCCAAAGCTCGCTGGAACGACCGGTTCTTATATTGGGATCTACGAATAAGTCTGTTGCGCAAACAATTTCTTTACCACCGGGAGACCAAGCCGGGTAATATCCAAAATCGGTCAGTCGCCGTATATTCTCTCCGGTGGCTCCCATGAGAAAAATTCCTCCTCCTCTTCCATATTGTACAAAGGCGATCTGTTGACCGTCCGGCGAAAATGCCGGTTCGCCAAAGTCACTTTCCGAGTCTGATGTGAGATTGATTGGGTTGCCTCCCCCGATCCGCTCCAAGAAGATATTAATAGATTTGCCCTCGATCCATCTCTCGTAAACAATATAATTGCCATCGGGAGAAATGTCGGGATTAGTCTCTATTCCGGGCTCGTCAGTGAGTTGCGTGAATGAAAGCTGCAGTGAGACCGGGGCTTTTGGTTTGTTGAAATATGCAACGAGTGAATAGACGATGGCTCCTGCCAAAATGATTGCCAAACCTCCAGTGATAATCCACATCTTTGTGCGAACAGGTTTAACAACGGAAGCTGTGCGGGGAGCTTCGATCACCACAGGAGTTTTTGCGGCAGATGGAACAGCGTGTACTTGAGATCGAATAACTTTGGTAGATTGTCTGTTCAAACGATGCAGGTCGACAAGTATCTCATTGACCGATTGGTACCGATCGTTGGGACTTTTTTCCAATGTCTTATCGATGATATAAATAAAATCGGACGACAGCTCCGGAAGAAATTTCTGGATTGGTTCAGGTTCTTCATTGATGATCGAGTACATCATCGCCGCTTCATGTTCTCCGCGAAAAGGAAGAGTGCCGGTCAGCATCTCAAAGAGCACCACACCAAAGCTGAAGATATCGCTCCGGGCATCAGCGGCCTCTCCCTGGATTTGTTCGGGTGCCATGTAAGCAAGCGTGCCGACTGTTGAGCTGGACTTCGTCAGCATCGCACTTCCTTTGAGCTTCGCCAGACCAAAATCCATCACCTTGACTTGGTTCTTGGAATTGATCATGATGTTGTCAGCCTTGATGTCCCGATGAACGATCCCTTTACTATGAGCTTCCTGCAATGCTTCTGCGACCTGGATTGCGAAGGTCAGGACATCTTGAATTTTCTGTATTGGGATTTTCTGGCGCAGGGTGGTACCGTCAATAAATTCCATGTCGATAAACTGCTGCCCATCGTATTCTTCAATCGTATGAATTGCACAAATGTTCGGATGATTCAAGGCGGCAGCGGCTTGTGCTTCTTGCCGGAACCGGGATTGTTCGGTGTCGGTTGAAGTAAGATGATGAGGCAGAAATTTCAGGGCAACAATTCGCTTGAGCTTTGTATCTTCCGCTTTATAAACAACACCCATCCCACCCTCACCGAGTTTCTCCAGGATTTTATAATGAGAAATTACCGAACCGATCATTGCTGTTTACTCCAGACATTATTCGATAGATCGACATCGGGAAGCTGTTGGTCCGGATCTATCGTCACTGAACTCAATATGCTCGTTGAATGATACAGGAACTTCCATTCTCTATTATGTAACCAGATTTCTACCGGCAGATGCACTCTCCCGACCTTGCCATTCGATTCTTTGACTTCAACAGTCACCGGCATCACCATTCGTTCATTATTCTGAATCGTGATCAGAGCGCCTTTCGACGAATCATTATCAACATACGCAACGCTTTTTACGGCTTGATCAAGTTTCCAATTGTTGACGAACCATTCCTTCCAGAACCAATTCAGATTTTCACCGGTGCCGTTATTCATACTTCTGAAAAAATCAAACGGAGACGGATGTTTGAATGCCCAATTCGTAATATAATTTCGAAAAGCGTTGTCAAACCGATCCTGTCCGACAATATAGTCTCGTAACAGCACCAGGCCAAATGCAGTTTTAAAATATTCCAGCGGGTGAACATACTTCCCGGGAATATTATCCGCGTAGGTTATAACGGGAGGCACAGTATCGTTCATCAAATATGGAACAATTTCCCGTGCAGGATTTCCGCCCTTCGGTGCATACTCACCATCCCTTTTCGGTTCGTATTCGCCGCGATTAAAATCCTTATACGACAAGAGATCGATAAACGTATTGAACCCTTCGTCCATCCAGGCATTTTCCCGTTCATTCGAACCGACAATCATCGGAAACCAGTTATGTCCGATCTCATGGTTGATCACCATCCATAAGACTTTTCTCGTTGCTCTCGGGCTGCAAAAAACGATCGCCGGATATTCCATGCCGCCGACCGGTCCGCCGACGGTGACAGCATTGGGATACGGATATTCATACCAGTGTTTTGAGAAAATCTCAATACTGTTTTTTAAATATTCGGTTGCCCGACCCCACGCAGTATCTCCATCGCTTTCAACGGGATAGACCGAATGTGCCAGACACGATTTGCCGCTGGGCAGGTTTACTTTTGCCGCATCCCAGATAAATGCTTTTGAGCTCGCCCAGGAAACATCCCGCGCATTGCGAATCGTAAAATGCCAGCTCGTTCGTCCATTCATCGACAACCTGGTTTCACTTTTGCCGACTTCAGAAGGAGAAATAATCCGGACTGTTTTATCGCTTTTCCGTGCTTCACCAAGACGTTCGATTTCAGTTTTTGTCAGAACTTCATTGGGATTGACGAGGTCACCGGAAGCAGCAACTAACTGATCAGACGGAACATTGATACTGAAATCGTAATCTCCATAGTCCAGAAAAAATTCTCCGTTCCCCAGAAATGGAAGAGTATTCCATCCTTTCAAATCGTCATACACTGCCATACGCGGATACCATTGAGCGATATCGTACACAATGCCATTCTTTGTATTCATCCAACCGGAACGTTCGAGACCCTGCGGTGCGATTGTAAAAGAATACACGATATGAATTTCAATTTTACCGCCTTTCGGTTTTAACGGTGTTTTCAATTGAATTTGCATCCGCGTATCGGTGATAAGATACTGTGCCGGGTTCGACTTGCCGTTTTCGGAAATCGCGACACTTTGTATCACAAATCCGCCGTTAAATTCTTCTCTGCCGCTGGTGTTCGGCGAAGAAGTCATTCGGGAACGGGAATCACTTTTCAAATCATTTTGTTCGAGATTCAGCCAAACAAATCCCAAACTGGCTGGGCTGTTATTCGTGTACGTAATTATCTCATCTGCGGTAATGCTCGTATCCTGTTCGTTGAGAGTTGCAGAGATTTTATAATCTGTTCTGTTTTGCCAATATGCCGGTCCGGGTGAGCCATCAGCATTTCGATAGAGTGAACTTCCCTCCGTACCAAACGACGGATCGAAAGTTTCCCGGGGATTGTAATTCGAAATTTGCCGGGCAATCAATGGTGTAACGAAAAGAATGATATTTGACAAAACAAAAAGTTTTTTAATTTTCATATTTCATCTGTCCATTCTGAAAGAAAATTACGATGCTCAATATTGACGATAGAGGATTTGTCCGATCATTTCTTCAACTCTTTGTCCCAATCGACTACCAACGTCAGCGGCGCCATTTTTTGTATTTCGAGACTTCGGTTGATAACGAATGTTTTTCCATCAGCGGAAATATCATAGCTCTCGATAAATGCCGGAACTGCGAACAATGGACGCGCGTTTACAACTTCGGCTTCAGTATTGTTGTATCGGAGAGAAACCAGCATCATTTTATTCTCACGGCTGACATAGCATAACTCATTATTGTTGCCCGCCCAACACGGATACCCGCCACCATCGGTTGAAATTTTGAACGTTCTCGTCTCATTTTTTCCGGACGGACGAAGGTACACTTCATAATCACCGCTTTCGTTTGAATGGTACGCTATCCATTTTCCATCAGGAGAAAATCTTCCGGCATTTTCGTCGAAATCAGATTTGACGACCGGATACGCTTCGTGTGCACCATTCATCGGCATGATCCACAAATTTCCACTGGTTCTTACCTGAGATGATCTTGAAAAAAGTACTGAATTACCATCACGCGACCAATCGAGCGGCAGATCAAAATTCGTCGTGGCAAGAAGGCATTGTTCGGTACCCGAGCCGTTGATTGGTTTCTGCCAAACACCTGTCCGTACCGACCAATACATTATCATGTTGCCATCGGGAGAACTGATGGCGTTGTCCTCTCCAATATCCGACGTAATCCGACTTCTTCCTCCGGTATGAAGGTCATACATCCAGATATTCAACCGAAGCATTTTCGGATCGAAAATACTCGCGGTGATATGATGTTGATCGGCAGTATATCGAATCCGGAAATTTTCTATCATATCCCCGACGGTTTGAAGTACTTTTCCTGTTCTGTCGGTAACAAGGATGCGCGCCCCGGCGCGGATATTGCCCTGCTGATACAGGAGAATTCCTGTTTGCGATGCAGAAATGACCGAAAGATTAAAACCGGGATCATTAATAACACCGTCGGCAATAGATACGGGATCGCCGGAAAGCTGAAGTGAGGATTGATCGAACCGTTGAGCCAGCAGAGTCGATCCGCGAAGATACAAAAGATATCCGTTCGCAAAAATTGCATTGGCAGTTGAGTGAACGACCAGTTTATTTTCTTTACCATCCATTGATGAGGCGTAAACTGCATGACCTTCGGCCTCGCCGGCTTTACTCGATATTCTTGAAAAATAGAGAAAATGTTTTCCGTCGGGAAGTGCGTAGGGCCAGCGATGTGATGATTCATTGCGTGATGTATCCAGCACCGTCACCGGTTCCGGTTTCCCGCCCTGGTCAGATACGCGAAATATCGGCGATTGAAAATCGGGAACAAGTAAAATCGAACCGTCGCTACTCCAACTTCCGCCACGCGGATTATCAGCAACGCACACCGCAATCGGCGCACCGCCGGCAGGATCAATTTTTTTGATTTTTCCGTCGGCAAAAAACGCAATATACTTCCCATCCGGAGACCAGAACGGATATTGCGCAAACCGTGTTCCATCCAGCAACCGCGTTACATTTTCTTGAAGCGAACGGACATACAACCGCGTGATACCATCGGGTGCAACTCCCACGTAAGCAATGTTTTTTCCATCCGGCGAAATGACCGGTGGTCCGGCAGACTGGCCGAAAGAATGCATGTACACACTATCCGGAGGAACGATCGAAGCGACAACCATCGGACGATTCCCCGACGATCCGATAAATCTTTGAACAAGCAAGAATGACGCCACAAGAAACAGAATCACTGCAATTCCCCAGGGAAGCAGCGTTCGAAGACTTTTTTCTTGCACTATTGTTTCCGGAGATTGCTGAACACCGGTTTGGCGAATGCCCGATTGCACCGGAAACGTACGGCTCATATGCTGTCTTGTTGATTCACGTTTGTACCGGCGAAGGTCTTTCGAAATTTCCGCTATCGATTGACATCGTTCGGAAGGTTCTTTGGCAAGGCATTCCATAACAATTGCATCGAGCGACGGATCGATCTCCGGCTTGATCGAAGACATCGGCGCCGCATCGACATTTACAATCTCGTATGCAAGCGCAGTTTCATGTACACCTTTAAACGGCAATTGACCCGTAAGTAATTCATACAGAACCACGCCATATGAAAAAATATCCGACCGATGATCGGTATTTTGTCCCTGCACCTGTTCGGGCGACATATAACCGGCCGTACCGACGGTACTTCCCTCTTTCGTTAACCGGGTAATCTTACTGCCGCTGTCTCTCAGTTTCGCCAACCCAAAATCCATAATTTGCGCAATACCATCGTTCCGGATCATAATATTTTCCGGCTTGATATCGCGATGAACAATTCCTTTATCATGCGCAGCCGCCAAGCCGTCGGCAATCTGAATGGAAATATCGATTGCCTGTTTGAATGATATGCTTCCTTTTTTATCGCGAAGAGTTTGTCCATCCACGAATTCCATCACGATAAACATTTGTCCGTCATGTTCCTGAATATCATGAATGGTACAGACGTTCGGATGATTCAGCGATGAAGCGGCTTTTGCTTCCTGGATGAAGCGTGCCTTGTCCTGCTCTGAAGCATTCAGGCGTTCCGGTAAAAATTTCAATGCGACAAGCCGATCCAGCTTCGTATCTTCGGCTTTGTAGACAACTCCCATTCCACCCTCGCCGAGTTTCTCAAGGATTTTATATTGGAGAATAGTCTCACCAACCATAATTTTAAGCATTATTGAATTTTCCTTAATATAATATCATTCCGATTCATATAACGTGTCAGGAGGATTTTACCGAACACAGGATTGAGTTCTTAATCCTGGTTCGTTAATTTCTTTTTCAATTCGGTGAACCAGTTTACAATAACGTTCACGTGTATCGGCTTCGATTCATCGATTGCACTTTTCAACAAAAGAATACGTCCATCCGGAGCGACGGAAAAGTCAGACTGAACAGAACTTTCAGAGACCCGAACGGAAGTGCAAACAAGACGTCTCGATACGACCTGTAACGCAGGATTTAATTGAATCCGGGCAGCCATAATTCTGTCATTATCCCGATAAAAGATTTCGCTTCCGTCGGCCGACCACTGAGGATAATTTCCGTCATCAACCGATACCTGAATCTTAACGTCATTGATCGGGAACGGTCTGACAAATAATTTAAATTTTCCATCGATTTCATCTGACCGGTATGCAATAAATTTTCCATCGGGGGAAAATACCGGACTGGTTATACTTGCCCCGGAATGAATTAATAACTCGGGGTTTTGATTATTCGTTATATCCTTCACCCATATTTTTGCTGTATCGCCCGTCGAAGCATATAGTATATGTTTCCCGTCGGGTGACAGGTTTGATATTTCCGGATAGCCTCCTTCTGTGGCAACAATTTTTTTTGCACCCCCAATGCCATCCATCCTGCTGAGATAAACGTTATATTTTCCGTCTTCAAAATTCGAGACAAAAACAAAGCTCGATCCGTCAGGAGTGATTTTCGGTAAATTATTATCTCCGCCGGTAAACAAAAGATCAACTTTATTGTTTACAAAATCGATTGTTCCGATCTGATAAACGGGGCCTGTCAGAATTACCAGCCCTTGTCCATTTTTTGCAACCATTGGCATCAGATACGAACCGCTTGTTGAAATCGCTTTTTTCTCCGTCCCGTTTTTATCGACCCATACCAAATCGTTTTTTGCCGTATCAAGCTTTCCCGGCATAAAAGCTATCGTTCCGTTATTTGCTTCCGTCACGGCATACCCGGCTTTTCCGCTCGAAGCATTGACAGCTATCCCATCCAGAATTTTAATTTCCGGTCCGTTGACCTTTAAATCAGACAAATCAAACAAAGATGCATATAAATTTCCGGCACGCGTCCACAAAAGATAATTTCCCCCGGGTGTTTCTATAAATCGCGGAGAAGTGCCGTGTAATTCAACACCATTATAGCTTAAGTTTTTTCTCTCTTTTGTTTTTAGATTGACCGCTGCAATTTTCGAATCATCAAATGTTCCGTCTTTCGACCAGATGGTGAATACTGCCGCTTTATCTCCCGGCAGTATGTATGGCAGAAGATGACACCCCTCATTTTGCGAAGCATCTATTTTTGTTAACTCTTCCTCTTTTTCGTTCCATGCGGACTTCAACGTCAACCCGCTTGGCCAGCTCTTTGCAAAAATGAATTCACCGTTTGTACCCCACGTGATCCCGTTTGTTGAAATCATGTCAGAAGCATCGGGCACACCACCTTCCAAAGGTATTTTCCGCAGATTGGTACTTTTTACAAAGGAAAGCCAATTGCTGTTGAGAAATGCTGGATCGCTGCCACCCTCAGTACCTCTGATGGAATAAGGAATTGAATTATTGAGATTCCGGACATCGATAACACTTGCCAGACCGGAATAATCTGTATATGCAATGGATTTTCCGTCCGGTGAAATCTGGAGTACATACTCCCAATGCAATATCTGGCTGGATCGCCCGGGAATATCGAATGAAAATTGAACCGGTTCGGTAAACGAGGATGAAGATGTATTCGATTCTTTCCAAATTGTGAAAAGCAAAGCAACGGCCAACAGCAAAATCATAACCGATTGAATTTTGTTTTTCGCAAAATATCCGGTCGCTTTTGAAATGATTGTGCCCTGTGGTACCTCAGCAATTTTCGATTCTCGCAACGAAGGGTCTGCTTTATATGCACTAGTTGTTCGACTCATGCGCGAGCGGCTCGATTCGCGTTTATATCGTTTCAAGTCGACGGAAATTTGCTTGATCGACTGTGCCCGTTCATTAACATCTTTCTCCAGACACTCAAAAACAACTGCATCCAGGTTCGGATCGATTTCCGGTTTCACGACAGACATGGGAGGCGGATCGACATTAACGATCTCATAGGCAACAGCGGTTTCGTGAACACCTTTAAACGGTAATTGACCCGTAAGTAATTCATAGAGCAACACGCCATATGAAAAAATATCGGAGCGCTGGTCGGTTTCCTGTCCCTGCACCTGTTCCGGCGACATATAGCCGGCTGTGCCGACAGTACTTCCTTCTTTCGTAAGCCGGGTAATTTTGCTTCCGCTTGCCCTGAGCTTCGCAAGCCCGAAATCCATGACCTGCGCAATGCCGTCTTTGCGGATCATGATGTTCTCCGGCTTGATATCGCGATGAATAATTCCCTTTTCATGTGCAGCTGCCAGGCCATCTGCAATCTGGATACCGATTTCAATCGCCTGTTTGAATCCGATGGAAGGTTCTTTCTTTCGCAATGTTTCTCCATCGACAAATTCCATCACGATAAACAATTGTCCATCATGTTCTTCGATCGAATGAATCGTACAAATATTCGGATGATTGATTGCGGACGCCGCTTTCGCTTCCTGAATGAACCGTGCCTTGTCCTGCTCTGAAGCATTCAAACGTTCGGGTAAAAATTTCAGGGCAACGAGACGGTCGAGTTTCGTGTCGAGAGCTTTATACACTACTCCCATTCCGCCTTCACCGAGCTTTTCAAGAATCTTGTAATGTGAAATCGTCTGTCCAATCATCGTGCAATCCCCACTTTCTTCAGAAGTATTTCAAAACGCGGATCGGAACGTATGGGATCATATTCCGGATAAATTTTCAGCCCCGACATCCCGGCGGCATGCGCTTGATATGCTTGTTCCAAATATTCGAATGCCTTATCGTTCTCACCAAGGTTTGCATAGATCATCGCAATCTGATCGGCGGCAACGTATCGTTTTTTTGAAACCTCTTCAAGTTCCCTCAAAACTTTTCGAGCGTCAGATTGATTTCCCATTCGGGCATAGGTGATTGCAAGTCCGAAAAGCGGTCGATCCGGAGAATTTTTTTGCGCTTTGAGATATTCCTGCAACGATTCCTTGAGCATACCTTTTTCACGGTATGCCGCACCGAGAAAATCATCCCAATATAATAACGTCGAATCAAGTTCGGCGGTTTTTTTACATTGTGCGATGACCCCATCATAGTTACGTGCCCAGAATAAATACCATTCTTTGGACCAACTGGCAATCGGAGAAAGCGGGTCGAGCGTGATTGCCCGGTCGGCATGAGCGAGCGCATCTTCCATATTTCCGCGAATGCCGGCGCATTGGGCATAGAAAATATTAACATCGACAGAATTTGGACTTAACTGTACCGCTCGCTGTAACTCTTGTTCTCCTGCTGGAAAATCCCAATCATATTCGGTGAGAATTGTTCCAAGGGCTGCATGTGCTACACCATTTGTGCTGTCGATTTCCAGTGCTTTTCGAGCCGCATTTTTCGCGCGGGGATATGCTTCGTGCGGAGGCAAATAAAAATCGGCAAGCGCTTCGTAGGCATATGCGATACCCGCGTATGGTTCCGCATACCCGGAATCTTCCTGAATCGCTTTTTGGTAATATTCGATGGAGCGGTTGAGGCTTTCACCGGTCAGTTGGTTGAAATAAAACCGTCCTTGCAAATACAAATCGTGTGCAGCCGGGTTCGCGGTTCGTGACGACGACATCGCCTGCCGCTCCGTCCCGTTCAACGTAATAGTCAATGCCGAAACAATATGACCGGTAATATCATCCTGCACGGCAAACACATCTTTCATCTCACGGTCGAATGTATTCGCCCACAGATGCTCGTCGGTATTGGCATCGATCAATTCAGCAGATATGCGCAATTGATTTCCCGAACGTCGCACACTTCCTTCAAGCACCGTTCCGACGCCAAGCTCTTTCCCGATCTGACGCATATTTTTTTCGGTATGTTTATACTGCATCACCGAAGTACGGGAAATGACTTTCAAGTCGGCAATTTTTGAAAGCTGTGTGATGATATCTTCCGTAATGCCGTCGCTGAAATATTCATTCTCTTTATCGTCACTGAGATTTTCGAACGGCAGTATCGCGATCGATTTATGAAGAGAAATATCCTCAGCAGATTTTCCGATACTCAATTGTTGCTTCACGATGGGTGAATTCGAAATAAAGAAAAAATAGGCACCGACGATGATCACGATCAACACAGTTGCCGCAATAATCCAGAAACGTGTCGGCAGATTTTTCTCGACCGGCTGTTTCGGCACTGTCATACCGGACTGAAGCTTTTTGAGATCTGAAATAACATCCGTCATACTTTGATATCGTTTTTGCTTGTCTTTTTGCAGACAACGGAGAACAACGGATTGGATACTCTCCGAAATATTCGGCCGCAGTGAAGAAAGCGGAATCGGCTCTTCGTTCAGAATGGAATACATGATCGCCGCTTCATGTTCGCCGCGGAACGGCAGCTTTCCCGAAAGCATTTCAAACAGCACGACGCCGAATGAGAAAATATCGGATTGTTGATCTGCATCGCCGCCCTGAATTTGTTCAGGCGCCATATAGGCAAGCGTTCCAACCGTTGAAGAAGTTCTTGTAAGATTGAGAGAACCCTTCAGTTTTGCCAGACCGAAGTCCATCACTTTGATCTGGTATTTCGAATTCACCATGATGTTATCGGCTTTGATGTCGCGGTGAACGATCTCTTTACTGTGAGCTTCCTGCAACGCTTCACAAATCTGGATTGCGTATTGTATCACTTCTTCCGTTTTCTGAATCGGAACTTTTTTGCGCAACGTTTCACCGTCGACAAATTCCATCACAATGAAACGTTGTTCGCCGATTTCTTCCAGGTAATAGATCGAACAAATATTCGGATGATTCAACGTCGCAGCGGCTTTTGCTTCCTGTAGGAAGCGTGAATTTTCTTCCTCATTCGATGTGAGGTGATTGGGAAGAAATTTCAATGCGACGGTTCGGCCTAACTTGGTGTCTTCGGCTTTATACACCACACCCATCCCGCCCTCGCCAAGTTTTTCAAGAATTTTATAATGTGAAATTGTTTGGCCGATCAATTATTTATCCTTTATCATCTCAATATATTCCGGTTCATTCCGGATGGGATCGAGATCGGTGTCACGTTTGATCCATTCATAATCGACCCAGCCGGCAAGAATAGCGCTCCGAAGCGTATCGAGCGCGAGACGTTTTTCTTCCATCTGCGCATAGAAGCACGCGGCATTATACAACGACACCGTATCACCCGGACTTAAATCAAGCGAAATTTTTGCTTCAGCTTTCGCTTCTTCTTTTCGCCCGACCTGCGCCAGTTCGATGGCATAAAACATGTGGGCGCGCGCATCATCAGGATGCTGCAACAAAATTCGCGGAAACATTTGTAACGATGCACGGCTCACTTCCATCTGCTTATCTTTTTCCCCCAGCCGTTCGTATGCCAATTTGAGATCGGAAAATGCAATATAAAAATCAGGACTGAGTCGGACGGCCGTTTGAAAGAGGTCAACAGATTCTTTATCCCGGTCGGTATTATGATAGATTCGTCCGAGAATCCAGTAGGCAATATGATTGTTGGTATCGAGTTCAATTGCTTTCCTGCCGGCAACGATTGCATCGTCGAACGATTTCCGGTTATAGTAGGCAACGGCAAGAGCGGCATATGCTTCAGAAAGAGTCGGGTCGTAGATTTGGGCTTTCAGACATGCTTCAATTGCTTTGTCAAGCCAGGCATCTCTTCGTTCGAAGTATTGGTAGAGATATGCATACGCTTCCCCCAAACCGGCATACGCGGCCGCATACCGTTGATCCAGTTCGATTGCTTTTTCGAATAATTGCAGTGCGATGTTGATATTATTTTTTGAGAATCTGTAGAGAAATCCCTGTGCCCGGAGATAAAGATCAAATGCTTCAGGATTCAGAGTCGACCGCTTCGAGAGAACCGCTTTCTCGATCGGTGTCAGTTTTACCATAAGAGCATCGACAATCTGCTTGGAGACTTGTTCCTGAATATCGAAAACATCGGCAAGTTTGCCTTTATATGTCTCCGCCCACAACTGTGAATCAGCCTCAACATCCACCAGCTCCACGGCAATGCGAAGGTTATCCTGAAACTTCCTTACGCTTCCGGCAAGGATGTATCTTGTGCCGAGTTCCCTGCCGATCACTTTGACTTCCTTATTGGTACCTTTGTATTGCATCGACGTCGTGCGCGGAACGACACGAATGTCTTTTAATCGGGACAAATTGATAATGAGCTCTTCGGTAAGCCCGTCGCTGAAGTAATCGCTTTCTTTATCGGGACTGATATTGCCGAACGGAAGAACAGCAATTGCTTTTGTCTGCACCGGTGCAGGAGTACTGTCAATAGAATGACTCGTTTCCTGCAGCGATTTTACCAACTCATCGGTATTTTGATATCGCTGAGACCTTTCTTTCGCAAGCATCTTCATGATCACAGCATCCATTTGATGCGGAATTTTCCGATCCATCAAGCTTGGGACAGGCGGTTCTTCGTTTACGATGAGATACAGAAGTCCGGCTTCATGTTCTGCCTTGAACGGCAGATCGGCGGTGAGCATTTCATACAACACCACACCAAGCGACCAGATATCGGAACGATGATCGGCAGCAATGCCCTGCGCCTGTTCGGGAGACATATACGAAAGAGTTCCGAGCGAAGTTCCTGTTTTGGTCAGTCCGGAATTACTCCGGAGTTTCGCAATACCGAAATCCATAATTTTCAACTTGCCATCCTTCGCCAGCATCACGTTTTCCGGTTTGATATCCCGGTGCACAATGCTTTTTTCATGGGCAGCTTTCAATCCCTGAGCAATCTGAATCGTCCAATCGATTGCCTGGCCGACCGGTATTCCCGATTTGAAATTGACGATATGATGCTTCAGGGTGATGCCATCGACATATTCCATGACAAAGAATATATTTCCGTTTTGTTCATCGATTTCATACACACCAAGAATATTAGGATGATTGAGTGCAGCGGCAGCTTTTGCTTCTTGTATGAACCGAGCTTTACTATCGGCATTTGAGGATAATTGCACCGGAAGAAATTTGATGGCAACGAACCGATCAAGTTTTTGATCCTGGGCTTTATAGACGACACCCATGCCGCCTTCACCGAGTTTCTCTAAAATCTTGTAATGTGAGACTGTTTGTCCGATCATAAATCAATTATTTCCCTTTCATGATATCGATATAACCGGGCTCATTCCGTATCGGATCGAGGTCGGTATCCCGCTGAGCCCATTCAAAATTTTCGTATCCGGCTATGACGGAATTGCGGAATGCATCCACGGAAAGTTTTATTTCTCCCAGCTGACTATAAAAGCATGCCGCGTTGTACAGCATTAACGGATCGTTCGGATTCAGTTCCAGAGCTTTCGCCGCTTCATTCTTGCCTTCTTCTTTTCGTCCTCCCATAACGAGTTCAATCGCAAAAAACATGTGTCCGCGTGCATCGTCCGGATGTTGTGAAAGATATTTCGGATAGAGTTCGAGATTTTTCTGGAGTTGGATCTGTGCATTTTTCTGATCACCTGTCCTTTGATATTCGAGCAACAGATCTGCGGCGGCAGAATAAAAATTCGGATTGATGGATAATGCTTTTGAATACATTGTTATCGCTTCATTACTCCGGTCCGTGAGGTGATAAATTCTTCCGAGAACCCAATAACCGGTAACGTTGTTGTGATCAAGTTCGATTGCTTTTTTTCCTGCTTGCAGTGCATCGTCCAACGCCTTACTGTTGAGATGAGCAAGACCCAGGGATGCGTATGCTTCAGACAGAGAAGAATCGTACATCAACGCCTTGAGACTCGACTCCACTGCCTTTTTCGTATAGACATCGTTCCGTTCAAAATCCTGGTAGAGCGATGCGTACGCTTCACCGAGTCCGGCATACGCGCCGGCATAACGCGGATCGAGTTCAATTGCCCGCTGAAATAATTGAACGGCAAACTGGAGACTGTTCTTCGTCCGCCGGTAAAGAAAATTCCGCGCCCTGAGATTGCAGTCGAATGCTTCCGCATTGAGTGTGGAACGTTTTGTCAGTACGACTTCTTCGGTCGGCGTGAGTTTGACCATCAACGCATCGACAATCTGTTTCGACACCTGTTCCTGAAAATCGAACACATCGGCGAGCGTTCCTTTATACGTTTCCGCCCAGAGCTGTGTGCCGTCGTTCACATCGATAAACTGTGCCGTGATGCGTATATTGTCCTGAAATTTTCTGACGCTTCCTTCCATAATATACCGGGCGCCAAGTTCCCTACCAATCGTTTTGACGTCTTTCTTCGTGCCTTTGTACTGCATCGTCGTTGTTCGTGCAATAACTTTCATTTCCTTCAGCCGGGTCAGACTGGTAATGATTTCTTCCGTCAAACCATCACTGAAATATTCATTCTCCGGATCGTTGCTCATATTTGTGAAAGGCAAAACGGCAATGGTTTTGGTCTTGCCCGTTTGTGTGGAATTCTCAATTTCATCTTTTACACGATTGAGTGATTCAATAACCTTATCGGCGCTCTGAAGACGCAATTCGCGGTCTTTGTTAAGCATCTGCAAGACAACATTATCGACCTGAATGGGAACGCGGCGGTCGATCTGACTCGGAGCGGGAGGTGTTTCATTGACGATGAGGTACATGAGTCCTGCTTCATGCTCGCTGCGGAACGGCAGATCACCGGTCAGCATTTCATAAAAGACAACGCCGAGCGACCAGATGTCCGATCGATTGTCAGCCGCAAGTCCTTGTGCCTGTTCAGATGACATGTAAGCAAGAGTTCCCATCGATGTTCCCGTTCTCGTCATGCCGGTACCGGATTTCAGTTTTGCGATTCCGAAATCGGTAATCTTCAGATTTCCCTCTTTCGTGATCATGATGTTTTCCGGTTTGATATCACGGTGGACAATATTTTTTTCATGAGCGGCGTTGAGTCCGCGGGCAATCTGAATCGTCCAATCGATTGCTTGCTTGACCGGAATGCCTTCACTTCCTTTTAAACCGTTGATGTACGATTTCAGCGTTTTTCCCTCGATATATTCCATCACGAAAAACATCGTCCCGTCGAAATTGTCGATCTCATAAACACTCAGAATGTTTTGATGGTTGAGTGCGGCTGTCGCTCTTGCTTCCTGAACGAAGCGTGCCTTGTTTTCTTCCGATGCAGAAAGATGTGGCGGCAGAAATTTGATTGCAACAAAACGATCCAACTTCAAATCCTGGGCTTTATACACGACACCCATGCCGCCTTCACCTAATTTCTCTAATATCTTATAATGAGAAACAGTTTGTCCTATCATAAAAATTTCTTTCTTGGGAATGTCCCGCTCAAAAGAAGAGCGTCCCGCACGGCGGGATTAAAATTCAATCCACTCGCTTCGCTCGCGGTGAATTTTGGAATTTGTCCGATCATTGCTGATTACTTTCCTTTCATTAATTCGATATAGCCGGGATCATTACGAATGCTGTCAAGGTCAGGATCCCGCTTGAACCATTCATAGTCGGGATAACCGGCCGCAATTGCGTTTCGCAACATCTCCACTGCTTTTGATGCCTCTGACATTTGAGCAAAAAAGCACGCGGCATTGTACAGCATCAAAGGATCGTTTGGATTCAACTCAAGTGCACGCGCGGCCTCTGTTTTTGCTTCGTCTTTTTTCCCAGCTTGTGCCAGATCTACCGCATAGAACATATGACATCGCGCGTCATCCGGATGTTGAGAGAGATACCGCGGATAGATTGCCAGCGCAGAGCGCAACATCTCCTCGTATTTATCCTTCCGACCTAATCTGCCGTAGACGATTTGGAGGTCACTGTAGACGGAATAGAATTCAGGATTTATTGCCACAACTTTATTGAAACATTCAAGCGCATCCTGATCGCGATCCGTTGTATGATAGATACGCCCGAGTATCCAGTACGCTAAATAGTTGTTTGGGTCCAGTTCAATGGCTTTGCGGCCGGCAACTGAAGCTTCGTCCAGAGAGTCCTTGTGGAAATGAGAAAGTGACAGTGCAGAATACGCTTCAGACAACGACGGATCATACATAAGCGCCTTCAAGCTTGCTTCAATTGCTTTATCCAACCATTCCTCCCGACGATCGAAGAGCTGATAAAAGAAGGCATACGACTCACTTAAACCGGCATAAGCATCTGCATACCGAGCATCGAGCTCAATTGCCTTTTGAAACAACTGCATCGCAAACTGAACGCTGTTTTTCGTCAGTTGATAAAGAAAATTCCTTGCTCTCAGATAACAATCGAATGCCTCCGTGTTGAGTGTCGGACGCTTGGTCAGAACAACTTTTTCCGTCGGAGAAATCTTCACCAACATCGTATCAACAATTTGTTTGGAAACCTGTTCCTGAATATCAAATACATCGGCAAGTTTACCTTTAAATGTCTCAGCCCAAAGCTGTTCGTCAATCTCAATATCAATCAACTCCACGCTGATCCGGAGATTATCCTGAAATTTTCTCACATTCCCGGAAAGAACATAGCGCGTTCCCAACTCTCTGCCGACAACCTTGACCTCTTTTGTCGTACCTTTGTATTGCATCGCTTTTGAACGGGGAACGACACGAATATCTTTGATCTTCGAAAGATTGACGATCAGTTCCTCGGTCAATCCATCGCAGAAATAATCACTTTCTTTGTCCGGACTCATATTCCCGAAAGGCAATACGGCAATACCTTTCGTTTTTGTCATTCCTTCGGAAGCTTCAATTTCACTCTTCACGGCGGACAACCCTTGAACAACCTCCACCATATTCGAAAACCGGTGATCGGGATTTTTTGCCAGCATTTTCATGACAAGCGGATCAACATGGCGGGGGATTTTTTTATCCATAGCGCTCGTCAGCGGCGGATCTTCGTTCACGATGAGGTAGAGAAGCGCGGCTTCGTGCTCGGCTTTGAACGGCAAATCGGTCGTGAGCATTTCATAGAGAACGACACCCAACGACCAGATATCGGAACGATGGTCGGCAGGCATCCCCTGTGCCTGTTCGGGAGACATATACGAGAATGTCCCGAGCGAAGTTCCCGTCCTCGTCAATCCAGAACCGCTTTTGAGTTTTGCGATACCGAAATCCATAATTTTTAACTGCCCGTTGTTGGTAACCATGATGTTCTCGGGCTTGATATCTCTGTGAACGATATTCTTTTGATGTGCGGTATGAAGTCCATTGGCAATCTGCATGGTCCATTCGATTGCCTGCGTGTAGGGAATTCCCGTACTTGATTTTAAACTCGATATATGTGACCGCAACGTTCGTCCTTCGAGAAATTCCATCACGAAAAAGATCCCATGATCCTGTTCGTCGATCTCGTAGACGTTGAGAATATTCGGATGGTTAAGGGCAGCGGTGGCTTTCGCTTCCTGAACGAAGCGAGCTTTATTTTCTTCCGATGCGGACAGGTGCGCCGGCAAAAATTTGATCGCCACAAAACGATCCAACTTCAAATCCTGGGCTTTATACACGACACCCATACCACCCTCGCCGAGTTTCTCAAGTATCTTATAATGAGATATGATCTGCCCTATCATCGTGCTTGCCTCCCGCCTTCGCCTAATTTTTCTAATATTTTATAATGTGAAACAGTCCGTCCGATCATTGCTGATTATTTTCCCTTCATCATTTCAATATACTCAGGTTCATTGCGGATACTGTCGAAATCAACGTCGCGTTTAATCCATTCATAATCTTCCAATCCGGCGACGATGGAATTCTTCAGCGATTCGAGCGCAAGTTTCGTTTCTCCCATGCGGGAATAAAAGCAGGCGGCATTGTACATCATGAGAGAATCGCCCGGACTGAGTTCCAGGGCACGGGCAGCTTCCACCCGCGCTTCTTCCTTTCGTCCGATATGTGCGAGATCGATTGCATAATAGATATGCGAACGCGCATCGTCCGGATGTTGTGCCAAATATCGCGGATAAACTTCGATAAGAGTTTGAAGAATTTCATCATGCTTTTGTTTTTCACCGAGTCTCTCGTAGAGCGTGCGAAGATCGCCATATGCCGTATGAAAATTCGGATTGAGTTCAATTGCTTTCTTATGCATTTCAACGGCATCCCGGTCACGATCGGTCAGATGATACAATCGTCCCAGAATCCAGTATCCCGTGAAATTATTCGGATCGAGTTCTATCGCTTTTTGACCGGCGGATATTGCTTCATCGATCGATTTCTTGCTCATGTATGCGAACCCAAGAGCAGAATACGCTTCTGCCAGTGTCGGATCATACATCAATCCCCGCAGACAGGACTCGATGGCTTTCTCGATCCAGATATCTTTGGTATCATAATCGTAGTGGAGCGTTGCATACGCTTCTCCGAGGCCGGCATATGCCGCGGCATAGCGTGTATCAAGCTCCGTTGCCTTCTTAAAAAGTTGAATTGCAAATTGAATACCGTTCTTTGTACGCCGGTACAGATGATCACGGGCACGTAAATAGCAATCGAATGCTTCGGCGTTGACAGTCGAACGTTTCGTGAGAACGATCTTTTCCGTCGGTGAAAGTTTCACCATCAGCGCATCGACAATCTGTTTTGAAACCTGTTCCTGGATATCGAAGACGTCAGCCAGTTTCCCTTTGTACGTCTCCGCCCAAATCTGTTCCTCCGACTCATTATCGATAAGCTCTACGCTGATGCGAAGATTGTCCTGAAACTTTCGCACGTTTCCGGAAAGGATATATCGTGTACCAAGTTCCCTTCCGATCGTTTTGATATCTTTGTTCGTGCCCCGGTACTGCATCGATGTCGCACGCGGAACGACACGGATTTCTTTCACTTTCGACAAGTTGACAATCAACTCTTCCGTCAATCCATCACCGAAGTAATCGCTTTCTTTGTCCGGACTGATATTCCCGATCGGAAGAACGACAATCGCCTTGCCTTTCGGGGCGACCGCGGCAGATTCGATTTCCTTCCGTACCTGATCCAGTGCGGTCACGATATCTCCCATACCGGAAAATCGTTTATCGCGATCTTTCTCGAGCATCTGTGTTACCAGAGGATCGATCTGTCGTGGAATTTTTTTATCCATCGCACTGGGGGCAGGCGGGTTCTCGTTGACAATAAGATAGAGCATCCCCGCTTCATGTTCCGCCTTGAACGGTACTTCACCTGTCAGCATCTCATAAAATACCACACCCAAAGACCAAATATCAGCCCGGTTATCTGCGGAAATTCCTTGTGCCTGTTCGGGAGACATATACGCAAGAGTTCCCATGGAGGATCCGGTTTTCGTCATCCCTGTGCTTCCTTTGAGCTTTGCAATACCGAAGTCCATAATCTTCAAATGACCATCTTTCGTGAGCATAACGTTTTCCGGTTTGATGTCACGATGAATGATATTTTTTTCATGGGCTGCCTTAAGACCGGAAGCAATTTCTTTTGTCCAAACGATCGCCTGTTCGAGAGGAATACCGGTAGCTGACTTCAAACTTGCGATGTGCGATTTCAATGTTTTTCCTTCGACAAACTCCATGGCGAAAAAAAGTTTGCCATCAATCTCATCAATTTCGAAGACTCCAAGGATATTAGGATGATTCAGCGCAGCAGTAGCTTTCGCCTCCTGCATGAATCGCGCTTTGTTCTCTTGTGAAGCCGAAAGATGATGCGAAAGAAACTTGATTGCAACGATGCGGTCGAGTTTTGTGTCTTCAGCCTTGTAGACGACACCCATACCGCCTTCGCCTAACTTTTCAAGAATTTTATAATGAGATATGACCTGCCCTATCATCGTGTTTGCCTCCCGCTTCTGCTTCGCTCCAGCGGGATCCTCAAACTTTCATCCACTCTCCCGACAAGTCGGGATCGTGGGAAAGTTTGGGACATGCCGCCTTCATCTAACTTCTCAAGAATTTTGTAGTGTGATATTGTCTGTCCGATCATACGAGTTTCATTATTCAGTTGTACTTAATAAATACTTTGTACTTGTCGCCTTGGTCTTTGTACTCAACTACTCAGCTACTTAATACTTCTTATCTTCATCTTTTCTTTAATTCCTCATCCCAATTAACAACAAGGGTGATTGGTGTTGATGTTTGTTTCGAGTCCGTAACAATAGCAAGAAATTGTTTGCCGTCATAACTGACATCACTGATATTATTGGACGCAATACTCCGTGATTCAAAATCAAATAACGTGGCTGTACTATCGACTGTAAGAGTAGTTGCGCCTATCGTAAGATATGCCACTTTTAATTTTCTATCGATTGAAGAAAAGAAGAGTTGCTTGCCGTCAGTTCTCCATATTGGACGAGAACCGCCGTTTGTCGAAATCTGGAATTTTCCACCAGAACCATCCAACAAACGGGCATAAATTTCAGGTCTTCCGGTTTCGTCGGATTGATAAGCAATCCAGCGTGTATCGGGTGAGAAACTGCCATTTCCTTCATTGAACTCGCTTTGGACAATTGGGATCGGTTTACGGTCGGTGAACAAAGGAAGAACCCATAGATCAGCTTTCGTTTTTGGATCGCCATAGGAGGTAAATGTCAAATACCGTCCATCATGCGACCAATCGGTCGTATATTTATCGCGGTTCGATTCGAATAAAAATTGTTCATCGCCGGAACCGTTTGCGCTTTTTATATAAACATTGTACACACCCATTCTGTTTGAACAGAAAACGATCGTATCTCCATGCGGAGACCAGACAGGGGAAACATCGAATGCGGGATTGAATGTCAGGCGTGAACTCACACCTCTCGACAATTCGTTCACCCAGACATCGGCATTTCGGGTCTGGTTATCAATAATGTCGTAAGCAACATGGCTTGCATCCGGTGAAAATCTCGGATTTAAAGGGTTATAGTCAGCAATAAGATGTATTCGATTTCCGCTTCGGTCGAATATGGCCGCCCGTTGCGTCTGATTCTCGCCGCTCTGGAAAATGAGTACGCCGTTCATCGAAGCGGAGAACATTCCCTTACTGCGGGCGGCGGCATACTGGATTTGCTCCGCAATCGGAACAGCATCACCGGTCAATTCAAGTTTTCCCGGATCAAACGGCTGTGCCATCAATGTCCCTTGGCGGACAAATAGAATGTGTCCATTGACAAAACATGTGTTCGAATTTCCGGAGAACAACGTTTTGTTGATCGAAGAATCAAGAGATGATATTCTAATTGCATCATAATCACTGGCATTTCCCGATTGATTTTGAGTCGTATAGATGAAATGATTTCCATCCGGTAAAAACCAGGGCCACCGGTGGCTGTTTTCGCGGCGGGAAGTATCCAATTCTGTTATCCTCGTGGCGATTCCTCCGGATGCTGAAACTTTTGAGAGCGGGTCACTTGCTCCCGCAGAAAACACGATCACACCATTTTGATTCCATGTGCCGCCCCGACCGGTCGGGGCATCACAAACCGTAAGAACCGGACCGCCCGAAACATCAATTTTCATAAGCCTTCCACTTGCAAAAAATCCGATCGTACGACTGTCAGGAGACCAAAAGGGATACGTTGCACCTTCCGTTCCCGATAACGAAATCGCAGTCAATGAATTGACCGGACGAACCCAGATGCGGTCAATACCGCTTGAGTCGGTAGCAACAAAGGCGATGGTATTCCCGTCGGGAGAGACAACAAGATGTCCTCCGACCAACATGTTGAAATTTGTTTTCATGGGCGGAAGGATCAGCGACCGCACCACTCTTTTTCCTTCATGCGCCGGAAGTGTGAGAAAATGAAATGCAATTGCTCCGGCGGCAATCAGGAAAAAAACTCCGCTCACCATCCACGGCATACGGCTGGCAGAAGGCCTTCCGAAGGCATTCGGATCGTTCGGAATGTTGCAGCACCAGGCATTTAAAGTTGTTGAACATTGGAAATTGTATGCCGGTCGGGATGCCGTGACCCTGCTGGCACGCTGGCGTGTTGATTCCCGTTTCACCCGGCGCAGGTCTCGTGCAACTTCCGCAACAGACTGACAACGTTCTTTGACATCTTTTTCCAAACAGTCAAGAACGATAGCGTCAAGATTCGGATCGAGATCAGGTTTTACAGAGGTCATTGGCGCGGCATCGACGTTCACAATTTCATACGCAAGGGCAGTTTCATGAACACCTTTAAACGGAAGCTGTCCGGTAAACAGTTCATACAGCACGACTCCGTACGAGAAAATATCACTGCGATGATCGACATCCTGTCCCTGTATCTGCTCGGGTGACATATAGCCGGCAGTTCCGACCGTACTTCCTTCTTTCGTCAAACGATTAATCTGACTGGAAGCACTGCGGAGTTTCGCCAAACCGAAATCCATGATCTGACAAATGCCGTCTTTCCGCACCATAATATTTTCCGGCTTGATATCGCGATGCACAATTCCCTTTTCATGTGCGGCCGCAAGTCCATCAGCAATTTGAATACCGATATCAATCGCCTGTTTCTGTGAAAGAGTTCCTATTTTCGCCCGAAGAGTTTGTCCATCCACAAACTCCATGACCATAAATATCTGCTTGCCCCCTTGGGGACCATCGAGTTCCTGAATATCAATGATGGAACAGACATTCGGATGATTCAATGCGGCGGCGGCTTTCGCCTCCTGAATGAAACGGGCTTTATCCTGCACCGACGCTGCAAGTTGAGCTGAAAGAAATTTGAGTGCAACGATGCGGTCGAGTTTCGTATCTTCGGCTTTGTAGACAACACCCATGCCGCCTTCGCCTAACTTTTCAAGAATTTTGTAATGAGATATGACCTGCCCTATCATCGTGTTTGCCTCCCGCTTCCGCTTCGCTCCAGCGGGATCCTCAAACTTTCATCCACTCTCCCGACAAGTCGCGATCGTGGGAAAGTTTGGGACATGCCGCCTTCGCCTAACTTTTCAAGAATTTTGTAGTGCGAAATAATCTGTCCGATCATTTTCTCTTCAACTCCTTATCCCAATTCGATACAAGCGTCACCGGCTGTGTATACTCTCCCCCGGATACGACACCGATTAGAAACTGTTTGCCGTCTGCCGCTGCATCAAAAACAATGGATCGGGGAATAGAAAATAATTGTGTTACTGTTCCGACCGTAAAAGCATCTCCCGCTCCATGAACCTTCGCTACCATTTCCAATCCATTGGATTGACTGTAAAAAATTTCCTCCCCGTCGCGGCTCCAGATCGGTTGGGATCCGCCATTTGCGGAAATTTGCCATTTCCCACTACCCGATGGATACGGTCTCACATAAATTTCATTTCTTCCTGCTTCGTTCGACTGATACACAACCCAATGTCCATCGGGAGCAAACCTTGCTAAATCTTCTGAAAATTCTGTTTGAAGAAACGGATGCGGTTCCTGTTTTCCATCAACAGAAATCACCCACAGATCATTATCGGTTTTGGGAGAATAAGAATTGAATATTATTTCGCGCCCATCGGGACTCCAGTCCAGGGGCTGCTTTTGTTCAACGGATTTCCGCAAAACCTGTTCAGCTTCCGAACCACTGGAGTTCTTGATGTACAGATTACCGGATCCGTCTTTATCGGAACTGTACACAACGTGCTCACCGTCCGGCGACCAGATCGGTTGCCATTCCGTTGAGGGATCAAAAGTGAACCGGGTACTAATTTTCCTGGCAATATCATACAACCAGACATCTCCGGTTCCATACAATAAATCTTGTGAATCAAATGTTATTTTTGAACCATCTGTTGAAAGACGAGCACTGGTATATAACGACCGGTCGCTTACATCAAACAACTTCTTTCCATTCCTGTCGACCATCGAAAGCATTGCAGGAGTACCGCTGGATGTCTGATACGTAAGAATACCATTACCAGATACGGAAAATATCCCGCGGTTCTTGTCATCATTATAACCCACCTTATCGGCAATCGGATTCGCTTCATCCGACAACTCCAATGTGGAAAGATCGAACGGCTGTGCGACAAGCGACTTCTGACGAACGTACAGAAGATACCCGTTATAATATGCCGTATTCGATGACACTTTGATCAGGAGTTTGTCTATTGAAGAATCAAGAGAAGAAACATAGATCGCACCGACGTAATCTGCCGACCGGACTTTTGCCTGCGACGTGTAAATAAAGTGTTTGCCATCCGGCAGGAAAAGGGGCCAGCGATGATTCGTTTCATTGCGTGTTGAGTCAACGCGGGTTACTGGGACAGAAACTCCACCGGATGAAGAGACGCGACAGATTGGAACTCCGTCAGAGTTCGATGAGAACAGGATGACTCCATCCTGATTCCAAGTTCCTCCTCTTCCATTCGGTGCATCGCAAATTGAAACAGGAGGCGTACCTGATATCGATACTTTTTTCAGTTTGCCGGGAACAAAATAGCCGATGAATTTATTATCCGGCGACCAGAATGGAAATTGCGCTCCATCCGTTTCGGAAAGTTGGCGTGCGGTTGAAGAGTTGAGCGGACGAACCCACAGACTATTCCTTCCTCCGGAATCAATTGCAACAAAAGCAAGCATCGTCCCGTCCGGTGAAAGCGCAATATGACCGCCGATATCTGCATCATAATTGTATCCCCGCGGGGGAAGTAACGATGCATTGATTGATTGGACATCAACTGCAACCTTCCGAAAATGGATGATGCCAAGTCCCGCAAAACAGACAGCAAGGATGAGAACTAATGCCCATGGAATCCACGCCATTTTCCGTCCTGATGATGTACTTTGTCCTTGAGGAAGATTATCAGGAACAGAATTGATTTGCTGTTCGTTACTGCTTCCCTGCATTACAGGTCGGGCAGCAGTTATCCGGCTTAATTTTTGTTTGCTCGATTCACGCCGGTATCGCTTCAAATCAAGTGAAATTTGTGCAGCTGATTGAGTCCGTTCACGCGGATCTTTTTCCAAACATTCCAGGATGATCGAATCGAGAGTGGGATCGATCTCCGGTTTCACTGAAGACATCGGCGCCGGATCGACGTTGACAATCTCATAGGCAAGAGCAGTTTCGTGAACACCTTTGAACGGCAACTGTCCGGCAAGCAATTCGTACAGCAAAACACCGAACGAGAAAATATCTGACCGGTGATCGGTATCTTGCCCTTGCACTTGCTCAGGAGACATATAGCCTGCTGTGCCCACCGTACTTCCCTCTTTCGTCAACCGCGAAATTTTACTGCCGCTTGCCCTGAGTTTTGCCAATCCGAAATCCATAATCTGCGCTATGCCATCTTTGCGGATCATGATGTTATCGGGCTTGATGTCCCGGTGGACGATCCCTTTCTCATGAGCAGCGGAAAGGCCATCGGCAATTTGAATCCCGATATCGATACCTTGCTTGAAGCTCACTGTTCCTTTTTTTTCTCTGAGGGTCTGCCCATCGACAAATTCCATGACGATAAAAAGCTGACCTTCATGCTCTTCAATGGCATGGATCGTACAAACATTCGGATGGTTAAGCGCCGAAGCAGCTTTTGCTTCCTGGATAAAACGGGCTTTATCTTGTTCGGAAGCAGCAAGATGTGAAGGCAGAAACTTAAGAGCGACAAAGCGGTCGAGCTTTGTATCTTCTGCTTTGTAGACGACACCCATCCCGCCCTCGCCTAACTTTTCGAGAATTTTATAGTGCGAAATTGTTTGTCCAATCATTGTATATCAGTTTTCCCTTCCCACTTGTCATTGATCATTGAACTTTATACTTCTCCAATAATTCCTGATACCGCGGCAGAGTCCTAAGCGATTCTAGATCAAGATCAAACCGGATAAAATTAACCGAATACGTGCTTGGGATGCTTAAGACCTGATCCAATTTATCAAAGGCAGCATCGTATTCGCCCACAAGAGCATATATCTGCGCCAAACTATAAATCGCATCCGGCCCGCCTTCAATTGCGTCTCGTTCCATCGGCATGAGTGCCATCGCTTTTTTTCCTTCTTCAATTGCCCTTGCTTTTTGGCCAAGATGGGCCAGGGCATTACCCAAAGCCGTGTGAGCATTCCAATCGTTGGGACGCTTCCGTACATCCGCTTCTGCCAAAATTTTTGCGGAGTCATAGCATGCGCGAGATGCGTCGTGCTGAGATAATTTTTCAAAGAGATATCCCAAGTCCGAATAAAAACTCACAGAGTCGATATCCGGCTCGGAAAGAACAGAGCGGGAAAGGTCATTTTTTGCATCTTCCATATTCTCTTCGAAAACATGAAATTGAAAGCTTCTATGTTTATATAACCAGGATTTTTTATCATCGCTTTCATCCTCAAAAATTTGATATGCGGCTTTGATGTCGCCTTTCCACAAACCGATGACAAGACTGTGCATATCAGCTACGAACGTGGACCCTTTACCCAAAACCAAGAGTGCACGTTTGAAATGCTCATCGGCAGAGTTGTAGTGTCGCAGAGCTGTCTCCAAATATCCAAGTTCCATCCAATTGTCCGATGATTTTGGATTGAGATCACAAGCTCTTGTAAGAAGGTCAAGACTTTCCTGGAATTTACCCTGACGTCGCTTCACATAACCGATTGATGAAATGATGTCGGCATTGTTGGGCTGGATCTGGAGTGCGAGTGTAAAGTATTTGATCGCTTGATCATAATCCCTGAAGCCATAATAATAATAGTAACCTTGAGCCCAATATGCCTGAAAAGAATTCGGTGCCAGTGCCAGTACCTTATCGAGCGACGATTTCGCCAAGCCGACGAGACTATCGGAACTTTGCCAGTTAAAATTCCAAAATGTAAATGCCCTAACCATTTCTACTTCGGCGTCGGTAAAGTTGGGGTCAAGATCAATAGCCTTCTTGAACATTGCGATTGCTTGTTTCAGGTTTACTGGCGTCGGGATTTCGAAGTATTGCTGTCCCCTGAGGAAGTAATCGTATGCTTCCGCATTATCTGTGGGTTTGGATTCAATGGTTTGCCGGTCGCTTGGTTTTAAAACAACTTCGAGAGCCCGAGCCACCTGCTGGGCGATGTCGGATTGAATCTCAAAGATACTCGAGAGTGTTCCCTCGAACGATTGCGACCAGACTTGTGTACCGTCGGCAACTCTGACCAGTGTTGGGTTCACCAAAAGGTGTGTAGTCCCGTGGTTCACGCTGTCGCCGGCCTCCCAGCGTATTGTTCCCTGGAGAAGATATCCGACATTGAGTTCATTGCCGATATCCAGCACCGTCTTTGTTGTCTTTTTGTACTGAACAGAACTTGCGCGCGCGATGACGACGAGGCCTGAAAGTCCGCTCAATTTTGTACGGATTTCATCGGTGAGCCCGTCGGCAAAATATTCCTTGTCAGCGGCGCCCAGGTTCTCAAATGGCAGAACCGCGATCTTGCTTACGCCCTGGCTGATTGCACTTTGATTTTTGGGCATCCTTTGGAAGAAAAAATATGTCCCGATAGCAGCGAGAAGAATGAAGACACCGGAAATGATCAGAGTCTTTTTCTTAAATCTGCCGGAAGATATATGGGAGGATGGTGAAGCAGAACCGGTGGGCAGGATTCTCTCGGTAGTAATCGTTGACTGCTGTTGCATGACATAGCCCGTTCTTGCGTACTCCATGCTCTTGCGTTCGCGTTTCAGATCAGCAAGCATTTCATCGGCATGCTGATAACGATCTTCCTTGTCCTTTGCCAGGGCTTTTGATACGATTCTCTGGAGCTCTGGCGATATATTCTCATGAAACCTCGCCAGCGGCGGTGGATCCTCATTGATAAGGGAATACAGTATGGCCGCCTGGTGCTCGCCGCGGAAGGGAAGCTTTCCTGTAAGCAGTTCATACACAACGACGCCGGAAGAAAATATATCGCTTCTCGCATCGACATCCTCACCCTGCGCCTGTTCGGGCGACATATATGCTGCGGTTCCCAATGTGCTTCCCACTTTGGTGAGCTTTGAAGCACCCTTAAGTTTTGCAAGACCAAAATCGGTAATCTTGACTTCACCTTTACCGCTGACGAGGATGTTTTCAGATTTTATATCTCTGTGAACGATTCCTTTTTCATGTGCACCGGAAAGTCCGGCACACATCTGAATTGCTAGGTCGAGCGCCTTTTTGACGGAAAGAGGATCCTCCTCCTGAATCAATTTTTTTAGTGTTCTTCCGTCAACATGCTCCATCGCAAGGTAAATCTGTCCATCCGACTCATTGATTTCAAAGATCGCGGTCACATTCGGGTGCATGAGTTGAGATGCAGCACGTGCTTCATGGTAGAATCGTTCGCGTTCCAATGCATCGGTTGTAAGCGCCCGCGGAAGGAATTTCAGAGCAACAAAGCGGTCGAGCTTCGTATCTTCTGCTTTGTAGACGACACCCATGCCACCCTCGCCGAGCTTCTCGAGAATTTTATAGTGTGATATTGTCTCTCCGATCATTTTACCAAACCCACTTTCTTCAACAAAACAATAAAACGCGGATCCGTCCGAATGTCATCCCATCTTTGGTCGGTTAATAACTCGGTTGCCCACGTACTTTGATCCTGGACATCGCGATCCAGCCATTCCAGCGCTTTATCCTTTTCACCAAGTGCGTCATAAATAGCGGCGATATTGTATGCCGATCCGGTTCCATCGCGGTATCGTTTTTCATTTTCATCAATCAGCTTGAGCGCTTCTTCACGTTTTCCTGTCTTGCCGTAAAAATATCCGAGATAGGATAATGCTTCACTGGATCGACCGGACAACTCGACACTTTTTTGAAATTGCGCAAGAGCATCCTGATCCCGTTTTAATCCCATCGATGCAACGCCGCTAAATTCGTAACCGGGAGCAAATGACGGTTCAAGCTGAATACTCTTTTGAAAATATTGCAGAGCCTCCTCATAATTTTTTTTGAACATATCAATAGCTCCCACGTTCAACGTGATGACCGGAGAATATGAATCTAAATCGTAGGCCTGCTTGATAACGACTGATGCTTCATCGATCCGTCCGGTTCTTGCAAGCAAAATATTATACCAGTGATACGCGGTCGGATAACGCGGGTTCAATGCGATTGCTTGTTTGAATTCACGTTCGGCATCGTCATATTTCCAATCGGAAAAATAACTGAACGCAAGTGTCGTATGCGCTTCGGCGAGAGAATTGTTGATTTGAAGCGCACGTTGTGCATACTCCCGAGCGAGTGGAACAGTAATTTTCGTCGGTATCCCGGAATATTGGGATTGGATGATGTAACAATCTGCCATGCCCGCATACGCAAGCGCATAATTTGAATCCAGGGAAATTGCCTGCTTGAAATAATTGATGGCATTCTCGATTGCAACAGCATTGCGCTTGTTCCAATAGTAACGACCCTGGAAATATAGTTGATATGCCTGCGTATTATCCGTTGCACGTTTCGTCAGGTTTTGTTGCGTTTCCGATGAAACGCCGATGCCGAGTTTCGAGGAAACCTCCGTCGTAATTTGATCCTGCAATGTCAGCAGATTGCTCAGATCGGATTGATAATGGTTGCCCCACAATTGCGATTCATTTTTTATATCGATGAGATCGACCTGCACATCGAGGGCAGAACCGCGGGAAACTATTTTACCGGTAAGAATTGCGCGGACGTTGAGTTTGGAACCGGCTTCATAGATATCGACATTCTTCCCTTTGAATCTAAACACCGACAGTACGCGGAATGACTCGTAATCCCTGAATCTTTGTGAGATTGTTGATCAGACTTTCCGTCACGCCATCGCTCAGGTAATCGAGGTCCTGACTGCCGCCGACATTTTCAAACGGAAGAACGGCAAGCGAATCAACAACCTGTTGATGTCCCGAAAAGAAATAGAACCATACTGCAGCGGCAATCAGAATTACTGCCGCAATCCCGGAAATAATAAATTTCTTTTTTGATGGTGAAGCGGGAATCGGGGCTGTTTTGGTATCAAATGAAGAAGCATGGATACCGGAGACACCAGCGGCGGAAGGGCGAACAACTCTTGTCGATTTCTTCTGGGAGCGGCGCAATTCGCTCACCATGTCATCGACATGCTGATAACGATCTTCCGGATCTTTTTCCAACGACCGCTGTATGATACGGTCGATTTCAGGAGAAATATCCGGTTTGAATTTCAGAATCGAATCGGGCTCTTCATTGACAATGGAATACATCACGGCCGCTTCATGTTCGCCGTGAAACGGAGTTTTTCCCGTGAGCATTTCAAACAGAACGATACCGAATGAAAAAATATCCGACCGGGCATCGACTTCCCCGCCCTGAATCTGCTCCGGAGCCATGTATGCCAACGTTCCGACCGTGCTCGATGTTTTTGTCAACTTCAATGAACCTTTAAGTTTTGCAAGACCAAAGTCCATGACCTTAATTTGGTTCTTCGCATTGACCATGATATTATCCGCTTTGATATCACGGTGGACAATCCCCTTCGAGTGTGCTTCCTGCAATGCTTCGCCGATCTGAATTGCATAATTCAGCGCATCGTCGGTTTTCTGAACCGGAATTTTCCGGCGCAGTGTTTCGCCGTCGATACATTCCATTTCGATAAATTGCTGCCCATCATATTCGTCGATACGGTAGATCGTACAAACATGCGGATGGTTCAAGGTGGCAGCAGCTCTTGCCTCCTGCATGAAGCGCGCTTTCTCTGCATCGTTCGCGGTAAGATGGAGAGGAAGAAATTTTAATGCGACGATACGGTCTAATTTTGTGTCGTGGGCTTTGTAGACGACACCCATGCCGCCCTCACCGAGCTTTTCCAATATTTTGTAATGTAAAATCGTTTGTCCTAACATCAAATCTCCTTTATTTCAAGAAAGGGAAAAACATACAACATATTCAAAGCTACCTAAATCTTTCGATGCAGTTGAAAACGTGAAGAAGGTTTTATAATCTTCCGATCATTTTTTCTTTAACTCTTTATCCCAGGATGTAATCAATGTGAGAGGCAAGGAACCCTGGTTACCGACGCTGAGAGACATCAAAAAACGATGCGCATCTGCAGTGAAATCTGTGAGAGATACGGCGCCGGTCGTTTTCATTTCGAACAACGGGCGAACAGTTCCGACTTCCAGTGTTGATTCAGTCGATTTGACATCGACCATCATCATTTTATTATCGGCCGAAACGTAATACAAATTCAATCCATCGTGACTCCACCACCGGTTTGCGGAGATCGTCGAAATGCCGTTCGTGGAAATTTGCCATTTCCGTGACTGGTCGATTGCAATGGTTCCATCGGGAGCGAGAAACGGTCTCACGTATAATTCCCAATTTCCGGATTCATTCGATCGGTATGCGATCCAGCGCATATCGGGTGAAAATTGTCCGAGGTCTTCGTTGAAATCCGAACGAAGAAACGGAATTGGTTTCTTATCGCCATTCAAAGGCAATATCCAGAGGTCATCTTTTGTTTTCGGATCGATAATGTCATAAAGCAAATATTTTCCGTCAGACGACCAATCAAGAGGATATTTTGGTTCGGTTGATTCAAGAAGAATCTCTTCGCCTCCGGCGCCGCTTGTAGTTTTTTGATAGAGATCGTAATGTCCGCGCCGGTCGGAATGAAATATGATACGGCTGCCGTCGGGCGACCAAATCGGGATTTCATCCACTGCCGGGTCGAATGTAAAACGTGTTTTAATCGATCTCGTCAAATCATACAACCAAATATCACGGTTACGCGACTGGGGATCGTAAACGTCGTACGCGATTTTCTTCCCGTCCGGCGAGATGAAAGCATTCCCGTACTGAGCCGGCTCGCCAACGCCGCCAACGATGCTTCCACTTCGGTCATACCATACCAATTTCCATCCGTTCTGTGTATTACTTTGTTGGTAAACGATAAGTCCGTTTCTCGACGAGGAAAAAACCGCCCGGTTATAATTCAAATCGTATTCAACGGGCTCCGCCACCGGAATCGGGTCTCCCGCAATTTCCAGGTTTTTCTCGTCGAAGGATTGTGCCATGAGAGTATTTTCACGGAGATACAGGAGATAACCGTTGGAAAACTCAACATTCCCTTTTGCGGGGATTAACCGCTTTGTTGTTTTTCCGTCGAGCGATGCGACAACAAGTTCATCTTCTTCCCGCTCTACTCCGCCAAAGCTGGCGCGGGCAAAATAGAAGAAGCGATTTCCGTCGGGAAGAAAATGGGGCCACCGGTGCGATCGTTCCTGATGCGTCGAATCAAGTCTTGTCAACGAAGACGGTGTTCCTCCGGCCGATGAAACGCGGTACAACGGATCACCTGCCGTCGGTGAAAAAATAATTGTACCGTCCTGTCCCCACGAACCGCCGCGGGCATCTCCTGCTTCACAAATTGTAACGGGTGGTCCTCCCGCTGCTTCGATTTTCTTCATTTTTCCGGATTCAAAAAAACCGATAAAGCGATTATCCGGAGACCAGAAAGGATAATATGCCCCTTCCGTTTCCGGCAATTCTTTTGCCGTCAGATTGTTCAGTTGCCGAAGCATCAACCGGGTTTTACCGGATGAATCCGCCGCAACAAACACGAGCATTGTCCCGTCCGGTGAAAGAGCAATATGTCCTTCCCCGGCTGTCCCCGATTGCTCGGCAAAATTCATTTTATCCGGAGCAAGAATGTATGAACGTACCGGAACACTTTCCGTGTTGTTTTGTTTCAATACCATCATCGCAAGAACAACAGCACATACCAGGAACAGAACTGCAAGACTTGCAAAAATAATTGGCAATGTCTTTCTGCTCGGTTGTATCGAAACGGTCGTTTCATTTATTTCCTGAGGGACATGTAATCCGGCAGGTTTTAATACGGGTCTCGCCGCAGTAATACGGCTCACCTTTTGCCGGCTCGATTCGCGGCGATACCGTTTCAGATCAATGGAAACTTGTTTGATCGATTGCATGCGCTCGTTCGGATCTTTTTCCAGACACTCAAGGACGACAGCATCCAGCGATGGATCGATTTCCGGATTGATCGAAGACATCGGCGGTGCATCGACATTCACAATCTCATACGCCAATGCCGTTTCATGGACACCTTTAAACGGAAGTTGTCCGGTGAATAATTCAAAAAGAACAACGCCATAAGAAAAGATATCGGACCGGTGATCGGCATCCAGTCCCTGAATCTGTTCCGGCGACATGTATCCTGCAGTACCAACCGTACTGCCTTCTTTCGTGAGCCGCGAAACATTTCCGCGAAGTTTTGCCAGACCGAAATCCATGATCTGCGCAATGCCGTCTTTCCGGATCATGATGTTTTCCGGTTTGATATCCCTGTGCACGATTCCTTTTTCATGAGCGGCCGCTAATCCATCCGCCAGTTGAATACCGATATCGACTGCCTGCTTGAAACTGATCGTTCCGCGTTTTTGTCGTAACGTTTGACCGTCGACAAATTCCATGACGATGAACATTTGTCCGTCATGTTCCTGTATGTCGTGAATCGTACAGACATTCGGATGGTTCAGCGCCGATGCAGCCTGCGCTTCCTGAATAAACCGGGCTTTGTCATCTTCCGACGATGATGATCGAGGGGGAAGAAATTTCAACGCAACGGTTCGTTTCAATTTTGTATCTTCGGCTTTGTAGACGACGCCCATTCCGCCTTCGCCGAGTTTTTCTAAAATCTTGTATTGTGAAATCGTCTGCCCGATCATTTGGCACTCCTTGCGCATCTCCCGCCAACAAAAGGCGGGATGCTCAATCCGACATTTGGGCTTAGCTTCACTCCGTTCGCTAAGTCCAGTCGGATTGGCACTTCACCGAGTTTCTCTAAAATTTTATATTGAGATATAACTTGACCGATCATGGCAATTGACAGTGAAAATTGGTTAGAAAATTTTTAAAAGCATTTCAATTGGAATATTGCAACTGAGATGGTGTAAACGGTATAAAATATTCTTGAACTTTGAGAATAAAACCGATATTGCTTTGGTAAATAGCAGAAACTTTTGAATTTTGATGGAAGACGACCACTCCACCTTCGCGTGCACAACAACGGTAAGGAAAAATTGAAAAAGAGATAAATTGTATCCCTTTGCCTCGGATTTTAAAAATCATTCCGAGCCCTCAAATCCCAATATTCGGGAATTAAAAAGCAAGAAATGATATAACTTTCCATGTATAGCGTATCACTTGAATTGAATGAACAAGGAGAATGATGACTTAAGATAATAAGAATGAAAGAGAGAATCAAGGAATGCTTAAAGGAATTTTTTGCATATCTGGCAGTTTTGTGTTATATTTTCAATCATTTGGCGGGGTAGCTCAGCTGGTTAGAGCTATGGAATCATAATCCATCGGTCGGGGGTTCGAATCCCTCCCCCGCTACTTCAAAATGACCCTTTCGGACCAATTTCTGAAAGGTTTTTTTTTAAAGCGTTGCCATGAAAAAACATCCATTACTGTATTCTCTGCGGGATTATATTCAGAAGACCGGAATGATATCGACCGGAGAACGAATCATTGTTGCCGTCAGCGGCGGTATCGATTCGATGGTTCTCCTCGACGTCCTTAACGCGGTCCGGTCTGAATTTTCTTTGACATTGGCAATCGGGCATTGCAATCATCAGCTCCGCGGCAATGAATCGGATGAGGATGAAGCATTCGTTCGTTCAACGGCTCAACGCTACGGCATCGAATGTTACATCGAACAGACAAATACCGCAAAAATCGCCGACACGGAAAAAAAATCTCTTCAGGAAACTGCCCGTGAGCTCCGGTATGCATTTTTGCAAAAACTACGATCATCATCAGGCTTCAATGTCATTGCCACGGCCCATCATGCGGATGATAACACCGAAACGATGCTCTTCAATATGTTTCGCGGAGCAGGCGTGCAGGGTCTTTCGGGAATCCCGGCAATGCGGAAAGACGCATGCATTATCCGTCCGCTCTTATTCGCAACACGAAACGATATTGCTTCGTACGCACAGGAACAGGATATTCAATTCCGCGAAGATTCATCCAACGCAAATCCGGAATATACCAGAAATTATTTACGTCACACATTGATTCCGTCAATCCGTGAACATATCAATCCGAATCTGACGGCAACCTTACAACGGACCAGCGAACTCTTCAACCAGCTTGAAGAGTATATCGAAGAAGAATCCAAAAAGGTGGTCGGTACCGTTGTCATCGCAGAATCAAAGGAAGAGATTATTCTTGATCTTGGAAAATTTCATTCGCTGCAAATTTTCCTGCAGGAATACCTCCTGCAGCAATTCGCGAAAAGAATTGCCGTCGGAGAAATCGATTTCGGTTCGGTAAAAATGCTGCATCGCCTTTCCCGCGGCGCCACCGGCAGTTCGCTCACTCTCGGCAACACTGTCAGCGTTTACAAAGACCGCGATCGGCTCATTATGACGACGATCAGGCCAGCCGGCCGGTACGAGCATCCGATCGAGTTGAACAAACGTCATGAGTTTAATACATTCTCATTCGAGAGCACAACCGTCGATCACGCGGACATGACCGGAAATCCGTCGGTCGAGTATATCGATTCTTCCTTCCTCGGAAAGAATCTCATGCTGAGGTCATGGCAGGAAGGCGATTGGTTCATTCCGCTGGGGATGTCAACGAAGAAAAAAATTAGCGATTTCTTTATCGATGCCAAAGTTCCCGTGTTCGAAAAGAATTCAATTCCTTTGCTCGTTTCCGACGACCAGATTGTTTGGGTCTGCGGCAAGCGATTGGACAATCGTTTCAAAGTTACGCCAAGCACGCGGTCCATCACGAAACTGGAATATCTCCCACGTTCATAATCATCAATAATGAAAAAATATATCACTATTAACAATGAACGATTCGTTCTCTATCTTTCGGAAAAAAAGATACAGATGCGTGTCAAACAGCTTGGCAAACAACTCAATAAAGATTACAAAGGACGTGTACCGATTTTTATCGGCATCCTGAACGGCTCGTTCATTTTCATGGCGGATTTACTTCGCCACATCACCGTCGATTGCGAAATCGATTTTTTGAAACTGTCAAGCTACGGTGATGCAAAAATCAGCACCGGGAATGTCAAGTTATTGAAGGATTTGAGTTGTGAAGTCGGCGGAAGAGACATCATCATCGTCGAAGACATCGTGGACTCGGGCCTTTCTGCCGATTTTATCAAACGGCTGGTCGCCCTCCATCATCCTCGCTCTTTTAAAATAATTTCCTTATTATATAAGAAGGCATCCATTAAAATTGATGTTCCAATTGATTATATTGGATTCAACATCCCCAATGATTTCGTTATCGGGTACGGACTCGATTATGCCCAAAAGGTCCGGAATTTAAAGGCAATTTACCGTTTAGCAGATTAAAATATTTTTGAGAGAATAGAACAGACATTATGGAAAACACACCGCAAGATAAAAATAAAATGACGGATCGCAGGAATCCCAAAAAACTTCCCCGCCCCCGACGAAACCGATCACAGAAGAATCAGTTCCGGAACGATGACGATTTCAATTGGGGAAAAGTGCTAAAAGTCGTTCTCAGCTGGTCGGCAATTATTTTGCTCGTCTTCATCGTGATGACGTTATTCCGAACGCAGGAAGGGACGGAATACGAACTTCAATATACGCAGTATCAGGACTTCTTGAGCAAGGGCCAGATTTACACCGCGGTCATAAAAAAATCGGATCTCAACAATTACGATTTTCACGGTGTATTAAAATCTCCGGCAGAAGTGCAAACCACCGCAGGTAAGACGGCAACCATCGAACGGTTTACCGTAACGTTACCCTATCTCGACGGTACGGTCATTAAGGATTGGAATGATAAAGGAATCCGGTTCACGATTACGAAAGACGACAATATGTGGATGAATTCTCTCATCAGCATTCTGCCGTGGATCGGACTCGTTGTTGTCTGGCTGTTTATCATGCGACGGATGCAGGGCATGGGAACGAAAGGAATTTTTTCATTCGGCAAGAGCCGCGCGAAAACAATGAATGAAGGCACGGTGAAAGTCACGTTTCAGGACGTTGCCGGGGCGGACGAAGCGAAAGTCGAGCTCCAGGAAATCATCGAGTTTCTCAAAGAGCCGTCGAAGTTTCAGCGGCTCGGCGGAAAAATTCCCCGCGGTGTACTTCTGCTCGGTCCTCCGGGAACCGGAAAAACGTTGCTCGCCCGCGCTGTTGCGGGTGAAGCCGGCGTTCCGTTCTTCTCAATTTCCGGTGCAGAGTTCGTAGAAATGTTTGTCGGCGTCGGCGCAAGCCGCGTGAGAGATTTATTTGAAACCGGGAAGAAAAATGCGCCCGCTATCATTTTCATCGATGAAATCGATGCCGTCGGACGGCATCGCGGCGCCGGACTCGGCGGCGGTCACGATGAACGCGAACAGACACTGAATCAGTTGCTCGTGGAAATGGACGGCTTCGAACAAAATAGCGGCGTGATCATCATTGCCGCGACCAATCGACCGGACGTGCTCGATCCGGCGCTTCTCAGACCCGGACGATTCGACAGGCAGGTTGTCGTCGACCGGCCCGATGTACGCGGACGCGAAGGTATCCTTAAAGTACACACAAGAAATATTCCTCTCGATCCCAACGTGAATCTCGATGTCCTGGCAAAAGGGACTCCCGGACTTGCCGGTGCCGACCTGGCTAATCTCGTTAACGAAGCTGCTTTGCTCGCCGCACGACAAAATCAGAAATCGGTCAGCATGCGTCACTTCGAAGAAGCAAAAGATAAAGTCATGATGGGCATCGAACGTAAAAGCCTCATCATTTCCGAACAGGAAAAACGGATCACGTCGTATCACGAAATCGGACATGTACTCGTTGCAAGAAAAATTCCGGAAGCCGATCCGGTTCATAAAGTTACCATCATTCCCCGGGGCCGCGCACTCGGTGTGACGACGTATCTCCCCATCGACGAGAAGCATACATATTCGAAAGAATATCTCGAAGCAATGATCGCCTATGCACTCGGCGGCAGAGCTGCAGAAAAATTAATCTTCAACCAGTACACGACCGGAGCCGGCAACGACATCGAGCGTGCAACCAATCTTGCCCACAAAATGGTCTGCGAATGGGGGATGAGCGAAAAGATGGGTCCTCTCGCATACGGGGCAAAAGAAGAAGAGATTTTCCTCGGCCGGGAAATTACGCGTTCCAAGAATTATTCGGAAACGACCGCAGTCCTGATCGATGAAGAAATTAAATATATCGTCTCGACCGGCATGGATCGCGCAGAGCGCATTTTAGCGGAAAATATCGACACGCTCCACCGGCTGGCAAAAGTCCTGCTCGAACGGGAAATTCTTGATGGCGAAGAAATCGACAAGGTCATACGGGGGGAAGAACTTCCACCCGTCGAGAAGCAAATGAATGGGGAAACTCAGGGACAACCGGGGAATGCCAATCAGCCAACAATCGGACCGGTCGATGGAGAAACTCAACACTGAACCGAATGTCTCTCGTTCGGTAAATGAACGCGCCTACCGGAAGGAGCTCATCCGGAAGGCGATTCATTTCTGTTCGATTGTTATTCCGCTTTTGTATCTTGTTACGACCAAGCCCGTAGCACTTTCGATACTGATTCCGCTTACCATCGGATTTATTGTTATCGATGTTGCCCGCTATTATTTTCCGCCGCTGGGAAATATTTTTTATAAAATTTTTGGATCCCTCCTCCGCAAGCATGAATCGGATAGTCATCAAAAAAAATTGAACGGCGCCACGTACGTTCTTATTGCCGCGACGATTTCCGTCACTGTTTTTCCGAAACTGATTGCCGTAACGGCATTCATCATTCTGATTATTTCCGACATGATGTCCGCTCTCGTTGGAAAACGATTCGGCAGACATAAATTTTTCGACAAATCACTTGAAGGAAGCATTGCATTTTTTCTCAGCGCCACGATCGTCGTCCTTGCGACCCCTAAAATTGCCTACCTGCCCGGAGAATATGCAATCGGATTTTTCTCCGCTGCAATCGGTGCACTGGTCGAGGCGCTTCCCATCGGCATCGATGACAATATTACAATCCCGCTGTGTGTCGGATCGGTCATGTGGGTTGCATATAATTTATTTTATCCGGCAATGAATATTTATCAATTCGGGTGAGCCATGCGTGTCTATCTTTCCGGCGGAATGGAATATGCAAACGATGAAGGTCTTCACTGGCGACAGAAAATGCAGGAATGGATCGAATCGGAATTGAAGCACAGCGTCTTCAATCCGAATGTCGAAAGCGATGCATTTTTTGATGCACATCATCCCGGCATCGATTTTCGGTTGTTGAAACAAACCGATGTGGGAAAATATCAAACCATCGTCCGGAAGCTTGTCGAAATCGACTGCCATGAAATTGCAACGAAATCCGATTACGTGATCTGTTTTTGGGATGACAGCGCCGCAAAAGGCGCCGGCACCAAAGGCGAATTGACGATGGCGAAATATTTTTCCAAGCCGGTCTACCTCGTTACATCGTTCGCTTTATATGATATTCCCGGATGGATTTTGGGATGTGTGACGAAAACATTCACTTCGTTCGATGAGCTAAAAGCATTTCTCATTCAACAAAGTCAATCCAAAAGGAAATGATGACAATGTCAAAAAAGGAAATAATCGTCGTCGGCGATAAGGTGTTGATTATTCCCGACTCGGATAAAGACCGCACGGAACATGGATTGTATCTTCCACCCAGTGTGAAGGAAAAGGAAAAAATTCAGAGCGGATATATTTTTAAGGTGGGTCCGGGCTATCCAATTCCCAATCCCAACTTTATCGATCAGGAATCGTGGTCGACGACGCCGAAAGATCCGGTAAAATATATTCCGTTGCAGGCAGAAGAAGGCGACTACGCAATTTTCCTGAAAGACCAGGCGATCGAGATCGAGTATGATTCAAAAAAATATCTGATCGTCCCTCAATCGGCAATTATGGTGTTGATCCGCAGAAACCCGATGGAAGGGTTGGAGAAGATGGGGTAAAACCTTGCGAAGGTCCTAAACCTTCGCAAGGTTTACTCGATTGCTTCCAACACCAACTCCGCAATATCTTTTACCTGAACATGATCGGCTGCTTCTTTGGCTTTAACGCCATCGGTCATCATTGTCATGCAAAACGGACATGCCGTACCGATAACATCCGGTTTGAGTGCCAGCGCCTCTTCCGTCCGCTCGATGTTCACACGCTTACCGGTCGTTTCTTCCATGAACATCCTCGCTCCTCCAGCGCCGCAGCAGAATCCGCGATCGCGTGAGCGGTTCATTTCCGCCATTTCCACTCCGGGAATCGATTTTACCGCATTCCGCGGCTGGTCATACACTTGATTATATCGCCCGAGATAACAGGAATCGTGGTACGTAATTTTCGCCCGCTTTTCTTTTGTCAATTTTATTTTGCCGGAATCGATCAAACCCATAATAAAATCGGTGTGATGCACGACTTCATACATGCCGCCAAGCTGAGGATATTCATTCTTAAAAATATTGAAGCAATGCGGACAGGTTGTCACGATCTTCTTCACACCATAATTATTCAGCGTGCCGATATTTTCGGTCATCAGCATTTGCGCAAGATATTCGTTCCCTGCCCGACGCGCGGGATCGCCGTTGCATTTTTCTTCCGTCCCGAGAATCGCAAAGCTGATATTCGCCATTTGCATAAGTTTTGAAAATGCCTGAGTGACTTTCCTGTAGCGAGCGTCGTATGCACCGGCACATCCGACCCAGAATAAAATCTCCGCATCACGTTTATCGGCAATCCGTGGAATATTCATTCCTTCCGCCCAATCGGCGCGTGTCGAATGACTGAATGCCCACGGCGTAAAATTGCGTTCGAGATTCTGGAACGTTGCCTGCATTTCTTTCGGAAAGCGCGATTCATTCAGCACTAAATATCTTCTCATATCCACAATCGCATCGACATGCTCGATCTGCACGGGACATTCCTGCACGCATGCCATACAGGTCGTGCACGCCCAGAGTTCATCTTCCGTGATGTAATCGTCGACAAGATGTTTGTCCATCGGAGATTTTACTGAAGCATCCGGATTCGATGCTTGAGTTTGAGCGTTCAACATTAATGGCGCTTTTTCCATCAGCCGCCGGCGGATGTCGACAATAATTTTCTTCGGTGAAAGCGGTTTCCCAGTGCTTGCAGCGGGACAAGCTGCAGTGCATCGTCCGCATTCGGTGCAGGTGTAACCGTCGAGCAACTGCTTCCACGTTAAATCTTCCACATCTGCGGCACCGAAGCGCGTTGCCGTCTCATCCTGCAAGTTCAATGATTTCAATGCACCGCGGGCAGTAAGTTTTGCAAGAAATACATTCGGGATCGAAGAAAGAATATGAAGATGTTTGGAGTACGGCAGATAATTAAGGAAGCCGAGCACAAGCAGGATATGCATCCACCAAAAAGCATAAAATACAGTTTCGATTTGATCGGAAGAGCAACTTCCGAACAGTCCGGCAAGCGATGAAGAGAAAAACCGAGCATCGGCGCTCACGGCATTTCCGGCGGCAATGTTCGCAGCATTTTGTCCGAACATCGACACCATAATGAAAAAAATCCAGCCAAGAATAATCGTTGCGTCAAGGCGGGCATGTCCGCTCACATCGAGCCGTTTCGGCTTCATGACATATCTTCGGAATAACGCCGTCAGTACCGAACACATGACAAGAATTCCAAGTATATCCTGAACAAAAACAAGCGGCGCATACACCGGGCCTAAAAACGCAAACGAAAATGACTGAGAAAATCCGGTACCGATCGTTTCAAGAATGGCAAGAAGAAGAATGACGAATCCCCAAAAAATAAAAAAGTGCATCAACCCCGCAAACGGCTCGCGCAATAATTTCGATTGACCGAAAGCAACGACAAGAACATTTTTCAGACGTTCGCCCGGTTTATCAAGCCGTGAATCCGGCTTACCGATTTTCAAATAGGAAATAAGACGTCGTGTACTTATGCCAAATGAAATGAGAGTTCCGAGGAGTACGATGAAGAAAACGATAGTATGAAGGGACATAAGAAAGTTCTTTTTCGAAAGTGAATATCAATCGTTCAACAGCAATTCGCCTTCCATGACGGTTATTGCGTTGCCGCCGATTTTTATTGCAGTCGGTTTTTTATCTTCGACCTGAAGTTCCATGCTGACTCTTCCGCGCCGCCCGATGACGTCTCCCTGTTCTCCCTGGATGACACATGGTCCGTCACGTAAATCGAGTGCACCGATTTCCTGTAATATGAGCGCCAGCGAACTGTGCGTTGAAAAAGTCACAGAATCTTCCGCAATGCCGAGATGAGGAGCGAAATAACGCGAATGGACAACCGATTCCCGGTCAATCGTTTCCGTCGTGTATGCGCACACTCCGTTAATGCCTCTGGTCTCCAAAAAATTCGCCAGAGCGATACTATTCGGCTTCATACCGAACAATGCATGCAAACGTTTTATTCCGATAAACAAGGAATCGTTCCGGACGATGACCATCCGGTTATCAAAATCACTTAAATTAATATTCAACAGCCGGACGAGGTCCGTTTTATATTGCGTCGCCTTCGTCAATGTAGGAAAATTCACGGTGATCATCACCGAAATAGCACCTTCCTGTTTTATCACTTCAACGGGAAGAATGCCCGACGGCGTATCAGCCTGGAATTGATATTTCCCTTTTTTGGACATCCCGAGCAATCCTTCTTCAGCTAAAGCAAATACGCCGGCAACCAAGGCATGACCGCTGACGGCAGTTTCATGGTACGGTGCTAAGCAACGAATTTTGATGTCGATACCGGGCTTGACGGAAGAAACGATAAACGCTGTTTCGGGCAGATGAAGTTCACGCGCAACCGCAAGCATTTGCTTTTCACTCAGCCGGCTGCCTTCGAGAACCACGCCAGCGGCATTTCCGCTTTGCGGTGAAACGGTGAACACATTCACCTGTTTGACATTGATCTTTCCCATCTTACCCTCCGATACCGGAAAGGTTCACCGCCGTCAATGTCTTCTTCTCCCGAACATAGTACATGAAATCTTCGATACAAAAAAAAGAATCGGGGACGGGAATGACGGCGCGGTTGAGGATAATGTCACGGTAGAAAAATTTTTTCTGATTCAAAGAATGCACCGAGAGATGTTGTTGAAATTCGGTTCCCGTACTGTCAAGATTTTCATAATACGCAACGATCATACAATGTTTTCGAACAAGATATTCCGGCAGGACGGGATTGCTGACTTTGGACAGTGCGAATTGAATGTTTGCGTGAGCCTCCGAATCGAGAGACACTTCACCCGCGGGCAGAGGATACATCACGTTCTGATGGGGATCATCCGGCAGTGTCCGTTGAAGCGTGTTCAGAGATTCGCGATCAATTTCGGAAACGACAGAGCCCGTCGCGATATCGAGTGCAAAGAAAATCCGTTTATCAAAAAGATCCTGAACGGCGTACACACGATCGCCATAGGCAAATAACAATTTTAACTCGTGATTGCTCCACACGACATCTCCCGTCAACAAATTCACGGCATGGATTTTTTTATGATCGGGCATATCGGGAGTTGCATATTCATGCAAAAAGACCGTTGAACCGGAGACCGCATCGATACCGATCCACCACGGTTCCGAAAAACTCTTTCCGCTCCAGCACGTTTCGCCGGTAACGCGATTCACGCAAAAGAATGTAACGCGTTTGGATGACGTGTCACGGTCTTCACCGATAAAATATCCGGGCAATGAGGGCACAATTCGCCAGAGAATGCCCGTTGCAGAATACGACCAGGCAGCCTTTGAAGGATTCGATTCATTTTTTGAAAACCATCGCACGGTTCAATCGTTAAAATTCTCGCATAAGATAATCATATCGTATCTAAATATCAAGACTTTTTTGCGATGTTGGAATAAATTGCGAAAGGTGAAGTCAGGAACTCAAAAAGGATCCTTTGAGAATTTCCGTCATTCTTCGAATTGCTTTTGCACGATGACTGATGCGGTTTTTTATCTCGGCCGGGAGTTCCGAGAATGTTTGATGATAACCCTCCGGAACGAAAATCGGATCATAACCGAAACCGCCGTTTCCCCGCGGCTCTTCAATAATTGTTCCATGACAAATTCCTTCGGCGATTTTTTCCGTGAAACCGTCCGTAAAAACAGAAACACAGCGAAATCGGGCGCGGCGGTTGCCCGCAGGAACGTTTTGCAACTCCCGGAGAAGCTTTCGGCAGTTATCCTCATACGTAGCATTCAATCCGGCATAGCGCGCAGACATGACACCCGGACGGAGACCAAGATGGAAGACTTCCAATCCGGTATCATCCGACAATGCCGGCAAACGCGTCGCTTGAAATATCTGCCGCGCTTTTTTCAAAGCATTTTCTTCCAGCGTTAAACCGTCTTCGATGACTTCCGGGACACCGGAATACTGTTCCAGGCTCTCGATCTCGAGAGGCAGGGAACTCATGATCTCGCGAATCTCGCGCACCTTGTCGAGATTGCGTGTGGCAAGAATAATTTTTTTCATAGATTTACTGAGTGAGTAATCCCACCGCATCATCGATGCGGTCAACGCCGCACAATTCAATGCCGGTATTGCGCTGAAGATTTTTGAGATTATTTTTCGGAAGAATAACACGCTTGAAACCCAGCTTCACTGCCTCCTGGATCCGTCTTTCAATCTGGCTGACCGTCCTCACTTCCCCGCTCAAGCCAAGCTCGCCGATGGCAATACTCTGTGAATCGATCGGCTTGTCACGCATACTCGAATAAATCGATGCGGCAATACCGAGATCGACCGCCGGGTCATCGACACGCACGCCTCCGGCAATATTCACAAAAACATCATACTGACCCAACGCCATACCGAACTGTTTTTCCAGAACCGCTATCAGCAACCCGAGCCGGCGGTAATCGAAACCGGTGGTGTTCCGCTGGGGCACGCCGTAACTTGCCGGTGTCACCAGCGCCTGCACTTCGATAAGAATGGGACGGCTTCCCTCCATACTCGCAACGACGGTGGAACCGGATCTCCCCATCGAACGTTCGGATAAAAATACCTCGGAAGGATTGAGTATTTCCCGCAAACCGGTATCGCGCATCTCAAACACGCCGATCTCATTTGTCGAACCGAACCGGTTCTTCATGGCACGCAGAATCCGATATGCATAATGCCGTTCTCCTTCGAACTGAAGAACGGTATCGACCATATGTTCGATCACTTTCGGACCGGCAATGATCCCTTCTTTCGTAACATGACCGATGAGAAAAACCGGGATCGAGCGTTCTTTTGCGATGCGGGTAAATACTGCAGACACTTCACGAACCTGAGCAACACTTCCCGGAGAACTTTCAAACTGGGGACGATACATCGTCTGTATCGAATCAACGATGATAATATCGGGCGGAGACCGTTCGATGACTTCCGCAATCACATCCACATTCGTCTCGGCAAGCACAAGTAATGTTTTATACGATGAACAATGGAAACGTTCGGCGCGCAATTTTATCTGTTTCGCGGATTCTTCGCCGGAAATATACAGGACGATATGTTTGGTAAGTTTAGCCGCAAGCTGAAGCATCAACGTCGATTTGCCGACACCGGGATCACCGCCGAGCAGCACGACAGAACCGCGAACAATTCCGCCGCCGAGGACGCGATCAAATTCGGCAATCGACGTCGGAATTCGTTCATCTTCGCCCACATCGACTTCCGACAAAGGAATCGCCTCAACGCTCACGCCTTTAATGACTTTCCGGGCGGAAATCTTTTGAGTCAATTCTTCCACAAACGTATTCCACTCGCCGCAATTCGGACATTTCCCTGCCCACCGCGGCGATTCGTACGCACAATTCTGACAGACATATTTGGATAAAACTTTACTCATGGAATGATGAAATTATCCTGTACTCTGAAAATTATTTTTTTTGATTTTCAAGACGCGGATCTCTTCCCCAAAAAAGCTTTGCACGTAAGAGGCCGAAGTATGAATTATTCTTCCGCTTCACCAGCCTGACGACGAATGGCGCTTTGCGAATTGTAAATTCCACGGGGGGGGCATATCCGGCTTCGATTTGCCCGTCGGCTGTGATGTGCACCAACGATGCTTTGGAGCGAACGGAAACTCGAACGATACTTGAATCGGAAACGATCACAGGGCGAGCAGTTAACGTGTGCGGGGAAATAGGATTCACGGTAATAACCGCGCTGCCCGGCGTAACAATCGGACCGCCGCTCGCAAGAGAATAGGCCGTCGATCCGGTCGGCGTCGTCACAAGGATTCCGTCCGCCGCATACGTAACGAGAAACTCGTCGTTGACAAAAGTTTCCAGTTCGATAACGCGGGCAGAGGAGCCGCGATCGACAACAATTTCATTCAACGCATAAAATACCTTGCCGTCATTCGAGGTCGTTGCCGTCAAAACCATCCGGTCTTCAATCCGAAAATCACCCCTGACAATATTATCGATGCAGGCACACATTTCATCGACAGAGACTTCAGCAAGGAATCCGAGTTTGCCGAGATTGACTCCGAGGATAGGAATCTGATACTCGCCGACCATGCGAGCAGCGGCAAGCATGGTACCGTCGCCGCCCAAAGCAATAAGCATGTCGCATTTTGCGGGCAAGTCGTGTTCGTTGACTATCATCGCATCCGTCATAACCGAAGCAACCGGAGAATTCTTCAGTGATTGAGCGAGCAGATCATGGACAACAAATGATACTTTATGGTTTCGAAGACAGGAAAAAAGAATTCCTGCCACCTCGGCAATATTCGGTTTTACGATATTCCCTAAAATTCCAATTTTCATTTCGATGGCTGCGGTTGTGTGGGAGAATCGGCAGGTTGCGGTGTTTTGGAAACTTCATCGACATAATTCAATCGTAATTCCTGAAGAACATTTTTCAATAATTTTTCTTCGTCCGGTGAAAGATTTCCCTGCATTTTCCGGTGCATCATATCGATCATATCGATGGAAATTTGTGCCTGCTGTAAATCGCGTTCCATTTTCTCCAGTAAAGGATTTTTGATCTTTCCCATTTGCTGGAATGCCGCAGTTTGAAACATGAGAATAAGTTGCGTCAGTAAGAGTTCATCTTTTTCTTTTGTGCTCATAGCCGTTCCCTTTGTGGTAGCATTGTAGGAAAAATGATTATGAAAATCAATTGCGTATAACTGATCCGTTGACCCGATTGATATCCCACAGTTTTACATATTTGCAAAAAACATAACCGGAAGACGCGAGAGATAAGATTAATCCATGCATTCCGTCCAAAAATCCTCTTTTCACAATATACATTTTGAAAAATAGAAACGGAGGCCGCACCAAAATATCGTACAAGGAATATTTTTTTCCATGCTGAATAAGATCTTCCGCCGCAAGGGTGGTATACCGGTTGAATTTTGAAAAATAATGATACAAATTCTCATCCGTATAAGTGCAAGAGATCGTTCTGTAACCGCCCGACCGGACCTTTCACGTCGAGATGTTCGTGCACGCGCGACTCGGCAAACGATGCCTGCGATTTCCTGAATAACCTCACGACGTATCCCGGATACCATCCGCAATGCCGTATCCATTTCCCGATAAAATATGCACGGCGCGCAACTTCATACGCCGCCATTGGAGATTGATTTTCCTGAACTATGCGTTGAATTTCTTCGGCAAGTTCATGCGGCACACGCTCATCGGCATCGATCCATAACACCCAATCGTTCACGACATGCTGCAATGCGAAATTTTTCGATTGCGCATATCCTTCCCATTGTCGAACAAATATCTTTGAGGTGACTTTTCTTGCAATCTCAACGGTGTTATCATTACTTTGCTGCATCGACGAGAACAATATCGTTCGACCAGGCAACACTCTGCAAACATTCCGCAATGTTGCGTTCTTCGTTATGAGTAATAATGATGACGGAAATATTCATACCGATAATTGTTCTTGTTCGGCAATTTTGCTTGCCGCGATCGCCAAACCGGTAATCGCCCACACCAGTGTGATGACTTCCGCGTCACCGAAATTCCATTCAAACAGCCCGTTGATATGAAACCCGACCTGCACCGCGAGAGCGCCGAGTGCAAACGAACCGAACAGCCAGTCATCGGCAAGACGGCGAGCAATCCGTTGAATCACGATCCAAATTCTTGCGAACAGCGTTATCATAATTATCAAACCGACGCTTCCAAGCGTCACCAGCCACATGACTTCATTATTGTGAAGATGACCTTCCGGCGGCCAATCCGGTTCAGCATACTTGGGCCATAAAACTTCCGTACCGACATCGCCGATACCGAGGACCGGATAATCGCGAGCCATCCGTATGCCCGTCTCCCACATATGCACACGGGAAATATTATTCCGATGATACGGATCCACAATACTGAAATATCCGATCGCGAATCTGTGGCGAAGCAATCATCACGATTATAACAAGAACTCCGGAAAGTATCACGACAATCTTTTTGCTCCGGATGACGCCGATAAGAACTGCACCTCCGACAAATCCCAACCAGGAGCTTCTCGTAAACGTGAAAAAAAGACTGATGAACAACGGTACAAATGCCGCAACAGCCCACAGACGATACTTCCGCGGGGTCCGACGATGAACAAGAACCGGAAGAAGCATCAGCATAATGATCATCAGTAATCCGCCCGTCGTCATGTACATTTGAAATTCTGCCAGCCGCCGCTGAAAATGCAGGTACTCGGATAAATGAATGATGATATCCTTCATACTCCACACTGAAACACCGATGGAAGAAATGATGAGCGCTGCATAAAAAATTCCGAATGCTTTGCGCGTCGGTGTTTTCTGAACGAGCAGATAGATCAACGGCAGCAACAATAACCGGCGCTCCATATACAACAGAGATTGCATGATGTTCGTCGAAAATATCGTCGTTACCATTTCGATGCAAACATACGCCAGCAATACTCCGGTAATCGGCAAGCTGGGAAATGAAAATTTCTTCCGCATCGCCATTTGTATCATCCATAATCCGAGTGCGGTATAATATCCGATTTCAGAAATTGCAATCGAAAATGATGAAGCAAGAAAAAACATCATGAGAAACAGCCAGATCATTTTCTCGATGATGGAATTTTCTTCCGCGGAACCGTGCAATGTTGTTGTTGAATTCATCCCTTTACCATCAATACATGCGACGTGAGAAAATAATGATCGAACAACCTATCATTTATGGGCTTCATTTTTTTTCAGAAAGCGTTTGATGCGTTTTGTCAACGGATCGAAGAAGAGAACAATATATCGTAACCAATCGGGAAGCTGTTTATCAATTTTGGCATCAAAATCCCATTTTGAGATAGCGATCCGTTCCGCCATGACGTGCGGGTGAGATTCCGTAAACCGTTTCAGATGTCCGAGATCATCGTACGGCTTTTGAATTCTTGTCATATTTTGCTGAATCTCTTCATCGGAATGGTACATCGAATGAAGGGCAATATTTTTCTTTACCATCGTTTGCGGCGGGCGAACCCATCCATAGTGATAAATTTCTGCATTGATCCGTTTTGTCCGGAGCAATGTACCGTCCCGATGCCGGAAGTCCATTCCGTCTCCCCACGATACGATTTCCGGTTGGCGACGGATGATGCGGATTCCCCGGATATACCACTTCCGGAAATTGTCCTGATAATAATCATAACTTCCATAAAAATGTTTATAGCCGAATTCGAACCCTTCAACCCGTGCGTTGTTCATTTCTTTTTCCATCTCATCGTGAACAACGGTCAAATATTTTTCATGAAGAACTTCATCAGCCTGAAGATAGAAACACCAATTGCCGTGACAGGCATCGAGAGCGCGGTTGGTTTCTGTCGACAACAATTCGCCGCCGCGGCGCAATGAAAGATCCCATGCATGCTCAATGATCTTTAATTTCGGCGAGGAAATCGTTCGGACCAGGTCAAGTGTTTCATCATCCGACGTTCCCACATTGACAATGAATTCATCGCACACCGGCAGAATCGAAGAAATCACCTCCACCACCGGATAACCATAGAGACGCGCGTTGCGGATTATGGTAAAGCCGCTAACCTTCATCGTCAAATCGAGAATTGAAGTTCATACAACCGTTTATAGACTCCATTCGGATTTCGAAGAAGCTGATCATGTTTGCCCGTTTCGACGAGATGCCCATTTTCCAGCACCAAAATCTTATCGGCATGTTGAATTGTCGAAAGCCGGTGTGCGATGACGATCGATGTTCGTCCGACTAGCAATCGCTCGATCGCTTCCTGCACAAGCATTTCGGATTCGGTATCGAGTGCCGATGTCGCTTCATCAAAAATAAGGATCGACGGATTTTTGAGGATGGCACGTGCGATCGAAAGCCGCTGGCGTTCGCCGCCGGATAATTTCACACCGCGGTCGCCGATAATAGTATCATACCCGTGAGGAAGATCCGAAATAAACGAATGCGCGTTTGCAACCTGCGCCGCACGGGTAATTTCATCGAACGAAATTTTTTCTTTTCCGTATGCAATATTATTTCTGACCGTATCGTTAAATAAAATCGTTTCCTGCGTGACAATGCCCATCAGCCGGCGGATCGATTCAACGGTGACATCCCGCAGATCGTGTCCATCGATAAGAATACTGCCGTCGATCGGATCATAAAACCGCGACAGCAGGTCGACCATCGTTGATTTTCCGGAACCGCTCGGACCGACGATGGCCACGGTTTCCCCCGATAAGATTTCGCAAGAAATATTCGTCAGAACCTCACTGCCGGTTTCATATTTGAACGAAACGTTGTCATACACGATTTTATTCTGAAACCGCTCGATCGGTTTCGCATCGGTTTTTGTCATGATCTTCGGTTTCATATCCAACAACGTGAATACTCTCTCGCCCGCGCCGATTCCTTCCTGAATGCTGTTGAAAACCTGTCCAAACAATTTCAGCGGCTGCATCATCTGAACGATAATGCCGATGTACAACAGCAACGCGCCGGGCGTCATCGAGCTGTTGCCGGCAATAACTTCTTTCCCGAGGAACCATAAAATAAATGCAACGATCAGCACGCCGAAAATTTCAGAAATCGGTGTCGCCCAGTTGCGGCGACGCTGGATTTTTTTATTGATATCGGCATAGGCGGCAGATTCGCGCGTAAATTTTGCAATTTCAAAATCTTCCATGCCGAATGCTTTCACAATCCGGACATTCGCCAGCGTTTCATCGAGGACAGAAACCAGATCCGCCATCTTTTCCTGAGATTCAATGCTCTTTTTCTTCAAACGGTCGGCAATGCGGCTGATGACGAAACCGGAAATAGGAAGTAAAAGAAATATGATCAACGACAATTGCCAATCGAAGAAAAATAACAAAGCGGTATACAAAATAATCTGCGGCGGATCGCGCAAAGCACTGTTTACCACTGCCATGGCAGAATCGTTGATGATGCGGACGTCGTTCACGACCGAAGAAATCATGTGGCCTTTACGTTCTTCCGTAAAATACGACATCGACAGATTTTGCAGATGCGTGTACAGATCGACGCGCAAATCATGAATGATATTCTGCTCCACATCCGTCATGAAATGGCCGTTCAGATACCAGAATAAATTTTTCAACAAGAAACTGATTACGATGCCGATCGTGAGGAACAGCAAAATATCCAGCCGGTTGTATTGCTGAACGAGAAGAGCAAGATGATAGGAAAGATATTTTCCGAAATTCAGAACGCTGAAATCCACCGACGTGAATGACGATACCTGCGGTGGTTTGAACACCACGTCGACGAGCGGCATGATGAAACCGATCGACAGGATATTGAAAATAATAAACAGCACCATGCAACTGGTTGCCACTACCAGCGTCCGCATATGCGGCTTGATGTACCGAATAATTCTTAAAAATGTTTTCATCCTATTTTCCTCAAACCGTTCCGACAGACCGGATCACCCAAAGCGACGGTCATATCGAACAGCTCCTTATTTTTTCCACCGACCTGTGTCGGCGGATGAAACAGATGGTATAACACCGCAAGATACCGCAACGATATAAATTTCGTGCCGATTAAATTCAACCGGTATGCAATGTCGGTATCTTCACCGATCCCCGGAGCGATATAATCCTCGTTAAACCCGTTGATTTGTTCGAGTAGTTTTTTTTCGACGGAAAAATTGCATCCTAAAATTCTCGCCTTATTGAACGGTATCAACTTCCGTAACATTGTATTACCGATGCGAAGCCCGTCTTCCAAATTACTGCTGCGGGCACGCATGCCATCCCACAACAATCCGACTGAAAATCTTTCAAATTGTCCCGATGTAACCGACATCAATGATAAAGCATCGGTCATTTGTTTACTCAAATTCACGCGCCGGCCGCATAATAATCCGTTCGGCTCGCGATGACCCCAATGATCTTTCAGAAAATGCCGGTGCGGCAGACAATCGCCGTCGATAAATGCCAGATAATCCGTTTGTGCCGCTTCGATCGATTGATTCAGCATAACATTTTTTCTGAATCCCTGATCCTCCTGCCAGAGATGATTGACCGGAAACGGCAACCGCGGCTTTGTTCGTTCGATCAATTTTCGTATTTCCGGACCGGAGCCGTCATCGGCAACGATCACTTCAAAATCGCTCATCGACTGGCGAGCAAGCGCAGCAAAAATGAATTCAAGATTCCTGACGCCGTTATACACGGCGATAATAATCGTCAACGACTTCTTCGAAGAAGAATCCGGCATCGGTTACAGTCGCTTCACACGTTGAAGTTCAAGATTCGTCACCGGCGGCAATAATCCTTTACCTTCCTTTTGCCGATACCGGTATTCCCAGAGTTTCGCATACAACGCAAAGGTGTAAATGCCGCCGAGCACCGCGAGAACAAATCCATGTAATCCGTCTTTGTATCCCTTTTGGGAAATAAATTTTCTGAAAAAATGCGAGAACGGGCTGAAAATTATTTTGAACGGTCCCACTTCGGCTGAAGGATTTTCTTTCAGCTTGTTGAACAACGCGAGCGATGTGTAATCATTCATCTTCGAAAGATATTGATCGACCGAATCGTATGTGTAATGCAATAAAAGTCCGCTGAGAATTCCTTTTTCGCCATCGACTGAAAAACCTCCGTGCACTTCGGCCGGTTCGGCATGATAACGGTCTTTCCGGAAAAGCCGGAACACATAATCAGGAAACCAGCCGCCATGCTCAGTCCATTTTCCGAAAATTTGACTTTTCCTCAGAAAAGAATATCCGGCTTTCGCTGCAGGATTTCGGATCGACGTGAGAATTTGATCTTTCAGTTCATCAGTAACTTCTTCATCGGCATCGATGTACATCAGCCAATCGCCGGTTGCAAATGCAAACCCGCGCTCGCGTTGTCTGATATCGCCGTCATATTCATGCTGAAGAATTTTATTCTTGAATTTCTTCGCAATCCCGGTCGTCGAATCGGTGCTGAACGAATCGACGACAATAATTTCATCCGCCCACTGAATGCTTCGGAGACATCGCCCGATGTTCTTCTCTTCATTGAATGTTATGACGATGACCGACAGTCGGGACATGAATTTATTGTACGACGATGCTGACTAATTTATTTTTGATGACAATGAATTTCGACACTTTTTTCCCGTCGATATATTTCTTAACATCCGAATCTGCCATAACGCGAGTTTTGATCGTTTCATCATCGCTATTGACCGGCACGGGAAATTTGGCGCGCACTTTTCCGTTGACCTGCACGACTAATTCAATAGTATCGACTTCCGTTTTCGATTTGTCGTATTTTGGCCACGATTCATAAGCAAGCGATTTCGCATGACCTAACTTTTGCCAGAGTTCTTCCGCAATATGCGGTGCAAACGGTGACAGCAATAATACAAATGTTTCCATCACATGCCGCGGCTTAATCTCTTTATTCAGAAATTCATTCACAAAAATCATCATCTGCGAGATCGCCGTATTGAAATTCATCGTCTCTATATCTTCGGTTACCTTTTTGATTGTTTGATGGAATAATCGTTCCTCATCGACGTTCAGCGTTCCTTCAGTAATTGATGAAAGAAGCGTGCCGTTCTCATCAATCATCATTCTCCAGACACGATTGAGAAATCGGGAAACTCCTTCGACACCGCGTGTCGACCATGGCTTGGAATCGGTTAACGGTCCCATGAACATCTCGAACAACCGCATCGAATCCGCGCCGTACTGCTTCACAACATCGTCCGGATTGACCACATTGCCGCGTGACTTCGACATCTTCCGTGAATCTTCACCAAGTATAATTCCCTGATGACACAGTTTCATGAACGGCTCTTTCGTGCTGACGTAACCGAGATCGTACAGAATTTTATGCCAGAACCGCGCGTACATTAGATGCAGAACGGCGTGTTCAGCTCCGCCGACATAGAGATCGACCGGCATCCAGTATTTTTCTTTTTCCGGCGAACAGAACTGATCAGGATTTTTCGGATCGAGGTACCGCAAATAATACCAGCACGATCCGGCCCATTGCGGCATCGTGTTTGTTTCGCGGCGACCTTTCAAACCAGTGGCTTTGTCGACGACATTCACCCAATCTTCCGCAAGCGCAAGCGGCGATTCGGTCGTGCCGCTCGGCTGAAACTTTTTGAGTTCAGGAAGCAGTAAAGGAAGTTTTGTTTCCGTCGTCATCGTTCCGTCTTCGAGATGAATAATAGGAATCGGCTCACCCCAATACCGTTGACGCGAAAAGAGCCAATCACGGAGTTTAAATTGAACCGCTGCCTTTCCCAATTTTTTCCCGACGAGCCAGTCGATAATTTTCTTCTTCGCTTCATCGATCGAAAGTCCGTTCAACGATATTTCGGCGTTCGCGCTGTTGATTGCCGGCCCTTCATCGACAAATGCTTTTCCCGACCAATCAGCCGGTGGCTGAACGGTTCTGACAATCGGAAGATGGAACGTTTCGGCAAATTCCCAGTCGCGCTCATCCTGTCCGGGCACAGCCATAATCGCACCGGTTCCGTATCCCATCAAAACGTAATCGGCAATCCAGATAGGAATTTCCGTATTCGTCGAAGGATTGATCGCATAACTTCCGGTAAATGTTCCGGTTTTTTCGGCTTGCGTTCCGCGTTCAAGATCACTTTTTAATGTCGCTTTGGTCCGGTAATCGGCAACAGATTTTTTCTTATCCGATGTCGTAATCGAATCGACCAAGGGATGTTCCGGCGCGAGCACCATGTAGGTTGCACCGAAAATCGTATCCGGCCGTGTGGTAAAAATCCGAAGCGATTCATCTTTTCCTTTGATCGGAAAATTGACGAATGCACCTTCCGATCTGCCGATCCAATTCCGTTGTTGCTCAAGCGTTGAAGAGGGCCAATCGAGTAATTTGCTGTCTTCGAGCAAACGGTCGGCGTACGCGGTAATCCGCATGATCCATTGACGCATCGGTCGCCGCTCGACGGTATACCCCTTTTCCGTCCACTCGGCAACTTCTTCATTGGCAAGCACGGTGCCGAGCGCTTCGCACCAGTTGACCGGAATTTCAGCAATGTAGGCAAGCCGGAAATTGGCAAGGACGTTCCCCTGCTCAGCACGTGACATCTTCTTCCAACCCTCGGCTGTAAAACAGCAATGGCTATCGCCGCAATACAACGAACAATCAATCTTCGAACACCCAAGTTGTTCAAATTCCTGAATGAGCGTTTGAATAGTTCGGGCCCGGTTCACCCGATAATCGTACCACGCATTGAAAATTTGCAGGAAAATCCATTGCGTCCATTTGTAATATTGAGGATCGGTGGTATCGACTTCCCGCGACCAATCGTAGCTCAGGCCGAGCATCTTGATTTGTCGCCGGAAGGTATTAATGTTCTTCACCGTTGTAATGCGCGGGTGAATGTTGGTTTGCATGGCATACCGTTCCGCCGGCAAACCGAACGCGTCCCATCCGATCGGGTGAAGCACCTGCACGCCGTTCATCCGTTTGAAGCGCGAGTAAATATCCGTTGCCGTGTATCCTTCCGGATGACCGACATGCAACCCTGCGCCGGACGGATAGGGATACATATCGAGAATAAACATTTTCGGCTTGGAAAAATCTTCCGTCACGCGAAACGTGTTATGCTCGTCCCAAAACTTCTGCCACTTCGGTTCGATATCTGAAAAAGAATAGCCCATGTAAGAAATTCAATATAATGTCTTGTAAAATAGTGATTTTGGGAGGGATAAACAAACGTTGGATGGTGTACAGCGCTTCGCTTTAACATCCAGCCCTCTCCACTCTTTTCCGAAAATATACTCGACTGGATTCCCACTTAGAGCTTGTGGGAATGACAATGAAAGAGCATCCGTCATTCCCGAACGATTCAATCGGGAATCCAGTCCTGGCAACTAAACCCCATCTTTCCGAAAAGCTCCCGTTCGGAATCCGATGGCGTTATCACTGTCCCGACATGCTTTTGGTCGGGATGTAATCCTCAGTTGTCAAAGTTTAGATGCTGAATAGGAACATTTCAGCAAGACGGGAGATTTCGGGTTAGGGAATACACCATACTGGGAGGTAGTTCTACTACCGACTAATTGCTCGGACATTTGGTCGGTTGATAACTCTCGAAGAGTCGAGTCGTCGACAACTCGTTGAAAAGTGGAACTTCCTTCCAGTCTTGAAACACAAAAGGGTTCCCGATACAATCGAGAACCCTTTTTTATTCAAATTTAAAATTTAACTTTTTGCTTCTGCTTTCTTTTCCGCTTTTTCGGAAGCTACTTTCTTTTCTGCCTTTTCAGCGGCTTCTTTCTTCTTGCGGCCTTTTTTCTCGTCCTTCGCTTTTTCCTTCGCAGCGGCTTTCGGTGTTTGTCCGGTGTTGTAATCAACCAGCTCAAGCACGGCAACTTCAGCGCCGTCGCCGAAACGCTGTCCAAGTTTCACAACCCGTGTATAACCGCCGACACGGTTTGCAACTTTCGGTGCGATCTCGGCGAAAAGTTCTTTCACAACTTCTCTATCCTTGATCGACCGCGCAATCATGCGGCGTGCGTGAATGTTTTTCTTATCGCCTTCCGTCGCAACGGCATTCTTCGCACGGGTGATCAGCTTTTCCACGACCATGCGTGTTTCTTTCGCCTTCGCAACCGTCGTGCGGATCTTTTTGTGCCGCAACAACGACATGCAAAGCGATGACAGCATCGCTTTGCGATGGCTTGCCGTTACTCCAAGTTTTCTTCCAGATTTTCTATGACGCATGTGATAATCCTAATTCGAAATTAATCGTTACCGTTATGAAGATATTTGTCGACTTCCATGCCGAATGTGAGACCGAACTGCTCGATGATCTCGGAAAGCTCGGCAAGCGATTTCCGTCCGAAGTTACGGAACTTCAGCAACTCCGGTTCGTCGCGGCGGACCAAGTCGGCGATGGTCTTGATGTTTGCCGCACGCAGACAATTGTGCGACCGAACGGAAAGTTCCAGTTCATCGACATTCATCTGTAAAATTTTCTTGATCCGCGCGAACTCGGAATCTTTTTCCATCAATTCTTCATGTTGTTCCGTCTCGATATCGAAACTGAGGAAGAGATTCACATGATCGCGGAGAATATTTGCCGCCTGCGCGAGCGCATCGTCGGGAGCAACCGAACCGTCGGTTTCGATCTCGAGGATCAGCTTTTCGTAATCGGTTTGCTGTCCGACGCGTGTTGTTTCGACGAAAAACTTCACGTTCTTGATCGGCGTGAAGATCGAATCGATGCTGATCAGGCCGGTCGTGGTCTGATCGGCGAGTTTATTTTCCTCTGCCGGCACATAACCTTTGCCGCGTCCGATGCGGAGTTCCATGTCGAGCGAAGCTCCGCCGTTGAGCGTGGCAATATACTGATCCGGATTGAGAATCTCGATTTCCGGATTCGCCTTCTGGATATCTGCTGCCGTAAATGTTTTCGGTCCTTTGAGTTCGACAAGAATCTTGTTCAGTTTCTTGTTGATCAATTTCATCCGGACGGCTTTCAGATTCAAAATGATTTCCGACACGTCCTCAACGACACCGGGCACAGTGGAAAACTCATGCAGGACGCCGGCGACATGAATTGCCGTAAATGCAGTTCCGGGCAGCGACGACAGAAGCACTCTGCGGAATGCATTCCCGATCGTTACACCGAAACCTTTTTCCAGCGGTTGCAAAATAAAACGACCAAATGTATTGGAATAACTTGATTCATCAAGTTGAACCTTTTCCGGCATTTGATAATTAATAACTGACATAATCTCCTTCTCCCAACGTTTCTATCGTGGGATATCCCTGATAATCGATAAAAATGACAAAATGTTTTTCTTATTTTGAGTAGAGCTCGACGACGAGCTGTTCGTTGGCGTTCAACGGAATATCTGCCCGCTCCGGAACGTTCAAAAATGTTCCTGACATGGTCGCCTTGTCGAGACTCAGCCACGGAAGCATGGCATTGTCTTTCATCCGTTTCATCGACGAATGAATGACGTCAAGCTTTTTGCTGACATCGCGTACCTGCACGATATCACCCGCCTTCAACAGAAATGAAGGAATGGTGACGGACTGACTGTTCACCATCAGATGACCATGCGTGATGAGCTGACGACCCGCTTTGCGCGACGGGGCAAACCCCATGCGATAAACGACGTTATCGAGCCGGCGCTCCAGCATCTTTATGAGCATTTCGCCCGTGCGCCCTGTCTGACGCAATGCTTTTTCAAAATAATTACGGAATTGATTTTCCTGCAATCCGTACATGCGGCGGATTTTCTGCTTCTCGCGAAGCTGAACGCCGTACTCGGATATTTTCTGCCGGCGCGTTTGCCCGTGCTGTCCGGGCGGATAGGCGCGGCGTTCGACCGGACACTTTTCCGTAAAACATTTCGTGCCCTTGAGAAATAACTTCTGACGTTCTCTCCGGCATAACCGACAACTTGCATCTATATATCTTCCCATAAACTCCTACGTAAATGAAATTGTAACCGTTTGTTTAGACACGCCGCCGTTTCGGTGGACGACAACCGTTATGCGGAACCGGCGTAATGTCCCGTATACTCAACACTTCCAACCCGACCGTCTGCAAGGAACGAATTCCCGCCTCGCGTCCGGAACCGGGTCCTTTCACAAAGACTTCGACTTTTCGCAGTCCGAGATCAAACGCTTCCTTTGCAGCCGCTTCCGCGCTCACCTGCGATGCGAACGGAGTATTTTTTCGTGATCCCTTGAATCCGTTGCGTCCGGCGGAGGACCAGCTGATCACGTTACCATACACATCGGTGATGGTAACGATGACATTGTTGAAGGTCGCTTTGATAAATGCTTTTCCGGTAACATCGACCTGAATTTTCTTTTTCTTTTTTGTTGCTCCCGCCTGGGGAGCTGCTGCTGCCTGTTTTCCCATAAATCTTTCTCGTTATAATGAATTACTTCTTGGCTGCTACTTTTTTCTTTCCGGCAACGGTCTTTCTCTTACCTTTGCGTGTTCGTGCATTCGTACGTGTGCGCTGTCCGCGGACCGGTAAACCTTTTCGATGCCGAAGACCGCGGTAACAATTGATGTCCATCAGCCGCTTGATGTTCATTTGCGTTTCACTGCGCAACGCACCTTCGACTTTCACATCGGCGGTGATGATGGAACGAATCTTTGCCACTTCATCGTCGGTCAAATCGCCGATCCGTTTGCCGTAACTGACGCCGGCCTGATCGAGAATACGATGAGCGGTCGTCCGTCCGATTCCGAAAATATAGGTCAGACCGATCTCCGAACGTTTTCCTTTGGGTAAATCTATTCCTGCGATACGAGCCACTGAATTTTCATCCTTTCAAAAAAAATTCCAGTCCAACGAAAAGAGTTATTATCCCTGACGCTGTTTATGTTTGGGATTTTTGCAGATCACACGAACGACGCCTTTGCGCCGGATGATCTTGCAGTTTTCACACAACTTTTTTACCGATGATCGAACTTTCATTGTCTGCTCCTGTTACTTATATCGATACGTAATACGACCTTTACTCAGGTCATACGGCGACAGTTCCACCGTCACTTTATCGCCGACTAAAATTTTAATGTAATGCATGCGCATTTTTCCTGAAATGACAGCAAGAATTTCATGACCGTTGTCGAGTTTTACCCGAAACATCGCGTTCGGCAGCGTATCGGTGATAACGCCGTCCATGGTAATCGGTCCCTGTTTTGCCATTCACCCTATCAGATTGTAAGAATTTCCGCTGTACTTGTTGTCACTAAAACCGTATGCTCAAAATGTGCCGACGGCAGACGATCGGCGGTGCGTATTGTCCAACCGTCACGATCCACATGAACACGAAACGTTCCGAAATTCACCATCGGTTCGATGGCGATTGTCATGCCGTTTTGAAGAACCAAACCTGTTCCCTGTTCGCCGTAATTGGGAACTGCGGGATCTTCATGTAAATTCCTGCCGATACCGTGCCCGACCAGATCACGAACGACAGAAAACCCCGCTTGTTCTACATGTGACTGAACTGCAGCAGATATATCGTGAACGTGATTTCCTGCGCGTGCCTGCTCGATACCTTTAAAGAGCGACTCTTCGGTCACTTTCATGAGCCGGATCTTGTCTTCGGAAATTTTTCCGACCGGAAACGTCCAAGCGCCATCGCCGTAAAATTCATTTTTCTTCACACCGACATCGATGGAAACAATTTCACCTTCATGCAACACCCGTTTTCCCGGGATGCCGTGAACGACTTCATCGTCGACGGACGTACATAATGTTGCCGGAAACAAATTGTGTTTATCGCTTCCGTATCCTTTAAACGCCGGCTCGCCGCCTTGCGACCGGATATAACTTTCAGCGATCGCATCCAACTCACCGGTGGTAACGCCGGGACGAACATGCTCTTTCAATAACCGCAACACTTCTGCAACAATTCCGCAGCTTTCCTTCATGAAAAGAATTTCTTGCTGCGACTTTATCGTTGCTTTCGACATACTCAACGGCTCGGGATTGGTCTGCAGGTACACTGTCCGACACCAATCAACGACGACCTTTCATTTTACCGCTCTTCATAAAGCCGTCATAATGACGCATCAAGAGGTGCGATTCGATTTGCTGAAGCGTATCGAGCCCGACGCCGACCACGATCAAGAGACTCGTGCCGCCGAAGAAGCTTGCGAAATTCGAAGTCACACCCATCCGCACCATGAACGCGGGAAGAATTGCAATGATTGCCAGGAAGATCGACCCGGGAAGGGTAATCTTCGTCAAAATATTATCGATAAAATCGGACGTATTTTTGCCGGGCCGAATACCGGGAATAAATCCGCCCTGCTTCTGCATCGTCTCGGCAACATCTTTCGGATTGAAAGCAACCGCCGTATAAAAATACGTGAAGAAGATAATCATCAAAGCATAAATGACAGAATAGGTGGCGGATGTATAATTAAAATATCCGGCAATATTCTGCAAAAAATCACTGTCAGGGAAAAAAGTCAGAATCGTATTGGGAATAAACATGATTGCCTGCGCGAAAATAATCGGCATAACGCCGGCAGTATTGACGCGCATCGGAATATATTGTGTGACGCCGCCATATACTTTTCGACCGACAACACGCTTTGCATATTGAACGGGAATGCGGCGGGTCGCCTGTGTGACCAGCACGATGCCTGCAACAATCACGACCATCAACGCAACGATGATCAACTCGACGATGAGACCGCGGGCACCGGAACTGACGAGCTGATATTCATCCAGTAATGCATGCGGAAAACGGGCAATGATGCCGATAAAAATAATCAGGGAAATTCCGTTGCCGATACCGCGTTCGGTAATTTGCTCGCCCAGCCACATCATGAATATCGTTCCGGCAGTCAGTACGATCATTGCCGTCACATGAAACATGAATCCCTGTACTTCAGGAGGGATGATTGCCGAACCGGCAGCAGACATACTCGACAATTGCACGCTGACGCCCCACGCCTGCAGGAGCGATATAATCACCGTACCGTAGCGGGTCAACTGGGTAATTTTTTTCCGGCCTTCTTCACCTTCTTTTGACAACTTCTGAAAATACGGAATGACCGCGCCCAGAAGCTGGATGATAATGGATGCGCTGATATACGGCATAATGCCCAACGCAAAAATCGCCGCGTTCCTAAATGCGCCGCCGACAAATAAATCATACAAACCGAAGAGCGTGTTGGATGATTGATTGCGGATGACATCGGAAAGAACTTTCGCGTCGATACCGGGAAGTGTTACGTGCGATCCGAACCGAACGACAATAAGCAAACCGGCAGTGTAGAGAATGCGTTGCCGCAGTTCCTGAATTTTAAAAATATTCCGAAAACTTTCGCTGAATTTTGCCATTACTGCTTTTTCGCTGACTGAGATATGGTAGTTGCTTTGCCGCCCGCCTGTTCAATCTTTTGCGCGGCAGATTTGCTGAATGCGTGAGCAGTAATCTGAAGTTTGGACTTCAAATCACCGTCACCTAAAATCTTTACCGGAACTGTTTTCTTGGCAACGGCTCCGACGGTATAGAGAATTTCGGGAGTAACATTTCCGTCGGATAATTTTCCGCCGGCTGCTAATTTTTCGAGCGTCGCAACATTCACGACCTGATATTCCACACGGAACGGACTATGAAATCCGAATTTAGGAATCCGGCGGATCAACGGCATCTGACCGCCTTCAAACCACGGGCGGTAATGCGTTCCGGAGCGGGCGCCTTCGCCTTTATGACCGCGCGTCGATGTTCCGCCATGCCCTGATCCCTGACCGCGGGCAATTCGTTTTACTCTTTTTCGTGAACCTTTTGCGTAATGTAAGTTGCTCAGTATCGATTTTGCCATAATTTATTTCACCTCTTCCACCGTTACGAGATGCTTGATGACATTAATCATCCCCCGGATTTGCGGTGTATCGTTTTTGACAGTGGAATAATGAGGTCTGCCCAGTCCCAATGCCTTGATCGTCCGCTTCTGGACTTCAAGACAATCGTTTTGACTGACGACCTGTGTAATTTTAATTTGCTTTGCCATAAAGAATTTCCGTTAGTTTGCAGGTGTCGAAGGTTGTGAACCGAATAATTCCGAAAGAGGCATTCCGCGTCGATCGGCCATGGAACGGGCATCGGTCAGTGAAAGAAGAGCGTTCATCGTTGCTTTCACAACATTGTGCGGGTTGGATGAACCTATCGATTTCGTCAAGACATCTTTCACGCCTGCCGATTCGAGGACCGCACGTACACCGCCGCCGGCAATCAACCCGGTTCCCGGCGATGCCGGTTTGATCAATACTTTGGATGCTCCGAATTTCGCTTGTACCGCGTGAGGAATAGTTCCATTCACAACGGAAACTTTCACGACATTTTTCTTTGCGTCATCGACTCCTTTAGAAATAGCATCCTGCACTTCATTCGCTTTCCCGAGACCGAGGCCGACGTGACCGTTTCCGTCGCCGACAACGACGATCGCGCTGAAACTGAACCGCCGACCGCCTTTGACGACTTTCGCAACACGATTGATGGATACCAACCGGTCTTTCAGATCAAACTCACCTGCTTTAATTCGCGCCACAGTTATTACTCCATTATAAAAAGTTCATGTACTTGCTGCCGGGGGAGGATTCGAACCACCACTGACGCCTCCAAAGGGCGCTGTCCTGCCATTAGACGACCCGGCAAATTCGTTGCCGCCCGGCTTCTCTTACTCTAAAATTTCAGTCCGGCTTCACGGGCACCGTCTGCCATGGACTTCACGATGCCGTGATACAAATACCCGTTACGATCAAACACGACCTGTTTCAGATTTTTTTCAAGCGCTTTCTTTGCGATACTCTTGCCGACGCGCTTGGCAATCTCTTTCATTCCCTTCACCGATTTCAATTCATCCCGCAAATCGGTTGCAAGCGACGATGTCGCAACGAGAGTCTTCTGCTGTGCATCATCAATGATCTGTGCATAGACATGATGAAGACTGCGATAGACGGTCAGCCGCGGCTGTTCCGTCGTTCCGCGAATTTTCTTCGAAATCCGGTTCTTAATTTTTAATCGCTTTTGTATTCGGGATTTTTTTATCATGTTATCCTGCCTTTGCTCCTGCCGTTGCTGCAGCTTTTCCGGCTTTGCGACGGATATATTCGCCTTCGTACTTCACACCCTTGCCTTTATACGGTTCGGGCGGACGGAAGGAGCGAAGTTTTGCCGCGACCTGTCCGACAAGCTGTTTATCTATTCCCGAAATGACGATGTTTGTCGGGATAGGAACTTCAATTTTAATTCCGGCCGGAGGTTCGAATAAAATCGGATGTGAGTATCCGAGGGCAAGCTGAATTCTCTTTCCCTTCACTTCCGCTTTATATCCCACACCGACAATTTCCAATTTCTTCTGAAAGCCTTCCGACACGCCTTTCATCATATTATTGACCAATGCCCGCCACGTTCCGTGAAGAGCTTTTTGGGATTTGATATCGGATGAACGAGTCAATTGAATCTCGTTCTCTTTCACTTCCAATCCGATGGAATCGGGAATACGAACGACCAATTCGCCCTTCGGTCCGTGGACTTTCAATATTCCGTCTTTCTTTTCAAGTTTCACTGCTTTGACGGCAGGAATCGGTTTTCTTCCAATACGAGACATTGTTTACACTTTAATAATTAAGTTACCAAATATGACAGAGAACTTCACCGCCGACCTTTTGTATACGCGCTTCTTTATCAGGTAAAATGCCGCGCGAGGTCGAGAGAATCGCAACGCCTAAACCATTCAGCACTCGCGGCAATTCCGATGCGCCTGCGTACACACGCAACCCGGGCTTGCTGATGCGATCGAGTCCGGTGATCACGGAAGCGCCGTTGGTATACCGCAGTGTTAACCGGAGAATGCCCTGTTTTTTATCCTGAATTTCGGCATAGCTTGCGATAAATTTTTGCTGCACGAGAATTTTCGATAATTCACGTTTCAAATTTGACGCAGGGATATCGACGCGTTTATGCTTTGCGCGTACTGCGTTCCGAACACGGGTCAAATAATCTGCAATAGGATCTGTTGTATTCATATGATTTGATTTTCCTTACCAGCTTGCTTTCAACACACCGGGAATTTTTCCCTCCAGCGCCATTTTCCGGAAGCACAATCGGCAAATGCCGAACCTCCGCATAAAGGCGCGGGGACGACCGCAGATACCGCATCGGTTATGTTTGCGGACCGGATATTTCGGCGTCCTTTTTGCTTTTACAACCATTGCTAAACGTGCCAACTGAATTCTCCTGAACTAAATTATGAAGGTTTTTTTTCAAGAACTTCTTGCCGCTTGACAAACGGCATACCGAATTCCCGCAACAGGGCATACGCTTCCTGATCGGTCTCGGCAGTCGTCACAAATGTCAGATCCATACCGAAAATCTTCGACACTTTATCGACGTCGATCTCGGGAAAAATGATGTGTTCTTTAATGCCGATGGTATAATTCCCACGGCCGTCGAACGACTTATCGGAAAAGCCGCGGAAGTCACGGATACGCGGAACTGCCACGTTGATAAAACGATCCATGAACTCAAACATCCGGTGCTGACGCAGCGTCACACGTGCTCCGATCGGCAGACCTTCACGCAGCTTAAAATTGGAAATTGCTTTCTTGGCGCGTGTTGTCACAACTTTTTGGCCAACAATGATTTCGAGATCCTTGACGACGCTGTCGAGAAGTTTCGCGTCCTGCGTTGCCTGCCCGACGCCGACGTTGATCGAAATCTTTTCAAGTTTCGGCACCTGCATGATATTCTTGTACTGAAACTCTTTCATCAGGCTCTGCACGACGGATTTTTTGAATAATTCTTCCAATCGCGGCATGACGCCTTTTTCATGTTCGTGCGATACTTGCTTCGCAGAACCTTCTTCTTTTTTTGTACCTTTTTGTGGCTTTTCTTTTCCCATGCGATATACTTTCGATTAAAACATTTCTTCACAGTTACGGCAGATGCGCATCATATGCTTGCGGCCCGTGGTCGAATCGGTCACCGGTTTTCGTCCGACACGCGACGGCTTATTGCATTTCGGACAAATGACCATCACGTTTGCCGCGTTGATTGAGGCTTCTTTTTGTACGATGCCGCCCTGCGGATTTTTCTGTGACGGCCGCGAATGGCGCTTAATAATATTGACACCTTCGACGATCACGCGACGGTCATCACGGAACATTTTCAGGACCTTGCCGGTTTTTCCGCGTGCATTGCCGGCAACAACCATCACAGTATCATTTTTATGAATTTTCATAATCGTATCCGATAAACATTAAAGGACTTCCGGTGCGAGAGAAATAATTTTCATATAATTTTTGTCACGTAACTCACGGGCAACCGGACCAAAAATTCGGGTTCCGCGGGGTTCGCCCTGAGCGTTCAGGAGAACGGCTGCATTTTCATCGAAGCGGATAAAGGATCCGTCTTTTCGTTTGGTCTCTTTCGCAGTTCGCACGACGACGGCATGAGATACCTCGCCTTTTTTCACACCGGCTCCGGGAATGGCGCTCTTGACCGAAACAACGATCAAATCCCCTACTCCGGCGTACCGTCGGTCATGACCGCCGAGCACGCGGATGCAGCGTATTTTTTTTGCACCCGAATTATCGGCAACCACCAGATTTGTTTCTTCCTGAATCATAAGTCATTATTCTTCAAGTTATTTTGCTTTTTCCACAATTTGCAACAGACGCCACCGTTTGCGTTTGCTCAGCGGCCGCGTTTCCATAATCCGAACAACATCGCCGATGCCAGCTTCCTGCTTTTCATCATGAGCCATCAGGTTCGTCGTTCTGGTAAAATATTTTTTATAAATCGGATGAGCAACGCGACGTTCGATCGCGACAACGATGCTTTTCTGCATCTTGTTGCTCACAACTTTTCCCTGCCGTACTTTACGCCGTGTTGGCCGTTCAGTCATACCGGTTCATATTCCTTTCTGATTACTTCGCTGCGGCAACGGTCGCCGCTTTGAGTTCACGTTCACGAAGCACTGTTTTCAAACGGGCGATATCCCTGCGGACGGTGCGAATCCGTATCGGACTTTCGAGCTGGCTCGTTGCTTTCTGAAATTTCAGATGAACAAGATTTTCTTCTTCGTCCTTGATGCGTTTCCGCAATTCGTTTTCAGGCAATTCCCGTAGTTCGATAATTTTCATAATAGTCGTTCTCGTTGTTATCCTGCTTGATACGCGGGTCGTACAACCATTCTCGTTTTAATCGGAAGTTTGTGTGACGCCAGATCCATCGCTTCCGTCGCAACCGCTTTATTGATGCCGCCGAGTTCGAACATAATTGTTCCCGGACGAACGACGGCAACCCAGAATTCGGGTACGCCTTTTCCGCTACCCATACGGGTCTCGGCCGGTTTTTTAGTCACCGGTTTATCCGGAAAAATACGGATCCAAACTTTTCCTTCACGCTTCATCAGACGCGTCAGGGCAACGCGGGCAGCTTCAATTTGCCGTTGTGTAATCCAGCCCGGTTCCATGGCTTTCAACCCAAAATCACCGAACGCGACACTGTAACCACGGGAGGCTTTTCCTCTCATCCGGCCGCGCTGGGCTTTTCTATATTTTACTCTTTTCGGTAGTAACATACGATACTCTGTTTATTGCTTTGTTGATGCAGTACGATCCAGAACTTCGCCGCGACAAATCCACACTTTCACGCCGATCGTTCCGTAAATGGTCATTGCTGTTGCCTGGGCATAATCGATATCGGCACGAAGCGTATGAAGAGGAATACGTCCCTCTTTATATTGTTCCGAGCGGGCAATTTCCGCACCGCCGAGCCGGCCGCCGCACATCACACGAACCCCTTCGGCACCCATCCGCATGGCAGATGTAATTCCCATTTTCATTGCACGACGAAACGACATACGTCCCTGGAGCTGACCGGCGATGTTTTCCGCCAGAAGATAACTGTCGAGTTCGGGACGCTTAATTTCATGAATTAAAATTTTAACTTCCTTGTTCGTAATCTGTTTCAATTCTTCTTCCAGTTGGGTAATTTCCTTTCCACTCCGGCCGATAACGATACCGGGCCGCGACGTGTGAATGGTAATCACTGCACGCTTCGGTGTTCGATCGATAAGAATGCGCGAGATGCCCGCTTTCTTCAAACGATTCTGAATATACTGCCGAACTTTCAGATCTTCCTGGAGTTTTCCGGCAAAGTCTTTTTCGTCATACCAATTGGAATCCCACGTGCGAAGGATGCCAAGACGAAAACCGACTGGATGAACTTTTTGTCCCAAAAAATGCTCCTATTCTTTTTCTTTTGTTGAAGTTTTCTTCGATTGTTCTTTTGGTTTTGCCGCAACGACTTTTTTCACTTTTTGCGGATGTTGTGCAACCACAATCGTCAGGTGATTGGACCGTTTGACGATCCGGTACGCTCTTCCCATCGGTGCCGGTAACATACGCTTCATCCCCGGTCCGCCATCGACAAACACTTCTTTCACGAACATGGTCTCCATTTCCGTGCGACCGGCGTCGTCTTTGTTCTGCAAATTATGAATCGCTGAACGCAACACTTTTTCCGCAACACGTGATGCATGTTTGGGAGAAAAGTGAAGAATATCCAGCGCCTGCGGAATCGATTTTCCGCGAATGAGATCGATCACCAGCCGCATCTTGCGGGGCGATGAATTGATATACCGGTTAATTGCCCGACCTTCTAACATGCTCATGCACCTTCCGTCGTCGTTGTCGTTTCACTCTTCAACCCCGGGTGTGTCCGGAAGATCCGTGTCGGGGCAAATTCACCAAGCTTGTGCCCGACCATTCCTTCATGAACGTACACCGGAATGAATTTATTCCCGTTATGCACTGCCAACGTGTGGCCGACAAAATCGGGTGTGATGGTCGACGATCGCGACCACGTTTTGATAACCTTCTTCTGTCCGGACTTCGTCATCGCTTCCACTTTTTGAGCAAGCTTTGTATCGACGTACGGACCTTTTTTTAATGAACGACTCATATCGTAACTCTGGTAGAAATTATTTTCGACGTTTGACGATGAATTTATTTGATTTCAATTTATGATGACGCGTTTTCTTTCCTTTAGTATGCCATCCCCACGGCGAAACGGGATGGGGATTTCCTTGCGGCGATTTTCCTTCACCGCCGCCATGCGGATGATCGACCGGGTTTTGTACGACACCGCGGGATTGCGGACGAATACCCAGCCACCGTGATCGACCCGCTTTACCGACACTGACATTCTCATGATCCGGGTTGCTCACCATACCGATCGTCGCATAACATTCGAACGGAATGTTCCGTACTTCTCCCGAAGGCATCCGGAGCTGGACAAATTTTCCTTCTTTTGCCATCAACTGAATCGATGATCCTGCACTGCGTCCGACCTGCCCGCCTTTTCCTGCACGAAGTTCAACGTTATGAACGAACGTGCCGACCGGAATATTGGAGAGCGGCATTGCATTACCGACTTTAATATCCGCTTGCGGTCCGGCAATAATAATTTCACCGACTTTCAGTCCATCCGGTGCAATGATGTAACTTTTCTCGCCATCTTTATATTGAAGAAGCGCGATGCGGGCTGAGCGATTCGGATCGTATTCGATGGCAATCACTTTCGCATCGATGCCGCGTTTTCCGCGTTTGAAATCAATGACACGATAAAATCGTTTGTGTCCACCGCCGCGATGACGCGAGGTAATATGCCCGTTCGTGTTTCTTCCGCCGCTTTTCTTCAGCGGTTCGATCAAGGAACGTTCGGGCTTCGATTTCGTAATCTCCTCGAACGTCGGAATAGTCATCCAGCGTGTTCCGGGAGTATTAGGTTTTAAGGAGCGAAGCGCCATAATTTTTTTCTTTCGTCGGTCGTGCTGTTACACATTTGCAAAGAGGTCGATTTTATCGCCCTCTTTTAATGTTATGATTGCTTTTTTATAATGAGACGTCTTCCCCGTAAATCTGCCGCGACGGGTCATCTGAACTTTGGTCTTTCCCTTCAAATTCATCGTCCGGACATTTTCAACAGTAACATTGAATTTCTTTTCGATTGCTTTCGCAATGTCGATTTTATTCGCGTTCGGGTCTACTTCAAAAGCATAGATCCCTTTTTCCTGCAGATTAGAAATTTTTTCCGTCACTAAAGGACGATAGATAATACCGGTCATACGATCTCAATGAAATGTTTTTTCAAGTACTTCAACTGCACTTTTTTGAATCAAAAGAATCTGATTATTCAGAATTTCATAGGTCGAAGCTTTTGCGGCTTCGAGAACATTCAATCTCGGGATATTGCGCCCCGATTTCCACAACGAGAGATCGGTACCGGCAACGAGCATCAACGTTTTGCGTCCGGAAAGCTCAAGCGCTTTCAGGATAGCCGCGATATCTTTTGTTTTCGGTTGATCGAATGAAAAATCTTCAACGACTTTGATTGCTGCATCTTTCGCTTTATAACTCAATGCAGATTTTCTTGCAATCTGCCGGATTTGCTTCGGCAACGTCGATGAATAATCACGCGGCTTCGGACCAAAAATTGTTCCGCCGCCTTTCCACAACGGTGAACGGACTGCACCGATACGCGCCCGGCCGGTGTGTTTCTGTTTCCAGAGTTTTTTGCCGCTGCCCTGTACTTCGCCGTACGTTTTGGTCTTGGAAGTACCCTGCCGCTGATTGGCAAGATACACCGTCACCGCCTGATAAATAGCATGATCGTTCGGCGTAATCTCAAAAATTTCCGGAGAGAGTTTTACTTTCTCGCCGGACTTTGTTCCATCTTTTTTAAAAACTTCCAGTTCCATATTCGCTCTAAAGAATTATTCTTCTTTTTGAATCTCGACATAACTATTAATGTGACCGGGAACAGAACCACTGACAAGAAGAATATTCGATTCCGGAATCACCTGAACAATGCGAAGGTTTTTCACCGTCACGCGCTCACCGCCCATACGACCGGCCATCCGCATTCCCTTAAAAACGCGGGAGGGATACGAGCTGGAGCCGATAGAACCCGGTGCACGCTCGCGGTCGCTCTGACCGTGTGTTCGCAGGCCGCCGCCGAAATGATGGCGCTTCATAACGCCCTGGAAGCCGCGTCCTTTCGATTTGCCGGCAACGGACACGATATCGCCCTTCGCAAACAGCGAGTCGATTTTTATTTCCGCACCGACCTGAAACTGCGTCACGTCGAAGCCGCGGAATTCGAGCACGACTTTTTTCGGCGCGACGCCGGCTTTTTTGAAGTGCCCTGTCATCGGCTTATTGACGACACGTTCTTTTGCATCACTAAAACCAATTTGAAGCGCTTCGTAGCCGTCTTTTTCTTTGGTTTTAATTTGCGTTATGAGACACGGACCGGCTTCAATGACGGTACAAGGAATAGATTCACCCTTGTCGTCAAAGATGCTTGTCATGCCTATTTTTTTACCGAGAATACCCTTCATCTTTATTTCTTCTCTGAAATAAATAAATCACTTCATCGCCGGACACAAACGATCCGGGATATTTTATTATACTATGGAAAAGAAGTCGTTAGACTTTTATCTCCACATCGACGCCAGCGGGAAGCTCAAGCTTCATCAACGAATCAACCGTCTTGTTGGACGAATTGAGAATGTCGATTAGGCGCTTATGGGACCGCATTTCAAACTGTTCACGCGATTTCTTATCAACATTGGGGGAGCGCAAAACAGTGTACAGTGTACGCTTCGTTGGCAAAGGAATCGGACCGGATACGATCGCCCCGGTAGACTTGACTGTCTTGATGATTTTCTCCGCCGATTTGTCAATCAGCGCATGATCATACGACTTCAGCTTGATACGTATCTTTTGTCCGGCCACAGAATGCGTTCCTTACATTTAACGAAAATTATTCAATGATCTTCGTGACAACTCCTGCGCCGACGGTGTGTCCGCCTTCGCGTATTGCAAACCGTAATCCTTCTTCCATGGCGATCGGTGCAATCAATTCGACGAGCAGATTGTCGACGTTATCGCCCGGCATCACCATTTCCGTACCGCCGGGAAGCGTTGCAACTCCGGTTACGTCGGTTGTTCGGAAATAAAATTGCGGACGATACCCGTTAAAGAACGGAGTATGGCGGCCGCCTTCTTCTTTTTTCAACACATACACCTGAGCATTAAATTTTTTATGAGGTGTTATGCTTCCAGGTTTTGCAACAACCATTCCGCGCTCGAGTTCGTTCTTTTCGATACCACGGAGTAAAATGCCGGCGTTATCGCCTGCCCGTACTTCGTCGAGTTCTTTTCGGAACATTTCGGCGCCGGTAATAACAGTTTTCTTGTGCGCTCCGAGACCGATGACTTCCACTTCGTCTCCGACTTTCGCTTTACCGCGCTCCACCCGACCCGTGCCGACCGTACCGCGGCCGGTAATGGAAAACACATCCTCGATAGGCATTAAGAACGGCTTATCGACGTCGCGTTTCGGAAGCGGGATGTATGAATCGACTGCTTCCATCAATTCAAAAATAGGTTTGAATGCCGGATCGTCAATTTTGGAATCGGGAGCAAGAGCACGTTCCATTGCTTTCAACGCGCTTCCCTTCACAATGGGAATTTCATCGCCGGGGAATTCATATTTCTTCAGCAAGTCGCGGAGTTCCATTTCCACCAATTCGATCAATTCGGGATCGTCGACCATATCGACTTTGTTCATGAAGACCACGATCCGGGGAACGCCGACCTGACGGGCAAGAAGAATATGCTCGCGGGTCTGCGGCATCGGTCCGTCATTGGCGGCAACGACCAGAATCGCACCGTCCATTTGTGCGGCACCGGTGATCATGTTTTTGATATAGTCGGCATGACCCGGGCAATCGACGTGCGCGTAGTGGCGCTTGTCGGTTGCATATTCGACGTGCGCAACGGCGATCGTGATTCCGCGTTCGCGCTCTTCGGGAGCGTTATCGATACTATCAAACGTACGAATAGACGCCCATCCTTTTTTGGCCAGCACCATGGTGATGGCGGCAGTAAGTGTTGTCTTGCCATGATCGATATGACCGATGGTGCCAACGTTGACGTGGGGTTTATCCCGGTTGAATTTTTCTTTTGCCATTGTGCAGATCTCCTTATAGCTGAGAGTATGACGTATTGTTCAATTTGTTGTTATGCGGTAACCGCTTCTTTACCTTTGACTTTTTCAATTATTTGATCGGAAATGCTTTGCGGCACTTCTTCGTAGAATGCAAACTGCATCGAGTAAATGGCGCGACCCTGTGTCATCGACCGGAGCTGTGTGGAATACCCGAACATATCGGAAAGAGGAACTCTTGCCTTAATGACCTGAGCATCTTTCCGTGAGGTTAATCCTTCGATCTTGCCGCGGCGTGAACTTAAATCGCCCATGACATCACCCATATATTCTTCGGGTGTCACGACTTCAACTTCCATGATCGGTTCGAGCAAAACGGGATGCGCTTTACGAGCCGCTTCTTTGAATGCAATCGAACCGGCAATCTTGAATGCCATTTCGGATGAATCAACATCATGATACGATCCGTCGAACAAACTGATCTTTATATCTTCGACAGGATAACCGGCAAGAACGCCGTTCCGCATCGCTTCCTGGATTCCTTCCGAAACCGGATTGATATATTCCTTCGGAATCGATCCGCCGACGATCGCGTTTTCGAATTCGTATCCTTTTCCTTTTTCATTCGGTTCAACCGTAATCCAGACATGTCCGAACTGACCGCGGCCGCCCGATTGACGGACAAATTTTCCTTCCTGTTCAACTTTCTTCCGGATCGTTTCCTTATACGCGACCTGCGGTTTACCCACATTCGCTTCAACCTTGAATTCGCGCTTCATGCGGTCGATAATAATCTCGAGATGCAACTCGCCCATACCGCTGATGATGGTCTGACCGGTTTCTTCGTTTGTCGAAACTTTGAATGTCGGGTCTTCTTCCGAAAGCTTTGCAAGCGACTCGCCCATTTTTTCCTGATCGGCTTTCGTTTTAGGTTCGATGGCAACGGATATAACGGGATCCGGAAATATCATTCTTTCAAGAATAATCGGATCGCTTTCATCACAGAGTGTATCGCCGGTACGGGTATTTTTCAATCCGACAACGGCACAAATATCGCCGGTAAATGCTTCGTCGATATCTTCACGATGATTCGCATGCATACGGAGTAATCGTCCGATACGTTCTTTCTTTCCGGATGTCGAATTGTAGACGTATGATCCTGCACTCACCATACCGGAATACACACGGAAAAAGGTCAGTCTGCCGACATACGGATCAGTCATAATTTTAAAGGCAAGCGCCGTGAATTTTTCTTTGTCGCTCACTTTGCGAACGATATGATCTTTCATGTTTTCATGATGACCGGTTATCTCACCGCCGATGGCATCAAGCGGTGACGGTAAAAAATCAATAACGGAATCAAGCAATGCTTGCACGCCTTTATTTTTAAATGATGAACCGCACAATACCGGAACGATGCTCGACTTTTAATGCAGCACGCCGGAGAACAACTTTAATTTCCGCGGGAGAAATTTCTTTCCCTTCGAGATATTTTTCAAGAAGAGTATCATCCTCATCGGAAACTGCTTCCAGCATTTTGGTCCGATATTCCTTGCGCTGTCTTCTGCAGGTCTTGAGGAATTTCCATATCATCCCATGTCATGCCGGCATTTCCTTCATTGAATATGATTGCCTTCATGGTAATAAGATCGATAAATCCGGTGAACATATCTCCTTCACCGACCGGGATCTGAACGGGAACGGCATTTGCACCGAGGCGCGTTTTCATCATATGAGATAACGTTGAAGAAATCCGCTCCGACGCGATCCATTTTATTCACAAACGCGATACGCGGAACGCCGTATTTATCGGCCTGCCGCCATACCGTTTCCGATTGAGGTTCGACACCGCCGACTGCACAAAACAACGCAACCGCACCGTCGAGCACGCGAAGTGATCGTTCAACTTCAACCGTGAAATCGACGTGACCGGGAGTATCGATAATATTGATGCGGTGATTATTCCAGAAACATGTCGTTGCAGCGCTGGTAATCGTAATACCGCGTTCTTTTTCCTGTTCCATCCAATCCATCGTTGCGGCACCATCGTGCACTTCACCCATCCGATGAAGGACTCCGGTGTAAAAAAGGATCCGTTCGGTTGTCGTCGTCTTACCGGCATCAATGTGAGCCATGATACCGATATTCCGTGTTCGTTCCAGTGGATAAACTCTAGGCATACGTATCGTTATTGTTTTTCAAAATGATCAGTGAATGCATTTACCATTTAAAATGAGCGAATGCTTTATTCGCCTCAGCCATTTTATGCGTGTCTTCTTTTTTCTTCACAGCGCTTCCTTCATTATTAGAAGCGGCAATAAACTCCGAAGCAAGCTTCAGCGACATCGATTTATCATTGCGGTCCCCGGCATACGTGATCAGCCATCGAATTGCGAGAGCCACACTTCGATCCTGACGTACTTCCGTCGGGATTTGGTATGTCGCTCCGCCGACGCGGCGTGCTTTGATTTCGAGAACCGGTCTGACATTACTGACCGCTTTCTTGAAAATATCGATGCCCGGCATCTTACCCCGCTGTTCGGCAAGCTCGATGGCATCATACACAATGCGGCGAGCAAGATGTTTCTTCCCTTCCTTCAGGACGCTGTTGATAAATTTCGCGACCAGGAGATCGTTGAATTTCGGATCGGGTATCAGTATTCGTTTTGAAGCTGTTTTTTTTCTCATACGTTAAAATTTATTTTGGCCGTTTGGCTCCGTATTTGGATCGACCCTGTTTTCGTTCCGCGACACCGGCAGTATCCAAGGTTCCGCGAACAATATGGTACCGGACTCCGGGAAGATCTTTCACTCTTCCGCCGCGAATGAGCACAATGGAGTGCTCCTGCAAATTATGTCCTTCACCGGGAATATACGCCGTCACCTCAATGCTGTTTGTCAGCCGGACACGTGCCACTTTTCTCAAAGCCGAATTAGGCTTCTTCGGTGTCGTCGTATACACCCTTGTACAAACGCCTCGCTTCTGAGGCGAACGCTGGAGAGCGGGTGCTTTGCTCTTCCAAGTGACTTGTTCTCTACTTAATCGAACTAATTGATTGATTGTAGGCAAAACGGGGTACTCCTGTTTTAGTCAAAGCTTGTAAATATATGAATTTTTATGATATTTGTCAACAAATTTCTTTCCCTTTTTTCATATAAGGGCTTTTTAGGATGAAACGACCTTTTCTTTCTTGCGCGATTTTTTCTTTTCTTCTTCTTCGACAAGCAAATTCGACAACGCATCGGTTTGAACAGATTCTTCGGCCGGCGAGACGATAATATTCTTGAACTTCTTCAAGCCGGTACCGGCAGGAATCAAATGGCCCATAATGACATTCTCTTTCAAACCGAGTAAGTAATCGACCTTCCCTTCGATAGCGGCATCGGTGAGAACCTTTGTCGTTTCCTGGAACGATGCGGCCGAAATAAAGCTCTCGGTCGACAAAGCGGCTTGCGTGATGCCAAGCAGAATCGGTTCCGATGTTGCCGGCTCCGCATCCCGGAACTCGACAATTTTTTTAGTTTTCTTCCGGAGTTCGGTATTCGCCTCACGAACTTTCTTCTTCGAGAGAATCTGACCGTTCTTCATTTTCGAATCTCCTTTGCCGGTCACGACAACCTGGTCTTTCAGCAATGCATTTTCCAGATTGATCGAAAGAATATCGACAAAATCATCCTCAAGGAATTTTGTTCCGCCCGGATCGACGACACGAACTTTTTGCATCATCTGACGAACGATCACTTCGATGTGTTTATCATTAATCTTCACACCCTGCATCCGGTAGACTTCCTGAATCTCGTTCACAAGATATTCTTCCACAGCACCAACGCCTTTGATGCGGAGAATGTCATGCGGATCGATAGCGCCATCCGAAAGGCGTTCGCCGGACCGGATGACATCATTTTCCTGAACGAGCACATGTTTTCCCATCGGGATGAGATAATGCCGTTCGTCCAGACCGTCATGGCTCTTCACAAAAATTTCGCGTGAACCGCGTTTTTGAGGTCCGAATTTTACGGTACCGTCAATTTCGGAAACAATTGCCGGATCGGCCGGACTGCGTGCTTCGAATAATTCCGTCACGCGCGGCAGACCGCCGGTGATATCACGTGTCTTTCCGCTGTCACGCGGAATTTTGACGAGGACTGTTCCCGCTGCTACTTTTTCTCCGTCATCGACAGCAATGTGAGCACGTGTGGGAATAATATAATTGCCGACTTTTTGCCCTTCATCATTCATGACGAGAAGAGACGGGCTTAATGTACGGTCACGGGAATCGATAACGACCTTTTGAATATGCCCGGTTTGTTCATCAGGCTCTTCACGGAAGGTGATGTTCTCCTTGAGATCCTGATACTTTACAACGCCGGGATGTTCCGAAATGATAATTGCGTTGTACGGATCCCATTCATAAATAATTTCGCCGCGCTTGACCGCAGCACCGTCAGCCACCAACAATGTTGCGCCGTAGGGAACGTCGTACTTCGTTAAAATACGGTTATCTTTATCGACAATATTCGCAATTCCGCTCCGGCCGAGAACAATTAATTTACCATCGGCAGCGGACTGCTTCAAATATTTTATACCGTCATATTTTACTTTACCGTCGAATTTGGAAACAATCTGAGACTGCGCGGCGATAAGACTTGCCGTTCCGCCGGTGTGGAATGTTCTCAATGTCAATTGAGTACCGGGTTCTCCGATTGATTGAGCTGCAATAATTCCGACAGGTTCGCCGGGCTCGACAAGTTTTGAAGTCGTCAAATTACGGCCGTAACATCTCGTACAGACACCGCGTTTTGCCTCGCACGTCAATACCGACCGAATTTCAACCATCTCAATCGATGTATCGGCAATGGCCGTGGCTTTGATTTCATCGATTTCTTCACCGGACTTCACGATCACTTTCCGTGTTAACGGGTCGATGACGTCATGAACCGCTACGCGTCCAAGGATACGTTCCGAAAGTGGTTCCTTAACGTCTTCACCTTCTTTCAGAGCACCGGTGAGCACGCCGCGAATGGTTCCGCAATCGTTTACGGAAATAATGGCATCCTGCGCCACGTCGACGAGCCTGCGTGTCAGGTATCCGGCATCGGCAGTTTTCAAAGCCGTATCGGCAAGACCTTTACGAGCACCGTGTGTGGAAATAAAATATTCGAGAATCGAAAGACCTTCACGGAAATTCGCGATGATCGGGTTTTCAATCAACTCACCGGTCGCACCCGACATACTCTTCTGCGGTTTCGCCATCAATCCGCGCATGCCGGCAAGCTGACGCACCTGTTCTTTCGAACCACGGGCACCGGAATCAACCATCATGTACAATGAGTTGAATCCGTCACGGTCATGCTGGAGAGCATCGAATAATCGTTCGGCAACTTTATTAGTTGTCCGCGTCCAAATATCGATGACTTTATTATACCGCTCACCGTTGGTAATGAAACCACGGTAATACTGATTTTGGACGTTGTCGACATCCTTCATCGATTTCCCGATAACTTCTTCTTTTTCCTGCGGGATGATGACATCGCCGACGCTGACGGAAAGTCCGCCACGAGTCGCGTATGTAAACCCGAGTTCTTTTAAGCTGTCAAGGAATTCCGCGGTGCGAAGATTGCCGCATGAACGGAAAGCGGTTTGCACGATCTGCACCAACCGTTTTTTATTTAAAAGTTCATTGATGAATCCCAATTCTTTCGGAACGATTTGATTGAAGATCACACGACCAGTTGTCGTCTCGACCCTCTTACCGTCGATACGGACTTTAATGCGCGCATGTAAACCGATTGCACCGGAATTATAGGCAATAATTGCTTCATCAACCGAAGTAAATATTTTCCCTTCGCCAAGATCGCCGGTCCTCGATTTGGTCAGATAATAACACCCGAGTACCTGATCTTGTGTTGGATGGACGATCGGTGCGCCGTTCGATGGAGAAAGAATATTATGACTGGAGAGCATCAGGATACGCGCTTCCAGTTGCGCATCGAATGACAGCGGAACGTGTACCGCCATCTGATCGCCGTCAAAATCGGCATTGAATGCCGTACAAACCATCGGATGAATTCTGATAGCTTTACCTTCTACTAAAACCGGCTGAAATGCCTGAATACCGAGCCGATGAAGCGTGGGAGCACGATTCAGGAGCACGGGATGTCCATCGATAATATTTTCGAGAATTTCCCAGACTTCCTGGCCTTTTTTATCGACCATTTTCTTGGCACTCTTTACCGTTTTGACCATCCCTCGCTCGATGAGCTTGCGGATGATAAACGGTTTGAAGAGCTCCACCGCCATGTCTTTCGGAAGTCCGCATTCGTGCAATTTGAGTTCCGGACCGACAACGATGACGGAGCGGCCGGAATAATCGACCCGCTTGCCGAGCAAATTCTGCCGGAACCGTCCCTGCTTTCCTTTGAGCATATCGGAAAGAGATTTCAGCGCTCTATTATTATCGGAGCGAACCGCGTTGACGCGACGCGAATTATCGAAAAGAGAATCGACCGCTTCCTGCAGCATTCGTTTTTCGTTGCGCAGGATAACTTCCGGAGCTTTGATTTCAATCAACCGTTTGAGACGGTTATTTCTGATGATCACGCGGCGATAAAGATCGTTCAAATCGGATGTGGCAAATCGGCCGCCCTCAAGTGGAACAAGCGGACGAAGTTCCGGCGGAATAACCGGAATCACATCAAGGACCATCCACGCAGGATTATTCGGAACGCTGTTTTCGCGTTCACGGAATGCTTCAACGACACGCAGTCGTTTGAGAAATTCCTGTTTCTTTTGAACGGATGTTTCTTCTTTCGCACCGATACGCAACTCAGCGGCAAGGATTTCGACGTCGACACGTTTCAGCAGATCTTTGATTGCCTCACCGCCGATTTTGGCAATGAATTTCTTTTCATCGTTATCCTCAAGATCATGATTCTTTTCCGGCAATGATCCAAGAACATCGTAATATTGTTCTTCGGAAAGGAGATCCATTTTTTTCAGTCCGGTCGTTCCGGGTTGAACGACAACGTACGATTCATAATACACGATGCGCTCGAGATCTTTTCCGCTCAATCCGAGAATGTTGCCGATCTTCGACGGTGCCGAACGGAAATACCAGATGTGTACGATGGGAACGGCGAGAGAAATATGTCCCATCCGTTCGCGCCGAACGCTTTTTTGTGTCACTTCCACGCCGCAACGATCGCAGATGATGCCTTTATACCGGATCCGTTTATATTTTCCGCAATGGCATTCCCAATCGCGCACCGGCCCGAAAATTTTCTCACAGAACAATCCGTCTTTTTCCGGACGGAATGACCGGTAATTGATCGTTTCCGGTTTCGTCACTTCACCGTGCGATCGGGACAGAATCAAATCCGACGATGCAAGCGTGATCGTGATTTTCGAAAAGTTTTTCTTGATCAGATTTTCGTGTGATGTAAAAGCCATTCTTATTTCTCCAATCGTTTTATTCGATCTTTAAATCTAATCCTAAACCCATTAATTCGCGAACAAGCACATTGAACGATTCCGGGACATTCGGTTCCGGCAGATTATCGCCCTTCACAATCGATTCATACAGTTTGGCGCGTCCGTACACGTCATCGCTTTTCACCGTAAGAATTTCCTGCAGAATATTCGCGGCACCGTATGCCTCCAGCGCCCACACTTCCATTTCTCCGAACCGCTGACCGCCAAATTGCGCTTTTCCGCCGAGTGGCTGCTGCGTAATCAAAGAATACGGACCGATTGACCGGGCGTGGATTTTATCGTCGACAAGGTGAGACAATTTCATGATGTAGATAAAACCGACCGTCACTTCCTGATCGAACTGCTCACCGGTTCGTCCATCATACAGGGTCGCTTTTGAATTCTTATTCAATCCGACTTTTTCCAGTTCGGCCTGAACCTGTTCCCATGAAGCACCGTCAAAAATGGGAGTCGCATATGTTATACCGAGCTTTTCGCCGGCCCATCCGAGCGCTGTTTCAAACAACTGGCCGAGGTTCATACGTGACGGTACGCCGAGCGGATTTAAGACAACATCGACCGGAGTTCCGTCTTCCATAAACGGCATGTCTTGCGAAGGAACAATTTTCGCAACAACGCCTTTGTTACCGTGGCGTCCCGCCATCTTATCACCGACGGAAAGTTTCCGTTTCTTGGCAACATATACTTTTGCCAGTTGAACGATACCGGAGGGCAATTCATCACCAAGCATGATTTTTGTCTTTTCATGCTTATAGTACTCGTCGATGTCATTCTGCTTCTGAAGGAAATTTTCGTAGATACGGGTAATGAGCGAATTTTTCTTTTTATCGTCGGTCCAATCGTTCTTATAATTCAACTTATCCAGTTGTTCGGCAAGATTGACAAAGAGTTCTTCTTTAAAGATCGTCCCGCCGCGAATCACAACATCGCCGTCAACGTTTCTGATACCGGCCGATTTTTCGCCGTCAAGAACCGCAACGAGTTTTTTGACAAGCTTGTCGAGATTATCTTTCACCGCTTTCTTCTCGGCTTTTTCCAGCTGGTCGACCAATCGCTTATCTTCTTTTTTGGATTCGGCATCTTTTTTCTTCCTGCTGAAGAGTTTCGTTGCAATAACGATGCCCTTCATACCGGGAGGAGCTTTGAGAGATGCATCTTTGACATCGCCGGCTTTTTCTCCGAAAATCGCTTTCAATAATTTTTCTTCCGGCGTCGATTCTGTTTCGCCTTTCGGAGTGATTTTTCCGATAAGGATGTCACCTTCAACAACTTCGGCGCCAACACGTACGACACCGTTTTCATCGAGGTCTTTCACCGCTTCTTCGCTGACGTTGGGAATTTCCCGTGTCAGTTCTTCTTCACCGCGTTTTGTATCACGGACCTGAAGTTCGAATTCTTCAATATGCAGTGACGAGAACACATCCTCGGCGACCATGCGTTCATTGATAACAATGGCATCCTCGAAATTGTAACCGCGCCACGGCATGAAGGCGACAAGAACGTTTCGTCCCAGTGCTAATTCACCGTGATCGGTCGCGCAACCGTCGGCGAGAATATCTCCTTTTTTGAAATGCTCTCCGGGCTTAACAATCGCACGCTGGTTAATAGCCGTATCCTGATTCGTCCGGAAAAATTTCACAAGCTGATACTCGACCCGTTTTTTATCTTCAAAACTGATCAAGGCCTCGGTGCTCGTTTCGTCGATATCATAATTCACGATGATTGAGTTCGAATCGACATATTCGACAACACCGTTGCGTTCGGCGACAATCATCGTCCGTGCATCACGAGCAATTTTTTCTTCCAAACCGGTTCCGACAATCGGGGCTTCGGGCCGCAGCAACGGAACTGCCTGTCGTTGCATATTGGAACCCATTAATGCACGGTTCGCATCATCATGTTCCAGAAATGGAATTAATGCCGCGGCGGCGCTTACGATCTGGCTCGGAGCGACGTCGATATATTGTACCTCTTCCGGTTTCGCCAACGGATAATCGCTTTGCAGACGCGCTTTCACGCGTTCCGTCAAAAATCTGCCTTTATCATCGATCGCATTATTCGTCTGTGCGATCGTATAAATATCTTCTTTCTCCGCCGTCATAAATTCGATTTCGTCCGTAACCCTGCCGTTCTTCACTTTCCGGTAAGGAGTCTCAATAAAACCGAACTCATTGACATGAGCATGAATACAGAGCGAAGAAATCAATCCGATGTTCGGTCCTTCCGGCGTTTCAATCGGACACAGCCGGCCGTAATGGGTATAATGAACGTCACGAACTTCGAACCCGGCACGTTCGCGGGTTAAACCACCCGGTCCAAGGGCAGACATTCTGCGCTTGTGCGTGATCTCGGCAAGCGGATTGGTCTGATCCATAAATTGCGAAAGCTGGTTCGTTCCGAAAAATGCATTGATCACGCTCGTAATCGTGCGGGCATTTACAAGATCCTGCGGGGCAACTTTTTCCTGATCACGCAAACTCAATCGCTCACGGATTGTCCGCGCCATGCGGACAAGACCGATGTTGAATTGCTGACCGATCTGTTCGCCGACTGTGCGGACGCGGCGGTTACCGAGATGATCAATATCATCGACGGTCTTTTTTCCCTGCTGTAAATCGATAAGATAATTAATGATGGCAACGATATCTTCTTTCGTCAGCGTGGTTGTCGTGACCGGAATGGTCAAATTGAGCTTTGCATTCATCCGGTAACGACCGACATTGCCGAGATCGTATCGCTTCTCGTTGAAGAACAATCGTTCCAATAAATTTTTTGCCGTTTCCAAATCGGGAGCTTCGCCGGACCGCAATTGCTGGTAAATCGCATTCAATGCTTCTTCGTCCGAACGTGCAATATCCTTCTGAATGGTGTTGGCGATAACGGAACTCTCACCGATTCCTTCATGTTTCAGGAAGCGGATTTTTTTGATTTCCGATTTTTTGACTTTCTTCAACAATTCTTCGCTGAAGATGGAATCTTTATTGATAAAAATTTCACCGGTTTTTTTATCGACAATATCACTGCAGACAATTCTGCCGATATAATCTTTTAAGTTCGCTTTATGCGTGTCCACTTCTTCCACGAGATTGAAGAGCTGCAGAATTTCATCGTCGGAAGAAAATCCGAGAGCGCGCAATAACGTCGTCACCGGAAATTTCTTTTTCCGGTCGATGTAGACATACATGACGTTGCTGATATCAGTCGTAAATTCGACCCATGATCCGCGGAAGGGGATAATCCGAGCAGAATAAATCGACATGCCGTTCGGGTGCAGCGATTCATCGAAAAACACGCCGGGTGACCGGTGCAACTGGCTGACGACAACGCGTTCCGCACCGTTAATGATATACGTTCCCCGATGGGTCATCACCGGAAGATTACCGAGATAGACTTCCTGTTCCATCGTGTCGGTATAACTTTTGCCGTCTTCGCTCTTGGTGGAAAGACGTAACTTTGCTTTCAGCGGCACGGCATACGTTAAACCGCGCTCCTGGCATTCGATGACGGAATACTTCGGTTTTTCAACGTAGTATTCGACAAATTCCAAAATATAATTTTCCCGGGCATCCGTAATAGGAAAATTCATCAAAAAGATCTGTTGTAAACCTCTGTTTGCCCTTTTTTCGGGAGGAACATTCGCCTGCAAAAAACTATCCCACGATTCGATCTGCACGTTAAGCAAATCGGGGAACTCCACAAGCTGTGGAATTTTTGCAAAGGAAAATCGATTGTTCGTTTGGCTGGTCTTCACGCGTGTCATCCTTTATGAAACAAAATTGTCTGGTACTTCACGAAAAAAATGCTTTACAAAAAGGGAAACCGATAACCGAAAAACCTTCGGTTATCGGCTATTTCATACATCATATTCCTCATTCGATTACCGATATTTTCGAAAGAGGAAAACACCCGTTACTTTAATTCAACCTGAGCGCCTGCTTCTTCCAGTTCCTTCTTCAGTTTTTCCGCTTCTTCTTTCGGAATGGATTCTTTCACCGTCTTCGGAGCGCCGTCGACAAGATCCTTCGCTTCTTTCAAGCCAAGTCCGGTTGCGGCACGGACAACTTTAATGACGTTGATTTTCTGTGCACCGGAATTTTTCAGAACGACATTGAATTCGGTTTGCGCTTCAGCCGCGGGTGCTGCACCTGCCGCCGGCATTCCGCCGCCGGCCATCATCATCGGAGCGGCCGCCGTGACACCGAATTTCTCTTCCAGAGCTTTCTTTAATTCTGAAGCTTCAAGAAGCGTAAGCTTCTCAATTTTTTCGACTATTTCTTGAACTGCTGACATGATATTGTTTCTCCTTTATTTCAGATTATAGTTGAGTACGCAGCCGATGAATTACGCTGCCTTCTTTTTCTCTATTGCATCGATGACACTGACGAGATCGCGTGCGACCGCATTGAGTACGCCGACAACACCCGACATGGGCGCTTGAATACTGCCGAGAATACCGGCAATTATTTCGCCACGTGACGGAAGTTTTGCGATATCACCAAGTTGTTTTCCGTCGAAGATTTGTTTTTCGAGCACGCAGACTTTAACAGCGAGCTTCTGATCATGTTTCTCCTGGAATTTCTTGATGATCTTTGCCGGTGCAACAGGATCATCGTACCCGAATGCGATTGCCGTATGACCGACAAGCCGATCGAGCACGGTATCATAACCCGTTGCTTCCTCAAGCGCTTTGCGGGCAAGCGTATTCTTCACGACGCGATAATCGACGTTGGATTTCCGGAATTCCCGCCGCAGTTCATCCACCTGCTCGACGGTGATACCGGTAAAATCCGCGAAGTACAGCGCTTTCGCCCGGAGCACTTTCTCCTTCACCTCTGCAATGATCTGTTCTTTTTCAGAACGTTTCATAGTTTCCTCGTGATAATGTGTTGTCTTCTGAGAAGCCCACGATTTTCAGCATGGCAGAACACAACGACAATGTTTAGTGAGTGCGTAATTTCTTAATGTCCGACAATAGTATTGCGATCAATATGCACGCCGGGTCCCATCGTACTGGAAACGGCAATGCTCCTGATGTATTGTCCTTTTGCTGACGAAGGCTTCAGACGAACAACCGTATTTAAAAATGCATTTACGTTGTCCACTAATTTCTGAGCCTCAAAATTTGCCTTACCGACAGTTGCATGAAGAATGCCCGCCTTATCGACACGGAATTCAATCTTTCCCGCCTTGACTTCTTTCACGGCTTTTGCAACATCCACCGTGACCGTACCGCTCTTGGGATTCGGCATCAGACCGCGGGGACCGAGAACTTTTCCAAGTTTTCCGAGTTCGCCCATTGAATCCGGTGTCGCGATGATGACATCGATGTCTGCCCAACCGCCCTGAATTTTCTGAATGTATTCCTGAAATCCCGCGTAATCCGCTCCGGCCGCTTTCGCTTCTTCGTCCTTCGGAGGTCTTGCGATAACGAGCACGCGAACTTCTTTTCCGATGCCGTGCGGCAACGCAACAGTTCCGCGAATCGCCTGATCGGCTTTCTTCGGATCAACTCCCAACCGTACTGCGATATCCACACCTTCAGTGAATTTTGCCGTTGCCGTTTCTTTGACGCGGGCAATCGCTTCTTCGAGGGTGTACTGTTTCTTCGGATCGACTTTTGCGGTTGCAGCTTTAAAACGTTTACTGAGTTTCATATCTTATCCTTTTAATGGTTGTGGTACGATCGTGCCGTCTTTTGAAAAAGCCAAGACGGGACTTCCACTGAATAACTAATCTTCGACGGTAATTCCCATACTGCGCGCTGTTCCGGCAATCATTGCCATTGCGCCTTCGATATCCTTGGCATTCAGGTCGGGCATCTTCATTTCGGCAATTTCACGAACCTGTTGCTTCGTGACTTTTCCGACTTTATTCCGGTTCGGCTCACCCGATCCTTTTTCAACCTTCGCCGCTTTGGTGAGAAGAACCGATGCCGGAGGAGTTTTCGTGATGAATGTGAACGACTTGTCCGAGAAAACAGTAATGACAACCGGGATGATGAGTCCCTGCTTATCCTGAGTTTTTGCGTTGAACTGTTTGCAGAACTCCATGATGTTCACGCCTTTTTGACCGAGAGCGGGTCCGATGGGCGGAGCCGGGTTTGCCGCTCCGGCAGGAATTTGCAGTTTGATGAATCCTGTTACTTTTTTCATGATTGATTTCCGATCTGATTACTTTTCGATTTCCACTTGATTGAAGTCGAGCTCAACGGGTGTTTTACGACCGAAGATACTGACCATCACTTTCAATTTCATTTTTTCTTCATTGACATCCTGAACGAACCCGGTAAAATTATTGAACGGACCGTCGATCACTTTCACGGCTTCGCCGACATGAAACGGTACTTCCATCACTTCCACATCTTTCCGTTCTTCCATCCTGCCGATCAGCCGTTTCACTTCGTCGAACTGAAGAGGTACGGGTTCGCCGCGCGGCCCGACAAAACTGATGACCGATGGCGCGTTAAGAATAAGATGCTTCGTTTCTTTATCGAGAACGGCTTCCACAAGAATATAACCCGGAAAGAACGTTTTCGTCTTGCTTTTTTTCTTTCCTTCTTTTACTTCAAAAATCTTCTCCGAAGGAACCATTACTCCGGTGATCCGGTCATCAAGATGAGCCAGAGCGGCTTCCTGTTCCAGATGAGCCTTCACTTTGTTCTCATGTCCGGAATAGGTTCGAATGGCATACCAGCGCTTCGTCTGTTTGGTTTCTTTTTCCATGAATGATCCTAAACAATCACTTTCAGGATGTTGCTGACAACCCAATCGACGCCGAACACGAATAACGCGATCACGCCGCAGACGACAAGAACAACGACGGTGGATTCACGCAACTCGTTGGCACTCGGCCATGTCACTTTTTTCATTTCTTTGACCGTGTCGGTCACGAACGCAATGATTTTTTCTTTCATGAGGGGTCCTTCAAAAATTATGACGGTCACGTTTCCAAGCACGTCAGGAGGGACTTGAACCCCCAACCTGCGGTTTTGGAGACCGCTGCTCTAGCCAATTGAGCTACTGACGTAGATACCGATTACTTCGTTTCTTTATGCTGTGTGTGTTTGTTACACCAGGCACAAAACTTCTTGTACTCAACGCGGCCAGATTGTTTCTTCTTGTTTTTGGTTGTGGTGTAGTTGCGACGTTTACAGTCCGTACATTCCAGTGTGATGATATCGCGCATGGGAAAATTTCCTTACAGTAAACAGTAATTAGTATATCGCCGAGCTTGCGATCGGGATTGAACCGATGACCTCATCCTTACCAAGGATGTGCTCTACCAACTGAGCTACGCAAGCAAGTTGTGAGCGGGAGACGGGACTCGAACCCGCGACCAACAGCTTGGAAGGCTGTGACTCTACCAACTGAGTTACTCCCGCATTGTTCATTCACTTCCAGCTTTCAGTTTCTTGGTTATTATCAACCATGAGCCATTCACTGTGGGCAGGGAAGGATTTGAACCTCCGAAGGCCGAAGCCGACAGATTTACAGTCTGTTGCGTTTGACCACTTCGCTACCTGCCCGCAACGGTTCGGGCTTAACTCAGGTTTCACCCATCCTCTTAGTATCAAGGACAACGGAAAAACTTTTTGCTGCAAGCGTTCCGTTCACAGCATCGCACAGTTCCAACGGCTCTTTAAAAAAAATTTTCGAGAGCCGATGAGAGGATTTGAACCTCCAACCAGCTGATTACAAATCAGCTGCTCTACCATTGAGCTACATCGGCATCGTGTAAAAAAAATAATTTTACCGCCTTTTTTTACAGAAAAAAATCCCTTCAGTTTTTTTGAATCTTACTGTTTTCTGTCCAAAAAAGGGCATTTTTACGATTCCGGGGAGGCTATCGGTTTTAATAGCCCAGTAATATAACATTTTTTGAATAAAAGTCAAACAATGAATGGATCTTTTGAAGAAAAACTGAAAACAGGTAAAAACTACTTGCCGCGTTCCACGAAGTTTTTTAAATCGGATGCTTCGCGAAAATTCGGCTCAATTTCTAAAGCATCGATTCACATAATCCAACGCATCGTTTTTACGATTCGACATCGCAGCGGAAACGGCATTGTTATACCAGGCGGTCGCATACATACCAACAATTCCATCGACATATTTGTCGCGCTCGTGCGGAATATGAAAATTGAAATGAACCTCCGGGACTTTCATGATGCACCGTATCGGGATAAACCCGCCATGCAATCCCGTTGGCAATCAGGTTGTATCCCTTCGTATATTCTTTCCCCACATCCTGTGTCACATAGACCGGCCGTGATCGATAATTCTGTTCGATAAAACTTCGGATAAGACTTGCATAGCGAAATTCGATGACCGATGGATTATACGGAATATCACGTTCAAACTTATTTGCCTCGATGAGAAATAAATCGATCTCTTTTTTCGATTGTGCCGTCAACCACGGGAACCGCGTATTCAATTGAGGATAATACCACGACCGGCGCATCAATTCTTTATCGATAACAACAACATCGGGACGAACTTTTTCAACCAATTGGAAATAATATGCGGATGAAACGAAATAATCCCATTGGGAAGTGATGATGATACCGTTCGGTTCAACGGATGAAAACATGTCGCGAGTATATTCTTCGACGATGCGGTTGTCGGATTGATCCGCAGTGGAATAATTCGCGACAAGAACGATGAAACATGACGCTACGCAAGCGATCGCAATCCTTCGTGCGGTTTGAAATTCCTGCATCAGACTAATGACACGTAAGCAACCGATTCCTGCCCAAATGGCAATGGCGATATATGCCAGTAAAAAATACGAATCGATATCGTTGATATCATAATTGATCGAGTATGCCAAACAACCGACGAGTAATAACGTCGTAAAGAAGAATAACGATTTCGATTTCCTGAACAACCAGGTCAATCCGATAATCGCAAAGACGAGAGGAAAATACGCGAACACATCGGGAAGAGTGTCCACAAAATATTTTAATTGTTTGCCGGCAACCTCGCTCGAAGAAAAAATCCAAACGTGATACACTTTCGCACTGACATGCCTGAAAAACCGCTCGGCATCGACAGGATTCCCCCAATTCATCAACGGCACTTGAGACGCGCGAATCGGCAGATAAAGATACGGCGATAACCCAATGAGAAACGGCGGTGCAAGCCGGGCGATACGTTTCCATGCATTTGAAGAAAAGCCGTGGACCCGAAAAAACAAAAATAAGAAAGCCGGTGCAAGTAAAATGGTGGTCATGTGATTCGTAAACGACAACCCCAGGACGAATGCAAATCCAAGCCAGTACGCTTCTTTAGAAATTCCTTCACGATCAAGGTCGGGCTTTTTTTGCTCCATCATTGCGGCTTTCGTGAACAGGAATAAAATGATTGAAACAAAAAAAAGATGAAGCGGGTATACTTCGATGGAAAGCGCCTGCGCCCAGTATGTTCCGGAAAATCCGAGGACCAGCGTGCCGAATATCGCCGGCAGGAAAATATATACGAGGATTTTTTCCGTCATGTTCACGCGTGATGCATCAAAGACCGGTTTCGCATGGAAAATCACATTCATCACAAGAACAAAAAACCGGAAGAAGAAAAATAACGCGCCGGCACAGAAAAGCCCTGCAAGCAAATTCAACTGGTAAATGATCCGGAGACCAAACGGCACATGGCTGAAGATCCATTCTACCATTGTAAACATCGGGTAGCCGGATGGATGAGCGATGCCTAATGTATAGACATCGGTCGCAAGCTCTCCGCTATCAATAAAGTTTACTGTCGGACAGAGCGTGACGACATAAACAATCAGAGCAACAACACTGATTGCCGAGCCAACAAGGTACTCAAATTTTTGCCAGGTGAATTTTTGAATCACTGTAAAAGTCTTATGGGAATTGAATAAATATCCCGGAAGTGTTATTTTCTCAAACCCAACACGGCCGGTGGATAACTGTAAAATATAATGATAAGAAAACTTCATCAAATTTGGAAACATTTTCTGATTTCAGTATCTTAAAAACACTCATTTATCTTTCTGAAACGTTCATGTCAACTGGGCAGTTCGATCTTTCAAAGCTAAAAATAGACCGTGAAAAAGAGGATGGCGGGAAAACGGCTCATTCTTCCCGTACATCATATTTGTTGTACGGCTCCGGTGCATTATTTCTTATCCTCGCGGCATTTTTCTTCATCAAAAATACATTCGGCGATGAGGAAGTTGTCGATATCACGACGGTCTCGATGATTTCTCCTTCGCAGGCAAGTGCATTATTGACGGCAAGCGGCTATGTTGTCGCACAAACGAAAGCATCCATCGCCTCGAAAGCGACCGGCAGACTTGTCTATCTCGGTTTCAAAGAAGGCGATCAGGTTAAGAAGGGACAAATTATCGCGCGCATTGAAAGTGGTGATGTTGAAGCGGCAGTACATCAGGCAAAGGCAGACCTCGACGTCGCCATTGCCGATAAAAATTCTGCAGAGCAAACGTTGAGACGCACACAAGAACTTCTCAACCGCCAGCTTGCCTCTCAAGCAGATTACGATGCAGCCAAAGCTCAGTACGACCGCGTCATCGCCACCATTGCATCCCGTGAAGCAAATCTCAACTCGATGCAAGTGAGTTTAGAAAACACCAACATCCGCGCTCCCTTCGACGGAACAATTCTCACCAAGAATGCCGACATCGGTGAAGTAGTTGCACCGTTCGGAGCCGGAGCGAGTTCCCGCGTCGCTGTCGTGACAATTGCCGATATGGGCTCGCTGGAAGTCGAAGCGGATGTTTCCGAATCCAATATCGAAAAAGTTTCTACCGGACAACCATGCGAAATCTCGTTGGATGCGTATCCGGAAAAAAATTATCGCGGAGTGGTTGATAAAATTATTCCTACAGCTGACCGCGCGAAAGCTACAATCCTGACAAAAGTCCGTTTCCTCGAACGCGACAACCGCGTTTTACCGGAAATGAGCGCGAAGGTACATTTTCTCAATCAACAATCTGCACAAACGGAAAGCACTACGCCGACAATGGTCACCGACCCGTTGGCAATTGCAAACCGAGATGGGAAAAAAGTGGCATTCGTCTTACACGATAATTCCGTGAGCGAAGTGCCGGTATCAACAGGTAAGTCATTAGGGAAAATGATCGAGATAACGTCCGGCCTTCAATCCGGAGATAAAGTCGTCCTTAATCCTTCCGGGAGCTTGCGCTCCGGTTCGAAAGTAAAACTCAAACAATAACATTTTTTTTTCGTACAAATTTTTATATTTTAACGATCATGTTTGTCCTCGTGTTTTCAGAACAAATACAGAAGGAGTGGTAATGTCTATCGTTTCCGTTCAAAATATTTCGAAATCGTACTGGCGGGATTCACAGGAAATCCCAGTACTCTCCAATATTTCGTTCGATATTCCGGAAGGAGAATTCCTTGCATTGATGGGTCCCTCCGGCTCCGGCAAAACGACACTATTGAATCTCATCGCCGGTATTGATAAGCCGACACGCGGAACGATTACCGTCGCCGGAACCGATATTTCTACATTGAATGAGTCCGAATTGGCGAAATGGCGTTCACGAAACGTCGGATTCATTTTCCAATTTTATAATCTTCTGCCGGTCCTGACGGCGTTTGAAAATGTCGAGCTTCCGCTTCTGCTTTCCAATCTATCGAAAAAGGAACGAAAGGAACGCGCAATATTTTCACTGCAGGTTGTCGGTTTGGGCGACCGCATTCAACATTATCCCAAACAATTATCCGGCGGACAGGAACAGCGCGTTGCGATTGCTCGGGCAATCGTTTCCGATCCGACCATTCTGGTGGCGGATGAACCGACCGGCGATCTCGATAAAGTGTCTGCAGAAGAAATTCTCAAATTGCTCGACCGGTTAAACACGGAATTCAAGAAAACGATCGTCATGGTTACGCACGACCCGCGGGCGGCAGAGCGGGCACACAAATCACGCCACCTCGACAAAGGCGAATTATCCTGAGGATTTAGCGATGCACGTACTCAAACTCATTTTTAAAAATACATTACGGCATAAACTCCGGACAATGCTGACGATTGCCGGTATCGCCATCGCGGTCATGTCGTTCGGGTTTATGCGGACGATCGTCACGGCATGGTATGCCGGCGTGGAAGCATCGGCGGCAAATCGTATGATCACGCGGGACGCCGTGTCGTTCATCTTCCCGCTGCCGCTTTCCTATCGCGACCAGATTCAAAAAATTCCGGGCGTTGCGGAAGTTTCGTACGCAAACTGGTTCGGCGGCGTTTATAAAGACCCGAGCGATTGGAATAATTTCTTCCCCCGCATGGCAGTAGACGCGGAAACATATTTCGACCTTTATCCTGAATTCATTATTTCGAAAGAGGATCTGACGGATTTTCAGAAAGAACGCAATGCCTGCGTGATCGGTGAAAAACTAGGACGACAACAAAACTTGCATAAGGGCGATATTATTTCCGTGGAAGGTGATATCTATCCCGGAAAATGGGATTTCGTCGTCCGCGGATTTTATAAGGGAAAGGATCAGTCGGTCGATGAAACCCAGATGATGTTTCAGTGGAAATATCTGGATGAGCAGGTCAAACAAACACAGCCGGGGCGCGAGGGAAATGTCGGCTGGTATATTCTGAAAGTGCAAAATGCTTCCGATATTCCGATCGTTTCGAAAACAGTCGATGACATGTTTTTCAATTCCACCGCAGGAACCAAAACAGAAACGGAAAAAGAATTCCAGCAAAGCTTCGTTTCGATGTCGAGCGCAATCATCACATCGGTCAAAGTGGTTTCGTATGTCATTATCGGGATCATCCTCCTCGTCCTTGCCAATACCATTGTGATGGCAGCACGCGAACGAACGAGAGAATACGCTGTTCTGAAAACGCTCGGTTTCTCGGCAATCCATATTGTCGGGATTATCGCGGGTGAGTCGATGTTTATTGCCGTTGTCGGCGGTCTTATCGGACTGGCATTGACATTTCCCATTGCAAAAGCATTTGCAAAAGTGTTCCCGACATTTTTCCCCGTGTTCAATGTCGAACCGCTGACGATCATCATGGCGATTTCTTCCGCAATTCTTGCCGGAATCATTGCAGCGATTTTCCCGACCATGAGAACGCTTCGAACAAAAATTGTCGACGGATTGCGGCAAACCGGATAACTCAGAATCAACGGAATTGAATTATGGCACTTGCATTGAAAAGCACTATTGTTCTCCTGACGGCAGTCGTCCTGATTTTTGCCGCTCTTTTGGGAAGACAACTTTTAGGATACATCAGAAAGAGTCTGTGGACGAGAAGAATCACCACGAGTCTTACACTCGGCGGCATTACGCTCGTCGTGTTTGTCTTCGCTGCAGTATTGATGCTGGCTAACGGCGTCGAACAAACACTGGTACAAACCGGATCGGACAACAATATTATAGTTCTCCGCAGATCGGCAACATCCGAGCTTGTCAGCCAGATCGACCGTGATGCCGCGAACATCATCAAAACACAGCCGGAAATTGTTGTCGGTCAGGATGGAAAGCCTCTTGCCACGACAGAGCTTTACGTCATCATCAATTTATTGAAAAAAGAATCGAACGATATGGGGAATGTTTCGGTTCGAGGCATCTCTCCCACCGCGCTCCAGATGCGCCAGCAGGTGAAAATTTCCGAAGGACGAATGTTTCAGTTCGGTTCGCGGGAAATTGTTATCGGCTCGAACATTGCCAAACGATTTCAGAATTGTGAAATCGGCAAGCAATTATTCTTCGGCAACGATCATTGGACAATTGTCGGATATTTCGATGCGGACGGCGGTGCATTCGAGTCGGAAATCTGGGGTGATGTCGACCAGCTCATGGCAGCATTTCATAGACCGGTATTTTCGTCGCTGACGTTTCGATTGAGCAGCACGGAACAATTCGATGCAGTCAAAGCACGCATCAATAACGATCCGCGGACTCAATATGTCGAGTTGAAACCGGAGCGCCAGTATTATCATGAACAATCGCAGCTCATGGCAGATTTTATTTACATTCTCGGCTTGATCGTGACGTTCATTTTCAGTATTGGCGCAATGATCGGCGCGATGATCACGATGTACGGAGCCGTTGCCAACCGGACGATAGAAATCGGCACATTGCGATCTCTCGGTTTCCGCCGCCGAAGTATTCTTTCCGCATTCCTTGTGGAATCAATTTTACTTTCGTTTGTCGGAGGAGTTTGCGGAATCATTCTTGCTTCGCTCATGTCGTTCGTCAGAATTTCAACGGTCAATTTCGGCACGTTCTCAGAACTAGCATTCGGTTTCACCATGTCGCCAACAATTATATTTTGGACGATGATATTTTCTATTTGTATGGGCATTCTCGGCGGATTTTTGCCCGCAAGCCGCGCGTCGCGACTCAATATTGTGAATGCGTTGAGGACATCATAGTTGTCCGGAAGAATCGGCAAGAACCTTTTCATCCGGCAATTTCCTCTTGCGCAACATTGAACTTTTATGTATATTGGCAATACTTCAAGCAAGCGATCTTTTTCACCAGAGGATAATCATGTCAAAAATTTGTGGAATTTGCGGAAAACGACCCGTTTACGGGAATAACATCAGCCACGCGCACAATAAAACGCGGAGACGCTGGCTGCCGAACCTTCAACATGTTCGCGCTTCGGTGAACGGCAGAACACATCGGATGCGTGTTTGTGCGACTTGTATCAAACAAGGAAAAGTGTTGAAGGCAGCATAACTATTCCAATTTTTTTAGATATATGAACCCTGCACATCGTTGCGGGGTTTTTTGTTTTACGAAATGTTTTCCTTAACATACTGAAAAAATAATCATACATTCTCACAGTTACTTGTCATTGAAACGCATCTCAAAGGGCTGAGGCGTTTCTGTTCTTGTCTGAATCGATTTCCTGATACAATTCTCTTTTTCATATCACATTGCTGTTGATTGCGGAGAAAAAAAGTATGATCTTGAAGAGGAAGTACTTTATTGTTGTCATAATGAGCCTGTTAATATTACCATCAGCATTTCTCGTTCCGCCGCTCCAGCGGCGGAATGACGATCTACTCCTGTTATCCAACAGTTGTACTGTCGTCCGAGTGTACATCACTCGGACAACGAGCGGGCTTCTTGAGATGGTGAAAGAATGGCAATAAGCTGTACTCATATCCGCCGGAGCGGACAATACGGTTCGCTCCCCCGCAGGAGCGGGGGAGCGAGTTAATGGAACAAAGTATGATCTTGATAAAAAGGGAAAGCAATGAAAATACAAAACATGTTATTACTATTACTGACTGGGGTGGCCCTGCTTATTCCATCTGTAGTGCATTGTCAGTTTGAGTTCCAAGACACCGATTTTACAGGCACAATCTTTCCTGCGCTTCAGAATCAAGTACGAGGATTATATGGTATTAATTTTGATGTGTATTTTGTAGTAATGGACTCTATGATAGGCAATATTCCTATATCAGATCAGCAAGAAGCGATTACCGATCCCTACGGAACGTTGAAGGGCACCGTATTTTTCTGGGCTGTTCCTGACGAGATGGACCCTGAGAATGGTGATAGTATCGCTGTCGGCATATTTAAAAACGGGACGATCATCTGGATTACACCTCCGATTTATAGAGGTGGGGGTATTACACAAATTTATGCATCACTTGACCTGAATAATGACGGCGAAGTTGACTTGATTACTCTTTGGTCCCCGTCCACTATAAATAATCAGTCTACGGATATTAGGATATTTAGCTGGAACGGGATTACGGGCCGTCTCATCAGCGATTATGACCAAATTACACAAGAAACGAAATTGATAACGACCAATGCTGTTTTGGATATCATTGATATGGATGGAAATGGAAACTATCGGCTACGTGCGTATTGGTCAAACGATAACGATATAAAAAATGTATTTCCTTCGGATTCTCTTGCAACAAGACCATGGGTTACTTATAGCTGGAATGGGACAAATTATGTTCTTGGATCCTCTTCGGAGCAAATTCCCGGCAACATTCTTCTTCCCGCTGATCGATTAACAGTGTCAACAAGATGCAGGGTTACTGCCCAGGTTAATGGACTCAAGTACGATTATGTGTTCACTAGTGATTCATCTAGTAGACAACGAGTGCAATGGATTTTCGTTGGCGGGATATCCGATAGCTCCTTAATGTACGCCCCGATAAATTGGGAAACGAACGGAGAGAGATTGATGTCCGGACGTGTATTTCTGACATTCGATTTCCGCCAACAATCCATGATAGCTCCTGGGGGGTCAATGGGAGGGTTCGGTTATGAAAGTAAAGCCATACCAACAATTGTGAAGTATTACATTCAAGGCTTACGACCACACGCATTTAATGAGGATGATAACCAAATTTCTGATGAAGCATATCTCGCCGATATTTTCACGAATTCAGTATCAGGATATACGTTAGGTACGACTGATACAACGCGAACCTTAGCCCCATTGAGCTTTCTCGACACTCTCAGTTCCTACATCAATCAATCCAGCACTCTCGGTTGGATCACTAATCAATCAGCGGCGAAGGTATACTCAACATTATTTGATTCCGCGAAAGCCGAGCTCCGGAGAAACGATAACCGCTCTACACGCTCAACGCTTGATACCATTATACAACATAGTGTTCAAGATAGCAGTGGAGCATTATCGAGTGAGGCATTTGCACTTATTTATTTTAACACACAATATTTGCTTGCACAGTTGCCTGCCATATCGCAGTTTACACTCACGGTGAATGTAAACGGAAGCGGTACAGTTTCATCGAATCCGGCTCAGTCATTATATGATAGTGCAACGACAATCCAGCTAACGGCAACTCCTTCGACGGGATATTCGTTTGCCAGCTGGAGCGGAGATGCGATCGGTTCGACAAATCCGATCACTATTACAATGAACCGCAACAAAACCGTTCGGGCAGTATTCGTTGCCAAATATTGAAATGAATACTTTGTGCGGCTCTCCTTCAGATATACGCTTGAAGGAAGAGAATCACATCTTTGGGCAGGAAGTAAAGACATTTGCCAATGAACGACAGAAGGAGTGGATAATCGGTGCAGTTCAATAGATCCACCCCCTCCAGCGTTTACTTCTACCGCCTGCAGACCAATACTTTTACAAACGTCAAAAAAATGGTGGTGATAAAATAAAACCCCTTCGTTTATCCTGACGGACAACGTCGCAATTTTACAAAGCCCCCGGCATGAAGAATGCCGGAGGCTTTTTTTATGTGTAATCTTTTTTTGTAATTTCAATCAAAACGATTACATTATAGAAAAAATCAACCCGGCATGTCGATCCCAAATTCACTGACAATTTTCCGCATCATTCTCACGCCGGTATTTATCGTTTTCCTTTTTGCGGAATCATCATTCCTCAAGCAATTATCGCTTGTCGTGTATGTCGTTGCCGCATTTACGGATTGGTACGACGGCTGGATTGCACGGCGCTACGGCTATGTTTCGCGATGGGGAAAATTTCTCGATCCGCTTGCCGATAAAATTTTATCCACTGCCGCATTGTTTTCGTTTGTTTATTTAGGACTTGTCCCCGCGTGGATGATCTGGATCATCGTCGTCCGGGATTTTGTGATCACCGGTTTACGCAGTTACGCCGAATGGAAAGACCAGCCGGTCATCACATCGAAAACCGCACAGGCAAAAACATTCGGTGAGTTTGTCGTCATCTATTATATACTCATCCTGTACATCGGCAGTAATGTTCCTGCTATCCGCGCCGATTTTCAATCGTTGATCGAAACATTGATGGATACGCGGGTACTCTTCGGCATGATGATGCTCGTGACGCTGTCAACGGTCGGAACGGGAATCGTTTATCTTTTCGACAACAGAAAACTTCTTCATGATTTATATGGCAGATATCTCGGAACGCCAAAATAACCCAGCGCCCCCTTCTTTTCTTGTTCGGTTTTTTGCAACAGGATTTTATTCCGGTTACGCGCCGTTTGCTCCCGGTACCGCAGGCAGCGCCGTGGGACTGTTGATCTATTGGATTCCGAATTTCGAAAATCCGGTTATTTTGTTTGCTGGTTTTGTGGTTATGTTTTTCGTCGGCGTTGTTGTCTCCGGAAAAATGGAACGCAGTTACGGCGACGACCCGCCGATCGTCGTCATCGACGAAGTTGTCGGAATGTGGATTACATTATTGCTGCTTCCGAAATCAATAATCATAAGCATTGCAGGATTTCTTCTCTTTCGAATATTCGACATCATCAAACCTCCACCGGCAAGAAATCTTGAAGCATTGAAAAACGGTTGGGGCATCATGCTGGACGATGTCATGGCGGGAATTTATGGAAATCTTGTTCTGCAATTGTTGGTAAAATTCATTCCGCAAATTTTCCATTAGCATTGCATGAAAGCAGTCATTATTTCCATCGGCGATGAGCTTCTCATCGGACAGGTCGTCAACACCAACGCATCGTTTATCGCTCAACAAGTGAACCGGGTCGGAATCGATGTTCATCGCGTTGTTGCAGTAGGCGACGATGTGACTGAAATTCTCAACACATTTCACACCGAATACGCAACACACGACATCATCATCGTCACCGGCGGATTAGGACCGACGCACGACGACATTACGCGAACCGCTGTCTGTAAATTCTTCAAGACCGAATTGGTTCACGATGCAGAAGCCCGCGAAAATGTCGAACGAATTATGAAGACGCTCAACCGGCCATGGTCTGCTTCTGCGGAAGACCAGACACTCATTCCGCGCGGTTCAAAAGTCATCCCGAACAAGTTTGGAACTGCACCGGGAGAATTCTTTGAGCGGGATGAAAAATATTTTTTCGTGATGCCGGGCGTTCCGTACGAAATGGAAGCAATGGTTAAAGATTTTATCGTTCCGTATTTTGAAAAAAAACAGACCGGCACATTTATCGTTCATCGAACGTTGAGAACCACCGGCATTCCGGAATCCGCTTTGGCGGAACGGCTGGGAAACCTGGACGACATTCTTCAAGGCGCTTCACTTGCCTTTCTCCCTTCAGTCTCCGGCGTCCGTCTTCGTATTACTGCAACCGATTCCGATCGAACAGCATGCGAGAAAAAAATTCAAGCAGTCGAATCACGAATTCGTTCCAAAGCGGAAAAATTTATTTACGGCATCGATGACATAGAATTGGAACAAGTGGTCGGAAGATTGTTGACCGAAAAAAATCTCACGCTCAGTATAGCCGAATCGTGTACCGGCGGAATGATCGCACATATTCTCACCAATGTTCCGGGAAGTTCTGCATATTTTGATCGCGGAGTTATCACGTACAGCAACAAATCGAAAACTCAAATCCTAAATGTTCCGGCGCAAATCATTGAACAGCACGGTGCCGTCAGCAGCGAGGTTGCAAAAGAAATGGCTCGCGGGATCAGAAACATTTCTGAAACGTCGATCGGTTTATCGACAACCGGCATTGCCGGTCCTTCGGGCGGCTCTCCGGAAAAGCCGGTCGGACTCGTCTGGATCGGATTCACCGATGCCAAAGAAACCATCGCTTTGAAATTTCAATTCGGCAACGACCGGATTCGCATCAAAGAACGTGCGTCATTTGCCGCGATAGAACTTATTCGAAGAAAACTTTTGCAGATAAACTAACCATTGGCTGCCATTCGGACATTCATCTCATTTCGTCCCCCCGAAAACTTTCGTGATGAAATGAAAAAAATTCAAGATCAGTTGAAAGAATCTCATGCTGATGTCAAATGGGAACTGCCGCATCAATTGCACGCCACCATAAAATTTTTGGGAGATGTTGAAGAACGGTCAATGCCGGAAATTCTATCGGCAATTCGTGCCGCAACAACGGGTATTTCCCGGTTTTCGATAACGTATCGCTCCGTAGGTTCATTTCCCGACAACCGCCATCCCCGCATTGTATGGATCGGATGCGAGGAAGACACGGGAAGACTCTTGCAGCTTAAAAACAATCTGGATAAACTATTGCTCCCGCTTGGGTTTGCGGTTGAAGATCGAAAATTCCATCCTCACATCACCTTAGGTCGTGTGAAAAGCAGTCGCAACCTTTCTTACTTGACTCCAATGTTGGAAAATTGTACCTTTGAACCACGAGTGGCTGTGGTTGAAGAAGTTTTAGTGATGAAAAGTTTATTGAAACCTCAGGGGGCGGAATACTCGGTTCTACAATCAATTCATGTATCGGCATAACACAGGAATGACTACCATGCGGGAGAAACCGCCTCGGAAGCAGAGCACCGTTCTTTTTGTTGATGACGAAAAACCCTGGCTTGAAGCGGTTCGCCTCGCTATTGACGGCGCATCATTTAAGGGCATCACGGCAGAAGGCGGGGAAGCCGCACTGAAACAATTAGAAACCACAAAACCCGACCTGATCCTCAGTGATGTTCGCATGCCGTTCATGAACGGGTTCGACCTGTTTGAAAAAGTGAAACAGAATCCGAAACTGCAGGGCATACCGTACGTTTTTATGTCGAGCATCGACGACTTCGACGCACGAAAAACGGCACGGGATATCGGTGCGGACGACTATGTGGAAAAACCGTTCGATTCCGATCAGATGAAATCGATCGTACTCAATTTATTATTGCGGTTCAAACGATAACAGCACGTAAAAAAAATTTGATCATTTATTAAGGAGGAACTCCATGTCAGAAGAAAGTACAAAAGAATCCCGGTTGCAGGCTCTGCGCATCGCCGTCGAGCAGATTGAGAAACAACACGGCAAAGGCGCCATTATGAAATTGGATGAAGGTCCCATTGCCAAGATCGAATCGATTTCGACCGGATCGATTTCGCTCGATGCGGCAATCGGCATCGGTGGAATCCCGCGCGGGCGTGTCATAGAAATTTTCGGCCCGGAATCATCCGGAAAAACCACGATCTGTCTGCACGTCATCGCCGAAGCGCAACGCAACCATGGCATCGCCGCTTTTATCGACACGGAACATGCACTCGACATCTCATACGCAAAAAAATTAGGCGTGGATGTCAACAACCTGATGCTCTCACAACCGGAATACGGCGAACAGGCACTGGAGATCGTTGAAACGCTCGTGCGCAGCGGCGCACTCGATGTTATCGTGATCGATTCCGTTGCGGCATTAACTCCACGCGCAGAAATCGAAGGTGAAATGGGCGACCCGACGATGGGAGTTCAGGCACGGTTGATGTCGCAGGCGTTGCGAAAATTAACGGCAGCCATCAGCAAATCCAAAACTTCGGTTATGTTCACCAATCAGCTTCGTCAAAAGATCGGTATCATGTTCGGCAATCCGGAAACCACGACCGGCGGCAACGCGCTCAAATTCTACGCGTCGCTCAGGCTGGATGTCAGAAGAATTGAAGCGCTCAAGGACGGACAAAATGTTGTCGGCAACCGGGTCAAAGTAAAAGTTGTAAAAAATAAAGTTGCCCCTCCGTTCAAAGAAACACAATTCGATATTTTGTACAACGAAGGTATTTCGAAACTCGGCGACCTCATCGATACCGCCGTCGATCAGAACATTATTGCCAAGAGCGGATCGTGGTTTGCGTACAACAATGAGCGGATCGGACAGGGCCGCGATGCCGTCAAGAAATTTTTGCAGGAAAATGAAAAACTTGCCAAAGAAATCGATCATATCGTTCGCAAAAAGTTAGGGCTGATCGAAGATACCGCACCAGCGAAACAGGGTAAACCGGATGTTGCCACAGCCGCAAAACCTGAGACTGTGAAAAAACCGGGAAAGGTCTAACAGTGCTTCATGATCGTCACCGGTATTGAGCGGCAAAAGCGCCACCCGGAACGGGTCAACATTTATCTCGAAGGAAAATTTGCTTTCGGGGTTCATCAGGATGTGCTCGTCAAATACGGTTTGCGCAAAGGCGACGAGATCGACGACCGCACGCTCAATTCAATTTCTTCCGATCAGGAAATCGCTCTTGCAAAACAAAAAGCGATGCGCCTTCTTCATTACCGGATGCGCAGTATCCATGAAATGCGTCAGCGTTTAACGGAAAAAAAATTCCCGCCGGCAGTTATCGATACCGTCATGGAACAATTGCAAAATGCCGGATTGCTGGATGACCTTGCTTTTGCGAAAGCATGCATTCACGATCTGCAATTGAAAAAACCGGCAGGCATGCGATTACTCCGGCAACACCTCATGAAACGTGGAGTTCCGCAAGCGATCATGAATGACGTATTACAAGATTCACCCGGTCACGATGATGAACTCAGCGTCGCACTGACTGCTGCAAAAGCTCAACTCAAACGTTTGCAATCCTCCCGAAAACAAATCGAGATTCAAAAACAACAGCAACGGCTGGCAGGTTTTCTGACAAGGCGCGGATTCAGCTGGTCGGTCATTACGCCGGTCTTGAAACAACTTTTTCACAATGTGGAACTTCAGGAGGAGGATCACGATGTCATCAGTCGTGTTTGATATTGAAACATTGGCATTTCCGGTGGAAAATTTCGACGATGTCCAGAAGGAATATCTTTTAAAATTTGCCGACACGGAAGAAAAACGGGAGCAGGAATTACAAAAACTGAATCTCAATGCATTAACGGCTCAGATTATTGCGATTGCCATGTTTAATCCGGAAACAAAGGCAGGGAAAGTTTTTTTCCAATCGAACAAATCGGAACATTTTTTATCCGAAGACGATAAGATAGAATTTACGGCCGGGGATGAACGCACGTTGCTGACAGGATTTTGGGAAGCTATCCAGCATTACGACCGGTTCATCACGTTCAACGGACGATCATTTGATTGTCCGTTCCTCCTTCTGCGCTCGGCAATTCTGCATGTTCCCCCGACACGGAATTTAATGCCGTACCGGTATTCCGCGACGGAACATTGCGACCTGCTCGACCAACTGACCTTTTACAGCGCCGTCCGGAAATTCAATCTCGATTTTTATTGTAAAACATTCGGCATCAAAAGTCCGAAAAGCGAGGGCATCACCGGGCTCGATCTTGGTCCGCTCTATCGTGAAGGCAGATTTCATGAGATCGCCAATTATTGTTTGGGTGATGTGGTCGCCACGGCGGAATTGTTCAAACAATGGAATGAATTTCTCAACATCAAAGAATGAAGTCTGCCATGAACCGGAACAGTGAACAGATCGATGACATCGATTTTTTGGTGGTGGATGTCGAGACGACCGGCTTATCGCCCGAACATGGGGACCGGATCTGCGAAATCGGAGCGGTCAAAATGCGCGGCGGAGCGATCATGGAAACATTCGGCAGTCTTATTGATCCGCAGCGTCCTGTTTCATCGGGAGCGTTTGCTGTCAACCGTATTTCGCCCGCTATGCTCGCGGACGCTCCCCTGTTTTCGGATATTGCAAATCGATTGACCGCGATGATGGCGAATGCCGTTCTCGTTGCCTACAATGCGCCGTTCGATCTTTCATTTCTGCAGAACGAATTTCGTCTGATCGGCGCGCCGGAAATAAAGAATCCTGTCGTCGATGCGCTTCCGATTGCACGCCAGTTGTTTTCCGGATTGGGACGATACGGTCAGGAAAATGTCGCAACGGTTCTCGGCGTTTCATTTCCCGTGCGTCATCGCGCGCTGGAAGACGCAACGGTTACTGCACAACTGTTTACCATGTTCACTTCGATTTTGAAAGCGTACGACTATTCAACGCTTGCCGATCTCCGGAGAAAAGACCTACGGCAAACATTGCACGAACGGAGATTAGCAATCGTCAATGAAGCGATGGAGCGGGGAACGAATCTCTGGATCAAATACTTTTCACCGGCGGAAGCAGAAATTACCGATCGCATTATAACGCCGAAGGAATGTGTGGCGGGAAAATTTCAGGCACAGGACGCGGTGTATCTGATCGGATACTGTCATACGGTACAGGCAGACCGCAATTTCCGGATTGACAGAATTCTCGACCTCCGGCCTGTCAACAAAATTTAAATCGATTCAAAACTGAGGTCCTCTATAGAATTTTTTACCAAGCGGAGAACCAAAAGACCAAAAAGAACTTAATCAAATTATTCGGTACACCATTTGAATAATTACGCTTAGTTATTTTCTTTCCAAACTCCTCATCCGAAATAAAGCAGCCGCAATGGCAGATGCGGCAATTATCTTCACACCATCCCACCATGAGAAGATCAGGAAGCCGTTAACAAAAGCTTCCGACCAATTATGGAAATACACAAAATTTAACTGCAACGTTCCGAAACTGAAAATCACGAACGAACCGACAAGCATCGCAATTGTTGAACGCAAAAAATTCGGCCGCTGACCGATGAGATAGCCGACCACGAATGCGGCAACAGGAAAACCGAGAAGATAACCGCCTGTCGGTCCGATCAACCTCGCGAAACCGAATCCGAAATGTGAAAAAACGGGAACTCCGCATGCACCTGCCACAATGTATAACATTTGACTAATGAAGCCGTTTCGTTTCCCGAGAACCGCACCGGACAGCAGAACAAAAAATGTCTGCAACGTAAACGGTACCGGTACATGGAAAATTTCAACCTGAGAACCGACCGCCGTCAGAGCGGCAAATCCCACGATCCACAAGAATTGCGTCATCACCGTCGTTTTTGCAGACGATTGGTTATCAAGAACTGCAATGTTCGTTTGTTCCATAGTTACTCCTCTATATTTCGTTGAATCCAATGAATAGTATGTTCAAGAATATGATTGATGGTCGAATAATGATCTTCGTTCGGCGTTGCGGCATGATAGAGATGACCGACGCCGTCGAGCAGTACAAGTTCCGCAACATTTTTCGAAGCTGATGCATATAAACGTTCAGCTTCTTTCGGTGAAACGGTGACATCCGCTTTCCCATGCATGATGAGCCACGGAACCGAAATGCGGGACGCTGCATATTCGATGTTCAACATTTCAGCATGCTGATCAAGATCATCCAACAGTCCGATGCCGAGCCGCAACGGACTGATAGTCGAATGACTCGCCAACGGCAAAAACCCTTGAGACCGCCATTGCGACCGTTGATGGTCTGTCCAGCGATTGAATGTTGCAATTGCCGACCACGTTACCAAACCAGTAACACGATGATCGGTTGAAGTTTTCACAATCGCGATTCCGCCGCCACGGGAATGGCCAAGAAGAACAATGCGTTCCGGATCGATGAGTCCATGACCCACATCCCCGTTGACAACCGATCCAATAACGATATTCAGATCATTCAACTCCTGAGAAAAATTATTTTTTTCAAATGAAGAAAAATCCGTAATACGGTTGCCATGTTCGATAACGCCGTTCAACGAGAAATTAAATGTCACTGCAACAAATCCGGCACGTGCCAGCGATTCCGCAACGTAGGGAAAAAACCCCCAGTCTTTGAACGCCATAAAACTATGACAAATGATGACCGCAGGCTTCCGTTCCGGCGAAGAACAAAACCGCACCTCCCCGTGAATACTATTTCCGAAACCATTGGAAAGTCGGAAATTCGACCGGAGGACGGTATTCTCATTCATTTATTCAAAATACAAAATCGTCGCGCTGTTGTCAAGAACGACATCATTCTGAACGAAATTCCTTAAAAATCATATTTCCTCATAAAACCGGATATGACGTTCATAAAAATTCTTTAATGATTACCTCTTGAGAATCAAAATACTAATTTCTATATTAAAGATGTTGACCGTCGTTATTACCGATATAATTCTTCGATCCAAACTGGTAGAATCCAGCGAATTCAGTATACGAAGAAATTATAATCTTTATTCAACAATCAATCTTTTTCCGTCACAAACTTATCCCGGAAATCTTTATGAAATGGATCATACCTTTTACCCTGTTCTTCGGCGTATTTTGTTTCGTCGCAAACGCGCAGCAAACACCATGGCAATGGGTAAATCCCAATCCACAAGGAAATCCCTTAAACGCGGTTTGGGCAGTGAATCAGGACACTGCAGTTGCCGTCGGGGCAACCGGAACAATTCTTCGAACCAGCAATAGCGGGCTCACCTGGCAAGTAACATCGAATATCGACGGTATCTCGGACCAATTTTTTGGAACGCAATTTTTAAACGGATCTCTCGGATGGACAATCGGAGAATATGGCGACATCATCAAGACAACCGACGCGGGAGAATCATGGATTATCCAGAATTCAAATACGGGACAGGATTTATTCGGACTGTATTTTATTTCTTCCACCACAGGATGGATCGACGGTCTCAACGGAATTATTCTGAAAACTACCGATGGCGGCACGACATGGGTTCAACAATCATCAAATACGACAAGCACATTATACGGTGTATATTTTACGAGCCCGTCCAACGGCATTGTCGTGGGAGAAAACGGAACGATTCTCGGAACGACTGACGGCGGGACAACGTGGGTACCGAAAACAAGCGGAACAAATCAAAGTCTCTACGACGTTTCATTCATTTCTTCACTCATCGGCTATACCGTCGGATCGTTTGGCGCTATCTTCCGGACCGTTGACGGCGGCACGACGTGGACTCCCCAGATCAGCGGACAGCAGATTGACCTCCTCAGAGTACAATTTATTTCCGCTCTGACCGGATGGACTATCGGGTCGTACGGCACCATTCTCAAAACGACAAACGGCGGAAGTTCCTGGTTTGTGCAAAACAGCAACAGCTATAACGATTTGTTCGGCTTGCGCTTTGTGTCCTCTACGGTGGGATTTGTCGTGGGCGACCTCGGTGTCATGTTTGCTACAACAGATGGCGGAACGACATGGCAATCTCAGTCGACGAGCGTCAAAGATAATCTCAATGGAATTAACTTTGCTTCACTGACAGATGGTTGGGCAGTCGGTGCGGAAGGAACGATCATTCGTACCGCAAACGGTGGATTGACATGGCAACAACAAACAAGCGGTGTGTACCAGGATCTTTATGGAATTTACATGGTTACTCCGTCGATAGGATGGGCTGTCGGTGACAGTGCTGTCATCGTGAAAACAACAAACGCCGGTCAAAATTGGATTGAACAAAATAGTCATTCCGATCCGACACTGTACTCCATTTATTTTGTCGACAATGCAACCGGGTGGGCAGCAGGAGACTTCGGGACGATTTTAAAAACCACCAACGGATTGGTATGGGCTCCACAAACCACTCCCACAACGGCAACATTACAAAAAATTGCTTTCTTGAATTCAAGCGTCGGGTGGGCAATCGGTTATAACGGAGTGATTCTCAAAACAACAAATGGCGGAACAACATGGCTTCCGCAGAATAGCAATGTCATTAATTCGTTAAATGGAATTGAAATTATCGATGCGAGTAACCTGTATATCGTCGGGGATTTTGGTACCCTTTTGAAAACTACCAACGGCGGAACCACATGGACGCAGATTCCTTCCGATCCTACCACATTTTTGTACGGGGTTGCATTTTATTCTGCAACAACAGGTTGGGCTGTGGGCGATGGCGGTGTTATTATGAACACAACCGACGGAGGAATAACATGGAATTTTCAGACTACTCCGACGCAAAATACACTTTGGGATATTGAACTCATTCGTTCCGGATCGAGCGGCATTCTGTTTGCCAGCGGCGACGGTGGAACCATTCTGTGTTCAGGAATTACTCCATTATCCTTGCGCACATGGACCGGTACATTCGATTCATTATGGTCCTCTGCAGGCAATTGGTCTCCGCCCGGCAGTCCGGGAAAACTGGATAGTATATTCATTCCCGTAACATCCGTGAACCCGGTCCTTCGCATCACCACACAACAAATCAACCTCGCGGCATTGAGGATTGCTCCGGGAGCGGCATTAACGATCGGAACCGGCGTCTCCCAATTGGTTGTCAAGAGCGATATCGTCATTGACGGAATGTTAAATCTGGAAACAGGGTCCACCCTCGAAATTACAACCGGTGGCAGTTTCCTTGTCAATTCTTCCGGAACATTTCAACCGGCAAAATCAAGTATTATTATGAATAGTGCCGGACAAATCAGAGGACCTTTTTATAATCTTTTCATTGATCCGGGAACATCTGTTCAGTCAATTGGAAACATTACGGTTGCAAAGACACTGACGTTAATGTCGAATCTGAACATGAGAAATTTCGACACCTTGTCGATACTTAATCCTCAAGCACAAGCAATTCAGGGATATGGGTTTGCCTCTCCGGGCACCATCATACGTGCGATTCAACCGAACTCAACAGATTCTTATCGATTTGAAAGCCCGGTAACATATGTCAATTTTTATCCCACAGGGACTTTGCCGAATAGTCTGACAATGACGGTAAAACCGAATTCACTTCCGGCGACACTCCCGGATTCCCTGTTCGTTCGAAGGACGTATAATATTTCTGCCAGCGGCGGCAGTAATTATGTTTCGGCAATTTCTCTTCGATACGACACTTCGGAAACTTCCATTTCCATCGACAACCTCGCACTGTTTCGTGATTCACTGGGAATCATTAAAAATATCGGCAGTTCAGATTATCTGGATAGCGACATTGTTGCAATTTCTCTTGATACACTCAAAGCTTTCTCATCGATGTATATCGGAAATGAAAATTATTTTCCATTATTTCCGTACCAATTTTACGACACACTCACAGTAGCGGATCATGGTGGAATTTCCGACACGTTGGTATTCGGAGCGGATCCCAATGCAACCAACGGTATCGATACAGCATTAGGTGAGATTCCGCTCGGACCGATACCTCCCGCCGGTCATTTTGATGCACGCTGGACTATTCCGCCGTCTCAAGGAACGCAAGTCGATCTTCTTCCGCTTTTAGGTTCGCCGAATACTACCAATGTTTACCCGATGACCTTTCAACCGGGCCCGGCCGGATATCCGGTAACATTCCACTGGCAGAATTCGGTATTTCCCGTCGGCATGATTTTACTCGAAGATCAAGCAACGCAGGGCTCGCAATTCACCGTCAACATGAGAGCCCAGAATTCTTTTACGGTAACGAACGGGTCGATCGGAGCCGTTCAAATTGTTCACCGGCCATATACGACATATTCATACAGTCAAAACTGGAATCTCATTTCACAACCGCTGTTGCCTACATTCCCTGTCCGGAAAGTGAATGAGTTCCCGACGGCAACGTCCAACCTTTTCGGGTACGCGAATTCATATGTTATCACCGATACCATCAAAATCGGAAAAGGATATTGGATCAAATTTCCTTCCGCACAAACGATCGGTATTGAAGGTCTCCCTTTTTCGACTGACACGGTTACTGTAACAACCGGATGGAATTTGATCGGTACGATTTCTTCGCAAATCGCAACAAAAAATATCGTCCAGAATCCCTCGAACATCATCGTCAGTAACTATTTTGGATATACAGGAAGTTATCAGACAACCGATACTCTTCGGCCTTCAAAAGGATATTGGGCGAAATCTTCCGGTGCCGGTAAGCTGATATTCTCATCATCCGGCAATATTCCATCAAAGTCTGTTTTCTCGACTCCGAGTGCGGTAATCCTTCAAAATATGAATTCACTGAAGATCACCGACCGTGACGGCAACATGCAAACGTTATACTTTACCGAACTGCAAAACAATTCTGTTGCCGCTGATCAGGCCGCTCTTCCGCCGGTTCCTCCCGACGGGGTGTTTGATGCCCGCTTCACCTCCGATCAATTCACCGAGGTTCTGCCCGATAAAACTTCGCAACTTTCAGTCATGATACAAACATCGGCATACCCGGTTACCATACAATGGAAGATTACGGAACCGTCGTTGCGCGCATTGCATTTCTTCAACCAATTGACCAATGCGGCAGTTCCGCAAAACATCGACGGACAAAGCGGTACGGCAAAGATCACCGATCCAACAGTAAAGATTTTAACGCTGAAAGCGGAACGCGGCGTTGCGATTCCGACGACATTTGCACTGAAACAAAATTATCCGAATCCGTTCAATCCTCTCACGACCATTGAGTTCGATGTCCCGGTGCGTTCGAATATTACTCTCAAAGTATTTGACATTTTGGGACAACAGGTTGCGATTCTTGCCAATAATAAGTTATACCAGCCGGGCAGTTTTTCGGCGGTCTTCAATCCGTCATCGCTCGCCTCGGGAATTTACTTTTACCAGATCATCGCGAATGAAATCGATGGCGCTCACTCCGAATACCGTGAAGTGAAAAAGATGATGTTGCTGAAATAAGATGCTGATGTTTGGCGATAGCGATGAACTTTCTCGGGGTGGACGGACAATTCACATGAAAACTCTATGGAAGAACGGGAGACGGGAAGAACGGGAAGAACAATTTTCTTCCATGAATTCCGTCATATCGCCGCCTCGTTGGAATTCAAAGACAATTTTTTTCCTTCTTATCGCCACCGCGATCGTTTACATCCCTTCGCTGTTCAATCATTTTACCAACTGGGATGATGAGATTTATATTCTCAACAACCCCCTCATCAAAAATTTTTCGGCGAATGGGATCGCGGCAATTTTTTCCACGCCCGAATATATGGGCAATTACCACCCGCTGACACTGTTATCCTACGCATTCGATTATTACCTGGCAGGGCTTCAACCGTTCGCGTATCATGCCACCAATATACTCCTTCACCTTGGATGCACACTGTTCGTTTTCATTTTCCTGATCGAGCTCGGAATGAAGCAGGCGAGCAGTTTTCTTGCTGCCGTGTTATTCGGCCTACATCCGATGCATGTCGAATCGGTTGCATGGCTTTCGGCCCGCAAAGATGTGCTCTACGCCGTATTCTTTCTCGGTGCGCTGATCTGTTACGTCCGATATATTCATCGGAATAACAACCGGTGGTATTTTCTCTCGCTCCTTTTGTTTATCTGCTCGCTTCTTTCGAAAGCGGTGGCGGTTGTTTTGCCGGTTATTATCCTGTTGATCGATTATCTGCATGACCGGCAGTTCTCGAAAAAATCGATTTTCGAAAAAATTCCATTTTTTCTTCTCTCGATATTGTTCGGTATTGTCGCCATTGTTGCACAACAATCGGCAAAAGCAATCGATCAACATCCCGCTTTTGATTTCATCGATCGGTTGTTTATCGGTGCGTACGGTCTGGTCAATTACATTATCAAACTTGCTTTTCCGTTCAATCTTTCAGCACTCTATTTTTATCCTTCGGAAATTACCGGACTTCCGTCAACGTTTTATTTTTCATTCGCACTGGTCATGCTTGCCGCCGTCGCTGTTATTGTTTCAATCCGAAAAACAAAAAAAATATTTTTCGGAACTGCATTCTTTGGAGCAACCATCCTTCTTGTCCTGCAAATAATTCCCGTCGGCAGAGCGATGATGGCAGATCGGTACAGCTATATTTCCTCCATCGGATTCTTTTATCTGCTGGCAGTTCTTTTTGAGAATAGAGAATCGCAATGGAAATCATTTTCCCAATATACGCGGAAAGGAATGATCGTGATGTTGTGTGTGTATTGCGTTTGGTTAGGAGTCACAACATGGCAGCGGTGCGGTGTATGGGACAACGGCATTACGATTTGGACGGACGTCATCGAAAAAAATCCTTCGGATCCGGGATTATACAATAGCCGCGGGCAGGCATACATGTCTGCCGGCGATCTCCAAAATGCAATGCGGGATTTCAACATGGCAATCGCATTAAAACCGGATTATAAGCATGCGCTGACCGATCGCGGCAATATCTATTACGCAACAAAGCAATATACATCGGCAATTTCCGACTTCACGTCTGCCATTGCCCTTGACAGGACATTTGCGCTCGGGTATTACGACCGCGCTAACTCATATGCCCAAATCAAAAAATTCGACTTAGCACTTCAGGATTATTCAACTGCCCTTCAACTCAAACCGGACTACGGCGATGCTTTTTACAATCGTGGGGTTCTTAAATTAGCATTGGGTGATTCCAGCGGTGCCTGTAACGATTTTCGGAACGCAGCCCAATTCATCCCCGAAATTGCACAAAAAGTATTGGTTTCCCTCTGCCGGTAGCATTCACAGCCGATTTTAAAATTATCTTGCAAAAATTTAATAATTTATGTATATTAAACACCCAAATTTTTTGGCAAAAAGCCGGGTATTTAACGCTTTTCGAGAGTTAGCGAATCACACGTGCTACCCTGATTTCAACTTCTAAATGCCTGAACTCAAATTGTTTGCCGGTCGGTCTAATTCACGGCTCGCGGAAAAAATCGCGCAGCAGATCGGTATACCATTAGGAAAATGTGAAATCCAAAATTTCAGTGACGGCGAAATTTGGGCTAAGTATAACGAGAACATACGCGGCAGTGATGTTTTTATAATTCAATCGACCAATCCTCCGGCGGAAAATTTGCTGGAATTGCTGATCATGGTCGATGCAGCAAAACGGGCATCGGCACGGAAAGTAACCGCCGTTATTCCGTATTTCGGTTATGCACGGCAGGACCGCAAAGATCAGCCGAGAGTTTCGATAACGGCCAAGCTCGTTGCAAATTTGATTGCGAAAGCCGGCGCCGACCGAGTGATCACCATGGATCTTCACGCTCCGCAGATTCAGGGATTTTTCGATATCCCGGTCGATCACCTGTACTCATCGGCAGTATATATTTCTTTTTTTGCGAAAAAGAAAATTCCAACTTTGACCGTCGTATCACCGGATGTCGGCGGAATTAAAATGGCCAGGGCTTTTGCCAAGCGGTTGGATGCCGGTTTGATCCTGCTTGATAAGCGGCGACCGAATCCGAATCAGGTGGAAGTGATGAATGTCATCGGCGACCCGCGTGACCGCAATATTTTGATTGTGGATGATTTGATCGATACGGCCGGAACATTTTGTAATGCCGTCGACGCTTTGAAAAAAGCAGGAGCCAATGAAATTTTCGGAGCTTGCACGCACCCGATTCTGTCCGGTAAAGCGGTCGAGCGAATTGCGGCATCGCCGGTATCAAAAATTTATGTGACCGACACGGTCATGGTCAACTGGAAAGCGGCAAGTTTGTCGAATGTCGAAGTTCTCTCCGTTGCGGAAATTTTCAGTGAAGCAATTCAGCGGGGATTCAAGAATCAATCAATCAGTTCGTTATTTGATGTCGATAAAGGATAAACAGAGGATAGCATATGCATGAAATTACATTAGAAGCAGAAATTCGCACGCAGGTCGGTAAACGGTCGAGAGGCATCCGCCGGGAAGGAAAAGTGCCGGGCGTGTATTACGTTCACGGTGAACAAAATATTCCGGTCACGGTTTTGGAAAAAAGTTTGAAGCCGCTCATCTATACTTCCGAAACGCACATGATCAACCTGAAACTGAATGACGGCTCCGGGAAAAATTGCATTCTCCGGGATATCCAGTTTGATCCGTTGACCGATCGTCCCGTTCATTTCGACTTGCAGGGTATTCGTGAAGACGAAAAAATCACCGTCGAAGTTCCCGTAACAGTTATCGGGGGAACGCCGGTCGGCGTCCGTGACGGCGGTGTTCTGCAACAGGTTATTCATCGTCTTAAAATTTCATGCTTGCCAAAATATATTCCCGAACATGTCGAAGTGAATGCTGAAAATTTAAAGATCAATCATTTCATTCACGTCCGTGATATCACGCTCGAAAACATCACAGTTTTAGGAAACGCAAACAGTTCCATCGTCGGCGTGGTACCCCCGACAATCGAGAAAGAACCGGTCGTCGAAGCAGCGGCTGAAGTTGCCGCCGAACCGGAAGTTATCGGTAAAGGCAAGAAACCCGAAGAAGGTGCCGAAGCTGCACCTCCCGCCGGAGAAAAGAAAGCGGAAGCCGGAGCACCGAAGCCGGCTGCTCCTGCAAAGGAAGAAAAGAAATAATCCCGGTAACGGAAAAAGAATTCCGTGCGAGTTATTATCGGGCTTGGCAATCCGGGTTCGGAATATCAGCATACCCGGCATAACATCGGCTTTGATATTGTCGATGCGGTTGCGGCAGACAGAAAAATTGAGTTCGATGCGGGACGCGGTGAATTTTTAATTGCACGCGGAAGCTGCCGGGAAAACGATTTCGCTTTAATAAAACCCCTGACTTATATGAATAACTCGGGGATTGCAGTCGCAGAAGTTCTTAACGATTCCGGTTTGCCCGGTGAAAATCTCCTTGTCGTTGTCGATGATTTTCACATCCCGCTGGGTACACTCCGGTTACGTCGACAAGGAAGTTCCGGCGGACATAACGGCTTATATTCGATCATATATCATTTGCAGTCGGAAAATTTTCCCCGGCTGCGTTTCGGGATCGGCAATGAAAACATGCCGAAGCAAAAATCAGGAATGGCAGATTTCGTACTGTCTCAGTTTGCCGATGAAGAACTCGATATTGTCAGGACAGGGATTATTGAAGCACGAAATAAAATTTTGGAGATCATTTTTGAAGGCATAACATAATTATTTATTCACCCTGTTCCGGAATTTACCCGACCTGAGCGGATAATTATTCCGGGATCATTCTTAAACGTCCGAAGGGAAACACCATGAGCGCAACAAAACAACCGTACGAAACAACGTGTATCATCAATGCTTCGCTGGAAGATTCTCAAATCGAAGCGACGATCACGCACATTTCCGAAATCATCACACGTAACGGCGGAGAAATTTCCGCCACCAATCGCTGGGGAAGAAAACGTCTCGCCTATCCGATCCAAAAGAAAAATAACGGATACTATGTCAACATCGAGTTCATAGCACACGGACAGGCAATCTCGCAGCTCGAACGAATCTACATTCTTGACGAAAATATTTTGCGCTATCTGACGATTCAGCTTGACAAGAAAGCATTACAATCACGTCCGTCGGTACCTGCTTCGGTCAGTCAAACAACCCCTTCAAACAGCGAGCCGGTCAAGACCCCTTTGTTTGAAGATGAAGCAACCGAAACAGCATCCTAAATCAAACGACTATTTCTCTAGAGGAACGCTTATGGCAGATTTGAAAATGCCTGAATTAAACAGTGTCGTCATCGCTGGAAATCTGACGCGTGACCCGGTTTTTCGTCAAACAACAAACGGTACGCCGGTTGTGAATTTCACGATCGCTTCAAACCGAAAATATCGGGATGCAAATAACCAGTGGCAGGAAGAAGTTTGTTATGTCGGTGTTGTCGCGTGGAACCGCCTTGCCGACAGTTGTACGAACCGGTTGAAAAAAGGTAGCGCCGTGCTGATCGACGGAGAACTGCAGAGCCATGTCTTTAAAAACGACGACGGTGTCACACGCAATATCGTGGAAATCAAAGCGCGACGGATCCAGTTCCTCAATAAAAAAGGCGTTCCCTGCGAGCCGGGAGCTGCAACTATCGGAACACAGCATCATGACGACGAGCCGTCCAGCGTTGAAGACGATTCATTCGACAAATTTCTCACCAGCGAAGAGTCACAACTTCTCAAAGAGCAATCACACACAACTTCACAAGGATCATAAGGATTCTCATTTATGGCAAAACAAGAACAACAAATCAAGAAACACCGCACATGCCGTTTCTGCGAAACAAAAGAAATATATATCGATTACAAAGATGAAAAGCGCCTGATCCGTTTTGTGTCGGAACAGGGAAAAATCATTCCCAAGCGCATTACCGGAACGTGTGCAAAACATCAGCGCCAGCTTGTGCAGGCAATTAAACGCGCACGGCATCTGGCATTAATTCCCTTCGTCTCCGAAACAATTCGTTAAGTCAAACAAAGGATTGTCATGAAAATCATTTTACGTCAAGACCACACTAAACTCGGAAAGATCGGCGACATCGTCGATGTCAAAGACGGCTACGCCCGGAATTATCTGATCCCGCGCAATATCGGCTTTGTTGCAACAGCCGGCAATTTGCGTGCGCTGGAAGAAGAAAAGAAACAGGTTGCCGATCGCCAGCATAAAGAACTGCATCATGCCGAAAAATTGGCCGGCGAGATAGAGAAATTATCTATTACGCTCAAGGTCAAAGTCGGGGAAGACGAAAAACTCTTCGGCTCCGTTACGTCACAGATGATTGCCGATGCTCTTCTGGAAAAAGGTGTAACGATCGACAAGCGTCATATCGATTTACCGGAACCGATCAAAGCCCTCGGCATTTATACCGTCGACGCAAAACTGCATTCGAATGTTACCGGTAAAGTGAAGGTTTGGGTTGTTCGGGAATAAACCGCTGTGATTGCTGTTCGTACCGGCATCGGGAATGAACTTCCCGTAAATGTTGTTCAATACAAGGGATATATGTTTGGTTTAGACATCACAAGGATTTGAATTTGTGGAAAACGTAAGTATTCTGACGGCGTTTCTGTTCGGTCTGTTGTCTTTTATTTCTCCGTGCGTTCTTCCCATCGTCCCCGGCTACCTGTCGTTTATATCAGGAGTTTCGTTCGATGAAATGCAAAACGTTGCCAACCGTTCTGCCGTCCGGAATAAAATCTTACTGAACTCCCTCTTTTTTATCTGCGGCTTTTCCCTTGTCTTCATCGGACTCGGTGCATCGGCAACATTTGTCGGGCAATTCCTCCATGCGAAGATTAATATCATCAGCAAGATTGCCGGCGTTATCATTATCATCTTCGGCATTCATATGGTCGGCATCTATAAAATTCCTTTCCTGAATTATGAAAAACGGTTTCAGGCGGAAGGAAAAAAACTGGGACTTCTCGGCGCGCTCGTCGTCGGGCTGGCATTTGCTTTCGGCTGGACGCCGTGCATCGGACCGATCCTCGCCGCAATTCTTGCCATTGCCAGCCAGCAGGATACTGTCGGTAAAGGAATCATCCTGCTGACGTCGTATTCTCTCGGACTCGGGATTCCGTTCCTTCTTGCCGGGCTCAGTTTGACTGTTTTTTTTACTGCGTTCAACAAATTCAAACATCATTTACACAAAGTGGAAGTCGTCGGCGGTATCATGTTGATTCTCGTCGGGATATTGATCACGACAAATTCTCTGACGATTCTTTCCGGATATTTTTCGAAATGGTTTCCTTTTTTAAGCAATCTCGGATAACGATACTCTTGATAGGAATAATATCACTATGAGCAAGGAAATAAAAAATTTAGACGATGTAACGATTCGATTTGCCGGTGATTCCGGCGACGGCATGCAGCTTACCGGTATGCAATTCACCAGCACAACCGCATTGCTCGGCAACGATTTAAGCACGCTGCCCGACTATCCGGCAGAAATCCGTGCCCCTGCCGGCACGCTTTTCGGTGTCAGCGGATTTCAAATTCATTTTGGATCGACGGAAATCAATACACCCGGCGATACTTGCGACGTCCTTGTTGCAATGAATCCTGCGGCATTGAAGGTCAATCTGCGAAGCTTGCGGGTTGGCGGCACGATCATCGCCAACCGGGATGGTTTCAATGACAAGAATTTGAAACTTGCCGGCTATGAAAAAAATCCGCTGGATGATGAATCGCTCCAAAAATTTCATCTGTACTCGGTCGATATCACAAAGCTCACGCACAATGCCCTGGAAGAGTTGGGTCTTTCCAATAAAGTCGTCGACCGCAGTAAAAACTTTTTTGCACTCGGGATGATGTATTGGATGTTTTCCCGGCCCATGGATTCAACAATCAAATGGATTCAGGACAAATTTAAAAAGACTCCGGAAATTGCCGAAGCGAATACCCGCGTTTTGAAAGCCGGTTACGCATTCGGAGAAACGACGGAAATTTTTGTCGCCCAGTATGAAGTCAAACCGGCGTCATTAAAACCGGGACGGTACCGGAGTATTACCGGCAACGAAGCGGTAGCGTGGGGATTGATCGCTGCATCGGTAAAATCAGGGCTCGATATTTTTCTCGGGACATATCCTATTACACCGGCAAGCGATATTCTGCACGAACTTTCAAAGCATAAGAATTTTCGCGTGAAAACGTTTCAGGCGGAAGATGAAATTGCCGGCATCACGTCGGCAATCGGAGCTTCGTATGGAGGTTCGATCGGTGTAACAACGACCAGCGGCCCCGGCATGGCTTTAAAAAGTGAGGGCATGGGCTTAGCCGTGATGCTCGAACTTCCGTTGGTCATCGTCAACGTTCAGCGCGGCGGCCCGAGCACAGGACTTCCGACAAAAACCGAGCAGGCCGATCTGTTGCAGGCAGTGTACGGACGCAACAGCGAAGCACCCATTCCGGTCATTGCAGCATGTACACCCGCCGATTGCTTCATGACCGCATTCGAAGCAACACGCATTGCGATCAAATATATGACACCGGTCATTTGCCTTTCCGACGGATATCTTGCCAACGGCGCGGAACCCTGGCTCATTCCGCCGGTCAATTCACTTCCCGACATCAGTCCGACATTCCGAACGGACCCGAACGGATTTTTTCCGTATCTTCGTGATGAAAAAACGTTGTCACGTCCGTGGGCTATTCCCGGAACACCGGGACTGGAACACCGTATCGGCGGTCTGGAAAAAGAGCACATCACCGGCAATGTCAGCTATGATTCGGAGAATCACGAATTCATGGTCCGCATGCGCCAGGCAAAAGTCGATCGTATTGCAGACGACATCCCGCCCGCCAAAGTCGAGGGTGATGAAAAAGGCGAGCTCCTTGTTGTCGGCTGGGGCGGAACGTATGGCGCTATCCGGACTGCTGTCGAAGCAAAACGCAAAGAAGGAAAATCGGTTTCTCATCTGCATTTAAAATACCTCAATCCTTTACAAAAGAATCTGGGTGAGATTCTGTATAATTTCAAGCAGATACTTATTCCCGAATTGAATTTGGGGCAACTCTCGAAAATTATCCGTTCGAAATATCTGATCCCCGCCATTTCGTTGAATAAAATTCAGGGATTGCCGTTTAAATCGATCGAAATCGAAACTAAAATTGACGAATTATTAAAGAGATGACATTATGAATATCGTTCAAGAAACTCTGAAAGAAGCTTCAAAACTTCCTCCGACAAAATACACGTCAAAAGATTTTTCATCGGATCAGGATGTCCGGTGGTGCCCGGGCTGCGGAGATTATTCCATTCTCGCGCAAGTCCAGCGTGTTATGCCGGAACTGAATATTCCGAAACATAATATCGTATTCATTTCCGGTATCGGATGCTCAAGCCGGTTTCCGTACTATATGAACACATACGGATTTCACGGCATTCACGGACGAGCCGCGGCAATTGCATCGGGATTGAAAATTGCCCGTCCCGAATTGGCGGTGTGGGTGGCAACAGGCGACGGCGATGGATTGAGTATCGGCGGCAATCACCTCATTCATATTTGCCGACGTAATCTCGATATTAAAATTCTTCTGTTCAATAATCAAATTTACGGATTGACCAAAGGACAATATTCGCCCACATCGGAATTCGGCAAGGTCACGAAGTCGACTCCGTACGGCTCCGTTGATCATCCCTTCAACCCGCTGCTTGTTGCTCTCGGCGCTGAAGCATCATTTGTAGCCCGCACGCTTGATCGCGATCCGAAACACATGCAAGCGGTCATCCGACGAGCTGCCGAACATAAAGGAACCTCGTTTGTTGAAATTTATCAGAATTGTAATGTGTTTAATGACGGAGCTTTTTTTGCTTTTACGGAAAAAGAGACCAAAGACGACAATGTGATCGCCATTGAACATGGCAAGCCGATGATATTCGGAAAAGAAAAAGATAAAGGCATTAAGCTTGACGGATTCACGCCGACCGTCGTATCGTTGAAAGATGGAAAACATTCGGTCTCCGATCTCATCGTTCATAATGAAAAAGATACGATGCTTTCGTTTATCCTCGCACGCATGTCAAGTTTTCCGGAACTTCCCCGGCCGATCGGTGTCGTGTACGACGTCAATCGTCCGCTGTACGAGGGAGAAATGTCGCGACAGATACAGCAATCCATTCAAAAGCAAGGCGAGGGCAATCTCGAAAAGCTGTTGAATCACGGTGAGACATGGACAATTCAGTAACTGCATAGCGGCAGCTGAACAATCTTACGGGCGAGAAGGAATTCTCGCCTTTTTATTATCTTACGAACAATGACATCATCCATACAAGAAATTATCGGAACGATTCACCGGCATAAAAATTTTGTGTTGACCACGCATGTCAACCCGGACGGCGATGGATTAGGATCCGAACTCGCATTTGCCATCGCACTGCGTCAACTCGGTAAAACCGCTACCATCATTAATCACAGTTCAACTCCCGAAAATTATTGCTGGCTCGATTCCAAAAAAGAAATTATTCATTTCATTCCCGAACAACATCGTGATCTTCTTCTGCAGGCGGATGCGGTCTTCATTCTTGACACGAATCAGCCGGAACGACTGCGAAGCATGGAACCGTTCGTCCGTCAAACCAAAGCTGTCAAGGTCGTGATCGATCATCATCTCGAACCGCATGATTTTGCAGACCAATATTTCATTGACGATCAGGCAACATCCACCGGTGAAATCGTGTACCGGCTTTTGACGACCTTGGGCACAATCCGAATCGATACGGCAATTGCAACGGCATTGTACACCGCGATTATGACCGATACCGGGTCATTCAGATTCCCGCGCACGGATCCGGAATCCCACCGGATTGCCGCTCACCTGCTGGAATGCGGAGCGGATCCTTCTCAGATTTACGTCAACGTGTACGAACAATGGACATCCGGTCGCATGCGTCTCCTCGGCGAAGTGCTCGATTCCATGAAAACTGCCCATGACGGAAAACTTGCCTACGTCGTCTGCACGCAAAAAATGTTTCGTGAAACAGGAGACAACGGAAGTGGAAACGGATAATTTTACAACCTACCCGATGAGCATCAAAGGTGTGGTCGTCGGAATACTATTTAATGAACTCAAGAATGGTGTCAAAATCAGTTTCCGGTCGAAAGGATCGATCCCGATCAATCAACTTGCAAAAGAATTCGGGGGAAACGGTCACCTCAATGCGGCGGGAGCGCGGCTGTTTGATGTCAGTCTTGATTCGATCGTCACATCCGTGATTGAAAAAGCGGGAAAATATTTACGATAATTTCATCAACAGGAGGAACACCATGAAACTTACAAGTCAACGGTCAACGATCCGGCAAATCAAAGCGGATGCAGTCGCTCTTTTTATTTCGGAAGATAAAGAAGCATTTCGCCGTGATGTCGAAACTCTGCGAACAATTTTCAAGAAAAAAATCGACACGATCATCGAGCTTGGACAATTCAAAGGAAAAAACGACCAGTTCCTTTCCTTGTTTACCGATGGAGTGATCTCCAGTCCACGACTTTTTCTTATCGGATTAGGTGAGGTGAAAAAACTGACAATCGAACAGTATCGGCGCGCAGCAGCAACTGCAGCAAAAAAAGCAACATCCGCTCATGCTCAAACACTCGCCCTCGTTATTCCGGCGATCAGATTCGGCAACAGGATCACTGAATCGGACATTGCATATGCTTTTGCTGAAGGAACGTATCTTTCAGAATACAAATTCGATAAATATTTTACCGAGAAGAAAAATCACAAAGAGAAGCTGAAAGAAACGATCATTATCTCTTCGACCGATGGAACGGAAAAGGCAATTAAGAAATGTTTGCAGGAAGCGCGAATTGTTTGTGAATCGGTAAAACTCGCCCGTGATCTCGCAAACGCCCCGGGCAATGAAATTTATCCCGAGACACTTGCCGATGCCGCACGCGCATCAGGACAATCGTATGGATACCGTGTGACCGTGTGGGATAAACAACGTCTTGAGCAGGCAAAGTTCGGCGGACTGCTCGGCGTCAGCGCAGGCAGTACCAAACCTCCGCGGTTTTTAATTCTTGAGCATAATGGCGGGCAAAAAAATCTCGACACGATCGTACTCGTCGGTAAAGGTGTGACGTTTGATGCGGGTGGGATTTCCATCAAGCCGGCAAGCGGAATGTCAGAAATGAAAATGGATATGAGCGGTGCAGCTGCGGTCATCGGAACGATGGAAGCAGCGTCGCGGCTCAAACTACCGGTACATTTGGTCGGGCTGGTACCTGCGACGGAAAATTTGCTCGGCGGATCTGCCATGAAACCGGGAGACATTATCACGCATTATGGCGGCAAAACGTCCGAAGTCGATAATACCGATGCGGAAGGACGGTTGATTCTTGCCGACGCTTTAGCATACGCATCAACATACAAGCCGAAAGCGGTCATCGATCTCGCGACGCTCACCGGGGCATGCGTCGTTGCGCTCGGTCAACATGCAACCGGCATGATGGGAAATGACGACGGCGTCATGTCCGGACTAAAAGTTGCCGGCGAAAACACGTACGAGCGGGTATGGCAACTGCCGCTATTCGAAGAATATGAGAAACAAATTAAAAGCGATGTTGCCGATGTGAAGAATGTCGGCGGTCGGTGGGCGGGAGCAATAACCGCAGCACTCTTCCTCAAGAAATTTATCGGCGACTACAAATGGGTGCATCTCGATATTGCCGGACCGGCAATACTCGAAGAGAATCTTCCGTATGCACCAAAAGGCGCATCGGGTGTCGGCGTACGTCTTCTCATCGAATTTTTGAAACACCGGGAAACCGGCAAATAATCCGTTTCCCGTTGCACCAGGTTCAAGACCTTCGTACATTTTACAAAAGGTTTGTCCGATGTTCCGGAAGTACATATTGCATTGGTTCATTCTTCTGCTATGCATTGCGTCCGTTGGCAACGCACAGCGTGAAGAACGTTCCGAGCGAAGCAACAATTCAAAAATTGTTTTCGAAACACACAACTTCCATTCGACACAACCCTCGAAAAGCCGGCTCGATATTTTATATCGTGTCCCGTACGACTTTTTCATATTTATAAAGAATCCCGATGCAGTCTCTCCGCCGTTTGTTGCACACGGCGAAATTACTGTTGATCTGATCGATAAGAATAAATCGATTGCTTCGCATGCTTTTTTCCATAAGACTCTCGAAGCAAACGATCCCTCGCCATCTTCTTCCACAAAATCGTTTCTTGAGGGAATGACTTCCTGCGATCTACCACCCGGAGAGTATACGTTACAGATCGAAATCTCCGATCATGAATCCGGAAGAGTATACCGCAATGAACCGCAATCGATCAGGCTGAGAGATTTTTCAATGGAACAATTCCGGCTTGGCGATATCCTGCTCATCAACCCCCGGGTCAATAATGACACCATCCGACCATTCAATGATGGCGGAGATGTTCCGTTCGCCAGACATTTTGAAATCTATTCTGAATTGATTGCCCCGGTACCGCAGGAATCTATTCGGGTTGATTGCAAGTTGTTTTCAGTCGTTCACGAACGTGACAGCCTTGTTCTTATTCTTCATGATTCATTAATCGGAGTTCCAACGTCCGAAAATAAATTAGTACAAGTCGGGACGAACGAAAGCGAAAAATATTATATGCTTTCAAAGGCATCGACCGATTCAATAATCGGCCTTTGGTTTACCGTTCAGAACGACACGTTAACGGAAGGATCGTATCGGATAGAACTGACGGCTTGCGGCAAAAAATCAAAGCGTCGATATCGGCCAGTCGTTTCGTATTCGGTGGTTCGACAAACCGTTTTCGCTTCAATCGATACCGAATGCCATCGAAGCATTGTCCTACATTGCCGACAAAGATGAGCTCGACAATATGCGGCATGCCGACGAGAAAACACAGAAAATTCTCTTTGATGCATTTTGGAAAAAACGTGATCCTACACCGAACACTGCCTTCAATGAAGTGATGAATGAATATTATCACCGCGTCGATTACGCCACCACTGCATTCAGCACCATCCAGCAACGAAACGGGATGAAAACGGATCGCGGAAAGACATATATTTTTTACGGACCACCCGAATCGACTTCACGTGATCTTTCTCCTTCGTCGTTCCCGACAGAGACATGGGTCTATTCCCGCCTGCATAAGAAATTAATCTTTACCGATAAATCAAAACGCGGCGATTATCAATTGACTGCAACGGAAGATTTTTGACAATGAGAATCCCCCCTTCCTCAAGACCAATCATTGCAATAACGCTCGGAGACATGAACGGCGTCGGTCCCGAAGTCACGCTCAAATGTATTGCTTCTCCGGCATTGCGAAGGAAACTGTCGTCCGGTATTGATTGGATCCCATGACGTGTATGAGTATTACGCCAAGCGACTCAAATTACATATTCGACTTGAAGAGATTTCTGAACCTTCCGTACGTGAGCAAAAAAAAGGGATACCGTTCATTCAAATACTTCCCGGCGTACAACCGGTCATTCAACCCGGAAAGATTTCGTATCAAAGCGGGACGTTCTCCGGAACGGCAATCGCTCATGGTGTTCGCTTATGTTTGGAAGGGAAAATCGACGGAATGGTGACCGCCCCTGTTTCTAAAAAAGCAATGAAGATGGGCGGATTTCGCTATCCGGGTCAAACGGAAATGCTGGCAGAACTCTGCGGCAATCCGAAAGTGACCATGATGTTGATTGCTCAATCATTTCGTGTGGGATTGGCAACAGTTCATATCCCTTTGAAATTGGTAAGTACAACTCTTTCCCGGTCTCTCATCCTCGAGAAACTCTCGATCATACATCGGTCGTTAAAAAATGATTTCGGTATCCGAAAGCCGAAGATCGCAATACTCGGACTCAATCCTCATGCCGGTGAACAAAATTTAATAGGGACGGAAGAAACAGCAATTCTCATTCCTGCCGTTCGAAAGGCAAAACAATCGGGAATGCACGTCGATGGACCGTTTCCTGCCGACGGTTTTTTCGGCACTCATTCGTATAAATTGTACGACGCTGTCCTTGCAATGTATCACGATCAGGGACTTATTCCCTTGAAGATGAAAGGATTTGCAACAGGAGTGAATTTTACGGCGGGGCTTCCCATCATTCGGACATCTCCCGATCACGGAACGGCTTTCGATATTGCCGGCAAGGGGATTGCCGATCCTTCCAGTATGAATGAAGCGATACAGCTTGCCGTTTCAATCGCTCATCGCCGGGCGATCACAAAAAATTAAAACAAGAAATTATTTTACCGATTCCACGCGTCGAATTTCAGGAGCGGCATTCAAAATGGCTCGCTCCAATCCTGCCCTCAATGTCAGAGGTGACAACGGGCAAGTAACACACGTGCCTTGAAATCGTACTTCCGCTATTCCATCATCAGAAACCCGAACAAGTTCGGCATCCCCGCCATCTTTCCGTAAAAATGGCCTGCAAAGTTCGAGGGCTTGCTCAACTTGTTGGCGTACCGATTCCGAATCGTTCATGATACCATCAATCAATGAGATTGCAAACTGATTTCAATTTCCGGTTTTGCGTTTCCGGCAAATTGAGTGATACTGACTTGCGCTGCCATCTGGCGGGCAATTTTTCGGATTGTCTCGGCCTGTTCGGCATGCGGTTCCATGACGACAATCGGCCTGCCGACGTCACCGCCGATCCTGATCGGTGTGTAGATCGGAATTCCACCGAGATACGGTGAACCGAGTTCTTTCGCAGCTTTCTCGCCGCCGCCGGTTGAAAATATTTCTTCCCGATGACCACAATGACTGCAAATATGATAACTCATATTCTCGATAATGCCGAGCACAGGGACATTCACTTTTTCGAACATTTTAAACGCTTTGCGCGCATCGGCAAGCGCTATATCTTGCGGTGTCGTAACCACAACAGCACCGGTCAGAGGAATTGTTTGCACGAGAGTCAAATGAATATCACCGGTCCCGGGAGGCAGATCAAAAATCAGATAATCCAATTCTCCCCAATCCACATCCGACATAAATTGTTTGACTGCTCCGCTCACCATCGGTCCGCGCCAGATAACCGCCTGCATCGGATCGACCAGGAATCCTATCGACATCACTTTGACACCGTGCGCTTCCAGAGGAATTAATTTTTGATCCACCATCTGCGGTCGATCATGAATTCCCATCATCAACGGAATACTCGGACCATAAATATCCGCATCAAGCAAACCCACTTTCGCACCATCAAGCGCTAAAGAAACGGCAAGATTGACGGCCACGGTCGATTTTCCGACTCCTCCTTTGCCGCTTGCAACTGCAATCGTTGTTTTTACTCCCGGCAAGAGATTGGCAGGTTGCCGGGACTGGTTGACCTGTACATTCGACGTCATGCGAATTTCGATGGTTTTGATCCCGTCAAGACTGGAACGAATCGCCTGCTCCGCCTGCGACTTCAATTCATCCTTCACCGGACATGAAGGAGTGGTCAACTCTATCGCAAAACTGATGTTACCATTCGCGACGGAAAGATCTTTGATAAAATTTAACGAGACAATATCCCGGTGCAAGTCGGGATCTTTCACCGTTCGCAGTGCTTCAAGAACATTTTCTTTCGTTATAGGTTTCATAGGTTTCCAAAATTAATTTGAATGAGAGAATCAAAAATTTTCAAAACACTTTAAATGACTTTCATTTTTTTCCCTACCCGATCAAATACATCGAGAGCGAAATCGATATCTGATTTTGTCAATGCCGCGGAGATTTGTGCGCGAAGACGTGCTTCGCCTTTCGGCACAACCGGAAACCATAATCCTTTGATATAGACGCCGGCTTTGAGCAATGCGGCGCTCATCTTTTGAGCGACAGCAGCTTCGCCCAGCATGATCGGAACGATCGGATGTGTCCCATCCAGAATTTTGTAACCGAGAGCACGGATCTCTTTTCGGAAGTAAGCAGTATTTTCATGCAGACGGCGGACGATCGACGGATCTTTTGACAATAAACCGAATGCCGCCATCGCGCCGAACACGATGGATGGCGGAAGCGAATTCGAAAACGTATACGGCCGGGATTTTTGCCGCAGATAGGATATCATTTCTTTCGTACCGCTGATATATCCGCCGGCAGCTCCTCCGATTGCTTTCCCGAGTGTTCCCGTGAGTACATCGATCTTCCCGAACGTACCGGTTTCTTCCGGTGTTCCCCGGCCGCGTTTACCGCACACTCCGATCGCATGTGAATCATCCACAAAAACAAGTGCGTTATATTTTTTTGCCAATGCAGTAATGGCCGGTAACGGAGCAATGTCGCCCTCCATACTGAAGACGCCGTCGGTAACAATGAAGCGAAAACGATAGTCTGCATTTTTATCCGCTTCCAGCTGTCGCTCCAGATCGGACATATCGGCATGATTATAGATTTTCTTATCGACAACTTCCGGACGACACAACCGTTGACCATCGATGATGCTGGCATGATTTAAACGATCGCTATACAAAACGTCGCGGTAATTTTCCATTCCGAATTTTTCATTCACCAATGAAGCAAAGAATCCTTCATTTGCCGCAAAGCAAGATGAAAAAAGAATCGCGTCTTCACATCCGACAAATTTTGAAATTTTCTTTTCGAGTTCAAGATGAATATCCTGCGTTCCACATAAAAAACGAACGGATGCCACGCCGTATCCGTAATCTTTGATTCCCCGGATCGCTGCCTTTTTGATAACAGGGTGATTTGAAAGGCCGAGATAATTATTGGACGCAAGCATAACGACCTTTTTACCTTTGACGTTCACTCGCCCGCCCTGCGGTCCTTCAATAGCGGTCTCGTATTTAAACGTTTGATTCTCTTCCAAACGTTTCAATTCTTGCGCAATGAGTTCAGTTGGATTCAACATACGTTACCTTTAGAATTTTATTTTCTGTGTTATGGACGCAATAAAACTTTAAGCGCATCACCGTTGGCAATTGCCTGGAATCCCTTATCGAAATCTTTCAGTGGAAATTGATGCGTGACGAATCCGGCTGACAGGAAGCGTTTTGCCAATCCTTTTTTGAGCAATTCAATCATCATATCCCATGTCGACCAAACGCGGCGTCCGATGACACCGTGAATCGTCACACCGGGAAAAATAACATTTTTTGCAAAATCGACCTGCATACTGCCGCTGGTCAACCCGAGCAAAGCAATTTCACCACCCATACGGAGAACCTGAAATGCATCGTGATACGCGTAATAACTTCCCGACATTTCCAGCACCGCATCGACACCGGCTCCGTGATTCTGCTGTTTCGCCGTTTTATAAAATTTTTCTTTTTCTTTCGGAATAGAAACATCGAAACATTCGTCGGCACCGAGCAATCGTGCAACGCGAAAACGCTTCTTTTCTAATTTCTCGTGCGTGTTTTCACCGTGAGAAGCATCCGTCACCAAAATTTTCTTCGCTCCGGCGCCTTTTGCAATCGCAACGGACATTAATCCGATGACACCGACACCCAAAATGGCGACAGTTTTTCCTTTCACGGTTGAAAGCGATTGAACGGTATGCGTCGCATTACCGATAGCATCCATGAACGCCACGATTTCTTCCGGGATTTCCCCGTTCTTAAAAATCAAAATATTTTCAGCCGGGAGAACGACATATTCCGCAAACGCCCCGTCACCGTGAAGTCCGCGAATGACTGTATTCGTACACACATGATATTCACCCAGCTTACACTGTGCGCAAACACCGCACGTAATGTGCATCTCGGCTGTCGAAATAAAATTCTCCTGAAGATAATCGATGAACGATGTATCTTTTGCCAATCGCTGTGCTGTTCTGCCTTTCACAAATTTTTTCACATCGGCATACTGTTTGGCTTTCCGGATGACCAATTCCGCAAGATGAATTTTCGCTTTCGGTCCGGCATCGGAAATTCTCCCGCAAAATTCATGTCCGATCGTGACACTGGACGTCGCCAATGAGGACATGCTCTGTTTGAGTGAATCTTTTGACTGATAGATACCGACATCCGTTCCGCAAATTCCCCCGGCAACAACTTTCAGTTGTACATCGTTCGATTTTCGCACCCGCGGAATTTCTTTTTCCACGAGACGAAGCCCCTTGTCCCACGCTTTATAAATTTCCGGTTTTGGTTTGACAACTGCTTTCATAATTCCTCGGTAAATAATTGTTCTTATTGAATTTTTACTAAACGAGCAGCAAACGATCCGTCGATACGATGGCGGTGAGGAAACGTGGCAACATATCCTTCCGCCGTAACGACGGCTTTATTAACAAATGCCGAAGCATCTTCCAAACGAAATTCGGGATGCTTCTGCAAAAACACTGCGAGGATATTTTCATTCTCTTCCGGTTCGGTTGTACAGGTGCTGTAGACCAGAACACCGCCCGGTTTTAACAGACGTGCAGCATTTTCCAATAAAAGTCTTTGTTGTTTTGCCAGTCGCGGAATATCTTCCGGTTCCCGTTTCCACTTAATATCCGGTTTCTTCCGGAGAACACCGAGACCGGAGCAAGGCGCGTCGACAAGAATCTTATCAGCCGGTTCCGTGCTTAATTCCGTTGCATCGGCAACCAGAATTTTCACCTGCGTGATTCCCAACCGGTCGCAGCCCATCTTGATATAATTGAGTTTCGTTTCGTATTTATCGACTGCGAGGATCTCTCCGCTATTTTGCATGAGTTCGGCGATAAAGGTTGTCTTCCCGCCGGGTGCTGCGCACATATCAATCACCCGTTCCCCGGGTTGAGGATTCAGCAATAAAATCGGGAGAGCTGCACTTTCATCCTGAATGGAAAAAAACCCGGATTGAAAAATATTCATCTGAGAAATGCCCGACAGACTCTTTACTTTAATATAATAATCAATGTATGCCGAACCCTGATACGAAATTTTTTGCTGATCGAGAAGTGCAAGAAATTCCGGCGGAGCAATTTTCAATTTGTTGATGCGCAGCGTCAGTCCCGGTACTTCATTATTCGCCGAGAGAAATTTTTCAAGCTCACTTCGCTCAAACCGCTGAAACCATCGCTTGACCATCCATTGCGGATGGGAATAATACACCGCAAGATATTGAACGGGATCATCTTCCTCTTTCGGATAGTGAATGCCGTCAAGACTCCGGATGATACTGCGGAGGACACCGTTGACCAGATTACCGTATTTTTCACCGCGGATCCGTTTCGCAAATTCCACCGCTTCGTTGACGGCGGCATACTGCGGAACGTGCGTTAGGAAAAGAATTTGATACAGTGCCACGCGCAGGGTGTTCCGGACATTCACTTCCGATTTGGAAAAATTTCCGTGCGTAAACCCGTTTAAAATCCAATCGAGTCTCCCCTGCCAGCGGATAACGCCGTGGACAAGTTCGGCAAGCAGGCTTTTGTCGATATCGGCAATTTCTTTTGAACGAAGTTCCGTGTCAAGAAGTTTATCAAGGTAGGCATCGGTCCGCTCGATGCGGTTCAGAATTTTGATTGCAGTACCGCGGGGACCGTAATACAGTGTCGGTGTTTCGAGCATGCTGGGAGGCGTCATACAATCCCTTCGGTACGCCGCTCACCAGCAGTTGTATCAAAGATATCGCGGAAAACTTTTTCGTATGACTCGGTAAGACGAATATTTCGTCTCATCATGACACGACGGGCAGTTTCCAAACTTTTTTCGAGCCGGTGCTCGACCAGTTGTCCGTCTCCGCCCCACGTAAAAGACGGAAGAAATTTCGGGAGAAGCTTCGCACCAAAAACATTGCATGCAATGCCGACAACCGACCCGGTATCGAACATCGTGTTGATGCCGGATTTGGAATGATCACCGATCATCAATCCGATAAACTGCTGTCCGGTATCGACCATGGTTCCGTTGACACGCATGCGAATCGTACCGTACGTGTTTTTTAAATCACTGGTATTCGTATCGGCGCCGAGATTGACCCAGCTTCCGACATACGAATGACCGAGAAATCCTTCATGCTGTTTATTCGAAAACGAATGAATGACGGAAGCTTCGACTTCACCCCCCACCTTACAATGGATCCCGATCGATGTTCCCGCCATAAATTTTCGCACCGATTTTGATGATCGAATGATCGCCAACATATGCCGGCCCTTCAATAACCGCATTCGACATGACGGTAACATGATCGCCGATGACGATGGGACCCGCTTCCGCGTCCAGAACCGCACCGGCTTTGATGACGGAATTTTCACCGATCACAATTTCTTTTTTATTGATCAAAACGGCGCCATCCGTTTGAACCTTTGCCTTACCGTCACGTCGTTTTCTTTTCTTGAGCAATAAAAAATCCTGTGCTAATTCTTCGCGTGTATGGTGAATCAAATCCCAAGGATATTGTATCACGACGCCATCGCACGGTTCGGAAGAAATTCCGGGAAATTCGTTACCATCTAAAATTGCATCGGCTGCGTGTCGAACGTTTTCGGCTTTCATGAACGCCAACGCAATTTCATTTCCGATTTTGTAGATCACCTCGCCCTGTGGTTTTGTGCGAAGCAATTTCCAGATCGTCGCGTTGGGAAGCAACCGGCCATTCACAAACCACGTATCTTTTTTTTCCAGCGTATTCACTGTCCGATCAGGAAGCTCTTCGCGAAGCAGCGGTGCAAGGTTTGATCGACACAAGAGAACGCTCTTTTCTTCGGGAAGAATCGCATCAAGCTTTTCCCGGAGACTCAATACTCCGCACCGCAGATCGAACACCGGGCGAACATACACCAGCGGCAGGAAATTCGAATAGGAATTATCTTCAAAAATACAATATTGCATGGTTTCGTTAGAGCAAAAAAACGGAATCCCGAAGTTTCGAGATTCCGTTTCAATGACGTTGTAAAATGGAATTCCCCGTTAGGCTGTCGCTGGGGCTTCTTGAGTTTTCTTTGAATACTTTTTATTAAACCGTTCAACACGTCCGGCGGAATCGACAAGTTTCTGCTTGCCGGTAAAGAACGGATGACACTTTGAACAAATTTCCACTTTCAGATTACCCGCGGTGGAACGTGTTTCAAATATACTTCCGCAAACGCATGTTATGATTGATCGTTTATATCCTGGATGAATGCCATTTTTCATAAAAATCTCCGATTTTAAAGCGTATTATCCAATAATATACATAAATTCTTTTTTATTCGCAAGAGACAAAAACTATTGCGGATTTCCAATCCAGTACCCGTTTTCAAATGCTTCGAATAGACCTTCTGCATCCTGCCTGGCCTCGGAAATCTGATCGTACGTGCCGAGCGCAACACGAAAATGCCCGACTGCCTGCACGACAAACGAGTGATAACCGGCTTCATTCCAACGACCGACCTCTTCAGCTGCGGGCTCACGATCAGGATACGAAGCAATATAAATAGTGTATCGACTTGCAGGAATAGGCGATGATGTCTGTGACTGCTCGGTTAAAGAAGACGGCTCACCGGTATTTTGTGAACCTTGTGGAACAACATTTGCCTGCGATTTCGATGATGGAACCTGCGATGCCTGTTGAGCAGTTTGATTACGCGGATTCATCGAAGAAAAAAGGTACACCAGAAAAACAATCGAAGCCAACACTACCAAAATAAAAACAGTTATCACGACATATTTCGTGGTTACCGATTTTTGAACAGGCAGATGGCCGATGGGCTGAGTTTTTGGCTTCTCAGTACGGACAACTTCTTCTTTATCTTGATCGTTGACATTCAGGGGCATTTCGATGAACTCTCCTATGTTCTAATGTACGACAGATTTTTCTTTATGTCAAGCCCGATCATGTCAGAAATTCATATTATGAAATGAAAAATTTCAATACTATCGGTATAAAAAGTCCGGCGAGGGAACAGCAGAGATTAACAATATCGTTATTGATAAACTTTTTTCCCCGAACCTGTTGAGCGGGAACATGACAGTGAATTTCTTGTTCCGTCGTTCGACCGCATCGAGCGCATCGATATTGCTTCTGAACCAAAGCACCGAGCATGCTATCGACAACACTGCCGATCATTCCCGCCATCAGAATTGTGACGACATACATCACTCCGGATCCGGATTCCCACGGGAGCCCGGAGACAATGATACAAACTGACCCCAGGCAACCACCCAGAGTTCCAATGACCGAAATTGCACCGGACGTTCCGGCTTCAACTTTTTTTAATGTTGTAATCAGAATCGGCTGACCGGAAGAGAAAATTCCTATCTCTGTTGCAAAAGTATCAGCCGTCACCGCCGATAATGCGCCGAGATATGCGAGATAAACCGTTTCCTGATTGATACACTTCCACACGATGACAAGTATACCGCCAATTCCCCCGTTCACCAGCACCTGGATCGCGTCCCGTTTCGAATCTTTCTCAAACAGTTCGACAATATTCGATCGACGTTTCTGAACAAATTTCGAAAGGATACTTGCCGGTAAAAAAAATCCGATCATCGGGATCGTCCATTGCCATCCGCCCAAACCGAATATCACTGTGCCGAGAATTCCCGCGGCGTAAGCACCGCTTCTCGATAAAAAATGAAGCCGGTACGAAATAAATCCTGCTGAGGCACCAAAAACCATTCCCGCAAAAAATTGGGAGGTCATGTTCAATGTTCGTTGTTACGGTATGGCCGGTTCAGCAACGCCGAACGGAGCCGGAACCTGTTTGATGATCGCATGCATCATCACGGTAAGCAATAATTTTGGACTTCCGGATAATTTCAATTGCCGGTCGGTTTCCAGTAAGACGTGAAAAATATTTTCCATCGCTTTCGGATCGAAATTCCGCGCAGCCGCACGGTAATCGTTCAAGAAAAATGCACTCACGCCGATGGCGGAAGCAAGCTGGTATTCGTTCGCAATTTGCGACTGCAATTCCTGAAGAAGCCAGACTTTTTGAAAATATCGTGTCAACATGACGATCATGCCGACGGGTGATTCGCCGGCGTCCAGCATCCGTTCGGCAATCTCTAATGAATCAGACAACGATTTTTGTCCGATCTTTTTCTGTAGCTCAAAAATATTGTATTGTTTCGACATCCCGACGGATGCATTGACATCGGCAACATCGATCGTCCGTTTATCGCCCACATAAATGAACAATTTATCGATTTCATTTTGGATTTCCCGGAGTGACCTGCCGACATGTGCCTGAATGAGTTGGGCCGCTTCAGCCGTGATCGTTTTCCCGAACATTTTCACGCGGGAGATAATCCACGTCGGGATGTTGGATTCATACAACTGTTTACATTCGACGACGGTTCCACACTGCTGGAATGCTTTATATATTTTCTGGCGAAAATCCGGCTTTGCGGAAACGAATACAGCCACTGTCGATGAAACCGGCTTTTCAACAATCGGCATCAGGAGTTCTTTATTCGGGATACGGTCGAATTCCCGCACGATGACAATGCGCCGTTCAGCCATCATCGGAAATTGCGAAACGAGAGAAACAACACTTTTTGAATCGATACTGCTTCCGTAGACGACATCGAGGTTAAAATTTCGTGTCGAGTCATCGACCCCGACTTTTATCAAAAGATCGATCGATTGATCGATAAGAAAATCTTCATCACCATAAAAAAGATAGAGCGGCGAAAACTGTTTCTTCCGAAACGATTCTTCGACACTATCGATTGACGGCCCCTGTGCTTTAGTTTTGCCCATGATAACAATATGCCCGTTGTATTCTTGAAACAATACAACGGGCTGATGTTTATGATGATTACTTAATAGTAATTTTTTTCACAAGAATATCCACTTTCGGTCTGCCATCCGTCGGACCCATTCCGGGAATAATTTCAACACCGCCGATTTTATCTACGACATCCAAACCTTTTGTCACTTTGCCGAAGATAGTATAGCTGTGCGGAAGCCCTACATCCTGCAAACAAATGAAAAATTGACTCGTATTGCTGCCCGGCCGTCCCGTGTTCGCCATTGCAAGTACTCCTTTTTTGTATCCTTCCTTATAACTCGGAGTATTCGGATTCAGTTCATCTTCAAACGGTTTTCCCCAGATGCTTTGTCCACCGGTTCCCCATTCGCTTATCAGTTTTGCATCCTTCGATTTATCATCGCCGGTCTGGAGGACGAATCCTTTGGCAACGCGATGCACTCTTTGTCCGTCAAAGAATTTCTTCTGAGCCAGCTTGATAAAATTCTCCGTAGTTTTCGGAGCATCATCCGTATATAATTCAAACTCTATCGTGCCCATGGATGTTTCCATAACGCCGATTTTCTTTTTTCCTTCACTGCTATGCATTGTAACTTTTTCTCCTTTTGGTTTTTCAATGTGCAATGCTTTCGTGGTATCCTGCGCTACGCCTGCCATGACAAAAGCAAACAGTAACGCAACGGTACCGGTGAATGAACGACAGATTTTCATACTATCTCCTTGAAGATGAATGATGATGATTTAAAAAAAATAACTTAATCCGAATTTTATGCCGACACTGATAAAATTCATTTTGACATTCGTTCCATACGAAGGGTTGATGAGAGCATTTCCCTGCGAATCCTTAAGTGTTCCGAGAATATCGTCACGTACATCGGCACCTATGAAAGCAAATAAATGCTCGTCGAATGCACTGTTTCCTTCGGCATCAAGTTTCAATCCGACCCCTTTCGCCGAATACGAAGGATGACCCGACGGATAATCCTGATTGAAAGAAGCCATGTGATATCCTCCACCACCGCCGAACTTCAGTAAATATCCTTTGCCGGTAATGATGCGGTGAAGAATGATCGACGGCATCTGAACATTATAGGAATACGAAAGAGCAATGCCCGATTGAGGAATATTGTATGAATTGACAAGTGAAGAATATTCCAGTTTCACTCCCCATTCATCGGCGACCTGAATTTCTGCAGCGCCGAAAAATTCTCCGGCAGTGGCAAACCGGCTTTGGTTCGTTCCGTTGCTGATAAAATCGACGACGTCGCCGACGTTAATCATGGTCACGCCGATTCCACCGGAGATGCCGTAATACCGGTGGTCGAATGAAAGCGAATCCGGATCACCGAAGCTGATTGTTGTATAACCAGCCACCAACAAAACCAGCAAACAAAATTTATGAGCCATGAGGAAGTTCTCCTGTCACCGTATCCACCATATCATCGGATTTCGAAAATTCTGCAAGATGAAGTTTATCTTTGATGAAATAAAATATGCCCACAATCATTGTCGCAATAAATCCCACCGCATGAGTCACGGCAGCGTAACTCCGGGAAACTTCCTGATCGACGCCGTACAATTTCGTCATGGTTTCGATCACAAAATAATGATACGAACCGGTAGCGCCGGGCGTGGGAAGCATGAAGCCGATTGCCGAAATCGCTTGAATCACGAACGCCGCGTTCCAATCGAGATGATATTGTTTCGGCAGATCGAATGCAAACAGCGGAAAATACATCATCACAATATAAAACACCCAGATCCAAATACTTAAAAAAATTATCATGAAATAGCTTTTGGCATCCTTCAAAAATAAAAATCCGTCGAGAAACGAATGGGCAATGTGTTCAACGGCAGTTGCCCGTTTTTCCGAAAGCCATTGTGTCCCGAACCGGACGAGGCGAATAACGATATCTCTCCGAATCATCAGAAACACAAGGCATCCAAGAGAAACAAGTGTGATAACGGAAATCCAGATGCTCGTTTCCTCGAACCAGGGAAATATTTGCGTCAGCGGTCCGGAATACATGACCGGAATTAATGCAATGACGACCATGAACGACAGCAGATCGAAAATCCGTTCCACGATGATCGTACCGAATGCCGCACTGCGCGACACTCCTTCCAGTTTTCCGATCGCATACGGCCGGGCAATTTCTCCGGCACGCGGCAACACATTGTTCATCATGTAACCGACGATGGTCGCCGAAAACAGGTTGCGAAACCGTAAATCCGTTTTGATAGGCCGGAGAAAATATTTCCATCGCCAGGCACGCAACATATGACTGATCATCAGCGGCGGAATGATGGCAACAATCCACCAGTAATTTGCACGGGAAATGATTTGCCAGAGACTGGCGAAATCGGTTCCTTTGAATGCAAAATACAAAAAGCCGAGTGTCAGAACGATGCTGAAAAAATATTTAAGTGCGGTTTTCAAGCGGGACAATTCATCGTAAATCGATCACGTCAACACCGGCAGGCGCATCAAAATGGAATTGTGTATCGGCAATACCGGTATCCATTCGCACATCATTCACATCATACGTCCAAAGATTTTCGCTCGCATCGAATACCTGAATTTTCTTCATCGTCCAGCTATCGGTATCGACCCACACTTTCATCCATTTGATATTCATTCTGGATTTTTTCGGCAGGAGTTTCAGTATCGTGAGGTCGTGATCACCATGTTTTTCTTTCCCGAGAATCGCTGCAGTATAATTATCGGGAAGATTCGTTAAAATCTTATCGGGTGAAAACGATTGGGGATCATTTTTATACTTGTCGACAAACACCTGGTTATTCGCTTTGTTGAATGTCCAGACTGTCGTTCCGTCGGTAACGATGGTTTGCTGTTCCATTTCAATGCGGTACTTATTTCCCTTTTTCATCACGAGCGTGCCGCTGAACGTTTGAGTATTCTGTGTCACGGCAAATTGAACATTCTGCACAAAACTGATGGAGATATCCTTGACATCGTCATATTTCTTTTGCAATGCAGAAACGATTGATTCCGCGTCATCGTCGGCATAAACGGAAACGATCGGGATCAGCAACAAGACCATGAACAATATTTTTCTCATGAGCATTATTCGATTATTCCAGGGTTTGCAAAATACGGTCAAGCTGTTCATCGTTTTCGACCAATACGAGGCGCGCTTTGCTACCGTCAAACGGACCGACGATTCCGGCGGCTTCGAGTTCATCGACAAGCCGTGCCGCACGGGAATACCCGACCTTCAGTCGCCGTTGCAGCAAGGACACGGATCCCTGCTGATGCCTCACGATCAAACGGGCAGCATCTTCAAAAAATTCGTCACGCGAACCGGAAGATTCACCAAAGCCGGAACGTTTTTTCTCGAGAATCGACGGCAAATAAAACGGTTTACTGTATCCTTGCTGTTTGGCAATATGATCCGTTAACCGTTCAACCTCATCTGAAGATATAAACGCATTTTGAATACGAATTGGTTTCGGCGTCCCGGCAGGAAGATACAGCATATCCCCGGCGCCGAGAAGTTGTTCGGCTCCGTTCATGTCGAGAATCGTGCGCGAATCCGTTTTTGATGAAACCTGGTAGGCAATACGCGCAGGGAAATTGGCTTTGATGACGCCGGTGATGACATCGACCGACGGACGTTGTGTTGCGAGAACGAGATGAATACCGACGGCACGGGCAAGCTGGGCAAGACGGGCAATCGGCTCCTCGACTTCGCGTGCGGCAGTCATCATCAAATCCGCAAGTTCATCGATCACAACGACCAAATACGGCATAACGGAATGAACGACGGTCTCGGAATTTTTCAACCGGCCCGACTTCAGCCGCTCGTTATAATCCTGAATATTCCGGACGCCGGCAGATGCAAGCCGGTCGTACCTTCTTTCCATTTCCGTCTCGACGCCTTTGAGCGCGTTCACGGCATGATCGGGCGATGTAATGATTTCCTGATTGATGTCCGGCGAAATGGCAAGGAAATGATATTTCAATTTTGCGTACTGTGTCAATTCGATTTTTTTGGGATCGATGATGACGAATTTTACTTCAGACGGATGAAGCCGGAACAAAAGACTTGCCAGAATGGTATTGATACCGACACTTTTTCCGGAACCGGTCGAGCCGGCAATCAACAAATGCGGCATCTTCGAAAGATCATCGGTATAGACATCACCGGAAATCGTTTTGCCGAGAGCAATCGGCAGGTTCGCTTTTGCCTCGCGGAATTTTGTCGAATTCAAAACGCTCCGCAAATGGACCGTCGACGGATTGTGATTGGGAATTTCCACACCGACCGCGCTTTTTCCCGGAATCGGAGCCATGATGCGAATTCCTTTTGCTGCAAGAGCAAGTGCAAGATCGTCGGCAAGACTGACGATGCGGCTGATCTTCACGCCGGAGGCAGGCACAAGTTCGTACAACGTCACCACCGGTCCCGGCGTTACACTGACACTTTCAATTTCTACTCCAAAATTCGAAAGCTTCGCGCGGACAAGCTCAGCGTTCGCTTTTAATTCTTCATCGGGAATGGTATCGGATTGACGCGGCGAATCGAGCAGTTCGACGGACGGAAAAACATAATCGATCTCTTCTCCCTGTTCAATCTGCTTCGAAGCCGATTCCGGAAGCGGTACCGTCACCGGTGGTTCGTGTTTTTTTTCCTGAATGTGCAACTTCACCGGAACAGGTTCTTCAATATCTGTCGATTCCTCAAATGGTTCTTCAATTTCCGGAAATTCCGGTTCAGGTTCGGCGGCAAATCTTTCTCCCGCGTGCGCCATCGGTTCCTCTTCCGAAGTCTTGTTGATCATGACATCCGATTCGTCTGTCAAATCGAGAATTTCTGAATGCGGTTTTGGATGAAAAAGCCTGGCGGATAAAAATGCCCACGCCGCCGACAATCGTTCGAGTGATTTATGAATATCAAGATCGATGGCAAGAATAACCGTAATACATAAACCGGTGAAGAGAATAATGGATGCACCGACGGTTCCGAGGAGTTTGGTCGAGACCTCCGCGACAAAAGCGCCGACAACGCCGCTCCATTCTTTATCGATATTCTCGATAATAAGATTCGCGACACCGAAGATCGAGGACAGGAGTAAGCCGAAGATAATCGCATAATTTGTGAATGTCGCTTCACGGCCGATTGGTTTTTTCCTCAGCAAAACCCATCCCCACAGCATCATGAAAACGGGAAGAATGACGGATGCGTATCCGATCGTGTCATTGATAAAGAAATAGGCAACAAAAGCACCGATCATTCCGAGATGATTGTGCAATTCGCCAGCGAGTCCTTTGACCTGCTCATTGAACGGAAGACGAAGGATATCGAACAAGGAAAGTTTCCCGAGAACGATTTCATCCTGCTTCGAATAACTCAGGATGCTCAGTAAAGCGATGAACCCTGCAACGATGATGATAATGGCAAGGATGTGCCGTTTCCGTCCGGGGTGCGATCGGCGTGGTGCGGTTTTTTTTGCGGGAGTATTGGAAATATTTTTTACTTTTTCAGCCATCTTTCTCTCAACGCATCGTGGAAAAGATGTTACGCCGCCGGTTTCTTTCCTGATCGAAGAATATTTCCGACAAGAGTCGGGAGAGCATCCATGGAATCAATTTCCGAACATACCTTGAGATCATCTCCGAAGCCGATCGATGTGAGATATTGTCCATGTTCGGAACTTTTCAGCATTTTCAGAATATTCTTACCGAATGTTTTGTCGAGCGTGGATGCGGCGACTGCGGCATCATCGAGGATGAAATCCGATTTGTAATTTTTTTCCAATTCATTGATAATTCTGCCGGCACAGACAGCATCTTCGAGACAAAAATGATTTTCTTTCCCTGCGCAAATGATCATACAGTCGCTTTCCAGTTCCCCGATAAATTGAACAACCGGCCGCATATTCACAAAACCTGCCACGACAAGGTGCTGTGCATGCTTTCCTTTGACAATCGCGACCGAACCGTTCGTCGTCATCAGGATAATCGATTTTCCTTTGACGACTTCTTCGGTGTATTCCAACGGGGAATTTCCGAGATTAAATCCTTCGATCATTTTTGCATTGCGTTCACCGGCACGGAGCGTCACGTCGCCGAACAAACTGCCGGAAATCTTCACGGCATTCTCAACCGTACTGACCGGAATAATTTCCTTCGCACCATGATGCAAAGCGGTAATAATCGACGTGCTGGCCCGGAGAACGTCGATGATGACGATGTTTTTATCCTTCAACTGCATCTCATCGAGATGATTCGGCGTGAAATAGACTTCAATGTGAATTTGTTTCTTTACCTGCATGGTTTTCATTTTTGAATGAACGGCATTTTTACAATTTTTCCACAGACGGATTTTCCGCGGATCAGAACAGCAATCGGTGTTTCCGCCCGGGCAATATCCGATCGGACATATCCCATACCTATTCCTTTTTCGAGAATGGGTGAGACCGTTCCGCTGGTTACGGTACCGACCGAAGCATTATTATCGTGAATCTCATAGCCATGACGGGGAAACGCGCGTTCTTCTTCCATCACGAATCCGACAAGCTTCCGTTTGAGCCCTTCCTGTTTCGTTTTCAGAATCGCTTCCTTGCCGGAAAAATTTCCTTTATCCAATTTCGTAATCCACCCTAAACCGGCTTCCAGCGGATTCGTCGTTTGATCGATATCGTTTCCATAAAGACAAAATCCCATCTCCAGGCGGAGAGTATCACGTGCACCCAAACCGATCGGCTTGATCGAAAATTCTTTTCCGGCTTCCATAATTGCATTCCAGACCGTTTCTGCCGTGGAAACTGACGAATCAAAATACAATTCGAATCCCAATTCCCCGGTATATCCGGTTCTCGAAATGATCATCTCCGTACCGGCAATTTTTCCCCTGGTAAACGAATAATACACCAGCGATGAAAGATCGACAGAAGAAATTTTTTGAAGCGTCGCGAGTGACTGCGGACCTTGAACGGCAAGCAGCGAAATACTATCACTCTTATCGACAAGCTGAACATCAAGCGTGCCGATTTGAGATCGGATCCATTCGAAATCTTTTGAAATATTGGAAGCATTCACAACAAGCATGAACCGGTCACCGAGATTATACACCAGCAAATCGTCGATGATGCCGCCATCGGGATAACACATTGCCGAGTATTGAATTTTTCCCGCCGTTAATTTCGATACATCGTTCGTCGTTACCTGCTGGACAAGCGCACATGCATCTTTTCCGGAAATTTCGAACTCACCCATGTGCGACACATCGAACATTCCGACATGGTTTCGGACAGATTTATGCTCTTCGATGATACCGGCATATTGAACAGGCATTTCATAACCTGCGAACGGTACGATTTTCGCTCTCAGACGCTGGTGAATGGAAAAAAAAGCTGTTCGTTTCATGAAGTTTTCTGCTGAGATTTTTTCCAATCGGCGAGAAAGCGTTCCAGACCGATATCGGTCAACGGATGCTTGATCAGTTGTGTGATAACGCTGTACGGCATCGTCCCGATGTGGGCACCCATCAGCGCCGATTCGACAACATGCATCGGGTGGCGGATGCTGGCAACGAGCACTTGCGTATCGAATCCATAATTATGGTAGATCGTCAGGATCTGCTCGATCAATGCCATACCGTCGGTGCTGATATCGTCGAGTCTGCCGACGAACGGGCTGATGATATATGCGCCTGCCTTCGCGGCGAGCAGTGCCTGATTCGGCGAAAAACATAACGTCACATTTGTGCGGATGCCTTCCGATTTAAATCGTTTCACCGCTTTCAATCCGTCTTTCGTCAACGGAACTTTCACGACGATGTTATCATGAATTTTTGCAAGGTCGCGGCCTTCTTTTAACATACCGTCGAGATCGGTTGCAACCACTTCCGCACTGATATCTCCGTCGACTACCGCACAGATTTCTTTCAGAAGCTGTTTAAATTCTTTTCCTTCTTTGGCAACCAGGCTCGGATTGGTGGTAACGCCATCGATAACGCCCATGCTGGCGGCTTCAGTAATTTCGGCAAGGTTCGCCGTATCGATAAAAATCTTCATTCATTTTCCTTTCATCAAAAATTATATTGGTCCGTCACATCTTTATTTTGTTTTGGAGATGTGAAGCGGAATTCCGCAAGAGGTGTTTTTGAATCTTCCAGTAATTTAATGCCGATCAAATATTTAAATTTCATTTTCGTCAACCGGCTGATCGTTCCCTCTTTTAAATAAGCGCCGATCGACGGATGAACGGTGAGTTGTAACCGCCATTCGTGTGTTTCCATTTTGAACCTTCTGATCCAGCGTTCAATATGATTCACGATGCTCGATTTGGATTGAACGATACCGCCGCCGCCGCAGACCGGGCAGGGCTCGCTGAAACTCTGGAGAATATTCTGCCGGATGCGCTGGCGGGTAATTTGCGCAAGCCCGATTTCCGTCATCGGAATAACCGTCACTTTTGCACGGTCTTTCCGGAATTCTTTTCTCAACTCATCGTAAATCTTTTTCTTGTTCCGCTCATCATCCAGGTCGATGAAATCGATAACAATAATGCCGCCGATATCCCGGAGACGCAATTGCCGGCATACTTCCCGCGCCGCTTCGAGGTTGGTACGGAGAGAATTCAATTCCTGTTCGCGCTTCGCGGCATACCTGCCGCTGTTCACATCGACCACAAGCATGGCTTCGGTCTGTTCGATGATGATATAGCCGCCGCTTTTCAGCCATACTTTTCTGCTGAGCGCGGTCGCAATTTCTTTTTCAACGCCATACACATCGAAAACCGGTTCCCGCTTTGAATACAATTCGATTTTTTCGACAAGCTGGGGAGAAACCTGTTTGACATAAGTGCGGATTTCTTTAAACAATTTTTTTGAGTCGACGACAACGCGCTCAACGGAGTCGGTAAACAGATCGCGGATAACGCTCGATGTCGTTGCCATGTCTTTGTACATGAGCGCCGGTGCCTGTTCGGTCTTGATATTTTTTTCGATGTCACGCCATGTTTGAATCAAACCTTCCAGATCCGCCTTCAACGAATTCTCATCCTGTTCCTGAGCAACGGTACGAATGATGACACCGAATCCTTCGGGAAGCATACTGCGAACGATTCTCCGCAACCGGCGCTTCTCTTTAAAATTTTGGACCTTTTTGGAAACTCCGATTTTTCCGTCGAAGGGCAAGAGGACAAGGAATCGACCGGGGAGCGAAATTTCTGACGTGACACGGACGCCTTTTTTCCCGACCGGCTCTTTCGTGATCTGGACAAGAATATCCTGTCCGCGTTTCAAATCCGGTATGGGAAATTGCCTGTTATTTTCGCGGGGGGGTCTGCGCTGCGGTTGTTGTTGAACCGGTGGTGCCGGTGTAGGAGCGGGAGCAACATTCGTTTCCGTACCGGAAGAAGGCACCCGGACTTGAGAAGGTTCTTCGTCCTCGGCATCATCATTGGTATCGACATCGGAATCGTCATCGCCGATCAGCGAAGAATATTCACTGAACGAACTTCCGATATCTGAAAAATGAAGAAAGGCGTCCTGCTTGAGACCGAGATCGATGAAGGCTGCCCGGATTCCGGGCATTACTTTTGCAACTTTCCCCATGTGAATATCGCCGACCATTCGCTCTTTTTCGGGGGTTTCGACATAGAGCTCGGCTAACCGCTTATCCTCCGTTATCGCAATGCGAATTTCGTTCGCAGTGGCATTGATAATAATTTCTTTTCGCATAAATAATATTTCGTTCCTCCGAACCCGACACTAATGGAGAAATTTTCACAACACAGTATCCCGGGTTCAACAATGAATTGGTAAAACTGCAACGACGCCGGCGGTTCGATGCCGCGGCGAAGTCCCGGAACGAAACGAGCAAATTTCCTCTGGAAGGAGAAAAAATTGTATACACGATAAAGCTCAGAATCGATAACCAAAGACTTGTTGCGAAATGAATTAGCATGATAGAAACACAAAATTCGGTGTATTTTTAAACACTTTACTTGTACTACCTACCTTAAGGTATGAAATTCTAACATTTTATGCAACATCTAAATCGAAATGATTTTCGTGAATTGTATCACACCCCTATTGAATAGACTTGGTTTTATTGATACCATTACGTGTTGAAAAAGACGTCGATACTAAAAGAATAAAGAGGAAAACTATGGGTTCCGGACAAATGTTATTGACAGGCGCCGCTCTTGTACTGTTAATGACCGTATTGCTGTCGTTTTATCGATCATCTGATAGTACACAAAAAGCTATTGTTGAAACCAAAGAAGGCATAACGGCAGTCGCTATCGCTAATTCTGTTATCGAGGACGCGCAGGGTCAGGCGTTTGATGAACACACACTCGCTGCCGCCGATACGGCGCTCACCCAATTGACCGCCCCCGCCAGCCTCGGACTTGATGCAGGCGAAAGTTATCCCAGTAATGTCGATGATTTTGATGACTACAATAATTTGCATTATACGGTTGTTGATTCAATGGGAGGTACGTATACCATAGATTGCAAAGTTGTTTATGTCACTTCGTCGAGCCCTGACGTGACATCGGGTTCGGCAACGTGGAACAAAAAATTAACAGTCTTTGTATCGAGTCCGCAAATGGTCGATACCGTTCAGGCACAATTCATTATGAGTTATTGGTATTTCAGATAGGAGATGATGAACCATGGGCAGTAGCACAATGATTGATATCGTCGGATCGTATATTATTGCGGGACTTCTTCTGACATTCATGCTGAAGTTGGACAATAATCTCGTTCAGGCAAATTATACGGCAGTCAACGACGTTGTCGTTCAAACAAATATCGTCAACGCGGCAAAAATTATTGAAACAGATTTCCGGAGAATCGGCTATTGTGCCAACCCCGATGTGATCATTGACCCTTCTAAATCAATCCTGTCAGCGACGCAAAATGGGATAAAATTCATCTCCGATATTAACGGTGACGGCACTGTAGACACGGTAACATATTCCGTCGGAACACCTGCCCAACTTACACAAACAGCCAACCCAAAAGACTTCATGCTCTATCGAACAGTAAAAACAGGCGCGACAAGCAGTTCAACAGGATTCAGTATCGGTCTGACACAATTCCAATTTGTCTACTATGATGCGCAGGAAGATTCTCTTGCGTTTCCAATTACTGTGGGCAATGTCTACGAAATGCGTTTGACGATGCAACTGCAAAGTCCGTTCGCGTACGATACAATCTACTCGTATTCATATTGGCGGGAAATGCGACTTGCATCCCGTAATCTAAAAAATCGTTAAGGAGATACACCGATGGGAAAATGGTCTCTGCTCATGGTTTTAGGTTTTTCAATGATCGCTCTGAATATCATGCCGAGGGTAAACAAGCGTGTCAATGATGCGTTCAATAATTTTGTCAACTACCAGGACCTTTCGGTAGCACATAACATTGCGGTCAGCGCGGCAAATATGGCGGCAAATATGGTTTTTGAAAGCGCTTCAGGCACTATGTGGACGACGGGGTTTCCTTCCACAAGTTTTAATGGAGGAACGTTCACGGCTTCCGTTTCTAAATTGTCAGGTGTCGATTCCGCAGACTATAAAATTGTTGCAATAGGAAATTTCCAAAGTGTGGCTGAAACCTGCACGGTTATCTTAGAACCCGGCTCATTTGCCAGATTTGCTTATTTCTCGAATATAGAGGGAGCCATCCAATGGGCAACCCAAGACACGGTTTGGGGACCGATGCACACACAAGATGTCATGAATATCAGTGGCAGTCCGACATTTTTCGGAAAAGTTACTGCATTAAAAGGTACGAACCCGACCAAATCGAGCGCCAATTTTCTGGGTGGATATCAAAGCGGCGTGAACATTCCGCTCCCCGGAGACCTCACCGGATTAACAACAGCGGCAACGGCGAATGGCAAGGTTGCAACTGCAAACAAAGACCTTTATGTCATTTTCAAGAAAGATTCTGTAAAATATGCGTATGTAAATAATAAAGCTGCTGCGCCGTCGGCAGGATCGTATACCTCAACAACACTTTCAGCTTTTACTGCAAACGGTGTCGTCGTGGTACCAAGCGGAGACCTCCATGTCGAGGGAACATTTAAAGGAAAGGCAACGTTTGCAACGACCGGTACGGGACATAGCGTTTACATCGATAGCAGCATTCATTACAATCAACCCCCCGCATGGATCAAGGACAATACCGGCAAAATGGTTTATCAAGATACTTCATCAGAAGATCTCCTTGGTATCTGCTCGAAAGATAGCATCATTGTTTCCGATAATGCAACAAATAACAAGGGCATCAATATAGATGCTGTAATGTTTTGTCTGACGGGCGGATTTGGCGCTCAAGATTATGCTTCACTTCCTATTTGCGGCAATTTAACCATCTACGGTGGAGTCCAGCAAAATCAGCGTGACGCCGTTGGAGTAATTGGCGGTGGGGGAACCATCACTAATGGCTATCAGAAGAATTACAATTACGACAACAGGTTGATGACCACATACCCACCATCGTATCCGGCAACGGGAACATATCAGATAATTTCATGGCTTGAGTAGAGGGCCTGAACGCGGGACGCGGGGAAGCTTAACAAAAAGAGGTCAAGCTTCCCCATGTCACACGAGATTGACTCTCTACCGTTGCTTCCTTCCGGACCTGGCGGGGTTCGAAAGATTCCCGTTGCATAGGACTTGACCTCTTCAACAACATACAAACTCCCCCGAATAAAATCAATACCTGCTCGTCTAAACCTTCTTATTTGGCAGGCGCCGTCAAGCGGTGAATCGAGGACAATAACGCATTAACTTCATACGGTTTGGTGAGATAATCGTTCGCGCCGATTTTGACTGATTCCAGCGCAACCGAAAGATCATCCACCGCTGTCAGCATAAGAACGCGGCAATGAAGCTTCTGCGCCCGGATATATTTCAACACTTCAAGTCCGCTGACACGGGGCATACGAATGTCGAGAAGAACGAGATCGTACTCGTGTTTCTTGATCATGTCGATTGCCGTATCGCCGTCATCTGCCGTCTCGACGACATATCCTTCAGCCGAAAGCTGTTCTTTGACCAGATGCCGGAGATTTTGTTCATCGTCGACATAGAGAATCTGAATTTTTTTGCTCATAGTTCCGCCCTATTATGAATAAAAGATACCGTTTAATTTTCCAACCGTTACGAATGCTCTGTCGATGTGGGAAATGTATGCGGGGTTTTTTCCCATGCCAGATCTTTTTTCCGGATTGCCGCCCTCGTAAATAAAAATAACGCTCTTCCCGTTGCAGTAAAATTGATAATATTGGAAATCGGAAGCCGGACAATGCTCAGCAATGCAGCCCAAACACCGTACACACGGTGCACGGTAATGTACCGGTGCATGATTCTCCATATCATCAACATGGTATCGAGTACCACAAGATACCAAAGAACGGATCCTTTCACCACAATCGGCGGAAGCTGTGCATACGAGGCCAAACCGAACCGGATCGCTTCGTAAATCATCAAATATAATATAACAATATACGCAGCAAAATTTATCGCATTGGCAAGGATCGCTTTGCGGTCCCGGTACAGGATAAAACGAAAGCGCGCATCACCTTTCCATCCGATTGCTTTCCACGATTGCAGGCAAATTCCCGTCACCCACCGGCTCTTCTGCCGGATCGCCGCTTTCATCGTATGGGGAAAATATCCGCGTGTCGCACAATTAATGCCGAACGGTTTGTACGTAAACAGTAACTTCGCTTTACCGAGAGCAAGACGCAATGCAAGATCATAATCTTCTGTCAATGCTCTCGCCCGAAAAATATTTTTTGCAAACGAGGTGCCGATGAACTCGATGACCCACCGGTTAAATGCCGTTCCGACTCCGGCGGACGGAACGAAGCCGCTCAGATGCTGCCGGACAAACAGATCTTTCGTATGGTACTCGGCAAATTCATCCGAATATGTCCAGTGAACAAGATTCAGGTGGCTGGTGTGCAACGGAAAAACCGGCATCTGCACCATGTCATGTTCCGGAATTAAAACATTGTGAATTTTCAGCGACATCGGATGAATGACATCTTCCGAATCGTGCATCAGAATGATGTCGTACCGGATACCGGTTTGATTCTCCCACCGCAACATTCCTTCATGAATCTGGTTCAGATTATCTGCCTTCGTCGTCGGTCCCGGATGTGCGGAAATAACCGCATGCACATGCGGAAACCGCTGACTGACCTCCTCAACCTTCATGATCGTTGCCGGATCGTTCGGGTACACGCCGACGAAAATATCATAACTCTGGTATTGAATTGTTTGAACGGCATTCATCAGCATTTTGTCGATGATGTCGTCTTCATGCCATGCAGGAACAAAAATTGCTATCGGCTTTTCCGGAGTTTTATGAATGATTTCCGGAGAATCATAACGAAATTTATTGAACTTCTTCCGCATGAAAAAGTGATGGAACCAATAATACATATCGACAAAAAGATCGTCGATGCCGCTCAGGAAAAGAAATGTCGCGACAATAAATGTCGCTACGTACAGCGACGGATATGAATTGCGGAAGAAATGTACCAGCCAGTCCAGCATGTTTTAAAATACTTTATCGAAAATGATGAAAAACCGAACACTGTTGTAATAACGGTCGTACGGCAACGGAGGACCGCCGACGTCCCAGTAATATCCGCGGTGATATTCGGCGGAAAGATATAAACCCCAGTTGATATTCGGTGTCACCCGAACACCGACGCCTCCTTCAAGGAGATTGTTGTAATATTCCAATTTTGTATCGCGAACCAAACCGCCGATGATATATGCATCAACGACAGTACGGGAAACTTCCACAGGACGCACGCCGGCACGACCGGTCAAATATCCGATCGTGTTGTCATACCGTGAATAATATCCGAGGGAAGAATAGAGATCGACGAATGTGTAGAAGGGAAATTGTACATCGGGATGATTCAAATACGGTGCATAGATTCCGTTTCCGTAAACGGCAACAGCACGGAAATCCCCGCGGACCGAAGACTGATTTTGTCGTTGAATGAGATCGAACGCGATTCCTTCCTGCACGCTCGCCTGAAATCCGGTAAACGGCTCCGCTTTCAATCCAACACCGGCGATGAATGCATTATCCGAAAAAATCGTCGGAGCTAATCCCCCGTTTGACCGCGCATCGCCGGACAGCTCCGCGAAACCGTAAGCGCTCAGCGTTCGCGCATCGTTCCAATAATAGCCCTGCTGGAGAAATCCCTGATAAAACCATGTTTCCCACCGTGTATCATAATATGGTGCGGCATAGATTCGCGTGTACCACGGCGAGGCAACAGACGGCTGCTTGGCAAGCTGATCCGATGACCTGTTGGCGGATGTCCGGACTTTGACTTTTTGAAAGTCGCTTGAAATATTGATCGGCCTCTTTTCTTCGGTTCAACTCATCAAGCCAGTATGCGATCTCGAGTTTTGTCGTATCGGAAGATTGCAGACTATCGGCAATCAAAAGTTGTTGAAGTGCATGTTCTTTATCGCCGTTTGCGTGATACAAATAACCGAGTTGTTTATGCACGATAACATTGCCCGGATCCATTGCAGCGGCCCGTTCGAACATTTGCTGTGCATCCGGTGAGCCGATCTTCAATAAACCGTAGGCACGCGTCAGCACTTCGTACAATGTCGTATCATTTCCGGATTGGGCAAAAAGCGTATTACACCCCATCATCAACAATGCGATGAAACTGAGGAAAATTTTCTGAGGACGATATTTCATGAATCGTTTAGAAAATGAACGGGGAAGCGACATCTCAAGATTCCCGAGTATCGGGAGTGATAACATACGAAAATTTATTCCCCCATACAAATTATCACGACTAGCGCTCATCCAGGAATCATAAAAAACGAGTTACATTGCAGACAATTAATCAAAATTAATGATCATGAGACCGGTGAGGGAAGAGTTTCTTCCATCCCGATCATTCTTCGTTCGGTTTGCATATCGTTTTGAAAATTCATACAATGCCAGCATTATATTGTTTAACCTCAACCGGAATTTTCCATTACCTCGAAGGATATCATTATGAAAGAAACTGTACTTGACCGCCTGCTCCGTTATGTAAAAATCGACACACAATCGGACGAAAACTCTGAAACCTATCCGAGCACTGCCAAACAATTCGATTTGCTGAATTTACTCGTGAAAGAATTAAAAGAACTCGGCTTATCCGACGTCAATATCGATAAATATGGATACGTGACGGCAACACTCCCGGGCAATCTCCCAAAATCCGAAAAGGCATTCGGGAAGGTTCCCAAAATCGGATTCGTCGCTCACGTGGACACGTCACCCTCGGCAAGCGGAACAAATGTCAAACCGCAACTCATCACATACAACGGCGGGGATGTTGTTTTACCGGGTGATCCTTCGGTTGTATTGCGTGTTTCCGAAAATCCGGAATTGAAACATAACATCGGGAAACAGATTGTTACGACCGATGGTACGACACTCCTCGGTGCGGACGATAAAGCCGGACTCGCCATTATCATGACAATGCTGCAGACACTCATCAACAATCCGAATCTTCCGCATGGAGATATTAAAATCGGATTCACTCCCGATGAAGAAGTCGGCGCCGGGACAAAATATTTCGATGTCAAAAAATTCGGTGCGGAAGTCGCGTATACCGTCGACGGTGACACACCCGGCGAACTCAACAAAGAAACATTCAGCGCCAACGGAGCCGTCATCACCGTCCACGGAAGAAATATTCATCCCGGGTCGGCAAAGAACATTATGGTGAATTCGATCCGCATTATGGCCGATATCATCGCCCGGACGCCGAAAGATATGGCACCCGAAACAACGGAAGGATACGAACCGTACATCCATCCCCACGTCCTGAAAGGTGAAGAAGAAAAAACGACGCTGCATTTTCTTCTCCGGGATTTCAATACGGCAGGATTGGATATATTAAAGAAAAAATTGGAACAGATCGTCGCCGAAGTTCAGAAAATGCACCCCAAGTCGCGCATCGAATTGGAAGTGACCGAAACATACCGCAACATGAAAGAAGGTGTGCTGAAAGACCCGCGCATTCTCGACAGCATGTGGGAAGCGACAAAACGTTCCGGACTCGAACCGAAATGGGTACCAATCCGCGGCGGCACAGACGGATCGAAACTGACCGCCATGGGACTTCCCTGTCCCAATATTTTCACCGGCGGGCAAAATTATCACGGGAAAACCGAATGGGCTTCCGTCTGGGGCATGGAAAAATCGGTCGAGACGTGCGTGAACCTTGTACAGGTCTGGGTTGAAAAAAGCAGATAGGTTCATTCGCTGAACTGATCCTACCGGCAAGGACCGCATTTGCTCCACATCACAATGCCTATTGTGGCTCACATCAAGGTATTGTATACTTAGATGTAAGCAACGGGATGTTCATTAAATGCGGTCGGTAGGTAACAAATGTTCGGCGAATTGATACGAAGTAGTTTACCGGTTTTTTTGTTTTTCCTCGGTACAGTCGTGGCTTTAGGGTTGTCGCTGTATCTTGAAAAACATAAGAAATAACTGTTAAACCGGTTCACCAATTTTTCAGAAGAATACTTCAGAAGAATTACCCCTTTCCATCCTTTTTTTTCCGACGTTCGGCATTTTGGATTTGGCGATACATTTTTTTAGATTTGAAATGTTTCCAACAAATCTCCTTCACGATAATGAAATATTGCATCATACTCGCATCACTGTTACTTTTTTCCGCATCGTATCTTCACTCTCAAATCCCTTCTGGTCTTGACCACAAAACGTTATACGCTATTACCACTGTAAACGACAGTACGGCAATCGCCGTGGGCGAATCGGGAGTTACGGCACGGACATCCGACGGCGGAGAACACTGGATTTACATTCCGACTACCCAACACCAAAAAAACGATCTTCTTGCACTTTCGTTTATCAATGCATCAACCGGATGGGCGGTCGGGATTCATGGCACTATTCTTCACACAAGCAACGGCGGTAAAAGCTGGATTCAGCACGACAGTATTTCGAATAAAGATTATACGGGAATTCAATTCATCTCTCCGATGATCGGGTGGATTGTCGGTACCGACGGGATCGTCCTCAAAACGACTGATGCCGGAAAAAACTGGCATCGTCTTCATATGTTTACCACCGATAACCTGTGGGGGTTACAATTCGTCGATAAAAAAACCGGATGGGCAATCGGACAGTCGGGAGATATTTTCAAAACAACGGACGGCGGCACAACATGGAAATTTGAAGCGACGAAGTTGACCAATGCCTTTCTCGGCATACATTTTATCGATCCCGATACCGGTTGGATTACCGGCGGCTACGGCGCTATCATCAAAACGACAGATGGAGGCGCTTCGTGGGAACGGCAAAATTTGATCAAAGGATTCCTTGTTTTTAAAACGAAAAATTTCCATTATTCGGTCGATTTTTTCAATACACAAACCGGTATCGCCGTCGGCAGTATCGGCACAATTATGCGAACAGCCGATGGCGGGAACAAATGGGATGATCTGGACGGCCCGACAGACGAATTGATACGATCATTTCGTGCCGTGAATGATAAAACCGGATGGGCAGTCGGCGGCCACGGATTGATTATCAAGACGACGGATGCCGGACTGACATGGCACGAGCAAGCGCCCGCACAATGAGATCCATTATTTGACGACGCAATTCATGGCGAAGAATTTTACCATCCTTATTTTTTTTGTACTGTTTGTGATCGGATGTTCGAAGCAACGCATCCAGTCCGAACATTTCTCACCGCAGGATAGCATCCGTATTGTCAATGAAATAGTAGTCCACCGATCGGAAGCGGATTCATTTTTCCGTAACGACCCCGATTCTCCCTTCAACAAAGATACGACCATTCACTATGAAGGCATCAAATGGTTTCCGCCCGATGTGCGATATTTTTTTCGGACCCGTCTTTTCCGGTACGAACATCCCGGACAGGTCACCGTCCTCGGAACGAAAGGGGAAGAACGGACAATGGTACGGTACGGCTACATTATCATTCCGTTTGAAGAAAAAGAATTCCGCCTGAATGTTTACAAGTCTACCGATCGGAACGATCCCCATCTTGCAGTCTGGTTCACGGATGAAACGACAGGAAAGCAAACATATCCTGTCGGAAGATACGTCGATATGGAGGATGAACAACCGGATCCACAATATCTCTACACGATCAATCTGAATAATGCGTACAATCCGTACTGCGCATACAGTTCGCTGTATACATGCGCCGTTCCACGGAAAGAAGATCATCTTGATTTTGCCGTCCTTGCAGGCGAGCTGAAATACCATCCGTAATGTGATGCATCACTCCAAAATGTTGTTTTTCTCCGTTTTTCAAGTTACATTTCGTTGATTTTTTTACTACTCCTTACGAGAATTGAATGCAACTGAGAAAATTATATCGAACCATAGAAACCATTGCTTCACGAAGCGCCGAGTCCGAAGAAGATTTGTTGAAACAAATCATCGAAGAGATCATCAAGAGCGAAGAAGCTCATCTCAAAGGAGGACGGATTTGGAAGTTTGATACGAAAACGGGTTCATACATTCTTCTTCACCAGAGCGGTGACATGGAACCGATTCGAAAAGGATACGCCATTAAACTTAAAGACTATCCCATTTTCTTCGAATTGCCGAAGCTTCGCACCGTGCTGGGAAATGAACAGGACCAGTATCTCCGGAAGCGCGGTATTCTCAATTATTCGGCAACGGGAGTCGGTGAAAAAGTAAAATGGCGAACGCATACGCTCTACCGCTACGTGCTCGCTTTCAACGCCGATCACCTGAACGAAAGCCTCACATCCACGCTGAATATTATCAGCTCTGCACTCACGTCCGTTCTTCGGGCCAAAAAAGTTGAGCGCAAAGCGCAGGTCCTTGAACGTGACCTTGATAAGGCGCGCGATATTCAGCAAAGTATTCTGCCGCAGCATGAAATGCGGTTTCAATCATATCAAATGTACGGGGTATCGGTCCCGGACAGGATTGTGGGCGGCGATTTTTTTGATTACCTCATCTCCGAAGGCGATGAGGAACGCATCGGCGTCGTCATCGGCGACGCGGCAAGCAAAGGGTTTTCTGCCGCGGCTCAGGCATTGTATACTTCCGGGGCTCTTCGCATGGGATTCGATTATCAGACAAAAATCAGCTCTCTCCTTTCCCGGGTCAACAAACTTTTGAACCGGACATTTACCGAAGATCATTTCATCACGCTGGTCTATTGTGAAATCACCGACGACCGGAACGGGCTTGTGCTCTATGCGAATTGCGGACACAATAATCCCATACTTTGCCGGGCAGACGGATCATCGGAAATGATCGAGACAACCGGTCAAATTCTCGGACCATTTCCGGATGAAAAATTCAAGACCGATAATTTTTTTATGCGGAACGGCGACGTCCTGCTTCTCTATACCGACGGCGTTTCCGAAGCCACCAACGAGCATGGTGAATTTTTTGGCGAACAACGGATTATTGAACTTGTCAATCAATTCCGGACTCTCCCGGCGAAAGATATTACGATCCGTATCATCGAAGAAGTTCAAAAATTCAACAGCATGGGAACACAGTCCGACGACAAAACAATTGTGACTGTTAAACGAAACGATTAATCATCAAAGGACGAGAATCGTGTTAGAAGAATCAAAACGTATCGGAACAATTTCGGGGGTAACAAATAATTCCATCTCGGCAATTTTTGCAGACGGCGTTTTGGAAAGTCTGGATATCGATACCGAACAAAGCGGAAAAATGGGATCGTATGTCATCATGCCGGATGGCAATCGCTCTGTCATCGGATCGATTTCAGAACTTCAAACGCTCGACCCTCCCGCCGGATCTCCTGATTACTCTTCGTTTCAACCGCGGCACACGATGAAAATACAACTTCTCGGCATGTTGTCCGATGGCCGGTTCGTCCGCGGCGTTTCCTCGTTCCCCAAACTCGGCACCAGTGTCTATGCCGCAGGGCCGGAGGATATTTCGTCCATGTTTTCCGCGTTTCGCGAACACGATTTTTCTCTCGGCACGATTTCACAATTCGAGCAGGAACGGTTATATCTCAACCCCAATAAATTATTTGCAAAACATATCGCATTGTTCGGCTCGACGGGATCCGGAAAATCCTGCACCACCGCCTCGATACTTCAAAAAGTCGACTGGCTTGAAAATACACACGTCGTTCTGCTCGATCTGCATGGAGAATATACACCGGCGTTCAGCGGATCCGGAAACGTCGTTAAAATCACCGATCTGGAATTACCCTATTGGATGATGAATTTTGACGAACTCTGTGAAATGTTCGTCGATGAACATGAGCTTTCCGCCCATAACCAGATGATGATCATGAAGGAAGCGATCCTCGATTCAAAACGCGGAAAGAATTTAGGATTAAAAGACTTCTTGACGATCGATACTCCCGTGTATTTCGATTTTCTCGAAGTGATGGCGCGGATGCGCACGCTGGATACGGAACGGACGCTTGCCGGAAAAGAAGGTCCCTTCTTCGGACAGTTCACGCGTTTCCTGGTTCGTTTGGAAAGCAAAATCACCGACCGGCGGTATGAATTTTTATTCAAACCCAAACTATATAAATCTTCTGAAGCGTTCGAAGCGTGGCTCACGCGCCTTTTTGCGCTCGACACCGGTCATCACATTACCGTTCTCGATTTAAGCCGCGTGCCGTTCGACGTCGTGAACGTTCTCGTTTCGCTTCTCGGAAGAATTATTTTCGACTTCAATTTGTGGAATCCCGTCCGGCAGGATTTTCCCGTCCTGATCGTATTTGAAGAAGCTCACACCTATCTTTCGATGACCGGCAAAAGCACCGCCGCACGGAAAACGGTTGAGCGGATTGCAAAGGAAGGAAGAAAATACGGCGTCAGCGCGATGATCGTCAGCCAGCGACCCTCGGAAATCTCGGAGACCATTATCGCACAGTGCAATAATTTTATCGCCATGCGGTTGCTGAACCCGAACGATCAGAATTATGTCCGCAATCTTGTTCCCGATTCGATGGCGAATATTACCGATATTCTTCCGACACTGCAACAAGGGGAAGCCATCATTATCGGTGATGCCGTCGCCGTTCCCGTTCGCGCAATGATCGATATGGCATCGCCGCAACCGGCAAGTTCCGATATAAAATTTTTCGAAAAATGGGAACACAAAGAGTCATCCACCGATGTTTCGAAGGTCGTTGAAAACTGGTGGAGGCAGATCAGGATGTAACCGATTTATTTCAACAACAGCATCTTTTTGACTTCCGTAAAATACGGAGTGGTCAATCGATAATAATAGACTCCGCTCGCCGATTTCGAGCCATCCCATTTCAGATTATAAAACCCCGGCGCAAGGTTCTGATTCAACAACGTTGCGACTTCACTCCCAAGCAGATCATAAATTTTTAATGTGACAAATCCATATTTCGCGACTTCCACTTGAATCGAGGTTGTCGGATTAAACGGATTCGGATAATTCTGCTCAAGTGTAAATTGTTTCGGAATACCGGGTTGACGGTCATGCACGCCGAGAACGATCGATCCGTTGAAATACCCCAACACTTGCTGCATGATTGTTTTTCTTAAGTCCGGTACGGAATTCAGGATCGATTCGAAACCAAAACCCATGATGACAACTTTCGAACCGGAACCCACACTATCGATACGAAATGCCGCTGTTTTTACATTTCCTCCGCCGCTATACGCCAACACGGTATGCGCTTTCGGATTTGCTGACGTCAGAATATCTCTTGAAGTTTGATCCCCCGAATTTGTAAATATATTCATACCGTCAAAAAGGTCACCGGTTGTTCCAATACATAATCCCACACTGGTATTTGCACTAAATTGCACACCGAGCTGGTTCTTCAAAAATACTGACGTGTCATTCTTTTCGACGATATCCTGTCCCGTGATAAAAAGATTGACTCCGTTATTGACGCTCACAGAAAAATTTGCAAGTTCAGCCGGTTGTAATGGCGTATGTTTTGTGGCAGAAAAATAAATGACCGTCTTTTTTGAAAATTCATTCCCCCGTTGAAACGGTGCCGGACCTTTTATGACCGTATTCCAAAAATATGGCGCAATTCCCAGAGAATCGAGTGCCTGCTCATAATAAGATGCATATTGTGCGCTATCTTCTCCCACAAGAAAAATATCTGCCGGAGAAGTAACCGTTGATACCGCGTTTTGCAAGGTATCTAAATGAATCGGTGAAATCAAAAGTTGCCGGAACGGGACATCACAATCTACAAAAAGCGAATAATCATTGATTACCGGAGGATTGCTGATATACAAATTGGAAAGTGTGAATTTGCCGGTTGCATCTGTCGAATCGAAAATTATCTGTGGTCCGGCAGCCGTTTCCGTTGAAAATCTCAGGATGGCATGTACCCCATTCTGAAGTGAATCTTTCACACTTCCGGTTACCGTTGCAAATGGAAGTTTCGTAAGAAAAATATCCTGATGAATATCCATTCCATCTACAAACGGATCCACCTGGAAGAAATAATAAGGATATGCGACAACTCCGAGAAACGATAGCGGTACGTCCGGAATACAAATCATTCCAATAGGACATGGCGCACCAGTGAAAGCTCCGAATGTGAATGTACCTCCGGTAGAGCTCAGGTTAAGAGAATCGTATGTATTGGTAAGTTTTATATAACCTGTCTTAATGGTATCGCCTGTTGCACCGTCACGAACCGCACCGTGAACAATTGTATTTGTTGTGAAAAGGCGGTAGACACCGTTCGCGCCAAAATCACCGATTGTTACCGATGCCCATACTTGTAATGAATCTAACGGATGGGCTTTCAAACTCCAGATGAATCCTCCCGGCGGAAGACCAAGTCCGGGCGCAGACCATGTTATACCGCCGTCAGTCGTTTTTAAGATTGATGACGCGGTAGAGTAAAACGTTCCGGCATAAACAGCATTCATATCATCGATTGCCATTGCCCACATCGGGACATTGCCGATCGGCAGTGTTAATTGTATCCACGTTTCTCCACCATCGATTGTTTTCCAGATACCGAGATTTGGATCGGGAATATTTCCATTGATTGTCGCGTATGCTGTTTGAGGATTTGATTTGTCGATCACGATTTTGGGAACTTCTTCAAACACACTTCCGCCGGCCGCCGGTTTGACAACACGCCACGTTACCCCCGCATCGGTACTTTTCGAAATCGATCCGCCGCCGGTTCCGCCATATAAAATATTTGCACTATCCGGTCGCGAAGAGAACGCACAAAGCTCGACGCCGGCGATTCCCTGCTGAGTCCATGTTGAACCTCTATTCGTACTTCGGTAGACTCTCCCGTCCGCAAAATTTCCCGCATACATTGTATCGGGATGATTGGGATCATACGTAATGCTTTCCCCATCAATGCCATAATTGGGAATTACGGTATTCCATGTTAAACCGCCGTCCGTACTTTTTCTCAATCCGGAACTGGCATCAGCGCCGAAAATCGTTAATGTGTCATTCGGATGAACGATAATTTGACGGATGTACGTTAATCCCGGAGAACTGAGATAAGTCCATGTTGCACCATCGTCATGAGAAACGTATAATTGGCCGTATACTCCTTCCGCATACACGGTATACGGATTCAGAGGGTTAATGCCGACGGTAAGTCCGGCGCCCGCAAATTCTCCGAACCACGCCTGCATGAGTGCATTGGCACTTTGAGTTATGCCGAAACACAATGTGACCACTGCAATAAAGAACAGTTGTCTATTCTTCATAATATTCCTTCCGAAAAATTTTTATTTTTTTTCAAGATCGGGGGCCAAACCGAGAACTTCATCGATCGTCAAGAATTGTACCGGCGCCAAATTCAATGCAGTTATTCCCGATTCGATCTGTTTACGATCGCCGACAATGATAATTGCGATTTTTTCCGGATCGATATATTTTTTTGCGACTCGCTGAACATCGTCTTTTGTAACGGCAAGTACTTTCTGAACATACGTGTTGAAATAATCGTCCGGAAGACCGAACACGTTGAGATCGGACAGTTGGGCATCGAGTTGTGACACCGACTGAAAGTTTTGCGGATATTGAAGTGCAAGATAATTTTTTGCACGTGTCAATTCATCATCCGAAACCGGCTGTAAGATTCCTTCCAGTTCTTTCATGAATTCCGATAACGCTTTGTCGGTTACATTCGTTTGCACATCGGCAGCGGCAATAAACGGACCCGGAGCCGGTCGAAAATCGAATATCGAACCTGCACCGTATGCGTAACCGTGAACTTCCCGAAGATTATGATTGAGCCGCGACGTGAACGAGCCGCCGAGAATAGTATTCATCACGAGAAGCGGAAAATAATCGTCCGTCGATCTGCTCACGCCGATACGCCCGATGCGAATGACCGATTGCGCCGCTTCCGGTTTGTCGACAACATATATTTTTCGTTCCTGAATTTGTTGCGCCGCCGGAAGTTTCGGTAAATCCACATCTTTCTTCTTCCAATTGCCGAACAGCGCTTCGAGACGTGGCTGAATTTCTTTGACGGTCACATCGCCGGTAACGACAATAAATCCGTTGTTCGGGTGAAAATATTTTTGATAAAATTCCTTCAAGTCATCCACAGTTATTGCTCGAAGACTTTGTTCATTTCCCATGCCGGGAATTCCATACGGATGATGCGTCCCGTATAATGTCCGGACAAAAATCACCGACGCAATTGCGCCGGGGTCATCGTGCCATTGCATCAGTTCGGTCAGCCGCTCCTTGCGATTACGCTCCAGTTCATCCGATGGAAATTTCGGATGTAAAGCAATGTCGGCAAACAAACTGAGCGCAGAATCCAACTTTGATAACGGCGTATGCATGATGATGCCGGCAGTATGGTTGCCGGCAAATGGTGATATATCGGCTCCGAGAAAATCAATGGCATCGGCAAGCTCAAGTGCATTTCGATCTCCGGCGCCTTCTTCCAGCATCGAGGCGGTCATGCTCGAAAGTCCGCTTTTGTTTTCAGGATCATTCACTGCACCGCCCCAGACAACGAGCTCCACCTGCAAAAGCGGAACGTCATGCTTTTCCATCAGCGAAATTTGTAACCCGTTGGAAAGAGTGAAACGCTGAATCGGCGGAAGTTTCATTGACGGCGGCCGACCAAGTTTCGGCACCACCACCGAATCTTTTTGTTGTGCTTGACATAAAACGACAACCGCAATCGACAATATCATTAAAAAATATTTTCGAAAGGAAAAGATATGCATGTCGAGCTTTCTTAAAAATTTCGTTTTCATAATTATTTTCCTTTCTCCGGCACGGCTAATTCCTGTTTCCCGTGCGGAACAATGCTCAACTCCACGTTGGCATTTTCTTTCAAATATGTTTGTGCCGCTGTCTGAATATCTTCCGGTGATAATGCTTTGTATCGTGAAAGATCTTCATTGAAATAATCCGGATTGCCGGTCAGGACCAGATAATTATTGAGAAGATGGGCTTTACCGTCGAAACCGCCGACAAGCTCGAGCCGGTCGAGGAAACTCGATTCAAATTCATTGACTGCACGCTGCACTTCACGCTCGGTCGGCGGTTCGGTTTTCAATTTGTCGATTTCTTCCCAGATCACTTTTTCAATCTCGGCAAGCGTATGACCGGCACGGGCAGTTGCCGCGATGCCGAATGTCGAAACCAGCGGGCTCGATGCTTCTTCAGCGGCAACATCCTGAGCAATCTGCATGTCGTACACGAGTCGTTTATAAAGACGGGAATTTTTCCCGCCGGCGAGTATGTTGGCGACGATGTCAAGCTCCGCATCGCCGGGTGAAAAAACTGCCGGAGTGAGCCAGTTCATGTACAAACGCGGAAGTTCGACATTATCTTCCATGACTAATTTTTTTGATTCGGTGAGATATGCCGGCGGACCGCTCAGCGGCGGAAGCGGTTTGCCTGCGGGAATATCGTCAAACCATTTCATCACCAGTTCCTTTGCCTTCACCGGATCGATATCACCGGCGATGACGAGACTTGCATTGTTCGGACGGTAATACATGTTGAAGAAATCGACGACGTCCTGATAACTTGCGGCGGTGAGATCTTCCATCGATCCGATAGTGGGCCAGTGAAACGGATGATTCGGCGGATATAAATTTTCATCGATGGTGATCGATGCCATGCCGTACGGTTCGTTTTCGTACGATTGACGGCGTTCGTTTTTCACAACATCGCGTTGCTGATCGACACGCGCCGGCGTCATGACGTCGAGAAGATGTCCCATCCGGTCGGCTTCAAGGAACAACGCAAGCTCGAGCGCATTGCTCGGAACGTTTTCCCAATAGGTTGTCCGGAATGTTGTCGTCATGCCGTTGTTATCGGCACCGGCAGATTCGAGCCATTCACTGAATTTTCCCTGCGGCACATGTGCCGAACCTTCGAACATGATATGTTCGAACAGATGGGCGAATCCGGTATGACCCGGCTTTTCCATTCCCGACCCGACATGATACCAAACATTGACCGACACCACCGGCACGGAATGGTCTTCATGCAACACGACATCCAGTCCGTTTTTCAATTGGAAGCGTTGATATTTGATATTGATTTGCTGTGCAACGATAAACGACGACAACAAACAAAACAGTGCCGCAATGAAAAGAATCTTACGAGACATACCGATCTCCGGAATCAGATTTGGAATGATTTGTTCTATTGAAAAAGATAGGTAAAATCTTTATGAGACTCAAGAAAGATCACTTAACCTTGCGAAGGATGCCTTCAGCAAAGCAACCTGACACCACTCCAAAAAAACCCCGACTGTCACTCCCGAACGTTTTTATCGGGAGTCCAGTGCTCGGGTTGGCCAATTTTCTGGATTCCCGATTGAAGCATTCGGGAATGACATAGTCATTATGGAAGTGAGCCGCACTTGTATTGCAGATATTGATAATTCTAAGTATAATGCGGACAGTGTTGTAACTGAACAGGCGATTCAGATTAACCTAGATTCTGCCCTCGATAATAAATATTGGCATCACTATTTTAGTTTAAGATAATTATGCGAAAAGTAATTTCCTTTATTTTATTTCTTTTTTATGATTACTATAAAGAAGGAAAACACACAAAACTCATAGCTTATGAACAATCTATTCTTGTCTTTTTATTTCTGGTTTTTATGAATTTATCATCCATTTTTATTTTCTTTGATACCTTAGATTTACTTCCGGGGAGATTATCTGATCCAAAATGGCAGCAATACCTTGAAGCTGGCGTATTCTACTTCTCACCAGGATATTTAATAATAGGAATGATTTTTAAAAAAGAAGATATTATTAGTTTGAGGTATGATGAAGAAATAGTCCGGAAGGGTAAAGTCACCCTTTTTTCCTATTTTGCATTTTCATTTCTTGCCCTGATGATTTTAGCAATAATTAAACATGCCCATTAGTAGAATGATCTTGATTGTGATTGCTGAAACTCAGGTTCTTTTTACCGGTTCTGTCGCAAGTAATCCAGCCGGTCTTTGAGTTTGTCGGCGGGAACGAGAAGCTTGTCCTTCCCGAAAATAGCATCCTGCGGTCGCGTGAAAGTAAGCTCATATTCTTTGCTCATCACGATCGCTTCTTCGGGACACACTTCTTCGCAGAAACCGCAGAAGATACAGCGCAGCATGTTGATCTCGAACTTAATGGGATAGCGTTCCTTCCAATACTCGCTTTCCGAACCCTGTACTTCTATCGCTAGCGCCGGACAAACACGCGCGCATAAGCCGCATGCAACACAACGCTCAACGTTATTTTCTTCCACAAGCACCGGACGTCCACGAAACGCGGCGGATGGATTCCATTTTTCTTCCGGATACTGGCGCGTGAATTTCGGCCGGAACATCTGCGAGATGGTGATCTTCATCCCTTTTAAAATCTGCGGGATGTAGGTCTGATCCCACCACGAAAGATCTTTCCGGTGAATGATCGGTTTCTTTGTGTTATAGTCAACTCGTGTTTCGGTCGGCATACGTATCCTTTTAGAAAATCAACATTCCAACACCGGTGAGCAGTAGATTAAGAATTGCGAGCGGCAGCATCACTTTCCAGCCGATATTCATGAGCTGATCGTAACGGAACCGCGGAATCGTCCAGCGTATCACGATAAAGAAAAGTACCAGCGCAATTACCTTCACACAAAATGCAAGCACTTGCAGAATGGCAACCGAGAAATCGGACAGACCAAACGAATGCACGAACGGCAGTTGCCATCCGCCTAAATACAATGTCGTAATGATCGCGCTCGACGTCAGCATCGCGGCATATTCCGTCAAATAAAATAATCCGAATTTCAAACCGCTGTATTCGGTATGATAACCCGCGACCAGTTCCGGCTCAGCTTCCGGAAGATCGAACGGCAAACGGTTCGTTTCTGCAAACGATGCGACGAGAAACGTGATAAATCCGATCGGCTGGAGAAAAATATTCCAGTGCCAGCCCGCCTGCGCTTCAACGACCTTATCAAGCTGGAGACTTCCGGCAATCATCACAACGCCGATGACCGAAACACCCATCGATAATTCATAACTGATCATTTGCGCGGAAGAACGCATGCCGCCGAGCAAGGAATATTTATTGTTCGACGACCAACCGCTCAACGTCACGCCGTACACGCCAAGCGATGTGAGCGCAAGAATATACAGAACGCCGATATTAACGTCGGCTATTTGCAATTTGATATCGTGACCAAACAGATTGATATGATTGCCGAACGGAACGACAGCAAATGTCGTGAGCGCGACAGTGATCGAAATGATCGGCGCAAGGTCATGAATGAACTTATTTGCTTTAGCCGGAACGATATCTTCCTTCATGACAAGTTTCAGCACATCGGCTAACGGCTGAAGCAATCCCTGCCAGCCGACGCGGTTCGGTCCGATGCGGTTTTGAATCGCTGCGGCAACTTTCCGCTCGACGAGCACGATATATGCGACGGCGCCAAGCATCACGCCCATCACGACGGCAATTTTTATGACGGTAATCAGAATTTCCATAATAATTTACGCTGTTACTTTTTCTTGTTTGGTGAACTTCATACCGCGAAAACCGAGGCGCAAATAACTCATTCCTTTGAACGACGGAACGGAAGCGGCAATATCGGTAAAGACATCGGTCTCGGCTGCATATTTCCATTTTGCTCCCATCACACTGGCAATAGCGAGAAGAATCCGCCATGAGGCGCGAGCATCGCGGCGCGGACCTTTGGTCCAGCGATCGTTGTGAGCGCCGAATTTGTCGAGACGGCTCATCGAAAATCCGTCGAGCGAGCGATCCTGCTCGATCGTGGCAACGGCGGCACGGATGCGTTGAACTTTTCCTTCAAAATTCGTCATCGTTCCATTCTTTTCAGCATAGGTTGCGCTGGAAAGAATGATATCAGCAAGTTTTGTCGTCGCATTTTCATTCGAAGCATGCACGATCAAGAAGATCCAGTTTAGATAATACTTCGGCAACCGACGGATCGGCGGCAATATCGTCATCAAGAACATATAATGCTTTGATCACGCCGTTACGGATATCGTTGATGATCGATTGAAATCCGGATGAAGCCGTTTCCGGTTGCACACCGACTTCCTTTGCACCAGTCGCGTTCGGTGATTTATCGGCACGGATTAAAATATCGTCCTGATCGCCGTTCACGATATGCGGCATCAGATCCATCCGTTTCACGCCGAGGAGACTCATCATTTTTACAAGAAGATAATTATCTTCGTTGGTGGCGAACGGCGAGCCGATGGCGGCAATTTCCTGTTTCTTGAATGATTTCATTTCGTAAGCAACTTTGGCAATCGCTTCATCCCATGCAACTTCGACAAGTGTTCCGTCTTTCCGGATCATTGGCGCTTTGATGCGCGTATCTGCATTTACAAATTTGAATGTATTCAATCGACCGTTATCGCACATCCAGTAATCGTTCACATCGGGATTAAATCGCGGCGTCAGCCGGAGAATTTCGTTGTTGCGCACCCACATTTTCGTATTGCATCCGCGGGAACAGCCGGTACAAATCGTATCGGTCGACGATAATTCCCACACGCGAGCTTTAAAACGGAAATCTCGGCTGGTCAAAGCACCGACCGGACAGATATCGATCGTGTTCATCGAATACGGATTGTCCAATTTTTCTTCGGGAAATGTGGTCAACTCGACATGATCGCCACGATTGGTAAATGTCAACTGCGGTTTCTTTGCAATCTCATCACAGAAACGGATACAGCGGGAGCACATAATGCACCGTTCGGTATCGAGCATAACGCGCGGACCGAGTTCGACACGTTTCGGTTTGCGAACTTTTTCAAATTCAAAGCGGCTGACCCCTTCGCTGTATTTGTATGCATAATCCTGAAGTTTACACTCACCCGCTTCATCGCAAATCGGGCAATCGAGCGGATGATTGATGAGAAGAAACTCCATCACCGCCTGCTGGGCATTGATGACTTTATCGGAATCGGTTTTCACCACCATGCCATCGGCAACTTGCGTCTGACAGGCGATCGCAAGCTTCGGCATTTTCTCAACTTCCACGAGACACATGCGGCAATTGCCCGCGATACTTAATTTCGGATGCCAGCAGAAATGAGGAATCTGAATTCCCTGTTCCAGCGCCGCCTGAATGATCGTCAGTTTATTATCGACTTCGTATTGCTTACCGTCAATTGTAATTTTTGCCATTCGATCTGTTCTGTTTCAATTCATGAATTTGTTGTTTATCAATTACGCCTGCAGAAGATGATACGATTCTTCCAACTGCTTGCAATAATTCTGATGAAACTTCTTCAACGTTCGAACCAATTCCTCGATCTCATCGATCGGCGGAAGGAATGTCGTACGAAAATGCAACGTTCCGGGAAGCTGTCCGAATCCGGAACCGGGAACGACACAGATGCCGGTTTGTTCGAGCATGGTCATGCAGTAATCTTCATCTCGCTTCATTTCGTGCGCCAGTCGTTCGGCAGATGACATCGAAGAAAAGACGCTTTCCGGTTCGGGCGGAAGTTCGAATTTCACAAATGCATACATCGCACCTTGCGGTACAACAAGTGACATTCCTTCAATTTTATTCACTTCTCTTCCAAGCAATTCGGCTTTGGTTTTTAGCGCATCCAAAATTGCATTCCGTTCCCTGACATACGTTTCATAACTTTCATCACCGGGTTGCGGCGGCGAGACCATAAGATATGTTGTAAACTGACCCGGAAGATTCGCGCAAAGAGAGATCGACTGTTGTTTCACAAGTTCGGCGAGAACATCGTTCGGGATGTTCCGGAATTCCACATAACCGCCGCGGTGACCGCATTCGCCGAGAAATCCTTTCGAGATCGAATGAAAGCTGAAAAGCGAAACTTCTTTCTCGCCTACATCGTGCATCACTTTTGCGAAGGAATAAAACTTCGCAGAAGGATGGTAAATATTTTCCTGATAGACTTCATCGGCAAAAATCGAGAGACGATGGCGGCGTGCAAAACCGACGATCATTTTAATACTTTCGTACGAGAGCACTGCGCCGGTCGGATTTCCCGGATTGATAACGGCTATGGCCACAGGATTTATACCGTCATGAATTCCCTTTTGAATACTTTCCGTCAGAATCGATTCATTCAGTTGCCAGGAATTTTGTTCATCAATATAATATCCGATCTGTTTACCGCCGTACAGCGTGATCGTCGCGCTGTACAACGGATATTGCGGAATCGGAATCATGATGGCGTCATTCTGATTTTTCAATAACGCAAGAATGGCATTTTGAACGCCTTTGCTCGCGCCATCGGTCAGAATAACCGAATCGCGCGTTGACGGAATGCCGTCGCGCTTGTGAATAAAATCGGCAACCGCCTGCCGGATGAACGGAATGCCTGCGCTTTGCGAATAGGCGCCTGTTCCCGGAGAATGTTTCTTCAAAATTGTTTGAACGCGTTGGACGATATCCTTCGGATAGCTCTTGAGAACTTCCGGATTTTGGAGAAGCGCAGGATTTTCGAGAAGACTCAACGTCTGCCGGAGATACGAAAGCGGCTTCTGCTTCAGCGCCTGCGGATTTCCGATATTGCAGTAAATAATTTTTCTTCCGTTTTCTTCAAGCTGTTGCGCGCGATTGACGATCGGTCCGCGCACGGCATATTCCGCCGTTAATAAATTCTTATTGAGGGATTGCAGGGTTATCATATTATGCTCTTGCCAATTGCGCAGACATGCTTGTCGATTGATCTTTCTGCGCAGTAAAAATCACGGTGGAAAATTTTTCAGGATTTAATAATTTATGTGCAACGTTGGAAACATCATCGATCTGAACTTCATCGATGGAACGCAAAATTTCATCGAGAGAAAGATACTGTCCGAAATAGAGCTCGCCGCTTCCAAGACGCATCATCCGGTTCGACATGCTTTCGAGACTCAGCATTGTCGTTCCTTTCAATTGCGCTTTCGTGCGTTTCAGTTCCGCGGCTCCGATTGGTTTTTCACGAAGCTTTTCCAATTCGCGATACATCAATGACAACGATTTATCGATATGCTTATTATCGGTTCCGATGTACATACCGAAACTGCCGGTATCGCTGAGAAGATTGGCGAATGAAAAGACACTGTAGGCAAATCCGTACCGTTCGCGGATATTCTGAAACAACCGCGAGCTCATTCCTTCGCCGAGAAGCGAATTCAAAACCAGCAAAGGATACCGATGATTGCTTTGGACACTGTAACCGATCGTTCCCAAACAGATATGCGCCTGTGTAATCGGTTTTTCATAAGTGAATTTTTTTGCATTGACACGGTTTGAAACCAGAGACCGTTCGCCTGAAGATTTTTTCCGGTCACGGAGAGAAAAATATTTCTGAACGAGTTCGACAAACGCATCATGATTCACATTGCCGGCGGCAGCCACGACAATTCGTTGCGGGATATAATGTTGTTCGATGTAGGATTGCAATTGCTTCCGGCTGAAACTGCTTATATTTTTCTCTTTGCCGATAATCGGGAAACCGAGAGGATGTTTATAATACACATTGGCGTCGAGATAATCGTGAATAAGATCATCCGGATCGTCTTCAATATTTTTCAGTTCTTCCAGGATGACGCCGCGTTCTTTTTCGATTTCTTTCGGATCGAATTCCGGATGCTGAACCAGTTCAGAAAGAACTTCAAGCGCTTTTTCGATATGATCGTCGAGAATGCGGGCATAATAACAGGTGTGTTCTTTTGTCGTGAAGGCATTCAAGTAACCGCCGACCGATTCGATGCTGCGGGCAATCTGCTGGGAAGAAAATTTCTCGGTTCCCTTGAAAACCATATGTTCGATAAAATGAGAGATGCCGTTGTTACTCTCATTTTCATCCCGCGAGCCGACATCAATCCATGCTCCGACGGAAATGGAACGCACATGCGGAAGCGATTCCGTTACGATGCGGATTCCGTTCGGAAGCCGTGTCTTTTTGTATTCAGACTGGACCGAAAATTGTGAATGTACTGCAGTACCCGGCAAGATTTTATGCATTCTTCTCAAAGAAAATTCTTTCAGTAAAAAATATACGCATTCTGCACGGGATAATCAACTTTTAGAGAGGCACATCAAAGAGTACTCACGTTTTCGATGGAAATTCGGTTATCAGAGGGAAGATACACGGAGAAGTTCCTGAATTTTCGTTACGACCATATCGACGGCAACGGTATTTTCGCCGCCCATCGGAATAATGATGTTTGCCCAGCGTTTACTCGGCTCGACAAATTCGAGATGCATCGGTTTTACCGTCGAAATGTATTGCTGCATGACCGATTCGATGGAACGGTTACGTTCGAGCAAATCACGCTTCAGCCGGCGCAAGAGCCGTTCGTCGGCATCGGTATCGACGAACAATTTGATGTCCATCAATTCACGCAACTTTTTTTCCACAAAGATCAAAATCCCCTCGACGATAATAACACCGCGCGGTTCAACAAGAACGAATTCCGGCAAACGGCGATAGCTAGTGTAATCATACATCGGCTGACGGATCGGTTTGCCTTTTTTCAATTGACCAAGGTGCTCGATGAGGAGTGAAGTTTCGAGAGCGTTCGGATGGTCGAAATTAATCTGCTCGATCGGAGTATCGTGAAAGGTCTTAATATCACGGTAGTAATAATCATGGCGGAGAACAACGACCTGATCCTGTTCGAAATGAGACAATATCTTTTGCGTGACGGTCGTTTTGCCCGAACCCGTTCCACCCGCAATGCCGATGACAAGAGGATCTTTCATACTGCTTCAATATACGGGAAATGAGCGGCAGAA
>CAVQPS010000005.1:0-35772 GCA_963714795.1 uncultured Ignavibacteriales bacterium | reverse complement strand
TTCGGATTCGCTTGATTGTTTTGCATCATCAATTTCCGAAGGTCTTTGAATTCGACCTTTTTCGGATCGTCGTGAGCAATATTCCAATAAATCGAACCGTCTTCTTTAATGCGTAATGTCAGTAAATTACTTTCCGCAACTTCAACATGAACATCCTTGCCATCCTGTTTCGGCGGAAGATTGATTTCCATCGTCTGTGGGCGGCTCATCGATGTCGTCAACATAAAGAATGTCAACAAAAGAAATGCGACATCGACCATGGGTGTCATATCGATGCGGACGCCGAGGCGCCGCATTTTTTTCTTTTTCTTTTTCTTTTTATCGTGCCCTCGGGGGGCAGCACCTGCATCAGCTCCTGCCATAATTCATCTCCTTAATCTTTTTTCATATCTGTAACAAGATTAAAACGTGTGATATTCGTTCGCTGCAAGATATCCATGACATCTTCCGCGACTCCGTAATCGGCATCTTTATCTCCCTTGACGACCGTCCGGAGCTTCGGATTTGCAATACGTGCATGGATCAGCATATCCGGAAGATCTTTCGTCGTGACTTCGACTGCCGCACGCAACCGGTTTTGTTCACCAAAAATCTTGCCGGTCAACAACGGTGAATCGAATCCCAGAAAAATCCTGCCGTCTTTTGCGATCTCAATATGCATCACATCGGATTCCGGCAATTTAAATGCGGAATGCGACGATGGCAATGCAATTTGCACTTCTTCGGGCGGACGAAATTGTGTCGTCAACATGAAGAAGGTCAACAGTAAAAATGCCACATCGACCATCGGCGTCATGTCGATCCGAACGGGGATCCTTGGTTTCTTAATTTTAGGCATTGGGGTGTCCCTTTCGACTTACTTGCCTTTGTTGGTCAAAGTTTGAATAACGTCGTAGCTCGCTTCATCAATCATGTATGTAAAATTATCGACTTTATTGACGAAGAAATTATATGCCACGATACCGACGATAGCGGCAAACAATCCGAGTGCCGTGTTGATCAATGCTTCCGAAATACCGATAGAAAGCTGAATGGCATCCGGTGCACCGCCTGCCTGGGCAAGAGCACGGAATGCACGGATCATACCGATAACCGTTCCGAGCAGTCCGAACATCGTTGCAATCGAAGCGATGGTCGACATGGCAATGAGGTTTTTCTCAAGGATCGGCATTTCCAGCGACGTGGCTTCTTCAATGGCGCGTTGTACTTCTGCCATCTGCTTTTCTGCTTCCAGCGCCTTACTCTCTTTCGACAGTGTATGATATCGTTCCAGTCCGGCGCGGATGATATTCGCTAACGAACCGCGCTGCTGGTCACACGCCTGAATTGCCGCATCGATATCCTGAGCAGCGAGACTGCGCTGTACATTCTTTAAAAATGTTGCCAGCGAACCGCGTCCCTGCGCTTTGCGCAACGAAAGAAATCGTTCGACGACAAACGTGATCACCATGATCGACAAGGTAATTAATATCGGCACGATAACACCGCCGGTATAGACTTGCCCCATTAAGTTCGTCGGCTTTTCTTTACCCGGATCGGAAAAATTCGCCGGGTTGCCGAGAACCAAAAAATAAATTGCGATGGCTGCAGCGAGCGCTCCGACCACCAACACGACAACAAATGTGGATTGTTTCATTCTGATAACTCCTGTAGATTGTTGAACATTACTTATGAATGTGTTTTTACAGTTGCAAAACTTTCTATTGCGCTTTCAACGGTTTCGTATACTTCAAAGATATCAATCAGCCGTGTCACAGCGAGAAGATTCTGAATGTTATTCGTCAGACAAGCAAGCCGTACCGTACCGCCGTTCTTTGCATAGCTTGCATGCGCCGAGATAATCGCTCCGATGCCCGAACTGTTCAGATAGTTGACCTTGTGAAGATTGATGACGAGACATTTATTCCCCTGTTCAAGAAAATCCGCGACAGCAGAACGCAATGCATCGGTTTCTTCGTCGCCGATTAATGAACCTTTCAGATCGAATATCGCTATCTTGCCGTTTTGGACAGTATGAGCTTTGAGTGACACGCATTCCCTCGTTGTAACATTCTTCGAGAAATTTCGATGAATGGTGAAGTCTACTTGGATAGACCACTACTGCTTGGCTTGGAGATTTGATTACAAGAGGGGCAAAACTGATGCCACAAATATAAGTTTTTTATTATTGAAAACAAAAATAATTATGAATAAATCTTTGCGCGAAAAATTCGGGCAATGCAAAATGCAATAATCTTTTCCGGCTGATGGAGAAAAACAGGAAAAAGGATTGTCTTCGAAGAAGTTAAACCATCGTGCAAAATGCAATACGGATCAATCGTGAATACCGTATTTTTTTCGCTTGCGCCATAACGTAGCGGGATCAATTTCGAGAACGCGGGCAGCTTCATCCAGATCCTTGACGACCTTCAACACACGGGCGATATGCTGGCGTTCCATCGCATCCAACGAAAGTAACCCGCCTTTTCCCGAATCGGGATGCTGGAGTTCCGCCGGAAGATGAAAAATTTCTATCAATCCGCTCTGTTTGGAAAGCAAGCCCGCACGTTCGAGAGTATTCTCCACTTCTCTCACGTTGCCGGGCCATAGATATCCCAGCAGCATTTTTAATGCATCAGGAGAAATTTCAATGTCGCGTTCGGGAAAATGCTTTTTCAAAAAATATTGAACTAACAATAAGAGATCTTCCGATCGCTCACGAAGCGGCGGCAATGTAATTTTGACCTGATTCAGGCGGTAATAAAAATCTTCGCGAATCGTTTTTTCCCGCAATGCATCGGAAAGCTTGCGGTTCGTTGCCGCAATCACACGGACATCGACTTTACGCGTCACACTTTCACCGACCCGCTCAAATTCTCTCTCCTGCAAAAATCGCAGAAGTTTAACCTGAGATGCCAACGGAATTTCACCGACTTCATCGAGAAAAATGGTCCCGCCGTCGGCAATCTCAAATCTGCCTTCACGATCTTTCAACGCACCGGTAAACGATCCTTTGACGTGGCCGAACAATTCGCTTTCCAGAAGACTTTCCGCCAGAGCTCCGCAGTTGATTTTGATGAACGGTTTTTGCCGGCGACTGCTGTTGGCGTGGATGAATTGTGCAACAAGTTCTTTTCCGGTTCCGCTTTCCCCTTCGATCAAAACAGTCAGAGCGCTGTCGGCAATCTGGCGTGCAAGATCAAGTTGTTCCCTCATCATCGAATTTCGCGTAATGATTTCTCCAAACGACGGCTGTTGAGCCAGTTGCCTCCGGAGATCGGTCACTTCCCGCCGCAATGAATGATGCTCAAAAACTTTTTCCACGAAGATCTGAAGTTCTTTCAGATCGAACGGCTTCTGGAGAAAATCAAATGCACCGTTCTTCATCGCTTCCACTGCGCTGTCGATGGAACCGTGAGCGGTAATCATCACCGATGTTGTTGCCGGAGATTTCTGCCGCATTTCTTTTAATACCTGCATGCCGTCAATCGGCTGCATCATCAGATCGATAAAAGCAACGTCATATTTTCCGTTTTCAACATGATCGAGGGCATCGCGGGGATTCAGAAATCCTTCCACGGAAAATCCGACCGATTCCAAACCGATCGTCAGAGTCCTCAAAATATTTTGCTCGTCGTCGATGACGAGTATGGTACCGCGTGTATTCATACCGGTTGATGATGTAATAATGGAAGTCGAAATGAAAACGTTGAACCGTGATTCAGCTCGCTTTCAACCCAGATCGTACCGCCGTACATTTCGACGATTTCTTTTGCAATGGTGAGCCCTAGCCCGACACTTCCTGGCGTGGTATCGGACGATTGTTTCACCTGGACAAATTTATCGAAAATTTTATTCAGATGTTCCGGAGCGATCCCTCTTCCGGTATCGCTTACCTGCAATAAGCATTGACTCCGCATCCTGCCGCGCCCGAATCTCGACGGTTCCGCCGCTGCCGGTATAGCGCAACGCATTGTTGACAAGATTGGAAATAACCCAGGAAATTTGCTGTTCATCGCCGAGCAACGCGGGGAGTTCGCCGTCGATCTTCAGAACAAGTTCGACGCCTTTTTCTTTGAACGGAAGACGCAAGGGTTGCACCGTCGACTCGATCAACTTGCGAACATCGATGCGGTCCTCGCGCATTTCGATTGCATCCGATTCTAATTTTGCCAACTGTAATAATTCTTTCACGAGTTTCGTCAACCGTTCACAATCCTGCTTCGACGACTGCAGAAGTTCTTCCTGTCCTTTCGTCACCGGCCCGAGAAGCCCTTGCCGGAGAATATCCACACTCATATTGATCGACGTGAGCGGCGTGCGAAATTCATGCGACACGGCAGCCATAAAATCGGATTTCATCTTGTCCAATTCTTTATATTGCGAAACATCCTGGAGAATCAGGACAATGCCGCCGCGTGTTCCGTGCGGCGTCGGGATTTCAGAAATGCGCGGACGGAGATAAATTTGTCTGTCCTTGTACTGGAACTGCAGGTACGGCTGATTCAGTGCCGCGGCATTCGCCGGCGATGAAAATATTTCGCGCAACCGGTCATCCGCGATGGCATCACGGACATTTTTTCCGACGGCATCCGATTCCCGGATATGCAACAGGTCTTCCGCGGAATGATTGATCAACTGGATCGTCGATTCGGAATCACACACGATGATCGCATCGGAAATACTTTCAACGATCGTTTCCGATTTCTTTTTTTCGGAAAGGATCTTTTCGATATTCAGTTCTTCATACTGTCTCAGCCGTTCCGTCATTTTATTGAATTCACTGCTGAGCTCGGCGACTTCATCATTCGTATTGATATCGATTTTCAGATCGAGCTGTCCGCGGCCGATCCGGTGAACCGTCTCCGTCAATTGTTCGGCCGGTTGAATGATGCGTTTGGTAAATTGGACCATCGTCACGACACTTAACCCGGCGGCAACAATTGCCGCGAATAGGACGGCAATAATCGCCCGGTCGGATGTCTGTTTCGTTTCCTGCGAAACCCGCAGCATTTCTTTCTGATTTTCCTCGACCAGCCAGAAACAATTTTCCGATAATCTCTGGGAAAACGGACGGACAATATTGCTGTAATACGCTTTCGCAGCAATCATACCGCGCTTTGAGGTCAACGAGATCAGGGAATCGGAAACGAGTTCATATCCTTCGTATGTTGAATGAATATCATCCAGAATCACTCCCGACTCCGGGATGCTTCTGTTCTCGTTCGCTTTATCGAACACTTGATAGAATTCTTCCTTGGCACTCTCATATTCATTCAAGCCTGCATCGGAGTCGCCGTTCATAATCGATGTGAGTGCGTGATCGTGACGTTCGACGGTATGCGCCATCGTTTCCACGGCAATAATATTCGGAAAATTCTCTGCGAGAATCGTTTCGAGGGCAAGTGTCGGACGTGCGAAATTATAAATTGCCCACGCTGTCATCGCCAGATTGATGGCAACGAGAACAATGTAACCGAATCCGACCTTAAACCGGAGACTATGAAGAAAAGGTATTTGCATCGTTTATGAAATTCATTTGAATATATTCAGAAACTGAAGAAAATACAATAGTTTGACTTTTGAGCATTTTCTTTTTATCATACGCCTCACGATTGAGCATGACTACCTCCGAAATGTAACATTCTATGAAACTTTCCGCCAGTCGGCGTTTTTTAACCGACGCCGCTGACCTTCAATTTTTTTATCGATTTAGGCATACTTTGCCATTTACCTATCCGAAGTTTCTTCCGACATGAAAGAAAAATTTCTGGATATCGGCAATAAAGGTCCCTCCGATCAAAGTAAAAAAATCAAAGTCGTTATTATTACCACGGTGATGCTTTCTTTTATTTCTTATTGGAGAGCATCCGCCATCGTCCTTTCCGATCTTGCCTCCAGCGCGTACTATGCACTTGGCATTGCCGAGAAAGCGGTTGGGCCATCGGCACCATGGTTCATTCTTTTTGTCATGCTTTTTGCATACGGGATCCGCGCGGTGTATATCGAATCGTCAAGCATGTTCGTTCGGGGAGGTGTGTACCGGGTCGTTCACGAAGCTCTCGGTGAAACGGCTGCGAAATTTTCCGTTTCGGCTCTCATTTTCGATTATCTCATCACTGCACCCATCAGCGCAGTTTCATCCGGTCAATATATTGCGGGATTAGTCAACTCCTTATTACGGTTCGTGGGTTCGAATGTTACGGTTCCTCCCGGTTTGACTTCTGTTATCATTGCCGTTTTGATCGAATTCTATTTTTGGCGAAAAAATATTATCGGCATCGAAGAATCGAGTGAAAAGGCATTACGGATTTTCCAGATTACATCGCTACTTGCCGCTATATTATTCGTATGGTCATTATGGACAATTTTTACTCGTGGAATAACCCTTCCTCCATTCACCATACATCTTTCCGATGATGCTTTGGGACTGCTCAAGGGAATCGATTGGCTGAAGACCATCGGTTTTGTCGGCGTGCTGGTCGGCATGGGACATTCGATACTCGCAGTCAGCGGTGAAGAAACTCTCGCGCAGGTCTACCGGGAAATTGAAGCCCCGAAATTACGCAACTTGCTCCGTACCGGATTAATCATTTTCGTTTTTGCATTTATCTTCACCGGCATCAATTCATTATTTGCGGCAATGATCGTCCCTGAGTCCGAATTGCTCGGAACATACAATGATAACGCTCTCAGCGGGCTTGCCATGCATTTGCTTGGACCCCGATCGATCCTTCTTGTCCTGCAAGGTTTCATCGTCTTTGTCGGCTTTCTTATTCTTGCCGGAGCCGTCAACACCGCGCTTATCGGCGCAAACAGCGTCTTAAACAGAGTTGCTGAAGACGGTGTCTTACACGAATGGTTTCGAAAACCGCACAAAAAATTCGGTACGACATCGCGCATCATCAATACGCTTGCCATTCTTCAGATGCTCATCATCATCCTCAGCAAAGGGGATGTTTTTCTACTCGGTGAGATTTATGCCTTCGGCGTCGTGTGGAGTTTTATTATGAAGGCATATTCGATGGTCGTGCTTCGTTATAAATACAAAGGCAGCCGTGAATGGCGCGTGCCAATCAATATCCGGATCGGCAAGATTGAATTTCCGATCGGTCTCGGATTTATTCTGACGGTCCTCACACTGCTCGGCATTGTGAATCTCTTCACGAAACCGTATGCAACGGTCGGCGGCATTGCGTTCACGATTATTTTGTATGTGACGTTCGGAATCTCGGAACGGGCGAATAAAAAGAACGCCGCTCTTCGTAATCCGGAACTGGAAAAGTTCAATGTCATCGGCCAAAACAGCTTGACCGTGCAATCGATCGGATGCAAACACGTTCACCGGAAACTTGTCGCTGTGCGGGCACCCAATCGATTATACCATCTTCAGAAGTGCCTGCAGGAAACTGATCCGGATACAACCGATATCGTCGCGATTTACGCAAAGATAATTCCGGACAAAGAAAACACGACAGCCGAAGAGACGATGGACGTGAACCAGGAAATACTGTTCACCGAAGTCATCAAGCTTGCCGAAAAAGAAGGAAAGACCGTACTGCCGATTGTTGTTCCCACCAACAACGCCCCGTACGCCATCACGCACACTGCAGCACAAATCGGAGCGGAAGAAGTTCTGCTGGGAATATCGGAACGCTATCCCCCCGACTACCAGCTGGAACAATTCGCCCTGCATTGGGGAACTGTTCAGGAGGATGAAAATAAACATATCATTCTCCGGGCAATCGATGCACGGCGTGAATTGAAAGCGGAGCTGTAAAGGATTTTCGGCAAATCTGCCGAATGATATAAGGGAGAGAAAAAATTTGAAGTTCGAACGATCCGAAAAAATTATTTCGGGTTGAGTAGATCCCTCAACCGGTTTTCAATCTGCTCGATATCGATCGGTTTACGGAGAATACCGAACACACCGATTTTACGCGCTTCTGCCAAGACGCGCTCATCCTGAAACCCGGTGATAAAAAGGAATGGAATAGAGGCAGTCTCGGGAGATGCCTTGACTTTTTTGAACATTTCGAAGCCGCTTACCCGGGGCATCACAATATCGGAAATGATGACCTCCGGTTTAAACGTTGCAAGCTTTTCAAGACCTTCCTGTCCGTCATGTGCAACTTCGACTTCATAATTATCCATAGAAAGAAGGTCCCGCAGTAACTCTGCGAATCCTACTTCGTCGTCAACTAAGAGTATTTTACTCAAGTTTATGTCTTTCATCATGGGACATTAGAGCCAGAAGAATATAGGGAAAGCAAATCCAAGAATCAAGTCAATTTACTACAGAAAAACCTACCGAACAAGTATTATTTTTCGTATTTGGTCATATTCCCCTGCAGTGAGCCGGCAAAAGAATATTCCGCTGGCAAAGCCGGTTGCATCCCACGAAACCTGATGGTAACCGGGAAGCATTATTCCGGAAATGAGGGTTGCAATTTCTCTTCCGCCAATATCAAAAATTTTCATCGTAACATAACCCGTTTTCGCTATCCGAAAGCCGATGATTGTCGTGGGATTAAACGGATTGGGGTAATTTTGATAGAGGATAAAACCGTGAGGAAATTCCCGCTCAACAACTCCGGTGGTTGAATCCGGAATGACATGAACGGTAAAATTCATTCCAAAATTCCATTCATCGCCATTTGGACTACCATCGTTGTTGGTGCTATTGCCTGCGGAAAATAATGTATCAACAGTTGGAACGGAAGGAGCCTGGTAATAAAATTTCCACAAGACTGTATCATTCTGAAAAAGTTTCGGCGCAACATGCGTTAACTCTCCAGATTCTACCTTTGATGTCGTATCAAATGAAGAAAGAGTGCCGCTATCCGTTGCCACATTGAAACCTCCCGCTACTGCCGGTCCTCTTGTAATCCAAACCGTGTAAAGATTTTTACTTCCGGTATGAACACTGTCCGGACCGGTAATCCAGACATTAACAGAATCAGTCGGATTGGGGCCATGACAAATACATCCAAAACCGTTTTTTTTTGTTGCCCCGGTATATCCGGTGGCATGAAGAATCTCAAATCCGACAAAACAGGCATATCCGCATGCAACGAGAAGAAGCCAAATTTGGCGGGGATATCTCCAAAAATTGAATTTCATTTGGTGATTACAAAAAGCAGATTACCATGCCGTCCCGGAGCGAAGCACGGCAACAACGACATAACCGATAAGCAGTGCAAGAAGTATTAAAATTCTATACCGAGTTTCTTTTTTCATTGTAGGTAATTTACAGAAATTCATTTGAAAAGCAATATTTTCAAATTGCTCTTTTTGCGAGTGAATGACACTATCATTAACTTCTCAAAAGGTTACTATTTCGTAACCACATAAACTATTGACATTCGCCATACATTTTTGTACATTTTCGCCAAACATTGCGTTCATAATCGTATTACACAAGGGGTGGTATGACGAAACATTTAAAAATGCTGTGTGTAGACGACGACGACCAGTTGAGGACAAGCCTTCAGCAACAATTTCTTGATGAAGGTTTTGATGTTGAGACCGCTATCGATGGTGAAATGGCGCTTGAGAAAATCAAGAATAATCAGTACGATCTGATTCTGCTCGATTTGAAAATGCCAAAAATGGACGGCATGAGTGTTCTTCGTGAGGTACGAAAACTGGAAAAAAACCCGAGCATCATCATGCTGACCGGAGTGGATGAAGTCGCTACAGCGCTGGAATGTGTAAAACTCGGTGCGAAGGATTACATTTCGAAACCGTACGACCCGGAAGAACTCCTCCACATTGTTATCAAAGTCCTCGGAAAGTAACTTACGATTGGGTTGATTCAGAAGTCGCTTTCACGGTACCGGCTTCCGGTTGTTTCTTTTTACGGTACATAATCCCGAGGGGAATAATCACGCAATATCCGAGGACAAGAAGAATAGGTGCAAGCGTGAGTTGAGAAAAACCTTCCACGGTATTCCCTGAAAGGGCAACATACCCGAGAACAATAGTCAACAATCCGATCCCAAGAATAATAAAATTCGGTTTTTCGAGCGGGAAGATATTATCGACTTTCCCCTTTTTTGCAGTTTTCGACTTTTCAATCTTTGCCATATCATCCTTTCAGAATCAAATTACTTACCGTTAATGTAATAAAAAACCGGAAACATTCAAAGATTTTTTTCCTGCGGCAATAATTTGCCGTCCTGCATCCGGAAAATACGATGGGCTTGTGCCGCGAACGATTCATTGTGCGTGACGATGACAAGGGTTTGTTTCCGGAGAATGTTCAAATCTATCAACAATTGGTGAATGACCTGACTTTGAACGGAATCGAGATTTCCTGTCGGTTCGTCGGCAAAAATGATTTTCGGATTGTTTGCAAGCGCCCGCGCAACGGCAACACGCTGTTGCTCTCCGCCGGAAAGTTCGCCCGGTTTATGCATCAAGCGTTCCGATAAACCGACCGTCGCGAGAATCTCTTGCGCCCGCCGTTCTGCTTCGTGTTTTCCGACGCGGTGAATCATCAAGGGAATCATCACGTTTTCTAATGCGGTAAATTCAGGAAGAAGATGATGAAACTGAAAAACAAACCCGGCATGCATTCCGCGAAGCGTTGCCAGGGTTTCTTCCGTGACGGTAGAAATATTTTTCCCTTGCCAGTAGACATTTCCCTTCGATGGCCGATCCAAACCGCCGAGGATATGAAGAAACGTGCTTTTCCCCGAGCCGGAAGCGCCGACAACGGCAATCATCTCTCCTTCGGTCACTTCAAAATCGATTCCGCGCAGAACATCCAACTGCGAACCGCCGTTCTCATTCAATGAAAACGATTTATGAATATCTTCACAGTGCAATATCGTTCGTTCGTTGATCATGTTATTCCCATCGTAATGCTTGAGCCGGAAGCGTTGAAGCCGCACGGCGTGCAGGATAGTATGCCGCAAGGAACGAGCATCCGAGCGATGCGATTCCGATGGCGACAAAATCGGTCCAGCGAATTTCCACGGGAATTGCCGGAATGATATAAACGGTCGTGTCCAGCGGGAAAATTTGATATTTCATTTGTAACAGCAATACCCCAAGGCCGATGCCGATGCCGAGAACGGTTCCGATAAAACCGATGAACATTCCCTCCGCCATAAACACGCGGGTAATCCTCGATGCCGTCATTCCCATCGATTTCAACACGGCGATATCGCGCTGTTTTTCAATCACTCCCATCGTCAACGAACCGAGCATATTAAACGTCGCTACCACGATAATCAAACATAACAGAATATATGCCGACCATCGTTCGACACTCATGACAATGTACAAATTTTTATGAAGATCGAACCAGCTCGAAACGATGAAATCACCCGGAAGCTCACCGGCAAGTTCAGCTTTCACCTTGTCCGCCGATTGAAAATCTTTCAACCTCAGTTCTACACCGGAATATTTATTTTCGAGATTGAATAATTCCTGAGCCGCGGCGATGGAAATATAGGCGTAGTTCGCATCATAATCTTTATTGTTCGATTCATAAATTCCCGTCACACGGAAAAGACTGCTTTGCGGAACATTCATGCCGGTCAATGCCGTCTGGATACCGGATGGACCATAAATTGAAATTTCATTCCCGACGACGGACGCAAGCCGGTCGGCAAGCGCAAGACCGATAACAATTCCGGAAGATTCACCGAACGGTTGAAGTTTGATGTCGCCGAGAACAATTTTCTGATTCAGACCCGGAAACATCATCGATTTTTTGCTCGTCGATACCGCGAACAAAAACAACTTTTGTGTACGATTTTGTCGTCAGCATCGCTTTGCCCGACACAAACGGCGAAAAACCTTTGACGTCAGAACGCTGCTTGAGAATTTCGGCAATTTTTCCATATTCATCCATCGATAAACTGCCCGGTTTCTCGATCCGGATATGCGGATCGAAACCGACAAGAACGGAAGTGACAACGCTGTTGAATCCGTTAAAAACCGATAATGCAACGAGCAGTGCCGCCACACCGATCGTAATCCCGACGATGGAAATAATCCCGATGACATTAATAAATCGCATACTCCGTTTCGTCAGGAGGTAGCGCCGGGCAATAAATGTTTCGACCGATGAAAACATGTTATCCAAACCGGAATATTGTGATGGGATGAAGCCGTGCGGCCGCCCGCGCGGGAATCAATGTCGCCAAAAAACATAACACAAAAGCAACAATCGTTACACCGATAAAATTCTGCATTTGCAAAAGTATCGGAACGGAGTTCATGTAATAAATATCGGAAGGCAGAGAAAGAACACTGAATGTCATTTGAATCCAGCACAACACATACGCCAACACATTGCCGAGCAAAATGCCAATGACACCGATAATTAATCCTTCCATTGCGAAAATTTTCCGGATTAATTTCGGTCCAGCACCAAGTGATTTCAAAATCGGCAATTGCTTTCGCTTTCTCCAGCACAAACATCAACATCGTGCCGATAATATTCACCGTGGCGACGAGAATAATCAAACTTAACAGCAACGGGGAAAGTTTTTTCTGCAATTCAACCCATGAAAAAAGATTCCGGTATGTCTGAAAAACGGTTCGGGCATAATGGGGATAACCGAGCGTATCCTGAATGCGTTCTGCAATGTCATCGACATGATTAAGGTCGCTTACCAGCACATCATAACCGGTCACAGCGTTACCGAGTTGGAACAATCGCTGGGCATCGGAAAGATTTGTGTAAGCATAAATGTCGTCGAATTCTGCCATTCCCGATTCATAAATTCCGACGAGCTGAAACTGCATAGCCTTCGGCTGAAAACCCTGCATTGTCCCTCTCGGCAAAGCAAAGACGACAATCTTATCACCGATTTGTACATTCAGTCGTACGGCAAGTTTTTTTCCGATGACAATTTGCGAAGCGCTATCCATCAATCTTCCGGCAACAAGATGATTTCGTGAGAACAAATTATTTTCCTGCAGGTCGATCCCTTTTAAGAAAACACCATCCACGGTTGTCCGCGAACGGATCATTCCTTCCCGTGCCGCAAACGGCGCGATCATCGTTATGCCGGGAATTTCTTTTTTAACTTTTTCAATCGATTGCCGATAATCGCGGAGCGGTAAATTCTGATATCCCTGAACTTCAATATGTGAAGTAAACTCGACGACCTTCGTTTTGATCTCATGCTCGAATCCATCGAGTACAGATAGAGTAATAATGAGCGCGGCAGTTCCGAGCATGATGCCAAGGATCGCGATGATCGTGATAAACGAAAGAAATCCCTTACGGCGATGTGCCTTCAGATATCGGTTCGCTATGAACCAGGAAATCGACAATGTTTGTTATTTTTTACTTTTGAATTTTTACTTTTGACTTGTTATTTTTTCTGCCCGAACTCGAGCAAATATGCTTTCATAAATTGATCAAGATCTCCATCCATCACACCTTGTGTGTTGCTCGTTTCGACTTCCGTACGATGATCTTTGACCATATTATAGGGATGAAAAACATATGAACGAATCTGACTTCCCCATTCGATTTTTTTCTTCGTGCTGTTGACCGCATCACGCCTCGCTTCTTCTTCTTCTTTTCGGATTTGATATAAACGTGACTTCAACATTTTCAAAGCACGCTCTTTATTTTGAAATTGCGACCGTTCCTGCTGGCAAGCCACAACAACTCCCGATGGAATGTGTTTAATACGAACAGCTGTTTCCACTTTATTGACGTTCTGTCCGCCTTTGCCGCCGGAACGATACGTGCTTACGTCCAGATCCGCCGGGTTGATTTCGATCTCAACGTCATCCTCGATTTCCGGATAGACAAACACCGACGCAAATGACGTATGTCTCCGCGCGTTGGAATCAAACGGTGAAATGCGGACGAGCCGGTGCACGCCGTTTTCGGCTTTGAGGTAACCGTACGCATAATTTCCCTGTATCTCGATGGCGATGCTTTTCAACCCGGCGCCTTCGCCGGCTTGTTCATCCATGAAGAAATGTTTTAAATCCTTTTTTCTCGCACCATCGGGCATACATGCGAAAGAGCATCTCCGCCCAATCCTGAGCTTCCGTACCGCCTGCGCCGGCATGAATATTCAGCACACAATTTTTCGCATCATCGTCGCCGCTCAGCATATTGCGGAACTCCAGATCCTCGATTCCCTTTTCCACAAATGAAATTTCCGATTTGATCTCGCCGACAAACGATTCGTCAGACGATTCGGCGGCAAGTTCGCGCAATGTTTGCGCATCCTGAAGTTTCCGGTGGATGGTCTTCCACCCTTCCACCCACATCTTGCGTTGATTGATCTGCTGCATGATTTTCTGGGCGGCGACATTATCGTTCCAGAAATCGGGCGCGTGAGTACGCGCTTCAAGGTCGGCTATCTCTTTTTCCTTTGTATCGAGGTCAAAGATACCCCCGGAGTGCATCAAGCTTCTTCTCAAGTTCTGCCAACGTGTCTTTAAAATCTTCGAACATCTGTTCCTTTCAAGTTAAAATGAAAAATTCAAAAGTAAAAACTGTTTTTTTTTACTTTTGATTTTTTACTTTATAATTGTTCCTCCACATCGATTTCCATTCTCAACAACGCACTACTCAACGTTTTCCCTTGTGCATCATTTTTAAGGGAAACCGTTCCGCCGCCGCCGAGTGTTTCATGCAATAAAAAATTAATTGCAAGAAGATTCGGAATCTCGAACCGCTCGACTTTCCCGAGACATATTCCGGCAAAATGTTTTTTGACAGATTCCGCGGTGACATATTTTTTGATGATCGGATAATATTCCGGTTTGCGGGCAATAATTCCGACATTGCCGGTATCGCCTTTATCACCGGAGCGGGCGTGTGCTATTTTGAGTAGTTGTAGTTTCATAATCATTAACCACAGATTTTCACTGAAGAGACACAAATTTCAGTGACACTCCGTGCCTTTTTTGTGTCATTCGTGGTGTTATTTGGAGTAGTTGAAGTTTCATTGTGTAATCGACCACGGATGACACTGAAAAGACACGAATGAACACGAATTCGTATTTATCTGTGAGGGTACTGCATACTTCGTGGTCTCTTTCATACCTCCTCCACAATCACTTTCGGTTCGACAGCAGTCTTTGGAATCAGGGAGGGCCAATAAGCGATCACTTCGCTCGGTTTCGGTCTGCCGCCGGCAAAACCGGTCACTGCAGGAGGTCCGGTGAGAATCAGCGGCGCAATCTCTTTTCCGAACCGTTCCACCGCGTTTTTATCATGACCTCTCACACCGATCCGCAACACCACTTCATTGATGATGTCAGGGATCGGGGCAATCGGACCGTGGCAGGAATTCAATCCCAAAAATTCGGTGCGGATTTCATCAAACTTCAATCCTAAATCGGCAAGGCGCGTCCGCAAAATCTGATCGGCGGCTTTTGCTTTCTCCAACGCATCGGGCCAGGCATATGTCAACGTACTGATCGCTGTATAACCATCAGCATACGACATCGAAACTTTGTACAAATCCGTTGCCGGTTTTCCTTTTACTCCGAAAAGCTTCACACGATTCTTGCCGACTTGCTCAAGTTTGATCGTCGTGAAATCGGCAACACATTCCGGCGTGATATAATTCGTCGGATCGCCGATCTCGTACATCAATTGTTCGCTGATGGTTTGCACAGAAACCAGTCCGCCGGTATTTTCATGTTTGGTGATGATGATTTCCCCGTTCGGGAACGCTTCGGCAATCGGGAAACCGATGTGAGCAAGATCGGGAACCGATTTCCAATCGGCGGAAAAATTTCCGCCGGATGCCTGTCCGCCGCATTCGAGAATATGTCCGGTAACAACGCCGACGGCAAGTTTATCCCAGTCATTCCACGACCAGCCGAATTCATGAATCATCGGCGCATACGTCAGAGCGGTATCAGTCGTTCTTCCGGTAATGACGATCTGCGCGCCTTTTTGCAACGCTTCAACGATCGGTCGGGCACCGAAATAGACATTAGCACTGACGACCCGATCCCTGACTGAAGTCAGGGGCTCTCCCGATTCCATATTTTTGAGATCAATTTTTTTCGATTTCAGCTCGTCGAGACGACCAAGAATATTGTCTCCCAGGACGATACCGATTTTTAATCCTTTGATACCAAGTTTCTTTGCCGCTTTGAAAATTGCATCGCGGCATCCTTCCGGATTCACACCGCCGCCGTTGGTGATCACCTTAATGTTTTTTTGAACGATCGTCGGAAGGATTGTTTCCATCAACGGAACGAGGTCTTTCGCGTATCCCAGCGAAGGATCTTTCATCTTTTGTTTCTGCATGATGGACATTGTCACCTCGGCGAGGTAATCCATCATCATATAATCGACGGGACCTTTCGTGACCTGATCGATTGGAGCGGTCAGCAGATCGCCCCAAAATCCTTGTCCGGATGCTATTCTGATTTTGTTTTTCATAAAAGATTTACCACAGATCCACACGAAAAGAGCACGGGAAAATCACAGATAAAAAAGCGTTAGTCATACTGTGTTCGCACAATTCGTGGTGTTTTTCTATCATTCGTAAATAATCGACGCAAAAATTGTGGCTTTGGTCCAAAATTGAACAAGAAACCAAGTTCAATATCCGTTGCTTTTAAATAATTCAACAACTGAGCTTCATGTTCAGGCGCAATACCATCAGCAGCCTTTAATTCCAGAATAATTTTGTTTTCAACAACGATATCTGAAAAATATTCACCAACTTTACAACCGTCGTACCACACATCGATTTTCTTTTGCTGGAATACCTGGATTTCATTCTTTTTCAATTCAACCATCAATGCATTTTCATAGACTTTCTCAAGAAAACCGTGACCGAGACAATTATAAACAGTATAGAACGAACTAATGATTCTGCCGGATAATTCTTTGTACAACATAACACCTCCCTTGAAATGTGTAACAATCCGCGCTCTTTTCGTGTCTGTTCGTGGTTAAATAATTTTGATATGCAACTCCTGCAATTGTTTATCATCGACCTCGGATGGCGAATCGTCCATGAGCGACATGGCGCTCGTTGTTTTCGGAAATGCGATCACGTCGCGGATCGATTTGCCGCCGGTGAGCAGCATGCAGATACGGTCGAAACCGAATGCAATACCTCCGTGCGGCGGCGCGCCATAACGGAATGCATCGAGCATAAATCCGAATTTCCGTTTCGCATGTTCGTCATCGATTCCCAATAAATTAAAAACTTTACTTTGCATCGCATGGTCATGGATTCTGATACTGCCGCCGGCAATTTCACTGCCATTCAACACAAGATCATACGCACGGGCACGGGCTTTTGCCGGATCGGAATCCAACAAATGCACATCTTCCGGCTTCGGTGAAGTAAACGGATGATGCATGGCAACATACCGTTTCTCGGTTTCGTCATATTCAAACATCGGGAAGTCGGTCACCCACAGCAGATTATTTTTCTTCTCATCGATAAGATTCAACCGGCGAGCTATCTCAAGACGCAAACTGCCGAGAATATTGTACGCTTTTGTCCATGTATCGGAAATCAATAGAATCAAATCACCCGGTTTCGCTTTCATCATATTTGAAATTGAAGAAAGAATTTCCTTGCCGAGAAATTTTTCTGTCGGAGTTTCAACGCCCGCTTCCGTCACGCGCATCCACACCAAACCGCCGGCACCGATACTTTTTGCATAATCGGTTAGCATGTCGAGTTGATTTCGCGTGTACGTTCCGCAGCCGGGAGCAACAAAGCCGGCAACGACACCACCTTTTTTAATTGTCTCGCTGAATACTTTGAAGCCGGAATCTTTCACGACATCGCTGATATTCGTAAACTTCAAATCGAAACGCATATCAGGCTTATCGGAACCGTAGGTTTCCATTGCATCTTTGTATGTCAATCTCGGAAACGGTCGAACAATATCGATGTCTTTAATTTCTTTGAAGAAACGGACGATCAGGCCTTCGACAATATTCTGAATATCGATTTCATCAACAAACGACATCTCGACATCGATCTGTGTGAACTCCGGCTGGCGGTCGGCACGCAAATCTTCGTCGCGAAAACATTTCACGATCTGAAAATATCGATCCATACCCGCAACCATCAAAATCTGTTTGTAGGTTTGCGGCGATTGCGGCAAGGCATAAAATTTCCCGTGATGGACGCGACTTGGAACGAGATAATCGCGTGCACCCTCGGGGGTGCTTTTCATCAGAACGGGTGTTTCGACTTCGACAAAATTCAGCTCATCGAAATATTTTCTCGTCATGAGATACATTTTGTGCCGTATCATCAAATTCTGCTGCATCGGACTTCGGCGCAGATCGAGGTATCGATATTGAAGTCGCGTTTCCTCATTGACATCGATTGCGTCTTCGATGGGAAACGGCGTCGTCTCGGCTTTATTGAGAAGCGTTAATTCATTGGCGACGACGTCGATATCGCCGGTAGAAAGATTTGAATTTCTCGTCCCTTCAGGACGGTGTTCAACAATTCCGGTCACCGAAATGACGTACTCGCTTCTCAGGTCTCCGGCAAGTTTATGAACGTCGGGATTCGTTTGCGGATTAAACACGACCTGAGTTTTCCCGTACCTGTCACGTAGGTCGATAAAAACCACGCCGCCAAGATCGCGCCGCGTATCGACCCAACCGGTCAGTGTAATACGTTTTCCCACATCGGCAGCACGCAATTCGCCGCAGGTATGTGTGCGTTTTTTATATTGCATTCGCGTTCAACTCTTTCAAATAACTGAATTTTCAATCGGTTACAATCCTGAGAATATATGAAAATTGTCCTTGAGTCACAAACAATTGATTACACATTCATGAGGTAAGAAACGGTTATAAATAACTCGGGATACCTTTCGGTATCCCGAGCAAACAACAGGGGGCAAGTATTTTGAATGATTTTATTTCACCAGCATCATCTTTCGAAGACTGGTAAACTGCCGGGAAGCGATGCCGTCGTCCGGACTTGCGAATTGGTCGACGGTGATTCTATAAAAATAGACTCCAGACGAGAATTGTGAAGCATTGAATTCAACCGTTTGTGTTCCGGCATCCATCGTTACGTTATCAACAAGTGTCGACACTTCCTGTCCGAGCAGGTTATAGATTTTCAAAGTGACGACTGAAGGATTCGGCACGACGAACTGAATTCTTGTCGAGGGGTTAAACGGATTCGGATAATTCTGGAATAATGAGAATTCCCGGGGAATGGTTTGTCCTTTGGGTGCCGGTAAACCGTTATTGCCATTTGTCGGATCAGTAAAAATAGTCGACGGCAATTGCGCAAGATTTGCAATCATAAAATTATCGATGCGTACCGGCGTTTTGAAAACACAACCGCGGAGCCACACATACCACGATGAGGGGTTGTACACCGTGTCGGTAGCGGAGAGAACGGAGTCCCTATCAACATACACCACCAATGAATGAGCTGCGTCGTTGTTGATCCGTACGGAAAGAGTATCTCCCGTTACAATCTCTTTGTTGATTGAACTAAGTGTTACCGCATTCACGCCATTGGAAACGCGTTCGAGAGACAACTGATCCAATCCATTAGGATTATCTAAGTACCGTAACCGGTAGCCGTTTCCGGTAGAAAGGTTTTCATTCGTCATTCGAACATAAATAAAGAATGATGCATTGGAGCCGTTCCCTCCTTTTTGTCGGACAACCACACCGATTTGCGATCCGGCATTCATCAATGAATCCCAGGCAACACCGCCGTACGTTCCAATTCCATATTTGTTATACGGTTGAACTGCACTATTGTAAATTTGTAATGTTCCCTTTCCTGTTTGATTGGCAATATTAATCCACTTATTTCGACCCGCGATCGAAATACGATTTGCTGACGTATCAAAATTATCACGAACGAGATTCGCACTGATTGCTGAATTTGTCGTAATAGTATTGGAGACAGTAACGTTGACGCTGGCATTATTTACCAAACCGGCAGTGTCTTGCGCCGTTGCGGTGATCGTGTGGGTACCGTTACTATACGCCATTGAATTGAACGCACAAGAAAACGGAGATGAAGTCACCAATGAGCCGATATTAGCGCCATCACAGGCGAACTGTACCCCTTTCAACTTCACGTGTGCTGAAGCATTTGCATTGACCGTGACGGTTCCGCTGACGTCCGCTCCCGAACTGGGACTGACAATAGAAACCGTCGGAGGAATCGTATCTACAACCGATGAGGTCTGTCCGGCAAATAAGATATTATCGACATAATACGTGACAGTGGAGCCGGAATTATTTTGAATCGTCAGATAGTCAAATGGCAGACCTGACGGATCAAGTTGACTTATCGGAAGAGTAATCACAGCCCAATGATTTGTCTGAATAACCTGGCTAATCACTCCGGTAAAAACACTATTTGTATCTTTGCCGAGAGAGACGTTCAGAACAAGTCCCGGTGAAGGGGAATACACGGCAAATGTTACCTGAGAATAAGCAGTCGGTTGAAGATAGACCGGTGATCCCCACGAACCGCTATGAAACCGTAATGCGCCCCAGCCAGTTTGAGTTGTTCGAATAGAATAATTTCCAGTATACGCAACATCCGTGCTCGAAAAATTATTCGTATCGGACCATGATGCATCGATCCAGGGAGATTGTATTGCATCGGTGTATACCGATACCGGCGTTCCATTGCCAACCGGAGGAGCCGACACGGTTACGGTAATTGTTTGCGCCGTTCCAACGTTTCCCGCGGCATCATATGCCTTTGCCGAAAGCACATTGCTCCCGACCTGATTTGATGTATTCCAATTATACACATATGGCGTCGTGGAATCGCTTCCCACCTTTACACCATTGATAAGAAAATCCACTCTCGTCACACCAACATTGTCGGTCGCATTAACGCTTACCGTTACCGAACCGGAAAGATTTGCACTGTTTGTCGGTGAGGTAATAGAAATTACTGGAGCCGAAGTATCCACCACGCTATTGTTTACCGTCATCGATATCGAAGGCGAAGCACCGACATTTCCTGCTGCGTCATACGCCTTTGCCTGTAAGGCATTACTTCCGCTCAATCCCGCTGTATTCCATTGTATCTTATATGGAGACGAAGTAGTGCTGCCGAGCAGGGACCCATTAACCAAAAAATCCACCCTTGTCACCCCAACGTTATCGCTCGCATTCGCTGTCACCGTGACATTTCCTGAAACAGTTGCACCGTTAACCGGCGAACTTAGTGCGACAACAGGTTTAATTGTATCCGGAGCGACCTTTTTTAAAACAACGGTAATTGGCTGGGTTGTTGCACTATTGCCAGACTCATCCGTGGCTTTCACCACCAACGTCTGTGATCCACTAAGGTTGGTTGTGTTCCACGTAAACGTATACGGTGCCGTATTGCCGGTCGCTGTCATTACTCCATTGACCAGCAATTGTACACTCGCAATACTGACGTTGTCCGTTGCATTGGCTGTCACCGTGATAGTCCCCGTTACCGTATCCCCGTTCGCAGGTGATGTGAGTGTAACAACCGGTTTGATCGTGTCGGAAGGAATCACAATACCACCCACTGCCGATTTTAATGCCTGCAGTAACGGATCATGTTGTCCCGCCGGTGCATTCGGCAACCATCCCCGCCATAGTTCCCAAATTCCAACTCCACCAATATTTTTACTCCGGGCATATTGTACTTTCGCAGCCAACGATGTTGCATTTTCATAAGAATAAAACGATTTCCCTGTTTCGGCCCAATTAGACATCGAGATGGAATCATAATGAACGGTTACTCCCGAAGGTATGTCTCGTAAACCAATCCATGAAGCCGATCCACCGGCGTGCCCGATTGCTACCGGACTTATTCCCGAATTATCCGTCATGCTGATAGATTCGAACGGAATCAATGTGTTAATTTGACTTTTAACAACTCCCGCACCTGACCATTCATTGATACCACGAAAATCCCACGTCTCTTGACTGGCTGCCGGGTTAGCGTAAAGAGGAGAATAATGACTTATGGCCGATGTATTTTCCATGCCGTATTCCATCAGGTTCACCAGAGAAATATATTTTCTGATGGTCGATGTATCGACGATCGGGCCTGTTTTTGTGCTGTGATTCCACCAGAACCACGTCGGAAATGCTTCTCCGATTATTCCGGGACTCGGCGTCCATGTTTGCAATTTCGTCCAGAGCTTTTTCAAAAACAAGTCATAATTGTACAATGGCGAACCGGCAGTGTGAACGCTCGCACTTCCTTGTGTGTTTGGAAACTCCCAATCGATCGACACACCATCAAACTGCACTCCGTAAACATTGTGACGTGTAATAGAATCCACTGCGTTAATGTATGTATCAAACTTTGTCGTGTCGGCAATCAATGCCTGAAAGGCGCTCGCCGGTGTCCCGTATTCTCCACCAAGATCAAGAAGTAATTTCACTCCATGTGCATTACACGAATCTCTCATTATCTGAACATGATTTTTTCCGGAGATCGGATTGGCACACCATCCGGGCGTTCCTGTAAACGTGGTACTGAATGAATTATTCCCCGGCGTCGCGGGCGGAAAATACGGCGCCGTATTTACATTCGGAGTGATGCCTGAACTCGCTCCTCCAAATAATACTAAATGCGTTATCGCACTATAGTCTACATCCTGCGGCGGCATGTCGCAATACGACCATACCGTATAATAGGCAACGACCGAAAGCCCGGTCGCTGAACTATTGATTGATTCGACCTGCCTCGTTTTCAACCCGCCGCTGACCGATCGGGGACTGATTGTTTGTGCATCAACACGTACCAATGCAATCACAAATAACATTGCGGAGATAAATAGTAATTTTCGTTTCATCGTTTGCTCTGCTTTCTTTTTGGTGTTTATAAGATTACTGCCACTAAAAGAGTCAAACGAGATGCCATAGAAGATATTTTGACGATTATTTTTTTTTCATTAAAACAATTAAAGGTTACGAGAAGATAATATTGCAAAACGATGTGAGAATCATCAATCAATATCCAGAATCACATTGTGATTCTTAACACAAATTAATATTGACGATTAAAAAATTACAGAAGAAAGAAAAATTTACGTCGACGAGAGAGAAGATTGTAGAAACGTATATCACACATTGGAAAATAGCCGGGGAAAATTCTCACGATTGCAAAAAGATGACAAGAAAAGGGAGCGATGGGAAGACTGTCGGCTCTTAATCTTCGAGAAGATGGTATTGATATATCTTGGTGTAGAGGGTTTTTAAACTGATTCCCAAAATTTTTGCGGCTTCTTTTTTATCCCACTGGAATTTGTTCAATATGTTTGAAATATATATTCGCTCAATTTCCTTCAACGGGAGATCCGCATCAGAGAAACTGAATTTCGATCCGAATTGTTGCGTCCTATGTATCCGGGGCAGAGTAAGTTCCTCGGGCTGTATGATGGATTCACGGGAGATAATCACCGATCCTTCGACGACATTTTCAAGTTCACGAATATTCCCGGGCCATTCATATTCCATTAAAAGTGCCATCGCTTCAGGGCTGATCGTTTTCGTGTTTCCCTTGGGAAACTGTTTCTCCAGGAAATGTTGTACCAGGAGAGGAATATCTTCTTTTCTATCGCGTAGCGGCGGGATTGTCAGTGTCACGACATTCAAACGATACAGGAGATCTTCGCGAAACCTTCCGTGCAGGACTTCCTCGTGAAGATTTTTGTTGCTTGCCGAAATTATCCGCACATCGACCCGGTGAACCGTATTGCCGCCGACGCGACGGAATTCACCTGTTTGAATAAACCGCAGGAGTTTGGGTTGAATGATCGGACTGATATCGCCTACCTCATCAAGAAACAGCGTGCCGTTATTTGCCAACTCCGCCAGACCCTGTTTTTGTCCGTGTGCGTCGGTGAAAGCACCTTTTTCGTATCCGAACAATTCGCTTTCAATTAACGTATCCGGAATGGAAGCACAATTAATTGCAACAAACGGGTTTGCCGAGCGTGTGCTGTTTTTGTAAATAAAATTTGCGATCAATTCTTTCCCGGTGCCGCTCGCTCCCTGAATTAAAACGCTCGTATCGGTCGGTGCGACACGATGAGCTAAGTCGACAATACTTTGAAGAGCGGAACTCCCGCCGACCATTTCCATGGTATCGTTGATCCGCGAAAGTTGAGTTTGCATAATTGATGCCTGACGTTTCAAATTGCAGTGTTCAACTGCACGCTCAAGTACCTGAAGCAACTCCTCCGGCATAAACGGTTTCGTTATATAATGGAACGCTCCCTTTTTCATGCTGGTGACAGCCGTCTTGACGTCTCCGACACCGGTCACCATGATGACTTCCGTTTCGGGATACCGTTCTTTCATAAATTCCAAAACTTCCAGCCCATCGACTTTTGGCATTGCGATGTCGAGAATTGCCGCATCAAAAAATTTCTGCTGCAGAACGTTTAACGCTTTTGCTCCGTCTGCTACCGATTCAACGTCATAACCATTGTGAGAAAGCAATTCATGGACTTGCGTGCGGAAATCACGTTCATCATCGGCAAGAAGTATTTGATATTGCGGTCGGTTCATAATTGTAGAAATTACTAATCCGTTACTATATATGCATTTCCGATGATATCGGCAACGAAGGTGTGGGCATGCTCACAAAAGAAAAGCTCAGGTTATCCACCGGATAACCCGAGCTTTAAGAATTACGTCAGAGCATTATTTGAAGACTTACTTCACAAGCATCATCTTCTTTATGCTTGTAAATTCCGTCGAGGGCACGCCGTTATCCGCATCAGCAATCTGATTCGCGACAATTCTATAGAAGTAGACGCCGGATGCAAGATTCGATGCATTGAAGTTGACAGTCTGTGTCCCTTCATCCATCGAGGAATTGTCGAGCAACGTCGCAACTTCCTGTCCGAGAATGTTATACACCTTCACGGTCACAACGGAAGGATTCGGAATCTCGAATTGAATCGTCGTCGACGGATTGAACGGATTCGGATAGTTCTGATACAGCTTGTATGCCACCGGTGTTTCATATTGTTGTGATACCACCGGATTGATAACGGTCGGAATGATATTCGGATTCGCCTGGAGATATGGAACCGCGGCGAGACTTCTCGTTCCTTTGTAAATCAATGTATCGGAGAACTTCACCGTATCGATTTTCCCTTCGAATGCATTGTTTATCTTTTCTATCGTGCTGTCGAGATTTGCAAATACACTCAAACTTGCAAAATGGTGAATTGCCACGGTAGTGGGTTTGGTTCCTTTGAGATACGTTGAATCAACCTGCCAACCCATCATCAACGAATCTCCAACTGCAGCAATCTGCTTCACCATCAGGTTGTTGAGAGAATTCGAAGAATTGTCGTTATAAATCAATTCACCGAACCCATGATGTGTTTTGCCCATCGCGCTCAGAACAATATTCAATTTCAGAGCCATCATATCGGCGATTAACTTATTGTCCTGCTTGGTTGGCGTAATCGATTTCTGTCCGCCAAGGATCGGTTTGTCGGATGACGAATAGACATCGAAACCGCGCGGCGTACCGTTCTGCAAACCGTTTTTGTCGCTCAGTGATTGCAAGACGTAGATATATTTGGTTGCAAGAATCCATCCATAGTTTTTGACACTATCCGTTCGCACTTTACCGACCAGGAGTCCATTCGTCGAACTAAATCCGCTCAACGAGAACGCCTCAGCAAGACCGTTGATGCGATTCGGCATCGGCATTTTCAAAGTGTTCGGACTGATCGTCGGATTCTTCAAATTTGCACTCACGGGATTGAATCCAAGTTTCCAATAATATTTGGATACTTTTTGCAATTTTCCTTTTTTACCGTACCCAAAAATTCGGACTGTATCGTTTGCATGCAGATGGTTGGCGAACGTAAAGTCCCATTTCCCAAGTTTGGTATCTGTCGCTAATTTCGTCGACGGCGGAATAGTATAAAATGGATAGGTGGTGTCGATAACCGATCCGAATTCCATATGTAATCCGTTCGCACTTTCAGCAAGCACCGACGTAATGACACCAAAATAGACCTTGTCCGCTTTGCGTGCGACAAATTTTCCAAGCTTTCCAAGATTATCTCGTGAAAGAGCTATACTGTCGGCGGCAAAGGAACGGTACGTTGAGGAATCGTTCACCGTAACAGTCACGGTATTCGATGTGTTGTTCAAGAAATTAGCTGTTCCGCCGTATACCGCAGAAAGAATGTGCGACCCGATGGAGAGCGCTGACGTCGTATACGATGCTACACCGTTGACATCGACTGAAATCGAACTCCCGAGCGTATTGGCACCATCCATGAACTGCACCGTACCTCCGTCGGGAGGTCCCGTTACCGTATCGTTTAACGTAACCGACTGACCCGGAGTGAGATCGATTGCAGAAGCAGCAAGGATGCTCGACGTCGCTTTTTGGTGCACTACTTGACTGACGATGTTTGAATTGCTTCCCTGATAATTCACCGTACCGCTATACACTGCCGTAATCACATGCGTTCCGACATTGATATTCGACAGCGTCAATGTTGCAACACCGTTCACATTGAGCGCTACAGGAACACCAAGATTCGAAGCACCATCCTTGAATTGGACTTTTCCGCTATCCGGAGCGCCGCCACCGTACACACTATCCTTGAACGTCACCAACTGCGAGAATACCGATGGGTTCAAAGATGTGGTCAGGGCACTTGTCGTCGGTTTCTGATTGACAACCTGCGTAATGGTATTCGACGTGTTGCTTTGATAATTAACGGTTCCGCTATACACAGCACTGATACTATGAGAACCACCGCTCAACGTCGATAGTGTCACCGTTGCAACTCCGTTTGCATTAATTGCCACCGGACTTCCGAGATTTGTCAATCCATCTTTAAACTGAACCGTTCCGCTGTCCGGAAGATTTGTGACACTATCTTTCAAGACAACCGCTTGTCCATAGGTTGAAGGATTGAGCAATGAAGTGACAATACTGGTAGTTGTTTTTTTCTGAACAACCTGACTAACGGCATTCGAAGAACTTCCTTGATAATTCCCTGTTCCGCTGTACACCGCCGTGACCACGTGCGTTGCCGCATTGAAATTGGACAGCGTTAATTTTGCAACACCATTCGTATCGATCGCGACAGCGCTGCCGATGTTTGCCGCACCATCTTTGAACTGAACCGTTCCGCCATCCGGTTTTCCCGCACCATAAACACTATCTTTAAAGGTAACGGATTGTCCGAACACTGACGGGTTCAGTGATGATACCAGCAAACTTGTTGTGGCCTGTTTATTGACGACTTGATTGACGGTATCAGAGATATTACCATTAAAATTACCCGATCCGCTGTATTCCGCACTCAATATATGTGTTCCGGTAGAGAATGAAGTTACTGAGAACGTTGCTACACCACTAAGGCTGATTGCAATCGGGCTTCCAAGATTCGTTGCACCATCCTTAAATTGAATCGTTCCGCTATCCGGAATTGACCCGACGATGCTGTCTTTTAACACGACAGTTTGCCCAAAGGACGAAGGATTGACCAAAGTCGTAAACAATCCTACCGTAGACTTCTTTGTTACAACCTGTGCTACCGTCGAACTGTCACTCTTAAAATTACTGTCACCACTGTACACTGCCTTGATCGTATGTGACCCGGCTGTCAGTGCTGCTGAACTGATGAACGCACTGTCACCGGCTAATGCTACGTTACCAAGTAACGTTGCACCGTCGTAGAAGTTCACACTGCCGGTTGGTGTATGACTCGAATTCGTTACCGTCACTTTGAACGTTACATTCTGTTCGAATGTCGATGGATTCAGATTCGACACCAATGACACGGTCGGTCCTGATTGATTGACGACCTGCGTTATGCTCGAGCTGTCACTCTTAAAGTTACTGTCACCGCTGTACACGGCCTTGATCGTATGTGACTCCGGCTGTTAACTCTGCACTGCTGATTAATGCACTGTCTCCGGCTAATGCTACGTTACCAAGTAACGTTGCACCGTCGTAGAAGTTCACACTGCCGGTTGGTGTATGACTCGAGTTCGTTACCGTCACTTTGAATGTTACATTCTGTTCGAATGTCGATGGATTGAGATTCGATACCAATGACACGGTCGGACCTGACTGATTGACGACCTGCGTTATGCTCGAACTGTCGCTCTTAAAGTTACTGTCACCGCTGTACACTGCTTTAATGGTGTGACTTCCGGCTGTCAATGCTGCTGAACTGATGAACGCACTGTCACCGGCTAATGCCACGTTACCAAGTAACGTTGCACCGTCGTAGAAATTCACACTGCCGGTTGGGGTATGACTTGAGTTCGTTACCGTCACTTTGAATGTTACATTTTGTTCGAATGTCGATGGATTCAGATTCGATACCAATGATACAGTCGGACCTGACTGGTTCACGACCTGCGTTATGCTCGAACTGTCACTCTTAAAGTTACTGTCACCGCTGTACACTGCTTTAATGGTGTGACTTCCGGCTGTTAATGCTGCTGAACTGATGAACGCACTGTCGCCGGCTAATGCCACATTACCTAAGCAGTGTCGCACCGTCGTAGAAGTTCACACTGCCGGTCGGTGTATGACTTGAGTTCGTTACCGTCACTTTGAACGTTACATTCTGTTCGAACGTCGATGGGTTCAGATTCGACACCAATGACACTGTCGGCCCTGATTGATTGACGACCTGCGTTATGCTCGAACTGTCACTCTTAAAGTTACTGTCACCGCTGTACACTGCTTTAATCGTGTGACTTCCGGCTGTGAGCACTGATGAACTGATCAACGCACTGTCACCACTAATGCTACATTACCAAGCAACGTTGCACCATCGTAGAAGTTCACACTGCCGGTTGGTGTATGACTCGAATTTGTCACCGTCACTTTGAATGTTACATTCTGTTCGAATGTCGATGGATTCAGATTCGACACCAATGACACTGTCGGCCCTGATTGATTGACGACCTGCGTTATGCTCGAACTGTCACTCTTAAAGTTACTGTCACCGCTGTACACTGCTTTAATGGTGTGACTTCCGGCTGTCAATGCTGCACTGCTGATTAACGCACTGTCACCGCTGATGCGCACGTTACCAAGTAGTGTCGCACCGTCGTAGAAATTCACACTGCCGGTTGGGGTATGACTTGAGTTCGTTACCGTCACTTTGAATGTTACATTCTGTTCGAATGTCGATGGGTTCAGATTCGATACCAATGATACCGTCGGTCCTGACTGATTGACAACCTGCGTTATGCTTGAGCTGTCGCTCTTAAAGTTACTGTCACCACTGTACACTGCTTTGATCGTGTGACTTCCGGCTGTGAGTGCTGCATGAACTGATGAACGCACTGTCACCACTGAGCGCTACGTTACCAAGAAATGTCGCACCGTCGTAGAAGTTCACACTGCCGGTCGGTGTATGACTCGAATTTGTTACCGTCACTTTGAATGTTACATTCTGTTCGAATGTCGATGGGTTCAGATTCGACACCAATGACACTGTCGGCCCTGATTGATTGACGACCTGCGTTATGCTCGAACTGTCACTCTTAAAGTTACTGTCACCGCTGTACACTGCTTTAATGTGTGACTTCCGGCTGTCAGTGTTGCACTGCTGATTAACGCACTGTCGCCGGCTAATGCCACATTACCAAATAGTGTCGCACCGTCGTAGAAGTTCACAGTACCAGTCGGTGTATGAGTTGAGTTCGTTACCGTCACTTTGAACGTTACGTTCTGTTCGAACGTCGATGGGTTCAGATTCGATGCCAATGACACCGTCGGTCCTGACTGATTGACGACCTGCGTTATGCTCGAACTGTCACTCTTAAAGTTACTGTCACCGCTGTACACTGCTTTAATGGTGTGACTTCCGGCTGTCAATGCTGCTGAACTGATGAACGCACTGTCACCGGCTAATGCCACGTTACCGAGTAACGTTGCACCGTCGTAGAAGTTCACACTGCCGGTCGGTGTATGACTCGAATTCGTCACCGTCACTTTGAATGTTACATTCTGTTCGAATGTCGATGGGTTCAGATTCGACACCAATGACACTGTCGGCCCTGATTGATTGACGACCTGCGTTATGCTCGAACTGTCACTCTTAAAGTTACTGTCACCGCTGTACACTGCTTTAATCGCATGTGATCCGGCGGTCAGTGTTGCACTGCTGATTAACGCACTGTCACCGGCTAATGCCACGTTACCAAGAAGTGTGGCACCGTCGTAGAAGTTCACACTGCCGGTCGGTGTATGACTCGAATTTGTTACCGTCACTTTGAACGTTACATTCTGTTCGAATGTCGATGGATTCAGATTCGATGCCAATGACACAGTCGGTCCTGATTGATTGACGACCTGCGTTATGCTCGAACTGTCACTCTTAAAGTTACTGTCACCACTGTACACTGCTTTAATCGTGTGACTTCCGGCTGTCAATGCTGCACTGCTGATTAACGCACTGTCACCACTGAGCGCTACGTTACCAATTAACGTTGCTCCGTCGTAGAAGTTCACACTGCCGGTCGGTGTATGACTCGAGTTCGTTACCGTCACTTTGAACGTTACATTCTGTTCGAATGTCGATGGGTTCAGATTCGATGCCAATGACACCGTCGGTCCTGACTGATTAACGACCTGCGTTACGCTTGAGCTGTCACTCTTAAAGTTACTGTCACCACTGTAGACAGCTTTAATGGTGTGACTTCCGGCTGTGAGCACTGATGAACTGATGAACGCACTGTCGCCGGCTAATGCCACATTACCTAATAGTGTCGCACCGTCGTAGAAGTTCACAGTACCAGTCGGTGTATGAGTTGAGTTCGTTACCGTCACTTTGAATGTTACATTCTGTTCGAATGTCGATGGGTTCAGATTCGACACCAATGACACTGTCGGCCCTGATTGATTGACGACCTGCGTTACGCTTGAGCTGTCACTCTTAAAGTTACTGTCACCGCTGTACACTGCCTTGATCGTATGTGACCCGGCTGTTAACTCTGCACTGCTGATTAATGCACTGTCTCCAGCTAATGCTACGTTACCTAACAGTGTAGCACCATCGTAGAAGTTCACACTGCCGGTCGGTGTATGACTCGAGTTCGTTACCGTCACTTTGAACGTTACGTTCTGTTCGAACGTCGATGGGTTCAGATTCGATGCCAATGACACCGTCGGTCCTGACTGATTAACGACCTGCGTTACGCTTGAGCTGTCACTCTTAAAGTTACTGTCACCACTGTAGACAGCTTTAATGGTGTGACTTCCGGCTGTCAGTGCTGCACTGAACTGATTAACGCACTGTCGCCGGCTAATGCCACGTTACCTAATAGTGTCGCACCGTCGTAGAAGTTCACAGTACCAGTCGGTGTATGACTTGAGTTTGTTACCGTCACTTTGAATGTTACGTTCTGTTCGAACGTCGATGGGTTCAGATTCGATACCAATGACACGGTCGGTCCTGACTGGTTGACGACCTGCGTTATGCTCGAACTGTCACTCTTAAAGTTACTGTCACCGCTGTACACTGCTTTAATGGTGTGACTTCCGGCTGTCAATGCTGCTGAACTGATGAACGCACTGTCACCGGCTGATGCTACGTTACCAAGTAAGTTGCACCGTCGTAGAAGTTCACACTGCCGGTCGGTGTATGACTCGAATTTGTTACCGTCACTTTGAACGTTACATTCTGTTCGAAGTCAGACGGGTTAAGATTCGATGCCAATGACACAGTCGGTCCCGATTGATTGACGACCTGCGTTATGCTCGAACTGTCACTCTTAAAGTTACTGTCACCACTGTACACTGCTTTAATGGTGTGACTTCCGGCTGTCAATGCTGCATGACTGATTAACGCACTGTCACCACTGAGCGCTACGTTACCAAGTAATGTTGCACCGTCGTAGAAGTTCACACTGCCGGTCGGTGTATGACTCGAGTTCGTTACCGTCACTTTGAACGTTACATTCTGTTCGAAGACAGACGGGTTAAGATTCGACGCCAATGACACAGTCGGTCCCGATTGATTGACGACCTGCGTTATGCTCGAACTGTCACTCTTAAAGTTACTGTCGCCGCTGTACACTGCTTTAATGGTGTGACTTCCGGCTGTCAATGCTGCTGAACTGATGAACGCACTGTCGCCGGCTAATGCCACATTACCAAATAGTGTCGCACCGTCGTAGAAGTTCACAGTACCAGTCGGTGTATGAGTTGAATTCGTCACCGTAACTTTAAATGTTACGTTCTGTTCGAATGTTGATGGGTTCAGATTCGACACCAATGATACAGTCGGACCTGACTGATTGACAATTTGCGAAACAATATTCGAAGTACTTGTATCAAAATTAGATGTACCGCCATAAAAAGCCGACAGAGAATGGCTACCGGCAGACATGGTTGCATTGGTAACAGATGCAACACCGCTTCCATTGATGTTCGCAGAATCGGCGACAACATTGTCGATGCTGAAATACACTTTTCCGCCATCGGGGAATGATCCACTGACGCTGTCTTTCAACGTAACAGACTGCTCGAATGTTGACGGATTGGGTGAAGCCGTCAGCGTACTCGTTGTTGGCTCTTTGCTCACCGTAAATGAACCGCTTGTTCCGGTATGTCCTGACCCGTCGTCAACGCTAATTGTACGTCCGGTACCCGCAACCGTCAAAGTTACTGATTCACTTCTCACCCCATTGACAAATGCACCTGATATTGATGGAGATATCGTTCCGGCATTTGCGGATAAGTTTACCGTTCCGTTGAAGGAGGTCACGGTATTATTGTTGGCATCCTGTGCGGTGATATTGATTGAAAATGGAATTGTTGCAACCTGCGGACTACTGATTGCCGCGATCGCAAAGTGATCCAATGCGCCCGCGGTATACGTTATTGTCGATTGTGTCTGACTTCCGCCACCGCTCTGAACCGGACTTCCACCTAACGTCGCTACAAATACACCACTCCCTACCGATGTCGGTGATGTTAGGGTTGCAGTATACGTTCCATTGCTGTTATCCGTCACTGATCCGATTGTTCCGGTTCCGGATGATTTTGTGATCGTTACTGTCGATCCGCCTGTAGATAAATTATTACCGTTAGCATCTTTTGCCTGAACTGTCAAAACTTGTGTACTCGACTCCATTCGCCGTAATACTTGCACTTGTCGGCGTCAATGTCGATTGCACTGCATTCGCTGCACCGACAGTATAAGTTATTGTCGATTGCGTCTGGCTTCCGCCGCCGCTCTGAACCGGACTTCCGCCCAATGTTGCTACGAACACACCATCCCCTACCGATGTCGGTGATGTCACTGTTGCCGTATAAGTTCCGTTGCTGTTATCCGTCACTGAACCGATTGTTCCGGTACCGGATGATTTCGTAATCGTTACAGTTGATCCACCGGTTGATAAATTATTGCCGCTCGCATCTTTTGCCTGAACTGTCAATACCTGAGTACTGACTCCATTTGCCGTTATGCTTGCACTCGTCGGCGTTAATGTCGATTGCACTGCACTCGCTGCACCGACCGTATAAGTTATTGTCGATTGCGTCTGACTTCCGCCACCGCTCTGAACCGGACTTCCGCCCAATGTTGCTACGAACACACCATTCCCTACCGATGTCGGTGATGTTACTGTTGCAGTATACGTTCCATTGCTGTTATCCGTCACTGATCCGATTGTTCCGGTTCCGGATGATTTTGTGATCGTTACTGCTGATCCGCCTGTAGATAAATTATTTCCGTTAGCGTCTTTTGCTTGAACTGTCAAAACTTGCGTGCTCGACCCATTCGCCGTGATACTCGCACTCGTCGGCGTTAATGTCGACTGCACTGCATTCGCTGCACCGACAGTATAAGTAATCGTCGATTGCGTCTGACTTCCACCACCGCTCTGAACCGGACTTCCGCCTAACGTTGCAACGAATACACCACTGCCTACCGAGGTCGGTGATGTTACCGTTGCCGTATACGTTCCGTTGCTGTTATCCGTCACTGATCCGATTGTTCCGGTTCCGGATGATTTCGTGATCGTTACTGTTGATCCGCCGGTTGATAAATTATTTCCGTTAGCGTCTTTTGCTTGAACTGTCAAAACTTGAGTGCTGACTCCATTTGCCGTGATGCTTGCACTCGTCGGCGTTAATGTCGATTGCACAGCATTCGCTGCACCGACCGTATAAGTTATTGTCGCTTGTGTCTGACTTCCGCCGCCGCTCTGTACCGGACTTCCGCCTAACGTTGCAACGAACACACCACTGCCTACCGATGTCGGCGATGTTACGGTTGCAGTATACGTTCCATTGCTGTTATCCGTCACTGATCCGATTGAACCTGTTCCGGATTGTTTGGTGATCGTTACTGTCGAACCACCGGTTGTTAAATTATTGCCGCTGGCATCTTTTGCTTGAACTGTCAAAACTTGAGTGCTGACTCCATTTGCCGTGATGCTTGCACTCGTCGGCGTTAATGTTGATTGCACAGCATTCGCTGCACCAACAGTGTAGGTAATCGTTGCTTGCGTCTGACTTCCGCCACCGCTTTGAACGGGACTTCCACCTAACGTCGCTACGAATACACCACTCCCGACCGATGTCGGTGAAGTTACAGTCGCTGTATAAGTTCCATTGCCAACATTCGTTACCGAACCAATCGTGCCGGTTCCGGATGATTTCGTGATCGTTACTGTCGATCCGCCTGTGGTTAAATTATTTCCGTTGGCGTCTTTTGCCTGTACCGTCAAAACTTGTGTACTGACTCCATCGGCTGTAATGCTTGCACTCGTCGGTGTTAATGTCGATTGCACTGCATTGGCTGATGCTGCATTAATAGTTACAGAACCGCTGGTACCTGTTTTGCCGCTTACCGAAGTTGCCGTAAACGTTCCCGACCCACTGTTGCCGGTATACTTCATTCCAAGCGTCGTCAGATTGGCAACACCCGAACTGAAATCTCCCGCACTTGTCAGTTTATTTGCACCTGACAAACCGGAAACTGTTCCAGTCAAAGGAGAAATCGGAGCAATCGTCACATTGTCAGCCGAAGCATCAAATGCCGTATACGTAGAACCAAGAACGTCCTGTGCTGTTAAGGTATTGGTTCCGGTAAATGCCACAGCGTTGGTTTGTGGAGTCGCCAGGGCAAGAGTGAAATGGTCAAGTTGCTGTTCACCGATTGCAAAATCGCTGAACGATGTGATTCCCGTTGCCTGCGCAGTCGTAGAAGTCAAAGTGCCGGTTGTCCATGCCGTCCAATTGGGAGAGTTAAATTTCCTTACAACAAATTTACCGGTTGTCGCACCCGCATCGACGTCGCCCGATACATAATTGAGTGTTATCGAATAGGTATTAAATGTAATCCCGCTATTCGTTAACGTCCAATAACGGTTCACACTCTTTGATGAATTGATACCGGACGTGCTGATACTCGGATGATCGCCTGCACTTTGTGAAACCGTTGCCGTCAAGTTTCCGGCTACGGAAACGTTACCGAACGCTACAGTAACCGCCCGCTGGTTGGTTGCATCGCCGATTTCAAAAGTCTTTGATGTCGCACCTGTAGCGATATTCTTTTGGAAATTACCAGCAACCCAGCCGCTGGTTTGTGATACCGTACCGGCTGAACCGAGACTTAAAGTATTCGCACCAGTCGTGACAATTCCACTTGTGAATGTGAGCGTACCGTTGACCGTTGTATTTCCGCCTAACGTCACACCATTAGAGTTATTGATCTTCAATCCACCATACGAAAGAGCGCTTACTGTCTGACCGGCTCCGCTTCCTTTATATTCAACTGTTAAATTCGCGAGTGTATTGGTTGTAAACTTGTATTGGTTTGAATAATCCGCTGTGGCAG
>CAVQPS010000004.1:0-17201 GCA_963714795.1 uncultured Ignavibacteriales bacterium | reverse complement strand
GGACAGGGGCGGAATTGAACCGCCGACACACGGCTTTTCAGGCCGTTGCTCTACCATCTGAGCTACCTGTCCATGTTGCTTATGTTTCTGGAACATGAGAACTTCCCGGCAATCCGACGACAATGACCGGATGCCGCGCATTTCGGAAACATTCTGATTCGAACGATTGGTCGAATCTCCAGACCGTCGCGGGAGATACACTTTCCCGATCTGTTTAAATCCGGCTTCACAAAATAATTTCGTAATCTCCATCGGGAAATCGATGAATTCCGTAACCGAGAACGCCGGTTCGATTACCATCGAAACCTTGCCGCCGGATTTTAACACCCGCGAGCATTCACGTACAATTCCTTTAAACTTCAAACTGAAATCGGCTCGGGTAGCTTCAAGACTTACGGCAAAATCACTCGATGCATCACGATGGGTGAAATCCATGGGAGGATCAAGAAAAATATAATCAACCGTTCCCGACTGTTCCGGGATGCCGGTCAACAAAACATTATTATGTGTGATGCGATCTTCCAGAGGATTGGCATCGTACAATTTATATTTCCTGTCCTGAAAATGCGGAAGCGTATCGATAATATCGGCAACTGTTCCACTGCCGGCGAATGGATCGACTATGTAATCGCCCGGTTTCGTGTAGTAATATAAAGCATTGGCAACAATTTGTCCCGGAATTCGTCCCTTGTAATTCGGTTTCCCGAAACGGGGATCGGGAGTTTCAAACATCCACACATTTTTTTCACGGAGATCGAAACCGTACTTCGTGCGTTCGTCGATTCTGCGTGCGACTTCATCGTCATGGATTTTTTTCCGCAGATCGGAAATCGTCCAGTGATAATCAATTGCCTGTTTTTCGTATTGATCCCGTCGTCGCGATTCATCCACTTTCGTCGCTAAATCGAAATAGAAAACTTCCGGGAGAGATCGCTTCTTGACGTCGGGATAATAGCTGTAATATTGCTGACACTGTTTTAACATCGAAAAGGGAAATTTGACACCCGGATGTGCAGACACCATCTTCAATACCTGATCTTCAAACATTCCCTGTTTTCGGGCAACAGGCATAACTTTATCGACTAAAAACCTGCCGAGATCCCAGTAATTGTCGACGTTGAAAGAGTTTAACTCGCGCACAAGATCAGCAACAGAAAATTCTCTGGGTTCGACGCGAACTGCCGGCGTTCGCTTTGCCGGAGCAGCTTTCTTTTTTGTCTTTGCCATAAAAACTCCTTGTTCGGAAATTTTGTACGATCGCGCTCTCGAGAGAAAACTCGGGGGACAACCGGAGTCAATGAATGTGTAACGGGTTCAAATATACGAAATGCAGGGGGAAAAATCAATTAAATTTTCGTGCGAGCATGCCTCACTTTTTACCGGATATATCTCAATCGATCCGCGAACCTGTCTCCTGACCGACGAAACTGACCTTATCTTCCCCGGCATCGACACCGATAACATTCCCCGAAATAAAATAAGCATCTTCCTGACAGAGTAATGCAACCGCACGAGCGACATCGGCCGGTTCCGTTGCACGCAGTTGGGGATTCTTCGCACGGGCAATCGCCAGCATTTCCGCCGCGCCGGGAATTTTTTTCAAAGCGGGAGTGTCCGTTACCCCGGCAAGAATCGTATTGACGGTAATGCCGTAGGGACCAAGTTCCATTGCAAGCTGACGGGCATGAGATTCCAATGCCGCTTTTGCGGCAGACACAGCACCGTAAAACGGAAGAACGGAATGACCGCCCGAACTGGTCATACCAAAAATTCTCCCGCCGCGCTTCATTAACTTGTGGGACATCACTCCCTGCGTCCAATACACAAAACTATTCGCCATGACATCGAGGGTCATTTCCACCTGCGCTTGATTGATCATCTCATCGGGATTTTGTGCGATAAACGGTTTCAACGTGCCGAACGCCAGGGAATGGAACAACACTTTAATCGTGTCGGACGCATGATGAGAGAATTCTTTTTTAATCTCATCGAGAACTTCGTTACGCTTGACGGGATCGGCTGCATTGATATTAAAAAAAACCGCTTTACCTCCGGCATCATTGATATGCTTGATGGTCTCTTTCACCACCGGCATCGTTGCCTGGCGATCAAGATGAACGCCGAAAATGTTCATACCGCGTCTGGCAAGTTCAACAGCACAACCGGCACCAAAGCCGCTCGAAGCACCCAAAATAAGCGCCCATTCCGTCGGCTTAAACCGAAGTTCACGACTCATGCAATATCCTTTCCCTCATTATCGTTTTCATAGCAAAACAAAGATAGAAAATTTGAATAAGAAAACAAAAACAGTTCACTCGACAGTAACGCTTTTGGCGAGATTCCTCGGTTGGTCGACGTTGCATCCCCGCGTAACCGCCATGTAGTATGCCAGCAATTGCAACGGGATCGTATTCACGATCGGTCCAAAGAAGCTCAGCGTGCGCGGAACTTTAATCACATGATCCGACAGTTTATCGATTTCCGTATCATCTTCATTCGCAATGGCGATGATTTTTCCGCGGCGGGCCCGCACCTCCTGCATGTTGCTGATAACTTTATCGTAGATCGTATCTTTCGGAACGATAAAGACCACCGGCATATTTTCATCGATCAATGCGATCGGCCCATGTTTCATTTCTGCGGCAGGATATCCTTCGGCATGAATATAGGAAATTTCTTTCAGCTTGAGAGCACCTTCCAGTGCCGTCGGGAAATTGCTACCACGACCGAGGTAAATAAAGTTTTGCACGTTGCGGAACTCTTCGGCAATCGATTTGATGTGATCCGTTTCTTTAAAAATCGATTCCACTTTCTCCGGGAGCGCCAGAAGATCATTCGCTAAAATTTGACCGCGTTCCCGATCCATTCCGCGCTGGCGGGAAAGCAATAACGTAATCAATGACAGAACGGAAATCTGCGACGTAAAAGCTTTCGTCGACGCAACGCCGATCTCCGGTCCCGCATGAATGTAAACACCGGCATCGGTCTCCCGTGCAATAGAACTACCGACTACATTGACAACACCGATCACCGTTGCGCCTTTCGATTTCGCTTCGCGCAGGGCGGCAAGAGTATCGGCAGTTTCACCGCTCTGGCTGATGACGATAACGACATCGTCGGGACGAATCACCGGGTTGCGGTATCGAAACTCCGAAGCATAATCGACATCCACAGGAATTCTGGCAAGCTGTTCGATCATGTACTTTCCGACCAGCGCGGCATGCCATGAGGTACCGCAAGCCGTGATAAGAATGCGTTGAGTCTTCTCCAATTTATCCATGACCGATTCCAGCCCTCCGAGTTTCGCTGTTCCCTCATTCACCCGCAAACGTCCACGGAGTGAATTACGAATCGATTCCGGCTGTTCATGAATCTCCTTGAGCATGAAATGATCGTATCCCTTTTTTTCAATCTGCTCAAGATCGAACGTAATTTCTTCCACTTCCTTGATAATTTCTTCGTCATAAATCGTTTTCGTCACCAACGAATCTGCAGTCAAGCAGGCTACTTCACCATCTTCAAGGTAAATAACCTGACGTGTATGATCGACAAGCGCAGCGGCATCCGATGCAACTAAATTTTCATTCTCACCGACGCCAATGACCAGCGGACTTCCTTTTCGGGCCGCAATAATCTTATCCGGCTCTTTCGTGGACACGACCAGGATGCCGTATGCTCCTTCTACTTCCAGTAAGGCCTGACGAACGGCGGTAAAAAGATCGTGCGACCGTTTGTACATTTCTTCGATCAAATGAACGAGTACTTCCGTGTCGGTGACCGTGCGAATCACATGTCCGTCATGTTCGAGCTTCCGTTTCAGGGTAGCATAATTTTCAATGATGCCGTTGTGAATGATGGCAATTTCTTTATGGCAATCCCAATGTGGATGGGCATTCGCATCGTTCGGCTCACCGTGAGTTGCCCACCGTGTATGCCCGATACCAATACCGGATGACAACTCCTTCTTGCCGATCGCTTTCACAAGATCGGCAACTTTACCCGCTTTTTTTATGATCGTCAAACCGTTTTCATTGATCAATGCTATTCCGGCAGAATCGTAGCCGCGATATTCCATCCGGCGAAGACCTTCCAGTAAAATCGGTAACGAATTTTTAGGACCAATATATCCGACAATGCCACACATATTTCCGTTTCCTCATTTGAATAAAATCAAACAAAAATGTACCAATTTATAGGACGAAAAACAATGCCGTAAATCACGCTAAATCAATCATTTCCCGACGAATCCATACGACAAATGACAGCCATCATCCTGCCGGATCGTTTACCGTCACGCCGGTAGGAGTGTAGCAACGCGGGACTGCAAATCGTGCATTCATTTGCTACCTCAAGATTCGTATCCTGAACTCCATGCTGAAGAAGAATATCCTTATTCATTTTTTGAAGATCAAGATGCGGTTTCGGAAAATTTGTCCGGATAACATATTCCGCCGGAAAGGATTGTGCAACCTCTTCCCCGACTTCATAACAGCACGACTTCGCAGCCGGCCCGATATAACAGATAAAGTCCGAGGGATCAGCTCCGTAGGTTTTCTGCATCAGAGCAATTGCTTTTGCAAGAATTCTGGCACAACTTCCACGCCATCCGGAATGAACCGCGGCAAGTGAAAGCGTGACCGGATCAAAAATAAAAATCGGCAGACAATCCGCAATCGAAACACACAGTGCAACGTTGGAACTGTTCGTTATGAGTGCGTCGGTTTGTTCGAACATTCCGGGTCCATCCACCGCACGGACAACTTCGCCATGAACCTGCCGCGGAATGGCTAGCATTTCAATCCCGATTCCGAGCGAAGAAAAAAACCGATGACGGTTCTCTTTGACATTGACTTCGTTGTCGCCGACGGAAAAACTGAGATTCATCCCGAAATCACCGTCGCTGACGCCACCCAATCTCGTACTCATCCCGAATTTCAGTTCAGGAAATTTGCTGAAAAGTTTTGATTGAATCACCGGCAGGGCGCGTTCGTTCGTTATCGGCATCAATGGACGATCATGATTTGAAGATCGGAAGTATCATAGTTACGGTTGTCCCTTTCCCAATTTCACTCACTAAAGAAATTTCGCCGTTCAAATCTTTCACGGTTTGTCTGACAATGGCAAGCCCGAGTCCGGTTCCTTCAGTTTTCGTTGAGAACGCCGGTTCGAATAATCGTGCCTGAATTTCTTTTGGAATACCGGGACCATCATCGATGATATCGATCAACAGATGATCGGAATCGTTATGAGTTTGAATGATCACGGTACCGGAATCGTTCATTGCCTGCAGGGCATTCCGGATAATGTTGATGAATGCACGACGTAATTCTTCATGGTCAGCGCGAACGACAGATTCGGCTGCGTCGATTCGCATCACAAAAGTAACTCCCGGAACCTGTTGAAACAACTGTTTTGTCTCTTCGAGAATTGCGTGAACATTGCACACTTGAAGGTTCCGTTCCGGCATTCTGGCAAAATGGGAAAATTCCGATGCAATCCTGCTTAACGTTTCAATCTGATCCAGTATCGTCGCCGATACTTGTTGAAGAATCGCTGAAAAATCTTTTACCTGATCGTGATATGCCTGCCGCAGATGTTGCATGGAAAGCTTCATCGGCGTCAGGGGATTTTTGATTTCATGGGCTACCTGTTTTGCCATTTCTTTCCACGCAAGCTCGCGCTCATTTTTCACGACCTGTTCCTGAGATTGCCGGAGGTCGGAGATCATTTCTTTGAAAGCGGATTCCAGTTGTCCGAGCTCGTCGCTTTTTCCGGAATGGAGTTCAGCAGTCATCTCACCGCGCGACAGCCGCTTCGTCGCTTCACGTAATCTCCGGATCGGCAGTGAAATTTGATTTGCAAAAATCGTTCCGGCAATCAAGGCAAGGAAAAAAGCGAAGGCATACGTTCCGTACAGAAAAACGTTACGGCGGGTCAATTCCTCATCGATATCCGTTTGGCGAAACAGTGTCGGAACGGCAATCGCTCCGATGACCGTTCCGTTCTGAGCGACAATCGGCCGGTATCCCACAACATACCGGAACAGTCCGATGGATTGGTCTTCCGAATAAAAACTTTTTTTCCTGAAGAAAAGATTCACAAACGCTTCTGCACCGAGCCGCGTATCAAGAAGCTCGGCCGAAAATATCTCCGGCTTGCTGCTCGCCTGTAAAGCGTGACGGAAATACACATTGAAATTCGCATTTACATCATTGGCAATTCCTGCACATTGTTCATCCGACAATTGTTCAAGCGCTATCGGGATGTTGAGTCCGAGCGTATGCTGAATTTCAGCAACGATAACGGAAGTCTGGTCGCTTAATTGACGGTTCGTCAGTTCTTCGATCTGTTCCCGTGCATATTGCCGGTTATAATATGCAAGAATGACGACCGGTATCAACGACACAACGACAAACGCCATCAACAACTTCATGCGAACAGTGCGGTGAAGGTTTCTTCCCCGCGCCAACCGGATGACGCCGTACACGACAAGACCGACACCGATGAAAAAAAAGTAAAAAATAATATAGCGGAGAAATGTATAAAAGTGCCATTGAACGCCGAGCGATTCGAGACTGACGGAGAACCATGATGTTGCTCCGCCGTTCGGATCACGAAAATAATATGAATCGTAGTCTTTCCCTTCGATCGTTTCGTTGATCCATTGACCGCTACGATCAAGATCCGAAGGCAAGGAACGGTCAAGCGGAAACCGGTCGTCAGTCGAAGAGATCAATTTCCCCTGAAAATATTCGGAATACGTCACCGGTCGAAATTGATTTTGGTCATTATCGGAACTGTTCCGGAGAATCGTGGAATGTTCTCCGCGGAGAAATCCGTTTCTCCCTCCGGAAATTTCCACCCACACACCGCCTATGACCGAACTGTCGGAACTACGGATCGGCGAATAACCGGTATACCATTGTACGCTTTCACCGTTTTGTGTTCTGACTCCGCGATGAACCGCGCGGCCGTTCGTGCTGATGCCGACGGCATGTTCAGCCATCCGGTGCGGAGGAATACCGATATGAAAATCGCTGACGATTTCGCCATTGCGATTCACGTAGGTCACGGAACAATTATTCCCTTCCCTGCTCAACATACTTTTTGCCCATCCGGTAAATGCCATCTTCTGGATATCCTGCGGATCGCCGGATTCCAACAACCGGCGGGCAACCGTTCCGGAAAGTTCATCCAGCGATTGGTTGAGCATAAATGCCAGCCAGTTGTCTTCCGGTCGAACAATATCCTGTGCCAGCAATTCAACACGACTCCTATCGAGATCATGCAGTTTATTGTCGAGAAAAGGAATGAGCAGTCCTATTGATACGGCAACAATCATCACGATAATGCTGGTCGTCAATCTTCTTGGCTGCCAATTCTTTATCATGGTCATTGCGAAACCAAACCCGATCAGGATACAACATAATCTCGCAATGTGGCCAAGCAGTGGAGCACTTTCCATCATACCGAACAACACACTTGCCAATATCAAAACACAACAGAGACAGAAGTATATTCCCATCGAACTGAACCGAAGGATGGATCTAAATAATTTCAATGCATGAACAAGCAAGACAATCGAAGCCAGCACCAACGAAAATGACGCAAGCAAAAGAGTAATCAGCATTGAGGCGAGAGGAATGGAAGGTAAAATTGACGTCGGATCGTTGTACGGCAGTGAGGAATCAACCACAGCACTGTTGACAAGAGCCACAAAACCGCGAAGCATAAAAAGAATAATGGTGATGATAATTGCGATCCAAACGATTCGAAGAAATTTTTTTCCGGTTGAAAGAACATGTTCCTGCTCATTCTCCCAACGTGCCGAATGCGTGTACCAATGGGCGAGAATGATCACATTCAGGGAAAGGATCACGGCGGTCAACAACATTTCACCGAGTGAAGATGCCAAACCGAATCCGAACGGTGATGCAAAATATTTCGGATCGAACAGATCAGAACGGACAACAGCAGACGGAAAATCAATCGTCACCAGGAAATACCGGAAAATCCATAACCCCGCCGTCAGCAGCATCCCTTTTCGGAACAATGATGAAATCCGACCGGCAAACAGGATCAGGATAATAAGTAAACACGCCGAGATAATTGCTTCGAGTGAGCGTTCAATCGTTCGATATTCTTCTTTCGATTCTTCTGTTTTCATGGCCATTGTCGGCTTGGCAACATAACCGAAACCAATGACATGCCCGGCAATGTCTTGAAATGGTACACTCATCACTGTCGAATCGAGACTCTGTCGTGCATCATCCGAAAAATCGAACGTCAAAGCATATTGCACACGATTTAAAAATGTCGAAGTAAATGCGCTGTTCGTAATGAACCGGTTATTGATCGGATAATTCACATCGAAGAGTCGTTTGCCGGCAAGGTATCCGATTGTCTGGTGATTTTCAACAAGCGGAATGACGATCACAAAATAAGAATAAATCGGTCCCTGGAGAATGAAGGAACGTTCGCGTTCACCGAATAAAGAATCTCCGAGAGCAGAGCCCTCCGTGCCGTTCCATGCAATCAGAGTTTTTTTAGAATCATAAACTTCCAGGGAAATATCCTCGGATTTCCAGTCACGTAACAGTTCAAATATTTCGGGAGCGCTGTTTTCGTTCTGATCGGCAAGAATGTGCTGAAGTTTTCCGTCGCCGGTAAGGTCATGCAACCGTTGAAGCGTTTCCTGTTGATAGGCGTCGAAAGTTTTCCGGATATCGGTTTGTATTGTGGCGGATTCTTCCGTCAGAATTTCCTGTTCATGATCCCCGATATACCCGGCAACGATATATTCCGTAATGAAGGTGACCAGCAGAAGGAAAAAAAGAAAAGCGATCAGTGAAACGAAGATTTTGCAAACCGTGGTGTTACGCACAAGACGATGCAAGGAAAGTTCCTTCGAAATCAATAGACATTGAATTGTGTAATCACCCAGCGCCCATCGGCGAAGGCGAACGATACGTAAATCTGAAAGTGATGAATCGTTCCGCGCAAAAAACATGTGCCGCCGCCGGTTGCATACGGCGTCTCATTGAAAACGTCGGTGGTAGAAAAATTGAATTTGACATTCCGTTTCGAAGAAAAATAATCCTGCAACACAATGGTTGCCTGGTTCGCGCTGAAATATCCGTTTTCATTTTCTCCGAGACTGACAAAAATCTGTTTGGCAAAATGACCGGAAAATAACCGGACGTTGCCGCCATTGACTCCGTCCTGAATTTGTTGGATACAATGCCCGAGTGCACCACGGGATTTTTCCTGCAAAGATTTTGTCGAATCACCGCTTTGTTCTTCGTTCTCCGGCACTGACAATGACAGAGGAAAATTCCCGGACAGCAACTTTCCGCCGGAAAGGAGCACGAGAGCACAAAAAAGAAATATCCTGGTATGTGATTTCATCGTCGTGAGTCCAAATTACTTCATTCAAGAATGAAAAACAAGCGTTCGAAATGACTTTGAAACGTTCAGATCATCGATTGAAAGGCAAGACTCATGCCAATAAACATCGCATAAAATGTTTGAAATCCGATTCAATTCAGAAAAATTGAAAACCGACAGGGACGATAGCATCTGCTCAACTGTGGGATAATTAAGACATTCGAATTTCGTCAAACCAAAACGATGCGTCCATGATTGACAATCCCGACGGCTTTTCCCGTAAGCTTCCATCCGTGAAACGGAGAATTTTTTGATTTCGATTTGAATGACCCGACATCGACAATCCACTCTTTTGCCGGATCGAGCAGTGTGAGATTTGCATACTCACCTTCCGCAATCGTTACCGCCGGAAGATGTAAAATAGTACGCGGGTTGGTCGATAACTTCTGAATAAGTTGCACGATAGAAATAATCCCCGGCACCACCAATTCTTTGATCGAAAGACCGATGGCAGTCTCAAGTCCGACGATGCCGAACGGCGCATACAAATATTCGACCTGTTTCTCGTCGAACGAATGAGGCGCATGATCCGTTGCAATCACGTCGATCGTTCCGTCGCGTAATCCTTCTTTCATCGCTTCCACATCGTCCTTCGTCCTGAGCGGCGGATTCATTTTTGTATTCGTATCGAATGACCGTACCGCTTCATCCGTCAGCGAAAAATGATGCGGCGTCACTTCGCACGTTACGGCAAGCTTTCTTGCTTTTGCCGACCGAACAAGATCGACTGCTTGTGCCGTGCTGATATGTGCAACGTGGTAAAAAGCATGAGAATATTCAGCAAGACGGATATCACGGGCGATCATGATATCTTCTGCTGCCGAAGGCATTGCGGGCATACCTAATGAAGTTGAAACAAATCCTTCATTCATAACGCCGCCTTTCGTCATGTCGGTTTCTTCAGCATGTTGGATAATCGGTTTCCCGATCATCGCGGCATATTCCAGAGCACGGCGCATCATTTCACTGCCGCCAACCGGCGCACCGTCGTCGGTAAATGCAACAGCACCCGCTTCCGCTAACTCAAGCATCGGGGCAAGCTCTTTCCCTTTCCGGTCTATGGTCACAGCGGCAATGGGATAGACATCCACAATGCCGTGATGAACTTTTTGTGATTGTTCGATAATCTGTCGAACAACGGAAGCATCATCGATGGCAGGATTCGTATTCGGCATGCAACAAACGGCCGTAAATCCTCCTGCAGCAGCAGAGCGACATCCTGTTTCAATTGTTTCTTTATGCTCAAATCCCGGTTCGCGCAAATGGACATGCATGTCGATAAATCCGGGAGCGATGATTTTGCCGTCGAGATCGATCACTTCCACATTTTTTGATGATGGAATTTGTTCGCCGATCTTTTCTATCGTTCCATCGTTGATAAAAACATCGGCGACGCGATCGATATTCAATATCGGATCGATGATTCTACCGTTTTTCAATAATATTTTCATAGACAATTCAAAAGTTAAAAATCAAAAATAAAAAAATTAAGTATGAGTTCCGAGTAAATAGAGAATGGACATGCGGATGGCAACGCCATTCAATACCTGCTGAAGGATAACGGACTGCTCACCGTCGGCAACATCGGCTGAAAGTTCCACATCGCGGTTAATCGGACCGGGATGCATGATGAGAATTTTCTTTTTCGATGCATCAAGGCGTTCGCGCGTCACTCCGAAATACCGTCGATACTCACGCGTCGTCGGAAACAAGGTACCGCCATGCCGTTCATTTTGAATGCGAAGAACATTTAAAACATCGGCATCGTGTATTGCTTCATCGATATTGTAATACACCTGAACGCCAAGCTGATCGATACATCGCGGGATCAATGTCTTGGGCCCGCACACAGAAACCCGCGCACCCATCGTTTGTAATCCGTAAATATTCGACAGTGCAACTCTGCTGTGGGAAATGTCGCCCACGATGCAGACATGGTGTCCTTCAATCGCTCCAAGTTTTTCGCGAAGCGTGTACATATCCAATAATGCCTGTGTCGGATGTTCATGCGCTCCGTCTCCGGCGTTGATAATATTGGCATCGATAACTTTCGAGAGAAAATGCGCAGCTCCAGCCGCCGCATGACGGATCACGACCATATCGATCTTCATCATCTCAAGATTCCGGACGGTATCTTTCAGCGATTCACCCTTGCGGACACTGCTTGCGTCGGCTGAAAAATTCACCACATCGGCAGAAAGCCGTCGCTCGGCAAGCTCGAACGATGTGCGTGTTCTCGTGGAGCTTTCAAAAAAAAGATTGACAATAGTTTTTCCCTGCAGTGTCGGGACTTTTTTAATCGGTCGATCGAGTATCTCGCGGAACGATGTTGCCGTATCTAAAATCAATTGAATGTCTTGTCGTGACATTCCTTCAAGTCCGAGAAGATGACGACTTGCCAATGCCATCACGCCCGTCCTTTCCCGACGAGCACAACTGCATCTTCCTCGTCGATTTCTTGCATCAACACGCGGACTTCTTCGTTTGGTGATGTCGGGCAATTTTTTCCGATGAAGTCGGCTTTAATCGGAAGCTCTCGATGTCCGCGGTCAACCAGCACGGCAAGTTGAATCGTGGCAGGTCTGCCGAGATCGATCAAAGCATCAAGGGCTGCGCGAATGGTCCGACCGGTATACAAGACATCATCAACCAGAATAATGTTCTTTCCGGTGATATCGAACATGATGTCCGTTCCTTTCAGGATCGGCTGGTTCAATTTGCCGCGAAGATCGTCACGGTAGAGCGTGATATCCAAAAACCCAACCTGCAGTTCGCGGTGTTCAATTTCCTGGATTTTTTCGGCGAGGCGGCGTGCAAGAAACTCTCCACGCGTCCGGATGCCGACGAGCGCAATGGTTTCGGAACCTTTATTTAATTCAAGGATTTCATGGGCAAGACGTGTAAGCGTTCGCTGAAATCCCTGATGATCGATGAGACGGGATTTAATATTCATCGGCGCACCAAAACGAAAAAACCTCCGAACCCTGCATCAGGGTGGAGGTTTGCTGTAAAATTAGATTCAAAACCATTTTAAATTCCTTTCCGACCTCTCAGGATCGAATTAAAGGTATATAATCGTTTTCCTTTTTTAATATACAGATTTATTATTGATGATGCAAGCGAGGATTAGATGGAGTCCACTTCTTAAGTGGACTCCATCAAACAAAAGCCACCTTCCTGTCTTTGCGAGCGGAGCGAAGCAATCTCAACCGCTGAAGTTTTTCTAAATAGTCAGATTGCTTCGGGACTTCGTCCCTCGCAAAGACTATCCTTTGGGGTATCCGCATCCCATTAATCCTCACTTCATCAACAACATCTTTTTCACATCGGTAAACGTTGCACCGTTTCCTTTTTGTGCAAGAGCAGTCATGCGGTAAAAATAGACTCCCGACGAAATGGCGCTGGCATTAAACTCCACCGCTTGCTCACCCTGATCGAATGCGGCATAATTGAGCACCGCGGCAACGCGTTCGCCGAGCGTGTTGTATATCGAAATCGAAACCAGTGCTCGTTCCGGCACATCGAAACTGATCGTGGTGGTCGGATTGAACGGATTCGGATAATTCTGATGAAGCGCAAATGCTTTCGGCAATTGCGAAACATCTTCCACACGCAACAAAAGAGGTCCGGTATTCGATGATGCCACAGTCATGCTTCCGGCTCCGGTTAATTCTTTTCCACCGGATGAATTCCCTGTCCCCTGCAAATGAAATTGGTCATGAGCGCTCTTCAGAATTGTCCATTCGACCGTCAGAGGATAATTCAGCGAATGTAATTCAATGGGAATATTCGTTTTGCTTTGAAGATGATCAGGAATAAATTCAGCCGTTCGTTGTGAAGCAAACCGAACATCGGGATTGCCGTCGGGCGGAACAGGCGGCAAAGCAAACTGATCGGAATCGGAAATAAGATTGCCGCTCGAACCGAAATACAATGTCTGGCTGAATCCTTTTGAATCCTTCAATACCAATCGATTTAAAGATGAAAGGTCGGATGGCTGGATTTTATTTGGACGCAAGAGAGCCGAAGATCCGGAATTTTGCAACACGCACTTCCCCGCCGAATCGCATTTTATCCAGTATCCGAGGCCGGGATAAATCGTATCGGTCGGATGATAGCCGGAACTGTAGCCGAAGGTTTGCGAGCGAATTGTCGTCCCAATTGGCAAAAGAGAAGTAACGGGAAACTTCGTCGAAATCGACCCGATGAGATTCCATCCGGAAGTAATTGGAATAGTATCGACCGATTTATTTATACCAATCAAAGGAACAGTTTGATCGACTCCGAATTTCAGCCAGTATCCTGCGCCGTTGACAATCCGATTGCTGATGACATAACCGCTACCGTTGTAACCGAACGCATCGCTGATTTTGGTCGGAAATAAAATTTGAACAGAATCATTTTCAACAGTCAACGGATTCGAAAGCATATTCCATTGTGCACTGATGGGGACATTCACAAGAATTCCGGACGGTTCCTGAACAATGATCGTATCGATTTTCGATCCCGCACAGCCATTAGAGTCAGTTGCCGTTACCGTGAAAATTTTTACTCCGGACACCAACGGTATTCCCGAAAGAATTCCGGTCGGCGACAACGAAATTCCCGCCGGCAAAAGTCCGACTGAAATTCCAAACGTTAACGGACCGGATCCGCCGGAAGAGGATAGCGTTTCCGCGTACGCAGAATTCACCAATCCGCCTGATAATTGTGCAGGATAAATTGTTATCGGCTGACAGGCCGGCCGAACCTTCAATTGAATTGCAATCGAATCTATTCGCAATTGCGTGTCTGTAATAATAACCGGAATTGATTTCCATCCGGTAACAGTTCCGGTATCGACGATCGTTTTCAATGAATAAATACTATCACCGGCAACCGCATCGCCATGAGTTCCATCATTAAAAAACATTTGTGATGATGAACCGTTTATCGATGATAAATTTCCGTTGACGGTAATTCCACTGCTCGTCGGATTCAATCCGGGGCGGACAGTAACTATAAACGATACCGAATCACCCACTGAAACAGTATCAGGCACAGCCACGCCGATTGCCGACGGATTCGATGGCGGGATAAGCGTATCGATATTGACACTATACGCAATGCTGTCAAAACATCCATTGGAATCAACCGCCTCAACTTTAAAATTTGCAATACCGACATTTAACGGTGCTCCCGAAAAAATCCCACCGGACGTCAGCGACAAACCTTTCGGCAAAGTTCCGTTCAGCAACGAATACGTATACGGCAATTTCCCCCCGCTTGCGGTAATTGTCTGTGTGTAAAAAGTTCCCGTGAAACCACCGGGCAACGTTGATGGTAATAAAGTAATTGTCGGACAATTGCTGGAAATTGTGAGAATGCCCGTTGAGCTTGTTAGCGATTGACCATCAGGATTAGTAACCGTAATCGTTCTTGCGCCTGCGCTTGCGTTGTTCGCAACCGAAAGATTCAAACTAACGTGTGTCGGATTTGTATAGGTCACAGAATTGACAGTTACTCCGCCACCGTTCACTGCCGCGGAAATATGATTCGGGAAACTCGCACCGGGATCGAAAAATCCGGAGCCGCTGGAAGACGTACCGGTAATGGTGACATTGAAATTGGTACTGCCACCGACAACAGAATTCGGCGAAGCTGAAGCCGGAGTCGCCGGCAAAGGTGCAAGCAATTTCGTTGCCCGTACTCCGTACGAATTTGTTACATCGGTGAATTGCTGTATCGTCCACATGGTCATATCGTCATTCGGATCGACAGATGTGTACGAATAGTCACCCCACCGCCTCGCACCGGAACTGCCCGGATCATTAGGCGGATTGTATGAAGCATTACTGTTGGTGACAAGAACGGGAGAACCTTCCATCGTTCCGGCGGGATCGCTTGCAAGGCGGCCAAGTGTTGCGCCGTTGGCAAAAGCATTTTGCCCGGCATCTGCAAATCCCATCGCAACATGTCCCTGTCCGGAAACCATGATGCTCGGGATCCAGTAGTTCAATTGACTCGTATTGTTCGGCGTGGTGGGATCGTAGACAGTACCCGACTGAACAAGAGTCGGTGTTCCGTTTAAATTATCGATCTCGTACCATCGAGCAGCATCCCGGGTCTCATTTGTATAATTGACTACACCGCTACTGTTTACTTCAATGGAATGTGCTGTCCAGAGATTTCCATTTCGGATGACGGCGTTCATCAATCGTTCATCAATTCCGTCGAGGTATCCATTGGTTCCACCGGAATTTCCCCGATGATTCACTGAAGCAGGATCTAATGTCGCCGGTACAGTGATGGGAATATTTCCGGACATTGTCGGTATCCCACCCGGATTTGTTACCCGTCGAATTTGCAACAATCCATATAATGAATCGTCAACGCCGATAAAATATCCGACTGTCGCTGTTGAATCAAAATTGTCGACGCCTTGCGGAGTATAGGGGCCACTAGTATAAATAGTATCAGCAGGCGGATCGGCAAATGTAGTCAAATCCCTAAAAGCTGAAACAATTATTGGTCCCGAACCAAGAATCGAATTTTTCCTAACAACAAAACCTGTTGTTCCTTGAAAATATCCCGCAGAATTGAAAATATTCACACCGATATACAATGCGTTGACATCGATTCCCAGCGTCGGGTAATCTGCAAACATTCCGGTATCACCGGCCGGTAATACTGTATCTTGTCGAAAATAGAAAAATGTCCAGATCGTGCTATTCGTAATCGTTGCGGTGTTGCTCACGGCCATCATAACCCGATCGGGTTTAGCGCCTGCCCCTCCCGGCACATCAATCATAATGAGGAACCACCTTCCGTCAAACGGTCATAACGGATACGCGGATCGGTGGTAAAATTTTGGTTCGTCGGAGGAGTCATCACGGAATTAAAAAACGTATCGGTATTCACATCCAGAACGCCGTCCGCAACACCGGTTGTTTTATTGAATGAACGAATGCGTCCGTTCAGATCCGTAATAAATTGTGTCGGACCGACAACACCCATATCGTCCGGCGGAAATGCCTGAGTATCGCCGAGGTTTGCGACAGTAAAACTTAAACTCAATGTTTGCGGACTCAAAGCAGAAAACGTATGATCGGGGTTAACGGAAGACGATTTCGGCGGCCATTGTGAAACACTGGGAGAAAGAGGATTATGCGGAAGACCATGCCGGTTTGCGTCAAATTCAACCGAAGGCCGGACATAATTGGCGGGTCGCTGAACGGCAATCGCAACTTCTTGCTGCATAATTTCTGCAGTTGTCTTCGCGATACCTTTTTCGCCTGTCCATGGAATACCGACAATTTCCTGACTGAAAAGAAATCCAGACAAGCACGGCATACCGATCAAGAAACCTGAAAACAATAACCGAAAGAACGTTCGCATCCGTGTCCTTTTAAAATGATATCGCCTTCATGACATCTTAAAAAATAACGAAAACAATTACCGCAATCAAGTGGATTGTGTTTTGCAGAATTAATCGTTTTTAATCGGAAAAAGAATTCAGGAAGTTCTTGCAGAAACGGCGATCCAACTCGGAAAGGGATAATTTGATGATGACCGGTCTGCCATGCGGACAGGTAAACGGAAATTCCGTTTGAAATAATTGATCGAGCAATGCATGCATCTCTTCATCTTTCAAAGGATCGCCCGCTTTGATTGCAGCTTTGCATGAATATGATTTCGCAAGTCGTTCGCGCGGCTCAAGCTTGACGCTTTGTTCATCTTCTTTGTAGAGGTCGATAACCTGTTGAAGAATCGTT
>CAVQPS010000003.1:0-30206 GCA_963714795.1 uncultured Ignavibacteriales bacterium | reverse complement strand
TGTGTGAAGCAATATTGTCGATGACCGACAGTTCTTCTTCCGATTCGACATTGAGCGACAAGATTTTTTGCCGCAAAGCGAATTCAATTTCATCATCACGTTTGCCCACACCGCTGTACGTAATTTTCCCGGGGGGAAAACCCGCTGCAAGCGCCCGTTTCATTTCACCGATCGAACCGGCATCCGCTCCGACTCCTTCCTTCGCGAGCAATCTCAAAATATCAGGATTGGCATTTGCCTTGACCGCATAACAAGAAAGATGATCTATTCCTTCGAACGATCTTTCGATACCGCGACAATGATCGACGACGGAACGTTTACTATAGACGTACGCCGGAGTGCCGACGGAATTCGCCACATCAAAGAGATTAACATCCTCACAGCGAAGTATATTATTTTTGAATTGAAATTCTTCCATACGTTTAATAATACAAAATTTACGTAAAAATTCCGATCAGTTTCATGAATGGCGACGTCAACGTCGAAATGAGTCCGTAAAAAGATCGGGCGAACGGCTCCCATCGCATCAGTAAAATAAGAATAAAAATTCCAAAAAATCCAACACGTCTGTATTGGTGACTGATGGAAACGGGAAGCAACGATGCCAGTACGTGGGATCCATCCAGCGGCGGAATAGGAATCATATTAAAGACGGCAAGAATAATATTGAGGGAAATTCCGGCATAAAACATTTCCATCAAATAATGCACGACCTGTTGAACGGAACCGTCGCTGGACGAGAGAGCATGATCGATTTTTAACAAGATGATGAAACAGATCGTACAACAAAAGGAAAGAGCGACATTGGAAAATGGTCCTATCGTCGATACCAAAATATCGTCACGGGTAAAATGTTTAAAATTTCTTGGGTCGATAGGAACAGGTTTTGCCCAGGCGATAAAAACCTGTCCGGTTGAAGCCAACGACATTAACGGAATGAGTATAGAACCGAACAGATCGATATGCGGAATCGGATTCAGCGTTAATCTTCCCCTATCGCGGGCGGTGGGATCTCCCAAACGGAGCGCCATCCACCCATGCGAAATTTCATGGATGATAACGGAAAAAAGAAGTATCGGAAAAATGTACAGTTGGTCGATCATGTATAAAAGAACGTTACGGCGATTTTGATAATGAGAAATAATCGGATGAAAAAGAACAATAACATTTTCTGAAATTACCCGCGCGGATGAAATGTCCGGTGGACTTCTTTCAAATATTCCCGGTCAATGTGTGTATAAATTTGCGTCGTGGAAATATCGGAATGCCCGAGCATCTCCTGAACCGCACGAAGATCGGCTCCGCCTTCCAGCAAATGTGTTGCAAACGAGTGCCGGAAGGTGTGCGGATGTACATCTTTTTGGATTCCCGATTTTTTCGTATAGGTTTGCACGATATTCCAGATCGCCATCCTCGACATCGGCCCGCCGCGGGCATTGAGAAAGAGAACATCCTGTCCTTTTCCTTTTTTCGCAATCCGGCTTCGGACATCGCTACAATATTTCGAAATCCACTCCAGGGCAGATCGGCCGATCGGCACCAGCCGTTCTTTCGACCCTTTTCCGAACACACGAACGATGCCGTCTTCTTTGAAAATACTCGATTGACGAAGTGTCGTAATCTCGGTAACGCGCATTCCTGTTGCATACATCGTTTCCAGGATTGCTTTATCTCGAATACCGAGAAGCTCCGTTACATTCGGCTGCTGCAAAATCAATTCGATTTCATTCTGACTTAAAACATCCGGCAGCAATTTGGAGCGTTTGGGAGGTTCGGCCTGTTGTGCAGGATCGTTTTTAGTGATTTCTTCCGCAACGAGAAATTTATGAAACATCTTTATCGATGATAAATTTCTGGAAATACTTCGCGGTGAAAGGCCGATGTCGTTCAACATTCCCAGAAACTCGGAAACATGTTGCGGCTTCACTCCCTCCGGAAAAGCAATTCGCCTTCCATCCATCACGTCGATGTACCGTGCAATATCCCGTTGATACGAAACGATCGTATTTTTCGAAGCATTTTTTTCCAATTCCAGAAAATGGATATATGAACGAAGATGCTCGTTCATGACTGGGGTTGCTGACCGGTTTCTTCAGCAGGAGGTGATTGCGGTACGTTCTCATTCTGAACAGTCGGAACGACATTCGATTCCGATTCTGTCGGAGTAATTTCTGTTACCGGAGTTGACGGTGGATTTTCCGGAATCGGAGTTACAGGCATGGCAACCGGTTGCACCGGTTCAGACGGTTCTATCACCGGTTGATCAGCGGTCTGTTGAGCCGGTTGTTGTTCAGGATATGTAATACGTTGATGATGAATGCCGAGCAAAATTTTCAAGAACGCTTCTTTGATATGCGTAAGATCGCGCAATGTCAACTCACATTCGTCGAGTTGTCCTTCGATAAACCGGTGTTTGATCATATTATCGATCGCTTGCTCCAATCGTTGGGGAGTGATTTCCGTCATCGCTCGTGTGGATGCTTCGACGGAATCGGCAAGCATGACGATGCCGGTTTCTTTCGTCTGCGGTTTCGGGCCGGGATATAAAAAATCCTCTTCGTTGATGGAATCTTTCTGGGGACGCTTGGCAGCCTGCTTCAGTGCTTTATCGTAGAAAAAGGAAATCCTGGTCGTTCCGTGGTGTTGCGGAATAAATGCTACGACATTTTCCGGCAATCCGTATTCACGAGCGAGATCCATCCCTTCTTTGACATGCGATTGAATAATCAAAGCACTCATGCGCGGGCGCAGGCGGTTATGTTTGCTGTGCGATCCGACCTGGTTTTCGACAAAATATTCCGGCTTCAATATTTTTCCGACGTCATGATAATATCCGCCGACACGGGCAAGAATCGCGTTTGCACCGGTCGCTTCCGCCGCCGCTTCCGCCATCGTACCGATCGTCTGGCTGTGATGAAATGTGCCGGGCGCTTCTTCCGACAGCCGCTGAAGCAACGGGTGATTGAAGTCCGAAAGTTCGGCAAGAGTTAAATCGGTCGTCACATGAAATACTTTTTCAAAGAAAATCAGCAAACCGTACGTCAGAACCGGGGAAAAAATTGCATTCGCAACCGCAAATGCCACCATCATCGCAATTGTTTTAAATCCGTCGAATTGCTCGAGCGAGAATGCGGTCATCGGTACGGCATAACCGATAAAAATAAATATCATCGAGCGGAAAATTTGTGTCCGGTTTCCGATATCGCGGACAGTGTACGCACCGAGCGCTCCGGCAACGAGCGAAGTCAATGCAATGGTATAATCATTTCCGTGAATGCCCGCAACGAGCAATGAAATTGCCACCGTGCCGTAAAAACCGACGCGGGAATCGAAAATAATCGTCAGTAACATCGATGCGGCAGGGACAAAAATCAAATATTGCGCCGGTTCGGAAACTCCCCACAACACCGAGACGTACGCAAACAATGTTTCCATGGTAATGAGAACTGCAATGAGCACCAGCCGGCTGTTCTCGGCAAAAATCTTTTTCCGGAAAAGGAAGAGGTAAATCGTGAACAATCCCAAAATGATGACAACCTGAAGAACGATCCCGACGAAATGTTTCGATTCATTCATGACCGATCCGCGTTCGGCTTTCGCCTTCAGGAATGAATCGAGCTTCTGTTTCACCTCATCGGTGATATGTTCATTCTTGCTGATGATGCGTTCATTTTCCAGCACGAATCCGATCGTGCGGGGAACATTATCAGCGGCAATCTCGATCGCAGTTTGTGTCGCACTCCGGTCGAGCAAAACATTCGGCTGAATGACGGCACGACCGATCTTTGCGCACAACGATTCCCCGTTATCCCTGGCAAATAACCGCTGGAGCTGAACGACGACGGCGGCAGATGCTTCCTCACTGTCATACACTTTTCCTGCCGGCACAATTTCTTCCGCATGTCCTCTTCGAAGGGCAAGTTGCTGGTGGACTACCTGTATTTTATTTTGATCGATGATTCCCGCTTGATACAATTCTTCCAATTCACTTGTGAGCATCTTGGAATCTTTGAGAAAATCTTTCTGGCGCTCCATCATATCCCATTCGGATTCCATGACCGGAAACGGAATTCGCCGAAGAATTTGAATGAACTCGACGGAATCTGCCTGCGCCCTCTTTTTTTCCATCTTCATCCGGATGTTGACCGCCGACCGGAGATCGTGCAGCAATAACCCGGCATATTCTTCCCGTTGACGGGCAATCGTATCATCCCGCATGAACACCGGATACACATTCCGGATCGCATCCTGCCGTTCTTTTTCATACTCATGCAGATCTTTAATGATCGGAAATGAAAAAGGCGCAATGAGATCGTTATCGGTCCAGATGGTCCCGACGCTGTAATCATATTCGATCGATTCCGGATGCGGAAACATCAATACGACAACGGCAACCAGCAGTAATCCCAACAGAATTTTATAAATGAAATGATTCTGGAAAGATTCTTTTGAAAAAATCACCCTGAATGGATGAGGAGTATGTTCGCCGGGTAAATCCATAGGTTTACAATAAATATCTGAAGAAGTTGAGTGATAATCAAGGCAAACCGAATTTATTGTTTGATTCTCGAGGTCAGGAAGGTTATATTCAGAATGATTAATTGTACTGAACAATGACCGATAAAATATCCTCAGACCTCGTCGAAATCAGCCACCGGCTCTATGAGAACGGCTTCGTGACGGCTACCGACGGCAACGTTAGTGTTCGATTGACGAACGGAAACTTCCTCACGACACGCACGTCGGTCAATAAAGGCATGGTCACTGCCGATGACCTCGTGGAAGTTGACGCATCAGGAAAGTCGTTGGTGGCGGGGCGAAATCCGTCGACCGAAATCGGCATGCATTTATTTATTTATGCCCACCGGCCCGATGTACACGCCGTGGTGCATGCGCATCCGACATACGCAACCGGATTTGCCGTCGCACGGCAATCGCTGGATCATTGTGTTTTTCCGGAAGTCATCGTCGGACTCGGCGCTGTGCCTCTCGCCGATTACGCGACGCCATCGACGCCGGAAGTTCCGAACTCGCTTTCCCCTTTTGTTCAGACTGCCGACGCGATTCTTCTCGCCAACCACGGTGTCGTAACCTACGGAAAAGATCTGTGGGATGCATACTTCAAAATGGAAAAAGTGGAACATGCCGCGCACATTACATTCATTGCACGCATGCTGGGCGGTGAAAAACTTCTTTCGCCGGACGATGTCGAAAAACTTCGGGCAATCAGCCCGCAATCATACGGGAAAGATTTTTCCGGAAAACCGGCATGCGCCACCGACCAAAACCCGGCGAACTCCGTTCCGGCAGACGATGAAATCCGGGCGATTGTCCGGGAAATGATTCACACCAAACATTAACTTGCTATCATCTTTTAATCCCGAATGACTACAAACAAATCATCGAAGATAACCGTTGGCGTTATTTTCGGAGGACGTTCGGCAGAGCATCAGGTTTCGCTCGTTTCCGCCGCGTCCGTCATCAACGCGCTCGATAAAAACAAATACCGCGTCGTTCCGATCGGCATCACGCCGGGAGGAAAATGGCTGAGCTCTTCCGATGCCGTGAAGCTCCTGCGGTCCGGAAAACACCTCGACATCCAACCGGAAAAAATTCTCACACCGGACCCTTCGCACAAAGGATTAGTTTCCGTTGATCAACCCCGTCATACCGATGAACGACTGGATGTTATCTTTCCGGTTCTTCATGGATCGTTCGGTGAAGACGGAACCGTTCAGGGCTTGTTCGAGTTGGCGGGGATTCCGTACGTCGGAGCGGGCGTCCTCGGCTCTTCCGTCGGCATGGATAAAGTGGTTACGAAACAATTGTGCGAACGCGACCACATTCCTGTCACGCCGTATTGTTGGTTCCTGAAAAAAGATTATCGGAAGCAATCCGCAAAAATCATCGCGAGCATCGAGAAGAAATTACGGTATCCATGTTTTGTCAAGCCGGCAAATTCGGGATCCAGCGTCGGCATTTCCAAAGCACACAATAAGAAAGAACTTCTCAGCGCCATCGAACTTGCTTTGCACTATGATCGAAAAATTCTTGTCGAACGCGGGATCGCGGATGCGAGAGAAATTGAAGTCAGCGTTCTTGGCAACGATGAGCCGGTCGCTTCGGTACCGGGAGAAATTATCTCTTCCAATGAATTTTATGATTACGATGCAAAATATGTCGACGGCAAATCCAGAGCGATCATTCCGGCAAAATTCCCGAAATCGGTCGTCAAAAAAATTCAAGCACTTGCAATTCGAACATTCAAGGCGATCAATTGTTCCGGAATGGGACGTGTCGATTTTTTGGTGACAAAGCGATCGAATACGATTTATCTGAATGAAATCAATACCATCCCCGGTTTCACATCGATCAGCATGTATCCGAAACTATGGGAAGCATCAGGGATTTCGTATCCGTGAATTGCTTGATAGATTGATCAAACTCGCCATCGAGCGATTCCGTGAAAAACAACAATTGAGAACCGTGTATTCGCCGAAGTCCGATTGGTATAAAGAATAAATGTCCTCAGTCAACCTTGCGAATGTGAAGTTTATCCCGCCGAAGGCGGGGAAACCTTCGCAAGGGTTACCAGGATTAAACAGCTTTGAAATTCATGCAAAATATGGTACATTAGCATCTATGGATCAGCAATATTACCGGAAAATCCAGCCGAAAGTCGGCGGATGGCTCAAAAAGATTTTCAAACAAAGAAGTGTTCTGTTGACACTCCTCATTGCCGTTCCCGCGGTTTCGTTCATGACGTTCAGCAACAAAGGAATTCTTGAACATCTCTCGCTTGCATCGCAGAAGCATGAAATGCAGGAGAAAATCATTCAGGAACAGGAAGAACAACGCAAACTGCAGGAACTTTCCAAAGCACTCGATAGTGATCCGAAAGCGATCGAAAAGATTGCGCGCGAAAAGTATGCTATGGTTCGGAACGGTGAAACGGTATACAAAGTAAAAAAGGAGAAGTAGCCGATTTCCAATCGACGATTGGAAGATTCACATGCAGATCGTATGGAATTGTTTCCACAGGAAAACATGCAGAGGCAACCGGCGACCCGAAACGAACACTCACCGCTTGCAGAACGGATGCGTCCGGCAACGATCGACGAGATTGTCGGTCAACAGCATCTGCTCGGCGCGGGAAAACCTCTTCGTGTTTTAATCGAACACGATTCGCTTCCTTCCATCATTTTCTGGGGACCTCCCGGCTGCGGCAAAACCACGCTGGCAAGAATTCTCGCCCTACACACGCATGCTGAATTTTTTCAACTCAACGCCGTGTCGGCGGGAGTGCAGGACGTCCGGAAAATACTCGAACGTGCCGAACTGAACCGCACAAAGCTTTCAAAGAAAACAATTTTATTTATCGACGAAATCCATCGCTTCAATAAAGCACAACAGGATGCGTTGCTGCATAGTGTCGAAGACGGCGTCATCACGCTGATCGGCGCAACAACGGAAAACCCGTCGTTCGAAGTCATTTCACCGTTACTTTCACGATGCCTGGTCTACGTTCTCGAACCGCTCAGCACCGAGAATCTCGACCACTTGATCGATCGCGCTCTGGAGAACGATCCCGTCCTGAAGAAATTGTCGATTGTCATGAACAAAAAAGAGCGGGAACTCCTGATGATGCTTTCCGGCGGGGATGCGCGGATATTGCTGAACGGACTTGAAACGACCGCTCAGCTTGTCAAACCTTCTTCGGACAACAAACGCATCGTCACGTCGCAGGCAATCGAGGATGCATTTCAGAGAAAATATATTAAATACGATGACGGCGGAGAAGAACATTACAATATCATTTCTGCATTCATCAAGAGTCTGCGCGGAAGCGACCCGGATGCCGCGGTGTACTGGCTTGCACGCATGCTGGAAGGCGGCGAAGATCCGAAATTTATCGCACGCCGCATGATCATTCTTGCTTCAGAAGATATCGGCAATGCCGATCCGTATGCGTTGACGCTTGCCACGAGCTGTTTCACCGCTGTCGATTATGTCGGAATGCCGGAAGCACGCATTATTCTTTCGCAAACGGCGACGTATCTCGCTTCATCGGTCAAAAGCAACGCATCATATATGGCAATTGAAGAAGCTTTCTCCGACGTAAAAAAATTCCGGAATGAAAGCGTTCCACTGCATTTGCGCAATGCCCCGACCAAGCTGATGAAAGAACTTGATTACGGAAGAGAATACAAATACAGTCATAATTATGACCGGCATTTTGTCGAACAACAATATCTTCCGGATTCATTGAAAGAAAAAATTTATTATTTTCCCATCGATGATGGTGCGGAAAAAATTATCCATGAACGATTGAACAATTTATGGAAGCATAAACAGCGATGAAACAGTCAAAAACATTTGCAATCGGTATCGATGTCGGAGCGACGACGATCAAAGGCGGAACCGTCGATGCAAAGGGAAATATTATCCATCAGGTCACGCTCGACACGAAGGCAAACAAAGGTCCGGCCATCGTCCTGAAACAAATGACGCTTGCCATTCAGGAATTATTATCCCGCCATAGACCCGACGGAATGTTACGGTATCGGCATCGGCTCGCCCGGCGTAGTGATGATCGAGGATGGTTCGGTACATTATCCCCCGAATTTTTCCGACTGGAAGGAAGTGCAGGTCACGAAAGCAATACGAAAAGTATTTCCCTTCCCTGTTTTTATTGAGAACGACGCCAATTGTGCGGCAATCGCTGAAGCAAAATACGGCGCCGGAAAGGATTTTAAAAACTTCCTGTTCATTATTTGGGGAACAGGCGTCGGCGGCGGAATTATTATCGATAAAAAAATCTACCGCGGACCGTACGGCGGCGCCGGAGAAATCGGACATGTTTCGATCGATTATAACGGTCGCCTCTGTAATTGCGGAAACCGCGGTTGCATCGAAAGCTACATCGGACAGCGGTATCTTTCCGAACGCACCAAAGAAATATTGAAGAGTATGCCGGATGATGAACCGCGTTCGATCATTGAAACGCTTGCCGAAGGAAATCCGGAAAAAATCGATCCGGCACTCATCTCCCGTGCCGCCGAGATGGGAGATATCAAGGCACGCGAAATTTTAGAAGAAGCCGGCGAGCTGCTGGGATGTGCTCTTGCCTCGGCCATGAATCTCCTGGATTTACACGTGGCGGTTATCGGCGGCGGAATTTCTGCATCCCCGGCATTTGTTTTCACTGCAATCGATAATTCAATCAAGAGCCGCGTGCTCACCCCGCACCGTGCGGGCATCCGCGTCGTTCGCGCAATGCTCGGTAATTCGGCGGGCATTATCGGCGCGGCAAGTTTGGTATTGTAACCGACCATGCGCCTCCGGGGCACCCTCTTTCTATTTTTTTGTTGCTGGTCTTTCTCCTTCGGTCAGGATTTTCCCCGGATCGATACAACGATCGTTCATTCCGATTCCATCAAAACGGACACCACAAAAAAAACCAAAGACCCATCCGGGATCGATACCATCGTGACATATACGGGGGTCGATTCGATTGTCTTTTTCTATAAAACGAAAATCATGTCGCTCTATAAAAAGAGCGACATCAAATACCAGCAGATGGAATTGCAGGCAGAACGAATCGATGTCGATTGGAATTCCACCGTCATGACCGCATTCGGCATCCACGATACCACCGATACGACACACACAAAAATGGTCGGCAACCCGATCATGAAAGATGGTCCCGAAGAATACCACGGGAAAGCGCTCGGGTATGATTTCAAAACAAAAAAGGGCCGGATCACGATTGCCGATACCAAAATCGACCAGGGATACTATCACGGAGAGACGATAAAAAAAGTCGGGAAGGATATTTTATTTGTCGCGAACGGGCGGTACACGACCTGCGACGATCCCGATCCGCATTATTATTTCGGCAGTCCGACAATGAAAATAACCCCCGGCGACAAGGTCATTGCCTCGCCGGTATTTCTGTATATCGAAGATGTTCCGGTTTTCTGGCTTCCGCTCGGTGTTTTTCCGAGTGAGAGCGGCAGGCGGTCCGGTCTCATAGCACCGGCAATCACCGAGGACGCAACGCACGGCCGCATGCTTCATCACGTCGGCTACTATTGGGCAATCGATGATTACATGGATGTGAACGCATTGGCTGACCTCTACACGAAAGGAAGCTGGGCGTTGTATTCCGATTTCCGTTACAATCTCCGGTATTATCTTCATGGCGGAATTTCCGGACAGTACAAAAAATTGATTGAAGGTGAACCTTCCGATCCGGGAAGAAGCGTCAGTGAATCATACCTGTTGAGTATCGACCATCATCAATCAATCGATCCGACGACAAATCTTGACGTTAATTTCACATTTGCCAGCAATAACGCTTATCAGAACACGATCGATATGAATCAGGCCTTGCAGCAGGATATCACTTCCAATGCGACCATTTCAAAATCGTGGGAAGGCACGCCGAACAGCATGTCGGTAAACTTCGGACGCCGGCAGGACCTCGTCAACGGAAGCTTGTACGAGACGCTGCCGTCGGTCAGTTTCAACCACAGCGAAAGCTATCCGTTCCGGTCGGACAAAAAAACCGACGCGACTAATTTATCGTGGTATGAAAATATCGGTGTCGGTTACAGCGCAAATTATACCAACACACGAAACCGGGTCGCAACGACCGTCGATGGAATTAAATCGACGATCGATGGAGTCGATACACTGGTTTCTTCTCAACAATTTGAAGTCGACCGGAATCAATCGCTCACACAAAATATCAATGCAACCATCGCACCGAAGCTCGGCTATTTTACGATCTCGCCGTCAGTGAGTTACGGCGACACGCGATCATTTTCCAATAATGATGTTCCGGGAGTGAGCCCGGCAGACAGTTCTCTGATCGTTCAGAACGAACGCCCGTCAACACAAGCCGGATATCTCACGTCGGCCGTCACAGCGAGCACGAAATTGTACGGCATGCTGCAGCCGGGATTATTCGGGATAGCAGCGATCCGGCACACGTTGACGCCGAATCTTTCGCTCTCCTATTCGAAGCAGATTGTCGGTGACAATATCCAGCCGAAACAGATGGTGGCAAATTTAAATCTCGGAAACGTTTTCGAAATGAAGATGGCTCAGCCGGAAGAGGATAAAGAGCCGACAAAAATTACGTTGATGAATATCGGCCTCGGCGTTTCCTATAATTTTTCTGCCGACAGTTTGAATTTTTCTCCGATCACGATGAATTATCATACCGCCATCGGAAATTTATTGGACGTCGGCGGCGATGCGGCATTCGATCTGTACAAGCTCGATCAACCGATTCCCGGTTATTTTAATCGAGTCAACACATTTTTGATAAGTTCGGAAGGGCGGCTGGCAAGGTTGACACAATTCGACATCAACATGTCGACGTCGTTTTCCGGCGCTCAAAATCCTTCGCGAAAAAATCCGTCAACATCGGGAGATTCGGTTACACGCACCCCCATTTCCAATAGTTTGGTCGGCTACAATCCTCAGGATGATCCGGATTTCAGCATCCCGTGGAAGCTTTCACTGTCGATGGATTTTTCGGAGGATAAAGTTCCCGGACAGCAATCGCGTTCGGCGGCGGTCAACGGGCAATTTGATTTCAACCTGACGGAAAATTGGAAAGTTTCAACGAGAAGCGGTTACGATATCGTCAACAAACAATTCGAGATGCCGGACATCAATGTCAGCCGCGATTTGCATTGCTGGTTGTTGAATTTCGATTGGGTGCCGACGGGCGAATACCGACATTACTCGCTTGAGATTCGATTGAAAGCTCCGCAATTACGCGATCTGAAGATTACAAAACAGGGAAGCGACAGAGGGATTTACTAATATTGCTGCTAATCATTCTCCGGCAACAAATCTTGAACGATTGCATTTGACTTGGTAAGTTCCACTCTATTTGCAATCATCATACCACTTAGCAAACACTTAAAATAGATTTGCAGCATTTGGATCCACTGCTCTGACGATAAGCTGTTGCTGTCAGAGAACTGCCTGTGGGTAATGAATCTCTTTTTCGCCCGTTTACCATGTAGGATTTTACAATCTCTGAACTCAGTACGTCCAGCATTGACCTTTATGTCTTGGAATAATTCATCCAGTAAAAGACATCTTACTTTAATATGTTACTCGTTAAAATTTCTGCCCAACTCGACAAAATTCTCATGTACCATGAAACATCAGATTTTCAAATAATTCGTTAATTCTGACGCGACAGAAGTTCGCTAATGTTTCATCCATGCATTCTTGCAAGTCAGCATTCTTCATGAGAGAAATGCGAATCATTCTTGCCGGTGGAAATCGCCAAAAAGCATGCAGTAGAGTCTCCAGCCGTCGACTCATGCTTAGAACATATCCAAGTTGCTGGCGACGTATGATCTCAATGCGATGTTGTCAAATGACGACAAGCCGAAGAAATGATAGTTAATGACTCGCTCCACAAGACCTGTTTAGTTTGACGGTAAACACATAGCTGATTACGATTGATAATCAATATACGTAAAACGATTTGCATTGGCGCATAACAATTGGTAAAACGATTTTTACGCAGACGCCTTCCGTTCCTTGTACAAATAGGTCGGTTCTTTTTTCTTCGTAATCGTTTCTTTCGTCACGATGCACTTGGCAATATTTTGTCGGGATGGGATGGAGTACATGATATCGAGCATCGTTTCTTCGATGATCGAACGCAATGCACGGGCTCCCGTTCCGCGCTCCATCGCTTTCTGGACGATCGTTTTTATGGCATCGGACTCGAATTCCAATTCCACTCCTTCTATCGCCAGCAATTTCTGATATTGTTTGATGAGGGCATTCTTCGGCTCGGTCAGAATATTCAACAATGCCGTTTCATCCAGAGAATGAAGAGTTGCAACAACCGGCAACCGTCCCACAAATTCCGGAATCATGCCGAACTTTAACAGATCGTCCGGTTCGACCAGCGGCAAAAATTCATCCACCGAATGTTCTTTCTTCGTCTTGATTTGCGCACCGAATCCTATCTGACTTTGATTGACGCGCTGAGAAATGATTTTCTCCAATCCGACGAATGCGCCGCCGCAAATGAACAGGATATTTTTCGTATTGATGTTGATGAGACTTTGCTCCGGATGCTTGCGTCCACCTTTCGGCGGAACGCCGGCAACCGTGCCTTCGAGAATTTTCAACAATGCCTGCTGAACGCCTTCACCCGAAACATCCCGCGTGATCGAAGCGCTGTCGGATTTGCGGGCGATCTTATCGACTTCATCGATATAGACAATCCCGCGCTCGGCACGCTCGACATTGTAATCGGCATTTTGCAATAAATGCACCAAAACGGTTTCCACATCATCGCCGACATATCCGGCTTCGGTCAGCGTTGTTGCATCGGCAATCGCAAACGGAACAGCTAAAATCCTCGCCAGCGTTTGCGCAAGCAATGTTTTTCCCGTGCCGGTCGGACCGAGCAGAAGAATATTGCTCTTTTCGATCTCAACGTCATCCAGAGCCTGCACGTTCACTTTCGCATCGACGCGTTTATAATGATTATAGACGGCAACGGCGAGACTTTTCTTCGCCGCTTCCTGTCCGATCACATATTGATCGAGTGCATTTTTGAGTTCTACCGGAGTGAGCGAAATGCGCGACGTGGATTGTTTGGTCGAAATCGCAGCAAGATTGTTGCGAAGAATATCGACCGAGCTGGCAACGCAGGCATCGCAAATATATGCTTCCGGTCCGGCGATAATGCTCTGAACCTGTTCAGCGGTGCGGCCGCAAAACGAACACCGCACCGGATCATCCGGTTTCGATTTTTGAGGCATGGTTATTTATCTTTTTTCGCTTCTGTACGTGCTTTCTTGACCAAAATATTATCGATGAGTCCGTACACTCTCGCTTCTTCCGAAGTCATGTAATTATCGCGGTCAGTATCTTTTTCGATCTGACCGATCGTCTTTCCGCAATGACCGGCAAGAATTTCATTGATCCGTTTTTTGATTTTCAGAATTTCTTCCGCCTGAATGCTGATATCCGATGCCGTACCCTGCACACCACCCCACGGCTGGTGAATCATGATGCGGGAATTCGGCAACGCCGTCCGTTTCCCTTTTGTGCCGCCGGCAAGCAGAATCGCGGCAATACTCGCCGCCATGCCGACACAAATCGTATGAATATCGGGACGGATATATTGCATCGTATCGTAAATCGCGAGACCGGCATACACGCCGCCGCCCGGACTGTTGATATAGAGATGAATATCCTTATCGGGATCTTCCGATTCGAGATGAAGCAGTTGTGCGATCACCAAACTTGCCGTGACATCGTCGACCTGCGAACCCAAAAAAACGATACGTTCTTTCAGGAGCCGCGAAAAAATATCGTATGCGCGTTCTCCCCTGCCCGTTTGTTCGACAACCATCGGAACCAGTTGATTCATGATTTTTGCGTCCATGGAAACCTTTCTCAGAAAATGTTATTCAAAAAATTCCTCGGTGATTTTTTCCGTCACCGACTGATGTGTTTTTAAAAATTCGATAAGCTTTTCCGAAACAATTCTTTCTTTGATCTGTGCCGACGACTGGTAAAATTTGAACAGGCGTTCTTTATCGATCCCGACGTTCGGCGCATCGGTCTCCGCCTGTTTCTGCAAGTCGGCATCGTCCGCCGTTATTTTCTCCGCTTCGATGATCCGCTCGCGGATCAGGAACCACTGCGCCTGAAACAGTGCATAGGCATGATTGCTTTCGCGGAATTTTACTTCGTCGAACCCTGCAGGAAGTTTTTTATTCGGATACCGTGACTTCAAGTCTTCGATCAGCGAATCCTGAATTCCCTTCACCAGCGATTCCGGCACCGTCATCGGATGCCGCTGAACGATTTCACGGATGATGGCGTCTTCCAGCCGCCGCGCGGTACGATCGTTCCAATATTGATCGAGATCCTCGCGAAGTTTTTGTTCGAACTCAGTCACCGTTCCGACTTTCTCTTTCGTAACTTTTTTCACGAACTCATCGTTGAATTCCGGGAGATTTGCCTTCTCGATTTTCTTGACGGAAATTTCGAGATGATCGGTGTGCTTGTGATCCTCATGCGTATGATCGATGTTCACTTTGACTTTGTCAGCGACGCTGACGCTTTGCAATGCATTCTTAATTTCCGGGAACAGCGTCTCGTCGTCGAGATATAATTTCGCATCAGCAGTTTTTTTTCCGATAAGCGGAGTTCCGCCTTCATCGAGCTGCTGAATATCGGCAGTCACAATATGTTCGTTATCGGCGGCGGTCTGGACATCCTCCAGCGTGCTGTTCGCTTTTCGCAACCGGAGAATTTCGTCCTGAACTTCTTTTTCGGTGATCCGATGAACGAGTTTTTCGATCGGCAGATTTTTATACTCTTTCAATTCGATTGCCGGCTTTATCTCATATTTTATTTTGAACGATAGATTTTCGCCGCGTTTATAATTCAAATCGACGATGACCGGCTCGCCGATCGGTTTGATGTTCCGCTCCTCGACGGCCTGCCGGTAAAAATCGCTGGCGATCGTATCGAGGGAATTATATTCGATGCTTTCGCCGTGTATTTTCTTCACGAGATCAAGCGGCGCTTTTCCTTTCCGGAATCCGCGGATTTCGATCTTGGGCTGGTAGCGTTTGTACGCTTCTTCAAAATGCGGCGCCAGCTCGGTTGCCGATGCCTGAATTTGAATTTCTTTTTCAACATCGCTGATATCAACAATAGAAACTTCCATACAACAAGGGAATCCTTTCTTTCTTTACTGTAATAAACGATCGGAATGGTTCTCGTGGGTAGAGGGGGAGTTGAACCCCCATGGATTTCTCCATTGGATCCTAAGTCCAACGCGTCTGCCAATTTCGCCATCTACCCGTAAACGACTCTATGAACGACGCGCAAAAAAAAGATCAACGTTCCGAATACGCCTCATTATCGGCGCTTTCAGAGCATCAATAATATACATTTTTTTCAGTGGAACTTCAAGAAACGGAACTGCGGTATGCCTCCCGGAACAATCTCGGCTTATTCTTTCACCACACGCTCGAGACACGCTTTGAGCGTCCGGAAATCGTACGGTTTCATGAGAAAATCATCTGCGCCAGCCTCCAGGCTATCGCGGGCAATTTTTAGCTCATTCACACCGGTAAGGAGAATAACTTTCGACTTGATACCTTCTTCGCGAATATGTTTCAGCACTTCCAGTCCGTCGATTCCGGGCATCCGGATGTCGAGAATAACGATGTCGAATTTTTTCTTCGCGATCATCTCAAGAGCTGTTTCACCGCTCTCTGCCGTGTCGACCTGATAACCGCTATTGACCAATTCATCATGCACCAATAAACGCAATGAATCTTCATCATCGACGACAAGGAGTTTAAGTTTTTTCGCCATCTGTTTCCCTTTCAAAAATTTGCATCAATATAGCATGATTGGCAGGGAAAAGCAAACATTTGCATCCGGCATGTGCAATGTATCACGAAACACCGATGGAATCGGCAAAACGATGCGAATATCCCACCTCGCTTGATTAGAATATTATTGGCGGAAGGTTCTTTTACCGTTGTTTCTGGAAAAACATCCGGTAGAAGTTCAGCTTGACATCCTTCAGAAGTTTAACCGTTTTTTCGGCATCCTCTTCCGCTACCAGCAAACGCGCCGGCTGAATGAACGGATCCAGCAGTGTCATCTGTTCATTCTGAAAAAAGTATTGAATGTGTTCCGCATCGAGAACTGCCTTGACTTGAGCGACATCAGTAGGATCGTTCGTTTCAAGAATTTTGACAAATGTCGCATCCGGATTCGATTCTATTTTTTCTTCGGGAAGGTCTTCTACCAGCGGGACTGAACAATCGACACACGTCAGATATCCTTTTTTATATTCCGTCTTGCATCTCGGACAAAACATGTTAATCTCCTCAGGTTGTTCAATACCAATATAATAAAAGTTCGATAAGAAAATAGAGGAATCGCATGGAAAATTCCCGCAAGTAATTCTCATATTTGATGCGGAACGGATAGGGTCATTTTCATCTATGACAAGCAGATGAAAATATGTATCGAAAGAAGGACATTTTCAAACCCCTACATTCCATTTCAGGGTTCTGTGCCGCTTTTTAGTCTTCATTGAGATACTGCGATTGGCATGATGCTTGAAGGATTTACATTGGTGAAATAGTTTCGGATATTTGAGATACAATATGGCTGAACGAATAAATGTTGAAGTGCTGATTGTCGGTGCGGGAGTTGTCGGACTTGCATGTGCGAGCGAATTTGCTCACGCCGGATACACAACTCTTGTCGTTGAACGCAATGAACATTTTGGTGAAGAGACAAGCAGCCGGAACAGCGAAGTCATCCATTCAGGAATTTATTACACTCCGGGTTCGCTGAAAGCGCAGCTTTGTGTGAAAGCGAACCGAACGACATATAAGGATTGTAAGAAATTCGGTGTGTGGCATCGCGAGATCGGAAAACTGATTATTGCGGTAACGGAAACTGAAGAAAAATATCTTCTTCAATTACACGATCAGGGCAAAGCCAACGGTGTCGACGGCGTAACGCTTCTCGGCAAGCAACAGGCGGCAAAAGTTGAACCTCACATCCGTTGCACTGCAGCATTGTATCTGCAATCGACCGGCATTCTCGACTCACATCAACTCATGAGCGCATATGAACATGACGCCCGTGACAGCGGTGCAACATTCGTTTACGGAACATCGTTTCTCGGAGCATCCAAAAATGAAAACGGATATTCCGTTCGTTTGAAAGAAGCAAACGGCATAGAATCTGAAATCGATGCCGGGTACATCATCAATGCGGCAGGGTTTCGCGCAACCGATGTCGCGCGTTCGATCGGATTCGATACCGATGCATGCGGCTATCATTTTTATCCGAACCGCGGACATTATTTTCGCGTCGCCATGTCGAAAAGTTCTTTGGTATCGCACCTGGTCTACCCGGTTCCGCTTCATGATCAGGCAGGATTGGGAATTCACATCACGGTAGACAAATCAGGACAGATTAAATTAGGACCGGACACGGAATACATCGACCCGAACACCCCGCCCGAACAATGGTATCGCTTTGATGAATTGCGCAAAGAATCTTTTTTCAAAGCTGTCGTCCGGTATTTTCCGGCAATAGCGATGAACGACCTGTCTCCGGATCAAGTCGGTGTGCGTCCGAAAATTCAAGCGCCCGGCAAACCTCTGCCCGATTTCATTATCAACGAAGAATCGAAACGCGGGTTTCCCGGCATCGTGAATCTGATCGGCATCGAATCGCCGGGGCTGACATGTGCACACGAAATCGCCAAAAAAGTTTTAGAACGGATTCAAAACATTTGAGATTGATTTTTTAAAATTGTTATTCACTGTTTCATAAAGGAGAACACCATGCAAACACCGGAAGATTGCCGTTTTTGCGAAAAGATTCACATCATGGTTCAAACCAATAAACCTGTTCATTCCCTGCTCGAACTTCCGAATACATTCGATGCGGATTCAAAAAAATACACGTGGAAAACCTACGGAGAGATGGGATATTCTCTCATTCCGCGAGCCATCAAAGGAAAAAACGCGGATGTCGATTTCTTCATTTGTATCGATGAGGATGACCTCGATGATATCGATGTGCTGACGTATGCGGAACAATTCTTCAAAAAAGAAATCCTTCCGCATTGGGCAAATATCGCCGGGACGCACTTCGCAGAACCGATCCTGTCGCCTCATGAGAATATTGAATGCTACCGGGCCGAGCATTCCAAAGCATAAATTTTTAAACGGATCGATCGGAAAAGAATTGAGGGATAGGCAATAAAAAACGGAGTAGCAGACATCTGCCACTCCGTTTTGTTTTTACGTTATCTGCTACGATTAGACGAGACCCTGATCGATCATGGCATCGGCTACTTTGAGGAATCCGGCAATGTTTGCGCCGTTCACATAATTACCCGGCGTACCAAAGCGTTCCGCAGTTTCAAATGCGGCTTTATGGATGCTCTTCATGATACCGTGCAGTCGTTGGTCGACTTCTTCACGTGTCCATGACAAGCGAATGCTGTTCTGCGACATTTCCAGACCCGATGTTGCCACGCCGCCTGCATTGGCTGCTTTACCCGGTCCATAGAGAATCTTCGCATCGATGAACTGCTTTACGCCTTCGATTGTTGTCGGCATATTCGCGCCTTCAGCAACCACGTACACGCCGTTCTTCAACAGGTTCGCTGCATCTTTACCGTTTACTTCGTTTTGGGTTGCACTCGGGAACGCGCAATCAGCTTTATGATTCCAGAGAGGATTGTAACCCAATTTCGGATCGACCGGTGTATAAACGGAACCCTTGAACGCATCGGCATATTCTTTAATTCTGCCACGGCGGACATTCTTCAAATCCATGATGAACTGTAATTTCTTTGCATCGATTCCGGCTTCATCATAAATATATCCTGCTGAATCGGAAACTGTCACTGCTTTACCGCCGAGCTGATTGATCTTCTCGATGGTATACTGTGCGACATTACCGCTGCCTGAAACGAGACATTTCTTTCCCTGCATCGTTTGTTTTCGTGTCGTAAGCATTTCGGCTGCAAAATACACTGCGCCGTATCCTGTTGCTTCCGGACGAATGAGCGATCCGCCCCAATTCAATCCTTTGCCCGTGAGGACGCCGGTGAATTCATTGCGAATGCGTTTGTATTGTCCGAACAAGAATCCGATTTCTCTGCCACCGACGCCGATATCGCCTGCCGGCACGTCAGTGTCCGGTCCGATATGTCTCGACAACTCGGTCATAAAGCTCTGACAGAAGTGCATGACTTCCGTATCACTCTTTCCTTTCGGATCAAAATCCGAACCGCCCTTGCCGCCGCCCATAGGAAGCGTCGTTAAGCTGTTTTTGAATACCTGTTCGAATGCAAGAAATTTTAAAATGCCGAGATTCACTGAAGGATGCAAGCGCAATCCGCCCTTATACGGTCCGAGAGCACTATTCATTTCGATACGATAACCGCGATTCACTTGAATTTCTCCACGATCATCAGTCCACGGAACACGGAACATAATGACACGCTCCGGCTCCACAATGCGTTCCAGCAGTTTTAATGTGCGATACTGCGGATACCGATCCAACACCAATGTTAACGACTCTACGACTTCCTCAACTGCCTGTAAAAATTCCGGCTCGTTGGGATTTTTCGTTTTCACCATCGACATGAGGTTTGCTGCATATCCTGACATGAACATAATTGTTCTCCTCTGTAAATTGTTAGTTAATTAATGAACAGCTTGTGAAAGAAATTTGGGATAGGTTCATCAGTCCACCCTGAACTATCCGCGAAACAATAAGGTGTACTTTCTGATATGCCGCAATATTGCAACTTTTATGCCATGAAGAGGTTCATGAGACAGAGTTTAAACTTCGCTTTCAGCCCTCAATCTCTCGAAAATGAGAATTTCCCGACAGAAGATTCTTAACCCTGATAATCAAAAAATCACGAAGTTTTTCTCTTGAGAAGTCATTTTTTTATTTGACAGAATAGTTCATTGCACGGAGCTTGTCCGTTGCGCGTTCGCGTTGATCTCCCTGAAGCTCGATATTTCCATCTTTCACCGTCCCGCCGGTACCACAATATTCTTTCAACAACCTCGCAATCTCCTTCATTGTTTCAGGATTGTGCTGCAATCCCGAAACAAGAGTAACGGTTTTTCCTTTTCGTCCTTTCGTATCAAGTAAGATTCGCACCGGCTTTCCTTTGCCGTCATGTTCTTCACGAGATTTTTTTTGAGATGGTGGCGGCGAATCGGGCAAGAGCTGCTGAAGGTCGGAAAATGATTTCATTTTCATAAAAAAACGGGCTGATAAAATGGACGAACGTTGTCAATATATTCTAAACAGTTTCTTTCGTTAATACGTTCACCCGTTCTGCGAGATCTTCAAAGACCTGTTCCAATGCATCTCGATCTTTCATCCGGCCGCCGGTACTGCCGAGAAGCCAGACTTCCGAATTGCCGATCAGGAAATCCTGTTTTCCCCGTTGCCGGGTTGCCGATGGATAAATTGGCTTGAAACATTTCTCAAAAATTTCCACCTTTGTGACGAATGCAATGATCTTCGGTTTGAACTTTTCCATTTTCCTGATAAATTTTTGAAGATCATCCATAGTCGGTTCAGCCGACGGCTCGTCGTCGTTAGCAACGACCAGCCGCCGGTTGAGATCAGTCAAACCGATATGCTGCTTCAACAGCGCCGACTCTTTTTTCTCAAAGAAAAATTGTTTATACACGTCGTTCAGCACTCCGGAATGTTTCGCATCTGCCAACGCCTTACGATCCGATTCGGAAACGACCATTGCCGGCGTAAGGCGGGAATATTCGAGCATCTGCCAGAACAGATTCTTCGGGCTCACATAATACATGCCGAGTTCATCGGCAATCTCGGAAACAGTTGTTCCGACAAAAACAACGTGTAAGTTTTGTACTAAAATTTCCGGAAGCATCAATGAGCCCTTTCATTCCGATGATGACATTTTTCCATTACCGATAATTCCAAATCATTGCACGCTTTTCCTGCGGCAGGAATAATTTTCCCTGCTGGTCGCAATGAAAGGCATCATAGAATGCCTGCAAATTCACGATCGGGCCGTTGACGCGGAAATTCGCCGGCGAGTGCGAATCTGTTTTTACCTGCAATTGTAATTGTTCCGGTCGAACGGTACGGCGCCATACCTGAGCCCAGGAAAGAAAGAACCGCTGCTCGGGCGTAAATCCATCGATCGGTTCGACCTGTTTTCCCTTCAATGAGTTTTCCAATGCCGTAAATGCAATTGAGAGTCCGCCGAGGTCTCCGATATTTTCGCCGAGTGTGAGTTTTCCATTTACGTGCATCGTATCGATTGCAACAAAGCCGTCGAATTCCTTTGCGAGAATCGCGGTCCGCTCTTCGAATTTCTTTCGTGTCTTCTCTGTCCACCACATTTTCATATTGCCGTCGCCGTCGAACTTGCTTCCCTGATCATCGAAGCCGTGAGAGATTTCATGACCGATCACCGCGCCCATACCGCCGTAGTTCACTGCATCATCGGCATTGAAATCGAAAAAGGGCGGTTGAAGAATTCCGGCAGGAAAAACAATTTCGTTCCGTGAAGAACTGTAATAGGCATTGACGGTGGGAGGCGACATTCCCCATTCGGTTTTATCCACCGGTTTCCCGATTTTATTGATGGAAAATTGTGATCCAAACTCCTCGCCGTGTCGAATATTTTCGATGAACGAAGATCGATCAATATGCATCGTCGAATAATCGCGCCATTTGTCGGGATATCCGATCTTCACGGTAAATGCATTGAGTTTTTTCAATGCCGCTTCCTTCGTCGAGTCGTCCATCCACTCGTTCTTTTTTATATGCTCACGCATAGCTTCTTTCAAATTGTTCACCATTTCCATGGCGCGTGCTTTTGCCTGTGGCGGAAATGCCTTGGCAACATACACTTCACCCATTGCCTCTCCCAGCATGCCGTCGATCACGTTCTTGATCCGCTTCCAGCGCGGCTGAAGTTCTTTAACGCCGCCCAACGCTGTACCGGCAAACTTGAAATTCTCATTCACAAATGCAGAGCTTAGATACGGAGCCGAGGCGTTGAGAACTCTCCACCGTAAATATTGTTTCCATGAATCTAACGGAACGTCCGTCATCATCGAATCGACAGTCTTGAAGAATTCCGGCTGACCTACGTTGACATCACTCGGATTCGTCCATCCGACGCCGACAAAAAACCGGTTCCATTCGAACGACGGCGCCAGAGCAGCCAGATCTTTTTGCGTCATCCTATGATAATTTTTCTCGGCATCTCTTCGCTCGACACGCGTTCGCGCGGCTTTGGCGAGACGCGTTTCGACTGTCATAATCGATTGCAAAGCGGATGCTGCTTTCGGATCATCATAACCGATAAGTTTGAACATCGCTGTAATGTATAATTGGTATGACTCTCGCAATTTCGTTGATTTCGGATCACTGGCGAGATAGTAATCACGATCGGGCATGCCAAGTCCACCCTGACCTAATTGACCGATGACTTCGGAAGAATTTTTTGCATCCTGCCCCGAACCGAAATTGAATAACGCACCACGACCATAAATATGAAGCCGTGCAATCTCAGCTTGAACGCCGGCAATATCCGTGATAGCATCAATTTGTTTCAAATCTCCTTCAATCGGTTTCCATCCAAGTGATTCGATAGCCGCAGAATCCATTCCTGTTGCATAGAAATCGCCGATTTTCTGCCGGTTACTTCCTTCAGGAGCTGTGCGATCCTTCGCGGCATCTTCAAGGATTCCGTGAAGCACTTCGGTATTATGTTCGTCAAGTTCGGTAAAGCTCCCCCACTGACTGAACGCCGGCGGTATCGTGGCATTCTTGATCCATGTGCCGTTCGCATATTGATAAAAATCATCGCACGGTTTCACCGAAAGATCCATATTCTTTGGATCGAGCGGTTTTGACATCTCCTGTCCCATTGCACCGGCGATAACAATCGCCGTGAGGATGAACAGATGGTATACGAAATGTTTCATATTGCAACTCCTTATGAAGTTATTTGTATGATGTAAGAATATATCGATATGCTTGATGAAATGCTGATTTATCGTTCGCTCGAATGAAATCTGTATCGAAGAAATAAATGACTCTCCGCCTTTTTTATTTCTACAAGATTACCCCACGCGGGATTATCAGGAGCAAGCACTGTGCCTGCAACAAGTCCCAATCGTTCCGGCGTATCCGCACGCCCGGCAACTTGCGGTGATAGCGTGAGGAAAAGCTCATCCAAAGCTTTCTCGGCAAAAAATGTTCCCATTAAGTTCGGTCCGCCTTCGACTAAAATGATATTCGTTTTAGGACGGGCGAGCATAATGGAATTCAGGATTTCTTTTGCACTCAACAATTGCCCGTTTCCTGCTTCAACGATGCTTACCCACTTTGGAAATTTTTCTTTTGGGAGTTGTTTGACACCTTTTGCAGTGGAGACGATGAGCACATTCACATTTCCCGATTGAAAGATCGGAAGTGTCTCGTCAAGTTTCGGATTCGCGGTGATGATCACATTGAGAGGTGTTTCTTCCATTCCCATTCTGCGTCTGAGTTCGCGATAATCTTCGGCAAGTTCCGGGAAAACACGCTCGGGGGTCCAGAGATGACGCGGTGATGCGGCAAGATTTTTTGAGCCGATAATAACAACATCGGAAACGGCGCGAAGGATTCCCATCACGACGTGATCGTGGCGGCTTTTGCCGCTGATGGCATCGCCGCCTGCTTTTCCCGGAATACCGAGTGTTACCACGCCGTCGATGGAAGAAACAAAATTGCTGATGACATACGGTCGCTTCTTTGGCAACGGAAACTTCAGTTTGTCATAGAGACTCGCCAATGTTTCGGTGAGCGGGATATCGCCGCCTTGTCCGTCGGAGTAGAGAAATTCTATTGGGGAAAGATCAATCATTGACCGTTGATATTAGTGATACAGCTGATTAAATTGATAAAAAATACCGTTGATATTTTAGATATAGTGATTTTTATGATGTTTTTGCTTTTTCAAAATCATCAGCGAAATCTGCGGTTCTGACATTACGTTTGCCAGACAACTGATATTTCTGATGAAATGATGTTCATGATGTTTTGCTTCATCAAAATCATCAACGAAATCAGCAGTTCTGACATTCCCTTTGCCAGACAACTGATATTTTTGATGAGGCGATTTTCATGATGTTTTTGCTTTATCAAATTTACCAGCGAAATCTGCGGTCCGCTTGATAGCAAGTTTTCTTTCGTTCGTGAGTCGTTTGAACTCCAGTTTCTTTCCACCAAAATTCAATAATAACCCAATTTCTAAATCAAACGCTTCCAAGTAATTCAATGCTTGGGCTAGATGAACGTCTTCTAATTTTGTCAACGCCTTAAGCTCTGCCAATACTTTTCCTTCAACAAGAAAATCGACCCGGCGCGTTCCTATGTCTTCCCCTTCATAAAAAATTTGCATTTCCACTTCTCTGGCAAATTCCAAGCCAGCGTTACCTAACTCGATTGCCAGCGCCCGTTGATAAATCACTTCCTGAAATCCATTTCCCAGAACTGTATGCACTTTCATGGCACATCCGATGATCTTCTCAGTAATAGCAGAATATTTGTATTCTTCTTTGATCATAATTCATCCTCCATGAAAAATAATCTTCGTTAAAACCACCGGTAAACTCAGCGTCTGAACCGCTGATTAATGTGATAAAACTGACCGCTGATAAAATGATACCGCTGATATTTCTGATGAGATGAGGTTCGTGATGTTTTTGCTTCATCAAAATCATCAATGTGATCAACAGCCCAATATTTAAATCGCTGATTAATTTGATAAAATCATACCGTTGATATTTTTGATGACGTGATGTTCATGATGTTTCTGTCCCATCAAAATCATCAGCGAAATCAGCGGTTCTGACATCCCCTTTGCCAGACATCTGATATTTTTGATGAGGCGATTTTCATGATGTTTCTGTCCCATCAAAATCATCAGCGAGATCAGCAGTTCTGACTTTTCTTTTGACATACACCCGCCCCAGCTTGAAGTGCCAATTTGGTACCTCAATTTCCTCAGTGTTTTCATATCGCCTCCCGTATAAATTATTACTTTTCCATCCACTTCTTTCTCTTCCTCGGATCCGCATCGCTGAAGATCTGGTCGAGATGATGCTGTAAGTGGCGGACATAATCCTCCGCAACGAATTGCAGTGTCACCGGTTTGCTGTAATCAATATCGCAAAGACTGTTCAGCGATTTCGGATCGATATGCCCGATGATGTGCGAGAGATGCTTGTTGTAAAAATACCAGAGGTTCACGATATCGGTCCACGGTTCGGACTTGTAGTGCTGGGAATTCACCCAATGCAATTGTTCATACGAGAACTTGCCGATGTCGGGCATTGCCTGCATGCGGACAATGCGCTGGTGGTTACTGCTTGCCGAATCGATAAGGTGCCCGAGTGTTTCTTTGATCGACCATTTTTCGGAATACGGTTTTTCGGCAGCACGGTTCTCTGAAATGGAAAGCAACCGCGGTTTTGTATCATTAATTATTTCTTGGAGATGGCGCGCAACGATGATCATATCAGGAAATGTCTTCACGTGGAGAAAATTAATTCGACACTATGATAAAAAATATGGGTGAAATTAGCAAGGAATCTTCACGCAATACCGGTTGCCATCGACATGCAGAAAGATTATCGGCAGCAACTCCGGCGGTAGGAATAAAATATATCCAATATTATCGGTATATTAGCTATATTGACAATGCGAAATTGAACTATTATATTTCAACAGATTTCCAGAGCCCGTAGCTCAATTGGATAGAGCATCAGCCTTCTAAGCTGAGGGTTGCGAGTTCGATTCTCGCCGGGCTCACAAGACTTTTCGACGTTTCCAGCTCAAATCCGCCATAAGTTAGCTCTCCGTTATTTGCGTTTCGTCACACCGCACCCTTGCTGCTAACATTTCTGCTAACACTTTGGAGGTGTCACCATGCCAACTCTATTCCGCAGGGAAAATGGGGTGTATTATATCGTCTACAGCATCGATGGGAAGCGCAAATGGAAGAGTACACTCGCAACTGAAAAACATCTGGCAATAAAGGCATTGATGAATTTCAACAAGCTCCTCTCCCACTCAGGCAGAAGGATCAAGTGTTGGTGGATCAATATCCATTTCCGTTGCCAGCGTTCAGAGGTTCAAATCCTTCTCAGTTCGGCGTATACTTAAGCTTTGAAATCTTGTGCTATTTTCACTCGTACGCACACAATCAATAATTCTCTTAACATATGCTAACACCATTGCTAACGCACTGCACAATGGGTAACAGGTCAAAGTCGCAGGTTAGTAGTATAGTTAGCACAAAGAAAAAAATTACTGTATTGAACCTGCAGCAACCAAATTTCTCAAGCTTGTACAGTACGTTGCAGGTCTGAAGTCGAGATGGTATTTGATGGAAACAGGCATAATTGATTGGCCCAAAATGAGTTTGGTTACACCCTCTGGAAAAATGACTTTGGACTCTCTAAGATATTGAGATCATCATCGTCAGTTCTTAATTCAGTCGCTAGAATTCGAAGTCTTAGAAACCACCAGTAAGCCAAGTATTCCCAGATCTGAGAATAATAGTGGAGCAAACACTGGCGCAAACACAAGGATACGTTCCAGGCTTATCTGTCCAGTATCCGTGAGATCTTTTGCCAAATGAAATGCGAAACCAAGCACTCCCACGATAATTGCAGCAATCATGGTCCAAAAGTACGTTAATTGATCTCCATGTGACCAACGTCTTGCCAATGAAAGATATAGGACAACAGACGTAGCAAATATACCGTACACAACCGCAATGAGTTTAAATGTTGTGTAACCATATTGTGCGTGATCAATAATGGAGGTGATAGCGGATCCAGCAAATCCTAATCCCACGAGCCACATAAAATGCCTCTCCCGTGAAATTGGCGCTTTGAATTTTCCTAATCCCGGCACTTCGAGTACTCCCGGTTGTCCTTCCAGCTCACTCGTGACTCCATAGAGTCCTATCAAGGATACACCGGCAAAAGAAAGTGGTGCAAGAATAGGGGATCCGAAAACGATCCAAGCCCAACTGAGACGTCCAGTTGGACTCAAGACCTGATTAAGGTGAAATCCTGTGCCGATGATGCCAACAAAAACTCCTACGCACATCATCAGTATGTGGATGAGAGCAACAGTTCCAGAAGGCTTCGATTGAAAGGCAAGGATAAAGCAAGTCAACGCTCCGATCGGAGCAAAGTAAACTGGAATCCATTCGTACGGAGGAACAAAGCTGTTGATTGAATGTGCAAGAGCTACGTCCAATCCAGTGAAGATGAGATTAACTCCTGCGAACATGAGAAGAAATCTGTTCTTCTCCATTGGAAGCTTTATGTTGGCAAGATGAAAGATTTCGACGTTGTTCATGGTTTGCCGTGTCGTTTATACTCTGCTCGCAAGCGCTCACCTTCTTCTTTTACTTTGGTGAGTTCCCCAAGAAGCGGATACACGCCATGCCATTGCGTATAATCGGGTCCTTGCATGTATGCACCAAACTTTGCAGTCCTCCCATAAAAATGCCAGAGATCGAATGCATCGTAACTAATTTGTGTTGCAAAGGGCGTGGCTGGAATGATGCCATCCTTAACAAGTCCGTTCAAAATAGCCGAAGCCTCCTTTACTTTGGCGGTAACAAAACTGGTCACGCTATCCGCTTTCGAATACTCGGCGTTTATGAATGGGCGTGTATGACAATTCATGCAAATCGAAATCATAGCCTCACGCCCTTCGACCGCATTAGGGCGGTCTGTTGTCATTGCCGCAAACAAAAATTTTGAAAGTCGTTCACCGACATTATGTGTCGTACCCTGGATCCCGAACCCGCTCATATGGCAAGTTGCGCATGTCGGTGCAGGCATATCCGCAGTTGTGAGACGCCCACGCTTCTGGGACCAGTTCCATTTTTCACCTTGCGTATGATACATCACTCCATGAGCCGATTCCGTATAAATCTCTTCCTGTGGATGATCAGGACCTAAGTGGCACTGTCCACAAATTTCTGGCTTTCGGACCTGTTCAAGGGAGAATTCATGACGGAGATGGCACTTATTGCAATTGCCCACACTTCCGTCGGCATTGGGCTTCCCAATCGCGTGGCAAGTCTGGCATGCCATCTTGCTCACAGAGGGACCTTCAATATCAAAAAGGGAGTTTCGCATCGCAGTAACAATGCCTGCCGCGTCTCGATTGACTTCAGGAATACGCACAACCTGTTTACGCTGTTCTGGACTAAAGTCGTCAAGTCCTGATAGTGCCATCCATGCTGGTCCGCTATGACGACTCAAATTGAATTGATCAGTTTCTCTCGGATGGCAACGTTGGCACTGAAGGGGCGTCGGAGAATTGGTGATAAAAAATCCTTCGTGCTCTTTTCCGTTCGGATAGTTCCTTTGAACGACGTGGCAATCAACGCACTTTACACCAGCATGTGCCATTGAACTTGAAGCGAATTGATTGACAATATCCGGAGATACTTGCTTATGGCATGAAGCACATTTGTCTGAACCCTCATAGATTGTAGGTTGGACAACGGGATTTTTATCATCCGTCGCCTGCCCGCCTCCGGGAAGCGAGGTCAAAAGATAGATAAGACCGAGTACCAGCAACGTAACGAGACTGGCGATGATCAGAGTTCTTGGCATTTGTTTAATCATAGAACAATCGTCTAGGAAATTTTAGGCTCATTAATATAGTCATAAGGCTCCAAAAACTCAATATATAGGAAGCATAATCATGCCGAGTTAAAATATTTGCTCCAAATGAGAACTAAATGGAATATGAAAACAGTGATTAGATTGGCTCAAGAATCGGGGTCATTACCTTTATGACATGACCCCAAAAAAGTGATCCAAAATGAATCCCGTAATAGTTATATTTATGGATCAAAGGAGATGGTCATAGGTAAAAAACGATACACAGTGGAAGGGCAAGATAGTGATGGTATAGAAATACATCTTTGTGATAAATAACAACGCCGCCTCTACCAACCACGGTAGAAACGGCGGTATATGACAATTTACAAAAAGTTAGTTTGCTGTGTTGGGCCGATCGGTGATAATAACAAGATACTTGTCTTTCCAGAAATCATCCGGCTGGGCGATCGTTATTATGGATTGTTCGTTGTTGAGTTCAGCTTTCTGGTATAATTGCTCGCCTCGTTTAGGAATGATCTCATCGATTTTCCCATCAACCTGTATGGTGTTCAAAACACTCTTGTTGATTGCTTTGAAGTCCCTGTCATCGAACCCGCTCGCCAAGGTCGTTGTCGAGCCGAGCATTCCCCATAGAACCCCGCCTTCATTCTTAATGATTCCCATTTTTTCAAGCTGATCTCTCGTGCCGGCAATATAATATGCAGTCGTGATTTGTTTATACTGCGTATCGATGACAGAATCCTTTCGCGTTATCAATTCGCTTTTTTCATTTACTTGCAGCTGAAGCCCTCCAACCCGTTGGTCAAGATCTGCAATCGCCTGATCCCGGTCTTCAACGGTCTTTTTCAAATTCTCAACCATCTTGCGTAAACTGGCGTATTGCCTGTTTGACGCACCAGAGTTTCGAGC
>CAVQPS010000002.1:0-29596 GCA_963714795.1 uncultured Ignavibacteriales bacterium | reverse complement strand
GAGATCGAACTCGAAAACCGGGAGCGGCACGGTGACATCGCCTTCCATTACCCCCTTATCTGGACATGCTGGCGCGCCCAATGCCGTCTAGCCTATCGGCCGCCACGGGGCCCCCGCTGACCGTTTCAACCACAACCCACAACCGAGGTGTTATATGGATGATCGCCAAGCGCGAGCTCTCATTGGGTCGCGCATATCGCTGTCGCGCTGGAAGCGCAGACCGGATGCCCTGCCGCGTTGCTCGTTGCGCAATGGGCCATAGAGTCGGAATGGGCCGCGAAGCCCGCCGGTCACGACAACTATTTCGGAGTCAAACGCGAAGCCCGCCACACGAAGTGGTGCACGGTCACCACCGAGGAAGTCTTCACGCCGCTCCAACTGGAGACGTGGAACCACCAGCACGCCGCCAGTCCCGCCCGCCATAGCCCCACCTTGCCAGACGGCCGCCAGCGCGTCGAGATCGACGACGAGTTCGCCGATTACGACTCACTCGACGCATCCTGCCAGGACTACACGTGGCTGATCACGCACGGGACGCCCTATCGGGAAGCGTGGCGGCAATATCAGCGGGAACAACAACCTCGCGGCGCTGATCCGCGCAGTCGCTCGCGTCTACGCAACAGCGCCGCAATACGCGGACCTGGCCGAAGAGATCGCAACACAGTCAAACGTCCTCCAAGCGATCGCGGAAGCAAACGCGGCGCCGGTAACGGCTACCGGCTTACCGGGGGTGAACCCCGCCACGTCCATGCGGATCGCCGATGGCCGCAACCCCTGGTCGAGGCGTTGTTCTCGACCGAACCTCAATGAAGGAGCAACACCATGAAAGCGCCTATTCTTATCGCGAAGTACGTGCTGGAGGGCACCGTCCAATGAGCGGCGAGGAATTGACAAATTGGAATCTCTGTCCTGACCGTCGTTTCCGAAGCCATCAACGTGTACGTCGGGCTGCGTCTGGCTGCGCTCCAGGCGCAGATGAAGGCCGACTCCGCGGCGGCGGAGATTGCACTGGTGAGGCAGTTCATCGCGTGGAAGGACGAGATCCTTCAACTGCTGAACAGCAAGTACGTGACAGCCGTCCTGGTCGCGGAGATTCGGATGGCATCGACACGACGTCTCGCGCATCGATAAGGCGCTGGACCGGCTCGAGCGCAGGCGCGAGGAGTGGGGAGCCGCTGGCTGCATCTTCCACCAGACCGCGGAGCACCCGCCCGAGGAACGGAAGTAATTACAACCGAAAACGACTGCGCTGCCGCGGCGCGCCGGCGGGTGTCAACGTGACGCTCGACACGCAGATGGCATGGCAGCAGCGGTGGAAACCCCGGTCACGGATTTCAAGTCCAAACCTCCGGCTGCCGGTCTGCTGAAGCCGGCCCCTGCCACGAGACTGGGTGAATCGGCCGCAACCGAAATCGAGGGCGGCGCAACCCGGCCGCCCTCGGTTTACCGCGCGCGCCACCCCCATCGTCGTGCACATCCAACAAGTTTCCACAATGAGGATCCCTCAATGACTTCTCTCGTCACCGTACCGGCCCCCACGGTCGCCCTCCGAGTTGGACGCCGCCTTCGCCGACTTCCTGCGCGTCGACGTGGCCAGCGGCGATGCCTCCGAGGACACCATCCGCAACTACCGCAACGAGGTCGAGCTGTGGGTCGCCTGGTGCATCGAGCAGGGCTTCGATCCGGCGACCGCCACAGTGACGCACGTCAAGCGCTACCGCCAGGCGCTGATCGAGAACAACTACAACCCCATCACCATCCGCTGGAAGCTCTCCATCGTGCGGCGGTTCTATGAGGCGGCGCGCAACGCCGGCCTGCGCCCCGACAATCCCGCCGCCGGCGTGAAGTCCCCGCGCGTGCGCCAGGCCACCGAGGACTTCAAATACCTCTGCGATGAGGAACTGGCCAGGTTCTTGGCGGTGATCCCCGATCCCGACGAGGCCATGGGTCACGAGCAGGTCCGGCGGCTGCGCAATCTGCTCATGGTCAGCATGATGGCGTTGCAGGCGCTGCGCACCATCGAGGTCCATCGCGCCAACGTCGAGGATCTCACCGAGAAGGGCGAGCACCTGGCGCTGTTGGTGCGCGGCAAGACCCGCGACCGGATCGCGTACTTGCGGCCGGACACCGCCAAGCGGATGAAAGAGTACCTGGCGCTGCGCGGCAAGTCGCACCGCGACAAGCTGGGCACGCCGCTGTTTACCACCGTGGGCTATCACGGCGGCGAGCGTCCGTCTGAGCCGCCGCACCATCCGCATGCACACCGACAAGTATCTGCGGACTCGCCGGCCTGAAGCGCCCGGGCATCTCGAACCACGCGCTGCGCCACACCGCCGCCACCCTGGGCTACCTGCACACCGGCGATCTGCGCGCCGTGCAGGAATTCCTGGGCCACGCCGATCCGCGCATGACCTCGCGCTACGCGCACGTCGTCGACATGGCCAAGCGCAATCCCGCGCTGTTCATCCCGGTGAAGTTGAGCGGCGGCAATAGAACTTGCTACTTCGTCCGAAGAAGGGTTCATGGGGTCGACGTGACCGAGTTCTCCCAACACGGATAACGGAAATCGCCGACTCGCTCGCCCGGTCGCGCGCCGAGATGGACGCCGCCTTCGCCGATTTCCTGCGCGTCGACGTGGCCAACGGCGATGCCTCGGCCGACACCATCGGCACTACCGCACCGGCGTCGCGCAGTGGGTGGCCTGGTGCGCCGACCAGAACTTCGACCCGGCCACCGTCGACCCCCACGCACATCAAGCGCTATCCGGCAGGCGCTGATCGAGGCCAACTACAAACCCGTCACCATTCGCTGGAAGCTGATGATCGTGCGGCGCTTCTACGAGGCGGCGCGCAACGCCGGCCTGCGCCCCGACAATCCGGCCGCCGGCGTGAAGCGCGCCGCGCATACGTCACGCCACCGAGGATTTCAAGTACCTCTCCGACGAGGAACTGGCCGAATTGCTGGCGGCGATTCCCGATCCCGACGACGCCGACGGCCGCCAGAAGGTCCTGCGGCTGCGCAACCTGCTCATGGTCGCCATGATGGCGCTGCAGGCGCTGCGCACCATCGAAGTCCATCGCGCCAATGTCGAGGACCTCGACCGAGAAGGACGATCACCTGGAGCTTGCTGGTGCGCGGCAAGACCCGTGACCGCATCGCCTACTTGCGCCCGGACACCGCCACGTGAAGCAGTACCTCGCCCTGCGCGACGAGATCGCGCGGACGAGCGCTGGCACGCCGCTGTTCACCTCGTGGGCACCACGCGCGCATGCGTCTGAGCCGCCGCCGCATCCGCCTGCACACCGATCGTTCCTGGGCATGGCGAGGTTGAAGCGGCCCGGCATCTCCGACCACGCGCTGCGCCACACCGCCGCCACCCTGGGCTATCTGCACACCGGCGACCTGCGCGCCGTCCAGGAACTGCTGGGCCACGCCGATCCGCGCATGACCTCGCGCTACGCCCATGTCGTGGACATGCCGACGCGCAATCCGGCGCTGTTCATTCCGGTGAAAAGATGACCAACCTTGCCCTTGTCCCAACCCGTCCGCCGCAGACGCTCTCTGCCCTGGACGCCGCTTTTGCCGATTTCCTGCGCATCGACCTGGCTAACGGCGACGCCTCCGAAGATACCATCCGCAACTACCGCTGCACGGTGGGATTGTGGGCCGCCTGGTGTCGCGAGCAGAGCGTCGATCCGGCCACCGCCACCGTCGCAACGTTGTTGTTTGGTAATGTCTCAGTTTGAAACAGCACCTCACCTATAATCCTCTCCTTCTTAAGGAGAGGATGTTGTGTCAACCCGGCATTGGCGAAAATGTTTTTTTTAAGGTTTCCAAATTAAAACACCACGTGTTGTTTCCATGAAAATGTTTTTTTACATTGTTGCCGAACAGAACAAACCTTAAAAATGCTGACCACGATATTTCTTATTTGTACGATTGCATATGCCGTCCAGATGCTCATTCTTCGGATGGGACTCACGCTATCCGAAAAAGCAGTCCGCGCAGAACGATACGAGCCTTCGGTTTCCGTCATCGTGGCGGCACGGAATGAGGAAGAGCATATCGGGGATTGCGTCGCTTCGCTCCTGCAACTCGATTATCCGCCGGCAAAACTGGAAATCATTATTGTCAACGATAATTCAACCGATCAAACCGCAAATCGGATCAGCTCGTTCCTGGGAAAATCTCCATCTCTCAAAATGCTTACTGTCGTTCCGGGCACAGGAACCATGCGGGGAAAAGCAAATGCACTCGCCCAGGGAATTCATCAATCGTCCGGAGAAATTTTACTGTTCACAGATGCCGATTGTATCGTTCCCCGGCAGTGGGTTCGCACGACGGTGCAATATTTTACCGATGATGTCGGTGTCGTTGGCGGCTTCACACTTCTCACGGCAAATCGGATATTCGAGGGAATACAAAGTCTCGACTGGATATTCCTCTTCAGCCTGGCATCGTCCATGGCAGGTTTGAATCGTCCGTCTGACTGCCATTGGCAACAATGTCAGCATCCGGAGAGCGGCGTATACTGCTGTCGGAGGATATGAAGTCATTCCGTTCAGTGTCACGGAAGATTATGCTCTGGTTCATACAATTTATCATAATACAAAGTATCGTGTCGTTTTTCCGGTCGATCCCGAAACGGTTGTCATCAGTTCCGCATGCCAGACACTGCATCATCTCTATCATCAGAAACAACGATGGGGTGTCGGCGGATTGGACATGGTATTTCGCGGAAAAGTTATCGGGATTATCGGATGGCTGGCAAAAGCGGGAATGATCGTTACGGCATTTCTTGGGGAGGGGAAATTTTTTTTGATCAATGCCTGCGCTATCGGTATCATTGAATTATTCTATTTATGGAAGCCCCTTTCCCGGCTCAACAAAACCGCGTTACTCAAATATTTCGTCGCCTTCGAGGTATATTTTTCAATATATGCCATTGCCACACCATTCATCGCCTACTTCAGGAAAAAAGTCGTTTGGAAAGAACGCAATCTTTAAGAACGGCTGAAAACAAAACCGCCTTCCGGATTGGGGAAGGCGGCAAGAGAAATGATGCAGTAACGTTACGCTCTGGTGCGTGAGCTGGCAATATTCAGGCGTTTCAATTTATAACGGAGAGTTTGTTCCGTCATTCCTAAAAATCCTGCCGCTTTCGATTGATTGAATCCGAATTTTTGAAGAGCGCGTTCGATAATTCCTTTTTCGATTGCATCGAGAGATTTGTCGAGAACGAAATCCTGTCCGTTGACGATATTGTTGATCATCTTGACGACTTCCGTCTTCTCATCGATGAGTTCCGGCGGCAGCATAAAGCGCCCGCCGTTTGAGAAGAGAACGGACTTGTCAATCACCGCTTTCAACTCACGGATATTTTCACGCCAGCTTTGGCGGACCAGGACGTCGATCGCGTTGATATCGATGACCAATTCCCCGATACCGATTTCTCTGCACAATTCCGAAGAAAAATGTTTCACGAGAAGCGGAATATCTTCCGGCCGGTCGCGCAACGGAGCGATGAATACGCGATCGAAATCCGACATTTTATTGTATAAATCTTCCAGAAGCTTTCGTTTTTCCACCAGTGATTTGGGATCTTCTTTGACCGTAACGATCAAGCGAATATCGACCGGTTCGGACTTGGTGCTGCCGATGCGGCGGGTGGTGCGTTCATTCATGAACGCAAGAATTTTCATTTGATTCCGGAAACTTGCTTCCTCAATTTCTTCCACGAGGACGGTACCGCCGTTGGCAATTTCAAAGAGTCCTCTCTTCGTCGTATAGTTGGTGCCTTCAACACCCCGATCATATCCGAACAGAACGGCTTCCAATTCCTTGTCGTCGAGAACGGAAAGATTGATCGACATGAACGGTTTGGATGCGTTCGGATCCTGTCCCAAAGAATAAATATCTTTGGCGACAGCGCCCTTGCCGACCCCAGCCTCGCCGATAATAAGAACGTCGCGACGGGATTTTGCAAGAGAATGGATTTGCTTGAGAAGCTGTTCGACCGCCTTACTTTTTCCGATGATGGGATATTCCATACCATCGATATTTTTTTCATCGAACTGCTTCATCTTTTTTTCTTTTTCCATACAACATTCCTCTTAAAATTGCTTCATACTCAAATTTATTTACCCGACGGATTTTGGAACAAACGTCCGTTAAAGATTTTCAAATTGAAAAAATGAGAAAGCACCAAATTATCGACCCAATCACGCCACCGGCTGATTTCCTTGGGGTGCTCTGCCAGTTCAAGTTCGTAAAATTCTCCCTGAACTGATGTGATGAACCGCAACCTCAGACTGAAAAAGAGCACCATCATCACTTCGGCGAAAATCGTGATATATTGTCCAACGGCAAACAATTCCGTCATGGAACCCCATTCTACGCTCTTGATATACCCCCAGTTATGAAGAATATCCATCGAAGAACTTAAGAGAACCAGAAACATAATTTTATCGATGTAGGCACCCTGGGGCGGATCCTTTTTATATTGATATCCGAAAAACAGCAGGATAAAACCTACGAGAAGCACATTCATGTAAATCATATTCAGGAAAAGCGGCTTCAACAATAAGACTCTCCAATTTTCATATTCAAGGTACGGCACAAGTTCTTCGATACGTTTCAGATTTGCGTCAGGATACAGATCGGCGACAGGAACACCGTTCTTCCAGGCCTGCAGAGTCACATTGTTGCCAAGTACCTGAGGGCCCGGAATTTCGTGATGGGCATTTCTGTAAGAATCTGCCGCGGCATCAAGCGTTCGCCACTGCTGGATATCTTCCGTTGAATAAAGATAGAGGGGTTCCTGGAAAAAAGGATAAAAGAGATAGCCAAAGAATGTGAAGACGATGACGACCGTAGCCAGATATTTCTGATACACTCTGAAATCCCGGAATAATAAATCCATCACCAGGTAGACAATAGCAAACGAAAGGGTTAAAACATATGCGATGGATGTGTATTGAAAATAAATATGAGAAGCATACTTATAACCGGGAAAAATCGCAATCCCCATGAAGTCCCACAACAACGAAAAGAAAGCAACAGCGAAATAAATGAGAAAATTTATAAAAATAAATTTATTTTTGGGATTAGGTTCTTTTCGAATGATAAAAATCGAGATGAGGAATAAGAGGATCTGAACAAAGGTGTTAAAATGTCCTGCCGTTGATGTTTCCTTATGCGGAAAAAACATCATTCCCACCAAAAAGAGTGAAAAGATGCTGAACCAAATTATAAGAATTTTTAATGAAGTTTTCATCTCAATATCCTATCATAAACACGGTCTGACATTGTTACCGATTCCAATATATGTATTTTTGAGCGATTTGTCAAGAGCAATCGCAACTTTTTTTTGATATGTTGAAAAAAGTGATGACCCTCACGCAAAAATGCGTGCTAAAAATTTTAACGGATTTTCATTGAATTTCTTGATATCCAGACACGCATTTATTAGCTTAGTCTCGTGGAATTTCATCCCCATTATGGCCATCAGGCCTTCAAATTAGCGAAAATTAGTTCATTTTAAACAAAATAAATAAACTTTCTAAGGAGTCCACCATGTCGCGCAGAAATAGAAACCGCTTCTTTTCTATAGTTGTGACCCTGGCACTTGTCATTGTCACAAATATAGCCATTTCGTACGGCGCAAGCACAAAAGCAACCGTACCCATTTTACCGGATTCTCCTCGTCCGAGAGCAACTGTTCCAATTCTACCAGATTCACCTCGTCCGAGAGCAACTGTTCCAATTCTGCCGGATTCACCTCGTCCGAGAGCAACCGTACCCATTTTACCGGATTCTCCCCGTCCGCGTTAATATAACAAATTCTCATTTAAACCCCGGTCGGTTTTCGGCCGGGGTTTTTTTTTGCATTGTTCAGAAAAATTCATTTCTTGTTTTATGAATACAACTACGAAGCTTTCCGGTTATTCGCTGCACATACTCCTTTTCGGGTTAACTTTTTTTACGGCAACACTCGCCGGTGTTCAATGGCTCAATAAAGATCCGTTTGAATTATCGAACTTCCATTTCGGACTCACGTATTCTCTCGCTTTACTTTTTTTTCTCTCTTCACATGAGTTCGGCCATTATTTTGCCGCACGTATTCACAAGGTCTCAACCACACTTCCTTTTTTCATTCCGATACCTCCGTTTTTGAATCCGTTCGGAACGATGGGAGCTGTCATTCGAATCCGCTCACCGTTTCAATCCAGGCGATCATTATTCGATGTCGGTATTGCCGGCCCGATCGCCGGTTTTATCGTCACCTGTTTGATCCTGGCCGTCGGTTTTATGACCTTACCCGGAAAAGAATATCTCTTTTCCATTCACCCTGAATACGCAACAAAAACGGAAATTCCAACCGGCGGGTTTACATTCGGTACGTCGATCTTATTCTGGACATTATGTAAAATCTTCTCTGCACGAGCATTTGTTCCGCCGATGAATGAAATCTATCATTATCCCTTACTGTGCGCAGGGTGGTTCGGACTTTTCGTCACCGCCATGAATCTCCTTCCTGTCGGTCAATTGGATGGCGGACATATCATGTATTCTCTCGTTGGACAACGAACACAAAAGTATATTGCACGCACAACGTTCACCCTTTTGATACTGCTCGGATTAACCGGCATCGTATCACTCATTGTACATGGAGCTCTTCAAATCGGAACATTGGGCTGGTTGTTCTGGGCAGCGATTCTCTATTTCATTGTAAAATTGGAACACCCCCCGATTCCCGTACCGGATGAATTAACCAGCGGAAGAAAAATTTTAGGGTGGGCAAGTTTTCTCGTTTTCATACTGACATTTCCGCCAATTCCATTTTTCGAATAATTCGATCGAATATCAATTTTCTATCTTGACTTTTACCCGCCATTTTATTAGCTTAAACAATCTTATTCACTACTTACAGGATCTATTACCCGACGTTTTTGCTACGGTTTGATGTAATCTTTCACTTTTGAATCTTAAAACTTTGGGTAATACTCGCCTCATTACCATCGAGAAGATGTTGTTTTTTCCTGATAACCGGAAAATACGTTTTATTGTTTTCAGTATTTTAGTCGGCATGGGGATTCTCTTTTCTTCGTGTGAGAAAAAAGAAGACACTCTGGTTGACACATCGTATGCAACCCCGTATCTTTCTCTCGTTTCATTTAATCATTCCGTTCTGAATTTGAACACCGATAACACCGGCAGCGTCCAACAAATCGACAGTGTCACATACAGGATCACGATCCTGTTTCATGGAAATGCCGTTGTCAATGCTTCCGAAATGCCCGCACAGGGAGTCGTAACGGCATTCAAACCGAATGAAACTTCGCCGTTCGCCCAGTTTTCATTTTTCCTGCAACCGACCGGATCCGATTCGTTCCAATTTTCATCACCGATCACTTTTACTATTAAGAATACCGACGTCGGCACGATGGAATTTCAATTTTCCATCACAACAGTTTCGGGGAGTTCCAGCAATCTCGTCCAGCAATCATTATTGATTCAACGGAATGTCAATCATCCGCCCGAAATTCTCAATGTCACTATGCCGGATACTGTTGTTTTGCCGGCTCATGATTCACTATTAATCACCATCACTGCAAAGGTCAGCGATCCTGACGGTCCCGGTGATATTGCGGAAGTTTTTTTCTACAGTCTCAATTCTACCGACCCGCAACAAAAATTCGAAATGTACGACGATGGTGGCAGAGTGTTCCCCAACGACGGCGACGTTACAGCCGGTGACGGAATTTATACCATCATCATCAAAATTGTGGATTCCCCTATTGTGCGGCAGGTTGGAACGTTTCATTTTGAATTTCATGCTGTCGACAAAGAAGGCGCTTCAGCGACACCCATCACGAAAAGTATAACCATTGATTGAATGATGCACAGGACGACGATATATCTTTTGGGATTGTGCTTAGCTCTTATTGTTTTCAATTCAGGAGCCCTTGGCCAAAAGAAATTTTTGCGCCGGTTTGAAATTTATTCCAACAGCGAACATACTTCTGTTACACCGCCGAGCAATAATGTTTCCCACATGGCAGTCGATACGTCTCGTGGATTGACCTCTTTATGGATTGGAACGGGAAAAGGATTAGCAAAGACTTCGAATACGGGAAGATCATGGATTGATTATGGCTCCGATCCTGCATTTGCCGACCCGGGCATCTATGCCATCGCATCAATGAATAATACTATCATTTGGTCGGCGACAGGTCATGATGAAAATACCGACGGCGGAAGTGTCCAGACAGGCAGCGGCTATGCTTTCAGTACGAACGGCGGAATTTCATGGCAACATCTTGGTCAGGCAATGGACAAGCAAAAAGACAGTCTTCTTCCGTACGGCATCGATACAATCTGGTTTCTGCCGGTCGTTGTTCCGGAAGAAAACGTTACGTTCGATATTGCACTCACACCGGGAGTGGAATGGATTTCAAGCTGGGCAAGCGGTTTACGGAAGTCGACCGATAACGGTCAACATTGGCAACGCATCCCGCTTCCGCCTGACAATCGAAATTCGATTAATCCGACCGATACGTTATGGACGTATGCGGCAAATGATACGTTACATCAACATAAAATTCTTCCGCGATTCGATCCCCGGCTGAATAATAATTTTCTTGCGTTCTCCGTTTACGCAGCCGATAGCAATACCATCTGGTGCGGTACGGCCGGTGGAGTGAACAAATCAACCGATGGAGGACAAAGCTGGGTTAAGTTCAGTCATCAAAATCAAACTAAACCGATTCTCGGTGACTGGGTTATCGCCATCAGAGGACAGCAATTGCAAAATACGCTCCGTATCTGGACGACAAATTGGGTTGCATCCGATAATTCTGAAAATTATGGCGTGAGTTATTCGGATGACGGCGGAAATTCATGGACAAATCTTTTGCAGGGCATCCGTTCCTACGATTTTTCATTCGATTCCTCTGTTTGTTATATCGCAACGGATAACGGAATTTTCCGCACATCGGACGGCGGTCTTTCATTTACGAATTTTTCGAATTTCGACGACCCTACGAATCATCAAACGATCAATTCGCCGCAAGTGTATACCTCAGCAGTAGTCGGCGATACCGTTTTCATCGGTACCGGTGACGGTGTTGCGCATACAATCGATAGTCCCGAGCATCCTTTCGGTTCTCAATGGAGTGTCGGGCGGAGTTACGTTCCGCTCCAATCGTCGTCGTCGACATATGCATACCCGAACCCATTTTCTCCGGGAAGCGAACCGATACGCATTCATTACAAATTGCCGAACAGCGGTTCGTCGGCGAGTCATGACGTTCGGATTCAAATTTTCGACTTCGGCATGAACCGAGTACGAACACTGATCAATGCGTCGCGAACCGGCTCATCCGATTTCGATGAAATCTGGGATGGGAACGATGATCACCAGCGGATAGTCGCCAACGGTGTGTATTTCTACCGGATCGATATCGATGCTCAGGATGCAGTGTTTGGAAAAATTATCGTTCTCCAATAATGTCATGAAGAAAATTCTCATCATAGCGGTTGCTCACTTGTTCGTTATCCTGCCGGTCATTGCACAGGATGCCGGGACAGCCGGCGCCTTCGCCCGCATGGGATTCGGTGCGCGCGGTATGGCAATGGGCAATGCGATGACTGCCGTGACGACGGGTGACCTGTCAACATATTATAATCCGGCTGTTTCTGCTTTTTCGGAATTCCGTACTGCGCAGGCAACGTACAGTGTTCTTTCACTCGATCGATCATTGAATTTTTTGAGTTATACACAGGCAATCAAGCCAACAGCGGGTATTTCCATCGGTCTCATCAACGCCGGTGTTAACAATATTGATGGACGCGATGGAGATGGCGTTCACACGGATAATTATTCTACATACGAAGATCAATTTTTTATTTCATTCTCCAACCGCATCGACCCGCACGTTTCGATCGGCGGAACCGTCAAACTCTACCAGAGTAAATTATTCGATCAGGTCACTTCGACAACGGTAGGATTTGATGTCGGCATCTGTGTGCTTGCAACCAAAGACCTTTCCATCGGCGCCGCGATGCAGGATATTAATTCAAAGTATAAGTGGAACACAACATCCATTTACGGCACCGACGGACAAGAAACGGACGATGCTTTTCCGTCACTTCGCCGCATAGGTTTGGCATATACTCCGCCCGGTATCAATGGTATCATCACAGCAGAATTTGAAAATTCTTCCGAGAATACAAATATTATACGATTCGGCGCGGAATATGCGATCGTCGAATCGTTCACAGTCCGCGGCGGAGTTGATCGTATCGATTTCAGTGATAATGCAACCGGTGCAAAGCCGTCATTTGGATTTTCGGTAAAAAATTCCTTCAATGGATGGTCACCGGCATTAAATTATGCATTTGTCTTCGAATCATTTGCACCTCAAGGAATGCATATCATTACGATATCGGCTACGTTATAAATTATGAGAAAAATTTTATTTTTACTGATCTGTGTTTTGATGGTTCACCGGGTTGCTCACGCGCAAGCCGGCGAGACAGGATTATCATTTCTAAAGCTCGGCGTCGGCGGCAGAGCTCTCGGCATGGGTGAAGCATATACTGCCGTGGCATCCGATCCGACGGCGATGTATTATAATCCTGCAGCGCTTTCACAGACCGATAATTCACAAATACTGTTGATGCACAAAGAATGGATCGAAGGCGTGAAGACCGATTACCTCGGAGCTACGACAACATGGAATGCCTTCCGGTTCGGTGTGAGTGTCAATTCGACCAGCTGTGGATGATATCGAATTACGGTCGGTTCCCGGACCTGCGATCGGAACATTTGATGCACGGAACGCGGCGATCGGCATTTCACTTTCGTATACAATTGTTCCTTCTTTAAGTCATCGGCATGACGGCAAAATATTTGTATGAAAAAATATTGGTCGATGAGGCTAACCGGTTACGGAATCGATATTGGAGCGGAATATAAAACGGAGTGGAATATTATGCTAGGCCGCCAGTATTTCCAATCTGGGCTCGATGAATCCTCTTTCGGACGAATCGTCAGTTCTTCCGCAAATATTCCGGGCAGGCGGGGCATATGCAATTCCTCTCACCGAGATGGATGGAACTCTTACCCTTGCTTCCGATGTTGTTTCTATTACGAACGACAATATTACGCACATGCATTTTGGCGCTGAACTCGAATATCATCATGCTTTTGCACTGCGAGCCGGATATCAAACCGGATACGATACAAAAAATTTCAGTGCAGGTATCGGGTTTTATTATAGCTTGCTCAAATTCGATTATGCCTACGTACCGTTCGGCGAAGATTTCGGCGCAACGCATACATTTTCTTTAGAATTAGATTTTAAGTAAGGTTTGAAAATCATAATCAGCTTTAACGAGGTATCATGAAGTATTTGTTCTTAGCTCTTTTCATCATCATCGGCAGTGTCTTCGGTGTGGCCGGCGACAAAACGGAACTGCAATGGCGTTCATTCGATGCCGGTCTTGCGGAAGCAAAAGCATCTCACAAGAAAATCCTCCTCGACATCTATACCGATTGGTGCGGCTGGTGTAAAAAACTGGATAGCGATGTTTACTCCAATCAAAAAGTTGCGGCATACCTTGCTCAGGCATATATTCCGGTTAAACTCAACGCTGAATCATCAAAAAAATTAAGCTATAAAGAAAAAGCACAATCGGAAATGGAACTCGCGCGCGCTTTCGGTGTCCAAGGTTATCCGACTATCATATTTCTCGATTCGCAGGGCGAACCGATTAACTCAATCGGCGGGTACGTCAACGCGGACCGGTTCCTTCCCATCGCTCAATATATTGGCGACGATCAATATAAGACGATGACATGGGATGAATATAAATCCAAAAATGGATTGGATAAAGAGAAATCGAACTGACGTTTTGGGAATGTGAGTTCTTTTAGTTCCTTTTTTTATCATATTAATCATTTAATCAGCGGTCAGCGGGTGCAAGTCCTGCAGTGCCCTCTAAAATTCACCTCTTGGGTTGACGTTCTTCAAAAAAGTAAGTATCTTTCCCGAAATGTTTCGCCACTTCACCGCCCAATATATCATGTTTAAAATTCATATTATTGTTTTTTCTTTTCTTTTCGTCACTCTAACTAAAGCTCAAAACACAGATACTACCCTTTGGATAAATAATAAGAATGATCGACTGGGATTTTCTTTTAGTTATCCATCCTACTTTAAGCTTAGTCAAACAAATCGTTATGACAAAGATAGCAACTCAGTTAGAATTGAATATTTTCATTACGAGCCAGCAGATCCAAACGTTGATTCAAGTAAAATGACTTACTTGGAATATTACTCAGGCCTAAGAATCTATCTAACAAGTTCTGATTTTTCTAAAATAGCCGAAGAAAATAATTTTATCAGAAAAGATGGCAATTGGTTTGAGAATGATAATCAGGAACATGAACCGGCCGACTCAGTTTTTTTTCTGATTGGCAAGGTTTAAAATCTTTCAAGAACACTTCTGTTTTTATTAAAGGTGGTGGGACTTGGACTATGGCAGGCGATGAAGACGTCTTTTTATATTTCAAAAATATCGGAAATAATAAATCAGTAGTTTGTTATGCAGAAGGATTTGATTTTCCGAATGGCGAAGATGTTCTAAAAAAGATTTGTAGTAGTATAGATACTATTCAAAAATGAATAAGGGTATCGACAGTCACTCAAACCAAATATTTTTTTGGTATACAATATTGTAGAATAAAGTAATCTGTTAATTTGAGAGTTCGAGTTGTTCTAAACGTTTCTTACCTATCAACCCGCACGTTCCATCACACGTTTGAATGCTTCAAAGACCTTTTCAACGGATAAATCCTCCATACAGGGATTTCCGATCGGGCACTTCGTATAGATTACATCCGAGACAAGATAATTCCTTATGACGGACAATTTCGAATTTCCGGCAAGAGGACCCTGCAGTTCGGGCCGTGTCGGACCGAAGATAGCAACAATCAGGAATTCCCATTGCCGCGGCAATATGCATCGGACCGGAATCGTTCGTCACGACTGCCGAACAACGTTTCATTATCGAGGCAAGCTGTTTCAGCGAGGTTGGCGGAATGATTTCTCCGCCGAAATTTCCTAACTTGATCACCTGTTCCGCGTCGTCACGTTCGCCCGGTCCCCAAATAACGATCACACGCACATTGAACTGGTTCACCAATCGTTCGCCGAGCCGGGCAAACTGAGAAACACGCCATCGTTTCGTATACCATCCGCCTCCGGGATTGAACGCAACGACATGTTTTCCCGCAAGCCCGGATTTCCGGAAATAATCTTCGGCAAATGATTCCGATTGGGTTGATAACGGAAAAACCGGTTTCGCTGAATCAACTGCAACACCGATTGAACGCAGAGCATCGAGATTGAATTCTACGTTATGCACTTCCCCGCCGCGGGGATGAACGACAATATTGTAACAATAACGGCGCCACCCGAAGCGGTACCCCACGCGATATTTTGCTCTGCTGAACAATGTAACTAACGCGCTGCGCGGGTTCCCGAAGAGATCGATCACAAGATCATACCGCCGGCTACGCACGTCGAGGATCAATCCTGACGCCGGATTGTTTCTTGCCATCAAAAATCAACAATGAAGAAAGATCGGGATTTCCTTCGAGAACTTCTCTGCTCGGAACTTCGGTAAGAAAATCGATCTGACGCATCGGGAAATGCCAGCCCGGAGATTTCGGAGTACGGCCGTGGAAAGGAGAACATCGCCGATCGCACGCAATTTTATTACGAGGATCTTCCTGACAGCCGGTTTTTCAATTTTCATATTTTCTCAAACAGATTGCGGCTGGGCTGTAAAATGTTCAAGCGGTTCGAATGTTTGAAGATCGATATTGTTTTCAAAAAATTCAGCATGAATCTTTCTGACGACATCCGGCACCGCCGCATCATCCACCACAAAACTGATGTTGGACGATGAAGCACCGAACGAGATCATCGTGATGCCGAATTCAGCAATGGCATGAAAAATTCTATTTATAATACGGTGCGATTGCCGGATTCCCGATCCGACAAGGCAGATAATTCCCTTTTCCGGCAGAAGTGTCACAACTCCAATCTCGCGGAGATTATCGACAATCGAGCCGATCCGGTTGGACGATTCCAGAACAAAAGCATAACTATATTCCGAAGTGACCGTCATATTCGTTACCGCATCATGTTGTGTCAGGATATTATTGATATGTTCCCACAACATATATTGGCTGAGGCGTTTTTTCGGCATGACGTTGACGACCACGACATTGCGTTTATATGCAACCGATTTCATCGCAGAACCGGACGGATGCACGTGTGCAGAAACTTTCGTACCGGATAAATTTGGCCGGCGTGAATTAAAAATATGAACCGGAATATTTTTTTCCACCGCCGGAAGGATCGTTTTCGGGTGAAGAACTTTGGCGCCAAAATACGAAAGCTCGTACGCTTCTTCGAACGATAGTGTCTTGATTTTCTTCGGCGCGGCAACGATGCGCGGATCGGCCGTCAAGACGCCGTCGACATCGGTCCAGATTTGAATATCCTCCACGTTCAGCACGGTCCCGATAATCGATGCGGAATAATCGGAACTTTCCCGACCCATGGTTGTCCGCTGTCCGGAAGCAGTTGCACCGATAAATCCCTGTGTCACAGGAACAATACCTTGTTTGATCAACGGAAGTGCGATGGATGACAACCGTTCTTCAACAACATTCCACACCGGAGATGCGCGGTTAAAATTTTCATCCGTCTGCAAAAAATCTTTGGTGTCAAGCCACCCGGCGGCGATGCCGTTTTCCTGAAGAGCAGCGGCAATGATGCGGGATGACAGCAATTCACCGTAACAATAAAATGTGTCGAGCATACGCGGCGTCAATTCACGGACGATGGCAAGACCTTTCACCAATTCTTCCAGCTCTTGGAACGATTGCGTCACAATTTTCCTCAGCTCCGTATGCCGCTGCCGGTCATGAATGAGAGCATCGATAATTGTATAATGGCGATCGAATAATTTCAGAAGGACATCCCGCGCCTCGCCTGCTTTCCCCTGCCCGGCAAGTTTTCCGGTCTGCTCAAGCATATTCGTCGCCTGTGCGATTGCCGAAATGACGACCAACGGTTTCCGGTTCAGATGTGCAGTAACAATGCCGACAACATTCCGCATCGCTTCGGCATCCTGCGTCGAGGTTCCCCCAAATTTCATGACGATCATGCTTTTTCTACGCTCCAATTTCTGTTAAACTTTGACAATATACGACCACGGCGGCATAGTAGCAAGAAAAAAGCCCCCCGTTTGTGAGGAGCTTTTTTTGAAAGGAATTGCGAAATCTCCGTTATCTGTCAGGAGTTTGTATCAGATTCGTTGTGGAGAAATTTATCTTTCCGTCGTTTGTTGATCAGAAAAATCAGATACAAAACTATCAGCAGCACAACTGCCGCGACAATGATGACATTCAGTCCGAGAAATTCAAACGTTTTCATTACTTCCTGAACAATGATCGGTCAACTATTCGATGGTTAGATATACGACAGAATGGTACGAAAAGTTTTAACCGAATTATGAAAAAAAGATTTAGAGGTTCAACACGTTCTTCGAAGAATTCGACTTGAGAAAAATTGTGAATGATTTTCTTACAACAAAAGCATCGGGGAAATAATGACCCCTTTTGGTACTTTGTATATGTACACACTTCCCCGTACAATGTCAAGCATCATTTTTCCTGTTGCGAACTTATGATAAAATCCACGACTTCATATTTGCGGTAGTGCCCCAGTTTGGATTGTTACAGCTTTTCGAACCCTCCTATCCCTAAGGGATCCCTTCGGGATAATCCTCCCTTATTAAGCGGAGGATCAACGTCCCCTCCGGAGGGGACTACAGGGGTGGTCAAACACGTGAAAAAAAAATAAACTGATGCACTACGATACTTGCCGGCAGTTGAAAGAAGCACTACTTTTGTATATATTCTTCTACTTTCATAAAAAGTTTTGAACAAACGCTGCCATTTTAAACTATTTTCCATAATTTTGAAAACAACAATGCCTGATCAGAAACAATTTATTGAAGGATTGCGAAAAGCATGGGTGGATGAAATACGAAGCGCCCGGAATTATCACGCCCTCGCCGAACGGGAACAGAATCCGCAACGCAAAGCAATTCTCGAACGAATGGCGCAAGCCGAAGAACGCCACGCGCAGACATGGTCAGACCGGCTCAAACAGCTCGGCGCCGATCCGGGAGAATATAAAGAATCTCTGGTCGAGCAGATGAAACGGAAAGTTTTGTTGAACAGCGACACCGCACGCGCCGCGCAAATCCTGGAAGAAGGAGAACGCGACGCCGATGCGTTGTATGAAGGATTATTACAAAGCTCACCGACGGAAGACGATCGCACTAAACTGATGGATGCGATGATGGAAGAACGGTCACACAGTAAAATGCTGGAAGAATTTCAATCGCCGGCGCCTGTTTCGACCGGACGCCTGGAAAAAATCCTCGAGCGCGAAAAATGGCATGTGCGGTCCGGCGGCTGGATCGGCCAGGCAATTTACGGCGTCAACGACGGACTCGGAGCGGCGTTCGGTGTGGTCAGCGGCGTTGCCGGCGCAACGCATGCCAACGGCGAGTTCGTCCTGCTTTCCGGTTTTGCCACGATGATCGCATCGGCATTATCGATGGGAAGCGGCGCGTATCTCGCAACGAAATCGGAGCGGGAAGTCTACGAAGCGGAATTGAACCGCGAGCGGAGAGAAATTGCCGAGAACCCGGAAGAAGAAAAAGAAGAACTCGAGCTGTTTTATCAGCTCAAAGGATTTTCCGAAGAAGAAGCGAAAACGATGGTTGCGCGCCTCGCGGAACAGCCGGAACAGTTCCTCAAAACGCTGGCGCATGAAGAACTTGGGCTTTCGGAAGAAACATTTCCGAATGAATGGAAATCAGCGGTCAGCGCATCGGTCAGTACGGCAATCGGAGCGGCGGTTCCGGTACTCCCGTTTCTGTTCAGTCATGGAACGACCGCTCTCATCATATCGCTTATCGTCAGCACGCTAGCACATTTTGCCGTTGGTGCATCGAAAGTGATTGTCACCGGACGTTCATGGCTCAAGAGCGGTATGGAAATGACGCTCATCGGGCTCGGCGAAGCGGCTGTCACATATGCTATCGGCTTGCTTATCGCACCGATGCTGCAGTAATGCTAAAAATAGTTCAGCGACTTTCTATTTAAAAGTCTTCCTGAACCATTTCTGCATTTCTTCCCACGATTTTTTATCGGCGTTTTCGTTATACGCGATCGGCATATTGAATTTTTTCCCTAATTCTGTCGCATTCGGATTCGAGAATGCGTGAACCGCGCCGGGGTAATTCACAAATTTAAAATCGGGTGCAGCCGTTTTCATTTCCGCTTTGAGTTTTGCAATGTCGTCAGCCGTTTCAAACTTATCATCGGCACCGTTGCAGACAAGAACTTTCGCTTTCACACTTCCCTTTTTCGCGCGATGTTTTGTAGCTAAACTTCCGTGGAAACTGACGACGGCTTTCAGGTCGGCGCCTTCTCTTGCCATCGCAAGGACGACTCCGCCGCCGAAACAATATCCGATCGCTCCGATTTGTGCAGGATCGACATGCTGATCTTTTTTCAGCAAATCCATCGCTGCCATAAATCGTGCCTTCATTGCAGCCGGGCTGCCCATCACTTCGCCAGCAAATTTTCCTGCATCGCCCGGATTATCGGCTTGTTTACCGTTGCCGTACATATCCACGGCGAAAGCAACGTAACCGAGTCCGGCAAGCATATCGGCACGTTTGCGGGAGTAATCGTTATTTCCCCACCATTCATGGACGATCAGGATTCCGGGTCGTTTTCCGGAGATTGAATTATCGTAGGCAATGTAACCTTTCATGGTGAGCGTATCGGCAATATACGTGATTTCCTTGCCGACAACCGCGCCGCGGGATTTTGTAAAGACCATCAGCAACAGAACGATCAATAAATAACGCATAAAAAAAATCTCCTTATAAAAGTTGAGTGCAAGAATGTAAAAAATTAGGAAGCGTGATGCAAGAAATGATAGATTCAAAGCAAAGAAGAAAGCGACATTTCAAATTATATTACCACCCAAAGTCTATCTATGGAGAAACCCATCATCATTTTCTCCTGACGGGAGGTGGATTTTCCCATATTCAATCATTGCACACATAGATCAATCCGGCTTCTTACTCTTCGTTAGGTTTGCTGTACCCGGCAAAGTCTTTGAATGAAGCAGCCCTTCTTAGCTCCGAAAGGCGGGTGTATCTGAAAACCCGATTCCCCCCTGCAGGGTTTATTGTTTTCAGCAAAGTTCTTTTATTACCGAGTTCAAAAAAGTAACATAGATCGTCTGAATTCCTTCTTAGCGTTTCGTGACCGGCTAAAATCTCTTTTCTGGGAATAATTCTGATCTCCCTGCATTCATAGAACTCACTTACGCCTTCTCCGGAAATCCAGGGCGCATAATATTTTATTTTATTCAACCGGGATAGCCCTTTATTGCCGATGACTTTAATATAGGAACAATTAGCTTCTCCCGATTTTATATATGCTTTATGTCCCTCGCTCTTTACTATTCCAACGAAAACCAATCCATCAGGATCTTCATACTCCATGCCCTTCTGCGGAATTACGTCCTCCCTCAGTATCATATCTGAGGATTTGTTCAGTATTATTTCTTTCAGAAAATTTTTTATGATTGAATTATTTTTTTTCCGTTTCTCACCCGGCAGAAGCGGAAAGGCCCCGATATTCACCTTATCTATTGACTTGTAATAATACTGATCCTTACTTATGTCTTCATCATTTGTTCCGGGAAACAGGACATAAGCACCGATTACTTCTTTCTTTGGCCTATTATCTGCTGACTGATAATAAATAGCGTCACGGTATCTGTGCATCTGATTGATTGCGTCTTCGGGAGGATGATCAGGCGCAGCAGGGTTATCGTCCGATGCTATTCTGTATTTCGCGTCAAACAGATATGTAAACTGATATTCCAGATCCTTTTTTGTAATTTTGACGACAATGTCCGGTTTCTGATTAACAGTGTGCGATAATACTTCCCCGGTAGTGCCGGTATTGTATTGCAGTTCATGAAATATCTCAATAATTTCGCCGGTCTCTTTTTTAAACTCAATTCTGGAGAAATTCCCGGATTGCAACCGGATCGTAAATCCATCAACAAGTATTTCGGCCAGTTTAATTTCTTCAGGTTCTTTGCCAAGAATATCCCTGATGATATTCTTTATTTCAAGAAAACACCATATCTGATATAACTCGGCAATGTTTTTAAGCTCAATTCTGTTAACGCCCTCAAGGAAACTTATACCGCTCCTGAGAATGATCCAGTCCCGAAAGATTGTTGAATACCCGCTTGCTTTCTGAAGCACCAGTGATTCCTGTTTCATTCCTCTGAACCCGCCAATCTGTCTGAAAAACGGATGGTGAGCAATGGCATTCAATTTCTTTTCTATGGTGTCCAGCTCTTCAGTAAATTCCGGTGTAAATTTTGTACTGTACATTGATATCAGCTTGGACTTGATTTCACGGAAATTTGCGTAAAGTTCCCTGACGACATGTTTAAAAAATCTGTTTTCACTTGTATCAACCGTCAGCGTCTTTCGTTCCTCGCGGTAATATTTATTCGGATTGGTCCGGTGTTCCGCAATTTGTTCCTCAAGACCGGGAGTGAGATATCTGAGGCGGTCGGCTTTTGAGAAAAATATTTCATTGACCAGACGATTGTGCGGTTTGTTAAGTATCAGATTCGCTGCAATCAGCATTTCATTATAGAGCCTCCCAAAAACGCTCCACCAGATAATGTCACTGGTGAACTTCCTCTCCTTGTCTGAAACCCGTGTATGTTTTCTGAAACATTTCAAGAACCAGAGCCGAAAATTCATCATTAATTTCCCTGATGATTGCCAGGTAATCATTCCTGTAATCAAGTTTGACAGGATAGACTTCAAACCCGAGGATATGTTCCCGCAGAGCTCCGTTTTTGGTATACCTAAGGTTAAATGAAGTCCTGCCGATATTGTTTCCGTAATTGACAGTCCCGGTAATGACGTAGGAATTGCCGATAGTCCTGGAAAGAAAAGCTTCTTTTATTTCTTTAAGCGGTGAGTAAACAAATGGTTCTCCTTCGGGTTTTGTGGTAAAAACAACATCAAAAATGTAATTCTTATTTTCAAAAAAAACAGGATGCGTTTCTGTACCAGCCGGAATGGCTGACAGCTCAGAGGTAAGCTGACCGTTTTCACACGCGGCTAATTGAAACGCTGACATGTGGCCACCGGCAAAACTATATCGCGTGCTTTTTTCCATTCCGGCGTTACGCCGTATCGCTTTGCCAAACGATGTGTCCGCTCCGTCCGCTCTGACGGTTAAAGTATAATCCTCGGTTGTCAGCCGATAAGATCCATTGCGGTTTTTCCGATCAGCTCCAGAATGATGTGTAGTGGTACCTGGTCCGCTTATTTTCCATCTCTTCCGCTTTATGCAATGATTTGGCGAGGTTCCGAGCCCTGAATAATTCAATCAGCTGTTTCAGTACTTCTGTCTTTTCTTCATCGCCTTCGATACGGGGGAGTATTTTCATGAATGTCATTTCATCGTAGACTTCGTTGAGCCAGGTTTCAGGAAGATCTGCATATTTCGAATAATTATAGGCGTAGAGCAGAAACTCGTCGCGGACGCGGTATGCGATCTGAAACGGCGTATCCTGTAATATTCCATTCACTTCCGTCAGATAACTGATGATGGCATCACCGTCGGCTCGACGCTCACCGTACACCTGCCAGCCGTGCGTTTTTTCCGGAATTATTAAATTATTCGGGAGAGGTTCTTCCGGATATTTCCATGTGTCAGCAGCCTCTGTTATATTTTCATTAAGGCTTACGGCATTCATCTCGATTGTCATCGCGCGGTCCAGAACTTTCCGGCTGAATCAATGCGTCGTTTCATCCATATTGACCGTTCCCATGACTATAAGGTTCGCAGGAGTGTAAGCCCTTTTTCCTTCAGCTGGTTTTTGATCCGTCATCGGTAAGTTCAAGTTCCTTCCAGATCTTAAAATCCGGATCTGTTCCTTCACTGTGTGTATCATATTTTTTAAAGATCGATGAACTGATCAGAACGTCAGTTGTGATCGAACCGTTTTCCTTTAGCTCCCGTCTTTCGAGTACGCTCAGATATTCAGCGAAATACTGCTCTCATTGAACGAGTTCATTTCGTCCACCAGAGGAAAAAAGGAGTCTTGGGATAATGAGCTGACTTAACAATAAACCACATAAAAAATATGACAACATATCGTTCTTTTCATACTTAACCAATTCTATTAAATATGCAGGCCCAGCCCAATTTGATCCAGCCAAACCGGTTGTTTCGATACAAGTACTCTTTGCTATGGAAACCCCTGATATCTTCTGATTATCAATTAAATGTAATACAATATCCCCTTGCCGTACAAAACGCATATTTTTGTAAATATCAGCCCCCCTTTTGTCTTTTCGAGGAGACCAAAGTGCCACGCCAATATCTTTCTCCCGCCATTCGATCCAATCTTCCATTTACTATAGTCTTTTCAATCCAAATATTATGGTGGGAAGTCTGCTGTTTGGTTTTATCTTCCATATCAAACCCATTCTCAGTTAAAATATTAAAGCATTCAGGATTAACTACATCAATCTTTGAAATTGGTCTAATGAGATATTTTCTGATAAATATTTTTTTTGGATATCCATCTTGTTTGTTATGGATAAATCTTAGTATGGAATAGTTTCCAGTCGCGGGCATCGCGAAACCTCAGAATTTGTCGGAGCTGGCTTTTCGTGTTCTACCCTAATATTCACCGGTAAAATACACTTCAGCGTAAATTACAAAAATCCCATGACTGTGGCAAACGGCCTTTCGGTGATCGCAAAATCGGATCAGAAAGTGGCAGGTCGGTCGTATACTACAAATAGGATCGGAATCGGCGAACCTGAGTTACGAATCGGAGAGCCGGTACGAAAGGCAGGTCAATATGAGTCTTCCGGAGTATAGATCCCGGGCTTTTTATATGGCAGGATCTCCGGTCGGGAAGAGAAAAATTTTGCTGATGATAACCCGTCAAAGAGGGTAAAAACAACTTGAAATTGTTGATCATTTTTTGTATTATTGTTGACCAAATCACAACTAAAATAGTTCTGTTTGACAGTAGGGGGTGTCAACGAAAGTGTCAATTACTTTTGAAGGTCACATGTCTGTAAACAGATTAAAAAGCTGGCAACCCCTGAAATCATTTAAATATCATGAGAGGGCATCTCATCATTTTTTCTTGACGGGCGTTCGATATTTTCGTATATTCAATCACTGCGCCCATAGCTCAACTGGATAGAGCGTCAGCCTACGGAGCTGTAGGTTGGGGGTTCGACTCCCTCTGGGCGCACTTGTTTTCATCCCAACGCCAAACCTTCTCAATAAATAACGCTTAACAATTCCTCGATGACGTGGTATTTCTGAAACGGCGGCATCATGTACACGCCCGCAACAGACGGTTTGGCTTCCTTGATAAAATCCATAGATAATTTCACTCCCACTTTTGCGCCGTTCGCTCCGGCAGTCCGCATCATCTCACGGAATTTTTCCGGTATGCGCATTCCAGGAACTTCATTATGCAGAAAATCCGCATGTTTGTAACTTCGCAACGGAATGATTCCCACCATGAGCGGTATTTTCAGATGCTCGATACGTTTTAAAAATGTTTCGAGCGTCTTCATTTCAAACAACGGCTGTGTAAAAAAAATATTGACGCCGGCGTCGACTTTTTTCTCGATTTTTTCGACCTCATAATCCAGATTATCGGCAGATGGGTTTGCTGCACAGGCAATATAAAACGAGGTCGGACTTCCGATAGAGTTTCCCATGATATCGGTCCCTTTATTCATCGAATGAACCGCCCGGATCAACCCGACCGCATCGACATCATACACCGAATTTGCCTGAGGATAATCTCCGATCCCGGTCGGATCGCCGGTGATGCAGAGAACGTTGCGTATGCCGAGAGCATAAGCGCCGAGCAATTCCGCCTGCAACCCGATCAGATTGCGATCCCGCGTGGCAAGATGCATCATTGCCTCGATGCCGACGCGCTGTTGGACCTGCGATGAAACGGCAATCGAGCTCATACGAAGTCGTGCCCGCGCTCCGTCGGTAATGTGTACGGCATCGATTCTTCGTTCATAACAAAATTGGGCGCCCTCAAAAACACTCGACATATCCAGCCCGCGCGGAACATCCAGCTCGACGGTCGTCATAAATTTTTTACCGGCATTCCTGGCAAATTTCGACCAGCGCGACTGATCGACATAATATTGCGGCTCGAGTCCGGCGGAATCTTTTGCCGAAGATTTTATTTCGATTTTCGGAGCCGGCTTCCCGACGCTTAGCCCTTTCACGGCTTGCGCCATCGCACGGATATGTGCAGGCGTCGAGCCACAACAGGCACCGATAAGCGTCACACCGGATTCGACAAGCTCTTTGGCGTACGCACCGAGATATTCCGGCGTCGTATGATAAATCGACCGGCCATTGAGTAACGTGGGAATTCCTGCCGCCGGTTGTGCCGAAAGGATGACACCGTCTTTGTATGCACTGCGGATAATCGAAAACATCCGTTGCGGACCGACTGTACAATTTGCGCCGACCACATCGGCTCCCTGTTCGATCAGATGTTCGATGACCTCGATCGGAAATGAGCCGCTGAGAATCGCACCATCTTCTGCAAATGCTTTTTGAGCTACCACCGGAAGATCGGTCAAACTTTTAACGACACCGAGAGCTTCGTCAAGTTCCTGCACGCTGACAAACGTTTCCAGCATAATCAAATCGACGCCGGCTTCAAGAAGGATTTCGATTTGTTCTTTGAATGCATCGCGCGCTTGCTGACGCGTTATTTTTCCGATCGGTTCGAGAAGCATTCCTGTCGGTCCTACTGCACCCGCAACATAAACATCATCGCCGGCAGCGCGGCGGGCAATCTCAACACCGCGAACATTGATTTCACGCAAAGCATCCTGCAGATGAAACTGAGAAAGCCGCAAGCGGTTCGCCGAAAAAGTATTCGTCTCGATGATTTCCGATCCGGCGGCTATATATTCGCGGTGCAACCGTTCGATAATATCAGGATTTTTGATATTCTGAATCTCATGCGGAAGCTCAGGATATTCATACAGATCGAGCAACGTGCCCATGGCACCGTCGCAGACGATCGGACCTTCTTTTATGCGTTCCCGAAATGGTTTCTTCATAATTTCCTAAAAATAAAAAATCCCGCATCCCTTTGAGGGACAACGGGATGACAGGATTCAGTATACCAAATCAGCCGATGAATTCCAAACGGTAGTGGGTCAATTTCCTGAGATCACCTACCCTGAAATCTCCCGTCTTGCTGAATTGCTTTTGTTCAGCATCTATTCCGAGCTTGCTTGGTTCAGATTCCGAATAGAATCATTTCGGAAAGACGCGGTTTTGTAAATTGACCCACTACCTTCCAAACGGCTTACTTTTTCTTCAGATATTTTTGAATTGCTTTTTCAAACTCTTTCAACGTTTTGTCGCCGACCATCGTTTCGGCAAGTTTTCCCGACCGGTCGTAAATAAACGAGGTCGGTAGCGCACCGTTCCAATCGGGATTCATACCGTTCATAAATGCTTCATCGGTCGGCTCATGAATAATAAAACTCGGGAAATGAACGCCTAACGTTGTTAACGTCGGCTTGACGCCGGTTTCAAGATCATCGATGTCGTCCGCGGAAACGAGAATGAGACGGAATCCTTTTCCTTCAAATTTCTTTTTGAGTTCAAGAATCCCGGGCATTTCTTCTTTACACCATTTGCACCACGTCGCCCAGACGTTCACCAGGACCACATTGCCGGAATCTTTTTGTATCAGATCGTGAAGTACGGCAACATTCACCATCGTGACGGCGGCAGAATCTTCCGGGACCGATCCGAAACAAATAGTCGGAAACAGAACGACGAAGCAAACAAGAACAAGCGATGATTCCTGATCGCATTGCATTCCATTGATTCGTTTGATGGAACAACCGAACGCTTTGGTCGTCGTTGCCGTCAATTCCTTACCGGCGAGAAGCTTGTCGAGCGCATCGGCTAAATCGTTCGTCGTGACTTTCGCGGCATTGCGGTTATCGTCGATGCGGCCATGATAGAGAAGTTTTCCGCTCGAATTGATCACGTACGTTTCGGGAGTTACCTGCGCATTATATAGATCTGCAATTTTATTGCCCGCATCTTTTACGACGGGGAATTTAAAACCGTGTTCTTTCGCATGATCGGCAATTGCCTGAACATCTTCTTCTTTGTTGGCATTGATGGCGACAAATGAAATCCCTTTTGCCGAATATGTTTCATACAGCTTCTCCATCCGCTCATTATATCCGTTCGAAACCGGACATTGGGTCGAAATAAACATCACCACGGCAAACTTATTACCGTTCAACACTTTTTTCAGGTTGACTTCTTTTCCGTCATAATTTTTCAGGACAAATGAAGGTGCCGGATCTCCGACACTCAATGACTTCATTTCTCCTGCCTGAGCGTACACGGCAAAGAGAACAAGAACAGCAAGAAGAGCTTTCATAGATTTTTCCTTTATGAATGTGAAATTATTGATAATGATTTATCCAGGCTTCAGCGATCTGCACCGCATTGGTCGCTGCACCTTTCCGGAGATTATCGGATACGATCCACAAATTCAATCCGTTGGAAATCGTATCATCCCGGCGGATTCTGCCGACAAACACTTCATCACGATTATGTGACAAAATCGGCATCGGGTAAATATTCTTCGAAAGGTCGTCCTGTAGAATAACACCGGGCGCATGCCGAAAAGTTTCCCTGACCTCGTCAATGGTATACGGTTTTTCAAATTCCACGTTGACCGATTCGCTATGGCCGCCCGTAACGGGAACGCGGACGCAAGTGGCGGTCACCTGTATCGAATCGTCACCCATGATCTTTTTCGTTTCGTCGACCATCTTCACTTCTTCACGTGAATAACCGCTGTCAAAAAAGATATCGATATGCGGGAGAACATTATAAGCGATCGGATGCGGAAATTTTCGTTCCGGATCGGGATGATTGGCGATTTCCGATTCAAGTTGTGTCACTGCACGCTTGCCGGCTCCGGTCACCGATTGATAGGTTGAGACAACAATTCTTTTGATCTTCCATTTATCGTGGAGCGGTTTCAACGCAACCACCATTTGAATCGTCGAACAATTCGGATTGGCAATGATGCCGTGATGTTTCGGAATGTCGTGCGGGTTCACCTCCGGAACGACCAGCGGTACATCCGGATCCATCCGGAAAGCGCTGCTGTTATCGATAACGAGCGCTCCGGCTTTTGCGGCAATCGGACCGAATTCTTTACTGACGGAAGCCCCTGCAGAAAATAATGCGACATCAATGCCGCTGAAACTTTTCGCGGTCAATTCCCGAACGGAATATTCTTTCTTATTGAAAACGATTTTCTTTCCGGCAGAATTTGCCGACGCCAGTAAACGAATCTCCGTCACGGGAAATTTCCGTTCTTCCAGAACTTCAAGCATTTTCCTTCCCACAAGCCCGGTCGCACCGACAACCGCAACAGTGTATTGTTTCATACCTTCCTTAAAAAATATTACTCAAATAATTCACGCTCTGTCGTAACGGAAAATCCGTTGCCGTCCACCATCACTTCCACCGGACGCGGTCTGCCGTTATAATTCGACGACAAGACATAACCGTACGCACCGGCACACAGCACCGCAAGCACGTCATTCCGTTCACACCGCGGCATCATGCGATCGAGCGCGAAGAAATCGCCGGACTCGCATAACGGCCCGACAATATCGACCACTTCATGACCGGCATTTCGTAATTGCAACGGAACAATCTGATGATACGATTGATATAAACTTGGTCTGATCAAATCGTTCATTCCTGCATCGACAATAAGGAATGTTTTATTCTCCGTCACCTTTCTATATAACACTTTTGTCAGCAAAATTCCAGCATGTGCAACAATCGACCGGCCGGGTTGAATCAAAATTGTACAGCCCGCTTTTTTCAACGGCGGAAGAATTGTTGCAAGCATTTTCGTCGTCGCGAGATGCAATTCGGGACTGTCCGATTCCTGCGGCAACATCGGATGAGAAACGAATCCGCGGTACTGAACGCCGAACCCTCCGCCGAAGTTCAGATGCCGGATGGAAATTCCCATCGAACGGAGTTCCTGAATAAAATTGACGATCGCTTCGGCAGCAGCGAGAAACGTTTCACTTTCCGTTATTTGCGATCCGATATGACTGTGAATTCCGAGTAATTCAAGATAGGGATACGATGACATTGTACCGGCAATTTCTTTTGCCTTCTCGGGGCTGACACCGAATTTATTATGTTTACGACCGGTCGTAATATACGGATGCGTTTCCGATCTGATATCGAAATTCACACGCAAGAGAATTTTTGCCCGCATACCGA
>CAVQPS010000001.1:0-5322 GCA_963714795.1 uncultured Ignavibacteriales bacterium | reverse complement strand
AAAAGGATATACGGTCGGAACGGCAACCAACGGAGAAGATGCGATCGACCTGGTTAAATCTCACTCGTACGATCTTGTTTTTTTAGATGAAATGATGGCCGGAATGGGCGGCCTCGCTACCCTGTCGCAGATTAAAGATCTGCATCCGGAACTTCCTGTTGTCATGATTACCAAAAATGAAGATGAAGGATTGATGGAAGAAGCGATCGGTGTCAAAATCAGTGATTACCTTACCAAACCGGTGAACCCAAGTCAGGTACTTCTTGCATGCAAGAAATTTTTAGAAGGAAAAAAAATTGCCAGCGAACTTATGTCTCGCACGAGACTACACCAAAGAATTCGGCGAGATTTTCGCTTGCACTGCATAATTCTCTTTCCGCCTCAGATTGGGTCGAACTGTATACGAAGCTGGTCGACCGGTAGTTAGAATTGGATCGGCATCCCGAACTCGGCTTGAAAAGAAATGCTGAACGATCAGATTAAAGAATGCAATGTCGAGTTTTCAGAAACCCATCGAACGAAATTATCGGCACTGGCTGGAGCAAAACAAACGACCGACGCTTTCGAACGATGTTGCCGAACGATATCTCCTGCCTGAATTTCACGACACGAATTCCTTCTGTATTCTTTTTTGTGATTGATTGTCTCCGACTTCGATCAATGGATGGGAATGGAAACAATCCTTCAGAGAATATTATGATATCACGAGGGATTATTATTATTCAATTCTTCCGACGGCAACACCCTACTCGCGCAATTCCATTTTCAGCGGTGCCTGGCCCGATGAAACGGAAGTTCGATTTCCGGAAATCTGGGAACAGTGGGAAGATGACGATAACAGCCGCAATCGATACGAGCATCAGTTCCTCGGATAATTTACTGGAGCGACAGAAAATTCAGGTGAAACCGGATTCAAAATATGTGAAGATTACTGAGATACCGAGTTTGGGCGGAGCATCGAAAACGAGTATCAGTCCTATGCAAAAAATCGGCTGACGTCGATCGTTGTGAATTTTGTCGATATGCTTGCCCACGGCAGATCCGATTCTCAATTGCTCAAGGAAATTGCCCCGGATGAAGCGGCGTATCCGTTCGCTCACTACATCGTGGTTCAACCATTCGTCGTTGTTTGCAATGCTGCGAACATTGTCGCGACAAAAAAATGTCACCATCCTCTATGACGACCGATCATGGCAGCATCCGCTGCTTGCGTGGTACAAAAGTGATCGGCGACAAGGAAGCATCGACAAATCTTCGATACAAGTATGGGCGAAATTTAAAAGCCGACGAGCGGCACGCCATTTTTATTAAAAATCCTACAGATTTCCGTTTGCCTAAAGCGAAGCATCACGATTAATTATTTGATTGCAAAAGAGGATTATTATTTTGTATATCCAACCGATTATCATAAATATCTGAATCAATATCGCGATAGCTTTCAACACGGTGGGATCTCAATGGAAGAAATGATTTTACCCGTCATCAAAATGAAACCGAAACAATAAATGAACACGGTGCATTCGTATCATTCCGGTTCCGTTGAGGAAACGATAGCTCTCGGCGAAAGATTTTCGAAAAAACTCACTGCGGGAAATGTCGTGGCGTTGTTCGGAGATCTTCGGAACCGGTAAGACACATTTTATCAAGGGAATTTGTCGTGGACTGGGTGTGTACGAGCATGTGGCAAGCCCGACATTCACCATCGTCAATGAATATGATGCACGTGGAATTAAAATTTGTCATTTTGATTGCTACCGTATACAATCCGAAAAGGAATTAAGGGACATCGGATTTGATGAATACATTTTACAGCTCCAATATTTGTCTCATTGAATGGGCAGACCGGATTGAAAATCTTTTGCCGCCCGTTCGGTTTGATGTCCGTTTTCAATTAGGAATCGAAGAAAATATGCGACAAATCACCATCGAGCATCATGAGGAGATTCCGGTATGACCGTGCTGGGAATAGAAACTGCAACGGCCGTTTTGCTGTTGCGTTGTCGATGACGATGTTGTACGTGCCGAACGCCGGTATGAAATTCCGCAAGCACATTCGGAAAACTGATGGAATGTGTGGATGATTGTTTGAAATCTGCCGGGTTGGCCCTTGCGTCGATCGACGGCATAGCGATTTCCATCGGTCCCGGATCGTTTACCGGTGATCGGTCTGAGCGTTGCAAAAGGACTTGCTTTTGCCACCGATAAACCGGTGGTCGGCGTGCCGACTCTTGAAGCACTTGCCAGTCCGCGGTGTTGCGGAACCGGATGACGTGATCGTTCCGATGATTGATGCCCGGCGTGATGAGGTGTATACTGCAATTTTTCGTCGGCATGAAAAGAGTGTCGAACAAGTGCTTCCGTCGCAAGCTGTCCGGTGCGTGGAAGCGATGTCAATCCTGTCCCGCCCTCACCGGGTTATTCTTGTCGGCGATGGAGCGAATAAATTTTATCAATATTATTCTCACAGTGAATTGAATAACGGTCTCCGGATTATGTTGCCCGATAAGAATCTGCAATCATGTAGTGCTGTTGATGTTGCACTGTGTGGTGTTTTGAAATTTCGGAATGGCGATCGTGATAATCTCGAAACTTTTGAACCGATGTATATCAAAGAATTTTATACAACAGCCAAACCTCAACAATTTTCAGTGGAGTCGTAATGGCGTGGTTCCGGCGTTCGAAGGCAAGCATTGAAACTTCCGTTGAGCGGAAAGATGCGCCCGATGGCATGTGGACAAAATGCGACGGGTGCGGAGAAATTATCCATCGCAAGCAGCTTGAACAGCAGATGTATACCTGTGTCAAGTGTAATTTTGATTTTCGCATCGGCAGTAAGGAATATATTGCCCTGCTGACGGACGATGGGACATTCAGGGAACTCGATCGCAAAATGCGTTCGGTGGATCCGTTGAGTTTTACCGATACCAAGTCGTACCGTGATCGGGTAAAGGATACGATCCGGAAAACAGGACTCAATGATGCCGTTCGTACCGGTACCGGCAAAATTAACGGCGTACCGAGCGTCGTCGGCGTAATGGATTTCGGATTTATCGGCGGCAGTATGGGTTCGGTTGTCGGAGAAAAAATTGCCCGCGCAATCGGCAAAGCAATAAAATCAAAAATACCTATGATTATTGTCTCATCGAGCGGCGGTGCGCGCATGATGGAGGGTGCTCTCTCGTTAATGCAGCTGGCAAAAACGAGCGCGAGACTTGCTCAACTTTCAGATGCAGGAATTCCGTATATTTCCGTCATGACGGATCCGACCACCGGCGGTGTGACCGCAAGTTTTGCCATGCTGGGCGACATCCACATCGCTGAACCGGGCGCGCTGATCGGTTTTGCCGGTCCACGCGTGATCAAACAAACGATCGGTAAAGATTTGCCGCCGGGATTTCAGCGTTCGGAGTTTCAGCTCGAACACGGTTTCGTCGATCTTGTCGTTCATCGAAAAGATATGAAAGAAACCGTGACGAAATTGCTTTCGTTCATGCGGGTATAATCGATTTCATACATAAATTATTTTTAACTTGCCTCAGGATATGACAATCCATATTATAGGGATGCCGATGGATTTAGGCGCGGGCCGTCGCGGTGTCGATATGGGTCCTTCTGCGATTCGCATTGCCGGGATTGGAGAACGTCTTCACGATCTCGGATATAAAATTATCGATGAGGGCAATCTTGCCATCAAGACGCAGGAAGAACAGCGTATCAAAGACCCGCATGCAAAATATCTGCCGGAAATTACACGTGCTGTTACCGTTCTTGGAAATAAAGTTCGAAAAATTATGCAGCGCGGACATTTTCCGCTGGTGCTCGGCGGGGATCATTCGATTGCGATCGGTACGATCAGCGGTATTTCTGCCCACGCGCGGAACCGGAAAAAGAAAATCGGTGTTATCTGGATCGATGCCCATGGCGATTTTAATACACCGGACAGCTCTCCGTCCGGCAATATTCACGGAATGCCGCTTGCCGTTTGTTGCGGCATTGGGCCGCGATCGCTTCGGTCGGTGTGCGGCAACTTCCGCAAAGTCGATCCGGAAAATGTTGCCATTATCGGACTGCGGAATCTCGACCGGCAGGAACGCGAGCAATTAATCAAACTCGGTGTCGGCGTGTTTACGATGGAAGAAATCGACAGGCACGGCGTTCACAAGGTGATGAAAAAAGTTTTGCAGCAATTTGCCTCGAGTGTCGATTATGTCCATGTCAGTTTCGATCTTGATAGCGTCGATCCGGTGTATGCGCCCGGCGTCGGCACGCCGGTGAAAGGCGGGCTCGATTATCGCGAAGCTCATCTCATTATGGAGATGCTTGCCGATTCGAAACGTGTGACATCGCTTGAACTCGTCGAAGTTAATCCGATTCTTGATAACCGCAACCAATCATCGGAATTTGCCGTAGAACTGGTACAGTCGGTTTTCGGAAAAAAAATTTTATGATCAACATCCTGAACGGGTGTCGCAACAACAAAATGGTGTTTCGCTCTGTGGTCCATATACATATGTGCAATGCTGTTGAACAAGGAAGGAATCCGGTGCAGTGAGACGATCGTATTTTGCCGATAAAGAATTTGGCAGAATTCGACTTATCGCAATTATCGTCAGTCTTGTTCTTCACGGCACAATATTTTTTGGGTTGATCTATCAAATACATCAGCACGCAGCGCTTGTTGCTGAAGAGGAAATGAAATTCGGCAGCAGCGGCGGCGGCGGTGGTGAAGGTGCGGAAGACGATGCGATTCAATTCGGGCCGCAGGGTAGTACAGAGCAGGAACACGATGCGGAAACGAAAGCCGAACCGCAATTTACATTACTGCAAATCCATGTCTATGATGAAATTGAAAACGCCATTCCTGTTCCCAAAAAAGAAGAACCGAAACCGACCACCACGAAAAAGAAACGCACAGTCAAACCTCTTCTTGCCGATAATCTGCCGACACGATGGATCCGGAGGGGATCGGGTCCAGGTTCCGGCGGCGGGGCGGGCGGAGGAAGCGGCGGCGGTATTGGTCGCGGTCAGGGATATTCCATCGATTGGGGCGGGACCGGATCGCGTCGCCTACTCAGCGGCAAACTTCCCAAATATCCTGAAGGCACCGATAAACAAATGGCGGTGACGCTCCAGTTTTCCGTTTTGCCGGATGGATCGGTCGATGCGATTATGCCGTCCCGAAAATCGGACGAACGACTCGAAAGTGCGGCGATATCTGCACTGCGCACATGGAGATTCGACCCCCTGCCTCCGCAGATCGATCAGAAGTCGCAAGTCGGCAGTGTCACATTTAATTTTAAACTTGAGTAATTTCTGAAGAAA